>NZ_CP050145.1:2530588-5061177 GCF_016767715.1 Mycobacteroides chelonae | reverse complement strand
CAGCGAGCATCTCTCTGGCAGTAGGGGACACGTCGACAGTAGCCCCTTTTCAATGATCGGTCGTGGGTTTCCACACGGTTATCCACACCTGTGGACAACAAAGCAGACCACCCCTGCGGTGGTCAGTGTGCGCATACCAGGAGATCACGTCGGATCACCTGTTCCGGGGGACCGGCTAGTCGGTGTCCGACCGCGATCGGCATCGGCCCGCGTGGGTGGTTCCGATGCATTCGCCCGGTGGAAACGGCATTCGCAGAAGCTAACAGTTTTTGTGCCGCCCCGCCAACCTATCCCGTGACTGTGGTGACAACTTTCGTAAAGGTGACAGACTGCTGTGCAGAGGGGATACGCGTGTGACGGTTGGGATCAGTTTGACCGGCGACGAGCAGGTCAGTACCCTCAAACAGTCGCCCGAACGTTGGCGGCACGGCCGCGACCCGCACGTCATCAGGGGTGAAACCCAAGATTCCGTAGGCACCGCGCCGGTGGCGAGTGAGCAGTACCAACGGACTGATGCGTCTCAGCACATTGCATGCGTCGTGAACGGGCGGCGTGAGTGATGTCAGTTGAGCACGTGACGGACATAAAGGAGTAGTAGCGGTGGCAAAGGGCAAGCGGACCTTCCAGCCAAACAATCGGCGTCGCGCGCGTACCCACGGTTTCCGGTTGCGCATGCGCACCCGTGCCGGTCGCGCAATCATTGCGGTCCGGCGTCGTAAGGGCCGCAAGGAACTGACCGCCTGAGTTTCGGGCGCAGGTAGGTAGTCGGTGTTACCGACTCGACACCGGATGACCAAATCATCCGAATTCCGGCAGACCGTCAAGCGTGGAGTGCGAACTGCCCACGCGGACTTGGTGATTCATCTGCAACGTGGCTGTGTGGGTTCCACATCGGCCGACGTCGAGGGTCCCAAGGTCGGTTTGATCGTCGGGAAATCGGTAGGCGGCGCGGTAGTGCGCCATCGGGTGTCTCGTCGGCTCCGGCATGTTGCCGCCGAGGTGCTCCCCACACTTGAACCCGTGGATCGCATGGTGATCAGAGCGCTGCCCAGTAGCAGCACGGCACTCTCGGCGAGTCTGCGTCAGCAATTGCGAGACGGAGTCCACCGGTCCATACACCGGTTGGAACCCGCACCAGAGCGGCAGCCATGAAAAGCCGTCCCGCACGCGCGGTGATCTTCCTGATTCGCCTGTATCAAACCTGGGTCTCGCCGATGCGTCTGCCCAGTTGTCGGTTTATGCCGACCTGCAGCCAGTACGCGGTCGAGGCGTTGACCGTGCACGGACTGGTCCGCGGCGGTTGGTTGGCCACGATCCGCCTACTGAAGTGCGGGCCCTGGCACCACGGTGGATGGGATCCGATTCCTGAACGCCATACCAAGCACGAAGACGTAGAGCACGTGAGCGTGCGGAGGAGTACAGCGGATGTTTGATTGGTTCAGTCTCGGGTTCATCTACTATCCCGTCTCGGCGATCATGTGGGTTTGGTACAAGCTGTTCGCGTACCTGCTGGGCCCCAAGAACTTCTTCGCATGGGCGCTGTCGGTGATGTTCCTCGTGTTCACTCTCCGCGCGATTCTGTACAAGCCGTTCGTCCGCCAGATTCGGACCACCCGGCAGATGCAGGAGCTGCAACCACAGATCAAGGCTCTGCAGAAGAAGTACAAGAACGACCGTCAGCGCATGGCACTGGAGATGCAGAAGCTACAGCGCGAGCACGGTTTCAATCCGATCCTTGGCTGCCTGCCGATGCTGGCCCAGATTCCGGTGTTCCTGGGTCTGTTCCATGTACTGCGTTCGTTCAATAGAACTACCGGTGGCTTCGGTCAGGTGCATATGTCGGTAGAGGCGAACCGTGCCACGGGTAACTACATTTTCAGCGCGGGCGACGTGGCCAACTTCCTGGACGCGAACCTGTTCGGCGCCCCGCTGGGCGCCACGATGATTCAGACGACGGGTCTGGACGCGTTCACCGAATTCAACAGGTGGGCTGTCGCGGGAGTCTCCATACCGTTGATGGTCATCGCGGGTATCGCGACCTACTTCAACAGCCGGGCCTCTATCGCGCGGCAGAGTCCTGAGGCCCAGGCCAACCCGCAGACCCAGATCATGAACCGGTTGGCGCTGTACGTGTTCCCGCTCGGTGTGGTCGTGGGTGGTCCGTTCCTGCCGATCGCCATCATCCTGTATTGGGTGTCCAACAACATTTGGACGTTCGGTCAGCAGCACTACGTCTTCAACCACATCGCTAAGGAAGAAGAAGAGAAGAAGCAGGCGGATCTGGAGCGACGGGCCGCGAATGCCCCGAAGCCAGGTGCCAAGCCGACGCGCGGCGGGAAGAACCAGCCGGCGAAACAAGCAGACGAATCCGATAGCACCGAGATTGTGGAATCGGGTGGCACGGACGAGGACACCGGGGGACAGGCTTCCCCGGACTCCACCAATGGATCAGGTACGACGAGCCGCACCCCGAAGCCGGGTGCTCGGCCCGATCGTCGCCGCAAGCGCTAACCGCCCGCGATTCTGCACGGGCGTGACAGAGGGAGAAGAACGATGACCGATCTGGACACTCAAGCCGAAGAGACCACAACCGAGGTCGACGCCGCACCCGAGGGTGAGACGCGCACGGTGGATCTCGAGGAACGTCTGGTTGCCGAGGGCGAGATCGCCGGCGACTATCTCGAGGAGCTCCTCGACGTCCTGGACTTCGATGGCGATATCGACCTCGATGTCGAGGGAGACCGCGCGATCGTGAGCATCGACGGCGGAGGCGACCTGTCCAAGCTCGTTGGCCGCAAGGGCGAGGTGCTCGACGCGTTGCAGGAATTGACCCGGCTGGCGGTGCAGCAGAAGTCCGGTGAGCGCAGCCGCCTGATGCTGGATATCGCGAACTGGCGTGGCCGTCGTCGTGACGAGCTGGCGGCGCTGGGCACCAAGATCGCCAAGCAGGTGCTGGAGTCCGGTGAGCGCGAGGAGCTCGCGCCCATGACTCCTTTCGAGCGCAAGATCGTGCACGACGCCGTTGCGGCAATCGACGGTGTGCACAGCGAGAGCGAGGGCGTGGAGCCCTCGCGTCGTGTCGTCGTCCTGCACGACTAGTCGCCACCAAATCCCATCCATGTAATTCAGTGGCCGCGCTCCGGGAGGAATGTTTCACGTGAAACACGGCGAGATCCTCCCGGTGCCGGAGGCCGCAGCCGAGGTCTTTGGCGAGCGGCTGCCTCTAGCGGTCGACTACGTTGACGCACTCGCGACGATTGGTGTGGAGCGCGGTTTGATTGGCCCACGCGAGGCCGATCGATTGTGGGAGCGCCACATCCTCAATAGCGCCGCGCTGGGGGAGTTACTCGACTCCGGTGAGCGAGTGATCGATGTCGGAAGCGGCGCGGGTCTGCCGGGTGTCCCGTTGGGTATCGCACGCCCCGACGTCGATATCGTTCTGGTCGAGCCGATGCTGCGCCGCACCGACTTCCTCCGTGAAATGATCGAGCGGCTGGGCCTCACCAACGTATCGGTGGTGCGCGGCCGGGCGGAGGAGCCAAGTGTTATCGCGGAGGTTGGCGGGGCGGACGCGGTCACGTCTCGGGCGGTCGCGGCACTGGACAAGATCGGTCGGTGGTCCCTTCCGTTGACGCGGGTCGGCGGACGCATGTTGGCGATCAAAGGCGATCGCGCCGATGAAGAAGTGCAGCAGTACGGTAGTGCGCTGAGCCTGCTCGGCGCTGACGATGTGAGGGTGGTGCAGTGTGGCACGCGGTACCTCGATCCGCCCACCACGGTGGTGGTCGCGCGGCGGAAAGAATGCGACGGAGGCCGTCGACGGGGAAGCTCCCGCGACGGTACGCGGAAGCGGAGCCGATGAGCATCCGATCAAGGAGACGACAGTGACTAGCGACGATGTTTCACGTGAAACCGGCGCAACGGGTGACGGCCACCGCTCACCCGCGAACTTTGAGGAGTCGGAGACTCCGATCGGTGCAGCCGCTCAGCGTGCCACCCAGATCAAGCAAGGATCGGTCCGTCTCCCGAAGCCGGCGCATCGCCGGATGCTGACGATCGCCAACCAGAAGGGTGGCGTCGGCAAGACCACAACCGCGGTGAACCTCGCCGCCGCGATGGCGATGCAGGGTCTGAATGTTCTGGTGATCGATCTCGATCCACAGGGCAATGCGAGCACCGCACTGGGTGCCGATCATCGTGCGGGCACCCCGTCGTCGTACGAAGTCCTACTCGGTGAGATCCCCATCAAGGACGCGATCCAATCCAGTCCACAGAGCGAGCACCTCTTCTGCGTTCCGGCGACGATCGACCTGGCCGGTGCCGAGATCGAATTGGTGTCGATGGTGGCTCGTGAGGGCCGGCTGCGTGGCGCGATCGCCGGGCTACCCGCCGACGCGTTTGACTTCGTATTCATCGACTGCCCGCCCTCGCTCGGCCTGCTGACGGTCAACGCACTCGTGGCGGCGAACGAGGTGCTGATCCCGATCCAGTGTGAGTACTACGCGCTGGAGGGCGTCGGTCAGCTGCTGCGCAACATCGAACTCGTCCAGGCCCACCTGAATCCCGCGCTGCATGTGTCGACGATTCTGCTGACCATGTACGACGGTAGGACCAAGCTCGCCGACCAGGTGGCGGACGAAGTGCGTAGCCACTTCGGTCCGAAGGTGTTGGGGTCGGTCATCCCGCGTAGCGTCAAGGTCTCAGAGGCTCCGGGATACGGAACCAGCGTCCTCGAATACGACCCGGGTTCACGGGGAGCCCTGAGTTACTTGGATGCCGCGCGCGAACTCGCGCAGCGGCCGAGCCCGTCGGCGAGTGATCCACAATGAACGCTGTGCACTACGAGAAGATGATCAGGTGCGTACAGCGGATGCAAAAAGGGAGAAGGAACCGATGAGTCAGTCGCCAGCATCACGGCGTAAGGGCGGACTCGGCCGAGGCCTGGCATCCCTGATCCCGACGGCACCGGTGGATGGTGCACCCACCCCCGCAGGCCCGCGCCTGGGTGACGCGGCCGCCGATGTGATCATCGGCGGCGGCCCAGCGGCTCCGTCTGCACCGGCCACCGATATCGGCGCGGTGTACCGCGAGATCGCGGTGACGGCCATCAAGCCCAACCCCAAGCAGCCGCGCCAGGTCTTCGACGAGGAGGCGCTCGCGGAGTTGGTCCACTCCATCCGCGAGTTCGGTGTGATGCAGCCGATCGTGGTGCGTGCGGTCGAGGGCGGTGACTACCAACTCGTCATGGGGGAGCGGCGGTGGCGTGCTACCCAGGAGGCCGGTTTGGACACCATCCCGGCGATTGTCCGGGAGACGGCCGACGACAATCTGCTTCGAGACGCGCTGCTGGAGAACATCCACCGGGCACAGCTCAATCCTTTGGAAGAGGCGGCCGCGTACCAACAGCTTCTCGATGAGTTTGAAGTGACGCATGAAGAGTTGGCGTCCCGGATCGGTCGATCGCGCCCGGTGATCTCCAACATGATCCGACTGCTGCGCCTACCGATCGCGGTACAGCGCAGGGTCGCGGCGGGAGTCCTATCGGCCGGCCACGCGCGGGCGCTGCTCGCTCTTGAGGGTGGAGCCGAGGCCCAGGAGGAGCTTGCCGCCCGGATCGTGGCCGAGGGAATGTCGGTACGGGCCGCAGAGGAAGCGGTGACGCTGGCGAACCGCAGCGATGCTCCCAAGCCGGCGCCGCGGCGCAAGCCGATCCAGATGCCGGGCTTGCAGGATGTCGCCGAGCGCTTGTCGGGTACCTTCGACACCCGCGTGACGGTGAGCCTGGGCAAGCGCAAGGGCAAGATCGTCGTCGAGTTCGGCTCGGTGGAAGATTTGCAGCGAATTGTCGACATGATGTCCGGCGAAGCCACGTCCTAGCCCACGGGGGAGAAACGTCACTGTGACGCGAAAACCCTCGAAGCGCGGCCTCCGCGCGAAAACGCTTGGCAAGTAAGAAGTTTCGGCTCCACAGGGGAATCATCGGCACAACGACGGCTCCGGCCGTGCATTCCAGGTACCGCGGCAAGGTCGCCGGGTGCCAAACCAGAAATTTCGCATATCCTTGAAGGGTTGCCGGACGTTCGAGGCGTTCCGCGCACCATGTGGACCTGACGTGGAGGCGTACAAGACCAGTGTCGGCTCGGATCGTTCCTTTGCGGCTCGATGGTTTCGAGCAGCTGCCCAAGCACGCCCGGCGGTGTGTCTTCTGGGAAGTGGACCCCGCTACCGTCGGAGACAGCCAGCACCTGTCGGACCCAGAGTTCGAGAAGGAAGCATGGCTGTCGATGGTCATGCTCGAGTGGGGGTCATGCGGTCAGGTCGCAATAGCCGGCCCGCAGTCCCGGCCCGCCACGGTGGGATACGCGTTGTATGCCCCGCCCGGGGTGGTGCCTCGCGCGCAATTGTTCCCGACCGCCCCGGTCAGTGCGGATGCAGTCCTGCTGACGTCCTTGGGTGTGGAGCCGGGTCACGAGTCAGACGGATTGCCGCACAGCATCATCGCCAATGTGGTCGCCGAGTTAGTGCGCCGCGGTGTGCGCGCGCTGGAGGCGTTCGGCCGGACCAGCGAGGCGCTGGATCTTTGCGAAGGGTCGTTGGCTAGGCATTCGGAAGCGGCAGATGTACTGGGGGAGTGCACCATCGAGCAGTGCATGATCGATGTCGACTTCCTGAAGGATGTGGGTTTCACGGTGGTCGCACCGCACCAGCATTTCCCGCGACTGCGGTTGGAGCTTGACAGCGGGCTCGGCTGGAAGGCCGACGTGGAGGCCGCGTTGGAGCGACTCCTGGAGTCGGTGCGGATTCCGCAACCTGCGGGGGCCGGCCCGGTGGTGGGCGCCGCGTTCTAGCGGCAGGGCTCATTGCCCGGCCGGAGGGTCCGTCCATTCGAATGTGGTGCCGCTGCGGCGGACACCCATCGGTAGATGTGCGGGGAAGTGGGCGGTCACCAGGCGCAAGTCTTCGTCGGCACAGCGTCCGAGCAGTGCGCGACGAGCAGCGGTACCCATGACAGGATCGGCGTCCGCGAAAAAGGGCAGATCTGGAAACTGGGCCTGCATGGGGTGATGTAGCGCGTCGCCGGAGATGATCACACCGGTGCCCGGAGCACTGATTTCGATGGCAAGGTGCCCCGGTGTGTGCCCGGCTGTGTCCAGGGTGGTGATGCGCGTGGAACCGTGCGCGTGGATTTGATGACCCGGGGCGACGAAGCGGTGCGGAGAATGTTCGAGGACCGGAAGGACACTGTCCTGATAGACCCAGCCGCCCCCCTCGGCCCACTCACCTGCCGGAGACGACTCCCATTGTGCCTGAATGTATTTGAGCTCAGTGGCGTGGAACAGGTACGTGGCGTTCGAAAAGGTGGGCTGCCAGGTGTCGTTGATCAGCCGGGTGTTCCACCCGCAATGGTCCAGATGGAGATGGGTATTGATGACGATGTCGACGTCCTCGGGATCAAATCCTGCGTGCTTGAGGTGAGTCAGGTAGTCGGTATCGAGCATGTGGAGGTCTGGGAACAAGGGCCGGTTCTTGTGATTGCCCGAGCAGGTGTCGACCACCACGACGGCGTCGCCCAGCTCGATGAGGTAGTTGTGGATGGAGAAGATCAGATCGGCACCATCTGCCGAGACGGCCGACGGTGCATAGGTGGCTCGGGCGAACGAGAGCTGTTGCTCGCTGATGGCTGGATACCAATCGTGTGGCGGGATCGGCCACACCGCAAGTTCGGTGAGCTGTGTGACTGTCGCATCACCGACGGTGAATGTGTTCACAGCGGCGGGAAACGCTCACAGGGAGCGGCGTATTCCCGCTAGGGGGCGATCCCCCGGCAGACGAGGTCGGCGGTTGCGCGTACGCGTGATGCGAGAATGTCCTGATCGGGGTCGTGCCCGTAGCGGGCAAGTATTCCCAGGGGGATGCCGGCCACCGAATCAGCGACGGCCTCGACGTCGATACCCGGCCGGACATAACCAGATTCGATCCCGTCACGTAATAGGCCAGCCAGAACCGAAGCCCCGGCGTCGAACACCTGGCAGAACTGCGCGGTCATCTCCGCATCCACAGCGGCACCCTGTTGCAGCATCAAGCGCGACAGTCGGGGATCTGCCACCACCATCCCGATGTAGGCAAGTCCGAGATTCACTGCAAAATCGTGGAATTCGTCCAGCGACGTAATGCGGCCGGGCAGTGTGTGACTGAGTGTTTCGACGGTGCGCTGGGTGGCGTGCTGTACCACGTGCTCGAGGATGTCGCGTTTGTTGGTGAAGTATCGATAGAACATCGAGTGGCCGGTGCCGAGCCGTTCGGCGATATGCGCGATCGATGTCTGGTGGTACCCGCGCTCGGAGAATTCCGCCAGGGCAGCCTCCACCACCTCTTCTTTAACGAGCTCGCTGCGTCGAGCGCGCTGCCGGTCTGCCATGCGGATCGGCGGTTCCGCGGGGTCCTCCATGCGGCTGAGAATAGTCGACGCCGCAGGCTATCGATGAGGTGTGTCGTCTTACGGAATGATTTGTCTCGAAATGATTGACTTATTCTCAAATCAGACATTAGTGTCCGAATGAACCGCTTGCCGACGGCGAAAGGACACTTGTGACGAGACGATGGAGTATGGGTGCGCAGTGGGGTCCACCACCAGTCATTCACGGTGAGCCGTGGTGGGCATGGACCGTCGTCGCGATACTTGTTACTTGCCTGGCGATTTCGCTGATCTGGGTGGGATGGATGACCCTACGGAGGCACGAAGACGCGCTGATGTACTGGCTGATCATGCTCAGCGGGGTGACAGTCCTGCCCTACTTCGTCGAGCCATGGCTCGACGTCATTGGTGCCACCACCTATATGACCAACGCCCTGCCCTACGTCACGATCGCCGACCGGCCCCTTCCGATCTTCGTTCCGCTGGTCTGGGTGGGTACGGCGCCGACGGCGCTACTCGTCTACGAGATGATCAAAAAGGGTTGGGCCGCTTGGACACTCATCTCGTTCGCGGTGATCTTCGGGATTGGCGAATGCATCGGTGAGATGGTCAACAGTCATTTCGGCCTGATGAGGTACTACAGCAACAACGCACTGGTGTACGGAGTGCCATTGCCCAGCCTCGTGCAGAACGGCGGATTCCTGGTGATGATCGCCTGGGTACTGGTAGTGATCCGGCCGCATATGCGCGGATACCGTTGGGCAATAATCCCATTCGTCGCACCTGGGGCATATCTCGCCTACACCATCATCTGCACGCTGCCGAACTACTTCGCGATTCATCTGGGACTCAGGCCCGGACCGTCGTGGGCGATCGCCAGCCTGTGCACGGCCCTCAACCTCCTGGCTGTTGTGATCGCGGCGTACTCACCTACGTGTCAGCGTTACCGCGATGCGGTCGGAGCCACGGTGTTGGGACCGGTGCGTGGCGCACCCTCCAAACAGCCCGTGCCCGTGGCGTAGTCACCCCTCGGAAAAGGAGACCAAGGAGCATGCCGCAGCCACCCACTGCCGAGAACAGGACCGATGCTTGTCCATTCGAGGCTTCCGCAGGGACGCAATCCCGCGCAATAGATGTGCCGCTGCCACGTGAGCTGACGGGAGATTGGGGGCCATTGCCGCTCAATCCGACGGTGCACGAAGTCAACGAGATTGGTAGACGGCACGGAGGATCTGCCTTCTGTAGGCATGATCCATGGCGGATCACCCGCGCAGGCATTCCTCTGGCGGCTAGCGCCGTGCGGGGAGTGGGGAGAGCGGCGCTCACTCCACCGGGTCCCGTTGGCCGACCGTTCGTCGGGAGTGTCCCGGAGATGCGGCGTGAACCCTTCGAGTTCTTCCGGCGCTGCGCAAAGGAGTTCGGCGACATCTATAGCGTTCCATTTCCATTGGGCGGCAGCATTATTGTGGTGAACCATCCGGATTACGCCAGCCAGGTGATGGACGACCCCGTCGGTCGGTACAGCATGATCGGACCGGGCCAGGCGGCAATGGGCATGATCGGTGCTGCGATTCCGATGCTGGAGGGAGACAAGTTCCGGCAGCGGCGCCGGATGCTCATGCCGATGTTTGGACGCCGCCATCTGGCGCGGGTGGCAGAGGTGATCGCCGACGAATTCGTGGGCCGAGTCGACAGCTGGGCACGGTGGGCAGACACCGGGCAGGAGGTGGACTTGCAACACGCGATCGCACAGGTGACCTTGCCCGCGTTCCTGCGCGCGATGTTCTCCTCGTCGATCACCGCGCAGGAGATCCACGAAACTGACGTGAACTTAAGGACTTTCATGTCGCTGATGGCGTCGGTGACGTTGATGAGCCCCTTACCGAACCTGCTGCCGCTACCCGGGCGCGAGAGCGCGCCCAGGTCGATGTGGAGACTGTGGCGATTGACGAGAAGGCTGATAAAGGACCGCCGCAAGCACCCGGTCGAGACCCCGGATCTGTTGAGCCTGTTGTTGGAGGCGACCTACGATGACGGAAGTCCGTTGTCGGAGCGGGATCTCAGCATGGAACTGATGATCCTGATGGCGGGTGGATACGAGACGGTGGTGGCGTCGCTGTCGTGGACACTCGCGCTACTACTGGCACACCCGGATCACCTCAACCGGCTGTACGCAGAGGTTGACGCGCTGCACGGTGCAGTGCCGACGCCGGATGATCTACCCAAGTTGTCTTGGGCGAAAGCGTGTTTCGACGAGGGGCAGAGGTTGCAGGGCCACCCGCTCAATCCTAGATTCGCGATGGAAGACGACGTGATAGGTGGGTACCTCATCCCGCGATACACCATCGTCGGCCCGTCGTTGTACTCGATGCACCGTGATCCACGCTGGTGGGTGAACCCAGACTCTTACGACCCGAATCGATTCATGGACCAGGCACTTGTCAGGGAGCGTCCGAGACTGGCATTCATGCCGTTCGGGTCGGGCAGACACCACTGCCTCGGCACCGGCATGGCCTACATGAACGCGCAGTTCTTGTTGACGATCATTTTCCAGAGGTATCGGCTGACGCTCCCGCAGACCTGGAAGCCCAAGCACCACTTCAACTTTTCGGTGACGCTCGATGGTGGGCTGCCCGTTACCCTAACGAGGGCGTGACCGTGGTCGGGGCCCACGCAGGGTTCAGTGTGATCGTCGATCAGGATCTGTGCATGGGGTCCGGATACTGCGTTGCGCAGCACCCGGAGTTGTTCAGTGCGGATGCGGATGGCACTGCCGTACCGAGGGCTGCTGGGGTGTTGAACGAGGACCAGGTGGCGAAGGCCGATGAGGCAGCGCACCTCTGTCCGGCAAGCGCGATCGAGCTGGTGCGCTCGGACTAACTTCCGGCGGACAGCTCGTGGGCCAGCAGCTCATCGAAAGTGAATGTGCCAGTAGGCCGGTCGTTCTTACCGAGCAGGTACACACGCTTGACCGCGGCCAGAATCGACTCGGCCACCACATCGCGATAGTGGGCGGCGCTCAGAATGGAGACATCGTTCGGTGAGGTGATGTACCCGATGTCCACCTGCACGGTGGGCATCCGGGTGAGGCGCAGCAGGTCCCACGTCCGGCCGTGTGCTCTGCAGTCGCGTAATCCCGTGCGAGCAGCCACTTCTCGCTGAATAAAGTCGGCCAGCATGTGTCCGATGGTGGACACCGAGCCATGCAGGTTGCCGAAGTGATAGGACGCGACGCCGCTGGCGGCCACCGTCGGTTGCGAGTCGAAACGCAGGCTGATCATCAGATCGGCACCCACATTGTTGGCGTAGGTGGCGCGGTCGATATCGGTGGGGTTGTTCTGGATGGCGCGCGAGATGTACGTGTCCATACCGATCGCTGTCATCCGGCCCTCGAGGCGACTGGCCAAGTCCCACAGGATGTCTGCCTCGCTGGTCGGGCCCTCGCGACCCGGAACGATGACTCCGCGGTCGGCGCCGCCGAGACCCGGATCGATCACGATGCGCTTGCCTGACAGCTGTGGGCCGGCGTTGCGGACGTGTTCGGTCTCACGAATCGCGTGCGCGGATCCACCGGTGACGTGTCGACCCAACAACTGGAACGAGCGCAGGGTCTCGGGTCCACAAATACCGTCCGCGGTCAGCCCGTACTCCCGCTGGTATGACATGAGCGAGTTGTAGGTCTGCAGCCCGAAGTTCCCGTCGACCAGGCCCGTGTAGAACCCAAGATCTTGCAGGCGCTTCTGCAGAGTCGCCACATCGTCGCCGTACATGGGTGCGGAGAACTGGTGAAAAAGGGTGCGAGCCCCGAGCCGATAGGAGGCTTCCTTCAGGGTGCGATAGGTCGCGGGTCCGACGACACCATCGACCAACAGGCCGCGGCGCTGCTGGAACGCGCGCACGGCGTCGTCCAAGGTCGGGTCGAAGTGGTCGGGCATGACATGCCGACCGGTCGCAAGCACCTCATCGGGATCCTCCAGGAACCCGAGTGCGGTGAGCACCTCGCGTACCTCGCTGACGGCGGGGCCTCGATCGCCGCGGCGAATGTTCGACGCGCCTGTCGTCATACTCCGCCTTTCGCAAGAAACCGCACTGTCACCGACCGAACACGGGCTGCCCGTCGTCGGGACTGCACTATTGTCTCAGATGCCTAGGCGATGAGAGAAACTCCCGGCCGAGTCAACCGACCGGTGTCGAACCGGTCAGACGACCCCGTCCAGCTCACGCAGCAACGCCGACTTGCTCTTGGCGCCGACGATCCGCTTGGTTGCCTCACCGTTCTGGAAGAGAATCAGGGTGGGGATCGACGTCACCTGGAAGGCGCGTGCGGTCTCCGGGTTGGCATCCACATCGAGCTTGGCGATGGTGAGCGTTTCGCCATGGTCCTTGGCGATCTCCTCCAGCACGGGGGCCACCATCTTGCAGGGTCCGCACCAGGTCGCCCAGAAATCCACCAGCACGGGCTTATTGCTGGAGACGACATCCTGCTGGAAGGAGTCGTCGGTGACGGTAACGGTCGCGTGGTCGCTCATGGGTTCTCCTTGTGATGGGTGGCGGTGAGGCTAGGCCTCGACGAGGGTCTGGGAATGCGCCGTCTCGGCGAGCCAGCGCTCGGCGTCGATGGCTGCGGCACAACCACTTCCGGCGGCGGTGACGGCTTGCCGATAGGTTCGGTCAACGAGGTCACCCGCAGCGAACACGCCTTCCAGTGAGGTGTAGGTGCTTCTGTCGCGCACCAGTACGTACCCGTCTGAATCGACGTCGACGACATCCTTGACGAGTTCGCTACGGGGATCGTGCCCGACGGCGACGAACATCCCGGTGACGGGCAGCTGCGAGGCTTCCCCGGTCACGGTGTTCTCGAGCTTGAGCCCGATCACCGAGTCGGTGCCCTCGACCCCGAGGATCTTGGTGTTGGTCAGGACGTTGATCTTGGGGTCCGCGTACGCGCGCTCGAGCATGATCTTGGATGCGCGGAACTCGTCGCGGCGATGGATGAGTGTCACGCTGCGGGCAAACCGTGTGAGGAAAGTCGCTTCTTCCATCGCGGAATCGCCGCCGCCGATGACGGCGATGTCCTGATCCTTGAAGAAGAAACCGTCGCAGGTGGCACAGGAGCTCACGCCCCGGCCCAGCAAGGTGTCCTCGCCCGGTACCCCCAGATACCGCGGAGCGGCGCCCATGGCCAAGATCACCGCGCGGGAACGGAAGACCTCGCCACCGACCGTGACAGTCTTCACAGGGCCCCGCAGGGAGACCTCATCGACATCCTCGGTGCGCAGGTCGGCACCGAAGCGAATGGCCTGCTCACGCATCTGGTCCATCAGGTCGGGACCCATGATGCCCTCGCGGAAACCCGGGTAGTTCTCGACCTCGGTGGTGGTCATGAGTGCCCCGCCGAACTGGGTACCCTCGAAAACGATCGGCTTCAGCTGGGCGCGGGCTGCGTAGACCGCCGCGGTGTATCCAGCGGGTCCTGAGCCGATGATGATGAGCTCATGGATGTCCGATTCGGACTCGGTCGATACAACCTCCGACATGCGGTTCCCTTCTGATCCGATCTGAGTGCCTGTTGGAGACAAAGGCCATGCGAGTGCTGAAACAACAGCCTAGAGCGGGATGTTCCGCACCGGGCGGGCGGTGGGAGATACCGCGGGCGGGCGGTGGGAGATACGGGCGCGGTCCGGCCTTCTAGCGGCCGGGTGACGCGCCGATTCGGGTCTGTGCCACCCGCTGAGGATCGGACTGGCTGCAACCGGGCCGGACGGCCACCGCCAACAGTTCACCCGGGCGTTCGGCGGGCAGCACCATCAACACCGCGGGGCCGTCGACGTCCAGGGTCTGCGCTCCGAGCACGGGCGTTGAGGCCGGGAAGCCGAGGCCGGCGAGGCAGGACGCGCGCAGAGCGGGGTCCTCGAGGGTGCCGAATGTGGGGGTGCGGCCGACGAGTGCGGTGATCTCGTTGCCAGAAATCGGGAAGGCGGTCTGGCCCAGGGCACTCTGCGGCGGCAATTCCGGCGCCATGGGCGCAGCGGTTTTGGGCGCGATGTACTGCGACAACGACGGGCCCGCGACGGTGGCGGTGGTCTCAGAGGTGCGCTGGTTGTTCTGCGCGACCACGGTGATGGCCACCGCGATACAGGCGGCCGCGGCCAACCCCGCGCCCGAGAATGCGAGCCAGCGGCGCTTTGCCGCGGGGCGCCGGCGATGGTCCAGGGGGACGGGGCCGGTCACCAGGTTAAGGCGCGGGTCCGCGGGCCGGACGGCATCCGCAGCTACCACGGGCAACGTCGATTTCGCTGACTCGGCGTGCAATGCGGCAACGATGCCGTCGACGACGGCCGCGGGCACATCGGGGGCGGGGCTTTCCATCCACGCCACCAGGTCGGCACGTACATGGTCGAGGGCGGCCAGTGTCGTGCGCGCGTCCGGATCCTGGTCTGCCCGTTGCCGAAGTACGTCGGCATCGCCTGCGTCGTAGACGCCGGCGTGCAGGTCGGCCAGGACCTCAAGTGACAGCGGTACCTCGGCGAGGTTCACCTTGTCGAGGTTACCTTCGCCATCGGCGGTGTCCGGCGGATTGTTGACCATGTGAATTCATTGTTCCCGTACCCAGCTACCGCTGGCCACGCCTGTTGCCCAATTCGTAGGCGGATTGTGACACGGCGGCACACGGTTAGTAGTCGATGGTTTCCGGTTCGACGGAGCCGGCCTTGTCGAGATAGTGCAGGGCGACGGCCAGGCGTGCGCGGGCTCGGGCGCAGCGGCTCTTCACCGTGCCCTCGGGCACACCGAGCAGCTCAGCGGCGTCGGCCACCGAGTATCCGTGCATGTCGACGGCGATGACCGCGGCGCGCTGCTCGGCAGGCAGCCTGAGCAAGGCCTTCTGGATGACGATCGAGGTGTCGACGTTGGTCGAGGGGTCCTCGAGGGTGTAGACGTCCTCTTCGAGTTCGATCGGGTTGTGTGTCTTGGTACGGCGCAGACGATCGAGACAGGCGTTCACGACAATGCGGTACAGCCAGCTGGTGACCGCGGCGTCATTGCGGAAATTGGCGGCACCACGATGCGCCGACAGCATCGCTTCCTGCAATGCATCGGCGGCGTCTTCGGGCGTGCGGCTGGTGGCCCGAGCGAGCCGGTAGAGGCGGCGGTGATGACGGCGGAATAGCTGCTCGAAAGCGGAAGGGTCGCCGGCGACGTGGGCAGCCAACAGCTCGGCGTCCGAGTGTTGAGGAGTCGTGAGAACCCCCTGAACCATGCCCACACGCGCACAGTAATCAAAAACGGGGGGTGGCGTCGACCACAGGATCACCCCACAGCAAACTGTTATACAACTTTCAACAACCTGTAACGGCGATATGCGTAACTGAACGACATGAACCGCAGCTCAGTGAGTAATTCTGAGGTTGCCATCGGGTTTCAACTACCGCGAAAAATATAGGGGTGAAAATTGTGGAGCGATACTGAAAGCCGTTCGGTAACCGCTCGACTGTCAGGCGATCCCGCAGCTAGGAAGCAGTCGTGACAGTGATTTCGCCGATCTCCGCATGGTGATCACCGTTGGTGGAACCCAGCTTGTTGATCCACACCAGCACATGAGAGACCTGCGAACTGCTGGTGATGGGAATCGTTGTTTTGCCGGGCTGCAACGTCGTGGTAGCGGAGATCTCCTTGGTGTCGTTGAAGGAGCCGGGTGTGGCCGAGTCGGCAGAACGGATCTGTACTTGTGTTCCGACACTGTGAGATTCAATCGTGACGCTGCTCAGAGCGCTGGCGGACTGCAGATCGAGTAGTAGGCCAACCCCTGGCTTGAAGAGCGCCGGGAAGGGATCGGCGTCGGTGTAGGTGTCGGTCGACCATGACGTGGAAGCGTTGCCGTCCACCGCCAGATTCGCCTTGCCGGGTTGGTCGGCGTCCGGGCCTGGAGGGAACACGGTCGCCTGCACGATCTTGGCCGGGCTACCGGGCTTGGCGGCGTCACCGTTGGCGGACTGGGTGGGTAATCCGATACCGATGTTGATCTTGTCCAACGGGCCGACATCGCCGAAGATCCGCGTGACCCAGACGCCCAGCGCGATGCACAGCGAGATGACCAGGACACCGACCACGCCGAGCCCGATCAGGAAGATCTTCCGGTGTCGGGCCGCTTCTTCGGGGTCCTCGTCCTCGTCGTAGTCGTCATCGTCCGTGGGGTCCCCGGAATCCTGGAAACCCTGGGGGCGACCGATGCTGAACGACTGCGTGGGTGCTGCGGCGGCAGGCTCCAACATGGTGGTGTGATCGACGCTCGCGATGGCCGATTCCAGGCCGTCGAGCAGGTCCGCGGCAGAACCGGGATCATCGCTGAGCGCGCGGGAGGCCACATCCGAGATCTCGGCGGGGATGGTCGGGACGATGACTCGTGGCTCAACGGGGCGACCGTCGGGCGCGCGGTTGGCGCCGGGTAGCCCACTTGGCTGACCGGTTTCGGCCAGCGGCCAGCGGCGGGTGGTGAGTGCGTACAGGGTGGCGCCGAGGCCATGGACGTCCTCGTCGGCGCTGGCCGAGGAGAGTGTGGCGGGGAACGCGAGCACGGCGTCGCCGTCGATGCTGATGCGTACGCGATCGGGGTGGTCGATGCTCAGCGCCGACCCGGCCTCGAAAGCAGCATCGGCGGCCTCGGCCAGGGATCGAACCGCCCGGCTGGCGCCTACGGCGGAGGGTTCGGTGTCGGCAACTTCGCGCAGCGAACCGCCGCGGACCCACTGCGCGACGATGATGCCGCCGGTTCCTTCGCGTACGGCGTCCAGCACGCGCGCGAGGCCAGAGGACCCAATCTTACTGAGCCGCAGGGTATTCGACAGGATGTCCTGCACCTGATCGGAGGTGAAGGTGGCGCCGTCGATGATGGTGAGCGCTACCGGGCGATTCAGCTCGGTATCGGTGGCCTGCCAGAACTGCAGCCCGTCCGGGCCCCCGTGCGAGGTGAGCAGACGGTAACGGCCGTCCGCGATGCTGGCACCCGGCATCACGGAGGTGGGGACTGCGCCCCCGGAGGGGGACTCGGTGGAAACAGACCGGGTCGATGACCCCGGGGTGTCTGTCACTGCCCTGCCCTTTCTCGTATCAGCGCCGCCCCCGTGCACTGATTTGTTTGCGGTTGTCAGGCCGACAGCGTCGCCGCCGCCGACTCGATCACCCGAATCAGGGTACGGCAGGGATGGCGGTGGGGAGTTGCCCATGACCGAAGCGTGATCTTGGATGCCGATGCCGAGCCGGCTGCCCAGGCGGCGCTGTAGCAGCGCGACGATGCTCAGTGCCTCGGGAAGCTTGACCGCCACCATGGCCGCGAAGGTGACGGTGAGCATCACGGTGCCGAGGATGACCAGCCGCAGAATCGAACCGAGGCCGCCGCCTGCCTGGGTGAGCAGATCAAGGTCGAACCCTCGGTCGATCCCCAGGCCGACGGCCGCCGCGGTACCCGAGGCGGCGAGGGCGATCAGCACCGTACGGACCACGCCCGGGCCGATCAGCGGCCCGGCCGCGCGCCCGATGCTTCGGCGCAACAGCAGATACCCACACACGGCGCCCGCCACGAACCCGAGTCCGTTGGCGGCACCGAGATAACCGGCGACCAGGCTGGGATCGTCGGTGAGGTGCGAGGCGATCACCGAGCAGACAATCTTCACCGTGGTGATCACGATGACTATCAGCGTGGGTGTCCACGCCTCATGGCGTGCATAGAACACCCGAAGCTGAAGCAGTACAAGGGCATACGCGATGAGAGTGAAGGAAGAAAGCGAGATTGAGAGCCCGAGGTAGTGGGCGTCACCGAGGGTGAAGTGCCCGTATGCGGACAGCGCCGGACCCATCGCCGGACCGGCGACGGTCATCACCGCAACGACCGGGATCAGGACGACCATCGTCAGCCGCGTGGCCAGGGATATGTCGCCCACCACCGCGGAGGTGTCCTCGGCAGCGGCGTTGCGGCTGAGCCGCGGCATGATCGCGGTCAGGATGGTCACACCGACCACCCCGTAGGGCAGCTGCAGGATCATCCAGGTCTGGTTGTAGATGATGGGACCGGAATCGGCTGCGCCGGCGGCGATCCGGTTGGTGATGACGAACCCCAGCTGGCTGATGGCGACGTACGCGAACATGGCCGCGGCCATACCGGCGAACTGCTTGAGCCGGTCATCGACTCCCCACAGGGGGCGCAGGGGGATCCCCTGACGACGAATGGCGGGAATCAGCACCGTGGCCTGGGTGACCACGCCGAGCGTGGTGCCTATGCCCAGCACCAGGAGTTTGGGATCGCTCATCCGGGTCGGATCGAGGGTGAGTTCCCCGGGCATCAGCCAGAACAGAATCAGCGCGGCGATCGCGACGACGTTGTTCCACACCGGAGCCCACGCGGGTGGTCCGAACACATTGCGGGTGTTCAGGATTGCCATGAATACCGAGGACAGTCCGTAGAACAGGATCTGCGGGAGCAGTAGGTACGCCAGCGCGGTGGTCAGCGGCGTGCTCACCTTGGGGTCATCGCCGAGCATCAGCGCGGCCAGCAATGGCGCAGCCAGCACCGACAGCACCGTCGCCACCACCAACACCGATGTGGCGATGGTCAGCAGCTTGCGCATGAATGCCTGACCGCCGTCGGCATCCTCCCGCTCGGCGCGCGTGAGCACGGGGATGAATATGGCGGTGAAGGTGGCCTCGAGCACCAGCGCGGCAATGATGTTGGGCAGCTGGTTGGCGGTCGAGAATGCACTGGCGGACGCGGCACCGAGCGCCGCGGTGATCAACAACAGCTTGATGAATCCGGTGATCCGGCTGACCAGGGTGGCCACCGCCATCGAGCCGGAATGCGCTACGACGGCCGCATCCGAGAGCTCTTCGATCGTGTCGTCGGATTCCGGATCGGGTAGCGGGTCCAGCGGCTTTCTCACGGCTGCCACTGGCTGCCCCTCCCGCCGGCGGAAACCTCATCCTCGCGGTCGAGATCGGCGCGGTCGGGTTGGCCGCGGAAGCGATGCCACAGGCGCCGGCCCGTCAGCGCGAAGAGCACCGTGGCCGCGCCGATGGTGATGAAGAACAGCGGTTTCCCATACGCGTTGGAGTGCACCGACAGGCGTACCGGGTCACCCAGGGGCAGACCATCAGGGGTGTGCAGCGTTACGTCGACAGCCATGCGCTGGGAGACATTGACCTCCACGGGCACCTTCACCGGCAGGAAGCCGGGCGGAATCTCTTGTACGCCAACATCTGTGGCACTCATACCGGCCGGCGTTTCGACGCGCAGAGCGACCCGGATGGGCACCGGAAGCTCGTTGCGCAGCACCAGCGGTAGCGGGCTGTGTTCGGTGGCCAACGTGTAGGAGCCACCCGGATTGACGACGGTGACAGCGTTGAACAGGTCACCGACCGTGTGGCGGATGGCCGAGAGCCGTTCCTGCGCCGTGTCGTCGCGAGCATCGGGTGGAACGCTTTGGCTCACCGCGCGCAGGGCGTCCTGGCGTAACGGTTCGGTGTACTGAACACCGGTGAGTCCGGTGCGGGCGTCCACGGTCAGCGCTGCGGTGAGGCCCCACAGCCGCCGTACCTCGTCGCCCAGCCCGAGCGACACCCCATCGTCCACGGCGCCCGGCGAATCCACCCCGAACGCGGTGTCCACCGGGTTGGGCTGGGCACTGGCGCGCGCCTCGCCGATGACGGTCGGCAGCGGGCGCGGTATCGCGAGTCCGGCGTGCAGAAGCGTGGACGTGGTGGAAAGGATGGCGCGGGCCTCGCCGTCGGACAGGTCCCAGGTGGCGTCCGGCAGCAGAATCGTCTGGCGGGGAGTCTGCTGGGGTGTCAGCGCCTGCCAGGCCATCGCTCCGAGCGCGTCCTGCATCCGCGCTACGCGCGAATCATGTTGCAGGGTAAAGCGAAGTGACCGGGGCACGTACTCGGGCGTGGTGGGGGTGCGTCCGGCGGCGCTCAGCGCGGCGCCCACCGATGGGTCGAAGGGTGCCGCCACGACGGTGTCGGACACCCGGCGCGGGTTGAAGTCGGGCGGAGTCTCCTGATCCGCGGGCAGGGCTGACACCGCGACGGTGGGGCCCTGCCCGGTGAGCAGACCTATGCCCGCCTTCGAGAGATGACCGTCGCCGAGGAGGGTGGCACCGCGCAGGCTGTTGATTCCTAGAATCTGGTCGAGCACATCTGCGGTGCCGGTGGTGGCCTGATGGGCCAGACCCTCATCGGCCATCTGAGCAACAGCATCCAGTCCGGCCTGTGCGTAGGGCAGCGGTGTGACGCAGGTGCGCTTGGCCAACGCCCGCAGCCTGTCGAGCCAGGCGGCCGCGAGTCCCTGCCCGGTGCCGGGGTGCACCGGACCGGCGGGATCAGCCGAATTGTCGAGGACCTGGTAACCGAGTGTCATCTCGTTGACGGTTACCAGCAGATCGGGGTCGACGGCCAGGCAGACCGTGCGGGCCAAGTCTGCCTTGGGATCGACGACCGCCTCGGTCGCGAACTCCAGGGCTCCCAGCAGCGCGTCCAACCGGCCTCCGGGTGACAGGGAGCGTTCGAGCTGATCGTCGAGCAGCCGCACCGGCGCCGGCCCACCGGGCTGACCGGGTGCCAGCCGCGGGCGGTCGGCCAACGGCCACAACAGCGTCAGACCCACGGGGCGAGAGGTGTCGGGTGCGACCTCGGGTTCGGCGGCGGCACCGGCGGGGGGCGGAACTCCGAGAACCGGCAGCAGGAAGCGCGCGTCATCGAGCCGGGCAGCCGCCCCGTAGTCGGGGGTGCCGTTGACGTTCACCAGGGCGGGATACACCCCGGGCGTGGAGATGTTCCAGGTTGGTCCGGTGCCGCCGCGCAGCGGGAAGGCGAGCGTGAAGGGACGCTGCTGGCCCTGCTCGAGAGTGCCTGCGAGAGTGACGAAATCACCGATCGGCTGGTACTGATCGTGGCGGCCGTGAAGATTGGCGCGTAACTCGGCGCTGGTCGCGACGGCCTCGGCGCGCTCCAGCCGAACGACCACGTCGGTCACCGGGCGATCGCCGACGTTGACCACCGTTCCCCGCACCGTCACGGTTGAATCGACGGTGGTGACGGTCTGCGGGGTGACCTCGTCAAGGACAACCTTGAGGAACTGCCCGTCCCGATAGGCGTGGGCGCGGGGTGCGGCCCAAGGAGCACCCAGCAGGACAAGTGCGAGGACGGCAAGTACCGCCGCCACACGCGTCGCGTTGCGAAGCGTGATTCGAGTCATTGCTGTGGTCCACGCCCGGTTCGTCGGCCCGGTGTCCTGTGGGTGCTGGAGTGCGTCTGCGGGCGGCGTCTCGGGGTGGACGGAGGCAAGGGGGGCAGCGATTCGGGCCCGTCGGTGTGCAGTTTGTCGATGAGGTCGCCGGCCACTTGGGCCAGCCGCCGCTCATCGGCGTACGCCAGCCGGGTGGGCAGTTCCTCGAGGGGGACCCAGGCGACCTCGGTGACTTCGACATCGTCATCGGAGAGCTCTCCGCCCAGCGAGCGCATCAGATAGTGGTGGACGGTCTTGTGTACGCGTCGCCCCTCGGTGACGAACCAGTAGTCGATGCTGCCGAGTGCGGCCAGCACGCTTCCGCGGATACCGGTCTCCTCGGCGACCTCCCGGATGGCGGTCTGTTCCGCCGTCTCGCCCTGTTCGATATGGCCCTTGGGCAGCGACCACAGCATTCGGCCACGCCGGTCCGTCCGCCCGATGAGGGCGGCCACCTGGCCGTCCTTGGGGCCGTCGATGCCTGCGATGACCAGGCCACCGGCGGAGGTCTCACGGACGGTACGTAACGAGGTTCCTGCGGCGCCACCCTTCGGGCGCCCGCGCCCGCGGCCCTTTGCACCCGCAGCACCGGTTCCGTTGGTTGCGTGAGGAGCGCCCGCGGCAGGGGAGGCCGCCGGAGTGCCAGCGCCTTGCGCCCGGCCCTGCGATCGGTTGCGCCGACCGCGTCGCGACCCCCTGCCGCGCGCTGAGGCGGGGTTCGAGCCGGGTTCATCCGACGACCCACCCGTGCGGGAACCGCCGGAGGAGTCAGACACCCATGTGATAGTAGTTCCCGCTACTGAGAGCCCCCGTGATACGCGCCGGTAGGCTGCCCGACGTGCCCGAATCGATACCGTCCGCCGAGCTGCTGGCCACCGCCGCAGTGACCCTGAACCGGCACAAGAATATGCTGTCGGAGCTGGGTGCACTCTTCGATTCGGCAGGCTTTGACCTGTATCTGGTGGGCGGTACCGTCCGTGACGCCTTGTTGGGCAAGTTGGGCACCGATCTGGACTTCACCACCGATGCCCGCCCCGAGCAGGTGCAGGAATTGGTGGCCGGCTGGGCCGAGGCCATCTGGGATGCGGGTATCGCCTTCGGCACCCTCGGCGTGGTGCGCAAGGGGCAGCGGGTGGAAATCACCACGTACCGCAGCGACAGCTATGACCAGCAGTCGCGCAACCCTGAGGTGGTGTTCGGCGACAGCCTCGAGGGTGATCTGGTGCGCAGGGACTTCACCGTCAACGCGATGGCGGTGAAAATCGGGCCGGACGGGCCGGGAGAGTTCTGCGATCCGCTGAACGGACTGGAGGCCTTACGCGCCGGGGTGCTGGACACCCCGTCGGCTCCGGAGATCTCCTTCGGTGACGATCCGTTGCGCATGCTGCGTGCGGCTCGCTTTGTTTCCCAGCTGGGTTTCACAGTGGCGCCCCGGGTGCTGAAGGCGCTGGATGAGATGGCCGGTCAGCTGGGACGGATCACTGCCGAACGGGTGCAGGCAGAGCTGGACAAGCTGATCGTGGGCGCCAATCCGGTCGCCGGAATCGATCTGTTGGTGGAAAGCGGCCTCGGCGCGGTGGTGTTGCCCGAGGTCGGTGAGATGCAGCTGACCATCGACGAGCATCACCAGCACAAGGACGTCTACCGGCACTCGCTGACGGTGTTGGAGCAGGCGATCGATCTCGAAGACGATGGCCCCGATCTGGTGCTGCGGTGGGCGGCGCTGCTGCACGACATCGGCAAGCCGGCCACCCGCCGGCACGAGGACGGCGGCGGGGTCAGCTTTCACCACCACGAGGTCGTCGGGGCCAAGATGGTGCGCAAGCGCATGCGTGCCCTCAAGTACTCCAAGCAGATGGTCGACGATGTGTCGCAGCTGGTCTATCTGCATTTGCGGTTCCACGGCTATGGGGATGGCAAATGGACCGATTCGGCGGTGCGCCGGTATGTCACCGATGCCGGCCCGATGTTGCCGCGGCTGCACAAGCTGGTGCGCGCGGACTGCACCACGCGGAACAAGCGGCGAGCGGCGCGGCTGCAGGCCAACTATGACGGTCTTGAGGAGCGCATCGCCGAACTGACAGCCAAGGAGGATCTGGCGCGGGTGCGGCCCGACCTCGACGGCAACGAGATCATGGAGCTGTTGGGCGTTCCGGCCGGGCCGATCATCGGCCAGGCGTGGCGGTTTCTGAAGGAGCTGCGGCTGGAGCGTGGACCGCTCGATCACGACGAGGCGGTTGAGGCGCTGCGCGAATGGTGGGCGAGCCGTACCTGAGCGCGCTCAGCCGATCATGTCGTAGCCGAGCTTGCCCACCATCACCACGACGACCACCAGCAGCACCACGCGGACAAATCCTGCGCCGCGACCCAGCGCCATGTGCGCGCCGAGCTGAGCTCCCGCGATGTTCGCGACACCGAGCGACAGGCCCAGTAGCCAGAGCACGTGACCCTGCGACGCGAAGACGATGAGAGCGCCGACATTGGTTCCGGAATTGAGCACCTTGGCGGTGGCCGAGCTTTCCAGGAAGGTCATTCCCGCGATGGCGGTCAGGGTGATGATCATGAACGTTCCGGTGCCCGGACCCATGATGCCGTCGTAGAACGCGATCAGGATGGCCGCGACCGCGAGCGCGGTGACAGTGGTGGCCTTGGTGCGCGCGGCGCCCTCCTTCGCGGTGCCGAACTGAGGACGGGTCGCGACGAACACTCCGACGGCCACCAGCAGCACGAGCACCACGGGTTTGAAGACCGATACCGGTAGCCGCGAGGCGGTGTAGGCGCCGGCGCTGGAACAGGCCGCGGCGAGCACAAATGCGCCCAGGAGCGCACGCCAGTTCAACGGGGTGCGCGGAAAGAGCCGGACGGCGGCCGAGGACGTGCCGGCCAGCGCGGCGAGTTTGTTGGTTCCCAGGGCGGTCGCGGGAGTCATCCCGGGAAAGACGAGCATCAGCACGGGGATGAGGACGAGCCCGCCACCACCCACCACCGCATCGACCCAGCCTGCGGCGGCTGCTGCACTGAGAAGCAGCGTGAGTGTTGGGGCATCCACGGGGTCAGAGATTACGGACGGAACCGATTGCCCCCGAATCCACTCCTACGTTATGTGAACCGGTATCAGCGCAGTTTCTGTCTCCGTGGTTATCCACATGCCCCAAGAAGGCGGAACGCCCGGAGTCGCCGCGGCCTCGTATCGGGTATGGATTACTGCTTTGGTACCGGGGACGGGAGCGTCACCGCCTGGGACGTACCACCCAACGCCGATCTGGACGGCGATGGAGTCATGGACGCGGTGCGCCTGGATTTCGACGGTGACGGATTGTTCGACGACGTGATGTGGGACGCGGACGGTGATGGTTCGGCGGACCACAGCGTCCTTGACGTGGATAACGATGGCAGGCCGGAGACGTACTTCACCGATGATGGCTTGGGTACCTGGGCGTTTCACGTGGAACGAAGCGGATCCATCAGCTGGTTCGGTCTTGACGGGATTGAACACGCCGGTGGCACAGCAGATATCGATGGGGACGGGAAGCCCGAGCAGCTGGTCGACGCGGACAACGACGGAGATGCTGAAAGAGCTTTCCGGATAACTGATTCAGGTACCTCCGTGTATGCGGACACCACGGGTGACGGCCGCTGGGATGTCGAACTCACCGATGCGGACGGCGACGGGATTGCCGATGCCGCCCGGCCGCTCGGACCGCCGCACCCGTCAGCGCAGAATGCGGTCGAAGGCGCGCCCTAGCGCCTCCGTCCACCCGATGGTGGGGTCGGACTCGTCGGCAACCCAGGCGGGATGATCGATACTGAGCCGTCCGTCACAGGTGGTGATGAAGAAGCTCGGTGGAAGTGTCGTGGCGCGTAACCCGATATGCCGACCGCGGACGGTGGCGCGGAAGTCGTGTACGCGCAGCCCCTTCGGCAGTCGCAGCGCCGGTATCGGCCCCCAGTTCGTGACCATGAGTGGATTCTCGATGCACGGGTGCTGTCGCTGCGGTTGGCACAGAAATGCCTGGTGCACAGTGTGATCCGCGAGGCCGCTAGCCAGAGAATCCAGTACGGCACGAGCCAGGCGCAGTGGGTCGTCATCGGGTACGACAGCCAGAATCGCGGTGTCGGCACCCTGGATTACTGTCCCTTGCGCCGCGGTGATGGGTGCCGCTGTTCGTGTGCGCAGGTCCACCGATGACGTCAGGCCAAATGTGACCGCGCCTTGCGACCGCGAAAGCGCATGAGCGGCCGCCAGAATCGCGGCACACACGACTCCGTGCACGGTGAGGCCTGCCGCGTGCGCCGCATCGAACAACTGGGTGGTCTGCTCGCGCCCGAGCCGGGTGCGCCCGTGCCGAACCACGACCGTGGCGTCGACCGCCGTTTCTGCTCGCGGCGCCGGGGGCTCGCCGGCCCCGGGTATGACGTAGCCGCGCGCGGCAAGGAACTGCTCTAGGGAGAGGGCGAGTGGATGCGCGCGGATGGTCCCGGCCGACCCCGTCTCGACCACGCGGGTGTAATACGTGCACAGCACTTCCAGATAGCGCAGCGCGGCCCCCGCGTCGGCGATGCTGTGATGGGTCAGCAGCGTCAACCGGAAGTCAGTGCCGGTCTGTGCCACGTCGATGGCACAGACCGCGTCGGGGTCGGCGATGGTGAACCCTGCCGGGGGTAGAGCCGTGGATGCACCGATCTGCGGTGCGGGCGGATGGTCGGCGTATTGCAGCGCGTACCCGTGCCCAGCAGAAACAATCTGCGCGGAAAGCACCGGGTAGCTTGCCAATAGTGCGCGGAAAGCCGTTGTCAGAGCATCGATTTTGAGAGCGCCGCTGCCGAACGCCGAGTACGCCACGGTGCTGCGATTCCCGGCGAACATCGCTTCCGAGGGATACAGCGGGCGGATGGTGGCCCCGGCGTTCACCCCCGGCCGGTGCCGGGCGGGCCGGCGAAGGCCTGGGCGATGGAGAGCCACTTCTCTGCGTCCGCGCCGGTGGCCTGCAGATCCAGCTCGGCGCGCGGACGCCGTTGGGTCACCAGGTAGCAGAAGTGCAGTGCCGATCCGGTGACGCGCTGTGCGGCATCGTCGGGGCCCCACGTCCACGTATCGCCGTCGGGTCCGGTCAGCTCGACGCGGAACGGCTCAGCCGGGGCAGCCAGCGAGTGCACGGAATACGCGTAGTCACGGGTCCGAACACCCAGGTGCGCAATCGATTTCAGGCGCGCGGTGGGCGCCGGGACCACGCCGAGCGCGTCCGCGACATCAAGGGCGTGGGCCCACGTCTCCATCAGGCGTGCGGTGCCCATCGAGGCGGAGCTCATCGGAGGCCCGTACCAGGGGATCTTCACACCATCGGGCACCGCGCGCAGCGCCGCATGCAGTTGGTTACGGGTATCGCGCCAGTGGGCCAGCAGCTCGGCCGGGGGAGTCTGGGCGGTCTCCTCGGCGGCCTTGTCCACGAATCCGAAGGGATCGGCCATCGCCTTGGGCAGCTCGTTGGCGAAGCCTTCGGGATCGGTGACCGCCAGCAGGGACTGCGCGTCGGTCCAATGCAGATGGGCGATCTGATGGGCGATGGTCCAGCCGGCGGCCGGGGTGTCGCGGGCCCAGCCCTCTGCGGACAGCGGAGCTACCAGTGTGTCGAGTTCATCGCTCTCGTCGCGCAGGTCATCGATGACAGCGTCAGCGGTCGAGGTCACGGGCGTGTCCTTCCGGGTCGGATTGGCTGGATTCGGCCGGGCTGGGCCAAAGAGTTCGGGTCATGTGCACGATCAGGCCGATCAAGTAGACCACTGCCCCGGAGAAGGCCAGCCAGTGCGACTGCGTGATGAAGGCGGCGGCCACGCTCATCGCTCCGGTGAAGGTGACCCAGAACAGCGAGTCCTGCACGGCGAAGACGTGTCCTCGCAGCGCGTCATCGACATCGGTCTGCATGCCGACGTCGGCGCACAGCTTGATCACCTGCCCGGCCATTCCGAGTCCGAACGCGGCAACGAGCACGATCGGTACGTACAGACTCGAGGCGATCAGCTGCAGCACGACGGCGCTGCCGAGTGCCATCCCGAGGGTGCGGCCACGGCCGAAGCGCCGGAGCAAGGCAGGGGTGGAGACCGTTCCCAGGAACGAGCCGATGCCGGTGCACGCCAGGAACAAGGCCGCGGCCCCGATCCCCGCGAACAGCGAGGCGTTGTTGCGCACCAGCACCAGAACCAACAACGTGTTGATGCCGAAAACCATGCGGTGGGCGGCCAGACCGATGAGCGCGTCGAACACCGAGGGCGTGCCGACGATGGTGCGCGCACCATGCAGCCACCCGGTGGCCACCGCATAGAAGGCCGAGCCGTGCACGGCGCGCACACTGTCGTCGGGACCCAGTCGATCGCCCGGAAAGCCGGTGGCCACCCATGCCGCGGCGAGGGTCGGCACGATCACCAGGAAAATGACTGTGGCAGAACCCAAGTCCCCCGCACCGAAGACTGCCCGCAGCATCAGCATGAAGTTGGCGCCGACGAAGGTGGCGGTGGCGCCCACCGCGGTGGCCACCGAGTTCATGGTCGCGACCTGGTCGCGGGGCACCACGTGGGGGAGTGCCGCCGAGAGACCCGATGTCACGAACCTGGTGACCCCGTTGACGATCAGCGCGCCCAGCAACAGCACCACGTCGTCGGCGCTGAAGGCCAGCTCGATACCGACGAGGGCCACCAGCAGTACGCGGATCAGGTTGGCACAGATCAGCACCGTGCGCCGGTCCCAGCGGTCCAGTAGCGCACCGGCGAAGGGACCGATTGCCGAGTACGGCAGGAACAGCACCGCGAACGCACCGGCGATGGCCCACGGCTCGGCCTCGCGTTCGGGGTTGAACAGCAATGCCCCGGCCAGCCCGGCCTGGAAGAGACCATCGCTGAACTGGGTGAGCAGCCGCACCCAGACCAACCGCCCGAAGTCGGGGAGATCGTGGATTGCGTGCCACAGGCTCAGCGGCGAGTGGCGCGCAGTCATGTGAGTCGCTTTCGTATGTCTGGATCGGGCTACGGGAAAAAGGGCGGAGCGCTTACGCCCACACTACAAATGTGTAGCGGTTGGCCGAGCACAAGTCATGAAACGGCAAACGGTGTCATGATGTTCAGGTGGCGCACGGGGACGAGCCCGATGAGGGCGAGGCATATGGCGAGGGTTATATGGCGCCGCCCGCACACCGTCTGCGGGCGGGCACCTTGCTGGTCGCCAACACCAATCTGTTTGAGCCGACGTTTCGGCGCAGCGTGATCTTCATCGTGGAGCACAACGACGGCGGCACCTTGGGTGTGGTCCTCAACCGTCCGAGCGAAACCGCCGTGTACAACGTGTTGCCGCAGTGGGCCAAGCTCGCCGGCAAGCCGAAGACGATGTTCATCGGCGGGCCGGTCAAACGCGATGCGGCCCTGTGCCTGGCGACCCTGCGGGCCGGTGTCAGCATCGACGGTGTGAAGGGTCTGCGTCACGTGGCGGGCCGCATGGCCATGGTTGATCTGGATGCCGAGCCCGAGGACATCGCCCCGCTGGTGGAGGGCATCCGGGTCTTCGCGGGCTATTCGGGGTGGACGATCGGCCAGCTCGAGGGTGAGGTCGAGCGCGACGACTGGATCGTGTTGTCCGCGCTGCCGTCCGATGTGCTCACCGATGTCAGTGGTGACTTGTGGGCAAGGGTGCTGCGTCGTCAGCCGTTGCCGTTGTCGCTGTTGGCGACGCACCCCATCGACGTGAGCCGAAACTAGGCCTACAGGTCGTCGCCCACCGACGGATCGGAGGGGATGACCGCCCGGCAGAAGTCCTCACCGAACGGCGTCAGGTGGATGCTGCGGCGAACGGTCTTATGCGCACGGCCCGCCCGGCGGCAGGCCGCCACCACGTCCGGTTGTACCTCCAACACCTGATAACGCTCGGCAGCAACTGATTCCGGAGACGCCCGGACCAGGCCGAGCCGTACCAGATTGTTGGTGTAGGCGTTGTTGCGGTCGGTGTAGCGGCAGCCGGAGCGTTCGGCCACCATCGAGAGGCCCTCGGCGATCATCTCCGAGCCGACATCGAACGGGCGGCTGGTACGGACGTCCACCACCGGTTGCGCGCCGTGCGCGGCCAGGAACCGCAGGATGCGCGCCTCATCGGGTGCCAGCTGATTGATAATCCGCGCGTAGGCCGGATGGGTGTCCTCTACGTCGGTGACATCGGCTGAACGCCGCAGCAATTCGGCACCGCGCCGGCGCAGTTCATCGCAGTCGGCGGAGCCGGACTCGGTGATGTCGATGGTGACCCGCGACGGGGCGGGCCGTTGCGGTTTGGCGAGAGTGATCCCTGCGGAATCGTTGGCCGGCAGCTGCAGCGCGTCGCGCACGGCGCCCAGCACATGCTCGGTGGCCGACAGGGCTATGTCGGTGGCCGAGCGGCCCGCCCGCACATCGTCGATGATCTTGGTGCCGGTGGTGGTGGCGATATCGGCCGACCACTTCACCCCGCGCCACCAGGTTTTCGCGGCCAGCATCGCGACCCCTTGGACCACGCGATCGGGCCGGAGCTCACGATTGTTGTGCGCGGGAACGGGCGTGTTATCGGTCATCGGGCATCATCTTGTCAGGTCGATTCGGGTCACGTGTCACCCCGCTGGCGGGAAGATCAGCAGGTGCGCCAGGCCGCCGGCCGCGCCGAGGACCGCACCGTGCACGAACAGCAACCACTCGTCCTGTTTGACCGCCGAGCGCAGCAACTCGTTGAAATCGTCGAGTGAGAGCTTGTGCATCTGGGTCGAGACGAAGGCGCCGATCTTGCCTTGGCGTTGCTTGTTGAACTCGGGGTCGGAAAACGCAAGGGGCGCAAAGCCGGTTGCCTCGATGGTGACCGATTCGGTGATCTGGTCGTATTGGCGCCGGCCGACGGCTACCCGGATGGCGCGCCGTGCGGGCCCGAGTGCTTGCTCCAGTGCCGGCCGGATGCCGTCGGCCAGCATTTGTCTGGTGCGGTCCGACCGCGGCCCGTTGAGCATCTCGTTGCCGATGTTTTCCAGGGTGATGACGTTCTCGGAGATGGTGCGCGCGTACTCCTCGGAGATCTCCGACTTGCGCTTGATGAACAGGCCCTGGCGCCACGGCACCCACTTGTTGGGATGGACGGGTTCGAAAATCATGGTGATGCCGAGGTAATTGACGATGTACCCGATGATGATGCCGCCGAGCGGCAGCACGATCCATGGAGTCCACCAGTGGTGCGGAACCGAGTGCAGGATCGCCACGAGTACGAAGCCCATGGGATAGCCGAAGTAGAAGCCGAAGTTCTGCATGAACTGCAGTTCCTTGTGCCCCATGGTCCGGAATATGTCGTTGAGCAGCTTGGGATGAGCGGTGAGGTACCGGATGATCATCAGCTTGGCGTCGACGAGTTGCCCGATGTTCTCGCCGATTTGATCGGTCATGTTCTTGACGATCTGCGGCAGCTGATTCTCGATGCGCTTGAACATCATCTCCCGCAGGGCCGGCGGCAGGTTGTGCCACAGCTGCGGGTCCTCCCGCTCCATGATCTTGGTGATGACGCTGCGAATCTCTGATTTGGCAATCAGTGCAAGGTGATTGGCTATGAGGTCCGGTTCGAGCTGCTCGTAGAAGTCCGAGATGCTACCGAGCTTGGCAAGGCTCTTGTCGACGGCGATGCTGGCCATCTTCTCCGCGCGTGATGGCACGATGCCCTGCCACCCGAATCGCCCGTCGGAGGTGATGGCGGGGATCACCTGTACTCGCCGGGGCAGGAACGCGTACAGAGTGCGCAGCCCGGGGATGCGCCAGCCGTAGAAACGCAAGGGTGCGAACAGCATCAGCACGCCGGTCCAGTTGGTGATGTAGCCGATGATGCCGGTGAACAACGGCACCGTGAGCAGGTCCACGATCAGCTGATCGTCGCGATAGATGTACGCGGCGATAGCGGAGGCGAGCGTGAGAACACCAACGAGGATGAACTTCACCATCTGCTTGGTGTCTTTCACGGCTCCCTTTCTGACCACGCCTGTCTACGAGTGCCCGGGAACATAACACCAAAAAATGGGTCGACATGGGCGAATACGGATCACATTCAGACGAGGTAGCGCCGCGGTGTCTAAAGATTGGACACGTCAGGGCCGAGCGCACACCGAGGAGTCGGCCCGCCCCGCGCTGGGGCATCCGCCGCAGGAACTGCCGCATCCGCCGCCCGAGGACGACATCTGTTGTGCGGCGGTGGTGTAGCGCGCCACCTGCCAGGCGGCCGCACCCACCGTCACGATGGCGGCCGCGCCGCACACCATCAGTCCCACCAAACCGATTGCGGTGGAACCAAATAAGGCTGCGAGCGCGCCCGCCGCGAGAATCAGCGCGGCCGCGGCCTGCGCGGGCGCGAGCATGCGCTGAGGGCTGCCGTGTGGTGCCCGCAGAAACGCCGCCGCCGACAGCGCGCCCAGCAGCCCGGCGAGGGCAATGGTCACGATGGCGGCGATCAGCACCCGCTCAGTTTAAGCGGGACGGGAGTGCGCTTATGCCGCGGGCGGTGCCGGCGGCACCAGCGGGGGCAGGGTGGGCAGCGGTGGCAGCCCCGGGACTCCCGGCGCCGGCGCAGCCGGAGCGTTGGGGTCGGTGCCCGGAGCAGGGGTTACGGGTGCCGCGGGCAGCGCATCCGGATCGGCGAGCGCGTTGGGGTCGGCTACCGGGGCGGTGACCGGGGCGCCTTCGCCGAAGCGCAGGCCGTTGACGATGAGGTCGGTGGCAGGAGCCTCGGAGATGGCGTTTCCGACTGTCGTGGTGACGGCCAGCTGAACCAGGTACCGGTCCTTGCCCTGCGTGATGATCACGGAGCGCCGCGAGGTGTTGAGGGTTTCACCGTCTTGCCGGAAGGTGCCTTCCACGATCGAAGAGGGGAAGCCCTGATAGGTGACCAGCGAGGCGTCGGTCGGCTGCCAGCCCTGCAGTGTTTTGACCTCGACGGGGCCGTGCGAAACGGCCTCATTGGTGTCGAACTCGCCGACGAGCTTGCTCATCGTGACCTGCGCGTTGGACTGGTACAGCCCGGTGCCGTTGGCCTTGCTCACGATCACCTGGTACGCGTTGGGAACGTTGGGATCTGGCACGTTCGCCCAGTTCGCCGGAATTGGGATGCTGACGCGCGGTGCCCCATGGCTGTTCTTGGTCAGCGGCTCCAGCTTGACGTTCTTGGAAGCGAAGAACTCCGTGAGCGTGCCGTCGGCGGCGGGCGCGACCCCGTTGATCGGCGGGGCGGGCTGGAGGGGGTTCGTCGACGCGGTCGGTGCGGTCGCCGGAACGGCGGCGTTCGGGGTGGCGGGGGCGTTGGGGGCCGCCGCCGGTGGGATGGGTGCCGAGGTGGCTGCGTTCGGAGTGGCCACCGGTGCTGGAGGCGCCGGCTGTGGGTCCGCCAGTGCGATGGCGGTGGTCCCGGCGAGCAGTGCCGTGACGGAGGCCGTGGCCGCCGCGAACCTGACTGAATACCGTGTGGTCGTCACCTTCTCTGTCCTTCCGGCTCTGTCCAATGCGTGGTGTGTGAGTTGTGGACGACAACCGTGGGCGCGGGCACGCCGACCGCTATGTCGACAGTGGGCTCTCGGTTGTAGCGGTCCCGAAGTTAATAAGCGCAGCTGAGAAAGCACCCCGGACACCCCCGGAAGTGGCCGGATTGTGACCAGAGTGATTAACTCTCGTCGCCAAACCGGCGATTTCTGTTCGCTGAGCTGCCGCATTTACCCTTGATGCGTGACTGAAGCCCAGCAAGACGCCACCGATACCCCCGAGCATCGCTACACCGCGCAGCTCGCCGGGCAGATCGAGCGTCGTTGGCAACAGAGCTGGGCCGACCGCGGCACGTTCCACGTACCCAATCCGGTGGGCTCACTCGCACCGGCCGATGGCACGCCGATTCCCGCTGACAAGATGTTTGTGCAGGACATGTTCCCGTATCCCTCGGGTGACGGGCTGCACGTCGGACATCCGCTGGGCTATATCGCGACGGACGTATATGCCCGCTTCCACCGGATGCGTGGCGCCAACGTGCTGCACGCGCTGGGGTTCGACGCGTTCGGTCTGCCGGCCGAGCAGTACGCGGTGCAGACCGGTACCCACCCGCGGGTCCGTACCGAGGCCAACATCGTCAACTACAAGCGTCAGCTTGGCCGGCTCGGATTGGGCCACGACTCGCGCCGCAGTTTCTCGACCACCGACGTCGACTTCTACAAGTGGACACAGTGGATTTTTCTGCAGATCTACAACGCCTGGTACGACGTCGAGGCCCAGCGTGCTCGCCGGATCGACGAGCTGGTGGCCGAGTTCGATTCCGGTGCGCGTACGCCGGCCGACGGCACGGTATGGGGCGAGCTGAGCGACGGCGCGCGCGCCGATCTGGTCGACTCGTATCGCCTGGTATACCAATCGGATTCGGTGGTCAACTGGTGCCCGGGACTGGGTACCGTACTGGCCAACGAGGAGGTCACCTCGGACGGTCGCAGCGAGCGCGGTAACTTCCCGGTCTTCCGTAAGCGGTTGCGGCAGTGGATGATGCGGATCACCGCGTACGCTGACAGGCTGATCGACGATCTTGAATTCCTGGACTGGCCCGACAAGGTCAAGACCATGCAGCGCAACTGGATCGGTCGATCGCAGGGTGCATCGGTGTTGTTCGCTGTCGCCGGTGTGGGCGATATCGAGGTGTTCACCACCCGGCCCGACACGCTCTTCGGCGCCACCTACATGGTGTTGGCACCCGAGCACCCACTGGTGGACAGCCTGACGGGTGACACCTGGCCGGAGGGAACGGACGCGCGCTGGACCGGCGGGCAGGATTCGCCGCGCGCGGCGATCGAGCAGTATCGCCGCTCCATCGCCGCCAAGAGCGACCTGGAACGTCAAGAGAACAAAGAAAAGACCGGCGTATTCACCGGCGCCTACGCCACCAACCCGGTGAGCGGTAAGCCGGTGCCGGTCTTCATTGCCGACTACGTGCTGTTCGGTTACGGCACCGGGGCCATCATGGCGGTGCCCGGCCACGACCAGCGTGACTGGGACTTCGCGCATGCGTTCGGTTTGCCTGTGCAGCAAGTCATTTCCGGTGGCGATATCACCGAGTCCGCGTACACGGGCGACGGTCCGCTGGTGAACTCCAATTACCTGAATGGGCTGGATGTCGCCGCTGCCAAGGCCGAGGTGACGCGCCGGCTGGTGCAGGACGGCCGCGGCGAACCGCGTATCGAATACAAGCTTCGCGATTGGCTTTTCGCACGCCAGCGCTATTGGGGCGAGCCGTTCCCAATCGTCTACGGCGAGGACGGGCGACCACGCGCGCTGGGTGAGGGTGCGCTGCCCGTCGAGCTGCCGGAGGTCGAGGACTACGCACCGGTGTCCTTCGATCCCGACGACGCATCGAGCGTGCCGTCGCCGCCGCTGTCGAAGGCCACCGACTGGGTCAACGTTGAGCTGGATCTGGGCGACGGACTCAAGCAGTACACGCGCGACACCAACGTGATGCCGCAGTGGGCGGGCAGCTCGTGGTACGAGCTGCGCTACGCGGACCCGGATAATGCGGACGCGTTCTGCGACAAGGAGAACGAGGCCTACTGGCTGGGGCCGCGCCCGGCCGAGCACGGCCCGGACGATCCCGGGGGCGTTGACTTGTATGTCGGCGGCATGGAGCACGCCGTACTGCACCTGCTCTACTCGAGGTTCTGGCACAAGGTCCTTTACGACCTCGGACATGTCAGCTCCCGCGAGCCGTACCGGCGGCTGCTCAACCAGGGCTACATCCAGGCGTACGCCTACACGGATGCGCGCGGGATGTACGTGCCCGCCGCCGAGGTGGTCGAGGAGAATGGAACGTTCTTCTGGCCCGGTCCCGACGGGAAAGTCGAGGTGAAGCAGGAGTTCGGCAAGATCGGTAAGAGCCTCAAGAACTCGATCTCGCCGGACGACATCTGTGACAACTACGGTGCGGACACCCTGCGGGTGTATGAGATGTCGATGGGTCCACTGGAGTTGTCGCGGCCGTGGGCAACAAAGGATGTCGTTGGTGCGCACCGGTTCCTGCAGCGGGTGTGGCGCGTGGTGGTCGACGAGGAGACCGGCAAGATCCGGGTCACCGAAGGCGACCTGACGAGCGAGGACACCCTACGGGCGTTGCATAAGACGATCGCCGGAGTCACCGAAGACTATGCGGCTCTGCGCAATAACACCGCAGCAGCCAAGTTGATCGAGTACACCAACCACCTCACCAAGGAGTACCCGGAGGGTGCCCCGCGTGCGGCGGTGGAACCGCTGGTGCTGTTGCTGGCTCCGCTGGCGCCGCACCTGGCCGAGGAGCTGTGGAGCCAGCTCGGACGCGATGAGACCTTGGCGCACGGCCCCTTCCCGGGATTCGATGAGCGATGGCTGGTGGCCGACACCGTCGAATACCCGATTCAGGTCAACGGCAAGGTGCGCGGCCGGATCACGGTGGCTGCCGACGCACCGGCGGCCGATATCGAGGCGGCGGCCCTTGCCGAGGAGAAGGTGCTGGAGTTCCTGGCGGGCGTTGCCCCGAAGAAGGTCATCGTGGTGCCCGGGCGCATGGTGAATCTGGTCGTCTAGTTCTGCCGCACCACAATTTGGTGCACACGCGCGTCGCGCGGCAGCCGCACGGCATCGACGATCAACTGTGCGACAGACTCGGGACGCATGTACTCATCCGGGTTGTAGACGCGCCCTTCATGTTCGGTGAGTTCCTGCTGCATCGGGGTGCTGATCCGGCCGGGATGCATCGAGGTCACCCGCAGCAGCGGCTCCTCCGCCCGCAGCACATCGGCCACGCCGCGCAATGCGAACTTGCTCGCCGAGTACGAGCCGATGCCGGGGTGCGCGTTGATTCCCGCTCCGGAGTTCACGAACACCACGTCACCCTGTGCCGCGCGTAGAGCGGGAAGCAGGGCCTTGGTCAGTGCCACCGGCGCTAAGACGTTGACATCAAAGGTCTTACGCCAGTCCGCCAACTGCGAATCGGCGATCGTCGCCGGATAGGACACCCCGGCGTTGTGCACCAGTACATCGAGTTCGTCGATGCCGGCGGTGGCCGCCAGCAACGCGCTCTCATCGCCCAGGTTCACCGGCCATGCTGTGGCCTGCAGTTCATCGGCCAGTGCATCTAGTCGCGCGGACGGGCGGCCTCCCAGCAGGAGTGCGTGGGTGGGGGCCAGGGCACGCGCGATGGCAGCACCGAGACCGCCGCTTGCGCCGGTGATGAGAGCGAGGGGCATGCGCGCCAGGCTAGCCGCCTCCCGTCGAATGTCGACTTTTGGCGGCGTCCAGTCGCACTTTCACACCAAAAGTCGACTTTCGGCGAGAGGGAATGGCCGGGTACGCCGCACAATGGACGGATGCCGTCCCACCCGATGTTTACCCCCACGCAGTTGGCCGCACGTGCGGCGTACCTGCTGAGGGGAAATGACAGGGGGACGATGACCAGTGCCGCCCCCAAGTTGTACCCACATATGTGGAGCTGGGACGCGGCTTTCGTGGCGGTCGGTCTGGCGCCGCTGAGCGTCGAACGCGCCGTCACCGAATTGGACACCCTGCTTTCCGCGCAATGGGCCAACGGGATGATCCCGCACATCGTCTTCGCGAACGGGGTCGACGGCTACTTTCCCGGACCCGCGCGCTGGCGCACCTCGGAACTGGCGGTGAACGCACCGTCGAATTACCAGACATCGGGCATCACCCAACCACCGGTGCATGCCATAGCGGTGCAGCGCATCTTAGATCATGCGCGCCGCCGTGGCCGGAGTGCGCGCGGCATCGCGGAAGCCTTCCTGGACCGGCGCTGGGCAGACCTGATGCGGTGGCATCGGTGGCTCGCCGAGTCCCGCGATCAGAACCAGCACGGGCGTATCACCCTCTATCACGGGTGGGAATCGGGAATGGACAACTCGCCGCGCTGGGATGGCGCGTACGCCAATGTTGTTCCCGGAGAGCTACCGCCGTATGTGCGGGAGGACACCGCAATCATCACCGACGCCTCGCAGCGCCCCAAGGATGCCGAGTATGACGTCTATCTGTGGCTGCTGGAAGAGATGAAGTCGGTGGGGTACGACGATGCCCGGCTGCCGGACGTCATGAGCTTCGTCATGGAAGACGTGTTCGTCTCGGCAATCTTCGCGGTGGCCTGCGAGGTACTGGCCACCATTGGTGAGGAGCACGCGCGCCCGCGAGCCGATGTGCGTGAACTGCACGGCTGGGCCGAGCGGTTCCGTGCCGGGGTAATCGACACCACAGAAGAACGTAGCGGTGCCGCAAGGGATTTCGACGTCAAGACCGGCAAGTGGGTGGCGACCGACACGGTGGCCATGTTCGCACCGCTGCTATCCGGAGGGCTGCCGCGTGCGCAGGAATTGGCGCTGCTGCGGCTGCTGGAAGGACCACGTTTCTGCGGCCACCCGGATCTGCGGTACGCACTGGTGCCGTCGACGTCGCCGGTATCCCGGGACTTTCGTCCGCGCGAGTATTGGCGGGGCCCGGTGTGGCCGGTGCTCACCTGGCTGTTCTGTTGGGCGTTCGAGCGGCGTGGATGGAGTGAACGGGCGTTCCTGCTCCGGCAGGAGGGTTTACGGCAGGCGGGCGACGGCTCCTTCGCCGAGTACTACGAACCGTTCACCGGTGCGCCGCTGGGCAGCATGCAGCAATCCTGGACGGCTGCAGCGGTTCTGGACTGGCTGGGCTGAGCGCTCAGTCTTGTCCGGCGAGGCGCCGCAGCAGTGGCGTCATCCGGAATGCCACCAACTCGTGCATGGCGATCGCGATCGACGTACGAGTGATGCCGGGGATGTCGAGGATGTTCCCGGCGATTCGGTATAGATCGTCGCTGTCGACGGCCACCACCTTGATCATCAGATCGTCCGCGCCCGCCAGACCGTGCACCTGCACCACCTCCGGCACGTCGGCTAGCGCCACGCCAATCCCCTTGAGCTGATGTTGGTCGATGCGTGCGGTGACGTAAGCCGTCATGGGATAACCCATCGCGCGCGGCACGATCTGGTGGTCGATACCGGCCAGCGCCTCGTGCTGGTCCCAGCGGGTCAGCCGCGCTTGCACGGTGTTGCGGGACAGATTCAGTCGCTGCGCCAGCTCCACGCCGGACGCGCGGGGTGTTTGCGTGAGCGCGAGTAACAACTTCGCATCAGTGGCATCCAGAGTGGTCATAGAGCGCAGTATCGCACAGAATTGACCCATAAATCTGGGCACTATGCACAATCTGACACGCATCGGTTGCGCAGTATGACTATCTGATGCACTGTGAAGCAAGACACACCTCTGCGGTGACGGTCAGGCATGGACAGTGCATCAGATGGTTAGCGAGGCGGATATGGAAACCATCCAGCTTCTGGATCCGGAAGGCAACCGGGTCGAGGATCCGGCGTATGGGCCGCTGGTCGCGGATATCGACGACCAGCAGCTTGTCGCGCTGTATGAGGACATGGTGGTGGTCCGCCGCATCGACACCGAGGCCACGGCACTGCAGCGTCAGGGTGAGCTCGCGCTCTGGGCGCCGCTGCTGGGTCAGGAGGCCGCTCAGGTCGGTTCCGCGCGTGCGCTGGCACACGATGATTTCGCCTTCACCAGTTTTCGTGAGCACGGCGTCGCCTACTGCCGCGGTATCGAACCCACGGCCATGCTCCAATTCTGGCGCGGCTCAACGCAGTCGGGCTGGAATCCGCGCGACCACAATGTCACCGCACCCGCGATCATCGTCGGTGCGCAGTCGCTGCACGCCACCGGATACGCGATGGGTGTCAAATTCGACGGTGCCGACTCTGCGGTCATCGCGTACTTCGGCGATGGCGCGACCAGTCAGGGCGACGTGTCGGAGGCTTTCGCCTTCGCATCGAGTTTCGGTGCGCCCGTGGTCTTCTTCTGCCAGAACAACCAATGGGCCATCAGCGAGCCGGTGCGGGTGCAGAGCCATCTGCCGCTGGCCGCGCGCGGCACCGGATTCGGCGTGCCGGGAATCCAGGTGGACGGCAACGACGTGCTCGCGGTGATGGCGGTGACCCGTGCGGCGCTGCGGCGCGCGCGCGAGGGTAGCGGGCCCACTCTCGTCGAAGCCGTCACCTACCGGATGGGGCCGCACACCACGTCCGATGATCCGACCAAGTACCGCAATTCCGCCGAGCTTGAGGAGTGGCGCGCCAAGGACCCGCTGTCGCGAGTGGAAAAGTATTTGGAAAGACTTGGAGTGCTGACAGATTCGGAGAAGCAGCGCGTTGTGGCCAAGGCCGATGCGGTGGCTGCCGAAATGCGCGCGGGATGTCTCGGCACCATCGAGCCGACCGCCGCCGACATGTTCAACCACGTGTACGCGGAACCGCATTCGCTTGTTGCCGCGGAACGGCGCGACTATTTGGAATATCTTGCCGGCTTTGAGGACGAAGGGATCGCATCATGACCAGAATGACGATGTCCGGTGCCCTGAACGCGGGTCTGCGTGCATCCCTGGAAGACGACGACAAGGTGATCGTCATGGGGGAGGACGTGGGCAAGCTCGGCGGCGTCTTCCGGGTCACCGACGGGCTGCAGAAAGACTTCGGTGATCATCGAGTCATCGACACGCCGCTGGCCGAATCAGGAATCATCGGCACCGCAGTCGGCTTGGCCATGCGTGGATATCGCCCGGTGTGCGAGATCCAATTCGACGGCTTCGTGTATCCGGCTTTCGATCAGATCGTGAGTCAGGTGGCCAAGCTGCACTACCGCACTAAGGGTGCGGTGGGCATGCCGCTGACCATCCGCATCCCGTTCGGCGGTGGAATCGGTGCGGTGGAACACCATTCGGAATCGCCGGAGGCCTACTTCGCCCACACCGCGGGCCTACGGGTGGTGGCGTGTGGATCGCCGCAAGATGCCTACGACATGATCCGCCAGTCCGTGGCGTGCGACGACCCGGTCATCTTCTTCGAGCCCAAGCGGCGCTACTGGGAGAAGGGCGAGGTCAACACCGAAGCACGAGACCTGCTGCCGCTGTCGTCCGCCCGCATCGTCCGGTCTGGTACCGCGGCCACGGTGGCCGCATATGGCCCGATGGTCGCCGTCGCCACTGCGGCGGCGGAAATGGCCGCGGCCGAGGGGATGTCGATCGAGGTCGTCGATCTGCGCTCCCTTTCGCCGGTCGACTTCGAGACGCTGGAGGCCTCGGTACGCAAGACGGGCCGGCTGGTGGTGGTCCACGAAGCATCGGTGTTCATGGGATTGGGCGCCGAGATCGCGGCACGCATTACCGAGCGGTGCTTCTACCACCTGGAGGCGCCGGTGCTACGGGTCGGTGGTTTCGCCCTCCCGTACCCCGCCAACAAGGTGGAGCACCACTTCCTGCCCGATGCGGAGCGGGTGATGGACGCCGTCGACCGCGCTATCGCCGCATAGGAGAGGTGCGAAATCCATGGCAGTCAAACAGTTTCTGCTTCCGGACCTCGGTGAGGGACTCACCGAAGCCGACCTGATCGCCTGGAAGGTGAAGGTCGGCGATGAGGTGAAGCTCAACCAGGTGCTCGCCGATGTGGAGACCGCGAAGGCGATGGTCGAGCTGCCGTCGCCGTACGAGGGAACGGTGGTGGCCCTGGAGGCGGCGGAGAACTCGACCCTCGCGGTCGGGTCGCCGCTGATCTCGATCGAGGTCGCCGGTGCCGAACCCGACGAGCCCGCCAACCTGGTCGGCTACGGCCCGTCGGAGTCGACGGGCCAGACCCGCCGTCGGCGTCGCGCGGGCTCGGCCGCCCTCGCCCTCGTCGAACCCGAAGTGCCGGTTGCCCCACCGGAATCGGTGCGAGCCGCCGCGAAACCGTCGGTGCGCAAACTGGCCGCCGAACTGGGCGTGGCCCTCGACCTGATCAGCGGCACGGGGATCGGGGGCAGCATCACCCGGCAGGATGTGGAGGCCTACACGCGCAGTCTCACCGCGCGCGCTCCGCAGGCTGAGTCTGTGGCTCCGGTGGGCGGGGAGACGCGGATTCCCATCGCGGGCGTCCGCAAGCACACGGCGGCCGCCATGGTGCGCAGCGCCTTCACGGCGCCCCACGTCACCGAGTTCCTCACGGTCGATATGACCGCGACGATGGAGCTACTGGCCGAGTTGAAGGCGAAGTTCCCCGACCTCAAACTCACGCCCATGACGCTGGTCGCGCGGATGGTGCTGTTGACTCTGCGGTCGCACCCCTCGCTGAATTCCACCTGGGATGAGCAAGCCGGCGAGATCGTCATCAAGCATTACGTGAATCTCGGTGTGGCGGCAGCGACCGAGCGCGGACTGGTGGTCCCGAACGTGAAGAACGCCAGCGGGATGTCGCTGCGTGAACTGGCGATCGCATTCGCGCAGTTGGTGACTACCGCACGCGAGGGAAAGACAGCGCCCGCCGATATGTCCGGCGGAACGTTCACGTTGACCAATATCGGAGTGTTCGGCGTCGATGCGGGTACCCCGATCATCAATCCGGGCGAAGCGGCCATCCTGGCACTGGGCTCGATTGCCAAACGCCCCTGGGTGGTGCACGGCGAACTCGCCGTCCGCGACGTCACCACGCTCGCGCTGTCCTTCGACCACCGACTGGTGGACGGTGAGCAGGGGTCCAAGTTCCTCGCGGATCTGGGTGCGCTGCTTACCGACCCTCGCATGGCACTGGTGGTGTAGCTTCGCTTCTAGCAAACCTCGAGTGGGGATGCTGGGATAGGGGGTGCGGTAATGCGGGTGGCGGCGGTGTTGTTCTGCGTGATGGTTGCCTGTGGCGGCTGCTCCCGCGTAGCCGACGGACTCGCGACCCCGCCGCCCGAGCGTGCTGGCCTTTATCCAGAACTGCACGCCATCGGCGGCAAGCTTCCCGGCGGCACGCTGCTTACGGGGCCGCAGATTCGCGAGATATCGGAGTTGCCACGGCTAGAGCCGGGGCAGGCAGTGGACGCGATGTTCCGCTCGACTACCGACGCCACCGTATGCGCGGCTGGCTACTCACTGGCCGAGATCGCTTCCTATGAGAAGCACGAGGCGGCGCGCATCGAGTTGTATGTGGAGGAGAGCGATGTCGCGCGGCTGCATACGGTGGGAAATGCGGTGGTGACCTTCTCCGACGATGCCACGGCTCGACAACAGTTCCAGCGGTTCAACGGTCTGATGGCCAGGTGCGATGCGATCACGAGCGCCACGCATACACAGCGCGATCCCTCCTCATGGAAACTGAGCATCACCAGTGCCGACACCGCCGATGAGGTGGCGTGGACGCGCAGCGTGGTCGACTCGAGCTGGACCTGTTACATGGCTGCACGACAGCGGGCCAACTTTGTGGCATCGTCGATGTTCTGCACCCACGGTTCGGATAACAAGGCGGGCAATGTGCTGGACCGATTGACGCTGAAACTCTCGGGGGCACGGTAATGCGCTGGGCACCAGTCGTTTTACTGACGGCCGCCGCGCTGTTGGCCTCCTGTACGCACGCGGTTGAGGGCGACGCGGCGGCCCCCGCCAGGCCGGAGAAGTTGTATCCGGTGCTGCCGCCCAGGCAGGCCGACCTTGAAGACCGGCTTCTGTCGGCCTCGGATATCCGTGCGGCAGTGGGCCTTCCGGATATCAAGACCATTCCCGCCGTCGAAACTGTGCTCTCGACGGCCAACACGGTCTCCGACTGTGCATACGGATACTCGTTGGCCACGCGGCAGCAGTACCTGAGCTTCGGTGCGGCGCGCATCCAGGCGTATTCCGAGACGGTCGGAAGGGTTCGCCAGCACACCATAGGGTCAGCGCTGATTGTCTTCGAGACCGCTACCTCGGCAAGTCAGCAGTTCGAGCAATTCGCCCAGCGCATGTCCAGATGCGATGGAGTACATGGGGTTACCTCGGTGAACGGCATCGCGGAGAATTGGACGCTCAGCATCGGGCACAGCGGTCAAGACGAGGTGAACTGGACGCGAACCACTGACCGTTCACCGTGGTCCTGCCGTCTGGTGGCGCGCCAGCGCGCGAACTACGTCGCTTCGGTGATGTTCTGCCGACTCGACCCCCACGATGACAAGACCGAGGCGATGTTCACGCTGCTGCTGGACAAGCTCGCCCGCTGATCCACGGCTGCCGCCTCTTGCGCTATCGGCATCGCTTCTTTAATGTATCGATCGCCACATTAGTCAAGGAGGACTGGATGCTGCAGGACAAGGTCGTCGTCGTCACCGGTGGTAGCCGCGGGTTGGGCCGGGCGATGGTGCAGGCGTTCGCCGCGCATGGCGCCGATGTGGTGATTGCGAGCCGCAAGATCGACTCCTGTAACGAGCTGGCCGCCCAGGTGCAGGCCGAACACGGTCGCCGTGCGCTCCCGGTGGCCTGCAATGTCAGCTCCTGGGAGCAATGCGATGAGCTGGTCGACACCGTGTACCGGGAGTTCGGGCGGGTGGACGTGTTGGTCAACAACGCCGGACTGTCCCCGCTGTACCCCAGCCTGGACCAGGTCTCGGAAGCATTGTTCGACAAGGTCATGGGGGTCAATCTGAAGGGACCGTTCCGATTGTCGGCCCTGATCGCCACCAAGATGGCGGCAGGAGCCGGCGGTTCGATCATCAACATCAGCTCGATCGAAGCGGTGCGGCCCGACGCCACCGCGTTGCCGTACGCAGCGGCGAAGGCCGGTTTGAATGCCCTGACCCTTGGCCTCTCGCACAGCTTTGGGCCGACCGTGCGCACCAACACCATTCAATGCGGACTTTTCAACACAGATATCGCGGCGGCCTGGCCGGAAGGATTCGCCGAGGCGCTCATTCCCAGCATTCCGTTGCGCCGCGTGGGCGAACCGGAAGACATCGTCGGCGCGGCACTGTATCTCGCAAGTGATGCATCGGCCTACTGCACGGGAACGACGATTCGACTGGATGGCGGCATCCTGTGACCGAGGCCGGCGCCAAGCCGCGTCGAGGCCGTCCGCCCGCGGCCGATGGCGATGCCGCGGCGACCCGTCGGCGGATCATGGATGTGGCAACAGAACTCTTCGCCGAGAAGGGATTTCACGCGACCGGTGTTGCTGAGATCGGCGCTGCGGCCGGTGTACGGGGTGGCGCGCTGTACTACCACATCGGGTCCAAAGAGGAACTCCTCTGGGAGATCCTGCGCAGCTACATCGACGAAATGCTCACCGAGGCTGCGCACATCGCAGGCATGAACACCCCGCCCGCCAAGCGTCTGCGCACTCTCATCGGCTCCTACGTCATCCTTATTGTCAAGTACCGCAAGCAGGTTGCCATCCAGGTCCGCGATGGATCCGCGCTGACCGGCGGGCGGGCCGCGGAGTTGCAGGGAATGCGTGACGAGTTACAGCGCTGCTGGCAACGCGTTCTCGACGAGGGTTACGAAGCCGGGGTGTTTCGCACCAGCGATCACCTGATCACCAACGCGATTCTCGGGATGCTGAACATGGTGGCGGTCTGGTACCGCGCCGATGGCAAGAGCCCGGCGCAGATCGCCAAGCGCATCGCCGACATGGTGGTGGACGGCGTGCATACGGATCGTCCGCATGAACTTCCCATTGAACCCGAACCGACAGGAAGTAACTGACATGGCATGGGATTTCGAGACCGACCCCGAATACCAGGAGCTGCTGGACTGGGCCGAGGAATTCGTCCGCACCGAGGTGGAACCGCTCGATTACGTGTTCCCCAACCCGTACGACAAGTCCGATACCGAGGCCATGGACTACGTGCGACCGCTCAAGGAGGAGGTCAAGCGCCGTGGGCTGTGGGCCTGTCATCTCGGCCCCGAGCTGGGCGGTCCGGGCTTCGGGCAGCTCAAGCTCGCGTTGCTCAATGAGATTCTGGGCCGTTCGGTGTGGGCCCCCTCGATCTTCGGATGCCAGGCTCCCGACACCGGCAATGCCGAGATCCTCGCGCACTACGGCACCGAGGCGCAGAAGGCGAAGTATCTGCAGCCGCTGATGGACGGCGACATCGGGTCCTGTTACGTCATGACGGAGCCGCAGGGCGGGTCCGATCCGACGCTGTTCAAGACAACTGCCGTGCGTGACGGTGATGAGTGGATCCTCAACGGGGAGAAGTGGTTCAACTCCGAGGCGCGGCACGCCGCCTTCTGGATCGTCATGGCCGTCACCAACCCGGATGTCAGCCCGTATCAGGGAATGTCGATGTTCATCGTCGACCCGAACGCGCCGGGGGTGGAGATCGTCAGAAACATCACCGTGCATGGGTTCAGCGAGGACGAGGCCTACACCCGCTTCACCAATGCCCGGATTCCCGCCGAGAACATGCTGGGTGCCGAGGGTGCCGCGTTCGTGATCGCGCAAACCCGCCTCGGCGGGGGTCGCGTGCATCATGCGATGCGGACGGTGGCTCAGGTGCGTAAGGCATTCGACATGATGTGCGAGCGTGTCATCAGCCGGGAAGCACGCGGCGGCACCATCGCCAAGTTGCAGATGACGCAGGAGCGCATCGCCGACAGCTGGATCGAGATGGAGTCATTCCGTCTGCTGGTGCTTCGGACTGCCTGGCTGATCGACAAGCACCAGGACTACCTCAAGGTGCGCAAGGACATCGCGGCCATCAAGGCCGCCATGCCAAAGGTGATGCATGACGTCGCCCAGCGTGCGCTGCACCTGCACGGCTCGCTCGGCGTCTCCGAAGAGATGCCGTTGGCCAAGATGTTCCTGTACTCGGAGGTGATGGGTCTGGTCGACGGCCCCACCGAGGTGCACAAAGTCACCATCGCCAAGGAAGTCCTCAAGGACTACACCCCGTATGAGGGTCTGTTCCCGCCGAGTCACATCCCGGCGTTGACGGAGAAGGCCAGGGCACATGTGGCGGCCCGCCTCGAGCACCGGGTGGGCAACCTGTAATGGCGGCTCCGCAGCATGTCGACCCGAAAAGCGTTGATTTCGGTGTTGTTTCGCGCTGGATGGATGAGCAGGGACTTCCGGCGGGTGAGGTGGCGGACGTCTCGGCGATCACGGGCGGCACGCAGAACATCATGGTGCGCTTCACCCGGGGCGGCCGCGAGTATGTGTTGCGCCGGCCCCCGAAGCATCTACGTGAGGCCAGTAACAATGTGATCCGCCGGGAGTCGCGATTGCTGGGAGCGTTACGCGGACAGGGAGTTCCCGCTCCCGAGCTCATCGCGGCGTGCACCGACGAGACGGTGCTGGGCGGCGCGGTCTTCTATCTGATGGAGCCGGTCGACGGATTCAATGCCTCGGTCACCCTGCCGGAGCTGCATGCGAGCAGTCCGCAGATTCGGCACCAGATGGGGCTGGAGGCGGTCAGCGGTATCGCCGCCCTGGGGGCACTGGACTATCAGGCGCTGGGACTGGACGGGTACGGCAATCCCGACGGCTTCCTGGAGCGTCAGGTACCGCGTTGGCTCAAAGAGCTCGACTCGTTCAGCAAGCACGAGGGGTACCCGGGCCCGGACATCCCGGGTCTGCAATCCGTCGCCGATTGGCTTGAGCAGCATCGGCCGTCGCAGTGGAAGCCGGGGATCATGCATGGTGATTTCCACCTGGCGAACATGATGTTCCGCAATGACGGTCCTGAGCTCGCCGCCATCGTGGACTGGGAGATGTCGACGATCGGTGACCCGCTGCTGGACTTGGGCTGGCTGTTGGCGACGTGGCCTTCGGATGGCGACGATGCTTCACTGGGTGGAGCACTCGTGCAGGCCGGAGGTCTGCCCACGCCCGAGGAGCTCGTCGCGCACTACGCGGAACGCACGGACCGTGATCTCAGCGCGATCCACTGGTACACCGTGCTCGCCTGTTTCAAGTTGGGCATCATCTTGGAGGGCACGCACGCCCGCGCCTTCGCCGGGAAAGCGCCTGTGGCGGTGGGTGATTACCTGCACGGTCTCACGCTGCAGCTGTTCCGGCGGGCCGGGGCGATTACCGGGTAACCGGTTCGTCGGGCACCGGTGCGCGGAGCCGGGTCAGCCGGAGTGCCACGAAGGCGAGCAGGATCACCGCCCAGGACAGCAGGCTGGTCCACAGCTGCGAGCGGGTGCCGTCCTGAAAGCCCATCGCGACCAGAATCGCGACGATCGCACCGGCGGTGAGGATCGTCAACACCGGATAACCCCACATCTTGACGATCAGCTTCTCTGGGGGTGTGCGGGGCCTGAGTACCAGCTGCGATATCGCAATCATGAAGTACACAAACAGGATTACCGCGCCGGAGGAGTTGAGCAGGAATAGAAAGACGGTGTCTTCGGCGACGTATGCCAGCACCACGCAGACGAATCCGATGAATGAGGACGCCAAGATGGCGTGCACCGGAACACCGCGCGAGTTGACGCGCAGCCAGCTGCGCGGTGCCTCGCCCCGGCCTGCCAACACGAACAGCATGCGGGAGGCGGTGTACATCGCCGAGTTGAGACAGGACAACACGGCGGTGAGCACGACTATCCGCATGATGTTGTCGGCGTGCGGAATTCCCAAGGTCTTGAATGCGGTGACGAAGGGTGAGGTGCCCAAAGTCGGGCTATCCCACGGCACGATCACCGCGATCAGGAAGATGGAGCCCACGAAGAAGAGCCCGATTCGGTAGATGACCGAGTTGGTGGCCCTGCTGATGGCCCGCGCGGGGTCCTTGGATTCGGCGGCCGCGATGGTCGCGATTTCCGGGCCGACCATCGAAAACACCACGACCACGATGGCGGAGAAGATCGCACCGGTGCCATTGGGAGCGAACCCGCTCTTGGTGAGGTTGGAGAAGTCCATGTGCTTACCCGGCCACCAGCCCAGTACGAACATCGTGCCGAGGACGAGAAATGCAATGATGGCAAGTACTTTCACACTGGCGAACCAGTATTCGAACTCGCCGTAGGACCGCACCGAGAAGAGGTTGGTGGCGGTCATGGCCACCATGAGGACAAGAGCGATCAGCCACAACGGAAAGTGCGGCCACCAATCTTGGACGATCTTGCCGCCGGCGACTGCCTCGAACCCCACGACGATTACCCAGAAGTACCAGTAGAGCCAGCCGACAGAGAATCCTGCCCAGTCGCCGAGGGCGCGGCGGCTGTAGTCGGCGAAGGAGCCGGTCGACGGATTCGCCACGGCCATCTCGCCGAGCATGCGCATCACCAGCACGATGAGCACACCGGTGATGGCATAGGTGAGGAAGGCAGCCGGGCCAGCCGCCTTGATCGTCGCACCGGACCCCACGAACAGGCCGGCGCCGATGACGCCACCGATCGCGATCATCGTCAGGTGGCGCTTCTGCAACGAATGCTGCAGGCCGCCCTCGCTGGACGATTCCGTGGTCGCCATGGATTCTCCTTACAGCCGGGTAGGTCGATGTTGCACCCCGCAATCAGATCGTGCAGCGCGTTGCCAGGAATTTCGGTGGCATGCGGGTGGTTCCTGGAGGTCATGACCGGCTTCGGTATCTCTACCTCATCGGCCGACGGATACGTGGCCCCCGACGTGCTCGCCCGCGCTGTCGAGGAACGCGGCTTCGACTGGCTGCTCTTCGACGACCATTCCTACTTCCCGGTCGACACACCCGATGACATCGATCCGGAGTTCCGGGCGCGGCTTCCGTTGATACGAGACCTTCCGGTGGTGCTCGCCTATGCCGCGGCGGCCACCGAGCATTTGGTGATTGGGTCCGGGGTCGCACTGTTACCCCAGCGCGATGTGTTGCACACCGCCAAGGCCTGGGCGACGCTGTCCACACTGTCGGGCGGCCGAGCCGTGCTGGGAGTCGGCGTCGGGTGGAATCTGGGCGAGCTACGCAACCACGGCGCCGACCCGACGCTGCGCGGTGCGAAACTCGACGAACAGCTGGTCGCCCTCAAACAGCTGTGGACCGAGGACGTAGCGGAATTCCATGGCGAGCACCTCGATTTCGGGCCCGTCGCCGCGAGCCCGCGTCCACCGACGCCCATTCCGGTGTACGTGGGTGGTCCGAGCCGGGCCGCTCAGTCACGCGCGGTGCGGTTAGGTGATGGGTGGTTGCCATACGCGGCGACGTCTACCCCCGAGGATGTGCGGGTGGCGCGCCGCCGGTTCGCCGAGCAGGGACGCGCGGATCTGCCGGTCGGTGTGAGCGGCGTGTCCGGGGAGCGGGCTGCCGCTGCGTATCTGGATGCCGGCGTGGAGCAGGTGCTCCTTCATCTGGATCCGTTGCGCGAGGACGAGACCCTTGCCGTGCTTGACCAGCTAGCCGCAGTCGCGAATCGGTTGCGGGCCAACAAATAGCACCGAGGGCACACCTGACGGTGTGCCCTCGGTGGGTAGAACGAAGAAACAGGCTCAGCCTTCGATGAACTGCTCCAGCTGGGTGCGCGCGATGTCGTCGGCGAGTTGCTTCGGCGGGCTCTTCATCAGGTAGGCCGAGGCCGGAAGAATCGGGCCACCGAGCCCGCGGTCGAGTGCGATCTTCGCCGCACGTACCGCGTCGATGATGATGCCGGCCGAGTTGGGGGAGTCCCAGACCTCGAGCTTGTATTCGAGGTTCAGCGGCACATCGCCGAAGGCGCGGCCTTCCAGGCGCACATAAGCCCATTTGCGGTCATCGAGCCACGCGACGTAGTCGGACGGGCCGATGTGCACGTTCTTGTCGTACACCTTGTCGGCCAGTGATCCGTTGAGGTTCGACGTGACGGCCTGAGTCTTGGAGACCTTCTTGGACTCCAGACGCTCACGCTCGAGCATGTTCTTGAAGTCCATGTTGCCGCCGACGTTGAGCTGGTAGGTGCGGTCCAGGGTGACACCGCGGTCCTCGAACAGCTTGGCCATCACCCTGTGGGTGATGGTGGCGCCCACCTGGCTCTTGATGTCGTCGCCCACGATCGGCACACCGGCATCTTCGAACTTCTTGGCCCACACCGGATCCGAGGCGATGAACACCGGTAGCGCGTTGACGAACGCCACCTTGGCGTCGATGGCGCACTGGGCGTAGAACTTGTCGGCCTCTTCAGAACCCACCGGAAGGTAGGACACGAGGACGTCAACGTTGTTGTCTTTCAGCACCTTCACGACGTCGACCGGATCGGTGTCGGACACCTCGATGGTGTCGGCGTAGTACTTGCCGATGCCGTCCAGGGTCGGTCCGCGCTGCACGATGACATCGGTGGGCGGCACGTCGGCGATCTTGATGGTGTTGTTCTCCGACGCCGAGATCGCCTCGGAGAGGTCGAAGCCGACCTTCTTGGCGTCCACGTCGAACGCGGCGACGAACTTCACGTCGCGCACGTGGTACGGGCCGAACTTGACGTGCATCAGGCCCGGAACAGTGGAGTTCTCGTCCGCATCCTGGTAGTACTGCACGCCCTGAACCAGCGAGGATGCGCAGTTGCCGACGCCGACGATGGCGACTCGCACCTCAGATGATGTGTTGGACATGGACGGTTCTCCTTTACCGATGGTCGTGCGCTGTGTCACGTCTAACGCTCCTCGACTCGTGCCTGCGCGGTGCGCTCGGCGGCGATCAAATCGTTGAGCCACTTCACTTCTCGTTCACTGGATTCCAGGCCAAGCTGGTGCAGCTGCTTGGTGTACCGGTCGAACGAACTGCTTGCCCGGGTGATGGCCTCGCGCAGGCCCTCCCGGCGCTCTTCTACCTGACGGCGGCGGCCTTCGAGGATTCGCATCCGGGCCTCGGCCGGGGTGCGGTTGAAGAACGCCAGGTGCACACCGAAGCCGTCGTCGGTGTAATTCTGCGGACCGGTGTCCGCGACCAGCTCGCTGAAGCGTGCACGGCCGGCGGCGGTCATCTGATAGACCCGCTTGCCGCGAAGCAGCACTGTGGTGCCCGCGGGCGCGGAGTCTTCGGCGATCAGCCCATCGGCCTGCATGCGCCGCAGGGCCGGGTACAGCGAGCCGTAAGAGAACGCCCGGAATGCTCCGAGCAATCCGGTCAGGCGCTTGCGCAGCTCGTAGCCGTGCATGGGTGACTCAAGCAGCAAGCCGAGGATGGCCAGTTCCAACATGAAGTCACCTCCTCACACCGTGTATGACGCCGGAGCATCTCTCGTGCACCGATCGGGACATAGTATCGCCGCGATATATGCGGGCGCCACACGGGGGAAGATCTAACTGCCGGAGGGGTACGTGGTCCGGATGGGGGTGCCGTCCGGATTGACGTAGATCGACCCGTTCTGGAATTCACCGCTGATCGAGATGTCGATCTGAACGGTGTCCGGTGGTGCGGTCTTGTCCTCGCTCGGTTTGATGAACAGGTACGTGTTCTTGACCTCGCTCTGTTTGATGCCGAGGGTCTCGGGTGCGCCGCGCATGATGCCGATGATGGTTTTGACGTCGAACTTGGCGAGGTCAACCGTGCGGTCGGCGTGACTGCCCGACGAGTCGTCGGGATGGTCCCATCCGCCCTGATACGTGTAGCGCAGCGTGCGGCGAGGTTCGCGGGGATCGGGGCGCGTCAGAATCGCGTAGTCCCCGTAGATGTTCAGCTCGTACCCGGTGGTGTCACCGAATTTTTGGCGCATCTGCTCAAAGAGACCCGTCAGGCCGCCGAGCGACATCAGCTGGCGTGGGGGCGTCATCACAATAGGCGCCACACCGTCGGGCTTGGCACCGGGATCGGTGGTGAAGTCCATCGGCGAGCTGGTGTTTCCGTAGGCGCCCCAACCGATGAGCACACCGACCAGGACCAGGGCGGCGGCCACACCGGCGGGCGCGTACCACCGTCGCCACCAGGGGCGCTGCGGACCCTTCAGCACGGGCATGTGGGCGGCCGCTTTGGCGTTCTGCAGATCCGAGACCAGCGAGCTGAGCTGTCCCAGCGTCGAGGCGGTGGTGGCCGAGGCAACGCGTTCGCGGTGCTCTTCCATGGACAGCTGTCCGTCGCTCAGTGCGTCATCGAGCAGCTTGCAGGTGTCGTTGCGGTCGCTGTCCTTGGCCCGGGTGCCTGTCGCCATGCGAGGAATCGTAGAGCGATCTTGATGGTCAGGATGCGGGCACGACCTCTTTGGGCTCGCCGTTACCCGCGACGACCATTCGGCCGGTGCGGTCCCGCTCCGAGACGGTGATGGTGATGTCGACGCCCTCGTCGTTGGGCTTGATCACCATGACGGTTCCGCTCTCGCCGGCGGCGGGCACGTTCAGGGTTTCGGGTGCTCCGCGCAGGACCCCGATGATCTTGGCCGGATCGAATCGGCTCAGGTCTCCGATCCGAACGTTGCGCCAGGTACCGGGCATCGCTCCGCCGTCACGGAACCCGCCCTGATACGGGTAGGTGATGGGCAGGTTCGGATCGGTGGATTCGATGCGGACCAGCGCCGCGTTGTTGGAGCGGACGGTCAGTTCGATGCCGACGGTGTCGCCGAATTTTGCGCGCATCTGGTCCAGCAGGCCGGAAAGGCCCGGCACGGAGAACAACTTCGTCGGGGCGATCACGACGGGAGCGATGCCGTCGGCGGCCGCCCCCGGGTCCGGTGGCACCGGCCGTGTGACATAGGCACTCATCCCGGCTCCGAGGGCGGCAGCGACGACGGCGGTGACGACGATCGCCGGCCAGCGGCGCCGCGGCGGCCGGGGGATGGGTACCTGGGCCGGGAGGGCGGCGATCTGCAGATCGGAGACCACGCCGTTGAGCTCGCCGAGAGTCTGCGCACTGGTGGCGATGGCGATCCGCTGACGGTGCTCCTCCGAGGAGAGCTGGCCGTCGCCGAAGGCGGCGTCGAGCGCCGTGCACGTGACGTCTCGGTCGGAATCCTTGGCACGGGTCGCCATGCGAGGAATCGTAGAGCGGCGCGGTCCCTCAGGGCCCGGGCGCGTCAGCCCCAGTACGCGAACTCGCAGACTGGATTGGGCTCACTCTTGAACGACACCAGCATGTCGCCCATGGTGATCGTGCAGCCGGTGGCGCCGGCCCCGCTGGCCCGGACTTCGGAGTTCGCCTCTTCGACGACGTCGATGGTGTGCTCCCAGGGCAGCGCGACATCCTTCTCGATGTGGGCCGCGCCGTCGTTCTCTTTCCAGGTGACGGTCGCCGTCCCGCCGCCGATCACCTTTAGTACCGCCGTTCCTACGACCTTTCCGGTGCCAACCGGTGGGGACGCGGTCGCCGCGGGATTGATGGCCGCGGAGGCGATGACGGTCAAGGCCGCAAAGCCGCCGAGCACCGGTGATAGTCGACGGAATGTCATATGTCCCCCTCTTCCTGACAGTCGCCTCATCGTAACGAGCGGAACGCGGACGGAGATCGGCTTCGCAAAGTACGTGCTGTCTGTGTGGCCCGGGCTCGGCCAGCGCGTAATCGGACGTACTCTGGTTACCGTGCGATTGCAGAGACAGGTGGTGGATTACGCGCTCAAGCGGCGATCCCTGCTGGCTGAGGTCTATTCCGGGCGTACCGGCGTGGCCGAAGTCTGCGACGCGAACCCGTATCTGCTCCGTGCGGCCAAGTTCCACGGCAAATCGAGTGCGGTGGTGTGCCCGATCTGCCGCAAGGAGCAACTGACGCTGGTGTCGTGGGTTTTCGGCGAGCATCTGGGCGCGGTATCCGGTTCGGCCCGTACGGCAGAGGAACTGGTGTTGCTGGGCACTCGGTACTCGGAGTTCGCCGTGCACGTTGTCGAGGTATGCCGGACCTGCAGTTGGAATCATTTGGTGAAGTCGTATGTCATGGGCGCCCTCCCGGCGCCGAAGGGGACCACCCCACGTCAGCGAACAACTCGTGCCCGGACGGCCAGTGAATAGGCCACAGGGTGAGGGCGGCGTGGTTGGCGGACAGAATCCGGTAGCTTCCGGCGGCTCGGATTCACCGCGCACCCCCAGCATGGACGATCGGCCGACGTCGATCCTCGACCCTGTCGAGGATCTGCCGCTGTACCGGCGCGATGAGGATGCCGTGGCCGCGGCTCGCGCGGCGCTGGAACGTGATGACGAGGGCAACGGACATGAGCCGCCGCCCCCCTCCAGCCGGCCGGGTGGTTCGTCGCGTCCGCCGCAGCGTCGCCGCAGGCGAAAGAGCAACGGCTGGAAAATCTTCCGTCGCGTGATGATCGCCCTGGTGCTGTTGGCCATCGTCATCCCGCTGGCGACGTTCGCACTGGCGTATTCGGTGGTCGACATCCCGAAGCCGGGCGATATCCGTACCAGCCAGGTGTCCACCATCTTGGCCAGCGACGGCACCACCGAACTCGCCAAAGTCGTTCCACCGGACGGAAACCGGGTCGACATCAAGATCGACCAGGTGCCCCAGCATGTGCGCGCGGCCGTGATGGCCGCCGAGGACCGCGATTTCTACGGCAACCCGGGCTTCTCCTTCTCGGGTCTGCTGCGCGCGGTCAAGAACAACATGTTCGGCGGCGATACCCAGGGTGGTTCCACGATCACCCAGCAGTACGTGAAGAACGCGATGGTGGGTGCGCAGCGCGCCGGCCTCGGCGGTCTGACCCGTAAGGCCAAGGAGATCGTCATCTCCACGAAGATGTCGCAGTCCTGGTCCAAGGATCAGGTGCTGGAGGCCTACCTCAACATCATCTATTTCGGACGTGGCGCGTACGGCATCTCGGCGGCGTCGAAGGCCTACTTCGACAAGCCCGTGGAACAGCTCACGGTGTCCGAGGGCGCGTTGTTGGCCGCACTGATCCAGCGGCCGTCGCGCCTGGATCCCGCCGTTGATCTGCCCGAGTCGACGAACCGGTGGAACTGGGTGCTCGACGGCATGGTCACCATCGGTGCACTGTCCGCGCAGGATCGTGCCGGGCAGGTGTACCCGGCAACGGTGCCGCCTGAGCAGGCTGCTGCCCAGAACGCGACCACCGGTCCCAACGGGCTTATCAAGCGTCAGGTGATGGCCGAGCTCACCGATCTGTTCAACATCGACGAGCAGACGTTGAATACCGAGGGCCTGCAGATCACGACGACCATCGACACCAAGGCGCAGCAGGCCGCCGAGAACGCGGTCAACAGCACCTTGCAGGGCGAGAACGCAGACCTGCGAACGGCGGTGGTGTCCGTGGATCCGCGCACGGGTGCGGTCAAGGCGTACTACGGCGGCTCCAACGCCCAGGGTCTGGACTACGCGCAACAGGGTCTGCAGACCGGTTCGTCGTTCAAGGTGTTCGCCTTGGTGGCGGCGCTGCAGCAGGGAATCGGACTGGGCTACCAGCTGGATAGCTCGGAGCTGACCTATCAGGGCATCACCATCAAGAACAGCGAGGACGCTTCGTGCGGAACGTGTTCGGTGGCCGAGGCGCTGAAGCGCTCGCTGAACACCAGCTTCTACCGGCTCATGCTGAAGCTGAAGAACGGGCCCGACGATGTGGCTACCGCCGCGCATGCCGCCGGTATCGCCGAGAACTTCCCCGGTGTCTCGCACACGTTGTCCGAGGACGGTCAGGGCGGTCCGCCGAATAACGGTGTGGTGCTGGGCCAGTACCAGACCCGGGTGATCGACATGGCCTCGGCGTACGCGACCTTGGCGGCGTCCGGGACCTACCGCAAGCCACATTTCATCCAGAAGGTGGTGAACGCGGACGGCCAGGTGCTTTTCGACGCGGGTTCTTCCGACAACACGGGCGAGAAGCGTTTCTCTGATGATGTTGCGAACAACGCGATCTCGGCGATGAAACCGATCGCGGCCTACTCCCGCGGGCATGGCCTGGCGGGCGGACGAGAGTCGGCCGCCAAGACCGGTACCGCGCAGCTGGGCGACACCAAGGACAACAAGGACGCCTGGATGGTCGGTTTCACCCCGTCGCTCTCGACCGCGGTGTGGATAGGGACCGACGACGGCAAGCCGATCAGAAACAGTTGGGGTGGACCGATTTACGGTTCCGGTCTGCCGTCGGATATCTGGCAGAAGACCATGAATGGCGCGTTGGACGGCTCCACCAAGGAGACCTTCCCCAAGCCGGGCGCCATCGGCGGATACGCCGGTGTGCCGGTCTACGTGCCTCCGCCGCCGGCTCCGAACGGTCCTCCGGCGCCCGCGCCGGGCGGTGGCGGCGAGGTGACGGTCATCCAGCCGACCATCGAGATCGCACCGGGTATCACCATTCCGGTGGGACCCCCGACGACGATTCCGGTGGGCCCGGCGGCGCCACCGGCGGGTGACGCGCCGCCGCCTCCGGGGCAGTAGGCAGGTGCCGGCCGAATCCCGTGCGACGGTGTCTCCCGAGAAGCTCGCCGATGACCTGCGCAGTGCCGACGATCGCGACTTCCCCAGTCGCACCGATGCGATGGGTGCCGAGCTATCCGAGGTGATCGGTGGGTCGTTGGGCGGGCACGCCCTGGTCGGGCGCCAGCCGTTCTGGACACCATTGCGGGTGGTGTTCACCATCGCGCTGGGATTCCTCATCCTGGGGTGGACCAGTAAGGCCCCTTGCTTGCAGCAGAGTGGTTCCGGCAATGGTGCTCAGCGCGTGGCCAATTGGGACAACAACCGGGCCTACTACCAGTTGTGCTACTCAGACACCGTGCCGCTCTATGGCGCGGAGCTGTTGAATCAGGGGCGCTTCCCCTACAAGTCCAGCTGGCTGGAGACGGACTCGGGCGGTCATCAGAAGATTCAGTACGACGGCACTCCGGCGGTCCGGTACATGGAGTATCCGGTGGTGACTGGGGTGTATCAGTACACCGCGATGGCCCTGGCCAAGACGTACACCCAGGCCAGCGATCTACTGGGGCTGCCCATCGTCGCCGAAGTGGTGATGTTCTTCAACATCGTGGCTTTCGGATTGGCGCTCGCGTGGCTGGTAACCATCTGGGCCAGCGCGGGATTGAGCCCGCGCACCCGCCCGTGGGATGTGGTGATGATCGCGGCGTCCCCGATCGTGATCTTCCAGATCTTCACGAATTTCGATGCTCTTGCAACGGCTTTCAGCATGACGGCACTGTGGGCGTGGGCTCGCAGGAAACCGTGGCTGGCGGGTGTGCTGATAGGGCTGGGCGTGGCCGCCAAGCTCTATCCGGTGCTGCTGCTGTTTCCACTGCTGTTGGTGAGTCTGCGCAGCGGCAAGATGCATGAGTTCTCCAAGACCGCCGCGGCCGCACTGGCCAGTTGGGTTGTGGTGAATGCTCCGGTGGCGATGCTCTTCCCCCGCGGATGGGGGGAGTTCTTCCGGCTCAACACCCGCCGCGGCGACGACATGGACTCGCTGTACAACGTCTTCAAATCCTTCACCGGATGGCAGGGCTTCGACGGCCCGCTGGGTTTCTGGGAGCCCCCGGTCGTGCTCAACGCGATATCGGCCGTTCTGTTCGGGATCTGCTGTCTGGGCATCGGATACGTAGCGCTGACGGCTCCGCGGCGCCCGCGTGTGGCGCAGTTGGCCTTCCTGGTGGTGGCGGTATTCCTGCTCACCAACAAGGTGTGGAGCCCGCAGTTCTCGCTGTGGCTGGTGCCACTTGCCGTGGTGGCGTTGCCGCATCGCCGAATCCTGCTGGCGTGGATGACCGTCGACGCGTTGGTCTGGGTTCCGCGGATGTACTACCTGCTGGGTTTGGAGAACAAGGGGTTGCCCGAGCAATGGTTCACCGGCACGGTGCTGGTGCGCGATATCGCGGTGATCGGGTTGTGCGCCTTGGTGCTGCGCCAGGTCTATCACCCCAGCGAGGACCTGGTGCGCGGACACAGTGATGACGCGGACGATCCGGCGGGCGGGCCGTGCGATGGGGTTGCCGACAATCCTCCGGCCTGGCTGCCGTCGTGGCTGCGCGCGCGTAAGCCCACACCGCATATCGCCCGCGCGTCTGTCTGATTTCGCCGGTCAGGGGGCTGTGCGGTAGCCTTGGCCGGTTGCCGACGCAGGCGACTCTCCTGCCACGGATACGCCGTGGCCGCACTAGACCACAGGAGGTGATGAGTTTCTCATGCGTCAGTACGAAATCATGGTCATTCTCGACCCCACTCTTGACGAGCGCACCGTAGCTCCATCGCTGGATACGTTTCTGAACGTGATCCGCGGTGACGGTGGAACCGTCTCGAAGGTGGAGGTTTGGGGTAAGCGCCGTCTTGCCTACGAGATCGCCAAGCATGCCGAGGGCATCTACGCGGTGATCGACGTGGTCGCGGAGCCCGCCACCGTCTCGGAGCTGGATCGCCAGCTGGGCCTTAACGAGTCCGTGTTGCGGACCAAGGTCCTGCGTACCGGAGCCCGCTGAGGTCCTACGGAAGTCAGTTGACTTCCGTAGGCTGCCGTTAACCACGCCAGCTGACAGACACGAGGAGGAACCGTGGCAGGTGACACCACCATCACGGTCGTCGGAAACTTGACCGCCGATCCAGAACTGCGCTTCACACCGTCCGGGGCTGCCGTCGCCAACTTCACTGTGGCGTCGACTCCCCGCATCTTCGACCGACAGAGTTCGGAGTGGAAGGACGGAGAGGCGCTGTTCCTGCGGTGCAATATCTGGCGTGAGGCCGCCGAGAACGTGGCCGAGAGCCTGACCCGTGGGTCCCGTGTCATTGTCACTGGCCGGCTCAAGCAGCGCTCCTTTGAAACCCGCGAGGGCGAGAAGCGCACCGTCATGGAGGTTGAGGTCGACGAGATCGGCCCGTCTCTGCGGTACGCGACCGCCAAGGTCAACAAGGCCTCGCGCGGTGGTGGTGGCGGTGGAGGTTTCGGCGGTGGCGGCGGCGGGGGTTCCCGCTCCAGCGAGCCGGCCGACGATCCGTGGGGCAGTGCCCCGGCCTCCGGTTCCACCGCGGCCGACGATGAACCGCCCTTCTGATCTGGGCGATACAACTTATCTAGCTAGAAAGAAAGAGATTCACCATGGCCAAGACGACTAAGCGCCGTCCTGCCCCGGAAAAGCCGGTCAAGACACGTAAGTGTGCGTTCTGCACCAAGAAGGCGCTGAATATCGATTACAAGGACACCAACCTGCTGCGCACGTACATCAGTGAGCGCGGCAAGATTCGTGCCCGCCGGGTCACCGGAAACTGCGTTCAGCACCAGCGCGACATCGCGATCGCGGTGAAGAACGCTCGCGAGGTAGCTCTGCTGCCGTTCAGCTCGGCGACGCGGTAGGACCGGAGGGACATCTGATGAAGCTGATTCTGACGACCGAGGTCGAGCACCTCGGCACTGCCGGTGACACCGTCGAGGTTCGGGATGGTTACGGACGTAACTACCTGCTGCCGCGCGGACTGGCGATTGTTGCCACCCGTGGTGCGGAGCGCCAGGCGACCGACATCCGTCGTGCCCGTGAGGCCAAGGAGATCCGTGGTGTCGAGCACGCCCACGAGATCAAGCAGGCTATCGAGGGCCTGGGTGCCGTTCAGCTGACGGTGAAGACCGCCGGTGAAGGCAAGCTGTTCGGCTCGGTGACCGCCGCTGACGTGGTGGGCGCCATCAAGGCCGCCGGTGGACCCAACCTGGACAAGCGCACCGTCACCCTGCCGAAGGCGCACATCAAGCAGATTGGTTCGTACGCACTGGATGTGCACCTGCACGCCGGTGTGGCGACCAAGATAACCGTGGATGTAGTCGCCGCAGGCTGACCGATCCTAAGTACTGCCGGGTCAACGGCGTCGCGGGTTTCCGCGGCGCCGTTGCCGTATCTGTTGGCGAACGTATTGTACGCGTGTGCCACTCCAGCGAAGCTACCTCTAGTTAACCTAGAGGGTTGAGAGGGGTAACAGAACACGCCCGAGCCCGCAACCTGATGCGACACGCCGGGCGGATTCCCATCCACAGTCCTGTCAATTAGTTCACCGGCTGCCAACTGGGAAAAGTGCAGGAATGTAGGTAGCTATCCCCAGGTTGTCCCCAACCCCCTAACACCGGGTTGGACAGTAGTCCACACCCCATGCCCAGGCTCATCCACAGGGGCGTTTGGCAGGGCCGCCAGCAACATCTAACGTCTACCGCGGCGCGCGGGCTGAACTGTACTTGTCAGACCTCGCCGCGATCATGTGTTCGACTTGATGTGATTAGGAGGACCAGCGCGCCGTGGCGATAGTCGACGATCTGGGCCAGTCCGGCCCAGTTGCCCCTCCCGAGGAGGAGTTCGGCCGTCAACCACCCCAGGATGTGGCTGCCGAGCAGTCCGTGCTGGGCGGGATGCTGCTGTCCAAGGACGCCATCGCCGATGTGCTGGAGAAGCTGCGGCCGCACGACTTCTATCGGCCCAACCACCAGAGCGTGTACGAGGCCATCCTCGACCTGTACGGCAGGGGAGAGCCCGCTGACGCCGTGACAGTGGCCGCGGAGCTGGACCGGCGCGGGCAGCTGCGCCGGGTGGGCGGTGCGCCGTATCTGCACACGCTGATCTCCACCGTGCCGACCGCCGCCAACGCCGGGTTCTATGCCGGGATCGTGGCCGAGAAGGCGCTGTTGCGCCGTCTCGTGGAGGCCGGGACCCGCGTGGTGCAGTACGGGTACGCCGGGGCCGAGGGTGCCGATGTCGCCGAGGTGGTGGACCGCGCACAGGCCGAGGTCTACGACGTCACCGACCGGCGGATGTCGGAAGACTACGTGCCCCTCGAAGAGCTGCTGCAGCCCACGATGGATGAGATCGATGCGATCGCGTCGGCCGGCGGCATGTCCAAGGGTGTGCCGACGGGCTTCACCGATCTGGACGAGATCACCAATGGGCTGCATCCGGGTCAGATGATCATCGTGGCGGCCCGGCCGGGTGTGGGTAAATCGACCCTCGGACTGGATTTCATGCGGTCGTGCTCGATCAAGCACCAGCTGCCCAGCGTGATTTTTTCACTGGAAATGAGCAAGACCGAGATCGTCATGCGACTGCTCTCGGCCGAAGCGAAGATCAAACTGGGCGATATGCGCTCGGGCCGGATGAGCGATGACGACTGGACCCGGCTGGCACGGCGGATGAGTGAAATCAGTGAGGCGCCGCTCTACATTGACGACTCCCCGAACCTGACCATGATGGAGATCCGCGCCAAGGCACGACGGCTCAACCAGAAGGCCGGGCTCAAGCTGGTGGTGGTCGACTACCTGCAGCTGATGACCTCCGGTAAGAAGCACGAATCCCGTCAGCAGGAAGTCTCGGAGTTCTCCCGAAACCTGAAGCTATTAGCCAAGGAGCTTGAGGTTCCGGTCATCGCGATCAGTCAGCTGAACCGTGGTCCCGAGCAGCGCACCGACAAGCGTCCACAGGTCTCGGATCTTCGTGAATCCGGGTCGCTGGAACAGGATGCCGACATGGTGATCCTGTTGCACCGCCCGGATGCGTTCGAGCGTGACGATCCGCGCGGTGGCGAGGCCGACCTGATTCTCGGCAAGCACCGTAACGGTCCGACGGCCACCATCACCGTGGCGCACCAGCTGCACCTGTCGCGCTTCACCAACATGGCGCGGTAACTACGTTCGGTTTTTAGGGTCGCACTTTCGGCTTCGTTCTCTCGTCCGGCAGGGGCAACGCTTAGGCGGGCAATGCGGCGACGTGGGCGATGAGCTCGCTGACATTGGCGTAGCGCTGTGGCCGGTCGGGGTCTAGGCACCGTCTCACGATCGGAATGACTGTTTCGGGTGCCTTGAACGGGTCGGTACGCCCCGAGAAGATGAACCCAAGTAGATGTCCAACGGGGTACATCTCATAAGAGATGTCGTAGTCGCGGAACGATTCCAAGCTCGGATCCACGATCGTGCCTTTTACTGCCGACCGGGTCCGTGTCAGCTCCGAGTCCCTGGCCTTGGCCAGGCCGAAGTCGGCGACTTTGATGGTTACGGCAAGGTCGGCGTACTCCTGCACGAGTATGTTCCTGGCACTGAGGTCACGGTGCAGAACGCCGTGCTGGTGAATGTGCTTGAGCCCATGGAGAAATTGCAGTGCGATGTCGCGCCGCTGCGCGAAGGTGAACCTGCTGTTGTTGCGGCTGATGAAGTCGTGCAGTGTGCCCGTGCAGTGCTCCATCGTGTATTCGTGGAGCTGGTCGTCGTAGCCGTAGACGCGCAGAACGTTCGGTGAGTCCATCTGGCGCATCAAATCGTATTCACGACGGAACCGTTGCACCTCGGTGTCTCGACCGGCCCTGACCCGTTTGAGAGCGAACTTGATGCCGTAGTTCGGGTCGATGTACTCCCAAACCATTCCGTACGAGCCGCTCCCGATCACGCGTAGCGCTTGCCGGTCGATGATCAGGCGGCGCCCGGGTCGGTCGACCAGTGTGAAGATCGGCCGATAACGGCTGATAGAGATCATGGGCAGGTCCGCGGGGATAGAGCTGCCTTGTGTCTCCTGAAGAAACTGTTTGCAGCGCTTGAACACATCCGTGTACGCGTGGGCGATCTCGAACGGATGTCCGCAATCCCTCATAACCTGGTAGGCATCGAGCAGCTCGCGCATAAGTTGTAGTAAGTCGCGACTCTCGGTGGCGTTGTAGTGGCGCGCCGCGGTTCTGCTTTTTCGGTCAAGAAATTCGAGCAGCGAGTCCGCCTGGAAGTGGAATCGCGCGAACATCCGTCCGGTCGCATCGGCGGTATACATCGCGAAGTACGAGTCAGGAATCCCGCCATCCGGATAGCGCTCATCGAGTGCGGTCTGCATGATCTCAATCGGATTCACGGCAGCACCTGACTGGCGCACAGCCGTATTAGCTTGCGGCGGCGGGTCGGCGGTAGAGCCTTCAACTCGAAGGTGACGGCTAGCTTCCGTCTCGACCGCCGCCAGTATCGCCTCAGCCCCTTTGCCACGGCAGCATCGATCATTGAGCCGGCGCCGATGCGATTGATTCGTTCAGTCGGCGCCAGCGCCTGGTTGAGTAACGCGCCAGCGCCATGGCGTCTAGGTTCAATGGTTATGCTCACCACAGCACGGCCATCGAAATATGCACCATCCCAACGGATTCTGAAGTCATCAGCAGGATGCTTTGGCCGGTGCACACCCGAAAATCGGGCAGGTAGGAATGCCAAGAGCCGCCCGCGGCGCGGGCTGCCGACCTGATCGTCAAGCACATGCTGGCGGGCCGCATAACCGCGTAGCACGGCATCAGGAATCGTCCCTTAACGTGACCGGGCCGTTGCGCCTGACAACAGTGATGACTAAACTCATCGTTGCGAGTTCCTTACCGGGAGTCGTACACGAAAACCTCGGCATGCAGGGCCGAGGTTTTCATCAAAATTGCGGCGATCGCAGCGCCGTCGGTGAGGATGAGCGCCGAATGCAGCAGCGCCGAATGTCTTTGATTCCTACCGTGTGCCTCCAAGTTGACCGTCACCGACCCGGACCTCAAAATAATAAGTTGGTCGGGGTGTGCGCGTCAACATCTTGTTGTCGGGCCGCCAGGAGGCAGGGGAGATGAGTAAACGGTTTAGTGCTCAGCGGCTGGCGCAAGCACGGCTGGCTCGGGGGTTGTCCGTTGCAGAACTTGCCCAGCGCATGGGGGTTGACGCCGAGACAGTGCGTCACTGGGAAGCGGGCCAGGTTGTCCCGGGGCCTCGCAATCGCCCACGACTTGCTGCCGAGCTAGAGGTACCGATCGAGAGCCTCGATGAAGAAGCGCAGACCCCGTTGACACTGGTGGACCTGCGTCGCCGGGCCGGGCTTATCCAGGCAGAGCTCGCCAAGAAGATTGGCATCAGCGCCACCATGGTGTCGAACTGGGAGCGCGGCAAGATGATGGTGCCCAACGAACAGTTCTATCCCTTGTCCGTGGCGCTGAACGTGACACCGTTCGCGCTCTCCCGGGCCGTACGCACCACTTACGACCATTTCAACCCCGGGCAACGGATCCCGGGCGTAATGATGCGCACTGAACCGATCACCTCGGATAGCTTCACCGTTGATCCCGTGGAGTCGATCCACGCCATCAGCGAGTACGACGGCCCCCGCCAGAACAACGTGTGGGAATTGACATCGCCGCAAGTCGACTGGGTGCGTTTCCGCAGTAAAAATATCCCGACCACCGCTGAAGTGCATGTACTCAATCAACAACTTGGCGCAGACTACGTCCACCGTTACAACCATATTCAACGCCGCGTTGCTGGTGCTGCGGATGGCCATCCGGTATATCGGGTCCGCTGGCAACAAAGTGCACATGACGGGCTCAACCGCTACGAGATGGCCGAAACGGTGGTAAGAACCACATTCAAATGGAGAGACAAAACTCTATCGCCCCCGGATAACCGCTACCTTAATGGCGATGTTTTAATAATCATCGTTCACCAAGACGACTCCCTGGTGTGGGTGGAAAATCAGTTATCTGACGAACGCAGGGTCTCGCTGTGGTTCCACAATGTGAATCCAGACGGTAGAACCAATGTGATTACTCTCCACCGAGATGACGACGATCCCCGTCGCTTGGCGGAGTACTTACGCGATACTTATACGGCGTATGGGCTTACGGCAACAAACACCTGCGGCGAGCTGTATTCCGTCGCCAGTCAAAACAACTCCCCACTGACTGGGTCCGATATACAGGTCATTCGCAACGGCGACACGGATATCGAGTCAGTGAAAGATCTGGATCGTAAATTCACGTTGGCCCTGATGGGCGTTCAACAGCCGGAAATTCTGATAGCCAAGTCTGTCAATGAGCGACTTGACGACTCGATAGGACGTCTTTCCTGGCCTGCGAAATCTGACTCAAATACTTTCAAACGCGACATGCTCCAATGGATGAACACCCAAATCCTCAACGGCACCGTCATCCGGCTCATCCAGCAATTCTCGGAAGTTTTGGGCTCAATCGAGGCTGAGGATACGCCTATTGGAGTGCGCCGTTACCTGCTCAACTCCGTCACCATGGTCCGTGCGCTGATACGAGACAAGATCGAGTCATCACCCACCCTCATGGACGATATACGCGAGAACCTCGACTCATTGGAGAAGCGCTGGCAGTCGGCAGTCGAAAGTATCGCGCAACCCGATGTGCAAAGTTCTGAAAGTATCGAGCAGCAAGTACGTCAATGGGAAAATTTTCTCAAGAACGACGCTCATCGTCGCGCCATAGAGGACGCCCAGACTAACAGCCTCCTATCAACGTTTGTGGTAGATCCCCAGAGCTCGCTGCATTCCGTCAGCATTTTCGCTGATTTCGAGAACCCAATTTCCAGACTTATCGCGCCGGAGGTACCTGATTTCTCTTTCCAGTTCAGTGATACCTACAACCCTAGCGACGCCCTTGTCATAGATTACGTGCTCAAGGCCGATATGTCCCATCGCTATAACCATAACCAAAAACAGACAGTTATAGATGCTGAGGGAGTAAGTCGTATCTATAACATCAGATGGCAGAACTATTCTCATGACCATATCTATCGGTACGCCGATGCGCGACTTGTCAACGACACTTTCTTGCCGATATTTCATCAAGCACTAAATAAGAAGCAGGATGCTCGTACTGAGCTTTTGATAATTATTGTTGATGGTAATGATCGGCTGTCATGGATTGACAACCAACTTCACAAGAACGAATCGGCGATTCTCTGGCCGAACTTCCTACGCGACGGCATCCGTCCGATAATGAGCACACGGCAGAGAGAAGGTGACTCCCCGGTGCCGGGTTATGTATCGTACGAAACGCTTGGATTGACGGAGCGTAGTAGCTTTGGGGAATTTGTAGAGGCATACTATGCGTACTTCGTGGACCCGGTCAATGAAGTCCTCGGCGATGCGCTAATTGAAGAGATACGTCAAGTTACATCCGGTATCCACCCTGATAGGACGCTAGCGACTGCCGCACCAGTCGATGACAAGCTCACGGCAGATCTGACCATCGACTTCCGCAGATCAACAGTCCAAGGTCGCTAAGCAAGACATCAGGACATAAGTAAGAGCGAGCGCCTCGCTTCCGGCGGCACCGGGATTGGGCTATACGGCCGGTCTCGTCCACTGCGCCTGATTTCAGCAGGTCCAGCCCTGGCTATCTTAAAGACACCTGTGCTGCAATGCGCTCACTCAGGGTGGAATGCGGTACTCATCGATGTCCGGCACCCCGGTTGTGCAGCATCAGGGTCTTATCCGCGCTGGTCGCGTCCGCTGGCACTATCACGGTCTGGCCGCCGCCGCGCCGTGAGTTCTTCAGTGCCGGCCGCCGAGCGCCTCGCCGCCCCCGGATATGACCTGGAAAAGCTCCCCCTCTGGGCAGGTCAGCCCTACGATATCGACTCCATGTCCGGCAACCTCGCAGTCCGCGCGGCCCTGGTCAAACGGACCATCGACAAGCACCCTGAGCTGAGCACACACATCACCGCGCCGCACTTCTACGTGGCCGACGAGCGCACGGCGCGCCTCAACGTCGACCCCTTGCCGAACGAACCCGGATCGCCGTCGGTGAGGACAAGCCCACCCGTGCGGTCATCACCCTGGCGACCACCGCCATCAACCGCCTCGGCATTGATCTGGCCGCCGAATACGCAGGCGCAGACATCGAGATCCGGTTTTCCCCGCTCGGCGGCGACGATGAAGGTATCCGCAAGATCCGTACCGTCTTCGGGGTGCTCGAGCAGTTCCGCGAACACGGCATGACCGTCACCTTGGGCTTGTCGGGGAACATCGGCCGCGCCGCACTGGCCATGGGCCACGCCGATGCCTACTCGGTCGGCCTGGCGATGCTCGAAAAGGTCAACCACTCCCAGGCGATGTCTCGCTACCGCAAGGTCCCCGACCCTGAGAAAGACCAAGGCGGCGGCGCCGCTGCCGGGATCTATCTACCCGCACTCGGAGCCACCGTGTCAGCCAAGGCCGCCCGACAGTTGTTGAGCCACACCGATATCCGTACCCGCGTGGGATGCCGAATCGGATCATGCCGCAACAGCGTGACAGGACCCCTCGATAACCGTCGAGCGCACTACCTGCACTCCCGGTCCAACGAGGTAGCCGAGACGCTTCGCCGTCCCGCGCCCTAGCGCGGGGCCTTGGAAATCGACCGGCTCACCGAGGCCATCGGGCTTCGTGAACGTGTCAACGAGCACTACCTCAGTGAGGACGTACGCAAACTGAGCACACACGCCCTACGCAGTCTCATCGACTAGATCGAACATGAAAAGCAGCAAGCCTCGTGAGAAGACCGTCGATGTCGTACTGCGGGAGTAACTTGCTCAACGAAAGCAGTCGAGCGGATAAGGAGTAGTAGCAACGTGGCTGACTATGACGTGCAATACGACAGAGACTCAGGTGACTGGAGCGCAAAACGCGCAGGCGCAGAACGCGCTGCCGGCCGCTACGACACCCAAGCCGAAGCCCACGACGCCGCACGCGGTTTCGCCGAACGAAGCGGCGGCGGCGAGGTCCGCGACCACCGCAAAGACAACAACCAGATCCGCAACACCGACACAGTGGGGAAGAGGGACCCCTACCCCCCTAAAGGATAAGGAATCCACGGCTAGCGAAGGATCGAACGATGTGGGTGTCGGCTTCGGCGACGCTGGGTGTGATCTCGGCGGTGGCTCTGACTTTTGCGGGTACTTTCCTGACGAGCGGCGGCGCAGTCTGGTGGGAGTGGCTTCTCCTCGGGGTGGCAATTGTGGCGGGGATGGCGAGCGGCGTCCAGTTCAAGCGAGAGCGGGACTCGCGAGCTGCCAGACAGGCGGTACAGGGTGGCGTCGTGGGGCAACAGACAGCGTCCAATGCGGGGGCGAACATAACGATTAACGCCGACCACAGTTCGGCGGCCGCTTATCACATGGGTGAAGTGCATGTCGGGCAGACGCGCAGGCGCAGGAAGCGTAAAGAGTCTTGACCGAGGAGGCGGAGGGCCGTCGGGTCGACGACGGTGCTGCCCGGAACATCTATATCAACGCGACCGACGGTGGGGTGGCCGCCTATCGCATTGATCAGGTGATCATCGACGGCTTGGCCGAACTGCGCGCCGCCACAACTGTTCTCCCACTCGAGGCGTTGGTCGTCGAACCTACGCCGTTCGTCGGCCGCGAAGCCGAACTGACGCGGATCGCTGATCTGTTGTCTGGCTTAGGCGACAGTCTCAGCAGCGGTATCGTCCTGGTGAGCGGACCCCCAGGGGTGGGGAAGACGGCGCTCGTGCGGCAGGCCGCGACCGCGGCTGCGGCGGCCGGACGGTTCGACCACGTTCTCTTCGTCGATCTCCGCGGTTACGCGGATAGCCCCAACGCTCGAGTGCAGCCCGCGGTGGTGCTGTCGAAACTATCGATCCTGCTCGGTGTCGAGGACACCGAGATCGCTGCCGATCCCGCAGAGCAGGCAATCCAGTACCAGCAGCGACTCAACGAGCTCGCAGCAAAAGGAAAATCGGTATTGCTTTGGCTAGACAACGCCAGCGATCCATCACAGTTCGAACCACTACGGCCCGCCAGTCCCATTCATCGCGTCGCCGTTACGACGCGGGAAACCTTCGGCCACATACCGAAGCCACAAGTCGTCGACGTCGACGTGATGGGCCCCGACGAAGCGGTCGAACTGCTGACCAGCGCGATCCGTGCCCGCAATCCGGACGAGGGCCGACTGAGTCAGGCCCCGCAGGTCACCGAGCGGTTAGCCGAACTCTGTGATCGCTTGCCGCTTGCGCTGCAGATCGTGGCCGCACTCCTGGCCGATGAACCAGACAGGCCGATCGCCGAGCTGGTCGAGGAGCTAGCCAGCGAGGAGGACAGGCTCAACAGCCTCGACTACGGCACAGACCTCTCCGTGCGAGCCGCGTTTGCGTTGTCCTACAAGAGATTGCCCGCCACCCTGAAACGCCTGTTCCGTCTGCTGTCCGTCGTCCCCGGAGGCGACGTAGGCCTGGTAGCGGCCGGCTGGCTGATCTCCGCATCACACAATGCGATACGGCCGCAACTGATGGCTTTGGTCCGTAGCCACCTCATCCAGCAGCACGTCCGCAACCGCTGGAGCATGCACGACCTGATCCGCTTGTACTCGGCCGAATTGTCAGCGGAGCAACCCGAGGACGCCGAGCGGGCATTGAAGGTAATCGTCGTGAAATACCTCTTGGGCGTCGGAGCTGCGGTCGACTGGCTCACCGGAGTGCCGAACGACAACAACAGGAAATTCTTTCCCACAGCACAACACGCGGCTGCCTGGTTCGAGGAGGAGCGCACCACGGCGATTGCCATCGTTCTGGCGGTCGCGAAGCGCCCCGAGCACGAGTACCGGGAGTTGATGCTGGCATTAGCCGTGGGGCTCGGTGAGATCCTGGGATCGCAGCGGCACTGGCTCAAGGAATTCCACGACGTCGCCGTCGTTGGCGGCTCGCTTGTCGCTGAGGCGCAGAATCGACACTATGCGGCGTGCGTACTGAACCACTACGGTTCCGCTCTTCGGAAGATGCGCCAGTTCGATGACGCGCTCGAAGCGTTTCGGCGGGCTGCCGAGGTCGCCGAGGACGCCGGGGTTGACGGTGTAGCAGTCGCGGCGCGCACCAACATGGGAAACGTCTACGTCGATCAAGGCCGAGACGTCGACGAAGTCCTCGAAATCTACTGGGACGATGTACGAGCCTGTCGGGAGTCTGATCCGCCGGACCGTCGTGGCGAGGCGATTGCTTTGAGCAACATTGGCGGAGCGTTGGCGAAAGCGGAGCGGTACGCCGAGGCGGTTCCACCTATCCGGGAAGCCGTTTCCATCTGCCGCGATCTAGACGACAAACCCGGAATCGCCACCGCAGGCAAGAACCTCGGAGCCGTTCTCGGTCGCCTGGCGCGGATCGACAACAATCAGACCTACCTGCACGAAGCGATCGAACTGCTTGAAGAGGCGGCCGCGATCTATAAGGAGCGCGGCAACGTTTCGGGCTGGGCGGAAACTGTCAACAACCTCGGGCAGACACAGTGCCAGACCCGGCGATTCGCCGAAGGCATCCCAAACCTTGAGGCGGCCCTCGACTACTTCGAGCGATCTGGCCAAACCGAGCTGGGCGGTCAAGTTCGTGACGACCTGCAGTCCTACCGGCTGGACGCTGAAGCCGGGCGACCTTGGTCAGCAATCCCACTGGGTGCGAATCGGTATCGCTTCACCAATGCTTCGGGAGGGCGCCTCGCAATGATCGCACTGGTGCCATTCGGTGCCACCCACGTGGAGGTCGAGGACAGCCCCGAACCCCACACAGTTCCTGCGCCGGTTGATGCTGGCGCAAGTTTCGTTGCGGTGGTACGCGGGCAGGGCGTGCGCATCACCGCCACTGCGGTGCCGTCGATGGCGCACACCTACTCGGACTTCGTGCCGGCCTGACTCGCCCACTATCTTGACTCGCTCACTATCGTCGGCTGTAACGACAGGGATCGTCGCCTCCTCCGAGACCGTAGGTTGGGCACTTCCGGCCTATTCAGGTATCTGATGCGATTGTTTGAAGAGCTAGCCGATATGGGGCGGAAGCTCGCGCAGCTCGGAAATAAGCCTGACATGCTTGGCCTGATTGCTGCGTGGCGCAGAGCGGCGCCCTCCCCGGTCAGCGACCGTCAAGCAGCTGCGCAGCTCGTCGGCGAACACGCCAGGATTGGCTGTCGTTCCGCAACGCCCTGACCACGCGATCGATCTGCGGCGCGGTCAATGCTGCAGTCGTCAGTTGGTTGAGGGTTTGCAGCGGGACGAAAACACCTCCACTCCGAAGTAACTCAGTCAAGCGTTCGATCGCCATGCTGCCCACGACATCTCGGCGTCGGCAAATCTCGCCCAACGCGTGAGCGACTGCGACACGCACGGTCGGATCCGAATCCCCGCTGAGGGCGTACACCTTGGGCAACATCCAGTCACCTACTGAATTCATGGCGAGCAGCGACAGGGATCGTCCAGCATCGCGGCGAGTCTGCACGTCTGGACTGGACGCAAGCCTACCGAGACGGTCAGCTACTACCTCATCGGAGAGCATGCCATACGCGAAGACGAAGTTCAGTGCCGCGACAAACACCGGCGCACGGTGGGAATCGTCGAAAGCCCACGGGTCGGGTTGATCGATGAGTGCAGTTAGGGGATTGGCGTAGTGGGCTTTCAGTAGCGAATTCAGGTTCGGTCTTTCGCGCGTAAGGATTTCGAACGCACGCGACTTCTCGCTGCGTGCTACGCGAGGGTTGATAAGAAATTCGAGCAATCCGGCCCAGATGTCGTCGTCCGCGGACTGAGTAAGCAGAACCGCGGCAACCTCGGCGGACCTTATGCCCCTTTGCACGAACGTGCCGCCGGAAGCCTCCTTAGCCGTCTTCGCAAGGCTTGCAAGTACGACTCGCTTGGTCTCCGAGTACACGGGGTCGGGAATAGACTCGCTGTTCCGCAGGCAGTGGTTGATGCTCTCCGCGAGGTCGGTCAGAGAGGCCTGTTCACCTTCCGTGGGTTTATCCGGTCCTAGTTTCAGTACGTTCTGCAAAGCGGCTGCGGTGGGGCTTTGCGGGTGCTCGCGAACTTGCGTCGACAACAGGCTTTGCCAGCGTGCTCGCAGATCGTCGGCGATATCTAGCCAGTCAATGGTGTGGACAATCCGTGCGATGACGGTGTCGTAACTGATGTCGGCGAGGCGGTCTGGTGTTGCGTAGTCCAGGAGTTCTTGCGCAAGGATCCCCGCGGTTCCGGCTGCGCCAGCCAAGGCGCCGGCCGCGACCCACGCTTCTTCGTCCTTCGAGGACTCGGCGTGCCAGTGCAGCGGAGCGGTCGTCGGGCCTCCACGACGAATAACCGAAAGCACACGCGTCAGCGCCTGGAAGGCCTGCTTTGGTGGCATCGCCTCCGCGGCGGCGGCAAGGACAATCATCTCACCCGTCCGAAGTGACCGCTCGGAGGTGCGATGAGTTCCGATGCCCAAACCCTCGGCCAACAGGGGACCTACGGGGCCGGCGAAGGTCAGCTCGTCGACGAGCTGTCGGAGTTCGGAGTCTGCGCCAGCGAGACGAAAAAGCCGCAGGGCGTCTGCGGCGACTGGACTGGGCAAAGTCGGCATAAACCCGACGGTGCGCATCATCGCCAGTTCCTTGCGTGAACGGTAGACGTCGCGGTGACCGAGAACTTCGAGACGCAAATTTTCGAAGTAAAGGTCTTGCCCGTAGTCAGTACGCGCGTTGCGGGTCAGCGCGGACCTGTAGAGACCGTCCAACCAGCGTCGATACTGACCAAGCTGGTCGTCTTCAAGATCAGCCTCCACGTACCCCATGGCGGGGGCTCGGGCGAAAAGATCGAAACCGGCCGCCGACGATCTCAGCGCGTCGAGAATATTCTCGAGCGCAGCGGAAGAGGACGTTTCGGCGTTCTGCCAGAGAGCGAGCTCGGGAGGGGGGGCAAAAGCGATGTTATCTAGCAACCGCCGCACTTCATCTAAATCGGCCTCAGTTGGTTCGCCAATATCGTTGCTGCGCAGGGCGCGCTGCTGCAGAACCAGTGCCCTGCACAAATCTGCGGACGGGGACGCTGTGGTTAACAACGCCAGCGCGTCGCTGATGAGGCGTTGACAGGTGGCGACGTCGTCACGGTCGGCTAGAAGCGCGCAGGCCACCAGCGTGAGTGCAGTCATTTTGGCCAGGTCCTGACGGACTTGTTCTGTAGCTAGGCTTTCGACGAGCAGGTCCACGGCGTGCTCATCACCCATCAGCGTGTCGTGGACGGCGCGCACCGATGGGTCCGCAATCTCCTCGTCGAATGCTGAACGCAGGACGCGGCGTTGCATGGCCTTGGCCAATTCGACCGTCGGGCGTGCTGACTGTTCGCTAGAATTACCCCGTTCGCTGATGAGGTCGGGTTCGATTATTGCAACGAGCCACTCGATGTTCACGTGAGCTCCTCTCGGTCGATGAGGATTTGAACTGGTTGGCCAGCAACTGGATAGGCCTCCCGTTGTGACACGACCAGTTGTTGTCTGTTCACAATTTCGGCTATGACTGCACTCAGTCGCCGTTGGAACTGTTCGTCTTCAGCGAAGCAAAACTTCAACATGAACTGCTGGTTGTCCTGGTGCAGCATGTTGGTCATGTCGGTCAGCGCCTGAGATGATGGTTCGTGTTCTTTGAGAGGCCCGACCGAAATCGCTCTGGCATGGGCGCCGCCTTCGTCGTAGCGTCGTCGTAGTTCCCCCAGTTTCAGCCTGGTCATCTCGCGGCGGGCGATGAGGTCGTCGGATCGGTGCACCGAGATCAGCAGATTCGCCGGGTAGTCGGCGCTTGAGGTCAGCCGATCATGCACTTGCACGCGCGGGGAGCTCGAGGATCGCACCACCGACTCGTAAGTTGGTTGCCAGTCATCATTAGGATCGGCTTCCAGGAGGATTTCGACCAGCACAAGATCCTCGGGTGCCCGGAGTCGCCTCGCGTTGCGCGTAGTCTCCTCCGCTTCGCGAATTCGAACACGAAGCAAGGTGATCCCGTCAATTATGTTCCTCGCTTGGGTGACCACTTGGCTGTTGAGCCGGCGCGGCTTCGCAATTTTGCGGTGGCCCTTGTCGACCGTCCGGACCTGGCCTTCGTCGATGCCCAGAGTCGCACTTGTGCGCTCGACTATTCGGTCGCGGCTGCCCACAAACGCCCAAATCGGTAGCTTGTGAACATCTTTCGCGACTTTTTTTGTGTTGGCCGGATCGACCTTCGTGCGGAGGTAACTACGTATGTTCCGTTGATATGCGCTGTCTTCTTCAAGTAGTTCCCACTCATTAACCAACAGGCGGATCCGTGCTCTTGCGAATTTAGAGCCATTCCAGGGAGTTGAGATGTCGATCATTCCGGCCAGTACACGTAGAAGCCCGGGTTCTTCATCACGCTGCGTGACGTAGTTCCTCAGCGCGTCGGCGGAGATCAGTCCACCCATGCTGTGGGCAATAATGAAAATTTCGTCGTAGTCGCTCGACAAGTCCTGAAGGCGTTCGGTCAATATCAGCGCGACCTCGGGCACTGGTGGTCGTTTGCCGATTCGTCGCCTCAGTCCGCTGCAGTAGTCAAAAAGAGCAACGTCGACGGGGTCCTGAGTCGGGTCGTCAAACACGAAGCGAGGAAAGTTTCCCCAAGTGCGGTAACCACCGCCGTTTAGGCCATGGACGAAGACGACCAGGCGCATTGCATCTTGGTCGCGATGGCGGTGAAGATTCAGCCTCGATTCGTCGAACCGGAACCGTTTAAAACGCGGTTGATCACGCGTATTCACAGCGGCACTAGGGCGCGGCCGCGACGTACTGCCGGTGATAGCCGAGACGGATTCATCACCGAGCGTTTCGGGAATCACGATGATCACATGATAAGCAAGGACGTCTCTAAAGCGGGTCTTTCCCCGCGATGCCGCAACAGCGGACCCGCAAAGGCTGGCTTTACTGCTGCGCTGTCCTCGACGTATTCAGCCGCAGGATCGTGAGCTGGTCGGTGGAAGACGTTGATCGTCTTCGGGATCGACGAGAACAGATGTCCGTTCACGCCTCCCTGCGGGAAGCCTCTCTCCTTAATCTGTCACCGTGACGAAACCCGCGCGGTCTCAGCCCGTTGGTCGCTTTTCCGCGCCAACCTCTCGACAATCGACTTGAATGGCATTGTAGGAAATGCAACGGTTCGTGAGACAGATTGCCCGTGCGGGCGCTGTGAGACAAACCGTAAAGGCCACGTCAACAACATCGGCTAGTGCAGCCGAGCACGAGAACCTACATCGGTTTTTAGTGCCGCACTTTCGGCTTCATCCGGCCCGGCATTTCTCGATGCTCGAGCGTCGACTGGCCGCCACTGCTGATGGCGGGGCACCCCGATAGGTTGCCTACCGCCTCATGAACAAAGTTGGTCGGCGTGCTTTACACGCGCGTTGTCAGTTTTCGCAGCGTCTGATACTCGGCGTCGCGATACGGCCGCCCGTCTGGCTGTAGTAGATCGCTGAACCACACGTCCGGGATCTTGGTGTAAGGCTTGTCCCAGGAATCCCACGGGAAGTAGGTCTGGGTCTTGCCTGCCACCAACCCCCAGCTGTACGCACCGACGTTGTGCCGCTTCGCAACTGGGAGCACGCCCTCGACGGTGCTGCCCTGGTCGCGGGCCAGGTACTCGGTGCACAGGATCGGTCGGCCCAGCGGGGCGAGCTCGTTGATGCGGGCCTCGAACTCGGTGGGGCCCGCATACGAGTGGAACGAGATAACGTCGGAGTTGTCGAGTTGGAAACCGGCCATCTCACTACGGCTTCCGCGATCCCAGCTGCCTTGCCACACACCACTGGTCAACGGCTGCACTGGATTGACCGAACGTGCCCAGCTGAATACCTGCGGAAGCAGCCCACTGACGGCGTCGATCTTGTCTCTGCGCTCCACCTTGCGGTACTGCTTGGCCGGGTTGTCTGGCTCATTCCACATGTCCCAGCCCAGGATCCGGTTGTCATTGCGGAACTGGCTCATGACGCCCACCACGTAATCTTTCAGCGCCCCGCGGTAGCTCGGGTCGTCGATGCGGTGCGCCCCCGGGCTCTGTACCCAGCCCGAGTTGTGCACGCCCGGAGTCGGCGCCCGCTGGGCTCCTAGCTGAGGATTTGGATCCCAGCACGAGTCGAAGAAGACGAACAGTGGCTTAATGCTCTGGCGCGCGGCGATCCCGACGAATTGCGAGAGCCGATTTTGGAATCCGGCGCGGTCCTGGGCCCACAGCAGATCGTGCAAGAACACCCGTACGGTGTTGAACCCCAGTAGCCGGCATGCCCCCAGCTCGCTGTCGATGCGCCGCGCGTCGTAGGTGCCCGGTGCGAACATCTCGAGCTGGTTGATCGCGTTCGAGGTGATGAAGTTGGTGCCGACCAGCCAACCCTGGGCCTGGTACCACGCGTTGGCGCGTTCAACCGGCCATTGGCCTGGCGCGGCCGTCGCCCGCGGGATCACCGAAAGAGGAGCCAGTATCTGGGGGAGAGTCGCTGCTGCCAGCACCAGCGGAATCTTCAGGGCCGTTCGACGGTGCACCCAGTGAACATAGTGGCGCCCAGCAGGTACTCAGGGCTCACGTATCGCATTGCAACCACTGAGGTTTCATATCGTTATCAACTTGAAGCGCCCGGGTTTGGTGGCTACTGCATGAGTCAGTACCGACGCTGGCCATCATGAAGCAGCGCGATAGATATTGCGTCGCGTTTAGCTGGCTGATTGTGGTCGCCTTTGCACTGTCGTCACCGGGGGTGCGACAACCCTGACGAAATCACTAGGTGCCGGGACCGCCGCCGACGGTGCCGTTCATGTCGGCGGGGCCGATGGGGACCCCACCCGCGGCACCGTTCACGCCCGCGGGACCGTTGGAGGAACCGCCTGCGGAACCGCCGCCGGGACCACCGATGGGGGGGACGTTCGAGTTGGCGGAATTGCCAGCGGGACCGCTAGGTGAACCACCGATCGGGCCCGTCACGTCGGAACGGTCAGAGTTTCCGATGGGACCGGTCACGTCCGAACCCCCGGAAGAATCGCTGTCGGGATCGGCCACCTCGGAATTGCCGGGGAGTGCCATCACCGTGGAAAGGACGCCAGCGTGGCTGTCGTGATTGGTGGCGACGGCGCCGCCGAACAAAGCCACGACCCCGCACACCACCAGCGCTCGTCCCAACATCCGGTGGCGATTTGAAGGCTTACCCGTCATAGCCATAACCCTAGTTTATTCTGTAAACAATTGCTAGCATCGTCGGACATCCGAGGTTGGTTCATAGATGTCTCTTGTCGGCGCACGATCGGCAGGGGTGCAGTACGCGTTTTTTCGCGGAAGATCGATCACACACCAAGGGAGAGAAGTAGATGCGCATCAAGAATCTGCATGTCACCGCGTTGCCCGTCGCAGTAGGCGTCATTGCCTCAGTTGCGGTGGGCTGCTCACACAAGACTGGTGACGCGCCTTCGCTCAGTTCGGCTAGCTCGGCCGCTTCGTCGGCGATCTCGTCCATCACCGCTTCGCCCTCCGAAAAACCCAGCACCACACAGATTCCGGGTAAAAACGGCACGCCTTACACCGTGGAGGGGCCGATCCTGGCCAAGTGGAACACCCTGAACGATGTTCAGAAGAAGGACCTGGGCGCACCGTATGACAATCAGAAGGAGACCCTGGACCGCAGCGGCGTCTATCAGCAGTTTGACGGCGGCGTGCTGATCTATCGCAATGGAGAGCCGGTCTATTTCGTGTGGGGCAAGATCCGAGACACCTGGAACGAAAACCAAGCCTCACAAGGCAAACTCGGCTATCCCACGGCCGATGAGGTGACCGAGTCCGACGGCTCGTTCAAGTCCACCTTCGAGCACGGAACGATCACTTTCAAAGTCGGCGATGCCGATGCGAAAGTCTCACTGACAAACTGAGCAACCAGTAGAAACGTCAGCACGGGCACGGGTCGTCGGTGGCCCTCAAAACGCCGCAGACGACCCGTGCTGCTGACAACAGCGGAGTTGGCCATTCTAAAAACGAGACGCTTGTCTCGCTGCACGACATCATGAGAAAGGATGGGAAACATGGGAATTACTGATGACGCCCAGAACAAGTTCGATGATCTTAAGGGCCGCGCTAAGGAAGCCGCCGGGTCCGTCACCAACGACGACGATCTGAAAGCTGAAGGACAGGCCGAGCAGGGGATCGCCTCTGCCAAGCAGAAGATCGCTGACGCTGCCGATAAGGTCAAAGAGGGTGTTGAGGCCGTCAAGGATAAGCTAACCGGAAACGACTAGCCAAGCCGCGCTCAACAACCGGCGCCCGACGTGGGTCAGTACCGCCTGCGCCACAGAGCGGTCACCGACCGACGGACTGTACCAACGCTTTAATCCGTTGTGCAGCTGACGATTTGACTTCCATCGAGGACAGTAGTGCTGTCGTACTGGAATGCCGGATCGTAGGGGTAACGGGCGGTCGATGACGTGCATTTCATCGACCGCCCCGTTGGCATCGAGATGCGCCCCGTTGCTCGGATAGGCAGCGCCAGGCTGCTGCCTACTCGATGTCGCCGACGTGGCCGTGCAGGACGATGCGTCCGTCAGCGAGTTTGTAGGTCAGGTACACGATGGCGAGCTTGTTGGCCTCAACGGCATCGGCGACCACCTGGGAGCGCTGCAATAACTTGGTGCCGGTCTCTTCGACGTGGCGGGCCTCGAACTCATCGATGCGCGACAGCCCATCCTTACGGCCACCCAGGATCGAGGGCATCACCCGCACCACCAAGTCGCGGATGTACCCGCCGGGCACCTCTCCGGTGTCCAGGGCGGCCACCGTGGCCCCGACCGCGCCACACGAGTCGTGGCCCAGGATCGCGATCAACGGCACACCCAGCACCGCCACCGCGTACTCGATCGAGCCCAGGACGGCGGAGTCGATCACCTGACCGGCGGTACGCACGATGAACATGTCGCCAAGGCCCTGATCGAAAATGATCTCCGCGGCCACCCGGCTGTCCGAGCAGCCGAACAGCAGCACATTGGGGTTCTGACCATTGGCCAGCTCGGCCCGACGCGTAATGCTCTGGCTCGGGTGCTGCGGAAAACCACCCACAAAACGCTGGTTGCCCTCTTTGAGTGCCTTCCAGGCGGACCTCGGATCAGCTGTCATATGCGCATTGTGCATTACGGGGGTATCGTATGCAGCGCATGTGAGCGTGGACACATTCTTCACGAACAATCGGTCGCCCTAGCGGCGCTTATGTGTTGCCCCGCACATCGATTCACGGCCGGGACCGGGCGGCCAAACTCTCCTGGATCCACCTTCGGTTCACGGTGTCGATCCAGCTTGCCGAAGGCGCACTAATCACCACCCACGGACCTTCTCTAAGCGATGGCAAATTCATTGCCCAAACAATCAGCATTGCTTGGGTGGGATGCACGAAACCGGGCGATCAATGTGGTGAAGAGAGTTTGGTGCCTCACGGAACCGGTGAATGCATCTATGTAGCAAACTCCTGACCGCTCTTCGCGGCCTGTACGCCCGCGCGCCCCTGCCCTCAGCGACCGCCCGGTCTCGATTCGTTCGTTGAACGCGTCGAGTCGAAATCCGTCACCCGACGCAGGCCCGTGACGAGGCTCATCTGAGGCACCGTCATGTAGTGGAAATCACTGGCTTTCACGAGATAGCGAGGGTGTTTGACCCAATTCCGCTTGATACGGTTGCGCGATGGCATGGGACGCGCATTCCCAGGTAAATTCTGGTACGGTTGTGCCCATCCGCTCAACGGCAGCAGGGGTGTCGCGTCGCGCTCGTCCGGTCGTTCAAGCCGCCGCAGCAGCTCTATTGGCAATGACAGTATCCGCCTGTGATCCGCCGACATTGGAGAGTCTTGACCTGCCGGCGCCGAGCATCGGTTCCGACGCCTATGCGGTGACCGCAAAATTTGCTAATGCCCTGAATCTGCCGGATATGGCAAAGGTACGCCTCAAGGGTGCCGATATCGGCGAGGTCGAATCCATCGAGGCGATCGACGATGTGGCCGTCGTCAAACTTCGGATACTCAGGGGTGTGCGCCTGCCGGTCGGATCCACCGCCCAGCTGCGCAGTGCGACTCCGTTGGGTGACGTGTTCGTAGCCCTCGAACCCCCCATTCAGCCATCTGCGGAACTCCTCAAAGACGGCGACGTTCTCGATTTACAAACCACGTCATCGGCTGCCTCCGTGGAAGGTGTGCTCAGTTCAGCCGCGGTATTGGTCAACGGTGGTGTGGTCCGCAACTTAACCCACCTGGTCAACGGGCTCGGCAAGGCTTCGGCTGACCATGGTCAAACCCTGGGCGACATTGTGGGGCAATCGAATCAGCTGCTGGACACCCTCAATAAGCGTTCGGCACAGATTCAAAACTCATTGGACAAGACGTCCCAACTGGCCGCCTCGATTTCGTCGCGGGAGAAGACGATCAATGATCTGATCGCGGCATCGGGTCCGGGCGTGCAAGCTATCGATGCTAACCAGATCGGCGACCTGGCCAACAAGAGCGGGCAGATCAGCGACCAACTTGCGAAATTCCCGTCGATTCAGGGCACTGACGGCCGCAGCACACTCGCCGATCTCAACTCGATCTCGCGCGGCTTCAACGACATCGCGGTGAGTCCCGACACCAGCCTGGTCGCACTCAACCGGCTGATACCAATGCTCATTAAGGCGAACGCCGGTAGTGCGCAAGCGCATGACGTCAACATCGCCAAGCTGGCATTGGGCAACATCGACGACGCGGGCTACAAGGGGTCCAGCGATTACCACGGACCCAAGCAGGCGGACTGGGCCTACTTTGTCGGTAGCTTCAAGTACACCTTGTATCGGCTTCAGGAGCGCATCGTTGGGCAAGGCCCGAACCCTCCAGCCCCCCAAGATAGTTTGGTACCGCCAGGCCGGTGAGCCATGAGAACCTACATGTTGTGGGTCAGTACTCTCCCGATATTCTCGCGCATGGGCTCGATGTAATTTTCTGTGGAATCAATCCTGCCGCCACGGCAGTGGCCGATGGACACAACTTCTCCAACCGGAGCAACCGTTTCTGGGAAGTGCTCTACCGGGCCGGCTTCACCGACATTCGCCTGCGCCCAGAGGACGAGCGTCAACTGCTGACGTACGGGTGCGGCATCACTGCTGCTGTCCGCCGCGCAACACCGCGGGCCGACGACATCACGGCTAGCGAATTCCGTGCGGCGCGACCAGATTTCGAGGAGAAGATGCGTCGCTTGAACCCCGGGGCGCTGGCATTTCTCGGAAAGCGTGCAGTGGTGTCCATGCTCGAATCCCCGCGCATCGCATTCGGACTACAGCCATTCCGCTTCGCGGAGGTGACGACGTGGGTGCTGCCGAATCCCAGCGGTCTCAACCGGCGATTCGCGCTCGATGCACTCGTCGACGCCTACGCCGAGCTTCGGGTGTCTCTCACTGGTGGAAGTTCCACTGGCCCACATCCTGGGCCAGGGCATCGCTGACGTCGACCTCGAGCCCACCGACCACCGGGCCAGGATTCGATGCGGTGCTCACAATGCGCTGGTAGAGGACCGCACCGGGGAAGACCTGGCCGCGTGACCATGACCGGGTCTGCCAGGCCCACACGTGGCCGGGTGAGCGCGAATTGCCGATCACGCCATCGGCGGCGGCCCACTGACACGGATTGACTCCGCCGTAGATGCCGGTGCGCTGTACGCCGAGCACCGAGTTGATGCCCTTAAACCATTGCAGTGCAACGTTGTTCCAGGTATCGCGGTTGATGTCGTCGTCGACGGAGAAGAAGACCGGCGCGCTCTGGCCGCCGCCGGCGGCGGTGTGCAGCTGCCAGGCGGTGCGAGCGTCCTCGACGCCACCGGCGAATCCTCGTGTGAAGTCCGATGGCGCTGTCCCGCCGGGCTTTCCGTATTGGAAATTGCTGACGATCACCAGGCCGGCCGCGGTGAGCGCCTGGGCATACGGCCGGGTGATCGGCTTGGCGCCCATGGACGAACCGGGGCGTGAGGTGGAGACGTAGTTGATCACTCCCGAGTGTCCCGCGGCCTTGATGTCCTCTGCCGGAATCTGGCGCATGGCGAAGTCGATCAACGTGGGCGCGGCGGCGGACGCCGTCGGTGCGCCGGCAGCGGCCGATGCCGCACCGAGCCCGGCCAATGCGGACAGGGCTGTGGCGTAGCGCAGTGCGTCACGTCGCGTCACCGATCGTGAAGAGCGCAGAGGGTCGTTGGTCCCCGACGAATCGTGCATCGCAGGAAGTTAACAATGTGACTGTTGTTAAAGAAGTTGCCTCGCCGAGACGTCCGATAACGTTCTCGCATCAGGGTGAAGAATCTCGTGATCGGCAGGGGCGCAGTGGTTCTCGGCCGCCGGGTCGGTTAATTGCTGTAGAGATGCAGAACCCGGGCTGCCGTGGTGGCGATATCGCCGCTCAGCCCCACAATGGGTGGACCGCCGCGCTGATGGATAACGTTCGCCAGGACCACTACATACGTGTCCGACGCTGCGTCGATCCACACCGTCACCCCGGTGAAGCCTGAGTGGCCGACGCTGCCGATGGGAAAGAACATTCCACGCGGCTTGGATAGTTCCGTATCGATATCCCAGCCGAAACCGCGCAGGCTCTGTCCCGCTATCGCCGGATAGTGCGGTGCAAGTAGGGGATCGGTGGTGTTCGGACTCTTCTGGATCGCCCGGCGGCTGGCGTTGTTGGCCGCTTGGAGTTGTGCGGTGGTGTGGCCTGGCTGCTGCGGTGTCGTCATCAGTTCCAGGGTGGATCGCTTCAGCGGGAACAGGCTCGGCCGTCCGGCAAGCCGATCGAGAAGTGCCTGGGAGTACCGACCGACGTCATCGGCCGTCGAGAACACACCCGCACTCCCCACCGCGCCGCCCATCCGGCGCGCGGTGGGGTCGTGCACGGTCCCGCGAAGCAGATTGCCGTAGTTGGGATTGATAGCCGGGGCGTCCTCGTCGCGTGCCGTCGGTGCGATGCGTGTCAACAGATCGGTGTTCCAGGTGCCCACCGGACAGGGAACGTTCGCGGTCGGCAGTTTGTCGAAAGAAACTGCTGTACCGATGATTTGGTGCGGTCCACATGCCTTGGCCGGGGGTAGGTAACGCGTGTCGGACATGCCCAGCGGCGCAAAAACGTTGTCCTGCACGTAGACATCCAGAGACTCGCCGGTGATCTTCTCGATGAGCACGCCGAGGATGATGAAGTTGATGTCGGAGTAGTGGAATGTCTTACCGGGGTCCAATGCCAACGGGGCGGTGAGTGCCCGATGTACACCGTCTGCCTTGTCCGCCTCCGTCACTCCCCAAGGCCCCTGATGACTCAGGTCGCCTCCGATGCCCGAGGTATGCGTCAACAGCATGCGAAGTGTCACCTGTGCGCGTCGCGGGTCGTTGTCGGGGTTGAAATCCGGCAGATATGTCTGCACGGGTTCGTCGATCCGAACCAGGCTCTTTTCGTACAGCTGAAGAAGGGCCACACTCGTCGCGAGCGGTTTGGTCAGCGACGCCAGGTCGAAAATCGTGTCGTCGGTCATCGGTTCGGCCGGTGCGGGCGACCCGTCCAGTCCCGGTTCATCGGGGAGTTTGCGCCACCCGAAGGCCTGCCGGAACACGACCGTGCCTGCGTGCCCGATCTGCACCACCGCGCCCGGTAGCCGAGGCTCCGCAACCGCATCGTTCATGAGGCGGATGACGGGCGCGAAAGGACCTTGGGGCTCCACGCTTGGCGCGGGGGCGGTCGGGTTTGTCGCGTGCCGGCAAGAAGGCACGCCCGCGAGGGCAAGGAGTACTGCGGCGACGGCACAGACCCGAGCACCCGGCAGCTTCACCGGATCAACGGTAGAGGCTCGGATATGGGTTGGTGCATCCCGTGGGCTGCGCCGCTTGGCTTCCTGGCCCGCAGTGGGTATGGTGACCATCGGTCGTTCAGCGACCGACGGTCGCTGAACGGAGGGGCTCATGGCAGTCGAGTTGGCACCGAAGCTGTCGCGCCGACAGGTCAGCGCCGAGGGAACGCGGCGTGCGCTGCTGGACAGCGCCAAAGAGTGCTTCGCGACGGTCGGATACGACGCGACCAGTGTCGCGACGTTGACCGCGCATGCTGGAGTGAGTAAGGGCGGCTTCTATCGGCATTTCCCGGACAAGAAGGCCGTGTTTGAGGCGGTGTTCAGCGAACGGCTGGTCGTCGCGGCAGCAGGAATCGAAGCAGCGAATACCCGGATGCGGGATCGGCCAGTGGGAGCCGGATTGCCTATCGCGGGCCGCGCTGCGACGGAGTTCGTGGGCCTCTCACTCAGCGATCCGATACATCGCGAGCTGCTGCGTCAGGCACCCCAGGCGCTGGGCCCGGACCGTTACCAGCAGATCGATGACCAGTACGTGTTGCCGCCGCTCGTCGCGCTGTTGACGCACATGGTCCAGCGGGGCGAGCTGATCTCCGCCATGCCCGTGGTCACGACCGCGCAATTGCTTTTACGGGTGCTGTGTTCGGGCAACACGCTGATCTGCCAAGCGGAGGACCCTCACGACGTGTTCGGCGAGGTCCTCACGGTGCTTGGCGTCTTTTTCAACGGGATGACAACACCGGGCCTGCCGGTACCCCAACCTCGCACATCGCGCTGAAATCGCTCTGCCCGTAAGGGAATACAGGAAAGAGGCCCAGGGATGGATCTTCTCGTCGACGCATTAGGCAAATCGGGCCGCCGTGCCTTGCAGATCGCCAACGGGCCGCGTCGCAACGCGGGCTACTTTGGCCCGGAATCGGTGAGCTGGAAAGTGTGGGGACATCCCGTCATCTCGCTCGCGGGCATCCGGGGCTCCATCGTTGCCGTGTTCGATCCGGCCGGCGCCGCCGGAGTCGATCAACACTCCACCTATGCCGCGGATCCTCTTGGCCGAGTCCGGCGCTCCAACATGTTCTTCACCCAAGCGGTCTTCGGCGACACCGAGGCCGCGGAGAAGATTGGCCAGTGGCTGTTCAAACGGCACAGTGCGGTCAATGGTGTGGTGCCCGATACCCAACAGCCCTATGTCGCGAATGTCCCTGAGACGCTGCTGTTCGTCTATGTGACCGGTTGGCATGGGCTGCTCGAGTGCTACCAGCGCTTCTGCCCGCCCGGGCAACAGCTGACCGACGAGGAGATCCGCCGGTTCTACCGAGAAAGCCTCATCACCGCCGACCTGCTGGGCATCCCGCCGCGCTACGTGCCCGCCACCCCGGAAGACGTCGCCGACTACCTCGCCGTCGACGCCAAGAAGATCATCAGGCCCACCGCTGAAATGCACAAGCTCGTTTCGTTCTTCCTGAAACCCCCAGCCGCACCAGCATTTCCGCTGCTACCCATCAACCCGTTCCTGCGGATGGCCGCCCACGCGGCGGTTTCGACCCTGCCGGACGAATGGTTGGAACTTATTGGGGTGCAACGTCATCAGCGTTTATGGGCTGCCAACAATGCGGTCGTGCACCGGGCACTCACCATGGCCCATCGGCACCAGGTCATCGATGACTTCCTCCCGATAGCCGGACCAGAAGCATGGGGCTACCGGCATAACGCCCGCAGACACCCTTCCTTGACGCGACCCGTGGCCTATCCCTTCAAGCAAGGTGACAGCATGCAGATGCGCAGCACACCGGCGATGTCGCAGACAACGTCCGGATGACCTCGTTGGTGCTACACGGCCAAGTTCACCGCGAAGCCATCAAATGCGCGACGCCACGCATCACGGTGCGACGCGCCAAGTTCCGTGCGTTGTCCGCGAGCGACCGCGTCGGGGGAGTGGGTGCCGTGCCGAGACGGGGAAAGAGCCTCAGGGCATTGGCATGGTCGATCGCGGCGCGAGCCGAATTGTCCAGAGGGTAGTTCTCCAGACCGGCGGCGAACAGCTGTGAGGCTGCGAGCGGCGCGAACGGCCAGTCCGATCCGAACAGGACGTGACCGGGTTCGGCGAATGCCAGCAACGAGGGCAGTGCGGCGGGGCTGGAGGACAGTGCGGTATCGAAGTAGAAGCTTGCGAAGTCATCCAGATTGTCCGCGGGGCTGGCCCCCGTGTCGCTGGTGATGGCGACGGCCATGCGGTGGCTGGCGTACGGCACGAAGCCACCCGCGTGGCTGAGGATGAACTTGATGTTCGGGTATTTGCGGCGGATTCCGTTGCGGACCAAAAGGTATGCAGCACGGGTGGTATCGAGAAGGAAGTCGGCGGCAAAGGGCAACACCCCGGTTACGGCCGGTCCGGGCAGATCGGCGGGATGGATGAAAACCACCGCTGAGCGGGCGTCCAGAGCGGCGAACAGATCGTCCTGTCCGTCCTGGCCGAGGTAGACGCCGTCGTTGTTGGCCAGCAGGACCACGCCATCTGCGCGTAAGACATCCAGTGCACGAACGGTTTCGGCGATAGACGCATCGATATGGGGCATCGGGACGGTGGCGAAGAAGCCGAACCGCTTCGGATGTCCGTCGACGACGGACGCGGTGTAGTCGTTCAGGTCGCGGGCCAGCGCCGCGGCATCAGAGGCGGAGGACAAGAAGGTAGTGCCCGGTGTCGACACCGACAGGATTGCGGTGGCGATGTCCAGGGCATCCATGGTTTCCAGCGATGCCTCGGGGCTCCAGTCCGGTAGCGCCCGCCCGCCGGCCTCATCGATTCCGGCGGTTTGTAGGACCTTGCGATACAGGGCCGGGATGCAGTGATGGTGGGTGTCGATGCGTGCCATGAGTATCCGCCTCAGTTGTCGGTTTCAGGGTGCCGCAATGATTGTGCCCCGATCTCGTGCCCAGCGGCCCTAGCGCGTGAGCACCTACAGTGGTTGTTCGAAGAAAATCGAGAGGACCGTATGTCTACGGAAACGCCTGCTACACGCCTTGAGGCGGATGTCCGGGTTGTGCAGCCGCGCGCCTTCCTGCCGGTCTTTCTGCTGGCGTACTTCGCCTCCGCGGTCGCGCTGCTCGCCGCCGGTGCGGTGAGCATCCCGCTGCGGCTGGCCGAGCTTGACCCGGCGCACAAGACGCAGGTGCTGTCGCTGACGATGGCTCTCGGTGGCATTGCGATCATCCTGGTGACGCCTCCCTTGGGCCATCTGAGTGACACCTCGATCTCGCGGTTCGGTATTCGCAGGCCGTTTCTGGTGGGCGGCACCCTTGTCGGCGCGGTGGGTCTGACGACATTGGCCACGGCACCGACGGTCGGTGGAGTAGTCGCGGGTTGGTGCATCACCCAGATTGGTTTCGCCGCAACTCTGGTGGTCTTCAACGCGCTGTTGGCAGATCAGATATCGGTCGCGATCCGGGCACGTGTGGCGGCGGTGTTTGGCATCTCGACCAGCCTTGCGCCTGTGGTCGGCAGCGTGTTCATCAACGTCCTACCGAACGATCCGCGATGGTGGTTCGGCCTCCCGGCGGTACTGGCGCTGATGTTCAATGGCGCCGCCGCACTTATTCTGCGTGACACCGTCCGCACGCAGCGCGTCCCTCGAAGTTGGCAAGCGATCCTCGCGAGCTATTGGATAAATCCAAGGAAACACCAGGATTTCGCGTGGGCATGGATCTGCCGCCTCTTCGTCACGATGTCGGTGCTGTTGGTGACGGTCTACATGCTGTACATCGTGGCGGGCACCTTGGGATTGTCGGAGCATGAGGCAGCCGCCAAGTACGGCATCATCATCGGTGCCTTCCTGATCACCAATACGATCACCGCAGCGATATCGGCGTGGTGGTCAGATCGCACCGGGCGGCGCAAGGGCATCGTCTGGACCTCATGCCTGATCACTGCGGTCGGCCTGGTGATCTTGCTGCTGTTCAAAGACTTTCATTCGCTGTTGCTCGGCGCGGCTGTGATCGGAGCAGGGCAGGGCGCCTACGCCGCCGTGGATCTGGCACTGATGACGGAGGTGCTCCCCGAGACGGAGTCGTCGGGGAAAGACCTTGGCGTGGTGGCTATGGCGTACCTGTTGCCGCAGTTGCTTGTGCCCATGTTGGCAACAGCGCTATTCGGGCTACATCACACTCAAGGGGACTTCAGCATCCTGTATCTGGCGTCCATGGTGCTGTCGGTCCTCGGCGCGCTGGCAGTGCTTCCGATCAAATCCGTACGGTAACCGGACCTATGTGATCGACGCGATGGTGGTGTCCGCTGCTGCCGGTGAGAACAAGTCGATCGCCGGTAGCAATGCGCGCAGCACGGCGGCGTTGACCTCCACCGGCTGGTGAGTCACGGCGCGCATGATCCAGCGACCGGCTTCCGGTGCGGATAGCGCTACGGCGGCCTCGTATTCGGCTGTGGGTGCGATCATTTCGGTGCGCACCAGTGGGAAGTACACATTGGTCGCGCGGACACCGGGGTGTGGCTGTTCGGCGTTCAGGGTGCGGCCGAAGATCGCCAGTGCGCTCTTGGACGCCGCATAGGCGGAGAAGCGCGGAAAAGTATTGGCGTGCAGCGCCCACGTGCAGACATTGACGATTTGGCCGCGGCCCCGCTCGATCATTCCGGGCAGTAAACCCAGGGTCAGCTGCACGGGCGCGAAGTAGTTCAGCGCCATGGTCCGCTGGTAGTCGTGCAGCCGGTCGGTCGCGTCGATGATGCGACGGCGGATGGAGCGACCGGCGTTGTTCACCAACACATCCACGCGCTGATCGTAGAGGTCCTCCAGCAGCCGGGCGATCTCCGCCTCGCCGTTCAGATCGCAGGTGCGCCACTCGCAACCGGTTTCCTCCGCGAGGGCCTTCAGCTCATCGGCCCGCCGGGCCACACCGATCACGCGAGCTCCCCGGGCGCGTAGTTGGATGACGGCCTGTCGGCCGATTCCGGCCGACGCACCCGTAACGACCACCGTCAGCTGGCTGACGTCACGTCCCGGGCCTGCCAGCAGTGAATCGATCGGCGCAGGCAGCAGGGTGCGGCGCTGAGCAAGGTTTTGGACGGTGCGGCGTACGGACACGGAATCCCCTTCACATCGGTGGTGGCCATTACTGATATGACCACACGGTCATATTACTGAGCCCCGCACGTGCCGCCTGGACGGGGGTCGTTGCGCATTGAGGACGCCCAACGGTATGTGTACAGTGATCGAAAAGTGAGCAGTGATCACTAAAGGAGGCGTCGATGGCGATACTGACCAATGAGGCGCGTGCGCTCCGAGGGCGCATCATGGCGCAGGTGCTGACCGACGGAACCGCGCCGACGGTTGCGCAACTACGCAGCGAATTCGCGCTGTCGGACGGGGAGGTCGCTCTGCTCCTGCGTGCCCTGGAGGGCGCGATCTGTGTTGCCCGTCAGGACCAGGAGCATGCGGACAGCGAGACTTTCCAGGACGAAGTGCTCAGTGCCCCGCAGCCTTCGCTGGGCGAGCTGGTCTACGCGCGCCCGTTTGCGACCTTCACAAACCACTACGCGATTACCGTTGATGGTCAGCAGAAGTGGTTCGCGGAATGTGCTGTCGAGGCGTGCGCGATATCCGGGCAGTTCCCCGGTGCGGAGGTGATCGTGGACTCTGTGTGCCGGCAGACCAAGCAGCCGGTGCGCCTCGTCGGGCGGGACGGCCTGCTGGTCGACTACTCACCCAAGACACTGCGGGTACACCTCGGATATCCGGTTCGTGAGATGCCCCATCGGGTCGTCGGCTGGTGCGATTACAACAGCTTCTTTGCATCGGAAGACGCCGTGAACCAGTGGAGAGCAGAGCATCCCGGGGTCGCCGGAGTTACTCGATCGCCCGCCGAGATGGCGCGCCTGATTTCGGGTTCGATCGCGCGAGGGCGACACGACTACTCCTACCAACCCAGTCTGCCGCTGCTGACGATGGCACGACAAATGCGGCAGATGGGCCTCACCCGGGCCACGCGGCTCGGATTCCATGTGCCCGATCCATTTTGGCTGCCGACGCCAAAGATGCTGTCGAGCTGGCGAAGGAACGGCCTGGGCAACTTCATCCGGCTGCGATTTCACTGAATGCGCCGAGGGAACACCGAGCCAAGGGAGCTAAAGATGTCTCGAGCCGATGTGTACGCGATGGTTCAACAGGAGAAGCGCGACCTCGCCGCACTGCTGCACGCGCTCACTCCGCAGGAATGGGGCGCGCCGTCACTGTGTGCGGGGTGGAGGGTGCGTGATGTGGTGGCCCACGTGCTGTATGACGGAACTTCGTTCCCCAGGTACCTCTACGAGGTCGTCCGGGTGCGCGGATCGGCCGATAAATTGAACCAGCTCTATATCGACCGAGCAGAAGGATGGTCGACCGACGAGCTGCTCGCGGCCTTCGAATCCACCATCGACAGAAGCTATTCGGCGAAGATCCAGCCGAAGCTGGTTCTCGCTGATCTGCTCATTCATCACCAGGACATCCGGCGCCCGCTAAAGCGGCTCCGGAAGGTGCCCGCTGACACGCTGCGAACCGTACTGGAGAATCCTGACCCTTTTATTCACTCGAAACGCAGACTCAAGGGGTTGCGTTGGACGGCAACCGATGTGGACTGGACCTACGGTGACGGCCCGGAGATTCGAGGCCCAGGAGAGGCAATCGTGATGGCGGTCGGTGCCCGTCCCAGCGCGCTGTCCGAGCTCACCGGCCCGGGTGTGGATCTACTTCGGCCCAGGCTCGGCAACAGCTGAGCACACGGCATTCATAGACTGGCCACGTGCCCACCCCGACGAATGCCGCGGATGTCCCCGCCACGAGGCGGGCAAGACAGCGTGCGCAGACAACGGATGAGATCAAGTCCCACGCCAGAAGGCAGCTCGCCGACGGCGGTACCGGTGCCCTGTCTCTACGAGCGATCTCCCGAGAAATGGGTATGGCACCTGCGGCACTGTTCCGCTACTTCGATACGCAGGCAGCGCTGATTACCGCATTGTGCGTTGACGCCAATGTCGCCCTTGCCGAAGCGATGAGCGAGGGGCAAGAAGCCGCGGAGCAGGGCAGTGCGAGGGGGCGGGTACGCGCCGCGTTCGTCGCCGCCCGTCGCTGGGCGCTCGCGAATCCGGGAGATTTCGCCTTGCTTAGCGGTACGCCCATCCCGGGATATCGTGCGCAGCCCTCCGAGACCGGTCCTGCTGCAGTGCAAGTCATCGTCTCCTTCATGGGCGCGTATCTCAGCGCCGTCGCGGCGGGTGAGGCGGTGCCGCAACGCACTGCATTCCGCCCGTTGGCTCCGGGGCCACTACTTGCTGCGCTGCTGGGAACGACTACGGACGCACCGGCTGACACCGCGATCATCGGGATCGGTATCTCGGCGTGGACATCCATCACCGGGTATCTCGCCGGCGAGATCTTCGGGAGTCTTCGGGATCTCGTGACAGACAGCGATGCGCTCTACGACGATCACGTGGACACCGTCATGCGTGGAATGGGCTTCGCCGTATCTTAGTGGCGGCCGAAGGTGCGGGCGAACCTGCGGAGTCTCGGTGGCGGATCGGCGGCAAGTGCCTCGATCTGTTTCCGGCCTTTATCTGCCGCGCTGGCCAGTTCGGCGCTGTGCTCTGAGATGCGTTCTGCGAGTTCACTTCCCCGCCGTGACGCGATATCCGCCAGCTGGCCGCCCCGGCGTTGCGCGGCCTCGGCGATCTCCGCACCCCGTTCGCGGGCGTGTTCGGCGATCACGGGAACCTTCTCGCGCGCCGCTTCTCCCAGCTCTACCGTCTTAGCGCGGAGCGACTGCGAAGTGTCCTCGGCCCCGGGGAGTGCCGAGGTAACTACGGCGACAGCGTCGCTAGCTGCCCTGCGCGCACGCCACGATAAGCCGGGCCGTCCCTCAGTGTCGATGCCGGCGATGATCAGACCGCCCAAGATGGAGACGTTCTTCCAGAAGTCGGTCTTCTGCTGCAATTTGAGGGCTGGATCGGCCTCGCGCCAGAATGCCTTGCTGCCCAGGGTCACCGGGACCAGGGTGCCTGCCAGTACCCAGGCCGATATCCGGGGGAGCCGTCCACTGGCCAAGGCCAATCCAGCGGCAAGCTGTGCGGCCCCGTGTATTTGGACGTAGGTCGTCGGGTCTCGTGGCAGGTATCGGGTGGCTGAGCTGGGTGCGTTCTCCAAAAGATCGTTGACCAGGGGTTCGGCGACGGCGGCCGATGCCTCCGGATGGCGGAGGCCATCGGTGCCCGCAGCGATGAATATGGACCCGAGCATGGGACGGGCAATGCGGCGCACCAACACTCAGAACCACACCTTGCGACCCGCGACGGGCCTACCCACCGCCCCTAAGATCCACAGGACCGCACCGGCTACTACCAGGATTATCCCCACCGTCTGGAGAATCGGGACGGCCAAGACGTACCCCAGGACTGCTAGCAGAACACCCAAGATAATCATGATGCGGCTCTCCTTGCTCAAGGTTCGTAGCGGCCACTTCGGCCTCACGACCGGGATATACCCGCTCGATGCGATTCCCAAACACGAACAATGGCAAATGTTTCGAACGGCACGTATGTGCGGCAGCTGGTGCCCAGATCAGCGAGTTTCGCCGCCGTCTTCCGCGGTGTTCCACGTTCCCGGGAGCATGGGGGTAACCCGGCTTTCGGGGGAGTCGCCGGCGAGGGTGGTGAGTCCGGCGGCCTCGGTGGGTGCCGATGTGGTGCGCACACCGGCGAAGCCGAGCTTCCCCGCGCCGGTACGTGAGGCACTCACCGTCAGCGGATCGTCGGCGGCGGTGTCGGCAGAGATGTCGTTGTCCAGGGTGGCGTATTCGTGACGGTACGCGCGGTCCTCGGCGGTTCCGCGACGGCGCCTGCGGCTCTTAGACTTTCCAGGGTTGCAGGCCAGTGCGGCCGCGGCCGCACTGGCACTGCTTGGGGCATGAGCCGCGGCGCCAGTGCTCTGGCCCATGGTTGGCCCGAACCCGAATCCGGGCCCGTCCCCCCGAACGGCGTATCCGAGTCCTTCTGCGCCCGCGGGTGGCGGGGTGGTGGGAGCCGGGGCAGAGGTAGGGGTCACCGTGGAGGTAGACGGTGGGGGAGGTGCGACCGAGCTCGCCGTGGTCACCGTGCCACCGCTCATCGCGACCGCATTCGGCTGGTCGGCACGAGGATGGACAACCTCCGTGGCGACGTCGGCAGGTGGCGCCGCGGGCATCTGAGAGAGGCTGCCCAAGGTGATGGCGAGCGGCAGTGAGATACCCGCCGCGGGGCCCAAGATTGCGGCGTAGATCGGCGTTCCCATCACACCAAACGTTGCGGCATAGGCGAATACGAAGAACAGCGGCTGCCAGGTAACCAGGGCTGCGGCCGGATTGGTGGAGAAGTCGATGATGATCTGGATGATGGTGCCGACCGGGTCGGTAATCAGTCCCTTCAGCGCGCGATACATACCCAGGAAGTGTTGAGAGTTCGCCAGCAACATCTCGATGGGATCGTTCGGATCAGGCACGATGGGGGGTGGCTTGGTGGCGTCTTGAGCCGCGGCCCGCGCGGTGCGACCACTTTCTGGCGACAGCACCACCGGTGACGGTAGGGTCGGCGGTGCTGTGGCCACCGAAGTTTCGGAGACAGCCTGGTAGGTGCTCATCACGGTCGCGGCCTGTATCCACATCCGGATGTAGTCGGCCTCATTGAGGGCGATCGGAATGGTGTTGATACCAAAGAAATTAGTGGCGGTCAGCGCCCCATGCGCCGCATGATTCGCGGCGAGCTCGGCGAGCGTCGGCATGGTGGCCAGCGCCTCGGAATAGGCCGTGGCTGCCGTCTCGGTCTGGGCAGCCACTCCGGCGCTGACAGTACTGGTCTGCTGCAACCAGCTGAGGTAGGGCACATGTGCCGCCTGGTACTGATCGGCGCTGGGCCCGTTCCAGGGACCGCTTTGTACCGTGCCCAACGTCGTGGTGAGTTCGGTTGCCGCCTCAGAATATTCAGTGCTCAACGAGCGCCAGGCATATGCCGCGGCGAGTAGAGACCCCGGGCCGGGGCCGCTGCTGAGTAGGGCCGAATGCACTTCGGGAGGTGCCGCCATCCATACCGGAGCCGTCATGACCTGTTGCCTGCGCCGTCGACCGGACCGACTGTGGGGGAATCAGTTTCACAACGCATCATCTGACCGATTTCCAGGGCCACACGCGGGCAGCCTGGCGTCTCCTCTCCAGTGCTGCTGACCGCCTGCGAGATCGGGCCAGCCAATGAAGGTTAGCGTAACCTTCCTTCGATGTGGGGGGCTTCCCTCCGCGGCAAATCTGGTTCGGCCGCGGTGCGAGATCGCTAGCGGCTCAAGTCCCACTGGCCGAAATCGGTTGCCAGTACATCGTCGACATCCACGTGGACGTCACCGATCAGTGGGCCGGGGTTCGACGCCGTGTTCACTGCGCTCTGGTACAGCACGGCGGCTGGCTCACGTGCCCCGCCTGACCACGCTCGTGTCTGCCAGGCCCAGCGGTAACCGCCGGTCGTGGAATGCCCGATGACGCCGTCGCCGATCGCCCACCCGCACGCCCGGGCGTGACCATAGATGCCGGTACGGCGAACTCCGAGTACCGAATTGATGCCCCGGAACCATTGGACTGCAAGCGTTTTCCAGGTGTTCTGGTCGATGTCCTCGTCGACGCTGAAGAAGATCGGCGCGGTATCGGGCCCATCCGCGGCCCCGTGTAGTCGCAAGGCGGTCTGGGCGTCGGCAACGCCGCCGTCGTAGCCGCGGGTGAAGTCGGACGGAGTGGGCCAGCCGGGCTTGCCGTACTGGTAGCAGCTGACGATGTGCAGTCCGGCGGCGCGTAACCCGGCGGTGTAGTCACGCGTGACGGGTTTGAAGTCAAAGGTAGCTCCCGGCCGCAACTCGGATACATAGACGAGGGCACCCGCGTAGCCGGCGGATTTGATCGGTTCGGGGGTCACCAGCCGCTCGGTGAAGTCGATCAGCTTTAGCCCGTCCGCGGAGGCACTCGGTGCAAGGACCATCGGAAGACCCGCGAGGATCGGTGCGGCCAAGGTGTATCGAAGGGCATCGCGTCTCGAAACCGGCCGGTGCATGGCGCGATGGTATCGGTCCGGTACGGGCGCGGGGGTTCTCTTGCGCCGTGATGATGCGACGATGAAGCCATGACGGCAACGCTTGTCGCGAAAAATGTGGCCGGCGGATTCGCTCACCGCACCCTCTTCGAGGGGCTCGATGTAACCGTTGCGCCGGGGGACGTGATCGGAGTCGTGGGCGCCAACGGCGCCGGCAAGAGCACCCTTCTGCGAATCCTCGCCGGGGATCTGGAACCACTCGAGGGTGTGGTCAGTGTTGCCCCGGCCGACGCATTCATCGGCTGGTTACCGCAGGAGCATGAGCGCCTCCCCGGGGAAACCGTCGCGGCCTACATTGCCCGCCGCACGGGGTGTACCGATGCCACCCAGGCCATGGAGGCTGCGGCCACGGCGCTGGCCGACCCGGGGCAGGGGCTAGCGGAGGCCGATCTGGCCGAGGCCTACTCTGCGGCGTTTGATCGTTGGCTCGCCTCCGGGGCGGCGGACCTTGACGAGCGGCTGCCGGCGGCGCTGGCTGATCTGGGCCTCGGTCTGGATGCGGTGCGACCGGAGTCGACCTTGATGACGTCCTTGTCGGGTGGGCAGGCGGCACGTGTTGGACTGGCGGCCCTGGTGCTATCTCGGTTCGACATCGTCTTGCTCGATGAGCCGACAAACGATCTTGACCTGGACGGACTGGCCCGGCTCGAGGACTTCGTCCGCGATCTTCGTGGTGGCGTGGTGTTGGTGAGTCACGACCGCGAGTTTCTGGCCCGCAGCGTCACCCACGTCCTCGAACTGGACCTGGCCCAGAACACCACCACCGTGTTCGGTGGTGGTTACGAAAGCTATCTGGAAGAGCGTGAGGTTGGCAGGCGCCACCGGCGCGAACAATACGAAGAGTTCGCCGAAAAGAAGGCAGACCTGGTGGCGCGCGCTCGCACTCAGCGGGAATGGTCGAGCCAGGGTGTGCGTAACGCCATGCGCAAGGCTCCCGACAACGACAAGATCCGGCGCCGCGCGGCCTCCGAATCCAGCGAGAAGCAGGCGCAGAAGGTTCGCCAGATGGAGAGCCGGATCGCGCGCCTGGAAGAGGTGGCCGAGCCCCGCAAGGAATGGGTGCTCGAGTTCACCATCGGCGCCGCACCGCGTTCGAGTTCGGTTGTTGCGACTCTGGCCAATGCTGTTGTGCGGCAAGGCGACTTTGTTCTTGGGCCGGTCTCCTTGCAGGTTGATGCCGGTGAACGCATTGGGATTACGGGGCCTAACGGGGCCGGAAAGTCCACACTGCTGCGGGTGCTGTTGGGGCGTCTGCAACCCGATGAGGGACGTGCGAGCCTGGGAGTAAATGTCTCGATCGGCGAAATCGACCAGGCGCGTGGCGATTTCACCGGCCCGGACCGGCTCGTGGACCGCTTCGAGCAGCGGTTACCGTCATGGTCGACAGCCGATATACGCACCCTGCTCGCCAAGTTCGGGCTGCGCGCCGACCACGTCGAGCGCCCGGTTGACGAGCTCTCACCTGGTGAGCGCACCCGTGCGGGTCTGGCATTGCTGCAGGCATGCGGCACCAATGTGTTGGTTCTGGACGAGCCGACCAATCACCTCGACCTCGCCGCCATCGAGCAGCTCGAGCAGGCGCTCGAGGCCTATGACGGTGCGCTGCTGCTCGTGACACATGATCGCCGGATGCTGCAGAACGTTCGGCTGGATCGATCCTGGAGGGTCGACAACGGACGCGTGACAGAGCTCTAGCGCTGTCAGATCAGCTGAAGCGGACGTTCAGCGTCGCCAGGCCAAAGATCTTCTTACCGCTGGACTTCGCGGTGACGACGATGACGCCGGTGCGCGTCTCCGGATCCAGCGATTTGATCTTGCCACCGAACTCGATGTCCGCGCCTTCGGCGGACGACACGATGGCCGGTGCGGACAGTCGCACCGCGTAACGCGTCACCGCACCCGGGTCGCCCGACCAGAGCGAGAAGAATCCGGCACCCAATCCCATGGTCAACATGCCGTGCGCGATCACATCGGGCAGTCCGGCCAGTTTGGCGATGTCTTCGTCCCAGTGAATCGGGTTGGCATCGCCGGCCACACCGGCGTAGTTGACCAGATCGCCTCGGGATAGTCGGGTGTGGTGCACCGGTAGCTCGTCGCCTGCCCGCACATCGTCGAAGGACGGCGTGCCCGGTGCGCGGCTGTCCGCGGCGATCCGAACCTCGCCCTCGGGCCGGACGGTCTTCTCGTAGGCGTCGGCGGCTGTGCCGATGCCAGAGAAGTCGACGTCGTGCATCATCGCCCTCTGCACGGCCGCCATCGTCCCTGGACTGATTTCATCTGCGGTGATCCCGACGACGGTGGTGTGCAGCGTGTGCACGCGGGCGCCGGCTGTGTCGGTGAAGGTGTTGGTCACGGTGATCAGGTCTCTGCCCGCAACCCGGCGCACCGAGGTCAGTTCCACATCGATGTGCAGCTCGTCACCGGCCATGATCGGGCGGTGCTGTTCAAAGACCTCTTCGGTCTGCAGGTAGGTGTCGTACCCGACGACCACGGATTCGAACATGCGCCGGTTACAGGCCATGGCCGGGGTCGACGTGAACGTCAACGGCGCCACCAGACCGGAATAGCCGAGCCCTGCGGCGGCGGCCTCGTCCCAGTGCGCGGGGTGGTAGTCCTGCACCGCGCGGGCGTACTCGCGCACCTTTTCGCGGCCCACCAGGTAGGGGCCGTCCATCTGGTAGTAATGGCCGACGCGTGCTTCGAGTGCCGACGCTTCTGCGGGTGCAGTCATGAGGTGTCCAACTTTTCTACCGGCCTGTTCGCTGAGGCCGACGGAAGCACCCTAGCGCGCAGGTTCTGGGTAGTTGGTCGCCGATCCATATCCGAAACCCTCGTTGCAGTGATCATTAGTTTGTAAAATGGGTGGTCACCGCCCGTATTCACCGTTGTTCTCGCTCTGAAACGGTGATCGGGGGTTGTGCCCGTACAAAGAAGGGAGGGCACTGTGGCAGCCATCATGAGAGGTGTCGTGACCGCGGCCTTTGCCGCGATGATCGCGGGTGCTTTTCAGGTCTCGGCCCCCGCGGCATACGCGGCGCCCAGCACTCGCGTGATGTGCGAGAGGGTCAACGAAGTCGGCGATTGCGAGGAACTCCCTCCCAACCAGCAGGACAGCGGAGACAACTGTGTACTGGTCAACGCGTTGGGCGCTTGTGAAGACAAGCAGGAAGTCGACGACCCTCCGCACACGATGGATAGATAGCGCAGATCGCTACTGGGCCGAATGGCGCTTGTTGTGGTGCTGAGGCTATTTTTCTGAGGTGATTTCCTCAGCTGCTGGTGTCCTCGCGCGACGGATCGCTCCCCTGCTGGCCGTGATGTGTCTGGGCCTTTTCGTGGGTCCGGTGGCGCGGGCGGACAACCCGTTGGACGGTCAAGGGTTCTACGTCAACCCGAACTCGGCGGCGATGCGTGCCGCGCAGAGCGCCGGGAGCCCCGAGTTGACGGCCATCGCCAACACGCCGCAGGCGTACTGGATGGACAATGTGTCGACTCCCAGCGTGGACGCGAAGTACATCAGCGCGGCGCAGGCCTCCGGCGCCACCCCGGTGCTGGCCCTCTACGCAATCCCCCACCGCGACTGTGGCAGTTTCGCCGCCGGCGGTTTCGGATCCGCCGATGCCTATCGGGGATGGATCGATGGCGTCGCATCGGCCGTGGGATCGGGGCCAGCGGTAATCATCCTCGAACCGGACGCCCTGGCCATGGCGGACTGCCTGTCTCCCGGCCAACGCCAGGAACGCTTCGAGCTGATGCGCTATGCCGTCGACACGCTGACCCGTAATCCGGCCACGGCCCTCTATGTCGACGGTGGTCACTCGCGGTGGGTGAGTGCCGACGTGATGGCGGCCAGACTCAACGATGTCGGCGTCGGAAAGGCCCGAGGCTTCAGCCTCAATACCGCGAACTTCTTCACCACGGATGAGGAAATCGGTTACGGCGACGCGATTTCGGGAATGACGAACGGCGCGCATTACGTGATCGATACCTCGCGTAATGGAGCGGGGCCGACCGCGGATGCCCTCTACTGGTGTAATCCCAGCGGCCGCGCATTGGGCACTCCGCCCACGACGGCCACCGCGAGCCCGAACGTCGATGCCTACCTGTGGGTCAAGCGTCCCGGGGAATCTGACGGTTCATGTGACCGCGGGGATCCTCGGGCCGGCACCTTCGTCAATCAGTTCGCGATCGACCTGGCGCGCAACGCCGGCCGGTAGGGGTCGCGAACTATCGACGTATGGGAGGCGCTCGAGTGACGGACGGGCAGCTTTCGCTTATCGACGTGTTGGCCGCCCGGTTGGCTACCGGTAGTCGCCCCGGTAATCGCCAGGACGGCCACCGTGTCGCGTTGGCGATCGAAGGCGGTGGTAACCGATCGGCCTACTCCGCCGGTATGTGCATCGCACTCGATGAGCTCGGCCTGACCAGTTGTTTCGACTCGGTCTACGGCACTTCGGGCGGCGCCCTGAACGGGGCTTGGCTGCTGACGGGGGAGGCGCAGCGGTGGCTGCCGTCGTGGGCGTGGCCAGAAGTGGCCGCTGCGAAGGTGAATGATCCGGCGCGGCTGCTGCGCGGCGGCCCGGTAGTTGATCTCAAGGCACTGGTCGGTAACGTCTACACCTCAATCACACCAATGAATTTCGATGCAATACTTGGCAATTCGATCACGTTTCACCCGATCGCCACCGATGCGCGGACCGGTGCGGCATGTGACTTGGCTCCATACGTCGTAGGCCAAGCGTCGTTGCAGACAGCGTTACGAGCGAGTGCGTGCCTGCCGCTGTTAGCAGGCCCGCCAGTGCAACTCGCGGGCCGTGCATTCGTCGACGGCGGCGTTGCCGAGGCAATTCCCTGGCCCTCGGCTGTCGCTCAGGGTGCCACGCATGTACTGGTGTTACGCACCCTGCGCGAGGACCAGACGGCATCCGTGGCCGGGCTCGAACTTCTCGCGTTGATGCCGTACTACCTGCGGCACGCGCGCGGTGCCGGTCGGAGCCACCTCAGTCGGCACCTCGTGTACCGGCGCGCTGACAACGCCCGGGCGCGAGGCGTGGAGTTTGTTCAGGTGCGTCCCCCTGTTGGCGCGCATGATGTGTCGGGGCTATCTCGGGACCTTGCCGCTATCGCGAGCGCCATCGAGATCGGGCGGGTCGCCCTCCGGGGCGTCATCGACGAAATGCGCTTGCAGGCGCAGCTGTGATCGATAAAGCACCCCGCTTGATCTCACGAATCTGATTGCGGCCCAGCTGGAGTGATCAGGTCGTCTCACTGCAACGCGGGCACAGTCGTGTGGACCTGGCTCTCGGATAATTGTTCGATCAGGAAATCGCGTATGGCTGTTTCGGTTTCGGCGGCATGGGTGATCATGGGCCAGTGGCCCGCCTTTTCCAAGAGGAGTATCCGTGCCGAAGGAAATGCAGCGAGCTGTTGATGAGCGTGCTTGACCGGCAGGAAGTGATCACGACGGCCCCAGATCACCAGCGCCGGTATGTCTTTCGTCTGTAGCAGGTAAGCGAGAGCGTCGCCGAACTCTGCGATGTGACGCGACGCACGGTACAGACGCAACACCGCATCGCGTGTACCCGCATCGAAGTCTTTGGCCATATGCGCAAGGAAATCAGCGGGCAACCGCACCGGCCAGGGCTTGAACGAGTAGGCGTGCTGGACAACAAGTTTGAATACTCGTGGCACAGTCAGGCGCATCGCTAGTTCACCCATTGGCCGCCTGACCCACTGCTGCGCGGGCCAGTGCCAGCGGTGTTCGACGATGGCTCCGGTGTTCATCAGCGTGACCGAAGCGACCTTATCCAGATGGGCGGCGGCCCAGGTCAGGCCCCAGAGCCCGCCGAAGTCGTGCAGGACGAGGTGAACATTGGTGATTCCAAGGTGGGCGAGGATGCCATCGAGATGTGTCGCATGTCCGACAGCGTTCTGTGGAAAGTCGCGGGGCTTGTCGGCTTGTCCGAAGCCGGGCATGTCGGGAGCGACGGCACGTACGTGCTCGCCGACCGCTCCCAGTAGTCCGCGAAAGTCGTGCGATGAGCCGGGGTTTCCGTGAATGAAGACCACCGCTGTAGACCCCTGCGCCGGCCCCGCAAGCAACAGCGGAGAGCGCACTCCGTCGATGATCACCTCGCCGGTTCGTATGTCCGACACATTGCCTCCTGGTCGCTTCGGTCGGGGCCATCTGTAATCAGCACCCATTTCATGAACATAACATATACTAGATACCATAATCTATATACTGTTGACGTTCCACGGGTGATCAAATGAAGGGCGGCTGATGGTCGGCGCAAAATCTGCGCAGAAGACAAGCAGGGGCGGGACCAAGGAGCGGATGCTGCAGACCGCCGTGGAACTCATGGCCGAGCGCAGCGCCGCCGGCGTCACGATCGACGAAGTGGTTACTCGCAGCGGTGCCCCACGCGGGTCGGTCTACTACTACTTTCCGGAGGGGCGCGCGCAGCTGATAGCGGAAGCTTTAGAGCGGGCCGGCCAGATCACCAACGCGATGATTGCCGAGGCGTTCTCCGAAGGGCCAGCTCGCGGGATCCAGCTCTACGTGAAGTACTGGACAAACATCTTGCAGCACAAAGATTTCGGTGCCGGTTGTCCCATCGCGTCGGCGGCGATCGGCGGCGGAGAGATTGACAGCAGCCTTATCCCACAAGCCGACACCGTCTTTCGTGCCTGGCAAGAACTCATTACGTCGGGCCTGGTTGGCATCGGTATCACGCAGGCCCGCGCGGGGGGACTGGCCACACTGATCGTCACCTCGATCGAGGGTGGCCTGATCCTGGCGCGCGCCAATCGCGACACCGCGCCACTGGAGCGAGTGCAAGGAGAGCTGGAACGGATACTCGAGCAGGCACTCAACGAGAAGTGGTGACGGCTGCTGCTAGATTTTGCTGCTCAGCGGGCGTATTTCCTTTCTTTGCCTAACAAGGGCAGTGGCCCGTATCGACAAAATCCACAGTCATCCAGTACCGCGTGGGCAAGAGCAACCTCTTCCGTGTGCGGCTCCGGTGGCGCATGCCGGTGGATGAGTAGCGCGTGCGGGATCTGGCGGCGATCCGGACGAACTACTTGTGCGGGTCGCTCTCCGGAGGGGTTCCACAGCCGAACGGCGGGATGAGATTCTGCTGGGCAACTGCTAGAACAGCGCAAACGCGCTGGAACTGTTGCAGGAGTGGGTAACTAAGCCATGCGGTGAGTTCGGTGTCGGCGGCATCGATGAACCTGACGCACGGCTGTGGGTGGCACTGATGAGCGTTGTACTGAGGGGTGTCGCTAGCCAGCGCTATCTACCGCACATGCTTGTTGTGGTGGCCGCCAGCGACGACGAGATGCTCGCGTGGACGACCCCGTTTTGAGGGCGCTTATCTCCCCCGAAAACACCTCCCGAAGTGCGGATATTTGGGGTGCGCATGAGATCAGTTAGCGGGCCAGATCTGCTGCTGTTTTCGTTATCAAACCGTGGGGAACGCGTTATCGAAACGGCAAGCGCGCCCGCTACTTCGGCCGTTGACACGTCCTTACGATCACATCGTTCATGACGAAGTGGTCATCCCAGAGGGGTCGGTCGATGAGGGCAATTCTTCACATTGTTGTAGCGGTGTCCGTCGTCGGCGCGACACTGGCTGGGCACCCGGATGGTGTTGACACCACAGCTGTCAGCCGGCCGCTCGAATGGGATATCAGGTCGATCGCGCCCGCGCCGGATAAGGCAGTAGGCATCGCGCACCCCGTGGTGGTGACCTTCAATGGTCCGATTGCCGATCGCCCGGCAGCCGAGCGAAGTCTGAGTATCACATCGACGCCGGCCATGACGGGAAAGTACGAATGGCTCGATAGCAATGTCGTGCAATGGATCCCCGATCGTTTCTGGCCGTCGCACAGCACCGTGAAGCTCATGGTGGGCGGTAGGCCTGCGGAGATCTCGACAGGCCCTGCCCTTATCGGTATCGCCAGTATCTCTCGGCACACGTTCACCGTGTCCTATGAGGGAGTGTGGAGAAGGCCATCGGACGGGATATCAGGATTGCCTGCGCCGCATCATCTTCCGCGCCTGGGGGAAGAAGGGGTGTTCCCGGCTTCAATGGGCCGCCCGGAGTATCCGACGCCCATCGGCACCTACGCGGTCCTGGGAAAGGAGCGCTCCGTGCTGATGGATTCCAGTAGTGTCGGAATCCCGGTCACCGCCGCCGATGGCTACAAGATCGATGTGGAGTACGCCGTCCGCTTTACCAGTCGCGGTCTGTTCGTGCACGCGGCTCCGTGGGCCGTACCGGCAATGGGCTACGAGAATGTCAGCCACGGCTGCATCAGCCTGAGCCCGGCGGCCGCCGAGTGGTACTTCGACAATGTCAATGTCGGCGATCCGGTGGTCGTGCAGGAGTAGCAGCTTGCTCTTGTGGAATCTGCCGCAGTACAACCGATGTAGTGCGCGCGATGACCTTGGCGCCGCCTTCCTCACGACATGAAAAAGCCCGTATTCCCTTACTGGTAAAGGAATACGGGCGATTGCTGGTAAGCCCGAGCGCTCAGCCTTGCGGACCGGCGGGGGTCGGAACACCCGGCGTCGGCGCGCCCGGGACCGTGGAACCGACCGGGACGCCCTTTCCGGCCACGGGGCCTGCGGCCAGGGCACCATCAAGGGGCGCGGCCGCAGGGACCACGGCAGGTGCGGCCGGAACTACCGGTGCGGCCGGAACTACCGGTGCGGCCGGAACCACTGGCGCCGCAGGAACAATCGGTGCGGCCGGGATGATGGGCGCTGCCGGTACGACAGGTGCCGCAACAGGGCCCGGCAGTATCGGCACCCCGGCCACGGGCGCGGCGCCTGCGGCGGGGGCACCGACTAACGCACCCTTGCCGGAGCCTCCGGGGCCGTCTTCAACCGCGTGGTGCGCGCTCCCGGATGACTCTGCGACTGCGGATGGCGCCCATACGAACGCGGCCGCACATAAACCAGCGCTGGCAATTACCTGAATAGCCATTCGATCAAAGATGATGATCGCCACCGACCCGACTCCCTAGCTTGAGCGTGTAAATCACGCTGGTGAAATTCGATGGCTGAACTTTATAACGCTCCAAAATTGACGTCCAGCTGACGTTCAGGTTGGTTATGAAGTTGATGCGGAATATGAACTGTGGCTGTGACCTAACGGGCGCACGGCGGTAATCAGTTGCCTCCCAGATGTCCGGCTAATCGCCATGTCAGAAGGCGCATACCGATGAGGCCGAGGGTATTTTCAGGCGAGATGGAACTGTGACGGAATGGTATTCGATATGAGTCGGTAGTCACGTAAAAGCCCAGGTATCTGAATAAATGAAGATCACTCGGTTTATGGGGGCGAATGTGATTAATTAGCAATGCCTAAGAATGGCGCACGAACTGAACCAGAAATGCGAATTTCTACTCTGGAATTCAAAATACGTTCGTGACTCAAATAGTCTTGGTTTTCTATGCTTTCCCGGCCGCACCCCGGCGCGCCACTTCCCGGCGTGCGCCGTCGACGAGGCTCGACATTGATTTACGCAGGACCCACACCATCGCGGTATCGGGTACCGGAATCAGTGGGGTGGACTCCATGGAATAGCGCACGGCCGTTCCCTGCGGGTGGTCGGTGAGGGTGATGGTTCCGATGTGCGAGCGCACCGGCAGTCCACCGACGACGCGATACTGAATGCGTTCCCCGGCAACAAGTTCGAGGATCTCTTCCTTGACGCCGACCGGGCCTACACCGATTCGGTGAATCGCCCCCACACCCTGCCGTTCGGTGGTACCAGGCCGGACCAGCGTGACTGTGAAGGGCAGAAATTCGTTGTACCCTTCGCGGTCGGCGAACAATTCATACACAGTCGTTCGGGGTGCCTCGAAGATTGTTTCCTCGATGTACTGCGCCATGTGATGTCCTTTCCTATCCGTCAAAATCATGGGGTCGTTATGAGCGTTTGCGGGTTCGCAAGACATGCGAACCCAACCGGGAGAACCCCTTGACGCGCACGCCGCGCAGGTGACGGAGAACGAACTCGTCGTCGTCTCCCAGTGCCGCCGCGGCGGCGTCGTCGAGAAGGATCGTTCCGGGCCGGGCCACGCCGGTCAGTCGTGCGGCGACGTTGACCACGGTGCCGTAGAGATCGCCGAAGCGTACGAGCACCTGTCCGTAGGCCAGGCCCACCCGGATCTGCGGCATATCCGGAATGTCCTGTGCTGCTGCAATAATCGCTGCATTCATGGCAACGGCGATGCGCGCGCCGGCCCCGGCGCTCGCGGCGGCGAACATGACTTCGTCGCCGACGTTCTTGATCACCCAGCCGCCGTGGGTGGTGACTGCCTCGGTGAGTGCGGTCTCGAAGGTCTCGAGCAGATTGGTCAGTTCGTCGAGGTCCAGATGGCGGGAGAGGCGGGTATAGCCAACCATGTCGGCGAAACCAACAAGCAATTGTCTTGTGGTGCTACCAGATTCATTCGACCGAGTGAGTGCTGCAGCCAAATGTCGCTGCCAGGCATAGTCCTGCAAGTCAGTCAGTGTGGAGATTGTGCGTGTAACCGCGTCGACGCTTGACCCGGTTGTGAACGCGTCGCCATCGTTGGCAATGCGATCTTCGACCTCGCGGGTCAGTAGGTCTGCCTGCCATTCGGCCAGCCGCGCCATGGCCTGGCCGAGGGTGCGGGCCGCGGTGACCTGGCTCTGCTCGTTGGCTGCGGTAGCCGTTCCCAATGCGGCGAAGGTGCGGATCGCGGCGACGTCGGCATCGGTGAACACGACCTCGTCGTCGCTTTCCGCTGCGGCGAAGCCCAGTGCCACCCATAGCTTGCGGGCGCGTTCGACCGGGACGCCGGACAGCTCGGACACCTGAGACCGGGTGTACTTGCGGGGGCCACCGAGGAGCGACTGCTCGATCGCGGCGTCCACCACCTCGTTGAGCTCGCGAGACTCGGCCATCTCGCCAGTACAACACACCTACAACCCGGTGTCGGCAGAACCCTGTGAGCCGCAGGCAGTGTCAGGAACCTTGACTTGATTCAGAGAAACCCCGAGTATCTCCAGGGAGATTCCTCGATGGCGGGGCAAAGGGACGGTGCGATGAACTGGAACTTCTTGGGGCACAACTGGCACCTCTTCGGGTACCTGGCGATTCTCGCTTTTGTGGCCCTGCTGACCTTCGCGACGTGCATGTTCGTGTACATCACTCGCTTGAGGAAGCAGGTGTCGTCACCACTGGCGGACCGGATCGGTGGCTATCCATTGGTCTTGAGGAAGGTACGCAAACGGGAGCCGATGTCGCCCGATGAGCTCACCTTTGCACGGCAGGCCATCGCCGATCGCGGATCGTTGTGGGCCTTATCCATTCCGGCGACCATCTTCAGCCTGGGCTGCTTCTATGTGCTCGGCAGCCTGGAGCAGCTACATGGAGCCACCCCCTCCGAGCGGACGTTCCTCGGGGTCATTCCGATGATCTCGTCGATCAACATCACGGCGCAGGTGCTGCGGATGCGGCGGCTGAAGGGGCGGCTGCCGCGCGCGTCGTGATGCCGATCTGACGGATTGTCGGGGCCGGCGAAAGTTGCCGCTCGCATTCCCAGGTTTGGCTGATAGCATTTCCGACCGTACTTATGTCAGCTTCATTGACATGCACGCGGCGCGAGGTCCGGGAGGGTGGTCGGGTGAGCCGACGTTCGGTTGGCAGGACGTTCCTGGCACGCGCCTGGATGCCGCTCGTCGCCGTCATTGCGCTGGGAGTGGCCGGTGGCTCGATGCTGAAGGTGCACGAACTGTCCGCTCCCGGACCGGTGCTCACCGTCAATCCGCCGCAGGCGCCACCGGAGTTCACGCCCAAGACGCTCACCTACGAGGTCTTCGGCACGGTCGGGAATGGCGGGATGCTGAGTTATGTCGATATCGATGGTCATCCGCACCAGGTGGACGTGACTGCGCTGCCGTGGTCACACACGGAGACGACGACTCTCACCGTGGTTTCGGGCAGCATTTCGGTACAGGTGCGTGGGGGGCAGGTCGGTTGCCGGATACGGGTGAATGACGTTGTCCGCGACGAGATGTCCGATGACCATGCCGACGCGAACGTCATGTGCAGGGTGAAGTCCGCATGAGCGAGCACCGGGTGAAGAGGCCCTTCGTTCCCAGGATGGTTCGCATCCTGGCGGTGCCGATCATCGTCTTCTGGGCCATTGTCGCGGTGACGACGAATACGTTCGTGCCGCACGTGGAAGACGTTGCCGCCGAGCTCGCCGGTCCGATGATCCCGCACTACGCGCCGTCGCAGCGGGCGATGCTGCAAATCGGGGAGAAGTTTCACGAGTCGACGTCCACCAGCCTGACCATGCTTGTGCTGGAGGCCGATCGGCCACTCGGCGCCGCTGATCACGACTATTACGACGAGTTGGTGCGCCGGCTCAAGAACGACACCGAGCATGTGCAGTACGTGATGGACACCTGGGGAAAGCCGATCACGGCAGCCGGGGCTCAGAGTCTCGATGGCAAGTCCGCGTTCGTATTGCTACGTCTGGCCGGCGATATCGGCCAGATGCAGGCGAACAAGTCCGTTGACGCGGTCAAGGACCTGATCGATAAGGACACTCCGCCACCGGGACTCAAGGTCTATGTCAGCGGTGCGGCACCGCTGGCCTCGGACACGTTGAGCGTCGCGAACTCGAGCCTGAACAACATCACGATCGTCACGATCTTCCTCATCATCTTCATGCTGCTCATGGTGTACCGGTCGGTCACCACGATGCTGGTGCCGTTGTTCGGAGTTCTGGTCGAGATGCTGGTCGCCAGAGGAGTTGTCGCGACCCTCGGACATTTCGGATATATCGAGCTGTCCTCATTCGCCGTCAATATCGTCATTTCGCTGACGCTGGGCGCGGGCACCGACTACGGCATCTTCTTGCTGGGGCGCTATCACGAAGCGCGCAACGCGGGATTGAGCCGGGAGGACGCGTTCTATGCGGCGTACCGCGGCGTTTCTCATGTCATCATCGGCTCGGGTCTGACGATCGCGGGCGCTGGTCTATGCCTGAGCTTCGCTCGCCTCAACTACTTCCACACGATGGGCCCGGCGGTCGCCATCGGCATGCTCTTGACCATCGCAGCAGCGCTCACCCTCGGGCCGGCAATGCTGCATCTGGGCAGCCTGTTCGGGCTCTTCGATCCCAAGCAGAAGGCCAAGGCGCATCTGTATCGGCGTATCGGGGCCAGTGTGGTGCGTTGGCCCAAGCCGATCCTTGTGGCAAGTGCGGCAGCGGTTCTCGTGGGCGCGGTCTTCGTGCCCACCTATCAGGTGAGCTATGACGATCGGGCCTATCAGCCGTCCGACGCCCCCGCGAAGGAAGGTTTTGCGGCGGCAGACCGGCATTTCCCGCCGAGCAAGTTGTTCACCGAGATGCTCATGGTCGAATCGGATCACGACATGCGTAACTCGGCCGATTTCATCTCGTTGGACCGGGTCTCCAAGAGCCTGGTGCGGCTTCCCGGCGTTGCGATGGTGCAGAGCATCACCAGGCCGATGGGACGAGCGCTCGAACATGCTTCTTTGCCTTACCTGTTCACCACTCAGGGGAGCGGGAACGGTCAGCAACTGCCCTTCACGAAGGCTCAGAACGCCAACACCGACAAGCAGGCCCAGATCATGGCGCACTCGGTGGCGGTCTTGCGACAGACCATCGACCTGACGCAAAAGCTCGCGGATGAAATGCACAACACCGTCGTGACGATGGAGGATATGCAGCAAGTCACCAAGGACATGAACGAGAAGGTCTCGAACCTCGACGACTTCATGCGGCCGCTGCGCAACTACTTCTATTGGGAACCGCATTGTTTCGACATCCCCGTATGCCTGTCGTTCCGATCGCTGTTCGACATGCTGGACAGCATCGACAAGTTGGCCGCCGACATCAAGGATGCGGTGGGCTCCCTTGAGGTCGTCGACCAGTTGTTGCCGCAGATGGTTTCGCTGTTGAAGCTCACCGCCAACGATCAGGAAGCGCTACAAGCCCTCATCGTCAACACCTACGGCCAGACGAATCTGCAGTCCACCGCCACGGACCAGACGTTCGACGACATGATCAATGTCGGTAACGACTTCGACGCGTCCCGTAGCGACGACTTCTTCTACATACCGCACGAAGCCTTCGACAATGAGGACATCAAAACCGGTATGGCGCTGATGATGTCACCGGATGGCAAAGCGGCCCGGTTCATCGTCACGCACATGGGCAATGCCATGGGGCCGGAAGGAATTGAACACGTCAACGAGTTCCCCGATGCCATTACGACGGCGCTGAAGGAAACCTCGTTGGCGGGGTCAAAGGTCTACATCGGCGGAGCGGGGTCGAATAACAAGGACATCAAGGAGTACGCCGCATCGGATCTGCTCATCGCGGCGATCGCGGCCTTCACGCTGATCTTCTTGATCATGATGGTCATCACCCGAAGCCTGGTGGCGCCGTTCGTCATCATCGGCACGGTGGCCTTCTCGTTCGCGGGCGCGTTCGGGCTTTCGGTACTCATTTGGCAGCATCTCGTCGGTCTGCCCTTGCACTGGCTGATCCTGCCGCTGACGTTCATCATCTTGGTGGCAGTGGGATCGGACTACAACCTGCTGCTGATCGCCCGGCTCAAAGAAGAGACCTATGCCGGATTGAACACCGGACTCATCCGTGCGCTGGGAAGTACGGGAGGCGTTGTCACCTCGGCGGGTTTGGTGTTCGCCTTCACGATGCTGGCGATGCTTTCCAGTGATTTGCGAACCATCGGCCAGGTGGGCACCACCGTGTGCATCGGGCTGCTGCTCGACACGCTGATCGTGCGCTCCTTCATCGTCCCGGCCCTCGTTCGGCTACTGGGGACGTGGTTCTGGTGGCCAACGCGGGTGCTTTCGCGTCCGCGCCGGGAGCCGGTGCGTTCCTGAGCCGCGCACGCAAACGGGCCCGGCGCCGCCAATGCCAGGTGCTCAGGCCGGTGAGTCCGAGCAGTAGTGGAGCCATGCCGAGAACGAACCAGATCGAGCGCCAGTAGCCGTTTACGGCAAGGCCGAAATGTGCGGCGGGCCCGGCCCATTCGTCGGCGATGGCGTTCGATGCGGTGGCAGGTTTGTCGCGGAGAATCTGTACGCGGCCGGCGTCGTGGGCGTCTACCCCGACGGAGCGATTGCCGTGGTAGTTGAGGCTGTGCGCCCGCAAATCCGGTTCGCCGGGATCCAGGAGATCAACGGTGTAGAACGCGTTGTCGTCATCCGGGAGCCCGATCCAGGTCACCTCGGACCCCGGGAACTGGCGCGCGGCGGCGTCCATGGCGCGTTCCACGGTGATGTTCTGGCCGCCGGGGCCTCCCGTGAACGTGCGCTCGGAGGCGTGCCCTCCGGTGAGGGAGTACCAGAGGGTGGTCAGCCCGGGGGCCTCGAATTGCATTCCGGTCAGCCCCCATACGATCAACGGTGCCGTGGCGACGATGCCGATCATGGCGTGCAGGTCGAAATCACGGGCGAACCGCCCGGAGGCCCATCGCACACGTAAGGCGTTGCGTAACTTTCGAATCGCCTTCCACCAGATGTACGGCGCGGGAACCACCAGGAGGAGCAGGATAAGGGCCGCCAGGGCGAGTAGTGTGGACCCCCAGGACATTCCGGCGAAGGCGTTGAGCTGCGCCAGCGGGGAAGGCTGAGTCAGGATAGGCAGATAGCCGCTGTAGCCCTCGCAGGTGAACCCGCAGTCGTGCATGTTGACCAGGAATCCCAGTACTCCCGCGCCGAGATCGATTCGGCCGTTGAGGAGGCCGGTGCCCGCGTCGACGAAGAATGTGTCATGTGTGCCGGAGGCGTTGAGTAGATACACACCGTCCTTGAGAGAAGCGCTCGTAAGCTGGATTTCGGGGTAGTGCGATTGGACCTCGGTGATCGCCCGCGCGAATCCGACCGGTTCGGCTGCGGATGTGGTGCGGAAGATCTCGGGGTTCAGTGCCCGGACCAGCTCCGGCTGGTACACGAGTACGGCGCCGCTGGTGCTGATGATCACCACGAGGAGTCCACCGATGAGGCCGATCCAGCGGTGAGTGAGAACCAAGGCGCGCCGGAACGTCAGGGACACACGCCGGCGTCGGGGTGTGGCCACCTTCTCCTCCATAACGCGCACCGACCGCTGTCCGGGAAGTAAGGCTAGTGGTAATGAACGAGCAATGGGGCGCTACCTTACTGGCGAGCGAACCGCATTGTGCGCTAAGCGCTTCCGATGTCCGTGATGACGCCGCTGAGCGCGTCGTAGGAACGGATCAGCAGATCGCGTAGCTCGGCGCGGTCGACGATGCTGTCGATCAGCCACGCCATGCACATGTCGACGATGTAGACGACCCAGGCGCGCGCGATCATGCGTTGGGCGGGCGTGGGCGTCCCCGAAACGATCCTCTTGAGCGTGTGTTCCGTTACCACCGCACGGTTGCTGTCCAGGATCTCCCGGACCGCCGGGTCGGTGCTGGCCAGTCCGCGGGTCATCGCGATGTACGCGTGCGGATGCTGCTCGATGTGGTCGAGGTAGGCGTCGAGCGAGGTAAGGAACTGCTCGTACGGCGGTAGTACGGGGTCGACCGTGATCGCCCGCAGAAATGACTCGGAATCGCGGCGGACAATCTCGCCGACGGAGGTCTTCTTGTTGCCGAAGTAGTGGTAGATCAGGGCGGACGATACGCCCGCTTCTTGGGCGACGTGCTCGATCCAGACCTCGTCATAGGGGCGGGTGGCGAAGAGTACCGAGCCCACCCGCAGCAGTTCGTCGCGGCGGGCTGCCACGGAAAGACGAGTTCGGGGAGTCGTTGACATCAGTTGGGCCACAGGATAGCGGGGCCCAGGTGCTTTCCGGGATTTTGCGCCGGCCCTACGGTGCGATTCTCGGACTCGTGGTGAATCGCGGGTTGGAGCGCCGATTCGGCCCGCACGTCACCGGTTAGGCCTGCGCAGGATGGTGACGGACTCATCGATCTTTTTGAATGATGCGAAGGTTTCCGTCGGTACACCGAATATCGCGGCGAGGACATCGGGCGGCAGCTTGCTGATCGACGCGCCAATGCCGATGTCATCCTTGCCTTCCGCGGTGCTGGCGTTGAACACGATCAGCAGCTTGAGGTCCTCGGTGCCCTTGTTCTCGAAATAGTGCAGCGATCCTTGAGGCGCGAAGACGACATCGCCGACGTGCGCGTCGAAGGTTTCACTGTGTCCCTCCGGGTCCAGCAATGTCCACTTCGCCACACCGCTGGTGATGACGTTGATCTCCCAGGCACTGGGATGCCAGTGGGGTTCCCGTATTCCGCCGGGTTGCAAGGTCACCATGACGATGCTGGCCTGCTGCCCGGTGAGGATAGGGAAATTGCCCTCGTGAGCCTGCCGCAGATCGCCCCCGTCGAAGGTCTGCGGCGCCAGCGCGCCAAGGTGAAACAGGTGCGGTTGTGCGGTGTTCAGCTCGGCGGGGAGGCGGGGATCGCCGAAGCGGGCGGCGTCATCGGTCACGGTCTGATCCTTTACGTCGTCACGGGAGCGGGGAGAAGACAGAGCCCGGTCGGCCCCCGCGCCGGCGACGGCTGCGACCCCCGCCACTCCGGCACCGCCGAGGACGGTGCGTCGATTGATCGGCTTCATAACGTCAAGGTAGGACCACCCGACTAATTATGAAAGGCGATAGAAGCGATTAATTCAAACGGAATTGGTGATTAATTGGGGCGCTGGGCCAAGATGGCTCCGCCGAGCCAGCGCCTGAGAAAGCTGCGCAGTTCGTCGCGGGAACGCGTGGCTTCATTGGGGGAGACGAAGAACGACAACATGATTCGTAGGGCGAACTCGACGAGTCCGCGTTTGGCATCGTCGTCGTACCCATACTGATCCCATTCGACGTCGAATCGGCCGAGCATGCGAAGACCGAACGCCTGTGCCTCGTCCGAGGTCATATCGCTGGTGTGTGAGTGTGCGTACGGTTCGGACATCATGATGGCCAAATGTGGTGTGCGAGTGACCTCTTCCAAGGTGTAGAGCACACCCTCGGTGAGTGCTTCGGCGGGATCGGTGATGCCGCGCACGACTCCCGTCAGCCGGTCCAGGAAGCTGTCCACCGACGCGATGGAGGCCGCGTGCATGAGTGCGTCAGCCGTCGGGAAGTACCGGTAGACCGTCTGCCGGATGACGCCAATCTCAGCCGCGACGTCGGCCAGGCTTACCGCTGAACCTGTCTCGCCGATCAGCTTCACGGCTGCGGCCACTATCCGATCGGATGCCTCGACGTCGCTGTTCGGTGGTTGACCGTCCCATCCCCGTCTACGCGCCATCGTGAAGTTCCCTGGCCGCCGGCATCTACGCAGCATATCGACCGTTGACACCACCTGCTCGATCCAGTAATCATACAGAACAACAAATAAGTGTCTGATTGTATGTTCTAAGCGAGGTGCCTTTCATGACGGAACTCATCGTGCGCAAGTTGCGGTTTGCGTTCGCCGACCATCACGTTCCGTTCCTGTGGAACGAGTCCAACCCGGCCTTTTCGAGCATGGCCAACGCGGTCTCCTTCCTGGCGATCGCATTCGAGAAGATGATCGGGCAGATGATTCCCGAGGCCATGCCGCTGATTGCCGATCCGGCGATCGCCGAGGAGGCCGAGGCCTTCGTTCGGCAAGAGGGACAGCACTCCATGGGGCATCGCCAGCACGCCAAGGGTCTGATCAAGAGTTACCCGGGCCTCAAGGAGACCCTGGATGAGGTAGTCGCCGCCTTCGACGAACTGACCGCGAACAAGCCGCTGAAGTATCGGTTGGCGTACACCGCCGACCTGGAGGCGACGTTCACCCCGGTCTTCAAACTGATGCTGGATCACGACGACACCCTGTTCGCGCCGGGCGATGATCGCGTCGCCTCGCTGTTCCTGTGGCACTTCGTCGAAGAGGTGGAACATCGCAGCTCGGCGCTGATCATCTATGACGCGGTGGCCGACGATCCCTGGTACCGCATGCGCGTGGCGCCGTCGATCTTCAGGCATGTCTGGTCGGTGTTGCGCATCGCCTGCGAGGGCTTCAACAAGCATGTCCCTCTCGAGGATCGTAAGGTGGACGCGCTGTCGATGTTCGGCATGCAGGCGCGGAAGAAGTCTCTGCTGCAACGGCTTCCGTTTGTAAACGCACCGTATGACGGACCCATCGAGAACGCGTTCAGTAGCTTGCCGGTGCGTGAGGTGATGGTTGCGATGTCGGGTGCGGTGCGCAGTCAGATCCCGGGGCACAATCCAGCGCACGAGAAGTTGCCGGCCCTGGCCGACGAATGGTTCGCGCGATATGAGGCCGGTTATGAAGTCACACAGTGGTACACGGCTGATCCGGCGGCACAGGTGGGAGTCTGAACATGTCTGATCTGTGTGCCCCCACATTCGCCGATCTGGCAGCGCGCCTGGGATTCTCGTGCGACACCGCGGGAGGGATCATCGCCATCCGTAGTCCGTTCTCACTGGAGAACTGGACGCTGCCGGTCCTGGAGCTGACCGTAATCGCTGGGGCGGTGTTGGCGCTGGTCTACGCGATCATTCGGCTCCGCCGCCACAACGATCCAACAAACATCGTCGTGTGGTTCGGAGCGATCGCATACCTGCTGATCATCGAACCGCCGCTGTACTTCCCCGGGCCGTTCGGTATCAGCGAGCACGTGGACACGATGTTCGCGCACAACGTTTTTACTGTCGACTTCTTGTGGGGCCGGTTGCCCCTGTACATCATCGCCATCTACCCGATGATGGCCACCGTGGCCTTCGAGATCGTCAGGACACTGGGCGTCTTCCGCCGCTACGGCGTCCTGATCGGAGCAGCCTGCGTCGGTACGGTGCACCACGCGTTCTATGAGATCTTCGACCACCTCGGCCCGCAATTGCGCTGGTGGGAATGGACTCTGGACAATCCGCTGAACAAGCCATTCTTCGACTCGGTCCCGATGGGCAGCGTGGTCGTCTTTGCCGCACTGTGGCCGATGTCGCTGGCGTTCTGCGCCCAGTTGTTCGTGGGTCGGCATGTGGACGCCGGACGATCCTTCACGGGCAGTCAGATCATCTGGCGCACGGTGGTTATCGGCGTGCTGGCATCGATCGGTACCGCGGTCTTACCGCTACCGGCAACCATCGCCGGTGCGGTATCGGGCAGCACCACCGTGGTGGGTGTCGTCTATGTCCTGGAGCTGATCGCCGTCGTGGCAGTGGCGGTGCCTGTGCTGATCAGACAGTGGCGCGGTGTTCGGCGCGACGGCGCGGACGGTTACACCACGCATCCGGCCATCCTGATCTATGCGGGGTTCTACCTGGTGGTGATGACGGTGCTGTGGGTGACGGCGCTGCCCGGCTACTTCGGGGCGGACCATGGCGTGACCGGCGCCGGCGATCCGATCGGCAGTCTTTGGTATGCCGCGATTTGTTTGGGCACCGCGGCGGCGAGCACAATCGCCGCCTGGACTGTCGCCGCACCTGCCCGCCGAGATGGATTGGCGCAGCGGACGCGCACAGTAGCGATTGGCGCCGGCGAATCCTAGAGCCAGTCGGGACAATTCCGCGGCGCACATTGTCCAAACTGGCTATCGCATTCCGGCGGTCAGGGGCTCCAGACTCGGTGGATGCGGATGGCATCGACGCGCCGGAATGCTTTCGGGCGGTTTGGGACACGGCCGTGACACGACCAAAGTTTCGCGGCCTGGAGCCGGGTTTGGATGAATTGGAGTGGCAGGTCAAAGCGGTCTGTCGTGGAATGTCGACGGATATCTTCTACTACGCCGAAACTCGGCGTGGAGCCTTGCGAAAGCAATACGAGGTGCAGGCGAAGCAGATCTGCAACGAGTGTCCGGTACGCAGGCCGTGCGCGGCATACGCCATGAGAACCGATGAACCACACGGTGTTTGGGGTGCGATGACAACGCGGGAGCGTCGAGTGGCCATGACACGCTCGCGACGCAAAGCCACCACGGCGGAGCGTGCTACATCTTGATCGACGGCAGCAGCCGCGTCAGATTCCAGAGTTGATTACGCCGGGCCGACAGGCTGGTAATCAGGAGCCCGCCCAGTGCGATGCAGAGCAGTGTGATCACCGACTGCCACAACCTGCCATCGATGCCGCCCAGAATCAGCTGGCGTAGTCCGTCGACGCCATACGTCATCGGATCGTATTTGTGCAGCACTTGGAAGGGTCTCGAGGTGGTTTCCACCGGATACATGCCGCCGGCGCTGACCAGCTGCAACATGAGTAGGGCCATGAGCAGCACCCGCCCGACGGCCGGACCCACCAGCGCGTTGATGGCCTGGGTAGCGGCAACGAACGCGAATGAGACCAGCACCATAAACGCGAGCATCGCGACGGGGTGCGCGGCGTGCATTCCGAGCGCGAATCGCACCACGCAGTACAGGATGATCGCCTGGAAGATTCCGATGGTGGCGGCGGGCAGATAGCTGGAGAGGGCCACCCGAATCGGCAGAACCTCCGCCGCAATCGCACGAGTCTGCAAGGGCCGCAATATCATCCACAGCACCAATGCGCCGAAGAACAACGCCAGCGTGACGAAGAACGGCGCCATGCCGGTTCCGAAGTTGGGCGCGGCGTTCTCATGCGAGGTCTCCAGATGCACCGGACCGCCGATGGTGTCGGCGATGGCGTCCTTCTGCTGGGCACTCCAGTTGGGCACCTGCTTGGCGCCTTCGGCGAGCTTGGTCGCCAGTTCGGCCGAGCCGGAACGCAGCTGTGCGGTACCCGATTTCAGTTGTTGCGCACCGTCGTCCATTTGGGCGATACCACCGGACAGTTGCGCGTTCCCGGTGGCCAGCTGCTGCGCGCCGTTACGCAGCTGGGTGAGCTTGTTGGTGAGCTCCTGGCCCTTGCCGCCGACCTGATCGAGCGCAGACTTCAGCGGGCTGCCGGGTCCGCGCAGCGTCTCGGTCATTGCGATCGACGCGTTCTCCGCGTCGGTCAGTTGCTGGCGAACCTGGGGTGTGAACTGATGCGCGCGTAACTGATCCTGTATCCCGCGCAACGTGTTCGCCGCCGGGTCCTGGCGTCCGGCCAGCTGGTCGATCACCGGGCTGAGTGCGTTGGCGGCGCTGTCCTGCGCCTTGGCGATGCCCTCGATCTGATCGTTGGCCTGCCGGAGCGCGTCGGTGCCCTGCTGAAGCTTGTCGGTGCTGCCGCCGATGTTCGCGACCGCCTTGCTGACGGTCAGCAGGGGATCGGTTGCCTGGTTGATGCCGTCGGAGAGCTGCTTGGCGCCGGTGGCCAGTTGTGCTGATCCGGGTCGGGCCGTGTGCAGCCCGTTGGCGAGCTGCCCGGCACCGTCGTCGACCTTGGCCGCGCCGTCTGCGAGTTTCTGGGCGCCGTCGGCGGCCTGCTGGATACCCGCGCCGGAGGAGACCACGACGGACAGAACCTGATTGACGGCCTGGCCGGATATGCGGGTCGAGACGGCATTGAGCACTTGGTCGATTGCGGTGCGGCCGATGCTCGAGGAGATGTAATTGTTGGCATCGTTGTAGACGGCGACCAGATTGGCCTGCTTCGGCTGACCGGTCAGTGGCGAGGCGATGGCCTCACTGAAATCGGGCGGTAGCTCCAACATGAAGTAGTACTTGCCGTGGTCAACTCCGGCACGCGCCTCATCGAGATTCAGGACGTGCCAGTCCATGCTGCCGTCAGCGGTGAGGCTCTTGGAGATCTCCTCGCCGATGTTCACCTGCTGGCCGGAAACAGTGGCGCCCTTGTCGGCGTTGACGAGGGCCACGGGCATCTTATTGACGTGACCGAAGGGGTCCCAGTAGGCCCACAGATACAGCGCGCCGTATACCAGCGGCAGCAGCATGAGGACCACGATCGCGGCGCGGGTCATTCGGCTGCGGCCGAAACGCTTTATTTCTGAACCAAATGCGAGTCCAGCGAGCATGGGCTAGTCCCTCCCGGTGAGGATGCGATGGTCGTGCAAGTCGTGGATGGGCGCGTCGATACCCAGGGGGTTGGTCACCCCGACAACGATGGTGCGGTTCGCGGCGAGCGCACCGAGTCGTTCGACGGCCGTGGCTCGGCGGGAGTTGTCGCGGACCTGTTCCAGGTCGCCGATGACCAGGATGGGCCGGTCGGAGAGCAGCGCCAGCGTGATCCGCAGCAGGAACAGGTCGAGGTCAGACAGTTCGACGATGTACGTGCCCGCCGAAGGGGTGGGAAGCTCACCGAATACTTCGGCCAGTTTGTCGCGTCCGGTGTCGGCAGGGACCCGCGAGAACCACGGTGCCAGCCAGCGCACCTGCTCGGCGAGAACGGTCTGCACCGTCACGGTCTCTTCGAGCTCATCGATATCGGCGAAAGCAGCGATGGCACAGTGTCGGCGGATCGCCCGCGGATCGCTGTCACCCATCACGGTGACCGTGCCGTGGCTGGGCTTGAGTCGCCCGGCCAGCGCCAGTAGCAGTGTGTGCTGTCCGGGTCCACCGGGCATCTGAATGGCGTGGAACCCCGAGGTGAGTTCCAGGTCGATATCGGAGAAGAGCGGTCCATGTTCACCGTCCACGCCCAGTCCCGTGGTGGTGATCAGGGCCGAAGCACTCTCCGGGGGAGCGTCCTCTCCCGGGTCCCCAGGTAGCGCGGTATCCGATTCATCCGATGTGGTGTCCGGCTCGTCCTGTGCGTTCACGGGTTGCTCGTTTCAGATCGCTGACTGGCACGTCCATTCGATCAAACATCAGGTTGCCCGGGGAAATCAGTGTGATCTCGAATATTCGTGTGGCCGTGAGTGACATTCGCGGGCTCCTGCGGGCTACCCGATCAGCCGTGCTCGGGGCGATAGGGATCGCCGTCGAACCGTTCGAGGGTGACGAATTCCTCGATGGCGTTGCGTCGCAGCCTGGTCAGCTGCTTGATCGGCTTGCCGATGGGTAACACCGCGGCCACCGCATACGTTTCGGGAATACCCAATAGCTCACGTACTTTCGGCTCCTGTGCGACTGCCATGGTGGTGAGCGTTCCGCCGAAGCCTTCTGCTCGCGCGGCCAGCAGGATGTTCCATGCCAGCGGGTAGACCGATGCTCCGCTGATGACTCCGACGCGATTGAGCTCCTGATCCGTCGCGGCGACAAGCCGCAGGTCTACGCACACGACGAGGACGACTGACGCGGTGCGCAGCGTTTCGGCTACCGACGCGGGAACGGTGGTCGCATCGATGGTTTCCTGATCAACCTGCGTGGGGGTTACCGGATTCCACGGCGATTCGCCCGCCATGATCTGCGCGAAGTAGCGGCGTGCTCCCGGCTGCGCCGCCTCGACGAGGCCTTCACGGGTCCGCTGGTCCCGGACCACGATGACGTGACCGGCCTGCCGGTTGCCTCCGCTAGGTGCGAACCGCGCGTTATCCAGGATGCGATCTAATACCTTGTCAGGCAGGGGTTCTCCGGTGAACTCACGTGCCGCGAACGTGGTGCGCATGACGTCGTAAAGTTCCATGGCGTCACTCTAGTCAGCGCGTGGCGGACTCAGCCGCCGCTTGATCTCGTTCTGGAACGACGCGAGGACGCCGCGCACGGCGGATTCGGTGACGGTAACCGGCGTGAGCACGGATTCCGCGAGCCCGACGATTCGCTCGATGCGCGTCATGACGTTCTCCATGCGCTCGACGACGAGCATCATGCGCGGTGTGAGCTCGCCGATGACGCCAAGTGTGTCGTTCATGTCGATGAGAACGGCTGACATGTCGGTGAGCACGGTGTCGAGCTGCTCGACGGTGACGTCCGCGTTGAGTGCCGCGCGGGCCAGTTTCTGGATCCGCTCACGCCCGCTGCGGGAAGCGGACGAGCCCTTCTCTGGGGTGTCGTCGAGCACCACGCGGTCAGTATTACAGCTCGGTGTGCTCAGTCGTGCTGATGTTCCAGCAGATCCGCCTGATTGATCTTGAATCTCGGCATGAGTAACCATCGGAGGGTCTGCGCGCGTGCACGGTCGATGAGCTCACCGGAATGCGAGAAGTCGATCGGTGAGATACGGACGGGACACAGCGGCGGAACCACCCGCAGGTCGACGGTCCCCTCGAATCGGGCCACGTCCACGGCCAGGCGTTGGTTGATGGCCAGCGTGGTGGCGTGCAATGCCATGGCCAGCGCGCCTTTCGGAGCTTCGCGAAGAGCACATGAGTATCCGGTGGGCAGCACCCAGATCTCGTCGGCGCCTAGCGAAACAGCGTGGGAGAGAGGGGTGTTGTTCACGACGCCGCCGTCGATGTAGTCCCGCCCGTCGATAGTCACCGGCGGCAGCACGGCGGGGATAGCGGCACTGGCGGCAATCGCGTCGATCGGATTTCCGCGCGACAGCAGAATGTCTTTGCCGGTGAGCACGTCCGTCGCGACTACGTGCAAGGGAATGGGCGCGTCCTCGAGCCGGTGAAACTCCAGGTTTTCTCGCAATAACCGGCGCAGGCCCGAATCCGAAACCAGGCTGCGCCGGCGACCGACAAACCCCAGGAACCCCGTGTACAGGTTGGTGGGAAAGACGTCACCGCGTGAGAGTGAACGCCACAGATCGGCGAGTGCGTTCACGCCGGCCATCTCGGAGCGAGCGGCCAGCCAGCCGCCGTTCAGGGCGCCCACGGACGTGCCGACGATCAGGTCGGGAGTGACGCCCGCCTCCGTCAGCGCCTGCAGCATGCCGACTTGTATCGACCCGAGGCTGGCGCCACCGGACAACACAAACGCTGTTGTCATGGTCCAACACTAACGATCCGCCGGAGCGCCGGGCCGTCGCATGGCCATTCTGGACAGGTGTCTGGTTTTCGGCAATAGTGGGTGCGGTAGGTCGCATATATGGCCTCGGCCACAAGCATTTAGAGGCTGGACACTTGTCTATTTGGAGGTTGGCGTGAACGGTGATCGTGTTCTGGTGACCGGCGCGTTCGGCCTGGTGGGGTCCGCTGTTGTGGATGTCCTCGCGGCACGGGGTTACGCCGTGGCCGCCACTGATCTGCGCACACCGGCGAACCTGCGGGGCGCGGAGCGTCTGCCATCCGGAGTGCAGGTGCACTGGGCTGATCTGACATCCGTCGCCGAGGTCACGGCATTGATCGAATCCGTAGGGCCCGCGGCGGTTGTTCACCTCGCGGCTCTGATTCCGCCGTTCTGTTACGCGAATCGGGCGTTGGCGCAGGCAGTCAACGTCGAGGCGACGGGGCATCTGGTGGCCGCCGCCGCGGGGCTCGCATCGGCACCGCGCTTCATTCTGGCCTCCAGCGTCGCGGTATACGGCACCCGAAACCCGCATCGTGACAGGGGGCTGCTCACCGCTCAGACGCCGGTCAACCCGAGTGATCTCTACGGCGCCAACAAGGTTGCCGCCGAGAAGCTGGTGACTTCGTCGGCACTTGAATGGGTTGTGCTACGGCTCGGCGGAGTCTTGACGTCGGCGCCTCGGTGGAGCATTGATCCCAACTTGCTGCGGTTTGAAGCGGTGCTTCCGTCGGACGGCCGGATCCAGACCGTCGATGTGCGCGATGTTGCACAGGCCTTTTGCGCCGCGGTATCGACGAGCCAGGTACGCGAGGTCTTCCTGATCGGCGGCGACAGCTCTCATCGCACCACGCAGTCAGCCGTTGCATCCGAAACGGCGGCCGCGATGGGGCTTGTCGGCGGCGTTCCGGCGGGACGCCCGGGCGATCCCGGCGATGATCGGAGCTGGTTCGTCACCGATTGGATGGATACCGAACGTTCTCAACAAGTCCTTGACTTCCAGCGACATTCGCTACCCGTGATGCATGCTGAGACGAGTGCCGCGGTGGGGTGGCGGCGCGCACCCTTGCGATTGGTAGCGCCCATAGTGTGGGCCGCGCTGAAATCCCAGTCGCCGTACCGCGGGATGGGTGGGCATTTCGCCGATCCATGGCGTGCGATCGATCGGTGCTGGGGCGATCCGCAATACTGAAACCATGCGAAAGGTCGACGGATGAGTGGCATTGAGCGGGTCGTGACCCGCGGAACCTTCGAACTCGATGGTGGCAGTTGGGAAGTCGACAACAACATCTGGATCGTTGGCGAGGGCGACGATGTGGTGGTCTTCGACGCCGCCCATTCGGCGGAGCCGATCATCGAGGCGGTCGCCGGGCGCAATGTTGTGGCGGTGGTGTGTACCCATGGCCACAACGACCACATCACCGTCGCTCCTGAGTTGAGTCACACGCTGGACGCGCCGGTGCTTTTACATCCGGCTGACGACGTGCTGTGGCGAATGACTCATCCGGACAGGGATTTCCGTGCGGTAGAGGACGACATGGTGCTTGCCGTCGGCGGACTGGAACTGCATGCCCTGCACACGCCGGGTCATTCGCCGGGCTCGGTATGTTGGTATGCACCCGAGCTGCGGGCCGTGTTCTCGGGCGACACCCTGTTCCAGGGCGGGCCGGGCGCCACCGGGCGGTCGTTCTCCGATTTCCCGACGATCTTGCGGTCCATTTCTGGGCGTCTTGGTCCACTTCCCGCCGATACGGTGGTCTACACCGGTCATGGCGATACGACCACCATCGGTGACGAGATCGTGCACTACGACGATTGGGTGGCGCGCGGGCACTAGCGTGCGGTGGTCCGGAACCGGTCGCGGTAGGCCTTCGGTGAGACTCCCAGCTCGCTGACGAATACCCGCCGCAGCGTCTCCGGGCTGCCAAACCCAGCGATTCGTGCGGCTTCGGCGACGGTGCTGCCTGCATCCAAGGCGCCGCGGGCCGCATCGATTCGGGCGAGTTCCACGTATCGCGCTGGCGTAGTGCTTAATTCGGTGTGGAAGAGCCGGGTGAGCTGGCGGGTGCTCAGCGCCGCCCGCGCGGCTAACTTGTTGACACTGTGATCGTCGGCAGGGTCGGCGGCGATAGCGTCGGTTACCGGACGCAGCGCCGAGCCCGCAGGCGGCGCCGACTCCACGAAGACCGAGAACTGGGACTGTCCGCCCGCGCGTTTGAGATAGACGACCAGTGACCGCGCCACCTCGCGCACGATGTCTGATCCGTAGTCGTCCTCGACGAGCGCCAGCGCCAGGTCGATACCCGCGGACACCCCGGCCGAGGTGTAAACGTGTGCATCCCTGACGAAGATCGCGTCAGGCTCGACGGTGATGTTCGGAAACGCCCGCTGCAGCAACCCGGTATGACGCCAATGCGTGGTGGCGCGACGATGGTCGAGGACACCGGCCGGTGCGAGCAGGAAGGCGCCCGTACAGATGGACGCGATACGCCGGCACCGCGCGGATATTCGGGCCAGGGCATCCACGAGTGCGGGATCCACTGGGCGCCCGACCAGCACATCCCCGCCCGCCACCAATACGGTGTCCGTGGACTCGATGGAGTCGATTGTCGCGGTCACCGAGAACGGTGACCCGATGGATGTCGCCACGTCCTGCCCGTCGACCGAGGCCACCACCAGCCGGTAGTTCGCGCCGAATCGGCTGGCCTCGGCGAACACCTCGGCGGGACCGGCCAGGTCCAGCAGCTTCATGCCGTCGAACACGACGATGGTGATGAGCCGCTCATCGGGCATGACCACAGGATCGCAGATGCGCGGCTGCGCAGATGTCTGTATCTGTGGGATCGACGGCGGCTGTGCATCTCCCACTGTCGAGTGTCTGCGCCAGAAACTCGTAGGTGACCGAGTTCGGCCGGACTAGTTCCGCCAGACATCCGGACTAGTTCCGCCAGACATGAGGAGATGCCATGACCGAGATTGCCGGAGTCGAGATCCCGGATACCCCGCTGGTTCGCGAGATCACCGAGTACATCCGCGACACGGAGGACGACCTGCTGTTTCACCACTCCCGTCGGGTGTATCTGCTGGGTGCGTTGCAGGGGCAGCGTCGCGGTGTGAAACCTGATCCGGAGATGCTGTACGCCGGCGCGATGTTCCATGACATCGGCCTTACCGAGAGGTTCCGGGACTCGCAGCTGCGCTTCGAGGTGGACGGCGCGAACGCGGCCCGCGACTTCCTGACCGAACGAGGGGTGGGTGCCCAGGAGGCACAGAACGTGTGGCTGGCGATCGCGCTGCACACCACGCCCGGGATTACCGAGTTCTTGAGCCCGGAGGTGGCCCTCGTTACGGCCGGGGTTGAAACCGACGTGGTCGGCATCGCGCGGGATGCGCTGTCTGCCAAAGATTTAGATGCGGTAACCGCCGCGCATCCGCGGCCCGACTTCAAGAACAGGATTCTGAACGCCTTCTTCGAGGGCAATCGGCACCGGCCGGACAGTACGTTCGGCAACATGAATGCCGATGTGCTTGCGTATTTCGATCCGTCCTTCGTGCGGGCGGATCTGGTGGAGCTGATCCGGGCCAATAGCTGGCCGGAATAGGTAAAGCGTTCTAGAAGGGTGGCGGATCCTGAGCGGTGAGCGCGGCCAGTGCTGCCTCGCGTTGTAATCGTTCCTGGCGGTTGAGGTTGCGCTCCACCTGGCGCCGACGGTCGCGTTCCTGTTTTCGGGTGCGCAGGCGGGTAAGGGCGGGGAAGAGGAAGCGGCTGGCAGGAGTGGTGACATAGATGTGCCCCGTCGGGGCCTTCCAGTGCACAGTGCCGTCGGGGTCCTGGATCTCGGCCCAGCCGCCGAAGGTCTTGAGGAGATGGTGTTTGCGGCACAACGCTTTCAGATTGGTGCCGGTGGTGGGACCACCGGTGGCCCACGGCACGGTGTGGTCGGTGTCCGTCCGGTCGGCGGCGCACTCGCAGCCGGGGAATCGGCAGAGCTGGTCGCGGGATCGCACGAAAGCCACAAGCCCTTCGGATGGGCGGTATCTGGTGCTGTGGGAATCGCCAAGCGTCCGAGTGCGGGCGCCGGAGGCCACGGTGCGCGCCTGCTCGGCGGCAAGCATCCCGAAGCCTGGGACATGGGCGGGTACATCGTCTAGACCGTCGAGGGTGGATTGGTTGACGACCACGTTGACGACGACCGCGACATCGGCGATATCGCGTCCAGCACAGGCCGGACGTCCACAGGTACAACGCATCTGATCAAGACCCCGCGTCAGCGCACCGACCGCATCGGCACGGCGTTGGGCTTTCGTGCGTGGATCTGCTGGGCACACGGTGTCGGCCAGAAGATCGAGTCGTTTGTCCAGCGCGACGGCGTGGGTGGCCTGCAGGGTGCCCCAGATCTCGGCGACGGGTTCCCCGGTGTCGGCTGGGCGGATTTCGATATGCCGTCCCTCCTTGGCAGATCTGTTGCGCCGCACGGCGTCCTGATCAAAGTGAAGCACCAACGCATCGAGTGCCGCACTGATGCGTTTGTGGGACCAGCGCGCCCAGCGGGGCAGGGCGCGCACAATCGCGGTATCCACCTGCGTCACCGTGGCGTCGTTGTCGACGAGCTCGGTCCGGTTGATGATCAGTGCGACGGTCCTGAAGTCAAGATCACCGGCGGCGAAGCGTTCAGCGACTGCTGTGAGGCGGTGCCGCAGAACCTGGGCGTACCGCATCTGGCTGGAGGCCAATGCCTGGGTGATGCCCTGAGCCGCCGCAATTTCGGCGGCAATTCTATCCCAGCGATCCAGGGGGTGATGGTCACGCACATCAGCCTTGTTGAGGTCAGCGTGCCGGTCGACGAGCACGCCGATGGCATGTAACCGCCGGGCACATGCCTGCGTCTCGGCACGCTGTGCCGAGGTGATCACATCGATCAGATCGGCGTCTCCCAATGAGTCGAACACACTTTCGATTCTAGGGGAATCTGTTGAGCCGCACCGCGTGCTGTGCCCTGGTTGTGGACAAACTACGGATTGTGGATAACCCAGGGGCTCCTCTAGTGCGACCGTGGGTCCGTCAGGATCTCAACCAGGGCAGGCCCAGGATGGCTGAGTGCCTCGGCGATCGCCGAATTCAGCTCGGACGCATCGCTCACGCGCCTGCCATACGCTCCACAGTCGCGGGCGAACTCCGCGAACGACGGATTGTGTAGCGACGTCTGCCACACGGCGTATTCGGAGCTGCGTTGTTCCTCGCTGATCTTGGCCAGCTCGCCGTTGTTGAGCAGGATATGGGTGATATTCATGTCGTACTTCACGGCAGTGGTGAAGTCGGCGAGGTACTGGCCGAAACCGCCGTCACCGGTCACCGCGACGATGGGCCGATCCGGGGCCGCTGCCCAGGCGCCCATGGCGGCGGGAAAACCGAAGCCGATGGAGCCGAGATATCCCGACATGAGCACCGCCTGTGCGGTGGGCTCGAAATAGCGGCCGAACGAGTACGCATGATTGCCCACATCGACTGTCAGCACTGCATTTTCGGGCACCAAACCGTTGAGCGCATGGAAGACGGCAGCAGCAGACACTCGTCCATGTGCGGGGGCGGCGGCCCGGCGCGTCTTTTCGGTGCGCCATACCGACCAGCGCTCCGCGAGCTCGGGACGTTGGTCGACTAGCGCCGGGTTTGTCCGGAGCCCATCGGACATGGCGGCGGCCGTCACACCAACGTCACCGAGCACGGGTGCCGTGACCGGTCGAAAGCGGCCGAGCGCCAGTGGGTCGGTGTCGACCTGAATGGTCGGCTTGTAGGGCGAGATACCCGTGTGATTCGAGAACGACGCGCCGAATACCAAGAGCAGATCGGTCTTGTTCATCATCCAAGACGCAACCGGTGTACCCGAGCGGCCCAGCACCCCGCCGGCGAGCGGATGACGGTCGGAGATCTGGCCCTTGGCCTTGAAGGTGGTGAGGATCGGGGCGTTCAGCCGCTCGGCCAGCGCGGTGATGGCTGCCATGTCGAATTTCGCACCGGCGCCCACCACGATCACTGGGCGCATGGCCGATTCGATGAGGCGCAGCGCCGTGTCGAGCGCCGCCGCAGGTGGGCCCACCCGCAGATCCGGCATGCGGCCCCGCGGCCCGGTGGCCGGTTCGTCGGGCGCGGGGAGTACCTGGACCTCGTCGGGGAGCACGAGATGGCCGACACCGCGCTCCAGGATGGCGTGCTTGAGCGCCATCGTCATCAGTTCGGCGTGGTCCGAGCCTGCCCGCACCATCGCCGAATACACGGACACGTCGGCGAAGGCCGCCAGCAAATCGATGTCCTGGAAGGCGCCCTTACCGGCCACCGATGAATCCACGTTGCCCGAGATGGCCAGCACCGGTGCGCGATCGGCCTTCGCGTCGTACAGCCCCGTCAACAGATTCGTCGAACCCGGGCCGGCGATACCGAAACACGCGGCGGGGCGTCCGGTCAGCTTCCCGTATGCCGAGGCGGCGAAGGCCGCCGCGCCCTCGTGCCTGATGCCGAAGTACCGCAATTTGCCGTCGCCTTCGGCGCGGTGCATCGCCTCGGCGACACCGAGATTCGAGTGCCCGACCATACCGAAGACGGTGTCGACACCCCAGTTGGTCATGGTCTCAATCAGCACGTCGCTGACCGTGCGGACATGAGGGGCCGGCGGCGGAGTGCCCACGTACACGCCGTCCTCGCGCACGTCCACGGGATAGGTCTGCACATCGAAGTCGGGTCCACCGGCTGCCTCGCCGGTGAACGGGTCGAAGTCGAATCCATGCCAGGGACAACGAATCTTGTCGTTCTCCAAGGTGCCTTGGCCCAGCGGACCGCCCTGGTGGGGGCACCGGTTGTCGATGGCACCGAAACGGCCGTGCAGTTTGGTCAAGGCCACGGACTTCAGGCCCACCGGGCAGACCGTCACCTCACCCTCATCCAGCGCATCCTGATCAGCCGCCTTGTGCCAGACCAGTTCCTGTTCGCTCACAGTGGTATCGCTCCTGCGTAGGGGACTGCGCTGAGGTATGCGAAGTCGCGGTCGAATGTGACGAGATCGTCGAGCTCCAGGTCGGCGAGACGGCGATGCCCGCACGCCCTGGCCAGTATCGTCATCAGCTCGACGGTGGACTGCAGGAATCGCTGCAATCGCGCGGCCGCAAGATCGATGGGCAGACGATCACGCAGCGCTGGATTCTGGGTGGCAATGCCGACAGGGCAGGTGTTGGTGTTGCAGGCGCGCATGCCGACACAGCCGATGGCTTGCAGTGCGGCGTTGGACAAACCAATGGCGTCGGCGCCCAGCGCCAGCGCCTTGACCATATCGGCCGGGGTGCGGATGCCGCCGGTCACCGCCAAAGTCACCTCCCGTGCACCGGAGCGATCGAGATGTCGACGCGCGCGAGCCAGAGCCGGAATGGTCGGTACGGAGATGTTGTCGCGAAAGAGAATTGGTGCAGCGCCGGTGCCACCCCCGCGACCGTCGAGAATGATGTAGTCGACGCCGATGGTGAGCGCCGCGTCGATATCGCGCTCGATGTGCTGTGCGCTCATCTTGTAGCCGACCGGGATTCCCCCCGACAACTCGCGCACCTCGTTCGCGCAGTCACGGAACTGGTCCAGGGATGTCCAATCGGGAAAGCGAGACGGTGAGATCGCGGGAGTGCCCGGTGCGAGACCACGGACCTCGGCGATCTTCCCGACGACCTTGTTGCCGGGCAGATGCCCGCCGGTACCGGTCTTGGCACCCTGGCCGCCCTTGAAATGAAAAGCCTGCACCTTCTTGACGTGCTCGAAGCTCCATCCGAATCTGGCGGAGGCCAGCTCGTAGAAGTATCGCGAATTGTGTTGCTGTTCTTCGGGGAGCATGCCTCCTTCACCCGAACAGATTCCCGTTCCGGCGAGATCGGCGCCTGCGGCCAACGCGATCTTGGCCTCTTGCGAGAGTGCCCCGAAGCTCATATCACTGACAAACAAGGGGATGTCGAGGGACAGCGGGCGCCGGGCGCCCGGACCGATCACCGTGCGGGTGTCGACGGGTTCGTCGTCCAGCACGGGCAGACGAGCCAGCTGGCCGGTCACCAGCTGAATCGAATCCCACGAGGGCAGCTTGTCGCGCGGAACCCCCATCGCCGCCATCGTCCCGTGATGCCCGACCCTGTCGAGCCCGTGGGCGGCGAGCTCGTGGATCTGGGTGACGAAGGGCTCCTCCGCGGTATCAGAAGGTTTGATCCACGCGCCCTGATAGCCGTCGTCCTCGTACGACACCGGATGTACCTTCGCGAATGCCGAGACAGCCGATTCATCCACGTAGACAGTGCCGTTGGAGACCCAGGCGGGAAATTTCGTCAGTGCCACCGAAGGATTGACCGGTGAGATACCGCTGTCCACTTCGTAACGCCAGCCGTGGACCCCGCAGACCAGGAGGTCACCTTCGAGGTGGCCGTCGGCCATTAGGGCACCGCGGTGTGCGCAGCGGCCGTACAGCGCCGAAACATCCTCGTCCTGGCGAATCAGAACGATGTCCACGCCGCTCACTCGGGTGGCATGGGGCGCCCCCTCGGGGAGCGCCGACAACTCTGCCACCTGCAGTGCCGCCGTGGGCAGGGTAGTCATGGGTGCACTATGCGTCACCGTGGACATGGGCGCATCAGTCATATGACTGGTGCGGCGCGCGGGCCCAGCTACGTGATCAGGTCACGCAGCTCGTGCCGTCGGCTGATCCCCAGCTTGGGGTAGACGTGATACAGGTGAGATGCGATGGTGCGCGGTGAGAGGTTGAGCTGATCGCCGATCTGGCGGTTGGTCATGCCAGACGCCACGAGCCTGACAATCTGCTGTTCTTGCGCGGTCAGCGATTCGAAGCCTGCGGTGGTGCGGGCAGATTTCGAGACGACGCCCGCGGCACGCAATTCGGCACGGGCGAGTGCCGCCAGCGCCTCGGCACCCTGGCGCTCGAAAACCGCCAGGGCCGTCGATAGGAGGGGACGCGCCTCAGCGGGACGACGGGCTCGGCGCAACCACTCTCCGTAGTGCAGCCGGGCGCGAGCGCCTTCAAGTGGCCACTGATCTCCGCTGGAATCGTCTACCGCGAGCCGAAAGTAGTCCTCCGCGTTCGCGGTTGAGGACACCAGCGCCATTGCCTGGTGATGCAGCAGCCGGATTCGTGTGGGTGACGCGGGGTCCAGTTGCCTTCCGATGGCTTCGATCAACGGCCGAACCTCCTCGGCGCGGCCGCTGCGCGCAGCCGCCCAGGCCAGTTCGGCTACCCCGCGGTGCGATACGACGAAGTGCGTGGGCGTCCCGTCGGAATGAAACTGCGCGCGGAAGTATTGATACGCGCCGTCGAAGTCGTTGTGGAGGATCGCCGTCCACCCCCATGCGCGCGTGAGCGCGGTGCGTGTCGCTCCTGACGTCGTATCCAACGAGGAGGTGTCGATACTGCGCAACGCCGCTGTCGCGGCGGTGACGTCACCGCGATATGCGAGTAGCTGCGCACGACACACGGCGGTTTCGCTGTGCAGCAGTGCGAGATCGTCGAGCTCGTACAGGTCCGCGGTGGCGGCAAGGAGTTCCCCGAGTTGATTCCAGCGGCCCGTGTCCAGCAGTGCCCAGGCGAGGGGTGCCAGTGCATAGGTGAAGCCCCGCATGCCGCCACTGCCTTTGAGGGATTCAACCGCCTCCGAGAGATGGCGAACAGCAAGGTCGGAGTCGTCGGTGGAGGCTGCCATGAGGCCCACGACGAGATGCCGAAAGGGTTCCAGGATCGGCGCCTGCGGTGTCAGCCAGCACCGGTCGAAGGATGTCGGCCTGGCGTGCCCTGCAGAGGCGGTATCTGCGTACATGCCGATGTAGGTGCGCTGCAGGGCGGCAGCACCCTCCGGGAATGTGAAGAATTCGGCCGACGTCTCCTCCTGTTCGGTGTCATCGAAGGGAAGGCGGGGAAGCCACTTCTGGAGCGCTTCGCGATGTCCGATATCCCCGGAATAGTAGGAGGCCGAGGCGCCCAGGTGAGCCAGCGTGAGGGCCAGCCGGCCCTCCGGAGGCGTTGCTCCCTCCATACAGCGGCGAACCAGTTCGAAGGCCTCGGTCGCCTGTGCTGATTGCAGCCTGATGGAAGCTCGGGTGAGGGAGGCGTAACCGAGAATATCGGGTTGATTGGTTAACCGAGAAGCCTTGTCGCAGAGTGTGAGTGCCCAGGCGGTGTCGCCACCGAAGTTCGCGGCCGCCGCGGCCCGGGCGTACCGGCGCGCACCGTCGTCATCATGTGGACTCAACTCTGCGGCACGCTGCAGCGCACGTGTGACCTCCAGGTAGCCGCCGCGCTCCTGGGCCAGTTGCGCGGACTGTTCCAGTGCTGATGCGATGGCCTCATCTGGCCCGCCCGCTGCTTCAGCCAGATGCCAGGCGCGGCAGGCATTGTCGAGTAGTGGAGATCGTCCGAAGGCGAGATGGGCGTCCCGTTGTTCGGTCAGGGTTAAATCGGTATAGGCGAGAGCCCGAAGCAGTGGATGGCAGAACTTGATCAACCTATCCGGGGTGATACTCAGTAGCCCAGCGTTCTCGGCGTCGTTCCAGACGGATAGGTCGGTACCGTGGCCGGCCACATCGGTGATGATGTCCACGGTTTCGTATCCCGAACCGGATGCGCTGTACAACAACAGTTTTCGGGTGATCTTATCAAGTGCCGCCAGCTCTATGGAGAAGATTAAATGCGCACCGCGGTATCCGGCCATGTTGTTTCCGCGGAACACCGTGGCGCCGGAAAGACCGTAGAAGCGTGCCCCTTCGATCAGCGCCAACGGGTTTCCGTCCGCCCACCGGATGATTTCACCGCGAACGCCACGCTCGGGGGGCGGCATTTGTGTGTCGAGGAGATCACTCGCTTCGCGGTCACTCAGTGCCGGTACGTCGATAACGGTGATGACCGAGTCGAGGCCAGGCAGCCCATCTCGGTGTCGGCCCGTCATGATCACCGACACCGGAGTGTGGATGAGCCTGCGGGACACGGAGATCAGTACTTCACGTGAATCGCGGTCGAGTAGGTCGACGTCGTCGAGTGCGAGAAGGAGCGGGCGTTCACGGGCTACGGATTCCAGTAAGGCAAGGAGCGCATGCCGGATGATGACTGGACTGGGTGATGAGGGTGTGTTGTTGATCCCGAGGATGTCACTGAGGGTGTCACGCAGCAGCCTGGGCAGCGCGTTGACGTGCTTGTTCAAAGGGCAGATGAGTTCGGCCAGGGACGTGTAGGCGTGCAACAGATCGGGTTGGCTCCCGGCGGCGAAGAGCACCCGGACTCCGGCGTTCGCGGCAGCTGAGGTGGCATCCCGCAGCAGCGCTGACTTACCAATCCCGGCCTCTCCGAGCAGGAGTACCACGTTGGGCGCGTTGTCTGTCGTGGTCGCGACGCGCCTGACTACGTCGCGCAGCTCGTCGCGCCCGACGAACGTAGGAGGGGAAGGAGCAGCGGTCATGGCGTTTGCGATGGTAGCGCCACGACCGCGTGGCAGCAGGGGCTGAGACTTACCGGCGGCGCAGACGCGCGCCCAGGTTCGTCTTGGCCAGGTCGATGAGCTCGTCGCCGCGGCCCGACAACAGGGTTCTCGTTGCCCACAGGGAGAAGCCTGCGACCTGCGCGGCGGTGATGGTCGGTGGAATCGACAGCTCTTGGCGGGCGGTGAGCACTTCCACGAGGGCCGGGCCGTCGTGACTGAAGGCGTCCGACAACGCGGCGTCGAGTTGGTCCGGGCGCTCCACACGGACACCGTGAATCCCGAGTGCCCTTGCGAGGTCGGCAAAGACGGGGTTGTCCAGGGCCGTGCCGTAGTTCACGATTCCGGCGGCCTTCATTTCCAGCTCTACGAAGCTGAGCGCGCCATTGTTGAACACCACCATCTTGATGGGCAGCTGAGACTGGGTCAATGTGATGAGGTCTCCCAGCATCATCGCGAGGCCGCCGTCGCCGGAGAGCGTGACGACTTGGCGGCCGCGGTGTGACGCCTGGGCGCCGATTCCCTGGGGTACCGCATTGGCCATGCTGCCGTGGTTGAACGAACCGAGCAGGCGTCGTCTGCCATTCATGGACAGGTAGCGCGCGGCCCAGATGACCGGTGTGCCGACATCGGCGATGAATACCGCGTCTTCGTCGGCCAGCTCGTCGATCCTGCGCGCTACCAGCTCCGGCCGCACGGGCGTCTGATTGCGATCGTCCACCGCCAGCCGGTCGAGTTGAGCACGCGTACGCGTGTAGTTCCCTTTCGCGCGCTCCAGATGCTTGCTGTCGGAATGCGGAACAAGTGTCGAATTAAGTTGCTGCAAGGTGTCTTTCACCGAACCGATGAGTGGGACATCCACCCGGACACGACGGCCGATGTGTTCACCGCGGATATCGACCTGAATCACGGTCGCCTTCGGTGGGTAGAACTGTCGATACGGGAAATCCGTCCCGAGCATCAGTAGCACGTCGGTGTCCTCGAGTGCGTCGTACCCGGAACGGAATCCCAACAGGCCCGTCATGCCGACATCGAATGGGTTGTCGTACTCGACGAATTCCTTGCCGCGCAACGTGTGCACGATCGGGGCCTGCAGCGTGCGGGCTACCGCCAGCAGCTCGGCATGGGCGCCCTCACAACCGGCTCCGGCGAGGATCGTGACCGCGCTGGACCCGTTCAGTACGCGCACCGCTCGCTCTAGGGACTCGGGGTCCGGCAGACGGGTCCCGATGCCGGCGACGATGGGCGCCGAGGGCGGTGCCACATCTGTCTTGGCGCTGAGGACGTCTCCGGGGATCGTCAGGACGGCAACACCCCGCTGATCCAGCGCGGCCCGGATGGCGGTGTCCAAGACGTAGGGCAGCTGTTCAACGCTGCTCACCAGCTCGCTGTACACACTGCATTCGGCGAACAGATTCTGTGGATGCGTTTCCTGGAAGTAGCCGCTGCCGATTTCGGCGCTGGGAATGTGCGATGCGATTGCCAGGACGGGAACGCGGCTGCGGTGTGCGTCAAAAAGCCCGTTGATGAGATGCAGATTGCCCGGACCACAGCTGGCGGCACACACCGCAAGAGTGCCGGTCAGTGCGGCTTCGGCTCCTGCGGCGAATGCGGCCGCCTCCTCGTGGCGCACGTGAACCCACTCCACGGTGCCATCGCGGCGCAGAGCTTCGGTGAAGCCATTCAACGAGTCGCCGGGAAGGCCATAAATACGTTGAACACCAGCGACTTTCACGGTATCGACGATGAGTTGCGAGACTGTGCGGGCCATGGTGCCCTCCAAGGGGATGAGGCGTGCTGGACGGTCAGGGACGGTTGACACTCTTCATTGGATGCTAGCGGCGGTCGCGATGGTCGGCCATCAGTCATTCGACTGGTGGACGGGATGGCAACGGCTAGTTCGTGTTCGCGTATGTATCGAGAGCCTCAGCGGCGCAACGGCGCCCGACCTCGATGACCTCGGAGGCGCGATGAAAGTCCAGACTGCGACTGACACTGCGCGGCACCTCGATGAGAACATCAGGCGGGTGTGCCGCGAGCTGCATGCGGGCAAGGGAGGACTGCATGACCTCGATGGTGCGGTTCATCACCTCGAAGCTCGTCAGTTTCGCGGCGGGATCCGGTTGGCCAGCGGCCTCGGTGCCATCGGTTTCGAACAGCGCCGAGGTGCTGCGCAGCAGCCGGTTCAACCACTCCGTCGTCACGCGCGGCTCACGGGGCTCGGGGTCCAGCGGCGGCGCCGGGGCGCGTACTTCTTCGCCTCCGCTGAGGCTTACCGCCACTCGCAGCTCGGCGTGCACCCCGGCCAGCGGGGCCACCGCCATCAGATCGAGAACACCGCCGTCGGCCAGCACTCTGCCGTCGAGTACATGTGGAGAGATCATTCCGGGAATCGCGATGGATGCGCGAATGGCCGACGCCAATGAGCCGCGCTGTAGCCACACCGACTTTCCGGCGATCAAGTCGGTCGCGACCGCGGTGAACGGGATAGGCAGGTCTTCGATCGCGACGTCGCCGAGTAGTTCGCGCACGACGTCCAGAATCTTCTCCGCACGGAAGAAGCCGGGGCTGGTCCAGGTCGGATCCAACAGCCGCAATACCGCGCGCTGCGTTAACGAGGTCGCCCACGAGGTGAATCCGTCGAGCGCACCGGCTGCTTCCAGCCCGCCGACCAGCGCACCCATCGATGACCCCGAGATCCCGGAGATCTCGAAGCCACGCTCGCGCAGTTCCTGGATCACACCGATATGCGCGTAACCCCGGGCCCCGCCCGCGCCTAGCGCCAGCGCGATCTTGGTGCCGGGTGCGCCGGTGCTCGCCTCGTCAGTCATCCACTCAATCTTGGCAAGAGCGAAGCGAGGTATCCAGGTGAGGTGTGCGACACCCGCTATTGGCGAGCGTGTGGATCGGAGGCGTTGAGCGTCGCGACGACGTGGTCATAGTCACCGCGTGCCTCGCCGTAGCGTAGGAACTTCACCCGCTCTACCTGAATCTCGTTGGCGTCGGGCTGCGTCTCCAGCAGGGTGATCACCTCGTCGACGAAGTCCTTCAGGGGCATTGCGAAGTCGCTCTCTTGCTGGCCCGGCATGAGATCTGTGCGAACCGCGGGTGGCTGGAGTTCCTTGACCGACACGGTGGTATCCGCGAGCTGCAGCCGGAGCGTCTCACTGAGCATGTGGATGGCAGCCTTGGATGCGTTGTAGCTGGGGGTGACCTTCAGCGGTGCGAAGGCCAATCCGGACGACACTGTGATGACGGTGGCTTCCGGTCGGGCCTGTAGGTGCTCGATGAAGTTGGCGATCAACCGAATCGTGCCAAGCACGTTCGTGGTGATGATCTCCTCGGCCGACTGAAGAAAAGACTCAGGGTGGTGCCAGTCCTCGACGCGCATGATGCCCGCCATCGCAATGAGGACGTTCACGTCGGGATGCTCGGTGAGTACCTGCTGGGCGGCGGTGCGGATGCTCGCCGGATCGGAGATGTCGATCTGCACTGCCGAGATGCCGGGGTGCTCGGCGCGGATTCGCTCAAGCAGCTCGGTGCGGCGGCCGCCGACGACCACGGTATTGCCTTTGGCCTGCAAGGCTATGGCCAGTTCCAAGCCGATCCCACTGGTGGCTCCGGGGATGAACACCGTATTGCCCGTCATCTTCATGCGCGACCTCCGATCGATTATATGTACGTGTCGTACATATCGATAATGTACGGTACGTACACATAGTTGGCAAGGGTACGGAGGCGATGGTGGCCCAGGCGGAACGGGACGCGGTGAGGCGGCCGCGACGAGGGCGTCGCCCGGCTGACGAGGTGCGCGAGGAAGTGCTGCAGGCGGCGGGTGAGTTGCTCTTCGCCGATGGCATGAGCGGATTCACCATCGAGAAGGTCGCTGCTCTTTCGGGTGCGAGCAAGATGACGATCTACAAGTGGTGGCCGTCGAAGGGCGCCCTCGCGCTCGATGGCTACTTCCGAAAGGTTGAACCGGAATTGGGGTTCCCCGATACCGGGGAGATCGAGCGCGACCTCCGCGTGCAGCTGCGCGCGTTCCTCGGCGTCATCCGTGACACGGTCGGGGGCGGAATCATCGGGGAGCTTATAGGTCAGGCGCAGCTCGATCCTGACCTGAAAGCGGCCTTTCTGCAACGGTATTCGGGTCCGCGGCGCGCACTTGCGGTAGCGGCGCTGCGCCGCGCGCAGGAACGCGGCCAGCTTGATGCGGCCACGGACCCGGAAGTCGTCGTGGACCAACTGTGGGGCGCTTGCTACCACCGGCTGTTGGTACCGGATCAGCCGCTCACGGCGGACTTTGTGGATGCCTTGCTCGCCAATGTGCTTTGGGGGATCAAATCCAGATGAATCTAGGTGCGGGAATAAGCCCGACAGATCGGGGGTTTTGACGCAACATGTCACGTCAGTTCAGCGAAGTAGAGCGTCAGGATTTTCTTGCGGCCAAGCACATCGCTGTGCTGTCGGTTGCCGCCAACGAGCGCCCGCCGGCCAGTGTGCCGATCTGGTACGACTACGTCCCCGGTGGAAACATCCGTATCAGCACGAGTGCGGGAAATCGCAAGGCACGGCTTATCCAGGAGGCCGGGGCGGTGACGCTGACGGTTCAGCAGGAAGAGCTGCCCTATCAGTACGTCGTCGTCGAGGGCACTGTCGTGGAGGCTGCTGAGCCGGCCCCGGTGGCGGCGCGCGAGGAAATCGCCATCCGCTACCTCGGTGAGGAGGGCGGCCGGGAGTTTGTACGCAGCTACGACGGCAGCGAGAACGTACTGTTCACGATCCGTCCCGACCGCTGGTTCACCGCAGATTTCTCGGGCGATATCTGAGCCGCGAAAGGTAGGCGCGAGGCGCCGCGCTCACGCCAAGGCTAGGAACAGTTTCTCGAGTTCGGCCTCGGTCATGGGCGCGGTGTCTCCGTTGCGATCGGCGGTGATGCATTCCCGCAGCCCGGTGGCGACGATCTTGAATCCTGCGCGGTCGAGGGCACGCGATACGGCAGCCAGCTGAGTCACCACGTCTTTGCAGTCGCGTCCGTTCTCGATCATGTTGATGACGCCGTTGAGCTGACCTTGTGCCCGGCGCAGTCTGCTGAGGATCGCGGTGATGCTGTCTTGATCGTCGATCATGTCTCTACCTTTCGGGGGCGCCTAGCTACTGGCAGTATACCCTCCTGGGTATAGGGTAGGTGCGTATTCTCAGCGGCCACCAGAACCATGGGCCGAGTAACCCGGCTATGGACGGGGTCATCAGTGAGCGCACGATGAGTGTGTCGAACAGCAGACCTAGGCCGATCGTGCTTCCGGCCTGGCCGATCGAGCTCAAATCGCTTGCAGCCATGGACATCATGGTGAATGCGAACACCAGCCCCGCGGACGTGACGACTCCGCCGGTTTCTCCCATTGAACGGATGATGCCAGTCTTGAGTCCCGCGCCGATCTCCTCCTGGAATCGGGATACGAGCAGTAGGTTGTAGTCGGAGCCGACAGCTAGCAGGATGATCAATCCGAAGACCGGCGCGATCCAGTTGAGCTCGAGGCCGAAAATGTGCTGCCACACCAGCACCGACAGCCCGAACGCGGCGCCGAGCGACAGCAGTACGGTGCCGACGATGACCAGTGAGGCGACCAGTGCCCGTGTGATGATCATCATCACGGCGAAAATCAGTGTCATGGCGGCGATTCCGACGATCAATAGGTCATAGCGAGAGCCGGATTGGATGTCGCGGTAGATCGCGGCGGTGCCGGTGAGGTAGAACTCGGCGCCGGTCAGAGAGGTTCCCTTGACGGCTTGATGGGCGGCCTCCAGCTCGGAGATGACTGAGGAGATTCCTGCGGGGGTGGCCGGGTCCTTGTCGTGGGTGATGATGAAGCGCGCGGCTGTGCCGTCGGGGGACAGGAACAGCTTCAGCCCGCGCTGAAAGTCCTTATTCTGGAATGCTTCTGGTGGAAGATAGAAATAATCGCCGCTCCGGGAGGCGTCGAAGGCCTGTCCCATCGCGCTGGCGGTGTCGGTCATCTGCGCCATCTGTGTCACCAGGTTCGAGAAGCTGCTGTGCATGGTCAGCAGGCTCGCGCGCATGGACTTGGCCACGGCGATGATCGGGGGAAATTGGGCCGCCATGTGCGGAATGATTGCGTCGGCGTTTCCGACGTCTGCGGTCAGTGTGCGCATCGTGTCGCTGAACGTGTCGACGCCATCGATGGCGTCGAACACCGAACGTATGGCAGAGCATGCGGGGATATCGAAACAGTGCTGATCCCAGTAGAGATAGTTGCGCAGCGGTCGTATCACGTCGTCGAAGTCGGCCAGATGGTCCCGAATCTCGTTAAGTGTTGCTGTCGCATCTGTCATGTCCGCGCTCATGCGGTGCGTTGTGTCGCTCATCTGGCTCAGCAGGGATCGCATGCGCTCCATGGAGCCGATCATGGAGCCGAGATCCTCACTCATGGTGAGCATGTCGGCCGCGCGGTCCCTCATGAACTGAAGATTCTGCTGGATCGGAATCGACTGGGCGCTGATCTGGAAAGGGATGGAGGTGTGCTCAATCGGGCCCCCCAAGGGGCGGGTGATGCTTTGTACCATGGCGATTCCGGGTGAACGGAACACGTCTTTGGCGATCTTGTCAAGAATGATCATGTCGCCGGAGTTGCGCATATCGTGATCGCTCTCGATCATCAGAATATCGGGATTCATTGTGGCGGCGGTGAAATGGCGTTCAGCGGCCGCGTAGCCGACGTTCGAAGGCAGGTCGGCCGGTATGTAGAACCGGTCGTTGTAGCTGACCTTCATGGTCGGCATGATCGCGATACCGATGATCGCTATGCCCAGTGAGGCGGCGAGCACCGCGCCGGGCCAGCGCACGGTGGCGGTGCCGATACGCCGCCACCGCCTAACTTTCACGGCTCGTTTGGGTTCCAGCAGCCCGAACCTGGTTGCGAGGACGACGACGGCGGGCGCCGCGGTGAGGGCGCCTGCGACAACCACCAGCAGCCCCAGTGCAGAGGGGATGCCGAGGGCCTTGAAGTACGACAGTCGCGCGAGATGCAGACACAGCGTTGCACCGGCGATGGTCAGACCAGATCCCAGGATGATGTGGGCGGTTCCCCGGAACATGGTGTAGTACGCGGTTTCTTGATCCTGGCCGGCTTGGCGCGCTTCCTGATAGCGGCCGATGAGAAAGATGGCGTAGTCGGTTCCCGCGGCGATCGCCAACGAGGACAACATGGCCACCACGAATGTCGAGAATCCCAGGAGGTCGTAGTTACCGAGAATCGCGACAACACCTCTGGCGGTGCCCATCTCGAAGCCAACCATGACCAGAACCAGCAGCATCGTGCTGACGGAGCGGTACGTGATGAGGAGCATGATCATGATGACTGCGCCGGTCACGCCCATCATGATCAGCATGCTTTTGTCGGCGGCCTCATTCATGTCGGTGGTCAGCGCCGCCGGGCCGGTGACGTAAACCTTGAGGCCCGGCGGTGGCGGGGAGCTGTCCACGATTGTGCGGACCGCTGTCACCGACTTGTTGCCGAGCGTGCTGCCCTGGTCGCCAGCCAGATTGAGCTGTACATACGCGGCGTGACCGTCGCGGCTCTGAACACCGGAAGCCGTCAACGGGTCGCCCCACACGTCCTGAACGTGCTGAACGTGGCCAGTGTCTGTCCGCAGTGCGCGTACCAGGTTGTCGTAGTAGTGGTGTGCCGATGCGTCGAGCGGATTGTCGCTTTCCAGCACGATCATGGCCATGCTGTCGGAGTCAGATTCGTGGTACTTCTCACCGATGTGCCTAGCCGCCATCATCGCCGGCGCGTCACGCGGCGACATCGTCACCGCGTGATCTCTTGCCACCGATTCAATGGGTGGCACAAGCAGGTTCACCGCCACGGTCAGTAGTAGCCAGGCCAGCACAATGGGGATGGCGAATCTGCGAACAAATCGCATGAAGGCAGGACGTTCTTGAGCAGGAGGGTTCATGCTGCTTTCACCAGACAGGAGATCTGGGCGTGGTGCCCGTCAGCAGACTGATCGTCTTCGATTCGGCCGTTCACTGTGATCCGGCACCCAATCGCGGCGCTATTGCCTTGCGCCACAACACTGGCAATAACCGCGGGCACGGTGGTTTCGATTGTGTAGGTCAGGGCAAAGTGGTGAAATCGGCGGACTGTGGTTGCGCGTTCTTGTCGAGGTAGCTCACCGCACCCGTGGTGTCGGTGGGACCGTAGATCTCGTATCGCACGTGTTTGATCGCCGAGGGCGCGAGTGGCTGTGCGCTGCTGCCGGTGGCCGAGAATATGGGTTCGGAGCCGAACGCTCCTCGCAGGTGATTCACGGCGATTGCGCCGACACCGACCGCACATGCAACCACCGCCGCAACCCACGCGCGCCGCATCACGGCAACTGTTGCTGTGCGCACCTTCTGGCCACCTTTCTGTTGTAGATCAAGTGCTTTCGGCGCCAACGTGTGCCCTGTTCGCTCGCGTCTACTCTACAAATACCATACCCCCTATGGTATATAGCCCGGAATCTCATACCGGCTTATATACCGTAGGGGGTATGGTATAAACGGAATGAGAACGAGTTTGTGAGCCGTGATGGGAGACGCCGAATGTCCACAGGCAGTGGTTCTGCGCAAGCCGACACGTTCGACGTGAGGGTGTGGCTCGACCCGGTGTGCCCGTTCTCCTGGAATACCGCGCGATGGCTGAACACACTCGCGGACCAGTCGGGCCTGTCGATCGATTGGCAGCTGATGAACCTCGCGGTCTTGAATGAGGGCAGGGAGCTCCCGCCCGCACAACAAGCACGTATGGAGGACTCGCGACAGGTGGGTCGGCTGATGGCCGGCGTCCATCGTGAGTTGGGTCAGCAGGGCCTGCACACCGCGTACTTCAGCTTCGGTGAACTGTATTTCGATGAGTCGATGCCCGTCGACGCATATCTGGTGGACCGGGTACTGGCGGCGGTCGCACCCCACGGGGTGTCACGTGAAGCGCTATCGGACAGTTCCCTCGATGCACTGGTCCGTTCCTCGCATGAGTCCGGGCAGCAGGCGTTGGGAGACGTCGGCGGCAGCCCGCTGTTGCAGATCAACGGCCGCACGTTCTTCGGCCCTGTGTTGACGGCATTGCCGGAGCACGGCAACGCGCGTGCGCTTTTTGACGCGGTCACCGTGCTGGCGGGTGTGCCGGAGTTCACCCAGTTGCAGCGCCCGCGCCCGGCGCATTAAGCCCAGGCGTGGTCGCCACGTCTTACGTCCGTGAAAACAAAGCGCCCGCTTAGGGGCCTGTTCAGGAAGAGGGATCGCAGAACATGAAGAAGAAGGTTGTCATCCTGGGTGCCGGAATCGGCGGTCTGAGCGTGGTCAACGAATTCCGTCAGTCGCAGGTGCCACTGGGCGACCTCGACATCACCATCGTGGATGAGGACTTCGCGCACTTTCTGGGATTTACCTTGCCGTGGGTCATGAGGGGCTGGCGCGACGCGGCAAGTGTGCCGATACGGCCCAGCTCCGAGGCGCTGTCGGGGATAACCACGGTCACCGGTTCCGTCATCGGCATCGATCCCATTGCCCGCACCGTCACCCTTTCCGACGCATCGGCTCTGGACTTTGACGCGCTCATCATCGCCACCGGTGCGCGCAACGCCCTCGACAAGATTCCGGGCTTGAGTGAAGCAGCAGCACGAGGTGAGGCGGTGCACTACTACGGCGTCGACGCGGCCGGTGATGCCCGGCGCGCGATGGAAGGCTTCTCGGGGAGCAAGATCGTCTTCCTGGTGACCTCACAGCCTTACCGTTGTCCGGTGGCTCCGTATGAGGGCGCCCTACTGGCCTCGGACTTCTTGAACGACAAGAACATGCGATCGGATGTCGACATCAGCGTGTACACCCCGGAGAAGCACCCGATGCCCTCGGCCGGCCCTTACGCGGGACCTCAGCTGGTGCAGTTACTCAAGGACAACGGCATCACCTTCCACGGTGAACACACCACAGAACGCGTTGACCCGGACGGAAAGGTTGTCGTGTTCGCCGACGGCACCACAGTGAGCTTCGACCTGTTGGTGTTCGTACCGCCTCACGAGCCGTCCGTGACCATCGACGGGCCGGAATGGATCGGCGTCGATGCGCAGACCATGCAAACGCCCTATGAGGGCATTTGGGCTATCGGTGACACCGTATCGGTGACATCCCCCTCCGGCAGGCCACTGCCGAAGGCGGCCATCTTTGCCAAGAACGGTGCAAAAGCGGCTGCCCAAAATGTGCTGCACTATCTCGAGAGGTCCGACCGTACCGCAGCACTTTCTGGACTGGGGTACTGCTACCTCGATACCGGGCAACATCGTGCGGCACAAGGCAAAGGCGACTTCTTCACACTGCCGCATCCGGAGATCACCCTCACCGAGCCTTCCGCCGGTCAGCATCGTGACAAACAAGAAGAGGAAGCGCAATGGCGCAACATGTGGGAGTCACGTTCCGGCGCTTGATATCTCAGCCGCTGTTGCGCAGTGCGGTGGCCAGACCGCTCATCGTGAGCAGTATGCCGCGCTGCACCAGCTCGTCCTGATCGCCGGATCGGTACCGGCGCAGCAGTTCCACCTGTAGGTGGTTGAGCGGCTCCAGGTAGGGAAAGCGGTTGAACACCGAACGTGCCAGCGCCGGGTTGTCGGCAAGCAGATCCTCATGCCCGGTGATCAATTGATGCATGGCAATGGTTCTGTCGTGCTCGGCCACGATCTTGTCGAACACCCGGTGCCGCAGTGCTTCATCGTCAACGAGTTCGGCATAGCGGGCCGCTAATCCCATGTCTGACTTGGCCAGCACCTGGGCCATGTTGGACAGGACCGTCTGAAAGAACGGCCACCGACGGTAGAGCTGTTGCAGCACCTCGAGTCGTCCGTCGCCTTCGGCGATCCACTGTTCGATCGCCGCGCCCGTGCCGTACCAGCCGGGCAGCATCACCCGCGACTGGCTCCAGGCCAAAACCCAGGGTATGGCGCGTAGGTCGGCGATCGATGTGGTGGGCTTCCGGGAGGTTGGGCGACTGCCGATGTTCAGCGCGCCTATTTCGTTGACCGGCGTCGATGCCTTGAAATATTCGACGAAGCCGGGTGTTTCGTGCACCAGCTCGCGGTAGGTGCTTTGGGCGCGCGCGGCAAGGTCATCGAGTATTTCGTATGCCGCGCCCGCCGCCTCTCCCAATCCTTCGACATCGAGCAGCGTCGACTCCAAGGTTGCGGCCAACAGCGTCTCGAGGTTGCGATGGGCCGCGCGTGGTTCGGCGTACTTGGCGGCGATCACCTCGCCCTGCTCGGTGATACGAAGTGATCCGGATACCGCCCCGGGCGGTTGGGCCAGAATGGCGTCGTAACTCGGACCGCCACCGCGGCCTACGGTGCCGCCGCGGCCGTGGAAGAGCCGCAATCGGATTCCGTTCCTGCGGGCAGATTCCACCAGGTCCAGTTCGGCGCGATACAGGGCCCAGTTGGCAGCCAAGTAGCCGCCGTCCTTATTGGAGTCCGAGTACCCGAGCATGACCTCTTGGCTTTCGCCTCGAGCTGCCACCAGTGCCCGGTAAAGCGGAAGCTCCAGGGCTGCTTCGAGAATGGCGGATCCACGCTGTAGGTCGTCAATCGTCTCGAACAGCGGCACAATGCCCACCGGACAGAACGGTCGTGGCCGTGACGCGTCCAGCAATCCTGCTTCCTTCAGGAGGATTGCCGCTTCCAGCATGTCCGAAACCGACTGGCACATCGAGATGATGTAGTTGGGCACCGCCCTGGGGCCATAGGTCTGAACCGCTCGCGCGGCGGCTGCGACGATGTCGAGTTCCTTGCGGGCAAGTTCGGAGAGCTCGGCGCCCTCGCCGATCAAGGGGCGGCGGGTACGTAGCTCGGTGACAAGTACCTCGATGCGCTGTGGCTCCGAGAGCGATCGGTAGTCGGAATGCACACCGGCCCAGGCAAGCAACTCGGAAACCACCTCTTCGTGGACATCCGAATTCTGCCGCATGTCCAGCCCACTGAGATGAAAACCGAAGACATGAACGGACTCTCGCAGCGTACGCAGTCGATCATCCGCCAGCACCACGCTGCCGTGCGCGCGCAACGAAGCGTCCACGATGTCGAGGTCTCGCAGTAGTTCGTCCGGCGTGCGGTACGGAATCAGGTCGAGATCCAGACCGTGCTCGGGCAGCTGGTCAAGGATGTTCGCGGCCGTCGCGGTGAGGCGCGCGTGGATGGCGCGTAGTGCGCGACGGTAAGGCTCGTCTGCCCGGTCGGTTTCGCTGCCCTGCTCGGCCAATGCGATCAGATCGGCGGAGACTGTGACCAGGCGGACGGATAGGGATAACTCCTGCTCCAGTGCCACCAATTGTTCGAAGTAGTAGGCGATGGCCGTCTGTGCGGCACTACTTGTCGCAAGATGCACTACCTCGGCGGTGACGTTCGGATTTCCGTCCCGGTCTCCACCGATCCACGATCCGGGCCGCAGAATCGGCTCGCTGAGCAACTCGGCATCCGGCCACCGGCGGCGTAGCGCCGTGCGGATCTCGGCGTTGATCTCAGGTATCACCTCGAAGAACGAGGCCTGGTAGTAGCGCAGCCCCACGGCGATTTCGTCTTGAATCTTCAACCGGGACAACCGGATCAATGCCGTCTGCCACAGTGTGAGAATGTGCCGCTGAAGTTCGTGCTCGATATCCCGGCCGGTTTCGGTCTGCGACAGTCCCTGCATGCGCAGCCGCATGAGCTCGGTGATGCGATGCTGGGTGTCGAACACGGTACGTCGGCGGGTCTCCGTCGGGTGAGCGGTAATAACCGGCGACACCAGCGCGCCGGTGAGAGCGTGTGCTACGCGATCCGAAGTAAGTTGTGCGGCATCGAGTTTGAGGTACGTCGCGGCGAGGCTACTGTCCTGTGGCGGCGCGCCCGCGGCGACGTGCACGGCCCGCCGGCGCTCTCGATGGATATCCTCGGCCACATTGGCCAGCAGCGCGAAATGGGTGAAAGCCCGAATCACGGGGATAGCTCGGTGGATGTCGACGCCGTCGAACAGCTGTGCCAGTTCGGCGCGATCGATCTCTGATCGGCGCACCCTGAACGACTCCACTCGCGCCCGCTCCACGAGCTCGAAGACTTCGTCGCCGCACTGCTCACGCACCGTAAGACCCAAGATGGTGCCCAGCAGCCGGATGTCTTCACGCATCGGCTCGGTGGCCTCGCGACCCACCTGTGTCCGGGTGACGGCGCCTATCGGTGCAAGATCCGTAACCTCAGCCATGGATCGAGTATCCGTGGCAACGCCGCCGCTCGCACGATGAGCGCCGATGATGAGACGAGATCGGCAGCTGAGCTACCAGACCCTGATCCAGTCGACGAGCATCTCCGCGGGGTAGGTGCCGCCGCGCGGATCACCACCGCCGGATCCGGCCACGGCCAGGTTCAGCACCGCGAAGGCCTTGTGCCCGGGATTGTTGAACGGCCAGTCCGCCAGGGAGTTGGCCGGGACATCGAAGTACGGCGCCGCCCCGTCGGTGTAGTCCCGCCAGAAGCGAATCCCCTTGTCGTCCCACTGGGTGCGCCAGGTGTGCCAGCCGCTGTCCAGGGTCAGATTGTGGGTCTTCCATTCCGAGCCGTTTGCCTTGGCGTGCACCGTAGTTGCGGCCGGCCAGCTGCCGTTGCCGTACCACTCGACGATGTCGATTTCACCGTCCTGGTCGCTGCCGAGCCAGAACGCGGGCCACGCGCCCGGAGTCAGGCAGTTGAACTTGATACGCGCTTCCCAGGTGTAGCCGATACCAAGTTCGGTGGTGCTGTAGATCTTGCCGCCGTAGTAGGTGTTGCCTTCCTTGGCGGCCTTGATGACCAGATTCGAGTTGCCGTCGATGTAGACATTCTTGCGATCGTCGCGGTACTGGCCGACGTTCTCGGGGAGCTCCCAAAACGTCGGGTCCTTCATGGACTCGCGAGCTTTCGAAACAGCCCATTTGGACCCGTCGGGCGCCGACCCGGCCGGGCCGTCGAACTCGTCGACGAAGACGTACTTGCCGGTGGGGGGTGCCGCTGGCGGCCGGTTAGGCGGGTTCTGTGGTGCGGGTTGCGCCCACGCCTGCGGCATAGAAGCCGCTGCTGCCAACATGCCAAGCCCTGAGAACGCCATCATCCGGCGCCGATCCATATTCACCATCGACGCCGACGATAACAGGATTCGCTCGGCGCGGTCCGGGTCTGCGGGACGGCTGCTAGCGGCTGGCGCGCAGCGACTCGCGACCGGGCGACAGCATGGCCGCGTCCACTCCGCGACGGGCCAGATCTTGTGGAACCGGGCACTGTGCGGCCAGCGCGGCCCCAACCCGCGCGAGCGCCGGGGCCATCTGGATGCCATAGCCACCTTGAGCCGCGTACCAGAAAAAGCCCTCGATATCCGGGTCTTCTCCGACAACCGGCGTGCGATCGGGGGTGAAGGACCGCAACCCCGCCCATGCGGAATTCACGGTCCGGATACCGAGGGTGGTGGCCTCGTTGATCATCCCGATCGCCCGCGCCATCTCCAGCTCGTCCGGTCGGGGGTCGCCGGGCGCCTGGAGTGTCTCGTCGGCGGGCGAGCACAGGAACTGGGCGCCGTCGGGTTTGAAATAGAAGGTGTCTGACGTGTCCAGTGTCATAGGAATCGAGCCGGCAGACCTCTCCTGCGGCGTGGACACCATGAATGCGGTACGCCGAAGCGGCATGATCCCCACCGGCTGCGCGCCCATCACGTGCGCAAGTTCATCGCACCAGGCGCCGGCGGCATTCACGACGGTTTCCGCTTCAAATTGCCGTCCGGATGAGTCCCTCAGGACCCACCTGCCCTGATGACGGGTGCCACTCACGATGGGCGCCGACTTGACGATGCTTCCGCCGCGGCGGCGCAGCCCGCGCACGTAGCCCTGGTGCAGCCCGTGAACGTCCAGCTCCATCGGAGTCATATCGATGGTCGCCAAGCGGGTGTGTCCGGGACGCAGGTACGGGTTGATCTCCTCGGCAACCGCGCCGTCGACCAACTCCGTATGACAGCCCTGGAGCAGGGCCTGGCCATGTAGTTCACGCAGCGTCTCCGCATGCGCGTCATCGGCGATGATCAGCAGCGGTAAGGATGTGGCGAGCGGAGCTTCGAAGCCCTCGCGTGGTTCGGTGAAGAAGTCGCGGCTTGCCGCCGTCAACATCCGGATGATCGGATTTCCGTAGTTCTCGATGAAGGTGGCCGCAGACCTTCCGGTGGTGTGAAACGCCAGCGTCGATTCGCGTTCCAACAATGCGACGGTTTGATCTTCAGCCAACTCATAGGCAATCGACGCACCCGACATCCCGCCTCCGACGACAATGGTGTCGACAGACAATTCGGTATCGATGGACTGGCTCACATGTCCGAGGGTAGGTCGTCACGACCGCCGTATGGTCGGTCTGAGACGCAGCAACACACAGAGTGGAGAGGTCGGATGACGATCACGCTGCCCGACAACTGGGCGGACGCTTTGGGGGATTTGGCCGACTTCTACCGCGACCTGCATCAGCACCCGGAACTCTCTTTTCAGGAACACCGGACCGCGGCGAAGATCCAGGAGGCGCTTGCGCCGCTCGGGCTGGAGGTGACATCGGGCGTCGGCGGCACTGGAGTTGTGGCCGTGCTGCGCAACGGATCCGGTCCGGTGGTGTGGCTGCGAGCCGACTTCGACGCACTCCCGGTGCAGGAGCAGACCGGCCTTCCCTACGCGAGCACCGTCCGCGCCACCAACCCGGACGGCAGGGATGTTCCCGTCATGCACGCGTGCGGGCACGATATGCACGTCACCGCACTGGTGGGAGCCCTTCGGCTACTGAATGAACTCAAGACCGCGTGGTCGGGAACGGTGGTCGCGGTTTTTCAACCCGCCGAGGAGGTGGGCGGGGGTGCGAAGGCGATGATCGCCGACGGCATCCTCGATCGGTTCCCCAAGCCCGAGGTCGTTCTCGGTCAACACGTCGGCCCGTTGCCGGCCGGGATGATTGCATACAAGACGGGCACGGCACTGGCCGCCTCGGACTCGCTCAAGATGCAACTGTTCGGGCGGGGTGGCCATGGCTCGCAACCGGAATCGACCGTCGATCCGGTGGTGATGGCCTCGAATGTGGTGCAGCGTCTCCAGACCATCGTGTCGCGCGAGCTGTCACCTTTCGAACCCGCCGTGGTGACCGTCGGTTACCTGCACGCGGGGGCAAAGGACAACATCATCCCCGACGATGCAGAACTCGGCATCAATGTCCGTACCTTCAACGAGGAGGTGCGGCGCAAGACGCTGGCGTCGATCACGCGGATCGCTCAGGCCGAGTCGACGGCTTCAGGTGCTGACAAGGAACCGGCGGTGACGCCGCTGCACACCTTCCCGATCACCGTCGTCGACAACGCGGCGATGCAGGCGATTGCCGCGGTGTTCCGTGAGCATTTCGGTGCCGCGCGGGTGATCGAGTCTCCGAATCCGCTGGCAGGCAGTGAGGATGTGGGATTTTTCGGCACCGAAGCCGGTGTCCCCACCGCGTTCTGGTTCTGGGGTGGGTACGAGCAACAGCGTTTCGAGGACGCCGCGGCGGCCGGGAAGCCGGTGCCGTCCAACCATTCTCCGGAGTTCGCGCCGGTGTTGGAGCCGACGCTCAGCACCGGGGTTGAGGCGCTCACCGTGGCGGCGTTATCGCGGTTGACCGCTACGGCGTGATCAGGCCCAGCATCCGTGCGCGCTCCAGAATGATCCGGGCGCGATTGAGCCGGGGTAGGTCGCTGCCGTCCTGTGGCTTTCCCCCGTGGCTGTTGAACTGCTCTACGAAGTCCTGAGCCCACAAAACGTCGTCATCGGAGGGGCTCAAACCCCTGTTGATGGTGTCGGCATCGGATGAGTGCAGCGCCAGCTTTCCTGTCATACCCATGCGGCGAGTCAGCGCGACTCCCTCGGCCAGCTCGGCCGGGTCGCGCGTTGGTCCGTCGATCGGTCCCGGAATGTGTGCGGCGCGCGAGGCCACCACAAGCTGGGATCTGCTGTACGCCAGGGCTAGTGGGTCTGGATCGACACCGATATCGAGCGTGTAGTCATTGACGCCGAAGGCGATACGAAAGCAGGGGCGAGCCGCCGCGATGTCGTGTACGCGGGACAGACCCCGCGCGGTCTCAATCAGAGCGATCACAGGAGTTTCGCCACCGAGGCGGTTGGCGGTGTCCCACATGTGATTGCCACCCTCGGTCTTGGCCAGCACCACACCCTTGAGGCCCTGGGCCTCCGCGAGTGTTCGACAGTCGGCCGACCAGAAATCACTGGAAGCATCGTTCACGCGCACCCAGGCGCGCCCGCCTGAGTTGAGATATGCCAGCACGCGTGCGCGTGCCGACTCTTTCTCATTCGGTGCGACGGCGTCCTCCAGGTCCAAGATCACCTCGTCGGCATGTGTGGATGCGACCGCAGCACCGAGGTCGGGCTCCCTGGAAGGATTGACCAGAAGCCATGAGCGCGAGACCTTCGAGTTCACTGCCACCTCACCAGTATTTCGCAGAGCGACGCCGCTACCGCGGGATGCGATCTAGCCAAGCCGATTCTCCATCAACGGGTTGATTGTCGATGACAACCATGGGCACACCGGATTTGGGAAAGGCGCGCAGCAGCGGCAGATTGTTCGACGCGATGGCACGGGCGTCAAAGGGCACTGGCAGCCCGACCCTGATCAGATCCTGTGCGCTCTGGGGCGCATCGACCCGGGCGGCCAGCCCAGCCAGCTGGTCGTTGCTCAGGTCCGTGTCACCTTCCTCCTCGGGCTGCTGGTCCTTGGCGTAGAACTCTCGGATGAAGCGCCAGGTGATATCGCTTGACCGGGACTGATCGGCGACCACGAAGCTGGCATAGATCGCACGGCTGTCGTATGTGCCGCTGGCAGAGTACTTATCGAGGAAGTCCACGAACCTGAGGTTGACGTGCAGCTTGCCGGACTCGATGCGCCGCCCGATCTCCTCGCCCTGACTCTGAACCATCTTCCCGCTGTACGGGCACAACGGGTCTAGGTAGAGATCGATCTGCCCCGGGGCAGCCGGGTCGCCGAGGGACAACACATCCCCGGCGGGCGACGCATCGGCCGCGTGTGCCAGTCCGGCGTTGGGGCCAAGGACCAGTACCGCGGTCAATAGACCGATGATCGTTGCGAAGCGCTTCACTGCATGCATCGGTCCATCATCGCTCAGCCGGCTACACCTTCCGGTTCTCGGACTTGATCAGCCAGGCCAGCTTCTCCAAGCCGTCGATGAGCTGGTGCAGGATGTCGGCGGTGGTGGGGTCCTCGTCATCCACCGCGTCGTGTACTGCGCGCAGCGTCTTCACCGTGGCATAGATGCGGGTGGTGATCAGGTCGACGACATCACCGGTGCTGCGTTCATAGGGCGGAAACTCCGGCAGTGTCGTGCTCGCCGCGACAGTGTCGGATCGGCCGTCGGGCAGCGCATCGAGCGCGCGCATGCGCTCGGCGACGGTGTCGCTCGATTCGCGGGCGAAGTCGACCAATTCGTCGAGCTGCAGGTGCAGATCGCGAAAATTGCTGCCCACAACGTTCCAGTGCGCCTGCTTACCCTGCAGATGCAGTTCGATCAGGTCGACCAGGACCTGTTGCAGACTCGCGCTCAGTGTGGCGGAGGCCTGAAAGTTGGTGACGTCGGATTCGGGGGTACGGGTTGTGTTCGGCATGTCAGGTGCAACCTGGTCTAATTTGGATCTATTCCAGATTAGATGTGCTACACGTCGATGCGCGAACCGATGATGACCGTGCGGTGGCGTGGCAAGCCGAAGTATTCGGCGGCGTCCGCGGTGATGTGGGATGTCGCGATGAACAAGCTCTTACGCCAGCGCGCCATGGTGGGCGCCTGGCCCTTGATCAACTCGAGCTTGGACAGGAAGTAGGTGGCCTCGTCGAGGTCAATGCGGCCCTCGGTGTCGGATGCGTCGAGCAGTCCCAGCGCATGCGGCACGTTCGGCGTCTCCATGTACCCGAAACGAGCGGTCACGTGGACGATTCCGTCCTTGATGTATCCGAGGTGATCGATCGTCGTGCGATCGGAATCTGCCACACGGGGTATTGGCTGTGTCTCGATGGACAGGATGACCACGTGTTCGTGCAGCACGTGGTTGTGTTCGACGTTGGCGCGCATGGCCAAGGGCGCCGTGTCCTTACCCCTATTGAGGAATACGGCCGTGCCCGGCACGCGTACCACCTGCGGAGGCTCGTTGTGGAGGGCGTCGACGAACTCACGCAACGCGCCCTCTTCCTCCTCGCGTGCGGGAGTCACGATGGCACGCCCCCGTTGCCACGTGGTCATCACGGTGAACGCCTTCAGCGCGATGAGCAGAGGCAGCCACGCACCGTGCACCAGCTTGGTCATGTTCGCCGCCAGGAACAGTAGATCGACCGCCAACAGCGATCCCGCGCCAATAACCACGAGCCACAGTGGCGTGTTCCAGCGGATACGGGCGACGTAGAAGAACAGCAGGGTGGTGATGGTGATGGTGCCCGTCACCGCCATGCCGAAGGCATACGCCAGCGCCGCGGAGCCTCGGAAGGCGAAAACCAGAGTCAGCACCGAGACCATGAGCACCCAGTTGATCCACGGCACGTAGATCTGGCCGATCGTCGATTCGGAGGTGTGGTCGATGCGCAGGCGCGGTAGGTAGCCGAGTTGGGCCGCCTGCGAGGCGACTGAGTATGCGCCGGTGATTACCGCCTGCGATGCGATGACCGTCGCCGCGGTGGCCAGCAGAACCATCGGCAGTCGGGCCCAGTCCGGAGTCAGCAGGAAGAAGGGCGCGCTGATGGCGGATTCGTCGCCGAGCAGAAGGGCACCCTGGCCGAAGTAGCTCAGGGTGAGAGCGGGCAGTGCCAAGCCGAGCCAGCCGTAGGTGATGGCTTTGCGCCCGAAGTGGCCCATATCGGCGTACAGGGCCTCGGCCCCGGTGACCGAAAGCACCACGGCAGCAAGGGCGAAGAAGGCGATGTGAAAGTGCCCGATCATGAAGCCGACCGCGTAAGTAGGTGAGAGAGCCTTGAGGATCTCCGGGTGTTTGGCGATGCCGGTGAGCCCGCAAGCGCCGATCGCGGTGAACCACGCGATCATGACCGGACCGAAGAATCGCCCGACCGCCGCGGTGCCGTGCCGTTGCACCATGAACAGTCCCACGATGATCACCGCGGTGATAGGTACGATCCACGCCTCCAGATCCGGCTGGACGACCTTTACCCCCTCGATCGCCGAAAGTACCGAGATGGCAGGGGTGATCATGCTGTCGCCGAAAAACAGTGCGGCGCCGAAGAGTCCGGCACCGGCCAGCGCCAGAGCGCTGCGACGACCTTGCTTTCCGCTCCACCGCGTCAACAGCGTGATGAGTGCCATGATGCCGCCCTCGCCGTCGTTGTCGGCGCGCATGACCAGCGTGACGTAGGTGAGTGTGACGATGAGCATCACCGACCAGAAGATCAGCGACACAATGCCGTACACGTTGTTGGCGTTGAGCGGCACCGGATGGGGATCAGCGGGGTTGAACACCGTCTGGATGGTGTAGATGGGGCTGGTACCGATATCGCCGAACACCACCCCCAAAGCGCCCACGACGACCCCCAGACGCACGGTCTGCGTGAGGCTCCCGGGACTGTGTGATGACGTGGTCGCGGAGTCTTGTTGCACGGTGCGGTTCTCGTTTCTGCTGCGCCCACCGGGCCATGCGGTGTGGCCGGTGCTGTGGCAGCCAGATATTAGCTCGATCCCGGGGCGCCGGCCCTCTGATAGGCGACCGTCAGCTCGGCGCCACTGCCCGCATACGGCGCGATGTCGATATGGGTGATCAGTCCGTCGCGGATATCCATTCGGATGATGGCGAAGGGGTGGCCGCCTGGCGCGATGACGGCACCCGGCCTTCCGTCGACGAAAAGCGTTGTCGCCACGGCGATGCGATCGACGAAGGTGCGCGTTTCCTCGGCGACGGCTCGGGCGCCCTGCACGAGTGTCGCTGCGTCGCTGGGGATGAGTGAGCGGTCGACCGTGCGGACCACATCGGGTGCCATCAGCGTGATCAGGCGCTCGATGTTGCCGCCGCGGGCGGCCGACAGGAAGGCATCGACGATCGCCGATTGGTTTGGAACGTCGCGGGTCTGCACCGGGTCCGCGGTATCGAGGCGCAGTCGCGCCCGGCTGGCGAGCTTCTTAGCGGAGGCGGCAGTGGTATCAAGCGCTGCGGCGATGTCCTCGAACGGTACGGAAAACAGGTCGTGTAGGACGTAGGCCACCCGCTGTTTGGGGGACAATTCGCCGAGCACCACGAGTAGTGCACGCGAAACCTGCTCGCGCTTCAGGAAGTCCTCGTCGGCGCCGAGCTGCGTGCCCGGGAGGTGTTCGGCAGTCAGGGGAATCTCCCCATGCCGCTCGCGCACCCGTAACTGATCGAGGCAGAGCCGGGCCGTGACCGTGGTGAGCCACGCGTCGAGACTGTCCACCGCGTTGAGGTCGGCCGATTGTGCCCGGATCCACGCAGCCTGTACGGCGTCCTCGGCATCGTGGTGTGAACCCAGGATCCGGTGCGCCACGGACAGCAGCCGTGGCCGTGCGGCCTGGAATCTTTCCGTGAGATCCACGAGAGGTCACCTTTCCGTCATGCCGGTCGTCAAAAGGGGTGAGGTCAACGAAACCGACTAGAGAGGAGGCACAGATGAGCGTACAGATGGTCCGCTTCAGCACAGATGCCGAACGGGTGCACGAGGTTGAGGATGCGATCGCGGCGTTGTTCACGGCGGTGAGCGCGGCGGCCCCCACGGGCATGACCTACACGGCAGGCAGGGTCGGAGATGGCCCCGACTTCGTATTCCTGCTGCAGCTCGCCGAGGGGGTCGACAATCCACTCCTGGGCATCCCGGATGCGCTCGACTTCCGCGGCAGGCTCGCCGGATGGGCGACTGAAATCATTGCCCCCCAACCTTTCACCGTGTTGGGAAGGTATGAGGGCTGATGTCGGTTCTCGGAATTGGGCTGTGGGTGACGACGGTCCTCTGCGTTATCGCCAATGGAATCGAGGTGGTGGCCAAGGCCGTAAAGGCACAGTTCGTGGTGCAGAACTCCGGTGAGGTGGGATTGGCCCCGCGCTGGATTCCCTATCTCGCGGTGATCGAAGGAGCCGGGGTGGCCGGCCTGATCATCGGGCTGGCCGGAGTGCGCCCGATTGGCCTTGCCGCGGCAATCGGGTTGGTGGCCTTCTTCATTGGCGCTGTGGGTGCACACATTCGCAGCAATGTGTTGCACAACATCGCCTTCCCCGGTGTGTTCCTGGCACTTGCGGTGGGGTCGCTGGCCTACTTCGCGCTACCGGTCTAGGGCCTGCGGCGCGTAGGTCTGTAGGTATGCGGTGACCATGCGTCGCAGCTCATCAATGGTGGCTTCATCTCCGGTTGGAGAGCGCTGGAAGGCGACATCGAATAACCGGTCGCCGGCCTCAAAAGCCAACTGAAGGACGAGCACGGGTGTTTCTGCCCGGATCAGCTCCGCGTCGAGCAAGAGGCGCCACAGCTGTTCTGCCCATGCCGCATCGGGTGAGGGGGAGAGGCCTCGCGTCGCGTCGCGCCCCACAAACCAGAGTTGAACAAGGCTGGGATGCGCCCGGAAGTAGGCAAGCAACGGGTTGACGCTCGCTTCGACCGCCTCACGCAGGGTGCGCGGCGGGCGATCTTGAATCGCTGACCGGACGCTTTCGTTGAGCGCGGTCAGGTGACGTTCGAGAAGCGCGGCGTCGACCCGGTGTCGGTCCGCGAAGTAGTGATACAGCGATGCGGTGGGGATGCCGGCGCGCTCGCCGATTGCCTTGAGTGTGGCGGCCGAGTAGCCCTGTTCGCTGTGCAGCTCCTCGGCGGCATCCAGGATTGCCTGCACCCGCTCAATCCCGCGGCGTTGTACCGCGGTGGAGCGGGTCGTCGACGGTGCATCCCTGTTGTCGATCACGATTCGAAATCGTACGGGGTGGGTGTGATCCATCGAACTCGAATTCGAATCGAAATCGAGTTAGGGTGGTCTCATGCCGCGTGAGGCGGTCCAACAAAGTCGACGAAGGAGAAGGCGATGGCCAGCAATTACGACGTCGTGGTGATTGGGGCCGGCTTCGCCGGTGCCATCGCCGCGCGGGATCTCGGAACGCGCGGATTTTCGGTATTACTTCTGGAAGGGCGTGACCGCGTCGGCGGGCGTACCTATACGGGCGAGGCCTTTGGCCGGCCCATTGAATTCGGCGGCACGTACCTGCACTGGACCTCGCCGAACGTCTGGCGTGAGCTGCAGCACTACGGTCTCAAACTCGACCTCCCGCACCACATCGATACCGTGCATTGGCTGGCAGACGGGAGCGTGCATCACGGATCCGCCGAGGAGTTCGGACAGGCCGCAGCCTCGGTGATGGCTCGTGTCGCGGCTGATGCACGCGAGTGGTTTCCCGCTCCGTTCGAAGTGAATGCGGTGGATACCTCGCCGATCGAACAGCAGACAATGGCGCAACGGTTCGACTCGTCCGGTCTGTCCAGGTATGAGCGGGATGTGGCCGAAGGTGTGCTTGCCTCACTTTCGCACTCGTACGACGAGCAAGGCGTCGCGCAGCTGCTGCTGCTGGTCGCCGCCTACTGCGGGGACTGGGCGGGGTACTTCGAGAGCATCGGGTCCTGGCCGGTCGAGGGTGGGATCAAGCAACTCTACGACGGCCTCATCCGTGAGTCGGGTGCCGAGGTGCGCCTGAGCACGCCCGTCGCGGCGGTGCAAGACAACGGGACCTCGGTCACCGTGACCACTCGCGCCGGCGAGCGGATCGATGCTCGCATGGTGGTCGTCGCGCTGCCCCTCAACACCTTGGGCGATGTCACCTTCACCCCGGATGTCCCGCCTGCCTCACGCACCATGATCGACCAGAAGAACCCGGTGCTGGCATCGAAGATATGGGTGCGGGCCAAGGGCGAGATCGAGCCGTTCCAGGCCATTGCGCCCATCGGGCAGAACCCGATCAACGTCGCGCGCTTCGATTCCTACCATGATGGCGACACCCTCATCATGTGTCTGTGCTCGGACGCGTCGGCCATCGACGCCAGTGACCACGAGGGCGTGCAGCGCGCGCTGCGGGTCTTCGTCCCCGATATCGAGGTGGTCGACACCGCGAGCCACAGCTGGGGTGCCGATGAGTTCTCCAAGGGAGGCTGGGTCTGGCACCGGCCGGGGAATCTGACCGGCGGCGCCGCGCAGCTGCGGGCGGTGAGTGGTCGAGTTCGCTTCGCCGGCAGCGATATCGCGGGGCTGGGTGCCGGCGGCGTGGAGGGTGCGTTGGAGACCGGAGCAGCGGCCGCTCGGGAGGTCGCCACGGAACTGGCTACCGGTTAATCCGTGCGGGTAAGCACCCGGTGGCCGAGGTGATGGCCGAGTTCAAGGGCCAGCCCCAGCGCCAGCCGTCGGTCGCCGGGTGCGAAACCGAGTAGCTCTGCGGCGCGGGCAACGCGCTGCAGCACGGTGTTTCGGTGTGTGTGCAGCCGAGTCGCGGTGCGCGGCGCGTTGTCGGCCTCTTCCAGAAAGACCCGTAAGGTTTCGCGCAGACGTTCGGCGCCGGGATTGTCCTCCGCCAGCGCCCCGAGTGTCGATTGTACGAATTCTGCTGCGCGACTGATATTTTCCGTCACGAGTGCGGTCACTTCCAGGTCGCGGTAGAGCCCGACGGAGGGTCCGTCCGGGTTTTCGGCGAGCAGCCGCTGCACGGTCAGCGCCTGGTCGTGTGACCGGCGGAACCCGGCGATCCCCCGCAGCGTCGAACCCACGGCCACGCGGATACCCGGTGCGATCTTGTCTGCTGGCTCGCGTAACGCAGCGAGGTCCGGTTCGGCGTCGCTGCCCAGCCAGGCCCAGAGCGCGGACGCTCCGACCGAGAGGGTGAGCGGTGGGCGCGCACCCATCGCGCGCGCCAGCGTGGTGGCGGCTGATTCTAACGCGCCTTGTGCCTCGCTGCCTGGCCCCGACCACAGCACCAGGGCGGTGTGCCGGCGGCCGAGCTGGTATCCGAGCCGCTCGCTGGCTCGGTCACTGTGAATGGGTGCGTCGTCCAGCACGAGTCGGATCGCCTCGGCTCGACGGGCGAGCGCGCCGCCCAGCATGTCCTCGCGTTCACGCTGGGTGGCGGCGATGACCTGGGTGAGCGCGTAGTCGATGTAATCGAACAGCCGCTCCGAGGACACCTGCAGTAGCTCCATCAGCACTGGTCCGGGGGGTGCGATCCGGGTCGCATGCGCCATGAAATGGCGCCAGGCCACGTTCTGCGCGTAGCGATACGACTGGAAGATCACGTCGAGGTCCAGTCCACGGCGCGCAACGGTGTGAGCCACGTCGAGCATCTCGTGCGGGAGTTCGAACGATGCGGTTCGCACAGTCCAGTTGGTATCGCGCCGGGTGAACAGGTTGAGTAGTTGGCGCGCACCGGCGTGGTTGCTGGCCGATGTATCCGTCATCGCCGACGCGTCGACGCCCAGCACCGGAGATAGTTCCACCTCCGCCGCACTCATCTCGGCGACGAGAGCATCGAGTTCGGCGAGCATGAGCTCGGCCACTTCACCCATCAGCTCGATGACCTCGGGCGATGGTGACCGATTGCTCATGCGAAAAGTGTGCCACCGCACATATGTGCCCACAAGTTCTGGGCCGTCGACCATGTCATGGATAGAGGCGCGATTCCTACGCTCGGGCCATGGCTACAGACACCACGCGCATTGTCTTCATCGGGGCAGCAGGCGAAATGTGCCGCGTCGCGATCGAGCGGTTTGCGAGAACAGCCGAGAATTGGAAGCTGGAGCTCTACGACATCCGGCCGGAGCCACTGCGCGCGCTGGTCGCGAAACTGCCCGCGGGTTCGGCGACGATCGGCACGCTGGACCTGTTCGACGTCGAGGCGCTGCACGAGGTGATCGCGGGCGCCGCCCTCGTTCTGCTGGGCGCGGGACCGTATGTCCGCACCGCCGAGCCGGTGATGGCGGCGTGCATCGAGAAGAAGGTGCCGTATCTGGATCTCGACGACGACGAGGCCAGCACGCGGGCGGCGATGGAGCTCGACGGGCAGGCCAGGAAGGCCGGGGTGCCGATCTTCGTGGGATGCGGCGCCTCGCCCGGCCTGACGAATGTCATGGCGGCCGATGCATCGCGCGACATGGACGCCGTCGAGCGAATCGATGTGTGCTGGGTGACCGGGGACGAGGGACCTGTGGCCTTCGGACGCGCGGTGCTCGATCACGCGATCCGGGGTTTCGCCGGGCCGTGCCAGACCTGGGAGCACGGCCGGGCGGTACAGCACCAGACGTTCCTGGAGACCGACGTCTTCGACGTCGGGAACTCCTTCGGTGACCGCTACCGGTTCTACGAGTGCGCGCACCCCGAGGCGGTGACGATGCCGCGGCGCTGGCCGAACGCCGATCGGATTCGCGTGCTGGGCGCGCTCGACCCGCCGCCGGTCAACGGAATCATGCGTGGCATCGCAGTAGCGGTGCAGCAGAACAAGATCGAGATGGATGAGGCAATCGACTTCGTGAACGACGTGATGACGGACAAATCCGGTTCGCTCAACGTCTGGAGGCATGCGCTGGCGGGGCTGTGGGGCACCATTCGGCGCGGCGAGGTCAGCGTGACCGATGTGCTCAAGTACCTGGCGACCGCAGTGGCGAAGAAACATCCCGAATATCGCGGGACCAACTATGTGCGGGTGACGGGCACCCGCGACGGCAAGGAGGTCGTCTCGATTCGCCGATTGTCGGTGAGCGGACCGGGTACGGCCTGGACCAGCATGGCTGCCGGAACCGGTGCAGCGACAGCGGCATTCATGGTGCTGGCGGTCGACGAGATCAGCGGGCTCTCGGGTGTCTTGTCTCCGGAGGACTGGGCCGATCCGGAGCGGTTCTATGTCGCGTTGGCGGCCACGGGTGGCTCAAAACCGCATGAGGTGGTCGAGGCACTGGTCAGCCCGAGTTCAGCGGTGACCGCACGTCGGCTCAGCGACGTTCACTAGCACTCGGGGAGCGGAGATGGACATCAGAGGCGCAATGTTCGCACTTGCCGATCTGTTCATGGTTTTCGCGGGATTCACCTATGGATGGAAGTTCATTCGCGATGACAAAAACTATCTACTCGGCCTGGAATGGATCATCGTCGCCACATCGGGAACCAACTTCCTCATGTACGGTCTGCTCGCTCTGAGCCCGGACAGCACAAGTTTCCACGTCGCGATTTTCTTCGACGCGTTCTCCAGGTCGGGGGGCATCACCGTGATCCTCGTGCTGGGCCTGATGGCTGTCACGCATGGGTACAAGCCCTCGCGCGCAATCGATATCGGCGTCTTCGTGCTGGCCGGACTGGTCGGTCTGGGCCTGACCGAGTATGCGTTGCGGACCATGCATCCCACCACGCATCACGTCGGGCTCGCGGGCGCGCTCTTCCTCGTCGTGATGAACCTTCTCACCACGGTCTTCTTGCTGTACTTCGCCGCACGGCTGTGGAGCATCGATGAGCGGAGCCACGCGGTGCGCGTCGTGATCGTCACCCTCATGGGTTCCGCCGTCGCGGTGACATACGACTTCTACGACATACCCGGTGACGATGCGAACCGGACCCTCTTCTACATCGCGGCCCTCACGACGTGGGGACTGCAGATGATCGTCTATTACTACGCCTACCACGCGCTCCGCAACCACAACCAGCGGACAGGTCCGTTGTCGCCGTTGGCCATTGATCAAACGGTGACCCGAACACATCGCAGTACCTGAGAATGAAAGGAGCCTGAGATGGCTGGCATGGAGTATCTCTTCGACACCGGCTGGGTGCCACGGCCGGAGAACACAGCCCCCGCACTGGAGGGCGAGATCCGTTGTGATGTAGCGGTTATCGGCGGTGGGCTGGGCGGAATGGCAGCTGGGCTGCGGCTGGCCGAGCGGGGCGCCGATGTCATTGTGTTGGAAGCTGGGATCTGTGGATGGGGATCGAGCTCACGGAACGGCGGGCACCTGTCCGACGCTCTCGGCGGCGATCCACGCCTGTTGAAGTTTCTATATCCGCGTCGGCTTCCCAGCATTGTCCGCTTCGGTGAAGGAGCCTTGGAATACGTCGATGGCCTGATCGAGCGTCTGGGCATCGAGTGTGACTACCAGCGCACCGGCAACGTGGCGATGGTCAGTTCATCGGAGCGCGAGGTACGCAGTGCCAAGAAGGCCGCGGAGATCTTGCGGGCCGCTGGTTCGAAAGCCCAATACGTGGACGGCCGCGAATTCGGCCTGCCGCACGGATTCTTGGGAGGTGTGCTGGAACCGGGCGGCGGCCTGGTCAATCCCGGCAAGTACACCCTCGGGGTGCGGCAGGCGCTTTTGAATTCCGGGGCAAGGGTTTTCGAGCACACGCCGGTGCTCTCGGTGCAGTCCAGCGGAAACGGCATCGTAATCGGTGTCCCCCATGGTCGGATTCGCGCCGAGCGGGTGCTGTTGGCGACCAACGCCTATTCCCAGGACCTACCCTTTGCCCCACCCCGACTTGCCACACCCCTGTGGGTATCGGTAGCCGAGACGGAGCCCATCGATCCCGAGCGCATTACGGACACCGGCTGGACCAGCGGTGCCGGATTCACCACCAACAGCAATGTGGTGTCGAACTTCCGGCCAACCCCCCACAACACCATCGTGGTCGGCACGCGACAGGTGCAGCCCGCACAAGGACCTCTGGGAGTGCGCGCACCTGAACCGGTGATCGTGAAGGATCTGCTGCGCGGTTTCCGCGACCGGTTCCCTTCGCTACGCGATATCGCGCCGCGGCGCACCTGGGGAGGGTGGGTTGCAATGACCCCGTCGTTCCTGCCCGTCGCGGGCCAGTCCGAGCCGCGCATTCTGTACGCACTGGGCTGCAACGGTTACGGATTGACGCAGGCGCCTTACCTGGGCTCGCTGCTGGCCGATCGGCTTATCGACGGCAAGTCGCACGAGGATTTGGAAGCGGTCTGGACAAATCGGACCTGGTTTCCCCCGAATCTGCCGTACAGCCCGCTCGCGGTGCGCGCCCTCTGGGCTGTCGACAGAATGTCGGACCAGCTCAGCCGTCGGGGCTACTGATGGCCGGCGGACAACGAGTCGTCTTCATCGGCGCCGCGGGCGAAATGTGCCGTCTGGCCATCGAGCGGTTCGCGGTCGCCGACGGAGGCTGGGAGCTGGCGCTCTACGACATCCGTCCCGAGCTACTCGACGCGCTGGTCGGGAAGCTACCCGCCGGACGTGCCACGGCGGCCCGGCTCGACCTGTATGACGTCGAGGCGCTGCGCGCGGCAGTCGATGGCGCTGCCCTCGTGGTGCTCGGCGCCGGGCCGTACAACCGCACCGCAGAGCCCGTCATGGAGGCCTGTTTGGAGGCCGTTGTGCCGTACCTCGACTTCGACGACGATATCGAGAGCACCTTGCACGCACTGTCTTTGCACGACCGGGCTAGGTCGGCCGGTGTGCCTATGTACGTCGGATGCGGCGCCTCGCCCGGGATCACCAACGTCCTCGCCGCCGACGCCGCAAGCGAGCTGGACAGCGTCGAGAACATCGACGTGTATTGGGTGGTCGGGGACGAACGCGGCTCGATTGGCCGCGCGGTTCTCGACCACATGCTGCGCGTCGCGGCGGGTCCTTGTATGACATGGCAGAACGGCGGACCGGTGATGCGCCAGTCCTGGGAGGAGACCCGCTGGACAGAACTGGGGGGTGGGCTGGGTCTCACCATGGTGCACGAGACCGCGCACCCGGAGCCGGTGACCCTGCCACGAAAGTACCCTGACGCCAAGAATATTCGCTGCTTCGGCGGATTGGACCCGGCACCCTATAACGGCCTGGTCCGCGGTGTGGGGTTGGCCGTGCAAAAGGGCCAGATGTCTGTGACGGAGGCAATCGACTTCCTCGAGGCGCTACTGACCGGCAAGTTGGGCAGCGTGGCGGGATGGCGTCACGCGCTATCGGGAATGTGCGATCTGGTGCGCACCGGGGAGGCCACCCGTTCCGAGCTGATCAAATTCCTTGCCCTCTCGGCGGCCGGCCATGTGTTCCCTTACAAGTCCGGCCTCAAGGTCGAGGTGACGGGCCTGCGAAACGGGATACCCACGGTGGCTAGCCGCCGCACCTCGGTGGCCGGTACGGGCGCCTATCTGTTCACCGATATGGCCGCAGCCACCGGAACTGCCTGCGCGGCGTTCATGGTCGTGGCCCTCGACGGTGGATCGGACACTCGTGCAGGAGTTTTCGCACCAGAGGAGTGGGCCGAGCCGCGGGCGTTCTACAAGGCGCTCGAACGCGTCGGGGTGCCGAGCCAAGAATTGCCCGCCGCAGTGCATTAGCCGAGTCAAAGGAGACATTTGTGAAGACAACCGCCGCAGTGCTTTTGGAAGCCGGAAAGCCCTTCGAGCTTATGGAACTCGAGCTCGACGGCCCCGGTGAAGGTGAGGTGCTTATCAACTACACCGTCGCGGGACTGTGCCATTCAGATCTACACCTCACCGATGGCGACCTGCCACCCCGTTATCCGATCATCGGCGGACACGAGGGCGCGGGCATCATCGAGGAAGTCGGGCACGGGGTCACCAAGGTTAAAGCCGGTGATCACGTGGTCTGCAGTTTCATCCCCAGCTGCGGGCATTGCCGCTACTGTTCGACGGGGCGGCAGAGCCTGTGCGATATGGGAGCGACGATCCTAGAGGGCTGCATGCCCGATGGCACCTTTCGATTCCACGGCGCGGGAATCGATTTCGGACAGATGTGTATGTTGGGCACCTTCGCGCAGAGGGCCACGATCTCGCAATACTCAGTGGTGAAGATCGACGACTGGATTCCGTTGGAGACGGCGGTGCTGGTTGGGTGCGGTGTCCCTACCGGATGGGGCAGTGCGACCTATGCTGGTGACGTGCGACCCGGAGACATCACAGTGGTGTACGGAATCGGCGGGATCGGTATCAACGCAGTGCAAGGCGCGGCGCAGTCCGGTGCCAAGTACATCGTGGCCGTCGACCCGGTTCCGTTCAAACGGGACATGGCCTCCAAATTCGGTGCTACGCATGTCTTTGCCACCGCAGCAGAAGCCGCCGAGAAGCTCAATGAGCTCTCCTGGGGGCAGGGTGCGGACCAGGCGATCATCACCGTCGGGGTGGTGAACGAGGAGGTTGTCACGGCCGCATTTAGTGCCGTCGGTAAGGGTGGCACGGTCGTGGTGACGGGGCTGGCGGACCCGGCGACACTGAACGTGCATGTGTCGGGGATGGAAATGGTGCTCTTCGGCAAGACCATCAAAGGGACTCTTTTTGGTTCCGCCAACCCGCAATACGACATTGTGCGGTTGCTTCGACTTTACGATGCCGGCCAGCTGCAGCTCGATGAGTTGGTGACCGCCACGTATCGTCTGGAGGACATCAATCGGGGGTATCAGGATCTGAGGGATGGCAAGAACATTCGGGGAGTGATCATCCACTGACGCGGCTGTGTCCCTCGCCGGTGTATCACCGATGTAGCCGGTGCGTGCTGGCGATGATCGCGTCACACAACGCCTGTTCGGGTTCGGACAGCACGCTGCGTCGACGCACCAGTACGAACTCCAGCTCGCCAAGGTCGGGCAGGCTGTCATCGCGAACCGTGACAAGGCCTTCGGGCAGAAGGGATTCGGCGTGTGAGATGACGCCCATACCTGCCAAGGCCGCTGCCCGAAGCCCCAGCTGACTGTCGCTCACACAGGTGATGCGCCAGGTGCGGCCTTCCCGCTCGAGTGCGCGCAGTGCCGCGTGCCGCGTCAGGCTCGGCGGGGGATAGGTGACGATGGGCACCGGGTCGCGCACGTCATGCGTATTGGGCCGGCCAGCCCACACCAGCCTGTCGCGCCAAAGCAATTCGCCATGCTTTTCACCCGGCAGGCGCTTGGCCACCATCAGATCCAGCTCGCCCGCGGTCATGCGTGTCTTGAGGTACTCGCTGAGCCCCACGACCAGCTCCAGATCCACACCGGGGTGGGAGTCCTGAAACTCGACGAGGACATCGGGCAGCTCGCGGGCCACTAGGTCATCGGAGGCGCCGAGCCGGATGAGTCCGGTCAGCTCTGAACTCGCGAAGTAGCGATCGGCCTGGCTCTGGGCGTCCAGGATGGATCGGGCGAAGCCGACCATCGCGGCACCGTCGGCGGTCAACGACAGATTGCGGGTATCGCGGCGAAACAGCTCCCGGCCGACGGACTGCTCCAGCCGCGCGATATGTCCGCTCACGGTGGACTGGCGCAGCCCGAGAATACGTCCGGCAGCGGTGAATCCCCCGGCTCTTTCGACGGTCAGGAAGGTCCGCAGCAGTTCAGGATCCAGCACATCCATCACGGTACGCGTTCATAGATATCGCTTCTATCGGCTTTCATAATTAGTTCCTGCGCTCGTACTGTGGCGTAGTGACGTGGCTGGCCAAACTCCGCATTGACGGATTCCTACTCGGACTGTTCGCTGCCATGGGGATTGGGCTGCTGCTCCCCGCGCGCGGCGACGCGGCCGATGTCCTGGACTGGGCAACCAAGATCGCCATCGCGGTGCTGTTCTTCCTCTACGGAACCCGATTGGAACCGCGCGAGGCGATCGAGGGCCTCAAGCACTGGAAACTGCACACCACGGTGTTGGCGGCGACCTATGTCCTGTTCCCCCTGCTGGGCCTGGCGATGCGGCTGTTGGTGCCCTCGGTGCTGACCAACGACCTCTACACCGGTGTGCTGTACCTGTGTCTGTTGCCCTCGACGGTGCAATCCTCGATCGCCTTCACATCCATCGCCCGCGGCAACGTGGCGGCCGCGGTGGTGAGCGCTTCGTTGTCGAATATGTTGGGCGTCTTCATGACTCCGGTCTTGGTGATGCTGCTGATGCAGACCACCGGGGAGGCGACGGTCTCGCCCACCGCGATCCTGCAGATCGTGGTGCAACTGCTGTTGCCTTTCGTCGCGGGCCAGTTGTTGCGCCCCAAGCTGTATCGAATCCTGTCCCACACCACGCTCACCAAGGTCGTCGATCGTGGATCTGTCTACTTGGTGGTCTACGCGGCCTTCAGCGCCGGGATGGTCGAGCATGTGTGGCAGGGTCTGCAGATCTCCCGCTTGTTGGCCGTGTTCGCGGTCAGCATCGTGCTGCTGGCGGTGGTGCTGGGTGTCACAGCGGGGGCCGCACGGCTACTACGGTTCGATCGGGCAGACCGCATTGTCGTGATCTTCTGCGGCTCCAAGAAGAGCTTGGCGACCGGATTACCCATGGCGACCGTGTTGTTCGCAGGTCACCCGGTGGGCTTGATCGTGCTGCCACTGATGATCTTCCACCAGATTCAACTGATCACCTGCGCGGCCCTAGCGGGACGGTGGGGACGGGCCCAGAGTTCCGATGCGGCAACCGCCGGAGACGAGACCGTCTCTGCTGCCTGATCTTTGCGTATAGCGGCTTCGCCATCACGCCGGTGCGGAGTTGGGTAGCCTGTGACGGCTAGCGCAAGGAGGCCTCGGAATGCCAGAAGGCGACACGGTTTTCCGAACGGCGCGGCGCCTGGGCGATGCGCTGACCGGCCGGGTGCTCACGGGCTGCGATATCCGTGTTCCACGTTTCGCGACCGTCGATTTGAGTGGAGAACGCGTGGACGGCGTGGTTGCGCGCGGAAAGCACCTGTTCATTCGCGCCGGCTGGGCCAGCATTCACTCGCATCTGAAGATGGATGGCAGCTGGCGAATCGTGTCCGCTCGGGAGTCCGTACCCACGTGGGACCATCGAATCAGAGCGGTACTGAGGACGGACGATTCGGTGGCCCTCGGAGTCAGCCTGGGTGTTCTGGATGTGGTCAAGCGGGGACGGGAAAGCGACATCGTGGGTCATCTGGGCCCGGATCTTCTTGGGGCAGATTGGGATCCGTCCGTCGCCTTGGAGCGATTGATGGCGCGAGCAGATGACGAGCTGAGTTCGACGCTTCTCGATCAGAGAGTCATGGCGGGTATTGGCAACGTGTATTCCAACGAACTGTGTTTTCTGGCCGGGATGCTGCCCACCTCACCGGTGCGGGACCTCACCGACCCCGAGCGATTCATCGAGCGTGCCCATGCGTTGTTGCATGCGAACAAGGACAGCTATCGCAGGACTACGACCGGTGATCCGCGCCCCGGCCGTGAACTGTGGGTTTACGGCCGGCATGGAAGGCCGTGCCGCCGTTGCGGAACCCGGATCACGCGCGATCAGGCCTTGCCGCGCGTGACATATTGGTGCCCCCATTGCCAGCGGTGACGTGACGCCGCGTACCCGGGCGCCAGTTCCCCGGGGTGTCGGAGGGCTGGCTTAAAGTCCATCCAATGAGGCTGCGGCGTTTCAGACGGAGGGCTGCTCGTAGGTGGCACCGTCTTTCGCGTGCACTGGTCGTGCTGATCATCGTGGTGCTTGCCGGGCCGATCATCGCGCTGGCTGTCTGGCCCGGTGTCCTGGTGTACCGGAACACGGCAGACCCCGCGCTTGCCGCGCTGGCACAGGTCGGTTATCTGGCTTCGCCGTATGCGGTGTATCTGATTCTGCGTGGAGCGGGATGGTGCCTGCGTGGGCTCGGCGATGTCATGGCGCAGCGTCATTACGAAGCCCGGCTGCGCAGGTATATGACAATGTCAGGACTTTCCGAGATCGATGAGATGTCTGGCGTCGATTTCGAGACCTTCGTGGCGGCTCGTATGCACGGAGCCGGATGGCATATCGAGACAACGTCGGCATCCAGTGATTACGGCGTAGATCTGATAGCCACCAATCGGCGTGACGTCGTCGCCGTCCAATGCAAGCGGTACTCGAAGACAGTGGGTGTCAGAGCCGTTCAAGAGGTCGTTGCGGGGGCGCGGCATTACGACTGCACCCGCACCATGGTGGTCAGCAATCAGGATTTCACCCGCCAGGCGCAGGCTCTGGCCGCGACCAGCAAGTGTGAACTCATTGGTCGTGATCGGTTGCCGCGCTGGCTGAATCAAACTGAGATGCACGGCTCTTCGAACGCCGTACTGCCCAGATGACCACCAGAAGCGCTATTCCGGCGAGCGGATAGCCCATCGCGATGCGTGCGATGGCCAGCCCGCCAACCGAATCAGCGGCGTACAGCCATTCCTGCACAACAAATCTGGAGGCGAAAACGGCCGCCATGGTCAGTGTCGCCAGTGTGAAAGCGAACCGCGAGGGTTTGTCTTTGCGCCAGCGGTGCCCGGTGCCGGTGAAGCCGTGCCAGATCACTCCGGCTAGCGGCCAACCCACCAAGACCGAGACCAGGAACACGACTGCGCCGATCAGGTTGGTCCAGATACCCATCAGGAAGAAGCCCTTGGCCGAACCGGTTTGGTAGGCGATGACCACCGAGATGGCCACCCCCAACAACCCGGAGATTGCCGGCTGCAGTGGTTGGTTGCGTAACCACCGCCACGCGGCGATGGCGCCCGCCGTAGCCATGGATATCCAGATGGCACCGGCCAAGCCAAAAGCACTGTTGCCCAGTGCAAAAGTCACACTCGGTAGGCCGGCGTAGATGAGTCCGGATAGTCCGCCGACCTGTTCGAGAAGTGTGGGCTTGTTGTGGGGTTTGTCTGAGAACTCAACGACCTCGGTCACGACACCTGCCGTCCGCCCAGGTACTGAGCCAGGAATCGCTCCGTCGCAAGAAACAGGTCGACCTGGTTTTCAGGGTTCAAGAACCCGTGCCCCTCGTCCTTTTTCACCATGTATTCGACCTCGACGCCACGGGCCCTCAATGCGGCTACGATGTTGTCGGACTCCGCTTGGACTACACGAACATCGTTGGCGCCCTGCACAACCAGCAACGGGGTGCGGATCTGATCCACCCGGCTGATGGGCGAGCGGGCGAGCATATCGGCTTCCTGCTCCGGCACCGCGGGATCGCCGACGTAGCGATACCAGTTGTTGGTCAGGTTCGGACGGACGAACGCGGGAAGGGTGCGCATGAAGTTGGCCAGGTTGGAGATGCCCACGTAATCGATGGCGGCCGCGAAGACATCAGGAGTGAAGGTGACTCCGACCAGTGCGGAGTAACCTCCGTACGAGCCACCGAAGATCGCGACCCGGCTCGGATCGGCGTAGCCCTGCTTGACCGCCCAGTCAACGGCGTCGATCAGATCGTCGTGCATCTTGCCCGCGAACTCGCCGATGGCCGCCTTCGTGAATGCCTTTCCATAGCCGGTGGATCCGCGGAAGTTGACCTGCAGCACTGCATATCCACGGTTGGCCAGGAGCTGCACCGACGGATCGAATCCCCAGCTGTCACGGTGCCACGGACCGCCGTGGACCACCAGCACCAGGGGTAGTCCTGCGGGTTCCACACCCACGGGCAGCGTCAGGTAGGAGTGCAGACTCAAGCCGTCGCGCGAGGCGATCGTCACGGGCGTCATGGGCGCCAGCGTCGCCGGATCCAGATGCGGGTACGGACGGAACAGCTGTCTGCTTTCGCCCTTCTCATGGTCGTAGAAGTAGGTGACACCGGGATCCCGGTCGTGGGTGAAGCTGACCACCCAACGGTTGCCGTTCTCGTCGCACGAGATCTCCGCGAGGTCGCCGTCGGAGAGCTCCTGAAGCTTTTCCAGCACCGGCGCGAAGTCCGGATCCAGAACCCGGATATCCTGCCGCTCACCGAGATAGCGAACGGCCAGTAACTCCCCGGTCTTGCGATGCCGGATCAGCGCCGGTGCCAGACCTAGGGCAGCGGAGAGGTCGAACGAAGGGTGGCTGTCGATCACCGACTCCTCGCCGGTGGCCAGGTCGAGCCGGACCAGACGCGTGCGATCGGTATCGCGGCTTGAGCCCATCCACAACCCGGTGCCGTCCGGGGTTATCTGTGTCGGGTGCATGCCGACCGGGTAGTCCGCGCCGTTGTATATGACGAGAGACTCGAGCGCCCCGGACTCGTATCGGGAGAACTCGATATCGCCTTCAGGTGTCAGCGATTGGGTGAACACCTCATGATGAGGGCCGCAGAACCAGGACATGACGTTGCCGGGGTTTTCAGCGAGCATGGTCAGTTCGCCGGATGCGACATCGAGCTCGTACAGGTCGATTTGGTCGATCCTGCGGTGGTTCAGCTGAACGAATAGTTTTCCGGGACGGCCGTGGGGCTGCTCCAGGCCCAGTAGACGCACGCCGGGGTACGGAGTGAGATCGAGAGCCGGGGTGTCGGGACTGTCCAGGTCAACCCGGTATAGATGCCAGTTCTCGTCACCACCGGAGTCCTGCACGTATAGCAGCCAGCGCGGGTCATCGACCCAGAGAAATCCTGTGACGCTGCGTGTTTCGTCGTAGGTAACACAGCGTGCGGCGGCGTTGTTGTCGTCATCGAGGGTTTGGACCCATACGTTGAGCCGGTTCTTCCTCGGTGCCAGGTACGCGATCTTGGTGCCGTCGGGTGAGATCGATGCGGATGCGCGAACCGGCGGATCGAAGAATTCCTCGACGGTGATGAGCTTGGGCAGCACGGTGGGTGTTCCTCTCGGTGTGGCGGAGTAACACCAGGAGAAACTATGCCGCTACGGCACAGTCAACTGTGGGGTCGCGGACCTGCTGAATGGCGCGCGAAGTGTCGCGATGACGTGCCTGCGGTTGACGATCAAGCCGGCGACCGCCAAGACGGCGTACACGCCGCAGAGGATCAGCCGGCCATGGGTCGAGGTGATAGGGAACTGGATCACGAACAATGCCAGTAGCGCCCACGCGGTGCCCCGGTGGAATCGCAGCGCGAGGATCAGGGCCACACCCATCATGGTTTGTGTGGCGGTCAGCAGGGTTTCTTCGACCTGACGGGCATCGAGCACCAGGGAGTAGCCGCCACCGCCCGCCAGATGGGCGATCGGGAGCGAACCGATCAGGAGCGTCCACTGATTGACCTTGGACGAGATCAAGGTGGCGATGGCGGCGGTTCCCTTGCCCCGCGCGGCGAAAATCGCGGCGATGATGAACTCGGGCGCTTCGGATGCCAGCGGCGCCAACCACTGCACCAGCAGGAACTGGTCGATGCCCAGTTGCGTTCCGGCGCTTACCAGGCTGTTGGCGAAGGGTTCTGCGCACAACAGGATGATCGACGCGGCAAGAATGAACATCGTGATCACGGTGCTGCGGCGCATGTGCTTGGGCAGCATGCCGATGGCTGCGGCGGTGCCCACCAACTGCGGTTCCTCGGCTTCGCCGCGGCTGATCGTGAACAGGTAGAACCCGAACCAGGCCAGTAGTGCGATGCCCAGCACGAGGTGAATCTGGCCGCTTGCCGGTATCACGAACGCCACGACCCCGGCCACGAGCAGGAATCCAAGCTCGATGCGGTTAGAAGGCTCCAGCGACAGCAGGTTGGTGGGGCGACCGGATGTCTTGCGCGCCACCGCGAGTGCGATGAGAACGACAACGGGCCAGCCCAGTCCCATCAACAACCTGTTCGAGCCGGTCATGTTCGCCGCGGCGTATTGGCCGTACTCGGGGACCTGGCCGGAGATGTAGGCGTAGTAGAGATCGACGGCGTATTCGGGCAGTACTGCGATCAGGGCCAGCACCGCGATGGCCAGGCCGCCGGAGACGTCGATCTGCGCGGCCTCCGCGGCCCAGGCCAACACGAAGCTGGCGGCTACCACCGCAGCGCCGTAGATCACGAGAGCTACTACCGGATTCGGATGCAACCCACCGATCCGAGTGATCAGTGCGGGCGCCATGAACAACGCCGTGATGAACACCGACCGCAGGAGCTGACGGCGCAGCGCACCGGGCACGGTGGTCACGTTGGCGGTGGTCTGCACGGGACCAAGTTAGCACCGCCACGTGCGCTCAGCAACAGATTGATACCCCTGCGTGATGCACTTGAAATGGGAAAATTAGCAGCTAGTAGGCACCGTTATGAATTCTTCGGGTACCCTAATATCAGAATGTGGCAAACCAGATCGTGAGCGTTGGCCCGGGAGTTGCTGGTAGCCGAGGGTTTCGAATGTTGACCATGCCGCAGCGGCATAGTGTCCAGTGGGCGGTATGTCGGCAGATGCAGAAGGAGTAACGGTGGGCTGGAGTACGCGGGAGCTTGCCGAGCTCGCCGGCACCAGCCTGCGTGCTGTGCGCCATTACCACGACATCGGCCTGCTCGATGAGCCGAAACGTCGGTCGAACGGCTACAAGAGCTACGGAGTCGCACACCTGGTCAGGGTGCTGCAAATCAAACGTCTTACGGGGCTGGGTCTCTCCTTGAAGCAGATCGCGGAGATGGATGAGGCCGACGAGGATCCGCAAGAGGCATTACGGGCACTGGACGCAGAACTCGCCGCGACCATCGAACGGCTGCAACGCATCCGCGACGAGCTTGGTCAAATACTGTCCAGCAAGGTGCCGGCCGACATGCCGCCCGAATTCGGCTCCGCGGCAGTCGCTATGGAACTCACCGATACCGACCGCTCGCTGGCATTCGTCATGTCCCGGGTGCTCGGTCCGCAAGGGCTGCAGGCTTTCATCGGGATGTTCTTGGACCAGCAAGACCGCGATCTCGACCGCGAGCTGGAAAATCTGGCGTCGGACGCCGACGAGCAGACGCGCGCCGATCTCGCGGCCAGGATGTCCTCACATGCCCGGAAGCTCTACGCCGATCACCCGGGGATGCTGAACTCGACCGCGGACGCTCCGCGCGGGCAGCAATTCGCCGAACGCACGGTGGCGCGGGCACTGTTGGACCTGTTCAACCCGGCGCAGCTCGACGTGCTGGTTCGGGTGGGTGCGGCGATCAGATCAGAGCCGGGCTGAGTGGGTCACGGGCTTGGCTGCGGGATGTTGCACTGACTGACCGTCGGATTGAGTCCCGCGTAGTTGAGCGGACCGGCGAGCACAGTCAGCGCGATGGTTCCCGCGCTGGCACAGGTTTGCGGGCTGTTGGTGAAGTATCCGCGTTGAGCGACGGCGATGGCCCCTACGATCAGCCAGACGGCGAGCAACAATCCTGCGTACCGCATGATGTACTCCTTTGCGGCTCTTAGTAGTAGTGGCGACGGCCACCGATGGCGTGCCCCATGCGGCCCGCCACCATCAGGATCAATCCGATGACGATGAGCACAACCCCGCCGGTCCACAACCATCCAATGTCGAGAAAGAAACCGGCAGCCAACAGGATGGCCCCGAGGACGATCATGGCCCTCACCTCGTTCCGTGCGGGTTCCCACGCACTACATTTTGTTTACGGTGTCAACCATACGCCGTCGCCCCTCATCGGGGGAGATGTTTGAGCGCGGTCTTCGCGGCATGTACACCGCACATGCCGTGAGCGCCTGGGCCGGGCGGTGTGGCCGCCGAGCAGAGGTACATGCCCGGTGTGCCAAGGCTGTATGGGGCGAGCCCGACGCGGGGGCCGAATACCAGCTGCCGAATGTCCTTGGCGCCGGTCATGATGTCCCCGCCCACGTAGTTGGCGTTGTACACCGACATCTCCGTGGTGGAGCGCACCGCCAGACCTACGACCCGTTCGCGAAACCCGGGCGCGAATCGTTCGATCTGCCCGATGATCGCCTCGGTGGCGTCTCCGGTGTAACCGAATGGCACGTGCGCGTAGGTCCACAACGGGTGGATATTGCCGGAGGAGCGCTGCGGGTCGGCCAGATACTGTTGGCCGACAAGGACGAAGGGACGCTCGGGCATGGCGCCTGCGTGGATCTGCCGCTCGGTTGAGGCCACCTCGGCGTAGTTCCCGCCGAGGTGCACAGTGCCTGCCCGTCGGGCGGCGAGTGCGGTCCACGGCACGCCGCCCTCGATCGCGAAATCGACCTTGAAGGCGCCGGGCCCGTGCCGGAAACGCGTGAACGCTCGGGCGGCTCGCCGGGGCAGCCGATCACCGAGAATCTTTGCTACAGAGCGTGGTTCAAGGTCGAAGAGCGTGAGATCGGCGGCGGGTAGTTGCGCGGCGTCATCGATGCGAACGCCCGTGTGCACCTGTGCGCCCAGGTCTCTGAGCGTTGTGAGCATGACGTCGACGAGAGAACCGGTGCCGCCCGAGACGACGGGCCAGCCGTAGTGGTGGCCGGCCGTCATGATTCCGAGACCCACCGCGGCAGTCACGGGGTAGTGCAATGGCCGGAAGGCATGCGCGGCGACGCCGCCGTACAGTGCGCGAGCCGGTTCAGTGCGGAGCAGTTGTGCAATGGCTGAGGCAGGCAGGGCGGCGGGTATTCCGAATCGCGCCATCTGCACCGGGTGGCTGGGCATCCGCAGCAATGGCGCGGTGATGTCTTCCACGAGGGTGTCGAAATGCCGCGAGGGAGAGCCGAACAACGCACGCCAACGGTTGCCGTCCCGCCCCATCTGTGCGGCGGTGTCCTCGACTGACCGGAGCAGCACGCCTGCCGAGCCGTCATCGAGGGGGTGAACACAGTCGATCTCGGGCAGCAGCCAATGCACACCATGGCGAGCCAGATCCAGGCTGGTTAAGAACGGGGACCCGATGGCCATCGGGTGCACGGCCGCACAGTGGTCATGGATGAGCCCAGGGTGGAGCATCTCCGAGGAGCGGCACCCGCCCCCGGGTTCATCAGTGGCTTCCAACACAGTGACAGAGATCCCCGCGCGGGCGAGGGTAATTGCTGCGGCTAGCCCATTGGGTCCGCTGCCGACTACGGTCGCGGTGCTCATCGAGCTACCAGGAGGTCGATCCAAACACTGCGAGATACGCAGGTGATCAACGAATTACAGACGACCTGCACCGTGACATCCACCTCCGTAGGGTTCGTCATCCGAGTCTACAAACTCGGTTGCGGAGCCCTTGGCTGGCCGTCGTCGACGTCAATTTCGGCAGTTGACGAAACTGTAAACGTAGTGCAAATTTTGTCCCTGTGGCGGTACTCGGTAGGCAGGTAGGGATCGGCGAGCTCGTGGAACAGCTTCATGGGCGGCATCCGAATCTGACTCGCGACATCGTCGAGGCGGTGGTTAGGGCCGAGCACTCCCGCTTCGATGACAGCCCGCTGCGTGACTACGTTCCACTGCTGGTGGAGCGGCGGGCGCGCGAGGAACTGGCCCTGCTCAGCGTGTAGCCACCTATCTGTCGGGTGACACCGCAGCTCCATGGATTGCTGCGCGAACCGCGGCCTCGACCGCACTGTTGGCGATAAAGAGCAGCTCGTCCCCGGCCTCCAAGATGTCCTCTGGTTTGGGTACAACAACGGTTCCATTCCGAATCACGGTGACCAGTGCAGTGTTTGGCGGCAAGTCCAGGTTGGCTACGCGCTGTCCCACCAACGGATTGTCTTCCGGCAGGGTGAGTTTTGTCAGTTCCGCGCTGCCCTCACGCAACCCCATGAGGCGGACCAGATGGCCGATGTCGATCGCGCCCTCGATACTCGCCACCATGGCGCCGGGCGTGGAGACTGCCACATCGATGCCCCAGTTCGGGCCGAACAGCGACTGATTGCGGATGTCGTTGATGCGGGCCACGACCCTGGGCACACCGAACTCGGTCTTGGCCAGCAGGCCCACGACCAGATTTGCCTTGTCGTCACCGGTGGCGGCGACAACCACGTCACAGGTCTCGATCCCTGCTTCTTCGAGAGTCTCCAGCTCGCAGGCATCGGCGTTGAGCCAGTCGGCCCCGGGCACCGCGTGCGGATCGAAGTTGCTGCGCTCGCGTTCGATCAGCAGGATCTTGTGGCCGTAGTCGAGCAGCTCGCGGGCAACGGAACGGCCGACCTTGCCGGCGCCGGCAACAGCGACTCGCATCTTCCGTTCCACCATCCCGCTATCGTGCCCTATTAATCAGAGTCGACCGACGGGAATGACGTGAGCCTGCACGAGCTGTACCTGGCCTTGCTTATCGGTGGGCTTGTGCTGCTCGCCAGCATTGTCGGCACTCGGGTGGCTACGCGTATCGGGTTCCCCAGCCTTTTGTTCTTTCTTTTGGTGGGTGTGGTGCTCGGCGAAGACGGGCTCGGGCTTGACTTCGACAACGTGGAACTGGCCCGGAATGTGTGCACCGCAGCACTGGCGGTCATTCTCGTCGAGGGTGGTTTGACCACGCGGTTTTCCGACATTCGTAAGGTGCTCGCACCCGCCGGTGCGCTGGCCACCGTCGGGGTGGTGATCAGCACGGTGGTAACCGCCGTCGGTGCGCACGTGTTGTTGCGTATGGATTGGCAGTTGGCATTGCTGTTGGGCGCCATCGTGTCCTCCACCGATGCCGCGGCCGTGTTCTCCGTTCTGAGGGTGCTGCCGCTGCCGCGCCGGCTCGCGGGTCTGCTGGAGGCGGAGTCCGGATTCAACGACGCTCCCGCCGTGATTCTGGTCTTGATGTTCAGCATCGTGCCCTTCGTATTCGAGCCGAAGAGTGCCGTTGTTCAGATCGTGTATGAACTCCTGGCCGGTTCTGCGATCGGTTTGGTGTGTGGGTTTGTTGGGGCGATCGCACTGCGCCGCGTTGCGCTGCCCGCGTCGGGTTTGTACCCGATCGCGACATTCGGTATCGGTCTGGTCGCGTTCGCGGCCTCTGGCAGCGTGCACGCCAGCGGATTCATCGCCGCCTATCTGGCCGCCGTGGTGCTGGCCAATTCCGGTCTACCGCACCGGTCTGCTACCCGATCGTTCGCAGAGGGGCTCGGTTGGCTGGCGCAGATAGGTCTTTTCGTGCTGCTGGGCTTGCTGGTCAATCCCAGTGAGTTGTGGAGCGACCTGGTTCCGGCAATCGTCGTCGGGCTCGTGCTGCTGCTGGTGGCCCGGCCGCTGTCTGTGGTGGGATCACTTGTCGGTTTCGGAATCCCCTGGCGCGAGCAGGCCTTTCTGTCCTGGGCAGGTTTGCGCGGTGCGGTGCCCGTCGTTCTTGCCACCTTCCCGATCGTGGAGGGCGTGCCGAACAGTTACCGTCTGCTGAATATCGTGTTCGTTCTGGTGGTGGTTTTCACCCTGGTGCAGGGGCCAAGCTTGCGGCCCGTCGCGCGTCTGCTCGGCCTGATCACTCGGGAAGCCACCCGTGAAATCCAAGTCGAGGCAGCACCTTTGGATGTGCTGGATGCCGAGCTGCTCACCATGAAGGTGCAGTCGGATTCCCGGTTACGCAATGTCACCATCCTCGAATTGCGATTACCCGATCCGGCTGTCGTCACCCTGATCATCAGGCAGGGCAACACCTTCGTTCCGCTACCGGACACCAGGATCGAATCGGACGATGAATTGATGATCGTCACTACCAGCAAGGCGCGGGCGTTGACCGAGTCGCGACTGCGTGCGGTGAGTCGGCGCGGCAAGCTCGCGTACTGGTTCGACGAGTACGGGGACCTCGGCTGATTGCGGCGCATAGCGTCAAGAAATTGTAGGGTATTAGGGTTTGCGTTGACGCACAGCAGCACTCGGGCATACAGTAACGCGCGTCAGCACCTCGCTAGGCGAGGCTCCTGCACGAACACAGGCCACTGATCCGACGACGTCGAGAGACGCCCAGGGTTAGGACAGATCTCCCCGGCCTAAGGGGTGATCCGAGGTGGCTTCCCGTTGGGGATTACGTCGTGCAGTGCCGAAGCTCTGACGAGAGAGGTGGTCGGCCCGCTCATTGGCGGGCGCTCTCTCCTGTCTGGGCGCCTTTGACGTGCGTTGATATGAAGATGTTGCGGCACAGCCGCTCTGGCAGCGAGGAGGTGAGGGACGACATGCAGTCCGGCGATAGTCCGTATCCCAGTCCGGGTCGGCAACCTGGCCTAGACCAGCACGTACACGTGTTTCCAGCCTTCCGCTGCGGTACCGCTCACGTCTGACCTGTCGCGAAAAACATTGCGCCAGGCTTAATTTGCTGTGCGCGGAAATCGTCCGCAGTGGACCGAACCCTGAGAAGGGCGGCATCTGCTATGGCATTTTTCAACGGCGTTTCCCGCCGATACGACGACGGCACCCAAGCCCCTACCAGCGCCGTCATGGATAGCGCGCATGTCGGCGACATCGTCGGCGCCCTGGGCACCATCGGCCAGCATCAGAGCACCGAGGGCCGCAGTAAGCGACAGCGATTCCGGATGTTGTTGGCAGTCTTGGGCCCCGGCCTCATCGTGATGGTCGGCGACAACGACGCGGGCGGCGTCGCCACGTACGCCCAGGCCGGACAGAACTACGGCATGGCATTGATATGGACGTTGGCCCTCCTGATTCCCGTTCTCTACGTGAATCAGGAGATGGTGGTCCGGCTCGGTGCGGTCGCGGGGGTGGGGCACGCGCGGCTTATCTTCACCAGGTTCGGACGGTTCTGGGGTGCGTTCAGCGTCGGCGACCTGTTTGTGGTGAACGCGCTGACGATCGTGACCGAATTCATCGGGGTGGCGATGGCGTTGAGCTACTTCGGACTTCCCCGGTGGATCTCGGTGCCGCTGGCTGCCGTGTTGTTGTTCGCGGTGATCGCCGGAGGATCGTTCCGGCGCTGGGAGCGATTCCTGTTCGCGCTCATCGCGCTCAACGTGGTGATGATTCCGATGGTGGTCTTGGTTCGGCCCACGCTGGCCGAAACGGCCTCCGGATTCGTTCCGTCATTTCCGGGCGGGTTGAACGCCGAACTGCTGATGTTGATCGTCGCGATCGTGGGTACCACGGTGGCACCGTGGCAGCTGTTCTTCCAGCAGTCCAACATTGTGGACAAGCGTTTGACACCGCGCTGGATCCGTTACGAGCGAATCGATCTGGCGATCGGAATCGTCGTGGTGATGGTCGGCGCCATGTGCATCATGGGAGCTGCCGCATTCGGCCTGGCGGGTACCGACGCTGTCGGGAACTTCACCGACGCGGGTGCCGTCGCGCGGCTGCTGCACGAGCATGTGAGCCCTACGGTGGGTGCGCTCTTCGCCCTCTTGCTGCTGGATGCCTCGCTCATCGGCGCCAACGCGGTGGGTTTGGCCACCACCTATGCGCTGGGCGATACCTTCGGCAAGCGCCACTCGCTGCACTGGAAGCTCAGTGAGGCACCCACTTTCTACCTGGGCTATGGCGCGTTGCTCGCGGTAGCCGCGGCGGTGTCGTTCAGCCCGGATCCGGTGCTGGGTGTCCTCACTCAGGGGGTGCAGGCACTGGCCGGCGTGCTGCTTCCCTCGGCGACGGTGTTCTTGGTGCTGCTGTGCAACGACAGGGCGGTCCTGGGGCCGTGGGTCAACAACGTGCGCCAGAACATCGTTGCGGGAGTGATCGTTTGGTCATTGGTACTGCTGTCGTTGTCGCTGACCGCGGTGACATTCTTCCCGGACCTGACGACCCAACAGCTCACGATGTTCTTTGGGGCCGGAGTCGTTGCCGGAGTCGTTGGTGGACTGGTGATTTACGCGATGCAGAAGCGGGGCGAGCGTGCTGGCGCTCGTGTCACGGCCAGCGATCTCGGGGGACTGGATCCCGCGGAGATCTGGGACCTCGAGTCCGCGCCGCGTGATCGGGTACTGCGGCGGGAAGTCCTGCGGCAGGAGCGTGAAACCTGGCGCACCCCAGCGCTGGACACGCTGGAACGCCCAACGTGGTCGCCGCTGCGTACCGCGGGAATGGTGGCTCTCCGTGGCTACCTCGTGCTGGCCGTGGTGCTGGTCGGTGTCAAAGTCGCGCAGACAATCGTGGGGTAGCGGAAATGAAGTGGCTTGAGTGGGCGCGCTGCCGTGGCATGTCGACCGATCTGTTCTTCTCGCCGGATAACGAACGGGGAAGGGCCCGAAATCTGCGGGAGGCACGCGCCAAACAGATCTGCCGGAATTGCCCGGTGCGGGACCCTTGCGGTAGGTACGCCATCGCGGCGGGCGAATCTTTCGGGGTGTGGGGAGCGACCACCCCACGGGAACGGCGCGACCGGAGCGGGGTGCCGCCGCGGAAGCGAGCACTAGACGTAGTTAGTCATTCCGAATAATATAGTTAGGTGACCCGAAACCATGAGATGGATCTGGGGCCCCGACACGCGTCCTGGTGTGAGACGGTTGCGATAGCTCAAGCAATCGCTCAGGGAGACAAGGTTTCCGCGGCGGGTATATTACGGACCAGCCAGCGCCCGCTCGTGGTGTCCGAGGGTCTGCTGCACCTGCTCTCGGTGCTGATGCGCACGGCTCCGGTCGGTGATACGAGGCGACTACTCGACACCGCCCGGACCTGCACACCACCGCCGCCTATTCCGAATCTCGTTCCAGTACAACCACTCCAGGAGGTCACGCCCACTATGCCCACGCTCACCGATGAGATGAAGCGGATGCTCGGTTCCCAGCTGGCGATTCTTGCGACCGTGACCGACGGCACGACCCCTAACATCGGACCCAAACGCTCCCTGCGGGTCCGGGACGAGCATTCGCTGATTTTCAACGAGAACACCGGTGGGCAGACTTTGGCCAATATTCATGCGGGATCGAAGGTCTCGGTCGCGGTGATCGATCGCGAAGCGTTGGACGGCTACCGGTTTGTCGGTTCGGCCCACATTCACGAGTCGGGGCCCGCGTTCGACGATGCCGTCGCGTTCGCGCAGGAGCGCGGTCTGAAGTACCCGCGCTGTGCCGTCGTCATCGCGATCGACGACATCTACACGCTCAAGCCAGGTGTCACTGCGGGGAAGCGCGTGTAGACATGGATCATGACGAAGCCCATCTCAGCGTCTGACGAGGTTGTCCTGTACTGGCGACCGGGCTGTCCCTACTGCATCAAACTCCGGGCGGAACTGCGCTTCAGCGGACTTCGCTACACGCAGGTCAACATCTGGGAGTCCGCGGAGGCGGCGGCCTACGTGCGTTCCGTCGCCAACGGCAACGAGACGGTGCCGACTGTCGACGTCGCGGGGCATGCCGTGGTGAACCCCTCACGGCGGCAGCTGCTGGCCTTGGTTAGAGAGCATGCACCACAGGCGTTGCGAGAGTGACGCTCCTCACCCCGCGGTGACATCCGTGCTGGACCACTCGCCCTGGACCAGCATGAATGCCCGCTCGTTGGGAGGGGAGAGCCGTACGCTCACAGGGAATAGTTAGCGTAGGTATGTACTTTTCTTCTGTAGGCGTAACCGCCCCCCACGTACTTACATCGACTACTGAGGTGTCTAGGCATGACTGAAACGATTTCCACACCCGCCGCAACTACGACGCCCGACCTTGCCGACCAGCAAGAGCTCGAACGACGTGTCGCGCAGGTCGTGTCCAACGACCCGCAGCTACAGGCCCTCCTGCCCGATGACACGGTGTCCGACGCGGTCAACGAACCCGGCCTGACGCTCATCGAGCTGATCCGGCGGCTGCTGGAGGGCTATGGGGATCGCCCGGCTCTCGGTCAGCGCGCCGTCGAATTGGTGACCGACGAGCACGGTGTGACCACCGTGGCGCTGAAGACCGAGTTCGTCACGACCTCCTACCGTGAGCTGTGGAATCGTGCCGAGGCCATCGCCGCCGCCTGGTACGCACAGGGAATTCGTGACGGGGACTTCGTCGCACAGCTCGGATTTACCAGCACGGACTTCGCCTCATTGGATGTCGCGGGGCTACGTCTGGGCACCGTCTCGGTGCCGTTGCAGACCGGCGCATCCGTCCAGCAGCGCAACGCGATCCTCGAAGAGACGCAGCCCACGGTGTTCGCCGCCAGCGTCGAGTACCTCGAGGCCGCAGTGGAATCCGTGCTCGCGACGCCGTCCGTGCAACTGTTGTCGGTGTTCGACTACCACCCGGAGGCGGATGCCCATCGTGCGGCACTGAGCGCCGTGCGTGACCGGCTGGAGACGGCGGGGCGGACGATCACCATCGATTCGTTGGGCGATGCCATCGCCCGTGGCCGCGAGCTTCCCGCAGCGCCACAGCCCAGCGAAGATCCCGACGCGCTGCGCCTGCTTATCTACACCTCCGGTAGCACCGGCACCCCGAAGGGAGCGATGTACCCGCAGTGGCTGGTGGCCAACCTGTGGCAGAAGAAGTGGCTCACCACAACGGTGATCCCATCCGTGGGCGTCAACTTCATGCCGATGAGCCACCTCGCGGGCCGCCTTACTCTGATGGGCACCCTCTCCGGCGGCGGTACGGCCTACTACATCGCGTCCAGCGACCTGTCGACGTTCTTCGAGGACATCGCGCTCATCCGTCCCACCGAGGTGCTGTTTGTGCCGCGGGTGGTGGAGATGGTCTTCCAGCGGTACCAGGCCGAGCTGGATCGCTCACTCGCACCCGGCGAAAGCAATGCCGAAATCGCCGAACAGATCAAGGTGCGCATCCGCGAGGAAGATTTCGGTGGGCGTGTGCTCAACGCCGGATCTGGTTCTGCGCCACTGTCTCCCGAGATGAATGACTTCATGGAGTCGTTGCTGCAGGTAGCGATGCTCGACGGCTACGGTTCCACCGAGGCTGGCGCAGTGTGGCGTGACGGTGTCTTGCAGCGCCCTCCGGTCACCGAGTACAAGCTTGTTGATGTTCCCGAACTTGGTTACTTCACAACGGATTCCCCGCATCCGCGGGGTGAGCTGCGCATCAAGTCGGAGACCATGTTCCCCGGCTACTACAAGCGCCCCGAAACCACAGCGGATGTCTTCGACGAAGACGGCTTCTACATGACCGGCGACGTGGTCGCCGAGTTGGGACCGGACCACCTCAAGTACCTCGACCGCGTCAAGAACGTGCTCAAGCTCGCCCAGGGTGAGTTTGTCGCGGTGTCCAAGCTGGAGGCCGCCTACACCGGTAGCCCGCTGGTTCGGCAGATCTTCGTGTACGGCAACAGCGAGCGTTCGTACCTGCTGGCAGTCGTCGTGCCCACTCCGGAAGCCCTTGAACGATATGCGGATTCGCCGGATGCGCTCAAGCCGCTAATCCAGGATTCACTGCAGCAGGTCGCCAAGAGTGCGGAGCTACAGTCCTACGAAATCCCCCGGGACTTCATCGTTGAGACCGTGCCGTTCACGGTCGAGTCCGGATTGCTATCGGATGCCCGCAAGCTGTTGCGCCCCAAGCTGAAGGAGCACTACGGCGAACGACTGGAGGCGCTGTACGCCGACCTGGCCGAAAGTCAGAACGAGCGTCTGCGCGAGCTGGCGCGGGAGGCGGCGGGCCGTCCGGTGCTCGATACCGTGACCGATGCCGCTGCGGCCCTGTTGGGGGCGTCAGCGGCAGACCTGGGCCCAGATGTCCGGTTCATTGACCTCGGCGGTGACTCGCTTTCGGCGCTGTCGTACTCCGAATTGCTGCGCGACATCTTCGAGGTGGACGTTCCGGTCGGTGTCATCAACAGCGTCGCCAATGATCTCGCTGCCATCGCCCGGCACATTGAGGCACAGCGCACTGGCGCCGCGACGCAGCCGACGTTCGCATCGGTCCACGGCAGAGATGCCACGGTTATCAACGCAGCCGAACTCACCCTCGAAAAGTTCATCGACGAGTCGGTGTTGAAGGCGGCCAAGGAAATTCAACCACCTACCGCGGACGTGAAGACCGTATTGGTGACGGGCGGCAATGGCTGGCTAGGACGCTGGCTGGTACTGGACTGGCTCGAACGGCTGGTTCCCGCCGGAGGAAAGGTATACGCACTCATCCGCGGTACCGACGCCGCGGCCGCCCGTGCGCGCCTCGATGCCGTCTATGAGTCGGGAGACCCGAAGCTGTCGGCGCACTACCGTCAGCTCGCCGAGCAGGGCCTCGAAGTGATCGCCGGTGACTTCGGTGACCAGAACCTGGGTCTATCCCAGGATATTTGGCAGAAGCTGGCCGGAGATGTCGATCTGATTGTCCATTCCGGTGCATTGGTCAACCATGTGCTGCCGTACAGCCAGCTGTTCGGCCCCAATGTGGCGGGCACCGCCGAGATCATCAAGTTGGCGATCTCCGAACGGCTCAAGCCGGTCACTTATCTGTCGACGGTCGGCATCGCCGATCAGATCCCGGTGACGCAGTTCGAGGAAGACTCCGATGTCAGGGAGATGTCGGCGCAGCGACAGATCAACGATGGCTACGCCAACGGGTACGGCAACTCGAAATGGGCCGGCGAGGTGCTGCTACGTGAGGCCCATGACCTGGCGGGGCTGCCGGTGCGGGTGTTCCGGTCCGACATGATCCTGGCCCACAGCGAGTACCACGGTCAGCTCAATGTCACCGACGTGTTCACGCGAACCATCCAGAGTTTGTTGCTCACCGGCGTCGCACCGGGCAGCTTCTACGAATTGGATGCCGAAGGCAATCGTCAGCGCGCCCATTATGACGGCGTCCCAGGTGATTTCACGGCCGCTTCGATCACCGCGATCGGCGGTGTGAATGTGACGGACGGTTACCACAGCTTCGACGTGTTCAACCCCCACCACGACGGCGTCTCGATGGATACCTTCGTGGATTGGCTCATCGAGGCCGGGTACAAGATCGCCCGCATTGACGACTACGGCCAGTGGCTGGCGCGGTTCGAGACGGCCCTCAAGGGGTTGCCCGAGCAACAGCGCCAGCAGTCCGTGCTACCGCTGCTCAAGATGTACCAGAATCCGCAGTCGGCGATCGACGGAAGTGCGCTGCCGACAGCCGAATTCAGCGGAGCGGTGCGAGAGGCGAAGGTCGGCGGCCTGGACCAGACACCAGGTGAGATTCCGCATGTCACCAAGGAGCTGATCCTCAAGTACGCCGACGATATCAGTCTGCTGGGTCTGATCTAGCCGATAGAATCCCGCCTGTGACCCATGCAGGCGAGGAGCAGCGCCTGCGCGACCTCGCGCGTCTTCGCCGGGTACGCGACCGGATCGACCGCGAGTACGCGCAGCCGCTGAACGTCGAAGAACTGGCTCGCGATGCTCATATGTCCGCAGGGCACCTGAGCCGCCAGTTCAAGAGCGCTTACGGGGAGTCGCCGTACTCCTACCTCATGACCCGACGGATCGAGCGGGCCATGATGCTGCTGCGGCGGGGAGACATGAGTGTCACCGACGTCTGCTTCGCGGTCGGTGGCTCATCGCTCGGCACTTTCAGCACGCGTTTTGCCGAACTGGTCGGGGTTCCGCCCAGTGTGTACCGAGAGCGCTCTGCAGAGCACGTCGCAGGAATCCCGGCGTGCGTCGCCAAGCACGTCACCAGACCGATCAGGAATCAAGAAGCCACCACGGCGCGGCGCAGCTAGCGTGACCGGCATGGACATCACGATCAATGCGAGCTTCCTGCCACACACCGACCCGGAGGCCTCGCTGGCCTTCTATCGTGACGCGCTCGGGTTCGAGGTCCGCAAGGACGTCGGATATGAAGGCATGCGGTGGATCACCGTCGGTCCGGTGGGGCGTCCCGATATGAACATCGTGTTGACACCCCCTGCTGCAGACCCGGGAATCACTGAGGAAGAGCGGCGGACCGTCTCCGAGATGATGGCCAAGGGCACGTACGCGAGCATCATGCTGGCCACCGATGACCTGGCCGGGCTTTTCGAGCGTGTGCAGGCGACCGGCGCCGAAGTCATGCAGGAGCCCATCGATCAGCCCTGGGGTTCCCGAGACTGTGCCTTCCGTGATCCCGCAGGCTGCACCGTCCGCATCCAGGAGCTGCCCTGAATGGCCCAGAGCGCCAATACGACCGACCACCATCCGGCCGATAGTCACGATCTGATCCGCGTGCACGGCGCACGGGTCAACAACCTGAAAGACATCAGCGTCGAGCTACCCAAGCGCCGGCTCACGGTGTTCACCGGTGTCTCCGGCTCAGGGAAGAGTTCGTTGGTGTTCGGCACCGTGGCCGCCGAATCGCAACGCCTGATCAACGAGACCTATAGCGCGTTCGTGCAGGGATTCATGCCATCCCTCGCGCGACCAGATGTCGATGTGCTCGACGGGCTGACGACGGCGATCATCGTCGATCAGGAACGCATGGGCTCGGACCCGCGATCCACGGTGGGTACCGCAACCGATGCCAACGCGATGCTACGTATCCTCTTCAGCCGGCTCGGCAAGCCGCATATCGGTTCGGCACAGGCATTCTCGTTCAACGTTGCCTCGATAAGCGGTGCGGGAGCGGTAACCGTTCAACGTGGCTCACAGCCCACCAAGGAGCGTCGAGAGTTCAGCATCACAGGAGGTATGTGCCCACGATGCGAAGGGCGGGGTTCGATCAACGATATCGATCTCACCGCACTCTATGACGACAGCAAGTCGCTCAACGAGGGCGCACTGACCATTCCCGGTTACAGCATGGACGGGTGGTACGGGCGCATCTATCGCGGTTGCGGGTTCCTGGACCCCGACAAGCCGATTCGCAAGTACACCAAAAAGGAACTGCACGATCTGCTGCACAAGGAGGCGACCAAGCTCAAGGTTGATGGTGTCAACCTGACATATCTCGGATTGATTCCGCAGATCCAGAAGTCATACTTGTCCAAGGACATTGAGTCCATGCAGCCGCACGTACGCACGTTTGTGGAGCGGATTGCCACCTTCACCACCTGTCCGGACTGCGACGGAACCCGGCTTTCCGCGCTCGCCCGCTCGTCGAAGATCAAAGGCAAGAACATCGCCGAGGTGTGCGCGATGCAGATCAGCGACCTGGCCGAGTGGGTGAGTGCGCTGGAGGAATCTTCGGCAGCCCCGCTGCTGGAAAAACTAAGGCATTCATTGGACTCGTTCGTGCAGATCGGTCTCGGCTACTTGTCCCTGGATCGGCCGGCCGGAACGTTATCCGGTGGAGAAGCTCAACGCACCAAGATGATTCGCCACCTCGGCTCCTCGCTTACCGACATCACCTATGTGTTCGACGAGCCGACCATAGGCCTGCATCCGCATGACATCCAGCGGATGAACAGTCTGCTGCTGCAGTTGCGCGACAAGGGCAACACCGTGCTGGTGGTGGAGCATAAACCTGAGACCATCCGCATCGCGGACCATGTCGTCGATTTGGGACCCGGTGCGGGTGCCCGCGGTGGGACTGTGTGCTTCGAGGGCACGGTGGCGCAGCTGCGAACCAGCGGCACCATTACCGGGAGACACCTCGATGACCGTGCCACGCTGAAGGACTCCGTGCGGAGGCCGAAATCCTGCTTGGAAATTCGAGGCGCCAGCACCCATAACCTGCAGAAGATAGACCTCGATATCCCTCTCGGTGTGCTGGTGGTCATCACCGGCGTCGCGGGCTCGGGCAAGAGCTCGCTGATCGACGGATCGGTGGCCAAGCTCGATGAAGTGATCACTGTGGACCAGACACCGATCCGGGGCTCACGGCGCAGCAACCCGGCGACCTACACCGGCTTGCTGGAGCCGATCCGTAAGGCATTCGCCAAAGCCAACGGGGTGAAGCCGGCCCTGTTCAGTGCGAACTCGGAAGGGGCATGCCCCCATTGCAACGGCGCGGGTGTCATCTACACCGATCTGGGTGTAATGGCGACTGTGGAGACCACATGCGATGTGTGCGAAGGCAAGCGGTTCGACACCGCGGTGCTGAACTATCACTTCGGTGGCCGCGATATCAGTCAGGTGCTGGCACTGTCGGTCGCGGACGCACAGACGTTCTTCGGGGAAGGCGACGCCAAACTTCCAGCAGCCCACAAGATTTTGACCAGCCTGAATGAGGTCGGCCTGGGCTATCTCAGCCTTGGTCAGCCGCTCACCACGCTCTCCGGTGGAGAGCGGCAGCGCCTCAAGCTGGCCACACACATGGGCGCGGCAGGGGGTGTCTATGTCCTGGACGAGCCGACCACGGGCCTACATCTTGCCGACGTCGAGCAGCTCCTCGGCTTGTTGGACGGGCTGGTGGATTCCGGGAAGTCCGTGATTGTCATCGAGCACCATCAGGCGGTGATGGCACATGCCGACTGGATCATCGACCTGGGCCCGGGTGCCGGTCACGACGGAGGCCGCGTGGTCTTCGAAGGTACTCCCGAAGATCTTGTTGGTGCACGGTCGACGCTGACAGGAAAGCACCTCGCCGACTATGTGGGCGCCTAGCGATACCGGGCGCGCCTGAATCGTCGACCTTCCACTACGTCTGTCGTGAAAGCCACTACGTCCGTTGTGAAAACGCGTTGTCTACGCTGTCCTGGACACAGGAGGTCGCCCATGGCAACGAAGCCCAAAGCTGTTCTCGGTGGCACCGCATGGGCCGGGGCGGCAGCGGCGGTGGCAGGGATAGCAGGCACCGCGACCGCATTGCGCAGTCCCTCGGTGGTGCGCCGGCTCAACAACTGGGCGGCACGCAAGCTGACCGACGCGCAACGGGCCGATCGGCACGCCGCCATCTTGCCGTCGCCGATACCGGGGCCCAGCTTCTATTCCGAACCAGGTGATCTGACCAGCCGTGCCAACGGAGAAATCGTTCGTACCCATCGAGTCTTTCCGCGGATTCCGCTGCCGGGATTGACCATTCAACGATTTATGGTGCGCTCCACCGATACGGCGGGCAATGCGGTACCCGTGACGGCGACCCTGATCGAGCCGAACCGCCCGTGGCGGGGCCCGGGTGCGCGGCCCGTGGTGGTCCGCAACCAGCCGATCAATTCGCTCGGGCTCAAGGCGGCGCCCTCGTACCGGATCGAGCGCGGCATGTACGTGGACGTGCCGCCGTTCGCGCCGCTGCTGCTGGCACGAAACTACGCGGTGCTCGTACCCGATCATGAGGGCCCGCGGATGGCCTACTCTGCGGGCGTCATGGCGGCTCACGCCGTATTGGATTCGGTACGCGGAATGCGCGGACTACGCCCTGATCTCGTCGAGTCCCCCATGGTGATGGACGGGTACAGCGGTGGTGCCATCGCAACGGTGTGGGCCGCCCAGGAGCAGCCGGTCTACGCGCCGGAGCTGAGTTTCAAAGGGGCCGTCGCGGGTGGGACACCGACGGATTACGCGCTGTTGTATCGCAGCATGAACAGCGCCTTGGGATCTGGGCTTTTCGCCGCGGCCACGATCGGGCAGGCGCGTGAGTATCCGGACATGCTGGAGCTGTTCGGTGACTTTGCTCTCTATATGACGACCTTGATCAAGGACTTACCCCAGCCGCCCCTGGCTGTGGCCGGGCTGGCACGTATTGATCTGGACGTATTAGCGGCAATTCCAGAGCCTTTCGAGTCCACGATCGCACAGAATGTGATCGCCGCGAACAAGCCCGGCGCCGCGGCGCCGGTGATGCCGATCCTGCTCTACCACGGATCACGCGATCGGTTCATCGGTGATCAGTTCGTCCCGGAGCAAGGCGCGAAGGCGCTCATCGAGAGTTGGCGGTCCAAGGGAGCGACGGTGGACTACCTGCCCGTGCCTGGCGAACATCTGATCGCAGCGGGGTGGGCGATGCCCAGCGTATTGCGTTGGATGCGCGGCGCCCTGGGGGATTAGGCGTCCTCGAATCAGGATGTGACTCAGGGTTTTCCCGGAGGCGGGGAGCACTATCGGACGGCTACGCTCGCTGGCATGACGACCGTTGCGCCCGAGCAATCTGGCACCGCCGAAGATGAGGGAGCCGGTACCGCGCCGCGGTGGACCCCGTTGCAGAAGCTCGGATTCCGTCTGCTGTTCACCATCGGTGGCGGGATTCTCCTGCTTTCGGTGTACGACAACCTGGGTCTTTACAGCTTGTTTGAGCCGGTTCTGTGGCTGACGGCCCAGATTGGAAGCTTCCTCATTCGCGGTGGCGGTATCGAACTCACCGTCTCCTCCGGCGGCGACCTGCTGTGGCTGTGGTGCTACCACCTGGGGTGGATTGTCCTCGCCGTGGCGATCACCGCGATATGGACGGTGTTGGACCGCCGCCGCTCGAACTATCGGGGCCTGGCAGCCTCGCTGTGGGTGTTCGCTCGGTTCGGTCTCGCGATGTCGATGATCACGTATGGAATCGCGAAAGCGATTCCCACGCAGATGGGGTTCATGGCGCTTCCCGATCGACAGCTGCAATTGGTCGGCGACACAAGCTTGTTCAACACGCTCTGGGGTTTCATGGGTGCCTCGGAGCCCTACTCCATCGCCACGGGGCTCGTGGAACTGGTGTCGGGACTGCTGCTGCTGTGGAACCGCACGTGGGTGCTGGGCGCCCTGGGGTCAGTCTTCGCCATGGCACAGGTGTTCCTTCTCAACATGACCTACGACGTTCCGGTGAAGCAGGTATCCGGAGAGTTGTTCCTGGTAGCCGTCGCCGTCACCGCGCCCCTGTGGCCAAACCTCGTCCGGGTGGTCTTCAATCGCGTGAGCACGCAACCGGTGCGGCTTTGGCGAGCCCTCGGCTCCAGTCGGAAGTGGGTGCTCACCACCGGTGTCGTGCTGAAGTTCGGGGTGGCATCGGTTCTCACCGCGCTCATCGTCCTGCAGTCGATCGCGGTGTACTCGACGTACAAGACACCGACCTCGAGTCTTGACGGCGTTTGGCATGCAACGTCATTCACCATTGACGGGCACGGGGCAACGCTAAACCAGATTCAGCCGGCGCCCTGGCCCAACGTCGCGATCTCTCACCGCGACACGGTGGCGGAGTTCAGCGTGATGAAGTTCGTTTCCCAGTCGCCGGACGGACGTACCTCAGCGTGGCTGCTACAGGTCAAGGATGATCGGCTCGAGTTGCGCAAGCGTGAGTCCGATCCACCTCAGCTGGTTCTTCAGGCGCATCAACCCAGCCGGGACCGGCTGCTGCTCAACGGTGTCGTGGAGGGCAAGAGGATCGAGGGCACCTACGAGCGCCGGTTCATGGAACGCAGCAAGTCCGGATTCCGTTGGATTCAACCGGAAATGGACCCGGATTCTGTCGACGCTGACGGATAGCCGTGCTGCACAACATTCAGTAGGACCCTTCTATGCGATTCTCTCCCAGCAGATCTCAAGCTTTCATCTACGTGTGATGTGATTACGGATAGGCCTCACATTCGGACGTTCGGCGATTTCTGCACGAGCATTTCATTCCCAAATAGGCTTGGTATCAAGGTATTAGACGTTTCCAGACCGAGATCGCGGATTGTGTCCTTTGTGGCGAGTCAACGTGGTTTACTCGTCGGAATCGGGTCGCGCGCGACGAGGCGTGCCGTACGTTGGCGGTGCTTCGCACATGACCGAGCCTGGGTGCCGCCGCATTCGAAGTTCGGTTATCCGTTGTGTTCACATCCGATCTGGAGATACATGTTTGTGCAGCTGACATGCTGCCGAGCGCGGAAGACAGTCGGAGGGACTCGAGATTTTCACGATCTTGAAGCGTGTGTGGATTCCGTTGGTGCTCGTGGTGGTGGGAGTTGCGGGCGGATTCACCGTGTCGCGGCTGCACGGTGTCTTCGGTAATGAGCGTCGTCCCGCGTACGCCAACACCGAGCGGGAAGAGAAGCGGCCACACGACCCTAAGTACCTGATCTACGAAGTGTTCGGCCCTCCCGGCGCGGTGGCAACCATCAGCTATTTCGATGCCGACGCGGAGCCGCAGGTCATCAGGGAGGCCCCGCTGCCCTGGTCGGTGGAATTCCCGATCACCGAGGCGACGGCCATGGGTAACCTCACCGCGCAGGGCGACGCAGACAGCATCGGGTGCCGCATTCTCGTGGGTGACAAGGTCAAGGACGAGAAGATCCGATACGGCGTCAGCGCATTGACCTTCTGCATGTTGAAGGCCGCATGAGCACCCTCAATGACCCGCCAACTGAGCTGTTGCCGCTAAGCAACCGCCCGCCGTTCCTGGCGCGGATGATTCGTCGCCTCTCGATTCCCATCATCCTCGGCTGGCTGGCGATAGCTGTCATCTTGAGCATCAGTGTCCCCTCACTCGAGCAGGTCGAGAAGGAGCACGCGGTGGCGATGAATCCGGATGTGGCGCCATCATTTCAGGCAACGCAACGGATGGGCCAGCTGTTCGGTGAGTCCAATTCCAGCGTGGTGGCGATGATCGTCGTGGAGGGGCAGCAACCTCTGGGCGACGATACGCATCACTACTACGACGAACTGATTCGTCAATTGAAATCCGACACGGCGCATGTGCAGCACGTCCAGGATTTCTGGGGCGACCAAATGACGCAGGCCGCTGCGCAAAGCCTTGATGGCAAGGCCACATATGTGCAAGTAGCCCTTACTGATCCCCGGGAGGGGGCGTCGGCGAATCAATCCGTCGAGGCGGTACGGGCCATTGTGGACCGGACACCTGCGCCGTTGGGAGTGAAGGCCTATGTGACCGGCCCGGCAGCGTTCGCCGCGGACTTGGGTCCTGCCGGCAACAGGACTGTTCTCCTGGTCACGGGTCTGAGCCTTGCGGTGATTTTCACGATGCTGCTCTTGGTCTATCGATCGGTCGTTTCTGTCATTCTCATGCTCGTTGTCGTCGGAATAGAGTTGACGGTGGCACGAGGATTCGTGGCGCTACTCGGCAACCTCGGTCTTATCGGTATCACCACGTTTGTCGTCAATCTTTTGGTGGCACTTGCCATCGCGGCAGGTACGGACTACGGCATATTCTTCACCGGGCGATATCAGGAGGCGCGCCAAGCCGGCGAGGATCGGGAGAGCGCGTTCTACACCACCTTCCGCAGTGTTGCCAAGGTGGTCCTGGGCTCGGGATTGACGATTGCCGGTGCGGTCCTCTGTCTGCACTTCACGCGGTTACCCGTCTATCAGACGTTGGGTGTAGCCACTGCCGTGGGCATGGTCGTCGCAGTGGCGGTGGCGATCACACTCGTTCCGGCAGTTATCGCGGTAGGCAGCCGATATGGGCTGTTTGAGCCCAAGAGAAAGGTCACGGTCCGTCGATGGCGGCAGATCGGCACGGCGATCGTGCGCTGGCCGGCGCCGATCCTGGTAGCGACGTGCGCGGTGGCGCTCATCGGGCTGTTGACACTGCCCGTTTACCAGCCGAGCTACAACGACCAGAAGTACATCCCACAAGACATTCCGGCCAATGTGGGCTACGCGGCAGCCTCACGTCATTTCCCGCAATCGTTGATGATGGCACCCGATGTTCTGTTGATCGAAGCCGATCACGATATGCGCAATCCTGTCGATTTTCTGGTGCTGAACAAGCTTGCCCGCGGAGTCCAGGCTGTGCCCGGTGTGTCCAGGGTGCAGGCGGTGACCCGTCCCGGAGGTGAACCGCTCAAACACACCACCATCCCGTTCATGCTCAGCATGAGTAGCGCGAGCCAATCCCATTTGATGCCGTTTCAGAGAAATCGCATGGACGATCTGCTGGTCCAGGCGGACGACATGCTGAAGACGATCGCCATCATGAAGCGGATGCAGTCGTTGACCGAACAGATGGTGGGCACCACCCACGACATGGTCGGAACCACGCACGAACTCGAAGTGATCATGAACGAGTTGCGGGACCACGTCATGGATTTCGATGACTTCATCAGGCCGATCCGTAACTACCTCTACTGGGAAAAGCACTGCTACGACATTCCCGTTTGTCAGGCCATCCGTTCAGTCTTCGACACTCTCGACGGAGTCGACGAGGTATCCGACAAATTGGGTGACCTCGTTGCCAATCTTGATCGGTTGGACGAACTCCTTCCGCAGATGGCGGAGCAGTTTCCCGTGATGATCGAGACCATGGAATCCACACGGAAAATGATGCTTTCCATGCACAGCACCATGTCGGGGATCTTCGATCAGATGGAGCAGTCGACCAGTAACTCGACTGCGATGGGTAAGGCCTTCGATGCCGCCCAGAACGATGACTCCTTCTATCTGCCTCCCGAAGTGTTCGACAACGAGGACTTCAAACGTGTGATGAACATCTTCCTGTCATCGGACGGAAAGGCCGCGCGGATGCTCATTTCGCAGCGGGGTGATCCCGCGACGCGCGAGGGCATGTCATTGGTGGATCCGATTGAGACGGCGGCGGCAGAGGCACTCAAGGGCACGCCGCTGCGAAACGCCAAGATCTATATGACGGGTACAGCCGCATCGGTCAAAGACATCGTCGACGGTTCGAAGTACGATCTGCTGATCGCGGCAACCGCGGCGCTTTGTCTGATCTTCGGGATCATGCTGATCATGACGCGAAGCTTTGTCGCGGCACTGGTCATCGTTGGCACAGTGGCACTTTCGTTGGGTGCCGCATTCGGGCTCTCCGTGCTCATCTGGCAGAGCATCCTCGGCATTCCGTTGAACTGGGTGGTGCTGGCGATGTCCGTGATCATCTTGCTGGCGGTGGGTTCTGACTACAACCTGTTGTTGGTCTCGCGAATGAAGGAGGAACTGGGCGCGGGAATCAACACGGGGATTATTCGGGCCATGGGCGGTACCGGCAAGGTGGTGACCTCTGCGGGTTTGGTGTTCGCGTTCACCATGTTATCGATGGTGGTCAGCGACCTTGTCACCATCGGCCAACTGGGATCGACGATCGCGATCGGTCTGCTGTTCGACACCTTGGTGGTGCGTGCGTTCATGACGCCGGCGATCGCCGCACTGTTGGGCAGGTGGTTCTGGTGGCCGCAGCGAGTGCTCCGCCGCCCAACCAGAGCACAACGGCACTCGACCGGTCCACGCCCTTTGGTGAGCTTCTTGTGGCAGAAGCAAGAGCGCTAACCGCGATGAATTCTTTTGTGTACCAATGGGCAAAGAGCGCATGAGTATTCACCGGATGCCCAACCGGCCACCCTTCGTGGCGGGGCTGATCCGTCGTCTGTCGGTGCCGATTGTCCTTGGCTGGTTGGCGGTCATCGCCGTGGTGACCTTTGGGGTTCCGTCACTGGAACAGGTGGGGCGGGAAAGCTCGGTATCCCTGGTTCCCCAAGCCGCGCCGTCGTTCCAGGCGATGCAGCGGATGGGTCAGGTATTCGGAGAATCGAATTCCGACAGCGTGGCGATGGTGGTGCTGGAGGGACAACAACCCCTCGGTGATGACGCACACGGCTACTACGACAACTTGATTCGCCAGTTGAGAGCCGACACCGCCCACGTGCAACACGTCCAGGACTATTGGGGCGACCCACTCACCGCGACGGGTGTAGAGAGTGCCGATGGTAAGAGCGTCTACGTCCAGGTGAACCTTGCAGGCAACCAAGGCCAGGCCCTGGCGAACCAATCGGTGGAAGCTGTCCGGGGCATCGTGGCACGGTCGACTCCGCCGATAGGGGTCCAGGTCTATGTCACGGGGCCGGCACCGCTGGTGACCGATATGAACCATGCGGGTAACACGTCGATCGTCAAGATCACCGTTGTCACGCTCATGGTGATCCTGACGATGCTGCTCTTTGTATACCGCTCGCTGATCACCGTCACTCTCCTGCTGATCATGGTGGGAATACAGGTACAGGCCGCCCGAGGAATCGTTGCATTTCTGGGAGACCATGGCGTCATTGGGCTTTCGACATTCTCCGTGAATCTCTTGGTGTCTCTCGGTATCGCCGTGGGAACGGACTACGGCATATTCTTCACCGGGCGATACCAGGAGGCCCGACAGTCCGGCGAGGACCGGGAGACCGCGTTCTACACCACCTATAGCAGCGTCGCCAAGGTGGTCGTGGCCTCTGGACTGACGATCGCCGGTGCGATCTTCTGTCTCAGCTTCACGCGGCTGCCCTATTTCCAGACGATGGGCATTCCCGCCGCAGTGGGTATGGCCGTCGCGGTGGCGGTGGCTGTCACGTTGGTGCCGGCCGTCATAGCCCTCGGCAGTCGTTTTGGACTATTCGAGCCCAAGAGGAAGATCATGGTCCGCCGCTGGCGGTGGGTTGGTACGGCGATCGTTAGGTGGCCCGGACCCATCCTCGCCACGGCCTGCGCGGTTGGACTCATTGGCCTGCTGGCACTTCCGGGATATCAGACGAGCTATGACGACAGGCTCTATGTGCCCCGGGGCATCCCCGCCAACCTGGGGTACGCCGCCGCCGAACGTCATTTTCCCGAGTCGCGGATGACGCCCGACGTCCTGGTGCTTGAGGCAGACCACGATATGCGCAACCCGGCGGACTTCGTGGTTCTGCACAAACTGGCCAAAGGCCTGTACGCCGTTCCAGGTATCTCCATGGTGCAGAGCATTACCCGGCCAGAGGGAAGCCCCATCGAGCACACGTCGATACCGTTTCAGATCAGCCTGCAAAGTGCCGGCATGCTGCAGATCCTGCCGTTTGGAAAAGAACGCGTGGACGACATGCTGAGGCAGGCCGAAGACACGACGAAGATGATCAACCAGATGCAGCACACCTACGAGCTGATGCGCAGCATCTCCGACATCACCAACGAGACGGTCGTCATGAACCGGGAGCTGACGGCGACCGTTGATCGGCTACGTGATTACATCGCCAATTTCGACGATTTCTTCAAACCTCTACGCAACTATCTGTACTGGGAGAAACACTGCGAGACCATCCCGATCTGCTTCGCCATCAGATCGGTGTTTCAGGCCCTCGACGGCACTGACCAGCTCAGCCTTCGGACACACCAGATCCTGGAACGCGTGGAGCAGATGAACGGGTACCAGCGCGACCTGATCGCCCTTTTCCCGCCGATGATCACGACCATGAAGGCAATGCGCGCCATGATGCTGACGATGCACAGCACCATGTCGGGGATCTTTTCTCTCATCGACAAGACGGCTGCGAATGCGACCGCGATGGGAAAGATCTATGACGGCGCCCAGAACGATGACTCCTTCTATCTGCCTCCGGAGGTGTTCGAGAACGAAGACTTCAAACATGCTATGTCCCTGTTCTTTTCACCAGATGGGAAGGCGGTACGTCTGATCCTGACGTATCGGAGTGACCCGGGGACGCCGGAAGGACTGTCGCGGGTAGATGCGGTGCGGACGGCCGCCGAGGAGGCGCTCAAGGTAACTCCGTTGGAGAATGCGCAGATTCAACTCGCTGGGACCGCCGCGACGTTCAAAGACCTACGTGACGGGTCCGCATACGATCTGCTGATCGCGGGGGTCGCGGCGCTTTGTCTGATCTTCGGGATCATGCTGATCATGACGCGAAGCTTTGTCGCGGCACTGGTCATCGTTGGCACAGTGGCACTTTCGTTGGGTGCCGCATTCGGGCTCTCCGTGCTCATCTGGCAGAACATCCTCGGCATCGAACTGCATTGGCTGGTGCTGGCGATGTCCGTGATCATCTTGCTGGCGGTGGGTTCTGACTACAACCTGTTGTTGGTCTCGCGAATGAAGGAGGAACTGGGCGCGGGAATCAACACGGGGATTATTCGGGCCATGGGCGGTACCGGCAAGGTGGTGACCTCTGCGGGTTTGGTGTTCGCGTTCACCATGTTGTCGATGGTGGTCAGCGACCTCCGTGTGATTGGGCAGGTTGGTTCCACGATCGGGATCGGTCTGTTGTTCGACACCTTGGTGGTGCGCGCGTTCATGACGCCGGCGATCGCCGCGCTGTTGGGCAGGTGGTTCTGGTGGCCGCAGCGGGTACTTCGCCGCCCCTCCAGAGTGCAGCGAGACGTGGAAAGACCCCGCCCCCTGGTGATGCAAGATGCCTGACTTTGGATTACGAAAAATATTGGTAAGAAAGGAAGTACGTATATGTTCTCTGTGTCGCTTGCTCGAGTGTCCGTAGGGTTGGGAGCACTGGCGTTGTCGCTGACCGCGGCGGCCGGGATCGCATCCGCGGATCCTGACCTGGATTTGGCCATCAACACCACGTGTAGCTATCCGCAAGTGGTGGCGGCCCTCAATGCGCAGGATCCGCAATTCGGAAAGGCGTTGTCCCAATCGCCGATACTGCAACGCGGATTACGCGAATTCCTTGCGGCCGGGCCAGAAAAGCGGGCACAGACGGCTCAAGACGTGGCGAATGCACCGGCCTTTCAGCCATATCTGGGAGCGATGGAACAGGCCTACCGCACCTGCCACAACTTCTGACCCGCAAGGATCGCCCGTTCGGCGCGACCGCACGTGGCGCAGAAATCCGTCAGTGGATCTCGCCGATCAAACCGAAATCGGCCAGGGTGAGCTCGGCCAGTTCACGCAGGGACTCTTTGGTGTTCGTGGCGCCCGGCTGGTAGGCGCCGACACTGATGAAGATCTTGCCGTTGAGGCGCCCGGAGAGTATGAACATGCGACCACCTGTGCGCTCGAGTAGCTGTCGTCTCTCGCGTTGCCCGGTGGCTCGTGCGTTCTGGAAATCGGCGAGTGTTCCGGCGGGATAGCCGATCATTGAGCTGAGATCGCCGAGATACGAACAGAACACCGACTGATCGGGATCAGCGGGCATCCTGGCGACCATCCGTTGGAGCGTCCGTTTCGGTGCGAACGAGGGCAACCACAGGAGCTGTTTGGACTCGTCGGGCGTCTCCCTCAGGACGGTCAGCGTCTTTTTGATGGCAGACCGGACATCGCGTAGATCCGTTGTGAGCGAGGTTGGGTCAATGCTGACGCGGGCATAGGAAAGTGCCATGGCACGGGTGTCGTCCTCAGTGCGCTCGCTGATCGGGATCTGCAGGGTCACTGTGCCGCCGTCTGCGCGTCGCCGCCCGATTCGCTCCCCGAACCGCGCGGCAAAGGCGGCGGCAAGCGTATGGCTCGCCCCGGCGAGGGCGTTCGCGCGGGCATCCCAGGCATCCAAGCTCACGTAGATCGTGAGGGCCGGTACGAGAACAACTTCATCGGCCTTGTCCGGCTCGACAGCGACGGGTCGAGGTGCCGGCACACGGTCCGATTGACTCCTATCGCGCGCCTGCTTTCGGCCGAGCTTCACCGCCGCCACCAGAGCTTTCGCGACCTGAGGTACGTCACGCGCGGTCTGTCGCGCATCCTGACCCAATGCTCGTAGCCGGGTGCGCGATTGTGGCAGCGGATAGCCCAGATCGCGGGTCTTGCCCAGGGCCGCTTCAACTATCACAAGCGCCAGCCCGAGTCCATCGATCAGATTGTGTGAGAGCACCAGGCTGATCGCGGTCGTTCCGTCGTCGAGAGGCTGGACACCGATATGCCAGCCGGGGCCTGCCTCGGGGTCGATGCGCATCTGCGAACGTGCATCGACCCAGTCGCTGAACTCGCTGCGGGGCCGTGCGTGTTGAACGACATCGATATCGGACGCCCCCCGGTCCTCCACCCAGCGATGCCGGGCGATCGACAGTGCGGGGCGTTCGATGCGTCGGCCCAACAGGCCCCGACCGAGATTGTGATGAAAGCGCCGTAACGCCTCGAGGTCGACGGCGTGGCTGTAGAGCCAGGTCACCTGAATGATCACATTCATGCCCGCGGCGTGATGCTCAGCCAATAGGGCCTCGTCTGCCAGGGCCAGCCGATTATCCAGCCGTACAGTATCTTTGGCCTTCTTCCGGTCGTCGAGAGACTTTCGCACCCGATGTAACTGCCCAGGCACCAGTCCGACTCCTTCGTTCCTAGCTATGCGTTTGCGGTTTCGCGTGGTGGGCGACAATGGGTTTGACGACGCGCGTACTCCAGATTGCGGTGCACGCTGCGAGTTGCCCAGCCGAGCTTGATCGACCGAATTGATCGGGAGCCTAGCTGTTCGGTGGACATGTTGTGGTGAAATCTTTTTCGCCGCGGGCGCCGGAATATCTGACGGACGCATGGACCCAGATCTAGGACCTGGTACACAGACAAGTAACTGTGTCGTCATTGCATTTTTCATGCCCTGCAGCGCATTTGATTTCACGACTGTCCTGCCGTACACCGCCGCTGTGATCCATGATGTTCTACGTGGAGAACAGAGCCCGCGATATCTCGTGCATGCCTCGGGGCGGCCCGGATGCTTCCTGGCTGGACAGGCGGTTACAGACCGGACGTCTGGAGTATCTGGACCGCGATGACGTCGATGATCTCAAGAGCAAGGTCATGTGCTCGCTCGATCGTGCGGGGCGGCGACGGTGGATAGGTATCCACGAGAAGTGTGCCCGCATGGCGCTACGCGAGGTCGCCGATGTGAACTCTCCGAAGATCCTTGAACTTGGTGCGGGTCTTGGTGGATTGTCACGCAAGTTGTTGGACATGCACCCAGCGGCCCTGGTGACGATTACCGACATCGACCCCAGCTTCGTGGCTGCGGCGGCCGCCAGTGATCTCGGCAGCCACCCCCGCGCCACGGTGCGGGAGATGGATGCCACCGCGATCGACTCCCCGAACGGCCATTACGACCTTGCGATATTCGCGTTGTCGCTGCATCATCTTTCGCCCGATCTCGCTGCTCGAGTGTTCGCATCGGGAACCCGTGCGGCGAGGAAGCTCTTGATCGTGGACCTGCCCAGGCCGCCGGTCCCCCTTCATATCGCGTTGTTGGCAGTGGTGCTACCCCTTGTCAGGCTCTCGCCACTGCAGCACGACGGCTTCATCAGCTCCCTACGCGCCTACAGCCCGTCCGCGCTGCGCGCGCTGGCCCATCACGCAGATCCGGACATCGCCGTCGAGTTTCGGACTAGACGGGGGCTGGGCCCGACGGTGATGGTTGCCAGTCGCGCTGGGCAAAACGATTGAGAAGCAGGGAAGAATTCATGATTCGATGTGCGGCAGTCAATTACGTCTTGAGACGGGCGGTCTCGTGACCTCGGCTGGTCAGTCCCGCCCCGTGATTTTGTTTGTCATGGGTATGGCCCGATCCGGGACATCGGCGATAACCCGTGCTTTGTCCCTGTGCGGCGGCGCGCTCCCGTCAGCCCTGGCGGGTGCGAACCCGGCCAATCCACGAGGATATTGGGAACCACGCAAAGTCATCATCCTCAACGAGAGGATTCTGCATCGCAACGCCAGCTCGAGATTCGACACGACGTTGCGTCTGCAAGAAGAGGGCGCGTTCGATGCCGGTGAAAGGGCAACCTGTATCGCCGAGATCCGGACATACCTGGGGACGTTGCCGTCGGCGCCAGTGATTATCGTCAAGGACCCGAGGATAAATCTGCTGTCGGATATGTGGTTCGAAGCAGCAGATCTGGCCGGTTTCGATGTCGCGACGGTGATAGCGGTGCGCCACCCAACGGAGGTCATTGCCTCGGTTGCCGCCCAGGCCGCCGCCTCGCCGGAGTTCTCGAGCGCGCTATGGCTCAAGTTCAATCTGTTGGCCGAGGCATGTACACGCGATGTGCCGCGGGTGTTCGTGGGGTACACGAACCTCCTCGAGGACTGGCGCCGGGAGATGAAACGTACTTCGTTAGCGCTCGGGCTCGACTTAGACGCCAGGGACGAGGCCGCGATAGAGGATTTCCTGGAAACCGACCTTCGGCGCCAGAAGTACAGCGGGCCCGTCACAGAGCCCTTCGGCACGGACTGGATGTCGGTGGTGTACGAAACGCTCTGCGCGGCCGCTGCCGACGAGCCCTGGGAGCCGTCGGTATTGGACCAGGTCTTGGACGCGTATCGGACGAGCGAACGAGGTTTCCGGGCGATGCTCGAGGATTTCCAGCGATTCCACAAGCTCAGCCGGCGCACTCGCCCGTCGATGATGAAGTTGATCTACGAAGTCATGGCGACGGCCAACGGGCGCAGTGGGACATGGGCCTGACACGAGCGAATCTCGTATCGAGCCGTCTATTCAGGCAATACCGTTGACTACCTGAATCATTCCAGCGACTGAGAAAATAGCAATCAGCATCTGGCGCCGGTGTGCGAGTGCCCAGTCGTGCAATGGCCTCAGTACCGCAAGAGTTTTGGTAGGTGCAACGAGATAGCTGACGAGCGTGATCTCGACAACCGTGAACATTCCGAAGACGAACAGGATGACGGCGATGACCTGGGTACCGATCGGGGTACCGGAGGCCACTATGGGAGTGAGTACGAAGATCACCAACATGGGCGGCGGTAGCCCGGCGAGGCCAAAAACGAACGCAACCCACAGGGCCCCGTCTTCCCAGGCCTTTTGAAGGCGGTAGAGAAGTCTGCGGAACACCGAACCACCCGCCGCGGCCTCACTCTGGGGCGTGCCGAACGGCGATGTGATGTGGTGGGCCATATCCGAGTCGTGTGGCTGAGCGGAGGTGTCGCCTGTCATTGCGCCCACGCGTGACCGCTCACGAAGTGACCGTACGACCATCAGTGCGGCTATCGACAGCATGAGGACACCCATGCTGAGGTTGATGAGCCGCGTGGTGATGCTGTTGCCCGGTGTGGCCATATTCTCCACAAAGGTGCGAAACGACGGCGCTATGTGCAGCACCATCAGCGGAATCAGTAGGCCGGCAAGACTGACGATGGTGCTGCCGATCCAGTAGGCCGCCAGATTCTGTACCGGCTGAGGGCGCGAGATCATCAAGACGATGATGGCAAGAAGTACCGGATTGACCGCGAACATGATCGCCATCGCGAGCAGTAGACCCCACACGGCCCGGAACACTACCCAGGTGGGCGCAATTTCTCGGCAGAATTGGGAACCGAGTGGGCCGGCAACCCCGCTGGAGAATTTGGCGAACCGTTGTGCCCGAATGAATTTCGCGCAAGTATCGGGCTTTTGGTTCCTCAGATACCGCCCAGGCCGTGAATCAGAAGTGATATCCCAGCCACTATGCACATGGCTACCAGAATCTTTCGACGATGAGCCAACGCCCAGTCATGCAGCAGTTGCACAACCACTTGGGTTTTCGCGGGCGCGACAAGATAGCTGACCAGGGTGAGCTCCACGATCGCCAGCACCCCGACGATGAAAACGGCAGCCACGGTGATCTGTGTCCCGAGTGCGGCACCGGAGGTCACCAGAATGGCGATAAGGAACAGGCCCGCGTCGGGTTCGATACCGCCGAGGAGCAGGCCGATCAGGAAGGCGACCCATAACGAACCGCCCTCCCAGGCGTTGGTGGCCCGGCGCACCAATCGTTGGAGCAGCGAGCCGCCGTCAGTCGGCGCGTCTCCCGCACGCCCCAGGATCCGCGAGATCGGGTTCTGGGTAGGAAGATTCGTCTGGGGTGCTGCCGCGGTTGCACTCGTTGCTCCCTGAAGCTGGAGCTGGCGGCCACGCAGCAGTGGCCGCGATGCGATGAGTGCGGCGACCGACAGTGCCAGCACTCCCATGCCGAGTTGGACGTGCCGAATGGTGGGGCTTCCGGCCACACCTTGTGCAAATGATCTGAACATCGGTGTGACATGCAGAAGTGTCAACGGAACCACTACGGCGGGGATGCAGCCGATGAGACAGCCCGCCCAGTAAATCAGCAGATTCTGCACAGGCTGCGGCCGCGAGATCACGAGGAGGGTGATGCCCAGTCGTATCGGATTCAGGGCGACCAATACCACGAGCGCTAGCACCGATCCCCACACGTACAAAGACACTACGCGGTAGGTTCGTCGTCTGGGGTTCCTTTGAAAGCTGTTCTGTGGCGCCCGGTCACAAGCCCATGGCAAGCAGTGCACGTTCTCCGGACCCAGAGTCTCGTAGGGGAGATGTGAATGACGGCGGTTACCAGTACATGCCGACTGTGCGGCTCGACGGGTCCTCATCGAACCCTTGAGATACGCGAAATGATGTTTGGCACCCGTGAGGTGTTCGAGTACTTCAGTTGCGCCGCGTGTGACACGTTGCAGATGGTCGACGTGCTGCAGGGCGAAGAGCTCATGCGGCATTACCCGCAGACCTATTACTCGCACAACGGATCGGCCCAGCCGAAGGTATTTCAATGGTTGGTCACGCAGCGCGACAGATTCAAATTACGCAGTGGTGGAAGAGTATTCGGTTCTGTTATGACCTCCCCCATACCGGAGGGCATCTTCCGAGTGCTGCTGGGCGGGGATGCTGTCAAGATGCTCGCCGGGCTCGGAATTGAACGTGATGCGCGGATCCTGGATGTTGGATGTGGAAGCGGCGCGCTGCTCGACAGGCTGGCACGGGTCGGCTTCGTCAGCCTGCTCGGCGCGGATCCGTTCATCGCCGAAGATGGTGAGTCACGTGAACGGATACCGCTCCTGAAACGCTATTTATGTGACGTACCAGGTGAATTCGACCTCATCATGTTCAACCATTCGCTCGAACACATGCCCGATCCGGTGGCCACACTCGAGGTAGCGTCCAAGAAGCTGGCCGTCGGCGGCACATGCCTGGCCAGGGTGCCCACAACGTCATCGGAGGCGTGGTCCATATACGGGGCTGACTGGGTGCAGGCCGATGCGCCTCGGCACATGGTCATACCGTCGCGTCAGGGAATGGCGCTCGCTGCCGAGCGTGCCGGTCTGCGAGTGGATCAGACATTTGACGATTCAACTTTCGGTCAGTTCACCGGGAGCGAGGCCTATCGGGATGATGTTCCGGTCACCGACCCCAAGATCCTTCGTATGTTCCGTCCCAAACAGATCTGGGAATGGGAGAAGCGGGCCACGCAGCTCAATCAGCAGAACCGTGGTGACCAGACCGGCTTTGTGCTGCGGCTCAAATGATCTGAATCTGTACGTCTTGTCTAGAGATGCGATCGTATTCCTTTGCTACTCAAACGATTCAGGTCAATTGAAGGCGACCCGACGAGCGCCGATGATTCCGGCCAGACATCTTTGGATTGTCGCTGGAGTTGGCCTGCAGCGGCCGAGGATCATCCACAAGGTCCGCCCCGGCACGGGAGGCTGTTGAGGTACTGCCCAAATCTCTTGAATTGAAAGACGATAACGGAGGCACCGGGATATGCTGCCGGGCGGTTGAGCTGTGGCGAGGCTCCCGCTCTCATTCCGCAGGAACACTGGATGTGAAGGGCTCTGCGATGAAATTCGTACTGTCATTCTATGGCACGCGCGGCGATGTGGAGCCGGGCGTGGCCGTCGGCCGCGAGCTCCTACGCCGTGGGCATGAGGTACGCATGGTCGTTCCGCCCGACCTAGTCGGCTTTGCGGAGGCGGCCGGACTCTCGGCGGTCGCCTGTGGACCAGATGTTCGGGTATGGCAGGACGTGAATCGCGACTTCTGGGCGCGCTTCTTGCGGAATTTCTGGAAGAACTTCTGGCGCATCCGGGATCTCCGGGAGCTGCTCCGTGAAGACTGGCGATTCTTGGTTCAGTGTTGGGAAGACGTCAGTACAACACTGAGATCGCAGGCGGCGGACGCTGACCTGCTTTTCACGGGTGTCCTCGGTGAGGAGTCGGCCGGTAACGTCGCGGAGTACTACTCCCTTCCGTTCGCCACGCTGCACGTGTTTCCGATTCGCGCGAACGGCCAGCTCGTCCCGGGACTACCTGCGCGGCTTGGCCGGTCGATTATGCGGCTGTCTGAGTGGCTGGGCTGGCCAATGTTCAAGAGGCTCGAGGACCCACAGCGTCGCTCGCTGGGCCTCCCCAAGGCCACCGGACCTTCGCCGTGGCGGATCGCGGAGCGTGGTTCTTTGGAGATCCAGGCCTACGACGAGGTCTGTATGCCTGGTCTGGCCGACGAATGGGCCCAATACGATGGTCGACGGCCCTTCGTCGGTGCACTGACACTCGATCTACCAACAGATTCCGATACCGAAGTGGCCTCGTGGATAGAGGCGGGAAGACCGCCTATCTGCTTCGGCTTCGGCAGCATGCCCGTCGAATCTGCCGCCGAGACACTGGCCATGATTAGCGCGGTATGTGATCAGTTGGGAGAGCGGGCGCTGGTGTGTGCCGGCGGAAGTGATTTCAGCGGTGTCTCACTTTTCGGGAACGTCAAAGTGGTTGCCGCGATGAACTACACCGCGGTCTTTCCGGCATGCCGCGCGGTGGTGCATCACGGCGGCGCCGGCACCACCGCCGCGAGTCTGCGGGCGGGAGTCCCCACGTTGGTTCTTTCGACGGATCTCGATCAGACGCTGTGGGGAGCGCGGGTAAAGCGGCTGAGAGTGGGTACCGCCCGCCGCTTCTCGGCCACCACCGAGAAGACTCTGCTCGCCGACCTGCGGACCATCCTCGACTCGCAGTACGCCACGCGGGCGCGCGAGGTCGCTACCCGAATGACCGGAGTCGCCGAAAGCCCGGTGACCGCCGCCGATCTGCTGGAAGATTTCGTCCGCCTCAAGCGGGCCGGCTGATGCCCCGATGAAGTTTGTACTGGCGAGCTACGGGACACGCGGCGATATCGAGCCGTGCGTCGCGGTCGGCCGTGAGTTGTTGCGTCGGGGCCATGACGTGCAGATGGCCGTCCCACCCGATCTCATCGCCTTTGTGGAAGCAGCCGGACCTACCGCGGTCGCCTACGGCCCGGATCTGCAGGCAGTTCTGGACGCACATCGCGATTTCTGGACGCACTTCTTTCGTAATTTCTGGAAGGTCCGAGATCTGATCAGGATGCGCCGTGAGGTCGTGGAGCCCTTCCTGCAATGTTGGAAGGACATCGTCGCGACGCTGACATCGTTGGCGCAGGGAGCTGACGTGCTCTTTACCGGCGTCAATTTCGAAGACGCAGCGGGGAATGTGGCGGAGTACTACGACATTCCGCTGGCCACGCTGCATTTCTTTCCGTTGCGGGCCAACGGGCGGTTCCTACCTTTACTGCCCGCGCCGTTGGGCCGATTGACGATGAGGCTCGGCGAGTGGCTGGCATGGCAGAACGCGAAGAAGGTCGAGGGGGTACAGCGCGGTGAGCTGGCGCTGCCGCGAGCCACGGCGCCCTCACCGTGGCGAATCACCGCACGTGGATCGCTGGAGATCCAGGCCTATGACCGGGTCTGTTTTCCTGGCCTCGCCGAGGAATGGGCGGAGCATGAGGGCCGGAGGCCCTTCGTCGGTGCGCTGACACTGGATTTACCAACAGATTTCGATGATGAGGTGGCTTCGTGGGTCGCTGCCGGGACGCCACCGATCTTCTTCGGCTTCGGCAGCCTGCCGGTGGAATCTGCCGCCCAGACGCTTGCGATGATCAGTTCGGCGTGTGAGGAGTTGGGCGAGCGGGCGTTGGTGTGTTCTGCCGGGTCTGATTTCAGTCGGGTGCTGTCCGCAGAGAACATCAAGGTGGTGGACGCGATGAACTACTCAGCGGTCTTTCCGGTCTGCCGCGCAGTGGTGCACCACGGCGGTACCGGGACAACCGCTGCGGGCCTGCGGGCAGGAGTTCCCACGTTGATCCTCTCCACAGACCTCGATCAGACGTTGTGGGGTACACGTGTCAAACGATTGAAAGTGGGTACCGCCCGGCGTTTCTCGACCACGACTGCGAAGACGTTGGTGACCGACCTACGCACAATTCTCGAACCGCACTGTGTGGATCGTGCCAGGGAGGTCGCCACCCGCATGACCAGGCCTGCTGAAAGTGTCATGGCCGCAGCAGATTTCGTTGAAGGCCTGGCCAGGAGTAGTCGGCGGTGACCAAGTCCGACCCACGAGGGCAGGTTCACCGCCGAGGGTCGGCCGACTGCGCCGTGCCATGAAAGCCAGCAGGACACCGTGGTGGAGCTGCGGGCGCGCAGTCCCTGATCGCCTGAACCTCGATGTAGCCGCCACGGTGTGGCACAAATGTGACGTGTTTTGCCTGCTGCTTCTCATCGGGCGCGGTGGTGGTGCTCAAGTCGACCCGGCGCAGGATCTCACGGAGCACTACTCGCATTTCGACCATCGCGAAGGTGGCCCCGAGGCAGCGGCGATTACCGCCGCCGAACGGCAACCAGGTGGTTGGACTCTGCGTGGTGCCGAGCATTCGGTCCGGGTCGAAGCGGTCTGGATCCGGATACACCGCGGCACTCGCGTGCACGAGTCCGATGGCCGGATCGACCATGATTCCGGCCGGTAGCCGATAGCCGCCAATCTCCACGGGCTCTTTGAGCACCCTGCCCGAGCTGAAGATCACCGGGCGGATTCGTAGCGTCTCCTTGGCGACTGCGTCGAGGTACTCATCGCCGGCCGGATCCCCCGCTGCGCTGGCATCGGCGGCGTGTACAGCCTTGGCCAGCGCGGCAGGATGCCGTGTCAGCCGCTCCAGCGCCCAGGCCAGTGCGGTCGCGGTGGTCTCATGTCCGGCCGCGATGGACGTCAAAAGGTGATCACGCAGTTCTTGGTCGGACATCGTGCGGCCGTCATCGTCGGTGGCGCTGACAAGCATGGCCAGCACATCGGTGCGCTCGTCCAGGTTGGGGTCAGCACGACGCTCGGCGATCTCCGCGTAGAGCAGGGCATCGGTCTCTGCCATCCGTCTGCCGACCCCCCGCCATGGGAAATACCGCCGCAGGCGAGGATTGGTAATCGCCGGGGTTTCCCACGGCTTCATGTAGAGCAGACGCGGTACCACCTTGCGCAGTGCGGCTAGCCGTACCGGGTCGGTGGCGCCGATAACTGTTCGCAGGATCACCTCGAGTGTGATCTCTGTGGTGAACGGGGCAACGGGGAAGCTCTGACCAACCGGCCATTTGGTTATGTTTGCGGCAGCGATCTCTGTCATCTGAGTCGTCTGGCGCGCGACGGCATCACGATGAAAGGCGGGCATGAGAAGGCGACGCTGATCGTGGTGTTCGTCCTCGTCGAGCACGAACAACGAGCTGTCGCCGAGCAGCCCACGGAAAAACCAGTGTGCCTCTCCGGAATGAAAGACCCGTGGGTCGCCAGCGTAGACCTTCTTGATATCGGCCGGATCCGCCAGATATACGACCTTGCCCGACAAGGGAATACGCAGTGTGAATACATTGCCATAGCGGCGCTGACAGCCGGCGAGAAAGCGCAGACCATAGGCCGCCATCAATATGGATTGCGCCACCAATGGGAGTGGAGGTCCTGGCGGTAGTACCGGTTTCGCAGTTTTGCTCACTGTGCGTGATCCTAAGCAATAGTGGGTATGACAGCTCACATGCCGATGGTCCCGGTCGTCACTGGCGCGAGTTTGCCTGTCGTGGAGAGTGACTCAGTTCGAGACGCTACGGTGCCATCCAACGGTACGAGTGTTGCGGCGGGTACGCACCTACTTTCGGAAGTCGAGTACTTCGTTGGAGTGGAGGCGTACTCAGGTTTGTCGAGTGCGATCTTTACACCACATATTTGGTCACGTACGGTACCTCGTCGGACATCAATCGATGCGTGCCAGGGGCTGTACAGCAAACTATGAGACAACCGGCCTCATCTGTGCCGTGGCCCTGGCGTCGAGCTGTTCACGCCCGGTTTGGTCACGGCTAGCAGCCAATTCACTTCTCCGGGCGCTCACATGTTCGGCAATGTCGGGCGGTACATTCAGGCCTGAACTGGCCAGTAGCAAGTATCGGTGATTTCTCTGAAAACACGCACTCGTCGCGATCTCTCGGTTAGTTTTAGAACAGGTTCCACTTATCGTGCGTGGATGGTGTCGGGAGAATCGTTGAGTATCAATCCATTTGATGACGACAATGGCAGCTTTTTCGTTTTGGTCAACGACGAGGAGCAACACAGCTTGTGGCCGGCCTTTGTCGAGGTGCCGGCCGGATGGCGGGTGGTTTTCGGTGCAGCGGACCGCGCCGCCTGCCTTGACAACATAGAGCAGAACTGGCCGGATATCCGGCCAAAAAGCCTGCGCGAGAGGGTGGCACAGGGTCGGACTGTTGATCATTAAGCAGTGGGTGGGGACCAATGGAATGTGATCATGGGGTGCTCCCGCTTACGCGGGGGCAGTTGGACATTTGGCTTGCCGAGGAAACTGGTCACGCTGGTGTCAAATGGCAGCTGGGCATGCTCGGCCGCATCGAAGGCGTCATCGACCATGGCCTGCTGGAGCGGGCCGTGCGCCATGTGGTCTGTGAGGCAGAACCACTCCGCGCCGTATTTTCTGAACGAGATGGCCAGGTTTTCCAGACGGTAGTCGACTATCCGGAGGTCGAGCTCGCTCACCATGACCTAACCGGCTCTTCGGATCCCATGGGTGATGCCTATCGGATAGCTGCGTCGATCCGGCGTAAGCCGATGCCCCTCAACGGCCCGCTGTTCAAGTTTGCACTGATGCAGGCACGGGCTGACGACTTCTACTTCTTCGTGTGCTGCCACCACATCGCGACAGACGGAATCGGCATGGGACTTCTGTGTCACCGCATCGCCACGGTCTACTCTGCGATCGCTACGGATGCACCGATACCTGCGCCCATCTTTGGATCGTTGAAAAGTCTCATCGACTGTGAGTCCGAGTATGAGGCGTCTGACGACTACGTCGCCGACGAGGCCTATTGGGCCAATTGCGGACCGTTGGAGAGTGAACCGCAGCGAGGTCCGACACATGTTGTCGTGACTCCAACCAGAGAGTATGAGCCGTCGGCACCGATTCAGTTGGACCCGCCGGTTGTCGCCAAGACCCGTGAGTTGTCCCATGTGTTGGGGGTGCGCCGTGCCGCCGTGATCACCGCGGCGTGCGCACTGTTGGTGCATGGCGAGGTCGGGGGTTCGGAGATCGTCCTCGACTTCCCGGTGAGTCGACGGGTACGCCCGGAGTCGTTGTTGGTGCCCGGAATGAGTTCTGGTGTTGTGCCCTTGCGTTTGACGACATCGCCGACTACCACGGTGGCCGACTTTTGCCGACACGTCGATGGGCGTATCCAAGAAGCGTTGCGCCATCAGCGCTTCCCGTTGCGGGCTATTGAGAACAAGACAGGTTTCCAGCGCGGCGGCCAGGTGGAGAATCGCGCGGCCATCAACTTCATTCCGACAACACGGTTGGCGGACTTCGCCGGTGCGGCGGGGTCGGGGACCGTAACCCACACGGGGCTCGTAGATCAGTTCGGACTCGTCTTCATCAAGAACGATGAGGAGCTTTTCCTCAGTACATCGGGTGTCGGGACGTTGTTCTCCGACTGTGATGCGCGAGCCCTCGCTGACCGCTTCGAGCGAGTGCTGTTGGCAATGACCGCAGATCCGGGCCGTCCGCTTTCGGCGATTGATGTCCGCGACGAGGCCGAATGCCCCCAGCTGGATGTATGGAGTAATCGCGGGGCGCTGATCTCGCCGATGCGTCAACCGGTTTCGATCCCGGAGGTCTTTGCCGCTCAGGTGGCACGCGATCCGGGCGCGGTAGCGGTGAAATTCGGCGACAGTGCAATGACCTATCGCGGGCTGGATGCTGCCTCGAATCGGTTGGCACACTTGTTGGTTACGCACGGAGTGGGTCCCGGGCAGCGGGTGGCGTTGCTGTTCTCGAGATCTGTCGAGGCGGTCGTGGCGATCATGGGTGTGCTGAAAACCGGTGCGGCTTACGTGCCGATTGATCCGGTGGTGCCCGATACGCGGCTGGAGTTCGTGCTATCCGATGCTGGGACAGCTGTCGTTGTGACTTCCGCGGACCTGGTGAATCGCCTGGATGGGCGCGCGGTGACTGTGATCGATGTTGACGACCGCACGGTGTATGGCCAGCCGAGTGCAGCATTAGAGGTGACACCGGAGCCCGATGACATCGCGTATCTGATCTACACCTCGGGCACTACCGGTGTGCCGAAAGGCGTAGCCATCCCGCATGACAACGTCATACGGTTGTTAGAAGCGATCGATGCCGACTTTGAACTGCCGCCTGGACAGGTATGGGCGCAGAGCCATTCGCTGGCCTTCGACTTCTCGGTGTGGGAGATTTTCGGTGCGCTGCTCCATGGCGGGCAGCTGGTGGTGGTTCCCGAGGCAGTCACACGCTCGCCGGAAGACCTTCACGCCCTGCTGGTTCGCGAGCGCGTCGGTGTGTTGAGTCAGACGCCGTCAGCCTTCTACGCCCTGCAATCTGTCGATACGCTGCTGCCCGAACATCAGCAGCTCGGGCTCGGGGTGGTGGTGTTCGGCGGGGAAGCCTTGATGCCAGAGCGTCTCGGGACCTGGATGGCCGACCATCCGGGGCTGCCGCGATTAGTCAACATGTACGGGATCACCGAGACGACTGTGCATGCCTCGTATCGGGAGATCACCGCTGCCGATGTGGGCACTGCCGCCAGCCCGATCGGTGTCCCGTTGGCCGACTTGGCCTTCTTTGTGCTCGATGAGTGGCTACGCCCGGTGCCGGCCGGTGCGGTGGGAGAGTTGTATGTCGCCGGTGCGGGCGTGGGCTATGGCTATGTCGGTCGAAATCCTTTGACAGCAACTCGATTTGTGGCGTGCCCGTTCGGTGGCCGCGGCGCGCGGATGTATCGCACCGGTGATCTGGTGTGCTGGGGTCTCGATGGGCAGTTGCAGTATCTGGGACGTGCGGACGAGCAGGTCAAGGTCCGGGGTTATCGCATCGAACTCGGTGAAATCCAGTCGACGTTGATGGCATTCGACGATGTCGAGCAGGCGGTCGTGATCGTCCGGGAGGATCGTTCGGGAGACAAGCGCCTGGTCGGCTACATTATCGGGGCTGCCGACACTGGTGCCTTGCGCACCGCGATGGCGGAGCGGTTGCCGTCCTACATGGTGCCGGTGGCGATCGTGGTCTTGGAAAAATTCCCGTTGACGGTCAACGGAAAACTCGACAAGAATGCGCTTCCTGCGCCGGAGTATCGATTCGTCGATCGGTACAGGGCACCCAGCACCACCACCGAGGAGGTCCTGGCCGACATCTACGCCCAGGTCCTTGGCCTGGACCACGTTGGCGTCGACGACTCATTCTTCGAACTCGGCGGGGACAGCATCCTGGCAATGCAGGTGTCCTCGCGAGCGCGCGTCGCGGGGCTCGAGTGCCGTCCGCGCGACGTCTTTGTCCAGCAGACTGTGGCGCGACTGGCCCAGGTAGCCGCCGAGACCAGCGGTATCCAAGAACCGAGCGATGAGGGCCTTGGGCCGGTGCCGGCAACACCAATCATGCTCTGGTTGAAGAGCCTTGAGAATACTGGCGGGCCGGTCAGTGAATTCAACCAGACGGCGCTGATCCAGGCGCCCGCGGGTGTCACAGAGAACGACGCCGTGGTTATGTTGCAGGCCCTGCTCGATCGTCATGCCATGTTGCGGCTGCGTGTGGACGATGACGGCGCAGGCGGATGGTCGTTAGCCGTGCCGGAGGAAGGCGCGGTCGATGCGCGCGCGTGCTTGCGCTCGGTGGATGTGCTGTCCGATGGGGCGCTGACGACAGCGCGGTCGCGATTGAATCCGGCCACCGGAGTGATGCTCAGTGCGCTCTGGGTGACCTCCGCGAGCCAGCTGGTGTTGATCGTCCACCATCTGGCCGTCGACGGAGTCTCGTGGCGAATCATGTTGGAAGATATGAATATCGCGTGGCGCCAACACCGCGGCGGATCGCCGGTCGTGCTGCCATCGACGGGCACATCATTCGCACGGTGGGCCGAGCTGCTGGTCCATGCTGCCCAGAACCCGAGTGCCGTGGAACAAGCACAGGCGTGGCGACAGATGATGTCGGTGCCGGCGACATTGGCGGCACCGTGTGCCGAGACGGATACCTACCAGAATGCTGGACAGCTCTCGGTATCGTTGGACGCCGAGACTACGCGCGCACTGCTCGCCCAGGTGCCGGCGGCCTTCCACACCGGAGTGCACGAGATCCTTTTGATTGCATTCGGATTGGCGGTCGCTGAGTTTGCAGGAAGCGGCAGTCTGTCCGTCGGTATCGACGTGGAGGCGCACGGACGCCACGAGGAATTGGCTGATTTGGGGGGAGCCGCCGGTCGCAGTGTCGATCTTTCGCGCACGGTCGGGTGGTTCACCGCGAAGTATCCGGCCTCGCTGGCATTGGGCGGGTTGCGCTGGGCCCAGGTGGTGGACGGTGACGCCGCGCTGGGGGCGGTGATCAAAGACGCGAAGGAGCAGCTACATAGCCATCCGTCCGGCGTGATCTACGGTCTGCTGCGCTACCTCAACACCGATGTCGACCTCGAAATGCCCGACCCCGTCGTAGCATTCAACTATCTGGGCCGCCTCGGCGGAGCCGCGGGTGACGCGTGGCGAATCTGTTCCGAGGGCCGGTCGGTGACACGCATTGCCGGGATGGTGCCAACTTCACTTGGGCATAGTGTTGAGCTCAATGCCGCTACCGTCGACACGGATACCGGCCCGCGCCTGCACGCCGACTGGACGTGGGCACTCTCGGTGCTTGATCACACACAAGTCGGCAGGCTCAGCCAACTGTGGTTCGACGCGCTGGCCGGCATCTGTACGCATGTGCGCCGGGGCGGAGGCGGACTAACCCCCTCGGATATCGCTCCTGCCGCGCTGAGTCAGCGGCAGATCGACGAGCTGAGCCAGCAGCACCGCATCGCCGACGTATTGCCGCTCACCGCTTTACAACAGGGGCTGCTCTTTCATGCCTGCGCGGCACAGGGGTCCGACGATGTCTACGCGATGCAGCTGAGCATCGTCATGAACGGGGCACTCGATGCGGAGCGTCTCCGCGACGCCGTTCGCACCGTGATCGGACGACATCCGCATCTGGCGGCCAGTTTCTGCCAACAGTTCGAGCACCCAGTGCAGGTGATTCCCCTCGACCCCGAAGTGCCTTGGCGATACCTCGAACTCGTCAACGAACACGGCGCCGACTTTGATGTCGACGGGCAGATTCGGCAGATCTGTGCCGCCGAACGCACCGCAGTCTGTGACCTCACGAACCAGTCGGCTGTCCGGGCCGCGCTCATCCGCATCGCCGATAACCGGCACCGTTTTGTCCTGACCGCCCACCACATCGTGCTCGACGGCTGGTCGATGCCGATCCTCATGCGGGAGATCTTCGCCAGCCTCGCTGGGCAACGGCTGCCCGCGTCCACGCCGTACCGCAGCTTTGTCACCTGGTTGACCGAGCGCAATCGCGTGAGTGCCCAGACGGCGTGGGGTGTGGTGCTGGCCGGTCTTGACACCCCCACACTGGTCTGCCCGAGCAGCCGAGACACATTGAGACGCAGAGGTGTTGAATCCTTCCGGCTGCCGGAAGACACCACGCGAGCGCTCGGTGATCTGGCGCGCTCGCATCACACCACCGCCAACACCGTGCTCCAGGGCGCGTGGGCGTTGCTCCTGAGTTCAATGACCGGCCAGCACGACGTGGCGTTCGGTACCACGGTCTCCGGACGACCGGCCGAGGTCGCGGGTGCGGAATCGATGGTGGGCCTGCTGATCAACACGGTGCCCGTGCGCGCGACCCTTACGCCGACTGCTACCACGTCAGACCTCTTGCACCAACTGCAGAATTCTCATAACGACACCCTTGAGCATCAGCACCTGGCACTGAGCGATATCCATCGCATCACCGGCCAGGACGTGCTGTTCGACACCCTGTTGGTGTTCGAGAACTATCCGATCGACGCCACCGGGTCGCTGAGCGTCGACGGTTTGTCTATTACTGAATTCGACTTCCGCGAATCCAACCATTACCCGCTTGCCGTGCAGGCACTGCCGGGCCGCGAGCTTGGCCTTCGTGTTGAATACGACACCGGCAGTTTCGACCTCGCCGCCGTGGAAGCGTTGGTCGAGCGGCTGAAATTGGTACTAGCGGTGATGATTGCCGAGCCAGGACGGGCGTTGTCATCGATCAGTCTTCTGGACGAGGCCGCGCACGCACGCCTCGACTGCTGGAGCAACCGGGCAGACCTGGTGAAACGTGGAGACCCAAAGCCCATTCCGACGTTGTTCACGGAGCAGGTCACCCGCACCCCCGATGCGGTAGCGGTGACCTTCGACGGCCGGTCGATGACGTATCGAGAACTGGACGAGGCCGCCAACCGGCTTGCGCACGCCCTGGCGGCCCAGGGGGCGCGCCCGGGCGAGATTGTGGCGCTGATGTTCTCCCGCTCTGCGGAGGCCATCGTGGCGATTTTGGCAGTGTTGAAAACTGGCGCGGCGTATGTTCCGATCGATCCGGCATTACCGGTGTCCCGCATTGAGTTCATGGTGGCCGATGCCACACCGATCCTGGGGGTTACCGCCGCGAGGCAGCGGCACCGGCTGGACAGGCTTGGACTTACCGTAGTCGAGATCGGTGATGTGGTGGACACCGATGACGGGCCCAGTGCCGAGCTGGCGGGCCCTGCCGCCGAAGACATCGCCTACCTCATCTACACCTCGGGAACCACCGGTGTCCCCAAAGGTGTTGCCATACCGCATCGCAACGTACCCGGACTGTTCGGATCGCTGGGTGTCAACGTCCGGTCAGAGCCGGGACAGGTATGGGCTCAGTGGCATTCCTACAGCTTCGATGTCTCGGTGTGGGAGATCTTCGGTGCACTGCTGCATGGATCGCGGCTGCTGGTGGTGCCCGAACCGGTCGCCGCATCGCCCGAAGACCTGCACGACTTGCTTGTCGCCGAAGAGGTCACGGTGTTGAGCCAGACCCCGTCGGCGGCGGGCATGATCTCTCCACAGGACCTGGACTCGACAGCGCTGGTGGTGGCGGGAGAGGCTTGTCCGCCGGAGCTGGTGGAACGCTGGGCTCCTGGGCGCGTGATGATCAACGCCTACGGCCCGACCGAGGCCACGGTGTACGCGTCGCTGAGCGAACCGCTCACCACGGGGCCTGCGGTGCCGATCGGCGCCCCGGCATCGGGTGCGGCGCTGTTCGTGCTGGATGGGTGGTTGCATCCGGTGGCGCCGGGGGCGGTCGGTGAGTTGTATGTCGCGGGCCGCGGTGTGGGCCTGGGCTACTGGCGCCGTTCAGGTTTGACGTCTTCTCGATTTGTTGCCTGCCCGTTCGGGGAGCCCGGTGCGCGCATGTATCGGACCGGAGATCTGGTGCGGTGGAATGCGGATGGGCAGCTGCACTACCTGGGGCGCGCTGACGAGCAGGTCAAGATTCGCGGATATCGCATCGAACTCGGTGAAGTCCAGGCGGCACTGGCGGTACTCGACGGAGTGTCTCAGGCCGCGGTCATCGCTCGGGAGGATGAACCCGGACAGAAGCGTCTGGTCGGGTACATCACCGGTACCGCCGACCCACGCCAGATACGGGCATTGCTGGCCGAGCGGCTGCCGAGCTACATGGTGCCGACCGCTGTAGTGGCGATAGATGCGGTGCCGCTGACAGTCAACGGCAAGCTTGATCGCCGTGCGCTGCCGGTACCGGAATACCTCGATAGCGATCACTATCGGGCACCCGCGAGCCCGGTCGAGGAGATCCTGACCGACGCCTTCGCTCGTGCCCTGGGACTCGAGCGCGTTGGCGTTGACGACTCATTCTTTGACCTCGGCGGCGATTCGCTGTCCGCGATGCGTCTGATTAGCGCGATCAACAAGTCGCTGAACGCCGGTATCGCCGTGCGCGACTTGTTCGATGCGCCGACGGCTGCGCAGTTGTCCGGTCGCATTGGTGGGGAAGAGGCGCGGCTGGAGCCGTTGGTGGCAGTCGAGCGGCCCGCTACGGTTCCGTTGTCCTTCGCCCAATCGCGGCTGTGGTTCCTGGATCAGTTGCAGGGACCGTCCCCGGTCTACAACATGACGGCTGCGTTCCGGCTGGACGGAGCACTCGATGTCGTCGCGTTGGGTGCGGCGCTGGCCGATGTGGTGGGGCGTCACGAGAGCTTGCGCACCGTGTTCGCCGCGCCCGGTGGGATCCCTCGCCAAGTGGTGAGGGATTCGGGCAGTGCTGATTTCGGCTGGCAGATCGTCGACGCGACAGACTGGACCGTCGCTCAGCTTCAGCAGGCCATGGACGCGGCGTCGCGCCATGCTTTTGATCTCGCCACCGAGATTCCCTTGCGGGCCACGCTTTTCCGCATTGCCGAGGAAAGGCATGTACTCGCTGCGGTGGTGCACCACATCGCTGCCGATGGCTGGTCGATCACCCCGCTAGTCGCCGACCTGGGGGCGGCCTATACCGCGCGGTGCCTGGGACGGGCTCCGGATTGGACTGATCTGTCGGTGCAGTATGCCGATTACACCCTGTGGCAGCGTAGGCAATTCGGGGATCTTGAGGACGGCGACAGCCGCATCGCGGGGCAGCTCGCCTACTGGCAAGGGGCGTTGACCGGGATGCCCGAACGCATCGCCCTGCCCACAGACCGGCCGTACCCACTGGTGGCCGAGCACCACGGGGCGACCATCGCAGTCGACTGGCCCGTGGAGTTGCAGCAGCAGGTTGCGCGGGTGGCCCGTGAACACAACGCGACCAGCTTCATGGTCGTGCAGGCGGCGCTGCTGGCGCTATTGTCCAACCTTAGCTCCAGTTCCGATGTGGCGGTGGGCTTCCCGATCGCCGGACGCCGCGATCCAGCGCTCGATGAACTGGTCGGGTTCTTCGTCAACACGTTGGTGCTGCGGGTTGACCTGACCGGCGACCCCACCGTTTCCGAGGTTCTGGCGCAGGTGCGCGCGCGCAGCCTAGCCGCCTACGAACACCAGGACGTACCGTTCGAGGTACTCGTCGAGCGACTGAACCCTACCCGGTCCCTGTCTCATCACCCGCTGATTCAGGTGGCGTTGGCCTGGCAGAACGTCGCCGGGCAAGACATCAATGATTCAGCGGCCGGCGCGGTGCTGGGCGATCTGCGTGTCACCTCAATACCGGTGGAAACACACACAGCCCGAATGGATGTGAACTTCTCACTCGCCGAACGCCGAACGAAGTCCGGCGAACCAGCGGGAATCGGTGGGACGGTCGAGTTCCGCACCGATGTGTTTGACGCCGAATCGATCACGGTGCTGGTAGCGCGGCTTCAGCGCGTGCTGACGGCTATGACGGCAGACCCGAAGATGCGGTTGTCGTCGGTGAACGTACTTGATGAGGCTGAGCACGATCGTCTTGCCGCATTGGGCAACCACGCGTCGCTGCTGAGGAACGCGGCGCGGCCGATGTCGATTCCCGAGCTTTTCCACGAGCACGTGACGCGCACTCCCGAAGCGATCGCGGTGACTCACGGCGTGAGTTCCTTGACCTACCGCGAACTCGATGATTCCGCGAATCGATTGGCCCACTTGCTGATCAAACAGGGCGTGGGCTCGGGGCAGTGCGTCGCGCTGCTGTTGAATCGGTCGGCGGAGGCCATTGTGGCGATCTTGGCCGTTCTCAAGACCGGAGCCGCGTATCTGCCGGTCGATCCCTCCGTGCCCGATGCACGGTTGGAGTTCGTGTTGGCCGACGCCGGGCCGGCGGTGGCGGTGACCACCGCCGATCTGGCTGATCGGCTGGATCGGAATGGACTGACGATCATCGATATCGACAGTCTCGATGCCGATTCCGTTGCGGCCGAGCTCTGCGGGGCGCTGCCCATGCCGGCCGCGGACGACATCGCGTATCTGATCTACACCTCGGGCACGACGGGCGTGCCCAAGGGGGTCGCGCTCAACCATCACAACGTGACGCAGCTGCTCGAGACGCTCGACGTCGGGCTGCGGCACTCCGGAGTGTGGTCTCAGGCGCATTCTCTGGCGTTCGACGTTTCGGTGTGGGAGATCTTCGGTGCGCTGCTGCGAGGCGGACAGGTTGTGGTGGTCCCGGAGGAGGTGACGAACTCACCGGAGGACTTCCATGAATTGCTGGTTCGTCAGAACGTCGGCGTGATCACTCAAACACCTTCGGCGGTAAGAGTGTTGCCACGCGAAGGTCTGGAATCAGCGGCGCTGGTGGTCGTTGGTGAAGCCTGCCCGCCGGAAGTGGTCGATCAGTGGGCACCCGGGAGGGTGATGATCAATGCCTACGGTCCCACCGAGACCACGATGTGTGTGGCGATCAGCGCACCGTTACAAGCCGGGCAGGGTGTGCCGATCGGTTCGCCCGTGCCCGGAGCCGCGCTCTTTGTGCTCGACGAATGGCTGCGTCCGGTCCCGGCCGGTGTGATCGGTGAACTGTATGTGGCCGGTGCGGGATTGGGCTACGGCTATGTGAGCCGGACCGGCTTGAGCGCGTCCCGCTTTGTGGCCTGTCCATTTGTCGGCGCGGGGACGCGGGCGCAGCGGATGTATCGCACCGGGGATTTGGTGTGCTGGGGATCGGACGGGCAGTTGCACTATCGCGGGCGGGCCGATGAGCAGGTCAAGATCCGTGGTCATCGCATCGAACTTGGCGAGGTACAGGCCGTTTTGGCGGCCCTCGGCGATGTCGGGCAGGCCGTGGTGATCGCACGCGAGGATCGGCCGGGGGACAAGCGTTTGGTGGGTTACATCACCGGCACTGCCGATCCTGGCGAGCTGCGTCAGGTGATGGCCGCCCGTCTGCCGGTCTACATGGTGCCCGCGGCGATCGTGGTCTTGGACACGATGCCGTTGACGGTCAACGGAAAGCTCGACTCGCGTGCTCTTCCGGCTCCCGATTACCTTGACCACGAACGGTATCGCGCCCCGGAGGACGCCGTCGAAGAGGTTCTCGCGGATATCTACGCTCAGGTGCTGGGCCTGGAGCGGGTCGGTGTCGACGATTCGTTCTTCGATCTGGGCGGCGACAGCATTCTGTCTATGCAGGTGGTCTCACGGGCCCGGATGGCAGGCTTGGTGTGCCGGCCGCGTGATGTCTTCGTTGAGCAGAGTGTTGCCCGGTTGGCGCGTGTTGTCGACGTGGCTACAGACACCTGCGGACCGATCGATGAAGGAGTTGGGCCGGTTCCAGCCACCCCAATCTTGCGGTGGCTGAATGATATTGACGGCCCAATCGGCGAGTTCAATCAGGCGGTACTGCTGCAGGCTCCCGCCGATGTCACCGAGACCGACGTCGTGACGGTGCTGCAGGCCTTGCTGGATCGTCATGCGGCACTGCGTATCCGCGTCGAAGACGACGGCATGTGCGGATGGTCTTTGACGGTGACCGAGCCAGGCGCGGTTCTGGCGCGAGAGTGCCTGCATGTGGCGGATGCGTTATCCGATGAGGCGTTGGTTGCGGCGCGGTCGCGGCTGAACCCGGCGGCAGGGGTCATGGTGAACGCGCTGTGGGTGGCCTCGAAGACACAATTGGTTCTGATCGTGCATCACGTCGCCGTCGATGGGGTGTCGTGGCGAATTCTTTTGGAAGATATCAATATTGCGTGGGCGCAGCACCGCGGTGGGCAGCCCGTGGCGCTGCCCCGCACGGGGACGTCGTTCCGGCGGTGGGCCGAGCTGTTGAATGTGCATGCGCGCAGTCCCGAGGTCGAGCAGCAAGCGCAGACATGGCGACGGGTGGCGCAGACGCCTGCGGTGTTACCGGTGGCACGCCCCCGGATCGACACCTACGAGAATGCCGGACAACTGTCGGTGTCGCTGGATAGCACAAGCACCAGAGCGCTTCTTGGCGAGGTTTCTTCCGCGTTTCATGCGGGGCCACAAGACATCCTGCTGATCGCACTTGGTCTGGCGGTGGCGGAATTCTCGGGTACCGGGGCCGCGCCGGTCGGCATCGACGTCGAGGGACATGGACGCCATGAGGATCTTGCCGCCGGCGTTGATCTGTCGCGCACGGTGGGGTGGTTCACAGCCAAGTATCCAGTGGCGTTGGCGTTGGGTGATCTGTCCTGGTCGCAGGTGGTGTCCGGTGATGTGTCGTTGGGTGCGGTGATCAAGGACGCCAAGGAGCAGATTCGGTCACTGCCGGATGCACTGAGCTACGGCCTGCTGCGTTACCTGAACCCAGACATCGACCTGGAGACCGCCGACCCGGCGATCGCGTTCAACTATTTGGGCCGGCTCGGCGGTACGGGCACCGAATCATCCGATGGTATGTGGCGGATCGCCGCCCAGAGCATGTCGTCGACCGGCGCCGCCGCGGCGATTCCGATGCCGTTGACCCATACCGTGGCACTCGATGCCGGCGTCCTTGACACCGGTACCGGGCCACGGCTGCAAGCCAACTGGACGTGGGCATCGTCAGTGCTCGACCATGCTCAGGCCACCCGTTTGAGCCAACTGTGGTTCGACGCTCTGGTCGGCATCTGCGCGCACGTGCGACGCGGTGGGGGTGGACTGACCCCGTCGGATATCGCGCCGGCTCTACTGAGCCAGCGGCAGCTTGATGTGCTAGAGCAGCAGTACCGCATAGCAGATGTGCTGCCATTGAGTGCATTACAGCAGGGCCTGATCTTTCACAGCGGTACGGGTGGTGGGCCCGAGGATCTGTACGTGGTGCAGTTGGACATCGCGATCAATGGCCAACTCGACCGGCATCGTCTACATGATGCGGTGCAGACAGTGGTGGCCCGCCACCCACACCTGGCAGCCAGGTTCTGCGGGCAGTTCGACCAGCCGGTGCAGATCATCCCCGTGGATCCCACCGCGGGCTGGCGATATGTCGATCTTGGTATCGACACCGAGATCGAATTCCTCGGTGCCGAAACCGAAGGGCAAGTCCAGCGGGTGTGTTCCGCTGAACGCGCCGCCGTGTGTGATTTGGCCGATCCGCCGGCCTTCCGGGTGGCCTTGATCCGCACCGCACAGGATCGGCACCGATTTGTACTCACTAATCACCACATCGTCCTCGATGGCTGGTCGTTGCCGATCTTGTTGCAGGAGATCTTCGCCAGTTATCGCGGGCACCGGTTGCCCACCGCCGCGCCGTACCGGAGCTTCATCAGCTGGCTGGCCGATCGGGATCAGGCCGCTGCGCACGCCGCGTGGGGTGAGGTGCTGTCGGGTTTCCACACACCAACCCTTGTCGCCCCGTCGCAGAAGTCCGTTCCGGGGCACCGGGGGATGCGTATGTATCGAGTGCCCGCGTATACGACCCGGGCAGTTGGAGAGTTGGCGCGATCGCAGCACACCACCGTCAACACTGTGTTGCAGGGCGCCTGGGCGCTACTGCTCACCGCGTTGACCGGCCAGCATGACGTTGCCTTCGGCACCGTGGTGTCCGGACGGCCGATCGAAGTAGCGGGCGCAGAGTCGATGGTGGGCCTGCTGATCAACACGGTACCGGTGCGTGCGGACATCGCCGCGCGGACGACCACGGTTGATCTGCTCGATCAGTTGACCCGTTCCCACGCCAAGACGCTTGAGCATCAACATCTCTCACTCAGTGAGATTCACCGAGTCGTTGGCCATGATCGACTCTTTGACACCCTGTTCGTGTTTGAGAATTACCCGGTCGACGGCGGCGCACTGTCAGGTGCTGACGGGATCAGCATCGCCGAGATCACCACCCACGAATCGACCGATTATCCGCTGACGATGCAAGCGATACCCGGTGAGGAACTGCGTCTGCGTATCGAATACGACACCGCAGTTTTCGAACCGGCTGAGATCGAAGCCCTCGCCCGCCGGATGGAGGCGGTGCTGGTAGCGATGACGGCCGAGCCAGGTCGGTCGTTGTCCGCGTTGCAGATGTTGGACAGAACCGAGCACACCCGTCTGCAGCGGTGGGGCAACCGGACCGTGCTGACCGATCTCCCCGAGTCGGGGACAGTGCCGGAGCTGTTTGCCGCTCAGGCGGGGCGTGTTCCGGAGGCGGTGGCGCTGGTATGCGGCGACCGGACCTTGACGTATAGGGAGCTGGAGGAGTCGGCGAACCGGTTGGCGCACCTGCTTATTGGTGGAGGGGTCGGCCCTGGCCAGCGGGTGGCATTGATGTTCTCGCGTTCCGCCGAGGCGGTCGTGGCGATCTTGGCAGTACTCAAGACCGGCGCGGCCTATCTGCCGATCGATCCGGCACTGCCACAGGCTCGTGTGGAGTTCATGCTGTCTGACGCTGGGCCCATCGTCGCCGTCACCGCGACGGCGTTCCTCGATCGCTTCAGTGGGCACGGCCTTGCAGTCTTCGATGTCGATGACCCGGCGGTCGCCGCCCAGCCGAGTACCCCTCTGCCGGGTCCGGCCCCGGATGACATGGCTCACATCATTTACACCTCGGGCACTACCGGACTGCCCAAAGGCGTTGCGGTTAGCCAGCGGAACGTGACTCAGCTATTCCACTCGCTGCGGATCGGGGTGCCGCTCGGGCCGGAACAGGTGTGGACGCAGTTCCACTCTTACGCGTTCGACTTCTCGGTGTGGGAGATCTGGGGAGCCCTGCTGCACGGGGGACGGCTGGTGGTGGTGCCCGAAACGGTCGCCCGCTCGCCGCAGGAGTTCCATGAGCTGCTGGTGCGCGAACAGGTGACGGTGCTGACGCAAACTCCGTCGGCGGTGTCGATGCTGCCCGTGGATGGTCTGGAGGCGGCGTCATTGGTGATCGGCGCAGAGCCTTGCCCACCTGCATTGGTGGATCGCTGGGCGCCGGGGCGGGTCATGGTCAACGTCTATGGCCCCACGGAGACCACGATGTGGTTGTGCGCCAGCGCACCCCTCTCCGCAGGAGAGGCGGCACCGCCGATCGGTTCGCCGACGGCGTGGGCGGCGTTCTTCGTGTTGGACGAATGGCTGCGACCGGTGTCTGCGGGTGTGGTCGGTGAGTTGTACCTGGCCGGTGCGGGGGTCGGCATAGGGTATTGGCGACGCTCGAGCCTCACCGCGTCGAGGTTCATGGCCTGCCCGTTCGGTGAGCCCGGAACACGCATGTACCGCACCGGCGACCTGGTGCGTTGGCGCGCCGACGGGCAGCTGGACTACCTGGGCCGCGCCGATGAGCAGGTCAAGATTCGCGGGTACCGTATCGAACTCGGTGAAATCCAGTCGGCACTGGCCGCGCTGGCGGGCGTGGAGCAGGCGGCGGTAATCGCCCGCGAGGACCGCCCCGGAGACAAGCGCCTGGTCGGTTACATCACCGGGAGCGCCGATGCGGTCACCGCACGCAACGCGTTGGCCGATCGGCTGCCGGGTTACATGGTGCCCGCCGCGGTGGTGTCCCTGGCGACATTGCCGATGACGGTCAACGGCAAGCTTGATACGCGGGCATTACCGGCACCGGATTACCAGGATGCCGAGCAATATCGGGCTCCAGCAGGGGCGGTCGAAGAGATTCTCGCCGGAATCTTCGCCCGCGTCCTCGATGTGGAACGTGTGGGAGTCGACGACTCCTTTTTTGACCTCGGCGGCGATTCGGTCTCCACCATGCGTCTGGTTGCGGCGATCAATGCCAACCTGGATACCGATCTTTCCGCGCGCGCGGTCTTCGAAGCGCCCACCGTTGCCCAGTTGGCCCCACGTATCGGTGCGGGCACGGGTCGGCTGGAGCCGTTGGTGAGGCAAGATCGTCCTTCGGTCATTCCACTCTCGTTCGCCCAAAATCGATTGTGGTTTGTCGATCAACTACAAGGCCCCTCACCGGTTTACAACATGCCGGTGGGTCTGCGGCTACATGGGTGCCTGGATACCAGTGCACTGGGTGCGGCGCTGGCAGACCTGATCGGCCGACATGAAAGCCTCCGCACACGCTTCGAGGCGCCCGATGGAGTTCCTCGGCAGGTGGTGATGCCCGCGGACGAGGCAGAGTTCGGCTGGGATGTCGTTGATGCCACGACGTGGTCGCCGAGCCGACTGGACGAGGCCGTGGCATCCGCGGCTTGTCACAGTTTTGACCTCGCCGTCGAAATTCCTTTGCGGGCTACGCTTTTCCGCGTTACCGCGGACGAGCACGTGTTGGTGGCCGTGGTACATCACATTGCTGCTGACGGATGGTCCCTCACCCCGCTGGTGCGTGATCTGAGCGTGGCGTACGCGAGCCGATGCGGCGGCGCAGTTCCCGATTGGGAGCCGATGGCGGTGCAGTATGCGGATTACACGCTGTGGCAGCGTGCGCAGCTGGGCGATTTCGACGACAGCGACAGTGCCATCGCCGCGCAGTTGTCCTATTGGGAAGACGCCCTGGCGGGTCTCCCTGATCGAGTGGCGCTGCCCACCGATCGGCCCTATCCGCCGGTAGCCGATCAGCGCGGCGCCACCGTGCTGGTCCAGTGGCCGGCCGAATTACAGCAGCAAGTGCGCGCGGCGGCGAGTGAGCACGGAGCGACCAGCTTCATGGTGATGCAGGCCGCGCTGGCCGTGCTGCTTTCCCGGATCAGCGGAACTTCCGATGTGGCCGTGGGCTTCCCGATTGCCGGACGCCGCGACCCGGCACTGGACGAGCTGGTGGGATTCTTTGTCAACAACCTGGTGCTGCGCGTCGATGTGGCCGGTGACCCCACCGTGGCAGAGTTGTTGGCGCAGGTGCGGCAGAGCAGCCTGGCAGCGTATGAGCATCAGGACGTTCCCTTCGAGGTTCTGGTGGAGCGGCTCAATCCCGTCCGGAACCTGACCCACCACCCGCTCGTGCAGGTCGCGTTGGCCTGGCAGAACCTACCGTGGCAAGACACCGGCCCTGCTGGCGGACTGCGTCTTGGTGATCTACAGGTCTCCCCGCTGACCGTGGACACCCAGACCGCCCGGATGGACCTGACGTTCTCGTTGGGAGAGCGCTGGACCCAGGCCGGTGAACCCGCAGGTATCGGCGGTGCGGTCGAATTCCGCACCGACGTGTTCGACACGTCCAGCATCGAAACACTGGTCGAACGGTGGCGGCGAGTCGTCGCGGCGATGACAGCCGATCCCGCCCAGCGACTTTCGGCCATTGATCTGCTGGACGAGCCAGAACACGCCCGTATCGACGACTGGGGCAACCGGGCGGTTTTGGCGGCCCCGGCACCGCTCCCGATGTCAATTCCGGCGTTGTTCACCGAACAGGCCATGCGCACGCCGGAGTCTGTCGCGATCAGTTTCGACGGACGCGGCATGACCTACGGGGAACTCGACGATGCCGCAAATCGGTTGGCGCACCGCCTCACCACACATGGTGTGCGACCGGGCGGATGTGTAGCGCTGCTGGCGGAGCGCTCCCCGGAAGCGATCGTTGCCATGCTGGCTGTGCTCAAGACCGGGGCCGCGTACCTGCCGATCGACGCGGCGCTGCCCGACGCGCGGATCGAGTTCATGCTCGTCGATGCTGCACCGGTCGCCGCACTGACAACAGCGGGGCTGGCCGATCGGATGGCCGGTTATGACCTAGTGGTTATGGACATCTGCGATAGCGCTGATTGCGTCGCCCCTGCCGCGGAGTCGATACGACAGGCACCCAGCCCGGACGATATCGCCTACATCATCTACACCTCGGGCACCACCGGCGTGCCGAAAGGCGTTGCGATCACGCACCACAACGTGACCCAGTTGTTAGGGACACAAGAAACCTTCCTGGCGGGCGGGGTCTGGACGCAGTGGCACTCATATGCCTTCGACGCATCGGTCGAAGAGATCTGGGGAGCGCTGCTGCACGGAGGCCGGCTGGTGGTCGTGCCGGAGCCGGTGACGCGATCACCAGAAGACCTCACCTCTTTATTGGTGGACGAACAGGTCAGCGCGTTGAGCCAGACCCCCTCGGCCGTCGCGATGCTGGCGCCCGAGTCCTTGGGATCGGTGTCTTTGTTGGTGGCCGGTGAGCCCTGCCCGGGTGAGGTGGTGGACTGCTGGGCACCTGGACGGCTGATGGTCAACGCCTATGGGCCGACCGAGACCACAATTTGTGCCTCCAGGACAGCGTCTTTGGCGGTCGGCACGGGGGCGCCCCCGATCGGTGTGCCGGTCCAGGGCGCGGCGATGTTCGTGCTGGACGGCGCGTTACGTCCGGTACCACCCGGTGTGGTCGGCGAGTTGTACATCGCTGGTCGGGGTGTGGGCGTCGGGTATGTGGGCCGGACCGGTTTGACGGCCTCACGCTTTGTGGCGTGCCCTTTTGTCGGCGCGGGAACGGCGCCGCAGCGGATGTATCGCACCGGTGATCTGGCGCGTTGGGACGGCGACGGGCAACTGCGGTACGTGGGCCGTGCCGATGAGCAGGTCAAGATTCGCGGATACCGCATCGAACTCGGCGAAATCCAGACGGTATTGGCGGGGTTGGACGGCGTCGAGCGCGCAGCGGTGATCGCACGAGAGGACCGCCCCGGAGACAAGCGTCTGGTCGGCTACGTAACCGGAACAACGAACCCTGCCAAGTTGCGCACCCAGTTGGCCGAGCAGCTACCGGCCTACATGGTTCCGGCTGCGGTAGTCGTACTCGAGACGTTGCCGATGACCACCAACGGCAAGCTCAACACCCGCGCCTTGCCCGCACCGGAGTATCACGACATCGATCGCTACCGTGCGCCCGGCACTCCTACCGAGGAGATCCTGACCGGAATTTACGCACGGGTGCTGGACGTCGAACGTGTCGGAGTCGACGACTCCTTCTTTGATCTGGGTGGGGACTCGCTGTCCGCGATGCGTCTGATCGCCGCGATCAACGCCGACTTAGATACCGCCATCTCGGTGCGTACCGTGTTCGAGGCGCCCACCGTGGCCCAATTGGCACCGCGCATCGCCGGAAAGTCGCACACCGTCTCCCCGTTGGTCGCGGTCGAGCGTCCCGCGGAGGTTCCACTGTCGTTTGCCCAGTCTCGGTTGTGGTTCCTGGACCAATTGCAAGGGCCCTCACCGGTTTACAACATGGCGACGGCTCTTCGGATCAGCGGGAATCTGGATGTCGACGCGCTGAGCGCGGCGCTGGCCGATGTGGTGGCCCGCCACGAGAGCCTGCGTACCCTGTTTCAGGCGGCAGCGGGAGTGCCGCAGCAGCGGATCCTGCCATCCGAGCACGCGCAGTTCGGCTGGCACGTCGTCGATGCCACCGGTTGGTCGGCGGGTCAACTGCAAGAGGCCATCGGTGAGGCGGCGCGCCACACATTTGACCTGGCCGCCGAAATACCATTGCGAGCACAGCTTTTCCGCATCATCGGTGACGAATATGTGCTGGCCGCAGTCGTACACCACATTGCAGCGGACGCCTGGTCGATCACGCCGCTGGTGGCCGATCTGGGAGTGGCCTACGCCAGCCGGTCCGCGGGACAGGCCCCCGGATGGGCACCCTTGGCGGTCCAGTACGTCGACTACACGCTGTGGCAGCGCACCGAACTGGGTGATCTTGATGACGGTGGCAGCCGCATAGCGACGCAGTTGGCGCACTGGCAGGAGGCGCTGTCGGGCATGCCCGAGCGCATCGAGCTGCCGACCGACAGGCCCTACCCGCCGGCTGCGGACCAGCGGGGTGACACCGTTTCCCTGGACTGGCCTGTCACGCTACAGCAGCAGATCGCCAGGGTGGCAAGGGAACACAACGCGACTAGCTTCATGGTGCTGCAGGCCGCCCTCGGGGTACTGCTGGGCAAGCTCAGTGGAAGCACTGATGTCGCCGTCGGATTCCCGATTGCGGGGCGCAGCGACCCCGCTCTCGATGAGCTGATCGGATTCTTCGTCAACACCCTGGTATTACGGGTGGACTTGACTGGTGATCCGACGGTGGCAGAGCTGCTTGCCCAGGTGCGAGGACGGAGCCTGGCTGCCTACGAAAACCAGGACGTGCCTTTCGAAGTGCTCGTCGATCGGCTCAATCCCACTCGGTCATTGACCCACCACCCGCTGGTCCAGGTGGCGCTGGGGTGGCAGAACGTCCCCGGACAAGGTGGCGGCGAGACCGGACCAGGACTGGCACTCGGTGATCTAACGGTGACCCAGATGGCGGCGGACACCCAGACCGCCCGCATGGATCTGAGCTTCTCCATGGCCGAACGCCGCACGCACACCGGTGATCCTGCCGGGATCGGCGGGACGGTGGAGTTCCGCACCGATGTGTTTGACCGGGCCAGCATCGAAACACTGATCAATCGGTTCGAACGGGTGCTGGTGGCGATGACCGCCGATGTGGATCAGCATCTGTCATCGATCGATGTGGTTGATAGTGAGGAACACGCTCGCCTTGACGTGATGGGTAACCGAGCGATGTTGTGCCGAAAGGGAAGTGCCCCGGTGTCGGTCCCCGAGTTGTTCGGCGAGCAGGTGACGCGCGCACCCGAGTCGGTCGCGATCACCGACGGCGTACGTTCGATGACATATCGGCAACTCGACAGCGCTGCAAATCTCTTGGCACACATGCTAATCACGCAGGGTGCAGGGCCTGGAGGTTGCGTTGCACTGCTGATGGAGCGATCCGCCGAAGCGATCGTCTCCATGCTGGCAGTACTGAAGTCCGGTGCGGCATATCTCGCGATCGACCCGGCGGCGCCTGCGGCCCGGATGGAGTTCATGTTGGCCGACGCGGCGCCCGTCGTCGCGATGACCACCGGCGGTCTGGCCGAGCGGTTGGACGGTCGCGGGTTGGTGGTCATCGATGTCGGCGATATGTCCGATCTCGATGACACCCTGGCGGACGACGAACTTGGTAATGCGCTGCGGGCCGCGGCTCCCGAGGACATCGCCTACCTCATCTACACCTCGGGAACCACCGGGGTACCCAAGGGTGTGGCCGTCACGCATCACAATCTGACCCACCTGGCGCGCTCGACGCCCGCCTGCCTGCCGCCCGACCAGGTGTGGACTCAGTGTCATTCCTACGCATTTGATTTCTCGGTGTGGGAGATCTGGGCCGCGTTGCTCGATGGCGCACGTCTGGTGATCGTGCCCGAGTCCGTCGTTAGTGCACCCGAGGAATTCCACGCACTGTTGGTCAGCGAGCGGGTCAACGTGCTCACCCAGACTCCCTCTGCGGCTGGGTCATTGCCGGCGGATGGGCTGGAGTCGATTGCGCTGCTTCTCGGCGGTGAGGCCTGCCCGGGTGAGGTGGTGGATCGCTGGGCACCTGGGCGGACGGTGATCAACGCCTATGGCCCCACCGAAATCACGGTGTACGCGTCGATGAGTGCACCGTTGAAAGCCGGGTCGGGTGCCGCGCCGATCGGTGCGCCCGTTGCGACCTCGGCGCTGTTCGTGCTCGACGAGTGGTTACGTCCGGTGCCGATCGGCGTGGTCGGCGAGTTGTATGTGGCCGGTGATGGTGTGGCCTGCGGCTACCTGGGCCGGCCGGGGCTGACGTCATCACGCTTTGTGGCCTGCCCATTCGGCGAGCGCGGTGCGCGTATGTACCGCACCGGCGATCTGGTGACCTGGCGTTCCGATGGACAGCTGCAGTATTTCGGGCGCGCCGATGATCAGGTGAAGATCCGCGGGTACCGCATCGAGCTCGGCGAGGTGCAGGCCGCTTTGTCCGCCCTGGCGGAGGTATCTCAGGCGGTGGCGGTCGCCCGTGAGGACCAACCAGGTATCAGGCGGCTTGTCGGCTATGTCACCGAATCGGAGAAGGGTGCGGTGGACTCGGCTGCACTCCGAAGTAGATTGGCAGACGACCTTCCCGGATACACGATCCCCAGCGCGATCGTCGTCCTGGACGCGTTGCCCTTGACGGTGAACGGCAAGCTGGACACTCGCGCGTTGCCGGTGCCGGAGTATCAGGACATCGATCGGTACCGTGCCCCGGCCGATGCGATCGAGGACACGCTGGCAGGCATCTACGCCCAAGTGCTCGGGCTCGATCGAGTTGGAGTCGATGACTCGTTCTTCGACCTGGGTGGAGACAGCATTTTGTCCATGCAGGTTGTTGCCCGGGCACGCGCGTGCGGTGTGACATGCCGCCCGCGCGACATCTTCGTGGAACAGACTGTGGCGCGGCTGGCCCAGGTCGTCGGATTGTCCAGCCACGACGTGGTCCCGGCGGACGAGGGTATCGGGCCGGTGCCCGCGACTCCGATCATGCGGTGGCTCCGTGAGGTCGAAAGGACCGGCGGCCCGATCGACCAGTTCAACCAGACGGTAGTGATCCAAGCACCACGGGGAGTCACTGAGTCCGATGTGGCGATGGTTTTGGGTGCCCTGCTTGACCGGCACGCCATGTTGCGACTACGCGTGCAGGTTGACGATGAGCAGGATTGGGCTCTTCATGTTCCCGAAAAGCCTTCATTATCAGCGCATCTGAGTTCCGTGGAGGCGTTGTCGGACGAGGCGTTGACGGCAGCTCGGTCGCGGTTGGATCCGTCTGCCGGGGAGATGGTCAGCGCGCTATGGGTGACATCCACGAACCAGCTGGTCTTGACTATTCATCATCTCTCCGTCGACGCGGTGTCCTGGCGGATTCTGCTTGAAGATCTCAACATCGCTTGGGCCCAGCATCGTCATGGGCAATCCGTCACGCTGCCGACAACGGGAACCTCCTTCGGCCGCTGGGCCGCACTGGTCGACGATCATGCGCATGCCAAGACCGTTGTGGACCAGGCCGATCGCTGGCGCCGAGTGCTGGCAACGCCGTCGGCACTGCCCTCGGTGCGGGCCGGCCTGGACACGTACGCTGCCGCTGGGCATCTCACGGAGTCACTGGATGTTGAGACGACCCGCGCGCTCCTCGGTGAGGTTCCGGCAGCGTTCCACGCCGGGGTTCAAGACATACTGCTCATCGCGTATGCGTTGGCATTGACGGAGTTCCTGGGTATCACCTTGCCGGTAGCCATCGATGTCGAGGGACATGGCCGCGTCGAGGAACTGGGGGACACCGGGCCCAACGTCGATCTGTCGCGCACTGTGGGCTGGTTCACCACCAAGTACCCGGTGGCATTGAGTGTTGCGGGGCAGGTCGGACGATCCGTGGATGGGTTGCGCTGGGAACAGATCGTGGCCGGAGATCAGGCGCTCGGGCAGGTGGTGAAGGACGCCAAGGAACAACTGCGTGCGCTGCCCGAAGGCATGACGTACGGACTGCTGCGCTACCTCAATCCGGACGTTGACCTATCCGGGTCGGATCCGACCATCGGATTCAACTACCTCGGCAGATTTGGTGCGGCCGACACCGCGCAGTCCGTGTCCACTTCAGAGCTCTGGCAGGTCTGTCCCGACGGCGCGGCGGTGTCCGCCGCGGCTGCCGCAATACCCATGCCGCTGGCTCACACGCTGGAACTCAACGCGAGCACCGTCGAAACAGATTTCGGTCCAAGTCTTTATGCCAACTGGACATGGGCTCCCTCGGCGTTGGACGACTCCCAGGTCGGCCGACTTAACCGGCTATGGTTCGACGCCTTGGCCGGGATCTGCGCACATGTGCGTGGTGGCGGCGGCGGTCTTACACCGTCCGACATCACCCCCGCCCGGCTTACCCAGCTGGAGATCGATGAGCTCGCTCGAGATCATCCGATCGCCGATGTGCTGCCGCTGACACCCCTGCAGCGGGGACTGTTGTTCCAGGCCAACGCGACTCGCGGAAACCAGGACGACGTCTATGCCATGCAACTCGATGTCACCGTGACGGGCCCGCTCGATTCTGACCGGTTACGCGAGGCGGTATGCACGGTGATCAACCGGCATCCCAACCTGGCGGCCCGCTTCGACAAACGGTTCGACGAACCGGTGCAGATCATCCCGGCAGAACCCAGTGTGCCCTGGCAGTACGTTGATATGCGCACGGAAAGAACGGATATCGACACGAGACTGCGGGAGCTGTGCGCCGCCGAACGTGTATCGGTCTGCGACCTGATCCAGCAATCCGCCTTCCGGGCGGCCTTGATTCGCCTATCCGATAACGCGCATCGATTCGTCCTGACCTACCACCACATCGTGCTCGACGGCTGGTCGCTGCCCATCCTGCTGCAGGAGATCTTCGCGAGCTACTACGGGCAGCGTCTCCCTGCTGCCGGGTCGTACCGCAGGTTCGTCACGTGGCTGGCTGATCGAGACATCGAGGGCGCGCGGCAAGCCTGGCGTGATGTGCTTGCCGGTTTTGACACCCCCGCGCTGGTCGCGCCCCGGGGCAGGACCACGCCGGGACCGCGTGCCACCGAGACGTACCGGCTGCCTGCCGAGACGACAAGGGCCGTTACCGAATTGGCGCGCTCGGAACACACCACTGTCAACACGGTGCTGCAGGCTGCGTGGGCGCAGGTGCTGATGTGGCTGACGGGCCGGCACGATGTCGCATTCGGGGTTGCGGTCTCGGGGCGATCGGCGGAGGTGGCAGGCGCAGATTCCATGGTCGGGCTATTGATCAACACCGTGCCGGTGCGGGCAACGATCACGCCCAATACCACTATTGCCGACCTGTTGGGCGATCTGCAGCGGCGGCACAGCGCCACCCTTGACCACCAGCACCTGGCTCTCAGCGAGATACACCATGCCAGCGGTCACGAGCAGTTGTTCGACACGCTGTTCGTCTACCAGAACTATCCGGTGGAGGCGGTGGCGGCATCCATGGCCGACGGGTTGGCGATCGCCGAAGTCAGTGGCCGCGAGTACAACCACTACCCGCTGACCCTGCAGGCCATGCCCGGAAGTGAACTGCTCCTGCGGGTCGAATTCGATACCGGACTGTTCGGTGTGGGCCGGGTACAGAAGATCGTCGAGAGGTTCCAGCGGGTGCTGGAGGCGATGACGGGGGAGGTACAGCAATAGTGAAGGCCGATGCCACCAGGCGCTTGTTGTCCATGGATCTGGGCGATACATATGAGCGCACAGAGTTGGATGCGTGGGGTAATCGTGCGGCGCTGGATCGCCCCGTGACCTCGGCGTCGATTCCGGAGTTGTTCGCCGAGCAGGTGGCGCGCCACCCCAGTGCGGTGGCGGCGAGTTGCGATGGCAGCCACGTGTCGTATCGCGGGCTCGACGAGGCTTCGAATCGGTTGGCATACTGGCTTGTTGCACATGGCGTGCGGCCGGGCCAGCGCGTGGCTCTGCTGTTCTCACGATCGGTCGAGGCGGTCGTGGCCATCATGGGGGTGCTGAAGGCCGGTGCGTCTTACGTGCCGATTGATCCCGCGGTGCCCGATGCGCGGCTGGAGTTCGTACTGACCGATGCATCGCCGGTGCTCGCGGTGACCACCGGCGATCTGGCGCACCGTCTGGACGGTCGCGGGTTAGTGGTCCTCGATGTGGGTGACGTGCCGGCGAACGCCGAGACCGGCGCGGTTGGCGAAGGGCCAACATCGGTGGTGCTCAGCGGCGAGGATATCGCCTACGTGATCTACACCTCGGGAACCACTGGCGTTCCGAAAGGTGTTGCCATTGCGCATCACAACGTGACCCGACTGATCCGAGCCACTGACGCCAATCTTCAGTTGTTACCGGGACAGGTTTGGTCACAGTGCCATTCGCTGGCTTTCGACTTCTCGGTATGGGAGATCTTCGGCGCTCTGCTGCATGGCGGGCGGCTCGTAGTGGTTTCGGATTCTGTGGTGCGCTCACCCGAGCAGTTCCACGACTTGCTGGTTGATGAGCAGGTCAGTGTGTTGAGTCAGACTCCGTCAGCGTTCTATGCGTTACAGACCGTGGACACGAGCAGGCCGCGGGCAAGTCAACTCGCTCCGGCGGTGGTCGTCTTCGGTGGGGAGGCTCTGGAGCCGAACCGGCTGAAGGCGTGGTTCGAGGACCATCCACGATCGCCCCGATTGATCAACATGTACGGGATCACCGAGACGACGGTGCATGCCTCGTTCCGTGAGATCACCGCCGAGGACGCCGATGGGTCGGACAGCCCGATCGGTGTACCTCTGGAGCATCTCGCATTCGCGGTTCTGGATGACTGGATGCAGCCGGTGGCGGTTGATGTGGTCGGCGAGTTGTACGTGGCCGGTGCGGCCTTGGGGTGCGGCTATCTGGGAAGGGCTCCCCTGACCGCCACCCGTTTTGTGGCCTGTCCGTTCGGAGAATCAGGCGCCAGGATGTACCGCACCGGAGACCTGGTGTGTTGGGGAGCCGATGGACAACTGCGATATCTGGGCCGTGCCGACCAGCAGGTAAAGATCCGTGGCCATCGGATCGAACTCGGTGAAATACAGTCGGTATTAACGGTTCTCGATGGCGTCGAGCAGGCCGTGGTGATCGCCCGAGAGGACCGTCCGGGCGATAGACGGTTGGTCGCCTACATCATCGGTACTGCCGACCCCGTGGAGTTGCGCGCCGCACTGGCCGACAGGTTGCCGACCTACATGGTGCCCGCCGCGGTGGTCGCGCTGCCGAGTTTCCCCTTGACCGTCAACGGAAAACTCGACAAGAACGGGCTACCGGCGCCGGAATATCACAGCGTCGATCAGTACCGAGCCCCGGTCAGTCCCACCGAGGAGATCCTGGCCGGGATCTATGCTCAGATACTGGGCCTGGACCGCGTAGGCGTCGACGATTCGTTCTTCGACCTGGGTGGTGATTCACTGCTGGCGATGCGCTTGGTCGCCGCGCTCAACCGATCCATGGATGCGGGCCTGGACGAGCGCGCGGTGTTCGACGCCCCCACGGTCGCGCAGTTGATGCTCCTGATCGGTGGGGAAGATCGTCGACTGCAGCCCTTGGTCGCTGCCGTGCGACCGGCGTCGCTGCCGCTGTCATTTGCGCAGAGCAGGCTATGGTTCATCGACCAACTGCACGGCCCTTCACCGGTGTACAACCTGGCTGTGGGGCTGCGCCTACGGGGCCCGCTGGATGCAGAGGCGCTCGGCGCAGCGTTCGTGGACGTGGTGGACCGTCACGAGAGTCTGCGCACGATGTTCCCGGCGGTGGACGGAAAACCGCAGCAGCTGGTCGTGGCGTCCGAAGAGATTGAATTCAGCTGGGATGTCGTGGACGCCGCCGAATGGCCGGCGGACCGGCTGGAGGAGTCGGTCGCGGAATCGGCGTGGCACAGTTTCGACCTTGCGACCGAGATCCCAATTAAGGCAGGGCTTTTTCGCATCGCTGACGACGAGCACGTGCTCGTGGCGGTGGTGCACCATATCGCCGCAGACGGTTGGTCGATGACGCCGTTGGTGACTGACCTGGGCGTGGCCTACGCCCGCCGATGCGTGGGGCAGGCTCCCGATTGGAAGCCGTTGGCGGTCCAATACGCCGATTACACGCTATGGCAGCGTGAACAATTGGGCGTACTCGATGACGGCGACAGCCGGATCTCCCGGCAGCTGGAGTTCTGGGAGAAAACACTGGCCGGTATGCCGGAACGTCTGATGCTGCCGACCGATCGCCCCTACCCTTTGGTCGCCGACCAACGCGGTGCCCGACTCGATGTGAACTGGCCGGCAGATCTGCAACAGCGCGTCAATCGTCTGGCGCGCGAACACAGCGCCACCAGTTTTATGGTCGTGCAGGCGGCACTTGCAGTGCTGTTCTCTAAGCTCAGCGCGAGTTCTGATGTAGCGGTGGGATTTCCGATCGCCGGACGCCGTGATCCGGCGCTGGATGAGCTGGTCGGGTTCTTCGTGAACACGCTGGTGCTGCGGGTGGAGCTCGCGGGAGATCCCAGTGTCGCTGAGGTACTGGAACAGGTACGTGCGCGCAGTTTGGGTGCTTTCGAGAACCAGGACGTGCCCTTCGAGGTACTCGTCGAGCGATTGAACCCGGCCAGATCCCTGACCCATCATCCGTTGGTGCAAGTGATGCTGGCATGGCAGAACGTGCCCGGACAGATCAGCGAGTCTCGCGGTGGACTGACGTTGGGAGATTTGCAGCTCAGCCAGGTACCGCTGGATACCCACTCGGCCCGGATGGATTTGTCGTTCTCATTGTCGGAATGCTGGAACGAATCAGGCCAGGCCGCAGGGATTTCGGGGACCGTCGAGTTTCGTACCGATGTATACGACGCCGGCAGCATCGGGACCATGATCGACCGGCTACGACGGTTGCTCGAGGCGATGACCTCCGATGCGACACGGCCACTGTCGACGATCGACGTGCTGGACGCGGCGGAGCTCGAACAGTTGGACGGCTGGGGTAACCGGGCAGAGTTGGTCAGGCCCGAGATCTCGGTATCCATCCCAGCCTTGTTCGCGCAGCAGGTCTCTCGTGTGCCAGGCGCGGTGGCGGTCTGTTTCGACGGCAGTCATATGTCATACCGCGAACTGGATGAGGCGTCGAATAGGTTGGCGCACCTGCTGGTCCAGTATGGCGTGGGCCCGGGAGAGCGGGTGGCGTTACTGTTCTCGCGGTCGGTCGAGGCAATCGTGGCGATCTTGGGAGTGCTCAAAACCGGTGCGGCCTATGTGCCGATCGATCCGGCGGTGCCTGATACACGGATGGAATTCGTGGTCGCTGATGCAGGCCCAGTTGCTGTCGTGACAACCACTGAGCTCGCGGATCGGTTGGATGGGTACGGAGTTGTGGTCATCGACATCGACGATCCGGTCCTCGGTGTCCAGCCGGTCGGTGCGCCGTCGGTGGGACCGGCGGCAGAGGACATCGCCTACGTGATTTACACATCGGGTACGACGGGCGTGCCCAAGGGCGTGGCCATTCCGCATCGGAATGTGACCAGCCTGCTGCGAGCGCTGGACGCCGATCTCGAGTTGTCGGCCGGTCAGGTGTGGGCGCAGAGCCACTCGTTGGCCTTCGACTTCTCGGTATGGGAGATCTTCGGCGCCCTGCTTCATGGCGGGCGGTTGGTGATCGTGTCCGAAACTGTGGTGCGGTCGCCGGAGGAGTTCCACGCCTTGTTGGTCGACGAGCAGGTCAGTGTGTTGAGTCAGACGCCGTCGGCGTTCTACGCGTTGCAAACCGTGGACGCGATGGGCGCCGAGCCCGCGGGTCAGCTCGGTATCGAGATAGTGGTCTTCGGCGGAGAGGCACTGGAACCGCAGCGATTGAAGCCATGGCTGGACCGGCATCCGGTCTTGCCGAGGCTGATCAACATGTATGGGATCACCGAGACGACGGTGCATGCCTCGTTCCGGGAGATCACGGCCGCTGATCTCGAGGACGCGGTCAGCCCGATAGGCGGGCCGCTGGGGCATCTGGCGTTCTCCGTTCTGGACAAGTGGCTGCGCCCCGTTCCGGTTGGCGTGGTCGGCGAGCTGTACGTGGCGGGCGCGGGGTTGGGCTATGGATATGTGGGCAGGACGGGCCTGACTGCCGCGCGGTTTGTGGCGTGCCCCTTGGGGACGGCAGGCTCGCGGATGTACCGCACCGGAGACTTGGTGAGCTGGGGACATGACGGCCAGCTGCAGTACGCAGGGCGCGCCGATGAGCAGGTGAAGGTCCGCGGTCATCGCATCGAACTGGGTGAAATCCAGACGGCCCTCATGGGTTTGGCGGGGGTTGAGCAGGCTGTCGTGATCGCCCGTGAGGACCGCCCTGGAGACAAGCGCCTGGTTGGTTACATCACCGGTTCCGCAGACACAGGCAAGATTCGCGCTCAGCTGGGAGAGTGTCTGCCCAATTACATGGTGCCGGCCGCGGTGGTCACCTTGTCGATCTTGCCCTTGACGGTCAACAGGAAGCTAGACAAAAAGGCTTTACCCGCACCGGAATACACCGATATCGATCATTACCGCGCCCCGGCGACTCTTGTCGAAGAGATCCTGGCCGGGATCTATGCCCAAGTTCTGGGCTTGGACCGGGTCGGCGTTGACGATTCGTTTTTCGATCTCGGGGGCGACAGTATTTCGGCCATTCAGGTGGTGTGGCGGGCGCACGGCGCGGGCCTGGTCGGTCGCCCGCGCGACATCTTCGTCCAGCAGACGGTAGCCCGGCTGGCGCGGGTGGTCAGGATGGCCGACGGTACCGGTGGCATAGCAGACCAGGGACTCGGTGCGGTCGTCGCGACACCGATAATGCAGTGGCTAAAGGGAATTGACGGTCCGATTGACGAATTCAACCAGACCGTAGTACTGCAATCACCGACAGGTGTCACAGAGGCAGCCGTTGTCATCATGTTGCAGGCTCTCCTGGATAGACATGGCATGCTGCGGCTGCGCGCAGCGAACGATGGGGATGGAGGCTGGTCGTTGACGGTGCCCGATCCGGGCTCGGTCAATGCTCACGAGTGTCTGCAATCGGTGGATGTCTTGACCGACGAGGTAGTGGTGGCAGCACGTTCGCGGTTGAACCCGGCCGCGGGAGTGATGCTGAGCGCGCTGTGGGTGACCAGCACCAGCCAGCTGGTGCTGGTCGTTCACCATTTGGCTGTCGATGGGGTGTCATGGCGAATTCTGTTGGAGGATTTGACCATTGCGTCAACCCAGCTGCGCGGCGGCCAGGAGGTGCTGTTGCCACCGGCGGGGACGTCTTTCCAGCGATGGGCGGAGCTACTGGCTGAACACGCACGCCGCCCCGAGGTGGTCGGGGAGGCGGGCGCCTGGCGTCAGGTGGGGGAGATTCCGTCGAGTTTGCCGGCGCCGCAACCGGTCGAGGATACGTTCGCCACGGCCGGGTACCTGACCGAGTTTCTGGATGCCGAGACCACACACATGCTGCTCGGTGAGGTGCCGGCAGCATTTCATGCCGGCGTGCACGAGATCCTGTTGATTGCCTTTGCTTTGGCGTGGGCTCAGCACTTGGGTACCGGTGGTGCTCCCATCGCCATCGACGTGGAGGGTCATGGACGCCAAGAGGAGTTGGCAGATACGAGCGGAACCACCGGAAGTATCGACTTGTCGCGCACAGTGGGCTGGTTCACTACCAAGTACCCCGTGTCGTTGGCGGTCGGTGGATTGCGCTGGACTCAGGTTGTCGCCGGGGACGCCGCGCTCGGCGCGGTGATCAAAGATGCCAAGGAGCAGCTTCGAGATCTGCCTGACGGTTTGACCTATGGTCTGCTGCGCTATCTACATCCTGAGGTGGATCTGCCGGGATCGGACCCCGCAATCGGATTCAACTATCTCGGGCGGCTGGGGGCTCCGGCAGCCTACGCATCGGGAGATGTGTGGCGCTTCAGTCAAGACGGCTTGTCATTGACCGGAGCTGCCGGGGCAATGCCCATTGCGCTTCCACACACCGTGGAGCTCAACGCGGTCACCATCGACACTGACACCGGACCGCACCTGAACGCCACCTGGACGTGGGCGCCCACGGCTCTGGATCGGATGGCGGTCATGCGTATCAACCGGCTGTGGTTCGACGCCCTGGCAGGTATATGCGCGCATGTGCGAAGGGGTGGAGGGGGATTGACTCCCTCGGATATCGTTCCGGCTCGGCTCAGCCAGCGCCAGATCGATGCTCTGCAGAGTCAGTTCCGGATCGCCGACGTATTGCCGCTTACTCCCTTACAACAGGGATTGCTTTTCCACGCTGGCATCGCGAACTGCTCCGGTGATGATGTGTATGCGGTGCAGTTCGATATCGAGATGAGCGGATCGCTGGAGGCGGACCGACTGCGTGATGCGGTGCAGGCAGTGGTAGCAAGACATCCGCACCTGGCAGCGCGATTCTGCGAACAGTTCGAGCATCCGTTGCAGATCATTCCCGCCGATCCTGTGGTGCCGTGGCGGTATGTCGAGTTATCAGCTGATCAAACAGATCTCGATGTTGGCGAGCAGATTGAGCAGATCTGCACCGCGGAACGCGCCGCTGTTTGTGATCTTGCCGACCAGCCCGCGTTTAGGGCCGCGCTCATCCGCATCGGGGACGATCGGCACCGGTTTGTGCTCACGAATCACCACATTGTGCTCGATGGCTGGTCGATGCCGATCCTCATGCAGGAGATCTTCGCGGGCTATCACGGGATGCGGTTGCCCCCAGCCGCGTCGTATCGAAGCTTCGTGACCTGGCTGTCAGAGCGAGATCACGAGGCCGCGCATGCGGCGTGGCGTGAGGCACTGGACGGCTTCGAGACTCCCGTTCTCGTTGGCCCGTCACAGAAGTTGCAATTCGGGCGACGAAGCGTCGACTCGTTCAGCGTGCCCGCGAAGACCACGCGTGCGCTCACGAAGCTCGCACGTTCGCACCACACCACCATCAACATCGTGCTGCAGGGCGCCTGGGCGTTGCTCCTGAGTTCGGTGACCGGTCACCGCGATGTCGCGTTCGGCTCGACCGTCTCGGGACGCCCGGCCGAAGTCCTCGGGGCGGAATCGATGGTGGGTCTGTTGATCAACACGGTGCCGGTGCGGGCCACCATCACTCCCACCACGACGACCTCAGATCTATTGCACCAATTGCAAAGTGCCCATAACGACACTCTGGAGCATCAGCACCTTTCATTGAGTGACATCCACCGCATCACCGGCCAGGAAAGGCTGTTCGACACCGTCTTCGTGTATGAGAACTATCCGACCGACACCGGGACGGCATCGGAAATCGACGGCTTGGCTATCACTGGTTTCAGTAGTCGCGATTACTACCATTATCCGATCGCTGTGCAGGCCGCGTCCGGCCGTGAATTGGAACTTAGGGTCCAGTACGACACCGATGTGTTCAGCGCGGAGAGTATTGAAGAGCTGATCGAGAGGTTCAAGCAGGTGTTGGTGGCGATGTGTGCCCATCCCGGGCGCACGTTGTCCTCCCTGGAACTGCTGGACCAGCTTGGCCGAGCGCGGTGGAGCGGGTGGAGCGATGATCTTGTGCCGATGCCGGAGATGTCGGCCGGTGAAGTCCGTAGCACAACGGGATCATATTGTCCCCCTGCAACTTTGAATGAGCAGATCCTGTCAGGGATCTTCGCCCACGTACTGGGCGTGGACCGCGTCGGGGTCGACGAGTCATTCTTTGACCTGGGCGGCAACTCGCTGGGGGCGATGCGTGTGGTTGCCGCGATCAACACCGCCCTGGATGCCAACCTCACGATGCTTGCGCTGTTTGACGCGCCGTCAGTCAGAAGCTTGACCCAGCAGCTGGCAAGCAGTCCCACGCGATGATCGGACGTCTGTGAAAGCCATTGCACGAGTGCTGACATTGGGGCTCGTTGAACTTGCCGTGTTCGGCTTGGTGCTGTTCTTGCTCGCGGGAACGTTCGACTACTGGCAGGTATGGGTCTTTCTCGTGGTGTTTGCCTTATCGACCTGGATACCCACCCTGTATCTGCAGCAGGTCAACCCGGCTGCGCATGAGAGGCGTAAGCACGCGGGACCGGTGGCGGAGTCCCGAACGGTACAAAAGATCCTTATCGGCGGTTGGTATGTGTCGCTGGTGGCGATGGTCGTGTTCAGCGCATTGGACCACCGCTTTGGCTGGTCTTCGGTGCCCGCGGCGATATGCGTACTGGGTGACGTCCTCGTGGCCGTGGGACTGGGTATCACAAGCCTCGTGGTCATTCAGAACAGTTTCGCCGCTTCCACCGTGCAGGTCGAAGCGGATCAGACCGTCGTCTCCACCGGCCTGTACGGGCTGGTGCGCCACCCTATGTACACCGGCAACGTGATCACCATCGTCGGTTTTCCTCTGGCGCTGGGCTCGTACTGGGGGCTGGTCTTTGTTCTACCTGGCGTGTGTGCACTGATCGTACGCATCCACGACGAGGAGAAGTTGCTTGTCACGCAGTTGGACGGGTACCGCGAGTATGCCCAGAAGGCGCGCTATCGCTTACTGCCGTACGTGTGGTGACTGTCACGAGAACCATTGCGCACGTGCAAATCCGGCGAGCAGAACCGCGAAACCACCTATCTCGCCGGCGATGAGTGAGACCATGGCCAGGTGCATTGCCGCACTGGGTTTTTCGAATTGATTGGTGGTGTCACGCAGCGCGCCATGAATCATGTAGCTCACGATCGCGGCGAGAAAGAAGAAGACCAGCACCATTGCGGCAGTGAGGTTTACCCAGCTGGGCCACCCGCTCAACTCGACGAATACCGCGGTGAGCAAGGTGGCGAATGCGTAGAGCAGGGCGGCGCGATGCGCGGTATCCACATACGGGTGCGCGAGATGGTTTGGGCTGGTCACCATCTGACGGTATTTCCACACGCCCAATCCGAGGGCGAGAAGGAAGATGAGCCCGGCCGCAAGAAGTGTTATGGCGGTGTCGGTGCTGAGCACGTATCCGGTGCTGGTCATTGTCGTCATCCTTTCCCCAAGAGGTTAGGGCCCCGCGCGCTCGTTTCGGTTGAGGTCAACCACGAGCGCCCGGTTACTTGTCGTGAAGATGTTCCAGGCCGGTGACGAGCAGTCCCAGGCCGAACTCGAAATCATCCTCAATCGAAACGGCCAGGGAGTTCCCGATGGCGAGTGTCATCGGGAAGTTGGCCAGGTCGAGGTCCTGCACGAGACGCATCAGGAGTGCGGGATCGGTGCCGCGGCTCCTATGTTCCACTCCTAGCTGAGTCGCGAAGCCCAGGACGTATCGGCCCACAGTCGTATAGATGCGGGCCGCATCCCCCGGGGAGAACCCTGCATTCACAAACAGTGCGAGCGTGCGTTCGCGGAGCATGAAGACCTTCGGCCCGACGGGCAACTGCTCGGTGAGCAACGCGGCGACATTCGGATGCCGCCGCATGGCCTCGAACAACGCACGCGAGGTGACGATGCACGCGCGCTGCCAGGGGAGTTCCGCGAGTTTCTGGTCGTCGAACTCGACCTCTCCAAAGACTCGATCGACGACATGTGCGACGAGCTCGGTGCGGTTCTCGAAATGCCGATAGATCGTCGCGGTCCCGGAATCGAGCCGACGTGCCAGCGCGCGCATCGACAGCGCCTCGCCGCCCTCTTCATCCACGATCCGCAGCGCCGCGTCGACGATCGAATCCATGGGTACAGGTGGGCGGCCGCGTGTTCGTCGCTCGTCCGTCACACCGGCCAGTATGTCCCTCTTGACACCGCCCGGCAATTTCGGCAACACTGTCTCCGTAATTCAGTCAGATGGCATGACCAGGGAACCGCGACCGAGTCCACACCGCGCTGATGACGTGGACTGGCTCATGAGGGGTGTCGCGGACTTCCTCGGTCGCCTCTGCCTAGGACTCGCGGCGACCCTCAGCCCAATAGTCGGTCGATGGCTGCGACAGTGTAGGCAGCGCCGTCCTCGGCCCCGACGACATTCGCCGCCCGGCGGACCCGATCTTTGAGCTCTTGATCAGTAGTGGCCGCACGGATGGCCTCCGAGAGTCGTTCAGTGGTCAAGGCGCGTTGTGGGATGGTGTCGGTGCTGAGCCCCAGATTCCGGAGCCGTGCAGCCCAGAAGGGTTGATCTCCGAGGCCGGGTACGGCCACCGTGGGCACTCCGGCACGCAGACCGGCAGCGGTTGTCCCGGCGCCGCAATGGTGTACCACGGCGGCCATGCGTGGAAAGAGCCAACTGTGCGGCAGCTCGTCCACTGACAGGATGTCATCATCGTCGGCATTGATCCCGGCCCAACCTGTTTGCACGATTCCCCGCACACCCGCCTGATGTACCGCGCCGCGCACGAGCTCCGTTAGGCGTGCAGCGTCGGCAGCCGACGTCATCGTGCTGCCGAAGCCGAAGTACACCGGTGGATCACCTGCTGCGAGGAAATCGGTCAGCTCTGGGGCGGGTCGCCACTGTGGAGCGGTTTCCGGCCACCAGTACCCGGCGACCTCCAGGCCCGGCCGCCAATCCAGCGGGCGCGGTACAACATATGTCGAGAATCCGTGCAGAACAGTCCATTTCGACTCTGTACGGTTCTTGCGCGACTTACTTGCCGATACTTTCGGCAGATCAAGCTCTCGCCGGAAGCCGGCTACCACCCCGCCATAGAGGCGATCGACAAGCCAGGCCCCGGCGCGGGATGCCAGACGATTGCCTGCCCCGCCCGCGGACCAAGCTCCGAGGGTCGCTGGCGGGAACTGGGAGGTGGCAGAACAGGGCTGTAGCCGAATCCCTATGGAGGGAATGCCTTTCGCTTCGGCTAGGGGATGCCCTGCTAATTCAGAGAAGGGCGACAGCAGCAAGATGTCTGTCGTCACGTCCTGAACGGCGCTGATTATTGCGGCGCCGAGGGACCGCATGCCGCGCGGGGCGAGAAACTCGGCGAGCCCCTTGGTGACGTTGACGTCGGCGTCCTGGGCCGGTGTGTCCGGCTCGGCAACGCCACGAAAATGCAGGCCTGAAGCGGTTATCAAGGAGCTGAAGCGATCAAACGCGGCAATTGTCACCTGGTGTCCGGCCTGGCGTAGGCGGACACCGATACCGGTCAGCGGGGCGACATCACCGTAGCTGCCGATGGCGGCGATGAGGATACGGGCCACTACACCCTCCGCACTACTCGCCGGAACATCTTCACGAGATCCTCGGTATATCCGTGTGTATCGAATCCGGGGTCTTGCAGGATCTTCTCCACGACGATATTGACCGCACCTCGCAGGGCGATCGCAGTGGAATCGACTGGAAAGGAGGAGAATTCGCCGGACTTCTGACCGGCTCGGAGAATGACTGATGGGTCGAGCTGGGTCAATTGCGCGGTCAGCTCGGGTGTCAATCCCATATCGCGCAGATGTCTGCCGCCGCTGGGTTTGTAGCCCGCTGCGAGCTGTGTCAGCGCCGCCAACTGAATCCGGTGGCTGTCGAAATAGCTGATACTGGAACGGATATAGGCCGCAAGCTTGTCAGTCTGCGTCCGCGCTCGATCAACCTCGGGGATCACCGCATCGAGTCCGGACCGGTACATGGAGGCGATCACCGCCTCGACGAGTCCATCCTTGGAACCGAAGTGGTACAGCACCACGCTCATCGCGATTCCGGCACGCTCGGCGATCTTCCGAATCGAGGTCTGCGGATAACCCACCTGGGCGATGACTTCGATGGCGCACGCGACGATCTGATCGCGGCGGGCGACCTCGGTGAACGTCGGCTCCCGACCGGTTTTAGATCGCATGATCGAATTATAGATCAGTTGATCTAGACAGTTCGGACTGTTTCGCCTGGTTAACGGCAAGTTAACGGCTATATACCACCCTTCGCTGACCCCAACCCCCATGGGGTATTCTGAGTTTTAGCTGAGAATCAGCCGAGGATCTCATAAATTGGGAACCAGGTGGACCTTAATACCGTTGAACAGGGTGAATGCATCAACGTTGATGTCTTTGGCAAGTGATGTTCACTTCCTAGGCCATTAGCAAGATGACCGAGCGGAAAGGAAACACCACATGAAAAAGTCACTCGCTGCAATCGTCGGCGGCGCTGGCATCGCTGTAGCCGTCGCTGTCATGGGCGCCCCTGTCGCCTTGGCGGGGCCGACGCCTCCTCCGGTCTGCTACGCCAGCGAGACCAGTGTCAACGCTACTGATCTGCGTCCTTGCGTGGCTCCGGGCGATGTCATTTATGAGCAGGGCGTCCACCAGCCGACGTATGAAGGCGCCAACCCGTTGGTCCCGCTGGGCACCAACCCGCACGTCCCCTTTGGCACCAACAAAAACAACGCTTCGTAACCAGATGTAAGTCCGCTTCATCTTCGTCGACGCAGAAGGAGCAACAACCATGAAGAAGATCACGACCGCGGCGGCGCTACTCGCTGCCGCGGGACTGTCCCTGGCCACAGCCGGCGCAGCCTTGGCCGGTCCCGCTGCGGACCCGGACTCCGTCATCAATGACCTCAAGTCCAACGGGTACCGAGTCATCGTCACCAAGGTGGGGTCGGATCATCCGTCGCAGTGCACCGTGCAGGGGGTGTCACAGCAGTCTGGCGTGCAGAACGTGCAGCCGGGACGCAACATGCGCAACCAGCCGACGACGGTTCCTACCACCGGACAAAAGGTCGCGTACGTCACGCTGGCTTGCTAACCACCCCTTCGGTGGTGGCGGCACTTGGTAGTGAGCGGATCTGCCAAGCATCCTCCTGCCGTGGCGCCACTACCCCGATGAGCACTGAGACTGCGGGCCGATTCTCGAAAGAGAACTCGGCCCGCACGTACGAGAGCACCGCTGTCTCCCCGGCTGGCGCGCCCGAGGCATGACTCCCCACGGACGACACGTATCGTGCTGTGGGATGAATGATATTCATCGGCAACTATTGCGGCACAGTCGAATACGGTCCGGTACGCATCCATGATATTGGAGTTGCCTGGCGCACGGATGCTTTCGCGAGTGCGAACACGGGGTCGGGAGCGGATTCAGAAGTGCAAGAGGCGGTTCGGCGTCAGGCGGCAGCTCCTTGTTCTCGTATTCGTGGATGACGGTGGCCACCACCGGAAGAAAATGCATGCCGCGTCTATTTCATGGGCGGGACGTGCGGCTATTTCGCCGAATGAGATAGCGCGCAAGCCATCCCAGAGAGTGGGACGAAGGGTGCCCAAAAGGTGGGATGGGTAACAGAAAATTTCCCGCGTTAATACAAGAGATGCATGGATGTGTGAGAAAAGTGACCAATGTGATTAGCGCACAGCAAATTGCGGCGCAGGGTCATCGAACATTCAACAAACCAGTCATGTACTGGGCGTTTGTTGGATTGGACGAACGTTCATCCATGCTCTACCGTAATCAGTAAGGCGTTGGCGGAGAGTAATTCTCGCCATAATTTTCAGCAAATATGACGCAAGCCACATATTTTGGTAGGTCGTCAAGCTCGTTGTTAGCGTCGCGTCCCATGTCTGATCTCGCTGCTTTGCTGGCGTTTATCCATCAGGTCTCGGGTACGCCGTACATCTCGGGCGGAGACTCCGCCCGTGGCACCGACTGCTCCGGTCTGGCCTCCTGGGTGTCCAATGTCGCCACCGATCGTCCCGCCTTCGGTTCTCGCTTCAATACGGGGAACCAAGAGCGTGCCCTCCTCGCACGTGGTTTCAAGTACGGCACCGCACCAGGTGCATTGGTGATTGGCTGGAACGGCGGTCACACCGCTGTCACGCTGCCCGACGGCACTGCGGTGTCCAGTGGCGAGGGCGGTGGCGTCAAGATCGGTGGCGGCGGCGCCTACCAGGCGCAGTTCAAGCGGCACATGTACCTGCCGATGGACAATGAGGGTGAGGCCGCTCCGCTGGATGTGCCCGCTCATGGGGAAGGTCCCGAGGTGATCCCCGCGTCGGTCCTCGCGCCTGATGCCGAGCCGACTCCCGCCGACGAGGCCCCCGCTGAAGCAGACGCCGTCGCGATCTAAGGAACCTCCAATCCATAGGCGCCACCCCGTAATTGGTGTTGTCGCTCACTGTTCCCGATAGGCGGGACAAGTTCCGCGCGACTTCGTAGCGTTGTGATTGCCTGGAAACATGAATGGCAATTCTGCTCTGCTACAAGGAAAGAACGTCATCGTCACGGGTGGCGCTCGCGGGCTCGGTGCGGCCTTTGCGCGCCGGATAGTGTCGGAGGGCGGCCAAGTCGTTGTGGCCGATGTGCTCGAGGACGATGGACGGCGGCTCGCGGCCGAGCTCGGTGGCTCCGCGCGATTTGCCCGGCTGGACGTAACAGACGCCGACCAGTGGCGCGCGCTGGTCGAAACCACGCTGGCGGAGTTCGGCGCGGTCACCGGATTGGTGAACAACGCCGGTATCTCCAGTGCCTCGTTGGTAGCCGACGAGCGCCTTGAACACTTTCGCAAGGTGATCGAGGTGAACTTGGTCGGTGTTTTCATCGGCATGCAGGCCGTTATCCCGCCGATGCGCGTACGGGGCGGCGGTTCGATCGTGAACATCTCCTCCGCCGCCGGTCTGGTCGGTCTGGCCCTCACCTCTGGCTATGGCGCATCGAAATGGGGTGTGCGTGGACTTTCCAAGGTTGCGGCGGTTGAGTTAGGCCCCGAGCGGATTCGGGTGAACTCAGTGCATCCCGGTGTCGTGTACACCCCCATGACGGCCCAAGCCGGTTTTCGGGAGGGGGAAGGCAATATGCCCATAACCGCCATGGGGCGAGTGGGAACTCCCGACGAGGTGGCCGGTGCGGTGACCTATCTGCTTTCGGACGCGGCGAGCTATGTCACGGGGGCCGAACTTGCCGTGGACGGCGGCTGGACGGCCGGCCCTACCCTGAAGACCATGACGGGTCAGTAGTTACGAGAGCAGATGCGTGATCTCCGCTGCGACTTGTGCGGGTAACTCCAGCTGCGGGAAGTGGGTCGTGCCGCGCAGGCGAACGTAGCTGAACCACGGATTGCGGGATTGGAACTCTTGGTGAAGATCATCGTAGGCAGTGTGCTCGGGGTTGCAGAAGATGTGATGAACGCGTCGCGGTTCGGCCAGCTTTTCCATTCGCGACATGGGTGAGCCCCACGTGGTGTAGGCATCTTCGATGACTCGTCCGGCTCGCGCCCACACGTCGAACCCGAAACCGCCCATCTCGGAACGGATGTGCCGGTTGACGGCTTCATTGTCGCTGCCGGATAGCCACGCTCGGAGGAAGTCGAGGCGACTGGATTGCCAGCGTTGCGGATCACGAAAGTCTCTTATGCCGTTGAGGAATTCAGCAGGAGCCGCTGACATGATCAGATCAATGATCACGAGGCTTGGCACCCGCCCGGTCCCGAGACGGTCGGCTATCTCAAGCGCGGTCCACCCGGCATGGGCATGAGCGACGGGGACGATCGACTGCACGCTCAGGGCATCAAGCAGCCCGATGACATCTGAAACCTGTTCCGTAAGACCAAAGTCGGCTGCGGGTGTGCGGTCGATACCGTGGCCGCGCCAATCCATGCGGATCACGCGGTGGTGGGGAACGAGGTAGGGCAGTAGCTCGTCATACGCACGGTGGTCGTGCCCCCAGCCAGTGAGCAGCAGGATGGCGGGTCCGTTGTCCAGGCCTTGATCGTCGAAGGTGAGCTGCGCTCCATTGACGGTGATGGTGTACATCGTGACTCCTCCCGAGTGTCAGAGAGCGGCGTGGACACGGACGGGATGTATGCGCACGAGCGCCTCGCCGGGCGCGCTGTGGTGCTCGTCCACGTACGCGTCGGCACGGTCGGCTCCCAGGTACCGGGTGGTGATGTCGATCAGGGTGTCTCGAACTTTCGAGGTGTCGGGTTCCACGTGGGCTTCCCCTTGAACCTGGACATACAGGTAGGGCTCTGCTGGCGTGGCCACGGTGATTACCGCGCGCGGATCACGTTGCAAAGAACGGATTTTCAGGGTGCTCACGTGCGTGACGAACTGCAGGTGGTCCTCGTTGAGCCGGTACCAGATAGGCAGCACAAGCGGCCGTCCGTCGTTTCCGAGATATCCCAGCTGCCCTACCAGAGCGGGAGTCGAATCGAGGAACTGCCGGACGGCCGGATCGTGGATCGAGGTCATGGATCCACAACCTAGGAGCTCAAGCGCGCTTGAGGTCAAATCCGTACTTCCGTCAGGGGTGATGTGTCTGAATAATGGACCGGATGACCCGCGTGTTCGCGATCGGAATTGCGGCGCTGATGCTCATCTTGGGCGGGCCGCCTGCGGGGTTCGCTCACGCCGACCCACAGGCATGTGTTCCGGGTGATGCTGCCCGGCCTCAGGCAGAGCTCTTCGCCACCAACAACACCGCGGTCATCACCGATCCTGCCGATGGGCGTCTGCTGGATCCCCTCGATGACTTTTCGCTCCAGGTGAGCGCGATATCCGCTCAGAATCTGGTGCTGCCGGTGCGGTCGACACCGGTTGACGGCGTGTACTGGTCTCAGGACAACAACCACATGACCTACGAGCGGTCGCGCGCGTTCGAACTCGCGTGCGTGGATCGCGATGACTTGCAACGCATCGGTGAGCAGGTGCGGCGGCAGTACGGTCAGGAATCGGTGCTCACCTTCGAATACCTACCGGCCGGAGATGCGGAGATAAACGCTGTGGCTGTGGAGGTTCCGGGCGTCGACCGCGTGCGGTTCCACGACGCGCTCGCGGCGGACGCATCCGCGCGGGAGGCGTTGGTCGGTGGGTCGATCACCGAAGACGGGTGGCTGATCCTGATTGCCGACGTCAAGGATGTGAGCACCGCGCATCGCCTCGTGGATGCGGCCGGTGCCCGTTGGCAGAACGCCACTATTCAGTATGGAAAACGCGATTTCATAGCGACAGGGGAATAGCTACCAGGTGTCGACGACGGATTTGCGCGGCGGCAGCGGCTCTCGCATGGCCGCGGCGAATGTCGAGGCGATGAGCGATCGCGTCTCTGCAGGATCGATCACATCGTCGATCTCGAATATCTGAGCAGCGTTGAGCGCCTTGGCATTCTCTTGTGCCGCCGCGGTGGCCTGACGTACCGCTTCCTCCCGGGCAGCCTCGTCGGGTATGGCCTCCAACTCCTTGCGCAGCCCCAGACGCACCGCGCCTTCCAAGCCCATGGGTCCCAGATGTGCGCCGGGCCAAGCCACCGTCAGCAGTGGTTCGTGCAGGCTGCCGCCGGTCATAGCTTGCGCGCCAAGGCCATACCCTCGGCGCAGGATGACTGAGACGAGCGGTACGCGAAGTGCCGCTCCGGCGACGAGCATGCGCGAGGCGCGCCGCACCAACGCATCGGCCTCCGCCGCGGGACCCACCATGTATCCCGGGCAGTCGACCAACGAAAGAACCGGCAACCCGAATGCGTCGCACAGCTGCAGGAAACGAGCGGCCTTATCCGATGCGGCCGCGGTGATCGCTCCCGCCATCACCATCGAATTATTGGCCAGGATCCCGATGGCACGGCCCTCGATACGTGCGAGTGCCGTCATCATCTCGGGTGCGAACTTCTCTCGCAGAAATGTCACCGAATCCTCGTCGGCGAGCGTCTCGATGATGGGCCCCACGGGATAGGCTCGCCGAGCACGTTCGGGAATCATTGTGCGCAAGACGGTTTGGTCCGCTGCGTGTCCTGGCTCCACTGCCCCTTGGAAGTACCCGATGAGCCGTTTGGCCACAGCGACGGCCTGTTCTTCGTCGTCGACGACAACGTCGACCACCCCGTTGGGCGACTGCACCGACAGCGGCCCGACCTCGTCGGGGTGTACCTCGCCGAGACCGCCGCCAGCGATCATGGCCGGACCGCCCATGCCGATGGACGTGTCTCTGGTTGCCACGATCAGATCCGAGCAACCCGCGATCACGGCATTGCCCGCAAAGCACCGGCCCTTGACCACGGAGATCCGCGGCACCACGCCCGAGAGCGCGGCCCACAACTTGAACGCACGTACATCGAGCATCGAGACAACGGGATAGTCGGTATCGCCCGGACGCCCGCCGCCGCCCTCGGCGAAGAACACCGTCGGCAGCTTCATGCGCTCGATGAGATCGAACAGCCGGTCCTTCTTGTGGTGTCCAAGCGCCCCCTGCGTACCGGCGAGCACGGTGTAGTCGTAGGACAGCACGGCGCACGGATGACCCGCGATCCGTGCGGTCCCTGCCACCAGACCATCGGCGGGTGTGCGGGCGATCAAGTCGGCGATGTCCCGTCGCTGGCGCTGCGCAGCGATAGCGAATCGGCCATATTCGACGAACGACTCCGCATCGACCAGGTCGGCGATGTTCTCGCGCGCGGTGCGGCCGCCGCCCGCGTGGCGGCGGGCAACTGCATCGGGGCGAGCCGCGTCTTCGGTAAGCGCACGTCGCCTCAATAGCTCAGCGTGATCAGCGCGCATTGGTTCATCAGCCATGGCCCGGACTCTTCCATAACAGCCCGAAACTCTGCGGGAACTTTTCCTCACGATGATTCGACCACTCCACCGGTGCCCTGTGTGGGCTAGGCAGTCAAAGGAGATGCGCAGTGGAATTGGTCACCATGCTCGGGATGCCGGGGGAAGCCCTCCGGGTTGCGCGGGACGACTGGCGAGAGTCGCTCACCGACGTGGTACGTCAGGCCTTCGCGCTGCACTTCGAACGTAACGGCTTCTACCGCGCCCAGTGCGACGCCGCCGGACTCGCCCCGAGTGACATCCGCGCCTGGGCTGACCTGCAGCGCATCCCTCTGCTTCCCGTCAGCATGTTCAAACAGGCTGGCGCGCACGTCCTCATGACCTGCGGCCTTGAGGATGTAGAGATCGAGATCCGCTCCACCGGCACAAGCGGTGTGCCATCGGTGGCGCGGCGCGATTCGACGACCGTCACCCGGGCATCGGTCGGAATCTTCGGTGGATACCGGGACTTCTTCGGTATCTCCCAGGGCGCGGGCCTGTTCCTGTGCCCATCCACCGCCGAAGTGCCCGAGATGGGCATGGTCAAGATCTTCAACCTTCTCACCGGCATGCTCGATGACCATCGCTACATCGTGCGTGAGTACTCCTTCGACCCCGAGGAGGCGTTGGCCCAGCTGCGGAGCTGGGATGGCCGGATGACCCGGCACCTGATCGGTCCGCCGTTCATCATCGCCAGATTCCTCAAGTACCTGGAGCTGGAGGACATTCCGCTCACCCTCGACCCCGACTCATTGATCATCATGCTGGGCGGCTGGAAGCAGTACACCGGAAACTCGATCAGCCGGGACGACTTCAACGAAAAGGCACAGCGCATGCTGGGCATTGACCGCACCCGCATCCGCGACATGTACGGCATGATTGAGTCCAACATGCTCGCCATCGAGTGCGAGCATCAACGCAAACATGTGCCGCCGTGGTGCTACATCTCGATCCGCGACGTCACCGACGCGTCCGTCGAGCTTGAACCCGGTAAGACCGGCGGAATAGCGATCCTTGACGCGCTAAACACCGCGTATCCCGGCTTCCTGCTCTCCGACGACGTGGGCGAGGTAGACGAGGGTGACTGTCCGTGCGGCCGTACCGGCCAGACCGTGAAGTTCCGGCGGCGACGCCAGGGCGCCGAATTGGGCTGCTGCGCAGTAAGTATCGAAAAGTACATCGACTCTCGGGAAGTCGTTTCCGAGTGCGAGTTGGCGGACGCCTAGTGCCCCGGTTCAGTCCGACGGTGGTCGATCACTTCACCAACCCGCGCAACTCGGGCCGCCTTGCGCAATCCGATGTTTCGGCCTTCATTGGCAACCCGGTGTGCGGGGACCAGATCCTGCTGACCGCGCAGGTGCAGGGCGAGACCGTGAGTCAGATCGGCTTCGAGGCCTACGGATGCTCGGCTTCCCTGGCGGTCGCGTCCATCCTCACCGAGCGGCTCACCGGCATGCCGGTGGAAACGATCGCCGCGATCGAAGCGGTGCAGGTCGCGGAATGGTCGGGGGGCCTCTCGCCGGAACAGCAGCACGTCGCCGCCCTGGGCGCCGATGTCGCACAACGCCTAGCCAACAACTACCGCAACGGAATTCACGAAGATGTCAGCGCCCTCCCCGGTACTTAGTCCACCCGCGCAGATAGCGCCGGCAGAGATCTACTTGGATTACGCCGCCACCGCACCCCTGCATCCACGTGCCGCACAGGCGATATTGAGCGGGCACCGGCTAGTCGGAAATCCGTCGAGCCGACACAGCGCGGGGCGGGACGCCGCGGACGCCCTCAGCGATGCCCGCCAGACCGTTGCCAGGCTCTTCGGCGCCGATACCGAGGAGGTGGTGCTGACTTCCGGCGGAAGCGAGGCCAACACTTTGGCACTATGGGGAACCTTTGCGGCTGTGGGGTTTCAGGGTCACCTGGTGACCTCATCGATCGAGCATCCGGCAGTCCTGGCGAATGCTCACGCGCTGCAGGACCTGGGTGTGGAAGTGACCTTCGTCGATCCCGCGCCGACCGGGCATGTGGATGCGGCGCAGGTGGCTCGTGCGTTGCGCCGCGAGACGCGGCTGATCTCGGTGATGCACGCGAACAACGAGACTGGTGCCATCCAGCCGGTTGGGGATATAGCCGAGATCGCCGCACGGTCGGGTTCAGCATTCCACGTGGACGCCGTGCACACAGCCGGCAAGCTTGATCTGACAAGCATTGGTGCCACAATGATCTCGGTCTCCGCGCACAAGTTTGGCGGACCACGGGGAATGGGTGCGCTACTGGTACGCGGTGGACATCAGCTGTTGCCGGTCATGCGCGGGGGACCGCAGGAGAACCGGTTGCGCGCGGGTACCGAAAACGTGCCCGGTGCGCTAGGCATGGCCGCCGCGGCCGACGCGTGTCTGAGCTCTGTCTCGATGGGCTACCGGCTGGGCATGCGCGACCGCCGCGAGCAGCTGCTCGATGGGCTCCGCGCCGTTGGCGGTGTGCATCTCAACGTGACAGAGCCGGTGCTGGAGGAAACAATCAGCGTCCGCTTTGACGGAATTCGCGCCGACACCCTCGCCGACGATCTCGATATGCACGGCATCTATGTATCCACCGGATCGGCCTGTCACGCTGGAGAAGACTCGGTTTCTCATGTGCTGCAAGCGATGCAGTTGACCCAGGACCAGGCGCGGGCCACGGTGCGGATCTCGATGGGGCCTGACGTGTCACCGGATGATGTCGACAGGGTCGTCGCGGTTACTACTCGGGCCGTACACAGGTTGCGCGACATGGCCGGTGGGATGGTCCGATGATCGTCGCCGTCAAGAACCTTGTCGCAGAGCGCGCCCGATTTGTCCTTTCGGTGATCGGGGTCGCCGTCGCGGTGATCCTGGTGTTGGTGATGTCCGGCATCTTCGTGGGAACCACGAATCAGGTCACCACTTACATCGACCACTCCAAGGGGGCGGTGTGGGTTGCCCAGCCCGGAGTTTCCCAGATGTTCCGCGCGGTGTCGTGGTTGCCCGCTGACGGCAAGGACCGGCTGTTGAAGGTCCCTGGTGTGCAGTCCGCCGAACCGATTCTGGGGCTCCCATCGGATTTCGTGCATGACGGCGGGCACACCGCGTACTTCGTCGTCGGATACGACACGGCCACCGGTGTGGGCGGCCCGTGGTCATTGTCGGAGGGGCGCAACGTAGCGGGACCTGGCGAGGTCGTGCTCGATCGTGTCCTCGCCAAGAAGAACAAGATCCATGTTGGCGACACGGTGCAGCTCGTGGACGGTGATTTCACGGTTGTGGGGTTGTCGAACCAAACGGCCGCCGTGGGCAACTTCTATGCGTTCATCTCGCTGCCCGATGCAACGCGTCTACTGCGTGCGGGAAATCGCGTGTCCTACTTCCTGGTTCAACCGGCCGAGGGATTCAGCACGGACCAGGTCGCGGATTCGGTCCGCAAGTCGGCCCCCGGAATGGACGCACTCACCTCCGACACGTTCGCCGAGAACAGCCGGGCGATTGTGATCTCGATGATCGGACGACCATTGAAGACGATGATCGGGATCGCCGCGCTGGTCGGGGTGGCGCTGGTGGGCCTGACCGTGCTCGCGGTAACCACAGAGCAGATGGGTGATTTCGGAGTGCTGCGCGCGCTGGGTGTGCGTCCGGCGCAGCTGTGCCGCACTGTGATTACCCAGGCCGCCTTGATCGCCGGACTCGGATATGTGCTGGGCGCGGGCGTCACCTATGGGGTGCAGTTTCTGCTGAAGGACCGAATGGGCGACGTCATGGTGGAGGTCACGCCCGCCATGCTCGCCGCGATGGCGGCCGCCACGGGCGTCATGGCGATCATCGGATCATTGATCCCGGTCCGGCGGGTCACACGGATCGACCCTGCTCAGGCCTTCCGGAGGTGAATTCGATGAATCCTGTTTTGCAACTTGAGAATGTCGAACACCAGTACGGCGCCGGTGATGCCGCGGTGCGTGCTCTGCGGGGTCTGGATCTGACGGTCAAACCCCATGAGGTGGTTCTGGTCGTCGGCCCCTCCGGTGGAGGAAAGACCACCGCACTTCTTGTCATGGGTCTTCTGCTAACCCCGGATTCGGGGCACATCCGGATCGATGGACAGAACGTTGGCGAGCTCGGCGAACGGGAGCGATCACGAATCCGCTTGGAGCGCTTGGGCTTCCTATTTCAGGAATACAACCTGCTCAACGCGTTGACGAGCGCTGAGAACGTGGCTCTGCCGCTTCGCTATGCCGGGGTCAAGAAGGATGCCGCGATGACACGGGCTAGGGAAGTGCTGACCGAGCTGGGATTGGGGCACCGGACCGGCCATCGCCCACCGGCGCTCTCGGGCGGAGAGAAGCAGCGCGTCGCTGCCGCACGCGCCCTGGTGGCGCGGCCAGGGCTGGTCCTGGCCGATGAGCCCACCGCGAACCTGGATTCGGCTACGGGGAAGAAGGTGGCCGAACAACTCGCGGATGCCGCCCGGACTCAAGGTGCGGCGGTGGTGATCGTGACACACGATCTGCGCCTCACCGGGATCGCTGATCGGGTGCTGCACCTCGAAGATGGCGTGTTGCTGGAGAAAGAGGAAAAATGACCGAAACCGTTGCGCTCCCAGACGATACGGAAATCATCGGTGCGCTTCGAGATGCCTTGACCCGGCTGCTTCCCGCGGAGGATCTGGTGCAGGTCGATCTTGAGGCGGTCGACGTCGATTCGCCGCTACTCGCCTTACCCGTCGACTCCGTGGTGCTGATGGCGTTGATGAACGAGCTGGAGGATAGGTTCTCGGTCTTCATTCCCGAAGAGGAAGCCTTCGCGTTCACGGTGGTGGGCGATATCGGAGTGCTCATCCGTCAGCGTCTTAGCGATAAGGCGAAACGCCGCGAACAGGCATGAGTGACATAGCAATCAGTCGGCATGCGAAGGCTAATGCTCCGGCTCTGGCCTCCGGCGCGATCGATTACGCCGCGCTGCTGCGCTCGGAGTTGGAGCAGATCGACTTCTACGACTCGCGCCGCCATCTGTATACCCTCACGGCGGTAGACCTGGTTCATGCCATAAGGATTCGTGCTGCGGCGCTGGCTGCGCGGGGTCTTCGCCGTGGCGACCGGGTGGCAATGATTGCGGTGAGCGACGAGGAGTACCTGACCACGCTGCTGGCAGTGCTCTTGCTGGGCGCGGTACCGTGCGCGATCGCACCGCCTCCGACGCCGTCGCGACCGGAATCTGCAGGAGTGGCGCATCTGGTTGCGGCGCTGGGGGTGCTGAACCCGGCCATGGTAATCACACAGCCACGGATAGAGGTGGCGATCACGCACCCGTTGGTCGTGATGTATGACGAGCTGACTGATGCTGAACCGATTGACTGGAAGCGGTGCTCGCGTGCCGATCCCAGCGACGTCCACCACATCCAGCTCACTTCCGGATCCACGTCGGCCCCTAAAGCCGTACTGCTGACGCACGGCAATGTGGTGCACAACGCCACGGCAATCGCATACGGCACAAAGGCATTACGCGGGCGGGACCGAGTGTTCAGCTGGCTGCCGTTCTACCACGACATGGGATTTATCCAGGTGCTGGCCGCGCTGCTCTACGGCCTTCGGATCGGTGTGATGACCCCGATGGGGTTTTTGCGGGATCCGGTGTCCTGGCTTCGGCACATGTCCCAGCACGGGTCCACACACACCGCAGGGCCACCGTTCGCGTATCGAGCAGTGGCGGAGGCGATCTCGCGTGGCGGCTCGATAGCAGACGTGGACTTGTCGTCACTGCGTCACGCCTACGTCGGCGCCGAGCCCATCGCGTTCTCGGTGCTGCGCGAGGTTACCGAACGGTTTGCACCGCTGGGGATGCGGACCGATGTGTTGGTGCCGTGCTACGGCATGGCCGAAACAGTGCTCGCGACAACCGTTGCGCTGCAAGCCTGTATGCCTGACGCGCTGTCCTTCGGCAGGGTGCGAATTGGGCGCGGGCCAGATGACGGCGAGCCCGTGGTCTCCTGCGGGAAGGTGGTCGATGGCCTGGAACTTCGGATCGTCGCCCCAGACGGTGCGCGCTCATCAGACGGTACGGTCGGCGATATTCAGGTGAGGGGGCCATCGGTGATGGCGGGCTACCTCACCGCAGACGGGGGAGTGGCCACGCCTGTGGGTGGATGGCATGACACCGGCGACCGCGGCTTTCTCACCGATGGCGAACTGTTCGTGGTGGGCCGGCACAAGGAGATGCTGATCGTGCGTGGTCGCAATTTCCCGCCCTACGACATCGAGCGGGAGATCGACAATATGTCCGGTGCCGGTGGAGTATCTGTCGTCTTCTCCTTGCGTGACGAACAGCGGGCCCGTGAGTCGGTGATCGCCGTCGTCGGGACCCGCGCGCCAGTCGACGAGTATGCGGAACTTCGGACACGTATCGCCGGGGGTGTGCGTGCCGCCTTCGGGTTCTCCCTCGATGAGGTGGTTGTGGTACCGGCGCGAACCATTCCCCGGACCACGAGCGGAAAACGTCAGCGGCTCATGGTCCGGGAGGCCTATCGGGCGGGCTCGCTCGTCTAGCCGTCGACACGGAATAGTGTGGCGCCGTTGCGGTAGAGGACATCGCGCATCCAGTTATCGTCGACACCGGGCAACACCTGCAGCGCGGTGACCGCTTCGGCATATCCGTAGGGGATGTTCGGAAAGTCGCTGCCGAAGAAGATCTTGTGACCGAGATCTATCAGTCGCGGGTAGGCGGATTCCGGAAACGGCGCCTTCTCATTCGAGAACGTGGTGAAGGCCATGGTGGTGTCGAGACGTACCTCCTCGTACTGCGCGGAGATATCGAGAAAGTCGGAGTACTCGGGCATACCCATATGCGCGATGATCAGGCGCAGGCGGGGGAACTGCTTGAGCAGCACCCGGATTGGCTCGGGCCCGGTGAACTCGCCCGGCGCCGGTCCGGAGCCGCAGTGGATCACCACCGGAACAGCGGCGTCCTCGAGAAGCCCCCACACGGGGACGAGCAGCGGATCGATGGGGGAGAACGCCCCCACCTGGATGTGGACCTTGAAGACGCCCGCGCCAGCCTCGATAGCCTCGCGCACGTAGTTGATGGCGCCGGCTTCGGGAAAGAAGGTGGCGGTGTGCACGCAGTCCGGGGTCTGTGCCGCGAACTGGGTGGCCCACTGATTCAGCCAGGCAGCCATCTGCGGCTTGTGGGCATAGATCAACGAGGTGAACCGGAGCACGCCGAACTCTCGCAGCGTCTGTACCCGCTGGGACTCTTCGGTGCGGTAGGTGATCGGCCAGGGGCGCCCGATGAGAGGCCCCGCCGAGTCGAAGTACGCCCACACCTTGTCCATGACGGGCTTGGGCATGAAGTGGGTGTGCACGTCCACGATCCCCGGGACACCGAGCTCTTGCCAGATCTGTCTGACCGGCTCCGGGGCGAACGCTGATTCGGGCATACGCCCATCTATATCAATCGGTCTGCCCGGGTTGGTCATTGTGCTTCGGTTGACGCACCGACGAGTTCACCCGCCCGGACACGTCGCTGGCTTTATATACCCCATAGGGGTACAGTCGCCACCTGAATGGATACCCGGAGGGGGTATCTGGCGAAGGGATGGCAATGTACTCGAGCGAGTATCAGGTCACGGGGATGACATGCGGGCATTGCGAGACATCGATCCGCGAAGAGGTCGGCGAGGTCGACGGCGTGGAGAGTGTCGACGTCAGCGCGAAGACCGGCAGGCTCGTCGTGAGAGGGGCCGAGCACGTCGACGGTGCAGACGTCGTGGCGGCGGTATCCGTCGCCGGCTATTCGGCGGTCCGAGTCGCGTGAACGCGGCGGGACGACTCGCTGTTTTCACCGCGGTACTGGGAGTGGGTTTCGGCTGTGCGTTTGCCGTCGCCGCGGCGGTAGTCCCCGAGAACGCGGTCCAGAGCTGGAGCACGACAAGACACATGGCAGAAGGGAACACGATGAATGGGCACGGCGCGTCGGCGGAACATGGTTCGGCCGACGGTTTGCAAGGGCTGTCGTTGAGCCGCGATGGATACGTACTCGCGGCGGTGGAGGCTCCGGCCACCGCGGGCAAGCCCGGTGATCTGCGGCTAAAGATCTTGGGGGCAGATGGGGCCCCGGTCGTCGATTTTGCCGATACTCACCAAAAGCAGCTGCATTTGATCGTGGTTCGCTCCGACGGCGAGAACTTCCGGCACGTGCATCCCAGCCTGGACACTGCTACCGGGATCTGGACGGTGCCGTGGACATGGGACGCGGCTGGTAGTTACCGAGTGTTTGTCGACTTCCGGCCCGGCGACAGATCGGGAACGGGCCAGATGACGCTTGGCCGCACGGTGGAGGTCGCTGGGGACTTCGCTCCTGTGCGATCCAGCAGTGCGCGAACCGTCGATCATGTCGCGGGCTTCACCGTTGAACTCCGCGGTGAACTGGTTGCGGGCGCCACCGAGGAACTGACGATGACTGTCACTCGGGACGGACATCCGGTGACCACCTTGCAGCCGTACCTCGGCGCCTTCGGGCATCTCATCGCCTTACGTGACGGGGATCTGGCCTTTCTCCACGTGCATCCCGAAGGTGCGGAGCCGGCCGCGAACCAGCACGGCGGTCCCTCAATCTCATTTGCGGCGAACGCCCCGACGGCCGGCAGGTATCTGCTGTACCTGGACTTCCAGGTTGAGGGGAAAGTCCACACCGCCCGATTCATTGTTGACGCCTCGAAGCGCGACGGGACGGCGCAGCCAAGCGAAACGCACGGTCACGCGCACGCCGGTGGTCATTGATCGAAATCGTCGGCAGCACAGGAACTATGAGGAGAAGTCATGACGGCGTCGCTACATCCGGCTAAGGCCCATGATGTCGAGCTGAATATCGGTGGGATGACATGCGCGTCCTGTGCGAACAGGATCGAGCGCAAGTTGAACAGGCTCGACGGCGTAAGTGCCACGGTCAATTACGCGACCGAGAAGGCGACAGTGTCGGCGCCGGAGGGATACGACCCGGCGTTACTGCTCGCCGAGATAGAAAGGACCGGTTACACCGCGTCGCTGGTGGTACCGGCTGTGCATCGCCCAGAATCGGGTGGCGAGCCCAGCGGCGCCATCGCGGAGCTGGTGTCCTTGCGTACCCGGCTGCTTGGCGCCCTCATGTTGGCCGTCCCGGTCATTGCCATGGCGATGGTGCCTGCCCTCCAGTTCACCTACTGGCAATGGGCTTCGGTCATCCTGGCGTCGCCTGTCGTCGTGTGGGCGGGTTGGCCGTTCCATAAAGCGGCATGGACCAACCTGTGTCATGGCGCCGCGACGATGGATACGTTGATCTCGGTCGGCACGATCAGCGCATATCTGTGGTCGCTGTACGCGTTGTTTTTGGGCACTGCTGGCACACCCGGCATGACACACCGGTTTGAGCTGACTATAGGACCGTCCGACGGCGCAGCAAACATATACCTTGAGGCGGCGGTGGGGGTCACCGCCTTCGTTCTGGCAGGTCGATACTTCGAAAAGCGTTCCAAGAGGGAAGCCGGCGCGGCATTGAGAGCGCTGCTTGAGCTCGGCGCAAAAGAGGTTTCGATCTTGCGCCACGGAGTGGAGACCAAGATCCCCGTTGAGGAGCTCTCTGTGGGTGATCTATTCGTCGTTCGCCCAGGTGAAAAGATCGCCACCGACGGTGAAGTGGTGTCCGGCGTCTCTGCCGTGGATGCGTCGATGTTGACGGGGGAGTCGGTCCCCGTCGAAGTCACCGAGGGTGACGCTGTCGCAGGCGGAACGCTGAACACCAGCGGGCAGGTTGTCGTGCGGGCCACCCGAGCGGGCACGCATACACAACTGGCTCAAATGGCCAGAATGGTCGAGTTCGCACAGACCGGCAAAGCGGATGTGCAACGCCTCGCGGACCGGATCTCGGGTGTGTTCGTGCCGATCGTGATCATGATCGCCGCTATGACCCTCGGCGCGTGGCTCGGGGCCGGGTTCCCGGTATCCGCAGCCTTTACGGCTGCCGTAGCGGTGCTCGTGATCGCCTGCCCCTGCGCCCTCGGCCTCGCCACGCCCACGGCGCTACTCGTCGGCACCGGACGCGGTGCCCAGATGGGTGTGTTGATCAAGGGACCCGAGGTGTTGGAGTCCACGCGCAAAGCCGACACCGTGGTGCTCGACAAGACGGGGACCGTGACGACCGGGAAGATGACCCTCATCGAGGTGCTGGCGTCGCCGGGTACCGACCGAGCCGAGGTGCTCAGACTGGCGGGCGCACTCGAGAACGCCTCGGAGCATCCGATCGGGCAGGCGATTGCGCGGGCCGCCGCGGACGAGATCCCAGACCTACCCACACCCGTCGAGTTCACGAACGTAGAGGGAAGGGGCGTGCGGGGAACAGTCGACGGGCGCGCTGTCCTGGTGGGGCGCGAGTCGTTTCTGGCAGATTCGCTGCCTGCCCTGACCGAGGAACTGGCGAAGGCCAAGGCCCGCGCGGAGCATCAAGGCAAAACGGTTGTCGTCGTTGGGTGGGACGGGCAGGTCCGTGGGCTCCTGGTGGTCGCCGACACCGTGAAGCCAACCAGTTTTGAAGCCGTAGCCGGGTTACGCCGCCTGGGCTTGACCCCCGTTCTGTTGACGGGGGACAACGCGGCGGTCGCACAGCAGATTGCTGCCGAACTCGGTATCGAGGAAGTCATCGCCGAGGTACTCCCCATGGACAAGTTGGACGTGGTCACTCGGTTGCAGGCTGAGGGCAAGGTTGTGGCGGTCGTGGGTGACGGCGTCAACGATGCCCCGGCGCTTGCGCAGGCCGATCTCGGACTGGCGATGGGTACGGGTGCGGATGTCGCGATTGAAGCTGCTGATATCACGTTGATACGTGGAGACCTACGCAGTGCTGTTGACGCCATTCGACTGTCTCGTAGGACATTGAGCACCATTAAGTCCAATCTGTTCTGGGCCTTCTCATACAATGTCGCCGCAATTCCAATTGCTGCGCTGGGGATGTTGAATCCCATGCTGGCGGGTGCTGCGATGGCGTTCTCGAGTGTGTTCGTAGTGGGAAACAGCCTTCGTCTGCGCCGTTTCAAAAGCATTTCCGTCTGAAGACGCTATCAGCGGTCCAAAATAGGAGAAGGAGAGGTATTAATAAGATGTCCGAAAATAGTGAGCAGGGAATTTCTGACACTGAAACCGTGTCCGGCTCGTCGTGCTGTTGCGGCGGTTCCGAGGACGCCAAGGCAGACGAATCGACCAGTGATGGCAGTGTCGAGGTCGGGGACGGCAACAGATAGAGAAATAAGAACGAGTAGTTCTAGCTAGCTCAACGCTCAGGGTCAGGAGCTCGACAAGAGTTCCTGACCCTTTTACCACTGTGCCTGCGGCCGATTACCTTCGCGCCTCAGCAATGCCAAATTCGCCGAATCCTATGCCGTGGTGCCGCGAATGAACGGTAGGTCAGAAGATCGGTTCGGGGCGTTTGAGGCGGATAATCCGCGGTGCGCGGCATGCACTCGATGGATGTCACGGTCCTTGTCACCTCGAGCACATACACCCCTTTTGCATACCCGATAGGGGTATGCAAAAGGGGTGTATGACTTCCACCTCGAGGCTCGGGCCTCACCTCTTGGGGCTGCCTATCGACCCGATGGCATCCGTTTGGTGTCGCTCGCCAGGGCTATTTACGCTGGATATCAGGGTATTCCGGGTGCCGGCGACACGAGCGCGAGGTATGTGTCGGGCCTTCGACGCGATGCGTGGACGTGAGATATGAGCCTGATGCACGAACTAGCCACTCCGGCAGAAGGGATGCTTGCCATATACCCCCTACCGGTATATGGTTCCGTGGGTGGGTCGGCCTCACTCTTCCGGAAACCAGGAAGAAGGAGTGCCGGCCAATCGTGTACGTCGGCCTCCCGAGTGCGGCGGTGGGGTCGGTTAAGAGAGTTAATCGGTGATTCCAAGCTAACTGTGAGAGGCAATCAAGATGTTGTTTTCGTTCCTCAAACGGGCGTGGCTGGGATTGGTTGTCCTATGCGTGGTAATAGTCGCCGGGATATCGGTGTGGCAGGTACGTGGGAGGTTCGGCGTGGGTCGTGATCCGTCGACGGCGGTCGCCGGTATCGGCTCGGAAATTGTTCAGTTCAACCCGAAAAACATTACATACGAAGTATTCGGAGACTTGAAGGAATCGGGAACCTTGAACTATCTAGACGTAAAGACACTTCCGATTCAGGTCGATATCGTCACCTTGCCGTGGTCTCACCTGGAAACAACGGTTGAGACCTCGGCGGTCGCAAGCATCATGGTGCAGACCGACGGCAACTTCGTGGGATGCCGTATCAGAGTCAACGGTTTAGTGCGGTCTGAACGTACGGTGTCCGCCGACCATGCGGCCGTTTCTTGCACGGTGCTGTCCGCATGAACAACAGTCATGTTAAGCGACCGCTGTTCGCTAAAATCGTCCGAAAGTTGTCCCTGCCGATCATTGTGCTGTGGGTCTTGATTGTGCTCGCGGTAAACGGTGCGGTGCCTCAGTTAGAGGAAGTCGTCGCAGAACGTGCGGTGCCGCTCGTTCCCGACGACGCGCCATCCTCCCTCGCCATGGTGCGAATCGGAGAGGCGTTCCAAGAATCGGATTCAAACAGCGTCGCGATGATCGTGCTGGAGAGCGAAAATCCGCTGGACGACACCGCGCATCGTTACTACAGCGACTTGATGGAACGTCTTTCGGCGGACAAAGAGCACGTGCAGTACGTCATGGACCTCTGGGGAAATCCGACAACCGCTGCGGCGAACCAGAGCGCTGACGGCAAGGCTGCGTACGTTCTCATTCGCCTGGCAGGCAGCTCCGGTGCCGCGCTTGGCAACCAATCGATTGACTCTGTTCGAAAAATAGTCGATAGCTCGACCCATCCTCAAGGGTTGAAAACGTATGTCACGGGGGCGGCGCCGCTCGCCACGGACTCGCTTCGTAGTGCCGATTTGAGTTTGAACCGGATGATGCTGGCGACGATCGTGATGATTTCGGTCATTTTGATCTTCGTGTACCGATCCGCGGCTACGGCACTGATGGTGCTAGCGACGGTCATTATTGAGCTAATGGCGAGTCGCGGCATCGCGTCCCTTCTCGGACATGTTGGTGTAACTCAGGTCTCGGCGTTCACTACTTCGATGCTGGTGTCGCTGGTCATCGGCGCAGGCACCGACTATGGGATCTTCTTGATCGGCCGGTATCAGGAAGCCCGTGCTCGCGGCGAGGATAGAGAATCGGCCTACTACACGGCGTTTAGCGGGGTAGCGCATGTGATTTTGGGATCAGGTCTGGCGATTTCCGGTGCGACCTTCTGTCTGAGCTTCACCAGACTCAACTACTTCCGCACGATGGGCATACCGTGCGCCGCGGGCCTGATGGTTGCTGTGGTTGCGGCACTCACCCTCGGGCCTGCACTTTTGACCGTGGGAAGTCGCTTTGGGTGGTTTGACGCGAAGCGGCCAATAAAGACTCGGCGTTGGCGTCGAGTGGGCGCCAGTGTCGTCAGATGGCCTGTGCCGATCCTGATCGCGAGCGCCGCGGCTGTGCTCGTTGGAGTTCTTACTTTGCCGACGCTGAGAATCAGCTACAACGAAAGGGAGCATCAGCCCACCAACACTCCTTCCAACTTTGGTTATCAGGCTGCGGACAGGCATTTTCCGCAGAGCAAATTGTCACCTGAGATGCTTCTCATAGAGTCGGATCACGATTTACGAAATTCGACCGACATGCTCGCCCTCGATCGGGTAGCCAAGAATGTATTTCGCGTGCCGGGAGTTGCCATGGTTCAAAGTGTTACCCGGCCGCTGGGAATCCCGATGGAACATAGCTCCCTACCCTTCTCACTCGGGTACATGGGCAGTAAGATCGGCGAGAATATTCGTTTCATAGACGACCGAATGGCCGACATGACAGAAATGTCAGACACGCTGACGAATATGATCGCTCTCACTCGTCGTATGCAGGCGTTAACCAACGAGCAGGCCGCAGCCGCGGCATTAGGTCACGACTCATCGAAGTCAATGCGCGCCATCGCCGGAGAGATGCGTGACCAACTTGCGAATGTAGATGACTTCTTCCGGCCGTTGCGCAACTATTTCTATTGGGAGCAACACTGCGCCGAAATCCCCATCTGTTGGGCCTTGCGGTCCACCTTTGATCTCTTGGACGGCCTAGACAAGATGGTGGACGAGATCGACAAATCGGTAACAAGCTCCGGAGTCATGGCGTCTGTGTTGCCGCAGATAGCCGATCAATTCGGGAGAATGATCGATAATACGTCTCGTATGCAGACGTTACTGCTTACAATGCAGAGCACCTTCCAAGGATTGATGCCCCAGATTTCTGAACTCGGTGGAAACATGCGAGACCTGGGGCGCAGCTTCGACGCAGCCAAGAACGATGACTTCTTCTACTTGCCGCCGGAAGCATTCGACAATCCAGATTTTCAAATTGACCTGAAGTTCTATGTCTCTCCGGATGGAAAATCTGCGCGCTTCATTGTTACGCATCAAGGTGAAGCTATGTCTCAGGAGGGGATAACGCGCACTAAGGCTATCTACGCGGCTGCTCGCGAATCTGTAAAAGGCACCACGTTGGCAGGTTCGGATGTATACATTGGTGGATCGGCAACAAATTTCTGGGATATTCAGCAGGGTGCCTGGTACGATCTGGCCGTTGCCGCGATCGCAACTCTTGCGCTCATATTCGTGATTATGTTGGTGATTATTCGAAGTTTTGCCGCCGCGATTGTTATTCTCGGAACAGTGGTATTTTCTTTCGCGGGAGCATTCGGACTTTCGGTCCTGGTTTGGCAACATATCCTGGGTAAGGATGTGAATTGGCTAGTTCTTCCAATCTCCTTCATCATCATGGTGGCGGTCGGATCTGACTACAACTTGCTTCTGATTTCCAGGCTGAAGGAGGAGGTTGGTGCCGGAATCAAAACAGGCCTGGTGCGAGCTATGGGTGGTACTGGAGGAGTTGTAACCACTGCAGGCCTGGTGTTCGCTTTCACGATGTTGGCCATGGTTGTCAGCGACCTACGGACTGTTGGGCAAGTGGGATCCACTATCTGTATAGGTCTTCTGCTGGACACGCTGGTTGTGCGCTCCTTCATGGTTCCGGCGATCGCCGCGATCATGGGTCGCTGGTTTTGGTGGCCGCAGCGAATTCACCGAGTGGAGTCGGATACGACAGCCCAACTTGCCGCTGTTTAGAGATGACTGCTGTTGAGTGCAGCTGCGTGAGGGAGATCCAGCTTCCGAGGTGGAATGTCTGAGTGAAACGGACCGCACCCGGGAATGAACTCGGGTGCGGTCCGACTTCGGTTGGGCCTCCGTGTCGGCGCTGAGGCCTATTGCCGCCACACCATCATGGTGTGGGTATCTGTGAACTCGGATCGTCGGTAGAGGGGCATCGACTGTTCGGTCGGGGAGAGAACGAGTTTGGCGTAGTGTCGACGCTCGGCTTCCGCAAGTGCGGTCTGAATGAGTCCTTCGCCGACGCCGCGACCTCGCGCGGATGGGAAGACGTACAAGTGTCCTAGATATCCCCAGCTTGCTGCCGATCGAGGGCTAGGACTGGGCATCCTTTCATGCGTAGTCACGCACACCATTCCAACGGCGTGCCCCTGGTAGTGCGCCTTCCAGACGGTGCGCGAAATCATCCAGGACGCGACTTGAGACACGAACTCAGGCGGCGGTGTCTCGGCGATGTGGTGGCCTTGAAGGTCTTCTTGTGCCCAATGCCAACGTAATGCGGCGACATCGACCGGATCGCCCAGGGTGATCACGTGTCCGACCATGGCGCCATTGTCGTTGGTAGGCCAAAGAGCCGACGAATCAACAGCACACGAAGTCCCCATCGATGTGGACGCGTGACGGCCCCGGTGATGGAGCGTTCGATGTTGTCAAGAAGTTGTTCGACAACCGCGTCGTGCGCTGGGACGACGAGAGTCTTGAGCTCGATCCAATCGCTGGCACTGCATTCGAGATCGAGGGTGTGCCGCACCAGTGTTCCGGCGCGCCGGGGCACCGCCTCTAAGACGTGACGGCCATCGACGGCCCTCCCATTGACATCGTCAAAGGTGAATTCGACGAGTCGATTGGGGAGATGGGCGGTGCAGGTGTAACGGATTCCTCCGTGTCCGCCGTGCGCTCCCTTGGAGGCAGCCCGATCCAGAACCATTGGGCTCCAGTCGGTTCCGGGCCAGAACCGATCCGCCGGTGTGCCGAGGGTTGCGAACAAGGGTGAGACATCGTCAAGCGTTGTTCCGGGGAAGAGCCGTTCGTGAACATTTCTGACTCGCCAGGTGGGGATGACGCTGCGCCCGGTCCAGCGGACCCGCGGGCGATGCAACCGGATCATGGTCTTCAGTCAATCAGGCTGTTCGGGAATGAACTCGGGTGCGGTGCGACTTCAATGAATACGTGAACATCGACCTGACCGGTAAGACCGCGCTAGTAACAGGTTCCACACAGGGCATCGGACTGGAAATTGTGCGGCAGCTTGCCGCCAGTGGTGCGCGGGCCGTGGTGAATGGGAGGTCGCAGGACCGCGTGGACGAAGCGATCGCCGAGATTGGGCTTCAGAACGGCAGTGTCATCGGAGTCGCCGCGGACGTTTCGACTGCCGAGGGAGTGGAGCTGCTGCGCGAGCAGCTCCCCGAGGTGGACATCCTGGTCAACAACTTGGGCATCTTCGGTGCTGTACCGGCACGTGAGATCACCGATGAACAGTGGCGGAACTACTTCGAGGTGAATGTGCTGTCTGCCGTGCGCCTTATCCGGGTGTACTTGCCGGGGATGATCGAGGCTGGATGGGGTCGCATCATTCAAATCGCCAGTGACTCTGCGATTGTCATCCCGCAGGAGATGATCCATTACGGCGTCTCCAAGACTGCGTTGTTGGGGGTCACCCGAGGATTCGCGAAGGATGCGGCTGGGTCAGGGGTCACGGTCAACTCCGTCATCGCCGGACCTACGCACACCGCGGGCGTGGAGGACTTCGTCTATCAGCTTGTCGACAAGTCGCTGCCCTGGGACGAGGCGCAGCGTGAATTCATGAAGAAGCATCGGCCTCAGTCGCTACTGCAGCGTTTGATCGAACCGGCAGAGATTGCCAACCTGGTCGTCTACCTCAGCTCCCAGTTCGCATCCGCCACGACGGGCGCTGCGGTTCGTGCCGACGGCGGGTACGTGGATTCGATCCTGCCCTAGCGACCGCTGGCCGTTGTTGAGAGCGTCTCATCGATGTCCAGAACCGTGATGAGGGTGCGTACCCACCACCGCCGTTGTTGGCGGCCTCGGCTCGCGTCTGGTTCGGGAATGCCGGCACTACGGCGAAACGCCGCGCCGTAAGCAGCTTCGGTCGCCAGCGCCTGATGCAGGGCGGCGACGGCAAGACGCGTGTCATCGCGCGGCGGTCGGCGACCGTACGATGATTTCCGGGCGGCATGCAGGGTGTCGACGACGGGATTGAGTAGCCCGGCACCGTCATCGCGCCACCCCGCAGCGTGAAGGGCGATGGCCAACTCCCCGTAGCCGTCTTCGTAGACATCTGCGACGCAGTCCACCAACTCGGACACCTGTGCTCCGCGACTGACCCAATCGTGAGTGGCGTTCGCGACCGCATCGCGGATCCGGGTACCGCCGTGATGCAGCAGTGCCACGAGCAGACCGTCGCGGTTCTTGAAGTGGTGAGCGACACCCGCATCGGTCATGCCGACTCGGCTGGCGACGGCACGTACCTCGACGGCGTGCGGACCGGCCTCGACAAGAAGCGCCTCAGCGGCTTTGAGTATCAACGACTTCGCCTCATCGGGGCGTCGGCGAGTTCGAGGCTGGCCCATCGACACATTCTACCTTGACGGCTCAAAGTATTGGGTTTACCTTGATGCGGCAAGGTAAATTCACCGAATGGAGGTCAGTGATGCTGACGTTCGAGGAGAAACTGCCGGGTGTTGACGAGGGCGTCTCTTTGGTGCCGCTTTTCCGCGGTGTCTGGCACGTGGCTCAGTACGTAGTACTGCCCGCCACGCCGGCCGGCACCCGAGTGGTTATCGAAATCCCGGAGGGCAAGCTGGAGGGCCGAGGGATTTCCGCGCAGACTCTCGGCGGCGCGAATGCCGACTGGTTCGTTATCGGGCCGGAAGGGACAGGTACCGCAGATTATCGAGGAACAATGCGGACCGCTGATGGTGCGGTGATCTACATACACGGCCACGGCCGGTGCGATATGTCGGCAGGTTTTTCGGCCGGGGCGATCCTGCGGGGACATGCACATTTCGAGACCGGCAGTGACCAGTACCGCTGGTTGAACAAGGTGCACGCAGTATTTCGCGGTGTTGTCGTGGGTGATGGTGCGGCGGGAACAGGTGTCTACCACGATGAGTACTTCGAAGTCCGCTGATCCTGCCCTAGTCCCAATCGGGCTTAGCGCCGAACAACACTAAGGGCCGCCTCCGGAGGTTATTCCGGAAGGGGCCCTTAGTGTTTCCGACGGACTAGTTGATGCCGCCGATGTACTGGCCACTAGCGGGAGGGGTGTACCGCATTTGTGGGCCGGAGGTGTTCATCGTGTACTGGCCGGTGCCCAGCCGGGCGTGGTCGCGGTTGTTGCCCCCTGAGCCGTTGTTACCGGCGCCAGCGACCAGAGCGGAGGTGGGGGCCGTTGCCAATTCGATCGCGGCGAAGGTGGGCACCAGGATCGCGAGACCGATGCCGGCCGCGGCGACAACGCGGCGAGCGTTAGTGGAGATTGCCTGCGAGGTGGCGGTGATAGCGGTCATTTTGTCTGTGCTCCAATGCTTTTGAAGATCTACTTGCGATGCTTCTAATAACGTGAGCGCTATCGGCTGCAATCCGTCATCACCTGTGATAAGTCAGTCAGCCGGGGCCGGAATAATCTCGAGCACCGGCCTGTTCGATTAAGCAAGACAACCGAATACGTCAAACGCGGACTCCCCACGGCCATTCGACCGGGGGCAGTCCGCGTTAGCTTCTGTAGCGTGTCTTCAGTTGTGGATGGGGCAGGAGATGTCGACGTAGACCGTGGAGAAAGCGGTGGCGCCGCGCAGTCCTTCGACACCGGTCACCACGCACTCCGATAGTGGTGTGTCTGCGATGCCGTTCAACTGAACCGTGTAACCCTGCGCCTGTAGTTGGTTCACGGTGTCGGCGGCCGACGAGCCGCCCCCGGCGGACGCAGAGGCTTGTGCGGTGACTGCGAATGAGGCCACGGCCATCGCCCCGAGTGCGGCCAGCGCCACCATGAACGAAACTGCCGATCGGATGGCCGACCGGGTGAATGAGGTGATCTGGGTGTTCATGGCGGTTCCTTCCACCGTCGGAAAGTTCTAACGCTTAGAGGAACCTTTAAACATTAGGCGGTATTTCCTCTGCACTGTTAGATAGGACACATGGTTACAAGTGGTCCTATCCATTAGGAGAGATAAGGTCGTGGCATGGAAACGAGCACGTCGGGCACTATCGCCGCCATCTTGGGTGAGCCGCTCCCCGTGGAGCTGATGAACACCGTCCGCGGTGGGCGCGGAGAGGTAATGGATGCTCTGGAGGGCGATCAGCCTGTGCATGCGTGGCTCGAGGCTATGGCGGATCGGATACTGGCCGAATCGGGGGCGCACACTATTGCCTTCTCGCTGGAGGATGCCCAGTTCATCGCCGACGATCTGCGGGCTCTGCGTGACGCCCTACGGTGTCTGGCCGCGGAGGTCACCGCAGATCCGAGACCGCCGACATCGGGCATGACGCACACCCAGGCCGTCACCATGATCAACACGCTTGCTCGTGCTCGGGCAGAGCTGGTATGGCCGGTGGGCGGAGAACCCAGCAGGGCGGCGACGGCCCACGGATCGCAAGCACGGTTGACGGTCGGTCTGATCGCGCGTCAGGCGATCGACTTCTTCGGTGGCCCGGAACGTCACCGGCTGCGGGCCTGCCTGTCGTCGCACTGCGTGCTCTATTTCGTCAAGGAACATCCCCGTCGCGAGTGGTGCACCCCGAAATGCGGTAACCGTGCGCGGGTGAAGCGGCATTACGACCGCCAAACCTCGACGGGTGCTTAGCCGCTGTCGGTGACTGCGCGCCGCTTCTCCAAGTACACCTTGGCCGCTGTGGCGGCGGCCGGGAGCGTCGACAAGATGGCGATCACCAGGATGAAGACGTCCAGATGCTCACCGACGAAGGCGACGTTACCCAGAAAGTAGCCGACCGTCGTCAGCCCGACACCCCATGCCGCACTACCAATAGCGTTGTACAGCAAGAAAATTGGATACCTCATGCCAGACATTCCGGCGATGACCGGGGTGAAGGTGCGGACCACGCCGATGAACTGCGCGACGAGCAGCGTCTTGGGTCCGTGTCTGTCGAAGAACTCTCGAGAGGCGGTCAGATACCGCTGTTTGAAGAAACGTGCGTCTTCTTTTCTGAACAATGCCGGGCCGAGCCGGCGTCCGATGAAGTACCCGCATTGACTTCCCAGTAGGGCCGCTAACGCCGCGCATGGCGCCAGCACCTGGATCGAGACAGGGGAATTCGGCTGAGCGGCAATCAGCCCCGCGGAGAACAACAGCGTGTCACCGGGCAGGAAGGGAAACAGTAAGCCAGTTTCGATGAAGACGATGACTATGACGCCGGCCAGGACGGCGCCGCCGAATAGTCCGCCCTCGCCCAGCCAATACATCGGATCCATGACGTCCGAGGGCGCCAGACCCATGTCCATGGCTGGAAGTTAGCCACGGAACATGGCGGGACAGGAAACAACACGAGAACCCCACCTGGCGTGCTCGCGGTCGGTGAGCGTTCGGGTGTGACTGATGAGTGGCAACCGGGTGAATACTCTCGACGTTCGACGGTTCGCGGAATACCTTGACGAGCATGGCCCGCACCACCTTCAGCGTCGCGACGTTCAACATGTACAACCTGCAGGACGCAGACACTCCGCTCTATGCCACGTCGAAGCCATGGACTCCCGAGGAGTTCAAGCGCAAGACCGAATGGGCGGCATGGCAACTGGGGACTCTCGGCGCCGACATCGTCGGCCTGCAGGAAGTGTGGAGCAAAAGTGCCCTGGAGGCGGTCCTTGCGGTAGATCCGCAGGGCCTGGCCGACGAGTACGACGTCCTGGCCACTCCGGCGGTAGGAACCTCGATTACCTGCGCCGCGTTGGTGCGCAAGGGCCTCCTCACCGGAAAGCCCAAATGGATAACCGACTTCCCCAAGGCGGTGCGGCTTGAATCCAGGGATGACCCGGCCGATCCCCAGGCACCTGTCATCGACGTCTCGATCAAGAGCTTTTCCCGGCCGGTCTTGAACTTTCAGGTTCAGCTGCGCGACGACGAACCGGCCACGGAAATCTTTGTGGTGCACCTCAAGTCCAAGCTGCCGACGCAGATCAGCAAGGAGGCCTGGTACAAGAAGTCCTCGGCGACGTATCGGCCACATCAGCAGGCGCTGGGCGATGGGATCTCAACCATCCGCCGAACGGCCGAGGCGGTAGCCGTACGGGTGCTGCTCAACGGTGTCATGCGCGACACGGAGACTCCGGTCGTCGTACTGGGCGATATCAACGACGGCAAGGAGAGCAACACGGCCAACATCCTGACGAGCCAGCCCCGCTATCTCGTCGGAGACTCGCAGGGGGGCAGTGATTTTGGTCTTTATTCGGCGCAGACGTTGCAGGAGTACCGGGATACCCGCGACGTGTATTACACCCACGTGCATCAAGATCTGCGGGAGTCGCTCGACCACGTGATGGTGAGCGAGCAGTTCTATGACCACAGCCGTAAGCGGGTGTGGCTCTTCGAAGGGCTGCTGATCAACAACGATCATCTCAACTTCGAGAATCATCGGGAGACTGGTACCGGAGACCACGGCATCGTCAGGGTGAGCTTTAAACACGACCCCGTGAAGTGACAGTCACGAGACGCTGAGAACTCTTCGGTCGCCGAGAGGGGTCGCCAGTGGCACGGCGAGGCTGCCTTGAACGGCGATCAGGATGCAGGCCTTGCCTGCGGCCTCCGGCGGCGTACCACCGCGCAACGCAACCGCGACGGCGTCGTCGGTCTCTCGGACGGTGGCGTGCACGCCGTGGCACTGTGGGGTGCCGCTGGTGAAGTGCACGATCACGGCCGTGCCGTCGGGGGACCGACTCCACGTGTCGAATGTCATCGGACGGCTGTCGAGGATTCGTGCGTCGTCCTCAAACACGACAGATGAAGCGGGAAGCGCGACCTCGGTCGGGGTAGTCGCCGAGGTATCGGCTGCTGCTCGTGGCGTATCGAGCCCGCCGTCGCCACAGCCCACCAGGAGGGCGAGGGGGAGGACTGCCATCACAACCAGGCGCATGGCACCACGGTATGCGCCCGACCGGACTATTTGGTGATCTGCGGCGAGAGCAGGGCACGGACCTCTTCGTCGGAGACCTGACGAAAGTCCTCGTACGCATCCCCCACTGCCTGGAATGGAGAGGGACAACAGGCGACCACGAAATCGTCCACCAGGGAATTGAATCGGTGGAACGCCGATCGAGGTGCAACAGGAACGGCCGCCACCACCCGAGCCGGCGATGTTCGCCTGATCACGAGCAGTGCGACCCGCATCGTGGCCCCGGTGGCGACGCCATCGTCGACCAGAATGGTTGTCTTGCCCTCGATTTCGATACTGCGATGTGTCAGGTACAGCTGTTCGCGCCGGGCAAGCTCGCGACGCTCGCTGGCGGTCACGGCTCGAAGCTGTTCCTGGCTGATCCCCATGGTGCGCACAATGCCCTCGTCGACGACTACCTCTCCGCCGCTGGCGATGGCACCCATCGCGTACTCCTCGTGTCCGGGTACGCCGAGCTTACGAACGACCAGCACCTCTAACGGGGCATTCAGGGCTGTCGCGATCTCCCGCCCCACCGGTATTCCGCCGCGAGGCAACGCGAGCACCACCACATCCTGCTCCCGGTACGGCGCAAGGATGCCTGCCAGTACGCGGCCCGCGTCCTGGCGATCACTGAACATCCGATGCGTGTGCGACATGGGAGGGACTCGGAATGCTTGCCCGGATGTCTCCATCTTCCAACTGCGATCCCGCGCTGACAACAGTTGCACCACGGGCATTCTCGAAAAGCCTGTTACGGACGCTCGACACTGAATGCGGGAGCCAGACCGCCTGAACGGGAACCAATGGGGGATTGGCGATCTCGATCACCTTCACCTTGCCGTGGTAGACGGCGCCGGGGTCATCGGTGACGAACGCGCAATGATCGGGGTGGGCCAGCACGGCCGTATGCGGCGGAGTGCCCTGCACCGGATTGACCAGCAATTGGGGTTCGAAACCGCTTCGACGGCAATGTGAAACCAGCAAGTCCGTGTAGTACGAGTGTCGAGGTGGAGCCCACACCACGATGGGGTGCTCGGCGATCTCCGTGATGTCGATGCGATCGTGGGCGGCAAGGGGGTGAGAGCGCACGACGGCGATACGCAACGGCTGATACAGCAGGGTGTCGGTGGCCAAATCTGCGGGCATATCCACCCCGCGCCGTAGGGCCAAGTCCAGTGAGCCGTCCAGGAGGCCATCACCGATGGTGCTCGGGAAGACCTGTCGGACGGTGATCGACACTGTGGGATCCGCGATGACCGTCGGCTCAATGATCCGGTAGACCTCCTCACTGGAAATCGCCGGAGAGTGTCCGATGACAAAGGCCCGCTGGGGATTCGAGTGGTTTCGTGTCGCATTGGCCAGCACGCGTATTCCGGCTAGAAGTGGTTTTGCACCGGTGTACAGCTCGTGGCCGGCATCGGTCAGTTGCAGGCTGCGTTGCGCGCGTGAGAAGAGCGCGACGCCGAGGTCGCGCTCGAGCTGGCGTATCGCCGACGACAGTGCCTGTTGCGTGATGAACAGCTCGGCCGCCGCGGCCGCGAGCGTCGGGGCTTCCGCGGCCACGACGAACTGAAACAATCGCCGGGAATCCAGCAAATTGACCAGTGAACTACCCTCTGCTGTCGCGCTCATCTGCAATGACAACTCCTGATTGTGTTTATACAAGAATAATGTGGTTTTCCCTTGTGCTACCTAAACCTACGATTCGTATGGAGATATGGGCGATCGTGGAGCCCACCCGCAATGACAAGGCCACAACGTACTAGAGGGAGATACTCGAGTGACAGATCATTCACTAAAGGGCAAGACTGTTCTTATCACCGGTGGCGGCAAGAATCTAGGTGGTCTCATTGCCCGGGATCTGGTCGCCAACGGCGCTGGTGCGGTCGCGATCCACTACAACAGCCCGTCGAGCAAGGATGCCGCGGATGAGACGGTGGCTGCCCTCCAAGCGGCCGGAGCGAAGGCAGTGGCGTTCCAGGGAGACCTGACCACCGGGGACGCGGTAAGCAAACTGTTCGCAGACACCGTTGAAGCGATTGGGCGTCCCGACATCGCGATCAACACCGTCGGCAAGGTCATCAAGAAGCCGTTCACCGAGATCACCGAGGAGGAGTACGACTCCGCGAGCGCGGTGAACGCCAAGTCTGCTTTCCTGTTCCTCAAGGAGGCCGGGAAGCATGTCAACGACAACGGCAAGATCGTCACGCTGGTGACGTCGCTGCTGGGTGCGTATACCCCGTTCTACGCGGCGTACGCGGGGACCAAGGCGCCCGTCGAGCACTTCACTCGCGCCGCTTCGAAGGAATTCGGGGAGCGCGGCATTTCGGTGACCGCCGTGGGCCCGGGTCCGATGGACACCCCGTTCTTCTACCCGGCGGAAGGTGAAGACGCGGTGGCGTACCACAAGACGGCCGCCGCGCTCTCGCCGTTCTCGAAGACCGGACTGACCGATATCGAAGACATCGCTCCGTTCATCCGGTTCCTCGTCAGCGACGGTTGGTGGATCACCGGGCAGACCATCCTGATCAACGGTGGCTACACCACGAAGTAGTCACCGGTTGCGATAGCGACCCCGTCCGGGACGTCGGGGTTGCCGGAGCTGGCCGCCGCACGCACTTGGCGAACAGCACACCCGCCAGGGCGACGGCGGCCAGCTCTGTGACCACGCTGATCACCGCATAAGGTGCGGGATTCCAGCCGCGTTCGGAGAATCCGAAGAGGCCGACGGTACGCGATAACGCGAACGCCACGAGCGCACTCACCGAACCCAGACCGGCGGCTGCAACCATCCACTCAGGCGCGCCTGCCGTGATCAGTGCGGCCAACGTGAAGAATGCGCTGGCCTGCACGAGGAAGGCAGGCCCGATTCCCGGAATCTGTTGATAACCATGCGTGTACAAGTGAGCATGGGAGTACCCGCTGACAGCCAGCGACACTGCCAGAGCAAGACGATATGCGATGTTCATGTCAGCTTGTCTTCCTTGATCGCAAGGGTCTGGCCACCTTTGACGTAGCTGACCTCCCGAATGCCGAGGATTTCGTGCAGCTGGCCGGCAGGCAGCGTGACAGGTTTGGGAGCTGGACCGTCGCCCGGTTTAGGCAAGGGGTACGCCGTCGTCGTGCCGCTGTAGAAGGTGATGTTTCCCTCGGTCTTGGTGAACAACTGGTGTACATGCCCGTTGAGGCATGTCACGGACGCGAATCGCTTCATGTAGCTCAGTGCCTGCGCGGAATCATCTGTACCCCAACCCCATTCGGGGTACATGGCGAACAGCGGGATATGGCTGAACACGATGATCGGGGTGTCCGCCGACAACGGTGCGAGATCTTTGCGGATGAATTCGAGCTGTTCGCCACCCAAGTGGCCGAGCTTCTTCAGGTTGAGGGTGTTGACCAGTCCTATTACGTGGACGCCCCCGATATCGAAGCTGTACCACCCATCGCCGCGAGTACCGCCGCCGAACACGCCACGGTATTTCTGCCCCGCATCGTCAACCGAATCGTGTTCCCCTGGAACGGTAAAGACGTGTGGTGTGTCGATATCGGACATCATCTGCTTGACCTGATCGAACTGTTCGTCGGTGGCCAGATGTGTGAGATCTCCGGTGTGGATGATGAAATCCGGGGTGTAGTCCAGGTTGTTGATCTGGCCGATCGCATGGTCAAACGAGTCGACGACATTGGCGTTCGCGCTGCCCGTAAACCCGATGTGGCTGTCGCTGATCTGCGCGAACCGCAGCGCCGGGCGAGAGCTGCTGATTGGAGCGGTAGAACCGGCAACGTGCGAAATCACCTCTCCGCCGGACACTGTCAATGCGACCGCAGCGCCGAACCACGCGGTGTGCCGGATCAGCTGGCGCCGGCTCATGCTCTGTGGATCCCGTTCGTCGGTCATTGCACTACCACCGTGGCCTTCATGAAGGGGTGGATGCCGCACACGTACTGGTAAGTACCTGGCCTGGTGAATTGATGCGAGAAGGTCCCCTTGGCGTCCATCCCCGGAGACCGGAAGGTGCCATCTTCGGACACCACGTTATGCGGTTCTTCGTCCTTGTTGGTCCAGGTGACGGTGGTGCCTGCGGGCACCGTCAAGGTGGCGGGATTGAACGCGAAGTTCTCGATGTCGACAGCGGGCCCGACAGGCGCGGGTGCCGTTGGAGTGCTGCCGTGCGGCGCCATGGCGCCGGGCATGCCGGGCCCAGATAGCCCGGGAGCACCGCCGGCATCGGAAACGATCGACAGCGGCGCATCGGATCTTCCGCTACTACCGCCGCCGCATGCTGCTAATGGGATCGCTGCTGCCGCAACCAGTGCGGTGCAACGCCGTCGAGACATCGACATGTGGGCCCCTTTCCATGGAGGAGTCCGCCGTGAGTCGCGGACCACCGCACAGAGATAGCGGCGGGGGTTACAGCCGGATCAGACCGGGCGGTCGGGTGCGAACACCTCGATATGACCGTCGGCCTCGCGCACCTCGAACGTGGGCAGCGGCTTGGGGGCGATGGGTAGCTGGTGGGTGATGACCCGCCCGTCGGTGGCGAATGACGTTGTATGGCAAGGGCATTGCAATCGGTCATGTGCTCCGTCGAACCAGAGCTTGCACCCCTGATGGGTGCAGACACCCGATACCGCCTCGATCTGACCGCCCACCCGGCGCACGAATCCGTTGACGAATCCGAGGTCGAACGGATGCACTCCGCCTTCGGGGACCGCGCTACTGGCGGCCACGCGCTGCCAACTCCCGGCGTTGGGGACGATCTCGTCCGAGGCTTGCGGAGGGTTGACCTCGGGCTTCTGGTTGATCAGACGGTCCGTGGTGACGGCCACCGCAGCGGCGGCCGCGGCCGCCGAGGTGCTGACGAGGACTGTTCGGCGGGTAGGAGCGTGCCGTCGCCTTTGCTCGGCGGTAGAGGGCGGTTCGCCCATCTGCTCGGCCAGGCGACCCTGCAGGCCCGCGAGGAACTCCTGGCTGGGAGCGTCATCACCGGGACGGCTCGCGCGCAATTCGATTGCGGTCCGGATCTGTGCTGCTTCGAAGTCGTCGGGCCGAAATGGCTTGGGCCGGCGACCCCGGAGCAGGTCGTCGATGTAGTGGCGCAGCCCGCGCGGGTTCATGAGAGATCCTGTTCGTTGATTTGGGCGGCCAGGCGCAGTGCTCGATGTTGCAGCACTTTGGCATTGGCGACGGTGACACCCATCGTGGCGGCGGACTCCTTGATCGAACAGCTTTGCAGGAAACGCAGTTCCAGAATTCGACGATAGTTGGCCGGGAGCGCGTCCAAGACGGCCTTCGCGTGTTGTGGCGCGGTGCTGATGGACTCTTCGGCTTCGGGCGGGAGATCGGCGATGTCCTGCATATCCGGGATCGTGGTGATCTCACGGCCGAGCGTCTCGCGCCAATGCGCGGCGAGTACGGTGCGCGCGATCGTTCGCAAGTAGGCCCGCACCTCGGCTTTCGTCACAGTGAGGCGCAGCGGGCGCAGCGCAGCCAGGAACACCTCGGCCGTCAGGTCCTCGGCGTCGGGTTTGTTGCCCACCCGGGCGTAGATGGTGCGGTACACCCAGACAGCGTTGTCCTGATACACGGACTGCCAGTCCGCGTAGTGGTCGCTACCTGCCGGAACGGCCCGCAGGCCGCGCCGGGCGGTGGGATCACGTTGCGTCATCACCGTCGGATGTCCCGTCCCCAAAGCGTTCTTCTGAGACAGGCGGATGTCTGCCCCTGAAGAAGTAGTGCCAGTGGTTACACGATGCTGACGGTCATGTGGTTCGGGGTAGCGTCACTGGGATGACGGGTGCTCTTGATGGGATCCGGGTGCTGGAGTTGGGCACCCTGATCGCCGGGCCTTTCGCAGGGCGGTTACTCGGGGATATGGGCGCCGAGGTGCTCAAAATCGAGCCGCCCGGTGCGCCGGATCCGCTGCGGACGTGGGGGCAGGCCGAGGTCGATGGGCACCATGTTTTCTGGACGGTGCACGCACGCAACAAAAAGGCCATCACTCTGGATCTGCGGACCGAGCCCGGACGCGCGCTGTTCCTCGATCTCGTCGAGAAGTCGGATGTGATCGTCGAGAACTTCCGGCCCGGCACCCTGGAGAAATGGGGCCTTGGCTACGACGTTCTGGCCGAACGCAACAAGGGCATCGTCTTGGTTCGTGTTTCCGGTTACGGGCAGACCGGTCCGGACGCGCACAAGGCCGGATACGCCTCGGTGGCCGAGGCCGCCAGTGGGTTGCGGCATCTCAACGGCTTTCCGGGCGGTCCGCCGCCCCGGATGGCGCTCTCGATCGGTGACACCCTTGCCGGGATGTTCGCCGCCCAGGGTGCGCTGGCCGCGCTGTACCGGCGAACCATCACCGGTCGCGGACAGATCGTCGATACGGCACTGACCGAGAGTTGTTTGGCAGTGCAGGAATCCACCATTCCTGATTACGACGTGGGTGGGGTGGTGCGTGGTCCGTCGGGAACCCGGCTGGAGGGCATTGCGCCATCGAACATCTATCAGAGCGCGGACGGCAGCTGGGTGGTCATCGCGGCCAATCAAGACACCGTGTTCCGCAGGCTGTGCGAAGCGATGGATCAGCCGCAGCTGAGCACTGATGAGCGCTTTGTCGATCACGTTGCGCGGGGCCGCAATCAGGATGAACTCGACGCGATCATCGCCGAATGGGCGGCTGGGCATCTACCCGCCGACATCATCGACGTGCTCAGTGCGGCCGGTGTCATCGCAGGCCCTATCAACACCGTCGCCGATGTGGTGCAGGACCCACAGCTCAAGGCCCGAGAGATGCTCGTCGAACATTTCGATGAACGGCTCGACCGGTCGGTGCTGGGGCCCGGCGTTGTCCCGGTGCTGTCCGAATCGCCAGGCGGTGTCCGCAACGCCGGCCCGGCCCGGCCCGGCCAGCACAACGAGGACGTCTTTGGGGGACTGCTGGGCAGGAGCGCCGCGGATATCGAGAAGTTGCGGGCCGAGGGGGTCGTATGAGTCTGCCTGCCCACGTCACCATCCGCGAGGTCCTGCTGCGGGACGGACTTCAGCTTGAGGCACCGATCTCGTTGGCGGACAAGCTGACACTGCTCGATGCGATAGCGGCGACAGGGGTGCGAGAGGTGGAGGCCACCGCATTCGTCTCACCCTCCAAGATGCCCGCGCTGGCCGACGCCGCCGAGTTGTCGGCGCAGCTGCACAACCACCCGGATATCGAATTCTCTGCCCTCATCGCCAGCCCCAATGGCGCCAAGCGTGCCCTGGCGGCGGGACTGACCTCGCTGGAGTATGTGGTGTCGGCATCCGATGGACACAGTCGAGCCAACGTCGGCGCTAGCAGCGCCGAGGCCACCGCGCGCATCGAGGAAATCGTGGCGCTCGCCCGTGAAGCCAATGCCACGGTGGAGGTGATAGTGGCCTGTTCATGGGACTGCCCCTTCGACGGGCCCACCCCGGAACATCGAGTGCTCGACATCGTGCGCCGAGCCCGCGATTGGGGGGTGGACCGTTACGCCGTTGCCGACACCATCGGCACTACGACACCGCGCCGCGTCGCGAATCTCGTTGCGGCGGTGCGGCCCATCGTCGGTGATGCACCGCTGGGCGCACATTTTCACAACACCCGTGGATCTGGTTTGGCCAGCGCGTACGCCGCTGTGCAATCCGGAGTGACGCGGCTGGACTCCTCGATCGGCGGACTCGGTGGCTGCCCGTTCGCGCCGGGCGCGACCGGCAACATCGCCACCGAGGATCTGGTGTATCTGCTGCGGGACAGCGGTATCGGCGTCGATGTGGACCTCGAAGCCGCGATCGCGGCCGCCCGGGTGGTGCAATCGGTCGTCGGGCACGAGGTGCCTAGTGCCTTGTTGCGTGCCGGTGATCGGGTGCTGAACTAGATCGCCGGTTTCAGCGGGTTGTGCTCGGCGTAAATCTGCTCGATGCGCGCCTCGTCGATGCGGTTGCGGACCTGTTGTGACTCGTGGGTATCCCGGATGACCTTGGCCAGCCCGAAGCAACTGGTGACCAAGAACAGGGTGCACACCGCGAGGAACGCGCGGGGCCACGGTGATATCGGTAGGTAGACGATGCCGCCCAGCGTGGAGGCGAATGCGACCGCGAAGGCGATTGCGGACTGAACGTAGTACGCCGTGGAGGCGCGGACGGTGGGCTCCGATGTGCTCATGAGACCACGGTGGCAGCTGAGGCCCGATAGAACATGAGTAGAGCTACCCGAATTGTCGACGCAAGTTTGCGTGCGGCCGCCGGTAGCGATACGGGGTTGGGTCACAAGAAATGGGCGCCTCAGACTGGCCTCGGTCACGAACTTGTGCGATTGCGCTTCTGTGGGTGCTGGTAGGAGGGCTAGCTTGCTAACTGACTCGCGAGTCAGTTAATGGCAACTCGTACTCAAGGAGGACCATGTCCACTCCGGTGCTGATCGGGATCGTCGTGGGAGTGCTGGCCCTCGGGGGCTTGCTGGGGGCTGTGGTGCTCTTCGCCCTGGCTTCCGGCGACAGCGGGCCGCGACGCTTCGGGGTGACCATGCCGGACACCGACTTTTTCGACAAGGGGGCATCGTTCGCTGTCACCGCGCAGGTCACCGTGCCGGGGCCCGTCGAGCGGGTGTGGACTCAGGTCTCCGAGGGCGGCTACCTGGAGACGATTCCCTTTGTGTCCGGCCCGGTGAGATCGGGTGACCAGGTGGTGACTCGCACTCCACTGTTCGCGATCACCGAGAAGGTAGTTCACAGCGAAGAGGGCCTCAAGCTGGTCGCGATCGGGACCGGTGTTTCGGTTCCCTTGGTTCTCAAGGCATTCGGTGAGCGTTGGGAGCTCGCCGCTGATGGGAACAAGGTGCTGGTGCGCTGGACAGTTGCGTTCACTCCGAAGTGGGTGGGATGGTTCCCGTTGCGCTGGACGGCGTTCGCGGTGCGCCCCTTCCTGCGCACACTCCTGTTCCTGGCTATCCGTTAGCGGCGGCCCGCGACAGCGGGACGTCTCCGAGCACGATCCCGCTGAACATGGTGGCGATCGTATCGGCGACTTCTGTCATTGTTGTTGCGGGATCATCGGATTCGGCGATGATGCTGTTGGCGGTGACAAACATGGTCATGAGCATCCGGGCGGCCATATGGGTGTGCACGCCGGCCTTCAGTTCATGACGAGCGGCAAGAGTCTCCATGAGTGTGACCAAGGGAGGCAGCACGATGGTCTCGTCGATGTGGCGGTAGGTCTCCTCGCCGAGGACCATCGGCGCTTGGCGCATGAGCTCCCGGTAGGTCCTGTCGTCACGCGATCGGGACAGGTACACCCATGCTGACGTGGCGGCGACCTGCGGGCCGTTGGCGCCGGGCTTGTCCAGGAGGCGGATGGCCGTGGTGACGGTATCGGCGGTCTCGGTCAGGCATTCGGTGAGCAGGGCGCTGAACATCGCTTGCTTGTCGGAGAAGTGGTAGTAGAACGTGCCCTTGCTGACTTCGATGCTGCTGACGATGTCGTCGACGGTCACGCTGTTGTAGCCGGTCGTCGTGAAATGCCGGCGCGCGGAATCCAGAAGGTCCGAACGAGTCTGTTCTGCGTACATCTGCCGCCGTGTCGCCATGCAGGCAGTTTAGTCAGATGCCGACTCAAGGTCGGTTTCTGAACGAGTAGTACTACCAGACCAATCGAGCTAGATAGGTTTGTGCGTACCGCCGTACCGCCACGGTATCGGTGATATCGAGTACGCCGGCGCGGTTGGTGAGCAGGGAACCAACCAGTCGCACAAGGATTTCCGACACCGCCAGCACCGCGTCATCGGGCATTGTGGCGCCGCTGTGCCGCAGGCTGGACGCCACCAGCGCGCTGGCTCGCACAATGGCCTTCTCGCCAGAAGGCGTGTTGAGGCCGATGACGAGTTCCGGTTCGTTCTCGATGATGGTGCCCGCCAGCCGGCTTTCCGTGATGAGCCGCATGGCCAGCGTGAAGCACTCGACGATGGCGCCCTGGGCATCCTGGCCGTTGGCGGCGACGGCGAGCTGGCCGAAGATGCCCAGACTCTCTGCCTCGATGAGGTGCTCGAACAGCGCTTCCTTAGTGGGGAAGCGACGGTAGAGGGTGCGGCGGCTCACCCCGGCGCGACGTGCGATGGCGTCCATGTTGGCGCGGCGCATACCGTGCCGCTCGAACTCAATGCGCGCGGCATCGAGTACGGCATCGGTGGGTGGGGCGCTGGTCACCCCCACGAGTGTGGTCATGCCGCCCGGTTGTATAGCGGGCGGGGGTCGACTCCTTCACGATTCCAGCCCTCGGACGCCCACGGCAGGTACAGCGCCCGCACCGGCAGCCTGTTGAACAACGGGTTCAATGCGCGCATGACCGTGGCGAAGCGCTGGAAGTTGCGTTCCTTCTCGTCGCTCCACTCCAGTCGGCAGACCTGCTTCATCTGCGGCGGGAGCGTTCCGACGACGACCGTCCGGATGAAGGCGTTCAGTGGCGCCGACAGCAGACGCCACAGCGGCTTGGGAATCTGCTTGGGCCCGGGCACGCCCTGGCGGATGTAACCCGTCGCGTAGAGGATCGTCTTTGTCGGCACGAACCGGTCGAACATGCCCTCCATGTAGGTGACGAACTCGTCGTACGTCTGCGGCTGATTGCGTGCACTGACCCCGTAGAGGCTGTACCAGACCTTGCTCTCCTCGAAGATCCGCACCTTCTCGGCGTAGGAGAGACGCCGGATGAATGTGTCGGTGATGTACAAGACCTGATCGACGAAAGTCGCATGCGCCCAATAGAAGAGCTCGGGATTGAGTGCGTGGTAACGCGATCCGTCGCTGATGGTTCCGGTGATCGGCTTGTGGAAATCACGCACCATCCGCCCCCACTTCTGTGGGTCCGCCGAGTAGATGGTCTTCATGATGGGCGGCCCGGAGCGGCGTGCGCGGCCAAGGGTGTCGGTGAAGATCACCGAATGGTCCTCGACCGCCTTACCCAGCTGTTCGATGCAGTTCTCGGTGCCGGCGAGCCGCTGAAAGCCGAGTACGCCACGGACATCCCCGTAGAACTTCCACACCAGGGAGTCGGCGCCCAGCCGCGGGGTTTCCACGGAGTCGTCCGCAGGGTCTTCTACGGGCATGGGGATTGCTTCCCGGAGCCCCTCGTCGAGGCTGACGGGACGGGTGATGGCGCTCTGATCAACCATGAGCACCACGCTAACTCAATGGCACAAAAGTGCGCAAGTGTGCCATTGGGAAGGTTTGGGCCTACTGGTTGAGAAGGAAGCCCAGCTTCTCTCGGTTCTGCTCAAACCAGGCGGCCTCGGCGCCTGCCTCGGGGAAAATGAGCCCGGCTTCCATGACTGCGGAGGCGTCCTGTTCGGAAATGCTCAGGACGAGTTCCTCCTCCGGCTGGCCCGTCAGCTCGTGCCAGGCGGACGAGAGTTCACGGAGCAATTGTTGACGTTGTTCCAGGGAACGCCCTGAACGGATAGTGCCTGCGATGAAGGTGGTGTCGCTTTCCGGTTTTCCCGCCAGATAGTGGTGGCCTGTTTGGTATTCATTGAAGACCACGTGGACAAATACCGCCGGAGCGCCGGTGATTTCGCAGTGAATACGTGTGAATTCCTGGGCGATGGTCTGCCGCACCTCGTCGGTGAGGCTCTCCGCGCGTGTTATGCACTGGTAGAGAGGCATATCGCGTATTCCTTGTCCTCAGTCGGTGAAATCGATGCGCACCGATATGGGGGTGGTCTCCAGTGCCTTGACCACCCGCGCGCCGACGGCCCCGAACTTGCGGCCCCGCGCGACGACATCGTCATCGGGCCGGAACTGGGCGGTTCCGGTACGCCACCGGTTTCCCTGCTTCAGGCGGACATTGGGATTCGCGGCAATATTGCTGCCCCAGCCCGAGCGGGTGCCGTGCTGGCTGATCACCCACGCGCCTGTCGCGTCGAATTGGACCGAGACCGGGACCCGCCGTAGCTGGCCGGTCTTGCGTCCGGTGGTTTCCAGCTCCGAGGCGAGCGCTGTGCGCAGACCAAGCTTCGTCAGGGCCGAGACGGCAGGGTTGAGCAGGTAACGGCCCATGGCGCGCTCTCTGCGGAACTTGCGCAGTGTCTTGTCCGTCATGAACTTCTCCTTCTCCGAAAGGCGTCGACCCCGTTGTTCTTGAGGAGTCGAAGTGCCGTGATCCACGGGCCGATGGTGGGGTCCGGGTCGGTCCCCGCGCCCAGGCGGTGCAGTTGGGTGTTATGCCACTGGAGTTCCAGTGCGCTCAGGAAAGACTTCGCCCTGCCGGTCGATGCCAGCCAGCCAGGTAGGGGCAGTGAAGCATCCGGAACGGTCAGCTTGTCCTGACGCGCCGTTAGCAGGCTGTCGGCGGACTCGGGATTGACAGTTGTCGGGCGCCCGAGCCCCACGACATCGCAATCACCCGATCGGATGGCGTCGGACATGGCGGCTTCCGTGCGGAAACCTCCTGTTACGGCGATCGGGACGTCACCGGCCGCCTCGCGGGCGGTGCGGGCGTACTCGAGGAAGTAGGCCTCGCGGGCCTGGGTCGACGCCGATGTCACCAGCGGCCTGCCCTCCATCGCCGGTGATTCGTAAGTACCACCGCTGATTTCGATGAGGTCGACCTCTTCGGAGGCGAGTGCCGCGATGACTGCCCGCGACTCTTCCTCGGTGAAGCCTCCACGCTGGAAGTCCGCGGAGTTGAGCTTGATGGCGACCGAGAAGCCGGGGCTCACCGCCGCACGCGTGCGGCGGACAACCTCGAGAACGAAACGCATCCGATGTTCCGGGTCGCCTCCCCACCGGTCGGTGCGCCGATTGGTACGTGGCGACAGGAACTGTGCCACCAGATAGCCGTGTGCGCCGTGGATCTGAACGCCGTCGAACCCGGCCGCATCGGCGATCGACGCCGTGGTCGCGTACCGGTCGATGATGTTCTCGATCTCGTCATCGGTGAGTTCACGTGGTGCTTGCCACCCGGGGACGTTCATCTTGATCGCGGACGGTGCCACCGGCTGGGACGCCGTGGCGAGCGGGTTGGCTTGCCGCCCTGGGTGGTTCACCTGCATCCAGATCAGGCCGCCGCCATCCTTGGTTGCCTTGGCCCACCGCGACAGGCCATCGAGATGCCGGTCGTCTTCGATGACCACATTTCCCGGCTCACCTAGGTGGCTTCGGTCAACCATCACATTGCCGGTGACGACGAGGCCGAACCCGCCGGTGCCCCAGCGGCGGTACAACTCGACGAGCCGGTGGTCGGGCCCCTGAGAGGTGTCGCCGAGGCCCTCGCTGAGGGCCGACTTCATCAGTCGATTGCGCAGAACCTGGCCCGAGGCCAGTGGAAGGGGATCGTGTAGGTCTGCCACCCGGCCGACGGTAGTACACCGATTGGTTTACCGCAATGTTCCGATAAATGCCCGGGCCCGGCGGCGACTCGGTAGACTGAGCGGTATAGTTAACACCTGACAAGTTGGGAGGCGGGCAGGATGTCGGCACGTGACACGTTGATCGCTAGCGTGACGGGTCTGGTGCGGCGCCGGGGCGTCGCGGGAACCGGTCTCAACGCACTGCTGGAAGACAGCGGTGTGTCACGGAGAACCATCTACCTCAACTTTCCCGGCGGTAAGCAGGAACTGGTCGCCGAGGCGACCCGCCTCGCGGGACAAGAGCTGACGGCCATCATCAAGGCGGCCGGTGACGATATCGATCCGGCACACGGCATTCAGTTGTTCATCGAACTGTGGAAGGCGCAACTCGGCGAAACCGAGATGCAGGCGGGGTGCCCGATCGTCGCCGCCGTGCTGGGACGCACCGAGGCGCCCGAGGCCTCGGCGGTGGCGGCGGATGCATTCGAGGATTGGCAGACCATTCTCACCGAGCGGCTTACGCGCTATCACGTGGCTGCCGAGGCGGCACGCTCGCTGGCCCGGACCATGATCGCGGCGATCGAAGGCGCCGTCATCATGTCGATCGCCGCGCAGTCGACGGAGACGCTCGACGACGTCGGTGAGCGGCTGGCAGAGCTCATCAGGCTGTACGTCCCCGCCGGCACCGCGCCGTAATCCTCCGCCACGCAAGAGCCGCCAGTAGGGTCTGCTGATGCGTGCATGGACCGTGGTGCTCACCATCCCGGTGGTAGCACTGCTGCTACAGCCGCTATGGGCGCCGCGGTGGGGATCGGGAATTCTCGGGGAAATCACCGCAACCGGCCCAGTGGCAGCGGTGACCACCATCGTGACGTTCTTCGGCCTGGTGGCTCTCTATTGCCTTACCCTGCAGCGCATTCTCGTGCGCCTACCCGAATGGGGGCGCACGCGGTCTCCTCGGTCGGTGTGGTTGATGTTCGCCCCGCCCTTCAACTTCGTTGAAGACTTCTTCATCGTCAACGACATCGCCGGAAGCCTTGCGGCATCGCCGACCATTAGCGATATCAATCGAAATATCTGGCGTGCAACGGGTTTAGCGTGGTGCGCATTGCAAATCGTTTCACTGCTCCCCGGGCCGCTTGGATTGGTTGGCGGTGCGCTCGCGATGCCGGTGTGGCTGGGCAACTGGATTCACGCCGGGAGCATTGCCCGAACGCTATCGCGCGCGCCCCTTTCCCGTGATCAGCGGTAGGTCCAAAGTAGTGCGGATACCCGCATCGGCTGCGACGACGGCAGGTACCGCGTTGACCACGCGCATCGCCGTCGCGATCAGATTGGCGTAGTTGTGATCACCGTGTGCGCTGAACGATCCCAAATCCAGTATGTAGCTGGGCTCCCCGGTGATCTCGACACGATAGGTGCCACCCTCGTGTGCGGGCTGTGGCCAGTCCGGCGCTAGATCCTCGCGCAGGCGGGTGAAGTGCTCAAGGACCGTCACCACATTGCCGCCCTTCATCCCACGAACCTCGAAGTGCAGCGCGGCCATGGTGCCCGCGGGGATATGTCCCGATGAGATATCGAAATCCTCAGGTGCGGATAGCTTTTCGTACTTCTCGGTGACCTCGTCCAATTCGATGCCCAGACCGGCCGCGAGCTGCCTCACCACCGAACCCCAGGCCAGCGACAGTACTCCCGGCTGCAGCAAGAGGGGGGTCTCGTCCATCGGCCTACCAAAGCCCATGACGTCGAACATCACCGTTGCGCTGTCGTACGTCGCGTAGTCGACGATCTCGATACAGCGCACCTGATCGACGTGCTGGCAGGTACCCATGAGCGCCAGCGGCAGCAGGTCGTTGGCAAAACCAGGATCGATACCACCGACAAAGATCGACGAGTTGCCTTCCCGTGCTGCGGCTTCGATGGGTTCCAGCATGTTATCCGGCAGGACGCCCCACGGATACTGCAGAAACACCGGCGCGCTGGCGGCGACGTTGATACCGGCTGCCAGGATCGAGCGCAAGTCCTCGATCGCCTCCATCAGGCGGTTGTCGGTCATAGCGGTGTACACCACGCAGTCGGGCTTGAGTGCCAAGATCTCGGTGGCATCGGTGGTCGCGGCGACACCGGTGGTGGTGGCGAGCCCGGCCAGCTCACCGGCGTCTTTTCCGGCCTTGTTGGCTCCGGACACCCATACGCCGACGAGTTCCATGGTCGGGTCGGTGATTACCCCGGCGAGCGCATGCTGGCCGACATTTCCTGTGCCCCAGACGGCTACACGTGTCTTCGTCATATCAGGTTCCTTCTGGAAGTAGTCAGGCGAGGTCGGGTAGGGGAATGTCGAGATTGGGTGCGATGAGGCCGCCATCGACTTCGAGGACCTTGCCGGTGAGAAAGCTGCCGGCTGGCGATGCGAGATAGATTGCGGCCGCCGCGATATCGGCCGGATCGCCCAGCCGGTGTAGTGGCGTGTTCTTTTCGAGGGTCCCGCGCACTTCGTCGTTGCCCGCCACGACCTCCAGTGCAGAGGTGAGTATAGAGCCGGGGGCGATGCCGTTGACGCGGATTCTCGGACTCAAATCCATTGCAGCCGTGCGGGTGTAGTGCGCAAGCGCACCCTTGGCGGTACAGTATCCGAGGAAGGCGCGGCCCGGAAGCCGGCCCATGGTGGACGTGATGTTGATGACCGAAGCGTTGTCAGACTTGAGTAGATGCGGCACCGCGGTACGTAACAGTGCGTGACCGTTGAGAACGTTGAACGAGAAGGCCTCGGCGAGGTCGTCGTTAGTAGTGTCCAAGAAGGGTTTCGGCATGGTGCCGCCCACATTGTTGACTACGATGTCGAGTCGCCCGAACCGGTCGACGGCCTTCTGTGCCAGGGAGGCAGATGCTTCGGTATCGGACAGATCGGCCACGACGACCTCGGCCTGGCGTCCCGCAGCAGCCACCTTCGCGGCGACCTCGTGCAGTTGGGATTCGGTACGCGAGGCGATCAGCACATCGGCACCCGCCTGCGCGAACGCCTCCGCGATCGCCGCGCCCAGTCCACGACCCGCGCCGGTAACGATCGCGACGTTGCCGTCGAGCCTAAAGCGGTCCAGAATCATGTCTACCTCCGTGTCGAATATTCGACTACCTTGGGGCGAATAGTCGATGCACTGTAGACCTGGGCACTGCAACGCGCAAGAGGGAGGGAACCTATGCCGACCATTTCACCGCCGACCGCACGCGTCATAAGAATCGTGGAAATGCTCGCTACTGCAACACAACCCAAATCGCTGAGCGAGATCGCCACAAGTACAGGTATTCCCCGTGCCACCGCCACCGCCGTGGTGAACGAGCTGGAATCGGCGGGATGGTTGACGCGCGATGGTGAGCTTCGTTATCGGGTTGGGCCGGCGATGCCACGTGCGGTTGAGGCGACCATGCCCCGCGAGGTTCAGGACGTGCTGGGCCGAATCGCCGGGGCAGCACAGGCGGGGGCGACCATCAGCCGAATCAGTCCGAAGACATTGACGATCGTCGCCAAGGCGCAAGCGGGACACAGGGCTGTCACCGGATTCGCGGTCGGGCAGACGATACCGCTGGCCTTTCCCGCGGGTTCGGCCGTGATGCCCTGGCGTTCATCGGAAGAACGCGCGCAGTGGCTCGGCACCGCCCGCGGCTTGAGCGCGCGTTCCGGCCAGCGGCTTCTGCGGCAGGTTTCCGACTGCGGATACGTGATCTACCGCCCCGACCATGACGACACCGGGATGGTTGATCTGCTCTCGGATCTGCTCGGTTCGGTGGGCTCGGAGGTGATGGAGGCGGCGCTCCGCGAGCGGCTGTTGCGACAGTTGTCCCGGCTCACCTCGCGTCTGTACTCGCGCGACGAGCTGGTATCCGACGATGTGCTGCCGATCAGCTATCTAGCGGCGCCCATCTTCGTGGGTGCCGATGCCGCCTACGAACTTCAGCTGGGGCCGCTGCTGCCCAGTGCGACCCGCGCGGAGCGAGAAGTACTGATCACGACGTTGACCCGGGGGGCCCGGGAGCTTTCGGGGCTGATGACTCTCTAGCCGGCGGTGACAACAGGAACGCCCTCGGATGGTTGCACGATGACAAATCCCTGGCCCTGGAATGAGACTTGGAGTGCCTCGCCCGAACCGCGGCCAATGAGGGCGCCGGCCTTGAAGCTCGTCTTGAGCTGTGTCTGAAGGTTGGCCGACCACGCCACCACGGCGTTCGTGTCGGCGAATGTCGGCGCCTCTGCGGCATTGAGCACCACCGGCGGACCGTCGGTAGTCAAGGCCACCCACCCTGTTCCCCTCAATGTCGTGTTGAACAGGCCGCCGGTGACCATGCTGGCGCCCTTGACCCGCTCGATGTTCCAGTTCAGGCCTGCCGAGAAGGCCAGCACGTTCTTGCCGCTGATCGAAAGGCCCGCGTTGTTGAGGTTTAGTAGATGAACGTCGAAGGCGCGCTCGGCCAGGAATACGTCGCCCTGGCCCGAACACCGCATGAGCGGCAAGCCTTCTCCGGTGATTGCCTTCTTCAAGAACTTCGCCGCACCGCCGCCTTCGAAGGCGAAATCGACATTGCCCTGGTAGGCCACCATTGATCCTTGACGCGCCAGGAATGGCTCGCCAAGACGAACGCGCAACAGTTTGGCGTTCTGGTTCGAGATTGGTTTCGCCTCATTCTCGCTAAAGCGGCCGTCCACCAAATCTCCACTGATACCTGAGAATTGGTCTCCGAGAGGTTGGGCCTGTGCTGCCGGTTGTGCGGCTTGGGTTGATGGGCTGGGCTGTGGGGCGGCCGGTGCGGAGCCTCCTAGCGGAGCTGAACTGACTTTTCCCTGATGGGCTACCTGATCCGTCCAGCGGTGACCGTCGTGCCAGCGGAACTCGAATCGTCCGTCGGGGTCGGGTTGCCAGCTTCCCGGGTTCGGAGTCGTCATAGACCCCAACCTAGTCGGCGGCTAGCGCTGTTCAATCAAAATTGTGGGGACTGCCAGCCCTGGATCTTTGACCGTCGCGACTCTGGTGCCTGGCTTGTGGCCGTCTCGGATGGCACTGAGAGTGACGTCGGCATCCGTTAGCCGAGCATGCGAGGCGTCAATATCATTGGTGCGCCAGGCGATTCCCCACAGTGAGTCGGGTCCGGCGGGGTCGTCATCGCGCAGCACCACCTCAACCACCAGGCCCGCGCAGCGGAAAAACAGTTGGTGTACGCCCCACGACTGCATGCGGTCCAGGCGCAGATCGAAGCCGAGCCGTCCGCAGAGCGTCGCGATGATCCTGTCGCGATTGGGGGAGAACAGCACCAGGTGATCGATCTGCTCGCTCATCGGGGCCGCGTGTGTTGCCGGTCGCGCGCGTAGTCCCAGGGTGAGTCCGTCGGCCTGTCCTGCTACGAGCTCTCCGTGCGAGGCCAGTGCTAGGCCGCGGCGATCGACCGTCCGCGCCGCGGACGACAGGTCTGCGACGCCGAACAGCAACCCGGGGTGCATTGCCCAATCCGGGAGCCCGAGATGGAGCTGGGGGTGCGGAGTGTCCGTTCCGAGCAGCCGCGCATAGGCAGCCTTTGCGTCAGCGAGATTTGGAACGTCGAGAAGCACCGAGTCCAGTTCGGTGATCATCAGAACATTTCCTCCCTGCCGGACCGGGGTCCGTTTCGGCATACTGACGATATGCGCTTTCAGCTTCTCGACATTGTCTTCTATCTGCCGAACCCCGCCACGGGGGCATTGGCGCCCGCCGCCGACCGGCTGAACCGCGTGGTCGAGACCGCGGTCTTGGCTGAAAGCCTGGGTTTGGATTCCTTTGCAGTCGGGGAGCGGCATGCGGGAGACGTGCTGTCTTCGGCGCCCACGGTACTGCTGGGAGCGGTGGCTGCGGCGACCGAACGGATCCTGTTGTCCACCGGCGTTACGGTGCTCTCCCTCTTGGACCCGGTGCGTGCGGCGGAGGACTTCGCCACCATCGACCAGCTGAGCCGCGGCCGGCTCGAGATCGTCATCGGGAAGGGCAATGAAGACCGGCAGTACCCGTTGATGGGGCTGGATATCGCCAAGCAGTATGAGTACTTGCAAGAGAATTATGAGCTGCTACGGCGGCTACTGCGCGAGGAACACGTCGACTGGACGGGCACGCACCGGCATCCGCTGGCCGACGCGACAACCCTGCCCAGGCCGTACGACGGGCCGTTCCGGATCTGGCATGGGTCGGCGACCTCGACGTTCGCGGTTGAACTCGCCGCGAAGTGGGGCGATCCGATAGTCACCGCAAATGCTTTGCAGCCCAAGGAGAACTACAAGATTCTCATCGACAGGTATCGGGAGCTGTACGCGCAGAACGGGCACGACCCGGCCAATCTGCACGTGGGTGCGGGTTCGGGAGGGCTCTACCTGGCGGATACAACCAAACAGGCCATCGCGCAGTACCGGCCGATCTACGAGGCACGCCTGGCGCAGATGGCCAAGCTCAAGGACCACCCGAAGGCCGTTGGCAAGTTTCCTTCCTTCGAATCCATCGAGGACGCGGCGGATCGCGGCCCGGTGCTGGCCGGTTCGCCGGAACGCGTGGCCGAGAAGATCATTCAGTGGCATGAGGCCTTCGGTCACGAGTTCCAGTCGATTTCGTTGAGCCCCGAGGCCGACTTCGAGGAGCAGAAGGACACCCTGCGCCGATTCGCCGAAGAGGTGGTCCCGCTGGTGAAGTCGGAGATCACGTCGACGCTGTGGAGCGCGCAGGACGCGCAGCGGGCCAAGGGATTCACCGCAGTCTGAGGGGCATCCGTCGCGAGCAGCGCCTGTTGACCCCGGTGCAGCGGGGATGCAGGTGGGTGTGAGCACGTTCTTGCCCAAAACTAGAACATGTTCTAACGTCGAGCGAAGTGCCTGATCGGCGACTATTCACTCAAGGAGCGCGATGCCTGACTCATTTGACCCGCTGCACGGGTCGATCAACTCCGGGCACCTGCTGGTCGCCGCGCTGAAAAAGAATGCGAGCGCGCCCGCGCTGGTGCTCGGGGATGTCACGCTCACCGGCGCCCAGATGGCCGACGAGATCAGCAAGTACATCCAGGCCTTCACCGCGCTGGTGCCCGATCCGACCGATGGTCAGGGCATGCTGGCCCTCAATCGCCCCGAGGTGCTGTTGGTGATCGGCGCGGGGCAGCTGCTGGGCACACGGCGTACCGCGCTGCATCCGCTCGGGTCGCTCGACGACCATGCCTACGTGCTGGCCGACGCCAAGATCACCACACTTGTCATCGACCCCACGCCGCAGTTCGTGGAGCGTGCCGCCGCCCTGGTGGAGAAGGTGCCGACGCTGACCCGCGTGCTGACGCTCGGGCCTGTGCCCGCTGAGCTGGCTGAGGTGGGGCATGACCTGGTTGCCGCGGCCGCAGGCTTCGAGGCGAGGCCTTTGGTTCCGATCAACTTGTCGCCGGATCACATCAACGGCCTTACCTACACGGGTGGCACGACGGGCAAGCCCAAGGGCGTCATCGGAACCTCACAGTCGATTCTCACCATGACGCAGATCCAGCTGGCCGAGTGGGAGTGGCCGGATCGCCCCAAATTCCTGATGTGCACCCCGCTTTCACATGCGGGGGCGGCTTTCTTCATGCCGACCCTGATGAAGGGCGGATCGATGTTGGTGCTGCCCAAGTTCGACGCGGGCGCCGTGCTGGCGGCAATCGAGGAGCACAAGATCACCGCCACCATGCTGGTGCCGTCGATGATCTATGCGCTGCTGGATCACCCGGATTCTCAGACCCGCGACCTGTCGTCGTTGCAGACGGTCTACTACGGCGCCTCGGCCATCAACCCGGTACGGCTCGCGGAGGCGATCAAGCGATTCGGGCCGATCTTCGCGCAGTACTTCGGCCAATCCGAAGCGCCCATGGTGATCAGCTATCTGGCCAAGGGCGATCACGACACCCAGCGGCTCTCCAGCTGTGGCCGGCCCTCGGCGTTCCTGCGCACGGCGCTGCTCGACGAGAACGATCAGCCGGTGAAGCAGGGTGAGCCCGGCGAGATCTGTGTGGCCGGTCCGCTGGTGGCGGGTGGCTATTGGGGGCTGCCCGAACAGACCGCCGACACGTTCAAGAACGGCTGGCTGCGCACCGGCGATGTCGCACGCGAAGACGAGGACGGTTTCTGGTTCATCGTCGACCGGACCAAGGACATGATCGTCACCGGTGGTTTCAACGTGTTCCCACGAGAGGTGGAAGACGTTGTCGCCGAGCATCCCTCGGTGGCGCAGGTCGGCGTCATCGGGGTGCCCGATGAGAAATGGGGCGAGGCGGTGACGGCGATCGTGGTGCTGCGTGCGGATGCCGACCACAGCGGCGACGCGGTGTCCAAGATGACGTCCGAGATCCAGTCCGCGGTCAAGGACCGCAAGGGTTCGGTGCAGTCACCCAAACACGTGATCGTCGCCGACTCGTTGCCGCTGACCGCGCTGGGCAAGCTCGACAAGAAGGCCCTGCGCCAGAAATACGCCACGGTCTAACTCTCGCGGGCGAGAAGCTCCCGGGCGCTGGCCCGGACAAACTGGCGCAGCCACGGCGCGGGCTCGCCCCTGTTGGGCAGGTGACGGCGCACCGCTGCGTACGGCATGTCGATCAATGCGAACATCGTTTTGTCGATCAGTTCGGGAGTGATCGCGCCGAACCGATGCCCGGTGTACTCGCGCAACGCCGTGCGGACCCGTGAGTTGAGTGTCGTGAGCTCCGCGGCGAGGGTGTCGGGCCAGTGCGCGACCAAATCGGCCTTCTCGTACTGGAGTAGCAGCTGCGCCTCGTTGCGGTTCGCCGCCGTCCAATCGAAGGCGTGGTCAATGGTCGCCGTAAGTGCATCGTCGAGATCCGGCAGACACAGGGCCGCGAGTATCCCGTTCTGATAGCGGGCGATCGATCGCAGCCAGAGCCGGGCCATGAGCTCGTCACGGCTGGCGAATCGGTGATAGATCGAACCCGACGGTGCTCCGAGGATGCGTCTGATGGCGGAGGCGGTGGCCGCTGGTGGGCCGCCCGAGGTCACCAGGGCCAGCGCCGCGTCCAGGATGTCGTCCGCGGTGTACTGCGCTTTACGCCCCACGGCGCCGGACCATGCTCGTGCCCTGAGCAACCGCAACCAGCTTGGTTTTGCCGTCGTGACCTTCGACGGAGATTTCGCAGCGGCCCAGCGCCTTGGTGCGGCCGGCGCTGACCAGCGAGGCATCCGCGAGCAGTCGCACCCCATCGCCCGCTGGGGACACGTACTCGATGGTGTATCCGCTGGTCACAATGTCCGCACCCAAACCAAGGGCGCAGGCGTAGGTGATCGCGTTGTCGGCGAGATAGCTCAATACGCCGCCGTGGATGAACCCGTTCTGCTGCCGCAGCTCGTCACGGATATCAAGTGCGAGCCGGATTCCGGACTCATCGACCCGGCACACGGATGCGCCGAGGAGGCGACTGAAGGGCTGCGCATCGAGCACCCGCTGAGCCTGGTCCAAGGTGATCACGATATTAGAGAATAGTCGCTAATATTTGTGTTGGATAGCGCGCATATGATGAGAAACGCAGCTGGTCTGCTGGTAGTGGCACGGGTTTTATCCGAGCCGTTATCAGCATCGAGTGCCGGGCCCTCGGGTCCGGCATAAGAGGGAACCCGGTGAGAATCCGGGACTGTCCCGCAGCGGTATGCAGGAACGACAGTCGTCATATGCACTGGGTTGAGCACCAAGAAGCCTGGGAAGCGGCGGCCAGTAGGAAAACCTGAGTCCGGGTAACGCCTGTAAGTCCGAAGACCTGCCAGCTGTGCCGGGTGCGCCGCACCCGGCGGATCATCGCCTCGCGGAATGGGCGTATGGCCGAGGCGGTTTCACCGAGCAGATATCTGTCGCGGTGGTTCCGTGCTCGGTTCTTCGTCCCCGGGCGGTGGCTACCCCGCTGTTGATGAAGGACTAATTCATGACTGCTCAACCTTTGACCGCCACCACGCTCGGATCCGCGCGTATCGGCCCGCGGCGTGAACTCAAGAGGGCTACCGAGAGCTACTGGGCCGGACGTACCAGCCGTACCGAGCTCGAAACTGTCGCCGCAGGGCTTCGGCGCGACAATTGGACCGCTTTGGCGGCCGCCGGGCTCGACTCCGTACCGGTGAACACCTTCTCGTACTACGACCAGGTGCTGGACACCGCGGTGCTGCTCGGAGCCCTCCCGCCCCGTGTCGCCGGTATCGCCGATGAGCTCGATCGCTACTTCGCCGCCGCTCGCGGCAATGATGATGTGACACCGCTGGAAATGACCAAGTGGTTCGATACCAACTACCACTACCTGGTGCCGGAGATCGGGCCGGACACGAAGTTCGAACTGAACCCGGCCAAGCTGTTCGGAGAGCTGAAAGAAGCTCAGGCGCTGGGCATTCCGGCACGTCCGGTCGTCGTCGGTCCCATCACCTTCCTCGCGTTGAGTAAGTCAGTCGACGGCGCCCCCGCGCCCATCGAACGGCTCGACGAGGTGGTGTCGCTGTACGAGCAGCTGTTGGTGCAGCTCGCTGAGGCAGGCGTCGGCTGGGTGCAGATCGATGAGCCGGTGCTCGTCACCGACATCCTGCCGAATGGTCCCGAACTGGCCGAGCAGGTGTATGGCCGTCTCGGCACGGTGGCCGATCGCCCCGCGATCCTGGTCGCCACCTACTTCGGGGACCTCGGTGCCGCACTGCCGGCGCTGGCACGTACCCCCGTCGAGGCGATTGCCGTCGACCTGGTCTACGGGTCCGCATCGGGTGTGGCCTTGGTGCCAGAGCTGGCCGGAAAGACCATCGTCGCGGGCGTTGTCGACGGACGAAACATCTGGCGCACCAACCTGGAGTCCGCGCTGGGCACTCTGGGGACGCTGTTGGGATCCGCCGGTGCCGTCGCAGTGTCCACGTCCTGCTCGACATTGCATGTGCCCTACTCGCTGGAACCGGAGACCGAACTCGATGACCAGCTGCGCAGCTGGTTGGCGTTCGCCGACGAGAAGGTCAAGGAAGTTGTGGTGCTGGCGCGGGCACTGGGTGGGGCGCGCGACGCTACCGAGTTCGCGGCGTCGAATGCGGCTGTCGAATCTCGCAAGACGGATCCGCGTCTGAACAACGGCCAGATCCGTGCGCGTTTGGATTCGATTCTGGCGGCTGGTATTTCACGTGGCGATGCCGCCGAGCGTCGCCGCAGCCAGGACGAGCGCCTGCAGCTGCCCGAGCTGCCGACCACCACCATCGGGTCGTTCCCGCAGACAGTCGAGATCCGCAAGGCCCGTCAGGCCCTGACCAAGGGCGAGATCGACGAGGCCGAGTACGTGCGGCGGATGCGTGCCGAGGTTGCCGATGTTATTGCGCTACAGGAGAAGCTGGGCCTGGACGTGCTGGTCCACGGCGAGCCAGAACGCAACGACATGGTGCAGTACTTCGCTGAGCAGCTCGACGGATTCTTCGCCACCCAGAATGGCTGGGTTCAGTCGTACGGCAGCCGCTGCGTGCGCCCACCCATCCTGTACGGCGATGTCGCACGGCAGAACCCGATGACCGTCGAGTGGGCCACCTACGCCCAGTCGCTGACTCCCAAGTACGTCAAGGGCATGCTGACCGGGCCGGTAACCATCCTCGCGTGGTCGTTCGTTCGTGATGATCAGCCGTTGGCGGATACCGCTAACCAGATCGCACTGGCCATCCGGGACGAGACGGTGGATCTGCAGGACGCCGGGATTGCGATCATCCAGGTGGACGAGCCCGCATTGCGCGAGCTCCTGCCGCTGCGCTCGGCGGATAAGCCCGCATACCTGGACTGGGCGGTCGGTGCGTTCCGGCTGTCCACCTCGGGTGTGTCCGATGCGACCCAGATTCACACGCATCTGTGCTACTCGGAGTTCGGCGAGGTGATCGGTGCGATCGCCGATCTGGACGCCGATGTCACCTCCATCGAGGCGGCTCGTTCGCACATGGAGGTGCTCGACGACCTCAACGCGATCGGCTTCTCCAACAGCGTCGGTCCGGGTGTGTACGACATCCACTCGCCGCGAGTGCCCTCGACGGCCGAGATGGCGAACTCGCTGCGTGAGGCGCTGCAGGCGGTTCCGGCCCAGCGTCTCTGGGTCAATCCTGACTGTGGTCTGAAGACCCGGAAGGCTGACGAGGTGACTGCCTCACTGGCCAACCTGGTGGCGGCTGCGACCGAGGTGCGTGCGGGCGCCTAGTTCCCGACGAACGCGCGAGCAGTCCCCTTCGCGGGGGACTGCTCGCGCGTGAATTTGATTGGTGTATAAACCATTAGCGAGACTAATCGGAGGTCCTTGGTGTCCATGAATACCGTTGCGCTGGAGCTGGTGCCTCCCAATGTCGATGGCGGCCTCGAGAAGGCATCCGAAGAACTGCAGAAGCTGTCCAGGTTTTCGGCGGAGTTCGGCATCGATGGGCGCATCGACCACGTCATGATCCCGTCGATGATCGTGGAGGATGCCGATCGTCCGCTGGAGATGAAGCCGAAGCTGGATGTCGTCGACTATTGGTCGATCATCCGGTCGGAGCTACCCACCATGCGGGGACTGTGCACGCAGGTCACTTCCTTTTCGGATGAGACGTCGTTACGGAGCCGGCTGACCGGTCTCACGGAAGCCGGGATGGACGGTGTGATCTTCGTCGGCGTACCACGCACCATGAGCGACGGCGACGGTTCGGGCATTCCACCGACTGATGCGTTGTCGAAGTTCGATGACATCGTCGACAACAGGGGAGTGATCCTGATCCCCACCCGCAGTGGCGAACAGGGCCGCTTCTCCTTCAAATGCGACAAGGGTGCCACCTTCGCCATGACCCAGCTGCTGTATTCCGATGCGGTGGTTGGCTTTCTGCAGGAGTTCGCGCGCACAACCGAACACCGGCCAGAGGTGTTGCTCTCATTCGGTTTCGTCCCGAAGCTGGAGTCCAAGGTCGGGCTCATCGACTGGTTGATCCAAGACCCCGGCAATGAAGCTGTTGCGCGCGAACAGGACTTCGTGAAGTCGCTGGCTGCCTGCGAACCAGATGTCCGGCGGCCACAGCTGGTGGATCTCTACAAGCGAGTCATCGATGGAGTGGCAGACGTCGGCTTTCCCCTGAGCGTGCATTTCGAAGCTCCGTACGGTCTGGCCAGGCCGGCCTTCGAGACCTTCGCGGAGATGTTGGAGTACTGGTCGCCGGTACGCGAGACCCCTTAACGCAGGCACAGTCGTACGGAATTCCTTTGACCACGTTGTAATTCGTGGTTGAGACTGGTCGCATGGAACCTACCGAGTTGCAGACGGACCGGCTGGTTCTGCGCGCGGTCACTGCTGCGGACGAGGCCGCGATTGTCGAAGCGTGCAACGAGCCGCAGATCGCGCACTACCTTCCGCTACCGGTTCCGTACACCCGTGAAGACGCCCGGAGTTTCGTCGCCAGGTCGGCACAGGAATGGGCGGACAACGCGCGATACGGCTTCGGGTTCTTCCTCGCCGACACAGATGAACTCGTGGGCACCTGTTCACTTAAGTCGATTGCGCCCGGCGTGGTGGAAGTCGGGTATTGGTCTGCCTCACGGCATCGCCGTAAGGGGCTGACAACAGAGGCGATTCGGCGGCTGTGCCAGTGGGGATTTGACGTGCTGGGCGTGCACCGCATCGAATGGTGGGCCGTCGTCGGCAACGATGGCTCGCGGGCGGTGGCGCAAGCCGTCGGATTCGATATGGAGGGCTTGCTGCGTCAGCGTGGGTATCGGCGAGAGGCCCCGGCGGATTGGTGGGTTGGCGGGCTCTTGTCCCGGCCCGAGTGACGGGTGTTGACGCTAGGCGTGATGCTGGCTAACCTTTGGATTCGGTACACCGGGTCCGGAGCGTTCGTGCTCCGTTCGTCTAACACCCGGTTCTTCAGTGAATAACAAGGTTCTCAATCGAAATGAATCGCTTGTATACCTGGGTATTTCAAATTGGGAATACCAGTGCTGCGGTAGGACTCCCGAGATAGGCCAGTCTGTCGATTGGCAGATCTCTGCCCATTCCGCTGAGGGTGGCTACCTACTGGCATCGGCTGCTGCGGTGGACTGGGACGAGGACCGCGAGATCGTCCGGTTTCCCTACGGTTGTGCGAGCTGGGATCCAGCACTCGGAGATCCTGCGAATGCGCTGGTAATCCTCTGGGCTACTTGGCATGACAGCCAAAGCTGGCCCCGTCTTCGGGGCGTCGTCGAGGAGCTGTATGACGTGTCGGCCACTACCCGTCTGAATGAGTCCGGTCAGGTGAGCCAAGAGCCGTCATCGTTTCAGTACCGGCCCACCGAACTCGCAACACGTTGGCCAGATCAGCCACCGTCGGGTGAGATCGGGCATCGAGTGATCACCGGATCCGTTGTGGGTCTGCGTGTGACCTCAGTAGTGGAGCCGACCGGCGATGACATTGAGGCGCTGCGTGATGCGCGAGATCGTGGCCGCAGGACGTTGCATCTATTCGGGCCACCAGACGCGTTTGGCGCGGTGATCCCATCGCGGGGAGACCGAGTGACAGTCGATCTCGCGGATCCGCGGCTGGGCGTGGACGATACGCGTGGCTACGCGGGTGTTGTCACGGGCATTGCCGGGCAAGTAAGTCGCGCGGTGCACTCACCAGATGGCTTCTACACCAGCTTCCTCAACATCGACCCGGAGGCGCCCCCGGCGGACGAGTTGTTCATCCAATTGCTTTGCGACAGGATGCCGAACTAGCCAGCTCGAGTGTGCGGTTTGTGTCGATAATCAGCGAGATTTCGACACAAACCGCACACTCGGCGATCGCGCTTACGACGCGAGTGACCGCTGGGGCTTGCCGGAGTATTCGCTCAGCGGCCTGATCAGGGCGTTGGCTGCTGCTTGCTCCATGATGTGCGCGGTCCAGCCGGTGATCCGGCTCATCACGAAAATCGGTGTGAAGCAAGGGATATCGAATCCCATGAGGTAATAGGCGGGTCCGGTGGGGAAATCGAGATTGGGCTTGATTCCGGTGGCGGCATCCATCTCGGATTCCAGCACCTTGTAGATCTCGAGCCATTTGCGACCGTCACGAACCCGGGCCACGTCCTCCAGCGCCGCGCGCATCGTCGGCACCCGGGAATCGCCGTTCTTGTATACGCGGTGCCCGAAGCCCATGACCTTTTCTTTACGGGTCCGCTTGCCCTGCAACCATTCCGCAGCCTTGGCGGCGTCGCCTATCTCGATCATGTCGTGCATGACGGCCTCGTTGGCTCCGCCGTGCAGGGAGCCCTTGAGCGCGCCGATCGCTGCGGTGACCGCACTGTAGATGTCGGATTGTGTCGAGGTCACCACGCGGGCGGCGAAGGTCGAGGCGTTGAAGCTGTGCTCGGCGTACAGGATCATCGACTGTTCGAACGCCGTGACGATCACCGGGTCCGGTACCTCACCAAAGCACATCCGTAGGAAGTTGGCCGAGTAGCCGAGGTGGCTGTGGGGCTGAATGGGGTCCAGCCCACGGCGGCGCCGCATATCGGCCGCGACGATCGTCGGCAGCACCGCGAACATGCGAAGTGACTTGGCGTAGTTGGCTTCCGGACGGCTGTCGTCCTCGGAAGGATCCTCAGCACCCAGGACGCTGATGGCGGTGCGCACCACGTCCATGGGATGGCACGTCTCGGGCAACTTGGCCAGCAGCGCCATCAGGGAACGGTCCAGGCGGCGCTGCGCCCGCTCGCGTTGGTTGAACAGCGCGAGCTCGGCGTCGTTCGGCAACTCGCCATGCCACAGCAGGTAGGCGACCTGTTCGAAGCTGCACTGGGCGGCTAGGTCCTGCACCGGATATCCGCGGTACGTCAGCGAGTTGGTTTCGGGCACGACCTTGGAGATGGCGGTGGTGTCCACCACGACGCCGGCAAGTCCCTTGTGAATGGTTGGGGTCGCGGTGGTCATCGTGCTCCTCCTCCATTGAGGCTGAAATTGAAGATCTCGGTATCGAATTGGTTGTATTCGGAGTAGCGGAGCAGCTCATACAGACGGCTGCGGTGCTGCATCTGGTCCAGCAGGCCAGACTGTGTTCCCGCCGAATCGATTTCGCGCAGACCCTGCTCCACTGCGAACATCGCTAGCCGCAGGGTCGTGACGGGATAGATGACGACGTTGTACCCGACGTCGCGGAGCTGGTCGGCCGTCACGAGTTCGGACTTTCCGAATTCGGTCATGTTGGCGAGCAAGGGAACATCGACCGCGGCACGGAACTTCTCGAACTCGCCGATATCACTGAGTGCTTCGGTGAAGATGAGATCCGCGCCCGCATCGGCATAGGCCTTTGCGCGGTCGATTGCCGCGGGCAACCCCTCGATGCCCGCAGCATCAGTGCGGGCGCAGATCACGAAGTTGGGGTCGCGCCGGGCGGAGACCGCCGCACGGAGCCGCCGAACCATCTCAGCGCTCTCGACGACGGCCTTGCCGTCAAGATGCCCGCACCGCTTGGGATTCACCTGGTCCTCGAGATGAAGCCCGGCGACCCCGCTGTCTTCGAGCACGGCGACCGTGCGTGCCGCACTCATCGGCTCGCCAAATCCTGTGTCGGCGTCGATCAGGGTCGGAAGGTCGGTAACTGACGCGATCTGGCGGCCGCGGGCCGACACCTCCGTGAGCGTCGTCAATCCGATATCGGGCAGCGCGAGATCGGCCGACAGTACGGCACCCGAGACGTAAACACCCTCGAACCCGACCTCCTGGATCAGCTTGGCCACCAACGGCGAGAACGCGCCGGGAAAACGCAACAGTTCACCGGAAGACAAGCCCGCCCGGAACGCGGCACGCTTGGTGGCCGCGTCCGTGGCGGAGGCAAGAAGCGCGCTCACTTAAAGATCCCCTCCGGTGTCGTGGGCGCCTTGTCGAGAACTACGGCATCGACGAGCGGGTTGAGCGCACCCAGTGAGCCGGCCTTCAGGTCGGCCAACCCCTGTGCCACCGACAGGAATCGGTCCTGCTCGTGCTGCTCGATGACGCCGTCGGACAGCACAGTGAACTTGTTGATGTAGTTCTCCCGGGCGAACGGCCGCGCCCCCAGGGGGTGTGCATCGGCGATCGCCAGCTCATCGGTGATCACCTCGCCGTTCTTGAGAGTGACGACGGCCTTGCAGCCGAACGCCTTCTCGTCGGGATTACTTGAGTGATACCGACGAGTCCACTCCGGATCTTCGACGGTGCTGATCTTGTTCCAGAGTTCGATCGTTTCGGGGCGGTGTGCGCGTTCGGGTGCATAGGAACGCTCGTGATGCCAGGTGCCGTCCTCCAGCGCCACGGCGAAGATGTACATGACCGAGTGGTCGAGTGTCTCGCGCGAAGCGTCGGGGTCGAACTTCTGCGGATCATTCGATCCGGTCCCGATCACGACATGCGTGTGGTGGCTGGTGTGCAGCACGATCGTCGCAATCTGATCCAGGTCGCCGATGCGCTCGCGCATCCTGCGGGCCAGGTCGATGGGCGCCTGGCTCTGATACTCGGCCGAGTGCTCCTTGGTGTAGCTGTCCAGGATCGCGCGCTTCTCCTCACCCGGGCCAGGCAGTGGCACCTCGTAGACCTTGTCGGGACCGCCGAGCAGCCAGGCGATCACGCCGTCTTCGCCCTCCCAGATGGGGGACGGAGCACCCTCGCCGCGCATGGCGCGGTCGACGGCCTCGATGGCGACCTTGCCGGCCCACGCCGGGGCATAGGCCTTCCAGCTGGAAATGAGTCCCTTGCGGGACTGCCGGGTCGCGGTGGTCAGGTGTAGGGCCTGACCGATGGCCTGATAGATCGTCTCGGTGTCGAGCTTCAGCATGGTGCCCAGGCCGGCGGCGACAGAAGGGCCGAGGTGTGCGACGTGGTCGATCTTGTGCTCGTGCAGACAGATTCCGCGGGTGAGGTTGATCTGAGTTTCGTACGCGGTGGCCAGACCGCGAATGAGGTCCGCCCCGCCGATACCGAGCTGCTGGGCCACGGCCACCAGCGGTGGAATGTTGTCGCCGGGGTGCGAATAGTCGGCGGCCAGAAAGGTGTCGTGGAAGTCCAGTTCGCGTACTGCGACGCCGTTGGCCCACGCCGCCCACTCGGCCGAGTAGCCACCGCTGACACCGAAGACATTGGCACCACGTCCACCGGACGACACCGCATGGGCCTGCGCCTGGCGGCGCGCGACGGTGACGGGACGGCGGATGACCGACGCGGCGCTGACGGCGGCGTTATCGATGATCCGGTTGATGACCATCGCCTCGGTGTCGGCGGGAACGGCAACGGGATCCGAAGCGACTTCGGCGATCTTCCAGGCGAGGTGTTGGTCGCGGGGGAAGACGTCGGCGCTGCGGCGGGTGTGTACGGAGTGAACGTGCATGATTCGCACATTACGCACGTGGTCAATGGATAAAAAGACCATGTAAATGCGTATTTCTGTATCCTTAGTTCGCATATCTTGCGAACATTGCGAATGGTTGTGGAGTTATCCTGGCGGACATGTCCAGACCGTTCGCCGGTGCGCGGTTGCGGAGGTTGCGTGAGGAACGTGGCCTGACGCAAGCGGCGCTCGCACGCGTCCTGGATTTGTCGACGAGTTACGTCAACCAGCTGGAGAATGACGCGCGCCCGGTGACGGTTGCGGTGCTGCTGCGCCTCACCGAACGTTTCGATCTGTCACCGCACTATTTCTCCCCGGATTCCGACGCCCGGCTTGTCGCGGACCTTGGCGAGATATTCACCGAGGCTGCCGTGGGCGAGATCAGTGACCTGCAGCTCGAAGAGCTAGTCGCCCGGATGCCGTCGGTGGGTCAGACCCTGGTGGGCATGCACCGCAGGCTGCGGGACGTCACTGCCGAGCTGGAGAGCTATCGCGCGACCGAGAACGCGGCCACGATCGGTGATTCGATAAGAGAACCGCTGCGTCCCATGCCGTTTGAAGAAGTTCGCGACCTCTTCTACGATCACAAGAACTACCTTGGTGAACTCGACACCGCCGCCGAAGATCTATTCGAGCACTACGGGTTGCACATCGGTGGTCTCGACACGCAGCTGGCCACAGTCTTGAAGCAAGACCACGGTATCGCCGTCACCGTGGCCAAGGGAGGGGCACTCTCAGATTCTTCGAAACGCCGGTTCGACACGGACGCAGGGGTTTTACGTATCGCGCATTGGCTCACACCCGGCCAGCGCGCATTCCAAATGGCCACGCAGCTGGCGCTGCTCACGCAGACCGAAACCATGGCGGCAATCCTCTCCGGTGCCGAGCAGCTGAGCCCCGAGGCCATCGGTGTGGCCCGGATCGGGTTGGCTAACTACTTCGCTGGTGCTTTCCTGTTGCCGTACAAACAGTTTCACCATGCGGCGGAGTCCACTAGATATGACGTCGACATCCTGGCGCGGCAGTTCGAGGTCGGGCACGAGACCGTTTGCCACCGGCTGTCGACTCTGCAGCGCCCCTCCATGCGGGGAGTTCCGTTCATTCTGGTCCGGACCGACCGTGCGGGGAACATCTCGAAACGCCAATCCGCCACGGCGTTTCACTTCTCCAGAGTGGGTGGAAACTGCCCCCTGTGGGTCGTTCACGAGGCGTTCTCGAATCCGGGACAGTTTGTGACCCAGGTGGCCGAGATGCCTGACGGCCGCACGTATTTCTGGGTGGCACGCACGAGTAGTACATCAACAGGCGGATTCCTCAGCACGCCAAAATCGTTCGCGATCGGTCTGGGATGCGATATCGCCCATGCGCATCGTCTGGTGTACTCGACGGGGATCGCCATCGACGATCCGTCAACCGCGGTGCCGATCGGCCCGGGCTGCAAGGTGTGCGTCCGCGATTCCTGTGCCCAGCGAGCTTTTCCCTACATTGGCCGCAGCGTCCACGTCGACGAGGACGCCAGCAGTCGCCTGCCTTACACCTGATCGGCGTGCCGCAGCACTGTGGGTGCGGCGGCGACCAGCGCGACCAGTTGAATCACGCCGACCACCCCGATGAGCATGGGAATCGACACCTCATAGAGGTACCCCGTGAGTGTCCCGCCGACGGCGGTTGCCGTGCCGAGCACAGCGGCGTAGACCCCATATGCGGTGGCCCGTCGTGCGGGCGGCACCAGGTCTGCGACCACCGCACGCAGGGTGGATTCCTGAATCCCGATGGCGGCACCCCATAACAGCGCTCCAAGCACGATGCCCATGAGTGAGTCTGTGAATGCCAACATGGGCACGACCGCGCCGACAATAGGCAAGACCACAAGGGTTTTGGGGCCTATCCGGTCGTACGCCCAGCCGGAGAACAGGGCGGATATGGCGGCTGCGGCCATCGCGACGGCGTATACCAACGGCACCGCGGCGGGCGCGAGGATGCCCCGGTCGACCATGTGAAATGACAGCACGCCAAAGGTCGCGAATCCGGACACTGTGATCCCGGAGAATCCCGCGTACAGCCAAAAACGTATCGGTAGTTGAAGTTTTTGGTGCGCGGTGGGTGAGTCATGCGTGTCCGCATGTGCCTCATACCGTTCCGGATGTGGCACCCGGCGGCGAAGCCAGAACAACAGGGCCAACGCCGCGGCACCGGGGACCGCCAGCACGGCGAAGGTCGGCAGATAGTTCCCGTGGGTGAGGGTGAGCATGCCCGCGACGACGAGTGGGCCGGTAATCGCACCGACCTGGTCCATGGCCTCGTGCACCGCGAAGCCCCTGCCACGGCCGGTGACGGAGGTGGCGTGTGACAGCAAGGTGTCCTTGGCAGGGCTGCGTACCGCCTTGCCCACCCGTTCGGCGATCACCAACGTGGCGGCAACCCAGAGCACGCTGGCCACGCCCAGGAACGGGACGGTGATCACGGTCAGTGCGTAACCCGCGATGGTCCAGGTCCAGAACATGCGGGTGCGGTCGGTGAGTGGGCCCGACACCAGACGCAGCGCCAGGGCGGCGGCCTCGCCGATTCCGGTCACCACGCCGACAACGAGAGCCGATGCCCCGAGCGATGCCAGAAGTGGCCCGGTGATCGAGCGCGCGCCCTCATAGACGATATCGGCGAACATGCTGATGACGCCGAATGTCGTGACGAATCGCCAGGCCGAAAGACGTTGTGGCACAGCTGGTGAATCTAGTCGATCCACCGTCTTACCTGTTCGGCGATCCATGCGCCGTCGTCGAGGGGAATGTCGTGGCCGGCGGTGGGATGCACCGCGAGGGGTGCGCCGAATCTGTTGGCTATCGTGCGTGATGCCGCGGAACTCACAAGCCGGTCGCGCGTGGAGGTCAGAACGAGCAGAGGGGTATCGACGCGCTTCGGCATCCGGAACCTGATGGCCGCGGCGATCTGCCGGGCGATGCTGGCGCTCGACGGACGCTGGGTCTCTAGGTAACCGGCCCACTGCTGGGACAGCGCGTCGAGATCGAGATCGGGGCTATTGGCCGTCTGTTCCAGGAGGGCACGTTCGCGAGGCACGTCGGCGCGGAACCGTCCGAGTACCAAGTTGGGGATCGACGACGGCTGAAATCGCTGCCATATCGGTGTCGAGGCAGTGCTCGAATTGATGATGACGGCGCGTTCGAAATCTCCGGGGTAACGCGCGCACCAGTCGAGTCCGATCATGCCGCCCAGAGATATCGAGAGCAGTGACCACCCGTCGCTATCCCGGTCCAGCCGGGACCGGATGTCATCGGTGATGGCCGAGATACTCGCCGGCGAGACACGTTGGAATTCGGTGCCGAATCCCGGCGCATCCAGGCATTCCACCTGAACGCCAAGCGATTCGGCAAAGACTTGTGGGAACTGCTCCCAGTGGCGCTTCTCGCGGCTCAAGCCACGAAGCAGCAGCCACCGTGTCATCGCTTGATGCCCACAGTGAGTCGATCGAACTCCACGAACGGAAGGGTGAAGGGATGGTGCACCGGTCGCTGCACCGCGACCTCGAATCCGGCGGCCTCGAACATCTGGCGCATCTCGGCCTTCGACGGAACGCTCGCGGGCACGCGATCGCCGAAGATCCGGCGCAGGATGGGGGCGGAGGCGCGGTCAGGCGTGAAGGTGGTGATCGCGGTGAAGCCGCCGGGCGCCAGCACGCGATGGAACTCGGCGAGGGCGGCGGGCTGGTCAAAGAAGTGGAACGCCGATGTGGAGACCACCGCATCCAGTGCGCCGTCGTCGAACGGCAGCTTTTCGGCCGGCGCGAATTGCCAGTCGACCAACGCGGAACGGGCCTTCGCCTGGGCGAGCATCCCCTCGGACATGTCGACCCCGTGCACCTGCTCGGGCTCGAGTTCTTCCTGGATGCGTGTCGCCAGAATGCCGGTACCGCAGGCGATATCGACAACACGTTGCGACTCGTGCTGACGCAGCAGGGCGATCATTTCGTCCTGTGCCGGGCGGTACACCCATTGTTGTAACGGTGCCCAGTCGTATGCCTTGGCAGCGCGTCCCCAGAACCGCGTCACCTGGTCGTTGAAAGCTCGTCGTTGAACCGTCGTCATGGGCACAACGTACGCCAGCAATCAGGGGGTCGCCAGACGGGTGCGTTCAGTCCGCGGTGACGTTGACCCGGTCGGGATAGAAGGCCAGATGGCGGGCAATCCGGGCGACCGCCGGGTAGGGATCTTCATAGGTCCAGACGGCGTCTTCGATCGTTCCCTCGGGTGTGCGCACCGAGTAGTACGAGGCCTCGCCCTTATACGGGCAGTACGTGTGGGTGTCGGTGCGCTGCAGCACCTCCCAGTTCACCGCATCGGGCGGGAGGTAGTACACGGGCGGATAGCTGGCCTCCTGCAGCCGCAAGGCGCCGGTGGTGTCGGCGATGGTGACATCGCCGGACGTAACCACGACGCGGGTGCTGGCGGGCTCGATGGTGATCGGATGGTCGGGGCCGGGAACCAATCGCGGCCTGTCGGGGGTGGACATATCTCCGAGGGTAGGCCTGTTCTGGACTATGGCTAGGCTGCCCTGGCTCTGCAGGTTGAGCGGCTGTCCCGCCTCGGTTTCTGGCCGAGGGAAGGCCCGGGGGCGCTAGGGTCGGCGGCATGGCTGTGGATGCTGATCGAAGTGACCCCGACGAGTTGTTCGGTATCGACGCGCTACTCAGCGACGAGGAGCGCGCGATCCGCGACAGCGTGCGAGCCCTGGTTCAGGCGCGTGTGGTTCCGAACGTGCAGCGGTGGTACGAAGACGGTGACCTCCCGGTGCGCAAGCTTGCGTTGGAACTGGGCAAGATCGGTGTGCTTGGCATGCACCTGCAGGGTTACGGATGCTCCGGAACATCTTCTCTCGCATACGGATTGGCATGCATGGAGCTCGAGGCGGGCGACTCGGGGATTCGTTCGCTGGTCAGCGTGCAGGGGTCGCTGGCGATGTACGCCATCTATGCCTACGGCAGTGATGCGCAGAAGCAGAAGTGGCTGCCGCGGATGGCGACAGGCGAGGAGCTGGGGTGTTTCGGTCTTACCGAACCCGATTTTGGCTCCAACCCTGGGGGAATGCGCACCCATGCCCGGCGAGACGGTAGCGACTGGATCATCAACGGCACCAAGATGTGGATTACCAACGGGTCGATTGCCGATGTCGCGGTTATCTGGGCACAGACCGACGAGGGTGTTCGCGGATTCCTGGTATCGACCGATTCCGCGGGATTCAACGCTCAAACCATCCGTTCCAAGATGTCCTTGCGTGCGTCCGTGACCGCTGAGCTCAACCTCAGCGATGTGCGGGTGCCGGAGAAGAACCGGCTGCCGCAGGCCATTGGGCTCAAGGCGCCGCTGTCATGCCTCAACGAGGCGCGCTTCGGCATCATCTTCGGCTCGATGGGCGCGGCGCGTGAATGCTTGCGTACCGCACTCGATTACGCCAACACCAGGGAACAGTTCGATCGGCCGATTGCGGGATTCCAGCTGACCCAGGAGAAGCTGGCCAACATGGCGCTCGAATACGGCAAGGGTGTGCTGTTGGCGTTGCATCTAGGACGTCGTAAAGATGCGGACACCTTGAGCACTCCCCAGGTCAGTCTCGGCAAGCTCAATAACGTACGCGAGGCGATCGAGATCGCCAGAACGGCCCGGACAATTCTTGGTGCGAACGGCATTTCGGGCGAGTATCCCGTCATGCGGCATGCCAACAACCTGGAGTCGGTGTTGACCTACGAGGGCACCAGCGAGATGCATACGCTCGTCATAGGCCAGGCGCTCACCGGGATCGCAGCCTTCCGCTGATCAGCTACCGCTGGTCAGCCTTGAGAAGCTTTCCATTTCCCCCACCAGTCGTCGGGTTCGTCCCAGTCCTCGGGCTCCGGGAAATACAGTTCGGATTCTTCGTCGTGGTCCTCTTCGGTCGCCGGTGCCTTCGCCGCCAGGGACATCATGGTGCTGCCGAACGCGGGTAGCGAGCTGGCCTCGAAGAGGCTTATCTGCTCGTTGATGATGTCGTCGACGATTTTCTTGAACTCCATCGAGCCAGAGTGGTCGGCGATGACCGCCAGGGCCTGGAACCGATCCTTCTGGCGCTGTTCGGGTGTGTCCGCATCTTCTGCAGCGCTGTCGACAGGATCGGCGCTCTCCTCGAAAGCGCCGATCACCGGACCGAATTCAGAAGCGTCCGGCGTCAATTTGCACACCTGGATGGTCAAAGCTGCCACGAGGCAGCGCAACGAGATTGAGAGCGTCGGCCCCCTGGCTGTTGAGTGCCTGCGTAATCAACGCCTTGATTGCGTCGATCTGTGCTTGGGTGATGGCGATGTAGGTCCGGACGTCTCCTATCGTCTTGAGCGCGCGTGCGGTCAACGACGCGAGCTTGGCCACGCCGATCACCACTCCGACCGGGCCCGCAGCAGCGACGGCGATCGCAATGATTGCCCAGTCGGCGATTGCATCGAATGCCAAGGAGAGCAGTGTCTCGATGGTGTGGGCGGCGCTTTCCATAGCTTCCGCCGCTTTGATGGCCTGGTCGCCCACCGACTCGATGGATGTGGCCTGTGACTCGAGACGCTCGGCGAACACTATGAAATAGGTGTTCGCCGAGCTGGCGGCATTACCCACCCACGGGGCGTCCCGCCCCGCAAGACCGAAATCGCCGGTGCCCGATGCCATGTTCGTCAGGCGGGTGTCACCGGTGAGACGCGTGATCTCGTTGCGCAGCCCCGAGGCGTACTCGCGATTGTAGGCTGCCACATTTTTCAGGGCCTTGCCTGCCTGCTGCACCTTGCCCCAGTCACCGGCGAAGGCCTCGCCGACCTCTCGGAAGGGATTGGCCTGAAGCTTGGTTTCCATGATGGTGGTGAACCACTTGGAAGAGTTGAGCCAATCCGGGACGTGGATGACGCTGTCCACGAGATTGGACGACACTTCGGCGGTGGGATAGACCAGCTTGCTGGCAGGATCCGCAGTCATAGCGTGCCCGGGATCGAGGAGTAGGTGTGGTCGAGGTTTGACGCAGAATCACGATCGGTGCGCTCATACATGTCAGCCGTCGCATCCAGCTCCATCGCCGACGTGTACACGAGTTCACGCAGACGCGCTGCGTTGGCGGTCAGCTTCGTGTGAGCCGCGTTTACCGCGGTTCTGACATTTTGGTAGATCATGGCGTCGGAAGCGCTGAGATTGAGCCAGTTATCCAGATAACGGGTCAGCTCATTGTTGGTGTCCGCTAATCGGAAGTACTCGTTTGCGCAGCTGCGTATGGCATCTGTCTCGGCGCGAAAGAAGTACGTCTTGTATACGCCCTCACCCCACATATCGCCGTTGTCTGGTAGCCCCATTGCCTTCCCTCGCTTTCCTGAATCTGGATTCAGGAAAGCGTAGCGTCGTTGTGCGGGCGCAATGGGAGGTACGTTGCCAGGATCTCAAATGTGCACTGCGTGCGTAGTTCCGTCCAACGCCGACACGCCGCCTAGTGGCGGAATCGTGCGATACGAATCCGCCGCCAGACGGCGTGTCGGGGAAGAGTAGTGATCAGTACTTGCCGAGGGCGATGGCCACGTTGTGGCCGCCGAACCCGAACGAGTTGTTGATGGCGTACTTGTAGTCGCCCTTGCGGGGCTCCTTGCTGACGATGTCGAGATCGATCTCGGGGTCCGGCGTCTCGTAGTTGAGGGTGGGGCGGAATGATGCCCTCCTGCAACGACTTCACCGTGATGATGGCCTCGACGGCACCGACCGCACCCACCGAGTGCCCGAGGGCGCCCTTGGGTGCGTAGACCGCGGCGTTCTGCAGACCGGACCTGTGAATAGCCTTGCCCTCGGCGACGTCACCGACACTGGTGGCGGTGGCGTGCGCGTTGACGTGGTCGATGTCCTTGGCATCGAGCCCGGCAGTCTCCAGAGCCCGGTCCATCGCCTTGGCCGCCCCGATGCCATCGGGATGCGGTGCCACTACGTGGAAGCCGTCCGAGGTGATGCCCGCGCCGAGCAGGCGCGCGTAGATCCGCGCGCCACGTGCCTTGGCGTGCTCCTCGGTCTCGATGACCATGAGTGCGCCGCCCTCGCCGAACACGAAGCCGGTGCGGTTCTTGTCGAACGGTCGCGATGCCCCCGCGGGGTTGTCGTTGTCGGTAGACATCACGATGCGCATGTTGGCGAATGCGGCGATGGGTGCGGCCTCGATGGCGGCCTCGATACCGCCGCAGATGGCGATATCGGCGTCGCCGTAAGCGATTTGGCGCCAGGCGTGGGCGATGCCCTCGTTACCGGAGGCGCATGCCGAGACGGGGGTAATCACACCACCGCGCGCCTTGCGCTCCAGGCCGATGACAGCGGCAGGACCGTTGGGCATGAACATCTGAACGGTAAGGGGGGAAACGGCTTTCGTACCCCGGGCGCGCATCTCGTCATAGGCTTCGACCAACTTCTCGCCGCCGCCCAGGCCGGTGCCCACCGAAACCGTCAGGCGCTCCAGATCGATATCGTCGGGAGCACCGGCGTCTGCCCAGACCTGACGGCCCAGGATCGCGGCCAGGCGCTGCACATAGGACAGGCGGCGAAGCTCGATCTTCGTCATGTCCTTGTCGAAGTCGCGGACCTTGAGGTGCCCGCCGATCTTCACCGGCAGGTCGTACTGGGCGACGAAATCGTCGTCGAGTACGCGAATGCCGCTCTCGCCGTTGAGGAGCCCTTTCCAGGTGCCCTCGACATCGGGTGCGATTGATGTCGTCATGGCCATACCGGTCACAACAATGTTTGGGAAACCGCCGTTGGCGGTGGATGGCTTCGGCATTGGAAGCGCCCTCCCCTTTCAAACTCTTCTGAGCTATCTGCTGAACCGAATTTTAATGATGTGTCTGCTAGCGAACTCCGCCAGGGTGGGTATCTAGGCGGATGCGCTCATGAACCCTATGTGAGATTCGGGTAGGAACTGCACAAATCGATGAAGTGTGTCCGGGAGGTTGACGTCCTCCAGCACAGTGCTCGAAACGCAACGGGCAAATGAATTTAGGGCTCGGTTACCTGGGTCTCACCTGGGTGAATGTGACCCGTCGCACAATGCCGGTCATCGACGGAGATCGGTAGCATTGCTCACTATTGGGTCTAGTTTGCCTTGAGAGGAGCCGCATGCGGGTCGACGGGGACACCTGGGACATCACTTCCAGCGTGGGGGCCACCGCCCTCGGGGTGGCGGCCGCACGCGCCACCGAGACGCTGCGGACCGACGCGCTCATCCACGATCCGTTCGCGCAGATACTCGTTGACGCGACCGGTAAATCGACTGGCTGGGAGCGTTTGGCGGCCGGCGACATCGAGTGGCCAGATCCCGAGGCGGGCCGGATCTACGGACGGATGGTCGACTACCAGGCCACCCGCACCAATTTCTTCGACGCCTACTTTCTGGCAGCGGCGGCTGCGGGCATCCGGCAGATGGTCATCTTGGCCTCTGGTCTGGATTCGCGCGCCTACCGCCTCGACTGGCCGGCCGGCACCACGGTGTTCGAAATCGACCAGCCGCAGGTTCTGGAATTCAAGGCCGCCGCACTGGCCGCCCATGAACCGAAGGCGCAACGGCACGCCGTAGCCATCGATCTGCGCGAGGACTGGCCGGCCGCCTTGCGTGAGGCGGGGTTCGATGCCGCGAAACCCACCGCATGGCTGGCCGAGGGCCTGTTGCCGTATCTGCCCGCCGACGCCCAAGACAGTCTGTTCGCCAGCATCGGTGCGTTGAGCGCTCCGGGCAGCCACATCGCGGTCGAGGGGTATGAGGGAAAGCTGGTTCTGGACGAGAGCGAGGAGGAAGCCGCCCGTCGGGAGCAGGTGCGAGCCGCATTCAAGACCGCCGTGGATGTCGACGTCGCGATCGAGAACTTGATCTACGAAGATGAGAACCGCGCCGATCCTGCGGAATGGCTTGGTGCACACGGTTGGTCGGTGACCAAGACCGATGCGCACGACGAGATGGCACGGCTGGGCAGGCCGGTGACCGAGGACGTCGAACAGGGGACATTCCGCGGCCAGCTGATCCAGGGTGAACTCCGGTGAGCAACGTGACCACCGCGCGCTCCGACGACGACAGCTGGGACATCGCGAGCAGCGTGGGCGCCACCGCGGTCATGGTGGCCGCCGCGCGGGCGGCTGAAACCCGCAGTGACGCGCCACTGATCAGGGACCCTTTTGCGCAGCTTCTCGTGGAGCGTGCCGGTGCCGGGGCATGGTCGGTGATTGCGAGCGACGACGTACGACAGCAGCTTGCCGAGCTCGATCCCGAAGCCGACCGCATCATGCAGTACGCGGTGGACTATCAGGCCGTCCGCACGCGATTCTTCGATGGTTTCTTCGAGCGGGCTTCGCGGGCGGGAATCACCCAAGTGGTGATCCTGGCCGCTGGCCTGGACTCGCGTGCGTATCGCCTGGACTGGCCGGCCGGTACCACCGTGTACGAAATCGACCAGCCACTCGTGTTGCAGTACAAGCGTCAGACACTCGACGAGCACGACGTGCGCTCTGCCTGCCTGCGCCGTGAGGTGGCCGTCGACCTTCGGCAGGATTGGCCGGTCGCGCTGCAACGCGAGGGATTCGACGTCACTGCGCCCACGGCGTGGCTGGCCGAAGGCCTGCTCATGTACCTGCCGACCGAGGCGCAGGACAGGCTCTTCGAACTGATCGTGGATCAGAGCGCACCGGGCAGCCGGATCGCCGTCGAGGCCGTCGGGCCGGACAACGCCAAACGGCATGAGGTCCGCAGGAAGATGCGTGAACACTTCGATCGGGCCCGCAAGCTGGCGGGAATCGAGGGCGAGTCCCTGGACGTCGGATCGCTGATGTACCACGACGAGAACCGCACCGATGTTCCGCAATGGCTCGCCGGGCGTGGGTGGACGGTCCGGGCGATTCCGGCCGAGGCCGAGATGGCGGATGCCGGCCGACTGGTGCACTCGGAAGAAGACATACGGGGAAACACCCTGATAGAAGCCGAGCTCAAGGGCTGATGGAGCGCGGCCCTCAGGGGTGCGGGGTTCTCAGGTCCCAACTGGTTGGTTACCATCGGTGATACAGCTCACGTAGCTGCCATCGCTGGTCCGTATGCGCGTACGTGACCTGCGTAGATGCACTCACTGATGAGCGTGCCATCGAGAGGAACGGATATGACCACCGAGATCTCTACGCCTGCCGACCAGCACGCTGCGTCCGAGCCTTCCCGCATTCCGGGGATCGTCCGGGGCCTGCGGGAGACGTTCGCAACAGGCCGGACCCGCGAGTACCACTGGCGCAAGGCGCAGCTCGTCGGCTTGGAGCGACTTTTCTCCGAGAACGAGGCGGCGATCGCCACCGCATTGCACGAGGACTTGGGTCGCTCGTCGGCCGAGGCCTGGATCGCCGACGTGGTCGGGTCGGTTGTCGAGGTGGTCTATGCGCGCAAGAACCTGCGGCGCTGGATGCGACGCAAGCGGGTACGGGGTCTTCCGTTGGCACAGCAACCGGCCAAGGCATGGTCGGTACCGGAGCCCTACGGCACAGTGCTCGTCATCGGTGCGTGGAACTTCCCGCTGTATCTGACGCTGGGTCCCGTGGTCGGTGCGTTGGCCGCTGGCAACACCGTGGCCATCAAGCCTTCGGAGATCGCGCCCGCTTCCTCGGCGTTGATGGCCAAACTCATTCCGCAGTACCTCGACCCGCACGCCGTTGCTGTTGTCGAGGGCGACGGGTCGGTGACACAGGAACTGCTGGCGCAGGGTTTTGACAAGGCTCTGTTCACCGGCGGCACCGAGATCGGCAAGCGCATTCTGGAAGGCGCCGCACAACACCTGACACCGGTCGCACTGGAATTGGGTGGCAAGTCGCCGGTCTACGTCGCCGCCGATGCCAACATCGAAGTGGCCGCCCGCCGCATCGGATACATGAAGGGCCTCAACTCCGGTCAGGTGTGTCTGGCTCCCGACTATGTCCTGGTGGACCCGGCGGTTCGCGATGAGCTGGTCGAGAAGATCACCGCGGCATGGGCAGATTTCCAGGCGGACAAGGAATCCAAGGGACTGCGCGTGGTGAACCAGCGCCAGTTCGATCGTCTGGTGGGCTACTTGGCCGCGACCGAAGGAGAGGTCGCCACCGGCGGTGCCTCCGACGCGTCCGCGCTGACCATTGAGCCGACGATCGTTGTTGATCCCAGCGCTGACGAACCGCTCATGCAGAACGAGATCTTCGGCCCGATCCTTCCGGTGTTGACGGCGGACACCCTTGACGACGCCATCGACTTCATCAATTCGCGGCCAAAGCCGCTGGCAGCCTATGCCTTTACGGAGTCGAAGCGCATCGGCAACCGATTCATCGACGATGTGCCCGCGGGTGGCACCGTGATCAATCATCTGCTGTACCACGCCGTCATCCCGAACCTGCCCTTCGGCGGAGTCGGTGCCAGCGGTATGGGCGCCTACCACGGCAAGGCCGGATTCGACGAGTTCAGTCACCTCAAGTCGACTCTGTACAAGAGCACCAAGATGGACCTCAAGCTTCCGTACCCGCCGTACCTGGAGAAGAACCTTAAGCTGATGAAAAAGCTTATGTAGTTGTAGTTTTCGTCCTCCATATCATTCAGCAACCCAATGAAGTGCCAAGTGAATTAGGAGTTCTGCATGCCGGGAGTGCAAGACCGGGTAATTGTCGTGACCGGAGCCGGTGGAGGCCTGGGCCGTGAGTACGCCCTCACCCTCGCCGGCGAGGGCGCCTCGGTGGTCGTCAACGACTTAGGTGGTGCCCGAGACGGATCCGGTGCCGGGTCCGCCATGGCCGATAGCGTGGTTGACGAGATCAAGGCGGCCGGGGGCCGCGCCGTTGCCAACTACGACAGTGTCGCTACCGAAGAGGGCGCCGCCAACATCGTCAAGACCGCGGTCGAAGAGTTCGGCGCCATCCACGGTGTAGTCAGCAACGCCGGCATCCTGCGAGACGGCACTTTCCACAAGATGACCTATGACAGTTGGCATGCGGTGCAACAGGTTCACCTGTACGGCGGATACAACATCACCCGCGCCGCATGGCCGCATTTCCGCGAGCAGGGTTACGGCCGCATCGTGGTCGCCACCTCGACCAGTGGTCTGTTCGGCAACTTCGGGCAGGCCAACTACAGCGCCGCGAAGCTGGGACTCGTTGGGCTCATCAACACCCTCGCGTTGGAGGGCGCCAAGTACAACATCCACTCCAACGCGATCGCGCCGATCGCGGCCACCCGGATGACAGCCGATATCGCCCCGGAGGCTGTGCTGGACAAGCTGCCACCGTCCTTCGTCGCCCCGGTTGTCGGATACCTGTGCACCGAGGAAAGCACCGATAACGGCTCGGTTTTCGTCGTCGGTGGCGGCAAGGTGCAACGCGTCGCGCTGTTCGAGAACGCCGGTGCGGACTTCGAGACCCCGCCCACCGTCGACGAGGTTGCCGAGAAGTGGTCGCAGATCGCGGATCTGTCGAATGCGGTCAAGGCCGGCCCTCCTTCGCTCGCATGAAAGCTGTACAGGCGCAGTCGCTGTCGGGCCCAGAGGGGCTGGTCTACACCGATGTCGAGGAGCCGCGCGGTGACAACGTCGTGGTCGTCGACGTCAAGGCCGCGGGAGTCTGTTTTCCCGACTACCTGATGACCAAGGGCGAGTACCAGTTACGAATGGAGCCTCCGTTCGTCCCAGGTATCGAAACCGCCGGGGTCGTGCGGTCGGCACCCGCGGGTTCGGGGATCAACCCCGGTGACCGGGTGATGGCCTTCAATTTCATTGGCGGGTATGCCGAACGGGTGGCAGTGGCGCCATCCAACATTCTTCCGACGCCCCCGCAGCTAGACGATGCCGAGGCCGTCGCCCTCATCGCGAACTACCACACGATGTACTTCGCGTACGCCCGCCGTGGACAACTGCGTGCGGGGGAGACGGTGCTGGTACTCGGTGCGGCCGGCGGTATCGGAACTGCCGCCATCCAGATTGCCAAGGGCCTGGGGGCCAAGGTGATCGCGGTCGTCAACCGGACCGCCGCAACGGAATTCGTCAAGAGTGTCGGTGCCGATATCGTCCTGCCCCTCGAGGATGGCTGGGCTAAGGCGGTGCGCGAGGCGACCGGCGGTGTCGGTGTCGACATGGTGGTGGATCCCATCGGTGGGCCCGCCTTTGACGACGCGGTACGCACCCTGGCCTCCGAAGGCAGGCTGTTGGTCGTCGGATTTGCGGCCGGTGCGATACCGACAATCAAGGTGAATCGGCTGCTGCTGCGCAACGCCTCGCTGATCGGTGTGGCCTGGGGCGAATTCCTGCGCACCCATACGGATTACCTCTATGAGACCCAGGCGGGGTTGGAGAAGTTGGTGGCCGAGGGCATGCGGCCGCCGGTGAGCGCGCGGATACCGTTGTCGGAGGGCCGTCAGGCGCTCCAGGACTTCGCCGATGGAAAGGTCTACGGGAAGATGGTCCTCGTTCCGTGACCACCAAGGTGTTCAACGGAATTGCCGACGTCGCGGTGGGTGATCTCGGGGCCACCGATTGGCTTGTGGTCGATCAGGAGCGGGTCAACACCTTTGCCGACGCCACCGGTGACCACCAATGGATTCACGTCGATACCGAACGGGCCGCTGATGGCCCGTTCGGTGGCACCATTGCCCACGGGCTGCTCACGTTGTCGCTACTGCCGCAGTTTCAGTTCCAGCTGATTCGGGTCGACAACATCGCGATGGGGATCAATTACGGGTACAACAAGATTCGATTCCTCAACCCGGTCCTGGTGGGATCGCGACTGCGTGCCCGGGCCGAGGTGACCCATGTCGAACAGAAGCCGGGCGCCGTGGACGTGACGATCTTGACGACCGTCGAGATCGAAGGCGTCGACAAGCCGGCTTGTGTGGCCGAATCGATTTCGCGCTTTATCGCCTAGCCGACCGGGATATCGCGTTAGAGGCTCGGGGCCACAGCTCATTTCGGCCGGTCCGTGACAAGGGTGAGAAACTGCACGCCAGTCGGTGTGATAGCTATTCTCGCCCAATGAAATCGCGACCTGCGATTTGTCCATCGTTTAGACAGCGCATATAGCAGAGTGTCCAAAATCTCACCGTGATCTACGACGATGTGTAGATCACGTCAGTCAGGTGTTATGTTACTGCTCAGTTTGGGCCGTGCTTTCTCTGTGACCAGCGAAGATGGTGGGCCCGAGAGGTTTGGACGAGAGGGCATCACGTGGGTCAGCCAGCACACGGACGTGTTGCCCTGGGGTATTCGGTGCATTCGATCGTGAGCGCGTGATGACCACTTTCGACACGGCCGGTACCGGCCGCCCCGCAACACCGTCTCGTGACGCCGTATCCGGCGCCCTCAAGGAGTACGTACGCAAGCACCCGGTGCAGGCGGTAGAAACCGCAGGCAGCCAGATCGTCCTCGGTGTACGGGCGATGCAGTACATGTTCTCGGACCTCATCCACCGCGCGTTCCCGTGGAAGGAATTCATCCACCAGGGTGCGTTCATGGCGGGCAGCGCGGTGGTCCCGACGCTGCTGGTGGCCATTCCGATCGGCGTCACCTTGTCGATCCAGTTCGCCCTGCTCGCGGGCCAGGTTGGTGCGTCCTCGTTGGCAGGTGCGGCAAGTGGTGTCGCGATCGTGCGTCAGGGCGCCTCGCTGGTTGCCGCGGTGCTGATGGCCTCCGCGGTGGGCTCGGCCATCACCGCGGACCTGGGGTCACGAACCATGCGCGAAGAGATAGATGCCATGGAAGTCATGGGTGTCTCGGTAATTCGGCGGCTCGTCGTCCCACGCGTGGCCGCTGCGGTTCTCGTCGGTGTCGGCCTCACGGGCACCACCTGCTTTGTCGGCTTCCTGGCCAGCTATTTGTTCAACGTCTACTTCCAGCACGGCGCACCCGGAAGCTTCGTCGCGACCTTCGCGTCGTTCACCCGGGTCGACGACCTGATCCTGGCGCTGCTCAAGGCGATCCTTTACGGCCTCATCGTCGCCATCGTCGCCTGTGACAAGGGATTGACCACCAAGGGTGGTCCCGCAGGTGTCGCCAACTCCGTGAATGCCGCGGTCGTCGAGTCGATCTTGGTGCTCATGCTGATCAACGTGCTCGTCAGCCAGGTGTACGTCATGGTCTTCCCCCGGCATGGGATATAGGGGCGCGTCATGACTATCTCTACATACCGCCCCAAGGGCGTCCAGCCGATCATCGATGCCGGGCATCGGGTCGCCCAGTCGATTCGGCGGCTCGGACACATGCTGGCGTTCTTCGTGGAGGCCATTGCCTCCATCCCGAACGCGCTGCGCTACTACTCCAAGGAGTTCTTCCGGCTGCTGGCCGACGTCACCTGGGGTAATGGCTCGCTGGTCACCGGTGGCGGAACCGTCGGCGTGGCCGCGGTGTTGGGTGCCACGATCGGTGCCCTGATCGGTATCGAGGCCTACAACCTGCTGAACATCATCGGCTTGGGGCCGGCCACGGGATTCATCTCCTCCTTGGTGTCGACCCGTGAGTTGGCGCCGGTGATGGCGGCCCTCGCCTTCGCGATGCAGGCCGGTTGCCGCTTCACCGCGCAGCTGGGTGCTCAGCGCATCAACGAGGAGATCGACGCACTGGACGCGCTGGCGATCCGGCCCATCCCGTACCTGGTCACCACTCGATTGATGGCTTCCACCGTGGCGGTGGTTCCGCTGTACCTGCTGTGCCTGGTCATCAGCTACATCACGTGCCGCCTGCTTGTCGGGATCTCTAGCGGCGGCTCGATCGGCGGTGCCTACAACCACTACTTCACGATGATGCTGAGCGGCACCGACATTGTCTACTCGGTGATCAAGGCCGTCGTCTTCGTCTGGATCGCCTCAACCATCCAGTGCTACTTCGGATTCAACGCCTCGGGTGGACCCGAGGGCGTGGGTGTGGCCGCCGGACACGCGATGCGTGCTGCCATCACCGTCGTGATCATCGTGAACATGCTTCTCACCATGGCGTTGTGGGGAGTCGACGCTGGCGCAAGGTTCGGTGGTTGACGTGAGTGGTGGTTCATTCTCATCTAGCGGCCGCGGCTGGTCCGATCGCGCGCTGCTTCTCTCCGGCATCGCCGTGCTGGCCATCCTGGGATTGGTGACCGGGCTACTACTCGCCAAGTCCAAAGGCTTGCTGGAAGACACCGTCAAGGTCAACGCGCAGCTGATGAACGTCGGTGACGGTCTGCCCGAACGTGCCGACGTGAAATTCCGCGGCATGCTCGTCGGCGCCGTCACGTCGGTGACGCCGGCCGAAGACGGCAAGCCGAACATCGTGCACATCGACCTGAAGTCCGAGCACGCCAGCGGCATTCCGAGCACGGTCACCGCGCGGGTGGTGCCGAGCAACGTGTTCGCGGTGTCGTCGGTGCAGCTGGTCGATAACGGCGATGGTGCCGCACTGCGCGACGGTGCGGTGATCACCGAGGACACCAAGCTGCCGACCGTGCTGTTCCAGACCACCACGAACAAGCTGCGTCAGGTGCTTGCCGCCACCGAACGGCAACGCGGCGATGCACCGATCGGCTTGATCGGGGTCTTCGGCGAAGCCACCCAGGGGCGCGGCGACAAGCTGCTGACCTCCGGCGCCCGGCTGCAATCCATCCTCACCGAGTTCAACGCCATCGTGTCTGCCAGCCCGAACGATCCCTCGACGATCGCGGCGCTGGAGAAGGTGTCGGCGGCGCTCAGCACCACCTCACCGCGACTGTTGGACAACCTGGAGAACGCCCTGGTGCCGCTGCGTACCCTGGCCCAGAAGCAATCCGATGTGCGGGGGCTGCTCTCGGCCGGTCTGCACACCGCGGGCACCGCATCGACTGCCATCGACAACCACATCGACCAGATGATCGGCATCGGTACGCACCTGACGCCCGTTGTCGGTGTCCTGGCACAGCATTCGGGCCAGTTCGTGCCGATCGCATCGCGCATCAAGGTGCTGTCGGACGCGATTTTCGAGAACGGCTGGGATCCCGGCCGTCAGGTCCTGGGCCTGAACCTGATCCTGTCGTTCAGCCCGGCGTGGACCTATGTCCGCGACGACTGCCCCCGGTACGGCGAGCTGGCCGGACCCAGCTGCACCACCGCACCGGAGACGCGCCAGTGGATCGACATTCCCGAGGTGTTGCAGCCGGGCAGCTACAAGCCGCCGCCGGATATCGCGCCGCCCCCGGGAACCATCTTCCCGCCGACCGCAGCCGACATCATGCTGCACGGCACGGGCCCCAACCCACAGGAAGTCGACCGGGCCGCCAACCCGGTGCTGCCGCCGTTCGGCCCGCCACCTAACCCGGCACCCGCCGGAGTGGCCCCCGCATCCTTCGGTGGGAACGTCGGGCCGGTCGGAAGCGCGATGGAGCGCGCGCAGCTCGGCAAGGCGCTGGGCGGAGATCCCAGCGCCTCGCAGCAGCTGCTGCTGGGCCCGGTGGCTCGCGGGACCACGATTTCGGTGAGCCGCGATTCGGTACAGCCCAATGCGGTCGAGGGAGGCGGACGATGAAGAACTTCCGGGCCGCGGTGATCGGACTCTCGCTATTCGTCGTGTTCGCCATCGGCGTGACGACTCTGGTGTACGGCACGCTGCGCCGCGACACCACAGGCTCGACAAAGAGCTACAGCGCGATCTTCACCGATGTCACGGGTGTGCGCGTCGGCGACGACGTGCGCATCGCAGGTGTACGTGTGGGCCGCGTCGACTCGATCGAACTGGATGGCTCCCTGGCCAAGCTCAAGTTCCGGGTGAAGAGCAACCAGAACCTGTACGGCAATTCGATCGTCTCGGTGACCTACCAGAACATCATCGGACAGCGATACATCTCGCTCTCTCGTGGTCTGGACGGCAGCCCGGAGCGCCTGCCCGAAGGCAGCGTGATTCCCGTGGAGCGCACAGAGCCGTCCTTCGACGTCGGCGCGCTGCTCAACGGATTCGAGCCGCTGTTCACCCTGCTGGATCCGAAGCAGGTGGACAACCTGTCCAACGGGCTCATCGACGCCTTCGCCGGTGACCGGGGCGCGCTGGCCCATGTGGTGGCGCAGACCACCGAGATCACGAAATCCTTTGCCGGGCGCGATCAGTCGCTGGGTGGGCTCATCGAGAACCTCAACACGGTGCTGGAGAACGTGGCCAAGCAGAACGACAATCTGGACCAGCTCGTGGTGCAGAGCCAGAACGTCGTCGGGGAGCTGGATAACCGCCGCCAGAGCCTGGTCTCGTCCATCGGTTCGGCCACGCATGTGGTCAGCCGGATCCAGACCATCGGCGACAACGTGTACCCGCAGTTGCAGGAGCTCGTCTATCGCGAGCCGGGCACTGCAGCGCACATCCTTGCCAACAAGGACCAGTTCGCCTTCCTGGGCTCCAACCTGCCGCTGCTCCTGAAGGGACTGGCCCGCACGATGCAAGACGGTGCGTACGGCAATTCGTATGCCTGCCAGCTGAACATCAACGGATTCTTCCCGGGCCTCAATGACCTGGTGCCCGCCATTGTCCGGCACGCCACGCACGGTGGTGTCGCGAAGTACACACCGAAATGCCGAGGGATCGAATGAGCCCCCGTGAACGCAGGCTAGAAGACCGCAGCAAGTTCTGGATCGGCATGATCGCCGTCGGTGTCGTTACGGCGATCATCGCGTCGATGCTGCTGTTCCGCCAGATCGGCTTCGGATACACCCGGTACAAGGCAGAGTTCGCGCAGGCGGCACAGCTCAAGAAGGGCGACTACGTCAGTGTCGCCGGGGTTGATGTCGGCGAAGTCAAAAGCGTTGTGCTCGATGGCACCAAGGTCCTGGTCGACATGCGCGTTCGGGACGAGGTGAAGCTGGGCGCCGAGACCCAGGCCGCGATCAAGACCACCACGCTGCTCGGTTCGCGATACGTCGAGCTGCGGCCGCGCGGTGCAGGGGTCATTCCCAACAAGCGAATCGCGTTGTCGCACACTGAGGTGCCATACGACCTGCAGGCGCTGCTCGCGGACACCGCTGCCACCTATGAACAGGTCGATACGACCAAGCTGGCGCAGTCCATCGACATCTTGGCAAAGCAGCTCGAGGGGCTGCCCGAGGCGCTGCCCGAGGCCATGAAGAACCTGAAGGAACTCTCGGGGATTGTTTCTACCCGTCGCACGCAGATCGGCGAGTTGCTCAAGAGTGCGTCCACCGTCACCGCCACGTTGCATCGGCAACAGGCCAACCTCGGGCACCTGGTCTTCCAGGGGCGGGACCTATTGGGAGAGTTTGTATCCCGTAAGGCATCGTTCCAGCGCCTGATGGCCTCGATCACCAAGGTGGTCGACCTGCTGAGCAAGGTCGTCGTCAAGGACCGGCCCGCATTCGAGAAACTGTTGCAGCAGCTGCGGGAAGTCACGGCGATGGCCAGCGACCATGACGACTACGTACGAAACCTGTTGCAGATCCTGCCCGTCCCGCTGAGGAACCTGACCAATGCCACCGGCTCGGCGTACTCCATGAACATCAACCTGACCAACGGTCTGGTGGTGGACAACTGGATGTGCGCGATCAGCAGCCGCGCGGAGCAATGGGGTCTGCTCGAGTACTTCAAGGACTGCGCATGAGCGTGAACGTGACACAGCAGGGGTCCACCGCGCGCCGCGTCTTCATAATCGGTGTGGTTTCGGTGCTGGTGATTGCCGCCGCGATTGGTGGCTACCTGGGGCTGCGCAAGGCCGGTGTGGTGGACGACAAGATCTCCGTCACCGCCCAATTCGATGAAGGCTCTGGCCTTTTCGTCGGCAATGTGGTCGAGGTACTCGGCTTGCCGGTGGGCGCCATCGAATCGGTAGAGGCCAAGGGCACGTATGTCGAGGTCAAGTTCAACGTCGACAAGGACGTGAAGGTACCGGCGAATGTCATTGCCGCCGCCTTCACCAGCTCGGTCCTCACCGATCGGCACGTGGCGTTGAGTCCGCCGTATACCGAGGGCCCGGTGCTCAAGGATGGCGATGTCATTCCGCTCGACCGCACTCGCACGCCCGTGGGGTTTGACCGCGTACTGGCCACTGTCGACAAGCTCGCCTCGGCGATGAAGGGCGACGGAAAGGGCGGTGGGCCGGCGGCCGACCTGGTCAGCATCGGCGCGCAAGCCGCTTCGGGTAACGGTGAACAGGTTAAGACCGCCCTCGATGAGCTGTCGAAGGCATTGAAGATGACCACCGACGGAGCCGAGACCAAGGATCAGCTCACCACGATCATCAAGAGCGTGAGCTCGCTGGTGAACGCGATGGGGGAGAACGACAAGGCGATTCGTCAGTTCGGTTCCGCGGTACACGGCACGGCGGACGTGCTGGCCGCCGAGCGATTCGGCACCGGGGACACCGGCCGCAAGGCCAACGAGGTGCTGAAGAGCACCGCCGAACTCCTCGAGAAGAACCGCGACGTCATCAAGGGCCTCATCGGAAACGGCAATGTCACCTTGCAGTCGTTGACCGACAACCAGCGTGAACTCAAGGAAACTCTGGATCTGCTGCCGTTGACGCTCGACAACGTGGACCGAGTCATCGACCCGGTGAACGGGTCGATCCGCCTGCACCCGCTGTTGGACAAGCTGCTCTTCGAGAGCCAGTTCACCAAGGAGATCTGCAACATGATGGGTCTGCGGCAGCTCGGCTGCAGCACCGGAACGCCAGCCGATTACGGACCCGATTTCGGACTGACCTACATGCTCGACGGCATGGCCAGGATGGGGCAGTGATGAGCCGCTTGAAGGTTTCCAAGCTGAGAGTCGCCGCGCTGGCTGCGGCCGGTGTGCTGTCTGTATCTGCGTGCACCCCACCGGGACTCGACAGCCTGCCGCTTCCGGCCCCCAACATGGGCTCGAAGTCCTACCAGCTGACCGCGCGATTCGCCAACGCGCTCAACCTTCCCGCGAAGGCCAAGGTGCGTCTCGGCGGAGCCGACGTCGGCGAGGTCGAGTCGATGGAAGCCGTCGACTATGTCGCGGTAGTCCAGCTGCGTATCCGAGAAGGCGTGCGGTTGCCCGTCGGAACCACGGCGCAACTGCGCACGGCCACCCCATTGGGCGATGTGTTCGTGGCGGTCACTCCGCCTGCCAAGGTCACCGGTCAGCTCCTCAAGGATGGCGGCACGCTGGATCTGGACAACACGTCGTCGGCGGCCACCGTCGAAGGTGTGCTGGCCTCCGCTGCCGTGCTGGTCAATGGTGGCGTCATCCGCAATCTGACGCATGTGGTGAACGGGCTCGGTAAGTCTTCTGGCGGTAATGGCAGTAACGGCATCGTGTTTGGTGAGATCGTGAAGCAGTCCGATCAGTTGATGGGCACGCTCAACGGCAGGTCCTCACAGATTCAGAACTCGTTGGACAGGACTTCCCAGCTGGCCGCGACACTGTCGGCTCGGGAGAAGACCATCAACGATCTGCTGGAGGCCGGTGCGCCGGCGTTGAAGGCCGTTGATCCCGACCAGGTCGGAGATCTCGCCGACACCGCGGGCCACATCTCCGATCAGCTGGCGAAGTTCCCGTCGATCCAGGGCACCGACTCGCGCAGCATGATCGCCGATTTCAACTCGATTGCGCGGGGCTTCAACGACATTGCCGTGAGCCCTGACACCAGCCTGGTCGCCTTGAACCGGCTGCTTCCGGTGCTGGTGAAGGCGAATGCGGGTAGTGCCTTGGCCGTCGATGTGAACATGGCCAAGCTCGCGCTGGGTAACTGGCCCGACGCGGGATACAAGGGCGATCCGACCTTCCATGGCCCCAAGCAGGCCGACTGGGGTTATCTGGTCGGTAGCTTCAAGTACTCGTTGTACCGGTTGCAGGAACGCGTCGTGGGTCAGGGACCGAACCCGCCCATGCCGCCTGCTCCGGAGCCTGCTCCCGCGCCGGCACCTGCGCCCGAACCGGGACCGGGCCGATGACCGCCCCCGCGACGGGACCCACCCAGTCCCACGGTCTGCTGGAATCGCTCTCGCGAGGGCTGGTTGCGCTGTCCGATGTCTTCAAGCGCAGCTGGAAATGGCTGTCCGTAGTGGGCCTGGTGGCCATCCTCGTCATCTGCGTCGGTTACGTGATGTTCGGGACTCTGAAGGTCAATCCGATCGAGTCCAAGTACCAGGTGAAGGTGCAGCTGCACGAATCCGGTGGGCTGCTGCCGAATCAGGAAGTGACGCTGCGCGGAGTGCCGATCGGCCGGGTGCAGTCCGTCAATCTCGAGAAGGGCGGCGTGGTCGCGACCGCGGCGATCGACGGCGCCGTGAAGCTGCCGGTCAACAGCGAGGTGCGGGTTTCCGGACTATCGCCCGCTGGTGAGCAGTACCTCGACTTCCGGCCGACGACGAACGACGGCCCATTTCTGAAGAACAACAGCGTGGTCGCGCTGGGTCAGGCGACCACTCCGATAACCCTGGCGCAGGTGCTGGCCGATTCCGATGGGCTGCTGGCACAGCTTGATACCGAGAAGCTGAGCACAATCCGTAAGGAACTCGGCGTCAGCACGCAAGGCCCGGAGAAGCTTGGCGACATCTTCGACGGCGGCACCTTCCTCATTACGACCCTTGATGGTGTGTTGCCGGAGACGGTGACCTTGTTGAAGTCGAGCAAGGTGACTTTCTCGACGCTCGTCGACCTCAATGCGGGATTGGATGCGACCGGCCAGCAGCTGGGGAGCACCTTCGGCGGGTTGAAGAAGATGGATGGCGGCTTCCGCACGCTGCTCGGGCGCGCCCCGCAGACGTTGCACAGCGTGGACAATCTCTTCACCGACAACTCCGACACCATGGTGCAGTTGTTGGGCAATCTCGCGACGGTCGCTCAGTTGAACTACGTGCGCGTCCCGGCGCTCAACGCGCTGTTCCCTGGACCCGAGGTGCGTGGGTCGGCGCTGGAGAGCGCGGCGACGATCTTCCATGATGGCGCCATCTGGGCGCTCGCGGACCTGCTGTATCCGCGACCCACATGTGATTACGCGACACCGCGCAAGCCCGTCTCGGATGCCAGCTTCTACGAACCGGCGCTGTACTCCACGTACTGTGCCAATCCGGACCCGGCGATGCTGGTGCGCGGTGCTCGCAACGCTCCGCGTCCGGCCGACGACGACACCGCGGGTCCGCCGCCCAACGCCGATCTGTCCAAGGTGTCCGATCCGACGCCGCGCGGTAAGTGGAGTATTCCGACGCCGTATGGTGGACCGCAGTGGCCTCTGCCGATTCCCGGGGATGCGCCTCTGCCTCCCGATGCACCTGCGCCGCCACCCGGTTTCGGTAATACTCCACCTACCGGACGCTAGGTACGTTCGGACCGGTACCAAGCAACACGCGCAAGGAGCACAACCATGGCAGATGACGTTGCCGGCAAGGACGCCAAGAACGCGGATGAGTCTGCGGTGACCTCGGATGCGGAGAAGGTCGAATCCTCGGCGGACAAGGCAACGGAAGCTGCAGCAGAAGAGGTCGCTGACCTCGATGCGGACGCATCTGAGAAAGACTCCACGGATTCGAAGGACGCCGAGGGCTCGAAGGATTCCAAGGACGTCGATGACGAGGACATCAGCCTCGAACCCGACGAAGAGGAACAGAGCCCGAAGCGGTTCGGGGCCCGCCATTGGGCCTTGACCGCGGCCGCATTGGTGGTCATTGCGATCGCCGCCGGGACTGCCATCATCGGGCGGCTCTACGAGGAGCAGCGCATCGAGGAGCGGTCGTCTCGTGAGGCACTGGCCGCGGCACAGGAATTCGCCAACGTCATGATCAACGTGGACAGCGCCAAACTCGATGAGAGTTCCAGCAAGACGCTGGACAGATCTACCGGTGACTTCAAGCAGAAGTACTCCGAGTCCAGCACCACGCTGCGCCAGGTCATGATCGAGAACAAGGCCAAGGCAACGGGTGTTGTGGTCGATTCCGCGGTGAAGTCGGCGACGCCCGACAAGGTCGAGGTGCTCATGTTCATCGATCAGGCAGTGTCCAATGTGGCGGTTCCGGATGCGCGCATGGACCGTAGCCGCGTTCAGATAACCATGGAGAAGGTCGACGGACGCTGGCTTGCCAGCGATGTCGAACTGACTTAGCCGCCCCTCTGATGAGTGTCGGCGGACTGCTACTCGTCGCCCTGGGGATAGCCATCGGGATGGTCGGCATCGTGGTGCCGATGGTTCCCGGAACCACGCTGGTGGTGCTCTCCATCGGGGCGTGGGCCCTCGTCGAATCGACCACCAAAGCCTGGGTGGTCCTTGGCATTGTGGTGGCACTGGCCGTCGTGACCACGGTAGTGAAATACGTATGGCCCGCTGCGCGCATGCGCGAGGCAGGAGTGCCCACGCTGAGCCTGGTGCTTGGCGGCGTCGTGGCGATCATCGGGTTCTTTGTCATCCCGGTGGTTGGGTTGGTGATCGGCTTCGTGCTCGGTATCTACCTCGCGGAATTCCTGCGCCGCAGCAGCCAGAAGCAGGCGTGGGCCGCGACCGTCACGGCTGTGAAGGCGGTCGCCACCTCGATCGGTATCGAGATGGTGGGCGCGATGGTATCGGCAGGCATCTGGCTGGGTGCCGTACTGATCTGAATCGTCTTCTAGGTCAGTGCTTTCCGCAGTGCTGCAAGGCCATCGCCGTCGATTCCGGCAGCAGTGACCATCGCCTCGGGTGACCCGAAAAGCTTTGCGATTTCGCTGAATCCGGTGTCGAGGTATTCCTCGCGAACGCCGAGCACCTCATCGGAGAGCATCGCGGCCATGGTCTGCGCCAGCTCTGGTTCGGCGGCAGCCATCTGTGCCGAGATATGAGCCCGCATCGCGCCGATCGCCGCATTGCTGCGCAGGTAGTCCGCGGCGATATCGGCATAGTCGATACCTACCGTGTGCAGCAACACCCCGATCAGAAGACCGGTACGGTCCTTGCCCGCCGCGCAGTGCACCAAAGCTGTTGCACCGCTAGCGAGTTGGCTGGCAACTGCCTTGAGGGCGACGAGCGTGCCGGGGAGTTCGACGAACCGGCGGTACTCGGCCAGCATGAACTCCACTTGGGATGCCGGATCCGGGCCACGGCCCGAAGTCATGCTCGTGATCATCATCTGCCGGTAGGCGATTTCATGCGGAGCGCGCTCCTCCCCGGCAGCTGGGGTGGCGAAGGGAACCTCGTGTACCCGGATTGCGTCGTCCACCCGGTCAGAACCGGTGCGTGCAATCTCGGTGGGGCTGCGCAGGTCATACAGATCAGTGATGCCGAGGGTGCGCAGTGTCTGGGCGCCCGCCGCGGTCAGACCGCTCAGTTCAGAAGACCGAAACAGCACTCCCGGTCTGAGGGTGACGGGTGAATCCGCGCCGCCGACATCCCGGAAGTTCCAGATGCCCTCCACAGGGCTGTCTGCGGGGGAGGCGGTCGATTCAGCGTTGGAGATCGTCACACCCCCACGGTAGCGGGCGCGTTTTTGACGGCGTTCTCGCCCGGTTTGTGGCGGAACAGCAGGAAGAACGCGATCGTGACCACCAACGAGTACGCGGCGAAGCTCAACCAGATGCCATGCCAGTCCTTGCTCTGATCCGGATAGGTGAAGAAGTACTCGATGACGGCTCCACTGATGAGACTGCCCAGCATGGCGCCGACCCCATTGGTCATCAACATGAACAGGCCCTGCGCGCTCGCCCGGATCGCGGGGTCGCACTGGTCCTCGACGAACAGCTGGCCTGAGACATTGAAGAAGTCGAAGGCCATGCCGTAGACGATGCAGGACAACACGATCATCCAGAGCCCGGCGCCGGGATTGCCATAGGCGAACAGCCCGAAGCGCAATGTCCAAGCGGTCATGCTCATGAGCATGACCCCCTTGATTCCAAAGTGGCGCAAGAAAAATGGGATGGCCAGGATGAACAGCGTCTCGGAGATCTGTGAGATGGACATGATGATCGCTGGATGCTCGACGGTGAAGAGGCCCTTGTACTCGTCGATGGCGGCGAAGTCGTGCAGGAACGTGTCGCCGTAGGCATTGGTGAGTTGCAGCGCACCGCCGAGCAGCATCGCGAAGACGAAGAAGACGGCCATATTGCGGTGACGGAACAGGGTGAAGGCAGTGAGGCCGAATCTGTCGGCGAATGTGGTGCTGCGCGTGCGGTCCAGCTTCGGGGGACAGCTGGGTAGCGTGAACGCGTAGAGCCCCAGGAGCAGCGCCGCCGTTCCGGCGACGTAGAACTGGCCGGCCGAGGTTTCCAGCTTCAGCAGGCTCACCGTATGTAATGCGGCGATGAATCCGACGGTGCCCCACACGCGGATCGGCGGGAAGCTGACGACGGTGTCCTTGCCGGCATCCTTGAGGGCGTTGAAGGCAACGGTGATGGCCAGGGACAGCGACGGCATGTAACACAGCATGTTGAGCAGCAGAACCCAGAAGAAGACGGTGGGGCTGTTCACCTGGGGGAGGCTGAACAGCGCTGCGGCTCCGCCCAGATGCAAGATCCCGTAGAGCTTTTCGGCGTTCACCCATTTGTCGGCGATCACCCCCATGATCGGCGGCGTCAGGATCGCGGCAATACCCATGGTGGAGAAGACCGCCCCGAAGTGCGCTCCCGACCAGTGCTTCGCGTTGAACCAGTACGCCCCGAGCGTCAACAGCCAGGCTCCCCACACGAAGAACTGCAGGAAGTTCATGACGATGAGGCGGGTAGAGAGGTTCATTGGACACCAATAGTGGGGGACATCGGCCCAGTTGGCAGCGCGAACCGCTAAGGAATGTCCCGGCCCCTCACTGATCGTTTGTGCCGTCAGGTAAACATGACCCATGCACAAGGACGTGTCCGCTTCACCCGAAGGCCCCGCCGGCGACGTGTCGCTGGACGCCGATGCCATTCCCGCGAGCCTGCTGGCGTACCTCAACCGCGAGCTAGGGGAGGAGGTCAGCGTCCGGAGGCTCTCGGCCGGACATTCGAATCTGACCTATGTGGTCACGGGAAGCTCTGGTGTGCAGTGGATTATGCGGCGCCCACCGTTTGGACGGCTGCAGGCCGGTGCGCACGACGTGATGCGTGAGTACCGGGTGCTCGACGCGCTCAGCGCGGCCCAGGTGCGGGTTCCGCGCGTGACGCTGGCCAGCACCGATGCGGAGATCTTCGGCGCCCCGTTCTATTTGATGGAGCGTCAGGAAGGCGAGGTGATCAGGGACGTCTCGCCGGAGTGGTTCGTCGGCACGGCGCGCCGGGAGCTGGTGCTCGATCTGGCGGTCGCATTGGCCGAAATTCACAATGCGGACCCGATGCGGTTGGTGGAGGCCAAGTTGGGTCGTGAATCAGGTTACTTAGCACGACAATTGAAGACATGGGGTGGGCAATGGGAGTCCATCAAGGAGCTGCCCACCGGCCGTGATCTGGAGGATCACACGGCCATTACCGCGTGGCTCACCCAGAACTATCCGGGAGACCGCCCCGCGGCCGTCGTGCACGGCGACTACAAGCTGGACAACGTGCTGGTCGACGCGGCCACGGCGCGGATTACCGCGGTGCTGGATTGGGAGATGGCGACCGTCGGCGATCCACTGGCGGACCTGGGATATCTGCTGTACATGACCCCCGAGCCGGGAGGGGAGGTCGCCATGTCGGAGCTCACCGGTTCGGTGACCGCGCAAGAGGGTTGCCCCTCGCACGTCGAGATCGCCGAGGCCTACCGTGGAGCCCGAACTGGCGACCAAAGCTATTGGACACCAGAGGATTTGATCTACTACCAGGTGCTGGGTGGGTGGAAGCTCGCCACCTTGCTGGAGGTGTCCTATCAGCGCCATCTCGCCGGAACCACCGACGACCCCTTCTTCGCCGAGCTGGACCAGGGTGTTCCGAGGCTACTTTCGGTGGCTCGCAGCCTGATTCCTGCTACTAGCTAGCATCAAGAAACAAACTCACCGACCACCTGGAGGAATGTCATGGCCGACGAAGTCCTGATCGAACAGCGTGACCGTGTCCTATTGATCACCATCAACCGTCCGGACGCGCGTAACGCGGTAAACAGGGCCGTCAGCCAGGGGCTCGCCGCAGCGGCGGATCAGCTGGACAGCTCCGACGACCTGTCCGTCGCCATCATCACCGGCTCGGGTGGAAATTTTTGTGCGGGAATGGATCTCAAGGCATTCGTAAGCGGCGAGGCGGTACTGTCCGAGCGCGGCCTTGGTTTCACCAATGTGCCGCCGCGTAAGCCGATCATCGCCGCGGTGGAGGGCTTCGCCCTGGCAGGCGGCACTGAACTCGTACTGTCCTGTGATCTGGTGGTGGCCGGCCGGAGTGCCAAGTTCGGCATCCCCGAGGTCAAACGTGGTCTGGTGGCCGGCGCCGGTGGCCTGTTGCGTCTGCCGAAGCGAATCCCGTACCAGGTAGCCATGGAGTTGGCGCTCACCGGAGACTCGTTCACCGCGGAGGACGCCGCCAGGTACGGATTCATCAACCGGCTCGTCGACGATGGTCAGGCACTGGAGGCCGCGCTGGAGTTGGCTGCCAAGATCACCGCCAATGGGCCCCTAGCCGTCGCGGCCACCAAGCGCATTGTCATCGAGTCGGCAAGCTGGGCCCCTGAGGAAGCCTTCGCCAAGCAGGGCGAGATCCTCATGCCGATCTTCGTCTCCGAGGATGCCAAGGAGGGCGCGCAGGCGTTCGCCGAGAAGCGTGCACCCGTCTGGAAGGGCAAGTAGTCCTCTCGCATCTGTCATCTCGAAAAGGATCAGTGGCGCTCCCAGTCAATCGGCGTACTGTAGTTAGTTGTGCAAACTTTTCATGGGTAAAACCCCGTGACCTGCATTTTTAGATGTACGCACACCTGACATGCGCGTTTGATGGGAGACACTGCTGTGGCCAGAACCGAAGGTGACACCTGGGACATCGTGACGAGCGTGGGCGCGACTGCGCTCATCGTCTCTGCCATGCGTGCTGTCGAGGCGCGTAAGGCAGAGCCGCTTGCGCGGGACGACTATGCGCAGCACTTTGTGGCTGCGACCAAGACTGAGGCGCCGATCTTTTCCGAGCTCCTGGAGGACCCCACTGTCGCCCAGGAGCCCGACGTGCAGCTGTTCTCGAGTTATCTGGGGGCGCGGACGAAGTACTTCGACGAGTTCTTCCTGGCTGCGGGAAATGCGGGTGTGCGCCAGGCGGTGATCCTGGCGGCGGGCCTCGACGTCCGCGGGTATCGGCTGCCCTGGGCGCCGGGCACCACGGTCTATGAGCTTGACCTTCCGAAGGTGCTCGAGTTCAAGAAACAGGTTCTCGACGAGCACGGGGTGCGGGCCACGACTACCGTCCACGACCTGCACGTCGACCTCCGCGACGATTGGCCCGAGGCGCTCACAGCGGCGGGTTTCGACGCCACCCAGCCGACGGCCTGGCTGGCCGAGGGGCTGCTTCCGTTCCTGCCCGGTACCGCGCAAGACCTGCTGTTCCAGCGCATTGTCATGCTGTCCGCGGCCGGAAGCCGTGTTGCCGTAGAGGATTTCGGTGCCCCCGGTACCCAGGCAGATCGGATGTCGAGCGCTATGGAGAACGAAGACGGCGCACTGCGCCGGATATTCAAGAGCATCGTCGAGGAGGACGCACCCCCATCGAGCCTCTGGTTCGCCGACGAGCGCGAGGATCCGGCGCAGTGGCTAACCGGGCACGGCTGGACCGTCGAGGCCACCACAGCGGGTGAACTGCTGAAGCGGTACAACCGGGCTCCGTTGGCCGGTGAGCATGAGCTGACGGATGCCATGGGGCAGAGCCGGTACTTCACCGCATCTCTGGGGGCATGACCATGGCGCGCACCGACGGAGACACCTGGGACATCGTCACGAGCGTCGGCTACACCGCGCTGGCGGTCGCGGCCGCTCGAGCACTCGACGCGAAACTGGATCCGCCACTGGCACACGACGAGTACGCCGAGAAGTTCGTTGCCGCCGCCGGCGAACCGCAATTGGCCCAAGCCGTGGCCGCCGGCGACATCAGCGGCCTCGCCGGTGCCAATGCCAGTTGGGTCGGTGTGCGGACGCGATTCTTCGACAACTTCTTTGCCGATGCGGCCGGAGCCGGGGTGCGGCAAGTGGTCATTCTGGCCGCAGGATTAGACGCCCGTGCGTACCGATTGCCCTGGCCCACGGGTACGACCGTCTTCGAGGTGGACCAACCGCGGGTTCTCGAATTCAAAGATCAAGTACTCGCCGGGGCGGAGGCTGGTCCGGCGGCCGGTCGGGTGCCGGTGGCCGTCGACCTGCGTGATGACTGGCCGAATGCGTTGGTGGGGGCCGGGTTCGATCCCGAACAGGCCACCGCATGGGCTCTGGAAGGGCTGTTGCCCTACCTGCCCGGGGTGGCACAGGACGCACTTTTCGAGAAGTTGCATGAGCTGTCGGCTCCCGGAAGCCGGATCGCGGCCGAGCTGGGTCCCTTGCCCGGGGAGATTGCACAGTTTGAGCGGGACATGCCGTCGCATGCAGATTCTCCTGGTCAGCCGAAGGTCTCCGAACTCTGGTACGACGATCCCCGGCGAGATACCACGTCGTGGCTTGCTGAAAGAGGCTGGACCGTCGCGGGAATCGACCTTGTGGAGGCGGCCGTGGGATACGGCAGGCCGTTCGGGGAAATACCCCGATCATTCGAAACACTGCTGCGTACAAAGTTTTTCACCGCTACCCGGACAAGCTGAGAGGACGCCATGACAGACGTCGAGGATAAGAACTGGTCGCGCAGCGAGGGGGATTCCTGGGACATTGTGTCCAGCGTGGGGTACACCGCGTTGGGGGTCAGTGCGCAGCGTGCCGTGGAGAGCGAGCGACCGGACGCGCTGATCGTCGACCCGTTCGCCAAGCATTTCGTGCTCGCAGCGGGAGAACCGCATTTGATCGATACGATCACCAAACGCGATGTGCCCCGGGCCTCCCCGTTCGAGTATCTGCGTGGGATGGGTATGCGCAGCCGGTTCTTCGATGAATTCTTCCTGGATGCCGCCGCCTCTGGCATCCGGCAAGCCGTCATCCTTGCCGCCGGATTGGACGCACGGGCACATCGGCTGCCCTGGCCCGCCGGGGTCACGGTCTACGAGCTGGATCAGCCAGAGGTCTTGGCCTTCAAGGACCGGGTGTATGCCGAGCAGGGCGCAGCGCCGACCAGTGATCGTCGGGCGGTGGCCGTGGACCTGCGTGATGACTGGCCGGCCGCGCTCAAGGAGGCTGGATTTGATCCCAGCCAGCCCACCGCATGGTCAGCCGAAGGACTGCTGCCGTATCTGCCTGCCGTCGCGCAGGAACTGTTGTTCGAGAGGATTGTTGAGTTGTCGGCCCCCGGCAGTCGTGCCGCGATCGAGGGCCCCACGGGCGTGCTGGGCGTGAGTCAATTCGCCAAGGTCGAGCAGAAGTACCGATCCGAGAAGGACACCTTCGGCAAGATCGACATCACCGAGCTGTTCTACGACGAGGAGAAGACACCGCCCGTCGAGTGGTTCTCCACACGAGGATGGAACACGCTGGGGGTGGACATGTTTGATCTGGCAGAACGCTATGGCGTGCAGTATCCGGAAGTCCCCGAGGACATCCGGGAGCTCGCCGGTTCGATGCATTACCTGACCTGCACACTGCCTGCTTGAAAGGAACGTTATGACCAATATCGAGGACAAGGACTGGTCGCGCAGCGAGGGCGATTCCTGGGACATTGTGTCGAGCGTCGGGTTCACCGCCCTGGGCGTCGCGGCGGCTCGCGCGGTCGAGAACGCGCAGCCTGATCCCCTGGTGCGCGACGAGTACGCGGAGCATTTCGTGCGGGCCGCCGGTGAGCCGCATCTGATTGGGCTGCTGGACAATCCCGATGCCCAGGCGCTGAACCCGACGACCGCATTTCGCCAGATCGGTCTTCGTAGCAGGTTTTTCGACGAATTCTTCGTAAACGCAACCAAGTCCGGCTGCACGCAGGCAGTGATCCTCGCTGCCGGGCTGGATGTGCGGGCGCATCGGTTGCCGTGGCCGGAAGGCACCAAGGTCTTCGAGTTGGATCAGCCCAAGGTGCTGGAGTTCAAGGACCGTGTGCTGGCCGAACAGGGCGCCACCCCCACGAGTGACCGGCGTGAGGTCATCGTGGACCTGCGCGACGATTGGCCTGCCGCTCTACTCGCCGCAGGCTTCGACCCTGAGGCTCCGACGGCGTGGTCGGCGGAGGGCTTGATCGTCTACCTGCCGTCTGCGGCACAGGATCTGCTGTTCGAGCGGGTTGCCGCGCTCTCGGCGCCGGGCAGCCAGGTTGCCGTGGAAGCCACGCGCGGCCGGCCCGATATCGCCAAGTGGGGTGAGGTCCAGAAGAAGTACGCCGACGATAGCCATCCCATGTCGAAGGTGGACATCAGTTCGTTGTTCTACGACGAAGAGCGGGCTGACGTCGCAGAGTGGTTCGCCGCGCGCGGGTGGACGGTGCACGGCGCACATGCGCTGGAACTGGCTGCGGCCTACGGAATCGACATTCCGGATCTGCCGCAGGACGTCGTCGAACTCATCGAGCAGGGCAACTACCTCACCGCTGCTCTGCCGCGCTAAGTGGTCTATCCCCAAGGGGTGGTTGGGCCACCGGTTCCGGGCTAACATGCGGAAAGGGCATGTCTGGAGGGGGAGCCCATGAAGATCGACCCGGTAGCTACGGAGAAATGCGCGGCACAACTCGACGCAACGGATACCCATGTCGAGTTCGCCAAGGGAAAGTTGCGTGCCACGGAGGGCAAGGACCTCGGTGACCTGAGCGATGCCATGAACGCTGCGCGGAGCCGGGTGTCCGGCGCGCTCAGCACGGTTACCGCTGTGCAAAAAGAGATCTCGCAGAACATCCGGTCGTGCACCAAGGCGCTTGTCGAGATGGATCAGCGCAATGCGGGCAATCTCAGCGACACCGGAATCAAGTTTCCGGTGCTCAACTAGGGCCGGCGCGCGATGACGCTGGGTGACACGCAAAAACAGCTGGAGCAGGTAATCGCCGACCTGCGACAGATCGGCGAGATCACCGTGAGCACGGTCTGGCCGATAGCGCGCAAGGTCGTCAGTGCTGTCCGGAAGGTCATCGCGGTGGCCACCGAGCCACCTCCTCCGGACCCGGCGACCGTGCGCGAGGTAGCCGCTCGCTGGCGGGAAATGGCGCCCGCTATGGGGGAATGGCACGCCAACGATGTTCAGCAGGCTCAGAACACGATCCCCGAAACGGTGTGGGGGCGTACGCCGGGTGATCCGTACGGTGAGACGACCGGGGATAAGGCGCGCACCAGCATCGCGAACTTCAAGACACGATCCACGACGATCGGTCCGGCCGCTACCGGGGTGGCAGCCTCGCTCGACACGTTTGGCGGGTCGATGGAGAAGGCGCGGGAACGGTGGCATAACGCATTCGCCTCGCTCAAGGACGACGTCGACTGGGGCAACATCCCCAAGGCGCCATGGGACGCCATCCCATATGTCCGGAAGCTTGTGGGCGATGTCGTGCACGGTGTCGAAGAACTCGCGGGCGCGTATGGGGACGCCGACAAGGCGGTGAACACCGCGAAGGGTGAACTCGGGAAAGCGGTGGAGGGCATAACGCTGCCCGACCACACCTCCGTGGCGGCAGGTGCGATCGGTTCGGTCAACAATTGGTCCGGCGTCAAGGACGATCCGGATGGTCATAAGGACGGAACCGGTTTGCGGCCGGGCGTGCAGGAGCGCGCAGATGCCAACCTGGCGGCGATGAGCCCCGAGGATCGCGCCAAGGCGCAAGCGATGCTCGACAACGCGAAGGATGAGGCCCGACGGAACTGGATCATCTCCGCCCTCGCGCGGGGCGGGGATATTAATACGCTGCAACGCTTCTCGGACAAGTTGGCGCTCATGGACGATCAGCAGGTGCGTGAGCTTGACCCGGTGGAGTACGCGAAGAATCATCCGGGCGTCCTGACGCAACCCGATGGCACCACCTGCGGGTCTTCCTCGCTTGTTGTCGCCAAGATGATCAACGATCCGGTGTACGCGATGAAGATGCTCACGGGATATGACGCGACCGGGTCCGAACCGCCACAGTCTGGACAATCGATAACCAGCGCCGAGGTCACATCCAAGTTCGCGGATGAAGCCAAGAAGATGCACGATTCGACGAACAACGCGATCGTCCCGGGTTGGGGCACGACCTGGCCCGAGTCGTTGGGGACACCCCCGGGAGGCGCCGCTGATGAGATGGGCAAGCCCGGCGGTCCTGGTGTCCCGGGCAGCGCGTATCGATTCGAGGTGGCTAATCCGCTGGGCCCGTCTGGGGACTATCAGGCGATCACAGCGGCTGTCCAGTCCGGTCAGTCAGTTCCGCTGTTCGTCGGCAGCGGAGTGAACGGGCACATCGTCTTGGTGACAGGAATGCAGGGCGACTCACTGGAAATCTACGAGCCCTCTTCTGGACAGAAGATGACAATCCCGAAGGATGATTTCGTCAACAACCGAATATCGTTCGGTGGAGAAACGCGCTATCGGCCATGGGGTGAGGTGATCCCGAAGTGAAGGTCCTACGACTTTCACCGGCGCTGTTGCTGGTTTTCGTGCTGGCCGCGTCGTGTCCTAAGCATCCCGAGAACTTTGAGCCGAACAGTGTTGACTCGGCGCGATCTGCCCGGCTGACGGCGGATGCCTGGCTTGCTCCCGCCAAGGCGTACCACGCCTCGTACAACGGGCTGAACAACATCTCACGTGAGTCGGTGGTCAGGACTGCGTCTTTCACACACGGCGATCCATTGGACGTTGTCACCCGAGAGACACGGAAGGCCCTGCAGAACGGATGGGTGCTGACCTATGTCCACTGCGGCTCTGTGGCGAGGCCCATGTCGTCGGCAAGCGCACCCCAGACCTTGCCGGGTGTTGAAGTAAATCTCGAGAAGTCGTCGGCCGACCCCGAAAATGCCGCCATGGCACAGCTGACGGCCTACCGTGTGGAGCCGGACCCGGATGGGCAGGGAACGGTCAACATGGAGATCAACGCTTTCGCCCAGTATCACTCGGATAGGGGTTGGCCGAATCTGCCGGGCGTCGCGATGGATACCACGTGCCTGGTGATACCTGGTGCGCCCAGTGCAGGCTCCAATACGACGTCGGCATTTCCATCGGGAATCGTCCAAGGCGTCAAGGGTGGCCATCCGCTGAACGAGAAGGGCGAACCTGACGGATCGGCCGGCTGAAGGACGTCGCCTCGAATGCTGACGGTGCCAGACTGGAGTGTGTGAGCCAGAACCCGGAGAACACCAAGTACGTCGAGCCCGGTGAGTTCAAGCGGGATACCAACTACATCAATACGCGGATCACGGCAGACGGCCGCGACGGCTATCCGGTAGAGCCTGGGAGGTACCGGCTCGTCGCCGCGCGTGCCTGTCCCTGGGCGAACCGGACGCTCATCGTCCGTCGCCTCCTCGGTTTGGAAGACGTTTTATCTCTCGGGCTTTGTGGCCCCACGCACGACAAGCGCAGCTGGACTTTCGATCTGGATCCGGGTGGTGTCGATCCCGTCCTGGGTATCCACTTCCTGCGCGATGCCTATCTCAAGCGGTATCCGGACTATCCCCGCGGCATCACCGTGCCCGCCATCGTGGAAGAGGCCACCGGCGAGGTCGTGACCAACGACTACGCGCAGATGACGCTGGATTTCTCCACTGAATGGGTTGAGTATCACCGGCCGGGTGCGCCACAGCTGTATCCCGAGGCGCTGCGCACCGAAATCGACGAGGTGAACCGCCGCGTCTACACGGAGGTCAACAACGGCGTCTATCGCTGCGGTTTCGCCGGAGGCCAGGATGCCTACGACGCCGCTTACGATCGCCTGTTCACCGCACTCGATTGGTTGTCGGAAAGGCTTGCCGGACAGAGATATTTGGTGGGGGACACCATCACCGAGGCGGACGTTCGGCTGTTCACCACGTTGGCCCGGTTCGATCCGGTGTACCACGGGCATTTCAAGTGCAATCGCCAGAAGCTGAGCGAGATGCCGGTGCTGTGGGCGTACACGCGGGATCTGTACCAAACACCGGGCTTCGGTGACACCGTCGATTTCGGGCAGATCAAGGAGCACTACTACGTGGTGCACACCGATATCAACCCCACTCGGATTGTCCCGAAGGGGCCGGATCTGAGTGGCTGGCTTACCCCGCATGGACGCGAGACACTGGGGGGCAGACCGTTCGGGGATGGCACCCCGCCGGGGCTGCCGAGAGAGTCGGAACGCGTGCCAGATCACGGTCCTTGCCCTGGTTAACGACCTTTGCAGGATTTACAAAAACGGAAGACTTGTTAACAAGCATGCCTTTCCTTAGTATCCGTCGGCATGCTGCACCACAGGGTGAAGGGCGAGTAGATGACCGATCAACCAGTCACTATCGGAGTTGTCCGGGAGTCGGGTGAGGACGAGCGCCGCGTTGCGCTGGTGCCCAAGGCGATCGCCGGCCTGATTGGCAAGGGTGTGAACGTCGTCATAGAAAGCGGTGCCGGCGAGCGCGCGCTACTGCCCGACGAGCTGTACACCGAGGCCGGTGCAAGTGTGGGTGACGCCTGGTCTGCCGATGTCGTCGTCAAGGTTGCGCCGCCCTCGCCCGCCGAGGTTGCTCGCCTGCGTGAAGGGCAGACCCTCATCGGCTTCCTGGCGCCGCGCAATGCCGACAACAGCATCGGTGCGCTCAAGAGCGCGGGCGTGCAAGCCTTTGCCGTGGAGGCCATTCCGCGCATCTCCCGTGCACAGGTGATGGACGCGCTGTCGTCACAGGCCAACGTTGCCGGGTACAAGTCCGTGCTCGTGGCGGCCACCGAATCGACCCGCTTCTTCCCGATGCTCACCACGGCCGCCGGAACCGTCAAGCCCGCGCTGGTACTGGTGCTCGGTGTCGGTGTGGCCGGTCTGCAGGCCCTGGCCACGGCCAAGCGGCTCGGCGCGCGTACCACCGGCTACGACGTTCGCCCCGAGGTGGCAGATCAGGTCCGCTCGGTAGGTGCCCAGTGGCTCGATCTCGGCATCGATGCGGCCGGTGAGGGCGGCTACGCCCGCGAGCTCACCGAGGAAGAGCGTCAGAAGCAGCAGCAGGCGCTGGAAGAGGCCATCAAGGGATTCGACATCGTCATCACCACGGCGCTCGTGCCCGGGCGTCCGGCCCCGCGTCTGGTGACCGCAGCGGCGGTCGAGGGCATGAAGCCCGGCTCTGTCGTCGTGGATCTCGCGGGGGAGACCGGCGGCAACTGTGAACTGACCGAGCCCGGTCAGACCGTCGTGAAGCACGGTGTGACGATCGCGTCGCCCCTCAACCTGCCGGCCACCATGCCCGAGCACGCCAGCGAGCTGTATGCCAAGAACATCACGTCCGTTCTCGAACTCCTCATCAAGGACGGCGCTCTGGCACCGGACTTCGATGATGAGATCGTCGCGGGCTCCTGCGTTACCCGGGAGGTCTCCTAGACATGTACGGACAGCTATTGGCCAACATCGCGATCCTGGTGCTTGCCGGGTTCGTTGGATTCGCCGTTATCTCCAAGGTGCCCAACACCTTGCACACCCCATTGATGTCCGGCACCAACGCCATTCACGGCATCGTGGTGCTGGGTGCGCTGATCGTGCTGGGCAATCTGCCCGCCGACGCCAGCTGGGGCACCCGGATCATCGCGTTCGTCGCGCTGATCTTCGGAACCCTGAACGTGATCGGTGGCTTCTTGGTGACCGACCGCATGCTGGGCATGTTCAAGTCGAAGAAGCCTGAGCAGAAAGAGGCGGCCAAGTGAGCACCGAAAGCCTCAACTACCTCGTCGATGTTCTCTACATCGCCGCGTTCGCCCTCTTCATTTACGGTCTGTCCGGCCTGACCGGGCCCAAGACCGCAGTGCGCGGCAACTGGATTGCCGCCGTCGGTATGGGAATCGCGGTACTGGCCACGCTGATCAAGGTGAGCGAGAGCGCCACCACGCTGGACTGGATTCTGATCGGTGCCGGTTTGGGTATCGGTGTCGTACTGGGCATTCCGCCGGCGCTGAAGACCAAGATGACCGCCATGCCGCAGCTGGTGGCGTTGTTCAACGGTGTCGGTGGTGGCACCGTGGCTCTTATCGCCTGGTCGGAATTCATTGAGACGAAGGGCTTTTCGGAGTTCAAGCCGGATCAGTCGCCGACCGTGGCGCTGGTGGTGGGATCGCTGTTCGCCGCGGTCATCGGCTCGGTGTCTTTCTGGGGCTCGCTGGTGGCCTTCGCCAAACTGCAGGAGTCCATCCCGAAGAACGTCGAGAAGCGGCTTGTCGCTTCCGCCAAGCTTTTCCAGGCCTCCAACATCGTGCTGCTGCTGGCCGCGGTCGGCGCTGCCGTCTACATCGGGCTGCACCCCGGACTGCCGGTCTGGTGGATCGTCGCGGTACTGGTCTTCGCCGGTGTGATGGGTCTGTTCGTGGTGTTCCCCATCGGTGGCGCCGATATGCCGGTGGTCATCTCACTGCTCAACGCGATGACCGGTTTGTCTGCCGCCGCCGCAGGTCTGGCGCTGAATAACACCGCGATGATTGTCGCCGGCATGATCGTGGGCGCCTCCGGCTCGATCCTGACCAACCTGATGGCCGTCGCGATGAACCGGTCGATTCCGGCCATCGTGTTCGGCTCGTTCGGTGGCGGTGACACCGCGGCCGCCGCTGGCTCGGCCGAACAGGGCACGGTCAAGGCGACGTCTGCGTCCGACGCAGCGATCCAGATGGCCTACGCCAACCAGGTGATCGTGGTGCCCGGTTACGGTCTGGCCGTCGCGCAGGCCCAGCACACCGTCAAGGAGATGGCTGATCTGCTGGAGAGCAAGGGTGTTGAGGTCAAGTACGCCATTCACCCGGTCGCCGGCCGCATGCCCGGCCACATGAACGTGCTGCTCGCCGAGGCCGACGTCGAGTACGACGCCATGAAGGAAATGGATGACATCAACGGCGAGTTCAACCGCACCGATGTCACCATCGTGATCGGCGCCAACGATGTCACCAACCCGGCGGCGCGTAACGACCCGTCCAGCCCGATTCACGGCATGCCGATCCTGAACGTCGACGAGTCGCGCTCGGTGATCGTGCTGAAGCGTTCGATGAGCTCGGGCTACGCCGGTATCGAGAACCCGCTGTTCTTCCAGCCGCAGACCTCGATGCTGTTCGGGGATGCCAAGAAGTCGGTGTCCGCGGTCATCGAGGAGCTTAAGGCGCTGTAGCCCAACCTCTTTGTCGTCGAATGGGAACCTCACGCGGAAATCCAGCCGGAAATCCTCGTGAGGTTCCCATTCGGCGTATGAAGGGGTTTATGCGTTGGCCGCTGGTCGCACTCGTGGTGGCGTGGGCCGCGTTTGCTCCGGTGGCCGCAGCGGAGCCGCATGACTGTGCTTCGGTCGATCGCGCGCGGGTACAGATGCGGGGACTCTCGCAGCAGAACGGGGTCGCGGTGCGTCAGACCGCTGTCGCGCGAAACCGGGCGATTGCCGCGCTGCTACGCACGGCAGCGCGCGACACGGCCGACCTGACAGTGCAAAGCCGCGCCCTGGACGCCGCGGCGGCTGCGCAGAACTACGCCGACGTGATGGCCGCCGCGACCTCCGTGGACGGGGTGCTCGCGCCGCCCGGCGAAGATATGGCCCGCGCCGTCAACACCATGGCCGCGTTGGAAGCCGTCTGCCCGGTGCGTTAACGGGAGGGCTCGGTGTCCTCGACACGCCGCCAGGTGACCAGTGCGGCGGCCAGTGCCGCCAACCCGGCCAGCCAGTACAACGGGTGCGGCAGTGATGAAACCAACACTGCCACAAAGGCAATCGCCGGTAGCCCGATATTCAGGATGGTGTCGCGGCGTTGCAGGAGCAGCACCAGCCACGCCAGCACCAGATAGATGGCGAACGGGACCGTGATCGTGAAGGCCGCAACGGTGGGACTTAGGTGACTCTTGCCGAGCCCCTCGTCGACGGCGATCTCGAATCCCGCCGACAGCGCGGCAACGGCGGCGAAGATGAAGTAGTGGCTGTAACCCCACAGCAGGGTCGACCGCAGGGACGTGTCCTTGCACTCTTGTTCCTGATCGAAGTAGATCCACCACACCGCGGCCACGATGAGCAAGGCCGACGCCGCGATGCCGATCATGGTGCCGGTGTGATCGGCTTCCTCGGCGCCGCCGATGATCGAGTTCGCCGAGGCCAGGATGGATTCACCGAGCACGATCAGGGTGAACAGTCCGTAGCGCTCCGCGATGTGCTCGGGGTGCCACGTAGTCGGGGCCACGCGCTCGGCGAACACGGGCACCGACATATCGGCCAGTGCGATCACCACGAACAGTGGTATGCGCAGATGCTCCGGTGCGAACAGCCCCCAGCAGACCCATGCCGCCTGGACGACGGTAATGCCGGCCGCGTAGCGCAGGCAGGTGGCACGCGTGGTGGGATCGCTGATGGCGGCACGCACCCATTGACTGCCCGCGGCGATGCGCATGAGCACGTAGCCACCGATGGCGATGCCGAAGTCGGCCCCTGTCATCGCGCGCTCGACACCTGCCGCGACGGTGAGCGCCCCGGCCATCTGGACGATCACCGTCACCCGGTAGAGCCAGTCGTCGGTGTCGAAGGCGCTGGCGAACCAGGTGAAGTTCATCCACGCCCACCAGATGGCGAAGAAGCCGATCGCATACCCGGCGAGTCCCTCGGCGAAATGACCTTCGGCCCAGAAATGGTGCAGGGTTCCGGAGGCGCGGGACACCGCGACCACGAAGACGAGGTCGAAGAGCAGTTCTAGCGGGGTGGCTGCGCGATGCGGCTGTGCGGGATCGCGTGCCACCATGGCCCGCAGGCCACTGATCATGTGGTTACCTACCGGTGTCGGAGGAGCGATGGACGCAGGCAGCTTAACGTGCTTTTGGCGACAGAGCCGGCGAACATCGGGCCTCACTAATCCAACCAGTTGATCGGGATTCCGTCCGCGTGGGGAAACCCTGCGCATATAGTGAGGCACCATGCAACCGGTCCCCGCTGCCTCGAAGGCAGGCAATTCCTCGCAGCGCCGTGCTGGCCGCCGCGAGGAATTGGTGGCGGTGGCGTCCAAGTTGTTCGCAGCGCGCGGTTATCACGGCACCAGGATGGACGATATCGCCGATGTCGCTGGCCTGAACAAGGCGACGGTGTACCACTACTTCGCTTCGAAGGCGCTCATCCTGTACGAGATCTACTTCAAGGCCGCCGAGGAGACGCTGGCCTGCCTGCAGGACGATCCGAGATGGACGGCGCGTGAGTCGCTGTATCAATGCACGAGCCGCATGCTCGCGCTCATCTTCTCGAACCGCGAACAGGGGGCGGTGTACTTCCAGGAGAACCCGTTCCTTTCCGAATGGCTCTCACCCGAGCAGGTCGCCGAGATCCGCAAGCGCGAGGACATGGTGCAGGAGCGGGTGCAGAACATCATCGAGCGGGGCATCGCCAGCTCCGAGTTCGTCGAGTGCGACTCGCATGTCATGGCGCTCGGTTACATCGGAATGGTTCTCGGCTCCTATCGGTGGCTCAATCCGAGTGGTCGCCGCAGCGCTCAGGAGATCGCTGTGGAGTTCAGCACCACGCTGTTGCGGGGGCTGATTCGGGACGAGGCAACTCGGATCAACGATCCGTTGGGTGTGGCGACGACGACGTCTGCTGACGGCACCCTGTAGCGACGGACGTGTAGTGGCCGCTGATTCCATCCTGACCTTGGACCTGCCCAATGTCAGACTGCAGGCCCTGTCCTGGGGTCCGCACGACGGTCCGCTGCTGATCTGCGGACACGGTTTTCCCGACTCTGCTCACACCTGGCGTCTGTTGGGCCCGAGATTGGCCGCAGACGGGTGGCGCGTGGTGGCGCCGTTCACCCGTGGTTACTCGCCCAGTGAAATCCCGGCCGACGCCGAGTACGGCGTGGGCGCGCTGATGCAAGACATCATCGACATCCACACAGTGCTGGGCGGTGACGAGCGCGCGGTGTACATCGGCCACGACTGGGGCGCGCTGGTCGGTAATGCCCTCGCCCGCAGCGGCCTGTCGCCGTTTGCCCGCATCGTCACCATGGCCGTGCCACCATTTGAGGTTCTCGGCTCCAGTTTCGCCTCGATCGGGCCGATCGGCTGGCCAGGTGTACTCGGGCGCCAGCTGTTGATGAGTTGGTACACGTTGTTCCACCAGATCCCGGTACTGCCGGAGTTGTTGTTGCCCTGGCTACTTCGGCTGTACTGGCGGCGGTGGTCGCCGGGATACGACGCGCACGCCGATCTGCAGTACACCGGTGAGGCGATGCTCCAGAAGGGGAACCGCAGGGCAGTCATTGGCTACTACCGCGCAAACATCGGGCGGGCCCTGGTTCCGGCGCGGAAGTACTGGAAGACCCAACGATCCCTCCTGGACGGCGCACGCACCCCACTGCTCTATCTGCATGGTCGTGCTGACGGGTGCATGACGCCGCGACTGGTAGAGTCTGCGCGCCCCGATCTGCCCGACCGCAGCGTTGAAATCATCGATGGCGGTGGACATTTCGTGCATCTGGAATGCCCGGATGTGGTGTATGAGCTCGTGCGTGAGTTCCTGCGCCCGCCCACTACGAAGGTAGAGTGAACTAATGCCAGTCGTCAGTCAGACCGTCGAGGTGGCCGCGCCTCCGCAGGTGATCGTCTCCATTGTCACCAACTATGAGGCCTACCCCGAGTGGAACAAGGAGATCACCAGCGTCGAGATTCTGGATCGCCTCCCCGACGGCCGCCCCCGCATCGTGCGGTTGAAGGTGGAGATGACGGGCATGGCCTCGACCAACGTCGCCGAGATCGCCTACCTCAACGCTGCTCAGGTGGCGACGCGGCTGCTGGAAAGCGACATCTTCGAGAAGCAGGAACAGACGTTTTCGATCGTTCCGATGGGGCCCACCTGCCTGCTCACGGTCGATATGGATGTCGAGACCAAGCTGCCGATCCCCAAGCCAATGGTGAAGAAGCTTGCCAACCAGGTCCTCGAGCATCTGGCCGAGGGGCTGAAGAACAGGGCCGAGCAGATCGCGTCGGGAGCTGTCGTGCCGCAGCAACCGCCGGCACCTGCCCCGGCCAATCAGCCCCAGCCGGGCCACCAGCCCCCGGCAAGCCCGCATCTACCCCCCGGACCACATCCCGGCGCGGTCTAGGTACTCGATCAATCGGCGGGCACCGTCGATGAACTGAACCTCGGTCTGGGCTACTACCTCAGTGGCGTCACCAGCGCGCAGGGCGGCGATGAGCTTGTCGTGCGCGCTGACTGCGTGCCGCGTCCATTCGGCGTCAGATGCGAAGAGTAGGTGCGGGGTGTACCGCGTCGCCTGTAGCAGGAACCAGGCCAGCTTGGGGCGATTGGCCACGTGATTGAGAAATCTGTGAAACTCGAACTCCGCCACGGAGATTGATTCAGGCGCACTCGCATGGCGAAGCACGTCATTTAGGTCTGCCAGGGTGTCGATTTGCTCCGGGCCGATGCGCTCCGCGGCAGTCTTCGCCAACTCCACGGCAAGGTGTGATTGTTGCGCGAAAATGTCTTCGATATCGGCTCGGCTCAGTGGGGCGGCCATGTAACCGCGATGCGGGACGGCCTCGACCAGTCCTTCGCCGCGCAGCGTCAATAGCGCCTCACGTACCGGCGTGACGCTGACACCCAGCTGAGCCGCCGTCTCGTCCATCCGAATGTACTCACCCCCGGGCGCAATTCGCCTGTCATGATCGAGGCGCGTAGTCGGCCGGCAACCTCCTCGGATAGCTGCGGCCTACGGATCTCGCGGATCTGGGCCCGGGGAGCATTCATCCGATTCGCCTGCCATTTCCATGTGTGGTGACGCACTTGCATCTAAAGTCATATCAAATATATTTGACCGGACGCGACGAAGCGACAACCCAGGAGGCAGCGACTTGAGTCCCCATGAATCGGTCGGCGCACCTGATGTAGCCGCCGACGGTGGCATCATGCGGATCACGTTCACCAGGCCCGATCGGATGAATGCCCTCAACGGGCCGGCCACCGCGGGCTTGATCGAGGCGTTGGAATCTGTCCACGAGCGCAGCGACATCCGGGTTGTCGTCATCAGTGGGGGAGCACCCGGGAACGCGTTCACGGCGGGCGCCGATGTCGCCGAGCTGGCGGCCGGAGCCGGCGACCTGACGCCGCTGCAAGCCGCCGAACAGACGATGGACAACGCCGAACGGTTGGTGCGCGCGGTTCTCAATTGTCCGGTGCCCACCATCGCGGAAGTCACGGGCGCTGCCGCCGGTATCGGCGCGTCGGTGGGTCTGGCGTGCGACCTGATCTACGCCGCCGACACGGCCTTCTTTCTGATGGCCTTCGCGAACATTGGGCTCATGCCCGATGGCGGATCGAGTGCCTTGGTCTCGGCCTCCATCGGCCGGGTGAAGGCCAATGCGATGGCGCTGCTGGCCCAGCCGCTCCATGCTGCCGACGCCTATGCGGCCGGACTGGTCAACGAGGTGCTGCCCGGGGATCAGCTGCGCGAGCGCGTCGACAAATCGGCGCGCAAGTTGGCCCATGGTTCCCGTCGCGCGATGCAGCTGACCAAGGAAGCCATGAATTCGGTGTCACTCAAGCTCTTCGACGAGGCCATTGCACGTGAGCGTGAGGGGCAGATCGAACTGTTGACCTCACCCGACGCCCAAGAAGGCTTCGCCGCCTTCCTTGAGGGCCGCCGCCCCAATTTTAGTTAGTAGGAGAATCTGTGACCGACACGATTGATGTGACCACCTTGCCCACCAGCCTTGATCAGCCTTACCGCGCACGTCGGCAGAACTGGTGTAACCAGCTGGCTCGGCACGCGCTCATGCAGCCCAATGCCACAGCGATTCGATATCTCGGGCGCAGCATCTCCTGGGGTGAGCTGAACCAGCGTGTGCAATCACTTGCCGATGCGCTGTCGCGCCGCGGAGTCGGATTCGGGGATCGCGTGCTCATCCTCATGCTCAACCGCCCCGAATATGTCGAATCATGGCTGGCCATTAACGAACTCGGAGCCATCGCCATTCCGGTGAACTTCCGCATGACTCCGCCGGAAGTCGCATTCCTGGTCGAGAACAGCGGGGCCAAGGTCGCTATCACCGAGACGGTCCTGGCGCCGGTGGCAGCCGCGGTGCGCCAGCAAGTGCCCGCGCTGGAGACGGTCATTGTCGCGGGCTCGGGATCCGAGGACGGTGCTCTCGGATACGAAGAGGTCATTGCCGAAGACGGCGAAGCCCATGCTGAGGTGGATCTGCCCGGGGATTCTCCCGCGCTCATCATGTACACCTCGGGCACGACGGGCCGCCCCAAGGGGGCGGTGCTGACCCATCTCAATCTGTCCGGACAGGCGATGACATACCTGTTGAGCACCACCGTCGACTTGAACTCGGATGTGGGATTCATCGGGGTCCCCATGTTCCACATCGCGGGCGTGGGGAACATGATCACCGGATTGCTGTTGGGTTTACCCACGGTCATTCACCCCCTTGGCGCCTTCGATCCGGGTGCTCTGCTGGACGTTTTGGAGTCGGAGGGCGTCACCGGGATCTTCCTGGTGCCGGCTCAATGGCAGGCCGTTTGTGCGGCGCAACGGGCAAACCCCCGCAAGGTCAAGCTCAAGACGCTCTCCTGGGGTGCGGCCCCGGCGAGCGATGTGTTGCTGCGGACGATGTCCGAGACGTTCCCCGACGCGAGAATTCTGGCCGCGTTCGGGCAGACCGAGATGTCGCCGGTGACCTGCATGCTCATGGGGGAGGACGCAATCCGGAAGATGGGCTCCGTCGGACGGGTGATTCCCACGGTTGCCGCACGCGTCGTGGACGAGAACATGAACGATGTGCCGGTCGGTGAGGTAGGGGAGATCGTCTACCGGGCGCCGACGCTGATGCAGGGCTACTGGAACAACCCCGAGGCGACCGCCGACGCCTTCACGGGTGGCTGGTTCCACTCCGGCGACCTGGTACGCCAGGATGCGGACGGCTTCATGTGGGTGGTGGACCGCAAGAAGGACATGATCATCTCCGGCGGCGAGAACATCTACTGCGCCGAGGTGGAGAACGTTCTGGCCGAGCATGATCAGATCGCTGAGGTGGCGGTGATCGGCAGGCCGCATGAGAAGTGGGGCGAGGTGCCGGTGGCCGTGGCGGCCATCCACGGGGAAGCCCTGACCATCGGTGATCTCGATGGCTTCCTCACTGAGCGGCTGGCCCGTTATAAGCACCCCAAGGACCTCGTGGTCGTGGACGCGTTACCGCGCAACCCCTCGGGCAAGGTCCTCAAGACCGAGCTGCGCAAGCAGTTCGGTGGCAGTTGATAGCAAACATGAATCTGGATTCAGAAAAGTTGGGTAAAGCGTAATACGTAGAACTGTACGTCATGTACATTCCTGTAATCGCCGTCACATCGGAGGGGTTGGCGTGACCGAACCTGTAGATCTTTGCAGGCCACGTTTGCTGACGAAAGGGACCTGGTGATGTCTCGGATGCTGTGGTGGCGCCGAACCGACGTGCGCCCAGATGCCGAAGGAGGTCTGTGTGCCGAACTCCTTTGAGACCGACGGCCGCGGCCCGTCGGACCGCCAGCTCCTCCTGTGCGGTGTGGCGATCGCTCTGGTGGCCGCCCTGATAGGCACGGCCTTGGTCATCAAGTCGACGGGCCGGTTCAACAACTACGTGCGGGTGGTAGCGGAACTCACGAACGTGGGAGACGGCCTTCCCGCGAAGTCGGACGTCAAATTCCAGGGCGTGCTCGTGGGTTCGGTCAACGATCTGACCCCCTCGCAGCGCGGTCGGCCCAATGTCGTGCACATCGATCTGAAATCCGATCTGGCGCATACGATTCCACGAACGGTCACTGCCAGGGTGGTTCCCAGTAACGTCTTCGCGGTCTCCTCGGTGGAGCTTGTGGACCACGGCCCCGGTGCGGCGATCACCAATGGAACCGTCATCGGCGAGGACACTGAACTCCCGACGGTGCTGTTCCAGACGACCATCAGCAAGCTGCGCGACATCCTCCTGGCCAACGGGCGCGGTCGCGATGACGATTCGGTGGGCATCTTCGCCGTCATCGCCGCGGCGACCGAGGGTCGGCGTGCGACCCTGTTGAACGCGGCCGGCCAACTGACCAGGATCATCGATCAACTCAACGATATCGTCGCGACGGATACGGGCCCGTCGACCCTTTCCGCGCTCCTGAACGCGACCAAGGGGCTGCAGACAACCGCGCCGGAGCTCGTCGATGCGTTACATCAGGCGGTTAAGCCCATGCAGACGCTGGCCGAAAGGCGGGACCAGCTAGAGACTCTGCTCAGCGCCGGATTGCACACCACCGGCACCGTCCGGCAGTCGTTGGATAACCAGACCGACCGGCTGATCGACATCACCACCAAGCTGACCCCGGTCGTCGGTGTGCTCGCGCAGAACTCCGTGCACTTCCTCCCGATCGCGGCACGACTGAAGGTGTTCTCGGACAAGTTCTTCAGCGATGTGTGGGATTCCGAAAAGGACACGGTGAAGTTTCGTGTGATCGCCTCGCTCACGCCGTCGACGATGTACACCCGCGCCGACTGCCCGCGATACGGTGAGCTGAAGGGGCCGAGCTGCTACACCGCACCCGAGCTGGTGGTGCGCCCCGATCTCCCCGAAGTACTACTGCCGCAGAACTTCAAGCCACCGCCCGATCTTGCGCCGCCGCCAGGAACCGAGGTCGGTCCGGACGGGAATTTGATCGTTACCGGCCCGCCACTGCACAATCCGTCCCCGAATTTGCAGGATCCCAACCCGCCGTTGCCGTGGTGGCAGCCCAATCCGTCACCGCGTGTCCCCGGCACCGCTGATCCCGATGATGCCGAACCGCCGCCACTGCCAGTCGGTGCCGCTCCCGCTGCCACCGCGCCGGCCTCGTTCGGTGGCGCCGTTGGGCCGATCGGTAGCACGACCGAACGCGAGCAGCTGGGCATGATCACCGGAAGCGCGGCAACCTCGTCCACCCAGCTGCTGCTGGGGCCGGTCGCGCGCGGCACCAAACCCGTTGTCGCCCAGCAGGTCCAGGCGGGGGGACGGCGATGAAGTTTCGTGGACCGTTGATTGGTCTGTCGGTGTTCATGGTGATCGCGGTGGCGATGACGTGGCTGGTGTACGCCACCCTGCGCCGCGAGGTCGCCGGATCCACCTACGACTATGCCGCGATGTTCACCGATGTCACCGGGTTGCGCGATGGGGATGACGTGCGTGTGGCTGGTGTTCGGGTCGGGCGCATTGAATCGGTCGCGATCGACGGTGATCTGGCCAAGGTGGAGTTCCGGGTACAGACCGAGCAGCCGTTGTACGGCAACACGATTGCGACGATCACGTACCAGAACATTGTTGGTCAGCGTTATCTGGGACTCTCCCTGGGCAAGACGGGCAGCACCGATCGGCTCAAGCCGGGCAGCGTGATTCCCGTGGAACAGACGGAGCCATCCTTCGACATCGGCTTGCTGTTGCACGGATTTGAACCTCTTTTCAGCGTGCTTGATCCCACTGAGGTGGACAACCTCACCGACGGTGTCGTCAAGTCGCTGCAAGGGGACAGCGGCTCGATCGTCGGCCTGGTCGACCAGACGTCGCAGCTCACCGAGACCTTCGCGGGCCGCGACAAGGTTCTCGACGAGGTGATCACCAACCTCAATGGTCTGACGAAAACCCTTGCCGGGCAGAATAAAAATCTGGATACCGTGTTGACGCATACGCGTGAGATGGTGGCAATCCTGGACAACCGGCGGGCGGGGTTGGTGGATTCGATCGGTTCGACGGGTTTCGCGGTACGTCGATTGTCGAAAATCTCAGACTCTGTGTATCCGCAGCTGAACGAAATACTTTACCGACAACCGGGATTCGTCGGTCACCTGAACGCCATAGAACCGCAGCTGGCGTTTACCGGCGCCAATCTGCCGCTACTCCTCAAGGGTGTCGCGCGCACCACCCAAGAAGGCGCCTTCATCAACGGATACGTCTGCGACTTCAACATCACCGGTTTTTTCCCCGGACTCAACGACATCGTTCCGATCATCGTGAATGCCGCCACCCCTGGTAACAAGGCTCAATACACTCCGAAATGCAGGAACCTGGCAGATGGATAAACCCACAGTGTGGCAGCGTATTTCGCGGCGCCCGGTTGAGACGTATAACAAGATCTGGTTGGGCGCCATCGCGCTGGCGGTGATTGGTTCCCTGGTGGGGGCGATGCTGCTGGTGAAGGCGATTGGCATCGGCTATAGCCACTACACCGGCGAGTTCTTGCAAGCGGCATCGCTGCAACCGGGTGCCCATGTGTCGTATGCGGGGGTCCCGGTGGGGAACGTCACGAGTGTCGAGCTGGCGGGCGACCATATCGAAGTCGGCATGCGAGTACGCGACGACATCACCTTGCGTAAGGATGCCAAAGCGTCGATCAAGATCACCACGATTCTCGGCAATCAGTACGTGGAGTTACGCAATGGCGGTGAGGGCGTGTTGCCCAACCGCCGAATCGATCTTGCGCACACCGATGTTCCGTACGACCTACAGGCCACGCTGCAGGACGCAACCTCCACTTTCGAACAGGTAGATGCGGACAAGATCGCGGAGTCGGTGGCGATACTGGGTAAACAGCTCGAGGGCTTACCCGCCGTACTGCCGCAGGCGATGGAGAACATTCAGACCCTGTCGTCGGTGATATCGCATCGCCGCGATCAGATCGGCACGCTGCTGGCCAGTACCGAGTTGGTGTCGGGCACCCTGTACCGGCAACAGAGCGACATCGGCAAGCTGATCATTCAGGGCCGTGATCTGCTCGGCGAGTTCGTTTCTCGGCAGGCGAGTTTTCATTCCATGATGCGCGCGGTGACCGAGCTGACGAACTTCCTGAGCAAGGTGGTGGTCAAGGACAGGCGCGCGGTCGATGCGCTCATCGCCGATGTGAAGACCTTCAGCAATTTGATCGGTGGCCACGATGACTTGTTCCGGAGCATCTTGCAGGTGACGGCGGTCGCCGCACGCAACGTCACCAATCTCACGGGTTACGGAAACACTTTCGAAGTTAGTGCCCCTGCTGGTCTCGCGGTGGATTCGTGGATGTGCGCGATCAGCGGGCGGGCCAAGCAGTTCAACATGATCCCGTACTTCAAGGATTGCCAATGAGCACACCGATAAGCACACGGACGCGGCGAGTCATCTGGATCGCGGGGGCGCTGGCGGTGGTGGTCGCGGTGGTGGTGGCGGCCGTCGGGTGGACCTATGTGCGTGAGCGGATCAACAGACTCACCATCACGGCTCAATTCGAATCGGTCTCCGGCCTCTACCCCGATAACAAGGTGTCGGTGCTCGGCATGCCGATTGGCAAGGTCACGAAGATCACCTCGCGTGGCACCTATATGGAAGTTGAATTCGAAGTCGACTCGAAGGTCAAGGTGCCGGCAGACGCCAAGGCCGTCACGGTGTCCACGTCGATTCTCACCGATCGTCACATCGAACTGACACCGGTGTATCGCGGTGGACCGACGCTCAAGAACGGGGACGTCATCGGGCTGGACCGCACGAAGACGCCCGTGGAGTTTGATCGGGTCCTGGCCATGATCGACAGGCTCGCCAAGGCGATGAAGGGCGACGGCAAGGGCGGCGGCCCGCTGGCGGATGTCGTGAACAACAGCGCCAATGCGTTGTCCGGCAACGGTGAGTTGATGAGGGCATCTCTGGACGAGTTGTCCAAGGCGCTTCGTCTGAGTGCCGACGGCGGTGCGATGACTCGGGATCAGCTGACCAAGATCATCACCCGCCTCAGTTCGCTCTTCGATGCGGCGGCACGTAACGACCAGAACATCCGGGAGTTCTCGTCCCAGGTGCGGCAGTTGTCCCAGGTGCTCGATCAGGAGCAGTTGGGATCCGGCACTACCGGAAAGCAGCTGAATAACATTCTGCTGCAGGCGGGTTCACTGCTAGAGCAGAATCGCGATGCCATTAAGCAGTCTGTGGGTAACTCCAACCAAATCTCCCAGGCGATATATGACAACCGGCGAGAGTTATCGGAGGGGTTCGATCTGCTTCCGCTGATGGCGGACAACGTCTACAACGTCGTAGATCCCGTCAACAACGTGGTGCGTGCCCACTTTCCGGTGGACAGGTTGTTGTTCGACACCCAGGCCGCCAAAGAGATCTGCAATCTGATGGGTCTGCGCCAACTGGGATGCAGCACAGGCACCTTGCAGGACTACGGGCCCGATTTCGGATTGACGTATGTGCTCGACGGTCTCGCGGCGATGGGGCAGAAATGAACAGATGGCAAAGATACGCGGGGCCCGCGGCGGTTCTCGCCGTGCTGCTGACCAGCGGCTGCAGCACGAACGGTCTGGCCAGCCTCCCGCTTCCGGCACCGGGCCTGACGGGTGGTACCTATGGCCTGACGGCAGTGTTCACCAACATCTTGAACCTGCCGTCGCGCGCCAAGGTGAAACTGGGCGGCGCCGACGTCGGCGAGGTCGACTCCATGAGCACCACCAACTACACCGCCGTGGTCACGATGCGGATTCGTTCGGATGTGGAGATTCCCAAGGGGACCACCGTCGAGCTGCGCACCGCGACGCCGCTGGGCGACGTGTTCGCCGCGCTGAAACCTCCGCGCCCCGCGGACCCAAACGCACCCCTCCTGCGCGACGGGGACACGATCGGTCTGGATTCGACAACCGCCGCCGCGACGGTGGAGGCGGTGCTGAGTTCGGCGGCCATCATCGTCAACGGCGGTGCGGTACGTAATCTCACCGGCACGGTCAACGGCCTCGGCCGCGCCACCGGGCCCAACGGTGCGGCGTTCGGCGATCTGATCGGAAAGTCGAACCGGCTGCTGGGCACGCTCAACGCCCGGTCCAGCCAGCTGGATTCCGCGCTGCGGGACACCGCACAGCTTGCCGCTGAAATGAACACGCGGCACGAGACGCTCTCGGAGCTGTTGGTCGCTGCCGCACCTGCCACCGACACCCTGTCTGCCAATGCATCTCATATCGCAGACCTTGCCGACCAGGTGGGTGCGGTGACCAAGCAGCTCTCCAAATTCCCGTCGATCGCGGGTACCGACACCAGCGGCCGCAGCGTCATCGCCGATTTCAATACCCTGGCAGGCTCATTCAACGACATCGCGGTCAGCCCCGATACCAGCCTTGCCGCACTCAATCGGCTGATGCCCCCCATCATCAAGATCATGGCGGGCTCGGCCTTCTCGGCCAGTTTATCGATCGACAAGCTTGCGTTGGGCTCGATACCCGATATCGGTTACCAGGGTGATCCAGGGCTCCACGGCCCGAAGCGCTATGACTGGGCCAAGCTGGTCGGATCGTTCAAGTACACCCTGTGGCGCCTGCAAGAGCGCGTCGTAGGTAAAGGACCCGACGCTCCCGCGATTCCGGTGCGCCCGAGCCCGACCGAGCCCGGCGTCATCGAACCGATACCGGGCGCTGTGCCCGTACCCCAGGGGCCGCCGCGATGATCAACGTAGTGGCCAACACGGTGGTGGACGCCGTGAAGATGGGGCACCGCAACCGCATGTGGTTGTCAGGGCTTGCCCTTCTGGCCACCCTGGTGGTGGCGTGCACCTACCTGGCGGTGGGCGCGTTGCGCGCCAGGGCATTCGCCTCGACCTATGAGGTGTCGATCGAGCTGCCGGAGTCCGGTGGTTTGATCCCCAACCAGGATGTGGCGCTGCGCGGTATGCGGATTGGCCGGGTGGACTCGGTAACGCCATCTCCTCGTGGACCGGTCGCACGGATTCATATCGAATCCGACGTGAAGATTCCGGTGGGGAGCCCGGTGCGCGTGTCCGGGCTTTCTCCCGCGGGTGAGCAGTACGTCGACTTCGCGCCGGTGACGACCACCGGCCCGTACCTGGACAACGGCAGTGTGATCGCCCGCGGGCAGGCAACCGTTCCCGTATCGCTGTCGAAGATGCTTGCCAACGCCGACGGTGCGCTTGCGCAGGCGGATACGCAGAAATTGGAGATCATCAAGAAGGAGCTCCATCTCTCACGCGAGGCGCCGCGCAAGATGACCGACATCATCGACGGCGGCGTGTTCCTTCTGTCGACACTGGATTCGGTGCTTCCGGAAACGGTCAGCGTTCTCAAGAAGAGCCGGGTGACGTTGTCCTCATTCGCGGAGATGAACAATGGCCTTGCCGCCACCACACGGGGCCTGAATCGGTCCCTGAACGGCGTGGCCCGGATGGATGGCGGCTTTCGCACGCTGATCGACAGGGTGCCCGGGCCGTTGGCCACCACCGACGTCGTGTTCGCCGACAACTCCGACACCATGGCGCAGCTGCTGGGGAACCTCACTACGGTGGCGCAGTTGTCCTACGTGCGCGTGCCGGCGCTCAACGCGTTGTTCCCCTCGTACCGCGGATCGGTAATCGAGGCGGTGGGCAACACCTTTTACGACCATGGCGTGTGGGCCACCGCCGATATCTACCCTCGCTACACCTGTGATTACGGATATCCGCGTACCGCGGTATCGGCTGCCGATTACCCGGAGCCGTTCCTGTATGCGGGCTACTGCCGAGATGACGACCCGGCGGTGCTGGTGCGCGGCGCCAAGAATGCCCCCCGGCCGGCCGATGACGATACCGCCAGCCCACCCAAGGGCGCCGATCTAGGTAAGGTGGCCGACCCGACTCCGAAGGGACGCTTCACCATTCCCACACCGTACGGCGGACCGACGCTTCCGATCGAGCCACCCAAGTAGGTGGCTTAACTGAATCCCAGCCAGCTGGGCAGCGCCCGTCCGACGCCCCCGGCGGCATCGCACAGGGTGTAGGTGGTATCGCAATTGCCTTTCGGTGAGCCATATCCGGCCCACATGCCACCGGCATCGCGGCGCAGCACGATGGCCGATGAGCCGCCGCCGTCGAGCGCGATGGCCTTGTCGACACCCAGCCCGCGGTAGAGATCCTGGAGGTTGTCGGGGGTGTAACTACCGCCCTGGAAGACCATCAGCTCATCAGTCGCGGACTTGTAGCCGAGCGCGGTGCGTGCGGCCGCCGGGCCCGGGTCGTTCAGCTGCTCGGTGAATCCTGGAAGCAACAGCTTCAAGCCGCTTACCGCGACGAACTGAACTCCCTTGTCCATCAGGCCTTCTAGGGGTGCGGTGGCATACCCATAGTCCTTCGGTCCCGCGGAGGCGATGACCTCGGGCGCCGAACCCGGAGAAAAGACCATGGTGGCCAGCGCCGTCCAGATCTCGTCGCCGCCGGAGAGTGCCTGCTTCCCCGCGTACACGCGCGTTCCGGTGACCTGCTTGTTGTAGTTGGCGCTGCCGTTGGCGGTATCGACATAGGCGCCCAGGGGGGAGGTGCATCCGGTGCTCTTCCAGGTGCCGCCCTGTTGGCCGCGGACGTCAAAGAAGTTGGCGTTGATGATGAAGGTGGGCTTGCCCATGAGCGTCCAGGCGGCCATCGGCTTGTATGTCTCGGAGGCCTGCCACAGACCTTCGGAGGTACGCGCGCGTGCATCGCGTTCACATCGGGATTGATACCCAGAATGGTTGTCCACCAACAGATTTGCGCGCAGCCGTGACGAGGCGCTCTTGATGACCATTAGATGGCCGCCGTTGTCCAGTGTGTACTCACTACCCGCGGCGTTGCGAAACGGCGCCGGGTTGCCGCCTCCGAAGTTGTAGACCAGGAAGGTGCCCTTGGTGTTGGCGATGGCCGCGAGCACCGCATCGTGAGCCGCCTCGGCACGGGCGGTGTTGTGGGTGGCCGGAACGGGCAGCGCGGCTATCAGCATCATGCCGACGGTTGCGGTCATCAGGCGACGTCCTGAAGTGGGCCGCCGAAGGCGAGAAAAGGGTGAAATGCCCACGGCCGCCCCTTCTGTGAAGTTCCTGAACAGTCAACGATAATCGCAGCAGCAACACAGTCAACTTTGGTAACAAGTGGGGATCGATCCCACATCGGCAGCGTCGCGATTGGCGCGCTAGCCGCCCAGACGGGTGTGCATCTCCCAGACGAGGATTTCCGCGTCGATGGTCGCGGTGACCCGGGCGGCCCCGGTGTCGGTCAGCCGCACGGCATCCCCCTCGGTCAGCTCACCCGCGCCCTCGAGGGCTACGGCGCCGCGCGCGACGTAAAGATGCACGAAGGGTGCGGCGGGAAGCTCGACGCTGTTGCCGGCACGGATGCGGGCCGCGTGCAGCGCCGCGTTCTTCTGGGCGATGGTGATCGCCGTCTGATCCCGGTGCCGCGGCATTCCGGAGGCCACGGTCACCAGCCCGCCGGCGAGCAGCTCTGCGTCGATCTCTCGTTGTTGGTAACCGGGATCAATCCCGGAGTCATCCGGGGTCACCCACATCTGGACGAATCGCACCGGATCGCTATGCCGCTCTCCGGACAACCGCCAGGAGTCGTTCTTCTCCGAATGCAGGATGCCGCTACCTGCCGACATCCGTTGTGCCAGACCGGGGTAGATCACCCCGGCGTTACCCTCAGAATCCTGGTGGACCAGGGATCCCTGGAGCACCCAGGTGACGATTTCCATGTCGCGATGGGGATGCGTCTCGAATCCGGCACCCGGCAGCACGATGTCGTCGTTGTTGACCAGTAGCAGCCCGTGGTGGGTGTTGTGCGGGTCGTAGTGCTCGCCGAAGGAAAACGAGTGCTTGGAATCCAGCCACGAGATTGTGGTCGCGAGCCGCTCACTCGCGCGCCTAATGTCGATGGCCATATACCGACAGTAACGCCACGCAGAGAATCCGGGGAATCGTCTGCGTGGCGTTACTGCCGGTGAAAGATTCGGCTTACCAGTCGGCTTCGGTGTACTTGATGACGCCGCGGATATTCTTGCCGTCGAGCATGTCCTGGTAGCCCTCGTTGATCTGCTCCAGGCTGTAGGTGGTGGTGACCATCTCGTCGATCTTCAATAGGCCCTGCTTGTACAGGCCGACCAGGCGCGGGGTCTCGGTGTGTGTGGTTCCGCCACCAAAGATGTTGCCCTTCAGCGTCTTCTGCAACATGGTGAACAGGAACAGGTTGAACTTGACGTCCACGTCGACCATGGCGCCCATGCCGGTAACCACACAGGTGCCGGTCTTGGCGGTGAGGATCATGGCCTCTTCGATGTATTCGCCCTTCATCTCGCCGACCGTGATGATGGTCTTCTGCGCCATGATGCCCCAGGTCAGATCCATAACGGGCATGATGGCCTCGGCCATCGAGGCGTAGACATGGGTGGCGCCGAACTTGAGGGCCTGCTCACGCTTCCACGGCACGGGGTCGATCGCGATGACGTACCGGGCTCCGGAGACGACGGCGCCCTGCAAGGCACTCATGCCGATTCCGCCGACGCCGACGATGATGACGTCTTCGCCGGCCTTGACCTCGGCGATGTTGGTGGCGGAGCCGAAGCCGGTGGGCACGGCGCAGCCGAGCAGAGCGGCCGACTCGAAGGGCACGCCGTCGTCGATCTTGACGACGGAGTCCTCGTGGACCACGGCGTACGGCGAGAAGGTGCCGAGCAGGTTCATTGCCGAGACGGGGGTGTCGCCGGCGTGGATGCGATTGGTGCCGTCGGAAATAGCCTTGCCGCCCAGCAGGATTGCGCCCCGGTCGCACAGCGATCGATAGCCGCGCATACATGGCGGACACTTACCGCAGGCCGGGATGAAGGCGAAGATGACGTGGTCACCCTCCTGGACGGAGGTGACGCCCTTGCCCACCTTGGTGACGACGCCCGCGCCCTCATGTCCGGGCAGTACCGGCAGTTCCATCGGGGTGGCGCCGGTCAGCACGTGGTAATCGGAGTGGCACATGCCGGCGGCGTGCAACTGGACCTGAACTTCGCCTTCAGCGGGATCGCCGAGCGTGATGTCGTCGACGACGATCGGCTTGTTGAGCTCGCGAATCAGCGCGCCTTTTGTCTTCATTGACTGGCTAGTCCTTCCAGATACACGTGAACCAGATCACTCTCGTGGACGAGGATAGCGGCTTTAGGCGAAAAGTGAAACGCGTTCTAAAAGCGCGTGGTCAGCGAGCCAAGAGGGGCTCTGACGACTATCTATGCATGATTATGAGGTCTTGTGCGGAACGCCTGCGATGAGGCCGCCGTCAATGAGGAACTCCGCTGCCGTTGAGTAGGAGGACTCGTCGCTGGCCAGGTAAAGAACCAGCGCCGAGACTTCGGCGGGGTCGGCCGCCCGGCCCAGCGGTATTTGTAGAAAGTCCTCCGGGATACCCGCCGTCATATCGGTCCGGATGAGTCCGGGATGGACGGAGTTCACCCGCACGCCGTGCGGTGCCAGCTCGAGTGCGACCGACTTGGTCAGCCCGCGCACCGCGAATTTCGTCGCCGTGTAGCCGTGCAGGCCGGGGCTGCCGCGGTAGCCCTCAACCGACGAGATGTTGATGATCGACCCAGCCTTGTTGTCGATCATCGTCTGCGCTACCGCCTGACAGCCCAGGAATGTGCCCGTCAGGTTGATATCGAGGATGCGTTGCCACTCGGAGAGCTCGAAGTCCGTGAGCAGGTTGCCGTTGGCGATACCCGCGTTGTTGATGAGCACATTCACCGGTCCGAACGTCGTATTAGTGGCCGCGACGGCATCGATCCATTGCTGCTTGTCAGTGACGTCCAGGTGCACGTAGTGAGCACTCGGGCCCAGGTCGGCGGCTAGGGCTTGACCGGCCTCGTCGAGAAGGTCGCCGATCACCACGTGGGCGCCCTCGTCGACGAGGGCGCGCGCATGGGCGGCGCCCATCCCACGTGCTCCTCCACTGATCAGAGCAATTTTCCCGGTGACGCGTCCCATGCGATTTCTCCTTGTCGATCGGCGTGGGCGCCACCGTACACCAGGTATCTCAGGAGACGCCGGCGTCTCGTTTCTCCCAATATTTCTGGCGGAGAACTCGTTTGAGAATCTTTCCGGCTCCCGACAGGGGAAGCTCGTCGACGAACTCGAAGCTGCGGGGAACCTTGTAGTTGGCGATGTGCGCGCGGCAGTGCTCTTGCAAGTCGCTGTCGCAGCACGCGGCTTCCGTCTGTTTGACGATTACGGCGTGCACGCGTTCACCCCACTGCTCGTCGGGGATGCCGATCACCGCGCATGCCGCCACCGCCGGATGCTTGGCCAGCGCGTTCTCCACCTCGGCCGAGTAGACGTTCTCGCCGCCGGTCACCACCATGTCCTTGATGCGGTCGACGATGTACACGTAGCCCCGGTCGTCCATCCGGCCGGCATCGCCGGTGTGCATCCACCCGCCGCGGACGGCCTTTGCCGACTCATCGGGTAGTTCCCAGTAACCCAGCATGACGTTGTCGCCCTTGACGATTACCTCGCCTATTTCGCCGCGCGGCACCTCGTTGTCGTCCGGGCCGACGATCTTGACCTCGCAGTGCGGCGCCGCGCGTCCCGCCGAGCGCAGCAGCGCGGGGTCGTCATGATCATCGGGTAGCAGCAGTGTCGCCACGGGAGAGACCTCGGTCATCCCGTAGGCCTGGGTGAATCGCGCGTTGGGGAACACCTGCTTGGCGCGCTGCAACACCGCCTCGGAGATGACCGAGGCGCCGTACGTGATTCCGCGGATGCCGCTGAGGTCGAGCTCGGCGGCTGCCGGATGATCCACCAGCATCTGAATCATGGTGGGTACCAAGAGCATGTCCTGAACGTCATGTTCGACTATGGCATCCAGTACGCCCTGCGGCGTGAACGACGGGATGATCACGTGCGTAGAACCGGACAGGTTCCCCGCCATCACGGCGCTGAAGTCGGCCATGTGGAACATCGGGGCCGAATGCAGTAGGCGGCCACCCCGCGTGAGGAAGTTGCCGGTGGACAGCGACCCCATCGCCGACGTCAACACATTGTCGTGAGACAGCATGACGCCCTTGGGGTTTCCGGTGGTCCCGCCGGTATAGAAGACGCCCAGCAGGCTAGCGCCCCCGGTGCGGGTATCGCCGATAGGTTCGTGTGCGGTCAGGAGGTCCTCATACCCAATCATGTCCTCGGGTGTCGGACCGTCGCCGCAGTAGATGACGGTGTCCAGGCATGCACACGCGGTGCGCAAGGGCGCGGCAGCAGCCTTGAACACGTCGTCGACCAGCAGCACACGAGTGCCGGACTCGCGCAGGGAATATCCGATCTCGGCAAGGCTCCAGCGGATGTTGACGGCGTTCAGTGCGGCACCCAACCACGGCACCGCGGTGAGGTATTCGACGTAACGGTCGGAGTTCAGCGACAGCATGCCCACGCGGTCGCCCGGTTGGACGCCGAGTGATGCAAGCCCCGCGGCCAGCCGGGCGACACGGTCGGCGAACTGCTCCACGGTGCGTTCCCGACCCTGATCGATCGTGATGGGGCGGTTCGGGTCCTGCTGTAGGGCGCGGTGCAGCCACTGGGTGAATTGCATACCCCGATCTTGCCGTCCTGGGCTGTCTCGAGTGTGGAATTCGTCGAGCTAACAGGCAATGCTCGGTGTCCCGGTACGATGTGTGCAGGGGCAACGGTTAGCGAGGGGGGATCGTGTCTGAGGGCCTGCTGATCGCGACGGGTGTCGCTCTCTTCGTGCTGGTCTTTGCGGGGGTGTGGTTTCTTTCGTCCCGGATGCGGCAGAAGAGAATCGCCGCCCTGAGCGCCTGGGCCCAGGCGCACGGTTGGACGTACACCGCCGAGGACCAGAGCCTGCTGGGGCTGTCCCATGATGAGCCCTTCGGGCAGGGGCATAGCCGCAGGTTTCAAGACGTCTTCAACGGCAGCATTGGCCGTCACGAATTCGTGTCATTCCAGTACACATACAAGGTGACCACCGGCAGTGGTGATCAGCGGAGCACCGAGACCTACTACTTCATGGTGACCTGCCTCGTCACGCCACCGTCGCCGTATCGGCTCGAGATCAAGCCCGAGGGCCTACTTGCGGGACTCGCTCGTGCGGTGGGGTTTACGGATCTGGAGTTCGAATCGGACGAGTTCAACAAGCGGTTCAACGTCAAGGCCAATCCGGAGCGGTTTGCGTATGACGTGCTCAATCCGCGGGCCATGGAGCGGATGCTGGCCGACCAAAGATATTCGCAGCCCTTGCGATTCGAGAACGGGAGACTGCTGACCTGGCGCCGCGGCAAGCTCGATGAGCAGAGAATCGCCGGCGAGGTGCAGTACCTGATAGATACCGTTGAACCAATCCCGGCGTATGCGTGGGAACAACACTAGGAGAAGGAAATGACTCCACTTCTGATTGGCATCGTCGTGGCGGTGTTTTTCGCGCTGGCGATTGGACTTTGGCTCCTGACTACCTACAACGGGTTCGTCAGGATCCGCAATCTGGTTCAGGAAGCGTGGAAGCAGATCGATGTCGAACTCCAGCGACGTCATGACCTCATTCCCAACCTCGTTGAAGTAGCCAGCACGGCAGCGCAATTCGAGCGAGACACCTTGCAGCAGGTGACCGCTGCGCGCAACCTTGCCCGCGACGCGGCCGCCACACATCAGGGCGTGACGGCTCAGGCTCAGGCTGAGCAGCAGCTCTCTGGAGCATTGGGGCGCTTCTTCGCCATCGCGGAGAGTTACCCACAGCTGCAGTCGATTCAGAACTTCGTCGCACTTCAGGGCGAGCTCGCCAACACCGAAGATCGCATCGCGGCGGGCCGGCGCTTCTACAACGGCAATGTGCGTGCGCTCAATACGAAGGTCCAGACGGTCCCCTCCAACATTGTGGCGAAATGGTTCGGGTTCACCGCAGCCGACTACTTCGAGCTTGACGATCCAGCGGCGCGAAAGGTGCCCAACATTCGCGGAGCCTTCGACCGACTGAATCCACCTCCGCAGCAGTAGGTGAGCACGCTGCTGGGCCTGCTGAGCCTCGGCACGGTCGCTGTCATCTTCGGGGGATTGGCGGTGCTGGGCATCTGGCTGTTCACGACAACTCGGCGCAACCGCCAGCGACGGTTGGCATGGCTGTGGTCGTTCGCGTCCGGGCGGGGATGGAGTTTCGCCGAGAATGAACCCGGTCTCGTCAGGCTTTCGGCCCATGCGCCATTTGGTTTGGGACACAGTAGATCCGCGACGGACGTGATTCGCGGCGTCATTGATGGGGCGCCCTTCGTGTCGTTCACCTACACGTATCGGACGGGCGACTCATCGGAGAACTCCGAGGTCACCTACACCGCCATGGTGACGTGTGTGCGGACTCCGCCGTCGCCGAACATGCTGGTGGTGACTCCCGAAGGGGCGCTGTCCGGACTGAAGGATGCGATGGGGCTCGGGGATCTCAAGTTGGAGTCGGAGGACTTCAATCGGCGCTTTCACATCCGCACCAACAACAACCGATTTGCCTACGACGTACTGAATCCCAGCACCATGCACCGCATGCTGACCGACCGGCGGTTTCAACTGCCGATGAGGTTCGATAACTCCAACCTGTTTACCTGGAGGTGGGAGGCGCTCAGGCCAGAGTGGGTTGAGCCGCACGTGCGGTACCTGATCGATATTCTGCGCGCCGTTCCCGAGTACGCATGGGAACGGCGATGAGTTTCCGGACTCCGGGTAGTCGGTACTGATGAACGGTGGAAACGCCGCCGTCTACGCACTGAGGAGACCCGATGTCCCGCATGCTGTTCGTCAACCTTCCCATCGCCAATGCCGCGGCCAGCCGCAAGTTCTTCGATCACCTCGGCTTCTCTTTCAACGACCAGTTCTGCGACGAGAACACCCTCTGCATGGTCATCAACGAACAGAGCTGGGTGATGATGCTGGAGGAAGACCGATTCCGCGGTTTCATCGCCGACGACATCACCGACACGTCCAAGAATCGCGAAGTGCTGCTCTGTGTTTCGGCCGACAGCCGCGAGGGTGTCGACGAACTGACGGATGCGGCGCTTGCTGCCGGTGGGGTGGATTGGATGCCGGCGCAGGAACTTGGCTTCATGTACGGACGGTCGTTCCGCGACCTGGACGGACACGTGTGGGAGGTCAGCTGGATGGATCCGGCACACCTGCAGTAGCTACCCGCGATCGGTGCTGCCTTACGTAGAGTCGTTCATCAGGGTCACAGGGGCCCGCTCTACGTAAGGCTCACATGATTTTCAAGACTCTCGGGATCCCGGCCGCTCTGGCGGCGCTTGTGATCGGTGGTGGCGTGGCCCCCGCGCAGGCGACCGACGTCTTCACCCCGGGATCACCCAACGGGATCGACAGCTACTTCCCGCAGGATGGCAACGGCGGCTACCGGGTCACCCAGTACGACCTGACGCTGCGCTTCGATCCGGAGACCACCGATGTGAACGGCACGATGGTGATCCACGCAGCCGCCACCCAGAACCTGTCGAGCTTCAACCTGGACTTCTCGGATCTGGGAACGGTGACGGCCTCCGTGGACGGCCGGCCGGCCGCCACCGAATTCAGCGGCGAGCACGAGATGACTGTTACTCCGGACAAGGGCATCCGCACCGGAAGTTCCTTCACGACCACGGTCACGTACGCGTTCAACGAACAACAGGAGGCCAAGGAACGTGGTCTCGGCGCGCTGTCGGGTTGGGTACGCAGCACCAGCGGTGGCTATGCCAAGGGCGGTGAACCCGACGGTGCCGAGAACTGGTACCCGTCGAACAACACCCCGGTGAACAAGGCGCCGTTCAAACTCACCGCGACGGTGCCGTCCTCGTGGGTGGCCGTGGGCGGTGGCCGGGAAGGGAAGGCCACCGAGTCCGGCGGCTGGACCACCACCACCTGGAACGAGCCGAATCCCGTTGCCATGTACCTGGTTCCGTTCGCGGTGGATCATTTCTCGGTGTTCCGGTCCACCTTGCCCAGTGGTACTCCGGTGGTGAGCGCGTTTGCGCCTGACGCCGGCTCCGGTAACGCCGAGGCACGATTGCCCGAGGTGCTCAGTTTCCTGGAATCCAAGCTGGGCAAGTACCCGCATGTCGCGGCGGGCGGCATCTTCGCCGACCCGATTCGCGAGGACATTTCATTCAGCGCCCTGGAAACGCAGACCCGCCCGTACTACACGTTCAGCCGCGATACCGAGGAGGAAAAGCGACTGTCGGTGGTGGTGCACGAGAACACCCACGAGTGGTACGGCGACGTGGTGTCGGTCGAGCAGTGGCGCGATATCTGCCTCAACGAGTGCTTCGCCTCTTACCTGCCGTGGATGTGGTCGGAGGAGAAGGAAGGTAAGTCCATCGACAAGCACTACCGCGAGACCGTCGAGAAGATCTGGGATGAGGACAAGGTGTGGGGGAACCTGCTCTACGACATGTGCCCGGACGCTGCGGAATGCAGTGCGGACGAGGTCTTCAACCCGCTCGGTGTGTACGGCAAGGGCCCGCTGGCACTTCATGCGCTGCGCCGCACCATCGGGGACGGGCCGTTCCTGCAGATTCTGCGGTCATGGCCGTCGGTGCACAAATGGGGCAATGCGACCTGGCCGCAGTTCGAGGCGTACGTGCAGAAGGTCACCGGTAAGGACCTCTCCGGATTCTTCACCGCGTGGTTCCACAGCACCACCCGCCCCGCGGACCAGTACCTATTCCCGGGGAGCCTCGCTCAACGGTAAGCGGCTACGCCGAGACCGAGGTTGTGGCGCGAAAAGGCGAGACGAACCCGCCACAACCTAGGTTTCGAGTTCGGTGAGTTCGGTTGGGAGACCGAACTTCTCGAACAGTGAGATGTCGAAGAAGCACACCACATGGGCTACGCCGTCGGGGGTGACGTCCAGCACGTGCATCTGGAACGGGCGGTGCACCCCGTCGCCCTCGCGCATGTAGAGGCCGATGGCGGGCTGCCCGTTGGCTGACGTCTCGAGCAGGCGCATATCGCCGGCGTGCTCGGCCGGGCACTGTTCCTTGATGAGCGTGGCGATGCTCTGCCCGCCCTGATACCAACCGGTGAACGGCGGCATCTCCCAAATCGCTTCGGTGGTGAACATTTTCGCGATCGCATCGACGTCATAGCGCTCAAATGCGTTGATGTACTGGCGGAGCTGCTCGCGCAGCATCGGGTCCTCGGGTTCCAGCAGGGTCTCTTCCCGTGGCGACACTTCTTGCAGCTGTGCACGGGCGCGTTGCAGCAGGCTGTTCACCGCGGCGGTGGTGGAGCCGATCGCCTCGGCGACCTCCTGGGCTTTCCACTGCAGCACCTCGCGCAGCACCAGCACCGCGCGCTGCTTGGCGGGTAGATGCTGCAGTGCGGCGACAAACGCCAGGCGGACCGACTCCCGTGAACCCACGATGCTGGCCGGATCGGTCGCGTCGTCGGGCAGTGGCTCGAGCCACGGGATCTCCGTGCGCTCGTCCAACTCGGCGAGCGGGTCGGCGCTGGGGGCTCCCAGTCCGGTGGGCAACGGACGGCGCTGCTTGCCTTCCAGCGCCGTCAGACAGGTATTGGTGGCGATCCGATACAGCCAGGTGCGCACCGACGACTTGCCCTCGAACCGTTCGTAGGCCTTCCAGCCGCGCAGGTAGGTCTCCTGCACCAGGTCCTCGGCATCGTGGATGGAGCCCGTCATCCGGTAGCAGTGGGCCAGAATCTCGCGCCGATATTGTTCGGTGTGCGAAAGAAATTCATCCTCGATGGCTTGTGCCGTCACGGGGGCGACAATAGTCGCGTCCACCGACACGTGTCAGCCGGTTACCGGGTGTTGACGTGCACTGGCAGCTCGTCATCCCAGGGCTGACGGTTGACCATGTCGGCCACCCGAACGTAGCCGCTCTCGAACTCGCCGGTGGCCGCGTCCACGAGTCGATATTGCTGGGTTTGACGATGGATGGGCTGGGCATCGAGTAAGACGATGCGCACCTCACCCGGCTCGAACTGGCACCGCTCCTGCATCGCGGCGATCAGCTGCTCGTTGTGCATGTGCCCGTCGCCGAAGTTCCAGCCGATCGCCGTGCTGCAGATCCGTTCGCCGTCGGTGATGACGTAGTCATCTTCGCGGTCGCGACCACTCGGGCCCGCCATGGCCCGGTGCGCGAGCGTGAACATGGCCCGGCCGTGCGTGTTCATGGCGCGGAACGCATAGCCGATGTACATGAGCAGCGGTGCCTGGTCGGTGCCGTAGTAGCGCTCCATCTGGGCCTGCGGCATGCTCGCGATCGCCACGATGCCTTTGTCGATTTTCGCGCTGGCGGACGGTTTGATGCACCACAGTGTGGTATCCCAGTTGCCGGCGTAGTAGCGCATGCCGGCTAGGAAGGAAATCTTGCGGGGCAACAGGTTTCCTGCGACAACCACCCCGGCGCTCAGGGCGAATAGGGCAAGCACGGGCACGGGATGTTCCATATCGCGCAGACCGATGTTCGCGTGCGCGAAGAACAGCGACAGCACGCCGAAGATCATGAACACATTCCACTCCAGCGGCACACCCATCGGGATGGCGGTGAGGATGCCCAAGTGGAAGCACACCATCACGATGGCGGCGACCGTGGTGACCCAGCCGCCGTGACTGAAGAACAGTGCGATGGGTACCAGCATCTCGATTGCGGTGCTCAGATGTGCGACGACGCGGGAGAGCCGTCCGGGGCGCAGGTCGTCGGGGAACTTCTCGAAGAACGCCCGCTTGAGCCGTTTGGCGCGGATGAGCGGGTTGTTGGACATCATCGTCGAGATGACAAAGGGGAAGTGGTGGTTGAGTTTTGACGTTGCCGCACCCATCCAGATGACGACGAAGATCAGTTTGGCGGCGACGATCATGTCGGCCCCGGTGAAGAGGAATGTCACGGTGAGGGCGCCGTACACCTCGCCGCGGGCCGCCAGGAAGATCACCTTGTCGCGCAGGCCGGCGATGGCCAGCAATCCGAGGATGGCGACGACCGGCCAGAGGGGCAGCAGCCCCGTCGGTGCGGGCTGGGAGAACAACGCGACCAGGAGCATGGCCAGCAAGGCGGCGTACAGCACCACGTCCACGGGGGTTCGCGCGCTGCCTCGGGTGAGGGGGATACGCGGCCAGGGCGGCAGGCGAATGGTGCTGGGACGCAACCAGTACAGGATTGAACCCAGGGGAGGGAAGAACCTGTTGTTGAGCGGGCCGAAGCCGCAGCCGAGGCCGATGACTTCGAACAGCATGGTGTAGAGCACCACCTTCTGGAAGACGATGGGTGCGGACCAGTCGGCGGGCCCGACTCCGTCGGTCGAGACCATGGCGAACAGCCAGCCGCCAAGGATGTACAGGCCGATCTTCAGGACGTAGAAGAGATGCAAGGCCACCGGTGTCCCGAAGCCCACCTCGGCCCAGTGCCGGGCCATCGGACGTATCTTCTCGGCGCGGGTGCCCTTGCTCCATTCGGCGATATCGACGACGGGCAGTGTGGGCTTGAGGAATCCCATGGCCCCACACTAGAACGTGTTCTAGTTGAGGATGGCAGGTTCGGCGGTTCCGTAGAGTTTTCGGGGTGAGTGGATCTCGGGTGCAGCGCGCCTTCGACGGCGCCGACAACGTGCGGATTGTTTATGACACCTGGACGCCGGAGAGACCGCCGCGTGCCGTCGTCGTGCTCTCGCACGGTTTCGGCGAGCATGCGCGGCGGTACGACCACGTCGCCCAGCGGTTCAATGATGCCGGGTACCTGGTGTACGCCCTGGACCACCGTGGTCATGGTCGTTCCGGGGGTAAGCGCGTGTATCTGCGGGACATCTCCGAGTACACCGACGACTTCGGCACCCTGGTGGACATCGCGGCACGCGAGTACCCCGACCTCAAGCGAATTGTGCTCGGGCACAGCATGGGCGGTGGCATCGTCTTCGCCTACGGTGTGGACCACCAGGACCGTTACGACCTGATGGTGCTCTCGGGGCCTGCGATTGCCGCGCAGGTCGGATTGCCGTACGTGCTGACGCTGGTGGCTCCGGTGGTGGGGCGTCTGGCGCCCGGGCTGCCGGTGCAGAAGCTCGATGTCAACGCGATCTCCCATGACCCGGCGATCATTGCCGCATACAACGCTGATCCGCTGGTGCATCACGGTCGGGTGCCCGCGGGCATCGGCCGGGCCTTGCTGGGGGTGGGGAAGACGATGCGGCAGCGCGCTGCCGGTCTGCGGCGCCCGGTGCTGACGATGCACGGAGGAGACGACCGGCTGACCGCGCCCGAAGGCAGCGTGTGGCTGTCCGAGTCCGCGCCCGATGCGACGCTGAAGATCTGGAAGGGCCTGTACCACGAGATCTTCAACGAGTTCGAGAAGGACCTCGTGCTCGACGAGGTACTGTCCTGGATCGACGCCCGGCTCTGACGCGCGGCCGCCGCTACCGCCGCATGGCGGACAGGTCTTGGAAGTCGTGGGTGTGGGCGCCGGACTGCCAGTCGATCCAGTGCTCCCAGCGCCGCATCTTGCCCCGCTGCCAGCGCTGGTCTACCGCCGGGACGGCATGGCGCGCCAGCTCGATCGCGGCGACAAGCGGGGCACGGGCGACGAGTGCCGCGGTGCCCAGCCAGCCATTGGGAATCCGATAGAGCCGGCGGTTCCACGGCAGCATGAACAGCCGTGTGAAACCCGCCTGCAGTTGCAGATGGAACAGGCCCCGGAGCCGATTGGCCGGTGATGAGTCGGGACTCGGCGTGAACGACGGGACGAAGGACTCCACGAGTTCACGTGAGGCGTCACCGCCGTCGTAGGCGCGGGTGGCGTCGAAGTGGTACAGGATCCGTACCGCATCGGCGACTGTCTCGGGATAGATGTCATCACAGCGCACCCCGAGCAGGTATCCCAGGTATCGACAAAAATGCAGGGCCGCAATCATTTCCGATCGTGTGGTGAGATAGCCGACCGCCCACAGGCCGAGCCCGGGCGCCACGCTGCCGGCGATAAGTGTCAGCAGCATCTCTGATTGGCTGATGGGCTCGCCCCATTGCTCGCGGCGCCACTCGGGATGCTTGCGCACCCCGCGGCGTACCGAGACATGCATGACGCGGATCTTCATGGTGATCTGCCGGGCAACCGAGTATCGATCCAGGGCGGCGCCGGGTCGTGCGCATTCCAGCCACCACCGGCTGGTCTCGAGATGCCGGTGCATCGCGCCCTGGCCCGCATAACCACCGGCCAGCGACAAGGGGGTCGCCAGCCAGCCCTCGGTGTAGGTGTCCATGGTGCCGGCGTTGGCGATGGAGCCCATGTCATAGCCCCACCGCCGCCACACGGCAGCACCGGCCTCGATGAGCTGCGGATCGGCCCACGGTGGCAGCGTGTCGAATTCGGCGAACAACGCCCGCATCGACTCCGGTGCCTCCTCGACGGCGTCGATTCCCTCGCTGAGCGCGCGCTCCAGTAACGCGCGACCGCGCTCCGGGCCGATCTCCCCGTAGTAGACCTCCTCAACGAAGCTCTCGGCGACCGGATCGGTTATCCACAGGCCGGCCCCGTATTGGCGGACTACCTCTTCGGATGGGGTGAGATCGAATCCCGTCCAACGGCGCAGGGTGTTGCGCAGCCCTGTGTGTGCGGGTGCGGGATGTGCGAGGTTTTCCGCGTAAGCCGCAGGCAGTACTGCATTTTCCTGAATGGTCACGCGGCCTCCGGTATCTCCGTATGTCTCATGTGCGGCTATCGAAACACAACTCGAACGACTTGACAACAGAGGTTGTCAGAAGTGGGGGTGATGCTTGCCGCGGTCGCATGTCCCCGCGCTCGCCTAATCTGGCCTTCGTGACAGAGGACAAGCAGCTCTCGCGGATCGCCGCACTGCTCCGCCAGGCCGAGGGCACGGACAACGCCCATGAAGCCGAGGCCTTCATGGCGGCGGCGCAGCGCCTTGCCACCGCGACCTCGATCGACCTGGCGGTCGCCCGTGCGCACTCGGCCAAACGAGACGCCCAGGCGCGGCCCACCCAGCGCACCATCACCATCGGTGAGGCGGGCACCCGTGGCCTGCGGACCTACGTCAACCTGTTCGCGTTGATCGCCGGCGCCAATGACGTCACGTGTGATGTCGCATCAAACTCGACGTACGTATATGCCTATGGCTTCGCCGAGGACATCGACGCCGTCCACGCGCTCTACGCCAGTTTGGTGGTCCAGATGGTCAGGGCCTCGGATACGTACATCGGTTCGGGTGCGCACCGGCCCACGCCGACGATCACGGCCCGCCTGAACTTCCAGCTGGCCTTCGGTACACGGGTGGGGCAGCGGCTGGCCGACGCGCGGCAGGAGGCGCGCGCCGAGGCGGTCAAGACCGAGAAACGGGGCACGGGAACCGAACTGGTATTGCGTGACAAAGACATCGAGCTGCGAGACTTCTACAAGGGTGCCTCGACGGCCCGCGGTCAGTGGCGTGCGGTGAGCGCACAGGCCGGTTATTCCTCACACGCCCGGCGTGCGGGTGATCGTGCGGGCCGCCGGGCGAGGCTTGGGAACAGTCCCGAACTGGCAGGTGCGCGTGGCGCATTGGAGCAGAACTGAGCGATCAGTCACGGCCTCAGTCGGATGCCGTCACGCGGACGGCTCATCCGCGTGACACCCAGCGCGCCAAGGTATACGCGGCCGAAGAGTTTGTGCGCACCATGTTCGAGCGCGCGGCCAGCCACAGCCAACGGGATATCGATTTCTTCGGCACCAGGTTGACCCTGCCGCCCGAAGCGCGGTTCGCGTCGGTCGAATCGGTGCAGCGTTACGTCGACGACGTGCTGGCCCTCGTCGCGACCAGATGGTCTGCCGGACCCGTCACGGTGCGTGCCCGGCGGGGAGCGACGGCCGCCCATTACGAGCGTGATGGAGACCGGGCGGCCATCGCCGTTCCCGACGATCGCAACGGAAGCGCCTGGGCCATGCGTGAACTGGTGATCCTGCATGAGCTGGCGCATCACCTGTGCCCGCACGACGCTCCGGCGCACGGGCACGATTTCGTGGCCCTTTATCCGGAACTGGCGGGGCTGGCCATGGGGCCGGAGGTGGAGTTCGTTCTGCGCACCGTCTATGCCCGCGAGGGAGCGCGCTAACGCACGACGGCGATCGCCAGCCCGTCCCAGCCCTTGACGCCCACCGTCTGCAGCGCGGTGGCATCAAGGCGTGGGTTGGACCCCAGTAGTTCCAGCGCGTCCCGCGTCCCCTCGGCGTTCGGTCCGTCTTCGGAGATCCAGCGAATCACGTTGTCTACCACGATGACCGACCCCGCCGTGGTCAGTCGTAATGCCCAGCCCAGGTAGTTGGGATTGTTGGCCTTGTCGGCGTCGATGAAGACCAGATCGAACGGCCCCTGGACCGACGGAAGATTGTCGAGGGCGCTACCCACCAAGATCTCGACCTGTTCGGCCAGTCCGGCGCGCTCCAGGCTCGCCTGAGCCACGGCGGCATGCTTGGGCTCGTACTCGAGCGTCACGACGGCGCCCTCGGGTCCGACCGCCTTGGCCAGCCACGCGGTGCTGTACCCGCCGAGCGTGCCGATCTCCAGCACGCGGCTGGCCTTGGCGATCGTCGCCAACAGGTACAGGAATTTGCCCTGAGTGGCCGATACCGCGATATCCGGCAGGCCACCGTCGTCTTGTGCCTGCCGAATATGGTCCAGCTCGGCGGCATCGGTAGCGACTGTGCGCTCCAGGTACTGGTCGGTGTCGGTCCACACTGATTGGGAGAGAGTCACTTCCGTGAGGGTACGCCCGTTTCCTGGATTTTGAGTCGCGGGCGTGAATCGCGTGGTATTAACACCTAACCCGCTGTCGTCGCGGCCGAAGGAGTCGGTAATGGCGCTTGTCGACTATCGCGATGTGCTCGGGAAAATCGTCGTCGGTGTTAGTGTCCCGGCCATACTCGGCTTGGGCACGCTCATGGCCAGTCGCTGGGGCAACGCCGTCGCTTACGCAGGCGGCTCCCATCACAAGGCCCTTCTGTACACGTGCTTCTCGATTTTCGCCGTGATCGGCGGAGCTTCGTTGATCATCGTGTTTATCCGGGTGTTGTACGTGTACATGGCCGCGGAATCGGGCACGGCGACATTCGATCCGTGGGATTTGATCTTGCTTGTGTGTGGTCTGGTCAGCCTCGTCGGCGGAATCGCGTACTTCATCGATATTTTCGCCTATGTGCCGCCTAAACCACCCACACCATGGCGGTTTCCTACGCCTAAGTCCCCGCGAATTAGTCCCACGAGGATATTCACCCCGACGACCACCGTCAGGTGGCCGTCGTAAGACCTCAGCCGCGTAGCGCGGAGATGAAGATCCGAGGCACTTTCAGCAGGCTGGGCTTACCGGCGAAGTCCACCAGCAGTTCGCCGGTGCCCGCCGCTGTGGCATTGCTCACGAACCACGGTGGCTTCGGGGACAGGGCCCATTCGCCATGTGCAAAGGACCGAGGGAACGGCCGGAAGGGGCCGCGGACCACGGTACGTTCCGGCTTCTCGACCAGGAAGCCGTTGTGTACCACGCCGATCCCGCTTTGTACGTCGTTGAGCACGTGGCCGGGGAATGCGCCCCACGTCGCGGAGGGGGTCAGATATCCCACCCCGGTCCAGGCGTTGATCGCGACGGTGCCGTACCGCAGGTCTTCGACCAAGGTGTCGAAATGCGATCCCAGCGCCTTGATGGTGTCGGGGTGCGCGAGCACGTTCACGCCGAGCGTTCCGACGAACTCGTCATTGGCCACCCGTGCGGCCTCCTGCAGGAAGAGGGCTCCGTCCGGGTCATTGGCGACATCGAGTTCGATGACGCCCAGGACGGGCCCGAAGTACTCGGTACGCAGCAGAGCCGTGCGGTCCTCCGGATCGACCACGAGCACGCGCGCGCCGTTCTGTCCGAGGCGCTCGGCGTCGGGGTAGGACTGTTGCGCACCGGCCACCCGGTCATCTGAACCGGGGTAGTAGGCAGGACGGGACGGCGCCTCGTCGACGGCCTTGCGCAGCGCGGCGAGGAACTCTTGGCGCTGCGGCCATGCCTTCGAGAGCACCACGACCTGCGAGGCGATGCAGTTGTAGCCGTTGTTGTGTAACCGCTGGGTGGCGATGTGCCGGGTCTGGAACTCGATATCGGAGGAGCTCCACTGGCCGGGTACCACGATGGTCGGCGAAACCCCGCCGAGTTCGCTGGTGATGGCCTTGTCCAGGACCGGCTGGTTGGCGGCCTTGCGCTGCGCGCCTTCCTCGCCGGTGCCGAACACGATCGCGTCGTGGGTGACCGAGCTGCCGGTCATATGGACGTGATCGACCAGCTGATGGTGCACCAGATAGGTGCCGACATCGGCGCCGCCGGTCAGGATGCGTACCGCGCCGATCGCGATGAAGGGCTGCAGCACCTGGGTGAACACCGGCAGCAGTGGATCGGTGATGGGGTTGAGCTTGAGGGCCACCACGCGGTTATTCGCGAAAAGTTCGTACAGGGTGTCCAGGGGCGCGATCGAGGTTATGTTGCCTGCGCCGAGCACCGCGCCGACACCTTGGGTGCGGCTGGGGTCACGCTGCGCCAGGCCGGCTGTGCGCAACGCCTCGGCCTTATCCACGCCGGGCTGCAACCACAGCTCAGCGCTGAACCCGGACAGCAGCAGCTTGTCGAAGATGTTGAGCGGCAACACCGAAACCGTCGTACGACCGCCGGGAGTGACACCGAATTCGGCGCCTTGAAGCGGGCTTTGCCCAGCTTGGAGCTGCTCCAGGCTGGCGATCAGGGAAGCGATGGCCCCCGCCACGGCGTACGGGCCCGAGATCCATTCCTCGCCGACCAGGGGAGATTCCGGGTCGAGCTTCTTGATCTGGAATGCCGCCGCCTGCACCCACTGGTGCGCATTGTCGATCACGCGCTGGCGGGTGTCCGCCAACAAGCGCAAACGATCTGCCAACGAGGTTTTGGCCCAGGCCTTTTCGCCTTCGGTCAAGTCCTGCAGGGCTTGGTCGACGGGGGATTCGATCTGTACGTCGGTCATGGATGTCAGCTCGCGCTCTAATCGAAGTCGGGTGGTGATGTGTTCGGTGGGTCACATGGTACGTGACGTACCACCCCATTGCTAGAGTGAGCTTCGTGCAGCCCGACAGCCAAGAACTCCCAGCTGGCAGGTGGGATGGCCAGCGCGAACGGCGCCGGGCCGAGTTCGTCGAGGCCGCCCTTGCCGCCATTGCCGAGCACGGTCCGCAGACGTCCACGGAGCAGATCGCGGTCTATGTGGGGGTCACCCGAACAAAGCTCTACCGGCACTTCGACGGCGCCGCGGACTTACAGCGCGCCGTGGCTCGGCGGGCCGGCGACATGATCATCGCTGAGCTTGCACCCGTATGGCAGCCGCTCGGCTCGATGGCACAGATCATCGAGGCAGGTATCGGTGCGTACGTCCGTTTCCTGGTTGGGCACCGCAACCTGTATCGGTATCTTGCGCGATGCTCACTTTCGGAGGGCTCGGATGCGCCCGATGCCATTGCCGATATCAAAATGTCTGCAGGACTGCATCTTTCGCGGGTATTTGCGGTGTACCTCGAAGCGTTCGGGGTTGACACCGATGCCGAGCTGCTGGCGATGGGCATTGTCGGGATGGCCGAGACCTCGGTGAGTTACTGGTTGGACCAGCCAGGGCAGACCTCACAAGAACGGTTGATCGAGAGCCTGGTTCGGCGCATCTGGCTCATCGTGGAGGACAGCTTGCGTGCGGGCGGTGTCTACCTCGATAGCGAGGAGCCACTGCCAGAACCCGGGGAAATCGCTCGGAACGTGCAGCGTTACCGAGATCCCGCACGCCTCCCGTAGCGCCGAAGATTTCTGATGTCGCCGCATCGCCAGCGACATAGGCTCAGTAGGTGCTTCCCTCCCCGCGCGCCGACGCCGCAGTCTTGATCACCGGAGCCTCATCGGGCATTGGCGAAGAACTCGCACGAGAATTCGCCCGGCGTGGTTATCCCGTGGTGCTGGTGGCGCGGCGTGCCGATCGGCTACGTGGGCTGGCCGAGAGCCTGGGACAGTCTGCTCACGTACTGCCCGTTGATCTTTCGAATGCCCAGGAGCGCGGTCAATTGCCTCAGCGCGTGGCGCGGCTTGGACTCGCGGTTGACGTGCTGGTCAACAATGCCGGGCTGAGTACGGCGGGGCCCGTGGCCGAATCCGACCCCGCCGCCGAGCTCAACCTGGTGGAGGTGGACGTCAGTGCGGTGGTGGATCTCTGCTCGCGCTTTGTGCCGCAGATGGTGGCACGCGGCAGAGGGGTCGTGCTCAACCTCGGCTCGGTCGGCGCCTTCGGCCCGCTGCCCGGGCAAGCCGCCTATGGGGCCGCGAAGGCATTCGTGGTCTCCTACACCCACGCGCTGAATGAAGAGCTGCGCGGGACAGGCGTCCGCGCCGCCACGCTGTGTCCGGGTCCGGTGAAGACGGGATTCGGTGCGGCGGTGGGAATCTCCGACGAGGACGCCGAAGCCGCGATGCCCAAGGTCATGTGGGTGGACGCGGCGACCGTTGCCAGGACGGCGGTCGATGGATTGACAGCGGGCAAGACGGTGATCGTGCCCGGTCTGGCCAACCGCATCGGCGCAGCCGCCAACCATCTGCTTCCGCGCGGATTACTCACCCGGATGGTGGCGCGTAGCCATCCCGCGCTCAAGAGAGGCCGGAAGGCTTAGCCGCAGACCGCTCCGACAGCAGCCGACTGCACCAGCTTGGTGTACTTGGCCAGCACCCCGGTCTTGTACCGCGGCGGCAGCGGTTCGAATCCCTCACGGCGCGAGGCAATTTCGGACTCGTCGACCAGGAGATCCAGCTTTCCGTTGGCAACGTCGAGGCGGATACGGTCACCGTCCTTGACGAATGCGATGGGGCCACCGTCGACGGCCTCAGGCGCGATATGCCCGACGCACAGACCGGTGGTACCGCCGGAGAATCGGCCGTCCGTCATCAGCAGCACGTCCTTGCCGAGGCCGGCACCCTTGATCGCACCGGTGATGGCCAGCATCTCGCGCATACCGGGCCCGCCCTTGGGGCCCTCGTAGCGGATGACGACGACGTCGCCGTGCGTGATGGTGCCATCCTCCAAGGCGTCGAGTGCTGCCCGCTCCCGCTCGAAAACCCTTGCAGTGCCCTCGAAAACATCGGACTCGAAACCCGCCGACTTGACCACGGCGCCCTCCGGCGCCAGTGTGCCGTGCAGGATGGTGATGCCACCTGTCGGGTGGATCGGGTTGTTCATGGCGCGCAACACCTTGCCATCCGGGTCCGGCGGCGCGATGTGTGCGAGATTCTCGGCCATGGTCTTGCCGGTGACCGTCAGGCAGTCGCCGTGCAGCAGGCCCGCGTCCAGGAGCGCGCGCATCACCACGGGCACGCCACCGATCTCGTCGACGTCCTTCATCACGTGACGGCCGAAGGGCTTCACGTCGGCCAGGTGCGGAACCTTGTGGCCGATGCGGGTGAAGTCATCCAGGGACAGCGGCACCTCTGCCTCACGGGCGATGGCCAGCAGGTGCAAAACCGCATTGGTGGACCCGCCGAACGCCATCACCACGGCGATGGCGTTCTCGAAGGCCTCCTTGGTGAGGATGTCGCGCGCGGTTATCCCGCGGCGCAACATCTCGACGACGGCCTCCCCGGACTTGCGTGCGTACTCCTCGCGACGCTTGTCGATGGCGACGGGAGAAGCACTGCCCGGCAACGACATGCCGAGTGCCTCGGCGGCGCTGGCCATGGTGTTGGCGGTGTACATACCGCCACAGGCTCCTTCGCCCGGACAGATGGCGCGTTCGATGATGTCGACGTCCTCACGCGACATCAGACCGCGTGCGCACGCACCGACCGCCTCGAAGGCGTCGATGATGGTGACTTCCTTTTCGGTGCCGTCGGTCAGCTTGGCCTTGCCGGGCATGATCGAACCGTTGTAGAAGAACACCGAGGCCAGGTCCAGACGCGCCGCGGCCATGAGCATCCCGGGGATGGACTTGTCGCATCCGGCCAGCAGCACGGAGCCGTCCAGCCGCTCCGCCTGCATCACGGTCTCGACACTGTCGGCGATGACCTCGCGGGACACCAGCGAGAAGTGCATGCCCTCGTGGCCCATCGAGATGCCGTCGGACACCGAGATGGTGCCGAACTCCAGCGGATAACCTCCGGCCGCGTGCACACCCTCCTTGACCGACTGGGCCAGGCGCTGCAGCGACATGTTGCACGGGGTGATCTCGTTCCACGACGAACCGACGCCAATCTGTGGCTTCACCCAGTCGTCGTCGCCCATGCCTACGGCGCGCAGCATCCCGCGGGCGGCAGTCTTCTCCAGACCATCGGTGACGTCGCGACTACGCGGCTTGATATCAGGTGCGTCGTGGGCTGACATGCGCCTAAGTATCCCCGGCGGCTACTTAGCCGGTCAAAGGGGATTCGCTCTTCGCGCCAGCAGCTCATCGCTGCGGATTCCGCCTCCGGAAGCCGAGCAAAGTGGCAGCATGACCGCCATGCCATTCATGCCGGTCAGCGACTCGATGTTTCTCATCGGGGAGACGCGGGAACATCCCTTCCACGTCGGCGGCCTACAGCTGTTCAAACCGCCCGTTGATGCAGGCCCGGATTATGCCGAGGTGTTCTACGAACAGCTGATGTCCACCACCGAGGTGTCGTCGGACTTCCGCAAACGACCCGGGCAGCCGCTGGCGGTGATGGGCAACCTCACCTGGATCATCGACGACGAGATCGACTGGGAGTACCACGTGCGCCGTTCGGCGCTGCCGCGCCCGGCACGGGTGCGTGAACTGCTGACCGTCACCTCACGGTGGCACAGCTCCCCGCTGGACCGGCACCGGCCGCTATGGGAAATGCATGTGGTGGAAGGGCTTTCGGACGGGCGTCTGGCTGTCTACACGAAGATGCACCACGCCGTCATCGACGGTGTCGGTGCCTTGCGCATGATGATGCGCTCGCTCTCCGATGATCCCGATGCGCGTGACTGCCAGGCCGTGTGGGCCCCGGCCAAGCGGCGCGCGAAGAGCAGCATCGTGAGCACCACCAACACCTCGGCGCTGGACCTCGTCAAGGGAGCCGCCGGCGCCGTGCGGCAGGTTGTGTCGATTCCGCCCGGTCTGCTCAAGTACGGACGCCACGCGCTGTCGGACCCACAGCTCGTCAGGCCGTTGTCGGCCCCGCACACCATGCTGAATGTCTCGATCGGAGGCGCCCGGCGCTTCGCGGCGCAAACCTGGTCGATGACACGGATCAAGGAGGCGGGCAAAGCCCTGGGGGGAACCGTCAACGATGTGGTGCTGGCCATGTGCGCCGGTGCGTTGCGCACGTATCTGGAGGAGCAGAACGCGCTACCCGACAAGCCGCTCATCGCGATGTGCCCGGTGTCGATCCGGGCCGAGGGGGACCAGAACGCGGGGAACTCGATCACCGCGCTGCTGGCCAACCTGGCGACCGACAAGCCCGATCCGCTGGAGCGGTTCAGTGCGATCCGCGACTCGGTGCAGGCCGCCAAGTCGGTGCTCTCGGAGATGACACCCATGCAGCGGATGCTGGTTGGCGCGCTCAATGGAGCTCCTGCGCTGAGCGGCGCCGTCCCGGGTTTGGTGGACCGGGCGGCTCCCGCATTCAACGTGATCATTTCTAATGTCCCGGGCCCCCGCACCGATATGTTCTGGAACGGGTTCGAGATGGACGGGTGCTACCCGGCGTCGATTCCGATCGACGGAGTGGCGTTGAACATCACGTGCACCAGCAGCGGGTCGGCGATGCACTTCGGATTGACCGGGTGCCGCACCAGCGTGCCGCATCTGCAGCGGATTTTGACCCATCTAGAGGAGGCGCTGACCCAGCTGGAGGAGTCCGTCGTTTAGCGCGTTGTACCCGCGAGGGGTATACCCTCTCGCGATCTCGTACCCTACGGGGGTATCTGAGCTACGATAGTGGCATGCGAAACCGAACTCGGACTGCGATCCTCGCCGGCGCTGCTGCTGCGGTGCTGATTCTGTCGGCGTGTAGCTCGGACAAAAAGGGTGATGAGACGAAGTCCGAGCATTCAGGTCATTCCGGCATGCCGGGCATGACGACGACGCTCGATACCAACCCCGCGACGGCTCCGTCCGATCACAACGACGCTGATGTGACGTTTGCCCAACAGATGATCATGCATCACCAGCAGGCCGTCGAGATGTCGAAGTTGACCGAGGGGCGCACCGCCAACCCGGCGGTACTGGAGCTCGCGAACAACATTCAGACGGCACAGCAGCCCGAGATCGACACCTTCACCGAGTGGCTCACCAGCTGGGGTCAGCCGCTCATGCCGGAGGGGCATGACCCCGCCGGACACATGCCTGGCATGGTGGACACGCCGGTATTGGACCGGATGAAGACCCTCAACGGCGAGGTTTTCGACCAGCTGTGGCTGCAGTCGATGATCGCTCACCATCAGGGTGCCGTCGCCATGTCGAATGCGGAACTCTCCGGAGGCCAGTACCCTTCGGCAAAGCAGTTGGCGCAAAAGATCATCGATAATCAGCAGCCTGAGATCGACACGATGCAAGGCCTCCTCAAGGGATAAATGGACATGAGCACCAAGACTTCGACTCCACACGGTTACTCGCTGAAAAAGGATGACTACGCCAAGCGGCTCCTGCGTATCGAGGGGCAGGTGCGTGGCATCGCCAAGATGATCGACGAGGACAAGTACTGCATCGACGTGCTGACCCAGATCAGCGCCGCGCAGAGCGCGCTGCGCTCGGTCGCGCTTGGGCTCCTCGACGAGCACCTCGGTCACTGCGTCTCCAATGCCGTTGCCTCTGGCGGCGCCGACGCCGACGAGAAACTGGCCGAGGCCTCCGCGGCGATTGCCCGGCTGGTTCGCAGCTAGGAGCCGAGCGCGGCAACCACCATCTGCCGCAGCACCGCTCGCGTCTGAGTGGGCGCTGATCGACCGGCGCTGTAGGGCGTGGAGTTCATCAGGCCGAATGCGGCATGCGCCTTGATGCGCGCATCCGACTCGTCGAGCTCGCCATCGATCTGGCAGAGCACCTGGACCCAGGCTTCCACGTACCGGCGCTGATATTGGCGCACCTGACGCCGCGCGTTTTCCGGTAGCGAGTCAAGATCGCGGTCCTGCACCCGGATCAGATCGCTCTCGTTGAGCGCGAAGTCGAGGTGGAAATCGATGAGACCCGAGAGTGCCTCTGACGCTCCGGCTGCCGCCTCGACGACGTCGGTTCCCCCGGCGAGAAGCCGGCGGCTCACGTCGGTGAGCAGGTCCACCAGCAGGGCTTCCTTGTTGGGGAAGTGCCGGTATATCGCCGGGCCGCTAATCCCCACGGCCGAGCCGAGATCTTCCAGGCGCACCCGCGCATATCCGCGCATGGCCACCAGCCGGGCCGCGGCCTGCAGCAGCTGATCCCGGCGATCGGCTTTGGCACGTTCGCGTTTGTTCGGGGTTTCCGACTCGGGTACCAGGTTGGTCATCACACCTCCTCGGCGGCGCGCTCTAGACAAATCAGTTAATGGAGATTATCTTAATTCAAGTTAATCCTCATTAACTGAAACTTCAGACTTCGGAGCTGGGTATGACTCTGGTTGGTGAGCAGAACAGGGCCGAGCATGCCCGACTGGTCGGCGAGCTGCGGGAGCGGCTCGCACGCGCCGCGCTCGGCGGCAGTGAACAGTCCCGGCAGCGGCATGTGGACCGCGGCAAGCTCCTGCCGCGCGACCGCGTCGAGGCGCTGCTCGACCCGGGCAGCCCGTTCCTGGAGCTATCACCACTGGCGGCGAACGGCATGTACGACGACGATGCGCCCGGAGCCAGCATGATCGCCGGCATCGGCCGCGTCTCGGGGCGCGAATGCGTGATTGCCGCCAACGATGCGACGGTCAAGGGCGGCACGTACTACCCGATGACGGTCAAGAAGCATCTGCGCGCCCAGGAAATCGCACTGCAGAACCGGCTCCCCTGTATCTACCTGGTGGACTCCGGTGGCGCCTTCCTGCCCAAGCAAGACGAGGTGTTCCCGGATCGCGAGCACTTCGGCAGGATCTTCTACAACCAGGCCACCATGAGCGCCAAGGGAGTTCCGCAGATCGCGGCGGTGCTGGGTAGTTGCACCGCCGGTGGCGCGTACGTGCCGGCGATGAGCGACGAAGCCGTCATCGTGCGCAAGCAGGGCACGATCTTCTTGGGTGGCCCGCCGCTGGTGAAGGCCGCCACGGGTGAGGTGGTGACCGCCGAGGAGCTCGGCGGCGGCGACCTGCATTCGCGTACCTCGGGTGTGACCGATCATCTGGCAGCCGATGACAAGGATGCATTGCGGATCGTGCGCCGCATCGTGTCGACGCTAGCGCCCAAGGTCGAGGCGCCCTGGCCGATCACCGAAACAATTGCCCCAGAGCGCGATCCGGGCACCCTGTACGACGTGGTGCCCACCGATCCGCGCATCCCCTACGACGTCCACGAGGTGATTGTGCGGCTCGTGGACGGCGGCACCTTCACCGAGTTCAAGGCGGAGTACGGAAAATCGCTCGTGACGGGAACCGCACGGCTGCACGGACACCCGGTCGGAATCATCGCGAACAACGGGGTGCTGTTCGCCGAAAGTGCCATGAAGGCTGCGCATTTCATCGAACTGTGCGATCAGCGACGCATACCGCTGGTGTTTCTGCAGAACATCTCCGGATTCATGGTGGGCCGCGATTACGAGGCCGCCGGCATCGCCAAGCACGGGGCGAAGATGGTCACCGCCGTCGCGTGTGCGCGCGTGCCCAAGCTGACGGTGGTCATCGGTGGCTCCTACGGGGCCGGCAACTACTCGATGTGCGGGCGCGCGTACTCGCCGCGGTTCCTGTGGATGTGGCCAAATGCACGCATCTCGGTGATGGGCGGTGAGCAGGCCGCCTCGGTGCTTGCGACGGTGCGCGCCGATCAAAGCGCGGCGTCGGGCAAGGAGTTCACCGAGGACGAGCAGGAAGCGTTCAAGGCGCCCATACGCGAACAGTATGAACGGCAAGGTAATCCGTACTACTCGACAGCGCGGCTGTGGGACGACGGCGTGATCGACCCTGCCGACACGCGCACAGTGCTCGGGCTGGCGCTCGGAATCTGCGCCAACGCACCACTTGAACCCGTTTCCTACGGCGTCTTCCGGATGTGACAGTGATGTGGGGGTACTCCCCCGCGAGCGGGAGGTGCCCCCACCCGCTTGCGGGAGCCGTTTACACGAAAAACAGAAGGTGCGGCCAGTGATTCGTTCAGTGCTTATCGCCAACCGCGGTGAGATCGCGGTACGCATCGCATCCACGTTGCGGACCATGGGGATTCGATCGATCGCCGTCTACACCGACGGGGACACCGATCATCTCGGTGCCTGCGACACCGCGGTGTACCTCGGCGCGGAATCCGCGGGCTACCTCGACATCGACGCGATCATCAGCGCCGCCAAACAGGCCGGCGCCGACGCTGTCCATCCCGGATACGGATTTGTCTCGGAGAACGCCGATTTTGTTCGCGCGTGTCAGTCGGCGGGCATCGTCTTCGTCGGGCCGCCCGCCGAAGCGATGGACGCCATGGGCGACAAGATCAGAGCCAAGGACACCGTTGCCGCGGCCGGCGAGCCGGTTGTGCCGGGCAGCGTCGGTGCACTCTCGGATGAAGAGCTGGTTGTCACCGCCGAGAAAATCGGGACCCCGCTGATCATCAAGCCGTCCGCTGGCGGCGGTGGCAAGGGCATGCGCGTGGTGCACGATCTGAAGCAGATGCCCGACGCGCTGATCGCATCCCGGCGCGAGGCCACCGCGATCTTCGGCGACAACACCTTGCTCGTCGAGCGTTATCTGGCCCGCCCCAGGCATATTGAGGTTCAGGTCTTCGGTGATACCCACGGCAATGTGGTGCACCTGGGCGAGCGTGAGTGCAGTCTGCAGCGGCGGCACCAGAAGGTGATCGAAGAAGCACCCTCACCACTGTTGACCGCGCAGCTGCGGGCTGCGATGGGCGAGACCGCATGCCAGATCGCGCGCAGCGTTGGATATTTCGGCGCCGGAACCGTCGAGTTCATTCTGGACAGCGATGCTCCCGAGTCCTACTACTTCATGGAGATGAACACGCGGCTTCAGGTGGAGCATCCGGTCACCGAGATGGTGACGGGGATCGACCTGGTGCAGTGGCAGATCCTGGTCGCGGCCGGTGAACGCCTCCCGTTGACGCAAGAACAGATCTCGCTCAGCGGCCATGCGATAGAAGCGCGGGTGTACGCCGAAGACCCGGCCCGTGAGTTCCTTCCGACCGGAGGAACGGTTGCGCTGGCGCGTTTTTCGAGTAGTGCGCGCACGGACACGGCATTGTCGACTGGTTCGGTGGTGGGTTCGCGGTTCGACCCGATGCTGGCCAAGGTCATTGTGCACGCGCACGACCGCGCCACCGCACTGGCCGACGCCGACCGGGCCCTTGCCCACACCCAGGTACTCGGTGTGGGTACCAATATCGACTTCTTGCGCGCGCTGGTCACGAATCCCGTCGTGATATCCGGAGACATCGACACGGCGCTGCTCGACAAGATCGCGTCCGAATATCGTCCGCCCGTCGTTCCGCATTGGGTGTGGGTGGCTGCGGCGGCCCTGCTGGACGGCGAGTCGGAATCCGGAACATTGTGGAACAGCAAGTCCGGGTGGCGTATTGGGGAACACGCGCCGCGTTCGTACCGGCTGCGCATCGGAGAGACCATCGAACTGGTCCAGCTCTGGGGTGACCCGGTGGCCGAGGTCAGCATCGGAGACGGCGAGCGCACTTCTGCCCGGGCGCATCGCGCCCCGGGGCAGGTGAGTGTCGAATTCGCCGGCCAGCTGTACCGCGCGAACGCCGCACAGGCCGGCAGCGCGGCGTGGATCGCCACCGAAGAAGGAACCTGGCACGCCGATATCGCGCCGGAACCCCGGTTGCGGCACCACGACGGTGAAGACGAGGACGGCGAGATCCGGAGCTCGATGCCCGGGCTCGTGCGGGTGGTGTCGGTGAACACGGGTGCCGTTGTCGAGCGCGACGCCCCGGTGGTGGTGGTCGAGGCCATGAAGATGGAACACACCCTGCGCGCCCCGATCACCGGAACCGTGACCGTCGCGGTGGCCGTCGGCGACCAAGTGGCCGTCGACCAACTCCTGGCTACCATCCACCCCGTTATCAACCCCGAGGAGGGGAAGGCATGACATTCAGCACCGCGGAACTGCCCGACGAGTACGAGTCGCTACGTAAAACCGTTGAAGAATTTGCGAATTCGGTGGTCGCGCCGGTGGCCGCCCATCATGACGCCACCAAGACCTTTCCTTATGCGGTGGTGGCGCAGATGGGTGAGATGGGGCTGTTCGGTCTGCCCTTCCCCGAGGAGTACGGCGGAATGGGTGGTGACTACTTCGCGCTGTGCCTGACGCTGGAAGAACTGGCCCGGGTGGACCAGAGCGTGGCCATCACCCTCGAGGCTGCCGTGTCCCTGGGTGCCATGCCTATCTACCGATTCGGGAACGAGGAGCAGAAGCAGCGCTGGCTTCCGGCGCTTGCCTCCGGAAAATCCTTGGCCGCCTTCGGCTTGACCGAACCCGGTGGTGGCACCGACATCCCCGGGTCGATTCGTACCCGGGCCGTCGAGGATGACGGCAGCTGGGTCATCAACGGCTCCAAGGCATTCATCACCAATTCCGGAACCGATATCACCGCGGTGGTGGGTGTTGCGGCAGTGACCGGACGTTCGGCGGACGGATCGCCAGAGATCTCGGTCATTCACGTACCTTCAGGTGCACCGGGATTCACCGTCGAGCCCGGGTACGACAAGGTCGGTTGGAATGCCTCGGACACTCATCCGCTGAGCTTCGACGATGTGCGGGTGCCCTACGAGAATCTGCTGGGTGAGCGTGGCCGCGGTTACGCCGGATTCTTGCGGATCCTCGATGAGGGGCGAATCGCCATCGCGGCATTGGCAACCGGTGCCGCACAGGGATGCGTCGACGAAAGCCTGCGGTACGCCAGCAGCCGTCCGGCCTTCGGTAGCGCGATCATCGACTATCAGTCGGTGTCGTTCAAGATCGCCCGGATGCAGGCGCGCGCGCACACGGCCCGGCTGGCCTACTACCACGCTGCCGCCCTGCTGCTGGCCGGAAAGCCGTTCAAGACCGAGGCTTCGATTGCCAAGCTGGTGGCCAGCGAGGCGGCGATGGACAACGCGCGGGATGCCACCCAGATCTTCGGGGGAGCGGGATTCATGAACGAGTCACCGGTCGCTCGTCAGTATCGCGACAGCAAGATCCTCGAGATCGGCGAGGGCACGAGCGAGGTGCAGCTGATGCTCATCGCCCGCGCGTTGAGCCGGTAGCCTGTCGGAGTACTTAGCTGGCTAGGTGAGCTGGGCTTCCGCGACGGTCGCCCAGCGCGCTGAGTCACATCAGGTACCCCCACGGGGTTATGAATGTGACCTTTTCTAATCAACGGCGATAAGGCCTGGTCAAGACGTATTTTCTTGAGCCGGTGAAACATCGTGTTGCCTGGTGGCGACGAACCCTATGACACACTGGATGTGTCGCGTCTACAGGAGTGAGCATGCTTGTCTTAACTCGTTGGTCCCGGCGCGCCCTCATCAGCGGTATCTGTGTTGCAGGACTGCTGGGTGCTGGCGTGGTTCCTGCCTTCGCAGAGCCGGGTGACCCCGGCGATCCGGGTATTCAAGAACCGCCCCGCCGCCGCCGTTCGAGCTGCCGCCGCCCCGCCGCTGCCGTGGGGAGCTGCCGCCGCCACCCCACCTGACGCGCCGCCTCCCGGCGAGATTCCGCCGGCTCCGGCGCCGACCACGCCGCCTCCCGGGGCGCCCCCGACGGGCGATGTGCCGCCGCTGCCGGTGGGCCTGTTGAAGAACTCGCCCAACAATGGCGATGTCGTTGGTGTGGCTCAGCCGGTGACGATTGTCTTCGCGGCTCCGGTGACGGACAAGAAGGCCGCTGAGGCCGCCGTGAAGATCACCACGTCCAAGCCCGCGCCGGGATATTTCTACTGGTACACCGATCAGCAGCTGCGCTGGAAGCCCACCCAGTTCTGGCCCGCGAACACCGATGTGAACGTGAATGCCGGCGGAACCAAGTGGAGCTTCAAGGTCGGTGACGCCTTCGTGTCGACAGTCGACGATGCCACCTTCACGATGACGGTGACCCGCAACGGGGTTGTGGAACGCACCATGCCCATGTCAATGGGTAAGCACGACAAGAAGCACGAGACGAAGAACGGCACCTATTACGTCAGCGAGAAGTTCCAGAAGATGGTGATGGACTCGTCAACGTACGGGGTGCCGACGACCTCGCCTGAGGGCTACAAGCTCGACGTGTTCTGGGCTACCCGGTTGTCCAACTCCGGCATCTTCGTCCATGCGGCCCCATGGTCGGTGGGCGATCAGGGTAAGCGCGATGTGAGCCACGGCTGCATCAACCTGAGCACCGACAACGCCACCTGGTACTTCAACCAGTCCCACCCTGGTGATCCGGTGATCGTGAAGAACTCGCCCGGTGGCCCGTACAAGGACTACGACGGCTACGACGACTGGCAGCGCTTCTAGATTTCCTAGCGCACGAGAAAGCCCCCGGCCACTGGCCGGGGGCTTTCTCGTCGGGGGAGCTCAGCTCCAGATGCGTACGCGCTGATCGGCTTCCAGGAACAGCTCGTCCTCGGTGTTCAGCTCGAAGGCTTCGTAGAACGCGTCGATGTTGCGCACCACACCGTTGCAGCGGAATTCAGGCGGCGAGTGCGGGTCTACCGATAGACGCCGAATGGCCTCAGCCTCGCGGGCCTTTGTGCGCCATACCTGCGCCCAGCCGAAGAAGACCCGCTGTGCTCCGGTGAGTCCGTCGATGACCGGAGCCGGGTTGCCGCGCAGCGAGATCTCGTAGGCCAGTAGCGCGATCGAGAGACCGCCCAGATCGCCGATGTTCTCGCCGACGGTAAACGCACCGTTCACGTGCTGATCGGAGAGCTCGCGGGGCACAAAATCGTCGTACTGCTTGATCAACGCCGTTGTGCGCACACCGAATTCGTCGCGGTCGGTATCGGTCCACCAGTTGACCAGGTTGCCGTCGCCGTCGTATTTGGAACCCTGGTCGTCGAATCCATGGCCTATCTCGTGGCCGATGACGGCACCGATGCCACCGTAGTTGGCGGCGTCATCGGCGTCCGCATCAAAGAAGGGCGGCTGCAGAATCGCTGCGGGAAAGACGATTTCGTTCATGCCCGGGTTGTAGTAGGCGTTCACGGTCTGCGGGGTCATGAACCACTCGTCACGATCGACGGGTCCGGCCAACTTGGCCAGGCCACGGTCGCATTCGGCGGCCGTCGCGCGGCGGACATTCCCCAGCAGGTCATCGCGCCGGATGGCGATGGTCGAATAGTCACGCCACGTGGCGGGGTAGCCGATCTTCGGGGTGAACTTGTCGAGCTTCTGCAGCGCGCGTTCACGGGTCTCCGGCGTCATCCACGCCAGGTCGGTGATGCTGACCCGATAGGCCTCGCGCAGGTTATCGACGAGAACCTCCATGCGCGCCTTGGCATTCGGCGGGAAGTGGCGCTCGACATAGAGCTGGCCCACGGCCTCGCCGAGTAATGACTCGACCACCGCGACGCCGCGCTTCCAGCGGTCGCGAATCTGCTCGGTGCCGGACAACGTGCGTCCGTAGAAGTCAAAGTTCTCTGCCACCAGCGGTTCGGTGAGGTATGCCGCGCGGGCACAGATGAGCCGCCAGCTTGCCCATTGCTTCCAATCACTCAACGGCTCCGAGGCCCAGAGGCCGGCGAAGGCGGTCAGGTAGTCGGGCTGTCGCACCACCAGTTCGGTGACTTGGCCGGTGGTGGCACCCAGCCCGGAGATCCATCCGTCCCAATCGAATCCGGGGGCGGTGTGTTCCAGGTCCGCGAACCGCACCAGGTTGTAGCTCAGCTCGGCATCGCGCCGCTTCACCACGTCCCAGTGCGCTGCGGCGATCTTGGTCTCCAGCGCGAGGATCCGGTCGGCGGTATCGGCGTGGTCACCCTCGCCGTACACGAGCGTGAACATGGTGGCGATATGGGCGCGATACGCCTCGCGCGTCGCCGCGTGCTGCTCCTCCCGGTAGTAGGACTCATCGGGCAGGCCCAGGCCGGACTGGCTGATGTGCAGGAGATAGCGGGAGGAATCCTTGGCGTCGGTGTCCACGTAGCAGCCCACCCCGCTGCCGGCCCCGGCCCGCTGCAACGTACCCATGACAGCGGCCAGCGCGGTGACATCGGCTGCCGAGGTGATCCCGTCCAGCTCCTGATGAAGCGGTGCCAGGCCGACAGCTGCCACGGTCTCGATGTCCATGAAGCTCGCGAACAGGTCGCCGATCTTCTGCGCCTCGGTACCTTCGGGTGCGCCCGAGTCGGCGGCCTCCGTGATGATCCCGCGCACCTGCTCTTCGGCGCGGTCGAACAGAGTTCGGAAGGCGCCGTCGACGGCACGGTCGGCCGGAATTGAGTACTCAGCGAGCCAGCGCCCATTGACGTGGCCGAACAGGTCATCCTGCGGGCGGATGGATTCGTCACGGTGGCTCAGGTCGATACCGGATTTTGGCAGCACGGATTCTGTCGTCACCCGTCCATGGTGGCACGGGTCGCTAGGGTGAGGCCCGTGAGCAAAGAGGCCCCGGCAACCAGCCAAGGCAGCGCAGACGGACCCGTCTTCTCCCGGTACGGCGTGCTGTCGGCCGTTCTCGGCGCGATCACGGTTGTTGCTGTGGTGCTTTCGGTCTTCGTCGTTGCCGGTCATCGCAGCCAAGCGGCCCGTGACCGCTACGACTCGCGCGTGCTTGATACCGCGGTGACCTGGGTCAACACCCTGATCAACATGAAGAAGAGCAATGTCGACTCCAGCGTGCAGATGCTGCAGGACGGTACCGCTGGGCAGCTCAGCGATCATCTGGGGGAGATGCTCGCGGGCGTCGTGAAGCTCGCGCGAACGGTCGATGCCGACGCGGCGGGAGAGATCGATGCGGTGGCCATTGACAGGGTCGGCGCGAGAATTCCCGATGAGGATATCGGCCTGCCTTCCGTGGAGCGGTTGGATCGCGTCATGGTGGTGGCCACGTCGGTGACGCGTGACGCCGATGCCGCCCCGAAGGTCAATCAATGGCACCTCCGGCTTGCGGTGTCCAAGGTTGGGGACCAGTTGCTGGTCACTGGTCTGGAGCTGTTGCGATGAGCCGTAATGCAGTGCGGGTCATCATCTTTGACCTACTGGCGCCTTTGGTCACGATGCTGGCGATTGTCGAACTCGGCGTGATACTGCGCTGGCCCACCTGGTGGGTGGTGGTGTGTACGGCATCGTGTCTGCTTATCGCTCAAGGTCTGGCCGTGAACGCCTATCTGGCCCGACGTGACTCGGTGACCGTCGGCACCGACGATGACGGGCCGGCGCTGCGTACCGGAATCGTCGCACTGACCACGATTTCGGTGTTGGCGGTCGCGGTCGTGGGGTACCGGCATTGGACGGTTCCCGACCGGGAGGGGAACGCGGACCGCGCGGCGGTGACCGACGTCGTCGCGACGGTGGCCGGGGCGGTGGTGAATTTTGCCCCGGGTAGCCCGGATTCCTACGTGGGCAAGGCCACCGAGCATATGACGGAAGGGCAGAGGCAGTCCTTCACACGTGACTTCGACAGGGCCACTGCCGAGCTCAAGGCCAAGGGAATCTCGCAGCAGGGTGAGATCATCTCGGTTGGCATCGAAGCCCTGGGACCCGAAGACGCCGTGACCGCCACCCTGGTGCGACGCACGAGCGTTGCCGCGAAAGCGCAACCCGAAGAGTCGGTGCTGGCACTGCGGATGACCCTCGCCAAGCGTGATGGCCGCTGGCTCGTGGACAACATCGCACCGATCGACCGGATCGGGGCGCAGCCGCCCAGGGGCTAACGCGAACTGATACGAGCGAATTCGATTTCGGTACAGCGGTCCATGACAACCCGCAGCCCCGCATCGGTGGCCTTGTTCGCGGCGTCGATGTCGACGAGATCGAGCTGGAACCAGAGTGTGCGTGCCCCGATGTCGATGGCCTCCTGGGTGATGCCCGCCAATTCCTCGCGGCGGCGGAACACATCGACCAGGTCGGGTGTCTCCGGCAGCGCCGCAAGGCTCGGGTAGACCGTCTGGCCGTCGAGCTCGGAGAGCGTCGGATTCACCAACAAGATTCGGTAGGGACTGTGCGTGGCCAGATAGCGGTAGACGCCGTGACTCGGCCGGTCCGGATTGGCCGAAATACCAACGATGGCAACGGTCTTAGTTTCGAGCAGTATCTCGGCGATTGCCGTGTCATCGGGGGCAGTCCACACCGCGGTTCCTTCCTGCTGGCCCGTGGCACGCCGAAAACTCAAGTGACAGGCCTTGGCATGGCACGGTAGACATGGGTATGTGTCTGAGCTGACCCTACGCACCATTCAAGACGAGGACGACTACCAGTCGTACGTGAGCTTCGCGTACTCCGTGTTCCTGCAGGATCCCCAGCAGGACGAGATAGCGGCCAGCCGCAAATTCACCGAGCTGGACCGCATGATCGGATTCCACAACGGGCGCAAGTGGGTGGCGACGGCGGGTGCATACAGCCGTCACGTGGTGCTACCGGGCGGAACGGTCGCACCTGTCGCCGCCATCACCGCCGTCACGGTGGCGCCAACGCATCGGCGTCGCGGTCTGTTGACCGCGATGATGCGCCGTCAACTGGAGGACGTCCGCTCGCGCGGTGAGGCCATCGCCATGCTGTTCGCCTCGGAAGCGTTGATCTACGGCCGATTTGGTTATGGAGTCGCGACGGAAGCCGCGGAATTATCTGGCCGGGTCAAGGAGCTGTCTTTCCGGCCGGATGTGGATCTGGGCGACGGCACCCTGGAGGAAGTCGACGCCGCCACCTTCCTGGCATCGGCCCCTGCTGTGTATGACGGCGCCATCGCCGAACTGCCCGGCCAAATGTCCCGTACGCCCGAATGGTGGGCGATCTGGACGCTGGATAACGAGGAACGCCAGAAGGAGTCCGGCAAGATCCGCTTCGTCCTGCACTACGAATCCGATGGAACAGTCAGCGGATTCGCCATCTATCGGCCGAAACCGGGGTGGGGCGACGCAGGCCCCGACGCGGAGCTGCATGTGCAAGAGGTGCTGGGTGCCAACCCACGCGCCTACGCGCGGACGTGGCGCTACCTGCTGGATATGGATCTGGTGCGCAAGATCAAATATCACGGCGCATCGGTACATGAGGAGCTGCGCTACCTGGTGGCGAACCACCCTGCACTGGAATGCGCTGTGAGCGACGCGATCCACGTGCGATTGGTCGATATTGCGAAGGCGCTGTCGCAGCGGCGCTACGCCACCGAGGTGGACGTGGTGCTGGAGGTCACCGACGAATTCCTGCCAGAGAATTCGGGACGTTACCGTCTGCGCGGCAGTCTGACCGGTGCCAGCTGCGAAATCACCACGGCGGACGCCGATATCGCGTTGACCGTGCGCGATCTCGGGTCCGTCTACATGGGTGGGGTCAGCCTGCGGGCACTGGCCAGGGCAGGATTGGTCAGAGAACTTCGAACAGGTGCGGTGCAACGGGCCGCGATTGCATTCGGCTGGCCCGTCGCACCTAGTGCACCCGATGACTTCTAACTAGTTGTCGCGACCGGGACGGCCCATCGGGCCCGGGCCGTTCCATCCGTCGTCATCCCAGGTGCGGTGCCAGCCGCCGTGGTGTCCCCAGCCGCCACCGCCGCCACCGTGCGTGTGCCACCAGATGGCGCATGCGATCCGGAAGGCGATGAACAGGAACAGCAGCACCAGGCCGGTCAGCAGGGCGATCTTGCCGAGGAGCTTGGCGCGATCCGAGGATTCCTGCGCGCGGTCGTACTGGCCGGTGAGCCAGTACTGGGTGACATTCAGTGCATTGGTAAATGCGCTGAACGCCAACGGCCAGAAGAAGACAATGGAGGCCACTGCCCAGCCGACATTGGTGGGGGGAGGCTTCGGAACTCCCGCGGAGGCCGTCGGTGCGGGCGGGGGCGCGGGCGTCGAAATGGCGCCGGTAGGTTCGTCAGTTTTCGTCTCGTCGGTCATGGCACGAGGTTAGGCCGATTTCAGGCGGGCTGCCATAACGATCGGACAGCTCTCAGGGAACTGACATTGGTTACGCAGGTACCCGGATGTAACGCGATGTGCCCGGTGGCTATCCGCGGGGACGGGTGCGCCCGAACCGCCGGGCTACCCGGCGCATCCGCACCAGCATCGCGACCGTGGGGCTGGTTGTGCCTGCCAGGTACGAGGAGAGTTCGCCGCTTGAAACACCTATGCGGGAAGCAAACTCGGCCTGGCGCAGACCGGATGCCTCGAACAGCAGGTTGATCTCGTTGGCTGCTTCTCGTTGCTCGGCTTCGGCAAGGTTGTCGCGCGCCCGGGTGAGGACTTCTTGCAGCACGGTCGAAATGCCGTAGAGCTCATCGGCGCCCACGACTTCCTCAACCTGGCGTGCGGTTCGTCCGAAGGGATCGCGCTTGAGCGCGTGGACTATCGCCTGCCAATCGGAAAGGTCACCACTTTGCAGGGCGTCGAGTATCTCGGAGGTGGTCCAGTGGGTGACCGGCTTGTCGCTGCGCGCCGGCTGCTCGGCGTGAGCGGAACCGGAGCCGATGTCGCCGGAACCCGAAGGCTCATCGGGCACTTCGGGGGAGACGGCTGGAGCGTCGCTCGTGACCGTCACCTCGCATCCTCCAACATCGCAACCGCCACGGACAGGCACTGCCTGCGTACCGCGGGGCATTCCATTGCACCGTCGCCGGGCTTCGGGTCAGCGAGCCGTCGCACCAGCTGACTGGAAACCCACCTCTGATTGGACTGTACACAGTAATGCTGATCGAGACCGGCGAGGACCTTTGCCGCAGTTTGCGGTTCCATCAGCGATGCGAGCCTGGCGAACTCGGTGTAATCGCGTTCGGCGTTGCGGCGCATCAACAACAGTCCTTGCATGCGCAGTGCTTCAGCGTCGGTGGGTACGACACACTTTTGTCCCGTCGGCAGCTTTACCTGGGTGATTTCGACCGGTGTCACTCGCGAGAGGGGACCTGGCATGGCGACAGTGTCGGCATCGGATCCGTTTTTGCCGGCCTGCAGTGCCTCCAGCGCCACAGTCAAGTTGTCACGCCAGCGGTCCACGAGCACCGACTGGGCATCGGGTGCGGCGACGGTGCCGCCATCGGCGAGCCGCTTGAGCCGGGCCGCCGAGACAGCGATGGCGTGGTAGTCGATGCGCGGTTCCTCGAGTCCGGATCCCTGAAGTCGCAGGGCGCTCTCGGTATGCGGGCCCGGAAGCTCGTCGACACACGGGGTTTCGAAATCCACGGTGGGCAGTACCCGATCCAGCCACCCCGGAAGCCACCAGTTGCGCTGGTTGAACATTGCCATCAGCGCCGGTACCAGCACCAAGCGCACCACCGTCGCATCGACGGCGATGGCCACGGCGCACGCGACGCCGAGCTGGGCGACCAACGGCATTCCGGCGAAGGCAAATCCGATGAACACCGCGATCATGATCAGCGCCGCGCTGGTGATGGTGCGCGCGCTCGTGCGTACGCCAAACGAAACCGCGTCGGCGCAATCACCGGTGCGCAGATAGCGCTCGCGCACGCGTGCCAGCAGGAAAATCTCGTAATCCATGGTGAGACCGAAGGTCAGTGCGAGCGCTAACGGCGGGATGCTGCTGTCGATGTTGGCCTTGTGGAAGCCCAGGAATTCCAGCCATCCCCATTGGAAGACAATCACCAGGCTGCCGTAAGCGGCGGCGACGGAGAGCACCGTCATCACCACGCCCTTGAGCGCCAGCACCGGCGAGCGCAGCGTGGCCAGCAGCATGACGAATGCCAGGACACAGACGAAAGCGAACACTCCCAGCAGTGCGTGTTCCACCCTGTTGTCGTAGTCGAACAGCAGCGCAGTAGGCCCGCCGACGCTGATATCGGCACCCGAATTCTTGAGCGCATCGGGCACATTTGCGCGCAGCCAGCTGACGGTGTCGCGGGCGGCGTTCGCCTCGGGGTCCACCGACAGTACTGCCGAGATCAGTGCGTCATGCCCGCCCGTGGAGAAGATCGGATCGGAGACCCGCGCGATATTGGGGGCCTGCGCGATTGTCTCCTTCGCGTTCTCGAGGGCTTGCCCATGCTGAGGATCTTGCGCGTTGCCGTCGAAAGTGAGCAGTATCTGTACCGGTCCGAGCGCGCCCGGTCCCATTGCGACGGCCGCAGCGTCGATGCCCCGTCGGATCTCATGGGACGAATCGAATTGGCGCAACATGCTATTGGAGACCTGCATGTGCAGACTCGGTGCGGCCAGTGCGAGCAAGAAAATCGAAGCGCCCAGCGCGGATAGCCAGGGCCGGCGCATAACCTCTTGGGTCCACTTGCGCCAGAATGGAATTGAATGTTTGCGTAGCGGTGAGAGGCGTAGGAATCGGGACTGGTTGGCTGCGGCCTTACCGAAGATGGCGAGCAGTGCGGGCATCAGTGTGGTGGAGCTGAGAACGGCGATCGCGACGACGATGATGGCGCCGGAGGCCATCGATGCCAACGCGGGGGTTCCGATCAAGTAGATGCCGGCGAGGGCGGCGATCACAGTCAGGCCGGAGAATGTGACGGTGAGCCCGGAGGTGGCCATCGCCGCCGCGATCGCCTCCTGCCGGTTCTTCCCCGAGTTCAGCTCCTCGCGGTATCGCATGAGGATGAAAAGGGAGTAGTCCACCGCGACGGCGAGGCCGATCATGGTCACCGTCGGCAGGGCGAATACCGAGATAGTGGTGATGTTGGACAGCGCGAGGACGATCGCGACGCTCAACGCGACCGTGCACAGGCCCAGGAGCAAGGGCAAGGAGGCCGCGGCCAGCGAGCCGAACGCGGCGATCAGCACGATCAGGATGACCGGGATGTTCCACTTCTCGGCCTGCTTGATATCCCCGGCGATCTGTTCGGTCATCGCGGCGCCCAGCGCACCTTGGCCGATGACATAGAGGGAGACGCGGCCACCGGCGATCTGCCCGGGCTCACCGCCGTGCACACCTATCTTCTTGCGAAGGTCCTTGGCAATGTCTGTCGCGCCGGTGTTATCGAAGCCGATCCGCAGGGTGACGACGAACGGGCGATCCGGTTGCGGCGTCAGCTGCGGGGGGATGGGCTCGACCGAGACCTGAGGGATCTGCGCCGCCACCTGCTTGAGGTAGTCGACGGCGGCAGTCATATCGGCGACGGTCGCATCGGGCCGGGGCGCGGCGACCAGCGCCAGCGGGGAGGCGCCGTGATTACGGAACCCGGTCTCCATCGCGTCATGAACCTTTAGCGACTGCGAACCGGCGACCTCGAAACCACCACCGGTGAGCTTTTCTCCATGACTGGCTACCAGGCCCGCCGCGGAGGCAATAAGAATCAGCCAGACAGCGACCGTCAACCACCTATACCTGCGAAGGTAGTCGCTGGTGCGCATCATGACTGACTGCACGATGGTTCCTGTCGTTCGGTGTGACGCACGCAGTCTCCTGTGGCGTGGTCGTGATGCTACAGCAACGCGACCAACCTCGCCCCCTGTCTATATATATCCCGGCAACCTGCGATGACACGCTTACTAACAGCCTGCCTTGGCGAAAAACCAGTGGTGGCTGGACATGCTTTTCGCGCTCCCTGGCAACGTTGCACTGAGCTGAAAATAGGATCTTGAAATTCAGAATCTGGCCGACGATAAAGAGTGGGTAACGCTCTGGTCACTACGCGCGTGCGTGTTTCGAAATGGCGCCGAATTTCGATACGTTGGCTGTAATCCCCCAACCAAGTAGGAGGAATGTCATGTCAGCCACAACCTCGCGGCGCACGGCCTACGGCTTGCTGAGCGCAGGTGTTCTCGCTGGCGGGCTCGCGATGAGCGCCCTGGCACCGATTGCCGCGGCCGAACCAATCCCCCCGGCCCCCGCCCCGGCTCCGGCGGCCCCCGTCGCACCGGCACCCGCCCCGAACGCCGCCGCACCTGCCGCGGCGACGGTGACTCCTGCCACACCCACGCCGGATGGATGCCAGGCCAGCAAGATGACCAAGACCGTCGGCAACGTGGTGCAGAACGCCGCGGGCTACCTGGAGCAGCATCCCGACGTCGATGCGGCTTTCACCGAGATCAAGGCGGCCCCGCAGGATCAGATCGCCGCGAAGACGCAGAGTTATCTGGTGTCGCGGCCCGATGTGGCCGGTTCGCTCGGTGGCATCGCCGCACCGCTCAATGACCTGCGCACCAAGTGCGGTCTGCCGCTGGACCTGGCCCAGGTGGTCAATGGTGGCGGACTGAACCCGGCCGCGATGGGCGTCAACCCCGCGCTGCTGACCGCGCTGTCGCAGAACCCGGCGGCGCAGCAGGTGGCGCAGAACCCGGCCGCGCAGGCTCTCGTGCAGAACCCGGCAGTGCAGTCCGCGATTCAGAACCAGGCACCGGCTGCCAACTTCCCGCAGGGCCCCGGTCCCGCGCCCGGACCGGCCCCGGCCCCGGCCGCTGTCGCTCCGGCTCCGGCCGGCCCGGTGGGCACAGGTCCCGCGCCCGGTCCGCGCGTCTAAGGGCGCATACGTCATTCGAGTGCGAGTCTCGCGCGGATTTCCCTGGAGATATCCGCGCGAGGCTCGCACTCGGTGTTTGAGGGGCTAGCGGGTCAAGGCTTCCGGGCCCGCCGCGGGGGCGATATCGTCATGACGATTGAGGTACCGCACAGAGAGCAGTACTGCGGCGTAACCGGCGAGGGGCACCAGCACGGCGGCGAAACCTTCCATGCAGCCAGCTTGCGGGTGCGCCGGCCGTGTATCCAAGCGCGTTGACGAGATCCTGACGGCGAGGTCTCAGCTTTTTGACGTGCGGTTCGCGATGACACGCCATCCCAGCAGAAGTAGGGCAGTCACCAGCGAGGCGACGATGACAAAGCTGAACGCCACGCCCTGGTTGCTCAGGCGGCGCAAGATCATCCCGAACAGCACCGTGCAGACCCACACCGCGATGCCGGTGTGGGCGACGGATGTCGGTCGCGACCAACCCCGGCTCAGCAGCCAACCGGCTCCGGCGCCCGACAAGAACGGCCACGCCGTCTCCCACACACCCACCAGCGTGATGCCTTCGGCGTGGCTGCGCCGGCCGATGGTGCAGAAGACCAAGACGCCGATGACATCCAGTACCAGGGAGAGCAGTACGGATGTCACCGGCGCTTGGGGTGACGAATTCTGTTGCACGCTGGGCATTCCCCGACCGTAGCGGGTGCCGTGCGGCGATCAGTTGGAGGGTGCCTCCGGGTGACCGGCTTCGATGTTGAAGGTCAGCGTGACCTTTTCACCGACCAGTCCGGCACCGCCGGTGACGCCGAAGTCGCCGCGGTTGATCTCGGTGCTGGCTTCGAAGCCGGCGACAGCGCCACCCTGCGCTCCGGGGCCGACGCCCTCCAGGGACAGGTTCAGCGAGACCGGCTGGGTGACGCCGTGCAGGGTCAGTTCACCATCGACGATGTAGTCGTCACCGTCGGCACGCACCGAGGTGGAGCGGTAGGTGGCGGTGGGGTGGTTGTCGGTGTCGAAGAAGTCGGCCGAACGCAGGTGGCCGTCGCGCTGGTCGTTGCGGGTGTCGACAGAGGCCACGTTGATGGTGGCCGATACCGAGGGAGTGCCGTCCTCGGCGACGGTGATGTCACCGCTGAAGTCGGTAAACGAGCCGCGAACCTTCGAAACGCCCAGGTGGCGTACGGAGAAGGTGATGTCTGAGTGAACCGAGTCGATGATCCAGGTTCCAGGGGCGAGAACTGGCGTGGTGGTGGTCATGAATGCTCCTCAAAGTTGGGGTAGGACATTCATGCCAACCGGACCACAGTCCGCTTTATTTCGGGGGATCGGAAGAATTTTTTGGCGGGTCGGCTGGACGAGCGTCAGGCGCGGGTTCGGGCTCCTTGGATGGGCTCGGCGTGGCGTCGGGGTCGATCTGGCTCTCGTTGCGGAAGAGGAAGAAGAAGATGACCCAGCCGATCGCGGAGATGAAAATCCAGCTGACTGCGCGGTAGATGAGCATGGCGGAGATCGCGTCGGGCAGCGTCATCCCGGAGGACACCAGACCGGGAACCAGGAAGGCCTCCACCACCAGGAGGCCACCGGGCATGAGTGGGAGCGAACCGGCGGCACGTGCCGCGGCATAGGCAACCATGACACCGACCAGGGAGGGGCGGCTGCCCACGGCGTAGGCCGCGAAGGCCAGGCACGCCACGTCGGCGATCCAGTTGAACAGCGACCAGCCGAACGCCTCGCCGAGGGCCCGCCGGGTCAGCGTCACCGCTTCCATCTGCTTGAGGATCTCGCGCCAGCGCGCCACCCCCATCATCGGCGGCTTACCGCGAACATCGTTGACCCAGCGAAGGACTCGCACCCCGATGCCGTCGAGCATCTCCGGTCGCGATGCGACCGCCTGCGCGAGGAGCAAGATGGCCAATAGTCCGCCGATGCTGAAGATCAGCGAGAACGGGTTGGTTTTGGCACCCAACAGGAATGCCCCGCCCAATCCCAGGATCGCCAAACCCACCGCCTGTAGCACCCCGGACATCACCAACTGCCAGGACGCCACGACCGGGGTCGCGCCCCAGAGTCGCTGCTGCCGATAGATAAAGGTGGCCGAGAGTACGGGTCCGCCGGGCAATGTGGTGCTCAACGCGTTGCCGGCGTAGAACGCGGCCTCAGAGCGCCATTGACGTATCTTCACGCCCGCCGAACGCAGCAGCGTGCGCTGGATCTGCGCGAAGCTGTGCATCGAGGCCATCGCCGCGAACGCTGCCGCCAGCACCCACCACGGGTTGGCGGTCTTGAGGCTGCGCCAGGCCGATGCCAGCTGATCGGAGACGAATCCGATTTCCACCGCGAGCACGATGGCGAGGACCACGAGGACCGCCCAGCGGATCCACCAGTACTTTCCCCGCTGCTTGATGACGGGTTGGGGTGCGGTATCCGCTTCGGGATCGTCCGGGCATGAAGCCGGACCGCTTCCTTCGGGCGGCGTACAGCCGCCGTCGAGTGGGTCACGGTCATCGGGCACGGGCACCACAGTAACGGCGCGGACTGGCCACTTCTTTCAGGTTCCCGCAGGCCACGCTAGGTGTGTCGCCCTGGTGCGGCCCCGGAGCAGCACAGAGTCGCCGTGATCCCAGTGTTTTTGTTCGTCGGGGTCGGCGAAATAGAGCGCATTTGTGGAGGCGAGTAGGCGGCTGGGCCGGTGTTTGGCCAGCTCAGTAAGGCGAGATGCCTCGTTCACCGGGTCGCCGATCACCGAGTACTCATAGCGTTCCGGCGCACCGACGTTCCCGGCGACCGCCAGCCCTGCCGATACCCCGATGGCGAACTCGAAGGGATGGGGGAAGTCCTCGTTGAGCCGGTCGCGCAGTTCTCGGGCCGCCGCCAGGCAGGCGGTAGTGGCATCGGGGCGGTGCAACGGGGCGCCGAAGACCGAGAGCGCTTCGTCGCCGACGAACTTGTTGACGAAGCCGCCGCGGCTGTCGACCACTTCCACCACGATGCGGAAGAAGTCGTTGAGGATGGTGAGCACTTCTTCGGGGTCGCGGTCGGAAGCCATCGACGTCGACCCGATCATGTCGACGAAGAACACTGCGACATAACGGTTCTCGCCGCCGAGGTTGGTGCCGAGCTGCAAGGCTTGGCTGGCCACGTCGGCACCCACGTGCTTACCGAATAGTTCACGCAGCTGACGACGTTCCTCACCCACCTGCATCATCCTGTTGAACCCGGCCTGCAAGACGCCCAGCTCGCTGCCGTCGTAGACGTCGACGCGCGCCTCGAAGTCGCCCTGCGCCACATCACTGATGGCGGTGCGCAGCTGGCGCACCGGGTCGGCCAGCTGTCCGGCGGTAAGCAGGGCGAGCCCGTAACTGCCGACCAGGGTGGTCGAGACGATGAGCAGGACGGTCAGGGCAAGGTCGCGCGTGGAGGTCAAGTCCTCGGGATTCCAGAGGGCCATGCCGCACAGCGCGATGATTCCGATGGCCGGCGCCAGTGTGCCGATCCACCAGCTCAGGCGGACTCGGACGAATACAGAGGGGGCGAATCGTCCGTGAAATTCGCTGGCGCTCAACGCTTTGGCCGCGATGGGGCGCAGGATGCGCTCACCGAGTAGGTAGGTGAGGCCGAAGCTGGCCGTCGCCGATTGCACACACCCGATGATGGTGGCCAGAGTCCACTTGGAGTCGTGCATGGCGCCCACCGCGATGAACACTCCCGCGCCGATGGCCCAACCACCGAGGTGCAGTAGCGACTGCTGAAGGGGGGCGGTCAACGCAGTGCGTAACTCCAGCGCGGTGGGCGGCCCGCCTCGGCAGTACCAGCGGGCGAGCCGGTGTTCCATGTGCAGTGCCCAGCCCACGCTGGTGACGATCATGACTCCGAACAGCAGCCAGAACAGTGGGGGACCGTTCTCGAAGACCCAGTCGTCGGCCGGCCGTTTGAACGGCATCCAATGGCGCAAAAAGTAGAACAGCAACAGCAGGGTGGCGGCATTGATGCCGACCATCGATGCCACGAACACCGTCCAGCGGGGGCCCAGCACATGCATGGCCCGAAACCATTCGCGCAGCCGTTCCATCACCTAGGTATTCCGATCGGTCTACTTCACTTGTACTCTTATTCGCCCGCTATGACGAAGCATGCCAGTTCTTGCAGGTCTTACGGATGCGTATGTGGAGGCCGCGCTCGCGCCACGGAACCTACTGCGCGGTAGGGTGCGGTTCATGACGCAGCGCAGCATGCCCGTCCTCGAGGGCGTGACCCACGAATATGTGCAAGCCGGGGACGTGAAGATCCACGTCGCCGTAGCCGGACCGCAGGATGGACGACCGGTCGTGTTGTTGCACGGCTGGCCCGAGAACTGGTGGATGTGGCACAAGGTGATTCCGTCCCTGGCCGATGCCGGGTACCGCGTGCACGCCGTCGATCTTCGTGGCGCCGGGTGGAGCGAGGTCGCTCCGGCGGGCTACGAGAAGGAGCAGTTCGCCTCCGATGTGCTGGCCGCAGCCGACGCGCTGGGGCTCGAATCCTTCGACCTGGTCGGACATGACTGGGGTGGTTGGACGGCGCAGCTGGTGGCCCTGAAGGCGCCGTCGCGGATCAAGCGGCTGGCCATCCTCAACATTCCACCGGTGTGGCAGGAGCCGGGCCGTGTCGCCAGGCATGCCCACAAGCTGGCCTACCAGCTCGTGGTGGGAGCCCCCGTCGTCGGACCGCTATCGCACCTGTCGCCGACCCTGTGGTGGTTCATCCGCCGTAGCGGCATGCCCAAGGAGTCGGTGGACTTCTTCCGTGGCTGTTTCCGTGACCGCGACCGCCGGGTGGCCGGATCCAAGATCTACCGGTCGATGGTCGGCAAGGAATTCGCCAGGTTGGCGCGCGGCCCATACGACGATCAGAAACTCGCGATGCCGGTGCGGGTGCTGTTCGGGCTCGACGATGTCGCCGTGCACCCGTCGCTGCTCGAGGGCTTCAAAGACCACGCCGACGATCTGAACATCACCGAGGTGCCCAACTGTGGCCACTTCATCGTCGATGAGCAGCCCGAGCTCGTCGTGAAGTGGCTGACCGAGGTACTTGCCGAGCCTGCGCCGAAGGGATAGTTGCTGAGCTAGGCTCGCCGCATGACGCACGCTGACGCAGCCGAGTCGGTTCATCCGTATGTGCGCAAGGGGGCGGCATGGGCTTGGCGCCTGCTGGTGCTGCTTGCCTTCGGGCTCACCTCGTTGTGGTTGTTCTGGCATCTCAAAACGATCACCATCCCGCTGCTGCTCGCCCTGATGGGTTCGGCACTGCTGGTTCCCACGGTCAACTACCTTCAGCGGCATAAGGTTCCGCGTTCGCTGGCAGTCGTCGTGGTCATGCTGACCGGTACCGCGGCGGTCGGCGGGATCCTGACTTTCGTGGTGGACCAGTTCATCAAGGGTCTGCCGGACCTGTCGACGCAGCTGACCAACAGCATCGAGTCGCTGAAGAACTGGGCGATCCACAGTCGGTTCCACGTCAGTGAGGATCAGATCGGCAAGGCCGGCGATGCTCTGGTCAACGCCATCAAGGACAACCAAGGGAGGGTCACCAGCGGGGCGCTGGCGACGGCGACCACGGTCACCGAGATCATCACCGGTGCGGTGTTGACCTTGTTCACCACCATCTTCTTCCTGTACGGCGGCAAGGAGATCTGGGAGTTCGTCACCCGAATCTTCCCGACCGCGGTGCGGCCGCGGGTGCGTCGCGCCGGCGTCCTCGGCTTTGGTTCGCTGATCGGCTACGTGCGCGCCACGGTCGCGGTGGCACTGGTCGATGCCATCGGTATCGGCGTGGGCCTCGCGGCTTTCAGTGTGCCGCTGGCGCTTCCGTTGGCCTCGCTGGTGTTTCTGGGTGCTTTCGTCCCCATCATCGGTGCGGCGATCTCCGGGTTTGTGGCGGTATTCATCGCACTTATCACCAAGGGAGCCTTTACCGCGTTGATGATCTTGGTCATCGTGATCGTGGTGATGCAGGTGGAAGGCCATGTGCTGCAACCACTCATCATGGGCCATGCGGTGCAGATCCACGCGCTGGCGGTGGTGCTGTCCATCGCTGCGGGCGGCGTGCTGGGCGGAATCATCGGCGCACTTCTGGCGGTGCCGACCGTTGCGGTGCTCAACACCGCGATCCGGGCACTCATCGAACCCGAGGGCTCCGCCGATCCGTATCTGGTTGAAGGAGAAGAGGAAGCGGAGATCCTCGATCCAGAGATGGTGCCCGACGGTGGCCCACCCGCAGTCGGCGCCGGTCCAAGCAACGGTGTGCCGGAATTGGGCCCGGCTCCGCCCAAGGACTGACGGACCGTTATGGCATCCGGACACGGAACCGTCCCACGCTGGGTGAGCGGTAACGATCCGACGGCATCGCTGTGGCGTGCCGCGCAGGTGTTCCGATTGGCAAGTTTCGGGTACGCGCTGCTGGCCTCACAGCTGACCTCCTACACCCATTACGACCGGCAAGCACTGAGCTGGGCACTGTACGCAGGCATGGCGATATGGACCGGATTCGCGGCAGTCGCACTGTCGCGCAACTGGCTCCGGCGCTGGCAGCTGGTGCTGTGCGATCAGGTGATAGTCATCGCGCTGATGCTTGCCGGCCGGCTGGTAGTCGATGTGCAGTGGTACAGCGGACATCAGACGCTGCCGACTACGCTATGGGTGGCCAATGCGGTGGTGTCCATGGGTCTGCTGCGCGGACAGCTCGCCGGCGTCATCTCGGGGTTCGTCCTGGCCGCCATCAGCATCGCTGCGCGCGGGCTGCCCGTGAGCGCGTTGTGGCTCGATTCCACCATGCCGGCCTTGGTGGTGGTGGGGCTCGCGATTGGTGCCGCATCGACCACCGCGAAGCGCACCTTCCATGAGCTGCGGCGCGCGGAGCGTGCGGCCGCAGCGGCCATCGAACGCGAGCGGCTCGCGCGGCAGGTACACGACGGGGTGCTCCAGGTGCTGTCCTATGTGAAGCGACGGGGCACCGAGATCGGTGGCCCGACAGCCGAACTGGCGGCCATCGCGGGCGAGCAGGAAGTGGCCCTCCGGGAGCTGATCTCGGGGGCTACCCAGACGATGTTGGCCGACGACGAATTGGTCGATCTGCGTCCACTGTTGCGCACACAGGCCAGTACCGCGGTCTCGGTCTCGGCGCCGGGCTCTCCGGTGCTCATCGGTCAGCACATGGCCAGCGAGCTGGCGGCCGTGGTGCGTAGCGCGCTGTCCAATGTGGCCTTGCATGCCGGGCCGCAGGCACACGCCTACGTGCTTATCGAAGATCTCGACGATTCGGTGGTCGTGACGGTGCGCGACGACGGCAGTGGTATCGCCGCAGGCAGGCTGGATCAGGCAGAACGTGAGGGACGGATGGGGGTGTCCCGATCGATTCTGGGCCGGGTAGCCGATCTGGGCGGGGCTGTCCTGCTGGAGACAGCGCCGGGCGCAGGCACCGAATGGGAGATCACGGTGCCCAAGTCGCAGGAGGTGGGGTTGTGACCGAAAATCCGGAAAGCATTGACAGTGAGCAGATTTCGGTGATGGTGGTCGATGACCATCCCATGTGGCGTGATGGGGTGTCTCGCGATTTGCAGGCGGCGGGGCTGCGGGTTGTGGCCACTGCAGACGGGGTTGCCTCCTCTGGACGGATTGCCGCGACGGTGAGACCCGATGTGGTGCTGATGGATATGCAGCTGACAGACGGTGATGGAGCCCAGGCAACTGCCGCGGTACTCGCGGCCTCTCCGGGAAGCCACATCTTGGTGCTGTCGGCTTCGGCTGAACGCGAGGACGTGCTGGAAGCGGTTAAGGCCGGAGCCACGGGGTATCTGGTCAAAAGTGCATCTGCCACCGAGCTCATCGATGCCGTGAAGGCGACGGCCAAGGGGCAGGCGGTATTCACTCCGGGCCTGGCTGGGCTGGTACTCGGGGAGTTTCGGCGGATGTCGAGCGCGCCGTCGACCGAGAGCGACGACACGCCACGGCTCTCCGAACGGGAAACCGAGGTACTGCGTCTGGTGGCGAAGGGTTTGAGCGCCAAGCAGATTGCCACACGGTTGTCGCTGAGTCACCGAACCGTCGAGAACCATGTGCAGTCAACCCTGCGCAAGCTGCAGCTGGGCAACCGCGTGGAACTCACGCGGTACGCCATCGAACACGGACTGGACGAATAGGGCTCTCCGGCTTTCCCGCTTCCACCGTTAGTGTCGGCGAGCGCAGTTTCAGCAAACATTGGCAGATCAACGCGAGTGTGACGTGCGGCTCCCGGACCCGCGTTTATGGCTCAGAACGCAATGATCGACACCGCACTCCGCGGGCGGCCAGCCAAGGATGGCGCCTTCGTCCAGCGAGACTGTGAGCGGGCACACGTTATGTCAAAAATGCTTTTCAACAATGTAATTCAGCCCGTTGAGCGCGTGCTTTCGACCGGCTCCGGCGGCACATCATCAGAAACTATGACCCACGGCACAGTACACCGATCGGTGTGATTTAGGATATTACCAACTGTTAAATTAACGCTTCATCATCTAGCGTCAACGCACATTGGCGCCGCAGCCCTTGGCGCCCAGCGAATACCGGGTCAACGAGGAGTCTGGAATGCGTGGTGCGACGATTCATGCGTCTGGTCCCACTGGTCTAGGGGTGGCGCTGCGCCAGTGTCGGCCGTGAGCGGGTCGGAAACCGGAGTCGCTACGGGAGACGGCGTCGCGGCAATCGAGGACTGGGCCACCGGGTACGTCAGGCGTCACCCGCTGGAATCCTTGAGCACGGTTGGTGAGCAGTTCATGCTGGGCGTGCGCACGATTCAATGGTTCTTTGTCGACCTGTTCACCGGGCAGTTCCAGTGGCAGGAGTTCGTTCGGCAGGGTGCATTCCAGGCTGCGACGGCCGTAACGCCGGTCATCTTGGTGACACTGCCCATCGGTGTCACGCTGTCGATCCAATTCGCGCTACTTGCAGGCCAAGTGGGTGCGACTTCATTGGCGGGCGCCGCCAGCGGCATCGCGATCATCCGCCAGGCAGCCTCCCTGGTTGCCGCGGTGCTGATGGCCTCGGCCGTGGGCTCGGCCATCACCGCCGACCTGGGCTCGCGCACCATGCGTGAGGAGACCGATGCCATGGAAGTCATGGGTGTATCGGTGATCCGGCGGCTGGTGGTGCCCCGATTCGCGGCCGCCATCATGATCGCCGTCGCGCTCACCGCGATCGTCTGCTTCGTCGGGTTTCTCGGCGCGTACCTGTTCAACGTCTACTGGCAGAACGGTGCGCCGGGCAGCTTCGTGTCCACGTTCGCCTCCTTCGCAACGCCTGGCGACATGATTCTGGCGGTCCTGAAGGCCATCATCTACGGCGCCATCGTGGCGGTGGTGGCGTGCCAGAAGGGTTTGTCCACCAAGGGCGGACCCATCGGTGTCGCCAACTCCGTCAACGCTGCGGTCGTGGAATCGATCCTGCTGTTGATGATCGTGAATGTCGCCATCAGCCAGCTGTACATCATGATGTTCCCGCGGACGGGGCTGTGACATGACGGTATCCAGCTATCTGTCGCCACGGTTTCGCCCGTTTGTCGTCGTTTACAACAAGATTCGCTCTCCTATGGCCCGTTTCGGTCATATGGTTGCCTTCTTCTTCAGGGCTCTTGCCGGTGTGCCCGTGGTGCTGCGGCAGTATCGCAAGGAGTTCCTGCGACACCTGTCCGATATCGCTTGGGGCAATGGCTCATTGGTGGTGGGTGGAGGAACGGCCGGGGTGGCATTGGTCCTCGGGATCACGGCCGGCGCACTGGTGGCCATCGAGTCGTACAACTTCCTGGATCTGCTGGGTCTGGGGCCGGCAACCGGCATCATCAGCTCGCTGGCCAGCACGCGAGAGCTGGCGCCGATCATGGCCTCGTTGGCGTTCGCGATGCAGGCGGGTTGCCGGTTCACCGCGCAGCTCGGCTCGATGCGGATCGCGGAGGAGATCGACGCGATGGATTCGGTTGCCATTAGACCGATTCCGTTCCTGGTGACCACTCGCCTCATGGCATCGATCATCGCCGTGATCCCGCTGTACGTCGCGTGCTTGGCCGTCAGCTATCTGTCCTGCCAGGTTATGGTGCAGATTCTCAGCGGGAGCTCGGTGGGCTCGTATCTGCACTACTTCGGCATCGGTGTCAGTGGTATCGATGTCGTGTACTCCGTCATCAAGACCGTCGTGTTCGTGTGGTTGGCCTCAACTATCCAGTGCTACTACGGCTTTTACGCAAGCGGCGGCCCTGAGGGCGTCGGCATCGCCGCCGGGCACGCCATGCGTGCGGCCATCACCATCGTGATCGTCGTCAACATGCTGCTCACCATGGCGCTCTGGAGTGTGGACGCCGGCGCGAGGCTGGGTGGCTAGATGCCAAACTCTTTCGAAGTGGACGGCCGGGGGCCGTCCGAGAGGCAGCTGCTCACCATGGCCGCCGTCACGCTCATCGCAATCGTGGCCCTCACCGCGACGATGTTGCTCAAGTCTGCGGGCCGCCTCGACGATTACCTGCGCGTGGTCGCCGACCTGACGAATGTCGGGGACGGGCTGCCGCAGAAGTCGGACGTGAAGTATCACGGCGTACTGGTCGGCGAGGTAGACGACGTCACCCCGGCCACCGGTAACAAGCCGAACTTCGTACACATCAACCTCAAACCGCAGTACGCCAAGGCAATCCCGGCGACAGCAACCGCCCGTGTGGTGCCGAGCAATGTGTTCGCGGTGTCTTCGGTGCAGCTTGTTGACCGCGGGCCGGGTGCGCCCATCCGTGCCGGAGCCCATATCGCCGAAGACCAAGAGTTGCCGACGGTGCTGTTCCAGACCACCGTGAGCAAGTTGCGTGATGTTCTCAATGCCACCGGCCGTGGTCGCGAGGACAATTCGGTGGGCATCCTCGCAGCGGTAGCCGCCGCTACCGACAGTCGCCGCGTCAAACTGCTCACCGGCGGCGCCCAGCTCAACCGGCTTATTACCCAATTGAACGAGGTCGTGGCGACTGACTCGGGCCCCTCAACGATCTCGGCACTTCTCGATGCCACTGAAGGCCTCAAGCAGACTGCACCCGATCTGCTGGATTCGCTACATCAGGCGGTGCGGCCGATGCAGGCACTCGCCGAAAATCGTGAGCAGCTCACAAGTCTGGTACACGCGGGGCTGACCACGGTGGGCACCACCAAGCAGGCTTTCGATAACCACACCGACCAGTTGATCGGTATCACCACACACATGACGCCCCCGATCGGTGTCTTCGCCACTAATGCCGACAAGTTCGTTCCGATCTTCCGGAACATGAACAAGCTGTCCCGCAACTGGTTTGAGCAGATGTGGGTAGCAGATCGGGACCTGCCGCATATGCCAATCGCGGTGACACTGGCTCCGAGCTACACCTATACGCGCGTGGACTGCCCGCGGTACGGGGACCTGAAGGGGCCGAGCTGTTTCACCGCCCCGGAACAGGTGGTGCGACCGGATCTGCCCGAGACGTTGCTTCCGCAGAACTACAAGGTGCCGCCGAATCTGCAACCGCCTCGCGGAACAGTCGTGGGCCCCAATGGAAATCTGGTTGCGGTGGGTCCGCCGTACGTGGTGCCGCCGGGCGGCCCGAACCTTACGGACCCCAACCCGCCTCTGCCGCCATGGCATCCATTTCCGGCGCCGCGTGTTCCGGGCACCCACGATCCCGATGATCTGGAGCCGCCTCCGCCGCCTCAGGCACCGCCGATCCCGCCCGCGCCGGTAGCTCCCGGCGCCCATGACAGTGGAGGCGTGCCCGTCGTGCCCGCATCGTTCGGCGGGAACGTCGGTCCAGTCGGTAGTCAGCATGAACGGGATCAGTTGGGCGTGATCACCGGTGGTCTGCGGACTCCTGCCACACAACTGCTGCTTGGCCCCGTGGCCCGCGGGACCGCGGTGTCGTTCGTGAAGGAAGGACCGCAATGAAATTCCGTGGCCCGCTGATCGGGCTTGCGGTCTTCATGACCGTGGCGCTGACACTCGGCTGGTTGGTGTACGCCACGCTTCGCCGCGATGTATCGGGAAGTACTACGGCATATTCGGCGGTGTTCACCGATGTCTACGGACTGCGTGACGGCGACGACGTGCGCATGGCGGGGGTCCGGGTAGGCCGCGTGCAGAAGATCGAGCTGGTCAACAACGACCAGGCCAGGGTCGACTTCGTGGTCCAGAACGACCAGAAGCTGTACGGCAACACAGTTGCCTCGGTGACCTATCAGAACATCGTGGGCCAGCGTTACCTCGGTCTGGCGCTGGGTAAGTCGGGCGACACCAATGTGCTGCCGGGCGGGTCGACTATCCCAGTGGAGCGCACGGACCCGTCGTTTGACGTGACCACGCTACTCAACGGTTACGAGCCGCTGTTCAGCACGCTGTCGCCCGAGCAGGCCGACAATCTGACCAAGGGCGTTATTCAGTCACTGCAAGGTGACAATGCCTCGATCGTCACGCTGGTTAGTCAAACATCAACTCTGACAAAGACATTTGCGGGGCGTGACCAGGCGTTGGGTAATGCCATCACCAGCCTGAACACCGTCACGGGCAATCTTGCGCAGCAGAACGACAACCTCGACAAGATGCTGACCCAGACACGGCAGACGGTGTCGGATCTGGATCGCAAGCGGCCCGAGCTGGTGTCCTCGGTGGGCTCGATGGCGCAGTCCATGAGGCGCCTGTCGAAGATCACCGACGAGGTATACCCCTCGCTCGACGAACTCATCACCCGCCAGCCCGGATTCGGAAAGCATGTGGTGAGTATTGAACCGCAGTACGCGTTCCTGGGCGCCAACCTGCCGCTCACTCTGAAGGGGCTATCTCGCTTTTACTCCGAGGGAGCGTTCATCAACGTCTACATGTGCGACCTGAACCTCGCCGGCTTCTTCCCCGGTCTCAATGACGTGATACCGATCATCGTCAACGCCGCTACGCCTGGAAACGTCGCCCAGCACACCCCGCGATGCCGGAACATGGCCAATGGCTGAGCAATCCAGATGGCAGAGGATCAAGAATCGGCCGGTCGAGACCTACAACAAGACCTGGCTCGGGTTCATCGCTATCGCGGCAATCGCTGCGCTGGTGGGTGGCATGCTGCTGGTCAAGGCCATGGGCTTGGGCTACACCACCTACACGGCGGAATTCGCGCAGGCTGCCTCGTTACGCGCGGGTCAGCCGATCACGGTGGCGGGTATACCCGTCGGAAACATCACCGGCATGAAACTGGTCGGTGACCATGTTGAAGCCGGGCTCAGCGTCCGAGACGACATCACGTTGGGCAAGGACACCAAAGCCTCGATCCGTGTCACCACCATCCTGGGATCCCGGTACTTGGACCTGCAGCCCAAGGGTGCGGGGGCATTGCCTGGCAAGACAATTGATCTCGCGCATACCGAGGTTCCTTACGATCTGCAGGCCGCGCTGGCTGGAGCGACGAACACCTTTGACCAAGTCGATTTCGACAAGGTGGCTCAGTCACTGAGCATCCTCGGCAAGCAGCTGCAGGGACTGCCCAACGTGGTGCCAGAGGCCATGGCGAACATCCAGTCGCTGTCCTCGGTGATCGCCGAGCGGCGCGATCAGTTGGGGACGCTGCTCAAGAGCACCGAAAAGGTGACTAACACCTTGCGTCGCCAGCAGTCCGGCATTGGCGTGCTGATCAACCAGGGACAAGATCTGCTTGGTGAACTCGTGGCCCGCCGCGCCACTTTTCACGCAATGCTGCAGTCATTCACGAACCTGGTTGAGCAGCTCAGTAAGGTCCTGATCAAGGACCGCCCGCAGCTCGACGAGATGCTCAAGACGGCGCGGGGGCTTTCCGACATGTTGGGTAAGCATGACGATCTGCTACGCAGTCTCTACCCGATTGCGCCGGTCTTGATACGCGGTATCGCCAACTCGACAGGTACCGGCAACGCCATCGACATCAACCTGTCGAATGGCCTGTTGGTCGATTCGTGGATGTGTGCGATCAGTGGGCGCGCCAAGCAATTCGGAATGATCCCGTACTTCAAGGACTGCAAATGATGACAATGGGCGCTAGGCGCAGCCGGCTGATCGCGATGGTCGGCACGGTAGTGGTGCTGGCCGCGGCCGTCATCGGCGCGGGGGCGTATTTCGTGAAATCGCAACTCGATCACATCACGCTGACCGCGCAGTTCGACAATGCTTCCGGTTTGTATGAGTCGAATGTCGTTGCGGTGCTCGGTATGCCGGTGGGGAAGATTACGAAGATCACGCCGCAATCCGGCTACGTCGAGGTGCAGTTCACGGTCGACAAAGATGTGAAAGTCCCCGCCGATGTTCAGGCAGTCACGTTGTCCACCTCGATCCTGACCGACCGCCAGGTCGAGCTGTCTCCGCCCTATCGCGGCGGGCCGACTCTCAAAGACGGTGACACCATCGGATTGGACCACACCAAGACCCCGGTGGAGTTCGACAGGGTGCTGGGCATGCTGGACCGGCTTTCGTTGTCCCTCAAGGGAGATGGCAAGGGTCAGGGGCCGGTGGCCGATATCGTCAACTCGGCTGTCGGGATCGCCGATAACAACGGGGAGAAGATCAAGTCCGGGCTTGGTGAGTTATCCAAGGCGCTGCGCCTGAGTTCCGAAGGTGGGGTGACCACCCGCGAGCAGTTGACCACCATCATCAAGAACGTTAGCTCGCTGTTTGACGCAGCGGCAGCCAACGATGGCAAGTTGCGTGAATTCGCCTCTACTGTTCACCAACTGAGCCAAATCCTCGATGATGAGGCATTGGGAACCGGGTCCACTGGGCACAAGTTCAACAATCTGGTGAAGCAAGCTGGAGACATTGTCGAGGCCAACCGCGACAACCTCAAACAAACCATCCTCAACTCCAACACCGCGCTCAAAGCGGTCGTGGACAACCAGCGTGAGATCTCCGAGTGGATCGACGTCCAGCCGTTGGCATGGGACAACATGTACAACGTCGTGGACCAGGACAACAAGCGGTTGCGTGTCCGGTTCATGACCGATCGGCTGCTATTCGAGAGCCAGATGGACAAGGAAATCTGCAACATGATGGGCCTACGTCAATTGGGCTGTGGCACCGGGACATTGCAGGATTATGGACCCGATTTTGGGCTGACCTACATGCTGGACGGACTCGCGGCGATGGGGCAGAAGTGATGGGCGCGCGCAAGATACTGGCGGCTTCGGCGGTCGCGGCCGCTGCTGTGTTGAGTGGTTGTGCCACTAACGGTCTCGGTGACCTGCCCCTGCCCGCGCCGGGTATCGGCAGTGGTGGATACCGCCTCACGGCGCTGTTCGCCAACGTCCTCAACCTGCCGGACAGTGCGAAGGTCAAACTCGCCGGTGCCGATGTGGGACAGGTCGACGAGATGCACGTGAGTAACTACACGGCGATCACTACGTTGCGCATCTCTGACGGGGTTCGGCTGCCCAAGGGCAGCACCGCCGAATTGCGTTCGGCCACACCACTCGGTGATGTTTTTGTCTCGATCCGTCCCCCTGCGGGGGCACTGTCGGATGGCCCGCTCCTGAAAGACGGTGACACCATCGGTCTGGACTCGACGACCGCCGCCGCCACAGTGGAATCGGTGCTCAGCTCGGCCGCGCTAGCCTCCAACGGGGGCGCCGTACGCAACCTGACCAATATTGTCAATGGTTTCGGAAAGGCGACCGGTGACCAGGGCCAGGCATTCGGCGATCTGATCAACGACTCCAATCAGTTACTGGGAAAGCTGAATTCACGCTCAGCGGAGATCTCTGATGCCCTTACCCAGACTTCGCAGCTGGCTGACCGGATCGACGCCAAGAACCAGGCTATTACCGATATCGTGACGGCGGCGGGGCCGGCCACGGAGACGCTGGCCGCCAATACAGCGCAGCTGTCCGAACTCTTGGTGATGGCGGGCGACACCACCAAGCAGCTGCAGAAGTTCCCATCGATTGCCGGTACGGACACCAGCGGCCGCAGCGTTATCAAGGACGCCAATACCGTTGCGAAGGCATGGAATGACGTGGCGCTGGATCCCGATACCAGCCTTGCTGCCTTCAACCGGATCATGCCCACCGCGATCAAAGCAACCGCCGGTAACTCGCTGTCCCTCACTGCGGGAATAGACCAGTTGGTTCTCGGCTCGATACCCGATGCGGGTTCTCACGCCGACACAGGTCTACACGGCCCTAAGCGATACAACTGGGCGCAACTGGTGGGGTCCGTTAAGTACACGCTATGGCGCTTGCAGGAACGCGTCGTCGGCCAGGGTGCGTACGGGCAGGAAGTTCCGGTGCGCCCCAGCCCCACCGAGCCCGGTGTTATCGAGACCATCCCGCCCGCTCCGGGAGGTGGGCGATGATCAACGCGCTTGCAAATACTCTGGTCGGCGCTGTCCGTGCGGGCCACCGCCAGAAGGCGGCGTTGTCGGGTATCGCTCTGGCACTGACCATGGTCGTGGCGGTGGTCTATCTGTTCGTTGGCGCGTTGCGCGTCAACCCATTTGCCTCGACGTATCGGGTGATGGTGCAGCTGCCGGAGTCCGGTGGGTTGTTACCTAATCAGGACGTGGCGTTGCGGGGGGTCAAGATTGGGACGGTGCAGTCGCTCGAGATTACCCAGCAGGGTGTGAATGTGACCGCCGAGATTCAATCCAGGTACCGGATTCCGACTGCGGCGAAAGTCCGCGTGACGGGTTTGTCGGCAGCCGGTGAGCAGTACATCAACTTCGAGGGCGGGCCCGGTCAGCAAGGCCCGTTCCTGCAGGACGGCGCCGTGATCTCTGAGGGTGCGCAGGTGCCGGTGACGTTGGCCAAGCTGTTGGCTGATGCCGATGGTCTGCTGGCGCAGGTGGATCCCAAGAAGCTGGAGCTCATTAAGAAGGAATTGAGCCTGAGCAAGGAAGGCCCGCGCAAGCTCACCGAGATCATCGACGGCGGCACCTTCTTGCTGAGCACCCTGGATTCGGTGCTGCCTGAGACCACCAGCCTGCTCAAGACCAGCCGGGTGGTGCTCACCTTGGCCGCCGACAAAAACTCGGGCATCCAAGCCACCGCCAACGAGCTGGGCCGCACCCTGCGCGGCATCGAGAAGATGCAAAACGGCTACCGCACCCTCGTCGATCAAACCCCCAAGACCCTGGGCGCCGTCGACGGTCTCTTCGCCGACAACTCCGACACCATGGTCGCGCTCCTGGCCAACCTCGCTTCGACAGCGCAGATGCTGTACGTGCGTACCCCAGCCATCAACGCGTTCTTCCCCAACTACCGGGGCTCGGTGTTCGGTGGCATCGCTGACACCATGCGCGACGGTGGCGTGTGGGCCACGGCAGATCTGTACCCGCGCTACGCCTGTGACTACGGCACTCCGCGAGTACCGCCCTCTTCGGCCGATTTCCCGGAACCGCCTATCTATACGTACTGCGCCAACGATGATCCGGCGGTTCTGATCCGCGGGGCCAAGAACGCTCCGCGCCCCGCGGGCGACGACACCGCGGGGCCGCCGGCCGGTGCCGATCTCGGGAAGACCACGGACCCTACTCCCAAGGGGAGATTCACCATCCCTACACCTCAGGGCGGGCCGACGCTCCCCATCGCGCCCCCGAGCTGATCCAGGACATGCGGTGGAGTGACACATGGATGACGAAAACAACGCAACCGCACCGAGAAAGCGCCTGCCCCGGGGGCAGGGTTGGCTGCTGCGACAGCAGATCATCGATACGGCAATGGATCTCATCCGTAGGTCGGGCGAGGCCCGGGCCCCGTCGGCCCGCGAATTGACGCGGGCGCTGGGCATCACGGCGCCGTCTTTCTACCGGCATTTTTCGAGCACCGACGAGTTGGCGGACGCGCTGTGCTCCAGGTACTTCGAGCAACTCGGTGAGGCACTGCAGCGGGCAACGTCCAACATCGCTGCCGGGGTGGAACGTCTACACACACTTGGCCTGGCCTATGTGCGCTTCGCCGCGCAGAACCCGTTGATGTACCGGTTCGCGACCACCCGACCACCACGGCGGGGTATCGAATCTGACGAGATACTCAACAGTTCAGCCTTTTTGCATCTTCGCGGCGTCGTTCAGGAACTCGTCGACGAGGAACTGTTCCCGCCGGGCAATACCCTGGAACCGGCCTTGCAGCTGTGGGCGACCACGCATGGGGTTGCCTCGCTGCTCGTCACCAGGCCGCAACTGCCGTGGGGCGAGCAGGAGTCCTTTGCCTCCCGGACCCTGTACACCGCGTATCTGGGTCACGTGGCCGCGGATGCGCCGGACCGGATGCGTGGTGCTGAGTAGCGCTACCTAACGGCGTGAGAAACCCCTACCCCTCGAGGTAGGTCTACGTGTTCACTACGGGACCCGTAGCCGCGACGCTCAGAGGCATGACAGATCCACAGCTGCAGCAGATGACCGCCGCGCTCGACGAGTTGGACGGGCGTGAGCGCGCGCTGCGCGCAGAGCTCGATGCGTTGCGGGGCCGAATGGTCGAATGGACTCAGGCCGAATATCTCAAGGCGCAGCGGTATTGGGATGACTACCGGCGTGCTCAGGGGGCGCCCCCACTGGCTGCACCGGTACCCGCGACACACCTTCCCGTGGCTGCTCCCGCACCGCCCGTTCAGGCCCTGGTGCCCACCACGCCCCTGCCGCGGAAGCCGTTTTGGGCACGTGAAGGATTCGCCAGCAAGGCAATGGCCCTCGCGGGCGCGGTGGTGACACTCGCGGGTGTGGTGATGCTCCTGGTCCTCGCCGCCAAGAGCGGGTACTTCGGTCCGATCCCTCGCATGGCGTCCGGTGCCGTCCTCGCCGCAGGTCTGGTTGGCCTGGGTGTCCGGGTGCAATCCAGGCCCGGCGGACGAGTCGGTGGTATTGCCACTGCGGCGACAGGATTCGCGGCCGCCTTCTTTGATGTGCTGGCACTCACGGTGATCTATCAACGGATTCCGGTGATGGCGGGACTGGCGCTCGGGCTGACCATCGCGGGCGCGGGCCTGGTGCTGGCGCGGCAGTGGAACTCTCAACCCTTTGCGGCGGGTGTGGTCGGCGCGATCACGCTGCTGGCCCCGTTCCTGACCGACGGGTTCACCGTCGAACTCGCCGCGTTCGCACTGGTGCTGCTGATCGCCAGCCTGCCCGCCCAGATTGGCCGCAATTGGCCAGTGCTTCATGCCTTCCGGACCGTGGGCGTCGCGCTGACACTATTGGCGGCCATCGGCCACGATGCGGCTGATAGGCACCCACATGCCCTGCTGGCTATGGCGGTACTGGCGCTGGGGGTCACCCTGGTGGGGTCGCTGTGGCTGCTGACCGGTGAGGACAATGACCCCACCTCGTCAATAATGATCGCGGTCGCCTGCGTGCCGGTGCTCTACAACGCTCTGTTGCTCCCGGTATGGCCGCTGGGAGTGCTCGTGCCGGTCGGGGTCGCCGCGGTGATGGGCGCGGTGCCGCTTCTTGTCGGTGGCCTTCCGATTCATGCACGCATCACAATGGCCGCGGTGGCGGGGCTGGCACTGCTGCAAGCAGCGGTCGACGGCACTCGGGAGGGTCTGCTCGTCGTGGTGCTACTGGCGATCGCACTGTCCTTCTGCACCATGGGATACCAAATCCGGGATCGTATTTCGCTGGTGCTGGGCCAGGTGTTCGGTGGGCTGGGCGGTATGGCCTACATCGCTTGCGTACCGCCGGAGATGTTGGCCAACTCGAACTATGCCGTGCATGCGGCAGGGCCGCTGCTGATCGTCGCGAGTGTGCTCGCCGCGGCGACAACCGGCATGATGATGGCGGCCATGCATCGGGTGGGCTGGGCGAGTGCACAGTCCGCTCCCGTGCGCGGTGTGCTGGCCGCGGTGTCGATGCTGTACTCGGGGACGGCGGCGATCGTGCTCTCGGGCACCGCGCTGCTGGGCAATAACGATGGATTCCTGCTGGGACACGGTCTGGCGACCGTATCCTGGATGGTCGTCTCCGTGACGTTGCTACTGGCAGGCCTACGACGCTACCGTGATCAGAGCTGGGTTACCAGAACGGGATTCGTGCTCGCAGCGATGGCCGTTGCCAAGCTGTTCCTCTTCGACCTGGCCGCTCTCGACGGCATCGCCCGTATTGGAGCGTTCATCGTCACCGGGCTGCTACTCCTGGGTGGCGGCACGCTGTACGCGCGCGAATACGCAACGCGCGATGAGCAATCCGCGTCGAAATCGAGTTCAGTCGGCGGCTAAACCAAAAGTGCGTTCGAAGGTCTGCGCCCGCTCAGCAGCCAACAATCGTGCATCGCGCCCGTATGCGTCGCTACCGATGCCAGGAGAACCCATCTCGAGCTCTGCGGCATCCGCGTACGCGGTATCGAAGAGATCATGGAAGACCTGCCACTGATCTCCAAGGTCTTGGACCTCGTAGATGCCCGTGACGAAGTCCTCTCCAGAGACCGAGCCTCGTGCATATGCAGACTGCAGATCATAGATCTTGCGCGCCAAATCGTTTTGTTTGGTGAGGTATTCAGCATCAGGCGTGTCAAGCTCGAGGAATCTTCCGCAACGCTCTTCGAGAGCAGGAACTCGCTCATCGATCAGGCGGCGGCGCATCTCCGCCTCGGAGATCGCATGTGGTTCGGACGGATCGGGGGGCTGGTATGCGGGCACATAGTCTTCGAGATCCGTGAACATTTCACGTACTGCTGGATCATCGACCACTGCATCCGTAATAAACCTCGATCTCAGGGACATGAAGTTCCGGGTGTATATCCGCGCAGTGATCGTTCCGCCCAGATATTGTCCGATCAGTCCTCCGAGGGCGGAAAGGAATGCGGCTGACTCGGAGTGATGAACGTCGTGCGTCATGTCACCAGAACGAATACGAGAGACGGCGCACGAACTGTCGCGCTAGATGCGGCGCCCCTCGCGACGTAGCAGATCCTGCGCGCTGACACTGCCACCACGGCTGCGGCGAGTGGCCTCGTCCGCTTCCTGTTGCTGTTGCGGCGTGCGCTTCTGGTCGGACGCAGGCAATGCTTCCGTCGCGTCGGCGGACGGCGGCGCGGTCTGCTGGGCCCGTGACGGACGGGGTGCCCGCGGCGGTCCCTGTCGAGTGGCGTCGGGATTGGCGACAGGCATTGCCGTTGTCGCATCCTCACCCGAGGTGCCATTGGCAGGGTTGGGCTTCGCGACGGGAATCGCGGTGGTCGCGTCGCCCGCCTCGGCCGGGCCAGAGCCGGGCTGCTTGGGGCCGCGCAGCTCACCGAGCCACGATTCGATCTCCCGATCGGCGTTCCGGGGGGCGGGGCGCTGAGCGCCGGGGACGCTGCTGCGGGTCGTCGGAGCGTCCGGGCCCGTCGGATTGCCGCCAGGTACGCGCGTGGTGGGCGCGTCGGTAGGTGCAATGTTCTTGCCGGGCACCGACATCCGCGTTGTCGCGGGGGCGTCCCCACTGTCGTCGCTCGCGATGTTGACCGGAGTGGTCGGAGGAGCGGGAGGCGGCGGAGTGGGCCGCGCCGGTGCGGACGGATCATGTTGGCGCGGTGTGGGTGTCGAGGGCAACCGGGTGCGCTCGGAGGCGATCTGCAGTTTGGTAGTGCGTGCGTTGGACCCGACCGGAGAACTGGCAGCCGCGATGGCCTGCTCGCGTCCGGTCGGGCGCTTGCGCTCGTCGGCCAGGGTGACCTCGCCGAGGCCGAGCTTCACCTGGATGCGCTTCATCCAGGCCGGTGCCCACCAGCAGTCGTCGCCGAGCAGCTTCATGACCGCCGGGATGAGCAGCATGCGGACGACGGTGGCGTCCAGGATCAAGGCGGCGATGAGACCGAAGGCCAGATACTTCATCATCACCAGATCGGAGAAGGCGAAGCCGCCGGCCACCACGATCAGGATCAACGCGGCCGCGGTGATGATCCGCCCGGTGTTGGCAGTACCCACGCGCACAGCCTCGGTGGTGGACAGGCCCTGATGCCGCGCCTCGATCATGCGGGACATGAGGAACACTTCGTAGTCGCTGGACAGGCCGTAGATGACGACGATGATCAGCACGATCACCGGCGCGGTCAGCGGTGTCGGAGTGAAATTCAGCCACTTGGAGAAGTGTCCGTCGACGAATATCCAGGTCAAGATGCCCATCGTCGAACCCAGGCCCAAGGCACTCATGACGGCTGCCTTGATGGGCAAGACCAGTGAGCCGAATGCCAGGAACATCAGGATTGTGGTGACGCTGATCAGGATCACGATCACCAGCGGGAGCTTGTCGAACACGGTGTCGATCGAGTCCTGCTCGAGGGCGGGAGTACCACCGACATACATCGTGACGCCCTTGGGAACGGACATCGCGCGGAGCTCTTTGACCTTGGCCCCGGCGGTATCACGGTTGATCAGGGCGTTCTGGATGACCTTGACGCTGGCGTCGCCGTCGGTCTTGACGGACTGGCGGCGCTGCCACATCTGGCTCTTGTCTCCGCCGGGTTCGACGAACCCGGGAACCTTCATGGCGTCGGCCCGGATCTGGTTGAGCTGCGAATCCGTGGCGCCCTTGGTCACGATGGTGATGGTCTCGGTACGGAACCCGGGGAACAGCTTGTCGAAGTCCTCTTGAGCTACGCGAACCGAATTCGTTGGCGGCAAGTACTTTTCACTGAATCCGCCGAGCTTGAGGTTGCCCAGCGGGATGATCAGCAGCAGCATCACGATGACGATCGGGACGGCGAAGACCAGCGGCCGCTGCATCACGAAGACGACAGTGCGTCCCCAGAAGCCGTTCTCCAGCTCCTCGCGCGACTTGGTGCGGCTGAACCGCTTGATGCTCAGGGCATCGACATGGCGCCCGAGAACACCCAGGCACGCTGGCAGCACGGTGACCGCCAGAATCGCGGCGAGTAGCACCGAGGCGATACCGGCGTATGTCAGCGACCTCAGGAACTGCTGCGGCACGATCAGCATCGGCATCAGGGCGGCCGCGATCAGCGTGGCCGAGAACATGACGGTGCGGCCGGAGGTGATGACGGTGCGCCGGACCGCGGTTTCGGTGTCGTAACCCTCGGCGATTTCTTCGCGGAAGCGGCTGACGATGAACAGCGAGTAGTCGATGGCGATACCCAGGCCGATGAGCGTGACCACCGGCTGAGCGAAGAAGTGCACGGGGGCGAACAGCGTGATCAACCGCATGATGCCGAGTGCGCCCGCGATGGTCAGACCGCCGACCATCAGCGGCAGACCCGCGGCGATCACACCACCGAAGACGAAGAACAGCACGACCGCCATGATCGGGAGCGACAGCACCTCCATGCGCTGCTGGTCGGTACCGATGGTTCCGGTCAGCTCGCTGGCCACGGGCTGCAGGCCGGCCAGCTGGATGTCGACGCCGTTGAGCAGGAACTTGTTCTTGGCGGGGTCGTGGTCCTTATCCGGATCAGACAAGGCTTTGTAGTTGTTGAGGATGGTGTCGTCGTCGTCGCCCTTGAGGCTGACCGAGACGAAGGTGTGTTTACGGTCGTCGGTGACCATCCGTTTGACGGTGGGGTCTGTGGTGGTGGGGGCGCGTAACCAGCCGGCCCAGCCGTAGACCTCGTTGGGGTTGTCCTTCTGAAGCTGGTCGAAGTGGTCGATGACCTTCTTCTGGAAAGCGGGATCGTCGACCGTCTTGCCCTCGGGGGCTGCGATGACGGCGACGACGTGGGTGGTCCGGTCGCGTCCGAGCGCGTCGTCGGCCATCACGGAGGCCTTCACCGACTCGCTGTTGTCCGCGAAGAAGCCACTCTGCGTCACGTGGTCGCCGAGCGTTATCCCGAAAAGCCCGGAACCCAGGCAGACCGTGACGAACGCGGCAACGACGATGAACCGATACCGGTACACCATTCGGCCCCACCAGGCGAACACAGAATCTCCTAACTAGCGTCTCTCACGCGCCGGTTTTCATGTCCTGGACGTCAGCAACGCCGACAAGGGTCGGAATGGCTGCAACCAGGCGCCTTCGTCGGGGAGCGAATCTAGACCCACCCGCGGTAAGGCTCGGGGGAAAACTCCGGGTATGTCCTCGAGATCGACGAACTCCAGAGTATCCGAGGTTAGCGCCCAACTCGCATGTTCGCGAAATCCCAGCACACTGACGGGCACCCCGTCACCGGCGATTTTCTCCATCGGTTCTCGGAAAGCCTGACCATCCGCCGAGGCCACAAGCACCCCGGCCAGGCCTTCGTCGGACCGTAGCTCGATGTGAGCAAGCATGTCGACGTCGACGTCGCTGTCTTCGTCGATCTTGGGTTTGGCAAATACCGCAAACCCAACATTGCGCAGCGCCTCGACCCATGGGCGCACCACGTCGGCACTTCCCGGCGCGATATTGGTAAACACTGTGGCCTCGGGTTCGACGAGGCAATCGGGGTGATCCGCCGAATAGGCGGCCGTGCGTTCCAGCAGCCAGCGGCCCAGGGCGTCGAACCGGGGCCGGTTCTCCGCGGAGGGGCGGCCGCCGATGATGGCGCCCAGGCCCATGTCAAGGTTGGGTGCGTCCCACACCAGCAGTACTCGCAGCACCCGGCGTCGGTGGGCCGTCTCGTCCACGGTGTTGGGGCGCTCCAAGTCCTCGGCGAGGCTCACAATCGCTCCCAGACGAAGTCGTTGATCGCACTGCCGACCGTGTGCGCTTTCCCCTCGAACTTAGTGGTGGGCCGGTTCACGGAGACGGGAATGCGCGGATCGTCGAGCTCAAGGCGTCGCAGCGTGGACTCGTTATCGCCCACCTCGGCGATGTGCTGGGCGTAGTTCGCGTGATCGGTGGCCACATGCAGGGTGCCGCCCGGCCGGAGGCGGTCCGACAGCAGCGCCACTGTGCCCGGCTGGAGCAGCCGCCGCTTGTGGTGGCGGGCCTTGGGCCAGGGGTCCGGGAAGAAAACCCGCGCCGCGGTCAGCGATCCCGACGGCAGCAGGTACTCCAGCACGTCCAGGGCGTCGCCGCGGATCAGCCGGATGTTCTCGATGCCCTCACGATCAATCGCCGAGAGCAACTGCGCCAGGCCCTTGCGGTATACCTCCACCGCAAGCACATCGAATTGTGGTTCTTCTATCGCCATCGCGGCAGTGGATGTTCCTGTGCCACAGCCGATTTCAAGAATCAAGGGCGCAGTGCGGCCGAACCAGGCCGCAGGTTCCAGCGGTGGGCAGGTGCCGTCGGCTTCCCGGGCGACGCGCCCATAGGTCGGCCAGGATTTGTCCCAGGCCTTCTGCTGGCCGTCGGACAGCGATGACCCTCGTGAACGGAAGCTGGATACGCGGCGGGGGTGGCGGTCGCGGCCGTCCGTACCGGCAGTGGATTCGACCCCGCCGGTCCCAGGGAGCTCGTCGGTGGCTGTTTCAGATGCCACACAGCCCCGCTCCTGGCCGTCACAACGCATCTTCCCATGGTCACTCATGGGCGGCAGATCCCATAATCCCAGCGCATATTGATACTCAACAGTTGCCTACCAGGGTGGAACCCTCCATCGGATCAGGTGACAATGTGAGCATTTCCGTAAGCGCGATGAGATTGGGTCTGCAAAGCAATGACGCGGGGGTTTGAGGTCTTCCGGGGAGCGCTCGACCGGTTCGTCACGCGTCCTGAGGTTCGCCAGGTGCACGGCGGCCAGCGGATTCACGATCTGGCGGTGCGGTTGGGAGACCCTCTTCGGGTTACCGTCCGGGGCCGGGCCGGTGTGGGCGTCACCAGCGTGATCGGCGCGTTGGGACGCACCCTGCCGGCAGCGGACGGGCCGGGGCATGCGCTTATCGAGGTGCCAATCCCGTCGGAACCGATCACGGCTGACGTCGACGTGGTGGTGTTCGCGGAGGCGCTCAAGCCCGAGGACCGCGCCGTACTGGAGGCATCCAACGCACCCAAGGTGCTGATTCTCAACAAGGCAGATCTGACGGATCCCGGCGCCGCTCGCGGCCCCTGGACCGCTGCTGTGGAGCGGTGCGCCCAGTACCGCCTGGAGACGCGGGTGCCGACGCTGCCGTTATCGGCGCACGTTCCGCTGGCGGATATCGATGAAGCCATGGTCGAGGCCCTCAAACTGATGGTCGGGGACCCTGCGGACACCAGTTCCGTCGATGCCTTCGTCACCGGCACACACCAGGTGCCGGTTTCGATGAGGCAGCGGTTGCTCCATGAACTGGACCTGTACCCGATGGGGTGCGCGATCGGGGCGCTTCGGCAGGTTCCCACCCTGGCGGCCCCGGGACTCGCCGCACTGCTGCGCGACCTGTCGGGCATCGATGCGGTGGTGAACGCGATTCGCGCGGCCATTGCCCAGGGCTGGTACCGCCGAATGCGCGCGGTGCTCGCCGAACTCCGCAGGATTGGCGTGACGGGTGTTCTGCCGGTGCAGATTGACGCCTTCTTGACCAGTGACGATGTGGTGGTCGCGGCGATGCAGTGTGCGGTGGATGCCGCGACGGCGGCGGGCCTGACGGTGGAGCTGAGCGATCATCCAGAAGATCACCGCTACCGCGCCGAACACTGGCAGCGATTCGCCGCCGGACCGGTGAACGCCACATACGCGGCAATGGGCACGGACATCGTGCGGGGATCGCTGCGCTTGTGGCGGCTGGCGGGGGGCCGGGCGTGACAACTCCTACCGACAAGCGGGTCGACGAGCTGGTGCTGGCGGTGGACCCCACACTCGGTCCGCTCGGCGTGCATGTGCACGACGCCGTGATGGTGACCGGCAGCTGGCTGGCCGGCGCGAGCACCCTGGCCACCGAGCTGTCCTCACGCATATCGGGTGTGCGCATCGTCGAGCCTGAGGAGCTGCAGCACGGGCAGGCGCCCTCGGCGGTGGTTTTCGTGTGCAGCGGAACCGCACCGCTCACACCGTCGGACTGCGGTCTGATTCAGCTGGCCGCCGCCAACACCGATGCGCTTGTCGCGGTGGTTTCCAAGATCGATGTGCACCAGTCCTGGCGTGAGGTCATGAACCGGAATCGGGAGATCCTGGCCGAGCATGACTCGCGGTTCAGCGGTGTCACCTGGCTGGGGGTCTCGACGCGTGGCACGGCGGCTGGACTCGACGAATTGGTGCGGGCAGTGCGCCAGGTTCGTGAGGAACCTGCCCTGGCTGAGCGAAACCGGCTGCGTGCCTGGGCGACTCGTCTGCAGGGAATGCTGAATGTGCCGCCGGAGGCCGGGGAGGGTGCACGCGCGGACGAGCTGCGCAATCAGCGGCAGGCGGCGGTACGGCGGACGCGTTCGAGTAAGTCCGAACGGACCTTGGCGTTGCGCAACCGCATCGCGCAGGCACGCATGACGCTGCTGTACTTCGCGCGCAAGCGAGTGGGCTCGGTGGCCGGCGAGCTGCGCGAGGACATCGCCGAACTGAAGCGCCGCGATGTGCCCGGCTTCGGTGATCGGGTGCGGGGCCGGGCGGCCGAGGTGGTGGCCGAAGTGGAACAGGGCACCGAGGAACACCTGGCCGAGATCTCGGCCGAGGTAACCCAACGCTGGGCGGCGCCGCGCCCCAGCGCGAATCGGCCGCTGCCGCCCGAAGCACCAGATCCTTCGGTGCGATCACGTCGGCTGGAGACCCGGATGATGGCGCTGTTCGGGGTGTTCTTCGGGCTGGGCGCGGCGTTGACGGTGTCCCGGTTGGTGGCGTATGCGCGTCCCGGCCTGGCGCCGGCGGGCTTGGCGGTGGGCCTCATTGCCGGTGCCTGCATCGCGGTGTGGCTGGTCGCGGTGCGGGGGCTCCTGCACGATCGGACGGTGCTGGACCGGTGGTTGGGAGACACCACGGGGGAGCTGCGAGCCTACTTGGAGCAGTGGGTCGCCGCGCGGGTGCTGGAGGTGGAGACCAGGCTCAACGCCGATCTGGTCGAGATCGACGAACGTGAGAACGACAAGCTGGCCGCCCGGGTCGGGCAAATCGATTCCGAGCTGCGTGAGGCCGCTATGAACACCGCGCGCGCAACGGCGCTGCGCAACCGCGACCTGCCCTCCGTACACAAAGCGTTAACGGCGGTCACCGAACGGCTGGACGCGATCGCGGGGACAGCCGAGAATAGATCGATAGGCCGCGCGCGCGAGGGTTAGGCAGAGACATGATCGACGGTTTTGACCAGGGTTTCCATGTGGGCCTTGGGGGGCCAGGTGAAGGGGTGCACGAACCAGGCCATGCGCTCAGCCCCGATCTGCACGTCGATCACCACATGTACCTGCCCACCGATGGCGGTCTGGTGGACCTCGGAACAGACCTCATCGACACCGACCATGACGGCATCGGCGACACCGTCACGCTGCATGAACCTGACGGGTTATCGGTGGTGTCCGACATCGACGAGGACGGTATCGCCGACAAGGTGACCACGTTCGGGGCGGACGGCACGTATGAGACCTGGGCCCGCGGTGCGGGTGCGCACTGGGAGCTCATCGAGCACGGTCGCATCGGCGGTAAGTAAATGGGCTGGGGTTGTACCGCGGGAAGTACTGGCCGAAGCTCGCTTGTTATTGATGGATACGTACCAACCCCGTTTCACGCTGAATAGCGCCAGCGCTAACCTCATATATCTAGGTTCCGACCAGCGCCGGTGCGGCAACTGCGTACCTCACCCGGCTCAACGAGGAGATGCTCTCGATGACAGCAGCGACCATTCCCGGTCTTGACAACGCTCCGACGAAACACGCCGGATTGCTCGCTTGGGTCCGCGAGGTCGCTGAGCTGACACAACCTGATCGGGTCGTGTTCGCTGATGGTTCCGATGAAGAGTTCGAGCGCGTTTCTCAGCAACTAGTGGACGCGGGCACCTTCCAGCGGCTCAACTCCGAGAAGCACCCCAACTCGTTCCTGGCGCTGTCGGACCCGTCGGACGTCGCCCGGGTGGAATCGCGGACGTACATCTGCTCGGAGCGTGAAGAGGACGCCGGTCCCACCAACAACTGGGTGGACCCCACCGAGATGCGCGCGACCATGACCGAGCTGTTCCGGGGCAGCATGCGCGGACGCACCATGTGGGTGGTGCCGTTCTGCATGGGCCCGCTCGGTGCCGAGGACCCCAAGCTGGGTGTGGAGCTCACCGATTCGGAGTACGTCGTCGCCTCGATGCGCGTGATGACCCGAATGGGTGCCGCCGCCCTGGAGAAACTGGGCGATGACGGATTCTTCGTCAAGGCGCTGCACTCGATCGGTGCGCCCCTGGAGCCCGGCCAGGAAGACGTGCCATGGCCGTGCAATGACACCAAGTACATCACCCACTTCCCCGAATCTCGTGAAATCTGGTCCTATGGTTCGGGTTACGGTGGCAACGCGCTGCTGGGCAAGAAGTGCTACTCGTTGCGCATCGCCTCGGCGATGGCCCACGACGAGGGCTGGCTTGCCGAGCACATGCTGATCCTCAAGCTCATCTCGCCGGAGAACAAGGCCTACTACGTGGCCGCGGCGTTCCCGTCGGCCTGCGGCAAGACCAACCTCGCGATGATTCAGCCGACCATTCCCGGATGGCGCGCAGAGACGTTGGGTGATGACATCGCCTGGATGCGCTTCGGCAAGGATGGTCGCCTGTACGCCGTCAATCCGGAGTTTGGCTTCTTCGGTGTGGCACCGGGCACCAACTGGAGCTCCAACCCCAACGCCATGAAGACCATCGAAGCCGGCAACACCGTCTTTACCAACGTCGCGCGCACCGACGACAACGACGTCTGGTGGGAAGGCCTGGAGGGCGAGCCGGAGCACCTGATCGACTGGAAGGGTCAGGACTGGGTCCTGCGGGAGACCGAGACCAAAGCCGCGCACCCGAATTCGCGCTACTGCACCCCGATGTCGCAGTGCCCCATCTTGGCCCCCGAATGGGATGACCCGCAGGGTGTGCCGATCTCGGCGATCCTGTTCGGTGGCCGTCGCAAGACGACTGTGCCGCTGGTGACCGAGGCCCGGGACTGGCAGCACGGTGTGTTCATTGGCGGCACACTGGGTTCGGAGCAGACCGCGGCCGCCGAGGGCAAGGTTGGCACCGTGCGCCGCGACCCGATGGCGATGCTGCCCTTCATGGGTTACCACGTGGGCGACTACCTGAACCACTGGATCAACGTGGGCAAGCAGGCCGACGAGTCCAAGCTGCCCAAGGTGTTCTTCGTGAACTGGTTCCGCCGTGGCGATGACGGACGCTTCCTGTGGCCCGGATTCGGCGAGAACAGCCGGGTGCTCAAGTGGATCGTCGACCGGATCGAGCACCGCGCCAACGGTGTGTCGACCCCGATCGGCACCGTTCCGGGCGTCGAGGACCTGGACCTGGCCGGTCTGGACGTCGAGGAGGCCGATGTGGCCGAGGCGCTCGCGGTGAACAACGATGAGTGGCTCGCGGAGTTGCCGCTCATCGAAGAGTGGTTCGAGTTCATCGGCGACAAGCTGCCTAGCGGCGTCAAGGACGAGTTCGACGCGCTCAAGCAGCGGCTGGGGTAGTTCGTATCTGGTCGACACTCCAGGTGGATCCTGCATAGGGTTGTGCAATGCGCTTCGCATTCAAGACATCTCCGCAGAACACCACCTGGGACGACATGCTGGCCATCTGGAAGGTGGCCGACGGGATCGACGTCTTCGAGTCCGGCTGGACCTTTGATCACTTTTATCCGATCTTCTCGGACTCCACCGGGCCATGCCTGGAGGGCTGGATAACCCTCACCGCGCTCGCGCAGGCCACCCGGCGGCTGCGCGTCGGGGTGCTGGTGACCGGTATCCACTATCGGCATCCGGCCGTGCTGGCCAATATGGCCTCGGCGTTGGACATCGTGTCCGGTGGTCGCCTCGAGCTCGGTATCGGCGCCGGCTGGAACGAGGAAGAATCCGGCGCCTACGGCATTGAACTGGGCAGCATCAAGGAGCGATTCGACCGGTTCGAAGAGGCCTGCGAGGTGCTCACCGGTCTGCTGAGCCAGGAGACGACGAGCTTTGACGGCACGTTCTATCAGCTCAAAGACGCTCGCAACGAGCCCAAGGGGCCGCAAAAACCACACCCGCCGATCTGCATAGGCGGCAGCGGCGAGAAGCGCACGTTGCGGATCACCGCCAAGTACGCACAGCACTGGAATTTCGTGGGCGGACCGCCCGAGGAGTTCGCGCGCAAGCGCGATGTGCTGGCCGCGCACTGCGCCGACATCGGCCGGGATCCGGCTGAGATCACGCTCTCGGCCCACATCCGGCTCGGCGAGGATCGCGATTACGCGAAGGTTGTCGATGAGGCAGCCGCGCTAGGGGCCGAGGGGCTCGACGTGGCGATCATCTACTTGCCTCCGCCGTACGACACAGCGGTGCTGGAGCCGTTGGCGGAGGCGCTGCGAGGCTGACGACGAGAAGGCATCTACGTAGCGGCTGGCGTTCGTAGATGCCTTCTCGGCCAACGGTTTAACCGGTCTTGCTCTCCAAAGCCGCCAGCGCGGCAGCAAGCGCGATGTACTTGTTGGTGCCCAGCTCGCGCACGGTCGAGATGTTCAGGGCTTCCTTGAGTGCGGCGTCGTGCTTCTCGGTGAGGCCAGCGAGAGCAGACGGGGGAGCGTCGAGGACGTCCTTGAGGTCCTTGTTCTCGTAGGCCTTGTCGAGTGCCTTCTCGAGATTGACGGATACAGCCATCGTTCCTCCTCTGGTTTGCCCCGCCCGTGGCGCACCCTAGCTACCAAAGCTGTGAACCAACGCCGTTTGGCTAGCGGCGATCGGAACTGCCGATGAACGCCTGGTTCGGCACTCGGATGGCCAGTTCATTCAAATATGCGCATAATGCAATCAATGAACGACGTGAGGTTGCTCAGCGGGCTGACCACAATCCCCGCCGAACCGCCGACAGTGTGGTCACTGTTCGCCTGGAACCCGCCCGCCATTCCGGTGCTTCCTGTTGTAGCGGCGCTGCTGGCCGGGTGGTACCTGCTGAGCGTGCTCCGGCTGCGCCGGATGGGCCGCCGCTGGCCGTGGTGGTCAACCGCGTGCTTCCTGTCCGGGTGCCTGATTATGGGCGCGGTCATGGGATTGTCGATAGACCGCTACGGATTTCGGTTGTTCAGCGCGTTCATGTTCCAGCAGCTGACGTTGTCGATCTTGGTGCCGCCGTTGTTGGTGCTGGGCTCACCGGGGCGGCTGTTGTTGCGCTCGACGCCGCACCACGGGCCCGGCAGATGGGTACTGGTGGCCGCGCTGACCGGATTGCGCAGCCGCGCGGCCGCGATGCTGTTGCATCCCGCCGTCACCATTCCGCTGTTCCTGTTCAGCTATTACGGCCTGTATTTATCCCAGCTGTTCGACACCATTGCCGTTACCTGGTTGGGGCATAACGGGTTAGAGATCTTTTTCTTGGCCAGCGGCCTGCTGTTCGTCATCCCCATCCTGTCCACCGACCCGCTGCCGGTCCGGCAGACCAATCTCGGCAGGATGTTCGACATCTTCGTGGAAATGCCGTTGCACGTGTTCATCGGCGTCATCCTCATGATGGCGCCTAGGCCGCTGATTGGCATCTTCGCCAATCCGCCCGCCGCGTGGGCCGTCGACCCGGTGAAGGACCAGGCGGTGGCTGGCGCGCTGGCCTGGTCCTACGGTGAGCCGATCGCGCTCGCGACTACCTTGATCTTCGCCATCAGGTGGCGGCGTGAGGAACAGGCCGAAACGGAGGAACGCGAGGCCGATGACGCCCTGCAAGAAGACGAATTAGCCTCGTACAACCGGTTTTTACAGCAACTACGGGAAGAACGGCCGGGTCACGGCGCGTAACCGCGCGCCGAGCCGTCGGGCGTCGCGTACTTGACGATCAGCGAGCAGTCCTTGGCGCCTAGGCCCTCGTCGATGAGCTGCTGGAACTGCTCGGTCACCATGGTCGCGGCGGGTAGCTTCACACCGGTGGCCTCACCTGCGGCCAGCGCCAGGCGTGCATCCTTGTGCGCCAGGTCGACCGTGAAAGTGGCATCGAAGTTCCGGTTGGCGGCGGCGGATTCGATGATGTCCGGCACCGGGTACCAGGTCTGCTGCGCCCAGGATCGCGCCGAGGACACCGAACAGATCTCCCAGAAAACCTTGGGATCCAGGCCGAGCCGCTCGGCCAGCTGTGAACCTTCCGAATTGGCCATCATGTCGATGAACAGCATCATGTTGTTGCAGATCTTCGCGGCCACGCCGGCGCCACCGTCACCGGCGTGGATCACCCGACCGGCCATCGGTTTGATGTAATCGGTTGCCGCGCCGGAATTTTCCAAATCTCCACCCAGCATGAAGCACAGCGTGCCGGCCTGCGCGCCGCTGATCCCGCCGGACACCGGGGCGTCGACGAACCGGAACCCCCGGCGCGCCGATTCGGCGTGACAGTACCGCGAGGTTTCGATGTCGACGGTTGAACTGTCCACCAGAAGCGTTGATGGCGAGGCGTTTTCCCAGATGCCGTAGGGGCCTTCGAATACCGAGCGGACATGCTCACCCTTGGGCAGCATGGTGAACACCACTTCGGCGCCCGCCAGCACCTCGGCGATCTCGTCCACCGCGGTCACACCTGTGGCCGCTGCGGCGGCCAGTGCGTCACCCGAGAGGTCGAAACCGCGCACCGTGTGCCCGGCCGCCACCAGATTCGCGGCCATCGGGCCGCCCATGTTCCCCAAACCGATCCAGCCATAGGTCGCCATGGGTCCAACCTAGCGTCAGGCGCGCGCCCTGTCGGCAGCATCCAGTGCATGCAGCGAGCTGCCCTTGGTCTCCGGCAGTGCCCAGACGGCAATGAGCGTGATGGGGGCAACGGCGGCCAGATAGATGGCCACCGGCACCCAGCTGTGGTACTTGCTCAGCAGTGCGGTGCCGATGACCGGGGCCAGTGATCCGGCGAAGATCGAGGTCACCTGGTAGCCCACCGACACCCCGGAGTAGCGCATACGGGTCGGGAACATCTCCGCCATGATGGCCGGCTGCCCCGCGAACATCAGCGAGTGCACCAGTAGACCGATCACGATGGCCGCCAGGATCACCCATTCGTCCCGGGTGTTGAACATCGGGAACGCCATGAAGCCCCATCCCGCCGCCAGCAGGGCCCCCAATGCGTAGGGCGCACGTCGCCCCACGATATCGGTGTACCGGCCGACGATCGGCAGGGCGATCGCCTGAACCGCGTGAGCGATTAAGAGCAGCAAAAGGATTCGTCTGGTATCCATGTGCAGCTCGACCTTGAGATAGGTGATCGAGAAGGTGACCACCATGTAGTAGAGGATGTTCTCGGCCACCCGCAGCCCCATGGCGGTGAACACCCCGCGAGGGTAGCGGCGGAACACTTCGACGACGCCGTACGAACTGGCTTTGTTCTGCTCGATCTCCTTGCGCGCCTCCTGGAAGATCGGCGCATCGGATATCCGGGTGCGGATGTAGTACCCGATGGCCACGATCACGACCGACAGCCAGAATCCGACGCGCCAGCCCCAGGCCAGGAAGGCGGCATCGGAGAGGGTCCACGACAACGTGAGCAGCACCAGGGTGGCCAGCAGATTGCCCAGCGGTACCGCCGCCTGCGGCCAGCTCGACCAGAACCCGCGTTGCGCGTCGGGGGAGTGTTCGGCCACCAGCAGCACAGCGCCGCCCCATTCCCCGCCGACCGCGAAACCCTGCAGGAATCGCAGCGCCACCAGCAGGATCGGGGCCCCATAGCCGATCTGTGCGAAGGTCGGTAGGCAGCCCATTAGGAAGGTGGACACGCCGACCAGCACGATCGCGATCTGCAGGAGGTGTTTGCGTCCGTAGCGATCCCCGAAGTGCCCGAATACGATTCCGCCGATGGGCCGGGCGACGAACCCTACCGCGTAGGTGAGGAACGCCTTGATGATGTTGTCGAGGTCATTGCCTCCGGCCTGCACCGCGGGGAAGAAGACCTTGTTGAAGACGAGGGTGGCGGCGGTGGCGTAGAGGAAGAATTCGTACCACTCGACGACGGTGCCCGCCATTGATGCGGCGACCACCTTGCGCAGACCGGTTGGAGCAGCGTCGGCCTCGGCGATGGTGGACACCGTCGAACCCTAGCGTCGAGCGCGAGCCTCACGCGGTTTTCGGGCAAGATTTCCGCGCGAGGCTCGCACGCGAGGCTAGATCGAGTCGAGGGTGTAACCCATCGGCAGCAGCACGCTCTTGAGCTCGCAGTACTCCTCGATGCCCTCGGGCCCGTTCTCCCGGCCGATGCCGGACTGCTTGTAGCCGCCGAATGGGCAACTGGGGTCGAAGGCGTACCAGTTGATGCCGTAGGTGCCGGTACGGATCTGCGCCGCCACCTCCAGGCCCTTGGGCACATCGGTGGTCCACACGCTGCCGGCGAGGCCGTAGTTGGAGTCGTTTGCGATCTTGATGGCCTCGTCGACGGAGTCGTAAGCGATGATCGACAGCACCGGACCGAAGATCTCCTCCTGCGCGATGGTCATCGAGTTGTCGACATCGGCGAAAATCGTTGGCTGCACGAAGTATCCGCCGTCCAGACCTTCAGGACGCTTGCCGCCGTAAGCAAGCCGGGCGCCCTCCTCGATGCCCTTGGCGATATAGCCCTCGACACGGGCGCGCTGCTTCTCGGTGATCAGCGGGCCCACCTGTGTGGCGGGATCGTCGGGCAGGCCCACGCCCATCAGCGAGACCATCCCCACAATGCCGTCGACAACCTCGTCGTACCGCGACCGCGGTGCCAGCACCCGGGTCTGGTTGACGCAGCCCTGGCCGGCGTTCATCAAGCCGGAGAACACCAGCATCGGCAGCGCTGCCGCCAGGTCGGCATCCTCCAGCACGATGGCCGCGGACTTACCGCCCAACTCCAGCGTGACCTTCTTGAGGTTCTTGGCGGCGATCTCGGCGATCTCCTTACCGACGGCGGTGCTGCCGGTGAAACTGAACACGTCGACGCCGGGGTTGTTGGTCAGTGCCCGGCCGGTTTCGGCCCCACCGGGTACCACCGACAGCACGCCCTCGGGAACACCCGCGTCGGCGAACACCTCAGCGAGGATGAAGCTTGACAGCGGAGTCTCGGCAGCGGGCTTGAGCACCACCGTGCACCCGGCGAGGAACGCCGGGCCGATCTTGTTGAGCGCCAGGAACAGTGGCACATTCCAGGCCGCGATGGCGGCCACCACGCCGGCGGGCTCCCGGGTTACCACCGTTTGGCCGTAGGCGCCGTTGCGCAGTTCCTTCCACTTCACCGCGTCTGCCGCATTGGCGTAGTACTGGATGGCACCGAAGCCGCCCAACCATTGCAATGTTTCGATAACCATAGGGGGAGCGCCGGTCTCGTCGGCGATGGCCTTGCAGATCTCGTCCTTGCGGGCCTCCAGCCCGGCAACTGCCTTCTGCAATATCGCCTGGCGCTCGTGCGGAGTCAGCTTGGGCCACGGGCCGTCATCAAAGGCGCGGCGGGCAGCGCTTACCGCGGCTTCGACGTCGGCGGGGGACGCCAGCGGACACTGGCCTACCTTCTGTCCGGTGGCGGGCGAGATGACCTCGATCACCTGGTCAGTGGCCGGCTCGGTCCATACGCCGCCGATGAAGAGCTTGTCGTAATTCGTCATGAATCGCTGTCTCTTTCCTGATGTGTGTCAACGAATCCGGTGAAGCCGGAGGGTTTATGTGGGCCTATGGGCCCGAACTCGAACAGTCCACTGCCGTGGTTCTCCACGCCGTTCTCGACCAGGCGGAACGTCGCGAGATTGTCGACGGGGCAGAGCAGTTTGAGCGTGGCGTCCAGTTCCGCGGTCTTGTACCGCTTGCCCTGCACGACGAGGTCGCCCTGCCACATGCCGTGGCGCCAGTCCGGATCCAGGCCGTACCCGGTACCGAAGCCGAAGTAGTGCGGCAGCACTATCTCGGCGGTGACGGTGATGTCACCCAACGTGATCACCGCAGAACTCGCCTCGCGAGTGCCGGGAACCAAGGTGATGTCGTGCGTGATGGGGCCGAGTTCCTCGATCCCCTTCGCCGGATCGCGCCACACCCGGCGTGCACCGCTGACCACCTTGGTGCCGTGCTCGTCCTCCTGGTTGATGAACACAATCGAGTATTCGGGGAACGAGATCACGTTGTAGAGCCAGAAGAAGCCGCCCGCCAGGGTGGCACGCCGCCCGGCGGGCTCGCCCTCGCCGACTGGCCGGATGCCCCAAGAGCGATCCCGGTTGCCCGACCAGTTGACGCCATCGAGTTCGTGGGTGGTGCCGTCGACCGTCAATTGGCCTGCCCAGGTGCCGGTTTGGGCAAATCGCGAGGTATCGAACATGACACGGCCGAGCTGGCGCTGGTAATGACCCGGCTCCAGGGAGGCCGGTATCTCGCCGGTGTAGGTGATATCGAAGGCGAGGTCGTAGTCGTCGCCGGGTTCCAGGATCACCCGCACCTTCTTCAGACCTTCGACAACCTCGATGCGATACGGCCCGACCTTCAGATCAGCGCGATCGTCTCCGAGCGCGCGCGACGCGCGGAACACCACGATGTCCTCGCCATTGCGTACCGATGCGAATGCGTCGGTGACACCCAGGTTCGGGTAGACGCCCAGCCCGGTGATCAGGTACGGCAGGTCGGCGCGGCCTCCGTGACAACCGAAGTAGTAGCGGTCGTAGAAGTTTCGGTCCGACGTGCCGACATGGCGGACCACATCGGCGATCTGATGGATCGGATAATCGTCGAAGGGAGACAGGCTCACGCGGAAACCTCGCTCCAGTACTTTCCGTCCAGCATTTTCTCCAGGGTGACCCTGTGCAGGATCAGGTCATCGGGGTCATTCGGCATCTCCGCCATGCCAAAGGCCATGGCGCGCATTTGAATTCGGACCATGATCACGGCATGTTGCAACGCCGCATAGGTGGTGTAGAAGTCCAGATCGCTCGCGTGGTGCCCGGTGAGGGCGGCGTACTCGGCGGCGATGTCCTCGCGCCGGCAGAATCCGGGCAGCCCAGCCAGGCCGGCGATCTCGGCCAGGTCCTGGAAGAACCTGTGCAGGAAGATGATCCATCCCAAATCGAGCTCGCGCGGTCCGATGGTGGCCATCTCCCAGTCGAGCAGGGCAACCGGCTCGAAGTCTTGATAGATGACGTTTCCCGGGCGCGAATCTCCCCAGCTGACCGTGTCGGCCGCGCGCAGAGATTCGGTCGGCCAATTCGCCCGCAGCCACTCGAATCCGCGATCGATAAGCGGGATGGCGGGGCCGTCGCCGCGCACCCACTCATACAGGTCCCGGGTCCGGCGTACATGGGCATCCAGGCCCGTCTCGCCCTCGCGGGCGTCGTTGAGGAACGCGAACTCTTCGACGGGGGCGGAGTGAACCCGGGCGATCTGGTCGATGGTGAGCCGCTGCATCTTGCGGCGGTCGGCGTCGGAGGCCTCGGTCACCCAGGATCCGAACGTGTAGGGCATGCGGTCGGGCGGGACCTCCCCGTCGACGCGCTTCATGACGAAGAACTCTCCGCCGAGCACTGAGGGGTCGTCGCAGTACCAGAGCACCGGGGGCACTACGGCGCTGGTGTACTGGCCGAGCTTGTCCATCACGTCGAACTGGCGGCGCATGTCATAAGTGGGGAATACGGGGCTCGAATCGGGCTGCGGCGCCGTTCTGATCACCAGGCGATGGGCGGCCCGCTCACCGTTCTCGGTCCACTGCGCATCGGCCAGAATCGTCTCGCTGGACATGCCGTTGGCGCTGGGCAGCTCCGCGTGATCGACGCTCAGTGCGGCATCGGATGGCAATTGGCCCGAAATCCAATCGGCCAGTGCTCCGCGCAAGGTCTCCGGGTCCCGCTGTGATTCGGCGGGGCGTGCAACGTCCTCATGCGTCGCTGTCTGCTCAGTCAAGGTGTCGTGACTTCCGTTTCATGTCCGCCTCGTTGCGTGACGTACGCAACACTACCGGGCAGTCAGGGGAAGTGGAACCTGTTGCAATTTCCGATTCAGTGGGGGCGCAGCACAAGCACCAAATTGCTCACCAGAACCTCCCGCACAGCGGGAACTTTGGTGATCCACCATGCCCATTTTGGGTGGTAGCGGGGAAAAGCGGCGACCAGCGCGCCCGTCCCATGGGCCCATTCCAGACCATCGCGCACCGATACCGGAAAAAGTGACGACCCGTAGTTGTTCTTGGGCGGATGGCCGTGCTTGCGGGTGTACCACCGGGCGGCGCGGGCGCCGCCGAAGTAATGCGTCAATCCCATTTCGTGACCACCGAACGGACCGAGCCAGACGGTGTAGGACAAGACGGCCAGCCCCCCCGGCCGGGTGACTCGCAGCATTTCCGCGCCGAGCCGCCAGGGCTCCGGTACATGCTCGGCGACGTTCGAGGACAGGCAGATGTCGACGCTGTCGTCGGCTATCGGCAGGGCCATGCCGGACGCGCGCAGATAGGCCGCTCGTGGGTCGTGGATGCCCGGGGTTCCCTCGGGGGCCGCATGCATCTCACGGGGGTCTGGTTCGACGCCGACGTACCGCGCTCCGGCGTCGGCGAAGGCCGAGGCAAAGTAGCCCGGTCCGCCCCCGACATCGAGCACCGTGCGGCCCCGCAGCCCGATGTTCATCTCCTGTCGCCACAAGTCGGCGACCAGGTGAACTGTGTCCTGTGCCACCGTGCCGTAAAACTTCTCCGGCGCACTCTGCTCAAAGCGGAAAGAGGACAATAAGCTGGCGGAACGCCGCAGAGTGGCCCTTTGGGCAAATAGGTCGGTGATTTCCGGCACGGGTTCTCGTTCTGCTTGGTCTCCTTATTAAGGGAGACGGAATTTCTGGAGGCCCACCCTAACGGCCTAGGGTGCATAGCGGTGTTCAGCGAAGTGTCAGATCAGCAGGGCCTCCCGCGGGAGGTCCTCATGTTGTGTTGGCGCGATACCGGCCATCCGCAGGGTGGCGGCAGCGAAACCTACCTACAGCGCATCGGTGCCGAACTGGCTGCATCCGGCGTGAAGGTGACGCTGCGATGCGCCGCCTACCCGGGCGCCCCCCGTCGCGAGGTGGCCAACGGAGTGCACATCTCGCGCGGTGGCGGGCGCTTCACCGTATATCCGCGCGCACTGCTGTCGCTGCTGGCCAGCCGCATAGGCCTGGGGGCATTGCGCGATGTGAGGCCCGATGTCGTCATCGACACCCAGAATGGCATCCCCTTTTTCGCAAGCACTGTGGTCAGTGCACCCGTTGTGGTACTCGTGCATCATTGCCACCGTGAGCAGTGGCCCGTCGCCGGGCAGCTCATCGGCAGGCTGGGCTGGTGGCTGGAATCGCGGTTGTCTCCGCGGATGCATCGGCGCAACCAATACTTGACGGTCTCGCAACCGTCCGCATCGGACCTGGTGTCGCTGGGTGTAGCGCCTGGGCGGATTGCGGTGGTACGCAACGGTATCGATGAGATTCCGGGCTTGCCGGCAATCGGCGCGCTGGACGGCGTCCGCAGTGAAACGCCACGGGTCGTGGTGCTCTCGCGTCTGGTGCCGCATAAGCAGATCGAGCATGCGCTGACCACACTTGCGCTGCTGCGCGATCACGTGTCCGATGTGCACCTCGATGTCGTCGGGGATGGCTGGTGGATGGATCCGTTGGTGGAACATGCCGCCCGGCTAGGGATTTCCGAGTCGGTGACATTCCACGGCTACCTCGGCGAGGCGGCCAAGCATCGGGTACTGCAACGCGCCTGGGTGCACCTGATGCCGTCACGCAAGGAGGGCTGGGGCCTGGCGGTCACCGAGGCCGCGCAGCACGGCGTGCCGACGATCGGCTACCGCTCCTCCGGTGGGCTCACCGATTCGGTTACCGACGGCATCACCGGCCTGCTGGCGCGCGATCAGGATGAGTTTGTCCGGCATACCGCCACTCTGTTGGCGGATAACAAGCTTCGCTACCGAATGGGCGAGGCAGCGCGAGCTCGCTGCGCCGATCTGTCGTGGCAGCGCAGCGCATCCGGTGTGTGGACGGTGCTCAAGGCGGCGATTCTCGGCGTGCCGGTCTCGGGGATCATCGGTGACGAGCCGATAGTGACTCCGCAGGTCGAAATCCCCGCTTGATCACGGCGCGTGCCGTCGCCCACGCAGCCAACTGATCGCGGGGGCGCAGCCTGCCGCCAGGAGCGCTATCCACATCAGGTGCGCCGCGATAACGGTGACGCGCCGGCCCGGCGAAGCTCCGATGGGTGCCCACGGCCCGGGTACGCGATAAAGCGCGATGTCGCCATCGCGGTAGACGGGCTCGAGCTGCATCAGTGTTGCTAACGAAACCCCTTGTTCACCAGGGGTTTTCGACTGCACTACCACCCAGCCGATGCCCTCCGCCGCGAGCTCGCGCGGTGCGGCTCCCGTGCGTAGCAGCTCGGCGACATGGCGTCCCCGGGTGCCGTCCCCGCGTACGTCGCGCCCATCGACGCGTAGATCCCCACTGCTCACCGTGTCACCGCGGATCCAGCGCGGGAATGGATCCAGTACCGGGATCGATGAGGGGCTCCAGGGGAACTGCCGCACGGTTTCCGCGGGCAGCACCGCCACCGGATGCGGTTCGGCGTTGATGCTGGCCGCGACGGCAGCCCATCCGGCCGGATAGGTCACCGATTCGACGCGGCCACCCACCCCCCACGCCAGGTCGGGAAGTGTGAATATCAGTGCTGCGCAAGCTAGCCCGGAAGCCACAAGTTGTGAGGAACGTTCACGCAGCACGGTGACGGCCGCTGCGCCGGCCACCGCGTACCCCGGCACCGCCAATGCCACCCATTTCTGGCCGTCACGCAGAATGCCCAGCCCCGGTACTTCGGTGATGAGCCAGGTGGTCAGCGTCAACCCCGGGCCCGTTGCCAGTAGTGCCGGAATGACCACGGCCGCAACGGCTATGCCGAGCAACCCGAGCGCTGCCCGGGCGCGCCACAGCACCACTGCGCCCACGGCCACCACGGCCAGGAGCACCGCCGAGAAGGCCAACGCGAACAGTGTCGTGCGTGAGGCAGGCACCGCGGACGCGTTCCACATACCGCCCAGTGAGGCCAGGCTTCCGAGCGTGCCCAACCCGGGCTCGGCGCGCGCCGCGAAGGCATGGACCCCCGCCTCGTCCCCGGCAGGTATGGCGGTTCCCAGCCCCGAGGCCACCAGCCACGGCATCGCGGCCAGTAGCGAGATCGTCAATACGCCTAGCCGTGACCGTAGGCCCGGCACCGCCGCAAGCCCGACGATCAGCGCGAGCACCGTTCCGGTGGGCGTCAATCCGGCCAAGGCGATCCAGAATGCCAGCGTGCACCAGGTGTCGATACCGGATGCCGTTCGCAGCCGGATTGCCGTCAGCGCAACCCACGGCAGGCACCCATAGCCGACCAGCAGGCTCCAGTGTCCTTGCAGAAGTCGTTCGGCCACATAGGGATTCCAGATTGCGATGGTGACCGCTACCAGCTCGCCGGGACTCCCAGCAGTGGGAACCAGGTGGCCGACCAGGCGCGCCGCCCCCCAGCCGGCAAGCCATAAACCCACTGCGAGAAGCATCTTGACGAGAATTCCGCCGTCGACAAGCGTTGTCACGAGGGCGATGAAGAAGTCCTGCGGGACGGCGCGCGGAGCTGCTTCACCGACCCCCAGGGCTGCGTCGGTCAGGTACGAGCGCGGGGTCGAGACGGCGTCGCGGATCAGCAGATAGCCGGGCGCGGCAAGTGGCGCGATAATCGCCGCCGCCAAGCCAAATGCGTACAGCGGCGCAATAAGGCCTGTGCGGCGCAAGACGTCCTGGCTAGAGGTGGTTTCGAGGCGACGGGAACTTGTCGGTATCGGCCTCGCTGGCGGAGGGTTTCTCCGGGCTCCGGCGGCCGAAGAAGCCGTGATCCACCGTGTCCAGACCGGGATCGATCAGTGCGGACTCGGCCCGCAGGCTGAACGAGCCCAGCAGGCCGCCGCCGACGAGGGCCACGACACCCAGGGCCGCAAACGTGATGGGCAGGATGTTCGACCAGATGGAAAGGCTGTCGCGGGTATCGCGGGCCGCCTTCACCTGCTTCTCGACGGTTTCGTCGTTCGACTGCACGGTGTAGTCGACCATCGGAACCTCGGGCTTGAGCGCGTCACGCGAGTAGTAGTGCAGCGCATGCTCTTTGCTCTTGACGATGATGCCGCTGACCGGGTCGACCCAGAACTCGCGCTGTGCCGCGTAGTAACGGGTCATGGTGATCTCTTCGTCCTCGCGCTCGGCCTCCACACCCCACTGCACGGCGCGCGCCGTCACCTTCGAGTCCTCGTCCTTGTCGTACAGCGAGGGGTAAGAGACGGGCTCCACCAGCTTGCCGTTGGCGTCGTAGCCGACATTCTGGGTGAAGTGGTAGGCGGTGAGCCCGTTGACATCTTCTTCGCCGGTGTAGTTGGCATCGAAGGCGCGCTGGGCGACCACGTCGAAGTACTGGTAGGTCTTCTTCTCGGTGTCGAAGGGGAACCGGTAGCTCAACCCTTCGTGCTTGAGAGCGATCGTCGTCGGGGGCGTCTCGTCCTCGATGGCGCGCGGCTTCTGCACGCTGCCGCCGGGGTTGTCATCGCTGGAGATGGCCTCGGCGGAGTGACGATCGACGGTGACGGTGTCGACGGTGGCCAGAATCAATCCGGCGTCGCCCTGCTTGTCGGTCCGTCGCAGGGTGATGCCCGCCTGCAGGCCGACCTTGGTGGCATCGGCGGGGCTGACCGTGCTGATCTGCTCCTGCAGTACTAGCGGCTTGTCTGGGTCGGCGATGAACTTCTGTCCGGACAGCGACGCCGGGTCCAGGGCGCGGCCCTTGCCCTCACTCACCAAAGTGGCGTCCCAGTCGAGCGGAATCTTCGCAAGCCGGTTGCTGGTGTACGTGCTGAGCAACAGCGCGGCGATGATAAGAGCCGAGCCGAGCCCCAGCAGTCCGCACGCTGCGATACGCATCATGACCCCGCGGTTCACAGTCGCCGAACCCTCCTTAACGTGCGGTAACCCTGGTCCCGGCGGTGGCCGGATGACACTGCATGCCCAGGGCAAATCTGTCTGACCCTAACAGCCGCTGCCATCAGGTGGTCATTCGGCGATGTTACGGATTCACCGGTCTCGTTCTGGTCAAACGCCGCCGGATCGACTTAGAACCGTACCCTCGGCGGAGTGAAAGCAGCGCACGTATCGGCTCCGGCCGTCCATGCCCGGGGCTTCGTCCCGGCATTGGAGGGCATGCGCGCCTGTGCCGCGATGGGGGTCGTCGTCACACACACCGCATTTCAAACCGGCCACAATGGCGGCGTCGACGGACGCATTCTGGGCCGCTTTGACCTGGCAGTGGCAGTCTTCTTCGCGCTATCGGGATTTCTGCTGTGGCGGCCACACGCGCTGGCGGCACACGATGGGCCCGCACCACAGTCGACCGGGCGGTACTTCGCGTCGCGGTTCGTCCGTATCGTCCCGGCCTACCTGGCCGCCGTCTTCGTCATCCTGTTGCTGCTGCCGGACGCTGCGGGGGCCAACTGGGTGGTCTGGGCCGCCAATCTGACGCTCACACAGCTGTACGTTCCGCTAACACTCACGGCGGGTCTGACACAGATGTGGAGCCTGGCCGTGGAGGTCGCGTTCTACATCGCGCTGCCCGCCATCGCGCTCATCATGCGGCGGGTACCGCTGCGCTGGCGTGCACCGGTACTGGTGATGGCCGGAGCCGCCAGTTTCGGGTGGGCGTTCATCCCCTTTCACACCGGTGTCGGCATCAATCCGTTGACATGGCCACCGGCCTTCTTCTCATGGTTCGTGGCGGGCATGCTGCTGGCGGAGTGGAGCGCCGCCCCACCCGGCTGGACGCTGCGCCTGGCGCGCCAACGGGTGCTGCTTGCCCTGGTGGCCCTCGTCGCGTTCGCGGTGGCCGCGTCCCCCTTGGCCGGCCCGGAGGGCCTGACGCAGGCACCACCGCATCAGTACGCCGTCAAGATCGCGATGGGGGCGACGCTGGCCTGGGCGCTGCTGCTGCCGTTGACACTGGACACCCCGGGCACGCCGCACCGGGTACTGGGCAGCCCCCTGATGGTGACACTCGGGCGGTGGTCCTATGGCCTGTTCATCTGGCATCTGGCGGCGCTGAACATGGTTTTCACCGTGATCGGTCGTTTTCCGTTCAGCGGTCACTTCCCACTGGTGCTGATTCTGACGTTGATCTTTGGCTTCGCGATGGCCGCCGTCAGTTACGCGCTGGTGGAATCACCGTCACGTGAAGCATTACGACGCTTCCAGAACCGGCGCGCTGGTTTTCGGGCAGGGAGCCGCACCGCGGCGAAGGCCACGGTGGCCACCGAGATCAGCGCCAATAACTGAATCCACCACGAGTGGCCGGTGTAGCCGCCCACCGATCGCCACGGATGTCGTGAGAGAGCCGCCCCGGCCAGCAGAAGCGAGCCGCCCGATATATATGCGCCTGCTGCCGTGAGCGCGCGGAGCGGCCAGCGTGTTCCTACCTTGAACGCCAGTGCGGCCAGGCCCACCACGGCTCCGGTGATGCCACTGATGGCGGTGAGGGCGGCCAGCACCGCGACACCGGTGACCGGGCCGGAGCCCCAGGGGATCACCTGGGGCAGTGTGGTTCTTCGCCGCACCGGGATGAGGGCAAGCAGCGCAAGGACGGGAAGCAGCGCCAGTCCGCCGAAGAGTCCCGTTCGGTACCAGGTGTCGAGGCCGAAGGTCAGCGTGATGGTGCCGCCGACGCCGGCCGGAAGCATCCAGCCCTGCTGCCACCCGTTCACCCGTATCGGCTTGAGCGCGTGTCCTTGCCCGTCGCGGGCAGTCCACCCGGGGTTGATGCTTTCGGGGACCACGAGCACCCGGTCCTGCGGGGCCGGATCCGCGGAGACCTCGCGTTGTGCCGCGTCCCATCTGCCCTTGACTGCCGCTGTCACGGTGGCGGCGGACGGTGTTGTGCCCGGTGCGGTGAGCTGGACACCGTCGACGATGAACTGCTGGCGTGGGTTGACGGTGACGTCCTGAGGCCCCGCGCCCGTTTCGATGGGTGTCGTATCGCACGGTGTGGCCTGGATGGCACTGCCGTCCAATAGTTTCCGCACTGTGGTGGTGATGGACATGGGGATGAAGCGCCCGGCAAGAGCCAGCACCGGCCCATCAGCGCATCCGATTTTGATCACACGGTTGTCGTTGGTGTTTGCGTCGGCCGGTGCGACCGGCCGGCCGCTGGTGTCCAGTGCGACGAGCTCGGCAATACCGGGTGGCTTGTTCTGATCGGTTCCGAGCGCGGTCCGGTCGATGATGTCGGTCCAGTTCATCACCGTGACGGTGATGGTGTCGGTGACGCGCGGATGCAGAGACAGCGTGGAGGTGTCGGCCTTGGGATCGACGGAACGCACCTGCGGACCATCCCCGAGATCGATCGCTACCTGCTTGGGGTGTGCGGGGACCTCGGTGCTACTGGGGCGCAATCGAATACCACCGACGGCGACGGGTTTGGGAAGTTTGATCACCAGAGAGGGGAGGTGCTCGCGAAGTACCGAGTTCTGTGGTGCCGTCCAGGCGGTGCCCGGATCGCCGTCGGTGGCCGCATAGGACGAGCCCCGCAGGTCAATCAGGTCGGCACTGCCGGAGGCCGTGGTGGTTCCGGGCTGCGTGATCAAATCGCGCAGCTGCGGCCCGGAGCGGGCCCGTACCCAGAGCGAAGGCGTAAGCGAAACAGGCTGGGGCACAGTCAGTGTCCGGATGAAGGTGCCCGGCTCCTCGGGAGAGAGCGAGAGCGTCCCCGCGCAGCGCAGTCTTTCCGGTGACGGCATGCAGCCGGGCCGCCCCTCCAGCGGTGATCCCAGGTCCCAGCCAAGCACCGCGGCTCCCGCGGGCGGCGCGGGAATGATTGCGCTGTGGCGTAAATCGACGGAATGGGCGTATCCGGCGGCATCGTATTGAGTGAGGGACAGCTCGGTGATCCCGAACTGCACACCCGAGGTGCCGTCTTCGGTACCGGTGGCCGTCACCTTGATCCAGTTGGTTTCCCCCGGCCGCAGCGCGATGTCCAGGGGTTTACCCGGCTCATCGAACCGCACCGATGTGGTCCCGTTGTCGGTCTCGACCTCCAGCCGCCGCACCTGCGCTCCCAATGCGGTGGCGCTCGGTGTGACGGTCAGGATCGCGTTGGTGATCGGCCGATCCAGATCTACTCGGATCCATTGTCCAAGAGCGGCTTCCAGTGAGCTGCTGACCCAGCTCGTCGCGTTGTCGCGGTCGATGACGGCCGCAGTGCTGGTGCCGGGTGCCACATTGGGCAGCGCCGTGGAATCCGAGGCGGAACTGGACGCGGTGATGGTTCCGCCGGTCCAGCTTCCGTTGACGAGGGGAACCCCGGTGGCGGGGTAGTCGGGCACCCGGTTGAAGGTGCGGCGTTTGTCCCCGGGTGCGCGGATGGCCGAGGAATGGTCGTCCACACGCCCGTAGTCGGTCTCGCGAGCCAGCGGAGTGTCGGTGACCATCGCGGGCCCGGGACGCAAACCCGCCTGCGCGGCGTCGGTGGCCAACAGGGACGGGCCCAGCGGTGGCTGGTTCAGCTGGCGGCGCCGCTCGCCCAGACGCAGCAGTGCCTCGGGTCCGCCCGCTACCCGGGGCATGCTGTCGATGCCCGTGAAATACGGTTCTCCGTAGGCTTTTTGCCGACCCACCGCATAGATCTCGACCGCCGGATACTTTGGGCGTAGATCACTGTCGGCGACAAAGCCCTCCACCGTCCCGGCCCCGACAGGGTCCCCGAACTGGGCGACCTTGGTCAGTCCGGGGGATCCTTCAATGGTGTGGTGCACCAGGATCGGGCGGGCGGAACGGGACGTATCGGGATCGAGGTCGTTGCGCACCACCAGGTGCGAGATGCCCTGCTGCTCCAACGTGTCGGCCAGCCCATCCGAGGGCCGGCCGGCGGCGAACAGCTGCTGCACGGAGTCGATGGCGCGAATAGTTTCCGGTGGTGTCAACGGGATGGAATCGCGTACACCCCAAGGGGTCTGGCCCAGAGCCTGCAGGGGTTCGTCGCGGGTGAGGCCCCAGGTCTGGATTGCGAACGGGGCTCCCGGCACCACGAGTGCCCGCCCGCCGTCATCATGATCCGCCAGCCAGTGCGCCGTGTCCTGCCAGTAGCCGGGGATGGCATCGAAGCCGCCGCGGGGCACCAGCCGGCCCGTCCAGGCAAGCGAAGTGCTCGCGGCGAGTGCCACGAACACGGCGATCCCCAACGCAACGGCCCGATTGCGCTCCGGGCGTGCCAGCGCGGCGAGCCACTCCCGTACGGGCACGCTCGCGGGTAGCGGTATCCGCGATAACGCGTGCGCCAGGCCAAGGATCAGTGGTAGACGAATCAGCGGCTCGAGCTTGTGCACATTGCGCAGCGGCGTGCCGCTGTCGTCCAAGAAGAATTGGATCTGCTGGCCCACAGGCGATCCGAGTGCTCCGGTGTATCCGGCCGTCAGCAGCACCAGGCCCACCAGAAGTATCGCGACCAGCCGTCCGCGAGCTGGCATACCCCGCATGGCCAACCCCGCCATGCCGGCGGCGGCGATCATCGCGGTGGCTATGACCATGGCCGACTGGGTGACCAGTGAGGACCCCGCCGTCGCGGTCGGGGCCACGAACGGGGTCCAGCTGTCGGTTCCGCGCAGCACCTCGGTGAGCGAGGTCCACTGCGTGGTGACACCGGAGGATTCGATGAAGTCCAGGAACCGCGGGCTGATCTTGCCGAAGATGAGCAGGGCAGCGATCCACCACGTGGTGGCCAGCGCCAGGCAGGGAATCCACCATGCCGTGAATCGCCACCACGTGCGGTTCGGCCTGTGGGCCAGCCACCAGATGAAGGCCACCCCGCAGGCCAGGGCGGTGGCGACGGCGTTGACCGCACCCATCAATGCGACCGCGACTGCCGACAATGCCGCGGCCCGGCGTGGAGGCATCCGGCCCTGGAAGACCAGGATGACCGGCAACAGCACCCACGGGGCCAGCATCATGGGCAGCGTTTCCGACGAGATGGCGCCCAGGGTCGTCAGTACCCGAGGGGACAGGGCAAAGGCGGTCGCCGCGATGAGCCGGGAGCCTCGGGTACCGATACCCAGCGCTTCGGCGACCCGGATGACACCCCAGAACCCGGCCACGATGAGCAGCGCCCACCACAGCCGTTGCGTCACCCAGGCCGGCACCCCGAGCAGGTGTCCCATCGAGAAGAAAGCGCCGTGGGGGAAGAGGTATCCGTAGGCCTGGTTCTGTGCCTGCCCGAACGGCAGATCGCTGCTCCACAGGTTCAGGGCCCGCGCGGCGAACCGCAGCGGATTGATCGCCAGATCCAGCTTGGTATCCGGTGATATCTGTCCGGGTGATTGGGCGAAGGTCAGCAGTAGGGCGAGTACCGATGCGACGGCGAGCCACCGCCGGCTCAGCGGGGAAGAGTCAAGGCGGTGCGTCACGGTTCAGGAAATGCGGCGCGGCGCTGCCGGGAGCCGCGCGATGTCAGCTCCGGTTGCCGTAATCGGGACGGTTGAGGATTGCCGTCGACGGATCGATACCGGTCACAACGGGCTTCTTGTCCTGTTCAACCGACAGCGTCAGGCCGAAGACGGCCGCAGCGCCCAGCAGCAGACCGATCAGCACGCTCGCGGCGGCTGGCACCACAAATCTGGTCATCGGAGCTCCTCTGGGTCATGCAGATACCAGCGGCCAAACTAGCACGTCCGAAGATGGTCGCGATTCTCCGGCGGGCCTGCGGATACTTGGTGGGGGCGAGTACGGAACATGGAGAACCGTGAAGAGACCGGCATGGCGGGTGGCTACCTGTGGTCCCCGACGGCGCTTCGTGCGGAATAATGGCCGCCCATGACCGGTCCATACAACTACGGACCGGCGCCGGACTACGACGCGGAGTTCGCCGCCGCGCACAACCCGGCGCTACCTCAGGATCAACTGCTGCGGCTGTGGCACACACGCCCCGATCTGCGTGAGGCCCTGGCGCAGTTGCCCGCGTGCCCGCCCGCGCTGGCCGCGCAGGTGCAGTTCTCCGATCCCTGGCGTGACCCCAATGCGCGATCGCATCGCGGGATCATCATGGCCTTCGCGATGCTTGCTGGTCTGCTCGTGATCGTCGGCCTCGGCTACGTCGGATACATGGCGGTGCGTGGGGACGGATCCGCCCAGCAGCCGACGCATGGAATGCTGCCGCCGAATGACCCGAAGGTGACGAGCAGTGCCGCGGCGACCGCCACCACGGCGCCACCTGCGGCGCCCTCGAGTGCCGTTAAGCCGGTGGATGTGTCCACTAATTGCGTTCAGGCCGAGGACGGCACCGACAGCAACGGGGTGAAATACGTCTACGACCCCGCCAAGGCGTTCGACAACGACCCACTCACCGCGTGGCGGTGCCAGTGGAAGGAACAAGACGGGCAGTCGATCACGGCCAAGTTCGATCATCCAACACTCATCACCTCGGTGGGATTGATCCCTGGATACGCCAAGACCGATATCGACGGATCGGACCGCTTCGCTCAGAACCGCAAGATCACCCGGGTGCGTTGGGAATTCAGCGACGGCAGCTCGGTCAAGCAGCAGGTTCCGGTGAGTCGTGCGCTGGCGAGTATCAAGGTGAATGTGGTGACTGATTCGGTGACCATGGTCATCGAGGCCACCGAACCCGGGGTGTCGATCGTGAACAAGAGCGGCCAACGGCAGGACGCGTTCAACGGCCTGGTCTCGGTGAGCGAGATCGAGATCATGGGCACCCAGCCTCCCGCTGCCCCCGTCCCGGCACCTGCACCTGCTCCTGCACCGGCGCCCCTTGCGCCACCGCATAGCTCGAATGCTGTTCCCGGCGCCCCCGTGACTACGGCTCCGGCGGGCCCGCCGCCGTCTGCGCCGGCCGCTCCCGCACAGCCGTAGCGCGTCGTACCCAAAACTGGCCGGGTTCTTCAGCGTTCATTGCCAGGAATTGCGGTTACGTTGGATCCATGGCCGAGCTCAACCGCAGGACCGTGCTTACCACCGGGGCAGTCGCGGCGGGTGCCGCCGCCGTAGGTTTCGGGGGATATGAACTGCTCCGCAAGCCGGGGCGCACTGATTCGACGGCGGCGGGTGGCAACAAGCCGAATATCCTGGTGATCATCGTTGATCAGATGCGGGCCCCGCAGTGGTTCCCCGATATCCAAAAACTCACCAACCTCCTGCCGAGCCTTAGCCGATTGCAAAGGGAAAGCGTTACTTTCGCATCGCACTACACCGCGTCGAACATGTGCACCCCATCGCGAGGAGCCATGACGACGGGGCTGTACTCGCACCAGACCGGCTGCCTGTTCACCGGCGAAGGGCCCAGCGAATCGAGCCTGGCTCCACAGTTCCCCACCTGGGGCACCATGCTGCGCCAGCAGGGTTACCGCACCTGGTGGTGGGGTAAGTGGCACCTCGGCGACTGGAGCGACACCAATCCTGAAGGTCTTGACGCACACGGTTTCTCGGGTGGAACCTTCCCCTCGCCCAATGGGGCTCCCAACCAGGGGTTGCAGAAGGACCCGGGGATAGTCGATCAGTTCGCAGGGTGGTTCGACGCCGAAGCGGGCAAGGGGCCCTGGTGCACCACGGTGTCACTGGTCAATCCGCACGACATCTGCTGGTGGCCGAGAAACCCTCTTCCGGAAGATGTTCCGCACTGGTTCGATAACGTCCCCGCCAATTTCCAGACGCCCGATGAGCTGCGTCAGCATCGCAAGCCGCAGCTGCAAATCGACTACGCCAATTTCATGTCGCCGATCATGACCGGCGCGGTGTCCTATTCGGGTCCGGGCATGGCCCGCCAATGGGCCCGCTGCCTGGACATGTACCTGTGGTTGCAACAGCAGGTGGACGCCCAGATCGGCCGGGCTCTCGAGAAGCTGGCATCGCGTCCGGACGTCGACCGCAACACGGTGGTCGTCTTCACCTCCGATCACGGCGAATACGGGGGCTCACACGGGTTGCGCGGCAAGGGGGCCACCGCCTACGAGGAGTCGATCCGGGTTCCCCTGTACATCCGCGATCCGCACGGGGTGCTCACCCCGAAGGCGGGGGATACGCGCACGCAGCTGACCTCCAGCGTCGACCTGGCTCCGCTGCTGCTGACCATCGGGTCCGGCGGCAACGGGTGGCGTACCGATCCGCGTTTCTCGTACCTGGCTGCCCGCGCCGATATCGCAAATATCGCCAAAAACAATGTGGGGGGACGCAAGTGGATTGCACACGTCACCGATGACATGTCGGTGGAGGAGATGACCACGCTCATGAAATCTCCACACACGCAGAAGTTGATGGGTGAGATCGCGCCACCCAGCGAGATTCCCACCTCGGCGCCCAGCCACATCGTGGCGGTCCGCACCGCGGAAGCCAAGCTGGCCAACTACTCGTATTGGAAACCCGGCGGCATGCAGGTCGATAGCACGCGGCCGTCGGATCGCGAATTCTACGATTATTCAACGCTTTCCGGGCAGCAAGAAATCGAGAACCAAGCAGGCCGCGGCGGTAAGGAGGCCGAGCTGCAAGGCCTCATCGACAACGAGGTACTACCCGAAGTGCAGGCCCCATTGCCGACGTTCCTTGGGCAGGCACAGGAGCAGGGCCTGGCGGATATGCAGAAGCTGATGGTGCTGCGCGGCGGATAGTGGCCGCTGCGGGCTATTTGGGTGGTAGCGAGCCGGCGTAGAGCAGGGCGCGCTTCACCCACGGCTCCAGCTGCCGCTTGGTGCGCACGCCCTCGGCGTCGATGCTCAGCCAGCCGTCCATCTCGCGCCCACCCATCACCATCCGGCTGACATGAGTCTTGGTCACCAGAGCCTCGGTCTCCGTGGGATCGCAACGCGCCAATAGGCCGCCTTCGCGTTTCGCGGCGACGGTCATGTGCCCGTCGACCAGAAACGCCAGGCCGCCGAACATCCGTTTCTCGGTGACGCCCTTGGTTGTGGCGATCACTTCACGGATGCGCTCTACCAGGTCTTCGTCGTAGGCCATGGGGCAATTGTGGCGCGCTGTCGATTTCCGCGCGGCTCGTTCGCTTGTATCAACTTCTCCCAAAGGGGTTTTGATTGAAGCGTTCGTAATGGGCGTCCTCGTCATCGAGCGCTGCGTAGCGCTGTGGAGGTTGTTGCGTTGGGTAAACGACAGGCGACTTTGCGGGAGGGCAATGGCTTGGTGATGGGGAAGAGTGCGGGGCCGGCAGGTGGCTGCTGAACATCTGACGGGCCTCAGGATGGATTGCCTCTGCTGCCTGTTGAAGTTCAGCGCGTGTCGCGAGAAGGCCCTCGAAAAATTGATGGGCAGCATCAGAGGCCCGATACGCCGCGGCCTGGGCGGTCTCGGCGATCAGCGTCCCAAGTCGCCCACGATCCATGCGCGCTGTCGCTTGGTGAAGCTGGATGCCGAGGACCATTCCGTTTGCGTTCACTCGGACACGGACCATCCGATCCATGGATTCGGCCTCGGCTTCTATCGCGTCGATCCTGCTCATCTGCGATTCCAGCTCCGCCACCTGGGCGCGCACACGCTCTGCGATTTCTTTGAGGTGATCGGGCTCGTCAGTCATTGGGTAGTCGTTCCATAGCGCGTCGGGCTGCCTTTCGAACCAGCGTATCCGGGTCGTGGACAAGAGGTTCGATGAGATGGCGAATGCCGGGCGCCTTCGCTTGAACGAGTGCTTTGATTGCGAATTCGCGTGCCGGCCCGTTGAGATATCTGATTAGCAATTGATGAGAGTCGCGTGTTTTCACTTTTCCTAGATATTGAATGATCGGAATGATTGGCGTACCCGCAGGCAGGTCGGGAATAAGCGCAACGATCTTTGAGAAATCTTTTGGTCCGCAGGCTAGTTTGAGGCCACCGAGTGCCCAATCTATCTGCCGCAATGGTAGGGGTGGCTGATGTTGGACCTGGCTGATGAGTAGGTCAATTACCTGCTGATTTCCGCGTGCTGCTGGGTCGATGAGGTTGCGAATTAAACCGGAACGGATAATTGAGCGGTGACCATGGTCTGGTTCCGGCCCGGGTATACGTTCTTCCAAATGAGATAGCCAGTCTATGAAGACAGGAATGGCCTCGGGAATCGTTGCGGGACCGTTCGCGAGCGCATCTAGCGTGTAAGCGCGCACGCCAACCTCTGCAAGGTCGTGCATGATGCGTTTATCAAACCCACGCTCTCCGTGAACATACTGGGGGGGAATATTGTCCATCCAGTCGTCGCCCTGCGGAATGCCGATGTAATTAGAAGTATGCATCATCAAGTTCCTTCCTGACGACTTGAATCTGCCCGTTGTTCACCATTTCTTGGATCTTCGGGTCATTGATCGCGGTGCGATGGTCAACGACAAGGGTCATCGTGTAGCCGTTCTGTCGCGCCCACTCAGCTTCCGCGAGAATCTGTACGCGATCAGGCCTAATCTCGTTGGTGTTCTTAACCTCTATGACCTGCCGGTTTACGTCATCAATCCGATCAGGTACAACCTCGCGTGCCACGGGCCCGGAGCCCGTGTCGACGATGACTCGCACCTCTCTCTTGGGGCCTCTGGGATCGATTCCTGCTCGCCGCTCCCCTTCGTCACCAGCGGCCTCATTTTCTTCTTTCGTGCGATTGCGAATGGGGTCCGTTTGCCTGGGAATTCTGTCGAGGAGATTTGACAGAAATTTGGCGTCCGTTGTCGCAAGATTGTTGATGCCCTCGTTAGATTCGGCGGCCTGGTCTACTTTTTGGTTGATCGACTCCATGAGTTTGTCATTGGCTTTGGCGTATTCTCTTTTATTGAATTCAATTAGTCGATCGATACCTTTTCGTATCCGATCGCCAAAAGGAAGTCTCCGCGCCAGTACCTTGTCCACTTCGTAAGACAGGATAATGTAATGAAGTATCGTAAGGGATTGCTGACCTAATTTCTTCATCTCGGCGGCTTTTGAACCTACGGCCTCGCAGGCGACGCCCAGATCGGAAGCAACCTCCCCTTTGAGGGCACCACATACGTTGGCGATTTCGGTGACCATCTCATTGATCTCTGGATAGCCTTTTTGTCGATCATCAGTGAAGATCGCCGTGCAGGCATTCCAGAGATCGGTTGCTTGCTTCTGGCTGTCGGTGCCGAAGGAACTGAAGGCAGACCCCGCCGCACGAATCCGACTCTCGTCGCAATCAGCCCATTCCTTCTTTACATAGTCGGCAATGAGAGACCAATGGTCTGGTTTGGAGTTGTTTCCGCCGACGGACAGCTGGCTGGGGTGCATGGCGTGGTTGATCTTGCTCCCCGAGGGCGGCGGCGGAGTACGTTCTTGAGGGCCCGTTGGACTCGACTCGTTCTCTGCTCTGGCCTCGTTGAGCCCTGCTTCGTGTACTAACTTTGCGAGGACCGTGGCTGCCATCACCCCAAGGGAGCCGACTTCGAACACGTCGGACGCGGACTGGTCATAGCTGGAGCTCCAGCGTGGTCCACCGGTTGCGTAGCCGCCCGCGGATCGAGAGACATTCAGCTTTTGGTCAAGTGCGGTGAAGCGGGCTTCGAAGGATGTGGCCGCCTCTGCAAGTTTGGTGGCGACGGAGTAGAACCATTCTGGATCGGCCTTTGTCATGATTACGCCCCCGGGAACATTTCGCGGTTCTTCGTTCTCGCATCGAGGTAGTTGCCGTGAGTGATCTTGATTCTGTCGCGCAGTGCCCCAAGTGATTCAAGGTGTTGTGCGAATTTGGTTCGCCACTCAGCGCTTGCTTCCATGAACTTTTCTGCGCCTTGTCCCTCGTACTGGGACAGGACGCCCTCCGCCGTACGCTCGACATTTTTCGCCTGATCAGTGAGCGATTCTATTTGCTTGGTCAGGAAGTCGATGTGTTCTTGCATCGCGTCTAAGTCATACGAACGTTCAGCCATATCAACCTCGCTAGCTATCCGTTGAGGCGATGGCCTGCGTGGTCAGCTGTTCCTGATCAGAGTGCAGCTTCGCGGTTTTCAACAACAACTCAGCATGCTCAGACAGCGTGTCCAGGTGGGATGTGAATGTCTTGCGAAGATCGTCCCATGCCGTTGCCGCATCGTTTGCAGCCGAGCCAGTCCATACGCCCTGAAGTGTTTGAGCCCGCCGATGGATTTCGGCAACAGCCGTCTCGATCGTGCGATGATGCTGGCGCAGCTCGCGTGACCCTTGTTCGAGCGCGGTTGTCGACACACGCAGTCGTTGGTCTGCCATGAATCCCCTCCCTGCCCAACCCGCCAACAGCTCAAAGGATGTCCAATGGAATGGAGATCGACAGCATCGCCGCAAGCACAAGACGATGTGGACAAGCTGTTTGGCGATGCTATCAAGTTCGTCGCGGTAGAGCTTGCGCATGCCGATGACTTCGCACCGTTCATGATGGTCATTGGACTGGCTGGTGATGTATCGGTACGACGGTCGGCGATAGCTGCAATGCCGCAGGATGAGTCGGGGATCATTGATGGCCTGGAACTGCCCAGCGACAGGCAGCAGCTGCGAGCGCGGGCGGCTGTGCTAGACGTGACTGCCTCGGTTCCTGTGGCAGGAGATGCCATCAAGATCAAACTTGAGCATTCCGAGGGAATCGCTATCGACATGCTTGTGCCTTATCGAATCGATTCGGAGGGTGCGACGATTGACGTGCAAGCTGCGAATGCGGCGCGCGCCGAACTGTTGTTGTGGGCCCCGGATGTTCGTGGGGACGGCTAGTGCACAAATCATCTATGGGCTGATCTGGAAACCCTGGAACATGACGTCGATGTCGGCGCTGAATAAAGGTACGTCGCTAAGCTTCATCTGATTGCGCAGCTGTACGGGGTAATAGTTATCGCCGAAGTGATAGGTCACGTTGAGGTAGTCATACTGTTGACCTCGTTCTTCAACTGTGCCGATCAGCCGGGTGGCCTTTGTGCCGCAGATCTCGAGGGTCTCATCGTGAGTGATCTTTACCGGCCCGACGATATTGGTGAAGCTATTCAGCTGCTCCTGTGCCTGCTCGTAGCTAGGGGCAGGGTCCAGGGACATCAGCATGGTGAGGCTCCTGCTGATTCCGATCGTTCTAACCACCGCAAGCTTGTTATCTGTGCGTGCTGTCGCGGCCGGTTCCCAACCTGGGAGCTTGGGGATGGAAACGGTGAACGGTTCCTTGGGCGTACTTGTCCGCGTATAGGTCTCGCCCGTCACCGCCTGTGCTTGGCATGAATAGGACGTCGGATGTTCCGCGGTGGGTGTGCCGGACTCTGGCTGCGAACACCCGGCGAGTATGAGCGCACCAGAAGACATGATACGGAGGATGTTCCGACGGACGTCGTTGTGCATGCGCCGACTCTACGGTCCGATCTGCAGGTTTCGGAAAATCACCTCAACATCGGTACCGAATAGAGGAACATCGCCTGCGCCCATCTGATTGCGGAGTTGGATTGGATAGAAGACTCCGTTGGCCGGGTACGCGAGGTTCAGATAGTCGAACCGCAGGCCTCGATTTTCGGCAATGCCGGCGAGTCGTGATGCCTCTAGGCTACAAACATTCACCGTTTCTTCTTGAACGATCGACACTGACGGGTCGAACCTAGTCAACTTGCTCAGTTGCGCGGAAGCTTTGTCGCGATCCGGCTCCGGCCGCAGAATTGACAGCGCAACGTAACTCTGGGTTGTCCCGATCGTTTTCGTAAGGGCGAGTTGGTTTTCCCTCAATGCAGTCGGAGCTGACCGCCAGCCTGGGAGTTCGGGGATAGAGACGGATAACGGCTGACCATTTGGGCGGAATTGGATGTAGGCCCGCCCCGTTACGGATCGTGACTGGCAGGAATACGTGGCGGTGGCTGCTGAGGTTGGTATGCCTGCAACCTGATCCGTGCATGCTGCGAGCGCAAGTGCACCAGCGACGCTCGCATACGTCGCATATCGCCGCATACTGCCTCTCACAAATCGACTGTACGGGCGCGCGCTGTCGATTTCCGCGCGGCTCGTTCGTGGTGTCTGTAGGACACCCGACACCGGAGAGGCACCATTGACCTGTGGCGCACGACGAGATCGGCCGCATCTTCCGCGAGGAGTACGGCCGCACCGTGGCAACCTTGATTCGCTACTTTGGCAGCATCGACCTCGCCGAGGACGCCGTACAGGAGGCGTTCGAGGTGGCCATCGCGAAATGGCCAGGAGACGGTATTCCGCCCAATCCGGGTGCGTGGATCACCACCACGGCCCGCAACCGCAGCGTCGACAAATTGCGGCGAGACCAGCGACGCGACGAGTTATCCAGAGAGGCAACCGCTCTGCAGGAGGAGCGGCCGGAACCGCAGGAGGTGGGGCCGGTGCGGGATGATCGCCTGCGGCTCATCTTCACGTGCTGTCACCCGGCCTTGTCTCAGGAGGCGCAGGTCGCGCTCACGTTGCGCCTGCTCGGCGGACTCACCACCCCTGAAATCGCCAATGCATATCTGGTATCCGAATCGACCATGGCCGCGCGCATCACGCGCGCCAAGAAGAAGATCGCGTCGGCAGGTATCCCGTACCGGGTGCCGGGGGACCACGATCTACCGGACCGGTTGTCGTCGGTGCTGGCCGCGCTCTACCTCGTCTACAACGAGGGCTACGCGGCGTCCTCGGGTGCGACGCTCACCCGTACGGACCTATCCGCCGAGGCGATCAGACTGGCGCGGGTGCTGGCCGATCTCATGCCGGACGAGCCCGAGGTGCTGGGGCTCCTGGCATTGGTGTTGCTCACCGAGGCGCGCCGTTGCGCCCGTACCGATGTCAGTGGGGCGCTGGTGTTGCTCGCCGATCAGGACCGCACCCGATGGGACCGCGAGATGATCGACGAGGGGCACCAGCTGGTGCGGCGTTGCCTGAGACGCAACGCCCCCGGGCCGTATCAGATCCAGGCCGCCATCAATGCCGTGCATGACGATGCGCCCACGGCAGCACAAACCGACTGGAGCCAGATCGTGGCGCTATACGACCAGCTGACGGCGTTCACCCCCACTACCGTGGTCGCGCTCAATCGCGCGGTGGCCGTTGGTGAGCGCGACGGCCCACAGGCTGGACTGGATGCCATCGAGCCGTTGCGGGAGGAGCTCAACGCGTATTACCCGTTGCACGCCGCGCGCGCCGATCTGCTCACCCGACTCGGCCGGAATCGGGAAGCCGCTGAGGCCTACCGAAAAGCGTTGGTATCCACGGACAATGAGGTGTTCCGTGGGTACCTCGGCGACCGGCTGGCCCGGCTGGACACCGGCGCATGACACGATGGCCTCATGAGAATGCGTGCAGGGGCAGTACTGACCGGTCTCGTTGTGGTGGCGCTGTCCGCCTGCGGCGGCAATACCTCGGAGCCGTCCAAGGAACCCTCGCCGTCGTCCTCGGGAAAGGCCCCCGCCACCGCGGCGCCCGCCGCTGACCTGGCCTGCCTGAGTACCCGTGACAGGCTGGCGCAGCTGCTCATGGTGGGCGTCAAGGACGCCGACGACGCCCGTGCGCTGGTGCGTGACCATCATGTTGGCGGCATTTTCGTCGGCAGCTGGACCAAGAAGGAGATGCTGACTGACGGCTCCCTGCACGACGTCGTCACCGCCGGACCGATCCCGGCAGCGGTGAGCGTCGATGAGGAGGGCGGGCGGGTGTCTCGCCTCAAGGACCTCATCGGTCCGTCCCCGTCCGCGCGGGAACTGGCCGCCACGCAGACTCCCGAACAGGTGCAGGCGCTCAGCCAGGAGCGCGGTCAGAAGATGAAGGACCTCGGCATCACCATCGACTTCGCACCCGATGCCGACGTGACCGACGGCGACCCGGACGGCGCCATCGGGGACCGCTCGTACAGCGGCGACCCGCAGAAGGTCGCCGAGTACGCCGAGGCAGCGGTGCGGGGATATCAGGCCAGTGGTGTGCGCGCTGTGGTGAAGCACTTTCCGGGCCATGGCCACGCGTCGGGTGACTCGCACACCAACGGCGTGGTAACCCCGCCGCTGGAGCAGCTGAAGGACAACGATTTGGTGCCGTATCGCTCGCTGGTGACCAGCGGTGCCGCCGTGATGATCGGCCACATGCAGGTGCCCGGACTGACCGGCGACGACCCATCCAGTCTGAGTCCGGCCGCAGTCGACCTGCTGCGCAAGGGAACCGGCTACGGGGCGCCTGCCTACGACGGAGTGATCTTCACCGATGACCTGTCCTCGATGGCCGCCATCACCGACCGTTTCCCGATCGAGGAGGCGGTGCTCAAGTCGATCAAGGCCGGTGTCGACTGGGCGCTCTGGGTGAGCACCGAAAAGGTTGGCTCAGTCCTGGATCGCCTCGAATCGGCCTACAACGCAGGCGAACTGAACGGCGACGCGATCAACGCCTCGGTGCGCCGGGTGCTGGCTTTCAAGGGCGTCGCCGCCTGCGGCTAACGTCCCAGCGTCACGGGTAGGCTGCGCAGCCCGTGAATACCCATCCCGTCGAAGTACTCCGGCTCACCGGCCAGTGCTAACCCTGGGAAGCGTTCGAACAGCGATTGCAGCGCGGTATGCAGCTCGACGCGTGCCAGCACCTGGCCCAGACACACGTGAATTCCGGTGCCCAGCGTGATGTTTTCGCGCGCGTTGGGCCGGGTGATGTCGAAGACGTCGGGTTTCTCGAACACGGCAGGGTCGCGGTTGGCTCCGCCGAGAAGTAGCAGCGCCGACTGGCCGGCCTCGATGGTGTGTCCTTCGATTTCGACGGTTTCGGTGGCGACGCGGGCCGACCACTGGTTGGAGGTGTCGTAGCGCATGAGCTCCTCGACGGCGTTGGGCCACAGGCTCGGATCGGCACGCAGCGCCGCCAGCTGCTCGGGGTGGCGAAGCAGCGCGAGGATAGCCTTGCCCATCAGATGTGTGGTGGTGACGAATCCCGCGCCCAGGAACACTGCGAAGAACATCTTGAGCTCGAAGTGACTCAGATCGCTGTCGAGAAGTCCTGTGGCCAGCTCACTTTCGGTGCCTTCACGGCGCAGACGGGCGACGTGTTTCTCAAGGTATTCGTCTATTTCCCGTAAAGCCGCTGTGCCGTCTTGATATTGGCGCCATGACGGGGCGGTGGTCGCGATCAGCTGGATCGCGCGATTCATCGCGGTATAGAGCAGTGAGTAATCCTGCGGCGGCACGGCGATCATCTCGCCGATCACGGCGATGGGGATCTTCGCGGTGAAATCGGGGATCAGGTCCGGGTGTGGATGCTGTTCCAGCGCGTCCAGGTGGCCGTTCGTCACGTCCTGGATGCGTCCGCGCAGGGCTTCGATGGCGCGTGGGGTGAACGGCGCGGCGACTAGGCGTCGCAGCCGCCCGTGGTCGGGTGGATCGGTGATCAGAATGGACGGCGGTTCGGCGGGATTGAGCAGCTGCGGGTCGCTCCACGCCGCCAAGCGCTGAATGATCGGTGAGGACGACCGGTGTTCGGGTTTGAACGTGACGAACCGGTTGTCGCGGAAGATCGTTCGGACGATCTGCGCATCCGCGGTGATCCAGCCATCGCCTGCCTGCGACATCCTCCCGCGGCCACGGATCTTGTCGATGATTGCGTAGATGCTTGCGGCCTGGGCCGTGTCGATTCCCAGCTGCGCGACGGGTTCACCGCGTCGGGCAAGCACTTTGAGGTACGCACGGGCCATCCCGTGCGTCACCGCCCAATGGGTGCGCTGTTTGATCCGGTCGTGCATCCGTCCGATCCCCGTGTCGGCTCGCTCGATGCCGAACGGACATCGCGCAGCCTCGAGATTAACTGCTGGCTCGTACCCGGGCACGGCCGAGGTTCACGGGCAGGCTTCCGAAGCCGTGCAGATTGACATGCTTGCCCGGGGTGGGATCGGCTGCCAGCGCCAGCTCGGGGAAGCGTTCGAACAGCGACTGCAGCGCCACCACACCCTCCATCCGCGCCAGACTCGCGCCCAGGCAGACATGGACACCACTGCCGAATGCCACGTGTTCGCGGGCGTTGGCGCGGCTCACGTCGAAGACGTCGGGCTCATCGAAAACAGCGGGATCGCGGTTGGCCCCGCCGAGGAGTAGCACCGCCATCGAGCCGGCAGGCAGTGTGTGGCCGTCGAATTCGACGGTTTCGGTGGCCACCCGGCCGGTGACCTGCACCGGGGAGTCGTAACGCAGGATCTCCTCGACGGCGTTCGGCCAGCCTTCCGGATTCTCCTGCAGGTACGCCAGCTGCTCGGAGTGACGCAGCAGGGCCACGATGCCATTCCCGATGAGGTTGACCGTCGTTTCGAATCCGGCACCGAGCAGCAGCGCCATGGTGGCCTTGAGTTCGCGGTCGTCCAGATCGCCGTCGCGCACGATGCTCGCCAAGATGCCGTCGATGGTGGGGTCTTGTGCAAGCTCGCGGCGCAGCCGGACCAGGTGAGCGTCGAAGTAGCGGTCGATCTCGATGAGCGCCTGGGTGGCATCGCGATACGCAGACCAGGTCATGCCGATATCCAGCAGCGCCGCACCGTGATTGCCCCATTCCAGGAGGAACGGAGCGTCTTCGCGTGGAACACCGAGCATCTCGGCGATGATCGCCACCGGCAATTGCGAGGCGTAGTCGTCGAGCAGGTCGGCTCGCTCCTTGCGTTCCAGGTTGTCGAGCAGCTCGAGTGTCACCTCACGGACGCGGTCCTCCAGCTTGCTTACCGCGCGTGGTGTGAACGCCCTCGACACCAGCTTGCGGAACCGGGTGTGTTCGGGTGGGTCGACGGCCAGCATGGCGGGAGGCTCTACCGGGTTGGGCAGACCGGGCTCGGTCCTGTTGAAGATCCACCGGCTGAGCCCCTGGGGGAGCACCGGGGAGGGAATGTTGTTGGGCGCCATGGTGATGAATCGGTGGTCCCGCAGGATCTCGCGTGTCTGCGCCAGACCGGTGAAGACCAGGCCAGTGGCCCGGGCCGGAGCAATGGGGCCCACGGACCGGATCTGTTCGATGTACCGGTAATGGTTGTTGGCGCGATCCGGGCTGAGGAACAACGCCGCCAAGGGCATTGTGCGCACCTGGGTGAGTAGTCCGACGCGGCTGATGCCGTGCATGGTCACCCACCGCGACCAGTACTTGATCAGATCCCTGGATCGCATATTCGCCTCCGACGCTGGATGCTATTTGTCACGAGTCTAATAGTGACCGGCCGGGAAGGGAATGCCCGAAAAGGGTCGGGTACCAGCGCAGGTTCGGCCCGGCGCGGTCGCACCCGTCACATCGCTACTCGGGGGTGTCAAAGCACACAGTGAACAATGTCCCTCCAGGCCTTTTTAGACGCGGCGTCTTATTGGGACTTCGAGTACCGTTTGCTACTGGTACGTCACGTACCATCTACGTTCGGTCGGGACCGTAGCAAAGCGTGATGGCTATTCGTTGCTGCTTGTTGTTGTCCGGCTGTCGTAGTTACGGCTACGCGGAGGTTGCGATGAGTGCGCTGGTGTCAGGGTTACGTGTCGAGGAGTACCTGGACGAGACGGGCGCGATCTCCTTACCGGATGGCTACACCGTCAACCATTATTTGGAGTGCGCCGTCGATGGCGAGCACGACACTTTTGCCTACCGCTATGTCGATTTCAGCAGCGACCCGGAGGGCGCTCCGTCCGATCTGAACTGGCCCCAACTGCGGGCGCGTTCGCGTGCGGTCGCGGCGAGGCTTCAGCAGGTGACCACGCCCGGGGATCGGGTCGCGATCTTGGCGCCGCAGGGCCTCGATTACGTCATCGGCTTCTTCGCCGCCATCGAGGCCGGCACCATCGCGGTGCCCCTTTTCGCTCCGGAACTGCCGGGTCATGCCGAGCGGCTCGATGCGGTGCTGACCGATGCCCAACCGACGGTGGTGCTCACCAACGAGGCGGCCGCCGAATCCGTCAGCGGTTTCGTCCGGAGGCTGCCGCGCGAGCGTCGGCCTCGAGTCCTGGCCGTCGACGGCGTGCCCGACTCGGTGGGTGCGACGTATGTGAGGGTGACGCCGGATACCGATGACATCGCCTATTTGCAGTACACATCGGGATCGACGCGAGTGCCCGCCGGTGTCGAGATCACCCATCGTGCGGTGATGACCAACGTGCTGCAGATGGTCATTTCCGTTGGTCTGGATGTGGATGTCCGCGGGGCGAGCTGGCTGCCGCTCTACCACGATATGGGCCTGCTCATGCTCATGTTCCCGCTGTGTGGGGGCCGGATGACGCTCATGTCACCGATGTCGTTCGTGCGGCGGCCCGGCCGCTGGATCAAGGAACTCGCGGACGCGTCTCACGTGGGCCGCACCTTTGGCGCCGCCCCCAACTTCGCCTTCGAGCTGGCCGCCGAGCGAGGCCTGCCGAAGGATGGCGAAGCCCTGGATCTGAGCAAGGTGGCGGGGCTGATCAATGGTTCCGAGCCGGTCAGCATCGCGTCGATCCGCAAGTTCAATGAGGCCTTCGGTCCCCACGGATTACCGGCCAACGCCATCAAGCCGTCTTACGGTATGGCCGAGGCGACGCTGTTCGTCTCCTCGATCGCGCCCGAAGCGGAGCCGTCCGTCATCTATGTGGATCGCGAACAGCTGGGTGCCGGATATGCGGTACGGGTGGACGCCGCCCATGAGAAGGCGGTGCCGCAGGTGTCCTGTGGTCAGATCGCCCGCAGTCAGTGGGCGGTGATTGTCGACCCGACTGCCGGGGCGGAGCTGCCCGACGGACAGGTGGGCGAGATCTGGTTGCACGGCAACAACATTGGGCGTGGATACTGGGGCCGTCCGGAGGAGACGGACTTCTCTTTCCGCAACACGCTGCGGGCGCGGCTGGGTGAGGGCAGCCATGCCACCGGCGCCGAACCGGCCGCTGCCTGGTTCCGCACGGGCGATCTCGGCGTCTATCTCGAGGGTGAGCTGTACATCACCGGCCGGGTCAAGGATTTGGTGATCGTCGACGGCCGCAACCACTACCCGCACGACATCGAGGCCACCGTCGAGGACGCCTCTCCGGTGGTGCGGCGTGGATTCGTGGCGGCCTTCTCGGTGCCCACCAACGAACTGCCCATGGGCGTCGAGGCGGGTGAAGGTGCCGGAGAGAGATTGGTCATCGTCGCCGAACGTGCCGCGGGAGCCGGGCGGGCGGAACCGGGTCCCATCGTCGAGGCGATCCGGGCCGCTGTCTCTCGTCGGCACGCCCTGCCCATCGCCGATGTGCAGCTGGTTCAGGCCGGCGCGATCCCGCGCACGAGCAGTGGAAAGATCGCGCGCCGAGCCTGCCGCCAGGAGTACCTGGACAACAAGCTCGGGACGCACGGCTCGTAGTTCGGCTGCCCGCAGTGAGATCCTCCGCAATTTCTTTCTGACTTACGCGATGAGGTGTCGATTTCGGGCAGGTCTATTCGTAGTGAGGTTGAAGGGAAGCCGACCGGGCGTCCCCATCGCCAGAAGCGGATAGAAAGGACGACCATGAAGCAGTACTTACTCTCGGTCCACAGTTACGCGGAGAACGCGGCCGACTGGAGTGATGAGGATGTGCAGCGGCTGTACGCCCAGACCGGCGCGCTCAACGAGAGAATGAAAGAGGCTGGCGTCTGGGTGTTCGCGAACGGTCTGACCGAACCATCGGATGCGACCGTCGTCCGCAGTGTGGACGGAAAGGTCACCACCACGGACGGCCCTTACCTGGAGACCAAGGAACACCTCGGTGGTTTCTGGATCATCAACGCGCCTGACCTCGATGCGGCGTTGAAGTGGGCCGCCGAGGGGTCGGCGGCATGTGAGGAGCCCGTCGAGGTGCGCCCCTTCCAGGACGAGGAGGCCTGACATGAGCCGCTATCTGCTCTCGATTGTTTATCCACCTGATGCGGTGCAGCCCGACGATGCCGCCTTGGAAACCATCGGTGCCGATGTACAGGCTGTTACCCGCCGCATGCAGGAGGCGGGGGTGTGGCTCTTCGCGGCTGGTCTGCAGCCGGCCGCTACCGCGACCATGGTGAGTGCCAACGCCTCTGGGCATACCACGACCGACGGGCCGTACACCGAGACCAAGGAACAACTCGGCGGCTTCAGCATCATCGAGGTGCCGACCCTGGCCGACGCCCAGCAGTGGGCCGCCGAGGTATCCCGTGCGGTGTGGTGCCCCATCGAGGTTCGCGGCCTGGACCGGGGTTGCGGCGAGGTCGACTGAGACTAGGCCGATGAGGCCGGGCGGTTGCGTTCCAGCACGGCCTCGGCCTCGTCGGCCTGTTGCAACAGGATCGGGTCGACGGTGTCATCGAGGGCCCGCGCCAACAGTCGCGATGCCAGCGTGACAGTCAATTGTTTTGCCTTCGAAGCATTTTCGGCGATCTTGCCCCAGTCCTCGGACGCATAACCGGACTCGACGAAGGGCTGCCAGACGTCGGCCACGTAGGCGCCCAGCAACAGCTGCGCGATCTGATGTTGCAGCCGGTCCACTTCGCGCAGGGTCTCGGTGATGCGGGACATCGACATGCCCGCGGCAATCAGCAGTTCGATTGCATCGAGGGTTTCGCCGTCGCGTACCGAGATCGTTTTCGCATCGACATCGGACACCAGCCCCAGCTCGGCCAGTGCCACATCGGCGCCGGTGCCGACGCGTCTGGTGAGCTCGGCGCGCGGCATCACCAGCGGCTCTCCGGTGGCGAATGGGCTGAGGGCTTCGATCACCATCTTGCGGACGCTGTCCTCGGAGCCACCGCCTGAGTCGATGACCCGGCGAATGACATCCAGCGGAAACCCCTGGGATTTCAAGTTCTTGACGTGATTGATGATCGCGACATGGTCGTCGGAGTAGATGCCGACGCGTCCTCGCTTCTCGGGCGGGGGTACCAGCCCGAGTGTCTGCCACTCGCGGATGTTGCGCGCCGTCATGGCCACGCGCTGCGCCAGCTGATCGATAGTCAGGTCCATCAGGCCTAAAGATTACCCCATTGTCCGTTACGGACATTTCCGTTACGTTTATACGCGGAACGTCAACGGAGAGGATTCACTTGAAATGACCCTGAAGCACGACGCACGTCTCGTCTACACCACCACCAAACCCGTTGTTCGGTCACTGATCACCAACGCGGCCACCGAAATGCGGGCCAAGGTGTCCGGTCGCCGGTTTCCGGGAGTGCAGGAGACTGTTTTCGATCCGATGGATCCGGAGACAGCCGCCAATCCATACCCGGGATATCGCACACTGCTGGCGGGTACGCGGGTGCATTACAACCGAAAACGCAACGCCTTCATCCTGTGTCGCTATGAGGATGTGCGCGCGGCGGCGCGCAACGACGCACTGTTGTCCAACCGCGACGGTGTCGTACGGGCACGGTTCGAAGTTCCGGTGCTGCTGAACATGGACCGGCCGCGGCACACCGAACTTCGCCGTAAGGCGCTGCCCGGGTTCACCCGTGGAGCTCTGGAGGGATGGGCGCCGACGGTAGACCGAATGGCCGCCGAGTTGGTGACGGGCCTGCTGGACGACCCCGGCTCGGATGTCGTTGAGCACCTGGCAGTTCCATTACCCATGAGGATGATCGCGCACATTCTCGGCATTCCGCCCGAAGATGAGGCGTTTTTCCGGCACTGGTCCAACGAATCGGTGCGAGTGGCCAATGTCGAGTTCAGCCCCAAGGGCTTGCGGCAGGTTCCGGGAACTCTCAACGGTGTTCGGCATCTGCATGACTACTTCATGACCCAACTCGGTAAGGGAAACCTGTTGGGAGCGGACACCGTGCTGGGCAAGCTCGTCGCGGATGCCGGTGAGGGGCAGATCAGCCACGACGAGCTTTTCTACTTCGCGCTGTTGCTCTTGCTGGCAGGCAACGAGACCACGACCAACCTGCTGAGCACCATGTTCTTGACGATGTCGGAAAACCCGGACCAGTTCGAGCTCATCAGGTCCGATCCGCGGCTGCTTGCCGGCGCGGTCGAGGAGCAGCTGCGCTATTCCTCGCCGATTCAGAACTTCTATCGCACTGCGGCGCAGGATTACCCCGTCGGGGACGCGGTGATCCCGGCAGGTGCCCGGGTGGCGTTGTTGTGGGGTGCGGCCAACCGTGATCCGCGCGAGTTCGATGACCCGGATCGCTTTCTCGCGACTCGGCCAGTGACCCAGCACGTGGCGTTCGGGTCGGGTGTACATCTGTGTCTGGGAGCAGGGCTGGCCCGCATGGAAGGGAAAGCGGTGCTGCGAGAACTAGTCAACCGAGTGCAATGCGTCGAAATCGAGGGCACGCCGAGGTGGACTACCAACAGCTCATTACGTGGCCTGGAGGAGCTGCGGGTTCGGCTCGTGGCACGTTAGCCGAGTCCGGCCGGGGCATCGCCGCCCCCGCCTGCCACGGGCTTTCGGGATAGTCCTACCGAACCTGCGTCCGGACTCGCCGAGGTGGCCGCGGCGATCGCCACGGACTCGTCCACATCGGGATAGCTGGGACGTAGGGCAACGGGCCGCTGAGTCATGTTGTCCTGCTTCGCCTTACGTGCGGCGGCCATCAGGTTGAGGGCCTCGACCAGGATGGCGAACGCCATCGGACCGTAGATCATCGCCTTGTCGATCTTTATGCCGAATCCGTCGGCGATGAGGAACACCCCGATGAGCAGCAGGAAGGACAGTGCGAGCATCTTGACGGTGGGATGGCGGTTGACGAAGGCGAAGACGAACCGCGATGCGAAGAGCATGATCGCGAAGGACAGCACCACCACGGTGACGATGATGATCATGTTGCTGGTCATGCCCACCGCGGTGATCACCGAGTCGAGTGAGAACACCAGGTCCAGTAGCAGGATCTGCACCAGCACGGACTTGAATGTCGCTGCACTCGTGGATGTTCCACTCTCTTCGCCGGTGCCTTCGAGTTTGAGATGTATTTCGTGGACAGCCTTGTAGACCAGGAATAGCCCACCGGCGATGAGGATGAAGTCCTTGATCGAGAAACCCTGTCCGAACAGTTCGAGAACGTCCTCTTTGAGAGTGATGATCCAGCCGGCCAGGAACACCAACCCCACGCGCATCACCATTGCCAGGGTCAGCCCCAGATTGCGGGCCCGGGCCTGCTGGCCGCTGGGCAGCTTGCTGGCCAGGATGGAGATGAAGATGACGTTGTCGATGCCCAGGACCACCTCCAGCACGAACAGGGTCAGGAAGACGGCCACCAGGTCGGGGGTCAGCGCAAGGGTGAAGTCCACGCCGCGCATGGTACGGGGTGGGGGTATCGGGTGGGTGACGTTTGCGCGCCGCCCCCGAGTCGGGCAGATAAACTCTCTTTGGACCCGCAGTTGTGGGGTGTGTGCAATAGTCGAACCGCTCAGTAGCTTACTCTGGAGTAAGTTCGCGTTGACGACCCAACCTCGGAGGCATCCATGGCCGGTGGTACCAAGCGGCTGCCCCGTGCGGTTCGGGAGCAGCAGATGCTGGATGCCGCCGTGCAGGAGTTCGCGCTCAACGGCTTCCGGGACACCTCGATGGATGCCATCGCCGCAGCGGCCAAGATTTCCAAGCCGATGCTCTATTTGTACTACGGCTCCAAGGAAGACCTCTTTGTCGCCTGCCTACGGCGCGAACTCGGCAGGTTCGTGGAGGCGGTGCGTGGCGATATCGACCTCACGAAATCGCCACGAGACGTGTTGAGCACCACCGTCGTATCGTTTCTCAACTACGTCGACACGCACCGGGCCTCGTGGATCGTGATCTACGGACAGGCCACCAGTACGCAGCTGTTCGCCAAGCAAGTACGCGAGGGGCGCGACCGCATCATCGAACTGGTGGCGCGGCTGATCAAGGCCGCTTCACCGGAAATTGATCCCGATACCGACTACGACGCGATGGCCGTGGCCCTCGTCGGCGGTGGTGAGGCTGTCGCCTCCCGGGTGGCGACCGGCGATATCAAGGTCGAAAGCGCTAAGGACACGCTGCTCAACCTCGGTTGGCGCGGCCTGCGTGGTCGTCCGCGCGATGAGCCCGTGGCCAAGCGCGCCTAAGTTTTCAGACCAGGTAGTAGAGCTTTTCCTGGTGTGCCGCCGGGGCCGAAGGTGTTTCGGCCAACCGGGTCTGCGCGTATCGCACGGCCTTCAGCGTCGCCGAGAATTCGCGGTCTTCCTCCGGGAACACCTGCTCGGCGGGGAGCCAATCGGTGAAGCCCACGTTCTGCAGCAGCGCGAGCGAATCCGGCCGCACTCCGGCGAGCAACACGGTGACGCCCAGCTCTTGGTGCTCCCGGATGAAGTGCTCCAGGCGCTCGATGCAGACCACGTCGGGATGGCGTACCCGCTTCAACCTTAGGATCACGACCTTCAGATTTTCGTCGCGGATCCGTGCGTGTAGCGCCTCAAGATAGCGGTCGAGTTCGGGTGCCGCGCCGAAGAACAGCTCGCCCTCCAGGTCGTAGATGACGGGGGACGACGCGCGAACCGAGCTGGCGGCGTCGGCGGGGTTGTCCTGGGGGGTCCGCTCACGGATCACACCCTCGTCAGTGACGATGAGTTCGGCAGCCTTGAGCTTGGCCGCGCGCGGTACGAACAGCAGGATCGAAAGCACCACACCAATCAGCACCGCGGTGTCCAGGTTCACGGCCACACCGACCAGCGCCGTGATGATGACCAGCCCGGCGTCGTACCGCGAGGCCTTGAGCGCGTACGAGAGGCGCCGGAAGTCGACCAGCCGCACCGCGGTGACCAACAACAGGCCGGCCAGCGCCGCCTGCGGGATATACCGGAGCAGCGGAGCGAACAGCAGTAGCGCGATGGTCACCGTTGCGGCGCTGACAATTCCGGAGAACCTGGTCGCCGCACCGGATTGGTAGTTGATGGCCGATCGGGACAACGAACCCGACCCGGGCAGGCTCTGGAAGAAGCCACCGGTGAGGTTGGCCAGCCCCTCGGCGAGGATCTGACGGTTGTAATCGATCTGCTGTCCGGTGTGGTGTGCGATGGCCTTGGCAATCGACAACGCTTCGATCAGACCGATGAACGCAATGGCCAATGCGCCATGCGAAAGCTCACCGAGGGTGCTCACCTGAACCTCGGGGATGTGGAATTCCGGAAGGCTGGCGGGGATCTTGCCGGAGATCTTCACATCGGTATGTCCAGTGCCGTCCGGCACCGACCAGCCATAGGCGTACGCGATGACCGCCGTCACGATGAGCACCAGCAGCATGTCAATCTGCGGCAGGCCATAGCGTTGAACCAGACGGCGCAGGAGTATCGCCAACACCACCGCCGAGACGCTCAGGACCAACGCGCGGTAGTTCACGGCATCGCCGTGGAACAGGGTGAGCCAGGCGCGCTGCAGCACCTGCATGTGCCCATCTCCCTTGTCCCGCACACCAATAGCATTGGCCAGCTGGCCAATGGCCAGCAGCAGGGCAGCACTTGCCATGAATCCGATGACGACGGACTCGGAGATGTATCGGGTGAGGTCGCCGAGCTTGAAGACGGCGATGAGGATCTGGATGGCGCCGACCAGCACACCCAGGAGGAACAGGGCTTCGAACAGCCCGGTGCGGTTCTCCGGATCCAGGAATGCCAGCGAGCTGAACACCAGCAGTGAGATGGCGCTTGTGGGTCCGTTGATCAGATGTGACGAGGACCCGAAGATCGATGCGATGGCCGTGACCACGATCGCGGAGTAGACACCGTACTTCGGGTCGACCCCGGCGATCAGCGCATAGGCCATGGCTTGGGGAAGGGATATCGCAGCCACCGTCAGACCGGCGACGATGTCGCGACGGGCCTTGAGCGCGTCGTAGTTCTCGAATACTCCCAGTGCCGAGGGCATCTAGCGTCCTTGTCTGTCGGAGGCGAAGGTGGTGGTGCCCCGGTCGGTGGTGCGCGGGATGGTCTCGTAGATCCCGTTGTCCGAGAAGAACTTCTGTCGTGCGTCATCCCAGCTGGTCGCGATGGCCGTGATGGGGAACAGGTTTATCGCGGGCAGCGTATTGCTGTGGCGAGCAAGGATTTCAGGCTTGATCGGACGGTAACCGCGCTGGGCGGCGACCTCCTGCGCCTCGTCGGTGAACAGGTATTCCAGATACGCCTTGGCGATCGCGGCACGCTTGGTGTCGTGCAAGTTGGCGTCCACCCAGGCGACCGCAGGCTCCGCGCGGATGCTCACCGGCGGATAGACGATCTCGAGTTCGCCCTTGTTGGCGTTCACCTCGCTGATCGCCTCGTTCTCCCACGTCAGGTGCACGTCGCCGAGCCGTTGAACCGAGAATGTGTTGGTGGCTCCGCGCGCTCCGCTGTCGAGCGCGGCCACGTTGCGGAACAGCGCCGTGAGATAGGAACGTGCGTCCGTCTCGGTGCCCCCGCGCGTCACCACCGAGCCCCATGCCGCGAGCACGGAGAGCTGCCCGTTCCCGGAGGTGCGGGGGTTCGGCGTGATGACGGCGACGTTTTCCTTGGCGAGGTCGGGCCAGTCGTGGATATCGCGTGGGTTGCCCTTGCGCACGACGAACACGATGGTCGAGGTGTAGGGGACGGAGTTGTTAGGCAGCCGTTGCCGCCAGTTGGGCGCGATCAGCCGGCGCAGGCTCAATGTGTCCACGTCACTCACAGATGCCAGCGACACCACGTCGGCGCGCTGACTGCCATCCAGGACGCTGCGGGCTTGGCGCCCCGATCCACCGTTGGTGCGCTTGATCTCGATCGTCTTGCCGGTCTTGTCCTTGTACTGCTTGGTGAAGGTGCCGTCGAGGACGTTGTAGAGCTCACGCGTCGGGTCGTAGGACACGTTGAGTAGCTGGTCGGTGCTGTGGTCGGGCAGATTCTTGACCACCACCAGGGTGGCCGCGACGAGGACGGCGACCACGCCGAGGATGTTCAACAAAGGGAGCTGTCGCAGCAGTGCGCGCCAGTCGACGGATGGCGCTTCCTGGTGATCCTCGTCCGCTGGCACGACGTACTCCTCGAATTTGCTGCAGGAAATGACGAGCGATCGTAACGAGCGGTTCGCCGAAGTGCAGCCGTCGAGATCAGCGTGAGTATTACCGGAGGGGCCTGGCAACACTTCTTCGCCGAGTGTCGAGTTGTTGGGCCGACTTCTCGCGATTTCGCGCGGAAAGTCGACACTCGGCGAACGCAGAAAGCCCGCGACCGGATTGCCGGTCACGGGCCTTCAACGAGGTGCGATCAGAGCGGGGTGATGGTTCCGTTCAGGTGCGGATCACCCTTCTTGGGATTGCGAACGGCGATGTCCCAGCCCTTGGCGTCCTTCTCGATCCACACGCCCACCGAGGCGGGCAGCAGAATCGGCTTGCCGAACTTGACGTCGTAACGCACAGCGTCGGGAATCTCACCCTGGATGTTCCCCAGAACTGCTGCAGCGGTGAACATTCCGTGAGCGATTGCCTTCGGGAAGCCCAGCGCCTTCGCGCCGATCGACGAGGTGTGGATCGGATTGTGGTCCCCACCCACCGATGCGTACCGGCGGATCTGTCCACCGCTGATCCGCAGTGTCGAGTTCGGCGGCGGCAGTTTGACGGCCTTGGGCGGTTCCGACTTGGGCCCGTCGGACAGGCTGGTGCGCTGCTGACGCAGGAACGTCATGGTCTGCTGCCACACGGTGTCCGTGCCGATCGTGATGTCGGTCAGGACGTCCACCAGCAGGCCCTTGCGATGCTCGCGCAGGTTCTCGGTGCGCACCTCGATATCGACGGTGTCGGTCGCGGTGATGGCGCGGTGCTGGGTGATGTGGTTCTCCAGGTGCACGGTGCCGATGGCCGGGAACGGGAAGTCCAGTCCCGTCACCAATGCCATGACCGAGGGGAACTGCAGCGCGAACGGATACGTCACCGGCACCTTGTCGGTGAAGCTCAAGCCGGTCACCTTGGCGTAGGCGGCGACGTGTGCGGGGTCGATTTGTACACCGTGGGTCCGAACAACCCTGCTGGGCAGGGTGGACGGACGGGGGATGAACGGCAGTGCACCCACTGCCGCCATCACCATGTTCTGGAGCCCGGACGGCTGAGCCATGGCTATGCCCCCAGCCAGGACTGGCCGCAGACGCGAACCACGTTGCCGGTCACCGCGTTCGAGGCGGGGCTGGCGAAGTAGGCGATGGTCTCGGCGACATCCACCGGCTCTCCACCCTGGTTCAGGGAGTTGATGCGGCGGCCGACCTCGCGGTTGGCCAGCGGGATGGCGGCGGTCATCTTGGTCTCGATGAAGCCCGGTGCGACGGCGTTGATGGTGATGCCCTTCTCGGCCAGCGACGGGGCCAGCGCCTGGGTGATGCCGATCATGCCGGCCTTGGTGGCGCCGTAGTTGGTCTGGCCGCGGTTACCGGCGATACCGGCGATGGAGGCCAGGCCGATGATGCGTCCGCCCTCTCCGATGGTGCCGTTGTCGATGAGGCCTTCGGTAAGACGCTGCGGGGCAAGCAGGTTCACGGCGATGACCGAGTCCCAGCGGGCGTCGTCCATGTTGGCCAGTAGCTTGTCGCGGGTGATGCCGGCGTTGTTGACCAGGATGTCGGCCTTGCCGCCGTGGTGCTCCTTGAGGTGCGCGGTGATCTGATCGACGGCGTCGGCCGCGGTGACGTCCAGGGCCAGCGAGGTGCCGCCGACCTTCTGGGCGACGGCGGTCAGGTCGTCGGACGGCATGTCGATCGCGACCACGGCGGCGCCGTCACGGGCGAACACCTCGGCGATGGTCTCGCCGATACCACGGGCGGCGCCGGTGACGATGGCGACCTTCCCGGCCAGCGGCTTGTCCCAGTCGGCAGGAGGGGTGGAGTCGTCGGCGCCCACGTAGAACACCTGACCGTCCACGTAGGTCGACTTGGCCGACAGGATGAAGCGGACGGTCGACTCCAGGCCGGTGGCGGCGGTCTTGGCGTCGGGGTGCACGTAGACCAGCTGCACGGTGGCGCCGTTGCCGAACTCCTTGGCCAGCGAGCGGGTGAAGCCTTCCAGGGCGCGCTGGGCGATGCGCTCGTCGGTGGTGGCGGCCTTGTCCGGGGTGGTGCCGATGACAAGCAGGCGGCCGGACTTGCCGACATTGCGCAGCAGCGGGGTGAAGAACTCGTGCAGTCCCTTGAGCTCGACCGGTGTGGTGATACCGGTGGCGTCGAAGACCAGGGCGCCGAACTTGTCGGCCCAGCGGCCGCCGAGGTTGTTGGACACCAGGTCGTAGTCCTCGGCCAGTGCGGCGCGCAGCGGCTCGGCGAGGCGGCCCTCGCCGCCGATCAGCACGGGCCCGGCCAGTGCGGGCTGGCCTTTCTTGTAGCGGCGCAGGTTCTCGGGCTGCGGGATACCCAGGCGGCCGGCGAGCAGGTTGCCGGGCCCGGAGTTGACCAGCAGCGCGTACAGGTCGTCAGTGAGCTTGGGGGACATGTGCCGTTCCTTAGTGGTTGTCCGTAATTGGTCTAGGGTGAATTCGACAAAGAACTTACTCCAGAGTAAGAATGCTCGGTAATACTGCCCCCTCAACAGTGGAGAGACAAGTGGCAACTAGCTCGGCACGCAAGTCAGACGCTTCGCAAGGTCGCCGCCGCGTCGTGGTTCTCGGTGGTAACCGCATCCCCTTCGCGCGTTCGGACGGCGCCTATGCGAACGCCTCCAACCAGGACATGTTGACCGCCGCCATCACCGGCGCGTCCGATCGCTTCAACCTCAAGGGCGAGCGCCTGGGCGCCGTCATCGCCGGTGCGGTGCTCAAGCTGAGCCGTGATTTCAATCTCACCCGCGAATCGGTGCTGGGCAGCCCGCTGTCCCCGTACTCGCAGGCGTTCGACCTGCAGCAGGCATGTGGCACGGGTCTGCAGGCGGCCATCGTGGGTGCCGACGGCATCGCGCTGGGCCGTTACGAGTCGGTGCTGGCCGGCGGTGTGGACACCACTTCCGATGCGCCCATCAACTTCGGTGATGATCTTCGCCACACCCTGCTGGCGATCCGTCGCGCCAAGGACAACGTCACCCGGCTCAAGCTGCTGGGCAAGCTGCCCGCCGCGCTCGGCGTCGACATTCCGCAGAACGGCGAGCCGCGTACCGGGCTGTCCATGGGCGAGCACGCCGCCATCACCGCCAAGCAGATGGGCGTCAAGCGCACCGAGCAGGACGCGCTGGCCGCCGCCAGCCACCAGAAGATGGCCGCTGCCTACGACCGTGGCTTCTTCGACGACCTGATCAGCCCGTTCCTGGGGCTGTACCGCGACGACAACCTGCGCCCGAACTCGAGCGTGGAGAAGCTGGCGACGTTGAAGCCGGTGTTCGGTGTGAAGCACGGCGACGCCACCATGACCGCGGGTAACTCCACCCCGTTGACCGATGGCGCTTCGGTGGCGCTGCTGTCCAGTGAGGAGTGGGCCGCAGAGCGCGGCATCCCCGTGCTGGCCTACTTCGTCGACGGCGAGACCGCGGCGGTGGATTACATCAACGGCCCCGATGGTCTGCTGATGGCGCCGACCTACGCGGTGCCGCGTCTGCTGGCCCGCAACGGCCTGACCTTGCAGGACTTCGACTTCTACGAGATCCACGAGGCGTTCGCCTCGGTGGTGCTCGCGACACTGCAGGCGTGGGAGTCGGCGGATTACTGCAAGGAGCGCCTCGGTCTCGACAAGCCGTTGGGCGCCATCGACCGATCCAAGCTCAACGTCAACGGCTCGTCGCTGGCGGCCGGGCACCCGTTCGCGGCCACCGGCGGCCGCATCGTGGCCCAGCTGGCCAAGCAGCTCGCCGAGAAGAAGAAGGAGAACGGCGGGACCGGCACGTACCGCGGACTTATCTCGGTCTGCGCCGCGGGCGGCCAGGGCGTGACCGCAATCCTGGAAGCCTGAGCGACCTAAGCACCTCATCGAGACCCCCGGTCATCGGCACTACGCCTGTGACCGGGGGTTTTGTCATTCCTGGAATCTGGTCAAAAAAAGTTTCAAGATTTTTCGGAGAGGCTGTAACGCTCTGGAAGTAGGTGTCGATACATGGGTAGCCTCGCGCCACCGTCCGACCCCCCGACCCGACGGCGGCGCGGGGCTACCTAATTTTTTGGGCAGCCCGCCGGTACGGCTACGAAGTCAGCAGACCGTATGCCATTCGTTTGAGGCCCACTCGCAGTTGTTGGAGATCGATCGGACTCCGGTCGGTCTGGAAGAACATCAGCGTGGTGGTGATTGCCGAGTTGATGAAGAGCCACGCGATCGTCTCCGCTTCCAGATCGGCGTGGTACTGATCGCGATACTGCTGAACATGCAGGGTCATCATCGTCTGCATCAGTACCGGCATATTCGAGCTGGCCTCGACCTCGCGTGCGAACTCGGGATTCTCGTTGAGATAGCGCAGGGTAGGGGCGTTGTCGGTGGTGAACGCGATCAACATGTCGATGGCGGAGTCCATCATCTGCTGCGGTGGCGCCAGTGCGTTGGCCGCCAGCGCTGACCGGACACCCGGCAGCTGTCGGTTAGCGGCGTCCCGGATCGCGGCCATGATGATGTCGTCTTTGGTGCTGAAGTACTGATAGATCGAGCCCTTGCCGATACCCGTGATGGCGGCAATGCGGTTGGTGGTGATCGCCTCCGGGCCTTCGGTGCGCAGCAGCTGCCCGGTCGCCGTCACGATTTTTGCGACCAGTTCCCGCGATCTCTGCTGCTGTGGCGCCTTGCGCAGCCGTGAACTGCGATTTTCCGATGCCATGACGGCCCCCAGACGAGACTTATATGCGACCTGGTGTTCACGTTAGCTTCTCGGGTAACGACACAAGGAGGTTTCGTTGTGACTGCACTGGTGGAGTCCCCGGCAACGCAGGACCCGGTTTCGCGAGATTGGGCGCAGCCGGTGCCGGAGCTGTTCGATCCCCTCGGTGTGACCGCGTCCCTGGGTGGGCAATGGCTGTATCTGCCCGCTGTCGGTGCGGCGTTCATCATGCAGGGCATGCATCCGGTGATCGGGGATGTGACCGATCGGTACTCGGTGGCAGATCGAGACCCGGCGGGCCGGGCCATTCGTTCCTTTGACGCGGTGCAGCAGTGGATCTTCGGGGGTAAGGCCGCGATCGAGCAGGGTTACTGGTTACGCACGATGCACAAGCCGCTGCAGATGCAGGGTGAGAGCGGCGGGAGGCAGGGTAAGCACATCAGCGCCCTGGATCCGGAGGCGTATGCCTGGGTGATCGCGACGGCGTATGTGGCGGGGCGCCGGGTGACGCCGCGATTCCTGGGACGGGACCTGACCGACGAGGAAGACGAGCAGCTCTTTCAGGACAATCGTCTACTGGCCCGGATCACTCAGGTGCCCGAGCGTGGGTATCCCAGAACCCGCGCGGAGTTCTGGGAGTACTACGACCGCATGGTCGGGCAGGTTCTGATCAATCATCCTGCGGTCGCAGAGAATCTGGGGAAACTGGTCGATCCTTTGAGCGGCATCGAGGACTCACCGCTGCTGCGCCGGCTCCCGCGGTGGGTTCCCTCGAGTCTCGTGGTCGCAGCGTTAAAGCCCGTGCTGGCACCGATTTCCCGCGTTTTCTTCGTCCTGACTTTCGGGGCCATGGATCAGCGGGTGCGGGACATTCTCGGCGTCGCATGGACCCAGCGGGATGAGCGTCTGCTACGCAGGGTTTTCACCGCCTATCGTGCCGCCGCTCGGGTGCTGCCCGAGCGTGTCACCTATTCGCCGCTTGCCTACCATGCCCGCGAACATCAGCGAGTGATCAACCGGATGCGCGGCCGTGAACTGGCCAATTTCGCGGCGCACGACAAGGGCGAACCATCTGCCGTCCGGCGTGCCCAGCGGGCGAGTGCATGACGTCCTATCGTCGTTCTCACGCTTCGGTGATACGCAGCGTGCCAGGGGAATTCGAGCCCTGCGTGGTAGAGGTCGAAGATCCGCGACCCGGCGAGATCATGGTCCGGATGGCCGCGGTCGGTCTGTGTCACTCCGACGATCACATCGCTACCGGAGACTTCCCGGTGGAGATGCTGCCGATGTGTGGGGGTCACGAGGGCGCCGGCGTTGTGGAGAAGGTTGGCGATGGCACAACACAATTCGCCGTCGGAGACCATGTGGTGCTGACGTTTCTGCCCGCCTGCGGCCGCTGCCTGTGGTGTTCGCGCGGCATGCAGCAGCTCTGCGATGCCGGTGCCTATGCGCTCACCGGATCCAGATTCGACGACCCCACCAGCTACCGGCTGCGTCTCGACGGGCAGCCGTGTGGGCAGCAGCTGGGGCTCTCGGCGTTCAGCGAGTACACCACCGTATCGGTTCAGTCCGCGTACAAGGTTCCCAAAGAGCTTCCGTTGAATCGGTTGTGTCTGTTGGGATGTGCGATGGGCACCGGATGGGGTACCGCCGTCAACGCCGCCGCGGTCAAGCCCGGGCAGACGGTGATCGTCATGGGCCTGGGTGGAGTCGGTGCCGCCGCGGTCCAGGGGGCCGCGCGTTCAGGAGCGGCGAATGTTCTGCTGGTCGACCCGGTGGCGTACAAGCGTGAGGCGGCAAAAACATTCGGCGCGACTGAGGTGTTCGCCTCGATGGAGGAAGCCGCCGATCGGGCCCGCTCCTACACCAACGGACAGGGCGCGGACGCCACCATGATCACGGTGGGCCGGATGGAGCCGGGCGATCTCACGGCCGCTGTGGACTCCATCCGTAAGGGCGGCACGGTGGCGATGACCAGCATGGGCGCCTTCCGTCCCGAGGATGTGTCACTGGATCTGAGCATGGTCACGTTGATGCAGAAGACGATCAAGGGCGTTATCTACGGGAACTGGAGCCCGTTTGAGGCAGTGCCCACCATGCTGGCGCTCTATGCCAGCGGTGAACTCAAGACGGACGAGATGGTGACCCGCACCTATGCCCTTGACGAGATCGCTCAGGGATATCGGGACATGAAGCAGGGTAAGAATATTCGCAGCATTGTGGAGTTCGGCTAGTCAGGCCGCCACCGTGACAAGCCGTTTCGGATATCCCGTCGCCCCATCGGGTACGGGGGACGCGATCTGATCGGTCTGCACCGCTCCGGTGCCGTCGGTGGCGCGTGCGGTGATGATGTGTTCACCCGGCGTCGCCTGCCAACCGAACCACCATTGCCGCCATGTGTCGACCGAGTACTCGGGAGCAAGCGTTGCGGGCTGCCAGGGGCCGTCGTCGATCTGTACTTCCACCTTGGTGATGCCCCGATGCTGGGCCCACGCCGTGCCCGCCACGATCTGAGCACCTGTGCCCAGGCGGCCGCCCGTTCGGGGCGTGTCGATGCGACATCCCGTCTTGATGGGGCCTCGCGCCGACCAGCCGCGAACGGTCCAGTACGCCCGTGCGGTGTCGAATCGGGTGATCTCCCAGTCGACAACCCACTTGGTCGCGGACACGTAGCCGTACAGCCCGGGCACCACCTGCCGGACCGGGTATCCGTGCTCGACGGGAAGTGGTGTCCCGTTCATCGCAACGGCCAAGATGGCGTCACGGCCATCGGTGAGTACATCCAGTGGGGTGCCGGCCGTCCAGCCGTCGGCGCTCTTCGACAACAGCATGTCTGCATCACCGTGGACTCCAACGGATTCCAAGATCGCCTTGATGGGAAAGCCGGTCCACATCGCGTTGCCGATCAAATCTCCGCCGATCTCGTTGGAGACGCAGGTCAAGGTGACGGCGCGTTCCGTTGCCGCCATGGCGTGCAGATCTGACCACGTCAGGATGCGCGGGCGGTCGACCATGCCGTGAATATTGAGCTGCCACTCGGCGGTGGTCAGCTGGGGCACTCGCAGCGCCGTGTCGATGCGGTAGAAGTCCGCATTACCGGTGATGTAGGGGGCCGCACCTTTGACGTTGATGCCGTCGGGCAGCGGCGGAGCGGGCGCGACGGGTGCGGGCAGTACCGCGTCGCGGCGTTCCTCGGCGACGACGGCACCCTTGCTCCAGCGGTTGCCGAGCCAATAGGCGCCCGCTGATCCGAGGGCGAAAACCGCTGCTGCTCCGAAGAATTTGCGTCGGTCGGGCGCGTCCTGGCCATCGGCGCGGCCCACCAGGGCTCGCAGCACGAGCACTCCGGCCACGGCCGCGATCACTGATGGCCAGATCCAGGTGAACGCCCCGGTCGGCCGGGTTACCGCAGCCAATGCGCCGACGACACCGAGCACCGCGATAAGCGCCGAGCCATACCGTCGTTCTCGCTCCACGAGACCGGCGGTTGCCGCGAGTAGGGCGATGATCGCGGACAGGCACGCGAACAACACGGCTTTGTCGGAGGTACCGAAGACCCCGATCACCCATTCGCGTATGGCCGCCGGGGCGTGGTCGACGACCATGTTCCCGACCGCGAAAAAGGGTGCGGAATCCGGTGCGACGGCCGCGGCGGTCAGTTGTCCGGCCGCCAGCGCGGCGCCCGCAGCGATAAGGCCCGCGATGATCCGTCGTGCTGCCTGCTCCATCGTCACCTCCGTTTGGGGTCCACTCTTCTCCTGCTTTCAACGAGCCGCCACCGCATATGGTTCAGATGTGGCGCGGGTGTTGGTGACGGGCATGTCGGGAACAGGGAAGAGCACGCTGCTCGCGGAGCTGGCGCGTCGCGGATTTCGGACCGTCGACACCGACTACGACGGCTGGACACTGTCTGACGGCGGCTGGGACGCTGTCAGGATGGCGGCGCTGCTGAGCCGGTATCCGGATGTCGTTGTGTCCGGAACCGTGGACAACCAGGTGGACTTCTACGACAGCTTCGGCCACGTGGTGCTGCTCAGCGTGCCGTTGGAGGTTGCCATCGCACGGGTGAGCTCTCGTACCGACAACCCCTACGGTCGAACCGAAATCGAGCGTGCCGAGATCGCCCGGTACACCGACGAGGTGGAGCCGCTGCTGCGCCAGAGCGCCACCGTGGAATTGGATGGGCGCCTTTCCGTGGCCGAGCTGGCCGAACGCGTCGGGGCATTGGCGCGGTGATGTGTGAGACGGGGCCGAAGGGCTGTCAGACGGGCACCTTTGCAGCATTTGTTGGCAACCGGACCTTTTCGGAATTCTCGTCGGGAGCCGATAGCGACCACACGGTCAGGTAGGCCAGCCCGAAGAACGCGGCGACCGCCACGGCCACACCGGTGTGGGCCACAAACGCGAACGGAGAGCTGACCCATTCCAAGGTGCTCGCGGCGACCGCGCCGGGACGGTGAATCAGGTCCCAGGAGTTCCAGCGCTGGAAGCGGCCGATCACGACTCCTATCGCGCACAGCCCGACCGAGACGACGACGACTATCCACCCGGTGACAATGCCGAAATCACGCTGAATTCGCCGGTGCACCAAACGCAGTGAGACCACGCCGAGGATGATCCCGGTCCAGGCCGCGACGCCGTACTGCAGCACATGACGCCAGAATGCGATGCCGTCGATGAGGTGCACCAGATCGGTGACCAGATACGGTGCGTTGGGCAAGAATGCGAGCCACACCAAGCCAATCGGTATCAGCCAGATCTTGCGCCGGACGGCAGAGAATGCCAGTGCCGCGAAGACGGGCAGCCACGCCAGGAACAGATTCCAGATGAGGAACCGGGTGGGGTAGAACAGGGGAGCCGCCGGATCGGTGACCCCGAGCAGGAAGGTCAACAGACTGGTTGCGACCAGCGAGAGAACCAGCACGGCACGTCGGGCTTCGGTCATGCGTCAAGTTTGCCCGAAGATCGACTGAAGTGGTCAGCCTGCGACGGCGCGGATGAATCCGACCGCCGCATCCTCCAGTTGCTTCAGTCCAGGATCCTCCAGCGGATAGTGCCCGGCCTGTTCTAGCGGCACCACGGTCACCGGAACCTTGGTGATGGGGTCCAGTACCGGCCGACTGAATTCGTAAGGGGTCCATCGGTCTTCGTCGGGCTGGGTGAGGAGGATGGGACAGACATCGAAATCGGCGGGTTCGACGGCGGGTGCGTAGCTCATGTACTCGGCCAGGAACTTCACGCTGACCCAGTTGGCGGCGGACGTGCGGTCCTTCATGAAGATCTTCATCGCTGCTCGGCTGTTCGCCAGTGTGCTCATCTTCGCGGCCAGCCACATGGGGTAGCGCACCCGCCGGGCCGGTGTCTTGGCGGCGAGCCGCAGAAAAGGTACCCCGACGCGTGCGGTGAGCAGGTCGTGGGCGGTGCCGTCGGCCACCTCACGAACTCGCTGGTCCAGGAACGTCATGCCGATGACTCCGCGCACCGTGTCACGCGGCGCCTTGGCCGCGACGTGGTAGGCGAGCATCCCGCCGGCGCTCAGCCCGTACAGCACGATGGGTCGCACGTCGCGGCGGCGTTCGTACTCCAGATAGTCGACAACCAGGTCCACCCAGTCGCCGTATCCCGGTACCGAACCCGGTGCCACATCAGTGAGCCCGTAGCCGAGATTGTCGATCGCGATGGTCTCGAAGCCCCTGCCCGCTAACGGCGCACCGAGGATCAGCGACATCTGACGGCCGTTGGTGCCGACGCCGTGCAGCAGCACCACCTTCACCGGTGCCGCGGGATTGGGGTACCGGTCCAGGTGCACCTGGTTGCCACGCCAGTCCCAGAACTCCTCGTGCGGTGCCGTCGACTCGTCCAGGCGCAGCCGCTCGGGAAGGAGCATCTGGAGGTCTTTCCACGCGTGCTGGTCGCGGTAGTAACGAGGCATACGGCAACCTTAGGCGGGGTCTGATCACGGCGGTACCCCGGAATGCGGGAAGCCCTGCTTCCGGCGCTTCCTGAGCCGACGGCAATGCGAGGACCTGATTTTCTGAGGAGCTAATCCGCGCGGCGCCGACGGATACGATCTTGCGTGTGCTTACCGCGCTATCCCGCGTGATCATCAGAGCGCCCAAGCGGGTGCTACTCGGCGTTGTCTTGTTGACCGTGCTCGCCGCGGGGTTCGGCGCCAACGTTGCCGAACATCTGGGTACCGCCGGCTTCCAAGACCCGCATTCTTCCTCTGCGCGCGGAATGAGGCTTCTCACCGAAAAGTTCGGTCAAGGCGATATGGATCTGATGCTCGTGGTCCGTGTCCCCGGTGATGTCCGGGACCCGGCGGTCGCAGCGGCGGGTGCGAACCTGGTGCGCACCGTGCGAGATTCCCCGCATATCGCCGCGGTCTCATCTCCCTGGGACACCTCGCCGCAGGCCGAGAGCTTGATCAGTAGGGACCGAAAGACGGCGCTGGTAGTCGCGCAGGTCCTTGGCGGGGAGAACAGCGCGCCAAAGTATGCAGATGCGGTGGCCCACGAGGTTGTCGGTGAGCGCGACGGTCTTACGGTGTTGGCCGGCGGCACGGCGATGGTGGCCTCGGAGATCAACGAACAGTCAGAGAAGGACCTGGTCACGGCCGAGGCCATTGCCTTGCCATTGTCGTTCCTCGCACTCATCTGGGTGTTCGGTGGTTTGTTCGCCGCGCTGCTACCGCTCGTTGTGGGTGTCATGGCAATCCTAAGCACCTTTGGATTGCTCAGGGGTATAACGATTTTCGCTGATGTATCCGTCTTTGCGCTCGAACTCACCACGGCCATGGGTTTGGCCCTCGCGATCGACTACACGTTGCTGCTCGTGAGCCGGTATCGGGAGGAACACATCCGGCTCGGGGATCGCGATGAAGCCTTACGCAACGCGGTGGTCACGGCCGGGCGCACGATCCTGTTCTCGGCCTGCACGGTTTTCCTCGCGGTGGGCGCGTTGGCGGTCTTCCCGATGTACTTCCTGCGCTCGATGGCGTATGCGGGCTGCGGTGTGGTTGCCCTTGCCGGCCTCTACGCCGTTGTCGTGGCACCGACGTTGATCAAGCTCCTCGGTGACCGAATTGAATCGCTGAATATACGTAAACTCGTGCGGCACAAGGTAGAAACTAAGGAAGTCAAGCAAAGTCTCCTGTATTCGACTGCCTCTTTCGCGATGCGTCATGCGATTCCGTGCGCTCTGGTGGTCGTGGTGGTGTTGCTTGTTCTCGGGGCGCCGTTCGTTCGCGCGCGTTTCGGGCTGCCCGACGATCGGGTGCTTCCGACGAGTGCTCAGTCGCGACAGGTTGGTGATCTACTGCGCACAGAGTTCCCTCGCAACGACGCGATGGCCACGTCGGTTGTGATCCCGGACGCGCGGACCCTTGCCGCTGACGAGATCGCCGGTTATGCCGCCGAGCTATCGAAAGTATCTGGTGTCGTTGCGGTCTCGGCTCCCGGTGGCTCATACGTCCAGGGGCATGCTGCCGGTCCGCCGCAGTCCCCGACCGGGTTCAAGGACGGCAGCGTATGGCTTTCGGTGGTGATCGAAGATCCGTCGTCCGACTCGAAGTCCCGACAGGAACTCGACCGGCTGAGGACGGTTCCCGTACCGCGTGGTGCCGAGGCCCTGTTCACGGGTCCTCAACAGCTGAACCAGGATTCGGTGGACGAGATTGTCCGTCTCTTGCCGGTGGTGCTGATCCTCGTTGCGGCAACGACTTTCCTACTGATCTTCCTGCTCACAGGCAGTCTGCTGCTTCCGCTGAAGGCTCTGGTGCTCAATACGTTGTCGTTGTCGGCCACGCTCGGTGCGTTGGTGTGGGTGTTCCAGGAAGGGCATCTTGGGGGACTCGGAACCACGGCGACCGGCACGCTGGTAGCGGATGTGTTGGTGTTCTTGTTCGCGACAGCATTCGGTTTGTCCATGGACTACGAGGTGTTCCTGTTGTCTCGTATCCGCGAACACTGGCTCGCGTCGCCGCAGCGCACTGAGGACAACGCCGAGGCAGTAGCCCTGGGCATAGCGGGCGCTGGACGAGTGATCACCGCGGCCGCCACCCTGATGGTGATTGTCTTCGTGGGGCTGAGTAGCGGTCAAGTGTCCTTCATGCGAATGATTGGAGTGGGCTTGGCAGTGGCGGTTGTCGTAGACGCGACGCTCGTCCGCATGGTGTTAGTGCCGGCGGTTATGAAGTTGGCAGGCAGATGGAATTGGTGGGCTCCTGCGTCGCTGGTGAGACTCCATGCCAAGGTGGGCCTTAGAGAGGGTTGAGACGCGGCTAGAGGTGAGACGGATCTAGTCGAGAAGCGGCTCTATTCGGCGGTGAGGCTGATCTCGCCGCGCAGTTCGTGGTCAAGTAGGAACGCACCAGACTCGCGCATTGTCGGCGGGTGGAACGAGTAGGCCGAGATACACGAGGCGAGGTAGGCGATCTCGGGATCGGTGGCGAAGGCGACGCCGCCCATCCTCGAGACGATGCGGGCCACACTCGGCTGAAGGTGGTCGCGCAGACCCAGGCGGATCCACAACAGGTCAGCGAACAACGCGTCGCTTCGGTCTCCGGCGTCGTAGCGTTCACCAACCATGCGCAGTGCGCGCCAGACTCCTTCGATCGGCGAGAACAGCTCGACGAAATCGGCCTCGGTGAAGTCGCTGCGGTCGGCGAGTTTGAGCGCAAGGCGCGTCGCGGCCCCGATATAGCCCGCGGTGATGATGAGACCGAACAGGACGTAGCCCGACTTCTCGTTGCGGCCGTCCGGATCTTCCACATCGCTGACCATCATCAGTTCGTCGGGGACGAAGACGTCCTCGAAGATCACCGCGTGAGTTTGTGCTGCCGATAGCGGCGAGCTCGTCCACAGTGGTGCGACGCTGAGCCCAGGGCTGCCGTTCCAAATGAGCGTGATCGCCCGCTGCCCGGTGTCATTAAGAAGCACGCTTGCCATGATGCAATCCATGCTGTCGGCTAGGCTGCACGGCTTCTTCTGTCCGGTGACGGCGTAGCCGCCGTCGGCCGGTGCGGCTTCCATTGTCGGACGGAACACGCTGCCCGCGATAGTGCCTTCCGAGAAACCGGAGGCGAACACGGTCCGGTTCTCGATTAGCGACTTGATTAGACCCACGGTCGCCTCATCGGTTGTCGTGGCGAAGTCGGCCAGGCCGGCGACGGAGAGATAGTGCATGGTGGTCGCGGCGGCGAGCGACGGGCTGAGGTAACCGATACCTCGTTGCAGCTCAAGTGTTTCCACACAGGTCGCACCGAGGCCGCCGAGGTCCTTGGGGGCGGTCAACCGAGGTCCGTCGTGTGTCTTCCAGATCTCGACGACGTTCGTTCCTGGCTCTTCGGCGGTCATGAGACCAAGCGACTCCAGCTTGTCCGCCAGTTCCGGGAGATGCCTGCGGACGGCAGTGACATGAGACAGTCGCGATTCGAGTGCAGTGCGGTCCATGCTGACATCCTCTTGGTTGATTGGGTGTGAATTACTTTGTAGGCGAACGAGATACAGAGATATACCGGTTCAGTGCCTCGGCGGAGGTCATGGTAGGTCGCCAGTCCGTGGTCGATTGCAATAGGCAGGAGTCGAGTAACGGGTCGCCCAGCGTCACCCAGTGACCGGAGAACGGAGCAAGACGCAACCGGAACATCAGGTCTGCGCCAATCTTCAAGAGAGGCAATGGGCCAGAGATCAGCCGCGCCCTGCTCATGGAACAGATCTCTGTGACACTCGTGCAGTCCGCTGGGGCGACGTTGTATATGCCCGTCAATCCGTGTTTGAGGATGGTGGCGTAGGCGTCCACTAGATCTGTATCCCAAAGGAATTGGTAGAAGGAGCGTGCCGGCTCTGGGTAGAGCACCAGGTTAGCGAGGAGTGTCTTGAGGCCCGAGTTGGCGAAGTGCTCGCCTACTACGTAAGAGGGCCGGACGACGGCTAGCCTTGTGTCTCCGTCGCTGGCGTTCGCCCAGTGCCAGTTCGCCAGGTGCTCCATGAGTGCTTTATGAAAAAAGTAGTAATGCTGGGGGTCGCTGTCTCCGGATGGATAGCTCTGCTCTGGGAGCTGTGTGCCGGTGCCGCAGGCCGTGACGCCCAGCGCATTGGCGCTTGAGGTCAGGATGAGTTGGCCGATGCCTACTCGATTCGCTTGGGCGAGCAGTGTCCGGGTGCCCGTCACATTCACCTGATAGGCCGTGCGCTTGTCCCGAGGCTCTTCGACGCAATATGCGAGGTGGACGAGTGCGTCGTAGCCGGCGATCGGATCGAGGACAATCTGGCCGCTCAGATCCAGATGCATCTCGCGCAGCTTTGGGTGTTTCAGGCCCGTCTGTCGTCGGCCCAAGGCCGTCACCTCAGCGATGTCTTCGTTGCGCAGTGCCCAGGTGAGGATGGCCCTGCCGAAATCTCCCGTTGCGCCTGTGATGGCGAGGCGGAAGTCTGCGCTCATGCAGCAGCCAAAGCCCACGAGAGCTCTTTGGTAAGCACCTCTGCACACCAGATGACTTCTTCTTCGCTCAGCTCCGAGGTCATACACACGCGCAGAATCGGTTTACCAAGTGGCACTGCAGGATAGATGGCCGGGGTGACGAATACTCCCGCGTCTCTCAGCTTGTTCCAACTCAGGGCGGTCCGCAGCTCGTCGAACAATCGGATGGGAATGATAGGCGACCAGTCGGGGCTGAGTTCGTCTGGGCGGTGCAAGACGACATTGAGGGGTTCGAGCGACCGACGCATGAGCCGGGCGTTGCGCTCGAGCCTTCCACGACGTTCCCTCCCCTCTTCCCCGCGGATGACCTCGATCGCCGCGGTCGCGGCTGCCATGGACGCCGGCGTGCCGGAGGTGCTGAACCAGAAGGATCGTGCGCTGAGCCGGATCTCGTCGACAATGTCCTGCGAGCTTGCGATAAATCCGCCAAGCCCGCCAATGGCCTTCGATAACGAACCCATCAGGATGTCGACGTCTTGTGCGACGCCGTTGCGTTCCGCCAGGCCCGCACCTGTGGGGCCGAACACGCCGATCCCGTGCGCCTCGTCCACCATGAGCAAAGCACCGGCCGCCTTGCAGACCGCAACGATCTGTTCCAGCGGGGCGGTGGAGCCCTCCATGGAGTACAGCGAGTCAACAAGCACCAGTTTGCGCCGGAATGGTGTCTCGGCGTGACTGTGCAGGGCGGCAGCCAGGGATGCGACGTCGTTGTGGGCGAATTTGGCCTCTACCGCCTGGCTGAGCCGCACCCCATCACGGATCGAAGCGTGTGCGTAGGAATCCACAACGGCGAGACAATCGGGGCCGAGAAGTCCTTGAATCGCACCGACATTGGTTTGATAGCCGGTGGTGAACACCACCGCGTCCTCGTGGCCGAGCCACATCGCGAGCTGTTGTTCGAGAGCGACATGCACGGGATAGGTGCCGTTGAGTAATCGGCTGCCGGTGGTTCCGGTGCCGAAGTTCTGTGTCGCAGTGACAGCTGCGGCGATCACGCTGGGGTGGCTCGAGAGGCCAATGTAGGAGTTCGAGCCCAGTAGCACGCACTCGTGGCCCCGAACGTCGACCCTCGGTGGAACGCCGGGGTCAATCTGCTGAAAGAAAGGAAGCTGTCCGGTGGATGCGAAATGGCGGACCATGGCTATCCGCTGCCCAACGTCTTTTGCGATGTCGCCGGTTTCGGCATACTCCGTCGCGCTTTCGCTCTGAACCATCTCCGTCCAATCCTGGCCTGTAGCCATGAATGCTCGGCGCCGTTGCAGGCACACCTCTACTAACGATTCGTAGCTGTGCGTGGTTCAGATGGATGGGCCAAAGAATCTGTATTGGCCAATCAGTGAGAGCTCAGGCCGTAACTCTCGGCATCTCGAGATGCGCGAAGCCCCCGTCTCCAAGGGGAAACGGGGGCTTCGGCTGAGTGGGATCAGAAGGCGGCTTCGTCGAGCTCCATGATGTCGTTGTCGACGTTCTCCAGGATGGCCCGGGTCGAGGTCAGCTGCGGCAGCATGTTCTTGGCGAAGAACGAGGCAACCGCGATCTTGCCCTCGTAGAAGGACTTCTCGGCGCCGGTGGCGCCCGCGTCCAGAGCCTCGATCGCCACGGCGGCCTGACGCTGCAGCAGCCAGCCGATCAGCAGGTCGCCGACGCTCATCAGGAAGCGCACGGAGGCCGTTCCGACCTTGTAGACCTGGGTGATCTCCTGCTGGGCTGCCATCAGGTTGGCGGTCATGGTCGCTGCCATGCCCTGCACGTCTTCCAAAGCCGTTGCAAGCAGCGCACGCTCGGCCTTCAGGCGGCCGTTGCCGGTCTCGCTCTTGACGAACTCTTCGATCTGACCGGAGACGAAGGCCAGCGACTTGCCCTGGTCCTTGACGATCTTGCGGAAGAAGAAGTCCTGGGCCTGGATCGCCGTGGTGCCCTCGTAGAGCGAGTCGATCTTGGCGTCACGGATGTACTGCTCGATCGGGTAGTCCTGCAGGAAGCCGGATCCACCGAAGGTCTGCAGGCTTTCGGTGAGCTTCTCGTAGGCACGCTCGGAGCCCACACCCTTGATGATCGGCAGCAGCAGGTCGTTGAGCCGTACCGCTTCCTCGGCCTCCACGCCGTTGATGGCCTTGGCGGTCACGGCGTCCTGGAAGGTAGTGGCGTAGAGGTACAGCGCGCGCAGGCCCTCGGCGTAAGCCTTCTGAGTCATCAGCGAGCGACGCACATCCGGGTGGTGCGTGATGGTGACGCGGGGAGCGGTCTTGTCGGTCAGCTGCGTCATGTCCGCACCCTGCACGCGGGTCTTGGCGTACTCGAGCGCGTTCAGGTAACCGGTCGACAGAGTCGCGATGGCCTTGGTGCCCACCATCATGCGGGCCTGCTCGATGACGTCGAACATCTGGGCGATGCCGTTGTGCACCTCGCCGACCAGCCAGCCCTTGGCAGGAACGCCGTGCTGGCCCAGGCTCAGCTCACAGGTGGCCGAAACCTTCAGGCCCATCTTGTGCTCGACGTTGGTGACGAAGACGCCGTTGCGCTCGCCCGGCTCGCCGGTCTCGAAGTTGGGGATGAACTTGGGCACGAAGAACAGCGACAGACCCTTGGTGCCGGGGCCGGCGCCCTCGGGGCGGGCCAGCACCAGATGCATGATGTTCTCGAACATGTCATCGGAGTCAGCCGAGGTGATGAAGCGCTTCACACCGTCGATGTGCCAGGAACCGTCCTCCTGCTTGACGGCCTTGGTGCGACCGGCGCCCACGTCCGAACCGGCGTCGGGCTCGGTGAGCACCATGGTGGCGCCCCAGCCGCGCTCGGCGACGAATTCGGCCCACTTCTTCTGCTCATCGGTGGCGACGTTGTAGAAGATCTGCGCGAAACCGGCACCGCCGCTGTACATCCAGACTGCGGGGTTGGCGCCGAGGATCATCTCCTGAATGGCCCACATCAGCGAGCGCGGAACCGGGCTGCCGCCGAGTTCTTCGATCAGGCCGAGACGATCCCACCCGGCGTCGGTGACTGCCTTGACGGACTTCTTGAAAGCCTCGGGGATGGCCACCGAGTGGGTCTCCGGATCGAAGACCGGCGGGTTGCGGTCGCCTTCAGCGAAGGAATCGGCCAGTGGCCCCTCGGCGAGGGTGCGCATTTCGGAAAGGAACGTGCGAGCGGTCTCTTCGTCCAGCTCGGGGAATTCCTCACCACCGAAAACCTGCTGGATGTTGAAGAGCTCGAAGAGGTTGAACTCCAGGTCGCGGACGTTCGACTTGTAGTGGCCCATGTGCGTCATTGCTTTCTCTTGGGTCTGACCGTGGTCTCGTGGGGCTGTGCTGATATTCGGTTGGGTTCTTACTTCCGATTAAGTTACCCACCGGTAACAACTGAACTATACCGCTGAGTAGCGTATGACAAAAGTCCTGGACTTGTGGTTGTTGTCACAATTCGATATCGCAGGTCAGAAGGCATTTTCGCGGTTTCGGGGAGTGATGTCAGACCGGTGGTGTTGGCTTATGCGTGCCAGCTCACAGCCCCGAGAGGAACCCCCGTATGCCTGCCATGCCTCCGCCCGTTTCCACCGAGTTGGACGGCCTGATCGAGTACATCGCCGCGCAGCAAGATGCTTTTCGGATCGTGGCCTTCGGCCTGACCGACGATCAGGCTCGTCTCACCCCGACGGCGGGCACCTTGTCGGTCGGTGGGCTCATCAAGCACGTCACCAATATGCAGGCGGGCTGGACAGACAAGATTGTCGCCGCGCCCGATCCGGGGCCTGACCGCCACCGAGCCGATGACGAATTCATCTTGCGTGCGGACGAGACGCTCGCCGGGGTGCTGGCGGCGTACTCCGCGCAGTGCGAAGCAACACTTGCCGCGATCAAGGACAAGGGGCTGGAGACTCCGGTGCCCGTTCCGTCGGCGCCGTGGTTTCCCAAGGACGTCGACGCATGGAGTGTGCGATGGGTGGCCCTGCACCTCATCGAGGAGTTGGCCCGGCATGCCGGCCACGCCGACATCATCCGTGAGTCCGTCGATGGCGCAACGATGTACGAGCTGCTGGCGGCCGCCGAGGGCTGGGAGCCCACGGATTGGCTCACCCCCTGGTCTCCCAAGAACTAGCGGCCGTAACGCAGGATCTTCATGGCGGTCGCGAAGTTCAGGGCGGTTGCGCTGAGAGAGCCTGCCGCGTCGTTTCGGTTGGACGCACCGCTGGCCAGGATGTACACGAGCAGGCCGCGAACCACATTGAATGACACGTGCTGCCGAATGCTGTTCGCTCCGGATGGAAACATGAAGCACGATTCCGTTGCGGTGAGCTCTTTTTGGCCATTCTGGACCGGAGCAGGCTCATCGAACTCGAACGAGCATCGCCACGTGGTACTCGCGCCGGGGATCGTGTACGCGACCGCGTCGCACCTCTTCAATGCGTCGGAGGCACCGTCCGGGGAGAGGGCATCGGATGCCGGGACAACCCGGATCAGGATCTCCCTCTCGGGCTTCTTGCGATCACGCAGGTACAACGTCGGTGCCTCACGGCCCTGGGCGCGCAGCGCCCACACGGGATCAATGGTGTTGCAGCCCACTGGGGTCCCACCAATGATGGTGGCCGCACCGGGCGCCACGGCCGGGTTGAACTCGCCCGACCTGAATGTGGGCGAGGGGTTTTTCTCCCATCCGTCTGGATAGTCGAACTGGCCGGGCAGCAAGGTTTCTAGGACGGTGTTGGGCTGTCCGGCAAGCGATTCACCCGGCTTCACCGCCGAGGCGGTCGCGCCAGACGAGGGAGCGGGTTTACCCACACCATGGCGGGGCCAGATCACGACGGCGACCACCGTCGATGCGGCCAGCAGGGCGATGGCGCCGACAATCGCCACGATGCGCCTGTGCTTGACCAATGTTCGCGCGGAGTCTGTCGGTGTGGCGAGGTTCTGTACGAGATGGGGTGTGGGCTGCGGCCTCACGGTGGATACGGGTTGGGTCACAGTCTGCCGGTGCTGATGCGGGTCGGCCAGAATCTGTTGCGCGGCCTGGGCAAACTCCCCGGCACTTTGATACCGATCGGCGGGATTCTTGGCCATTGCCTTGGCGATCAATGCGTCCATTGACTCGGGCACAGAGGCGAACTGGGAGATGCGGGGCGGCGGCGCCGAAAGGTGTGCATTGATAACCGCGGGTAGCGAGCCCCCGGAGCCAAATGGTGGTTGACCCGTGAGCATCCGAAAGAGCGTGCAGCCCAAGGCATACACATCGGCGCGGCCGTCGACCACGGCGCCGGACAGCACCTCCGGTGCCGCGTACCCGATCGTGGCGGTCACGTTCCCCGCGGAGGTAACCGAGTTGCTGTCGTCGAGCGCGCGAGTGACACCGAAGTCGCCTAACATGATTCGTCGATCGCCTTCGGACAGCAGGATGTTGGCCGGCTTCACATCGCGGTGTACCAGACCGCGGGCATGCAGATAGTCGAGCGCCTTGGCTACCTCGCTGATGATGTGAATGGCGCGGGTGAGCGACATGCGCCCGTTCCTCGACTCCGAGTGCGCATCGCTGCCCTGGACGTATTGCATGGCAATCCACAGATCGCCCTCGGGCGTTTCGCCTCGGTTGTGCACCGTGACGATGTTGGGGTGATCCAGAGACGCGGCCAGCGAGGCCTCGCGCATGAATCGTGCCCGGAAGTCAGGGTCGCGTGAGGCCTGGGCGTTGAGGATCTTCAGAGCCTCAGGACGTTGCAAATTCGGATTGGCGGCCAGGTACACGGTGCCCATGCCGCCGCGACCGAGGACGCGCTCGACCTGGTATCCGGATATGGCCGTCCCCGGCGGTAGGTCTCCAGGTTGCTGGCTATCTGGACCCGACGGCGGCATCTCCGATGACGTCATTTCCCCTGTGCGTCCCTCTCGCCCGGCCGTGTGGTCATCGTACTTGTGATATTTCCTCATGGCGGTCAAGACGGTCGCCCCCGCGAGACCGGACGGGGGTCCATGGGGGGGCATGGTTGAGCTACCCGTCGTAGACCTTTCCGGCGACCCGGATCGGTTGCGTGCGGTGCTGCGCGAGGTCACCCATGAGGTGGGGTTCTTCTATCTCACCGGCCACGGTGTCTCGCCGCGGCTGGTCGACGAGGTGTTGTCGGCCGCTCGCAGGCTTTTCGCGCTGCCCGCGGAGGACAAGGATGCCATTGCCATGGTGCGCAGCCCCCATTTTCGTGGGTTTACCCGGCTGGGCGGAGAGCTGACCGGCGGGCTCACCGATTGGCGTGAGCAGATCGATGTCGGGCCGGAACGTCGGGCGATTGCGCACGGAAAGGATCTCGATTACCTGTGGTTGCAGGGGCCCAACCAGTGGCCGACGGCGGTGCCCGAGCTAAGAGCAGCCCTCGCGAGCTGGGACGCGGCGCTGGCTGCGGTGGGGCGAAAGCTACTGCGGGAGTGGGCCATTGCTCTTGGGTCTGCGGACGGAGTGTTCGACGAGGCTTTTGGCTCTGAACCCGCGACCCTGATCAAGGTCATCCGGTACCCGGCCCGCGGCACTACAGACCAGGGAGTGGGTGCGCATCGCGACTCTGGTGTGCTCACCTTGCTGCTGGCTGAACCGGACGTGGGCGGACTGCAGGTCGAGGTGGACGGCACCTGGGTGGAGGCACCGGGGCGTGCGGGTGCATTCATCGTGAACATCGGTGAGCTACTCGAGCGGGCGAGCGGCGGGTATCTGCGTGCGACGCGCCATCGCGTCACGCTGACGGGCACGCCTCGGATTTCGATCGCCTACTTCTTCAATCCCAGGCTCGACGCGCGTATCCCGACGCTGGATCTCCCGCCGGAACTTCGGGCGCGGGCTCGAGGTGCGGCGACAGACCCGGATGATCCGATCCATGCGACCTACGGCGAGAACGCCTGGAAAAGCCGGCTACGGGCGCATCCCGATGTGGCGGCCGCGCACGGGCATCTGCGCTAGCGATCTTCTGATTTCTCTCCGCGAACATTTGGTTCTCGAAATACTCGAGTTGTGGCAAACTATTGCCAGATACCGAGGAGGAGGAGCTATGCGGACGATTTGTTCGGTAGTCGCAGGGGTTGGTGTGGCGGCGGTGCTGGTTTCGGTGTTCGCCGCACCCGCTGCTTCGGCGGTGCCGGGGGAGGGCCCGGTTGCCGTTCAGTGTCAGGTCTATGCCAACAACAATTTCGGCCCACCTGGGTTTGGCCCGGGAAGCATGCCGGGTATGGGTTTCGGCATGAAGCAGTGGGCTGGCTCTGTGATCGGTCACGGAAGTAACGAGCCTGAAGCCCGGCAGGATGCGGAGCGTCAGATGTGGGGCCCGTACGGCATGGCGCCCGAGCTCCGTGACTGTGTGCCTGCGGCGTAACGAGCGAAGCAAAGATCACGGGGCTAAGGGCCGAGTAGGCAACCTCTTAAAGGGGGACTAGATACTGCGGGCCTTGAACTGAGGTTCGGTCTTATCGATGCCGGCTTTGCGTGCGATGGCGAAGTTGGGTCCCCGCATGAGCCGCAGTTGCAGGCGTCGCTCCAGGCCGAACGCGCGCCGCGGGACCATGGACCATGCCTTGTCGAACAAGGTCTTGGTGGCTGCCACCGAATCGGGGGAGCGCGACAGGATCTGGTCGATGAGTTCGGCGGCGTCGGCCTCGGGGTCGGCGCTCACCTGGGTTACCAGTCCGATTTCCTTGGCGTAGAAGCCGTCGAACATCTCACCGGTCATGGTGAGCCGTTTGGCGGTGTCGATTCCGATCAATTGACTCAGCGTGACGCTTCCGGACATATCGGGGATCAGGCCCCACTTGGCTTCCAGGATCGAGAACTCCGCATCGGGTGTGGTGAACCGGAAGTCGGCGGCCAGGGCCAACTGAAGCCCGCCGCCGTAGCAACGGCCGTGGATGACGGCGATCACCGGGATGCGCAACCGGCGCCAGGCCCAGCACGCCTCCTGAAAACCATTGGTACCCAGCCAGGGGAGCGGAATGAAGTTCGCGACCACGCGCGCCGGGTCCTTGCCTGCGGCCGCGAAATCCAGCCCGGTAGAAAAGGCGTCCCCCTCACCGGACAACACCACCACACGGATCGAGGTATCTGAGGCAATATGGCGGGCGGCGGCAGTCAGCCCGTTGAGCATGTCGAGGGTGAGTCCGTTGAGCTTCTCGGGCCGGGACAAGGTGACGCGGGCTACCTCGCCGTCGACGCGTAGGGTCACATGTGACGTCATGAAGCAAGACTAGAGGTGACATCCAGTTATGACGAGCGATACCACTTTGGACGCGGCGACGCTGCGCGAGGCATTCGGGCACTTCCCGACCGGCGTGGTTGCCATTGCCGCCGAGATCGGTGGAACGCGAACCGGATTGGCCGCCAGCACGTTTGTGCCGGTGTCCCTGGATCCGCCGCTCGTGGCGTTCTGCGTTCAGAACTCTTCGACAACGTGGCCCAACCTGCGGGTGGCCCCACGTCTGGGTATCAGTGTGCTGGGTGAGGCGCATGACGATGCTGCCCGCACGCTTGCCGCCAAGACCGGCGATCGGTTCGCGGGCCTGGACACCTCGACCACCGAGAGCGGTGCGGTGTTCATCGGCGGCACCACCGCCTGGATCGAGACCTCTATCCAGTCCGAGGTGCCTGCCGGTGACCACGCGATCGTCATCCTCAACATCCACGGATTGACCGTGCACTCCGCAGTGGCTCCGATCGTGTTCCACCGCAGTAAGTTCCGCAAGCTGATTGGCTAGACGGGCGCCGGGTAGGGACTGCTCCGGTTGGTTCGGGCCCAGTCACGTTCGGCGTCGGAGTTCATCGGCGGCGGCACCAGTCCGTTGATCATCCAAAGCTCCTCGCTGGTCTCGTCGATGTGAAACTCCCAGTGCAGGTCCGCCCGGTCCAGATGCGGTGCCAGGACGCGGCCAAGGTGCTGGGTGATGCGCTCGCGCCCGGCTTTGTCGGGCAGCGTCCGTGCGATGTGATCCACGACGATCCGTACCGCGTTCGTGGTGGGTTCCCCGCCGACGTAGAAGTCGGACGGTGGGATCTCCTTGAACACCGTGACCACGTAGAACCGCGGAAGCCCGACGGCGACGTAGACCTCCGTTATGCGTGCGGCCAGATCGGCCTTTTCCTTGTCGGAAAACATGTTTGGTGTGTGGTAGATGGTCCAGAGGGGCATGTCGATCTTCTCCTGGTGGATGCGAGGTCAGTGGCCGGGACGGTAGGCGAGATTCTCGACAGGGCCCGATAGCTGCGACTTCACCTGCGCGGTGAGCTCGTCGGTCAACACCTCGTTATCGCCCTTCTCCAGTGCATCGATGATGCGTGCCGCGATCACGCCGGGCGGTGTCTTCGGAACGTCGAGGGCGGACACCATGTCGGTGTCGATGAATCCCGCGTGTACGCCCAGCACGTGTGTGTGCTGTGGTTCCAGCTCCAGGCGCAGGGTGTTGGTCACCGACCAGATGGCCGCCTTCGACGCACCGTAGGCGCCGGCTCCGCCGAGCCAGGAGAGCACCGAGTGGATGTTGACGATCGCTCCGCCGCCGTTGGCCTTGAGGATCGGCGCGAACGCCCGGATGACCCGCAGCGGGCCGAAGACGTTGGTCTGGAACGTCGCGTCCATCCGATCAAGGTCGCCGGTGAGCAGCGAATCGGGATGCAGCACACCGGCGTTATTGACCACGATCTCGACGTCGGTGAGCTCACGGGCCAGCGCTCGCACCGATGACTCGGAGGCCACCTCGAGCTGTTGGGGAATCACCTGCGCGCGCGGGTCCTCGAAGGGTTGGCGGGCGGTGCTGTAGACCTTGCGCGCTCCGCGGCTCAGTACCTCGTCGACGATGGCTGCGCCCAGTCCGCGGCGCCCTCCGGTGACCAGTACGACCTTGTTCTCGACCATCCCTATCTCCTAACTAACGATTGCGTTAGTTAGGATGCTAGCGGGACTAGCTGAATAACGCAAGCGTTAGTTACAATGGCTCGGTGACCATGGAGTTCGAGCGGCTGCTACAGGACCGCTCCCGCTGGAACACCGATGCGTGTTCTATCGGGAAGGCCCTGGACTTGCTGGGCACCAAGACCGCATTCCTGATCGTCCGCGAATGCTTTTACGGCTCAACCCGATTCGACGAGTTTTCCGAGCGCATCGGGGTATCTGCCCCGGCGGTGTCGCGTGCACTCAAGCAGTTGGAGGCGGCGGGCGTCATCGAGAAGGTGCCTTATCGCGAGCCCGGTCAACGGGAGCGGGACGGGTACGTGCTGACCCGGATGGGCCAGGATCTGCTTCCGGTACTGCTGTCCCTGCTCAAGTGGGGGGACGAGTACCTGCAGGATGGGCACAAGCCGCTGGAATTGATCGATAAGAAGACCGGGCGGGAAATCGATGTTCAGGTGACATCGCGCCCGGGTCAGCAGCTGAGTGCCGAAGGCATCGAGGTCAGGTGGGCGGGGCGTTAGACCGCTAGGGCAGGTGTCCTTCCAGTGCGTCCAGGTGCCCGCTCCAGAAGTGCCGGTATGGGTCGATCCACTGGTCGATCTGGACCAGGCCATCGGCACGCAGCGCGTAGATCCGGCGTTGTGCATCCGGCCGGGCATCGACCAGGCCGGCCTCGCGCAGCACGCGAAGATGCCGCGAGACGGTGGGCTGTGTCAGGCCGGGCAGTGTCGCGACGAGTTCTCCGGCGGTCCATTCCCCGCCGGCCAGCGCATCGAGCAGAATCCGGCGGCTTGGCTCCGCCACCGCTTCGAAAGCGTCCATGCGTCGAGTATTGCACTCTATCTATATAGACGCAATGCTATATAAAGGATCGTCATCATCACGCCCCGGCCGCTATACGGCCTAGGGGCGTTTGGCGAGTTCCTCTTGGTATCCGCGGATGCGATCACGGAGTTCGCGCGCGTCGTCGGCGCGATCTTCGCGATCGGCGAGATCGGCGCGCAACGAAAGCTCCTTGATGGCAGTGCGGATATCCGCGACGCTCACAGTGTCACCCATATTCCGATGTTGCCCGTGTTGCCCGAATTGGGCATTGGCAACCAGTCACAAAGTCCCGCGCAACAACTTGGAGTTCAGCGGCGCCCGATGATCGCGCGGAGCTTGCCGATCTGCCACTTGGCCACCGGACGCACGAGTGGTGCGGCCAGGCGCAGCGGGAGCCAGCCCACCCATTTAGGAGTGCCGCCCACATGCCAGGTGAGCCGGGTGCCGCCGGTGCCGTTATCTGCCACTTCGAAGATCTCCGCAGCCGAATCCAGAACCAGCGGAACAGAACATGCGGTGATGGTGACACCCAGTGTGCGGTTGGGTTCATTGACGACGATCTGTTCGGCCAACACCCCGAAGGTGTTGACGAATGCGCGCTTGGTGCCCACCTCTCGCAATGCCGTACCGGCGTAGTCCACACCCTTGGAGAACGGGACCCAGCTCATGAACCGCTCGTCGAGCAGGGCCTTGAACACGCGATCGGGAGGGTAGAAGAAGTCGCGCTGGACCGAGAGTGCGAAGGAGGCGTCGGAAGCCAGATACTCATGCAGCTGATCGGCGGCTACGGGGGTGAGATTGAACCGAGCGGCCGAGATGCCGCCCGCAGCAAGAATTGCCAGCAGGATCAAGCCCGCGACGGCACCTACGGCTGCCAGGCAGACAACGGCGATGACGATGACGAGCCAGGTTTCCATGCGCTTCTCCTGTGCAAGACCCGGCTAGCGGCGGAACAGCTTGTTGCCCAACCAGACAATCGGGTCGTACTTGCGATCGGCGATCCGCTCCTTCATAGGGATCAGCGCATTATCGGTGATGTGGATGCCTTCGGGGCATACCTCGGTGCAGCACTTGGTGATGTTGCAGTAGCCCAGGCCCAGTTCCTCCTGAGCCACCTCGCGCCGATCGGCAACATCGAGTGGGTGCATCTCCAGCTCGGCCACCCGCATCAGATAGCGCGGTCCGGCGAAAGCCTTCTTGTTCTCCTCATGGTCGCGCACCGCGTGGCAGGTGTTCTGGCAGAGGAAGCATTCGATGCACTTACGGAACTCCTGTGACCGCTCTACATCTTCCTGCTGCATCCGGTACTCGCCGGGTTTCAAGCCCTTCGGTGGGGTGAATGATTGGACTTCTCTGGCCTTTTGGTAGTTGAACGACACGTCGGTAACCAGGTCGCGAATCACCGGGAAGGCGCGCAGTGGCGTCACGGTGATGGTCTCGGATTCATCGAATGTCGACATCCGGGTCATGCACATGAGCCGCGGACGGCCATTGATCTCGGCCGAGCAGGAGCCGCATTTTCCGGCCTTGCAGTTCCAGCGCACCGCCAGGTCCGAGGCCTGAGTGGCCTGGATGCGGTGGATGATGTCGAGCACGACCTCGCCCTCGCTCACCGGAACGGTGTAGTCGATGAGCTCACCGCCGTCGTCATCGCCTCGCCAGACCTGGAGGTGCGCGTCATAGCTCACGTCAGGACTTCCTTCCTGGGTGCTCTGCCAGTTCTTCGGGCGTGAAGTATTTCTCCAGCTCGCCGATCTCGAAAAGTTCCAAAAGATCTGGGCGTAAGGGGATCTGCGGCTCGGGCGTGACGAGTACATCGGGTACCGCCGGATCTCCGCCGGTGGTGCTGCAGACCAGCAGGGTCTTGCGCCAGGTGGCGTCCATGTCCGGATGGTCATCGCGGGTGTGCCCGCCTCGGCTCTCGGTGCGCAGCAGCGCCGCCTTGGCCACGCACTCACTGACCAGCAGCATGTTGCGCATGTCGATGGCCAGGTGCCAGCCCGGATTGAACTGCCGATGCCCTTCCACGGCAACGTGTTTGAAGCGCTCCTTGAGCTCATTCAGCTTGACCAGGGCCTGTTCGACTTCCTCTTCCTTGCGGATGATGCCGACCAGGTCGTTCATGGCCTGCTGCAAGTCGGTGTGCAGTGTGTACGGATTTTCGGCACCCTCGGCCGCCGGGTCGCCGAAGGGCGCCAGCGCCAGGGCGGCAGCCTTGTCGACGTCGGCCTCGGTGATCTGTGGGCGGGAGGTGAGTCCCTTGACGTAGTCGGCGGCTCCCAGACCGGCGCGCCGTCCGAACACCAGCAGGTCGGAAAGGGAGTTGCCGCCCAACCGGTTTGACCCGTGCATGCCGCCGGAGCATTCACCGGCCGCGAAGAGACCGGGCACCGTCGCGGCTCCACTGTCGGGATCGACCTCGATGCCGCCCATCACGTAGTGACAGGTCGGACCGACTTCCATGTCGTCCTTGGTGATGTCCACCTCGGCGAGTTCCTTGAACTGGTGGTACATCGACGGCAGCCGCCGCTTGATCTCTTCGGTGGGGATTCGTGAAGCGATGTCCAGGTACACGCCGCCGTGCGGGGTGCCGCGGCCGGCCTTGACTTCGGAGTTGATGGCCCGGGCGACCTCGTCACGGGGCAGCAGGTCAGGGGTGCGCCGTGCCGAGTCGTTGTCCTTGAGCCACTGGTCGGCTTCTTCCTCGGTCTCGGCGTATTGACCCTTGAACACCGCGGGGATGTAGTCGAACATGAATCGCTTGCCCTCGGAGTTCTTGAGCACGCCGCCGTCGCCGCGCACGCCTTCGGTGACCAGGATGCCTTTCACCGAGGGAGGCCAGACCATGCCGGTCGGATGAAACTGGATGAACTCCATGTTGATCAGCGTGCCGCCGGCGCGCAGTGCCAGGGCATGACCGTCACCGGTGTACTCCCAGGAGTTCGATGACACCTTGAATGACTTGCCAATGCCGCCCGTGGCCAAAACCACTGCGGGAGCCTCGAAGAGGATGAACCGGCCCGATTCGCGCCAGTATCCGAACCCGCCGGCGATCCGGTCCCCGTCCAGGAGCAGGTCGGTGATGGTGCACTCGGCGAAGATCTTGATACGTGCCTCGTAATCACCGGTCTCGGCGAAATCTTCCTGCTGTAGCGAGACGATCTTCTGCTGCATGGTGCGGATGATCTCCAGGCCGGTGCGATCGCCGACGTGCGCCAGCCGCGGATAGGTATGGCCGCCGAAGTTGCGCTGGCTGATCCGGCCATCCTTGGTGCGATCGAACAACGCGCCATAGGTTTCCAGTTCCCAGACCCGGTCCGGGGCCTCCTTGGCGTGCAACTCGGCCATCCGCCAGTTGTTCAGGAACTTGCCGCCGCGCATGGTGTCACCGAAGTGCACCTGCCAGCTGTCCTTGTCGTTGGCATTGCCCATCGAGGCGGCGCAACCGCCTTCGGCCATCACGGTGTGTGCCTTGCCGAACAGGGATTTACAGACGACCGCGACCTTAAAGCCCCGTTCACGTGCCTCGATGACGGCGCGTAGTCCGGCGCCACCGGCACCGATCACGACTACGTCGTATTGGTGCCGTTCGAGTTCAGCCATTAATTAACCCCAGTTTGTTTGCGAGGATGAGTATGAATGTGATTGTCAACCAACAAATCTCATGTCGGAGATGGTGCCGCTGGCCACCAGCATGACGTACAGGTCGGTGAGTATCAGCGTGCCCAGCGTGATCCAGGCGAACAGCATGTGCCTGGTGTTGAGCTTGCTGACCTGTGTCCATATCCAATACCGGACAGGGTGTTTGGAGAAGTGCTTGAGCCGCCCGCCGGTGACATGCCGGCAGGAGTGGCAGGAGAGCGTGTACACCCACAGCAGAACCACGTTGGTCACCAAGATCACGTTGCCCAAGCCGAATCCGAAACCGCCGGTCTTTTCCGAGTGGAAGGCGACGATGGCGTCATAGGTGTTGACGAGCGAGATGATCGCCGCGGCGTAGAAGAAGTACCGGTGAATGTTCTGCATGATCAGCGGCAGCTTGGTCTCGCCGGAATACTTCGCGTGCGGCTCGGCCACCGCGCAGGCGGTCGGCGACTGCCAGACCGAGCGGTAGTAGGCCTTGCGGTAGTAATAGCAGGTCAGCCGGAAGGCGAGCAGGAACGGCAGCGAGATGAAGGCCATGGGAATGAACCAGGGCAGATCACCCACCCAATGCCCGAAATGGCTGGCCCCGGGGGCGCAGGCAGTGCTGACGCATGGTGAATAGAACGGCGTCAGATAGTGATACTGCGGCACCCAGTACGCGCTGCCCCAGAAAGCGCGCACAGTGGCGTAGATGACGAATGTCGCCAGCCCGAGGTTGGTGAGTAATGGTGCGAGCCACCACTTGTCAGTGCGTAGCGTGCGCTGCTGAATCTGGGCACGCGAAGGCGAGAAGACCCCGGTGGCTTGACTCATCTGTAGCCACCAACTCCTTCGTCGTCGATATCGCCCCAGAACTCCCGGTCGTACTCGGTGTCGGGGATTTGGATCTTCTCGTTGCTCGCGAGCCGGTGCTCATGAGGTGAGAGATCCAGATCGGCGGCGTCGATATCCAGCCGCTCTACGTCATTGACGATGCGGCGCACGGCCGGCAGGTCGCCATAACGAGACTGCAGAGAGTGGACACAGCGGCGCAGGCTGCCAAGTGCTTGGTTGAGCTCGGTGAGCTCCGTCTTCGTCGACATCGGACTCCTTGGGCTGAAGGTGTCGTGGATCACAGGCTACGACAACCATCTTGCCAGGACAGCCGAACGGAAAGTGACACAAGTCACTGATGTCGTCAGTTAATTCAAGATCACCGAGCAGTTTCGGCGATTGCTGTGCCGAGCTGCTCGGTGGTGTCGCTACCTCCGAGATCGGGCGTGCGAACGCGACCTTCTTCCAGTACCTGGTCGACGGCGAGGCGAATCTTGTTGGCCGCGTCAGGCTCGTTCAGATGGTCCAGAAGCATGGCGCCGGCCAGTATCTGTGCGATGGGGTTGGCGATGCCCTGGCCGGCTATGTCGGGTGCCGAACCGTGCACCGATTCGAACATGGAGATGGCGGTTCGTTCCGGGTTGATGTTTCCGGATGCCGCCAATCCCAGGCCTCCGGTAACCGCCGCCGCCAAGTCGGAGAGGATGTCGCCGAAGAGGTTGGAGGCAACGATGACGTCCAGGCTGCCGGGATCACTGATCATCCGGGCGGCAAGAGCGTCGACGTGCATCGACACGGAGGGAACCTGTGGGTATTCGGCCGCCACCATGTTGAAGATGCTGTCCCAGTAAGGCATTGAATGAATGATGCCGTTCGATTTCGTGGCCGAGCAGACGCGGAATCCGGCAGACGCGGCCAGCTCGAATGCGTACCGGATGATGCGCTCGCACCCGATGCGCGTGAAAACCGATTCCTGAAGCGCGAATTCGTTCTGATTGCCGCGGTTGTGAATGCCGCCGATCGGCGAGTATTCGCCCTCGGTGTTCTCGCGCACGATGACCATCGAGAGGGCATCGGCAGATACTCCGGCCAGGGGCGAGGCGATACCGGGCAGCAGACGTACGGGTCGCAGGTTCACGTACTGGTTGAAGGCGCGCCGCAGCGGGATGAGCAGTCCCCATAGCGAGACGTCATCGGGCACGCCCGGATACCCCACGGCGCCAAGCAGAATAGCGTCGAATCCGGCCAGCGTCGCGGGTGCTTCGGCGGGCATCATGGCGCCAGTGTTGGCGTATCTCTGGCAGGAATAGTCGAATTCGGTCCATTCGATGCGGCCGCCGGTGGCGGCGTCCATCACCTTGACGGCCTCCCTGGTCACGTCGACGCCGATCCCGTCACCCGGAATGGTCGCCACATTCATCCGGGCGTTCATACGGCCGCGCCGATGTACTTGGTCTCCAGGAACTCCTCGATTCCCGCGAAGCCCCCTTCCCGTCCGATCCCGGATTGTTTGACGCCGCCGAAGGGGGCGGCGGGGGTGGACACGACGGGCCGGTTCAGCCCCACCATGCCGGTCTCCAATTGCTCGGAAACCCGCCATCCGCGTCGGGCATCATTGGTGTACAGGTATGCCACCAAACCGAATTCGGAATCATTGGCGCGGGCGATGACTTCTTCCTCAGTGTCGAAGCTCGCTATGGCGGCCACCGGGGCAAAGATTTCGGTCCGCATCATGTCGCTGTCATCGGGCACGTCGGTCAGCAGGGATGGAGGGTAGAAGTATCCGGCACCGTCAGGAATCTCGCCGCCCAATCGCACTGTGGCACCGCGCTTCCGGGCGTCCGTGACCAGCCGGTCGGCCTTGGCCACCGCGTCTGGGTCGATCAGCGGGCCGACATCGACACCGGGTTGGGTGCCGCGTCCCATATGCAGCGCCCCGAGCTTTGCGGTGAGCGCCTCGGTGAACGCTCCGGCGACACCGCGCTGCACGTAAATCCTGTTGGCAGCGGTGCAGGCCTGGCCGATGTTGCGCATCTTGGCGATCAGGGCGCCGGCGGCGGCCTCTTCGGGGTCGGCGTCGTCGAACACGATGAACGGTGCGTTTCCGCCCAACTCCATCGAGGTGCGTTTGACGGTAGGTGCGCACTGCGTGAGCAGGTAGCGGCCCACCTCGGTGGATCCGGTGAAGGAAAGCTTGCGCACTCGGGGGTCGGCAAGCAGGGGCGCCATGGTCGGTCCGGGGTCGGCGGTGGTGATCACCGATACCACCCCGTCGGGAACTCCGGCTTCGCGCAGGATGCCGAGTAGGGCGAGCATCGACAGTGGCGTCTGTTCGGCCGGTTTGACCAGACAGGTGCAGCCCGCGGCCAATGCGGGGCCGATCTTTCGGGTGCCCATGGCCAGCGGGAAGTTCCACGGCGTGATCAGCAGGCAGGGGCCCACCGGGCGGTGGGTCACGATCAACCGTGATCCGCCGTCGGGTGCCAGCATCACGCCTCCGTCCTGGCGTACCGCTTCGCCGGCAAACCAACGGAAAAACTCTGCCGCGTAGGTGACCTCGCCGCGTGACTCGGTGAGGGGCTTGCCCATCTCCAGGGTCATGAGCAGGGCCAGGTCTTCGGTGCTCTCGATCATCAGCGTGTAGGCACGCATCAGTATGTCGGCGCGCTGCTGCGGCGAGGTCGAGGCCCAGGAGCGTTGGACGGCAACCGCATTACTCAACGCGGTGAGTGCGGCGCGGCCGTCCATGTTGGCGACGTCGGCCAGCACCTCTTCGGTCGAGGGGTCCACGACGGGGAAGGCAGGACCGTGGCGGAACTGCTGGGAGAGCGCGGCGGCGACCACCGCGCTTTCGGTGGACAGGGGGGTAGACACTGCGCCTGGATGCATGCCACCATGCTAGGGAGATTGTCAACAATCGACAATAGTTCTGAGTATGTCAGTGGAAAGTTCTGAGTATGTCAGTGGAAGGGATGCCGTGACTGCGTTATCGCCCGTGCTCAAGCAGGCCACCTCGGTGGTGGCGGTGCGAGGCCAGGGTTGCTATCTGTATGACGAAAGTGACCGTGAATACCTGGATTTCACTGCGGGTATCGGTGTCGTGAGTACGGGTCACTGCCATCCTCGTGTGGTCGAGGCCGCGCAACGGCAGGTGGCCACGCTCATTCACGGGCAGTACACCACGGTGATGCATCGACCATTGCAGAACCTGGTGCGCCGTCTTGGCGATGTGTTGCCTGCGGATCTGGATTCGTTGTTCTTCGCCAACTCGGGCAGCGAGGCCATCGAGGCCTCCGTGCGGTTGGCGCGGCAGGCCACCGGCCGCCCGAACATCGTTGTGTTCCAAGGTGGATTCCACGGACGTACCCTGGCCGCGGCCACCATGACCACCTCGGGGCCACGATTCTCATCGGGAATCGGCCCCTTGATGGCCGGCGTGTACACGGCTCCTTTCCCGACGGCGTATCGGTATGGCTGGAGCGAGACCGACGCCACCCGGTTCGCGCTGCAAGAGCTGGACTACCTGTTCGCCACCGCGACGGCACCCAATCAGGTGGCAGCGATGGTCATCGAACCGGTGTTGGGCGAGGGCGGTTACATCCCCGCCAACACCGAGTTCCTCAACGGCGTCGCCGAACGCGCTCGCCAGCACGGCATCCTGCTGGTGGTTGACGAGGTGCAGACCGGATTCGGCCGCACCGGAGAGTATTTCGGCCATCAGCACTTTGGCGTGACGCCAGACATCCTGGTGATGGCCAAGGGAATCGCCAGCGGGTTCCCCATCTCGGGTATCGCGGCCTCTGCCGAGCTGATGGGGCGTGCCTGGCCCGGTTCGCAGGGCGGCACCTATGGCGCCAATGCCGTTGCCTGTGCGGCTGCGCTGGCCACCCTCGACGTGATCGACGAGGAACGGCTTGTCGAGAACGCTCGGGCGCGTGGCCGGGAGCTTCTCGACGGTGCGCGAAAGATTGCTGCCGAGAGAGGGATTGACGGTGATGTGCGCGGTCTGGGGTTGATGGTAGGTGTGGAGTTCAGTGCCGGCGGCAGGCCTGCGGCCCAGCTCGCCGCCCGGGCCCAGGCATTGGCGGCCGAGAAGGGGCTGCTCCTGCTGATGTGCGGTCCTCATATGAATGTGGTGCGGATGATTCCACCCCTGGTAGTGACGGCCGATCAGATATCCGATGCCCTGGGCATCTGGAGCACCGTGTTGGCGGAGCTGTGATGGATCGTTATATATCCATCACGCTGACCAAGAGGGGCGTGACCTGCCGTGCCCGGCTGCTCGACGCTGAGGCACCGAGAACCTGTGAAACGGTATGGAACTCACTACCTGTGGTTGGGCAGGCGTACCACGCAAAGTATGCGCGCAACGAGGTGTACACCCTGTTGCCGCCGTTACTGCCGGCGCCCGGCCGGGAGAATCCAACCATCACCCCGATCCCCGGGGATGTGTGCTTCTTTGGGTTCGAGCCATGGGAGATCGGTAACCCCGCCTACGGGTACGAGCCGGGATCGGAAGCGCATTCGGCGCAGGGCGCCACCGATCTGGCGATCTTCTATGGCCGCAACAATCTGCTGATCAACGGGGACGCCGGATGGGTGCCCGGGAATGTGTTCGCGACCATCGAAGAGGGTCTGGCCGATATCGCGGCCGCCTGCCAGGATCTGTGGCTCACGGGCGTTCAGGGCGAGCAGTTGGCCTTCGCGCGGGCTTAGTTTGGGCCTAACCCGCGAGCACCCGCTCGGCGAAATGGCCGACCGCCAGCACCAGGTCGTCGCTGTGCCGCGGGCCGATGATCTGCATGCCGACCGGCAGCCCTGTTGAGGTGCGGCCCACCGGAATCGACAGGGCCGGCTGCTGAGTCATGTTGAACGGGTAAGTGAATGGTGTCCACTGTGCCCACCAGCGCATCCCTGAGTTCGGCGGGACGTCGGCGCCCAACGGGAACGCGGGGATCGGCACGGTCGGGGTGATGAGCACGTTGTGGATCTCGTGGAAAGCACCCATGATGGCGCCCAGTTCTACACAGGCGTTGCGTGCTCCCAGATACTCGGTGGCGGAGGCCTCAAGGCCGATGTCCCACATCTGGGCCAGCCCTGGATCTATCCCGTCGCGTACCTCGCTGAGGGTGCCATAGTTGTTGAGACTGGCGGCTGCCCCTGCGGCCCATAGGATTTCGAAGGCATCGATAGGGTCGGAGAATCCCGGATCTGCGTGGGTCACGGGCAACCCGGCCTCGTCAAGGGCGTTCACTGCGTTTTCGACCAGGTCGGCGACCTCGGGATCGACGTCGGCGTAGCCGAGCGTGGGTGAGTAAGCGATATCCAGGCCTGTCATATCCCGGTAGACCTGCGAGCGGTAGGTGGTGAGGGTGGGCGGCTGCGAGGTGGGATCTCGGTGGTCCGGCAGGCTGATGATGTCCATCAGCAGCGCAGCGTCTTCCACCGTTCGAGTTATCGGGCCACCGTGTGCCAGCGGCCCGAAGGGGCTGATCGGATACATCGGGACCCGGCCGTGCGTGGGTTTGAAACCGACTACGCCGCAGAAGCTGGCGGGTATCCGGATGCTGCCCCCACCGTCGGTGCCGATGGACATCGGGCCCATGCCGGCGGCCACCGCAGCCGCGCTGCCGCCGGAAGACCCGCCTGCCGTGCGGCGCGGGTCGGCCGGGTTATGGGTGATCCCGCGCTGACGGCTATCGGTAACCCCCTTCCAGGCCAGCTCGGGCGTGGTGGTCTTGCCGACCATGACCATGCCGTCGGCCCGGATGCGATGTACAGCGGGGCTATCTGCCTCCCATGGGCCGGCCGGATCGACCAGGCCCGAGCCTCGCAGGGTCGGCCAGTTCTGGGTCAGGAAGACGTCCTTGATGGAGATCGGCACCCCGTCGAGCAGCCCACGGGTGTAGTGGCCGTGCCATCGCTCCTCGGATTGTGTGGCCGCTGCCAGAGCGGCTTCCTCGTCGACGAGGCAGTAAGCATTGATAGCGCTGTCGGTTTGGGCGATTTTGGACAACACCGCGGCTGTCGCCTCCACCGGAGAAAGTTCCCCCGAGGTGTAGGCAGCCACCAGCTCCAGAGCGGTCATCTCGGTGGGATCGGTGGGTTCATGCATTGCGGTGCATCCTGTCCTTGTCGACGATATTCAGAAGTTCCTCGCCACGCAGATAGCGGTCGAAGTTGGCGACAAACTGGTCCTGAAGACGGTCGGTCCATCCGTGTACATCGCCACTGTTATGCGGGGTGATGTACGTATTCGGCGTGCGCCACAGAGGATGTCCCACCGGCAGCGGCTCGGGATCGGTGACATCCAATGCGGCCCCGGCAATGGCTCCCTGATTCAGCGCGGACACCAGATCCCACGTGCCCACCAGCTCGCCACGGCCCACATTGATCAGCCGGGCTGACGTTGGCATCGCCGAGAGCACGCGTGCGTTGACAATTCCGTGCGTGCGCGCGGTAAGCGGAGCGGCGAGCACCAGATACTCGACATCGGCTACATGGGAAGACAACTCGGCGGATTCGGTTCTGCCGAGCACGGTAACCCGCATGCCCACCGCGGCCAATAGGGCGGCGATGGCCTGGCCGATCGGTCCGGTACCGAGTACCGCTACGGGCACACCTTCGATGGATTCTGATTCGAAATGGCGCCAGCTCAGCGCGGCCTGGGCGCGCGTGGAACGGCGAATGTCCTTGGCGAAAGCCAGGATCTGTGCCAGCACGTACTCGGCGATGGGGCGCTCGAACAGACCGCGGGAATTGGTCAGTACCACGTCACTCTCGACGAGTTCATCGAACAGCACCGGATCGGCACCCGTGGCCGCGATCTGCACCCAGCGTAATGAGTCTGCGGCGGACCATGTTTCGCGCAGCGCCGAGGAACGAAAGTCGTAGACGAAGAGGATCTCGGCTCCGGGCAGCGCCGTGGCGAGTTGGTCCGATTCCACCAGTCGTAGCTCAGCGGACGCGGCCATGGTGTCGAGTCGGTCCGGTATCGAATGAGGTGAGTGCTGCACGGCCACCACTGGTCTTCGCGCAAGCTGCTCATCCGCGAGAATCGGGCGCGCGCTCACGTTGACACGGTATGGAGATATCGTATGATTGTCAACAATCTGAGTGATCGCTCGGAGCGCGGAGCGATGCTGCGAGTGTTAGGTCTTGCCGGTGGATTTCTCGTCTCTTCCCGATTTCTCGGAGTCGGCTGATCAGCGCGGCATCGGCATCATTGCGCCTTTCGACCTTGCGCTGGAGCGTGAGCTGTGGCGTTGGGTTCCGGCCGAGGTATCGCTGCATCTGGCCCGTACCCCGTATGAGCCGGTACCGGTGAGCAGGGCCATGGCCGAGTTGGTTTCCAATACCGCTCACCTGCAGGCGGCCACCCGCGATGTCCTGCACGTCGAGCCGGAAGTCGTTGCATACCTGTGTACTTCGGGCAGTTTCATTCGCGGTGTCGAACACGAGCGGTCGCTGGTCGAGGCCATCATGGCGACTGGTGCCAAGTCTGCTGTCACCACCTCCGGCGCGCTGGCGGAGGCCGTGACCGCCCTGGGTATCGGCCGGATCAGCGTCATCACGCCCTACGACGCCGAGCTGACCGAGCTGCTCGCCAAGTTCCTGGGGGAGTTGGGTGTAACGGTGGTGCGGACAGATCATCTGGGCCTGGGCGGGGGCATCTGGAAGGTCAACTACCGCACCGTCGCCGAGCGAATTCTCGCTGCCGACACCGATGATGCCGAAGCGATTTTCGTCAGCTGTACCAATCTGCGCACCTATGACGTGATCGAGCCGTTGGAACGGCTGCTCGGCAAGCCGGTGTTGACGGCCAACCAACTGACCATTTGGGCCTGTCTGGACCGGATGAGTCTTCCCATGATGGGGCCCGGTAAGTGGCTTCGCGATGTCTTCGGAGGAGGTTCGAGTGAGTAATACGCGTCCGACGGTGGGATTTATCTACCCGGATCACGCGGCTGAGTCGGACTACCCCCTGGTGGCGCGCCAGTTGGATATGAACTTCCCCGTCGTGCACATCTACGGCACCGATCTGCATGCCGTGCCCGAACTGCTCGATCTGGGCAGTCCGGAGAAACTCGCCGAGGGTGCTCGGCTGCTGCGCCCTCATGAACCGGGTGCTGTGGTGTGGGCGTGCACCTCGGGCAGCTTTGTCTACGGTCCGCAGGGCGCGGCGCATCAAGTGGCGCTCCTGTCCGAGTCCAGCGGTACGCCTGCGTCGAGCACGTCCTTCGCCTTCGTCAACGCGGCCGTAGCACTCGGGATTTCGAAAGTGGCGGTGGCTGCGAGCTATCCGCGCGATATCGCCGAGCTGTTCGTCGCATTTCTGGCCGCGCACGACATTGAGGTTGTGTCGATGGGCGAGGCGGGCATCGACACGGCGGCCGAGGTGGGCCGGCTTACCGCGAGCCAGGTCGACGAGCTGGCAGATGCCCACGACCATCCAGACGCCGAGGCGCTGTTGATTCCCGACACCGCCATGCACACCGTCGCGCACGTTGAGCGGCTCGAATCTCGGCTGGACAAGGTGGTATTGACCGCGAACCAGGTCACGGTGTGGGAAGGTTTGCGATTAATCAAAGAGGTGCCCGATTTTCCGGGTTTGGGGCGGCTTTTCAGGAGACGACATGACGACGCTGGTACCTGAGGAGTTCGCGCCCCTGGAACGGCAATCCACCGCCGAACTGATCGCCGAACGGTTGCGCATCGCGATCATGCGCGGTGTGCTGGCGCCAGGCGCCCAGCTGGGGGAGGCGTCATTGGCCGCGCGGTTCGCGGTCTCCCGTGGACCACTACGCGAAGCGATGCAGCGCCTGGTGTCGGAGGGTCTGCTGCGCAGTGAGCGCAATCGCGGCATCTTCGTCATCGAGCTGACCGATGAAGACGTCCACGATGTCTACCGGTCGCGGGCAGCCATCGAACGAGCGGCGTTGGAATGCATCATGTCCGGCGACACCGTCACCGCTTACCGGCGGCTGCTCGTGCCCGTGGCGGTGATGACGGAGGCCGCCGCTCGCGGCGATATCGTCGCGGTGACCGACGCCGATCAGGACTTTCACGAGGTGCTGGTGGACTCCTCGGGAAGCCCCCGGCTGCGCCGCGCCATGCGCACCCTGCTGCTGGAGACCCGGATGCTGCTGGGGGAACTGCAGGGCGCCTACCCGGACCTGACGGAACAGGTCCGTGAGCATGAGGTCCTGTGCGCGGCGATCGGCGCCGGTGATGCGCCTGCTGCGTATCGATTGATCGAGGAGCATATGCACGATGCGGTTGCGCGCCTTATGGCACGGCGCGGCTCCGCGGGCGCATCGGTGGAGTAAATCCGTGCGGGACGGGGTTGGATGTAGGCATGACCAACACCTCCGGTGATCTTGCCGCTAAGGCCGTTCTGCTGAAATCGCTTCATGTGCCGGGTGACCCGGTCTTCCTGCCGACGGTGTGGGATGCCTGGTCCGCGAAGCTCGCCGCCGATGCCGGATTTGCGGCGTTGACGGTGGGTTCGCATCCGCTCGCCGATTCGGTGGGTAAGGCCGATGCGGAGGGCATGTCATTCGAGGACGTGGTGGCACGGGTCTCGCAGATCACCGCCGCGGTCGACCTGCCGGTGTCCGTTGATATCGAGTCCGGCTATGCGCAGACGCCACAGCGGCTCATCGAGGGACTGATCGAGGCGGGTGCGGTCGGTCTGAACATCGAGGACTCGGTACATAGCGAAGGCGGCCGGATTCGTGAGCCGCAGGAGCACGCCGATCTTGTTGGGGCACTGCGGGTTGCGGCCGATGAGTCGGGCGTGCCGGTAGTGATCAACGCGCGGACGGACATCCTCCTGCGCCAAATCGGGGACGAGTCGGACCGGGTGGATCGGGCCATCGCGCGGTTAACGCTCGCTGCCGAGGCGGGCGCCGACTCGCTGTACCCGGTAGGCCGTCATGATCCGGATGTGCAGCGACGCTTGACATCTGAGCTGCCGCTTCCGGTGAACGCGATCGCGCTGCCCGATGTGGATGATCCGGCCTCGTTTGGTCCGTTGGGCGTTGGGCGGATCAGTTTCGGGCCGTTTCTGCAGCGCGCACTCTCGGCCCGGGCCGAGGAAATCCTGGCCCGCTGGCGTTAGACCGCCTCAGCCAAGACCGGGTGCACGGCCGCGACAAGTTGGGTCAGCAGCTCGGCCAGCCGTCGGTAGGCGTCTTCCCGGCCGCTGATCGCGCGGTACACCAATCCGATCCGGCGGCCTGGTACCGGTGACGCGAAGGTGGCGGTGGCCAGTCCGCCGCTGGCGGTCTCGGCGGTGACCGCGGTGCCCGGGATGAGCGTGACGCCGAGGCCGCCCTCGACGCACTGCACAGCGGTGGCCAGCGAGGCCGCACGGGTGTGTCCGAGATCGGGCCGCACTCCCGCGAGTTGGCATACCTCCAGAGCCTGATCGCGCAGGCAATGTCCTTCGTCCAGCAACAACAGCGGCATATTCGCCAGATCGGCGGGCTCGACCTTCGTGCTGCCGGCAAGCGGATGTCCGGACGGCAGGGCGAGAACGAAATCTTCCCGGTACATGGGAATCTCCGCCATGCCGGGAGTTTGCGCGGGCAGCGCCATGACCGCTACATCCAGGGACCCGTCGGCCAGCGACCGCAGCAGCCGGCCGGTCTGGTCCTCGGTGACCCGCAAGGACATCTCCGGGAACTCACGGGACAGTCCGCTGAGCACCATGGGCAGCACATAGGGGGCCACCGTGGGAATCAAGCCGAGTCGCAGCGTCTGCGCAAACGGATCGCGTACCCCGCTTGCGGCCGAGGTGAATTCGTCGACCGCATCCAGCGCGCTGGTGGCCTTCTCCAGTAGCGCCTCGCCCTCCGGAGTGAGCAGCACCTTGCGGGTGTTGCGCTCGACGAGCCGCACCCCCAGCCCCTCTTCGAGCATGGACAGGGCCTGCGACAGCGAGGGCTGACTCACTCCGAGCTCGGCGGCGGCGCTGCCGAAGTGGCGTTTACGTGCGATAGCCACGAAAGCGCGCAGGCCGACCAGGGTCGGCTGATAACTACGATCGGACATACCTATCAATATAGTGCCAACAATCACGTTTTGTTTTTGAAAGATTTCCGGCACGATGGTGCCAGTAAGCATTCAGCGAATACGTAAAGGAGAAGGATCGTGACTCTGCGGACCATCGGCGATGAATTCCCGGCCTACAACCTGACCGCGGTCATCGGCGGCGATCTGTCGAAGGTGAACGCTCAGCAGCCTGACGATTACTTCACCACCGTTACCAGCGACGACCACCCCGGCCAGTGGCGCGTCATCTTCTTCTGGCCGAAGGACTTCACCTTCGTGTGCCCCACCGAGATCGCTGCCTTCGGCCGTCTGAACGACGAGTTCGCCGATCGCGACACCCAGGTGCTGGGCGCGTCGGTGGACAACGAGTTCGTGCACTTCCAGTGGCGGGCACAGCATGAGGACCTCAAGACCCTGCCGTTCCCGATCCTCAGCGATCTCAAGCGCGAGCTGGCCGAGGCGTCGGGCGTGCTGAACTCCGATGGTGTGGCCGACCGCGCCACCTTCATCGTCGACCCCGACAACATCATCCAGTTCGTCTCCGTCACCGCGGGTTCGGTGGGCCGCAACGTCGACGAGGTGCTCCGCGTGCTCGACGCGCTGCAGTCCGACGAGCTGTGCGCCTGCAACTGGCGCAAGGGTGACCCGACGATCGATGCGGGCGAGCTGATGAGCGCGGGCGTCTAGGAGGATTGGGTAACTGTGTCTATTGACAACCTGAAAGAGGCGCTGCCCGAGTACGCCAAGGATCTCAAGCTCAACCTGGGTACGGTCGCTCGTGGCACCGTACTGTCGCCGGCCCAGCTCTGGGGTACTCTCGTCGCGACGGCGGCGGCCACCCGGAACGATCAGGTGTTCAAGGAGATTCGCGAAGAGGCTGCCACCGTGCTGTCGCCCGAGGCACTCGACGCCGCACTCGGCGCGGCCTCGATCATGGCGATGACCAACGTGTTCTACCGTGGGCGGGGCTTCCTCGACGGCGCCTATGACGACCTGCGCCCGGGTCTGCGGATGAACATCATCGGTAACCCCGGCGTCGACAAGGCGGAGTTCGAACTGTGGTCCTTCGCGGTGTCGACCATCAACGGCTGTCACTTCTGCGTCGGCTCGCACGAGAAGGTGCTGCGTGAGGCCGGATTGACCCGCGAGCAGATTCTCGAGGCACTCAAGATCGCGGCGATCGTCTCGGGCGTCGCCCAGGCGCTGGCCACCGTGCCCGCGCTGGTCTAGGCACAAAGACATAAGGCCGCTTGCGCGTGACGCAAGCGGCCTTTGTCGTGCCGTCAGCTGTTACGAGTTATCAAGTGCCGCGATCGCGGAGCGGGTGGTCAGTATTTTGGCGGTCCGCTCCGCGCACCAGGCGAGTGCTTGGTTGTGCCCCGTAGCGGTGTAGTCCGCCACGGCATCGGAGACGACGAATGCCTGAATATCGTTCTGGACCGCGTCGGCGGATGTCACGGTGATTCCGGAGAAGGCGTAGACGCCGACGATGATCAGCTGATCGCGGTTGGCGTTACGCAGAACCTCCAGAAGTTCAGAGCGGAAGAACTCGCTGTACTTCCATTTCGTCAGCACGGTATCTGTCGTCGTCGGCGCTATGGGATCGACAATCGCGCGCTCGGCGTCGTCGTCCGGCATGCCCGGCCCATAGAGCTGGCCGAAGAGTCCGCGCTGCTCCGGTGTCATACCGCCAGGCTGCGCTGAGTAGAGCACGGGCACACCGCGGGCATGCGCGACGTCAAGCAGGCTCTTGATGTTCTTCAGCACGGTGGCGATGGGATCGGCATGCGGCGCATATGCCTTCACAAAGTAGTGCTGCATATCGTGGACCAGCAGCACGGCGCGGTTCGTTTCCAGGGTCCACGGCGCGCTTTTCGCAGGTACATCAATGGTGCTGAACGGGTAGGCAATTGACCCGGTGGGGCGGACGTCGGCAGCTGCGCTTCCGGCCGTCGAGAGGCCCAGTGCGACGGCGGGCAATGCCACGGAGCTGGAACGGAGAAAGGTGCGTCTGCGCATCGGTTCACTCCCGCTTGAAGAGTCAGGGACCTTCAAGAAACACTACGTGCCGCCGAGGCCGGGCTTCGCGGCGCGGGAGTGTATGCCTCACTCGGTCCAGACGTCCTCCACGTAGCGATCGGCCTCCACTAGGCCGGTAAGCCAGTTCCGTGCCTGGGGTTCGGTGGCGCCGGTGTGCTTTCGGTAGATATCCAAGAATGCCTCCCGGACGGCTGGGGCCATCTTGCCGCCGTCGCCACAGACATACACATGGGTCTGTTTGGCCGGATCGCCGAGCAGATCCCAGACGTCGTCCGCGTCGGCGGCAATCCGGTCTTGTACATACTTGATGCCGTTCTCGGATGCGCGAGAGAACGCCGGGCGCATGTGGACCACGCCCGACTGTTCGGCGGCCGCGAACTCGTCCCGGAACAGATAGTCGACTTCCGGATGCCGGACGCCGAAGAAGCAGAGTGCCGGAGCATACGGTTCGCCGGCGCGCTGTGCGGCCAGCCGGTCGCCGACAAATCCCCGGAACGGTGCGACTCCGGTACCGGCACTGACCAAGATGACATTGCGGGCGGGGTCGGCGCCGGCACGAAACGCCTGCCGGGCCTGGTCGACCCGTGCCCGTATCTGTTGTCCTGGTGCGATGTTGGCGAGATAGTTGGAGGCCACTCCTTGATAATCTCCGAACCCGGATCGGGCTGGGGCATCGAGCACGCTGACCACCAGCTCGACGATCCCCGGGCTCTGCCGTGCCGAGGACGCTATCGAGTAGTGCCGTGGCGTCATCGGCTCGAACAGTTCAAGAAGTTCGGCGCGCGACAGCGTGGTGGCGGGAAACTCCATGAGGCACCCCGCGATACCGAGCGAGCGCGTCTCTGGATGCTCGGCGAGCGCCTCCAGCGCGGATCGCTCCGGTGGGCAGGGGTTCGCCGCGGCCAGCCGGAGCAGCTGCGTTCTGGTGGCCGGCTTGCGCAGTTCGACGAAGTGGGTGAGTAGCTCGCGCACGCTTACTTCGCGGTCCAGCGCAATGGCCCGTCGGCTGTTGCGCCGGGTGTTGATGGAGATGCGCCGTTCAAGGATGAGGCCGAGCAACTCGCCGGCTTTGTCCACGATTTCGGGCTGGTTGTCCGCGAGGACGGTGAGGTGGTCGCCGGTGTGATATTCGACGTCGGCGGGCAATGCCACCCGTACCAGCCGCTTGGCCTGTCCCAGTGGGTTGTTGGCGCCGACCAGTTCCCGGTTCTCCAGAACGGTCATGGGTATTACCTCGAACCGGGCATCGATTGCCGCCGTCACCGGCCCGTCGATGGCGCGGAGTTCGTAAAGGGGACCCTCGAGGGTGCCGGTGGGAGTATCCGCACTGGCGACCGTGCCCAACGACGTCCAGAGTGCTTGCGAGAAGGACTCGACGCTGCCTGCGAAATCACCGGAAGTGTCTGCCTCGCAACGGGAAACAATTGGCGTGCCACCGAGCGCGGCGAGGCGTTCATCGATTTTTCGGGGCACCGCCTGGTACGTCTCGGCCCAGTTCCGGTCTCCGACGCCGAGTACCGCGTAGCGCAGCCCGCCGTCCGCACGCGCTTCTGCGCTATCGAGCCAGGTGAGGAACTGTCGGGCATCGTCAGTTGGTTGACCGTTGTAGGAGGAGGCGACGACCACCGTGGCACCCTCGCTGGGCAGGGCGTGTGTCGCTTCGTTCAGCGGGGCCACCGTCGTCCGGTAGCCGAGATCGGAAGCTTCCTCAGCCAGTTGGTGTGCCAGTGCCCGACAGGTGCCCAGGTTTGAGCCATGGAAGACGGTCAGCGCCGATCCGGGTACAGCGGTGACCGCCAGTTGCCGCGACTCCTGTGGTGTCGGGGTGGCCGTGGCTGCCGACTCATGCTGGCGGTCCTGGGAAGTACGTCGCGCCAAGCCAATCCGAAAGCCCACCGGTTTCCGGATGAGATCACTTTGGGTGCGCAACTGGTAGTGCTCGGAGTCGATGAAGCGGTATCTGTGTACCAGTGTCGCTAGGGCCATCGTCGCCTCGTGCAGCGCGAACTGCCGTCCGATGCAGGATCGGGCTCCGGTGCCGAAAGGTTTGAACAGGTTCACCGGTCGCTTGGCAGATCGTTCCGGCGAGAACCGGTCTGGGTCGAAAGTCTCCACGTTGTCGCCCCATTGCGGCTGACGGTGCAGCGCGGTCGTGAGGACAGTGACGACTTCACCCTTGCGCACCGGGTAGCGCCCGGCGAGCAGGGTGTCTTCTGTTGCCATTCGGTCGAATTCACGGACCGGGGGCGAAAGCCTGAGTGTCTCGTCCACGATTTGACGGATGTAGCGGAGCTTGCCGATTTCGTCGAACGTGGGGGTGTGCTCGTCTCCCGGCCCGAACAGTGCGTCCACCTCGGCCTGAGCCCGGTGAAGCACGGCAGGGTTTTTGACCAGGCTGTAGAGCGCCGTCGGCATCACCGTGGAGGTGGTGTCCTGCCCGGCGATCAAGAACGTCAGGACCTGAGAATGAACGCTGCTCAGCTCCAGTGCCGGGGTCTGCGGGGTGCCGGGCGCGAGCATGAGTCCGAGCAGGTTCTCGTGCTCGTCCGCACCGTCGTCGTGCCGGGTGATGAGCTCATCGATGAAGGTGTGCAGCTTCTGCTGTTCGGCCGCGAACAGGTCGCTGTTCTCGCCTCCAGGAGCCAGCATCTGGTGCAGTGCGACGGCGAAGCTCGCCGGAATAGCCGCAAGTCCCTCCCGCTGGTAGGAGTCGAACCTCGCCCCGAACCCGGCTAGCCCGACCGTGTCCATGGCGAGTTTGCCCAGATCCTCGGCCACGTCCACAAGATGCTCGCCGGTGCTCGCATCCCACCGGGCAAGGAGCTGACGATTGATATCGAGCATGGCCGGGTGGTAGTTGCGTAGACCGCTGAAGCTGAAGCCGGGCAACAGAACATCGTGGGCCTTCTGCCAGTTCGGCTCGCCCGGGTAGGCGGTGAACAATCCGTCGCCCGCGAGTGGACGGAATCGGTCCAGCCGGTCGGTGATGCCCTTGATGAACCGGCTCTCGTCGCACAGCTCCTCGACCAGTGCCAGCGAGCACGCATACAGCCGGCGCGAAACCCCGAAATCGGCATAGAAGAGCGGCCCGAACTCCTCGACCAGCAGATCTGCGGGCAGCGCGTAGGGGCGGCCCGCCACCGGGCCGGGTGGCAGCGTTCTTCCGTCGGCGCAGGGAATGCCTTCGATCTCCGGTGGACGTGCGGGTGAGGTGTACTCGCCCGGCTCCACCACGCGAATATCGCTGCTCATGCGCTCGTCGCCCTCCACTCCCGCCGGTGTAGTCATTCGTCTACATCATGACCATCCACGACTGTACACATGTGGCTACAACCCGCGCAATGTCGTGGTTTGGGGTGGTTTGATTGTTCTGCGTCAGGCCGTCCCGGCACGCCGGAACCGGCAAAACGGGGCGCTTGGCTCCGGTTATGCGCTGGGTGCGCAGGTCGCGGAGGTGCCCGACGGCTCGCTGCTCTGGCAGCGATTTCCCAATGCGGCGACCAGGCGCTGAACCACAGTCTCCGCCGCGCCGTCGGTGAGTTTGTCCTTGGCGTAGGTGGTGTGCGAGACGATGTCCCCGCCCTGCGGATCGCAGAAGAAGTCTCCGGGGTTGCAGACGTCAATCACCTTGTGCAGCAGGTCTTCGCGGATCGCGAGGTTGGCATCGACGCCGGGTGGCCGAATGTTCTTAGGATCACCGAACAGCACAATGGAGACGATGCGCTGCTCGAGCCCGGCGGGCAGGGGATTGGTGAAGGTGTAGGTACCCGGGGGAGTGTTGCCCAGCAGCACGTCGACTACTGCAGCGCCCTGCGCATACCCCCCGACGACGAATTTCATCTTCGGGCAGTCGGCGGCCGTCTTCTGGATGTGCTTACTCAGATCGTCCGAGCCCTTGCCGGCCTGGATGAAATCGATACTTGCGGGATAGTCCACGCCGTAGGTGGAGATGGTCATCCCCTTGGCGCCCTGCAGTTGCTTCTTCACGGCATCGGTGAATGACTTGCCGACGTCGCCGAGGCCCGCGGGCTCGTTGGTGCCACGCGCAAAGGCCAGGTCAATGTCAGTGCAGCTCGAGGCGTGCGCGGTCTGCGGGGATTGCAGCCCGTACCCGCCGAGCAGGATCAAGAAGGCAGTGGCGGCCGCTGCCGCGCGGCACATCGCAGTTCGCACGGCTTTCAAAATACCGACCGGCTCGATTGCCCGCCCAGTGCGACGGAGGACTCCTAGGAGGCCGGGACGGCCTGGGTTACGGGTGACTTGTTTCCGCTCGCCACGCCGGCGGCAGCGATCAGGGCCAGGATCAGCCCCTCGGAGCTGTGGACCCAGTTGCCGACGGTATCGACGGCCATCACGCTGCACACGGTCATACCGCCCCCGATGCACACTGCCACCATTGCCCAGTAGACCAGCGCCACCACGGCCGCATAGCGGATTGCGTTGGTGCGAGTGCGGGCGCCAATCAGTAGGGCAATACCGGTGGCCAGGTGGAAGAAGGCGTGCCAGCCGTTGACGGCGACGGGGATGACGCCATACGCGTAGAACGATGCCCGGTACATCTCGTGCGTGGAGTGCAGCGGAAATTCGTGGTTGATCATCAGTCCGATCGCCCAGTTGCTGACGAACCATGACCCCATGAGGAAGGTAAGGAACTGAACGCGGCTCGCGCAGACTTCCTGGATGTAGCGAGAAAACGCTGCTCGGGACATGTGTCCTCCTCCGTTGGAGATCGTGAGACAATTTACATCTCTTTGTCTCTGAAGTATGGTCGGCATCCGGAGGAGTGACAAGGAGCGCGCGACGCAAGTGACTGAGGACACACTGCTCAATACGCTGGCCTCGGCCGACCCTGCTGCGCTGCGCCTGCCCGATAATGTCGACGAACTCACTGAGCGGGTACTGACGGCCGCGTTCGAACAGATCGCGGTGGTGGGCTGGCGCCGATCCACGGTTGATGACGTCGCGAAGCGCGCTGGGCTGAGCCGTGCGACGGTCTACCGGCGATTTCCGAACAAGAAGGCCCTCACCGAAGCGGTCGTGTATGCGGAGCTGCGTAAATACATGATCGGGGTGTCCGCGCGTGTCGAGGGCCGCACGATGACGCTGGCCGAACGAATGGCTGAAAGCTCCTCCTACACTGTTGAATTCATCATCGATCACCCGCTTCTGCGGAGGTTATTGGAAACCGAGCCTGACTCGATCCTGCCGTCCCTCACGGTGGAGGCCGGCCCGCTCATCGGGACGTTCCGCGAGTTTTGCGCGAGCCTCTGGAAGAGCGAGATCTACGGTGACGCAGAGGTTTCGGAGCAGATGCTGGCTCACTTGCGTACGGTTGCCGAGCTGCATATACGTATTGCCCTGTCCTTGATTCTGACGCGGCAGACGGTGATAGACCTGGAGACTCCGGAACAGGCGCGCCGGTTTGCGCTGGACTATCTGGCCCCGATGTTGGACTCGGGCGGCGATTCCTCGGTGTGAGGGCGATGTGACACGGCCCGATTAGTGATGTTGCTCTCACGGCGCTATGGTGCTGCGAAGCCGGTTCGAATATCGGGTCTGTAGCAAGCCGTTGCCCAGCTGTGGGGGCCGAAACAGGCATGGTGACCCGTCCGGCGGTGTGGTCGGGGTGGAAGTTGCAGGCAATCAGTCGTGACTGACAGGCGCCTTAAGGCATTGCTCAGATAAGTTACCCTGTGCGTGGGCTCGGGGTTCCAACGCGAAAGACAAGGTGAAATGTCAAGAGAGTTGACCGACCTTGAGATGCTCAGCGAGTTGGAACCCGTTGCTGAAGCCAACCTTAACCGGCATTTGTCGGTGGCCACGGAGTGGCATCCGCACGACTACGTTCCCTGGGAACGTGGTCGTAATTTCGCGCAGATGGGCGGCGACGACTGGGACCCGGAGCAGTCACAGCTGAGCGAAGTTGCCAAGGCGGCGATGATCACCAATCTGCTTACCGAGGACAACCTGCCGTCCTACCACCGTCAGGCGGCCCAGTACTTCGGTCTTGATGGTGCCTGGGGAACCTGGGTGGGGCGTTGGACTGCCGAGGAGAACCGGCACGGCATCGTCATTCGCGACTATCTGGTTGTGACGCGGGGTGTAGATCCGGTGGCGTTGGAGCGGGCGCGGATGGAACACATGACCGCGGGCTTCAATCCCACCGATGAGGAAGAGTCGGTACACAAGACCGACTTCCTGCTCTCGGTCGCGTACACCACGTTGCAGGAGCTGGCGACCCGCGTCAGCCACCGCAACACCGGCAAGGTGTGCGACGATCCCGTCGCGGACCGGATGCTGCAACGTGTCGCTGCCGACGAGAACCTACACATGATCTTCTATCGCAATATGTGCAGTGCCGCACTGGATCTCGTGCCAGATCAGGCGTTGGAGGCGATTGCCGCGGTGATCGAGAATTTCCGCATGCCCGGTCAGGGCATGCCGAACTTCCGCCGTAATGGTGTGCTGATGGCCAAACACGGCATTTACGACCCCCGCCAGCATCTCGAAGAGGTAGTCACGCCGAATCTACGGAAGTGGCGGATCTTCGATCGCAGTGATTTCAGTGCCACGGGAGAGCAGCGACGCGAGCAGCTCGCCGCGTACGTGGAAGACCTTAAGCGCCAAGTCATTAAGTTCGAAGAGCAGCGCGACCGCATGCTGGCCCGTGAGGCGAAGAAAAGGGAAGCCCGCGCCGGATAGTGCGGACTTCCCTTCTCGGCCTGCCGATTACTTGGTGATCTCGATCTTCTGCGCCTCGGCGTTTGCGTAGGCGCCGGCGACCTTGACGGTCAGCACGCCGGCGTCGTAGCTCGCCGAGATCGCATCACCCGTCACATGGGTGGGCAATGTGAAGGTGCGACGGAACGTGCCGTAGCGGACCTCGCGCAGTACGCGTCCTTCCGTTTGTTCGGCGCGTGCGTCGCGGCGCTCACCGGACACCACCAACTTGCCGCGTTCCACCTCGACCGTGACGTCCTGGTCGACGTCGACGCCGGGCAGGTCCAGACGGACCAGGGCGTCATCGCCGTCCTTCACGACCTCGGCGGACGGAACGAAACCGGGGGTGGGCCAGCTGGTGGCCGGGCCGAAGGACTGACGTACCAGCGCGTCGAACTCGGCGAACGGGCTGCGGCGTGTCCAAACCAGATTGCTCATAGCGTGTCTCCTTCTATAGGGCCGGAATCTGAACCGGCCGTCACACGTACAAACTTGAGTGACTCGCGCTAAAGTTCCGTTTTCTGTACGCCGACGGCGAACGCGCGCGCGAGCTCATCGCCGCTGCGTGCCAGCCTCTGATTCCCAGTTTCGCCGGGTACCCTCGCCGCGTGCCCGAGCAGCCCGCAGAGAATCAGAAGGCGTCAGCGCGCGTCGTGCTCCGGCACACCCTTGCCAGCGTCGGACCATCCCTCGGCACCTATTACCTGCTGCGTGCCTTTGGGCAACCCGAGATTCACGCGTTGATTGCTGCCACGGTGGTCGCCGCGATTCAGGTGTTGATCACGGTGGTCAAGAACCGCAAGTTCGACGTCCTGTCGGGCTTCCTGATGTTCAACTTCGGGCTGAGTCTGGTCATCGCGCTCGTCACCTCCGATGCACGTATGGCCCAGGTATCCAACACGATTCCCGGCATCCTGCTATCGCTGTTTCTTATCGGAAGTGCGTTCATCGGCAAGCCCCTCACCGAACTGATGATCGCGAAGGCTCGGCCTGGGCGAATCGAAGAGATTGCGGCCGAACACCATTGGACTCCGGAGAACTTCCGTTCGTATCACCGGATGCATGTCCACGTGAGTTTGTGGTGCGGTGTCATCAGCCTGCTGCTGTCGGCAATATCGATCGTCATCATCTACAGCTTCTCGGTTGATATCGCCCAGGCGGTCAACCAAATCTTCTCCCTGGTGACCACAATGGGACTGATCATCGGCATCATTGTGGTTATCCGACGCTACCTTCAGCGCATGACGTACGACTCGCCCGCGGCCTGACGACCGGATACAGTCGCGCGGTGTCACTGTCCACCGAGCAGCCCGAAACCGAGAGCGGGATCTCGCCCCGCCAGCTTTTGATCGAGGGCGTGCTCAATGTCGGACCCGCGCTATGTGCCTACTTCGGTCTGCGCCTGGCAGGCTTCTCGGAGCTGCACGCGCTGATGGCCGCCACCGCGGTATCGGCCGCCCAGGCGTTGGTGAAGATGGCGTGGAAGCGGGCCCTGGATCCGGTCTCATTGCTGGTGGTGCCCATCTTTGGCGTCAGCCTCGTCATGGCGTGGCTCACCCGCGACCCACGTTTGTCACAGGTCACCAATGAGGTGCCGGGCATGTTGCTGGCCAGCTATTTTCTGATCAGTGCGCTCATCGGCAAGCCACTGACCGAGCTGTTGGTCACCAAACTCTGGCCCGGCGGCGTGGAGAAACTGGCCGAGGAACAGGGCTGGACCGATGAGGACCAGCGCTCGTACCACCGGCTGCATGTTCTCGTCAGCTTCTGGTGCGGGATCTTCAGCCTGCTGTTCTGCGCCTTGATGGTGGTGATCATCTACAGCTTCTCCGTCGATGTGGTCCAGGCGGTGAACCCGGTGGTGTCGATGCTCACCACGGGGGGACTGATCGTGGGCGTCGTCGTTGCGATCCGGATGTACTTGCGCCGTAAGGAGCGCGCCCTCGCTGGCAGGTAGCCCCGCTTTCTCAGGCTCTCTTAGATTGCGTCGGTACCGTCGCTGTGGTGAGTGGGTTGGGTAAGGGTGCAGGGAAATTCACACTCGGACACGCTTTGGTCAGTGCCGCGCTCGGCCTGGGTACGTACTACGGGATGCGCCTGCTGGGTGCCTCGGAGTTGCACGCCCTGATGGCCGCGGCGGTGGTCTCCGCGCTGCGCGTCATCTACACGGCATTACGAGACAGGCGCTTCGACATCGTCGCGGGATTCATCATGCTGATGCACGGCGCGACGCTCGTGGTCGCGCTGCTGACCAGCTCACCACAGCTGGCTCAACTCACCCACGTGGTCCCGGTGGTGCTGTTCGGCCTGTTCTATATCGGTAGCTGTCTGACGAAACGGCCTCTCACCGAAGTCATCATCGACATGATCCGCCCGGGTTGGGTAGCACGCCATCACTGGGGCGATGCGGACTTGCGCGCCTATCACCGGATGCACGTGCGGCTCTGTGTGATCGTCGGCTCGCTGGAGTTGGTACAGGCCGCTGCGATGGCGGGAATCATCCTGCGGTATCCGGTGGACATCGCGCAGGTGGTCAACGGCCTACTGGCGACGGTCGGCAGTGCTGCACGGCTGGCGTTTGTGATCGCCGTGATCTGGGTGTTCCTGCGTCGCCGCGGACATCACCAGGCGTCGCCGCCGCGCCAATCACAGGTCAGTGAGCCGGAGGGGTCAACCCCGGAACTCATCGGCAGTACGTGCACGCCCTCATCCGCTGCGGGCACGATGCCGTCTGCGGTCGCGACGGGAGTGGTTCCGAGCCAGGGGACCCAGCCGCGCGCCCGATAGAACGGCGCGACCTCGTCGTCGGCGCTCAACGCGCCCAGCTCATAGGCGCCACGCAAAACCTGTTCGGCCGCGTCCATGATTGCGCGCCCGAGCCCGTTGCCGCGCCAGTCGCTATCTACCGCAACGCCTTCCACGTATCCGGTGCGTATGGCCCGCCCTTGATGGAGCAGCCGGCGCTGGATCACCGCGGCGTGGGCGATGAGTGTGCCGTGGTACCAGATGAGCGCATGCATGCCGCCCAGGCAATGTTCCCAGTCTTCCTCGGTGAACTCGCCCTCAAAGGCTTCGATCAGTAATTCCCTTGCCGCATGGCGTGTTTCGCTATCCAGATCGGCGGTGTGTATGAGTCGCGCGGTGTGGGTCCGGATGACGGGTACGGTCGGCATCGTAGACACGGGATGCTCCTAGCTGAGGCGCGGTCTTGACCAGCGGAACCGAACGGTTTGTCCTGGTCGCACCTGGGCGGCCAGATCCACATCCTGATCGGTGATCACCCCGATGACCGGATAGCCGCCGGTCACCGGATGGTCAGGGCCCAGGATAACGGGCTGGCCGCCGGGTGGCACCTGGATTGCACCGCGGATCACGCCCTCGCTCGGCAGCTGCCTGGCGGGGTCGCGTAGCTCCAGAGGCTTACCGCTGAGCCGGGTGCCTACCCGGTCGCTGCGATCGGAGACGATCCAGCTTCCGTGTGTCAGCTCGTCGGGATCGACGAACCAGTCGTCACGCGGACCGGGCACCACCTTGAGTTCGACGATGTCATCGGACATGGTGGCTACCGGTGCTTGCTCGATCTCCGGGAAGGAAGGGGACCGTGGTCCGACCGGCAGCCTGTCCCCGGCCTGCAGCGGCTTGGGGCCGATGCCAGACAGGATGTCGAAGCTGCGCGAGCCCATCACCGGCGCCACGCTGACTCCACCGCGCACGGCCACGTAGCTACGCAGGCCACTGAGCGGTGCGCCGAGCGACACCACATCGCCATCTTGAACTTGGGTAATACTGTTGGTGCCGAAGGGAATTCCGTTGACGGACGGATCGGTGTCGGCACCGGTCACAGCCACCACCGCATCACCGCCGGAGACCCGAAATGACATGCCGCCCAGTGTCACCTCGATGGTCGCCAGATGATCGGGGTTCGCCACCAACCGGTTGGCCAGCGAATGCGATTTGCGATCGGCTGCCCCGGAGCGTCCGACACCCATGGCCGCCTTGCCGACGCGCCCGAGGTCCTGAATCAGAGCGAGAGGGCCGGTGCGCATTACCTCAAGGGTGGGTCTCATGCGATCGTCCCCTGGGTTTGTACTTGGAACTGGACACGGGTGCCGGGCGTCAGTAACGCAGGTGGGTTGCGGTCGAGGTCCCAGATGACGGCGTCGGTGCTGCCGATCAGTTGCCAGCCGCCGGGAGATTCACGCGGGTAAATCCCACTGAACTCGCCGGCGAGCGCGACGGCACCGGCAGGTACTTTGGTGCGCGGGTCGGCGCGGCGCGGGATGGCCAGGCGTGTGTCCCCGCCCACGAGGTACGCGAATCCCGGTGCGAATCCGCAGAATCCGACGGTCCATACCGTTCCGGTGTGTGCCGCGATGACACCGTCTACACCGAGGCCCGTGTGCTCGGCAACTTCTTCGAGATCGAGACCGTCGTACCGGACCGGGATGGTCACCGGTGGCGAGGCGGTGCTCTCCGCCGTGCCCGTCGGTGCCGTGCGTTGCGTCAGCCGGTGCCGCACTATGGCCTGGTCGGCCGGGCTGTCGAGCTTGAGAAGTACGGTCCGGGACGCGGGAACGATATCGGTGACGCCGTCGATAGGGTCGGCATTCAGCGCCGACGTCCACGCCAGCACTTCCTGCACGGATGTGCACTCGAGCAACAACGCCCGATCCCCGTGATCCCGCACCTTCAAATCCGTTGCGGTACTCATATTTCGACGGTACTCCCGTGGCCACGCCTAGGGGCGCATTTATCCGGCCTGTGTATAAGTCGGCTCGTGCTTCTTGATGTAGGCGATCACCCGATAGGTAATCGGCAGCATCACGATCTCCACCACCGACTTGAAGATCCAGCCCAGGGCCGTGTACGTCGCCAACTGGCCGAAGGTGTGAATGCCCAGCGCGGTGGCCGCGATGGAACAGAACACCAGTGAATCGGCGAACTCGCCGATAACCGTCGAACCCACCAGTCGCGCCCACAGGTGGCGTTCCTTGGAACGCTTCTTCATGCGCACCACCACGAGCGCGTTAAGTGTTTGTCCAACAAGATATCCCGCGAGTCCTGCCACCATGAGCGTGGTGATGCTGGTGACGATGGTGGAAAAGGCCTCTTGGTTGGGATAGAAGTCGGCGGGCGGCAGGATCTTGGCCGTCCACAACACCAGGCATGCCAGGAGTTCCATCGCGAACCCGAGCAGGATCACCCGGTTGGTGGCGCGATACCCGTAGACCTCACTGAGCACATCGCCGATCACATAGCTCAGCGGGAACAGCACGAATGCCCCATCGGTGATCAGCGACCAATCGCCGACCACAGGGCCAAAGCCAATTGCCTTGGTGGCAGCCACGTTCGAGATGAGTACGACTCCGACAAAGACAGCCGACAGCAGCGGATAGTAGCTGCGGCCCACCTGGGCGAAGACCACATGATCCTGGGGGCTTGTCTCGACCTCGCTTGTCGCCATTCCGCGAAGTCTAGGGTGCGTGCTTGCAGTGGGGCGCGGGTGGATTTGTCGCGCAGGGCGGAGGGCGGTTGGGCATGGTGGCGGCCGAGTAGATCAACAATGCCGCCGCCGCGAGATACACGACGAAGCCGATGGTGAAGGCGCGAAGCCATTGCCTGCGGGGAAGCGCCAACGGCAGCGTGCCTGAGGCCAGCAGTCCGCAGGGCAGGGCGAGCACCATTCCGATGATCAGCCCGTAGCCGTGCGGGTCGGCGAACGGATTCGACGACAGCCGGGTCGACAACACCATGTATGCACCCAGTGCGAAGACACCAAGAGCTATGGCGCCGACGATGCCACCGACTACGCGAATCACAACGTCAGCCCAATACGGCTGGGCCGGTCGGGCGGGTGGGTAGTTCATCACCCCAGTACTCGGGCCAGCTGGGGGACCAGGTTGTCCGCCACGTAGGTCAGACTCAGCGGCGAGCTGAAGTTGATGGCGCCGGCCAGCTCCTTGCTGGTGAAAATGCTGCGGTTCAGCAGCGAGGAGCCCAGTTTGGTGATCACCGGGTCGGCCTGCAGCGCGGTGCTCTGTTCGTCGGATTCGGTGCCCCACAGCAGCACATCGGCCTGCCCGAGCACACTGGCAAGCTGATCGGCCGGAAGATGGGCGAGCTGGTCGGCCTTGCCGTAGCTCTCCAATTCGGCGGGAACAGCCAATCCGAGGGAGCTGAGGAATCCGGTGCGCGGTCCGGATCGATACGCGATGGCCTGTCCGTCGAGCAGTTCACCCTGCAGGTAGATGACCTTCTTATCCTTGAAGCTGGGGTGCGCAGACGTGGCCGAAGCGAATCTGCTGTCGACGGCCTGCGCCACGGCGTCCATCTCCGACGGCTTGAACACGGACTGCCCGATGGCCTTGGCCTGGTCCTTCCACGGCTCGAAGAACGCGTACTTGCCCGACTGCGCGATGGTCGGTGCGATACCGGACAACTTGTTGTAGTTGTCCTGATCCAGCCCGGCGTTGGTGGCCAGGATGAGGTCGGGTTTCAGGGATGCGATCTTGTCGACCATCAGTCCGTCGGTAAGGGTGAGCACCTCGGGTGTGGCCGCGCCCAGGCGATCGGTAGCCCATGGCCAGGTGGCGAAGGGGAATCCTCCGTACCACTCGGTGACCGCGATAGGGACGATGCCCAGCGCCAGCAGGTAGTCATGCTCGGTGTACCCGGCGCTGACGATGCGCTGCGGCGGGGTCTTGACTTCGGTGGTGCCGAACGCGTGCTTGATGACGGCGACACCGTTGCGCTCGGAGGTGGGGGGAGAGTCCTTGGTGCAGGCAGCCAGCGCGGTGCCCGCGGCGAGCGTGGCACCGGCAGCGAGAAACCCGCGGCGGGTCAATATCGCGGACGGCACATATCGAGAGTAGCTGGCACATGCACTCAGGGGGTGCGGCGATGTTCGTTAACGGGCTACCAGCCGGCGTGCCGCCTCGGCGGCTGCGGTGCGGCGGTCCGCGAGCACGTCGTCGCCGAGCGGTTCGCCGACAATCCGGTCGATACCGAATCCGCTAGCCGCCATCGAGTAGGCGATATCGATCAGCATCATGAGCAGACATGTGGGGTCCCACGCCGGGTCGATGAGCCCGCACTGCTGGCCCCGGCGCACCTCGTCGAGTTTCGCCTGGAAGATGCGGCGCAGTACGTGGTTGTCGAACATTCCGTCGGGGGCTTCCAGCTCGATCCAGCGCTGTAACCGTGCGCCCTGGGGGTCGGCGACGATGTTGTCGAAGAGGCCCGCGACGTAGCCTGGCACATCGTCGGCGCGCAGCGGCACCTTGTATGGCGCATCATTGATCCATTGCGCCACAACGGCTTCAAACAGCTGCTCCTTGCTCTCAAAGTAGCTGTACAGCCGTTCCTTACTTGCGTTCGCATTGGTGGCAATTCGGTTGAGCCGCGCACCGGCGAAGCCGTACTCGGTGAACTCGGCCTTGGCGGCCGCCATGATCCGGTCGTGGGTGGCCTGCCCGGCCGCTCGCATGGCGCTCACCAGAGCAGCACCGGTTTGATCGCGATTCCCGATCGCGCGTCCGCGACGGCTCGATCGATATCACGCGCCGGGTAGGTGCGTATCAGCGATTCGATCGGGAAGCGGCCCTGCGCGTGCATCCTCAGCAGTTCCGGAATGAACTCCAGAGGATTCGCGTCGCCCTCGATGCATCCACGGATCACCTTGCCGCCGAACATCAGATCGGTGAGATCGATTGTTCCGCGTGAGGCACCCAGCCCGACCAGAACCAGTACACCGCGCTGCCGCAGCAGCCCGAGCGCCGTGGCGATGACATCGGGGTTGGCCGTGGTGTCCAGAGCATGGGTGGCCCCGCGTGCGATGGTGGTCACGTCCTGGGCCGTGGGGTCGACGGTATGGGTCGCACCCAATTCGGTGGCTTTGTCTCGCCGCGAGGCGACAGGGTCCACAGCGATGATCGTCTGCACTCCGACCGCCTTGGCGGCCATCACCGCGGCGAGGCCGACACCGCCAGCGCCGAACACCACGAGGCGCGAATCTGGTTCAGGTGTAAGTACGTTGAGCACCGCGCCGGCACCGGTCTGCAGACCGCAGCCAAGGGGAGCGGCGATGGTGAGGTCCGTGGAGGGGTCCACCACGACGGTGTTGTCGGCGGTGGCTAGTGCGTACTGGGCGAAGCTCGACTGTCCGAAGAACGAGCCGAACAGTGCGTTCCCGTTCTGGGACAGTGTCGTCGTGCCGTCGAGCCGTGTACCCGAGAGGTTGAGCCGGGCGGCGCGGGAACAGTAGGCCCGCTCACCCGCATCGCACTGTCGGCACTGGCCGCAGCTGCGGTAGCTCAAGACCACACGGTCTCCTGGCCGGATACCGCTCACGTCAGGGCCTACGGCCTGGACAACCCCCGCACCCTCATGGCCGAGCACCGCCGGGATCGGTACCTGTGATGTGAAGGTCAGGTCGGTGTGGCACAGGCCGGTGGCGTGAATCTTGACGAGCACCTCGTCGGAGCGCGGATCCTCGAGTTCCACCTCTTCGAGGGCGAATGAAGGCTCTGCGGATCGGCTCAGTGCTGCAGTGACTTTCACTGATCGCGTTCGAGAATGAAGTAGAGGTAGTTGCCGCTGGCGCGCTGACGTTTGCCGTTCATGATGCCCATCAGCGTGTTCTCGTCGACCCACTTGAAGTGATCAAAAGTGGGCTGTCCGTCGTACACCATGGTGCCGGTGACCTCGCCGCGGAACTCGATGTCCCACAGGGTTGCACCACCCAGACTCAAATCGTTGTTGGAGAACAACTTTCCTTCGTCGTCGTAACAGACGATCGGCTCGACGTCGTTGATGGATCTGAAGATCTTGCCGTACCAGCGGGCGGCGGCCAGCTGTCCGTTCATCTTGTGTCCGGTGTGGAACTCGTCGCCCTTCCAACTGCCGAGCATGTCTTCGGGTCGGGCGGTATCGAGCGCGGCCCAGATCTCGTCGAGGTCGGCGGGACTGACGTCCCGGTGACCTCGAAGTTCGGCGAAGCGGGTGCGGGCCTTGTCGACATCCATTGTCTCTCCCAAGTCAGTTGGTTCGGGAAGGACGCTAACACCGAACCAAATGGTTCGGCAAGGGTGATCAGACGACCAATGTGAGGCCCAGCGTGATCATGACGACGGCGATGACGGCGTCGAGTACACGCCAGGTTCCCGGACGCTGGAACAGTCCGGCAAGGTGCCGGGCGCCGAAGCCGAGTCCCACGAACCAGACGACACTTGCGATCAGGGCGCCCGCGCCGAACAGCCAGCGTGCGTCCTTGTGTGCGTTGGCGAGTGAGCCGAGCAGCACCACGGTGTCGAGATAAACGTGCGGATTCAGGAAGGTGATGGCCAGTGCGGTCATCAGCACCGCGCCGAGGCGTGCCGGATTGGATTCGGCGGGAACCAGAGTGCCGGGCCGTAATGCGCGGCGGGCGGCCAGCAATCCGTAGCAGATGAGAAACGCGGCACCGCCCACCTTGGCCACGGTGAGCAGGCTCGGCGTGGCCGCGATCAGTCCACCGAGGCCGCCGATGCCCGCGGCGATGAGCAGAAAGTCGCCGGTGATGCACACGGCGACCACCGGCAGCACGTACTCACTGCGAATCCCTTGTCTGAGTACGAAGGCGTTCTGGGCGCCGATGGCGGCAATGAGGGACATTCCGGTCAGGAAGCCAAGGAAGAGGACGGTCACAACGTCGACGCTAGGGCGGTAAAAAGCTGTAGTAAAGCTAATGATTCTTACTCTGCATTAGAATCGCTAATGTGAGTCTGGACTCCCAGCAGCTGGTTGCCTTCGCCGCCGTCATCGAGGAGGGCAGCTTCGATGCCGCCGCCCGGCGGCTCGTCATCACTCCTTCGGCGGTGAGTCAACGTGTCAAGGCGTTGGAACAGTCGGTGGGTCAGGTGCTGGTTCGCCGCGAGAAGCCCTGTGTGGCAACCGATGCGGGTGTCTCGTTGATGCGGCTGGCGGCCCAGGTTGGCACACTGGAGCGTGAGGCACTGCGCGAGATGGGTGTCGATGGATCTCCGATCCGGGTCGCGATCGCGGTGAATGCCGACTCATTCGAAACCTGGATGGGGTCGGTATTGGCGCAGATTCCCGACGGCGTGCTTATCGACATCCGCGTTGAGGATCAGGATCATTCCGCGGAGTTGTTGCGCGCAGGCGTTGTGATGGCAGCGGTGACAACGGAGCCGAAGCCCATCGCCGGATGCCGCTCCGAACCGCTTGGCTCGATGCGGTACTTCGGGATGGCGTCACCGGGTTATGTAGCGCGCTACCTCCCGGGCGGTCTGCTTGACTCGGGGATCGAGGCCGTGCGGCGCGCGCCGATGATGCGGTGGGACAGGCGCGATGCACTCCAAGATCAGTTCTTACGCAAGCTTTTTCGTCGGGATGTCGCGGTCCCGGAACACTACGTGCCTACGACAAGTGGAAACACCGAGGCGCTGCGGGTCGGATTGGGCTGGGGAATGATGCTTGAGCAGTTGGATCGCAGCGGCCTTGTCGACCTGGCGCCGGGTCGGTATCTCGATGTGCCGTTGTATTGGCAACATTGGAAATTCGAATCCTCGACACTGCAGGCGATCACCTCGGCGGTACGCAAGGAGGCTTCCGTTCTGCGGCGCGAACGCTAGCGGCGCACGGCGCGGCTGAGCCGATGCGCGTGCCGCAGCAAGAGCTGTCCGAGGACCGGTTGGCGTTCGGTGTTGAACCGTGCCTCGATGCCGGTCAGGGTGAGCGCACCGATGGGGTTGTGGTTGGTATCGAACACGGCGGCGGCCATGCCCCAGGATCCCTCGACCAGCTGGCCCGGGTTGAGCGACCAGCCGGCCTGCCGGGTGGCGCCGATCCGATCCCAGACGGCGTCGGTGCGAAAACCGTTGCCCCACTCGGACTCCAGGTCGGCCCTGGTCAAGTAGGCATGGATCGCGTCGTCTGGAAGGTAAGCCAGGACGGCCATTCCGGACGAGACGATTCCGAGCGGAAAACGGGCGCCCTCGTACAGCACGTGCGATCGGATTGGGAAATCGCCATCCTCGCTGAGCAATACGACGGTGTGATCTCCGCGGCGCAGTGAGAAGAACGCACTCTCGCCGGTTTCCCGTGCCAGCGCCGCCACGTCGGCGGCCGCCTTCTCCGTGATGTTGTAACGGGGAGCCGAGGTAGCGCCGAGCACGTAGATCTCCGGACCTAGGAACCATTGGCCAGAGCGGGCATCGCGCTCCACGAACCCTTCGGTGGCGAGCGATTCCAGCAGCCGGTGCGCGGTGGCCCGCGGGATGTCGGTGCGGCGAGCGAGTTCTGTGGTGCTGACGCCCGTTCCGGTGTCTGCTGACACGGCACGCAGCAGGGCCGCGGTGCGGCGTACCACGCTGGGTGCCTCGGTCACCCGCTCACGATACGTGTCCACTGAATGGACGTTCAAGCCCGAGTGTGTTCATCCGGTGAGAGCTTTCTGCACCATCCTTGCCGTGCAACTGGGTTTTCATCCAAGGTGTCGGTGCGCCGGTGCGCCAGCAAGTGGACGCCCTGGTTGGGCTTGGAGGTGGTTGTGAGCGACAAACAGATCGTCGAGCAGCGCGGTCTGTGGTTCGAGGAATTCGAGCCCAATGTGCTGTACGTGCACCGGCCGGGGCGGACGATCACGGAGGCCGACAACGTCTTGTTCACCACGTTGACCATGAACACCCAGGCATTGCATCTCGACGCGGCGTTCTCGGAGGCGCTACCGCCGTTCAATCAGCGGCTGGTGAATTCGATGTTCACTCTGTCGACGTTGGTCGGGTTGTCGGTCGCACAACTGACCCAGGGCACCATCGTCGGGAATCTGGGATTCTCCGATATCGCTTTCCCCAAGCCGCTGTTCCACGGTGACACGCTGTATGCGGAGTCAGAGGTGATCGGTAAGCGTGAATCCAGGAGCCGCCCGGGTGAGGGCATCGTCACCTTCGCGCATACCGGCAGGAATCAGCACGGCGACGTGGTGGCAACGGCCTCGCGAAAGACCATGGTGCGTAAACGGCCCGGAGGGCAGCAGCAGTGACACTTCTTGATGCCGGTCCGGGCTGGCTGTTCTGTCCGGCCGATCGCCCCGAACGCTTCGAAAAAGCCGATGCAGCAGCAGATGTGGTGATTATCGATCTTGAGGACGGGGTTGCGGCTGCCGATCGCCCTGCTGCCCGCGACGCCCTGATCAATACCCCGCTGGATCCCGATCGCACCGTGGTGCGCCTCAACCCGGCCAACACCGCTGAACACCGGCTGGATGTCGAGGCACTCGCGCGGACCGAGTACAGGACCGTAATGCTGGCCAAGAGCGAACACGCGGATCACGTCGCGGCACTGGCACCGTGGTGCGTGGTGGTCCTCGTCGAGACTCCGTTGGGAGCTCTCAACGTCGCGGAGTTGGTGCGGCCCGGGAACGTTGTCGCGGCGATGTGGGGTGCCGAGGATCTCTTTGCCGCGACGTGGGGTACCAACAACCGCTGGCCAGACGGCAGCTACCGCGATGTAGCGCGGCATGTGCGTTCGCAAACCCTCTTGGCGGCAAAGGCATTTGGCCGGATAGCCGTGGATTCGGTGTACCTCGATATCACGGGGCTCGATGGTCTGCGTGCGGAAGCGGATGACGCGGTGGCCGTCGGATTCGACGCCAAGGTGGCGATCCATCCCACGCAGGTAAACGTCATTCGCGCGGCCTACCGGCCGGCCGCCGAACGGGTGCGCTGGGCGCACGGTGTGCTTGAGCTGGCGGGCCGGGAACGCGGTGTCTTCCAGTTCGAGGGCGCCATGGTTGATGCGCCCGTGCTTCGGCGCGCGGAGCGAATCATCCAGCTGAACATGGTGACTGGCGGGAGGCCCGGGTGAGAAGCATCCGGCGGCAACGCACCGAAACACCAGGTGCGGGCTGGGATGAGTCGTTAGAGTCGTGGTCGGTCTATGTGGTGGAAGCGAGACGATGAAGTCCTATGAGGCCGGGCCGTCGACGTCCCCGATCATCGAGGAGACGATTGGTGAGAACTTCGAGCGCATCGCCGGTACCTATCCCGATGTTGATGCGCTGGTCGAGGTCGCGGGCGGACGCAGTTGGACATACCGGGAGCTCGACGCCGACATCAATCGCGTTGCGCGCGGCCTTATGTCACTCGGAATCGACGCAGGGGACCGGGTGGGCATCTGGGCGCCGAACTGTCCGGAGTGGGTCCTGGTGCAGTACGCGACGGCAAAGATCGGCGCAATACTGGTCAACATCAACCCGGCCTACCGAACCCATGAGCTGGCCTATGCCCTCAATCAGTCGGGTGTTCGCACGCTGGTCTGTGCCACGGCGTTCAAGTCCTCCGACTACGTCACGATGGTGGAACAGGTGCGCCCGGAGGTGCCCTCGCTGGTGGACGTCTTGTTCATCGGTACCTCCGACTGGGCGGATCTGATTACCGTCGCAGGGCAGGTCTCCGAGGAGGCACTGCGCACCCGGATGTCACAGCTGTCCAACACCGATCCCATCAACATCCAGTACACCTCGGGGACAACGGGTTATCCGAAGGGTGCGACACTGTCGCACCGCAACGTGGTCAACAACGGATACTTTGTGACCGAGTCGATTCACCTGGAAGCCGGCGATCGGCTGTGCGTCCCGGTGCCCTTCTACCACTGCTTCGGAATGGTCATGGGCAATCTCGGATGCACGACGCACGGCGCCACCATCGTGGTCCCGTCGCCGGGATTCGATGCGGCACGCACGCTCGAGGCGATCGAACGTGAGCGCTGTGTGGGGGTGTATGGGGTGCCCACCATGTTCATCGCCATGCTGGCAGACCCCGACTTCGCGCAGCGCGACCTGTCCAGCCTGCGGACGGGAATCATGGCGGGTTCGGTGTGCCCCGTAGAAGTGATGAAGCGGTGCATAGACGATCTGCACATGGCAGAGGTGGCAATCGCGTACGGAATGACCGAGACATCGCCTGTCTCGTGCCAGACGCTCGTCGACGACGACCTCGATCGCCGCACCGCGACAGTCGGGCGTGCGCACCCGCACGTTGAGATCAAGGTGGTCGACCCCGGGACCGGAGAAACGGCGGAACGCGGGCACTCTGGTGAGCTGTGCACGCGCGGCTATTCGGTGATGCTCGGTTACTGGAACAACGAGGAGTACACCCGTGAGGTGATCGACTCCGACGGATGGATGCATAGCGGGGACCTGGCCGTGATGCGAGAGGATGGCTACTGCACCATCATTGGGCGAATCAAGGACATGGTGATTCGTGGCGGCGAAAACATCTATCCGCGCGAGATCGAGGAGTTTCTGCTCACCCATCCCGACATCGAGGATGTTCAGGTTGTTGGGGTGCCGGACGAGAAGTACGGCGAAGAATTGTGCGCGTGGGTTCGGATGAGGACAGACCGTGCGAGTTTGGACGTCGCCGCCGTGCGTGCCTTCGCCGCGGGGCGCCTTGCCCACTACAAGATTCCGCGCTACGTGCAGGTGGTCGAGAGCTTCCCGATGACCGTCACCGGGAAGGTACGCAAGATCGAAATACGGGCGCAGGCGATCGAACTTCTGGGGTTACGCGAGCCGGGCCGGTCGCATGGGGAGTAACGCGTACGAGCGGTTCGTCGAGCACGTATCGCAACGGTATGGGCTGTCACTGAAGGACTATGCCGATGTGTGGCGCTGGTCCGTTGATTCCGTACCGCAGTTCTGGCGCGCATTGTGGGAGTTCTTCGATGTTCCGGGACGCGGGCTGCGTGACGGCGATGACGGCGTGCTGTCCGATTCGGTGATGCCGTGCGCGCAATGGTTTCCGGGCACCGAGCTCAACTACGTGAGCCCGATGCTGCGCCACGCACATCTCGACGGGGACGCCATCGTGGGTGTGGATGAAGCGGGCGGGCGCATCGCGATCAGCTGGGGTGAACTGCCCGGCAGGATCGGTGCGGTGGCCGCGGAGCTGCGTCGGCTGGGGGTCGGCCGCGGTGATTGTGTGGCCGCGTATCTGCCGGATGTGCCCGATGCCATGGTCGCCTTCCTGGCCACCGCGGCGGTAGGGGCGGTGTGGGCGGGATGCGGCCAGGACTACGCCCCCGAGGGGGCGGCGGCGCGGCTGGGTCAGCTCAATCCCAAGGTTCTCATCTCCGGCCCCGGATACCAGTACAACGGTCGGTGGGTGGATAAGGCAGCCGACACCGCCGAACTGCATCGCCTGCTGCCCGGTACTCCGGTGCTGATAGTCGAATTGCCCACGGGCAGTGAAGAGCCCGTAGTCGAGATGGTGCCATTCGATCAACCGATCTGGGTCCTGTTCAGCTCGGGTACCACCGGCAAGCCCAAGGGGATTGTGCACGGCCACGGAGGCATGCTGCTGGAGCATCTCAAAGGGGCGGGGCTGCACTGCGATCTAGGCCCGGGCGACGTGTTCTTCTGGCAGACGGCGTTGTCGTGGATGATGTGGAACTTCCGGTGTAGTGGGCTGCTGGTCGGCGCCACCGTGGTCTGCTACAGCGGGCATCCGCTGTATCCCAACGCGGATCGGCTGTGGGAGCTGCTGGGTTCCGAAGCGGTGAGTTACTTCGGCACCAGCCCCGGACACCTGCAGGCAACCAAGAAGGCGAAACTGGAGCCGTCGGCCATCCATGACCTGAGTGCACTGAAGACATTGGGAAGCAGCGGATCTCCGCTCTCGCCGGACCTGTTCGATTGGGTGGGTGCGCATGTCGGGGTCACGGTGTCGTCCCTGTCGGGAGGTACCGACGTGTGCACCGCCTTCGCCGGCGGTACACCGGGAGTGCCCGCGCATCCCGGCGAGTTGCCCGCCCGCTACCTGGGGGTGGACCTGCACAGTTGGTCACCCGATTGCCGATCCCTCGTCGGTGAGGTGGGCGAAATGGTGATCCTGCAACCCATGCCCTGCATGCCGATCCGATTCTGGGATGACCCCGATGGATCACGTTATCGGGCTGCCTATTTCGAGCATGAATGGGCCGATGGCCCACACCCCGGGGTCTGGCGCCATGGTGACTGGGTCACCGTCACCGAGCACGGATCGCTGGTCATCCATGGACGCAGTGACGCCACCCTGAACCGCAACGGAATCCGGATGGGCTCGGCGGACATCTACGAGGTCGTGGAGTCCATGGACGAGATCGCGGAGGCATTCGTCCTCGGTGTCGACGGGCCCGGTGGCGCGTATTGGATGCCGCTGTTCGTCACGATGGCGCCGGGGCACACCTTCGATGGCGACCTGGGTGCCCGGATCGCGCGGGAGATCCGGGCCCGGCTGTCGCCGCGGCATGTCCCCGACGAGGTGATCGAGGCGCCGGGAATCCCGCACACCCGAACCGGCAAGAAGCTCGAGGTCCCCATCTGTGGTGTGCTCGCCGGACGCGTTGACGTGTCATTGGATCCGCGTTCGATCGACAATCCCCATCTGGTCGACTGGTACCGGGAGCAGGGGCGCGGTCACCGCTGGTAGCGGCACCAAAGCTTCTGCTAGCGGTCGAAGACGATGGTCAATGTGTCCGACTGCGGCAGTGACTGGCACGCCAGCCGCACGCCGTGGCGGATCTCGTGGTCGTCGAGGATGTCGTTGACCTGCATTGTCACTTCACCCTCGCGAAGGGTGTAGGAGCAACCACCGCAGTTCCCCTCGCGGCAGACGTAGGGCGCATCGATGCCGAGGCCGAGGAGCACATCCAGAAGGATCTGTGTTTTCGGCCAGCTGATCTGGTGGGTGTCGCCCTCGATCTCGACGGTGGCGCTCACCGCATCGGGATCGGTCGGTGCGGTCGCGACAACTGGTGCCGCGGCGAAGGCATCGGTGCTCAGCGACACGAAGACCTCACGATGGATGTTCTCTCGGGCCAGTCCGGTATCGCCTAGTGCGGCCGCCGCTACATCCATGAAAGGGGCTGGGCCACAGAGATATGCGGCAGTGCCGGGGACTGGGGTGGGCAGCAGCGCGCGCAGGCCGTCCGGGGTCGGCAGACCGGCCTCCGCCTCGATCCAGTGCACGATCGCCAGGCGGCTCCCGTATTTCGACTGCAGTGCCGCCAGCTCGGCCTCGAAGATCACCGATTCGCGGTCTCGGTTGGCGTAGACAAGGACTGCATTCTGTACGGAGTGGGAGAGCACCGTCCGGATCATGGACATGATCGGCGTGATGCCGCTGCCCGCGGCCACGAACACCGGAACTGCCACGGTGTCACGCATGGTGAATGCCCCTGCAGGGCGCAGTGATTCGAGCGTCATTCCGGCGCGAGCGTTATCGCACAGCCAGTTCGAGGCATGGCCGCCGGATGTGCGTTTGACGGTGACCTTCAGATGTTCGTCGAGGCCGGGTGCGCTCGAGAGCGAGTAGCACCGAGATACGGAGTCCGTGCCGGCCGGTACGCGCAGCGTGAGGAACTGTCCGGATTTGTAGGCGAAGTCTGCCCGGGCGTCGTGCGGCGCGGCGAACACGATGGAGACCGCATCGGGAGTTTCGGCGATGACTTCGAGCACCTCCAGTGCGTATGCGCTGGGGGCGGTGGACGCGTGCGTCGTCATGCGAGTTCCTTCCGGAGTGGTGTACGCCTCATTGTCATCATGCACTGTGCCATTGACAAATGGCACAGTTGCTGTTGTTCTATTTCCTCATGGGGCTCCTTGACGTCTTCAGACGCCCGCCGATCTCTGTGAACTCAAAAGCAGTGGTCACCGGCGCGGGCAGTGGTATCGGGCGTGCTTTCGCTCTTGAACTGGCCCGCCGTGGCGGTCACGTGATCTGCGCGGACATCAACGCCGAACGGGTCGCGGAGACCGTGGCTGAGATAGACCGGCTGTCTGCGGGCTGCGCACATGCGGTGACCTGCGATGTCTCATCGCGAGATGAGGTGGAGAAGCTGGTCTTCGAGGCGCAGGAGGTGTTCGCGGGGCCGCCCACGCTGGTGATCAACAATGCGGGCGTCGGAATCGGCGGTAAGCCAGTCGGCGAGATCGGCATGGACGACTGGAAGTGGGCGCTGGGTATCAACCTGTGGGGCGTCATCTACGGCTGCGAACTGTTCACGCCATTGCTCCGTGCGGCCGGCCGCGGCGGAATCATCAACGTCGCCTCCGCCGCGGGGTTCGCGGCAGGTCCCTCGATGGCCTCGTACAACGTGTCCAAGGCCGGGGTCATGTCTCTGTCGGAAACCCTCGCTGCCGAGCTGAGCGGCACCGATATCAACGTGACCGTGCTGTGCCCCACCGTCGTCAAAACGAACATCTTCAAGGACGCTCGCCTCACCGGGGTGGAGATCGGCACCTCGGGCTTGGTCGACCGGCTCATCGAGCTCACCGGTTTTTCCCCGGAGAGGGTCGCCGTGAGCACCCTCGACGCACATGACCAGGGCCGCCTGTATGTGGTCCCGCAGTTCGACGCGAAGGTCATCTGGCACTTCAAACGGCACTTCCCCGTGCTACACGCGCGCGTTGCGGGCTTGCTTGGCCGCCTTCTTCCCACTCACTGAACTTCGTATCACCTGACTGAAAGGAAAAACGTTCCATGTCAATGGATCTCGACAACATGCTGCAGATGATCAAAGACAAGCAATGGTCCCTGGCCGACATCGACTGGGAGGCGCCCGGTGCCGAGCTGATCGAGCCAGAGCTACATGCCAAGCTCAAGCCGTTCATCGCGGATCTGATGTGGATCGAGAACGTCGGCGCACGCGGATTCGCGGCGCTGGCCAAGAAGGCGCCGAACCCCACTCTCAAGAGCATTTACGAGCACTTTCATGCCGAAGAGCAGAAGCACGCCAACGCCGAGCTCGCGCTGATGCGCCGGTGGGGCATGCTCGAGAACGACGAAATCCCTTCCCCGAGTATCAATGTGCAGTTGGTGATCAACTGGCTCGACAAGTACTCCGACGGGATGTCGCTGTCGTTCCTGGGGACGGTCATCCCCATGCTGGAGGTCGCTCTGGATGGTGCACTGATCAAGTTCATCACCGACGAGGTCAAGGATCCGATCGCGCAGGAGGCCTTCAAGCGGATCAACTCCGACGAATCGCGGCATCTTGCAGTGGATTTCGAAGTCATGGACATCCTCGGCCATGCCAAGATGCGCAAGATGCTCATCGAGTTTGTCGGCGGCTGGCTCAAGCCCAGCCTGCTGATCGGCGTGCTGAGCTATGTGCCGCTGCTCAACAAGATGCGCGACAACATCGTGGCGATGGGTGTCGACGAGGAACGTCTCTATGGGGCGATGAAACGGTACAAGAGCGTGGGCGAGCGTAACGAGAATGTCCGGCGGCTGCCGAACTACCGCATCATCTCCTGGCATGCGATGAAGGTGATCAATCGCAAGTCCAAGTACCACATCACCGCTGACTTGCTCGTGAAATTGACGGGCAGAATTCCCATGCGGTTGGTGGAGAACAAGCCCACCTGGTCGCAGGAACTCACCTACGAACCCGTCGCCTGAAAGCAGCCAGCATGAACATCTCCGTAGCCATCATCGGTGCCGGATTTGCCGGCATCGGTGCAGCGATCCGCCTGAAAGACAAGGGAATCACCGACTTCGCGATCTTCGAGCGCGGGGACACGGTGGGTGGCACCTGGCGTGACAACACCTACCCCGGGGCGGCGTGCGACATTCCCTCGAGGCTGTACTCCTACAGTTTCGCGCCAAATGCCGAGTGGTCGCACACGTACTCCGGTAGCGGTGAAATCCTGGGCTATATCGACCAGATGGTCGAATCGGCAGGCCTTCGGTCGTACATCCGCTTCGGGCACAATGTCGTTGGCCTCACGTATGACGAGGCCAACGGGGAGTGGACTGTCGAGTTCGAGGGCCAGGAACCGGTGCGGGCCCGCACCGTCATCATGGCGTCCGGCCCACTCGCGAATGTGAGCTTTCCGGCCATTCCGGGCCTTGAGAGCTACGAGGGCCACAAGATCCACAGCGCGCGATGGGATCACGATTACGACTTCACCGGCAAGCGAGTGGCAGTGGTCGGCACGGGAGCCAGCGCCGTCCAGATCATCCCGGAACTGGTGAAGTCCGCCGAGCTGGTGAAGGTTTTCCAGCGGACGCCCGGCTGGGTTTTGCCCCGCGTCAACCGCGCCACCGGCAGTCGGCTCAAACAGCTGTACCGCAACTGGCCGCTCAGCCAGCGGCTGGCGCGTGCGGCCTGGTTCTGGGGACATGAGTCGGTGGCCATGGGTGTTGTGTGGGATACACCATTCACCCGCGTGGTCGAGGCGGTCAGCTCCGCGCACCGGCGCATGCAGGTCAAGGACCCGTGGCTGCGCCGGCAGCTGACACCCGATTTCTCGGCCGGCTGCAAGCGTCTGCTGATGACCAGTGACTACTACCCAGCCTTGCAGGCAGAGAACTGCAAGCTGGTCACCTGGCCCATCGCCCGGCTGGCCCCGAAGGGTATTCGCACGGTAGAGGGTATTGAGCACCAGTTCGATTGCATCGTCTTTGCCACCGGTTTCGACGTGTGCAAGGCCGGGACGCCCTTCCCGGTCACCGGGATCGACGGACGGGACCTGGCCACCGAGTGGTCGGGAGGGGCATATGCCTTCCGCAGCGTGGCGGTGTCGGGCTATCCCAATCTGTTCCTTACCTTCGGACCCAATTCGGGACCGGGGCACAGTTCGGCGCTGGTGTACATGGAGGCGCAGATCAACTACATCACCGACGCGATCGCGGCGGTGGTCAACAACGGCTGGAAATCGGTGGAGCCCCGCCCCGAGATCCAGGAGAGCTACAACCAGGACATCCAGCGGCGCCTGCAATCCACCACGTGGAACTCGGGCTGCCAGAGCTGGTACCTGACGGATGACGGCTTCAACGCGACGATGTTCCCCGGATTCGCCACGCAGTACGTCAACCAACTCAAGAGATTCGACCTGCAGGACTATAAAATCACTGTCTCGAACACCAGTGACGAACTGATACTGACAGGGCCAGCTTCGAAACCATGACCGAGTACCGGATCGACGACCTCGCGCGGGCATCGGGGACGACGACCCGGAACATCCGTGGTTATCAAGAACGAGGGCTCCTGCCCCGGCCGCTGCGCCGGGGCAGGACAGCCATCTATAACGATTGGCATCTGCGCCAGTTGAGGGCGATTAATCGCCTGCTCAGCGAGGGTTTCACTCTCAAACACATCACGAAGTTTCTCAGTGGGCTGCAGCGCGGTGCCCAGCTCGCCGATGTGCTCGACCTGTCGGATCTGGAGGGCCTGCTCGAGAAGCGGTTCTCCAACGCTGCCCAGGGAAATCTCTCGTTGAGGGAGCTCGAAGAGACGCTCGGCCCGATCGATTCGGCGGCCCTTGCGCGCCTGGTCGAAGCCGGGCTGATCCAGCCTGTTGACGGCTCGGATTCTTATCTCGTCACCGATCTCGACACCATTGACAACTTCGCGGCGTTGATCTCCCTCGGAATGAGAGTGACCGACCTAGCCGACATCCACGTGAGGACCAACGCGAAGCTCGACGATGCCGCCCGGGTGCTTATCGGTGCCGCGCGCGATGAGGTGGCACGTCAACGTGGGCCCGGTTGGGTTCCCTCCACCGACGACGAACTGGCTTGGGCAACAGAACTTATCGGGACGATGCGCCGTGCGGCGACGCACACCTCGCACGCTGCCATGAACCGAGCGCTCGATGATGCGCTGCGCGCCGAGATGGACCTGTACCGGGAGCAGGCGCAGCTGCCCACCGATCCTGCGTGAGTTGCCGGAAGGCTTCGGCTACACATAGAAGAACCCGAGCAGGATCGCCAGGACGGATGCGACGTATCCACCGAAGAGGAACTGCAGCACCCCTGGCGCTTGGCGCAGCTCCATGAAGTAGTTCCCTACCAGCCAGATCTTGACGAAAGTGATGGCGACGATTATCGATGAGATGTTGTAGCCATGTCCCTTCTCGGTGTCAAGCAGTAGCGAGATACATGTTGCCGCAATGAGAACCAGGAAAACCAGTGTCGCTTTGCGACTGTATGTGAGATTCATGTGCCTATGCCAGATAGAGAAGTGAGAAGAGCCCGATCCACAAGAGGTCGATGAGATGCCAGAAACAGGAGCCTCCCTCGAGGAGCCGGATGTCCGAACTGGCCGCGGCACCGCGTGATGCATACGTCATCGCCCCGAGTATGACCGTGGCAACAATGGTGTGAACCAGATGGATTCCCGTGAAGATGAAGTAGACCATGAAGAAGTGACTGGTCATCGGGCTCAAGCCTTGGCTTGTAACCTCATGGTATTCAATTAATTTCACGCTGACGAAGCAGATACCACTGCCTGCCGCCGCTAGGTAATAGCGGGCCGCGTGTGTTGATCCGTTTCGCGCCTTCTCCAGGCCGATTGCCACGAGCAGTGAGCCGCTCAGCAGCAGAACGGTATTGAGTGCCCCGAGGCCAAGGTTCAACTGGGATTGCCCGGAGGTGAATGCCTCTGCTTCGGATGATCGATAGTGTGCGATGACGGCAAAGAATGCCGCGAAGACGATCATGTCGCCGAACAGAAACACCCAGAGTCCGGGCTCTCCGGGGACGTGCGGTGCCCGGAGATGGGCCGGTGTCTGCTTGTGAGTTGTTAGATCTCCTGTCATGAGACCTTTGGCCTGATCTGCTCAAGAACGGTGGAAACCCCTGTCTGGGCCCGATAGTCGGATAGCAGGGCCTGTGCGAGCGCGGCGAACATCCCCGCCTGGAAGATCGCGGTGGCAGCCGCCGGGATGTACAGGCCGACAAGGCCGTCGTACGCGAACGGCCCGTCCTTGAAGAAAATGATCAGCACTGATCCGGCGAACAGAAGTCCACACCAGAGGAGGAGATAGGCCGACCAGCGTGGCAAGGGCTCGTTGCCGGGTTCGGCACGCAGGATCGCTATCGCCATGAGTGTGAACAGGACGGTGAACACGGCCCAGGTGAAGAGGAAAATGAACCACCCCAGGTCGTTGAGTGCCTGGGTGATCTGCGGTTCGAGTTGTTCGGGTCGGAAGGCGGCCACCGACCACACGATGAACGGAAGAATCAGGAGGAAGAGCGCGATCGGCATGAGTATCAACGACGCGTAGGTGAACACCGGTGTGTCTCTTTCCGTTCGGCGCAACCGGGCGAGTACAACCCCCAGTGGCAGTGCAAAGAGCGGCATGAAGAACAGGGCCACAATGCACCCCAGCCGTATGTGATTCTTGTTGCCCACGTAGAACGCCGCCAGCTGCTCAGCGCTCCAGGCCGGGCTTGGTGCGGGTAATGCAAAGCGTGCAAGCAGCAGCCAGCCGACGATAAATGCCAGCGTGAAACCTCCGATTCCGATGGCGGTGAATATGGCCTGCGTGCGGATGTTTGATGACATGTGGGCAGACTCCTCAATACGTGGGCAGAAGATTCCAGGGCGGTGGGGGATAGCGATGCCCGGGATCGGGGATCTCCGGGTGCGGTCTCGCTGTGCTCAGTCTCTAGAACGACGAGAAGCGGTCACGGATATCCGCACCGCTCCGAAGTTGAACTCAAGGTCGGACGACACCAAGAGTGTTGTGTAGAGCCAACTCTGGAACCGATGGCGAGGCCGATGGAGAGCGGATGCACGGCTCAATGCGCACCTCCTTGTGCGTCTGTCGGTGCGTGCGGGTCGCTGCGCCGAACGTATTTACGGTAGATGGGGAATCGTAAATTGAATAGTCGGTAATATCGGGTATCACATGAGTGTCTATGTGTGACCACCATCACAGCAGAGAGGGATGGCGCAACGATGGGAACTGTCACATAGTAAACCGATTGGTATATTTCGAATCGATTTCCATAATCGTTGTAGGGCAACGTCTATGGACTGAACTCAACGAGGAGAACTCATGTCCGCGTCGGTGGTCGTCCGCTCAAACCCCCTGAAACTTCTCATCCTGGGGCGCAGCATCGTTGCCTCAGGCAGTCTCCTGACGCCGAACGTGTTCGCGCGTGTGTTCCGGATGGAGGCGGCGGGTACGCCTGCCATACCCATGGGCCGCATGTTCGGCATCCGCAACGCGCTGTTGGCATTTGGACTGGCGCGCCTTGGTGCATTCACCACCCCTGCCACGTTCCTGAAACTCAATGTGTTGACCGATGCGGTTGACGCGGCAGTGCTGGTCGCGGCCGGGCGTCGGGGTGAAATCAGCAAGCTGACTTCGACTCTCGGCACTACGGTGGCGCTATCGGCCGTGGTGTTGGGTGCCGCCTCGTTGGCTGCTCAACCGGCGCAGCAGGGCTAGCCCCACGGCGAGTAGTCGGCGATCAGTTCCTCCTGCGCGGGCCGCTCGGCCTCGGGGACGTGCACCAGGTTGACTCGCACCCGATACCAAATCGAGCTGGGGCCGCGCATGCCGTCAATCAGAATGTCTTGCGGTTCAAGTAATTTAGCTACTACTGGATACTTGTCCCGCCACATGCCGAACGCGGCCTCAGCCTCCGGCTTGGTCTTGGTTCGCGCAATCTCGACCAACGGCATGATCGACTGACGCCGACCGTCCCGGGAAGCGCCTTTCGGGGCTTTTTCGGCGGGGCCCAGTTCGGCGGCCAGCTCCAGGAGCTGATCCAGCGCCCCGGTGCCGGCTTGCCTTTCGGCGTCCATGTCCCGCCACGGATCGCCGATCTCAGCGAATCGTTCGCGCACGGTGTGCAGCGTGAACTCCGAAGGGCGACAACGGGCGACCTCGTCCCAGCGCAGCGGCGTCGACACCCGGGCATCGGGGGTCGCACGCACGGAGTACGCCGAGGCCACCGTGCGATCCTTGGCGTTCTGGTTGAAGTCGACGAACACCCCATGGCGTTCCTCCTTCCACCACCGGCTGGTCGCCAGCTCCGGGGCGCGCCGCTCCACCTCGCGGGCCACCGTCTCGGCGGCCAGACGCAGCTCCCGGAACGTCCATCGCGGCGCGATGGGCGCGTAGATATGAAAGCCGCGCGAGCCAGACGTCTTCGGCCATGCCGTCAGCCCATGGTCTTCAAGAACCGCGCGCACGACGAACGCGACATCGAGGATCTGGCTCCACGGCACCCCCGGGACGGGGTCCAGGTCAATACGCAGCTCGTCAGGATGATCCAGATCGTCTGCACGCACTGGGTGCGGATTGAGGTCGACACATCCCAGGTTGACCACCCACGCCAACGACGCCGCATCGGTGACAACGGCCTCTCGGGCGGAGGTTCCGCGCGCGTAGTGCAGCTCCGCGGAGGCAATCCAGTCCGGCCGCTTCTCGGGCACCCGTTTCTGGAACACCGCCTCCTGTGAGATGCCCTTGACGAACCGCTTCAGAATCATCGGCCGGTCACGCACGCCGCGCAGCGCCCCTTCGGCGACATCCAGGTAGTAGTGCACCAGGTCGGCCTTGGTGACGCCCGCTGTGTCCTCACCCGGGGGAAAGACCACCTTGTCGGGGTGCGTGATGGTGACCTCGCGCCCCGCGACCTGCAGCACGACGTCTGCCATGGCGTCATCGTAGGGCTGCAGACCGACTTTCCCGGGCGTAGTTGGTGACGGGCCCCCGACCGACCGGTTGGCTGTGCCGCTGAGAGGGAGGTCATATAGGCTGTCGATCATGTCGATCATCGCCGAACGGCCGCTCTTCTCGAAACTTCAGACCCTTGCGAAGCGCGGTGGCGCTGAGCTGCATTATCTCCGCAAGGTCATCGAGGCGGGCATGCTCAAACTCGATCCGCCCAACGTGCTCGCGGCAATCGTCCGCGACTTCTACCGGTTCGGTGAGATCGGCGCGGTACCGGGCTTCGGAGCGCACCGCAGCCCGGCGCGGACCGCCATCATCGACGACGAGGGCTCGATCACCTATGCCGAGCTCAACGACGCCGTCAACGCCCTGGCACACGGTCTGAACCGTCTGGGTATCAAGGGCGGCGACGGAGTGGCCATCCTGGCGCGCAACCACCGCTGGTTCATCATCGCCAACTACGCCGCACACCGCGCCGGCGCTCGCGTCATCCTGCTCAACACCGATTTCTCCGGGCCGCAGACCAAGGAGGTCGCCGAGCGTGAAGGCGCCCGTGTCCTGATCTATGACGCCGAGTATGCCGAGTTCCTGGACGGCTACAGTCCCGAGCTGGGCCGGATCATGGCGTTGCCGACCAACCCGGAAAACCCGGATCAACCCGCCTCCGGCGACGAGACCATCGCCTCGGTGATCAAACGCAACAGCACCTCCGCCGCGCCGCGCCCCTCGAAGTACTCCTCGCTGGTGATTCTGACCAGTGGCACCACCGGCACGCCGAAGGGAGCGCCGCGGAAGCTGGCGCTGACCCTGGCGCCGGTCGGCGGCATGTTCTCGCATGTGCCGTTCCGCTCCGGTGAGGTGACATCGGTGCCCGCGCCGATGTTCCACGCCCTGGGATACCTGCATCAGAGTCTGGCGCTCACCCTGGGCTGCACCCTGATCCTGCATCGCAAGTTCAAGCCGGAGAACGTGCTCTCCGATATCGAGAAGTACCGGGTGACCGCTGTGGTGGTCGTTCCGGTGATGCTCAACCGCATCCTGAACGCCATCGACGAGGCGGCGACCAAGCCCGACTTGTCTTCGCTGCGTATCGTTTTCGTGTCGGGATCACAGTTGGGCGGCGAGCTGGCCTCCCGCGCGCTGGACACGCTGGGGCCGGTGATCTACAACCTGTACGGCTCCACCGAGGTGGCCTTCGCCACCATCGCGCGGCCGCAGGATCTGGCCATCAATCCATCCACAGTGGGCCCTGTTGTCAAGGGCGCTACCGTGAAAATCCTTGACGACGAAGGAAAGCCGGTCTCGCAGGGCATCGTCGGACGGATCTTCGTGAGCAACGCGATTCCATTCGACGGCTACACCGGGGGCGGGCACAAGCAGATCATCGACGGACTGATGTCCAGTGGTGACGTCGGCTACTTCGACGAGCATGGGCTGCTCTACGTCTCCGGGCGCGATGACGAGATGATCGTCTCGGGCGGCGAGAACGTGTTCCCGGCGGAGGTTGAAGATCTCATCAGCGGACACCCGGAGGTCATCGAGGCCACCGCGCTGGGAGTCGACGACCCGGATTGGGGCGCTCGGTTGCGGGCGTTCGTGGTCCGCCACCCGGAGTCGACGGTGGATGCCGACGGCATCCGTGCGTACGTGCGCGACAACCTGGCGCGGTACAAGGTGCCACGTGACGTGGTCTTCCTGGATATCTTGCCGCGCAACCCCTCCGGCAAGATCCTCAAGCGCCAGCTGCGCGATTTGGAGGTATAGCCGATGTCCCGGGAACACGACCGTGCCTATGACGTGGTTCTTTATGGGGCGACCGGATACGTCGGCAGGCTTACCGCGCTGTACCTGGCGGGACGCGTGGAGGCCACCGGTGCGCGGATCGCATTGGCGGGACGAAACACCGAAAAGCTTGCCGCCGTGCGTGATGAGTGTGGGCCGGCGGCGCGCGACTGGCCGTTGATCGAGGCCGATGCCACGCGCCCATCCACGCTGGCGGCCATGGCCGCCTCGACCCGGGTGGTTGTCACCACCGTCGGGCCGTACACGAAATACGGACTGCCGTTGGTGGCCGCGTGTGCCGAGGCGGGAACCGACTATGCGGACCTGACCGGTGAGGTCAACTTCGTGCGAGAGAGCATCGATGTCTACGGCAAGCAGGCCGCCGACACCGGCGCCAGGATCGTTCATTGCTGCGGATTTGATTCCATTCCATCGGATCTGAGCGTGTATGCGCTGTACCGGCAAGCTCAGGAAGATGGCACTGGAGAGCTGCTCGAGACAACCTATGTGCTGAGCAAGTTCCGCGGCGGCGTCAGCGGTGGCACGGCCGCGTCCATGGTCGAGGTGATGGAGGCGAGTGCCGAGGATCCGGAGGTGCGCCGCAACTCCCAGGACCCCTACTCGCTGAGCCCGGACCGTCCCGCCGAACCGGAGGTGGGGCGCCAACGCGAATTTCAAACGCTCCGTGGTGAATCCGTGGCACCGGAATTGGCGGGTAAGTGGCTGGGGGCATTCTTCATGGGGCCGGTCAACACCCGTATTGTCCGGCGTAGCAACGCATTGTTGGACTGGGCATACGGAACCCGGATACGTTATCGCGAGGTGATGAGCCTGGGAAGTTCGGTGGTCGCGCCGATCGCCGCGGCCGCCGTCACCGGATTTCTAACGGCCGGCTTCGGCCTGGGGACTCGGGTACCCATGCCGAAATTCGTTGCGCAACGCCTACTTCCGAAGCCGGGCTCGGGCCCCAGCGAGCGTACCCGGAACAAGGGTCACTACCGTGTCGAGACCTACACAACCACAACCCAGGGTGTGCGTTATCGCGCGGTCATCGCGCAAGAGGGCGACCCCGGATATAAGGCGACCGCGGTGCTCCTGGGCGAAAGTGGCTTGACCCTGGCGCTCGATCGCAGCGAATTGCCGGACAGGCTAGGGGTTTTGACGCCTGCGGCCGCCATGGGAGATCCGCTGCTGAAGCGGCTGCGGGTGGCCCAGGGTGTGACGGTCGAAGTCGAACGGCTCTAGTTCTCCGTTAAACAAAGGAGTGGGTGTATGTCGGTATCAGTGGTAGACGCTGGGCCCCAGCAGGTTCGTCGCTCGGTCGAAGTATCTGCTCCGGCATCGGAATTGTTCGGTATCGTCGCCGATCCGCGACGCCATCACGAACTGGACGGGTCGGGCACTGTCGGCCAGAACATCCGTACGCCTGATCATCTCGAGGTTGGTTCGCGCTTTTCCACCGGCATGCGGATGTTCGGGTTTCCGTACCGCGTCACCAGCACCGTGACGGAGCTCCAACCCGACAGGGTCATCGAATGGCGGCATCCGCTGGGCCACAAGTGGCGTTGGGAATTCGATGCCCTGTCGCCCACCAGCACTCGTGTCACCGAGACGTTCGACTTCCGTAATGCGGGTTCGTTGCGAACCCTGCTGAACTACAAGCTGCCTGGCTTCATCAAGGCAAACGCCCGAGGGATCGAGGGCACACTGACGCGACTTCAGGGCCGCTACAGCTAGCAGGCAAGCGCACTGCCGGGACGCCGATTACCCGGCGGACTCCGTGGCAGTGCGGCTAGCCGGCTGCTCGTGAGCTATCGCCTCGAGCACCGTGACGATTTCGTTGACAACCTCGCCGGCCCGCTCGTTGGGCAGCATGTGTCCCGAGCCCGGGTAGGTGCGCAGTTCCTTGGTCTGCAGGGCCGCGGCAATGATGCGGGAATCACCTGCCGGAGTGAGGAAGTCGCGGGCACCTGCCAACACCGCGGCAGGCTTGCCACGGTAGGCGCCCAGACCTTCGGTCAGGTCCTCGTGCAGCACCATGCTTTCGGCGGCGTCCTTGTAGCTGCGCGGGGTGCCGGAGCGGATCTGGTCCCACACTCGGCTGACGTCGTAAGGCCGCGGGTCACGCCCGAATACCAACGTCGAAATGATGGGGCGCATGAGATAGCCCTGTTGGAGGAACCAGCCCTGCGCCACCACACCCAGGATCACCGCCTTGACGACTTCGAACACCGGCGGGACGACTCGGAGCCGGTGCAGCAGCCTGCCCGCCGAGGTGGCGACGAAGACCGCGCCGGATATCCGTCGCGCGACCAGGTCCGGGTGATATTCACCGAGGCCCATCATGGTCATGCCGCCCATCGAGTGACCGACGATCACGATCTGCCCGGTCGGGATTTCGGCATTGATGAAGTCGGCTGCATCCGTGGCCAATTGGGGAACGTTCACCGAGCCTTGGGGTGCCGGATCGGACTGGCCGTGGCCCCGGTGATCCAGTGCGACGATGCGCAGTTCGGGATTGCGCTCGTGCAGCGGACCCGCCACATCGTCCCAGGCCTCGCGGTTCTGGGTCCAGCCGTGCAGGAACAGCACGGTGACGGGTGCCGTGCGGTTTCCGGTATCGGAGAACCCGATTCGGGTGCCGTCAGCAGCGGTGAAAAAGTCCTCATGCTGACGCCACGCGGTTTCGGTCGCGGTATTACGGGTCACGCGGTAGTCCTAACAGTCGCTCGGCAATGATGTTTAGCTGCACTTCGGAGGTGCCACCGTAGATGGTGGTGGCACGGCTAGCTAGAAGATAGTCCGCCCAGCGACCTTGTTCCTGCTCGGAATCGCCGATAGCGCCGTCCGGTCCGAAATGGTTGACCACGAACTCGGCGTATCCCTGTCCGGTACGCATGCCCAGCAGCTTGGACACGGCTGCCGACGGCATCGGGTCGCCGCCGGCCAGAGTGAGGAGCGTGGAGCGCAGATTCAGCAGCTTCACCCCATGCCCTTCGGCGATGAGCTGGCCCGCCCGGTCGCGTGCTACCTCGCTGAGCTCGTGCTCGCTGATGAAGGACACCAGATCGTCGAGGCTGGCAAGGAACGGCAGGTCGGAGCTGCCGATCGAAACTCGTTCCGCGGTCAGGGTGTTGCGGCTGACTTCCCAGCCGCGGTCGACCTCGCCGACCACCAGCTCATCGGGTACGAACACATCGTCGATGAACACCTCGTTGAACAGTGCGCCGCCGGTCATCTCGCGCAGCGGCCGAACGGTGACACCCTCGCTCTTCATATCGACGAGGAAGTACGTGATGCCGTTGTGTTTAGGAGCGTTGGGATCGGTCCGGGCCAGGCAGGCGCCCCAGTCGGCGAACTGGGCCACCGAGGTCCAGATCTTCTGGCCGGTGAGGCGCCAGCCGCCGTCCACCTTGACTGCCTTGGTGGACAGACCGGCGAGATCCGACCCGGCACCGGGCTCGGAGAACAGCTGGCACCACATCATTTCGCCCCGGAACGTGGGAGGCAGGAAGCGCTGCTTCTGCTCCTCGGTGCCGTACGCGACGATGGACGGCACCAGCCAGGTCGCGATGCCGAGCTGGGGCCGGCGCACCCTTCCGGTGAGGAATTCCTGGGAGATGATCACCTGTTCGATGGGTGACGCGGCGCGCCCCCAGGGCGTCGGCAGGTAGGGCAGTACCCACCCGCCTTCGGCGATGGCGGTGTTGCGCTTCCCGGACGGGATCTCCTTGAGGGCGGCGACTTCGGAACGAATCTCCTGGCGCAGCGCTTCGGTTTCCGGTGCCAGGTCGATATCTACCTTGCGCAGGCCGTGCTCGACGGCGGTGCGCACCACGGTCGTCGGCGCGCTGCCGGAACGCCCCAGGGCGGCAATGAGACCCAGCGCCCTGCGGTAGTAGATGTGCGCATCGTGCTCCCAGGTGTAGCCGATACCGCCGTGGACCTGAATGCAGTCCTGCGCGCACTGCTGGGCAGCCGCCGGTGCCAGTGTCGCCGCCGCGGCGGCCGCGAACTCCACGATGCCGGCGGTCTCGTCCTCATCGTCAAGGGCGCGTGCGGCGTCCCACACCGCAGCTGTCGCACGTTCGGTGACGGCGGCCATGGTGGCGCACTTGTGTTTGATGCCCTGGAACTGCCCGATGGGGCGGCCGAATTGCTCACGCACTTTGGCGTATTCGGAGGCGATGTCGGTGGCCCAGCGGGCCACGCCGACGGCCTCGGCCGACAGGATCGTAGAGATGATGCTGGTGGCCCGGGCGTCGGTCAGGTTGGTCAGCACGCGATCGGCGGGTACCTGGACCGCTGCGGCCGTCACATGGGCGACCGGTCGCAGCCGGTCCACGCTCTGCTGCGGTGCGAGGGTGACGTCATCGGCGCTCAGGACCACCCACACCCGATCGGCGCCGACCGAAACCGGGGCCACCACATAGGCCGCTGAGGCCGCCGTCAGTACCGAACGAGCCTGCCCATCGACGGTGAGGCCGTCGCCGGAGGCCGTACCGTTGAACGACGATGTGGAGGCGAAGGTGGCGATGGACGCACCGGAGGCCAGGTCGCCCAGTAGCGGGTGGTCGGGATCGTGGCCGCTGATCAGCGCGCTCGCGATCACCGACGGGACGAATGGTCCGGGCACGGCGCCCCGCCCGAACTCGGCCACCACAATCGCCAGCTCCAGTGCGCCGAATCCTTGGCCGCCAACGGATTCGGCGAGGTGTACGGAGGTAAGACCCTGATCGGCAGCGGCCTTCCAGAACGGGGGAGGCCACGGCAGAGGTGTTTCGAGGGTCTCGTGGAGTAGCTCGGAGGGCACCACGCGTTCGACGAACGCATGCGCCGAATCTGCAAGTGCTACATGCTCACTGTTGATGGCGATAGGCATTGGCTGTTTCCTAACTAGTCGGCGCTGGGCTCGCTGTGGCTGGCGCGGTTCTCGTATGCGGCACGCGCCGAGGTGCCATGGGCGTCGAGCATGAAGTGGTCCATACCCAGCGATCGCGCCGCGGGACCGTACAGCGCCCGGGGCAGCATGGCCGTTGTCCGCAGCAGCGGGCCGAGTTTCTTGGGCACCATGACGGGGAACTTGCCTTTTCGTACGGCCTTGAGCACACCGGCGGCAATATCTTCGGGCTGAACGATTCCCAGTAACCAGTGTTCTTCGAGACCGGCCACCAGCTCGGTGTTGACGACGCCGGGCATCACGCAGACAACGGAGATGTTGTCGTCCTTGAGTTCGAGAGTCAGCGACTCACAGAGACCGACCACGGCCCATTTCGTCGCGCAGTACGTGGCGAGCCCGGGCACGCCCATCTTGCCCGCCGCCGACGCGATGTTGACGATCACGCCGCCGCCGCGCGGCTTCATCCGCGCTATGGCGAGCTGGCTGCCCCACATGACGCCGCGCACGTTGATATCCAGCTGACGCTGGATGGATTCCAGCGACTCTTCCCCGAACGGTGTGATCGGCATGATGCCCGCGTTGTTCACGATCACGTCGACGGGTCCCACGGTGGCCGCGATGGTGTCTAAGAAGGCCTCGAAGCTGCCGTAGTCGGTGACGTCGAGTGGCAGGCCGATGGTGCCGTTACCGATCTCAGCCGCGGTGTTCTCACACAGCTTCTTATCGATATCGCCGATCGCCACCTTCGCGCCTTCGGCGGCGAACGCCGTGGCGATGGCCCGGCCGATTCCGCGTGCTCCGCCGGTGATGGCGACGACCTTGCCCGCGAGCTGTACAGCTGTTCCCATTCGTCCTCCCACGCCATTGTGGTTCGTTTACGAATACTCTCTAGTGTAAATCTCCGGGCGCTAGCCTAGCGCACGCGGTCAGCTAGCGGCAGTCCCTCATGTATACGCCGGCAGTTGTCTATCGCGTGCTCCAGATAGCGCGTCATGGTGTCCGCGGTGAACCATGTGACGTGTGGTGTGAGCACCACATTAGGCAGGGTCAGCAAAGGGTTGTCCGGCGAGATCGGTTCCTGTGCAAAGACATCCAGTCCTGCAGCCCCGAGGGGGCCTTGTCGCAGCGCGTCGATCAGTGCCGTCTCGTCGACGACTGCTCCGCGTGAGGTGTCCACCAGGACCGATCCGGGTTTCATCCGGGCCAGGGCCGCGGCGTCGAGGAGACCAGAGCTGGCGCCGGTCAGCGGGAGATGCAGCGACACGATATCGCTGCTGGTCAACAGGGCATCCAGGCTGCGCCAGCTCGCGGACCCGTCGTCGCGGGTGCTGGTGTGCAAGACACTGGCGCCCATCGCCAGCAGGATCTGTTCCAGAGTCTTGGCGATGTTGCCGTATCCCACCAATCCGACTGTGCAAGAGCCGATATCGCGCACAGTGTCGCCCAGGGACTGATCGGTGGGCCACCCGCGACCAGCGCGGATGTCCCGGTCCAGTCGTGGCAGCTGCCGCAGTGCCGCGAGCATGAGCAACAGCGCGCCCTCGGCGACCGAGGGCGCGTTCGCGCCCGGCATGTTGGCGACGGCCACCCCCTGCGCGGATGCGGCGTCCAGCGCGATGGTGTTCACTCCCGCGCCGAACTTGTGGATCAGCCGCAGCTGTGCGCCCTTCGCGACGTCATCGGCAGAGAGCGGACGAAGCACATGCCACAGCACCTCGGCGTGCGGTAGCTCGGCGTAGAAGGTGTCGTCATCGTCTTCGGCGCAGAAGCGCACGTCAAGCCAATCGGCGTGTGGTGCAAGCTGTTCGCGGACGCGTGGGCCGCCCGGAAAGTGGGCGAGGACCTTCACTCCCACCGCTTGCTTGTCCACTCTGCAATCGTATCCGCCTGCTCCTGGCGGGCTCCGGGGTTCTGGAAGTAGTGGTCGGCGTCGACAGAGGCCTGGGACTTATCGGTCGAGCCCAATGCGTCGTAGATGTGTTGAGCATCCGATGGGAAGACCCCGGTATCGCCGTCGGCGTTGATGACCAGGGCGGGAACGGTGACATCGGCAAGATGTGGTTCGGCCCGGGTCTGCGCGTGCGACAGGCTCCACATGCCGAGCCAGTTCTTCAGCGTGGTCGCACAACCGATTCCGAAAGTAGAGCGGTTGGCCTTCACCGGCACACCCGCGTAGCAGAGGTTGGCCGGGCGCTTGGTGGGCTCCAACGTGGGGTCGACCATGCGGGGGTCGGCCCAGGTCCGGTGCACGGTGAAGGCGCGGTCGCTGAACCCGTCGGCGCGCACGCGGGCGAGCTCGTCGAGCGCCCATGCGGTGATCCGGTGGTTACGCGCCACCTGTCCTTCGCGGTACTTGGTGACGAAGGCGGGGGAGTAGGCCGGTCCGTTGTCCTCGTTGAACAGGTCCAGGGCCGGGTCGGTGGAAGTCGGGTCGCTTTCATCGATGACCGAGGCGTCCATCCAGTCGGTCAGCACGTCGGGGCGGCCCAGGTGTGCGGCGCTGGCGACGTAACCCGATGCGGCCGGCAGAGTGTCCAGTCCCTCCGCGGGACGCATGCCCTCCAGCGGTGTCACCTTGGGAGCCACCGCTTGCGACTGATACGCCGCCATGAGCGAGCCGCCTCCGGAATTACCCAGCAGCAGCACGGTTTCCACGCCCGCCTGCTCTTGTAGCCAGCGCACACCCACGCCGATGTCGACCAGGGCGTGGTCGAGCAGGAAGTGGCTTTCGAATCCCCGGAATCGAGTGTTCCAGCCCAGGAAACCGTATCCATGCCGCGCCAGGTACTCGGCGATGTAATGCTCCGAGAAGTCGATCTGATAGTGGGTGGCGATGAAGGCGATCTTGGGCCGGGTGCCCGCGGCCCGGTGGTACAGCCCCTGGCATGGATGTCCGCCGGCGCCGTTGCGTCCCGCGGTGGGCGAGGGCAGTCCGACGAACTCTCGCTCGATGGTCACTTCGGTGGGCATTCAGCAGACCTCCTTGGAATAGATGGCGCGGTAACAGATTCCGGCCAGGGTGTCGATGCAGGCATCGTCGTCGACAGTGGCGGCATTGCCCTGGCTGAGCTGGTTGTAGGCGAACTGGTTCATCATCGAGACGATGGCGCTGGCCATGAGGTGTGGATCATTGCCGGGGCTGTATCCGTCGCGCTGTGCGCGTTTGATGGTGGTGGTCAGGAAATCGATGGGCTCGGAACACATCTGGTTCCAGAACTCGGCGAATTCTGCGTTGATCATGGCCAGCTGAGACACGCTGATCATCTCGGCGAGCTGGTGGCGCCAGGTGAGCCAGTGCGCGGTGGCGATATCTCGCGCGCGCTGCTTGTTGGAGCGCCCGTGCCCGATGACCGCAGATACCCGTTCCTGCGCCTCGGTGCGAAATCGCATGGCCCACTGCGCGACCATCGCCTCTTTGGAGTCGTAGTAGTTGTAGAACGACGCCGTGGACCGCCCCGCCTCGGTGGCGATATCGGCAACGGTGGTGGCGAGTATTCCCTTGCGGGCTATGACAGTTCGGGCGGCCTCATCGATCGCGGCCTGGGTTTGACGGCCTCGCACGGTGGGTTGGACCACGACGTCCCTCTCTCGCCGAATGGGTATTGACCCATTTCTGAATCTGATGTTAGATTCAGATTAGCGTAAAGCGCAAGACAGTCATGCGGTCGGATCAAGGAGGCTCCCCGTGACGATGATCAAACCGAACAACCCCAACTCCGAGTTCGAGTTCGGCGGGTTCAACCATGTGGCGCTTGTGTGTTCGGACATGGCGCGCACCGTGGACTTCTACACCAACGTGCTGGGCATGCCGCTCATCAAGTCGCTCGATCTGCCCATGGGGCAGGGGCAGCACTTCTTCTTCGACGCCGGGGGCGGCGACAGCCTGGCATTCTTCTGGTTCAAGGACGCGCCGGACGGCGTCCCGGGCATTTCGGCCCCGCCCGCCATTCCGGGAATCGGCGACATCGTGAGTGCTGTGAGCTCCATGAACCACATCTCGTTGCACGTACCCGCCGAGAAGTTCGACGAATACCGCGTCAAGCTCAAGGCCAAGGGCGTGCGGGTGGGGCCCATTCTCAACCATGACGAGAGTGAGTTCCAGGTATCGAAGGAGCTGCATCCGGGCGTGTACGTGCGGTCGTTCTACTTCCTCGATCCCGATGGAATCACCCTGGAATTTGCTTGCTGGACTAAGGAATTCACCGCAGCGGATGTAACGGTTGCGCCGAAGACGGCCGCTGAGCGCACCCCGCGGGAGGTCGCTACCGCCTGACGGGGTCGAGGAGCCGGGTCAAGATGACGATGAGCTCATCCGAACTCAGCGTCAGCTGCCCGGACACCCAGGCCGCGAGCGTCTGGCCGACGCCACCGACCGCGAAATAGGCTGCCGCGCGCATTGATTCATCGTTCGGTAGCTGATAAGTCTTGTTCAGGTGCTGGCCGGAAAGCGCCGCGAAGAGCTGCTCTGCCGCGCTACGGCGTTGGGCGATCACCGAATTGGCCGGATTGCTGCCGAAGAGCAGATGGCCGATCCGGGGGTCGGCGGCGATGACGTGCACGATGTTGGCGATGCCCGCCGCGGTCTTCTTGCGCAGCGGTGCGGCGTCCACCGCCTTCTGGGTGGAGGTGGCGACCTCGCCGATCACGCCGTCGTACACCTGTGCCGTCAGCTCGTCCAGGTCGGTGAAGTTTTCATAGAAGTACCGGGCGACCACGCCGGCCTGCTTGCACACGCCGCGGACCGTCACGTTCGGCGCGGGGCCGGAGGTCAGCAGGTCAAGACCTGCCTCCAGGAGCCGGTTCCGGCGCTCGGCCTGGCGGTCAGGGGCCTGGACACCTCCATAGACCCGCGATGACGTCACCACTACATCTTGACAGGTGGCACCCCATTGAAAGATATTTGAGAACAATCGTTCGCAGATTAAGGGGTCAACGGTGACAATCGAGCGGGTGTCTGAAATGGATGAATCGTTCGTTGGTGACGGAGGTCCGGGTACCCGGAGTCGTCGCGGCGAGCCGGTGCCACCGGCTGCGCGTCTCTCGCCGGGATGGTCGTGGCGGCGTCAGCCCACCATGGTCGACAACATGATGGGGCTGGCCTTGCTGGCGGGCCCGGCCAACATCGTCATGCAGTTGGCGCGCCCCGGTGTGGGATACGGCGTCGTCGATAGCAAGGTTGAGAGCGGACGCGCCGATCTGCACCCCGTCAAGCGGGCGCGCACCACGTTCACCTACCTGGCGGTGGCCACCATGGGCAGCCCCGAGCAGAAGGCGGCATTTCGCAAGGCGACCAACCGATCGCATGCGCAGGTGCGTTCGGCCCCCGGGGACGCCGTGCAGTACAACGCCTTCGACCCGGACCTGCAGAAGTGGGTGGCGATCTGCCTCTACAAGGGATTCGTCGATGTGTACGAGGCTTTCGTGGGTCCGATGACGCCCGATATGGCCGAGCGGTGCCTGCAAGAAGGCGCCGTCATGGGAACCACACTGCAGATGCCGCTGGCGATGTGGCCGAAGTCGTGCGCGGAGTTCGACGCGTACTGGCAGCAGTCCCTGGATCAGGTTCATATCGACGATCACGTCCGGCCCTATCTGTACCGGATCGTGTCGGCGTCCATTGCGGTTCCGCGGTTCATGCGCAGGCCGGTAGGTGCCTTCTCGAGACTCATCTCGACGGGATTCTTACCGCAGCGGTTCCGGGATGAGATGAGGCTGCCGTGGAGCCCGGCACGCCAGCGAACCTTCCGGAGTGTCGTCACTCTCCTTGGCGTCGCCAACCGCCTGCTGCCCAACGCGCTGCGCCGCTTTCCCTTCAACGCTCTGATGATCGACCTCAACTGGAGAATTCGCACCGGTCGCGATCTGGTCTGATCGATCTCCGAGCTAACACGTGGATCTTGTTAGCGGCACCTCGCGTGCCCCATCTCCTTCGTGACCATGTGGTTAAGAGTGTTACCCAAATTTATTGAATTCGACGTCTAGTTATGGGCAAAACCCTCCACATGCTCGGCGTGTGGGCTGGTGGGCGCGGACGAGTGCTGCATGGCAGGCCTGGGTTGTGACAGATGTGTTGCGCCGCCATTGACAGAAGTGGGCTCCGTCATTGCTGTGTGCGTAAGAGATGCCACGCCCGGGGAGTTAACAATGTACGCAGCGAACTTTACGGCGAGTGATCGAATTCGACATATGCGCAGTACAAGGCCAAAAGTTCGGGATCTTGATCGCGGGCGATCGATAGGTTCCGCATATTTGCCTCATCGTCATAGTGACGCTGGCCACAATTGCGGAAGCGTGTGGCTCTGGTGTTGCCAGACGGTGCCCCAGTAGTTAGATTTCCCCCGGTACGAAAACTGGTAACGGATGTTCCCTTTCTGGGGGCGCGAAATACCGGTCGTTTGCACGAGGGTTCTCATCGTCGGGTTGCGCCGAGATTTCCGCGCCCGCCGCCTCATGAAACGAGCACTTTTGCATTTGCTGTTGGGGCTGTTCTGAGAGGACACGCGCGTGGTCGCGGTGAACGAGGGCTCGTCTGCAACGACCCGGCTGAGAGGCCGGATCGGCAGCGTGCGGCGCCCTCGCCGATCCCCATCGGCAGTTGGTCAGACCTCCGCGGGGCACCGCGCAGCGCAGTGGGGCGAGCAGTACGGCCGGTGGCTGCTGATCTCCGACACCGCCATCGTCGCGGGTGCCGGCTGGACCTGGGTCGAACTGCGTAACGCGACCAACCCGATGACTCCCGTCGAGCTGTGGATCCGGATCGGCTTCTTCTGCTACTGGGCACTGCTGCTCGGTGTGTACCGCAGCAGGGACCTGCACCTCATGGGCAGCGGTGGCGAGGAGTACCAGCGGGTGCTGCGCGCGACATTCCACATGTTCGGTCTCTTCGCCATTGTCAGCGTGCTGTTCAAGTTCAATGTCTCGCGTTTCGCGCTGGGGATGGCGCTCATCGTCGGGATCGTGTTCCTGCTGCTTAACCGGAAGATCAGCCGGACCTGGCTCAACCGGCAGCGTGCGCGCGGTAAGCAGATCTTCAGGGTGGTGGTGCTCGGCGGGGATGCCGCGGCGCTCAACCTTGCCGAGGCCTTCGGGCGTGACACCGCGCTCGGATACCGCGTGGTGGGTGTGTGCGTCCCCGGATACCTGGGTGCGCCGGGCCAGAACATCGAGGTCATCGACCGGGTCATCCCGATCCTGGGTTCGGAGGACCGCATCGTCGCGGCAGTGCTGGAGGCCGGTGCGGACACGGTGGCGGTGACGGCTACTGAACAGCTTGGCCCGGAGAAGATGCGGGAGCTCGCCTGGCGTCTCAGCGAGATCGGCGTCAATCTGCTGGTAGCGCCGGGTGTGTTCGATGTCGATCAGCCGCGGGTCCGGGTGCGGCCCGCCGGGTCGGTGCCGCTGATCCATCTCGCCGAGCCGCAGTACGAGGGTGCGTCCCGGCTGCACAAGGTCCTCTTCGACCGGGTCGGCGCGCTCCTGCTCCTCATCGGATTCAGCCCGATCCTGCTGGCCTGCGCCCTTGCGGTGAAGCTGGAATCGCGCGGACCGGTGTTCTACTCAGCCGAACGCATCGGCGTGCGGTCCAAGCCCTTCCGCATGATCAAGTTCCGGTCCATGGTGGCGAACGCAGACCAGATGGTGGCGGCGCTGCTGGCACAAAATGACGGCGCCGGACCGCTTTTCAAGATGCGCGAAGATCCGCGGGTCACCGTGGTGGGCAGGTTCCTGCGCCGTACCAGCCTCGACGAACTGCCCCAGCTGATCAATGTGCTGCGCGGAGAGATGAGCCTGGTGGGCCCCCGGCCGCCGCTGCGGCGCGAGGTCGAGGAGTACACCGACGTCATCAAGCGCAGGCTGCTGGTCAAGCCCGGGATGACCGGCCTGTGGCAGGTTAGTGGGCGCTCCGACCTGCCATGGGATGAGGCAGTGCGGCTGGATCTGTCGTATGTCGAAAACTGGTCCATGGTGTCCGATGTGTCGATCCTGTGGCGCACATTCCGCGCGGTGGCGCGTAGCGACGGCGCCTACTAGCGCGCCATCCGCGCGCCCACACATGTCAACCTGGTTGTCACAGTCGCGGAGTATTGTCGCGACCATGCGTACCGATCGTGATAATTGGGACATCAACACCAGCGTCGGTTCTACCGCGCTGTTCGTGGCGGCCAGCCGAGCGCTCGAGGCCACCAAACCCGCGCCGCTGGCGGTCGATCAGTACGCGGAGGTGTTCTGCCGTGCCGCAGGCGGCGAATGGGCCGATCTGGTCGCCGGCGGCTTGCCCGAACACCCTTTACGTTCAGAGGAATTCGGGCAGTACTTCGTAAGCTTTCAAGGCGCACGCACCCGCTACTTCGATAGTTATTTCGCCAGGGCGATCGAGGCCGGTGTCAAGCAGGTGGTGATCCTGGCCGCCGGACTCGACTCGCGCGCCTATCGACTCGACTGGGCGCCGGGTACCACGATCTTCGAATTGGACCAGCCCCTCGTGCACCAGTTCAAGCGTGAGGTGCTCGCTGAGCATGGCGCCGAGTCCAAGGCGTCTCGACAGGAGATCTCGATCGACCTGCGCGAGGATTGGGGTAAAGCACTCCAAGACAAGGGCTTCGATCCGTCGGCGCCGTCGGCCTGGATCGTCGAAGGACTGTTGATCTACCTGCCGGCCGACGCGCAGGAGCGACTTTTCGAGTCCATTGATCAGCTGGCCGCCCCGGGCAGCTTCGTGGGCATCGAGCAGATGACGACGTACGCCGACGTGGTGTTCGACATGCTGGTCGCCGGCGCCAACGAAAGCGGCGACCAGGCCAATTCGGACTTCTTCTCGCTGATCTATAACGAGCAGCGCAGCGAAGCCTCCACCTGGTTCCATTGCCACGGCTGGGATTCCGTGCGCACCGAGCTGCTGGACTACCTGAACGTCTCGGGGCGCGCCGTGCCCGAGCCGAGCCAGCCCGCGTGGTACATGTTCAACTCGATCAGCCTGGTATCGGCAGTGAAAGGTTAGATATTCAGATGCCGATCCAGGAATCCGGTCATGCGGCGTAGGTAGTCGCCCTGGTTCACGTGCAGTATGTGATTTCCGGGGAACCAGTGCAGCGCACAGCGATCCCAGTGTTCCCACAGCATTTCGGCCTGTTCCGGGGGTGCTAGGCGATCACCGAGGCCGGTGATGATGAGGCGCTGTTCCTTGGGCACCACCGGCTGGTAGGTGAGGGGCGACGAATAGGAGAGTGCGCCGTCCAGCTGGTTCTGATCGAGATGGCCCAGCTTGGCGGCCAGCTTGATCGTCGGTTCGGCCGGAACCCAGCCGTGCAGAAGCGATTTGACGTCGACCACGGGAACATTGGGGATGGTGACATCGATTCGGCGCTCCACGGTGGAGATCAATCCGGTGGTGTAGCCGCCCAGCGACAAACCGGTCAGCCCAATCCTCTCCACACCGGTGCCGCGCAGATAGTTCACGAAGATCCGGAAATCGTGCACGGCCTGACACATCGACTCCGAAAAACCGGTGAACCCGTGGCTGAAGTATCCGGCTCCGCTGAACGGTGAGTACTTCTCGGCGCGCCGTCCGTGAAAAGGCAAGGTGTACAACAAGATATCGTAACCGTTGCGGAAAAACCAGGGGAGCGCGAAGAACACCCCATTGAGCAGATACGGCGATCCGAAGAACCCGTGAATCACGCACAGGGTGGGGCGTGGACCGTCGTCGTGGCGCCAGTGCTGGGCGCGCGCGATGCTGTTGTGCGGGAAGCGTTGCCAGTAGTCACGCAGGGCCGGATTGCGCGCCACGTAAGGGCTTTCGAAGTCCAGGTTCTCGACGTTGCCCTTGGCCAGGGCCTGTGCGAGCGGACCTGCGGGCCGTGAGAACACCACGGGTGTGGTCTCCGGTGCCGGGAAGGAAAGGTCCGCATCGCCCATCGCGGCAAGCTCGCCGTAAAAGGCCAGGTTGTCGCGCTCACGCGCCACGAATTCCCTGTCGACGATGAGGCTCGGGGCCACGACTCCCATCACAGACAGGGCGCCAACGGTGCGCAGGGCGACATCGGTGAGCGCGGAGGTTTCGACCATCGCGCGTTCACGAAAGGTCAGGTCACCGCTGCGGGGCAGTTGCGGGCGCTCGGTGGGCGCGGCTCGCGGGGTGATCCGCGGTTGATCTATGGGTTCCGATAGCTCCGCTGTCATGGGTGTCCCTTTCGCCCCCTGTGCTAGCCACGCTGCTAGCTCATAGCGAATGCTAGGGCACCCAAGCGAAATTCGTCCGGCAAGTACGGTGATGCCACCGTCTTAGCGGGAGTCTGGAAACGGCGAGAAAGCCAAGCAAAACAGTGTGCTGCTCAGGTTCGCGGGCAGCACAAATAACGTTTACGTTTCGACCAGTTTCGACAATAAAACTTGTGCCGTCAACCCCTTGTGCTAGCTGAGGGGCGGGTTCAGAGTGAAGGTATGTCCGAAGCATGGATTGAGGGCTTGCCGGTCCAGCGGATCATGTTCCGTGACGGATTGGTAATCAGCCTGGGTGACTACAACGAGGTGGTTATCGCCGTGCCGATGTGGCTCACGCTTCCCCCTGCGGGGCGGTGGCCACGGGAAATTGTTTGTGTCGATCCGAAGGCGATCTTGGATGAGGAGCGTCCGCTCTTCAGCATCTCGGGTGCAACGTGCACCGAGGCCAGGTGGAACGACAAGGGCGATTTGCACATGGAGTTCTCCGATGACCACGCGATCGACGTGCCGCATCACGACTTTGACACGGCGTGGGAGATCTATGGCAAGTACCACGGGTATGTAGCCAGTCTTCCGCGCGGCAAGGTCCGCGTGGTGCGCCACGATGTGCCGGAGGAAGCCGGGGCCTAACCGGTTTCACCGCGATCGAACCCGACAGTGGGTTGGTTCGTGGTTAACGCGTGAGACTTCTCGCGGTGGCATGTGCGTCAGCGGTACTTGCGACAGCTGTCGGGGCCGGGCCCCCACCGGTGTCAGGCGCGCGCAGCGCCCGGCTCGATATCGAACTCACCGCGGTATCGGTGCAGCCCGCGCCTGGGGCGCTGGTTGCCCAGTTCCTGGCCAACCAGGTGCAGAACTGCTCGCTGATCTGTCCCTTCGTGGTCCAGGGCGCCGTCCAGGTTCCGGCGGCGGCGTTGTTGACGCCGGGGACATTCGTGGCGCAGCTGCAGGCGGGGAAGCCGCTGGTGCGGGCGCTCGGGCTGACCGGCGCGACGGTCAGCGGGGCGGCCGACGACGTGTGGACCGGGCTCATCCGCACCGACCTGGATCAGGTGGTGCCACGCACGCAGTTCGGCACCGAGGTGATCGCGGTGGGGCTCGTGCGGGTCGGCGAGGCTGTGTTCACTGAGCCTGGTCAACTCCCGGGGGTTCTTGGCCAGGCGCGTTCCGATCTTTTCGACGCGCTGAACAACCCTCCGGGTCCCGAGTCTGTGCCGGTGGTGCATACGCCGCTGGAGGCGGCGGCAGTGCGCGGCACCGAGGTGTTCTGGGCGGTGGCATTTCATTCGACAGAACAGCTCACGCTCGTCGTGACGCGGGTGCCCAATGCGTTTCTGACCACGTTGGGTAGCACCGGAAGTGTCGTGAAGGCGGTGCAGGCGACGGGGGAGGCGGTGACAACGACGGTCTCCGAGTCGGTCGCTCCGATCCGGGACGCGCTGACTAAACCGATCCCGATTACGCCGCGAGCAGCTGCGGTAACAACGGATGCCAGAACAACGGAATCCAGGGCAGTGGAAGCCATTGCCCCGCAAAAGAAGGCACCTACTGTGCGGCCCGCCCTCGTGCCGAAGACGCCGACGATGTTGATGAAGCCGCCGGTGCTGACGTCGAAACCCGATTCCGGGGTGTCCCCGACGTCCAAGCGGCCGAACGTGATGCGTGGATTGGGCAGGACCATCAAGAAGGTGCTGGGAGACGTCTCGGGCAAGAAGCCCAGCGCCCCGGACAGGCCGGCGAAGAAGGCCACGGGCTGCTAAATCCGTTGCGGCATTTTTGGGATCAGAAATAGATTGGACCGATGACGTCCAAAGAGTTGCACGCGTCTCCCATCCCGCTGAGCGAACGAGTCAGTGCCCCGGCCGTGGTGGAAATGCCAAGCGCCGCAGATGACTTGACGTGGCGGGCAGCAACCGAAGATGACATACCGCTGCTGTTCGACCTCTGGCGAGCCTCGGGAGCGATTGATCACCCCACGAGCCTGGTCATGATGGACGAACTCGTAGAAGAATTCGATGACGACGACTTCGATCCGGCACTCGACTCGGTCCTCGCTGTCGACCAATCGGGGCGAGCGGTCGCGTTCGGCTCGGCAACGGTGAAGTCCAGCAATGAAACTGTCGTATGGGTGACGTTGGATGGCACCGTTCATCCCGACCGGCGCGGCGAAGGAATCGGGGCTAGTCTGCTCCGTTGGCAGGAGCAGCGCGGGCTGCAGCATCTCGTGGAGTCGGATGAATGCTTGCCTGGTTGGCTCGCCGGAGTCGCGGAGGAACACGCTGTCTGGACGATCGATTTGTTCCACCGCAACGGATACGAATCGGTGAGGTGGTGGCATGAGCTTGAGCGCGATCTCAGTCAACCCATCCCTGACGTCACTCTTCCTGAGGGCGTGCGGATCGAGACCTATGGTCCCGAATGGTCTGAAGCAACCCGAGACGCCCACAACGAGGCGTTCCGTGATCATTGGGGCAGCCAGCCGATCGCCCGCGTGGACTGGGAATCGGACCACAGGCTGAAGGCGTTCCGCGCTGATCTCTCATTCGTCGTCGTCGCACGTGATGCCGCGGGACGGGATACCGTCGCCGCGTACCTGCTCAGTGACGTCAATGAGGAGGAGTGGGAGGCGAACGGTTACTCGTTCGGGTTCATCGACTTGGTGGGTGTCCGGCGCGACTGGCGTGGACGCAAACTCGCGCAGGCGGTGTTGACGCACGCCATGCGTACCTACAAAAACGAAGGGCTTGAGCGGGCCGTTCTTGACGTTGACGCGGATAGCCCCACCGGTGCCGTGGGGCTCTATGAGGGGCTGGGGTTCTCGGAGGTCAATCGCTCGATCAGTCTGGTGAAGCAGTTGTAAGGCTGCACTCGACCGAACCGGCTTCCTGACGATCTCCAACCGACGGTCCAATCAATTTCCAACGGCGCTGCGCAGGATCATGTGGTGTCAGCGGCGTGGACGCCGCTGCGCGCCAAGGTGATGCGGGTCGAAGGCATCGCCCAGCACAGGAAGGGCCGTCATGACAATCTCTGTCGCGCACACTGTTCGTAGCATGGCGGCCCCTGACCTCGAGAGCACTCGGTCCATGAGATTCATGCCGACGGAGACCATCCCGGGCGGCCGGTTGCCGTCAAACGATATGGTTCAGGAACCGGCCTCCGAAGCCGGATTACTCTGAATTGGGAACATTTGCTGCAGCTGCGCCATGCCAAGACATTGGATTGCTGGCTTGAGGCGCTGAAGGCGAACCCGGACCGTGCGATAGCCGTGCCGCCCGAAGTTCGTGCCCGGATGGTGGGCGCCCCTAGTTCGGTGAAGATCGCTGGCTAACAGGAGCAACGGATTCGGTGCGTTGTTGGTAGCGATGCAACACCTCGGCCAGTCCGGGCCAGCCGGACACGATCTCATCGCGAAACGACACTGTGCACCCCAGTTGACTGAGGGCGCCGAACAGGAGGATAAGGGCGCGTGTGCTCGGTATCAATTCGCCGGGCACCGTCATTTGGCGTGCGACGTTGGATAGCCGAGGTTCGGTGAGGCTGTTGACTTGTTGGATGAACCAGGCGCGGTTTAGGTGAACCGCGGGCGAGATGAACAGCTCGCGAAATGGTGCGATGGAAGCTGTTATGGCCTCGATGTCGAGTTCTTGGCCCGGGACCACAAAACCGTGTTGCCTTAGGGCAGAATTGAGTTCGTCATCTCCGCCGTTGAGGATTGCCTCTCCGATGTCGTGGGCGAGTGCGAAGAATCCGGCGGGATAGGGTGAGCATGCTCCGAAGTCGACAACTCCGAGTCGTCCGTCGGGCAGTCGCCGGAAGTTGCCGGGGTGTGGGTCACCATAGAGGTATCCGGTACGTTCGTAGCTGCTCGTAACGAAGCGCAGGATCTGCGTTCCCAGTCGGTCACGGGCTTCCTGTGGAGCAGTGCGGATCAGCTCGTTCAGTGGAACAGCATCCACCCATTCGCTGATCAGTACATCGCGTTGTTGTTCGATGACGTTGGGTACCAGGAAATCTGGATCGTCGGCGTAGCCCGCAGCGAAGGCTCGTTGATAGTGCGCCTCCTGCTGGAAGTCGAGTTCCTCGCCAACGTAGTCACAGAGCGCATCAATCGCAGTCCGGACATCGGCCGCCGGGAAAACGACCCCGGCCATGGGAGCCATCGACCGGAGCAAGCGCAGTTCGTTGAGCAGCGCCTCACGCACGCCCGGATACATCACCTTGACGGCGACCACCGTGCCGTCGTGCCACACCGCGCGGTGGACCTGCCCGATCGAGGCGGCCGCCGCTCGGGAGGAATCGAACGTACTGAAGTACTGACGCCAGTTCTCGCCCATGTTGGCGGCCATGGTGTCGTGCACGAGGGAGGGCAGCATGGATGGTCCGGAGTCCTGAAGTTTGCTCAGCGCGGTCCGGTAAGGCTCGGCAAGCCCGCTCGGTAGCGTGAGCTCCGTGAGCGCGAGGATCTGGCCGAGTTTTTGCGCACCTCCCCTTAGCTCACCGAGAACCTCAAAGATGTGTTGCGCGGTACGCAGCTGGATGTCCCGGCCGATTTCCTCGGCCGAGCGACCGAGTAGACGCTTGCCCGCGCCGCCCACGCGTCGGGCCGCGTAGGCAGCCGGAAGCTTCGCGAGTTTGGCGTTGCGGACGGGCGTGGGTATAGGTATACGACGGGCCGACGCGTCGGTGGCACGCCGTGAGAACAGCGGTACTACTTTGCCTCGGTGTTGATCTGGCATGACTCACCTCAAGGAATAGTGCGACTCCGGTCACGCTCCAGCTAATGCGGGACCAGTGTCTGGGGATTCTGGCAAGTCGTCAAGTGCGGGTGATGAGTCTGGCTAGTCTGTCCGAGACGGTTCTATTGTTGGGGGTGAAAGGGCAGGACATGGAATCAAAGACAGTGGTGGCTGACATCGCCGATGAGCTGTCGCGGCGTGTTGTGCACGGGGAGTACGCGCCGGGTGAGCTCATGTTGTCGGTCCGCCAGGTCGCCGATGAGTTTGACGTGAATCGGGGGACAGCGCAGTTGGTTCTTGGGCGGCTTGAGTCGTACGGGATCGTCGTCGCACAACGTGCCCGCGGTTTCGTGATCCGTGACATCCGCCAAGAGGGCGGGGTGGATATTAGTGGTTATGTTTTCGGGTTATCGACGCGGAATTCCCGCGAGGCTCTGGACATGTTCCGCGATGTCGTCGATACGGAGCGCGCCATCGTGCTGGAGGCGCTCCTCGCGTTCGCGACTCTTGAGCAGCGGCCGGACTTGACTGTAATCGAGAACAGCATTGACGAGCTGGAATCGATTGCCCGACTGGATGAGCTGGACCATTCGGCGATGTTCGAGAATGAACTCGGCATCGTTCGTCTGGTACTTTCTGCGCTCGATCAGCCCTTCCGCAGGGCAGTCTTGAACTCGATAGGCGAGCTGATCCTCGGTCTACCGGAGGCAACCGCCGCCTATTACACGGGAGCGCCGGATGTGCATGTCCTGGTCTGGCGTGCGTTTGTGGCTGCGCGGAAGACGGAGACGGGCCCCTCAGAATCTCAGTTGGCGTTCTTCGAAGACCTTTTCAACATGTACCACGAGCAGGTCATTGAACGATTCACCGAACTGGTAGTCGGCGGTGAAGAAGAAGTGCCACTGCGCGGCTCCGCAGCCACAGCGTGATTTGTCTGCACTGAAGGGCTCCTTGCGGACGGCGGACTAGCTGTCTGAGTCAGATGGGCGCCGCCATGTCGACGCGCATTCATCGACATGGCCTCTCGGCATTAAATACGTTACGTAACAACGCTGATGGAGAACTCCTAGAGAATCGTGGAGTGCTGTCCAACCCGGTGATGGGTGTTCGTGAATGCACTGCCGACAGGCGGTAGGGACGAGACCGAATCATTCAATCTATTGCTGTCTGGGACAGTATGTCCTAGGGTGGCGCCATGGCATTGTCGGGAGAGGCAGTTCATGGTGCAGCGGGGTTTCAAAAAGGGTGCCGGTGCGCGGCGTGCCACAAGGCTGAAGCGTTGCGGTTGCGCCGGATTGGTCGCGCTGAGACCGCGCGCTGGCGGCGGCTAAACGAGCGAGCTGACCGAGCCTGGGATCGGCAATTCGAGCCCCCGGATGTTTCTCCACATAAGGTCCGCTGGTCCGATCAGGAAATCGCCTATGCGCTTGACCGATCGCGTGCTGTCGATGACATCGCGCGTGCACTAGGCCGCTCCGCGGCCGCTGTCTGGCAAATTCGCCGCAAGCATACAAAGCCGTGCACCTGCGGAGCCTCCTGGGGCGTGTCTTGACCTACGCATCTAGCGTCGCCAGCTTGGGGAAATAGATGCAGAAGGAATTCACCGACCTGGAGCTGCTCCATGAGCTTGAGCCCGTGGTCGAGGAAAATGTTCATCGCCACCTGGCGGTCACTAGGGACTGGAGCCCGCACGATTACGTGCCGTGGTCTGAGGGCAAGAATTACAAGGCTCTAGGTGGTCAGGACTGGGATCCCGAGCAGTCCAAGCTCTCCGAGGTGGCCAAGGTCGCGATGATCACGAACCTGCTGACCGAGGACAACCTGCCCTCGTATCACCGCGAGATCGCCATGAACTTCACCATGGATGGGCCGTGGGGCACCTGGGTGAACCGGTGGACCGCCGAGGAAAACCGCCATGGCATCGCCATCCGCGACTACCTGGTGGTGACCCGTTCGGTGGACCCGTTCGAACTCGAGAAGCTGCGTGTGGAGCAGATGACCCGCGGATTCTCTCCAGGCCAAAACCGCCAAGGTGGAGATTTGGTGTTCGCCGAGACTCTTTTTGACTCAGTGGTGTACGTGACGTTCCAGGAGCTGGCCACCCGCGTCTCGCACCGCAACACCGGCAAGGCCTGCGCCGAGCCGATCGCCGATGAGCTGCTCAAGCGCATCTCCACCGACGAGAACCTGCACATGATCTTCTACCGCAACATGGTCGAGGCCGGCATGGCCATCGCCCCCGACCAGGCCCTTAGAGCTGTCCATAAGGTGCTCGACAACTTCACCATGCCCGGCTACACCATTCCCGGCTTTCGCCGCAACGCGGTCACCATCGCCACCGGTGGTGTGTATGACCCACAGTCCCATCTCGAGGAAGTGGTGCTGCCGGTGCTGCGTAAGTGGCGCATCTTCGAACGCGACGACATCAGCAGGGAGGCCGAGTGGTACCGCGAGGACCTGGCCCGCATCGTCGGTGATCTCAGGAAGACCGCATCGGACTTCGAGGAAGTCAAGGCCAAGTACCTGGACCGCCAAGCCAAACGCGCCGAACGTCAAAGCGGCAAGTCAGAAATGCTCAGAGCCTAATGGGCGGCCGATTTGCCTACTTGCGCACAGGCGCCGGGTCACGAGCAAAACACCGGCTTCCCCGGCGTAGTAGGTCAGTCTCTATTAAAAAAATCCTCCGAATGATCGGTATCAAGCGCAATGCCTAAATTGACTCCTAAGTACGAGGAGTTATCGTCCATATACGACATCTCCAATTCGTTCTATGAGCTGTTCCTCGGCCCCACGATGGGCTACACATGTGGATACTTCGAACACGAGGACGCGACCGCCGACGAAGCCCAGATCGCCAAATTTGACCTAGCGCTCGCCAAGCTCGGCTTGAAGCCGGGGATGACACTGCTCGATGTCGGTTGCGGCTGGGGTGCCGGTATGCAGCGAGCCATCGAAAGCTACGACGTCAACGTCATCGGGCTGACTCTGTCTGATGAACAGCGCAAATATGCCGTCGAGAAGCTGGCGGACATTCCCACCGAACGCACGGTTGATGTCCGGCTACAGGGCTGGGAGGAATTCCCTGACAAAGTTGACCGCATCGTTTCCATTGGTGCTTTCGAGCACTTCGGGTTCGAACGGTACGACGATTTCTTCGCCATGGCCTGGAATGCGCTGCCCGACGACGGGGTGCTACTTCTGCACACCATCACCATGTTCGACGATCGCCGTTCTCAAGAGCTCGGCCTGCCTTTGACTTTCGAACTGGCCCGGTTTGCCAAGTTCATCATGACCGAGATCTTTCCCGGCGGGCGGCTGCCGACGGTAGAAAAGGTCCAACGCCATGCCCGCAAGGCCGGATTTACGGTCAATCGGGTCCATGAGATCGGCCCTCACTACGTTCGGACTTTGCAATGCTGGGCTGAACGATTACAAGCTCATCGTGATGAGGCCATCGTGCTTCAGGGTCAAGAGGTCTACGACCGATTCGATAAATACCTCAATGGATGCGTGAATCTTTTTCGTGCCGGATACACCAGCGTTCATCAATTCACGCTTACGAAACAGCCGGCCTAGCGTGCCATTAAGACCGATACTGCGATGAGCGAGCAGGCATTAATGGCGACAGTGTGTCAGCAACTGGTGGCTAACTACTCGTGGCTGCCGCCCGAACAGGTCGCGGATGTCGTGCAAGTGGCTTACGCCAGGTTCGCCGAATGCAGAGTTCGCGAGTTCGTGCCGCTCTTGGTCGAGCGCCGGGCCCGCGCCGAACTAGCGGAGATCGGTGCGCCTGGGGGGTGAAGCAGGGACTGGTATTCGAATAGCATTCGCGCTGGTAGATGTGGAGCCGATGACGGGAATCGAACCCGCGTATTCAGCTTGGGAAGCTGATGTTCTGCCATTGAACTACATCGGCGGAGAGTGGTCTGTCCGGCCGAACCGGTAGTACCTCTCGGCGTGTGAGCTTACATGTGAGAACGTCTCGGAGTCCGCGCCATCGCCGCTTTGGGGCATGCGGCGCGCACAGGCGATCAGGAACCGCGTTTGACCAGGGCGCCGGTGATGAGCCGGGCCAGCGTGGTCTCCAAGTCGGTGTTGAAGCGCATATGGACCACTGCCAGTTCGGGTTCGGCCTCGGCGGCGGCGACGGCGCTGTCGGACGGTTGCGCGTACAGCCACAGCGCGCCGGTGGTCATCAGTATGGTGACGGACACGCTGTGGGCGTCTTCGTCAAGCTCGGGGATAAAGCCTCGGATGGCCTCGGCGAACCGAGCGACGCTGGCGTACGTCGAGCGCCAGAAACACAGCAGCGTCTCGGCCGAGACATTGTGTTCCAGTACGCCTGGCTGTGCGGCCATCAAGTCACACAGCACGGCATGCTGCTGCAGAGAGCGGCTGAGCACGGCGGCCAAGCGATCGACACGTTCCTGGGCCGAGCCGGTGGGCGTTTCGTGGGAGAGTTCCGCCGCAATTTCGGACACCCAGCTGTGCAGCAAGGTACCCAGCAGCTCCAGGAGCACGGCCTCGCGTGACTCGAAGTACAGCACCATTGCCGACTTCGCCAATCCGGTGCGGCGGCTCAATTCATTGAGGCTGACCTGGCTGACCGGCATATCGCTGAGCATCGACGACGCGGTTTCCAGAATGGCTTGCCGGCGGATCTCGCGCTGCTCCTCGCTGCGCGCCCGGCGGAAGGTCATGGCCCGATGCTAATCCGACGCCCAGCGGCGTCATAGCGTACCGACGGTCTATTACCGTGGTACGGTCTGTGGCGTAATAGACCGCCGGTACACAATGCGGCGCGACCGGTCGCCTCACCGGCAGGCGCTTGCGCTCGGGCATGGAGAGGCAGGAGGGATGCACGGGTGTATCGACTGTTGAAGCGGTTCTGGATTCCGCTGCTCCTGGTGGTTGTCGTCGGGATCGGTGGCTACGCGATCACGCAGATCCGCAGTTCCGCTGCCCCTCGTCCGCCGAAACTCGGCGAGGGATCCGGCGTCACCGCGAACGTCAACCCCAAGCGCATCACCTACGAGATCGTGGGGTCGGGTGGCACCGCGAACATCAACTACCTCGACGAGAACGGTCAACCCCATCTCATCGAAAATTCCTTGCTCCCTTGGTCGTTCACGATTGTGACGACGGTGCCGTCGATGTCGGCCAACATCGTCGCTCAGGGTGATGGCGACGTCACCAGCCTCGGCTGCCGCGTCACGGTCGATGGCGAGACGCGCGATGACCGAACCAGCACAGACAAAGTCAAACCGTTCATCTACTGCTTGGTGAAATCCGTATGAGCAATTCGCACGTGAGTCCGCACCGGCCGCTCCTCGGCCACACGATCCGGCTCCTGTCGGTACCGATCATCCTGTTCTGGGTGGCGCTCGTGGTCATTCTGGGCGCCTTGATTCCGTCACTCAACGACGTCGCGGAGTCCCGCTCGGTGCCGCTAAGCCCGCAGAATTCCGAGTCGTACCAAGGGATGCTGAACATCGGCAAGGTGTTTCAGCAATACGACTCGGACTCGTCGGCGATGGTCGTTTTGGAAGGTGACGACAAGCTGGGCGATGCCGCGCACAAGTACTACAACCAGATCGTCGAGAAGCTCAAGGCCGATCAGGAACACGTGCAGAACGTCCAGGACTTCTGGAGCGATCCGCTGACCGCGGCGGGCTCACAAAGTGTGGACGGCAAGGCCGCCTATGTGCAGATCTTCCTCAACGGGTCGCAGGGCACCAGCGCCAGCTATGAATCGGTGGCCGCGGTGCGCCAGATAGTCGATTCCGTGCCTGCGCCGCCGGGCATCACGGCGTATGTTGCCGGCAGTACCGCACTCAACGCCGATACCAGTGTGGCTGGTCAGCAGAGCATGGCGATCTTGGAAATGCTCTCGGTCGGCGTGATCATCGTGATGCTCCTGTTCATTTACCGCTCCATCGTCACCATGCTCATCTCCATGGTCATTATTGGTCTGGAACTAATTGCCGCCCAAGGTGTTACGGCAACAGCGGGCTACCTGAACTTCATCGGACTGACCCCCTACGCGGTGAGCATGGTGACGGCGCTGGCGCTGGCGGCCGGCACCGACTACGTGATCTTCCTATTCGGTCGCTATCACGAGGAGAGGTCGAAGGGACTGAGCCGGGAAGACGCGTATTACGTGGCGTATCACGGTGTCTCTCACGTCATTCTGGGTTCCGGTCTGACCATCGTCGGCGCGTGCCTGTGCTTGACCATGACCACGCTGCCCTACTTCCAGAGCATGGCGCTGCCGTGTGCGATCTCGATGCTGGTGATCGTGGTCGCCGCGCTGACGTTGGCGCCCGCGGTGCTGACGGTGGCCTCGAAGTTTGGGCTGCTGGAACCCAAGGGCACGCTCTCCGCACGAGGCTGGCGCAGGGTCGGTACGTCGGTGGTGCGTTGGCCCATTCCGATCATCGTGTTGACCAGCCTGATCGCGATCGTAGGATTCGTCAGCCTCATGACGTACGTGCCGCAGTACAACGACCAGAAGTTCACGCCGGCCGACATGCCGGCCAACCTTGCCATGGAGGTCGCCGGCCGGCACTTCTCCCAGGCCCGGATGAACCCGGAACTATTGATGCTGGAGGCCGATCACGACCTGCGCACCCCGGCCGACATGCTGGTCATCGACAAGGTGGCCAAGGGCATCGTGCGTATGCGCGGTATCGAACGGGTGCAGACCCTCACCCGTCCGCTCGGGGCGCCGATCGAGCACAGCTCGCTCCCGTTCCTGATGGGAGCGCAGAACGCGGGTACCCTGCAGACGTCAAAGTTCAACAGCGACAACTCGGCGCAGATGCTCGAACAGGCCGACGAGCTGAGTAAGACCGTTGCCACCATGGAGCGGATGTACAGCCTCATGCAGGAGCTCACGGGCACCATGCACGGCATGGTGGGTCGGACCCATGAGATGAACGCGACCATCCAGGAGATGCGTGACAACTTAGCCAATTTCGACGATTTCTTCCGGCCGCTGCGCAATTACTTCTACTGGGAGAAACATTGCTTTGATATCCCGATCTGCCAGTCGCTGCGATCGATCTTCGATGTTTTGGACAGCGTTGACGTGCTCGCCGACCAAATGAACGGCCTTATCGCGGATATGGACAAGATGGATCAGCTGATGCCGCAGATGCTTCCGGTGCTGAGGACGACCATCGATTCGATGATCAGGATGCGCGACTTCATGATCTCGACGCATAGTGTGACGGCCGGTATCCAAGCCCAGCAACAGGAAATGGCCAAGGGTGCAACGGAAATCGGTCTGTACTTCGATCAGGCCAAGAACGACGATTTCTTCTATATATCGCCAGACGTGTTCACCAACCCCGACTTCAAACGCGGGCTCAAGATGTTCGTCTCGCCGGATGGCAGGGCTGTCCGCTTCATCATCACCCACGAGGGAGACCCGGCGTCGGTCGAAGGAATCCAACACGTCCGTGACCTCAAAGGTGTTGTCGCCGACTCGGTTAAGGGCACTCCGCTGTCCAATGCCAAGGTCTCGATCGGGGGCACCGCATCAATGTTTGCCGATATGCAGGACGGTGTTTCCATCGATTTGATGGTCGCGATCATCGCCTCGATGATCCTGATCTTCGCGATCATGGTGCTGATCACCCGCAGTGTGGTGGCCGCCCTGGTGATCGTCGGCACCGTCGCGGCATCCCTGGGCACGGCCTGCGGCCTAACAGTGCTGTTGTGGCAGGACATCCTTGGCCTGGGCGTGCAGTGGATCGTGATTCCGCTGTCGATGGTGATCCTGCTGGCGGTCGGTTCGGACTACAACCTGCTGGTGGTCTCCCGGCTCAAGGAGGAAATCCACGCCGGGCTCAACACCGGCATGATCCGCGGTATGGGCGCTACCGGTCGCGTCGTCACCGCCGCAGGCCTGGTGTTCGCGTTCACCATGATGTCGATGGTCGTCAGCGATCTGCGTGTCGTCGGCCAGATGGGAACGACCATCGGTATCGGACTGATTGTCGACACACTGATCGTTCGGGCATTCATGACGCCCGCGATCGCCGCGGCATTGGGACGCTGGTTCTGGTGGCCGATCAATGTCTTTGAGATTGTCCGGCGTGGCCGCGATGTGCCGTCGCCCGAACCGGCGACGGCACCCCTCGCGGTGGTGGATACGGGACAGCAACCGCCACCTACTCCGACTACCCCCTGAAAAGTCTTGGGCTGCAGAGAGGAAATTCTCAGCCTGGCCTCAGTGGATGCAGGCACTGTGACAGTGCGAACCAGAGGCGGACAGTGCCCTGACTGCATCGTGAGGAAGAAGGACATATCGATGAACTACCAGCCTGGGCATCCGCCGTACGGAAACGAATTCCCGTTGGGCCAGCACGGCTATCGCCAGGTGCACGGTCCGGCCACCGACACCCGGACACGCTACGCGTATGGCGAGACATTCCCGGACCGCGCCGAACTGGCTCCGAACCCGCTGCGCCGGAAACGTCTTCGTGCCGTCGGCTTGACCGCTGGTGCCGTCGTGGTGGCCATTGCCGCCAGCGCCACCACGGCCGTCGTCGTGGTGAACCAGTCCGGACATCCCGCCCCCGTAGCGCAGGTATCGAGCCCGGGACTCACCGGAAAGCCTTCCCTGCCAACAGGTTCAATACTCGGACAGCCTGGTGCTGCGGCCCCGGCCGGCTCGGTCGAACAGGTGTCGGCCAAGGTGCTGCCGAGCGTCGTGCAACTGAAGATCCAGAGCGGGCAGGAGGGCGAGTCGGGCTCCGGCATCGTGCTGAGCCCTGACGGGCTGATCCTGACCAACAATCACGTCGTCGCCGCAGCCATGTCGGGCAGCGACGATCTGGCGCCCTCGGCCCCGTCGCGGCGCGGGCCGCTCACCAACCTTCCGCCCGGCATCCTTCCCGGCGAACAGCTGCCCGGTGACTATCAAGACGGTCGTGACGGGCAGGTGCCCAACGGCAACGACCGGCGCAGCACCCGTCCGTCCGCCCACACCGGCGACGGCGTCAAGGCGACCGTGACCCTGGCCGACGGCCGAACGGTGCCATTCACCGTCGTCGGCGCCGACCCCGACGATGACCTGGCCGTGGTTCGGGCCCAGGGTGTCTCCGACCTCACCCCGATCTCCATCGGTTCGTCGAAAGACCTGAAGGTTGGCCAGAACGTCGTCGCCATCGGCTCACCTTTGGGCCTGCAGGGGACCGTGACAACCGGCATCATCAGCGCGCTCGGTCGCCCGGTCAGCACCGGTGATGACCAGAGCGGACAGCATTCGGTGATGAGTGCTATCCAAACCGATGCGGCCATCAACCCCGGCAACTCCGGCGGTGCACTCGTCGACATGAACGGTGACCTCATCGGTGTGAACTCGGCAATCGCGTCACTGTCCAGCGGGCAGGACTCGCAGGGCGGCGGACAAGCCGGATCGATCGGCCTGGGCTTCGCCATCCCCGTGGATCAAGCCAAGCGCATCGCGGACGAGCTGGTCTCCACCGGCACCGTGCGGCATGCCTCGCTGGGCGTTCAGCTCGGCTCTGGTGACGACATGCCCGGTGCGGTCGTGGCGGGCGTGGTCAGTGGCAGCGCGGCGGCGACGGCCGGCCTGCCCAAGGGCGCCGTGATCACTAAGGTCGACAACCAGGTCATCGACGGCCCCGAGGCGCTGGTGGCCGCGGTGCGGTCCAAGGCACCCGGCGACGCGGTCACGCTCACCTACGCGGACCAGTCGGGAACATCGCGCACGGTCCAGGTCACCCTCGGGGAATCGGCAACGTGACAGCGCCGAACCCGGGTGGCTAACCCGGGTTCAGCAGTTCCGGAGACAATGAACGGATGGCTGGCTGCGACGACCTGACTGCAGGCGGGGCACCCGCCGGCTCGACGGCATGGAGTCCGGCCCCATGGTTCTTGGCCACGCCACCGTCATCGAGTCCTGGAATGATCGCCCGCACGGACGTGCACCGAATTCTTGACCTGCACGTTCAGCAGTCTCGGGCGGTCGTGGTGCTGGCCCCATCCGGATTCGGCAAGACGGTCGCGGTGGGGCAATGGGCCGCCGCGCAGCGGCAGCACCAGCCGGGCTCGGTTGGGTGGCTGACGGTGACGGAGCAGGCGGCAGACTTCCCGGAGCTGATCCGCGGCATCATGACGGCGCTGCGGCACGCGGCGGGTGACGGTGACGACGCCCAGGTCCGGCGGGCACTGGCTACCGCCTTCGAGTTGCCGTCCCTGGGACTGGTCTTCACCGCCCTATCGACGATCCAGATTCCGGGCCCGGTCACGGTCGTGCTCGACGATTTCCAAAAGGCCATCGGAGTCACACAGTCCACGGAGTTCGTCGAGTTCATCGAGCACGGCCCGCCCTGGCTGCGACTGGTCTTGATCACCACGGAGGCGCCTGAGGCATTGCTCACCAGGCTGCGGGTGCATGGTCAGGTGGCGGTGGTTGCGGCGGGCGAATTGGCTTTCACTGCCGAGGATGTACTGTCGGCCGCCGGCCAAGTACACCAGCAGGACCTTGCCGCCGGGGATGCCGAACGCATTGTGCAGAGCACCGGGGGCTGGCCCGCGGCCGTGCGGCTGGCGCTCTTGGACGTCGAGATACCCAGTGCCCTAGATGATCTCGATGTCAGTGAATACATCCGTGCCGCCGTTCTCGCGCGGCTGCGCCCCGAGCTTGCCGAATTCGTGCTGGCTGCCACGGTATGCACGCGGGTGGATGAACGCCTGGCCGGCGTGCTTTCCGGGCGAGCCGATGCTGCCGGACTGCTCGCCGAATGCGCGACCTCCGGCCTGTTCATCGAACGATTCGGATCTGGCGAAGATGCTATCTACCAATGGCATTCGATGTTCGCGCACGGATGTGGCGAGGTGCTCAGGCAGTCGGACCCGGCGCGATGGAGTGCCTTGAACTTGCTGGCCGCACGCGAACTGCGTGACCGCTACCCGTTGGATGCCGGCGAACATGCCGTTCGCGGGGCGGACGGGCCGCTGGCCGCAGAGATAATCACCGATCACTGGCTCGAACTACTGCTGGAAGCCCGATCCGTGGCACTGGAGAGTGCCTGCATCGCGGTGGCCGACGCATTCGGCGAGACCGCCGACATTGCGATGGTGCGTTCCTGCTGCCGGGAGGTCGCCGGTGATCGCCTTGGCGCACAGCTGCATTTCGAACGCGCCCAGGACCTGGCGCATGGCCACGTCGAGTCTCGGCGCGTAGGCCTTGTCGCGAATCTGAGCCGCATCCTGATCTCCGACGACCACAGCACCATGGCGGGCGCCGTCGACGCGGTGTCCGAGGCTCTCACCGATCGGACACTGGTGCCCGACCGCGTGTATGCCTGCACACTGTTCCTGGTGGGCTGGGCCGAAACCCGGTTGCGGCGCGACGTCGGTCACTCGATGCGACTGCTGGAGTCGGCGGCACAGGAGTGCCGTGCGCTGGGTCTGGCGGCGGTCGCGGACAGGGCCACGGAGAGCCTGGCCTTCGCGTATGTCCATGCCGGACAGTTCGGCCGGGCCCAACTGTCGCTGAGTATGGCGGAGGTTCCCTGGCTCTCTCACGAAGGTGGCGGGATATCCTGCTTCACAACGGGATTCATGCAGCTGTGGCAGGGCGAGCTGGCCGGCGCGCTGGAAGATTTCACCGTGGTGGATGCTGCGGTAGGGGAAGGCTATCCGGACATCGGGCGCATGATGCTGGTGTTCAGTGCCGCAGCACTGCGGAACCAGGGATGCGATTTGTCCCTCCCGCAGCTGGAGGCGGTGGCCATGCGCATCGGCGAGGAAGACAACAGGGCCGTCCCGATAGGCAGTTTCCGTACCGCCGCGCTCGCCAGGATCGCCGAAATGCGGGGGCACAACCACGAGGCGTTGCAGCTGGCGGCGAGGCTCGTCGATGTGACGCCACTGCCGACCGCCTCTGCGATGGTCGCGGGCATATGCCGACGGCTTGGGGACGCCGATCTGGCGCAGGCCCTGGCCGACAATGCGCGTGGCGAGTCAGTGGCTCCCTACACGCGTGCCTACGCGGCTCTGGTGGGCGCGTTACTGGCGTGGGATCGCAGCGACAACGACAGGGCCCACCAGCTGCTGGAGGAGTCGCTTGCGCTGGCGGCCTCCGAATCCGTGCGTTACCCGTTCCTGGACAACGCCGATCAGGCGTGCCGTGAGCTGTTGGGGGCACATAGCTCGCGGACCGCGTATCCGGACTTTCTTGCCGAGTGTCTGTTGGCCTGCGAGACGGGCACATCGGAGAACCCCGCCGCGGCACTCACCTCACGGGAGCGAGAAGTGTTGGCATACCTGCGGACTCCGATGACCGCGGCGGAGATCGCCGCGAAGCTCTCGGTGTCCGTCAACACCCTCAAGACACATCAGCGATCCATCTACCAGAAACTGCAGGTATCTAACCGCCGCGAGGCTATCGGCATCGCGCCGCACTGACGCCGTGGTGCAGAACCTGGAAGAATCGTGGAATGGCCACTGTGCATGGCGTGATCGTCACCGACCGTCCCGAGCGATACGCGAAACAACTCGCTCAGCATTGGGCAGCCAAGAGCACGGTGACCGAACTTGAGGACGGTGCGATCCAGATCGAGATGACTCTCGATGCGGTCACGGTGCTGCGTCCGCGGCCCGGGGAACTACATGTTGAGGCCAGCTCCGCGGAATTCGGTGATGTGGTCAAACGTCATCTCGAGCGGTTCGGCACCCGCGACGAGCTCGTGCTGACCTGGGTGAGCGACTAGGTACATACCGTCGCGTTTCTATATGCGTTCCTGGACCAACAGCTTGCGTAGACGCGCGTAGGTGGGAGAGGCCAGCAGATCAGTCCATACGCCGAATAGTGGCGTGGGTAGGCCTTCTTCCAGTGCGCACCAACGCTGTTCAACGAATTTGTCAGGTTCCCTACAGATCGGTTCGCCGGATTCCCAACGCGAGACAACCCACACCGTCAGAGAACACAAACCTTCAGGATGGACAGTTGTCGTGGCGCCGACGGCGTGCGCATCGGTGGCTCGCATGCCGGTTTCCTCCCAGACCTCGCGCATCGCCGCCGATTCCGGACTCTCACCCCGCTCGATCCAGCCGCCAGGCACCGACCAGGTGTCTGCGCCGTGGGCGCCACGGCGCCGCCCCATCAGAAACCGGCCGTCCTTCACCACGAAGCAGCCCACACCGGGGTGCGGCCGGTCGCATATCTCGGGGTTACGAGTCATGTTTCCCCCTCTCGGTACTGATATCGGTTTTCGCACACCCGATTATCGGCGGATGGAGCCACCGGGCCCGGACCGACCAGCTTCCCGATGGTCAGCCCGGGCCCGGCGGCATTTCACCCCGCGTGCGAGCTCAGTCCCGCGCCCACGCTGCCTGCGCTTCCTTCTCCAGGTCGATGAAGGTTTCCTCGCTGACGTCGATCGCGACACCCTTGATGGTGCCCCCGGTGAACGTCCCGGGGTGGGCGTACAGCTGCGAGACGTTGTCCCCGCTGTCGAATCCGACACACAGGCCGTCGCCCGCCAGGGTGAACTTGCCGATCTGGGCCCGCATCGGGCCGTTGGCAACTGGCTTACCGTCGATGAACAGCGTTGTCGTCCCGAGAGATTCGCCGTACTTGCCCTTGTCCTTGCGCACGAATTCCATGCCGAGGGTGCGTTTCCCGGCAGACACCGGCGGTGAGACGAACACCTGCTCCGGCTTGAGCCCCAGGAAGTTGTAGACGTAGTGGAGCTTCCCGTCCTTCATGAAAAGGGCATGCCCGCCGAATCGCGAACCGTGCGCGAAGATCACACCCTGTGAATCCTTCGTGGTTTCCACGTCGGCGATGATCTTGTACGACCTGCCGCGGATGCTGACCGCGACGCCCTCGGGCACGGGTGCGGTGTCGGGGTAGTAGATGTAGCGGTTGCGTTTGGGCTCGGTCGAGGGCCGTTCGATGGTGAGCAGTTCGGTGGCCGACCGGTCATCGAGGGGCAGCACGAAGTTCTTGTCCGCTTCGTCGAACCACGCCGCGATCAGCCCCTTGAGCTTGTCGGGGTACTTATCGGCCAGATTCGTTGACTCGGAGCGGTCTTCGTCGACGTGGTACAGCTCCCACTTGTCCTGGTCGAAATGGCCCTTGCCGCTGATCGGTGCGTGCAGCGCCGCGGCCTTCCAACCGTCCTCCCAGATTCCACGGGTGCCCAGCATGGCGTAGTACTGCCGCTTCTTGGTCGTGGGAGCATCGGCCTTTTCGAAGCTGTACCGCATCGAGACACCGTTCACCGGATACTGCGTGACACCTCGGTACGTCTCCGGCATCTGCAGGCCAGTCACGTCGAGAATGGTCGGCACGATATCGGTGACGTGGTGGTACTGGTGGCGTACCTGGCCCTTGTCCTTGATGCCCTTGGGCCAGTGGATCACCAGTGGATCGCACGTTCCGCCCGAGAACTGCGAGTAGCGCTTGAACATCTGGAACGGCGTGGAGAAGGCCACTGCCCACCCGGTGGGGTAGTGGTTGTAGGTGTCAGGGCTACCCAGCTTGTCCAGGTACTGCATGTTCTCGGACAGCTCATCGGGATAGCCGTTGAAGAATTTGTTCTCGTTCACCGAGCCGTTGGGGGAGCCCTCGCCGGAGGCGCCGTTGTCCGCGCAATAGAACACGATGGTGTTGTCCAGCTGGCTCGTCTGTTCCAGATAGTCGACGATCCGGCCGACCTGGGCATCGGTGTACTCGGAGAACCCGGCGTACACCTCGGCCATCCGGGAGAAGAGGCGCTTCTCGTCGGGATTCAGGGTATTCCACGGCCGCACAGAGTCCGCTTCGTTGGCGACCTCCGCGGGCATCGGGTTCAGCGGCGTGAGCTTGGTGTCCTTCGGGATGACACCCTTCTCGATCATGCGGGCCAGCACCCATTCGCGGTAGGCCTCGTAGCCGTCGTCGAACTTGCCCTTGTACTTCTCGGTGTACTCGGCGGGGCTGTGATGGGGAGCGTGGTTGGCGCCGGGGCAGAACCACAGATACCAGGGCTTGGACGGGTTGGTCGCCCGCTGATCCCGCAGCATCCGAAGGGCTTGGTCGGCAAGGTCTTTGGACAGGTGATAGCCCTCTTCAGGGGTGTACGGCGGCTCGATGAACCGGTTGTCCTCGACCAGATCGGGGTACCAGTTGTTGGTCTCGCCGCCCAGGAAGCCGTAGTAGCGGTCGAAGCCCTTCTGCAGGGGCCACTCGGATCGGCTACCGCCACCGGCGATGTCTTCTTCGGGCACATTGTGGTTCTTGCCCACCCAGAACGTGCTGTACCCGTTGTCCTGCAGCACCTGCCCGATGGTGGCGCACTCGGCGGGCAGCCGGCCCGCAGCACCGGGAAATCCGTTGGAGGCCTCGGTGATCGACGCCGAACGGTTGACGTGATGATTGCGGCCGGTCAACAGACAGGACCGCGTCGGCGAACACAGCGCGGTGGTGTGCCATTGCGAGTACCGCAGCCCGTTATCGGCGAGGCGCTGCATGACGGGCATATTGATACGTCCGCCGAATGGCGACCAGGCCGCCAGCCCGGTGTCGTCGTACAACACCACCAGGATGTTGGGTGCACCTTCCGGCGCCCGTTTCAATTCGTACGGAGTCCAGTCGGGTGTCGAATCGCGCACGTCGAGGGCAATCTTGCCGTGGAAGTCCTCATTGGTGGGCCCCGTTCCCGGGGTACCCGCACCTGTCGCGTGATCGGTGCCCTCAAACCCCTTGATCGCGGCGGTGGCCGCGGCGGCACCGACACCAGCGGCCGCGATACCGCCCAGAATCGAACGCCGCGAGAGGCCTCCGCGTTTGTTGTTCTCGGTGGATTCGGCGCTGTCCCCGTTATTGGGTTCCATGGTTAGTCCTCTCGAGGCGAAGAATCTGGGTGTGCAGTGGCGTCACCGCGGCGCTATTCATCAACGTGATTCATTGTGTCTCGCCAAGATCCGGAAACGGAGGGTGATCGCGAAGATGGGCGTGAATATATGAATAGACATGCTTGCATCGACGCTAATGACAGGGGCGAGGGTGAGCATCACCCTTTTCGGGTGATTCTTCGGGGCAGTGCCGTGAAAGGAACTCATCACAGCGGGCCGAATCGGTGGGTACTGTCGATGACGGCGTTGACGATAACTGCCGGAAATCGATGTGATGAACCTTCGGCTCGCGCCTGTCTCGGGTGGAATACAGAAAGGTTTGAAACACATGGGAATTGCTGACGACGCAAAGAACACGGCGGAGGATCTCAAGGGCCGCGCCAAGGAAGCCGTTGGAGCTGCCACGGGCGACGAGGATCTGAAGGCCGAAGGCCAGCTAGATCAGGGGATCGCCTCGGTCAAGCAGAAGCTGACCGATGCCGCGGACAAGCTCAAGGAAGGCGTGGACGCGGTCAAGGACAAATTGACCGGGAACTCCTAGCCGCCGTCAGCTCATCTCCCCGTGGTCATCGCAGGGAGATGAGCTGATCGACATGATCCTGAGGTAACTCACCGTCGACCACGGCGGAGACGAAGGTTCCGTTCAGGACGATCTGCCCGCCGTGGTTGTCGAGGAACGCCGTGTCGGCGGCATCGCGCCCGGTGGTGATGCGCACCATCGTTTGTCGCGGCGCCAGGCAGGTGGCGTCCACCACGCGCCAGCGATTGTCGACGACTGCCTCGGCCACGGCGTGAAAATCCATCGGGTCACAGCCAGGCGCGTACACCGCGACCAGCCGGGCGGGCACCTTGACGGCGCGAAGCAACGCCACCACCAGGTGCGCGTAGTCGCGGCAGACGCCAGCGGCCGCCAGCAGGGTATCGACGGCGCCGTCGATGGGATCGCTGGATCCCGGTGAATACGTCAACCGCGAGCCGACCCAGGATGAGACTTTCTCCAGCAGAACCGCAGGTTCGGTGTATTCACCGAATTCGGTTGCCGCGAAGCCGTAGAACTTGTCGGCTTCGGCGTAGCGGCTCGGGCGTAAGTACGTCGACAAATCCGCGGCCTCGACCGGAACTTCGTCCGCCTGTCCGAGAATGGTTGCCTCGTAAGTGACTTGGAGGTTGCCCTCCCCGACGTAGAGCCGATGGATACGGTTGCCGTGCTCACCAGCGACCTCCTGGGCCTCGATCGGTTGTCCATTCAGCTCCAGCGACATGGTTTCCGTCACCTGGGCGCCGGGAAGCGGCGACACAGCGATCTGGAACTCCAAGGTTGACGGCGCCAAGATGTCTACGTCGAGTTGGGCTCGAACATCACGTTTCATACAGTTCCTCCGACGAGTCAATACCACCACGTGCGTTGCCGTAGCGCGGGATCAGTCTGACATCGGAACCATGTACGCGCTTGCCGTCCCCATCGCGGGCGCGCCGGTGGGCATGGCACCGGGTGGGAATCATGACCGGCTCTGCACGCAGCGAAACCCGATGTGGGTGGTCGCGCTGTCCTGCGACTGAGGCGAGCGCGCCGCCGGCCGATAGCGATGGCAGTACTCGGGCGCGCAGAGATGCGAGCCGCCCTTGAGGGCCTGTATCACCGAGGGGTCAGGATTTTCGGAAGGACTGCAGCACGAGGTGGGCGCCTCCGCCCCCGGTTCGAAGCGCGTGGACGTCCATTCCCAGACATTGCCGATCATGTCCAGAAGGCCAAAGTCATTGGGCGGGAAGGTGCCGACGGGGGAAGTACCGTGCCAGCCCAGTGCCCCATCGCTACGGTACGGGAATCTGCCCTGCCAGGTATTGGCCATCAGTTGTCCCCCAGGTGACACCTCGTCGCCCCAGGCATAAATCGTCGCGCTGCCACCGCGCGCGGCGTACTCCCACTCGGCCTCGGTGGGCAGCCGCCTGCCCGCCCAGCGGGCGTAAGCCGCCGCATCGGTGTAAGCGACCTGCACAACGGGATGATTTGGGGCGCCGTCGATATCGCTGCCCGGCCCGAATGGCCGCCGCCAGCAGGCGCCGGGAACCCAGTCCCACCACTGTTGCCAGTCGTGCAGGTTCACGGGTCCGCCGGTGGCCCGGAACACCATCGCGGCGGGGACCAAATCGTCGGGTGAGGCGCCCGGGTACAGCGCCGGGTCGGGCGCCTTCTCGGCCACCGTGACGTAACCGGTCTCGGCGACGAAATCGGCGAACTGAGCATTGGTGACCGGGTGGCGCTCGATGGCGAAAGCATCGACCGACGCGGTGCGCTCCGGCCGTTCCTCGGGGTAAAAGGTGTTGCAGCCCATGAAAAATGGCCCACCCGGCAATTCCACCAACTCAGTCAGCGGCCTATTGACTCGATCCACCGGCGAGTCCTCCTTCTCCAGACGTCGCAGATGGCCGACCCTACCCACTGGGGCCTATGTCACTTCCCGCGCCCGGCGTTATCGCATGCGCCGGAAGATCACCCGAAAAGGATGATGGCACCGAGCCGGTCGCTTCCTATTGTCGCAAGGGTGAAGGTCGGAGATGTCCGACCGCGCTGGGCCCTGCTCAGAGATCGGGCCTCAACCAGCTGGTGGTCCGGACGCGCACCGCTGACTGCCCGGCGTATCGAGAACGAAAGCTGGTTATGCGATCACCACCGCCAGATATCCACGACGTGCACTGGCAGATGTACGGCCGATGTCGGCACGCCTCCGTGGACCCCGAGCTGTTCTTCCCATGCGATCGCGAGCTCAGATCCGTGCGCCGTATGCGCGAACAACAGGCCAAAAGCATCTGCCGTCGATGCCCCGTTGCGGCGGTCTGTCTCACCTACGCGTTGCAGACACGCCAGCCCTACGGGATTTGGGGTGGAGCCACGGAAATCGAACGCCGGCGTGAACAGCGCCCCAAGCCCGCACCCGTGATGACCCCCGAACGCGCGCAGCTCGCGGCGGGATACCAAGCCGGCGCCAGTATCCGCGACCTGGCTACGGCCTCCGGAGCCCCGTACTCGGCGGTCAGGAGAATCCTTCTTGCCGCCGGGGTCACTCTGCGCCCCTGTTGCGGGGCCGGTCCCCAAGCCGCCCCGCCTCATGGTTCGGACGCTTGACGGTTTGCTGACGTAGTCGGGCGGAAACCCCTGGATCGCGGCCTCAGCTGACGCCCAGAAAATCCCTGTAGCCTGCCTAACGATCTGTAAACCTAACTGACATCTCGAGGTGTTCCATGACCGTCCGTCAACTACTTGCCGCGTCTGCCGTGGCCTCAGCCTGCGCGCTTAGCTTCCCGGCGGCGGCACACGCGGATGACAAGACGGTGACCTACGAAGTCACGTCGTCCAGCGCGACCACGGCGAATGTGCAGTACTGGGACGGCACCGAGATGCAGCCCGCCGACGGCGTCACCCTGCCCTGGAAGGTCGATGCGCCCGTCGGCGATCTGTCTCGTGGCGCCAAGACGCCCAACCATGCGGAGATCAAGGCCGATTGGCGGTCCACCGCGACCCCAGACGCGGCGGTGACAGTGCGTATCTACCTGAACGACAAGGTGGTGTGTCAGAGCACCACCGGCACCGGAGAGGCCGACTGTAACTACGCGACCTTCTCCTCGTACCTGGATACGGCCCCGCCTAAGGCGTGACCCGATCGATGTGTGCGAGAAAGTGCGTGAGCACCGCCTCGGGCGCCTCGATCTGTGGCCAATGGCCGATGTTGTCGTCGAGCAGCACCACATCCGGGTCGTGAATGACCTCGAGGTAGCGCTCGGCCATGTGCAACCCGGAGTTCGGGTCGATCGGTCCGTCGATCATCCGCATCGGCACGGCGGTTTCGCGCATGGCCCGCACCCATCGACTCCGGTTGTCATAGCGATCGTTGATGAATCGGCCCACCTGATGGGTGACCCGCGCGCCGTCGTTGTACTCCAACACCTGCTGAAACAAGGAGAGCAGTCGTGGTGACGGTTTGGTGTCCGGGCCGAACATCTCGCTGACGGCGGCATCCAGGATACGGCGCGACAGCGGGGTGCCCTGGAACCGGCTCACCAAGTCGCCCAACGGTGTTCGAGACATCAAGGTCTGGGCGATACGGGGCCGGTAGGCCTCGATGAAGAGCCCTCCGTTGAGCCAGGTGACCGAGTCGATGGGCACTCGGCCGCGCGACTGCTCGTCGAACTCGAAGCGCGCCAACAACTCCTGGCCGACCGAGTTCCCCAGATCATGGGTGAGCAGGTGCATCCGCTCGATGCCCAGATAGGACAGCAGCGCCTCGTGCATATCGGCGTGATCGAGAACTGAATATCCGTACTGAACGGGTTTGTCGGAGAAGCCCATCCCGATCATGTCCGGCGCGATGACCGTGAACCGCTGCACCAGCGTGGGCCACATCAGTGCCCAATCCCACGAGTTGAAGGGATACCCGTGCACGAGTAACAGGGGAGGCCCACTGCCCTCAACGCGGTAGAAGATGTCGAAACCCAGGTAATCGAAGTAATGCCCGGCGGCTTTCCATTCTTCAAGCTCGGCGTCCATGGCCGAACTATACCGATCGGTCCGTGGCGCAACCGTGTCCCAACCTTGAAGGATTCGAGAACAACATCAGCGAGGATGGTCTCGTGTTCCGTCTTGTGACGCTGCTGTGTGCGGCGATACTCGCCCTCGCCACCTCGACATCTGCTGCCGCGGAACCTTTCGTGCCCTGGTTCGCCCAGTCCGTCGGCAACGCGACCCAGGTGGTCGCGGTGAACGGCGCCGGCGGCTCGAAAGCCAAGATCGATGTATTCCAGCGCAGCGGCAACGAATGGAAGGCCGTATCCACCGGGATTCCCGCTCACGTGGGCTCGGCCGGATTCATCGACAAGGCACGCGAGGGAGCCTCGGCCACCCCCAACGGCGTCTACTCACTGGACTGGGCTTTTGGCACCGCACCGCCGCCCCCGAGCGGGCTGCGTTACCTCCAGATCGGACCCAACGACTGGTGGGACGGTGATAGCAACAGCCCCACGTACAACACGCATCAGCAGTGCGCCAAGGCCGAGTGCCCGTTCAACACCGCGCAGAGCGAGAACCTCCCGATCCCGCAGTACAAACACGCCATCGTCATGGGGGTGAACAAGGACCGGGTTCCCGGCGGTGGTTCGGCCTTCTTCGTGCACAGCACCGACGGCGGACCGACCGCGGGCTGTGTCTCCCTCGACGACGGGATGCTCGTGCAGTTGATCGGCTGGCTGCGGCCCGGTGCGGTCATTGCCATTAAGGGTTAGTTACTAACAGGCGGTTTTCAGGTTTGACCCGCACCATGGATGAGTGCGCCCGATCCGCCTGCTGCCGCTGAGCGTTGTGCTGCTGGCCGGCGCGTGCGGCACCGCTCCCGAGGCGCATCCGGTCGCCGTTGTTCCGGCGGCCGCGGCGCAGGCGACACCGCCGCCGTGGTTTGCCGAATCTGTCGGTACCGCAACACAAGTGGTATCGGTCCAGGGGACTGGTGGTGCCAAAGCCGTCATCGGCATCTGGCAGCGCTCGGGCAATGCCTGGGAACCGATCGAACAGAACGTGCCCTCCGATGTCGGTGCGACCGGATTCACGGACACCGCCAGCGACGACAATCCAGCGACCCCCACCGGCGTCTTCAGTTTGGACTACGCCTTTGGCACCGAACCGTCGGTGGCGCACGGCCTGAACTATCTGCAGGTGGATGCCGACGACTGGTGGGACGGCGATCCCGCCAGTCCGGGGTACAACTCTCACCAACGGTGCGCGCAATCCGCTTGCCCGTTCGACACCTCACTGAGTGAAGAGCTGGACGGATACCCCCGCGCGATCGTCATGGGCGTCAACAAATCACGCACACCCGGCGGTGGGTCGGCATTCTTCGTGCACGCCTCCGACGGTGGGCCCTCGGCCGGATGCGTGACGCTCGACGATGCCGCGCTGGTACGACTCATCGGCTGGCTGCGGCCGGGAGCTGTCATCGCCATCACGGGGTAGCCGCATCCGCCCGAGCCCCTGCGTACCGGCAGCTCCTCGGTAGGCTCGTCGCGTGCTGCTGTCCGATCGCGATATTCGCGCCGAGCTCGACGCCGGGCGTCTTGGCATCGAGCCCCTTGATCCAGCCCTCATCCAGCCGTCGAGCATCGATGTTCGGCTCGACAGCCTGTTCCGGGTGTTCAACAACACCCGTTACACGCATATCGACCCCAAACAACGCCAAGACGAGCTGACCAGCCTCGTAGAGCCGGACGAGGGTGAGCCGTTTGTGCTGCATCCTGGCGAGTTCGTGCTCGGGTCCACGCTGGAGGTCTGCTCGCTGCCCGACGACCTCGCCGGACGGTTGGAAGGAAAGTCCTCGTTGGGGCGCCTGGGCCTGTTGACCCACTCCACCGCCGGATTCATCGACCCCGGCTTTTCCGGGCACATCACCCTGGAACTTTCGAACGTCGCGAACCTGCCCATCACGTTGTGGCCGGGCATGAAGATCGGGCAGCTGTGTCTGCTGCGCCTGACATCGCCGGCCGAGCACCCGTACGGAAGTGCCGGGGTAGGGTCGAAGTACCAGGGGCAGCGCGGTCCGACCCCGTCGCGCTCCTACCAGAACTTCATCAACCCCTAGCTGGGGTAACGGGGAAACGCGCCGCACCGATACACAATCGGCAACAACTCGAACTTTTTGACGGCCTTGGCGCGTTTGTTCGGGTGACCGTCTCGATATGTAGCGGAGGATCTGACGTGGACGTCGTACTTGGTGTCTCGATGACACCGACGACTGCCCGGTTGGTGTTGGTCGAGGGCGCGGGTGCCGACGGCAGGATCGTCGACACCGACACCATCATCGTCTCCGACGGCGAAGGCACCGCCTCCGAACAGGTTCTTTCCGCGATCGTCGGGACCCGCGACGGCATGCTCGACGGCGGTCATCACCTGGTGTCCACCGGTGTGGTGTGGAGCGATCACGCCGAAGCCGCCGCGCTACGCGATTCCCTGGCCAGCCGCGGGATCGACGGCGTCGAATTCTTCTCTGCCCTGCACGCCGGAGGCGCGCTAGCCAAGGCTGCCAGCAATGTCACCGGGTACGACAAGTCGGCGCTGCTGGTGATCGAGCCGGAGAACGCGACGCTGGCAGTGGTCGACTCCGCCGACGGATCGATCGTTGGCCTGGCCAGCGAGCCGCTCATCACTGGCGTCACCCCCGGGGTATTGGCGAACCTGGTGAACCCGCTCAAGGGCCACGACAACGCACCTGACGGGGTATTCCTGCTGGGCCTGGGCACCGATGTCTCCGACCTCACCGACCCTCTCGGCGAGGCGATCGCCCTGCCGGTGAACTCTCCGGACCAGCCCGAGCTGGCACTGGCCCGCGGCGCCGCGCTGGCCTCGGCGCAGGAACCGGATTTCGAGGCCAGCACCGCGCTGCTGGGACAGGCCTACTCACTCGAGGGACCCACGGGCACGGGCTTCGCGCACCCCGACGCCGTCACCGAAAGTGCCGGCGAGTTCGGGGACGCCAAGACCGAGCTGAGCGAATACGAGGACACCGATGACCAGCCCGCCGAACGCAAGCCATTCTTGCTGGTGGGGGCGCCGCTGCTGCTGGTCTTTGGCATCTGCTCGATAGCGCTGGCCGTGTCGCTGACCGTGACGGTGCGTTCCACGGTGGACCAGGGCCCGACCTCACCGGACCGCGCGGTGGTGCAGAACCCCGTCCAGAACCCGCTGCCGCCTGAGGCGCCCAAACAAGCCCCGCCGCCCGTGGCCGAGGCACCGGCACCTGTGGCCCCCGCGCCGGTGCAGCAAGTGGTTGCACCGCAGCGCAACCCCGCACCGGCGGCGGCCAAGCCCGCCGCTCCTGCACCCGTACAGCCTGCACCTGTACAGCCCGCACCCCAGGCGCCGGCGCCCGCGCCGGAGGCGCCCCCTCCACCTGCCGCACCAGCACCCGAGGAACCCGCGCCGGTAGCACCCCCACCGGCCATCGTGCCGGTGCCGATTCCGCTCTTCCCGCCTGTGTGGGAACAGCCGAGGCGCCAGGAGAATCCGTGGTGGGCACCCCCACGTAACCGGCCGACCTACACGCCGCCGGAGTACACCCCGACGTGGACACCGCCCGCTCAGACGCAGCAGCCGCCCATCATCTCGATTCCGGGCCTGCCTCCCATTGGCGGTGGAAACTCCGACGGCGGATCCCGTGGCGGCTCGCGCGGTGGCTCGGACGGCGGATCCGGTCGCGGTGATTGGGGCGACAGCGGCTCGCGCGGCGGGTCCGATAACTCACGCCGCGGTTCCGATAATGGGTCCTCACGCGGCGGCTGGGGGGATCAAGGCGGGTCTCGTGGTGGATGGGGCGACAGCGGCAGTTCTCGTGGTGGGTGGGGTGACAGCGGCGGCTCCCGCGGAGGTGGATCAGGCAGCGGATCCGGCGGCGGCTCCAACTCGGGTTTTCCCTGGCAGTTTGGCGGCCATTAATCCGTAATTCACAGTGCTTTTCGCCGTACATCCGGCGTTAGGACACCGATGGTGCGGCGTATCCAGGTTGCTAACCCTGGAGGCCTATATAGGCAGTATGAGATGCACCGTTTTCGGAACCGGATACCTCGGCGCCACCCATGCGGCCTGCATGGCCGAGCTTGGCCACGAGGTGCTCGGCATTGACATCGACCCAGGTAAGGTCGCCAAACTCTCTGGCGGCGACATTCCGTTCTACGAACCCGGCCTTCGAAAGATCTTGCAGAGCAACATCGCATCGGGTCGGCTGCGTTTCACCACGAGCTATGCCGAGGCCGCGGAATTCGCCGATGTGCATTTTCTGGGCGTCGGTACGCCGCAGAAGAAGGGTGAATACGGCGCGGACCTGAGCCACGTCCACTCGGTGATCGACACCCTGGTGCCACTACTGACCCAGTCGGCGGTCATCATCGGCAAGTCGACCGTTCCCGTGGGCACCGCACGCGAACTTGGCCAGCGGGCAGCTGGATTCGCGGCCGAAGGCGTCGATGTCGAGGTGGCCTGGAACCCCGAGTTCCTGCGCGAAGGCTATGCCGTCAAGGACACCCTGCACCCGGACCGCATCGTGCTGGGTGTGCAGCAGAGTTCTGACCGCGCCGAGAAGCTGGTCCGCGAACTGTACGGGCCGATCCTCGACGAGGAGGTTCCCTTCCTAGTCACCGATCTGGAAACCGCCGAACTGGTGAAGGTTTCGGCCAACGCCTTCCTGGCCACCAAGATCTCGTTCATCAACGCCATCTCCGAGGTGTGCGAGGCGGTGGGTGCCGACGTCACCACCCTGGCCGACGCGCTGGGGTACGACCCGCGTATCGGGCGGCGATTCCTCAACGCGGGCTTGGGTTTCGGTGGCGGATGCCTACCCAAGGACATCCGGGCCTTCATGGCTCGCGCGGGCGAGCTGGGGGCCAGCCACGCCCTGACCTTCCTGCGTGAGGTCGACAGCATCAACATGCGCCGACGCACCCGGATGGTGGAGCTCGCCACCAAGGCCTGCGGCGGATCGCTGCTCGGTGCCAATATCGCGGTGCTGGGTGCGGCCTTCAAACCCGAATCCGATGACGTCCGCGACTCGCCCGCACTGAATGTCGCGGGGCTACTGCAGCTCAATGGCGCTGCGGTCAACGTGTATGACCCCAAGGCCCTGGAGAATTCGCGCCGCCTGTTCCCGACGCTGAACTACGCCACCTCGGTGGTGGAGGCCGCCGACCGTGCCGACGCCGTGCTGCTGCTCACCGAATGGCAGGAGTTCGTCGACTTCGACCCGGACGAGCTGGCCAAGGTTGTGCGCACCAAAGTCATTGTGGACGGTCGCAATTGCCTGGACGCCGCCAAATGGGTCAACGCCGGATGGCGGGTGTTCTGCCTGGGCAAGCGCGTGGAAGAGCTAACCCACGCCTGACCGGCGCCGACACGCCGTGTTGCGGCGATTCCGTCTCGCATATGTTCGCCACAAACGGTGTCGAGGACGAGTGCGCCTACTGGCGGTAGCTCACCAGGAAGTTACCGAGCCGCTCGATAGCGACCGCAAGATCGCGGGCCCACGGCAGCGTGACGATCCGAAGATGATCGGGCTCAGGCCAATTGAAGCCCGTGCCCTGCGTGAGCAGGATCTTCTCGTTGAGAAGCAGATCCAGAACCAGCTGGTCGTCATCGTGGATCTCGTGCACCTCGGGGTCCAGCCGCGGGAAGGCGTACAGCGCGCCCTTCGGCTTCACGCAGGAGACGCCGGGAATCTCATTGAGCTTGGTCCACGCCACATCGCGCTGCTCCAGGAGCCGACCGCCCGGAAGCACGAGGTCGTCGATGCTTTGATGCCCACCGAGGGCAACCTGAATCGCATGCTGCGCAGGAACATTCGGGCACAGACGCATGTTGGCCAGCAGATTGACGCCCTCCAGCAGGCTGGCAGCGTGATCCTTGGGGCCGGTGATGGCCAGCCATGCCGATCGGTAGCCCGCCACCCGGTAGGCCTTGGACAGGCCATTGAAGGTGAAACACAACAGGTCCGGGGCCAGTGATGCGACGCTGATGTGCTCGGCATCGTCGTAGAGGATCTTGTCGTAGATCTCGTCGGCCAGCAGCAGCAGCTGATGCTTGCGTGCCAGTTCCACCATCTTGGTGAGGATTTCGCGCGTATATACCGCGCCGGTGGGGTTGTTCGGATTGATGATGACCAGGGCCTTGGTGCGCTCGGTGATCTTGGATTCCAGATCCTCGATGTCTGGCATCCAGCCGTTGGTCTCGTCGCACAGGTAATGCACCGCGGTGCCGCCGGCCAGCGAGGTCGCGGCGGTCCACAGCGGATAGTCGGGCGCGGGGATGAGCACCTGATCGCCGTTGTCGAGCAGCGCCTGGGTGGTCATGGTGATGAGCTCGGATACCCCGTTGCCCAGGTAGACGTCGTCCACGTCCAGGTATGGGAATCCCTCGACCAGTTCGTAGCGAGTCACCACCGCGCGCCGCGCGGGCAGGATGCCCTTGGAGTCGGAGTACCCCTGCGCATAGGGCAGCGCCTGGATGATGTCGCGCATGATGACATCGGGCGCCTCGAAACCGAACGGTGCCGGGTTGCCGATATTGAGCTTGAGGATGCGGTGCCCCTCGGCCTCCAGCCGGGCGGCGTGGGCGTGTACCGGACCCCTGATTTCGTACAGGACGTCTTGCAGCTTGGTGGACTGAGCAAAGACCCGTTGATGCTGCCGCGGGGAAAGACCGGGCACGCGCGGGGGCACGTCAGTCGGCAAGTTATCGGTACTCACGGTCTCAATGGTGGCATTGCTGTCCAGCCAATATCTAATTTCGGCGGCCTGGACGGCGTGCTCCCGGGGCCATACCCAGGCCCTTCACCGGTGGTTCCGGAGCCGTGCGGGCCTCGGCGGGCTCTTCCACAGCCTCTTCCGCAGGCTCGGCTTCGGCCGGTGCGACAGGTTCCGGCGTGGCCGCGGGCTGCTCAGGTTCTGCTGCGGGAGTAGCCGCGGCAGGGGCCGCTTTCTTGGCGCCGGGACGCCGTGCACCGGCGGCAATGCCGAGACCCTTGACGGGAGGCTCTGGAGCTGCGGGAGCTGCCGGTGTTGCGGGCGCGGAAGGTGCCTCTGCCTCAGGCTCGGGCGTCGGTGCGGGCGCAGACGCTGCGGGGGCCGCCTTCTTCGCGCCGGGGCGCTTGGCCCCGGTCGCCATGCCCAAACCCTTGACGGGTGGCACGGGGGTGGCAGGTGCCGCCGGTGCTGCTGCCTCCGGCTCGGAGGCCACCGGAGCAGCCTCGGCAGCAGGGGCCGGGGTCGCCTTTTTGACGCCCGGACGTTTGGCGCCGGTTGCCATGCCCAGACCCTTGACCGGTGGTGCGGCTGCGGCGGGAGCTGCGGACGCTTCGGAGCTGGCTTCGGCGGCCGGGGCGGCGGCTTTCTTGGCTCCGGGGCGCTTGGCGCCACCCGCCATGCCCAGTCCCTTGACGGGTGCTGCGGGTGCAGCCGGCGTTTCGGTGGCGGCTTCGGCGGCGGGAGCCGCGGCTTTCTTGGCTCCGGGGCGCTTCGCACCGCCCGCCATACCGAGTCCCTTGACCGGTGGTGCGGCTGCGGCGGGTGCAGCCGGTGCTTCGGTAGCGGCTTCGGCGGCCTTCTTGGCTCCGGGGCGCTTGGCACCGCCCGCCATGCCCAGACCCGTGATGGGCTTGGCATCGGCCGCAGGCGCTGCCGCTGTGGCCGCCGCTGCCGGTGCTTCCTCTTCGGCGACAACAGGTTCGGGCTCCGCGGCCTGGGTGGCAGCCTTCTCGGCCGCCGCGGCAGCGGCAGTGCCCTTGGCGGGCAATGCCTTCCGGACGTCATCGGTACGGCCCACGGATTCGAGCAGCAACTGCGCGACGTCGACGACCTCTACGGCAGCGGAATCGTCGCGGGCGGTCACACCGTCGGTCAGCATCACGCGGCAGAACGGGCAGCCCGTCGCGATCTTGGATGCAGGTGTGGCAAGGGCCTCGTCGACGCGGTCGATATTGATGCGCTTACCCAGCTGCTCTTCCATCCACATGCGGGCGCCACCGGCGCCACAGCACATGGAACGCTCTCCGTGCCTTGGCATTTCGGTGAGTGCGGCACCCGAGGCGCCGATCAGCTCACGCGGCGCGGTGTACACCTTGTTGTGACGGCCCAGGTAGCACGGGTCGTGGTAGGTGACGTCTTGTGAAACCGGTGCGACGGGAACCAGCTTCTTATCGCGCACCAGGCGGTTCAGCAGCTGCGTATGGTGCACCACCTGGTAGTCGCCACCGACCTGTGGGTATTCGTTGCCGAGTGCGTTGAAGCAGTGCGCGCAGGTCACCACGATCTTGCGCTGCTTGTGCTCCACGCCCTCGAACACCGAATTGAGCAGCTCGATGTTCTGCATGGCCAGCTGCTGGAACAGGAATTCGTTACCGGCGCGGCGGGCGGAGTCACCCGTACAGGTCTCGTCGGCGCCCAGCACCAGGAACTTGGTTCCGGCGAGCGCGAGCAGCTCGGCGACGGCCTTGGTGGTCTTCTTCGCGCGGTCCTCGTAGGCACCCGCGCAACCCACCCAGAACAGGTATTCGAAGTCGGCGAAGCTGTCCACGTCCTGGCCGAACACCGGGACGTCGAAGTCGACCTCTTCGATCCAGTTGAGACGATCCTTGGAGTTCTGGCCCCAGGGGTTGCCCTTGTTCTCCAGGTTCTTGAACAGGCCCGCGAGCTCTCCGGGGAACTCCGATTCGATGAGCACCTGGTAGCGGCGCATGTCGATGATGTGGTCGACGTGCTCGATGTCGACGGGGCACTGCTCGACGCAGGCACCACAGGTGGTGCAGCTCCACAGCACCTCGTGGTCGATGACGGCACCCTCGCCGCCGACCAGCTGACGCTCGCCCTCGGCGACCTCGGCCTCACTCAGCTTGGACTTGTCCTCACCGGCCAGCAGGTAGGGCGCCTTGGCGTAGGTGTGGTCGCGCAGCGAGGTGATCAGCAGCTTGGGGGACAGCGGCTTGCCGGTGTTCCAGGCGGGGCACTGGCTCTGGCAGCGGCCGCACTCGGTGCACGTCGTGATGTCCAGCAGGTCTTTCCAGCTGAAGTCCTCGACCTTGCCGGCGCCGAAGGCGTCGACGTCCGGATCGGCGCTCTCCATTTCCAGGACCTTGCCGCCGGACATCATCGGCTTGGCCGCGCCCAGCGCGACGCTGCCGTCGGCGTTGCGCTTGAAGTAGATGTTGAAGAAGGCTGCGAACCGGTGCCAGGCCACACCCCAGACGAGCTTGCGCCCGACCAGAAGCAGGAACATGCCGCCGGACACCATCTTGATGAAGGCGAAGATGGAGACCATCAACGGGCTCTCGGGCAGCAACTGCGCGACGTTCATGGTGAAGAAGTCCGATGACACGTGTCCGCCGCCGAAGGTGGCGATCTTGCCGGACTTCACCAGCACCATGCCCAGGCCTTCGACCAGCACGATCGATTCGATGGTGTACGCCGCGATGAAGCTGGAGCCGCCGAAGCGGGACAGCCGTTCGGGCTTGCGGGGGTGGTTGAGCTGCCGAATGACGATCAGTGTCACGATGCCGATGACCGTGCCGATACCGAGAATCTCGTCCCACAGGTGCCAGAGGAACGTGTCACCGATGATCGGCCAGTGAAACTCGGGATTGAAGGTCTGGCCGTAGGACTCGAAGTACAGCGGGAAGCCGCCCAGGAAGCCGACCATCACCAGCCAGTGCGCCCAGCCCACGGTGCGGAATTTGTTCATCCGGGTGTGTGCGACAACCTCGACGATGAGCGTCTTGATGCGCGGGACGATCGGGCGCCAGCGGGTGCCGTCCGGCTGTCCGGAGAGGATGACGCGGATCATCTTCACCACGCCGCCGAAGAATGAGCCCCAGGCAACCAGGCTGAAGGTAACGCCGATGATTCCGAGAATGATCGTCGCGGTACTCACGGTGGTGCTGACCTCCCGGTCCCGAGAAGTTACTCGTCAGTAACAAGTGTAATGTTACTCGCGGGTAACTTGTGTCAGATGCGAGGTCATCGTCGCATTGACAGGGTCGAAAGTCCTAGTCAGGCTTACCTAACCCGCCGTACAGGGTGAACTTTGTCGCATTTATGGGGTCAGGATCGACCGCAACATCGAGAACATGTCGGAGCGTGATTCGGCCCCGAGGCGCCGGCGAATACGGGCGACGTGATGCTCGACGGTCTTCGCCGAAATGAACAGCTGCGCACCGATATCGCGATAGGGAAGGCCGCGTAGCAGCAGCTCGGCGACCTCGCGCTCGCGATCCGATAGACGCGTGGATGTTGGCGAGTCGGCGGCCGAGGACGGCGCCGCGGCCGGGTCGGGACCGTCAGTATTGGCCGACGGCGTCCGCAGATCGCGGGCCAGCGCGAGCATCGCGGCGGCCACCTTCGGGTCGTTCGCGTGCAGCGCGGCCTGGCTGGCCAAGCGGGTTGCATCCCAGCCGAGGCCGGTATCGCCCAGCATCCGCGCGGCGCCATCGACCTCGGCGCCGTCCACCTGGTTGGCGAGCACCCGCAGCCACGTGCGCCCGGCCGTCGCCAGGGTGCGCGCATACGGGCTGACTCCCGCGGCCGTGGCGAGCGCCTGCCCGTGCGGGGCGAGATTCTCCGGAGAGTTGGTCAGGATCGCGGCATGCACGCCTGCCCATCGCAAGGGGGCAGACCAGGCGATGGGATCGCCGAGCTGCGCCAGAACCGCGAATGCGCGGTCGACATGATGAGTGACGGCATCAAAGGTGCGCAGCCGTGCCGCCGCCACCCAGAGCTCGCCAACCGGGAGCAATGTGTAGAGGTCGATCGAATACGCCGACAACACATCCATAGCGGCCTGCCAATGCTGGCGTAGCGGACCGGTGTCGCCGTGGCGCCGGGCGATGCCGGTCCGTAGCGATTCGGCGAACAGGCGATCGCGCCGGGAGAGCTCGGTGTCGGCCTCAGGCAGCCATTGCGCGGCGCCGGTCAGATCACCGGACAGCATGGCAATCCAGGCGGCGAGCAGACGATGCCGCGCCGCGAACACGTCGTGGGGCAGGTCGGTACGGATCGCACCGGCGAGAACGCCGCGGGCCCGCGCCGTCTCGCCGCTGTGCAGCATGGTCAACGCAGCCAGGGCGACGGTGCTGTCCGGGGTGAAGGAAGACGTCGACGGCTGCTGCGTGACGGCCTGACCGAGCAGGGACAGCGCCTCGTGGCCACGACCCTCAACCGACGCGATGACCCCCTGGGCGGCATTGCGCGTCGCGGTGGCCGATGTCGTAGGGGGCGCTCCCACGTTGTCTTCCAAGACTTTCCGTGCACTCGTCAACTGTCCGATACCCACGAAAACCGGCGCAGCGGACAGGGCCGTCAGGCCGTCCAGGCCGGTACCCAGCCAGTCGTACAACGCGACCGCCTGACCGGAGTCCCCGTTGTGGCACGCGATGGCCGCCGCGATACGCACGGCTGCCGCGCGATGTGCTGGATCGGTGGCGTTAAGCACCTCATCGGCCTGGGTGGCCGCCGCGGCCAGATCACCCGCGCGCGCCAGCGACTCGGCCAGCGGCACCCTGATCGGGCCCGGCTCGGCGCCCGCGGTCAGCGCGGCGCGGTACAGATCCGCCGCGGTGAGGGGGTCGGATTCGGTTGCGGCCCACTCGGCGAGCAGTCCGGCGATCTGCGTATCGCGCAATCCGTGGGCTACCAGGGCCAGAGCCAGGTCGGTGGACACCGAACCGATGTCGAGCTGCGTGCGCAACAACGATCGTTCGAGATCGAGGTGCCGCGCCGCACCCAGCAGTCGTGTGGCGCAACCGTGCACTCTGGCCGCGAAGGCGATCTGACCAGGTGAGGGCACCAGCCCGCTTCCCAGAGCCTCGTCGACCAGATCCTCGGCGTCGGAAAGTGCAAGTGCCGCAGCGATATCTGAGGCCCCGATGCCGGGGTCCAGGGACATCAGCAGCACGGCGGCCTGGGCCGACGGCGAGAGGCGGCGCAGTTGTTCGTCGATGCGGGAATCAATCGCACGCAGTGCGGATTCGAGTGAATCTGCGCCGTCCAGGCGATCGACGGCCGCCGCCACCAGAGCCAGCACCCCGCCGGTGGCGGTCGCGATCTCATCGGCGAAGGCTGCTGAGCGAGCCGAAAGCCTGGCTATATCACCCTTGTCGACGGGACCGAGCGCGATGGTGGGTGATTCGCGCTCCAGGGACTGAAACAGTGCACGTAGCGCAGGCTGGCGCCGGGGTATCGCGGCCACCACCACGATGGCCGTCGGATCGTTCTCCACGACGGCACGCAGGGTATCGAGCTGTGGGCCGCTGAGCGAGTCGGCGTCGTCGATGACGAACGGGCCCAAGCCTTTTCCGGTCGTTGTCTCCGGGACATGGTTGACCGGCGCGGAGCCCGTGTTGCTCAGGACGTCTCTAACCCGCGCCAGAATCGACGTCTTTCCGCTACCGGCGGCGCCGCTGATGAGCACCTTCGCCGCGCCGCCCGCGGACAGCGCCTGCGTGATAGTCGTTACCGCCGAGGCGATTCCATCGAATGTCCCGGAGGTTCCGTTTTCCCGAGGGGCGCTCAGTTGCGCGGACCGATCGGGATCGGCGGCAACCCCGGGATCGTGATCATGGGGCGCGACGTGGACGTGGAGGCCGGTTGCGTGGTCGTTGTCGGCGGCTGAGTGGTCGTCGTGGTTGGTGGCGTCGTCGTGGTGGTCGGCGGGGTCGTGGTTGTCGTGGTCGTCGTTGTGGTGGTGGTCGTTGTCGTGGTCGTCGGGGGTGTGGTTGTCGTCGTCGGTGGCGGCGGCGGAGGCTCCGGCGAGGGCGGCGGCGGTTGCACCGACTGCGTCACGGTGTGGGTCTGCGGTGGTGGCGGAGGTTCGGGCGACGGGGGCGGCTCGGCCGGGGCATCGCCTGTGCTCGGCACCACGCTCACGCTTGGTGTGGTCGGGGCGGGGGCCGGTGACTCATTGCTGGTCAGCGACACCATCATTCCGGTGAAGGCGATGCCGGCCACCGCCGCCGCGGCGATGAACCACACCAGCGGCCGGCGGTACCACGGCAGCGGTGGGTAATCGTCGTAATCGTCGTCGGCCGCATACGGTTCGTGGCTGAACTGAAGCTCGGGACGGGCGGTGGTGGGTTCAGCCGGGCCGTGGTAATCGTCGTCGAGGTCAACCGTGTATCCGGTGCTGTATCCGCTCTGGTAGCCCGTCTCTTGCAGCGGAGCCAGGTCAGGGGCCGAATCATCTTGGGACCACGCCAATTCCGGTGCATCGTTGGCGGCTGCGGCCACCGGAGCGGCAAAGGTTCCGGTACCGGTGGGCGCCGGGCGCATCATGGTGGCATCGCCCGTCGGTTGCTCGACCGGGCGCATCGCGGTGGCATCTTGCGGCGGCAGATCGGGCCGGGTGGCCAGCAAGGCCACGCCCTGGGCGGCCGCGAGCTGTGGCTGGGATCCGGTGATGACCGGTACTCGCATCCGCTCGGAAAGTTGTTGGGTGACAAGAGGAATGTTGGCACCACCGCCCACGGAGGCGACCGCGTTGATATTCGCCGGATGAATACCGTTGCGTTCCACAGTGTCCTGAATGGCGTTGATCAAGCTGGAGAGCGGGCCGCGCAGATGGTCTTCGAGTTCGGCGCGGGTGAGCCGAACGTCGGTGGTGATGCCGGGAAGCGCCACCGGCACCGAGGTCGCGGTCTCGCCAGAGAGCCGCTCCTTGGCCAACCGGCACTGATCGCGCAGTCTGGTCAGCGCGCCGACCGACGTGGTGCCCTCGGGATCCTGGTTCAGGTCGGTGAGGACCTGCGTGAGGAGCATCTGGTCAATCTGCTGGCCGGAGAACTCGACGAACCGGACGGTCTGCCCAATCTGCTGGAATCCCCGTGCCGCATCGGCCAGGGTGATGCTGGTACCCGAGCCGCCGAGATCGCACACCACCACGACACCGCGGTCGGGCACTCCCGGCCCCGCGGCCAGCGACTCCAGGGCTGCGCGCGCATCGGGGATCAACTTGAGCTGCCTACCGCCCGGTGCGAGGGCGGGAACGCGATCGATCGCGTCCCGGAGCGTGGCGACGGTCTGCGGGCTCCAATGCGCGGGAATTGAGGCGGACAGTGCCGGAGGCGCGGTGAATTCGGCAGCGGAGGCCGCGTCGGCGATGAGTACGCGCATGGCTTCGGTGAGTGCCCATTCGGCCCGGTGAACCGATCCATCCGCCGCCACGATGCCGACGGGGTCGCCGACCCTGCCGACGAATCCGGTGAGCGTCAAACCTGGATGGCTCGGTACCCCAACCTCGGGTGGACCGTCCTCATGCAGGGTGAGGATCGAACTGCGCACCACGGGTTGGCTCTGCGGGTCGTCGGCTGTCGCGACCAGTTGAGTGGCGCCGATCGACAGTCCCAGTGCGTTGGCCATACCTATCCGTTCGTTTTGCGGCGCTGTGGCGTTTCACCCCGCAGCCCAACAGTAGGGGATGACGGTCGTCACACCCCCTAATGACGACATATCCCCTAACGCGCGTCCCCCAACGGGCACTGGTGGGAAACGGGTCGCGCCCCGTAGCCGAGGTTCCCGGTGGCTCCTACCATCGCAGACATGGGCAATAACCTGTTGGATTTCGTCATGGCACTGGTCCGTGACCAGGACATGGCTGCGCAATACGCGGCCAATCCCGAACAGGTCATTGCCGACGCGCACCTGGACGGAGTCCAGCCCGCCGATGTCTCCGCGCTGATTCCGGTGGTCAGCGAGTCGATACCGGCTGCCCTGGGAACACAGGCCTCGCAGTTCGCCGCGAACCCGGCGGCCACCGATCTGACGCATGCGGTGCAGACCGCAATCCCTGCCGACAACATCTGGGCAAGTGGTGCGGCGACCAGTGCCTTCGAGGCGTTCGATTCGCCGTTCACCGCGCCGACGCATGATCCGAGCCTGGATGCGGGTCTGCACGCGGCGACCAATGCGGTATCGGACCTGAGCGTTCGTCAGGACGCGATCACCGTTCCCGACCAGTTCGGTCCATCGGCCGACAGCGCGGTGGCCGCGATCGACCAGTTCCAGGCTCCGTTGCACGCATCCCCGTCCGGGTTGGACGCAGCCGGGTTCGAGCCCCAGCATTTCGGTTCCGAACTGGGAGCCGGCGGTTCCGGCGATGCGGGTCTGCAGGATCCGTTCTTCGATCATGGAGACCTTGGCCATCAGGCCGGAATCGATCACGATCCCGGAATCGACCAGTTCTAACGCTGAGCGCGCCGGGCGCGCACACGGTCGAGCGATAGCCGGGTGTCATCTGCCACGAGGGCCAGGAGCAGGAACCCCCAGCAGAATGTGGCCGCGAAGGCTCCACCGTTTTGCATGGGTTCCCAGTGCACCGGCAGGTGTTCGAAGAAGTATGCGTACGCCATCATTCCCGCCGCGAGAACCGCGGACACTCGTGTCCACAATCCCACCGTCAGCAGGACGCCGAGGGCGAGCTCGAACACGCCTGCCCACCAGTACGGCCAGTTGAGGAATGGCTCGGGATGTCCGGAACCGGTAGGTGATCCGCTCCACCAGCCGAAGATCTTCTGGGTCCCCTCCAACAGGAAGATGACGCCGAACACCAGGCGGGCGCCGGTGGGAATGGCCCAACGCGCGATCTGACCGGCGCGCTGAATGTTCATGAACCCTCCTCGTCGATCCGACCGGGTTTAGAACGTGCAGTACGCCCTGAACAGCGCCACCAACACCGCGCCGGCAAGGGCCGTGGGAAGTAATGCGAAGCCGAGCATCAGTCGGCAGCGTCCTATCGACGCACGGCAGGTGGGTCCCTGGGCTCGCAGCCAGATGAGTCGCACCGCCACCGATTCGCTGGACATGTTCAGTGCGCCACGCATGGCCATGCCCGACTTGCTCATGGCCAGCAGCGCGGCGTGCACGGTCCGCGGCCCGTGGGCCCGCGCTGCCGCATCGTCGGCTGCCAGCTCCACCATCAGCCGCACCATTCCCGGCGCACGGCGCATCAACGGCAGTATCGGCAGTGCCGCTGCCGCGATATCGGCACACAACACAGCCACGTGGTGCCTGCCGCGAATGTGTGCCAATTCATGCTCGATCACTGCCGCGCACTGCTTTTCGCCGAGGCTGCGGATGCCGTGAGTGGCGACCACTGCCCCGCGAGCACCCCCGAGGCTGTAGGCGATCGGCCGGGGGTCATCGATCCAATGGACTTGCCCGGAGCGGCACGTCGCCGCCCGCAGCATCCAGAAGTGGCGGGCGCGGTGCCGGCGCGCAGCGCGCAGGCCCCGAACGGCCACAAACGCGACCCGAGCCAGGATGGTCAGCGGCAGTAGCGAGATCGCAAGCTGAACAAGGGTTCCGAAGGATGAGTGCGGGATGGTTCCGCTCAGACATCCGCCCACCAGCGTCGTGACACCGCGGGTGTCCAGTATGTGAGGAAAGAGCAGCAGCATCGCGGACAACGCCGTGAGTACGAGGAAGGCCATCAGCGCTCCGAGCCACGCGGCCAGCGCTGCGGCCGGCAGCAGTGTGGGACGCACGGTCGGCCGCAGACATGCCGGTCCGGCGACACCAATGAGGGCCGCACTTGCCATCAACACCAGGGCGACGGTCATGTCAGGCCGCCCCGGCGGAGGATTCTGCGCAGCACCGTAAATTCCTCGGGGGAGGCAGATCCGGCGAAGTGCAAGAGCACCCCTTCGGCATCGCCGCTCGCGGCCAGGACTTCCCGGACCATCTGTGCGGCCGCGGCTTCGCGCGTTTGCGCCGCCCGGTAGCGAAACGCCCGCCCGACCTTTTCGCGAGTGACGTGCCCTTTGTTGTGCAGGTTGTCGAGGACCGTCATGACTGTCGTGTACGCCAAGGGGCGCTCCAGTCGATCCAGGACATCACGGACAGTCACCGGTTCGGCCGCGGACCACAGCACCTCCATGATCGTCGACTCCCGCTCGCCGAGGCCGAACATGTCACGCACGCGCTGTCTCCTTCTGGCTAGGTGCGGTCATCGGTGTCCTCTCTCGTTCTGTCACTTTGGTCTCGGGCGCCGCGCGCCGCAGCGGTGCGGGGATACAGCAGACGCATCAGAACTACTGCGAATGCGGCGCAGGCGATCCCGAGCGCGACGGCCGCGTTCGGCAGGTGCGAGGTCAGGTCCTGCAGCCTCGCTTGCATGTCGAATTGAGTATCGCTGCCGGTGATCCCGCCGAGTGCAGCCGTCCCGTCGGTGGCCACAAAGAATATGCCGATCACGATGAACATCCCACCGGAGATGAGGTTTGTGGAATGGGTTCGCAGCCGTCCGATCCGGATCTCGGTTCCCCGCACCCACCGTCGGTCAGCCAGCCTCAACCGTCCCCAGGCGAATGCCAGTACGAACAAGGGCGCCGCCATGCCCAGTGAGTACAGCGCCATGAGTAAAGCGCCATAGACCGGGCTGGAGCCGATGGCGGCCACCGTCAACACACTCCCGAGTATCGGCCCGGAGCAGAATCCCGCGAGCGCGTACACGGTGCCGAGCATCAGGACCGACAGGCCCGAGGACAGGTCGAGGCGAGCCGCCACCCGCGCCGCCGGGCCGACGCGGAAACCGAACCCGGCGATGATCGCCACACCGAGCGCGATCATCAGCAGGCCTCCCACCGTTGTCACCTGGGAACGGTATTCGGTAAGTAGCGCGCCGATCGCGCCCACGCCCGCACCTAAAGGCACCAGCACGGTGAGCATGCCCAGGTAGAAGAGCCCGGTCCTGCGCAGCAGCAGGCCGGCTCGGTCAAAGGAGTATGCGAAGAACGACGGCAGGAGCATCGCCGAGCACGGGCTGACCAACGCCAGCACACCACCGAGCAGGGCACCGAGGACCCCGACATCGATCACCGCTGAGCCTGCTCGATGACCGATACGAAGACATCCAAGGGCTGCGCGCCCACCACCGGCTGGTCATTGATCACGAAGACGGGCGTCGAAGACGCACCGATCGCAACAGCTTCCTGAATATCTTGCTGTACGGCAGGCAGTAGCCGATCGCCCGCGACCGCTGCCTGGAATCGCGGCAGATCCGGGACCCCAGCTTCGCGAGCTCGTTCGAGGAGGACCTCGTCAGTCAGCTCGGCGTGGCCGCGATCCGGTGCATGCCGATACACGGTCCGGTTGAACTCCCAGAACCTGCCTTGTTCCGCTGCTGCTCTACCGGCCTTGGCGGCCTGCACCGATTGCGCCCCGAAGATCGGGAGATCACGCCATTCGATGCGCAGCTTCCCGGTGTTGACGTACCGCTCGACGAGTTGCGGCTCGGTATCCCGGCTGAACTTTGCGCAGAAAGGGCAGCGGTAATCCGAGTAGACGACCAGCACTACCGGCGCATCGATTGGGCCGAGTGCCATCGGATCATTCGTGTGCAGCCGGGCCAGGCTGTTGTGGTGGGCGGTGGCCGCCGGTGAGCCGACCGATGCGGTGCTCTTGCCGCTGTGATCGAAGAACAGGTACGTGGCCAGCACGACGATGACGACGCCCAGGGCCCCGGCGATCCAAATATCACGCTGACGGTTCTCGCTTCGCCGCACGGTTTCCCTCTTTCGATCTACTAACCGACTTAGTATTTAACTACTAGGAAAGATAGTAGATAAATACTAAGGCCGATAGTATTTAGCACGTCTGTGCTGTTCAGGGCGTTGTGGCCGTCCAGTCGTCGGCGGCGGGAACCGGGCGATGGTGTGACGACGAGCGACCGGAGAACCCGACCCCTAGTGGCCCCCTAATCCCCTAATGGGGACGACAGCGGACCCCCATGGGGGATTGGCGGAGAAGGGGAAGTTCTCCCGTTTCCAGGGCACTTGCAGGTTCGTAGGTTTGTATTCAGTTCGACCGGACAGAACCGGTTGACTCCGATCCCCCAAGGAGACCTCAAATGTCCATCATCGACTTCATCCTCAACCTCTTCCGCGACCCCGTGCAGGCCGCAAGCTACGTCGCCGACCCGCAGACCTCGCTGGCCAACGCCGGGCTGTCGGCCGTCACCGCCGCACAGGTGGGTGCGGTCATGCCGGTCGTCGCCGAATCGGTGGCCTCCAACTACGGCTACCAGTCGCAGTGGGTCAACACCGGCAACCCGATGAACGACCTGTCGGGCAACCTGCAGAACTACTACGCCGCACAGCCCGATGCCCCGAGCATCCTGTCGCCGTCTCTGCTGAGCCCCCGGGACAACTTCAGCCCCCGCAACAACGACTTCATGAGCCACAACGACACCGAGTTCGCGAGCCACAACCCGATCGCGAGCGGTAACCAGGTCATGAGCCCGAGCGGCAACGTCGACAGCTTCAACCGTGGCCCGCTGCTGGACCTGAGCTTCGGCGACCTGCAGTTCGGTAACCGCGACACCAACGCCATCGGCGACGGTGCGGTGGCCGTGGGCGGAAGCAACTCCGGACCCATCGCCTCCGGCAAGGGATCTACCGCGGTCAACGGCGATGTGCGCGATAGCAACATCATCAACGCCGACCACGGCAGCAAGGTCGGTGTCGACCAGAGCCAGACTCGGGTCGGCGGCGATTACACCAACGTCAGCGGGCACGGCTCGGCCGGTATCGACAAGAGCGTGACCGTCGTGGACGACCACTCGCAGCGCAACACCACCAACATCAACGATTCGTTCAACACCGATCGCTCGACGAACATCGGCTCGGGTAACACCACCCACACCGACATCGCCTCGCACAACCAGGTGAAGACACAGACCGATATCGGCTCGCACAACCAGACGAGCACCAGCACCAACACCGATATCGCGTCGCACAACAAGGTGAACACCGACATCGCGTCTAACAACCAGGCGCACACCGGCACCTCGCTGAGCAACTCGCACACCAACGCGATCAACGACTCGCTGAACACCTCGCACTCCGCATCCAGCAGCACCGCGGTGAGCAACTCGCACAGCAGCGCCATCAACGATTCGCTGAGCAGCCCGCTCAACGCTTCGCACAGCTCCTCGATGAACGAGTCGTTCAACTCCTCGTTGGGCTCGCATGGCGCGGCCGGTACCGGATTCGAGGCCCAGGCACAGGCCCAGGGTCACGCGTCGGCCGCCGACCACACCACCCTTCCGGGAACCGAGCACCACTAGTCCCCGGGCGCGATGCCCCGCACCAGTAATGGTGCGGGGCATCGGCATGGATACCGGATTGAATTGTGCCGGCCAGAAGAAATGGCACAGTAATGAGGAATTTCGAGCCAGAAGGGTTAGGGAACCGTGTCGGACACCGCGCAGGACGGCCAGCAGCAGCTGGCGCTCGTCAACGAGCTGCTGGGGCATGTGCGCAAGATCGCGGGCGAGAACGATCGGGGCGATCTGATCGACCGCCTGGACCGGGTGGACAGCCTTCTGGTGGACCGTCCGCTGCGCGTGGTGGTGGCAGGACAGCTCAAGCAGGGCAAGAGTCAGCTGGTGAACTCGCTACTCAACATGCCGGTCGCGCGTGTGGGCGATGACGAAACCACTTCGGTGACAACCGTTATCAGCTACGGCGAGCAGCCCTCGGCCGCCCTGGTGGTGGCCCCTGCCGAGCAATATGACGGCGGGGGACTGGCCGGGGAACCCGAGATCATCCCGATTCCGGTGGCCGATATCGGCAAGGACCTCAAGCGTGCACCGCAGGCACAGGGCCGCGAGGTGCTGCGGGTGGAAATAAAGGTTGCCAGCCCGATGCTCAAAAGTGGTCTGTGCCTGGTGGATACGCCCGGCGTCGGCGGGTTCGGTCAGCCGCACTTGTCGAGCACCCTCGGGCTGCTGCCGGACGCCGATGTCATGCTCATGGTGAGCGATCTCAGTTCCGAATTCACCGAACCCGAACTGGTTTTCATTCAGCAGGCACTCGACCTGTGCCCCGTCGCGGCCATCGTCAACACCAAGACGGACCTGTACCCGCACTGGCGCGAGGTGGTGGCTGCCAACTCCGCCCATCTACACCAGGCCAAGATCACCGTGCCCGCTATCACGGTGTCGTCGGCGCTGCGTTCGCACGCGTTGCAGCTCAACGACAAGGAACTCAATGCGGAGTCCAACTTCCCCGCATTGGTGACATTCCTCAGCAATGCCATCGCGGACCATCAGGCCAGCTCGCGACAGCAGGCGGTCGCCGAGATCGGTTCGGCATCGGAGCATCTCACGCTCACCCTGGACGCCGAGCTCAGCGCTCTGCAGGATCCGCAGAGCCGCGACGAGCTCACCTCAGACCTGGAACGCCGTAAGCGTGAGGCCGAGGAGGCGCTGGCTCATACCGCACTGTGGCAGCAGGTTCTCGGTGATGGCATCACCGATGTGTCAACCGATGTCGAGCACGATCTGCAATCACGATTCCGGCGGATCCTGCAGCGGACCGAAGAGGTGATCGACCGCACCGATCCCACCAAGAACTGGGCCGAGGTCGGCGCCAAACTCGAGCAGGCCGTGGCCAACTCGGTGGGAAACAACTTCGTCTGGGCACATCAGCGGGCGATGCACCTGGCCGCTCAGGTGGCCGAGACGTTCGCCACCGCCGGCATGGACTCGGTGAAGATGCCCCGGCTGCGGGCCAGCGAGATGGGCGCGGATCTGAGTGACCTGAAGTCGCTGTCGAAGCTGGAAGCCAAGCCGATCAAGTTGGGGCACAAGGCCATCACCGGGCTGCGTGGTTCCTACGGCGGTGTCATCATGTTCGGCATGCTGACCACCGTCGCAGGGCTCGGGATGTTCAACCTGATCTCGTTGGGGGCCGGTGCGATGCTGGGAAAGAAGACCTACAACGAAGACATGGAGAACCGGATGCTGCGCATCCGGGGTGAGGCCAAGACGAACGTCCGCCGCTTCCTCGACGACGTGTCCTTCGTGGTGCTCAAAGAATCACGCGACCGGCTGCGTCTGGTGCAGCGCCAGCTCCGGGATCATTTCCGCGATATCGCCAACCAGACCACGCGCTCGCTCAACGAATCGCTACAGGCGGCCATCGCATCGGCGCGGCTGGAGGCCGAGGATCGCGATGCGCGCACCCGTGAGGTGGAGCGCCAATTGCATATCCTGCGCCAGGTCAACACGCATATCGACGGACTGGAAGGGCTGCGTCCGTCCGCATGAGTACCATTGAGCGGGCCCGTGCCATCATCGGTGAGGCCATGCGCGCCTACCAGGGTGATTCGCGGTACGCGCGGATCGCGGAGCCACACGACGAGCTGAGCCGTATTGCTGCCCGGCTCGACGAACCGATCCGGGTGGCCATCGCCGGAACTCTCAATGCCGGCAAGTCAACACTGGTCAATGCACTTGTCGGAGAAGACATTGCACCCACGGATGCCACCGAGGCCACCCGGATCGTGGCGTGGTTTCGTCATGGCGCCGCTCCGCAAGTCACGGCCAATCTGTTCAGCGGCGTACGCCAGGACATCCCGATCCGTCGTGACGGCGGCCTTTCCTTCGAACTCGACCGGCTGGACCCGGCCTCGGTGGCAGACCTCGACGTTCACTGGCCCGCACCGGAATTGAATGAGATCACCCTGATAGACACCCCAGGGACTTCGTCGCTGTCCACCGAGGTCTCAGAGCGCAGTCTCGCGCTGCTGGTGCCCGAGGACGGAGTGCCCCGGGTGGATGCGGTGATCTTCCTGCTGCGCAGCCTGAACGCCGCCGATATCGGCCTGCTCACCCAGATCGGCAAGCTTGTCGGCGGCGAGCGTGGGGGAGCTGTCGGGGTGATTGGCGTCGTATCGCGTGCCGACGAGATCGGGGTGGGCCGCCTCGACGCGATGCTGTCCGCGCGTGAGGTGTCCGCCCGGTTCGCCGGCGAGATGGAACGCACCGGGATCTGTCAGGCCGTGGTGCCGGTCGCCGGGCTGCTGGCGCTGACCGCCCGCACACTGCGGCAAGCGGAGTTCATCGCACTGCAGAAACTCGCGGAAGTGGATCCGCAGGTGCTGGCCAAGGCGCTGCTGTCTGTGGATAGGTTTGTGCGCGAAGATGATTCGCTTCCGATTGACCCACAGACCCGGGCCGCACTGCTACATCGATTCGGGATGTTCGGTATCCGGATCGCGGTGGCCGTCATCCGGGTCGCGGGCACCTCCGAGATCACCGCCACCGGGCTGGCCGAGGAGCTCCTCGAACGCAGTGGACTGGTGGAACTGCACAACATCATCGCCAACCAATTCGGTCAGCGCGCGGGCATCCTGAAATCTCATACCGCGCTGCTCTCGGCCCGTCAGGTGCTGACGTCCTACCCGGTCCAGGGCGGCCGCCCGGTGATCGACGACATCGACCCCCTGCTCGCTGACACTCACGCCTTCGATGAGCTACGGCTGTTGGCAGAGTTGTCCTCCCGAACCACCACGCTCACCGAACACGAGACGGTGCTCATCCGCAGACTGCTGGGAGCCTCCGGCACGGAACCGGCCGCCCGCCTGGGTCTGGACGAGACTCGCCCGGATCCGCGGCGTGCCGCCCTGGATGCGGTGGGACGCTGGCGCGCGCGGGCCGCGTATCCACTCAACGATCCGTTCACCAGCCGTCTGTGCTTAGCGGCTGCCCGCAGTGCCGAAGGCATACTCACCCAGTTGTCTGCGCACGAGCGCCCGGCATACTGAGCAGATGATGATGCGCCTGTCTGCCGCGACCGTAATCCTGATGGCCGGATTCGGCACGGCGACGGCAGTGGCGGAGCCCACCCCCAATCCGGCCGGGCCCGCTCCCAGGCCGGTGCCCGCGGGCGTGTGGATCAGCCCCGGTGAGATCCCCATGAACGGCGAATACCACTGGTCAGCGGCCAACCCGACCGCAACCGGCAGGGCTTCCTTCCTCAGCATGCGGCTCTGCGGCGCCCCGTCGTCGGACGTCCTTCCGCCGGCCTCGGCCATCGCCACCCAGGCCGCGTCGGGCGTCGCGGCATCCGTGGTGCAGGCGGCTGGACAGTGGCCCGAAGGAAATACCGATGGGGCCGCGGCCTTCCAGAGTGGTATTCGATCTCAGCTCAACTACTGCCCGGGAGTAGGCGACGTCATCAGCGTCGATCTGCGCCCGGCACCCTCGTGGTACGGCTTTGCGGCGACCCTGCTGATCGGCAAGGAGCGCGATAACCCCACCAGCGAGGTGCACATCTACAACGTGGTTCCGCCCGAGTCGGGCACCGTTTCCGAGCTTGCTGTCACCGTGCCCCGCACCGGCCGCGAGCCCTCGCCATGGAAGCCCGTCGATGACGCGACGGTTCTGCGCGCCCTTGCCCAGCCGCTGTGCAAGGGCTCCTGCTAGCGAGGGATTTCTGTGACGATGCGCGGGTGGCAGCGGGCAATTCCGGCGATTGCTGTGATCGCCTGCCTGGGCACCGCGGCTCCGGCCGCGGCGGATCCGAAGCCTGTGCCCGACTCGGTGTGGATCAACCCGCGGGACGTCCCCATGGATCACGTCTCACACTGGGCTCCCTTGTCGCGCAACGCAACCTCGGTTGACCGCCCGGCCTTCTGGTCAGCGAATCTCTGCTTCTCGCTGGGAGAGAGTCTGCCGCAATCGCCCGAATCTGCTTCCTCGACAGTCACTTCGGATGATTCCGGGTGGACGGCGGTGGAGGTGATCGCACACTGGCCCGGCGACACGTCGGTGACCGACCAGTACGCGTCGACCGTCTATCGGTCGCTGCGCGCACGGCTGGATCACTGCTTCAACGCCGTTGGCGCCCAGGTCAATGTGGTCGACCTGCCCAATGGTCATGCGGCCACGGTGACGCTGCCGGCGCAAGGTCGCAAGCAGCCGCAGTACCGGCTGTATGTGGTGGAGCCGCCCGGTACCGGAACGGTGGCCGAGCTGACCGTCACCAACGCCGTCACGGGTGCTGTCGGTTCGCCCTGGGCAGAGGCCGATGAGCAGCAGGTTCTGCGCAATGTGGCGGCACCGATCTGCCGCACCGCCAAGAGCTCAGCCTGCTGAAATTCACGTCCAGTTTTTTGTCGCTTCGGATATCGAATCACCATCATTGCGTGCCCTTGACGGCGTAGCGTCCCAGGTATGCACGGACGCGGAGTCCTTTCAGGCGTATGCGGTATCGCGACGATCATCGCGATGGCCGTCCTGCTCACACCGGTGTCTATTCAAGTCGACACGGGCGGTGCCACCCAGTCGGTGACCTGCGGTATGCCCGTGGGGCCCCGACTCACCCGGAGCGCGGAGCTGGACAAGATGAGTTCCGGTGCGAATCAGTCGACCAACTACCACGACCAGTGCGCCGCCAAGCTCGATACGCGTCGCCTCTGGGCGATCCCGATCGGTGTGCTGTCCTTCGTCGTTGCGCTGTGCGCGGCAGGTCACCTATGGAACGAGGCTTCCCCCGGAAAACCCGGCAGGACCCGTCAGGGCGTCACAGGTCCGCCGGGAATCCGGATGGCTCACTGACCGCCAACGGGCACCTGGACGTTGCCGCCGCCGGGAATCGGGATCACCACTGAGCGTCCGGTCGTGGTGGTCGGCGGGGCCGTCGTTGTCGTAGTCGTCGGCTGAGTGGTCGTGGTGGTCGTCGTATCCGTAGTGGTGGTCGTGGTCGTCGGCGCAGTGGTCGTCGTTTCGGCGCTCTGACTCGGCGACTCGGAGACGGTCTCGGTCACCGTGGAGTTGCCGCCGGTGGTGCTACCGGAGCCGCCATGCCCCTCGTGGCCGCCGGAGTTGGCCGGTGCCGAACTGCTGGTGGTCGCGGATGTCACCGAGGTGGTGCTCCCAGCGGGGGCAGGCTTGTCGCTTCGGGTAATCACGAAGGCGATGATCACCGCGATGACCGCCACCGCGGCCCCTGCCAGGGCAATGAGCACGGCCGGCTGCTTGTACCAAGGGTTGGGCCCATCAGGTCCCTGATCGTGGTACTGCTCGTTGTACATCGTCGGGTCTTCTGGCGGCTCCGGGTAGGACATGATCCGGAGCGTAACCCAACTCCCTTACAGCCCCGGTATTTGCGGGATCTGTGGAATAGGCGGGATTTGTGGGATCTGCGGAATCGGTGGAATAGCTGGCGGTGAGGGGATCGCGGGTGCCTGCCACTGGTACGTCGTCGAGGTCGGGGTGTCGTAGTACGTGGGCTCGGAGGTCGGCGCGGGCGGCACCGGCTCCTGCGTCGATTCGATGGTCGTGGTCTCGGTGGTCGTCGACGACGATTCAGGTGAAGGCTCAGTGGCGGTGGTACTCGGCGTCGGCGATGTCGTCGTCAGCGGTGTGTCGTCGTTGACCACGCGCTTGTCCGTGGACAACACGATGGTCATGAGCACCGCGACGATCGCGATGATGGCAGCGATGGTGCCGACGATCGCCGGCCCCGTTCGATACCAGGGCGTCGGCTTCTCGCTCTCCTCGATCATCCCCGAGAAGTAGCTCTCGTCGTCGTCGGGAGCGTTCGGTGTCTCGTGCTCACTCATCGCGCGGAGCCTAACCGAAGAATGTCAGCCGAACTGCGGGATTACCGTCGAAGCGAAGAACTCCAGGTGATCCAGATCCCGTATGTCGAGTAGTTGGGCGTAGACCCGCTGGACCCCGGCGTCGATGTAGGTGCCCAGCTTGTCCGCCACCGCGTCGGGAGTGCCCGCGAGCGGGCTGTTCTCGGTGATCTCGTCTACCTCGCGGCGGGCATTGGCCGCGCGGCGCGCGATATCGGCATCCGTATCGCCGACGCACAACGCGAAGGCCGCCGAGTAGATCATCGAATCTGCCGGCCGCCCAGCGGCTTCGACCGCTTGCGCCACTCGTGCGTACTGGCCGGTGACGACATCGACGGGCTGAAACGGCACGTTGAACTCGGCGGCAAAACGGGCGGCGAGTGCCGGAGTGCGCTTGGCGCCGAGCCCGCCGATCACGATCGGCGGATGCGGCTCCTGCACAGGTTTGGGCAGCGCGGGGGAGTTGGTCACCGTGTAGTGCGTGCCCGCATAGGAGTAGGTGTCGCTGGTGGGTGTGGACCACAGGCCGGTGAGGATGTCGAGCTGCTCTTCCAGACGATCGAACCGCTCGCCCAGCGGCGGGAAGGGAATGGCGTAGGCCTCGTGCTCCTCGCTGAACCACCCGGCGCCCAGGCCGAGATCTACTCTGCCGCTGCTCATCTCGTCTACCTGTGCAACAGTGATGGCAAGCGGTCCCGGATGGCGGAAGGTAGCCGAGGTGACCAGGGTGCCCAGCCGGATGCTGGTGGTCTCCCGGGCGATCGCTCCCAGTGTCACCCATGTGTCAGTGGGGCCGGGCAGCCCGTCGGCACCACCCATCGCCAGGTAGTGATCGGACCGGAAGAACGCGGAGAATCCCAGTTCTTCGGCGGCCTGTGCCACCCGCAGCTGATCGGAGTAGGTGGCGCCCTGCTGCGGTTCAACGAATACCCGGAAGTCCATGACTGCCAGCGTACGTAAGGCCGCACACCCGAGCGCGGGCGCGTTGCGTCGATGGTTACGGTGAGTAGGCGAGATGGGCGTGAGTTGATGAGAATGCGGCGAAACGAGGGAAAGTGATATCACGCGTTGCGGTTTCGGCTATCGCGGTGCTGGCTCTGGGTATCGGGCTGACCGGTTGCTCCGGGGCCGACAAGAACGACACCTCCACGGCTGGCTCGTCGTCGTCGCAGTCCTCGCGGTTGCTGAACTTCAGCGCCAAGACCATCGATGGTGCCGACTTCGCGGGCAGCAGTCTGACCGGTAAGAAGGCGGTGCTGTGGTTTTGGGCGCCGTGGTGCCCGACCTGTCAGAAGGAAGCGCCCGATCTGCAGCGGGCGGCCACTGCGCATCCGGATGTCACCTTTGTGGGGGTGGCGGCGCAGGACCAGGTGTCCGCGATGCGGGACTTCGTGACCAAGTACGGCCTCACCTTTGTTCAGCTGGCCGATACCGATGCCGCGGTGTGGGCGCTGTATGACGTCACCCATCAGCCGGCTTTCGCGTTCCTGGGATCTGACGGCAATGCCCAGGTGGTCAAGAGCCCGCTGTCGGGACCAGAACTCGACAAGAGAATCGGGCAGCTGCATTGATGCTGCGGTACTGACGTGATTGATACCGCAGCACTGACTTTCGCGCTGGGGGCGGGGCTGGTGGCCGCGCTCAATCCATGCGGCTTCGCTTTTCTCCCGGGTTATCTCGGGCTGGTGATCGCCGGTAGTGACGGCACCGCATCGAGGCTGACCGCTGTGGCGCGGGCAGCGACCGCGACGGTGGCGATGGCCGCCGGTTTCCTGACGGTGTTCGGGATTTTCGGGCTGGTGATCTCGCCGGTGGTCGCCTCGGCGGGTCGCTACATGCCCTTCGCCACCGTGGTGATCGGTGTCGCGCTGGTAGCGCTGTCCCTCTGGCTGCTGTCCGGGCGTGAGCTCACCGTCGTGCTGCCCGGGGTTTCCGGCGGGGCGCCAACGGCCTCGCTGCTGTCCATGTACGGCTACGGGCTGACCTACGCGGTGGCATCGCTGTCCTGCACGGTCGGCCCGTTTCTGGCGGTCATCAGCACCACCTTCAAACAGGGGTCCATCGTCTCGGGGGTGCTGGCCTTCGTCGCGTACGGGGCGGGGATGGCCGCGACCGTCGGCGTCGCGGCATTAGCCGTTGCGCTGCTGGGAAATTCGGTGCAGGCCACCATGCGGAAGGTCTTGCCGTATGTGGGCCGCATCGCAGGGGTGATCGTGCTGCTGACCGGGCTGTACGTCGCCTACTACGGCTATTACGAGATTCGGCTGAACTTCGGCGACGGGAGCGCCGACGACCCGGTGATCAACGCGGCAAGCGAGGTGCAGACCTGGCTGGTGAGCGTGGTGGACGAGACCGGCGTGTGGCCACTGCTGGGCGGCATCGCGTTGATTGTGGTTGTCGCGGCGGCGAGTTCGTACGCCGTGCGCAGACGGCGCTGAGTTATCAGCTGGCCGGCGGAGGTGGGCAGTGGTTGCTTTGTTGCAATTGGCTGACCAGGCCCGTCAGTGTGTCTTGCTGGGCGGACGCCTGGTCGAGATCCTGCTCCTGCGAGGCGGACATGGGGTGCCAGGTTCCGTCCTCATCGGACACGGTGACTAGCTGGTACTGATTCTGCAGGTCGTTGATCGTGCTGGTCAGATTGCGCAACGGAACGTCAAGGGCAGTGATACGGGCGTTGGCGTTCACCTGGTTCATGTAGCTCACCCCGTGAGTGAGTTGCGTGATGTCGTACCTTCTCAGGCCGCGAGGCTGAAGGCCCGCACCGATGTCATCGTTAAGGCTTTCGGCGATCTGCCCTAGAGCTGTGCACACGGGCTGGGATGGCGCAGGGTCAGCCCACGCGATCGGTGCCAGCACACCCCCTGCGATACCAGCCACGATGACAGAAGCCGCGACAGTACGTCGGGAAACCATGGCCCGCCTCTCACTGCAAGATTTGTTGTCTACCGAATCAAGCTAGTGACGAATTCTGGGAACGAACTGAGGATGGCCAGGCTCGCCTGTTGCGGGATCGGGGGTGGCGCTGCGCAGACACTTCACAAGGACCACCTGCATCGATGTGTCGTGTATGCAGGCGAGTAGGTACCGGGAACAAATGTCGGCGGTGGTCCGTTGACCAGTATGTCGAACTTGAGTCATATAGGCTCAACTATGGCTTGACGAAAAGATCCGGACGAGGCAAACTTGAGCGGATCTCACTGAAGGCATTGAGGTAACCAACAGGAGGAATGAACTATGGCTCGTGCGGTCGGAATCGACCTCGGGACCACCAACTCCGTTGTCGCCGTCCTCGAAGGCGGCGACCCGGTAGTTGTCGCGAACTCGGAAGGCTCTCGCACCACCCCGTCCGTCGTTGCGTTCGCGCGCAATGGCGAGGTACTGGTCGGGCAGCCCGCCAAGAACCAGGCGGTGACCAACGTCGACCGGACCATCCGGTCGGTCAAGCGTCACATGGGCACCGATTGGTCCGTTGAAATCGACGGAAAGAACTACACCCCCCAGGAGATCAGCGCCCGCACGCTGCAGAAGCTGAAGCGCGACGCCGAGGCCTACCTGGGTGAAGACATCGAGGACGCCGTCATCACCGTGCCGGCGTACTTCAACGACGCACAGCGTCAGGCGACCAAGGAAGCCGGCCAGATCGCCGGTCTGAACGTCCTGCGCATCGTCAACGAGCCGACCGCGGCCGCCCTGGCCTACGGCCTGGACAAGGGCGAGAAGGAACAGACCATCCTGGTCTTCGACCTCGGTGGTGGCACCTTCGACGTGTCGCTGCTGGAAATCGGCGACGGCGTCGTGGAGGTCCGTGCGACTTCCGGCGACAACCACCTCGGTGGTGACGACTGGGACGAGCGCATCGTGACCTGGCTCGTCGACAAGTTCAAGGCCAGCGCCGGTATCGACCTGACCAAGGACAAGATGGCCATGCAGCGTCTGCGTGAGGCTGCCGAGAAGGCGAAGATCGAGCTGTCCAGCTCGCAGTCGACCTCGATCAACCTGCCGTACATCACTGTTGACGCGGACAAGAACCCGTTGTTCCTCGACGAGCAGCTGACGCGTGCCGAATTCCAGAAGATCACTCAGGATCTGCTGGACCGCACCCGCAAGCCGTTCCAGTCGGTCATCAAGGATGCCGGTGTTTCCGTGGCCGACATCGATCACGTGGTGCTGGTGGGTGGTTCTACCCGTATGCCCGCGGTGACCGATCTGGTCAAGGAGCTGACCGGCGGTAAGGAGCCCAACAAGGGCGTCAACCCCGACGAGGTTGTCGCCGTGGGTGCCGCGCTGCAGGCCGGCGTGCTCAAGGGCGAGGTGAAAGACGTTCTGTTGCTTGACGTCACCCCGCTGTCCCTCGGTATCGAGACCAAGGGTGGCGTGATGACCAAGCTCATCGAGCGCAACACCACCATCCCCACCAAGCGGTCCGAGACCTTCACCACGGCAGACGACAACCAGCCGTCGGTGCAGATCCAGGTGTACCAGGGCGAGCGCGAGATCGCTTCGCACAACAAGCTCCTGGGCTCCTTCGAGCTGACCGGTATCCCGCCGGCTCCGCGCGGTGTGCCCCAGATCGAGGTCACCTTCGATATCGATGCCAACGGCATCGTGCACGTGACCGCGAAGGACAAGGGCACCGGCAAGGAGAACACGATCAAGATCCAGGAAGGCTCCGGCCTCTCCAAGGAAGAGATCGACCGGATGATCAAGGACGCCGAGGCACACGCCGACGAGGACAAGAAGCGCCGCGAAGAGGCCGATGTCCGCAACCAGGCCGAGTCGCTGGTCTACCAGACGGAGAAGTTCGTCAAGGAGCAGCGTGAGCCCGCCGAGGGCACCGAGAAGGTCGTCTCTGACGAGACGCTCTCCAAGGTGGACGACGCCATCGCCGATGCCAAGAAGGCACTGGAGGGCACCGATATCGGCGCCATCAAGGAAGCGATGGAGAAGCTCGGCGAGCAGTCGCAGGCACTGGGTCAGGCCATCTACGAGGCCGCAGCCGCCAAGGCTGGGGCTGAAGGCGCCGGAGCCGAAGGTGGCGCTGGCGCTGCCGACAGCGATGTCGTGGATGCCGAGGTCGTCGACGAGGAGAAGGACAGCAAGTGACCCCGTCAGGTGGGCAAGATCGGGATGAAGAACGCGAACCGGTGACCGTTACCGATAAGCGCCGGATCGATCCCAACACCGGCGCGGTTCGCGAAGAGGCGAAGGTGGCTGAAAAGCCAGCCACCGCAGCGGAACCGGGTGCTTCGGCACCCGGGTCCGCGGCCTCCGGGGGCGAGTCGGATGCGGATGCCAAGGTGGCCGAACTGACGGCCGACCTGCAGCGTGCGCACGCCGACTTCGCCAACTACCGCAAGCGGGTGGAACGGGACCGGCAGGCCGTCATCGATTCGGCCAAGGCGTCCGTAGTGGCTCAGCTGCTGGGTGTGCTGGACGATCTCGACCGCGCGCGCGAGCATGGCGACCTGGAATCAGGTCCGCTGCGCAGTGTTTCGGACAAGCTGTCCGCGGCCCTCGAAGGGCTGGGATTGGCGACATTCGGTGCCGAAGGAGACGACTTCGATCCCTCGCTGCATGAGGCGGTTCAGCATGACGGCCAGGACGGCCATCCCGTGCTGGCGGCGGTGCTGCGCAAGGGTTACAAGATGGGTGATCGGGTGCTCCGTACCGCGATGGTCGTGGTAACCGACGGAAGTCCCAGTGATCCGGCAAGTCCCGAGGGCGGCGACACGACTCAGCAGGAACCCGGAACAACGGGTGCCGAAACGCAATCCAAGACAGAATCAGAGTAAGAACTGCACAGCAATACCCGATGGACGCGAAGGAGGTGATGTCGGGTGACGCAACGTGAATGGGTCGAGAAGGACTTCTACAAGGAGCTCGGCCTCGCCTCCACCGCGAGCCAGGACGAGATCAAGAAGGCCGCACGCAAGCTGCTGGCCGAAAATCACCCGGACAGAAATCCGGGGAACCAGGCCGCTGAGGACCGTTACAAGGTCGTCAGCGAGGCCAAGGACGTGCTGTCGGACCCGGCCAAGCGCAAGGAGTACGACGAGACCCGTCGGCTCTTCGCCGGTGGCGGGTTCGGACGGCGCTTCGGCGACAATGGATTTGGTGGCGGCGGCGGATTCAGCGGCGGCGCCAACAGTGCCGAGTTCAACCTGAACGACCTGTTCGGTAACGCCGACACCTCCGGTGGCGGCGGGATCGGCGATCTGTTCGGCGGCCTGTTCGGGCAGCGCGCGCAGCCGCGTGCCAGTCGCCCGCGCCGCGGCAACGATCTGGAAACCGAGACCCAGCTGGACTTCGTCGAAGCATGCAAGGGCGTATCGGTTCCGCTGCGGCTCACCAGTCCCGCTCCGTGCACCACCTGCCACGGCAGCGGCGCTCGCCCGGGTACCAGCCCGAAGGTCTGTGGCTCCTGCAATGGCAGCGGCGTCATCAATCGCAACCAGGGTGCGTTCGGATTCTCCGAACCATGCGCCGATTGCCGTGGCACGGGCTCGATCATCGAGAACCCGTGCACCGACTGCCAGGGAACGGGCGTCACCACCCGAACCCGCACCATCACCGTGCGGATTCCGCCGGGAGTGGATGACGGACAACGTATTCGGCTGGCCGGACAGGGCGAGGCCGGACTGCGCGGCGCTCCTTCGGGCGATCTGTACGTCACCGTGCACGTGCGGCCCGACAAGGTGTTCAGCCGCGACGGCGACGACCTGACTCTCACCGTTCCGGTGAGCTTTACCGAATTGGCTTTGGGTGCCACGGTTTCCGTGCCGACACTGGAAGGCCGCGTTGGGGTGAAGGTGCCCGCGGGTACCTCCGACGGACGCATCCTGCGGGTGCGTGGGCGCGGCATTCCGAAGCGTGCGGGCGGTAACGGCGATCTGCTGGTCACCGTCAAGGTGGCGGTGCCCTCGAAGCTGGAAGACAGTGCGCTGGAGGCGTTGCAGCGCTATCAGGTGGCCGAGAAGGCCAGCGGATTCGATCCGCGCGCAGGCTGGGCGGGTGCACGATGACGGCCCGCCGTCAGCCGGAGCGAGGAGCCCGCACCTTTCTGATCTCCGTGGCCGCCGAGCTCGCCGGGATGCACGCGCAGACCCTGCGAACCTATGACCGGCTAGGGCTGGTCATCCCCGAACGCACCAGTGGTGGCGGTCGGCGCTACTCACAGCGTGATGTGGACCTGCTGCGCGAGGTGCAGCGGCTGTCGCAAGATGAGGGCGTCAATCTCGCTGGCATCAAACGCGTTATCGAGCTGAGCAATCAGGTGGAGGCTTTGCAGGCCAAGGTCGCAGAGCTCACGGCCGAGGTGGCCCAGTTGCGCGCGGCGACGGCGGGCCGTGAGGTCGCAATCATCCCCAAGAGCACCGCGGTCGTCGTCTGGCAGCCGCGTCAGCAACGCTAGAGCGGGTCGTGCTGGATTCTGGAGGCGTCGGCCCCCTTTGAGACCAGCGCCTCCTTGGTGGCCTGGATCATCGAAGCGGAGCCGCCGAGCAGAATCTGGCGATCACCCCAGCCGCCGTAGGCCGTCACCACCTCCGAGAGCAATCCCGTCTGGCGGACGTGCAGGCCCCGTGGTGGTGTCGGATCGTGGTATTCGTTGGCCCAGTCCGGGTTTCGGGGGTATTCGGACACCGGTGTGACCGACAGCCACGGATTCGTCGAGGCGATATGCCACAGGGTCCACAGGTCGTAGAGTTCCTGCGGATAGCGTGCCCCGTAGAACAGGTGGACCCGCGGATTCTCGGCCCATTGCGACAGCTCCATGATGAGACACCGCAGCGGTGCGATGCCGGTGCTGCCCGCGACCATCAGCACATCTCCACCGTCGCGGTTCACCGACAGCGCGCCCAGTGGTGGCGAAATTCGCCAGGTGTCACCGACTTTCGTCTTGTTGACCATGTCACCGCTGACAAGTCCGCCGGGTACGGCCTTAACGTGAAATTCGATGTAGCCCTCGGGGTCCGGCGGAATCGCCAAGCTCAGATAGCGCCAATTCCGCGGGCTCTGCGGTACCTGCACATGTACGTACTGCCCGCAGTGGTAGTCCATGGGTGCGTTGAGTTTCAGCCGGATCAACGCAAGATCCCGTGAGGTGCGGTGGTACTCGATGACCTTCCCGTCCCACCAGGGCTGGCCGCTGTCCGAGGCGGCGGCGCTGCGCATCACCTCGACCATCACCGTGTAGACCTCGGTGGCGGTGGCTTCCATCCGCTGGTCCCAGATCGGTTGCAGCACCTCGCGTGTGGCGTCCAAGAGGGCCTGACGCATGGTGCCGTACTGGCTGTCGGTGGCCCCGAACTTCCGATGATCCCGGCCTAGCTGCGCCAGGAAGTTGACCAGGCCTTCGGTCCGGTAGGCCGCCATCTCCCAGAGCACGAACTGCAGCGCCTGACGGAAGTGTTCGCGCGGTGTCGACATGTCGGCAGGGAAAAGGTCGCCGACGGCGGGGTCGACGGCGAACCAGCGGCTGTAGAAGCTTCGGACAAGTTTGTCTCCCGATAGCTCGACCCCGCCGACCAAGTCGTGCAGTGCTTCGACGTCCTCAAGCCCCACGAGCTTCCGTTGCCTCGCCTTTCCTGGTCCTGCCCACCAAGAGGCCAGTCTAGGAGGGAAGTTTGTGGACCGTCTGGGACTGGATGAGGTCAGCGGGGGAAACGGGTGACTTACGGGCCGCATACTCGTGTGCTGAAAGCACTGCCAGGGCTAGTTGTCTGCACTACAGGCGCATGTTTATGGCTTGAGCATTTTTGCCAAGTGGTGCGTCGGCGGCGTGGGGGGAATCACGGAGGGGGCCTTCTGGGCCGATCGAGTGCGAGCCTGACGCGGGTGTTGGGCTCGAAATCCGCGTCAGGCTCGCACTCGACAGTTGTTAGACCAGCTCCGGTTTGCGAAGTTCTGTCACGTTCACGCCGCGCACCATCGCACGCTGCCGAGCCCCGTCGAGTGCCAGCATCGCGACCCCGAGGCCCACCCAGCAGCACAGGATCAGGATCACTCCGGCCGAACCGGCTCCGTCGAAGTAGGCCAGGGATCGCAGCAGCGTGCCGTTGGCCCCTGGTGGCAGGAATTGCCCAAGTAGGCCAAAGCCTTTGGGCAAGAACTCGGGTGCACTCGTTAGCCCCGAGAGTGGGTTCCCGATCAACACGGCGACGGCCGCTCCCAATCCGATTCCCGGATATCCGAGCAGGGCGCCAAGGCCGGTGATGCTCAACGACATCGCCATCATCCCCAGCGTGAGGCCGGCGGTCACTCCCCAGAAGTTCTCGGTGATGACGCCCAGCCAGGAATCCAGGATGACGCAGATGGTGAGTGCCGCCAGGAACGAGAACCCAGTGGCTGTGGCTGCTTTGAGCCAGGTTCTGCCGGGAAACAACAGGGTGAGAGCGACCGCCGGAAGCAGCCCGCCCAAGGTCATGGGCAGGGCCGCTGCGGCCAGGCCGATGCCGCGCGGATCCGAGGGCGGCAGTGGAGCGAGGTCCTTGATGGACACCGCCATCCCGCTCTGCTTGCCGATTTGTTGACCGATACCGGTCAGTGCTTGTGCGACGGCAGGGCTGCCGCCCGTCGCGACCACGACGGTGGGTGCCGGGGGCATGAGGACGAATCCGCCGTAGACGGAGCGGTTTCTGGTCGCCTCCTCGAGTTTGGTTTGACTCGGGTAGTGGGTGACGGCGAACGCGCCGGGTGAGGCACCCGCCAGTCGCTCAGTGAGCATGGCCACCTGCGCCGCCGATCCTGTGACTCCGATCGGCACGTCGCGCGGTGCGGTGCGTGCCGAGGGCCAGGCGAAGGCGATGAAGATGGCCCCGAGTGCGCACGTCAGCAGGGCGGCAACGGATGTGGCCCGCGCCCAGTCCGGCACCTGGTGATGAGCGCCCGGTCGGAGTTCGTGGTGGCCCGTCATCTCATCCTCCATTTCATTAAGTGTTGAATTAATTGAGATGAGAGTAGATCGCATGTGGCCTTTTTTCAACACTTGTGGAAAATTGATACCGTAGAGCATGGCAACCAGCACGAATACCGCCCGCCGGGGCCGCCGTCGCGGGGAAGCGGTCTCGCGAGAGCATGTGCTCGACGTTGCGAAGCGCTCATTCGCCGAGCGCGGCTATGAGAAGACGACCATCAGGGGTGTTGCCCGCGATGCGGGTATCGATCCGTCCATGATCGTGTACCTCTTCGGGTCGAAGGATGAGCTGTTTCGTCAGTCGATCCAGCTGGTGATCGATCCCAACGAGCTGGTGCTCGCTATTCGCGAGGGTGAGGGCACGGTCGGTCAACGCTTCGTCAACGCGTACCTGTCGATGTGGGAACAGGCAGGCACGGTCGACACGATGCTCGCGATCCTGCAGTCGGCCACCACCAACGACGATGCCCATCGCGCGTTTCGGGATTTCATGCAGAACTACGTGTTGGCCGCGATCAGCGAGGAGCTGGGTGGGGGGCCGGAGGTGCGGACGCGATTCGCGCTGGCGGCCACCTCGATGGTCGGGACCGCGCTCCTGCGATACGCACTCAAGATCGATCCCTTGGTCGCGTTGACCAGGGAGCAGATGGTCGCCATATTGGCTCCGACCGTTGATCGGTATCTCACGGCCGATGCTTCCGAATTAGGTTTGCCTAGCTAACTCATCTAACTACAGCAGTCGCCCAGGTTCACGGAGTACAAAGGTCTCACCACCGACAAGGGAGTGTGTGCCGTGGGCGATCTTGACGAGCGACCGGATGTTGTCGCCGATTTCTTCTATCCGCACCCTCCCGGGCGCGTATGGAACGTCTTGGTCGACCCCGATGTCATGGGGGACTGGTTCGTCGAACAGGTTGGGTTCCGCGCCGTGGAAGGTACGCGGTACCGGCTCACCGATCTTCCGATGCCGATTGCCAACTATTCCGGGACATCGCGTGCGAAGTCTTGGTGGCTATGCGCAACGAAATGCTGGCGATTTCCTGGTGGGATACGAAATCGCCAGACCCGGTGGCCTGGCGAACAGCGTGGACGTTGTGCGAGGTTCCCGGCGGCACCGTGGTCAGCGTGAGCCGACCGGCTTTCAGTAGCGATGACCCTGCTGTGCGCAGGATGGCTGGCCTGTCCGATCGGTTCTGGCCGACGGCGATGGCCAAGCTCGGGCGCCTGATCGATTGTGCAGCGACTACCCCGGCTGGCGGGGGCGCCGTTGAGCTCTAGCCGGGTGAGTTTGCCTGGCTAACAGATGCGAACACGGCGGTAACCCAGATTGATGGGGTATGAAAGATAACCCCATCAATCTGGAGAGTGCTGTGCTCGACGACGCGAACGACATCGCCACCATTCTTCTCGACCATTTCTATCCGCACCCGCCCGCGCGGGTGTGGAGCGTGATCGCGTGCCCAGACGCCATGGAGGAATGGCTGATGGACCCGGTTGGCTTTCGGCCCCAGGTCGGAACCCGGTTCCGTTTCAAAGCCTTCCCCCTGCCCATGGCCGACTTCTCGGGCGCGCTGTCCTGCGAGGTCCTCGCGGCTACCCCGAACAGGGTGCTGTCGATCCGCTGGTGGGATATGAAATCGTCCAAGCAGAGGGTGTCGACGGTGACGTGGACGCTGCACGAGGTTCCGGGCGGCACCATGGTCACGTTCCGGCACGAAGGGTTTGATCTCAGCGATTCGGCGTCGCGTATCTACCGGAAGATCTCCGAGCTCGGTTGGCCCGGCACGATGGGCCGGCTCGGACGATGTATCGACACCGCGCCGCGCGCCGAGAATCAGCCCCCGTGCCGTTTGGTCACCGATGTATCCGCCTGATCGTCCGCATGCATCACGCATCTGCGGTATCCCAGGGGTATGACCGCCTCGCGGGACGACCTGACATCGGTGACGGTCGGGCAGTTCTTCCCATATCCAGCCGAGCAGGTCTGGCTTGCCATCACCTCGGCCGCTTCGGTTTCCGACTGGACCACCGAGGTCGACAGGGATTCGGTAGAAGCGGGCAGGTCGTTCTCGTTCACGACCTTTCCGATGCCCGAGGTGAACTTCGGGGGCCGCGGGAACTGTGAGTTCACCGATGTCGTACCCGGTGAACGCATGGTCTACAGATTCACCACACCGGAGGACTCCTGGGATCTGCGGGTCACGTGGACGCTCCACCCCGAGCCCGGAGGAACGCGATTACTGGTCGTGCACACCGGATTTGACGTCGCCAACCCCGCCCATGTGAGGCTTCGCGCTCTCGTTCGGGATTTATGGGCGTTGGTCATGTCGCGTATCGAAGAGCTCTTGGCCCTCCCCGAGTCCGGCGCAGACCCCCCACCCGATGATGCGACGGCCTTCAGTCTGGGCGAGTTCTATCGCCATCCGCCGCGCACGGTGTGGCAGGTGGTCACTTCCAAGGAGTTCGTGGGGGACCTGGTGAATGACCACGATTTGGTGTCGGTGGAAGCCGGTAGCCGGCTGTTCATCAGCACCTATGCGATTCCGCTCGTCGGATTCGCCGGACGGGTCGAGATGGAGTTCCTGGAGGTGCGCGAGCCCGAGCTCATCGACAGCACCTTCGAGATTCCGATCCTGGGTGGAATCACCACATTGCGCATGACCTGGCGACTGATTCCCAGGGATGGAGGTACCCAGCTCTGGTTCACGCTGCGCGGGTTCGATCCGCAGTCGCCGCTCAATCGCCAGCTGCGGTCGGTTCTGCGTGGCGGAGCGCTTCCTGTGTTGTCGCGCGTCGGCGAGCTGCTCGAGGGGCGCGGCGACCGCGTGTGATCCCCGATTCGGTTCGGAGCACACCGGGGTGTGATGAGCTAGACACGGCACCGCGAAAATTCTCAAAGTTGAGCGGAACAGACTCAAGGTTGGCTGCGTTGGAATTACTGACAAGCATTTCTCTCAACCCATGGAGGTGTTGTGGACTCGTTCAATCCGACCACGAAAACCCAGGCCGCGCTGACTGCTGCCCTCCAGGCAGCAACTACTGCAGGCAACCCCGAAATCCGTCCCGCCCACCTGCTGGTGGCGCTGCTGAGCCAGACCGATGGCATCGCCGCGCCGCTGTTGCAGGCCGTGGGCGTAGACCCCGCGACCGTGCGCAACGAGGCGCAGGCTATCGCCGACCGGCTTCCTCAGGTCAGCAACGCCAGCGCCAACCCGCAGCTCTCGCGTGATTCCATCGCCGCGATCACCACGGCGCAGCAGCTCGCCACCGAGCTCAATGACGACTACGTATCCACCGAGCATCTGCTCGTAGGCTTGGCCACCGGTGATTCCGATATCGCCAAGCTGCTCGCCAACAACGGCGCCACTCCGAACGCGTTGCGCGACGCCTTTGTTCAGGTGCGCGGCAGCGGCCGGGTGACCAGCCCCGAGCCCGAGTCGACGTTCCAGGCGTTGGAGAAGTACTCCACCGACCTGACCGCCCGCGCCCGCGAGGGAAAGCTCGACCCGGTGATTGGTCGCGACACCGAGATTCGCCGCGTCGTGCAGGTGCTCAGCCGCCGGACCAAGAACAATCCGGTGTTGATCGGTGAGCCCGGCGTCGGTAAGACCGCCATCGTGGAGGGGCTGGCGCAGCGCATCGTGGCCGGCGACGTGCCCGAAAGCTTGCGCGGCAAGACCGTTGTCTCTTTGGATCTCGGATCCATGGTCGCGGGCGCCAAGTACCGAGGTGAGTTCGAGGAACGTCTCAAGGCTGTCCTCGACGAGATCAAGAACTCTGCGGGACAGCTGATTACGTTCATCGACGAGCTGCACACCATCGTCGGTGCGGGTGCCACGGGTGAGTCGGCGATGGACGCCGGCAACATGATCAAGCCCATGCTGGCGCGCGGCGAGCTGCGCCTGGTCGGCGCCACCACACTCGACGAGTACCGCAAGTACATCGAGAAGGACGCCGCCCTGGAGCGCCGGTTCCAGCAGGTGCTGGTGGGTGAGCCTTCGGTGGAGGACACCGTCGGCATCCTGCGCGGCATCAAGGAGCGCTACGAGGTTCACCACGGCGTGCGGATCACCGACTCTGCGCTGGTGGCCGCCGCCACCTTGTCCGACCGGTACATCACCTCGCGATTCCTGCCCGATAAGGCCATCGACCTGGTCGACGAGGCCGCATCGCGTCTGCGTATGGAAATCGATTCGCGCCCTGTGGAGATCGACGAGGTCGAGCGCGTCGTGCGTCGTCTCGAGATCGAAGAGATGGCGCTGTCCAAGGAAGACGACGAGGCCTCCAAGCAGCGTCTGGTGAAGCTGCGCGAGGAGCTGGCCGACAAGAAGGAACGCCTCGCCGAGTTGACCGCTCGGTGGCAGAACGAGAAGAACGCCATCGACGTGGTCCGGGAACTCAAGGAGCAATTGGAAACCCTCAAGGGTGAATCCGATCGCGCCGAGCGAGACGGCGACCTCGGCAAGGTCGCGGAATTGCGGTACGGGCGTATCCCGGACCTGGAGAAGCAGCTGGAGGCCGCGCTTCCCGGAGCCCAGGCACGCGAAAGCGTCATGCTCAAGGAAGAGGTTGGGCCCGACGACGTCGCCGACGTGGTGTCGGCCTGGACCGGTATTCCGGCCGGCCGGCTCATGGAGGGCGAGACCGCCAAGCTGCTGCGCATGGAAGACGTGCTGGGCGCGCGGGTCGTGGGCCAGACGAAGGCCGTCGAGGCCGTTTCCGATGCGGTGCGCCGTGCCCGGGCCGGTGTCGCTGACCCCAACCGGCCCACCGGTTCGTTCCTGTTCCTCGGGCCCACCGGTGTCGGCAAGACCGAGCTGGCCAAGGCGCTCGCGGACTTCCTGTTCGACGACGAGCACGCCATGGTGCGTATCGACATGTCTGAGTACGGCGAAAAGCATTCCGTGGCAAGGCTTGTCGGTGCCCCACCCGGATATGTCGGATATGACGCCGGTGGTCAGCTGACCGAGGCGGTGCGGCGGCGCCCGTACACAGTGGTGCTGTTCGACGAGGTCGAGAAGGCGCACCCGGACGTGTTCGACGTGCTGTTGCAGGTGCTCGACGAGGGACGGCTCACCGACGGTCAGGGCCGCACGGTGGACTTCCGGAACACCATCTTGATCCTCACCTCCAACCTGGGTGCCGGTGGCTCCGAGGAGCAGGTGATGGCGGCGGTGCGCGCCAAGTTCAAGCCGGAGTTCATCAACCGGCTCGACGACGTGCTCATCTTCGAGCCGCTCAATCCCGAGGAGCTGGTGCGGATCGTCGACATCCAGTTGGCGCAGCTGCAGAAGCGGCTCGCCCAGCGGCGGTTGACGCTCGAGGTGTCCGAGCCCGCCAAGAATTGGCTGGCCCAGCGCGGATTCGATCCGATCTACGGGGCGCGTCCGTTGCGCCGCCTAGTGCAACAGGCCCTCGGCGACAAGCTGGCCAAACAGCTGCTGGCCGGTGAAGTGCACGACGGTGACGTCGTTCCGGTGAACGTCAGCGCCGACGGCGACTCGCTCACCCTGGGATAAGTAGCTGTCGAGTGTCGACTTATCGCGGTGTCCATGGGGACTTTCCCGCGATAAGTCGACACTAGCTGCTGTCTGGACCCATCACGGAGCGGTAACTCTGGGTCACGATCCGAGCGCTGTGCGCAGCAGTTTGGCCGGTACCGGTTAGGCTGTCGCGGATGGCTCTACTTTGGTTCACGCTGTCCGCACTGTGCTTCGTCTGTGCGGCCGTGCTGCTGTATGTCGATATCGGCCGCCGCCGCAGTCGCGGACATCGCCGAAAGGCCTGGGCGCGATCTCACGGCTTCGACTACATGTCGCAGGACAAAGAGATCGTCAAGCGCTGGAACCGCGGCGTGATGTCGAGTGCGGGATCGGCTGCGGCCGCCAATGTGGTCCTCGGACAGATCCGTGGCGAGGCGGTCTACGTCTTCGACCTGGAGGACGTCGCGACCATCATCGCGCTGCACCGCAAGGTGGGCACCAACGTCATGGTGGACCTGCGACTCAAGGTCATGCAGGAACCCCGCGAAGCCGATATCTGGCTGCTCGGCGCCATCGGCCCGCGCATGGTGTACTCCACCAACCTGGATGCCGCCCGTCGGGCCTGTGACCGGCGCATGGTCACGTTCGCCCATACCGCGACCGAGACGGCGGAGGTGTTGTGGAATGAACAGCACTGGACGCTGGCCGCGCTACCCATCAACAGCAACCGTGAGCAGTGGGACGAGGGCCTCAAGGCCGTCCGCCAGTTCAACGACCTGCTACGGGTGCTGCCGCCCTCCGGGGAATCGGCACCCTCGCCCATCCAGGCCGCCGAGCGCCCCAGCCGGCCCGTCGGCAGCAGTTCCGCCCCCGCCGTAGATCGGCAGCCCGCTCCCGTGGGTCAGGGCGGCCAGCCGCTCGGCCACTAGGAACGCCGCCAGAGCTGGTTCATCGGCAGCGGCCACCAGAACTTCTTGTCGAGAATCACCGCCAGGGTCGGCACCGTGAAGGTGCGCACCACGAACGTGTCGATGATCAAGCCCAACCCAATCGTCGAACCCATCTGCGCGATGTTGATCAGACTCGACCCCATCATGGCGAACTGCGTCATCGCGAACACCAGGCCCGCCGTGGTCACCACCCCGCCGGTGCCGGCGATGGCACGGATGACCCCTGTGCGGATACCGGCACTCATCTCTTCCTTGAAACGCGACGCGACCAGCAGGTTGTAGTCGGCCCCCACCGATATCAGAATCGCGAAGACCGCCACCGGCACCGACCAGTGCAGCTGAATGCCGAGCACGTGCTGCCAGATCACCAGGGCCAGCCCGAGGGTCGAGGCAAAGGACACCAGCACCGAGCCGATGACGATCAGCGAGGCCACCAAACCGCGCAGCAGCAGCAGTACCACCGTGAAGATCACGGTCAGGCAGCCGATCATGATCAGCTTCTCGTCGCGATCGAGCATCACCCGCATATCGCCGATGAGCGCCGCCGGGCCGGCGATCTCGATCACGCTGCCCTGTAGGCGAGTGCCCTTGAGGGCGTACTTCATCTCATGGGCCAGATCCCGGACGCGCTGGATGCCTTCGTCGCCGTAGCTGCTGCCGCTGCCGATGACGATCATGCGGGTGGTGGTGCCGTCTTCGGAGAACATCATCTTCAGGTACGGCTTGAATCGCGGGTCCGAGAGCATCTGCGCGGGGAAGTAGAAGTAGTCCCCGGTGCCGGCGCTGCTTCGGCCGAGGTCCTGCATGAGCGAGGTCATGGTGTCGATCTGCGACATCATCTGCGTCATCTGCTCATTTGTCTCGGTCATCAGATCCTGCATCGAAGACATGGATTCGAGCATGCGTGGCATCGTCCGCGCGGCCTGGGTCAAACCTCCGGTCATGGAACCCGATGTGCTGACGAGGCTGCGCATCTGGTCGGTGACGCTGGACATGTTCTCGAAGTTCGACAAGGTTGATTGCGCGCCCACGCACATCGGGTCGGCGGCGCAGTTGGGTTGCGCACGTACCGCCTCGCGAACGGGACCCATTGCCGAATTTAGTTGTGACTTAAGCTGATTCAAGCTGGACTGAATGGGCTGCGCAGCGGCACTGAATTGCTTGGCGCCCTGCTGCGCGGTTCGCAAGGTGCCTTGCAGGCCCTGGAGCGTGGACATCATCGAGTTCATGTCGTCGGTCATGGCGTGCATCCGCTGCTGACGTTGCTCCATCACAATCTTGTTCTGCGACATCATCGTTCCGGCCATCCCCACGCTGTACATGAGCGATGTTTGATCCATCGGCATGCCGGTGGGCCGGGTGATCCACTGCACCGATGCCACGCTGTCCAGCTTGGTGATCTGCTGCGCGGCCTTCTCCAGGAGCCCGATGTTGGCCGAGCTGCGCAGGTCTTCGGGAGCCCGGATCAAGATCATGTCGGGGTTCATCTGGCCTGCGGGAAAGTGCTCCTGAATCGCATGCATACCTGCCGCGCTGGGCATGTCCTTGGGGATGAACTGCAGTTCGTCATAATTGAAGGACGCGGTGGGGATCACCATCATGAGCAGGATCAAGGCGGCGAAGGTCGTGACGAATATCGGTCTGGGCCAACGCGCTACGCGGATACCGACCCGGCGCCACAGCCGAGTCGATCGGGCGGTCGAGCGGGGCTCGAACCAGCCGAAGCGGCGTGCCCCGATGAGTAGTGCGCCGGGCGTCACGGTCACCGCGGACAGCACGGTGAAGATCATGGTGATGGCCCCCGGTATGCCCATCGATTTCATCATGTCCAGTTGGGCGAATGTCATGCAGGACAACGCACCCGCCACGGTCAGGCCGGACGCGATCACGACCGGTGCCACGCCCCGATAACTGGCGCGGAACGCGTCATCGACGCTGAGGCCGCAGCGTCGCCCCTCCTGATAGCGGCCGATGAAGAAGATGGAGTAGTCGGTGCCGGCGCCCAGCGCCAGCGCACCCATCAACGCATTAGTCATCATGGATGTGGGAATCAGCCCCGCCAAGGTGAGGAAGCTGGCGATCGGGGTGGCGATACCGACGGCAACACCCACGGTGATCAGCGGCAGGAACGCGACCACGAGTGAGCGGTAGACCAACAGCAGCAGACCACCCACGAGCACCAGCGAGAGTCCTCCGATGATCACGACATCCCGCATCATCGTGTTGATCTGGTCGGCGGCGGCCTGACTTGTTCCGGTGGCATAGATCGTGGTGCCCGGCGGCTTCTCGATGTCATCGATGATGTGCTGCACGGCCTTGGCCGATTCCATGGCCTTGGGGCCGCCGATCTCCCCGGCCAGCTGCAGTTGCGCCAGGGCCACCTTCTTATCGGGGCTCTCCGATGCGGTGGCGAACTGCGGATCGGACCACATGTCCATACCCGGTTCCACGTGCGCGGTATCGGCCCGCAGCTTTTTCATCAGTTCGGCACGGAACTGACGGTCCCGCTCGGTGAACGGTTGATCTTTGACGACGACCACCGCGGCGGTGTTGTTCGATTCGGACTCCCCGAAGGCCTTGGCCATGTGTTTGAGCGCAGCCGCCGATTGGGTGTTGGTCGGCATCATGGGACTGCCGTGGGTAAGGGCCAGTTCTTCGAGGTTCGGCGCCGAGGCCATTAGACCGCCGGCCACCATCATCAGGAGCCCGATGACCACGACGGCGTGCCTGCTGATGATGCCGGCGAAGCGTCCGAATAGGGGACTGTCGTGCATCAGTGACCACCTTGTGGGTCGAGTTTCTGGAAGGCAACGAGGTTGCAGCTCACCGAGGGCGTGCGACCGGTGTCGGTCTTCTCGTCGGCCACCTTGCCGTCCACGGTGATGCGGCAGGTGACGGTGTTGGTCGATATCGCCGTGACACCCGCCGCGAATGCCAAGTCGCTGGTGGTCAGGCTGGTGCGCCACGGTGCGGGGCCGTTGAAGAGCTTGGATTGGCCCTTTTCGTCGAGGTAGGAGACCGTGACGGGACGGCCTTCGCTGGACACCTCGTACGTCACCGTCTTGGGTTGGCTCAGCGACATGGCGCTCACCGCTTGTGTGGTCGGGGTGACCTCGGGTGTCGGCAGTGCAACCTTCGGAGCGGTGGTTATGTAGGTGCCCGCGGCGACCCACAACACGGCGAGTACCGGGTAAATCCAGCGCTGACGCTCGATGAGCCACACCACCAGCCGGTCAAACATTTCGCGATGCTAGCAACGCTTGCTCCCGCAAGCGGCAGTTTCCGGACAATTTGTACCAGTAACATTTAGTACCGGTTATACGGCGGGTTGAGGCGTGCTGCCAGCCGGTACGCTGACCAACCATGGCAGCCCCCAATTCGGCGCGACCCGTGGCGCTGGTCACCGGCCCCACCTCGGGCCTGGGGGGTGGTTTCGCCCGCAAGTACGCCTCCCTCGGATACGACGTGGTGCTCGTCGCCCGTGACGAGCGGCGCCTGGGCGCCCTCGCCGACGAACTCACCTGCCGGTACGGCGTGCACGCGGAGGTGCTGCCCGCCGACCTCGCGGATGCTGCCGATCGTGCGAAGGTCGCCAAGCGCGTCGCCGCCGGGATATCGGTGTTGATCAACAACGCCGGATTCGCGACCGCCGGTGAGTTCTGGACGGCGGCGCCCGAGCTGTTGCACTCGCAGCTGGACGTCAATGTCACCGCAGTCATGGAGCTCACCCGTGCGGCCCTTCCGTCGATGGTCGAGGCGGGCGCCGGCACCGTCATCAACGTGGCGAGCGTGGCGGGCCTGGTTTCTGGACGCGGGTCGACGTATTCGGCCTCCAAGGCCTGGGTGGTTTCCTTCACCGAGGGATTGGCAAATGGGTTGTTGGGCACCGGAGTTGGTATGCACGTGTTGTGCCCGGGATTCATTCACACCGAGTTTCACGAGCGGGCCGGAATCGAGATGGGCACCATTCCGGAGTTCATGTGGCTCCAGGTCGACGATGTGGTCAACGCGTGTCTGCAGGACATTGCGGCAGGTAAGGTGCTCAGCGTTCCGGGCATCCAGTACAAGGCGATTACCTCGGTAACACGGCTAATACCAAGAGGTTTGGTGCGGAAATTCAACAGCGTGGTAGGACGGGGTCGTGGCAGAACTTGATTTAGGACCGGCTCTCAATGCGGCCGAGCGTGATGAGTTGGCGGCTTTGGTCCGCGATATCGCGGTGGTGCACGGCAAGGTGACCTTGTCGTCGGGCAAGGAAGCCGACTATTACGTCGACCTGCGCCGGGCCACCTTGCATCACCGGGCGGGCGCCCTGATCGGCCGGCTGGTGCGCGAGCTGACCAACGACTGGGACTACGCCGGTGTCGGCGGACTCACCCTGGGCGCCGATCCCGTCGCGACGGCGGTCATGCATGCGCCCGGACGGCCCATCGACGCGTTCGTGGTGCGTAAGTCGGTGAAAGCTCATGGTATGCAACGGCTTATCGAGGGATTTGAGGTGACCGGGCAGCGGGTGCTGGTAGTCGAAGACACCAGCACCACTGGTGGGTCCGCGCTCACGGCCGTGCAGGCGGTCCGCGAGGCCGGAGGCGAGGTGATCGGGGTGGCCACCGTTGTGGACCGTGATACCGGTGCCGCCGAGGCGATTCGCGCCGAAGGTGTTCCCTATCGGTATGTGCTGGGACTGGCGGATCTCGGCCTGGCCGGATCGTGACCTTCCGTCGGGCCCTCGCCGCGCTGGTCGCCGGGGCCCTGGTCTTGACGGGCTGCTCGAAAGACCCTGAGAAGGAACTGGTTTACGGCGCACCGACTGCCAAGGTCGGTGAGACGCAGAGCCTGCTGGGCTGGAATCTCAGCGTCGCCAACCTGCGGTTCCAGAACGGGTATGTGCTGGTCGATATCACGGGGGCGGCCGCGAAACCGGAGGAGAAGCCCGCCGCTGCCGGTGATCTGCGTTTCGGGCTGTACGGGTCGTTGGCGCATCCATTGGAAGTGCCGGCCCTGGGCAGTTGCCGCGACGTGGCCGACCTTTCCGTGCATCCGCTGACCGCGACCCCCTCGGCGGGCGCCGCGACCGGCCTCACCGGCACGGTGTGCCTGGGGCCGATGCAGAACCAGAGCGCGGTACGGGGGGGTGTACGCGTACTCGGCCAAGGACCGCATTGCCGGGTCCACCGTGGCGTACCCGGTGGCCTACCCGATGGGACTGCTGCCCACGCCGCAGAACGACTCCGGTCTGGTGATCGTCACCAAGAGCATGGAGGCCTGGCGGGCCAGTGGCCAGCAGATCAGCCAGGTGGACCTGGGTGATCCGAATGCATTCAACGGCAACGGATTCTCGCTACTGGGTCTGAGTATTTCGGGAGTCGCGGCACGTTACCGGGACGAGTCGGCGGCGCGTGGTGGACCGCTCATGGTGACGGTGGCGCCGACACTGCCCGGGGAGGGGTTGGCGCGCAGCTGTGCCCTCTACGGGGCATCCGTGCTGGTGCTACCGGACTCATCTCTGGATGCTGTGCAGATGCAGCCGTCGTTATGCCTGCAGGGCGAGATCAACGCCGCGGTGCTCGCCGGCACCCTCTCGGTGATCGGTACCCACGCCGCGGTATGGACGATTCGTGAGTGAGGTGCCCAAGACCGGCAGGGATGAGCCGGCCGAGCCGTCTCTATGGGGTGCCACCGGCAATGGCGTGGGACCGTGGGCGGAGGAACGGGGCCTGCCGCTGCCGACAGACCCGCGCTACGACCCCGAGCTGTTGCGCGATGGTGATGCCCGCAATGTGGTTGATGCCTATCGTTATTGGCGCCGGGAGGCAATCGTCGCCGATATCGACACGCGGCGCCATCGACTGCACATCGCCATCGAGAATTTCGAGAATGATGCCAACATCGGCACGGTGGTGCGCACGGCCAACGCGTTCGCGGTGCACACCGTACACATTGTCGGCCGGCGCCGCTGGAACCGGCGTGGCGCCATGGTCACCGATCGCTACCAGCATCTGATGCACCATGACAGCACCGAGCAGCTTCTGGAGTACGCCAAGCTGACCGGCCTGACGGTGGTGGCCGTTGACAACGTCCCGGGATCGGTGCCCCTGGAGACCGCGGTGTTGCCCGCGGACTGCTTGATGGTGTTCGGGCAGGAGGGGCCGGGTGTCACTGATGTGTCGAAAGTCGGTGCGGTGATGACGGTTTCGATCGCACAATTTGGATCCACCCGCAGCATCAACGCCGGGGTCGCGGCGGGTGTGGCCATGCACGCGTGGATCCGCCAGCACGCCGACCCGACCAAGGCGTGGTAGCCCGGGGCGGGCCACCCCTAGTATCAAGTGCATGGATGTGCTGTGGGCCAACCGCGCCAGTAGCGCCGAAGCCGCAATCACCGCCAGACACTTCTCGCCGCTGTGGCACCTGCCACGCATGCGCCTGGGCATCGTGACCTGGCCGCCCGCGCCGGGCGCTACCTGGTTCAAGAACTGGCACTACTGGTGGCAGGCGCATCTGCAGGACTGCCTGATCGATGCGCAGCTGCGCGACCCGCGCCCGGACCGGCTCAAGTACATCGCGGATATGCAACGCGCACACCGGTTCCGCAACGTATTCATGTGGACCAACCAGTACTACGACGATATGGCCTGGTTGGCGCTGGCCATGCAGCGTGCCTCGGAGCTGTTGGGCCTGGAGCGTCCGCGTGCGCTCAACCGGCTGCGTCAGCAGTTCCTCGATGCCTGGATGCCGCAGTACGGCGGCGGCATACCGTGGCGCAAACAGGACAAGTTCTTCAACACCCCAGCCAACGGCCCCGCGGCAATCGTGTTGGCGCGCACCGGAAGAGTGTGGCGGGCCGAGGTGATGTCCGACTGGATCGACAACACCCTCGTCGATCCAGAATCGCATCTGGTGATCGATGGAATCCAGGAGGACGGCACCCTGGAACGGGCCACCTACACCTATTGCCAGGGTGTGGTGCTGGGGCTGGAGACCGAGCTCGCCGTGCGGACCGGGGAATCCCGGCATGCCGAGCGTGTGCATCGGCTTGTGCACGCGGTCAAGGATCACATGACGGCTGAAGGCGTGATTCGTGGCAGCGGCGGCGGAGATGGCGGGCTCTTCAACGGCATTCTGGCTCGTTATCTGGCGTTGGTGGTCACCACGCTGCCGAAGAACTCCCCGCAGGACACCGATGCCCGGGCCGTCGCCCGTGACATCCTGCTGACCTCGGCCGAGGCGGCCTGGGCGAATCGGCTGACGGTGGAAGACCTTCCGCTGTTCGGTGCGGATTGGACTCGCACGGCCGCGCTGCCGACCGTGCAGTCCCCGGCGTCGCAGTTCATCGCGGGGGCGGTCAATCCGTCGAAGGTCCCCGAGCGTGATCTGTCGGTGCAGTTGTCCGGGTGGATGCTTCTCGAGGCCGCGCACGTGGTGGCCTGACATGGCACGTGAGGATTTCAGCTTCTTTCATCCGTTGCGCGTGCGGTGGGCCGAGGTCGATATGCAGGGCGTCGTCTTCAACGCCCACTACCTGGCGTTTTTCGACGCCGCGCTCACCGAATACTGGGCCGCGTTGACCGGTGCGCGTAACGCCGAGGGCGACGGGGTCTTTGAGCACATGTACGTGGTGAGGTCGGTCATCGATTATCACGCGCCCGCCCGCTTCGACGACGTCCTCGACATCGGGGTGCGCATCGCCCGGATGGGGAGGGCGAGCATGACCTGTCACTTCGAAATACATCGCGGCGGAGAGCATCTCATCACCGGCGAGACGGTGTACGTGCACGCGATCGACGGCACCTCCACCCCGTTCCCGGATGATTTTCGGGGCAAGGTGGCCGCGTTCGAGACGACGCCGGTGCGTGCCTAGTTGAGACGGGCTTTATCAGGGTTCGTCGAGGCGCCCCTCGTTGCGGGCATGGCATACCTTCCATGAGCCATTGACCTTCTCGGTGTGATAGACCAGGTTGATCCCGTTGCCGCCCGGATCCTGCGGGTGGTGCTCGGAAGTCAACTGGGCCAGCAGATCGACCTGGCCGGGCGGTGATCCCAGCTCCACCGGATGCAAGACCTCTATGTGGGCCAACCCGATGCGGTCGCGTTGAGACTGCACGACCTGACGGACCTGTTCGTCGGTGCCAGCGGAGGTGGCGGCGGCAAGGCGACCGCACACCATGGCACGTATCAGGGGCACGTCGACGTTGTTGGTTGCGTTTATGTACGTCTGCACAGCCTCCGACGCACCCGCGACATCCGCCGGTGCGGGCTCGGCGCCGGCGGGCGCCGCAAAGCCCCAACCCATCAGCGCGATCGCCGTCAACGCTGTCAGACAACTGTTGATCTTCCCCACAGCGCGACATTAGCGTAGTTTGCTACGGTGCGCACCTGGGCATATTCACCCGCATTTGGTGGGTAGCCGTGGATCTGATTGGCGAGTTGTTTCGAGTGCGTACTAAGCCTCGGGAGCGGCCTCCGGCTGCTTCGCCGCCTTACGACGGCGCATCCATTCGAAGAACATCGGGGCCACCGAGACCAGCACGATCAGAATGAAGATGGGTTCGAGCAGCTTCTGAATGATCTCGAACTGGCCCAACCAGTAGCCCAGCAGCGTGAGACCGACGCCCCAGACGACGGCGCCCAGGATGTTGTACAGGGCGAAGATCGGGTAGCTCATCTTGGCCGCGCCTGCCGTGATCGGCGCCAGGGTCCGCACGATCGGAACGAACCGGGCGATCACGATGGCGAACGGGCCGCGCTTCTCGAAGAAGGCGTGCGCCTCCTCGAGGTACTTCTGCTTCAGGAAGCGGGCATCGGGCTTGAACATCGACGTGCCGATCCCGCGACCAATCCAGTAGCCGACCTGACCGCCCAGGATGGCGGCGATGGGAATGAAGACCAGCAGCTGCCACAGCTGGAAATTGGCCTGCGGGGCGCCGTCCGCGGCGGCGGCTGCGGTACCGGCCGCCAGCATCCCTGCCACGAACAACAAGGAATCACCGGGTAGCACCGGAAACAGCACGCCCGACTCCACGAAGATCACCACCAGCAACCCGAGCAGCGCGAGGGTTCCGAAGTGGCCGAGTAGTTTGACCGGATCCAGGAAATCCGGCATGAGTGCCAGGGTGGTGACGGATCCGGGTGCTGCCAGCAAGTTCACGGCGCCAACAGTACCGTCGATATCTGTTGTAAACCTGGCTGCCTTATGGTGAGGGGCGAATCCGCAGAGCTGACATGGAGGTCGTCGAAGTGCCCATCGCCACGCCCGAGGTCTACGCCGAAATGCTGGACCGGGCCAAGGAGCATTCCTTTGCCTTCCCGGCCATCAACTGCACCTCATCGGAAACGATCAACGCCGCGATCAAAGGTTTCGCCGACGCGGGTAGCGACGGCATCATCCAGTTCTCCACCGGTGGTGCGGAATTCGGTTCGGGTCTGGGCATCAAGGACATGGTGACCGGCGCGGTCGCGCTCGCCGAGTTCGCGCACGTGGTCGCCGCCAAGTACGGGATCACCGTCGCCCTGCACACCGACCACTGCCCCAAGGACAAGCTGGACAGCTTCGTGCGTCCGCTCATCGCCATCTCCCAGGAGCGCGTGGCCGCCGGGCAGAACCCGCTGTTCCAGTCCCATATGTGGGACGGATCGGCGGTGCCGATCGGCGAGAACCTCGAGATCGCGCAGGAACTGCTGGCGGCGACCGCGAAGGCGCACATCATCCTCGAGGTGGAGATCGGCGTGGTCGGCGGTGAAGAAGACGGCGTCGAGGCCGAGATCAACGAGAAGCTCTACACCTCGTCGGAGGACTTCGAGAAGACCGTCGAGGCGCTCGGTGTCGGCGAGAACGGCCGGTACCTCCTGGCCGCGACCTTCGGCAACGTGCACGGTGTGTACAAGCCCGGAAACGTGAAGCTCAAGCCGGAGGTGCTGGCCGAGGGGCAGCGCGTTGCCTCGGCCAAACTTGGTCTGGCAGAGGGCTCCAAGCCGTTCGACTTCGTGTTCCACGGCGGGTCGGGCTCGCTGAAGTCCGAGATCGAGGACTCGCTGCGCTACGGCGTCGTGAAGATGAATGTCGACACCGATACCCAGTACGCATTCACCCGGCCGATCGCCGGGCACATGTTCGCCAACTACGACGGTGTGCTCAAGATCGACGGCGAGGTGGGCAACAAGAAGACCTACGACCCGCGCAGCTACCTGAAGAAGGCCGAGGCCAACATGACTGAGCGTGTCATCGAGGCCTGCAACGACCTGAAGTCGGCGGGCCGGTCGGTCTCGGCCGGATTGGCTTAGTCGCCTCCGGTCGTTCCCGTTCTCCTGTCAGCGGCCAACAACTGGTGGGAGACTTCCTCCCGCGGGTGATCACGTCCGCGGGAAGAGGGAGTCGTGGCGGATCTCTGGCGGAGAGTTCTGGTGGTCCTCGAGCGGTCGGCGGGAGTGGCGGCCCTGGTCGCACTCGTGCTGGCGGTGACGGCGTTGGTGCTGGTCCTATCCCGTGGGCGGGCACCGGCTCAAGCTGATTACACGGCGGCGCAGCGGGCCGATGCGAAGACGCAGGCGTGTGCCAGCGCGAATTTGGTTCGTAACGCCGTCATGCTGAACACCAACCGGGCGCTTCCCGAGAACGCCGGCGTGGTGGGGACGCTGGCCAGCGCTGCCAACGCACGGATCGCACTTTTCAATGGCGGGCAGTATCTGTTGGCGCGGCTGGATCCCGCGACGCCGCCCGATCTCGCGGCGAGCATTCGGGACTTCGGCAACGCGCTCATGGACGTGGGTGCGGCGGCTATCGCTGAGACACCGAACACCCACCCGAAGCAGGCGCAGCGGCTGAGCAAGGCCGACGAGCTGAGCAAGCACATCGTCGAACTCTGCAAATAGTACTTATCTGACACGTGTGCAGTGATCATGCTGTTCGCGCCGTTCATATTTCGCTATGCGCGCTCGTTTTCGGGAGATTTCTGGGACGCCGAATCCCAGTGGGGCGTCGCGTGGCTACGGCACTACATCCTTAGTAGACACGGTTGTCAATTGTCCATTACCTGACTCGGGAGTCAGGTAAGTAGCAAAGTCCTTGAAGTTTCACTAAATTGGGCATTTATACGTTCTTAAATGCATGTTTAAGATTTTCTCAGGTTACTTTTCTGATTCTCAGCGCATTTTTGTGCCATGACGCCTAATCTCGCCGTTACCGGCTCACATCGGCGTGTGTCGGATGGTCAGGCAAGTGAGGCAGTCATGCAGGCGTCGCGATCCCAAACTGTCCTCGCAATATTTGCGACAGCGGTCCTTCTGGCGGGTGGCAGTAGTTCGGTCTCCAAGTCGCTCATCGAGAAGCAGCGATTACTCTTCAGCGGCGACACCAGCCTGACGGCGTACTCGGGATCCCTGCCTGCGGTGGCTGTGACACCAAATTCGGCCCCGACCTCCGAAGCGCAGGGCTATGCGGACACCGCTGCCGGCGCCGCCGCAGTGGCCGACCTGATGGCCAAGGCCGCCGCCGATGCGGCCGCTCGCGCGGCACTGCGCAAGGCCGAAGCAGATAAGGCGGCAGCCGAGGCCGCGGCCAATCCGGCGGTCGCGGAAAAGCAAGCGCAGGCCGCGGCGGCCGCCGCGGCGGCCGAACAGGCACGCCACGACGCCGACGATGCGGCGCGGGCGGCGCTGGACGCACAGGCGGTTCTCGAAGCCGCGGCCGCCAATCAGAGCGCCGCGCAGGCGGCTGCGGCGGCCAACGAGAAGGCCTACCAGGATGCGAAGGCTGCCGCCGATGCCGCCGCAGCTCAGCAGCAGGCCGCCGATGCGGCGAAGGCCGCTGCGGAGCAGGCATTTGCCGATGCGCAGAGTCATGCTGCGGTGGGGGACAAGGCGTATCAAGATGCCAAGGCGGCGCTCGACGCCGCCAGCGCCGCACAGCGAGCTGCCGATGCGGCCAGGGCCGCTGCCGACGCCGCGCTGGCCGAGGCGCAGAGTAAGGCCGCGGCCAACGACAAAGCCTTGTCTGACGCTACCGCCGCCCAGGTGGTGGCGGACAAGGCCGCCGCAGATGCCTTGGCGGCCAAGACCACTGCCGACACCGAGCGCGCCAACGCCGACAAGATCGCGTCGGATGCGGCTGCTGCCAAGGATGTTGCGGCGTCGAAGGCTGCGGATGCGGCCAGGGCTGCTGCGGATGCGGCGGCGGCGAAGACGGCTGCGGAGCAGGCTTTTGCTAATGCGCAGAGTCATGCTGCGGTGGGGGATAAGGCGTATCAGGATGCCAAGGCTGCGTTGGACGCGGCGAATGCCGATAAGGCGGCCAAGGATGCCGCCAAGACCGCCGCCGATGCGGCACGCGCCGAGGCCGACAGGGTTGCGCAAGCAGCGGCCGCCGCGGCAACCGAGGCGGCCGGAAAGGCGGCTGTGGCGCAGCAGGCGGTCATTGACGCGGCGGCGCAGAAGACCGCTGCAGACGCCGCGCTGGCGGATGCCTCTAGGGCGGCCGCCGATGCCGCAGCCGCGAAAGACGCTGCCGCGTCCAAGGCCGCGGATGCCGCGAAGGCTTCGGCGGATGCATTGGCCGCCAAGACAGCTGCTGATGCGGTAGTGACCGATGCACAGGGCAAGGTTGCCGCCAGTGAGAAGGCCCTGGCCGATGCCAGCGCGGCCAAGGCCGCCGCCGATGCCGATAAGGCAGCCAAGGATGCGGCTAAGACTGGCGCCGATGCCGCCTTGGCGGATGCCTCGAGAGCCGCTACCGATGCTGCCGTTGCCAAAGATGCTGCCGCGTCGAAGGCCGCCGATGCGGCCAGGGTCGCCGCGGATGCGTTGGCGGCCAAGACCGCCGCGGATGCCGCCTCCACGGACGCGCAGACCAAGGCCACTGCCGCCGCCGCGGCCTCGGCTGATGCTGCTGCCGCCAAGGCCACCGCCGATAAGGTTGCCGCAGATGCGTTGGCGGCCAAGACCACTGCCGATCAGGTGGCTACACAAGCGAAGTCCGCCGCTGATGCGGCCGCCGCTGACAAGGCAGCGAAGGACGCCGCGCAGGTCGCCGCCGATGCCGATAAGGCCGCCAAGGATGCGGTTAAGACTGCCGCGGAAGCGGCGTTGACGGATGCCTCGAAGGCGGCGTCGGATGCGGCTGCTGCCAAGGATGTTGCGGCGTCGAAGGCTGCGGATGCGGCCAGGGCTGCTGCGGATGCGGCGGCGGCGAAGACGGCTGCGGAGCAGGCTTTTGCTAATGCGCAGAGTCATGCTGCGGTGGGGGATAAGGCGTATCAGGATGCCAAGGCTGCGTTGGATGCGGCCACTGCCGATAAGGCGGCCAAGGATGCCGCCAAGACCGCGGCCGACACCGCGCTGGCAGATGCACATGCCAGGGTCGCCGCCAGTGAAAGCGCCTTGACCGCGGCCACTGCTGCGAAGGTGGCGGCTGATCAGGTGGCGGCGGATGCGTTGGCCGCGAAGACTGTTGCGGATCAGGCGGCGGTGCAGGCGAAGTCGGTTTCGGATGCGGCGAATGCGGATAAGGCCGCTAAGGATGCTGCGAAGGTGGCGGCTGATCAGGTGGCGGCGGATGCGTTGGCTGCGAAGACTGCTGCGGATGGGGCGGCGGTGCAGGCGAAGTCGGTTTCGGATGCGGCGAATGCGGATAAGGCCGCTAAGGATGCTGCGAAGGTGGCGGCTGATCAGGTGGCGGCGGATGCGTTGGCCGCGAAGACTGCTGCGGATCAGGCGGCGGTGCAGGCGAAGTCGGTTTCGGATGCGGCGAATGCGGATAAGGCTGCTAAGGATGCCGCCAAGGCTGCTGCGGATCAGGCTGCTGCTAATGCCGCCGCGTCCAAGGCGGCGGCCGATGCCGCGCTGACGACCGCGCGGACCAATGCCACCGCAAGCAATCAAGCGTTGGCCGATGCCACCGCGGCCAAGACAGCCGCCGATACTGACAAGGCGGCCAAGGATGCCGCTAAGACCGCGGCGGATCAGGCCGCAGCACAGGCAGATACGGCAGCTCGAGCGGCTGCGGATGCCGCAGTGGCGGCGGGCCAACGGGCAATAGATGCGGGCAAGGCGGCGAGTGACGCTGCCGCTGCCAAGACTGTAGCCGATGGTGTGCTGGCCGATGCCGGCCGGGCGGCCTCAGATGCCGCCGCGGCAAAGACCCTTGCCGATCAAAAAGACGCCGCTGCGGCGCAGGCTTCGGCGGATGCGTTGGCTGCGAAGACTGCTGCGGATCAGGCGGCGGTGCGGGCGAAGTCGGTTTCGGATGCGGCGAATGCGGATAAGGCTGCCAAGGATGCTGCGAAGGTGGCGGCTGATCAGGTGGCGGCGGATGCGTTGGCTGCGAAGACTGCTGCGGATCAGGCGGCGGTGCAGGCGAAGTCGGTTTCGGATGCGGCGAATGCGGATAAGGCCGCTAAGGATGCTGCGAAGGTGGCGGCTGATCAGGTGGCGGCGGATGCGTTGGCTGCGAAGACTGCTGCGGATCAGGCGGCGGCGCAGGCCAAGACGGCGTCGGATGCGGCGAATGCGGATAAGGCCACTAAGGATGCCGCCAAGGCTGCTGCGGATCAGGCTGCTGCTAATGCCGCCGCGTCCAAGGCGGCGGCCGATGCCGCGCTGACGACCGCGCAGACCAATGCCACCGCAAGCAATCAGGCGGTGTCGGATGCTCAGGCAGCACTCACCGCGGCCAACACCGCCAAACAGAACGCCGACGCGGCAAAGGCTGCGGCTGATCAGGCGGCGGCGCAGGCCAAGACGGCGTCGGATGCGGCGAATGCGGATAAGGCCACCAAGGATGCCGCCAAGGCTGCGGCGGATCAGGCTGCTGCTCATGCTGCTTCGGCCAAGGCTGCGGCCGATGCCGCGCTGACGACCGCGCAGACCAATGCCACCGCAAGCAATCAGGCGGTGTCGGATGCTCAGGCAGCACTCACCGCGGCCAACACCGCCAAGCAGAACGCCGACGCCGCAAAGGTGAATGCGGACAAGGCGTTAAGCGATGCACAGAAGGTCGTCGACGCCATCCAGAAGGCCAAGGACGACGCTACCGCCGCGGCCGCGACGGCCCAGAGCACGCAGACCGCTTATCAAAACGCTCACGCAGCCACCGTTGCGGCGCAGCAGCAGCGCGATCAGGCGCAGGCAGACGTCACCTACTACACAACCAACCTCATCGGTATCGCCGCAAACCTGGCATCCCTGGGCACCCTCCTGGCCGGAGCCCAGCAGCGGCTCACGGCAGGCAACGCGGCAGTGACTCAGGCGCAGGCCACCGAAGCGACCGCCAAGACCGCCGCCGATAACGCCGCTGCCGCCAAGACCGTTGCCGATGCCGCGGCGGCGACGGCCATCAGCCAGGAGCCCGCGGCGATCGCGGCGCGCAATACCGCACAGACCAACGCGAACACCGCGAACAACAACGTCACAGCCGCAGCGCAACAGGTCAGCATCGCGCAGCAGGCCGTCACCACCACCGCTGCGGCCAAAGTAGTGACCGACCAGGCATTGACCGACGCAACGAATGCCGCTGCTGCCGCGGCTGCGGCCAAGACGGTTGCGGATCAGAATGCTGCGGCGGCGCAGACGGCTGCGGATGCGGCTGCGGCGGTGAAGGTCACCACGGATAAGGCGTTGGCCGATGCGAACAAGGCCGCCAGCGACGCGGCGGCGGCCAAGACCCTCGCCGATCAGAAGGTCGTAGACGCCCAGCAAGTTGTCACCGATACCACTGCAGCCAAGGTGGTGACGGATAAGGCGTTGGCGGATGCCAACAAGGCTGCCGGTGATGCGGCTGCGGCCAAGACGGTTGCGGATCAGAATGCGGCGGCGGCGCAGACGGCTGCGGATGCGGCTGCGGCGGTGAAGGTCACCATGGATAAGGCGTTGGCCGATGCGAACAAGGCTGCCGGTGATGCGGCTGCGGCCAAGACGGTTGCGGATCAGAATGCGGCGGCGGCGCAGACGGCTGCGGATGCGGCTGCGGCGGTGAAGGTCACCATGGATAAGGCGTTGGCCGACGCGAACAAGGCCGCCGGTGACGCGGCGGCGGCCAAGAGCACAGCGGACCAAGCCGCTGCCGATGCTGCTACCGCCGTCACCAATGCCGATGCCGCCAAGGCGGCCGCCGATCAGGCTTCGGTGAATGCCGCCACGGCGGCCGCGGCCGCAGCAGACGCGGCCTCCGTGGCCGCTCAAAACGCCACCGATGCCAAGGCCGCTGCACAGGCCGCCGCTGCGGCCAAGTCGACGGCGGACGCGGCATTGGGTGATGCGCAGACCAAGGCTGCGGCCGCCGCCACGGCGTTGACCGACGCCACCGATGCCAAGGCCGCCGCCGACGCCGATAAGTCGGCCAAGGACGCGGCCAAGACGGCAGCCGAGACTGCGTTGGCCGATGCGAACAAGGCTGCCGGTGATGCGGCTGCGGCGAAGACGGTTGCGGATCAGAATGCGGCGGCGGCGCAGACGGCAGTGGATGCGGCTGCGGCGGTGAAAGTGACCGCGGATAAGGCGTTGGCGGACGCGGGTAAGGACGCTTCTGATGCGGCCGCAGCCAAGACCGTGGCAGACCAACAGGTTGTTGATGCCAAGACGGCTGCCGATGCTGCCGCTGCGGTGAAGGCCGCCGCGGATACCGCGCTGGCGGATGCGGATAGGGCCGCTTCCGATGCATCGGCTGCGAAGGCCGCCGCCGATCAGAAAGCCACCGAAGCCGGTACGGCTGCCTCGGATGCGGCGACGGTGAAGGCCAACGCGGACAAGGCGTTGACCGACGCCGCCAAGGCTGCCAGCGACGCCGCGGCAACCGCGAGCGATGCCGCCGACAAGGCCGCCGCCGCTAAGACGGTCGCGGATACGGCTGCGGCGGTGAAGGTCGCCGCGGATACCGCGCTGACGGATGCCGATAAGGCCGCGGCGGATGCCGCGGCTGCCAAGGTGGCTGCCGATCAGAAGGCGGCCGATGCCAAGGCCGCGGCGGATTCCGCCACCGCGGACAAGGCGGCAGCCGAGGGGGTGCTGGCAGATGCGGACAGGGCCGCGGCGGATGCGGCTGCTGCCAAGGTGGCTGCCGATCAGAAGGCCGCCGACGCGCGTACGGCATCGGATGCTGCTGCCGCGGCGAAGGCAGCTGCGGACGGGGCATTGGCAGACGCCGATAAGGCCGCTCTCGATGCCGCTGCCGCCGCCAGGGATGCTGCCGACAAGTCCACCGCCGCACAGGCTGCCGACGACGCGGCCGCAGCGGTCAAGTCTGCGGCGGATACGGCATTGGCCGATGCGGGTAAGACCGCCACCGACGCGACGACCAGCGCCAACGACGCCGCCGACAAGGCAACCGCTGCCAAGACAGCCGCCGATGCTGCTGCGGCCGTCAAGTCTGCGGCGGATACGGCATTGGCCGATGCGGGTAAGGCTGCCGCTGATGCCGCTGCCGCTACCACCGCTGCGGACCAGAAGGCCACTGACGCGGCTGCCGCCGCCGATGCTGCCGCTGCGGCAAAGATAGCCGCCGACAAGATGTTCACCGATACTTCGAAGGCTGCCGCCGACGCCGCTGCCGCTGCCAGTGATGCCGCCGACAAGTCCGCAGCCGCGCAGGCCGCCGATGACGCGGCGGGCGTGGCCAAGGCCGCGGCGGACAAGGCGGTCGCAGACGCCGGTAAGGCTGTTTCGGATGCGGACGCGGCCAAGGCCGCCGCGGATCAGGCGGCGGCGCAGGCCAAGTCGGCCTCCGATGCGGCTGCTGCGGCAAAGGCCAGTGCCGATCAGGCGCTGACGGATGCAAACAAGGGCGCGACTGACGCGGGCACCGCGGCCCAGGATGCCGCGGACAAGGCTGCTCTTGCCATCCAGGCCGCCGTCGATGCGACATCCGCAAAGGAGGCGGCCGACCAGAAGGCAACGGATGCGGCCAAGGTTGCATCGGATGCGTTGGCGGCCAAGGCTGCTGCCGATCAGAAGGCGGCCGAGGCCAAGTCGACCTCCGATGCGGCCGCTGCGGCGAAGGCAGCTGCGGACGGAGCCTTGGCAGCTGCGGACAGTGTTGTTCAAGGTGCGGTTTCCGCGTCGGATGCGGCGGGTGTACAGGCCGGGCAGGCGGCGCAGGCTGCTGCGGCCGCGCAAGCCGCGAAGGCAGCCGCCGATCAGGCCTTGGCCGCGGCCGATCAAGCGGCCAAGGACGCCCTGTCGACATCTGATGCGGCGAATCAGGCATCGGCAGATGCCGCCAAGGCCGCCGCCGACGCCGCTGCGGCCAAGAGTGCCGCCGATCAGAAGGCCGCCGATGCGGCAAAGGCAGCTTCCGATGCGGCCGGTATCAAGGATGCCGCTGACCAGAATGCGGCCGCTGCCAAGGCTGCCGCCGACGCTGCCGCCGCGGCGAAGTCCGCTACCGATGGCGCGCTAGCGGGCGCGGACCAGGCCGCCAAGGATGCCGCTGCGGCGAAAGAAGCTGCAGATCAACAGCTTTCCGGTGCCGCCACATCGGCCGACGCGGCTGCTGCGGCTAAGGCGGCCGCGGATAAGGCCCTGGCAGATGCCAGCGCGGCGGCGAAGGCCGCCACGGATGCCGCCACGAATGCCGGCGACAAGGCAGCCCAGGACGCCAAGGCTGCGGCCGATGCTCAGGCAGCCAAGGCTGCTGCCGACAAGGCACTGGCAGATGCGGCCAAGGCGGCTCAGGATGCTCAGGCGGCCAAGGACGCTGCGGCGGCCAAGGCCACTCAGACCGCGGATGCGGTGCAGGCGGCGACCGATGCGGCGGCCGCCGCGAAGGCTGCTGCCGAGCAGGCAGTCGGTGATCAGAAGGCGGTCATCGACGCGGCAACTCAAGCAGGGGTGGACAAGGCCGCCGTCGATAAGGCCGCGGCTGACGCGCTGCGGTCCGCGGAAGCCGCCGCCGCATCCGCCGAGCGTGCTGCCAACGCCGCCAAGGTGTTCGCCGAAGCTCAGGCTGCTGCTGATCGTGACCGCGCCGCGGCGGATCAGGCGTTGAAGGACAAGGACGCTTCGGCGCAGGCTGCGGCAGCCGACTCCGCCAAGGCTGCCGCGGATCGCGCTGCCGCAGCGACTCTCGAGGCGGCAAGTGCTTCCGATGCGGCAGCGGTCCAGGCGGCCGAGGGGCAGGCGGCGTTCCAGAAGTTGGCGGCCGAGAAGGCTGCCGCGGACCGGGCGGCGATGGACAAGTCCGCGGAGGAAGCTAAGCAGCGCCTCAATATCATTGCCGCGGATTGCCGCCCGATCTTCGCCGAGGCTGCGGCGGCGGCTCAGACCGATCCGAAGGCTCAGGCGGACCAGAAGGTCCAATCCACCGAGATCCAGGTTGGTGCGGCCGCGCAGCTGGCGCAGGCGCGTGACACCCAGCAGTCATCCGCTGAGCGTGCGGTGACAGACAAGACCGCGGCCGCGGCGAGTGCGGGTGCCGTGGCGGGCAGTGCGGTGTCCGACGCATCGGCTGCTCGTGCCAAGGCCGTCGAAACCGCGAAACAGGCAGCGGCCACGCAGACCGCCCTGGATACCGCATTGACCACGGGGGCACCGGCGCCCGAGGTCGCCGAGGCACAGACCGCAGCCCGGATCGCCGCGGAACAGGCGGACGAGGCCGAGCGTGCGGCACAGGCCGCCGAGGCGCTGGCCGCGCAGGCTACCGCCGCCGCACAGACGGCCGCGGGAGACCGGGCGGCCGCGGAGGCGGCCGCCAAGGCCGCCGCCGATCAGGCGGCAGCGGCGCGAGCAGATGCGCAGAAGGCCGCTGACGAACTCGCTGCGGCACAACAGAAGGCCGACGGCTACGCGGCGGCCAAGGCGGCAGCGGACAAGGCCGCTGCGGATTACGCCGCCGCTGCTGCGAAGGACCGGCTCGCGTCCGCGAAGTCGGCTGAGGAAAAGGCAATCGCCGAACGTGCTTATGCCGATTGCGTTTCGGGGATGGCGGGCAAGTGCGGAGCCACCAATGTCGGCAACGGGGGCTCGGCATGGAACCTGTTCGGCGGACGCCCGCTGTTCGGACCGGGTGGGTTGATCATCGGTGACGGTTCACCCAACGCGGCCGGTGTGTACACCCAGCGCCCACTGTTCGGACCGGGCGGCCTGATCATCGGTGACGGTGGCCTCGGCCAGGATGGCGGTCTGCTGATCGGCAACGGCGGCAAGGGATTACCCGGTCAAAAGGGTGGTAACGGTGGCCTGCTGTTCGGTAACGGCGGCGCCGGCGGTGACGGACTGCCCGGGCAGAAGGGTGGCGACGGCGGTAACGCCGGTCTGATCGGCACCGGCGGTGCGGGCGGTAAGGGCGGCGACGCATCCGCGACGGCCGACGGCAAGACCGGTGTCGGCGGTGCGGGCGGTAACGGTGGCAAGGGTGGTGCACTGGCGGGTGACGGCGGTGCCGGCGGCAAGGGCGGAGAGGGCAGTAACTTCTTCACCGGAACGTCGACCGGCGGTGCCGGTGGTGACGGTGGCAGTGCGGGCATGCTCGGCAATGGTGGAGCGGGCGGCCAGGGTGGCACCTCAAATTCGTTTGATACCAGGACATCCGAACCAGGAACCGGCGGCAATGGCGGTGCCGGCGGTAGCGGCGGCCTGGTCGCGGGCAGCGGCGGCGCTGGTGGTGCCGGTGGCGAGGCCAAGACAACCTATGGGGAGACCAAGGGCGGTACCGGTGGCACCGGCGGAGCCTCGGGTGGTCTTACCGGTGACGGCGGTTCCGGTGGCACCGGCGGTGCTTCGTCGAGCCTGGGCGGCAGCGCGGTTGGCGGCGATGGCGGCAATGGCGCGAGTTCGCACGCCGTCGTCGGCAATGGCGGCAGCGGAGGGGCCGGAGGCAAGGCCGAGACCTCCAGCGGGCTCGTGAAGACCGGACCGGCTACGGGCGGAAAGGGCGGCACCGGCGGAAGTTCGGGTGTCATCGGCAATGGCGGTGGCGGTGGCGCCGGAGGCGATGCGAACGGCGATGGCACCAAGAGCGCCACAAAGACCGGTGGGGTGGGCGGCAAGGGTGGTGCATTCGGCAAGGACGGTCGTGCGGGTGCCGACGGTTCCGCCACGACAGGATCCGACACCGGATCCCATACCAACGCTTCGGGCTCGCGTGCCAGTGATGGTGGCGCCAACAAGTCCACGCCGGCAGGATCTGCGCGGACGGGTACCTCATCGCACGGGACGAAGAAGCAGTCTGGTGGCGAAGGTGGGGACAGCGCGGGTGAGACGGGCGCCGGTTCGCCTAGCGGCTCCACCTCGTCCGGCGGTTCGAGCTCGTCCTCGTCCTCCGGTGGTTCGTCCTCGTCCGGTGGCGGCGGCGGCTCGTCCTCGGGCTCCGGGAGTTAGTCGGACTGGCAGATCTTCCATTCCTTGTCGCGGAACTGCAGATCGAAGCTGCGCGATGAGCGGGTCTGCGGTGCGAACGCCATGAAAGAGGTGACATTGGCTTCGGCGTGCTCGCCGTTGACCACCACCTCGTCGATGCTGGCCACCACGGGGTACTGCTTGGCGGCGGCCACCTTCTGATAGGTCTGGGACCATTCGGCATCGGGGTAGCGGACGTAGCCGTCGCGGGTCTCGCCGCAGGTGATGGCGCGCAGCGCCGCCAGATTGCCGGTTTGGATGGCGTTGTCGTAGTTCTGAATGCTGTTGCGTACCAACTCTTCTTGCGATGCCTTCGGTGCGCTGGTACGCGAGATGATGACGGCCGCGAGCACGATCACCGCGGCCAGCGCGGCGACGACGAGTGTCAGCGCGATCACCCAGCCCCAGCTGCGCTTCTCTTCTTTGCGTGGTGCGATCGTCTCCGGGGTCGCGATCTTGGGACGCGCCTGGGTCGCCAGTGGCTGGATCATCTCGGTCTTCGGATCGTCGCCGACGGGCGCGATCATCTCGGTCTTGTTGGCGTCGAAGCCCGGTGCCGTGTAGCGCGGAACGTCCGGTTTTGCCGGAGGCATCACGACGGTCTGCGCATCGTCGAGCGGGGGGACCGGGCCGGTATCGGCGGTATCGGATATCTCCGGGGTGTGCGCGGCGCCTTCCGGCTGCTCGGCAGAGTCCACAGGCTCGTCGCCCTGTGAGTCGGGCTTGGCCTCGGAATTTCCACCGGTGGGGTTCGCCATGCGTTTCGTTCCTTATCCGTGCTTAGCGCTCTTTCGCGCAGGCGCGATCGACCGCGCCCACCCTATCGCGATCGCGGGATCGGGTTGGCGTCAGAATGGCTGCATGAGTCCAATGCATGATCTGCTGGGTCCCGAGCCTGTGCTGCTACCCGGAGACGCCGAGGCCGAGTCGGCCCTGATCGAGGGCCGGGATCCTGCCGCGGTCGCGGCGGCGTACCCCTCCGCATCGATCGCCTGGGCCGAACTGGCGGAGAATGCGCTGGACGGTGACGGCTCGGTCGGCAGCATCATCACCGCCTACGCATTCGCGCGTACCGGGTATCACCGGGGCCTGGACCAGTTGCGACGGAACGGATGGAAGGGCTTTGGGCCGGTGCCCTACTCGCATGAGCCCAACCGTGGTTTCCTGCGAGCGGTGGCAGCCCTGGCGCGCGCCGCCCAGCTGATCGGCGAGAGCCACGAATTCGCGCGGTGCTGCGATCTGCTCGACGACTGCGATCCGGCCGCTCGCCCCGCGCTACTTACTTCCTGACGTCGACACGCCGTCTTGTGGCGGCAATGTGCGATACGAATCCGCCACCGCGCGGCGTGTCGGCGAAGCGCGGCGGGCGGAATGACCCATTGGCCTATGCGAACTTTTGCATATAAGTTCGAGAGGTCGAGAGGAATCACAGTGGGAGCCGGTCACGATCACGGGCATGTAGGCAATCCGGCCGACGCCCGGGTGGGACGAATGTGGGTCTCGCTGGGCATCGTCGGCTCCTTCTTCGTGCTCGAGCTTGTCGTCGCCTTGCTGATCAACTCGCTGGCCCTGCTGGCCGATGCGGGCCACATGCTCACCGATCTGGTCGGGCTCATCATGGGGCTCAGCGCCATCCTGCTGGCGCGCCGCGGCAGTACCTCGGCGGCACGGACTTATGGATGGCACCGGGCAGAGGTGCTCACCGCGATCGTCAACGCGGCGCTGCTCACCGGCATCGCGGCGTTCGTCATGTACGAAGCGGTGGAGCGTCTCACCGGTGGCGCACCCCCGGAAGTGCCGGGTCTGCCGATGATGGTGGTCGCGCTGGCCGGTCTGGCCGCCAATGTCGTGGTGATCCGGCTGCTGCGCTCACACGCGGAAAGCAGTCTCGCGGTGCGCGGCGCCTACATGGAGGTGCTGGCCGATGCCGTCGGCAGCGTCGGGGTACTCGTGGCGGCGATCATCACCCTGACCACGGGCTGGCGATACGCCGACATTGTGGTCGGTGTCCTGATTTCGCTGTGGATCCTGCCGCGCGCGTTCTCGCTGGCGCGGGCCGCGCTGCGCATCCTGACGGAGACCTCGCCCAAGCACATCGACGTCGACGAGCTGCGTGCCGCGTTACTGGCGGTGGACGGCGTGAGCAGCGTGCACGACCTGCATGTGTGGACCCTGGTGCCCGGAAAGGACATGGCCACCGCGCACCTGACCAGCACGGCCGACGCAGCGCAGGTGCTGGCGGCAGCACGGTCCGTACTGGCCGAGCGTGGTCTTCCTCATGCCACCATCCAGGTGGAACCCCCTGAGGCGCAGGAGCATTGCGAGGAACACGCCAACTGGTAGCGGTCGGTTCCGGCTAGAGCAGCTTGCCCCAGAAGCGGAACAGCCAGCCGCCGATACGGGAGAGATCGGGGTCGACGCCCAATGACGCGACGATCCAGTAGACCGCATCGAAGAATGCCCTGTTGATCGGCGGCGACATCAACAGCACGAACAGGATCAGGAATCCGAACGTCTTGGCATTGGCAAGCGTGCGTTGCGTTTTCGGGCTCAAGTGCGGCTCGAGCGCGCCGTAGCCGTCCAAACCCGGCACGGGCAACAGGTTGAGCACCACCGCCGTCACCTGGAGGAAACCGAGGTAGGCCATCGCCGCCCAGAACACCACATGGTCGCGATCGGCGAAAAGCGCTGTCGTCCCCAGAATCAGTACCGCGAGTGCGGCATTGGCGCTCGGCCCGGCCAGGCTCACCTGGGTGCGCTGCCGGTTGGTCATCCCGGCGGTGTGCACGTACACCGCGCCGCCGGGAAGCCCGATGCCGCCGAGTGCGATGAACACCAGCGGCAGCACCATCGAGAGCACGGGATCGGTGTACTGCAGCGGGTTCAACGTCAGGTATCCGCGTGCCTGGGTGTCGCCGAAACGCCAAGCCGTGTACGCGTGTCCGAACTCGTGCAGGCACAGGGACACCACCCAGCCGGTGAACACGAAGACGAACACCCCGCCGCGGGCCAGCGGCTCGGTGGAATTGCCGCCGAGCCACGCGAGCACCGCCCCGGCAACGGTGAGTGCGACGAGCGCGAGAAAGACCGGGCTGGGACGGACGGACTGGGAGGTCTTCACCGGTGCGAAGCTACCGGACGAGCAACCAGCCCTGCTGGTGCCGATAGAACGTGGACCGGGTGACGGGACGAGCGCCCGCGACACCGTCACGGATCACGACGGCACCTTCGGTTCCCAGCTGAGCCGCCCGTCCGGTCACCCAGCGGCGGGGCAGGAGGCGCGCTCGGCCCCGGACGCTTGCTCGCAGGCCCGGCAGCGCTTCGATGGGTTCGATGTCGACGGCGGCGTTGCCCTCGAACAGCAGGGTGTCATCGACTGTGGCCTCACCGGTGACCGCTTCGCCGTCGGTGCCCTGCCATGAGGCGCGCCCGGCAAGGGCAGCGCCGGTGTCGTCCCGGATGAGTGGCACCCGGTGTGCGCGGCCCGTGCGGGCCCGGCGGGCCGCGCCGATCCCGATCCGATAGGTCCGGCGTGCGCGTGAACGGCGATCCGGCACGAAACCTAACTCCACGTCCAGTCTTTCGGTGCGCATCAGCCTGGTCAGCACCTGCCCCAGATCACCGTCTCCGCCGACCACGATGAGCCGGGGCGTGCCGTCCGGAAGCGCATCCAGGAGTGCGCGCACCGCGTCGGATCCCTCGACCCGGTCCACGGGGAGGTCACGCAGAATGCGGGGCAGTCGGCGGGTGCCGAACAGCAAAACCCGCGCCGCCGCCGTTTCGGTGACGCTCGGGGTACTCACCAGCGACCTCCTTCGTCGGTCCGAATACGTACAAAGCCCGTGGCCTGCGATACAGTGGTTCACCGGCTGAACAACATTTTGCACGCGCAGCGTTGCGCCGCGATGGCCCGCGGTGGGGGCTGCCAACAGGGAAGCGCAGAGAACGCACATGCCGGCAATAGTCCTGATCGGCGCCCAGTGGGGTGACGAGGGGAAAGGCAAGGCAACCGACCTGCTCGGTGGCTCGGTTCAATGGGTAGTCCGCTACCAGGGCGGTAACAACGCCGGACACACCGTGGTGTTACCCAACGGAGAGAACTTCGCCTTGCACCTCATCCCGTCGGGGATCCTCACCCCGGGGGTGACGAACGTCATCGGCAACGGGGTCGTCGTCGATCCGGGCGTGCTCTTGACCGAGCTCGCGGGTCTGGAGCAGCGGGGTATCGACACCTCGGGTCTCATCTTGTCCGCTGACGCGCATCTGCTGATGCCGTACCACGTCGCGATCGACAAGGTGACCGAAAGGTACCTGGGATCCAAGAAGATTGGCACCACCGGCCGCGGTATCGGCCCCTGCTATCAGGACAAGGTGGCGCGTATCGGGATCCGGGTCGCCGATGTTCTCGACGAGGAATCTCTGCGCCAAAAGGTTCATGCCGCACTGGAATTCAAGAACCAGGTGTTGGTCAAGATCTACAACCGCAAGGCACTCGACCCGGATCAGGTTGTCGACGGTGTGCTGGAGCAGGCCGAGGGATTCAAGCATCGCATTGCCGACGCGCGCCTTGAGCTCAACCAGGCGCTGGAACGCGGTGAGACGGTGCTGCTGGAGGGATCGCAGGGCACGCTACTCGACGTCGATCACGGCACCTATCCCTTTGTGACGTCCTCGAATCCGACGGCCGGCGGCGCTTCGGTGGGGTCCGGTATCGGGCCCACCCGGATCACCACCGTGCTCGGGATTCTCAAGGCGTACACCACCCGCGTCGGTTCGGGTCCGTTCCCCACCGAGCTGTTCGACGAGCACGGCGCCTACCTGGCCAAGACGGGCGGCGAGGTGGGCGTTACCACTGGGCGCGCCCGGCGCTGCGGGTGGTTCGACGCCGTCATCGCCCGGTACGCCACCCGGGTCAACGGCATCACCGACTACTTCCTGACCAAGCTGGACGTGCTGTCGAGTCTGCAGACCGTCCCGATCTGTGTCGGGTACGAGGTGGATGGCAAGCGCACCAACGAAATGCCGATGACCCAGAGCGAGATCTACCGCGCCACACCGGTTTACGAAGAGCTTCCGGGTTGGTGGGAGGACATTTCCACGGCTCGCGAGTTCAGCGACCTGCCCGCCAAGGCGCAGGACTACGTGTTGCGTCTCGAAGAGCTAGCCGGTGCGCCGATGTCATGCATCGGCGTTGGGCCGGGCCGCGATCAGACGATTGTGCGGCGGGACATACTCTCGAAGTCATGACTGCCGACGGGGACAGACTCGCCGCACTGCATGAAGAGATGAATCGGGCCATCCGTGAAATCCGTGGCGGGGGTTTTCCCCAGTACTCGCCGTCCTCGGTGGGGCCCGGATTCGGGCGGTTCCTGACCGCCATGCGGCGGCTGCAGGATCTCGCGGTGTCGGCCGATATGGACGATCCGCGCTGGGACGAGGCGGCCGATCTCACCGAGAAGCTCGTCGAGCTGATGGACCCGTACCAGGCGCCCGAGGGTGTCGGACCTGCCAATCGGGTCGCCGACGAGCCCGCCAACGGGCACCTGTTGCTGCCGCCGTGGTTCATCGACAAGGCCGGACCGGACGGTATCGAGGCGCACGGTGACTTCCCGCGGTTCTACCTCGGCGGTAATGGCGCCGTACACGGCGGCATCTTGCCGCTGTTGTTCGACCATCTCTTCGGGATGACGGTGATCATGGCGGGCCGCACCATCAGCCGTACGGCCTTCCTGCACGTCAACTACCGCCAGGTGGTGCCGGTCGGTGTGCCCCTGACGGCCAGCAGCCGCATCGACGAGGTGGATCGCCGCAAGGCGTTCGTCTCGGCGGAGCTCTATGACGCACAGGGGACGGTGCTGGCCGATGCCAACGGGCTGATGGTGCAGCTGCTGCCCGGCCAGCCGTGACGGGCTACCTGTCGGCCTGATTCATGGTGGCCTCTTCGAGGTCGAGCCCCCGCAACACGGTGCGCAGCACCTCGTCGTCGATATTGCCCGCATCGCGTTCGGCGATGAACACTTCACGCTCCTTCTCGAGCATCTCCAGGCGCAGGTTCCGGAACGCGGCCATCGGGCTCTCACCGGCATCCTCATCGCTGCGTCCGAGGCGCTCCCAGGCCGCGTTGCGGCGCCGGGTGTTCCAGTGCCTCAGGATCTCCGCGGCCCGGCTGCGCACGTTGGTGTCCTCGATGCCGTCGTTGTCATCCAGGAGTTCCTCGAGACGATCGGCCGCCGCGCGGGCAGCCTTGTCCTGGGCGGCGGCCTCGGCCAGGGCGTCCTTGCGTTCATCGTCGCTCTGCACGCCCAGCACACGGATCACCCACGGCAACGTAAGACCATGCAGCAGAAGGGTTCCCACCACCACCACGAAGGTGAGGAACACGATGTGCGGATGCCCGGGCAGCGGCTCGCCGGTGACGGTGGACAGCGGCACCGCGAAGGCCATCGCCAGCGACACCACACCCCGCATCCCGGCCCACGCCACCACAAAGACCCCACGTGCCGACGGGCGTTGGCCGGGCGGACGCATATAAGCGAACGCGAAGACGAACACGATGCGGACCACGATGACGGTGGCCAGCACCGCGATCGACGACAGCAAGATGGTCTGGAACGACAGGCCGCGTAGTCCCTCGATGACCTTGGGCAGCTGCAACCCGATGAGCAGGAACGCGAAGGACTCGAGCAGCAGCTGCACGGCCTTCCACACCGCATCGTCCTGTAGCCGGGTGGCGTATCCGGCATGGACCGAGCGGTGCCCCAGCATCAGCCCGGCGACCACCACCGCGATCACGCCGGAGCCGTGTATCTCCTCGGCGAGCAGGTAGGCGAAGAACGGCACCACCAGGCCGATGGCGCTCTCGGACAGTGGATCGTCGAGCTTGCAGCGGATGATGTTGACCAATTTCCCGATGACAACCCCGACGAGCACCCCACCGACGGCCGCGAGCGCAAAGATCTTGAGCCCGTCGGCCACGGTGGCCCCGAGCCCGATCGCCGCGGCGATCGCGACCCGATAGGCAGTGAGTGCGGTGGCGTCGTTGAGCAGACTCTCGCCGCCCAGCAGCGTCATGATGTTGCGCGGCAGGCCCAGGCGGCGGCCGATGGCGGTGGCCGATACCGCATCGGGCGGTGCCACGATGGCGCCGAGCACCATCGCGCCGGCCAGCGGCAGCTCGGGAACCGCATAGAACGCCACGAAGCCCACCGCGACGGTGGTGACCAGCGGAAGCACCACGGCCAGGCTGCTGACCGCCCGCACGTTCTTGCGCAGGTTCACGTAAGAGCTCTCCAGCGCCGTGGTGTAGAGCAGCGGCGGCAGAATCACGAACAGCACCAGGTCCGGGTCCATCTCGATGGACGGCAGGCCGGGGATGGCGGTGGCCGCCAAACCCGCCACGACCAGTACCAACGGGGTGGGAAGCCCGAATCGCCGGGAAATCGCTGCCAGGACGAGGGCGGCCGTGAGTACTGCCAGCAGTGAAACGTTCACCTTCGTATTCTGTGCGGAGAGTGGTTCTGGCACCTAAGCGGGCACGTTGAGAGGTCATGTATGAAGCGGCTGTTTCGGCGCGGATCTGCCGCGCCCGCGTCGACACCGGGGCAGGGCCCCTGTCCGGAGCTGGCAGCCGCCACCGGGCCCGATCCTGAACCCCGGACCCCCGGGCATTGCGAGGACTGCGCCGCACTGGGCGAGCAGGTCTGGGCACATTTGCGGATGTGCCTGGAATGCGGCCGGGTGAGCTGCTGCGATTCCAGTCCCCACCAGCACGCCACCGCACATTTTCACGCCTCGGGCCACCCGGTGATGCGTTCCCATGAGCCCGGTGAGGATTGGCGCTGGTGTTATATCCACAGCACTCTGGGTTGAGGATGTGTGGCAATCTGGCACGCTAGGCACGGTCCAACAGGGCAACAGACCGACCGGAAGGCATAAAAGACATCGTGGTGACGCAGGAGGGTTCGCCCCCCAGCGAGCAAGGGTCGACGGCGTCAACTGACACCGTGGAGCCCGGGCCCGCCGAGACGGCGCCGGTGACCGAGGACGCCATCCGTGCCACCAACGGCGCCAAGGTGCTCAAGGCCGCCAAGGCGGTGAAGCCCGCTGTCGAGACGGCGGCGTCTGCCGGGGACGCACCGGGGCCTGCTGCGCCCAACCGCACCACGGTGATGCTGCTGGGTTCGGGTGAACTCGCCAGAGAATTGGCCATCTCCTTCCAGCGCCTGGGCGCTGAGGTCGTTGTGGTGGACACCGGTACGCCCGGGCCTGCCCAGGACGCGGCGGACCGTTCGATGCGCGCGTCGATCGGTGAGTCGGAGACGTTGTTCGAGCTCATCGAGAAGGAACGGCCCCGGTTCGTGGTGCCGCTGGTGGAGACGGCCTCGGTCGACGCACTCGAGAAACTCGCCGACGGCAAGGTCACCCAGGTCATTCCGACCGCCAAGGCCGTGCGACTGGCGGGCGATCGCGAGGCGATGCGGCGGATGGCGGCCGAGGAACTCGGCTTGCCCACGCCCGCCTACTGGTTCGCGAACTCGGTCGAGGAACTGCACAAGGTTCTCGAATCCGCGGGTTTCCCGGTAGTGGTGCGCCCGGTCTCGGCCGCCTACGGGCAGGGCGAATCGGTGGTGCTTCGGGAGAGCGACGCGGAACCGGCGTGGGATCAAGCCGTCGCGGCGAACATCGGCGACATCCAGCGAGTGCTGGTGGAAACCGTGGTGGAGATCGACTACGAGATCACGCTGCTGACGGTGCGCACGGCCGGGGTCGGCGGTGCGACCAGACTGTATTTCTGCGAGCCCATCGCACACCGGCAGAGTGGCACCGACGCGATGCAGATGTGGCAGCCGCAGCCGCTGAGTCAGGCGGCGCTCGAGCTGGCGCGGTCGATTGCCGCCCGCGCGGTCAATGCCCTTGGTGGGCACGGTGTTTACGGTGTCGAGCTGTTCGTTCGTGGCGACGAGGTCTACTTCTGCGACGTGAGTGCGCGGCCCTATGACTCCGGGCTGGTGACGGTGCGATCGCAGCGGTTGTCCGAGTTCGATATGCACGCGCGCGCGGTGCTGGGGGTTCCGATCGACACCATTTTGGTGTCGCCGGCGGCCGCCGAGCTGGTCTACGGCGACGGTCAGGGTCCGACGTCGCGGCAGCTCGATGAGGCGTTGCAGATACCTGAGAGCGATATTCGGGTGTTCGGGCATTCGGAGATCCATCGGCGCCGCCGTGTTGGGTTGGCACTCGCCACCGCACCTAATACCGCGCTGGCGATGAGCCGCGCGCATCAGGTCGCCAGGCATCTGCGGTGACGCCCGAGGAGCAGGTGGAATCCGAGGATCGTGGGAGTATCGGCCCCTTCATCGCCGGGGCGGTGATCTTTGGAATCGTGGTGATCGGTATTGCGGTGTCGACGTTCTTCCGGTCGGGTGACGGTCTCACCGAAGAGGGCAGGGTAGGGCAGTCGCTCATCGCGCAGAACGATGCGCTGCAGCGACATGCCTATGCCGACTATGTGGCCAGCAGCTGCCGAGCCATCCTCGGCGCGGAACAGAATGTGATTGCCGCGCAGGACAAATCCGAGGCGGCGCGCGGAAACCGGTATGTGGAGGACGTCAAGGACGTCAAGATCACCGGGGATACCGCCACCGCCGCGGTGACCTATCACTACATGAAATCCGAGGACACCACGCTCACCGCGGACGTCTCCTTCGTCAAGGAAGACGGCTCGTGGAGGGTCTGCTCGCAGTACCAATAGACTGGCTCTTCGTGGGCTATGCAGGAGATATCACCCCGGAGGCGGCGTGGGCGCTGCTGAAGGAAAACCCGGAGGCCGTGCTGGTTGATGTGCGCACGTCGGCGGAGTGGAAGTGGGTCGGGGTTCCCGACCTCACCGAACTCGGCCGCGATGTCGTGTACGTCGAGTGGGTGCGCTCTAACGGTGAACGCAACGAGCAGTTCCTCGACGAGCTGGCCGCGGCCGGGGTAACGCCCGGCGAGCGTCCGGTGGTGTTCCTGTGCCGGTCCGGAAACCGGTCGATCGGGTCGGCTGAACTGGCCACCGAGGCGGGAATAGCCCCCTCCTACAACGTGGTTGACGGGTTCGAGGGCAACCTGGATGAGAACGGGCACCGTGGCGGCGTCGGATGGCGTGCCATCGGTCTGCCGTGGCGGCAGTCATGAACCAGACTCCTGACGGCATTCCCTCGGTGCGCATACCCAAGGCGCTGCCCGACGGCGTGAGCCAGGCGACCATCGGCGTGCGCGGTGGGCTGCTGCGCTCCGAGTTCGAGGAGACCGCCGAGGCGATGTACCTGACCTCCGGTTACGTCTACGAAAGCGCGGCTGCCGCGGAACGCGCCTTCACCGGCGAGGTCGATCGGTATGTGTACTCCCGCTACGGCAACCCCACGATCTCCATGTTCGAGGAGCGGTTGCGGCTCATCGAGGGTGCCGAGGCGGCATTCGCGACGGCGACAGGCATGTCGGCCGTCTTCACCGCGCTGGGCGCGTTGCTCGGTGCCGGTGACAGGCTGGTCGCGGCTCGGAGCCTGTTCGGGTCCTGTTTCGTGGTCTGTAACGAGATTCTGCCGCGCTGGGGTGTGGAGACCGTGTTCGTGGACGGTGAAGACCTCTCCCAGTGGGAGGAAGCGCTGTCCGTTCCTACACAGGCAGTCTTCTTCGAAACCCCTTCCAACCCAATGCAATCACTCGTCGACATCGAAGCGGTGTGCCAGCTGGCGCATGATGCCGGTGCAAAGGTGGTGCTGGACAACGTTTTTGCTACCCCGCTTTTGCAGCAGGGTATTCCGCTGGGCGCCGACGTGGTGGTCTATTCAGGCACCAAGCACATCGACGGGCAGGGTCGTGTGCTCGGCGGCGCCATCCTGGGTGAGGCTGAGTACATCGAGGGTCCGGTGAAGACGCTGATGCGACACACCGGGCCGGCGTTGAGCCCCTTCAATGCCTGGACGCTGGTGAAAGGCCTTGAAACACTGGATCTTCGGGTGCGGCACGCCAACGAATCCGCCTCCAAGATTGCGCATTTCCTGGAACAGCATCCTGCGGTGCGCTGGGTGCGGTACCCGTTCCTGCCGAGCCATCCTCAGTACGAACTGGCCAAGCGGCAGATGCGCGGCGGTGGCACCGTCGTCACCTTCGAGCTGGACGCCGACGGCGACGCGGGCAAGCAGCGAGCCTTCGAGGTGCTCGACGGGACCTCGCTCATCGACATCTCGAACAACCTGGGTGACTCCAAGTCGCTCATCACCCATCCCGCCACCACCACCCATCGGGCAATGGGTCCGGAGGGACGTGCGGCGATCGGGCTCTCCGATGGCGTGGTGCGTTTGTCGGTCGGACTGGAGTCCACCGAGGACTTGATCGCAGATCTAGAACGGGCACTCGGCTAATTCGGGCTAGCTTTAGTTAGCAGGGGCTAGCACTCCGTTAACTTCCTTTGTAGTATCCCGTCATGACGCAACGAAGCGTTCATTTCGCGGTAGTCGTGTTTGCCGCCGTGGTGATGTCGCAGGCCTTGATCGCTTGCTCGATGTCGGATTTCGTGGGCGGCGCCGTGGAGCGCACCACATATCCGCCGATCACTCCCATACCGCCGCCACCGCCCGGCGCCAGCGTCCTGCCCGCGGACTTTCCCCGCGACATCCCCGTCATCAAGGGCGCTTATCGTCAAGACGCGGACGGGGATTCCCGGACCCTGGCCGTCAGCGGTGTTGACGCCTCATCGGTGCCCGCCGCCGGCAAGCTGTTGACCGATGCCGGATTCGAGCATCAAACCGTGATGGGGCAGGACGCCTACCTCAACAGCCGATACACCGTGCTGGTGGTCGGCGACGACCTCGGTGGAACCTTCACCCTGCGCTACACCGTCATGCCGATGACCGGCGTGCCGGGCATGCCCAGTGTCACCTTTCCGCCGTTGATCTGAGGAGCCCAGGATGTCGCACCAATACAGTCCGGCGTTCGAACGGGCCGGCCGTTTCGTGGCCAAGCACGCAAAGCTGGTGATACTGGCATGGATAGCGGTCGGTGTTTTGGTCAATGCCGCGTGGCCGCAACTAGAGCGGGTCGCCAACGAACACTCGGTCAGTCCGCTGCCGACGGGCGAAGTGAGCCCGGCATTGGCATCGATGAAGGAGATGGGAAAGGCGTTCGGCCGTCCCGGAATCGATAACGCCGTCATCATCGTCATGCACAGCGACAAGGGATTTGACGCCGATGCGCAGGCTCGGTACTCCGCGCTGATTGACCGGCTGGGCGCGAACAAGGAGTACGTCACCTTCGTGCAGGATCAGCTGGGCGATCCGCGGATGCGCAGTAACCCGGTGGCGCGCAAGCAGGTTCTCAGCGAGGACGGCACCACGTGGTACGCGCTGGCGGGTCTGGCCGGGGACCTTGGTACTCCGTTGGCGCAGAGGGCATATCGCTCCGTTGATGATTTGGTGAAGCAGACTTTCGCGGGATCGGCCGCCACCGCGAACATCACCGGTGCGGCGGGCACTGTCACCGATATGGGCAACGCCGCGCTGGGTGATCTGCCCAAGATCGGCGCGGTGACGGTGGTCGTCATCGGCCTCATCTTGTTGTTGGTCTTCCGTTCGTGGTTCACCGCGATGCTGCCGTTGCTGGTGATGGGGATGAGTCTGCTCATCGCGCGTGGAGTCATCGCCGGACTTGCCGATCGGGGCCTGGTCCCGGTGTCCTCGGTGTCTGCCGGGCTGATGATGGCCGTGCTGATGGGGGCCAGCGTCAACTACACGGTGTTCCTGGTGAGTCGGTACCACGAGCGAATTCGCGCGGGGGAGGCGCCGCCGGATGCGCTGGCGCATGCCTGTGGCTCGATGACCAGGGTCATCCTGGCGACGGCTGCCACGGTGGCGATCGCCAATATCGCCCAGTTGACCGCCAAGCTGGCCTTCCTCGCGGCGGCCGGTCCGGCCGTGTCCATGGGGGTGATCGTCGCGTTCTTCGTGGTCACCACGCTGTTACCGGCGACGCTGAGTCTGGCCGCCCAGCGCGGGTTGGGCCTGCCCGGGCCGGACCGGGCAGGCGTGTACTGGCACCGGATGGGGGTGAACATCGTGCGGCACCCCTGGCCCGTCTTCGGTGCGGCGATTGTGATCCTTTTGGCGGCGGCGTCCTTCGTGCCCTTCATGCGGCCCAGTTTCGATATGTCGCGGGTGCTGCCGGATTCGGCCCAGTCGAACCAGGGTATGCGGATACTCAATGCCCACTTTCCCGCCAATTCGGTGATGCCGCAATATCTCCTGGTACAGGCGCCATCGGATCTGCGCAATCCGCGTGCGTTGGCCGATCTTGACCAGATGGCCGAGCGCATCTCTCAACTCCCGGGAGTCGGGAAGGTTGTCGGCATCACCCGTCCGGATGGCAACAAGCTCACTCAGGCGACGTTGGCATGGCAGATCGGATACATGGGAACGCAGATCGACAAGACAGGCGGGCAGGTCAACGCCGACCTGCGGCCCCAGCTCGAACGGATGTCCAAACTCGCCGATGTCATGTCGGCCATGACCAACGAACTGGGCGACGGGGATCTGGTCCGGATGCAGCAGATGATGCCGCAGATGTTGTCGATGGCCAAAGAGGTTGAAGAGCAGTTGGACCGGTATCAGTCGCTGATATCGCAGATGGGCACGGTGGCGGGGATGGTGGATCAGCTCGCGAAGATGGGCCCCTCGGTTGAGGCGACCTTCTCGGCGCTCGACGCCGGGGCGTCGTTGACCCAGACGCTGGCCGCATCCCCGTTCTGCCCGGTGCAACCCGATTGTGTGACGCTGCGCGACCAGCTCGTCGAGCTACGCGACAAGGGGCCGCTGTCGTCGGCGGATAGCCTGCGCGAGTCGGTGCGGGCGGTCACCGGTGGCAAGACGATCACCCAGCTGCTGGGTGATATGAATAATCAGTTCAAGCAGATTCGCGGACTACTCGCGAAATTGCCCGAGATGGAACGCAAGTTCGAACGCATCTCCGGCTACTTCCAGCAGCTTCAGGGACTGGGTGTCGACATGAACTCCGTCAAGACGATGGGCGTGCGAATCCGCGACCTGAACACCCAACTTGAGGACACCGTACGGTCCATGGGCGAGGCGGCCGTAACCCTGCAGACCATTGGCAAGGATTCCAGTTCCCCTGCCGCATCCGGGTTCTCCGTGCCGGGAGCGATGTTGCAGAATCCTGGATTCAAGGAGCTGAGTTCGGCGTTTCTACAGGACGGTGGGCGTACCGCCATGTATCTGGTTCAGTCACCGCTCAACCCCTATGGGCCCGAGGCGATGCAGCTGAGCCGCGATATGGAGCGCGTCGGAAACGAGGCCACGCCCAACACCGCGCTGGCCGGTGCCACGGTGTCGGTGGGCGGATTCCCCGCTATCAATGCCGATCTGAAGAAGGCCTACGACAGTGATCTGCGCGAGATCATCGTCGTCACGCTGCTCATCATCTTCCTGGTGATGTGTCTGCTGCTGAGGGCGGTGATCGCGCCGCTGTACCTACTGGGCACGGTGCTGCTCACCTATATCGCGTCACTGGGCATCGGCGTGCTGGTGTTCCAGGTTCTCCTTGGGCAACAGCTGGATTGGGCCGTCCCCGCGATGACCTTTGTGCTGATTGTGGCCGTCGGGGCCGACTACAACATGTTGTTCATCTCACGCCTGCGTGAGGAGAGCGCCCGCGGCATGCGGCTCGGCATCATCCGGACCGTGCGTCAGACCGGGTCGGTGATCACCTCGGCCGGACTGGTGTTCGCCGCCAGCCTGCTGGGCATGATGGTCGGCTCGGTCAATCAGATGGTGCAGATGGGGTTCATCATCGGGGTGGGCATCCTGCTGGACACCTTCATCGTCAGGACCCTGATGGTGCCGACGCTTGCGCAGGCATTCGGCAAGCTGAGCTGGTGGCCCTCCAAGGCGTGACCGGGCACGGGCCCGCTAGGCCACTAGTTCCGGATGCGGTAGCGGCGCATCGGGATTGGCAACCCGTCTGGTGAAGGTTCCGTGGAACCCTATCGGCAAGTGATGCGTCAAGCGCGCCACCGCGACTGGGCCGTGCTCGACATCACGCGCATCGAGAATGACTAGTTGCGAACGGTTTTCCACGAGATCGTGATTGACCGCGAGCAGCCAGCCGTCATCTTGTGCGGAGTCTTTGTCGCGCGGCACAAAGAGGGGTTCGCACACCGAGGCCTTCCCGAAGTCGCAGTGTGTCATGGTGCCGGTGCGATGGTCGAACTTGAAGATGCCGTTGTAGTGGCCCTTGCGTTCCAGCGTCCCGGCCGTATAGGTGATCTGATGATTGCGAGTGGACTGGCGCCAGTCATATTGCGGGAATTCGATTTTTGCGGACTGTGACACCACTTCCTCGGTGATCTTGCCGCTGGGTGATATACGGAAGCGCACCAGGTGACTGTCCGGCCATTCGCGGATCACCAGATGGTGATGAGGATTCGGGTGGTCTTTCGGTCCCATGGCGGAGTCCAGTGTTCGTCGTAAAAATTCGAGGCTTTCATATCTGACGAATTCGACCACCGCATCTGGGCCGTCCTGGAAGGCGTTGGTGACATGGATATGAGTCTGCGGGGCGTGTTCGATGACGAGCGGCTTCGACCCGTCGCGTGGCACCAGAATGAACTTGGTACTGCCATTGGTCAGCTGGTACTCGAGGCTTTCGTCAAAACGCTTGCCGCGCAGCAGCTGGCCAATGTTGGGGCGAATCGGATCGAGCACGAAGACCAGGTACTTCTCGGTCAGCGCGAAATCATGGTTCCAGCCCATATCCCACAGGGTTACCGAATTGATCTGCGAGAGTTGACCGCTGGGGCTCACCCGGTAGCAGCGCAGTCGTGGTGTGGGAAAGACGTCGAGGCCGAAGTTGAACATCTCGCCGGTGACAGGATCCCATTTCGGGTGTGCCGAGAAGGCGCCGACATACCCGAGCTTGCCCTTGAAGTCGTTGGTGCCCAGCGTTTCCAGGGTATCGGGATCCAGCCGGTGTGGTGGCCCGCCCTCCCAGAGTGCCAGCATTTCCCCGGCCAGTGACACGATGTTGGTGTTCGCGGTGTTCGCCGGCACCTGGAGGTTGGCGAGTAGCTTCCCGGGCACCTGGGTGGTGATCCCGGGTCTGCGCATCGGGCCCTGCTGCAGCCCGTCCCGGAACTGCTGAGTGCGCACATATCGGTTGGTGAAGCGGACCGAGGAACCGTCCAGGATGAATCGGGACACCATGCCGTCGGCATCGAACATCGTCCGCAGCACGGTGGTGCCCACCTCGAACTTGCCGGGACCGATGCGAAACAGCGTGCCGGTCAGCGCGGGCGGCAAGGCGCCGTCGATATCGGTGACCTGGTAGTCGTATTCGCGCAGCTGGGACTCGAAGGGACGGGAGATGAGCTCCTCAAAGTCCTTGTCGGAGGCGGAATGCTCGGGTGCAAGTGTCATGAAATCTCCTAGACCGCGTTGTCGGGCAGTTTCTGATGACGGGTGTCCTCAACATTAGCGAGTAGGTTGCCTATGTCAAGACGAAGGGCGTTTCAGCGTGACGAACGGTCAGACTCACCGCACGTACGGTGGTAAGACGCGAGAGCAGCGCCAAGACGAGCGGCGCGTGGCGCTGGTGCGGGCGGGCCGCGAGCTATGGGCCGATGGTGGGCTGCCCGCGGTCACCGTGCGGGGTGTCTGTGCGCGGACGAGGCTGACCGATCGGTACTTCTACGAGCAGTTCTCGGCGATCGGCGATCTGGTTCTGCAGATCGTGGACGACGTGTTCACCGAACTATTCGCGGCCATGACAGCGGCGGGTCGAGTGGCCGGCGACCAGCCGCATGTGCAGCTGACAGCCGGGCTTACGGCTTACCTCGAGCACTCCATCGCAGACCCGGCGGTGCTGCGCATTCTGACCTCCGACCTCGCGGGATTTCCCGGGCTGGCCGCCAAACGCCGAAGTCTTCAGAACCGTGTCGCGCGCGGGATACTCCTGACCATCGCGCCCGACGTTGCTCAGCCGGAGCCGGCGCTGCTGGAGGCGGCCGTGTTCGGCGTCGGCGGTGTGACCCTCCTCATGGAGGACTGGCTTGCCGATGAAAATAGGTGCAGTGCAGCAGAACTGGGGGCCAGGGCCACCGATATGTGCATGCGCCTGCTGGTGCCGTTGGCCTAGCCGTGGCTTAGGAACTTGGTGGGCCGCAGGTAGAGGATGACGCGGTCTGCCTCATCGCCGGTGCTCTTCCCGGCCCAGGGTGCCTGGTAGAGGTGCGCCAACTCCTGGATGAACGACCCGGTTGGGTCATCGTCGATCTGATCGATGGCGCCCCGCACTTCCAGGTATCGGTACGGGTTGGTGGGGTCCAGGATCGAGAAGGCGACCCGCGGTTCGGTCTGAATATTGCGGAACTTGGCCCGTTTGTTGGTGTGGGTGAACCGCACCCGCTCGCCGTCCCAGCTGAACCACATGGGACTGGACTGCGCGGAACCGTCGCCACCGACCGTGGCCAGGTGACCGTAGAGGCGCTGTTCCAGGAGATCTTCGAAGCCTGCGGGGATTTCTGGCATGGCTTATTTGAACACTCTGACGGCGCGGATTCTTCCCCGGCCGGACATGACGGATAGCGGCCGTTCGATTCGCCGGGAGCCAAAGACTGTTGTGCACTGGTCGGTGTTCCTAGGTTCGACCGCATGACATCGGCACCCGCTGCGCCGCCGCGCGCTCGGGCATCTGAGGAGTCTGGCCAGCCGGTACTGCGGGTACGGCGCCGGCCGCGTCCGGGCAACTGGATCCTCTCGGCCGTGGCGTTGCTGTTCGTGGCCATGTTCGTGCACGGTCTGGTGCGCAACCCGGGGTGGGACTGGCCGACATTTGCGCGGTACTTCACCGCCAAATCGGTACTGGCCGCGTTATGGCTGACGATCAGGTTGACGATTTACGGCACCGTGCTCGGGTTCGTGCTGGGTGTGGCGCTGGCCGCGGCACGCCTGTCCAAGAATCCGGTCTTGCAGGCCATCTCGTGGACGTACGTGTGGATCTTTCGGTCCATACCGCTGATCGTGCAGCTGCTGTTCTGGTTCAACATCGCGTACCTGTACGACAGCATCAGTTTCGGGATTCCTTTCGGGCCGAGCCTGATCACCGTCGATACCAACGAGCTGCTGAGCGGGCTGACCGCCGCGGTGATCGGATTGACCTTGCACCAGGGGGCCTACTTCGCCGAGATCATCCGTGGCGGCATCCTGTCCGTCGACGAAGGCCAATTGGAAGCTGCTGCAGCCCTGGGTATTCCCCGGCGCCGCCAGTTCTTCCGGATCGTGCTGCCCCAGGCCATGCGGTCGGTCATGCCCAACGCCGCCAATGAGGTGATCAGCCTGGTGAAGGGCACGTCCATTGTGTCGACCATGGCCATCGCCGATCTCTTCTATCAGGTGCAGGTCATCTTTGGGCGCAACGGGCGGGTGGTGCCACTGCTCATGGTGGCCACGGTCTGGTACATCGTGATCACGTCGGTACTGACCGTCGTGCAGTACTACATCGAACGGCATTACGCCCGGGGTGCACATCGATGAGCACCATCGAGGTGCGCGGTGTGCACAAGTCCTACGGCCAGGTGGCGGCGCTGCGTGATGTGAATCTGACTGTGCAACAAGGGGAGGTGACGGTCATCATCGGGCCGTCGGGCTCCGGAAAGTCGACGCTGCTGCGCACCCTGAACCACCTGGAGAAGGTGGATGGCGGGACAATCCGCATCGACGGCGAGCTCATCGGGTACCGGCAGCGCGGTTCGGTGCTCTACGAGCTCTCGGAACGAGCCATTCTGCGGCAGCGTTCGCAGGTCGGCTTTGTGTTCCAGAACTTCAATCTGTTCCCTCATTTGACGGTGCTCGAGAATGTGATCGAGGCGCCACTGGCGGTGCGGCGGGCGCCGCGCGCCGAGCTGGTGGCCGAGGCGACCCGGCTGCTGGAACGGGTCGGCGTCGCCGACAAGGTGGCCGAGTATCCGCGCCGGCTATCCGGTGGTCAACAACAGCGGGTGGCCATCGCGCGAGCTTTGGCGTTGCGACCCAAGGTTATTCTGTTCGACGAGCCCACCTCGGCACTGGATCCGGAGCTGGTTACCGAGGTGCTCGACGTGATCCGCCAGCTCGCCAGTGATGGCGCCACCCTGGTGATCGTGACGCACGAGATCGGCCTTGCCCGGGAGATCGCCGACACCGTGGTCTTCATGGATCGAGGCGCGATAGTCGAGCAGGGGCCGCCCGAACAGCTGCTGGACAACCCGTCGCATCCGCGCACTGTCGGCTTCCTGTCCAAGGTGTTGGCGTGAGACGTCTTATCTCGTGGTGCTGTGTCGCGCTGGTTGTCCTCACCGGTTGTGGCACGGGCGCGGAGCCGGAGGTGTCGTCGGCCTTCAATCTGAGTCCGGACCAAGACCGCGTACGCGTGGCCACGGTGGATACGATCGCCGCCGAGGTGCCCGAGGCCATCCGCAGGCGCGGCACGCTGATTGTCACCGGGGACGCTAATTCCGCACCACCACTGCGCTTTTACGCTGATGACGACAAGACGATGATCGGGATCGAAACAGATTTCGCGTACCTGGTGGCGGACATTCTGGGATTGCGGGTAGATCTGCGTTCGGCGGATTGGGCGCAGAACTTCGTCAAGGTGGATTCGGGCGAGGTCGACGCGTTCATCTCGAATGTGACGGTGACCGAGGAACGTAAGGACAAGTTCGACTTCGCGACATACCGTTTGGACAACGTCGCCTTCGAGGTGCGTCGATCGTTGGACTGGAAGGTCAAGGGGGCCAGGGATATCGCCGGCAAGACCATCGGCGTCGGGTCGGGCACCAACCAGGAGGCACTGCTGGTGCAATGGAACGAACAGAACGTCGCGGCTGGTCTTCCCGCCGCCGATCTGAAGTACTTCCAGCAGACCACCGGCTACTACCTGGCATTGGCATCGGGTCGCATCGACGCGTATGTGGGCCCCAATCCGACGGCGGTGTTTCACTCCCAGGCGACCGGACAGACCAAGCTGGTCGGCACATTCTCCGGCGCGGGGGAGGCACTCCAGGGGGAGATCGCGGTGCTGATCAAGAAGGACAATGGGCTGGTTCGGGCCGTCGCGGACGCCATCAATCACGCCATAGCCGACGGCACGTATCGTAAGGTGTTGCAGCGCTGGGGATTGGAGAACGAGGCGGTCGCCAAGTCGGAGATCAACCCCCGCGGACTACCCAGGCAAGGATGACATGACGGCGTGTGAGGATCTGCTGCAGTTTGTGACGGTGGAGCAGCAGGATCCGCTGGCCGCCCCGCTGCTGGCCGAGTTGGCGGTGGAGTACAGCACCCGATACGGCGGGACCCTGGATGAGCACCATGAGTTCCTGGTCAACTACCCGGCCGCGCACTTCACGGCTCCCGACGGCGGCCTGCTGATCGGGGTCCAGGGCGGTGCCGCCGTGACCGGTGGCGCGTTTCAGCGATATGACGCCGACACCGCTGAACTCAAACGTATCTGGACGTCCAGCGCCCACCGCCGTCAGGGATTGGCGGGGCGCACCCTGGCTGCACTGGAACAGGAGATTCGCAGCCGCGGGTACCGGCGCATCTACCTCACCACCGGTCCACGCCAGCCCGAGGCCAAGGCGCTGTATCTGTCTGCGGGGTATCGGCCGCTTTATGACCAGACGCTGTCCGCGGACGAGGTCGGTATCCATCCGTTCGAGAAGGGCCTGTAGGCGGCCCTGGCTGGGCACAGAGAACCGAACGGCTTTTCCTTCAAGGTGAGATAAACGCCTTCGTCACGCGGTTCGTGGACGTTGAACATGCCGTGACCACACTGCTCGGATTGGCTCTGGACGGGTACGGATGGCATCCGAGCGCGGATCAGCACACCGGCAGCCCGTTGACCGGAAAGTACTGGACCGAGCAGGTCCAGCACGCCGAACACGGGCTGCTGGATTTCGTGACGTTCGAGGACTCATTCGCCCGCACTCCCGGCGGACGCCTGGACGCGATACTGACCGCCGCGCGCGTAGCCCCGGCGACCACAGGTATCGGGCTCATCCCCACCGCACCGGCCACCCACAACGAGCCCTTCCACATCTCCAAGTCGATCGCCACCCTCGACATCGTGTCCGGCGGCCGGGCCGGCTGGCAGGTGACCATCGCCGATACCGAAGACGAGGCCGACGTTTTCGGCCGTACTAAGGTGCTCTCGCTGCATGACCTGCTGGAGGAGGCCGCCGACTCCGTGGAGGTGGTACGGCGGTTGTGGGACAGCTGGGAGGACGACGCCGAGATCCGAGATCTGGCGACGGGTCGCTTCATCGACAGGGACAAGCTGCATTACACCGACTTCGAGGGCCGCTTCTTCTCGGTGAAGGGTCCGTCCATCACGCCCAGATCCCCGCAGGGACAGTCGGTGGTCGCGGCACTCGCCCGCAGCCGTCCCGGACAGGCATTCGCCGCGAATAATGCCGACCTCATCTTCGTCACCCCGCACGACGGCGCCTCTGCCGCTGAGATCCCTGCCCGCCTGCACAACACGGCAGGTCACCGCACCATCAAGGTGCTCGCAGATCTGGTGGTCTCCTTCGGCCGGGAGGACGAGTTCCATTCGGATGCAGCCATATTCACCGGCCAGGCGCCGGAACTGACCGATCTCATCGCCCAATGGCACGAATGGGGTATCGACGGTGTGCGCCTGCGGCCCGCGATCAACGCACTCGACATTCCCGTCATAGTTGACGAACTCGTGCCTCTTCTTCAGGCCCACCACGGGTTCCGCACCGAGTATGAGAACGGAACCCTGCGCGCACGGCTCGGTCTGCCTACCGCCACCAACCGCTACGCAAGGAAGTCGGCATGAACGTCCCACTCTCGGTTCTCGATCTGTCCCCGGTCAGCGAAGGATCGGATGCCGCGACGGCACTGCGTAATTCGATCGACCTGGCCCAGCATGCCGAGCAATGGGGGTACCGCCGCTACTGGCTCGCCGAGCACCACTTCGTCGCGGTGGCGAGCACCGTTCCCGCACTGGTCATCGCGCATATCGCTGCCGCTACCCGTCGGATCCGGGTGGGTGCCGGTGCCGTCCAGGTCGCCTCGACTACGGCCGCTGCAGTCGTGGAGAGTTTCGGTATCCTCGATGCGCTCTACCCGGGGCGTATCGATCTGGGCCTCGGGCGCACGGGCCATCGCATCAGGGATCGGCTTGCCGGAAATGAGCAGAAGCCCGAACCTGCCCCCGCCCATGAGGTGGATGGGTTGTTCATCCCGGAGGCGCCTACGGAGTTCGGCATCAAGGACAACCCGAAGCTGCGGGCCACCGTAGCTACCCTGCAGCAGCCGGGCGCACAGATCGCCGATTTCGATCAGCAGGTGTCCGATATCCAGGCGTTTCTTGACGGTACGTACGTCAGTGCGGAAGGTGTTGCGCTACATATCCGTCCGGGCGAGGGCGCCGATCTGCCGCTGTGGCTGTTCGGTTCCAGCAAGGGTGAATCGGCTCAGGTGGCGGCCCGGCGCGGTCTGCCTTTCGTAGCGAACTACCACGTCACCCCCTGGTCCACCCTGGAGGCCATCGAGGCGTACCGCGAGGCGTTCCGGCCCTCCGCGGCGCTGGCCGAGCCGTACGTCATCGTCTCGGCGGACGCCGTAGCCGCCGAGGACGAGCAGACCGCGCGCCATCTCACCAGCACCTTTGGTCGTTGGGTGCACTCGATCCGATCGGGGCATGGCGCCATTCCCTATCCCGACCCCGATGGTGCACAACCACTTACCGATGAGGAGCGTCGTCAGTCGGAAGATCGGGTCGCTACCCAGTTCGTCGGAGACGCGGGCCAGGTCGCCGAGCGGCTCAACACCCTGGCCAGGGTCACCGGTGCCGACGAACTGGTGGTTACCTCCATCACTCACCGGCACGAAGACCGGCGCAGGTCCTATGAACTCATTGCCAAGGAATGGGGGCTGATCTGATGAGCGGCCCGTCGGATCCGATTCAGGTTCGGGAAGGCAAGGACCGCAAGCCCATTCACCTGGCTGCGCATTTTCCGGGCGTCAACAACACCACGGTGTGGTCCGATCCCGCCTCGGGGAGTCAGATCGATTTTTCCTCCTTCGTGCATCTGGCCCGCACTGCTGAGCGTGGACTTTTCGACTTCTTCTTCCTTGCCGAGGGGCTGCGACTGCGTGAGCACCGTGGCCGAATCCATGACCTCGACGTAGTGGGCCGACCCGATACATTCACAGTGCTGGCCGCCCTCGGCGCCGTTACCGAACGGCTTGGGTTGGTGGGCACCATCAACACCACCTTCAACGAACCCTTCAATGTGGCAAGGCAATTCGCTTCTCTGGACCATCTCTCGGACGGACGGGCCGGCTGGAACATGGTCACCTCGTCCGACGCCTTCACCGGTGAGAACTTCCGGCGCGGCGGCTTCCTGGACCACGCCGACCGGTACCACCGGGCCGAGGAGTTCATCACCGTGGCACGCAAGTTCTGGGACAGCTGGGACGAATCGGGTGAGCCGCGGCTGGTCAACCATCGGGGTGCGCAGTTCACCGTCCGTGGTGTGCCCACCGCGCCGGCATCTCCGCAGCGGCATCCGGTGCTGCTGCAGGCCGGTGATTCGGCCGACGGGCGTGACTTCGGCGCCAAGCATGCCGACGCGCTGTTCACCATCCACTCCTCGATTCCCGCTGGGCAGAAGTACTACGCCGACGTCAAGGCCCGTGCGGTCGCCCACGGCCGAAACCCGGATCAGCTCAAGGTTTTTCCCGGAGTCACCTACGTCCTGGGCGACACCGAGCAAGAGGCCATCGAGAAGGCCGCCTACATCAGGGACCAGCAGGTGGGCCCGCAGACGGCCCTTGCCTATCTGGAACAGGTCTGGGGTCGCGACCTGTCCGGATACGACCCGGATGGCCCCTTGCCGGATGTCGAGCCCACCGGAGACGACTCGATCACCCGGGGGAAGGCGCGCCACGGCGACCCGCGGGAGATCGCCGCGAAGTACCGGGAGATCGCGGAGGCCAAGAATCTGTCGATCCGCGAGCTGATCAAGGAGGTCACCTCGCGCCAGCAGTTCATCGGTACCCCCGCTCAGGTCGCGGCGGAGGTCGACCGCTACATCCAGGCCGATGCCTGCGATGGATTCATCCTGGTCCCGCACCTGACCCCGGCCGGCCTCGACGATTTCGTGGACACCGTGGTGCCGCTGCTACAGGAACGCGGTGCCTTCCGCAGCGAGTACGAACACGAGACGCTGCGCGAACACCTGGGACTGGACCCCATCTCTGGTGCGAGTGTCGACTTTCCACGCGAAACCGCGAGTGCGTAGCGCGCGAGAATCCGCCCTTCGGCGCTAGGTGCGCAGGGCGATCTCGACCGCGTCGCGCAGTGACCCCGTCCACGCCGGGCCATGCCCCGGAGCCAGCACATCGGCGTCTACCTCGGCCAGAGCCTGCGCACTGCGACGTGCCTGTTCCATGTCCTTGGTGAACGGAGTGGGCAGCAGCTGTGGTCCCGAACGGCTCGCGATCGGGTGCCCGGTGATGATGGCATCTCCGACCACCAGCACGTGACCGGCGACCACGAACGAGCAGTGACCTCCGGAATGACCGGGGGTCGGGATCGGAACGGGTGCACCCGGTAGATCCGCAAGCTCGGGACCGAGCGGAACCGCCGTCGGAATGCCGTCACGGACCCCGGCGCCCAGCCGCATCGCGTGGATGACCCACGGCAGCCATCCGGGCCGCCACAGGTTCAGCACCACCTTGAAGGGCTCGGCCTGATCCACGTAGTCGCGCCGCACATTGCCCAACTCTGCGTTGTGGGCATACACCGGGACACCGTGTTCGGCGGCCCACCAGATCGCCGTCCCCATGTGGTCGATGTGCCCGTGCGTGAGCACCACGGCGCGCACGTCCTGTGGCTTGTGTCCTAGCGCCGCAATGGATTTCAAGACGTCATCGCGATCGCCCGGGTAGCCGGAGTCGAACAGTGCGACTCCCGAATCATCCGATGCGATCACCCAGTTGACCGCCTCTCCGTTGACCACATGTACGGCGTCGCTGACCTGGGTGATCTCGACCATGAAATAGAGAGTAATGAGTCCTTGGTTAGGGTGGTTGGAGAACTTGCGATGAGCGGTAAGCACCCTTGAGGCGAGGAGCGCGCGGATGGCACGGGAACTGAAGCTGGGATACAAGGCATCGGCGGAGCAGTTCGCGCCGCGTGAGCTCGTCGAGTTGGCGGTCGCCACCGAGTCGCACGGTTTCGACAGTGCGACCGTGAGTGATCATTTCCAGCCGTGGCGATACAACGGTGGTCACGCGCCGTTCTCGCTGGCCTGGATGACGGCCGTCGGCGAGCGCACCCAGCGCCTGCAGCTCGGTACCTCGGTGCTGACCCCCACCTTCCGGTACAACCCGGCGGTCACCGCACAGGCCTTCGCCACCATGGGGTGTCTGTACCCGGGCCGCATCTTCCTGGGTGTCGGCACTGGTGAGGCGCTCAACGAGATTGCCACCGGGTTCATCGGTGAATGGCCGGAATTCAAGGAGCGGTTCGCACGGCTGCGCGAGTCGGTCCGGCTCATGCGCGAACTGTGGACCGGTGAGCGCGTTGATTTTGAGGGTGATTACTACCGCACCCAGGGTGCTGCCATCTACGACGTGCCCGAGGGCGGCATCCCCGTCTACATCGCCGCCGGCGGCGCCGTCGTTGCCAAGTACGCGGGGCGTGCCGGCGACGGATTCATCTGCACCTCCGGCAAGGGCGAGGAGCTGTACAAGGACAAGCTCATCCCCGCCGTCAAGGAGGGTGCGGCACTGGCCGAGCGCAACTTCGACGACATCGACCGGATGATCGAGATCAAGATCTCCTACGACCCCGATCCGGAGAAGGCGCTGGAGAACACCCGCTTCTGGGCGCCGCTGTCGCTGACTCCCGAGCAGAAGCACAGCATCCATGACCCCATCGAGATGGAGCGCGCCGCCGACGAGTTGCCCATCGAACAGGTGGCCAAGCGCTGGATCGTCGCCTCCGACCCGGACGAGGCGGTCGCCAAGGTCGCCGATTATGTGGGCTGGGGCCTGAACCACCTGGTGTTCCACGCACCCGGACACGACCAGAAGCGGTTCCTGGAGCTGTTCAAGAACGATCTTGAACCTCGTCTCCGTAAGCTGGGATGAGCGCTTACGCGAAGACCGTTAGGTACAGATGAGTTCCCTAGTTCGTCGCTTTATCGATGCGGTCAACACCGTGCCGGTGATGGCATTGAACGTGCCCGGACTGCGCAGCGTGGCGGGCCGCTACTTCACCGTCGTCACCTACACCGGCCGTCGATCGGGGCAGATCTTCAGCACGCCGGTGAACTACTGGCGTTCGGGAGATGACATTGTGATCTGGGTCGGCATCCCCGAAAGCAAGAAATGGTGGCGCAATTTCCTCGGAGAGGGCAGGCCGCTGCAGCTCCGGCTCAACGGAGTTGATGTGCCCGGTTACGGAATCGCACGCAAAGACGACAGCGGCCGCGTGACGGTCACTGTTCGTCTTGGCGAGAGCTCCTAGAGCGAAGTCGGCGAGCCGATAGGGTCAGGTCATGCATGACGACCGGCGAATTGTCGAGGACCGCATTCGGCGTTTCGTCGATAAGCGGCTGAACTGCGCCATCTACGTCGATTCGGCGCCGCTGACACTGACGGCGTGGACCGCACCAGGGGAGCCGGTGCCGTTCGCCGAGGCGGCGGCCCAGGAATTCACCGAGATCACTCCCGGGACGCCCTGGGGGCCACCCTGGTCGACGATGTGGCTGCACGTAACCGGAACCGTTCCGGAGCGGTGGCGCGGCCGGTCCGAGGGTGCCCCGGAGATGAGGGTCGAACTCGGCTTCACCGGCGGGCCGGGCTTCAACGCCGAGGGGTTGGTGTACCGGTCCGACGGCACCGTGGTGAAGGGCATCGCGCCGCGCAACGCGTTCGTGCCCATCGACGATCCGGACGCCCCGGTGGACTTCTACATCGAGGCCGCCGCCAACCCGGACATCGGCAAGCATTTCTGGTCGCCAATGCCATTGGGAGACAAGGCTACTTCCGGTGATGAGGCGCTGTACCGGCTGGGTGGTATCGACCTTGCGCTGCGCGACCTGAACCTGTGGGGGCTGCAGCAGGACATCGCAACCCTGGACGGGCTGATGCATACGCTCCCCGAGGATCTGCCGCGCCGCCACGAGATTCTGCGCGCGCTGGAACGCATGGTGGACACGGTGGATCCCGAGGATCTCGCGGGTACCGCGGCCGACGGACGTGCCGAACTCGCCGAGGTGCTGGCGCGCCCAGCGTATGCCAGTGCCCATCGGATCACCGCCGTCGGGCACGCTCATATCGACTCGGCATGGCTGTGGCCGGTGCGTGAGACGGTCCGTAAGTGCGCACGGACCTTCTCGAACATGGTCGACCTGATGGACCGGCATCCAGACTTCCGATTCGCCTGCTCCTCGGCGCAGCAGTACGCGTGGATCAAGGACAAGTACCCCACCCTGTTCGCTCGCATCAAGGAGAAAGTTGCTGCGGGACAGTTCATTCCGGTGGGCGGGATGTGGGTTGAGGCCGATACGAACATGCCCGGCGCGGAGGCGATGGCCCGCCAGTTCGTGGCGGGCAAGCAGTTCTTCCTCGACGAGTTTGGGATCGACACCCCGGAGGTGTGGCTGCCCGATTCGTTCGGCTACTCCGCGGCGATGCCCCAGATCGTCACCGCCGCCGGTTCGGAATACTTTTTGACACAGAAGATTTCGTGGAACTCGGTCAACCGGATGCCGCATCACACCTTCATCTGGGAAGGGATCGACGGCACCGGGGTGTTCACGCATTTCCCGCCCGTCGACACCTACAACTCCGATCTGGGCGGCGGCGACCTTGCGCATGCGCAGCGCAACTACCGCGACTCCGGGGCGGGCACCATGTCGCTGGTGCCCTTCGGCTACGGAGACGGGGGCGGCGGCCCCACCCGCGAAATGCTGGCCTACGCCACGCGCAAGCGGTCGCTGGAAGGCTCACCCACGGTGGCCCTGGGTACCCCGGCGGAGTTTTTTGCCGCCGCCCACGCCGAGTACGCCAACCCGCCGCGCTGGTCCGGTGAGCTCTACCTGGAGCTGCACCGCGGCACGTACACCTCGCAGGCGAACACCAAGCAGGGCAACCGACGCAGCGAGCACTTGCTGCGCGAGGCAGAGCTGTGGGCGGCGACGGCGGCGGTGCATGCCGGATACGAGTACCCGTACGACGAGCTGGACGAGATTTGGAAGCTGGTGCTGCTGCAGCAGTTCCACGACATCCTGCCCGGCAGCTCCATCGCCTGGGTGCACCGGGACGCCGAACGGAACTACGCGGCGATCGCGGCGAGACTGGAAGCCATCATCGAATCCGCGACGCGGACCCTGGCGGGCCAGGGTGACCGCAGACTGGCTTTCAATGCTGCGCCGCACGATCGCGACGGGGTACCCGCGCTGGGCGCCGCTGTCGCCGATCAGCCCACATGCGTCACCCCCCTGAAGAGGGATGGAGGGTTCCTGCTGGACAACGGGATTCTGGCGGCCACCTTCGATGCCGACGGTCTGTTGGTCTCCCTCGTCGATGCGGCCAGCGGCCGGGAGGCCATGGCGGCGCCGGGGAATCTGCTGCAGTTGCATCGCGATACGCCGAACCAGTGGGACGCCTGGGATATCGACGGCTTCTACCGGAACACCGTCACCAATCTGACGCCGGCGAGCTCGGTTGCCGCCGCGGACGGTGCGCTGGTGATCAAGCGTGAATTCGGCAATTCACATCTTGTGCAACGCATCACGCTGCAGGATGGCGCGCCCGCACTGGACATCGAGATCGATATCGACTGGCACGAGTCCGAGAAGCTGCTCAAATTGGCGTTCCCGTTCGACGTGCAGGCCGACCGATCGGCGTCGGAAACCCAGTTCGGCCATGTGTATCGGCCCACGCACGCCAACACCTCGTGGGACGAAGCCAAGTTCGAGATCTGTGCGCACCGTTGGGTGCATGTGGGCGAATCCGGATACGGCGTGGCGGTGGCCAACGATTCGACCTACGGGCACGACATCAGTAGACGTGGCACCACCACCGTGGTGCGGATGTCCCTTTTGCGTGCGCCGCTCTTTCCGGATCCCGATTGCGATCAGGGACATCACCGATTGAGGTTCTCGGTGCGCCCCGGCGCGACGATCGGCGACGCCGTCGAGCAGGGATACCGGCGCAACCTCGATACGCGGGTCGTCGAAGGCGCCGCAGTGAGCATCGAACCTCTTATCAGACTGGATAACCCGGCCGTCGTCGTGGAATCGGTGAAGCTGGCCAACGACCGTAGCGGTGATCTGATCGTCCGGCTCTACGAGTCGCGCGGTGGGCGGGCCGATGTGAGCATCCATGCGAATTTCAGCCACGACGGGGTGGCCGTGACCGATCTGCTGGAACGGCCGATCGAGTATCCGGATGCGATCAAACTCTGGGTCAACGATATTCAACTGACATTGCGTCCGTTCAAAATTCTGACGCTGCGATTCACTCGTGTAGGAAGGCGTGTATGACCGAGCCCAAGGCGTCCAGTATCTACATTGCCTCACCCGAAGGTGATACCGGAAAGTCCACCGTCGCACTGGGTGTGATGCATCGGCTGGCCGCATCGGTGGCACGCGTGGGCGTGTTCCGCCCCATCGCGCGGTCCGGGGAGAGTGTGGACTACATCCTGGAACTGCTACTGGAGCAGAGCACCGCCGACATCGCCTATGAGGATTGTCTCGGCGTCTCGTACCACGATCTCCATCAGGATCCAGATGCGGCGATCGCCCAGATCGTCGACAGGTACCACGCGGTCGCAGAGCGCTGTGATGCCGTAGTGATTGTCGGCAGCGACTACACCGATGTCGCAAGTCCCAGCGAGCTGAGTACCAACGCCCGCATCGCGGTCAATCTCGGCGCACCGGTTCTGTTGACCATCAAGGGATTCGATCGAACGCCGGACGAGGTGGCGGCTCTTGCCGAGGTCTGTCTCGGTGAGCTCAAGGTGCAGCGTGCACACACCGCTGCCATTGTGGCGAACCGGTGTAATCCCGATCAGCTGGACGAGGTGCGCCAGGCGTTATCGCGTTTCGACAAGCCCGCCTGGGTGCTGCCCGAGGTACCCCTGTTGGTCTCGCCGTCGGTAGAAGAGCTCATGAAAGCGGTGAAGGGCTCCTTGGTCAGCGGCGACGAGGCGCTACTGTCCCGCGAGGCCACCAGCTTCATGGTGGCGGGCATGACGGCCGAGCATTGCTTGGAGCGCCTGCAAGAGGGCCAGGCCGTCATCTTCCCCGCCGACCGATCCGACGTGCTGCTGGCGGTGGCGAGCGCGCATGTGGCGGAAGGATTTCCGTCGCTGTCCGCGATCATCCTCAACGGCGGACTCAAGCTGCACCCGCGGATCGCCGACCTGGTGGACGGTATCGGGCTGCGGTTGCCGATCATCGAGACGGATTCGGGCACGTTCGAGACCGCGAGCGCCGCGGCGCATGCCCGGGGCCGGGTTACGGTGGCCTCGGCCCGCAAGATCGACACCGCACTGGCGCTGATGGATCGGTATGTCGATGGCGCGGATCTCATCGCGCAGCTGGCCATTCCGATTCCCTCGGTCACCACGCCGCAGATGTTCGAGTATCAGCTGTTGGATCGGGCGCGGGACAACCGTAAGCGCATCGTGCTCCCGGAAGGCGACGACGACAGGATCCTCAAGGCGGCCGGGCGACTGCTGCAGCGCCAGGTCGCAGATCTGACAATCCTGGGTGAAGAGGCGGAGATTCGTTCCCGCGCAGCCGAGCTGGGTGTTGACATCTCGAATGCCCTGGTGGTCAGCCCCAAGACCAGTGAGCTCGCCGAGCAGTTCGCGGGCCAGTACTTCGAGTTGCGCAAGCACAAGGGCATGACTCCTGATCGTGCGCGCGAGATCATGCGCAACGTCTCGTACTTCGGCACCATGCTGGTGTACAACGACATCGTCGACGGCATGGTGTCGGGCGCGGCGCACACCACCGCGCACACGATTAGGCCAGCGTTCGAAATCATAAGGACGACGTCCGGTGTTTCTACAGTGTCCAGCATCTTCCTGATGTGCCTGGCCGACCGGGTATTGGCCTATGGCGATTGCGCCATCGTGCCCGACCCTACCTCCGAGCAGCTGGCCGATATCGCCATCTCCTCGGCGCGCACGGCCGCCCAGTTCGGCATCGACCCGCGGGTCGCGATGCTGTCCTACTCGACGGGAAACTCGGGTAGCGGTGCCGAGGTTGAAAAGGTGCGTATCGCAACTGAATTGGTTCGTACCAGGCAGCCCGAGCTGCTGGTCGAGGGTCCCATCCAATACGACGCGGCAGTGGAGCCCTCGGTGGCGGCCACCAAGATGCCCGACTCTCCGGTCGCCGGACGCGCGACGGTGCTGATTTTCCCGGACCTCAACACCGGGAACAACACCTACAAGGCGGTGCAACGCAGCGCCGGGGCCATCGCCATCGGGCCCGTGCTGCAGGGCTTGCGCAAACCCATCAATGATCTCTCCCGCGGCGCTCTGGTGGAGGACATCGTCAACACGGTCGCGATCACCGCGATCCAGGCCCAGGACCTGACCCGATGAGCGCGGTACTGGTCCTGAACTGCGGCTCGTCTTCGGTGAAATACCAGCTCATCGAACCGGATTCGGGCAGGGTGGACGCGCACGGGCTGGTGGAGCGCATCGGTGAAGAGCCGGTCCGCAATCACGAAGAGGCACTGCGGCTGGTTTTCGACTCCATCAACACCGACGACGTGGTGGTGGTGGGCCATCGTGTGGTGCACGGCGGACAGAAGTTCCACGAGCCGACGGTGCTCGACGACGCCGTGGTCGCGCAGATCGCGGAGCTGTCGTCACTGGCGCCGCTGCACAATCCGGCCGGTGTGCAGGGCATCGAGGTGGCCCGGCGCCTGCTGCCCGATGTGCCGCAGGTGGCGGTGTTCGACACCGCGTTCTTCTACAGCCTGCCGCCAGCGGCGGCCACCTATGCGCTCGATCGTGAGGTCGCCGAGCGATACGGCGTGCGGCGCTATGGATTCCACGGCACCTCGCATCAATACGTGTCACAGCAGGCCGCCGGCTACCTGGGGCGCGCGTACGCCGACATCAACCAGATCGTGCTGCACCTGGGCAACGGCGCATCGGCGTCGGCGATCCTGCATGGCCGCGCCGTGGAGACCTCGATGGGCCTCACTCCGCTGGAGGGCCTCGTGATGGGCACCCGTACCGGCGATATCGACGCCGGCATCGTGTTCCATTTGGCGCGCCACGGCATGAGCATCGATGAGATCGACACGGTGTTCAACCGCCGTTCCGGCATGCTCGGACTGTGCGGGGCCAACGATTTTCGTGAAATTCATCGGCTGATCGAGGCGGGAGACGCATCGGCGCAGCTTGCGTACAACGTTTATGTGCACCGGCTGCGCAAGTACATTGGCGCCTACATCGCGACATTGGGTGGCGCCGATGTCATCTCCTTCACCGCCGGGGCGGGCGAGAACGACGCAGTGCTGCGTGCCGATGCCATGGCCGGACTCGAAGTGCTCGGCATAGAGCTCGATCCGGAACGAAACCTGTTGAGATCCAGCGAAATTCGCCGCATCTCCACCGATGATTCACGAGTGACGGTGCTGGTGGTGCCCACCAACGAGGAACTGGCCATCGCCAGGGCGGCGGTGGGGGCGGCTCTAAAGCAATGATGTCGGCCGGGTGGCGTTGGCCAGATCAACCAGTGCGTAACGGTGGGTGCGCTCGGTGGCCCGGCGGGCCAATGCTCGCAGGCTACGCTCAACACCTTGGCGCAGGCCGCGTTTGGTGAACGGGACACCCAGGATGTGGTGTCCGGTCGAATGATTGGTCTTGATCCAGTCCAGCGCCGTCCCGAGCACCAGCGCGCGGATCTGCAGCACACGCGGTTCCGTCTCGGGTAGTGCTTCCACCCTGCGGGCCGCCTCGCGGATGTCGTCCTCGGTGACCTCGGAGAGCGTACGACCCGAGAGCAGGGTGACCGCACTGGTGAGGCGCGCGGTGGTGAAATGGCGCGACGTGGGAGGAACGTTGTCGAGCATGCGCACTGCCTCGGCCCGCTCCCCGCGGGAGGCCAGGGTGCGGGCAAACCCGTATCCCGCGGAGATGACGCTGTTGTCGGTGGACCAGACGGTGCGGTAGAAGTCGAGGTTCTTCTCGTCATTGGCAAGTTCGGCGGTGGCGGCAAGTGCCATCTTGGGGGCGATCTCACCGGGCAAGAAGTCCAGAACAGCGGTGAAATGCTTTGTGGCTTGGTCATAGTCACCGTTGAGAAGGGCCGCCATGCCGCGGTACCAGGTCAGTCGCCACGGGGTGCCTACCCGGTCCTCGAGCTGATCCAGCTTGCTGTTGGCCTTGGCGACATCGCCCAGATCCAGGAGCGCGCGTGCCTCCATCAGAGGCAGCTCCATCGATTCGGTCAGATCCACCCCGTCGGCGTCGATTCGGCCCAGGCGGGCGGCCTTCAAGGATTCGAGGGTCTGTATCGGCTGGCTCAGTACGGTTGCCTGCAGGATGGCGGCTCCCACGTCGGTGGGGTCGAGTAGCGGAACCTGAAGAGCCGTAACGATATCCGGTGCCGTCAGGCTAGGTGGGTGAGCCAGCCCGTCGACGTATACGTCGGTGTGGGCCACCAGCAGGTCAACCCCGAAGGTGGACCGGGACGGGCTGAACAGGGTGGACATACCGGGGCGTGGTGTGCCCGAGTCCAGCGCCACCACCTCGCGCAGTACACCCACGAGCTGAGTGACCATCTCCTCGGCGCTGCCGAATCGAGCGGTGGGATCGGGATCGATGGCCCGGCGCAAAAGGCGGTGATACGAGTCGTACTTGGCGAGCACCGGATCCTCGTTGGGCAGCCCGTCCTTGTATCGGCCCTTGCGGGTGCGCATGCGCAGGGTCAGCACCGCGAGGGTGCGCCCCACCGTGTAGATATCCGACGCGACAGTGGGTCCGGTTCTGGAGATCTCGGGTGCCTGGTAGCCGGGAGTTCCGTACAGGTTGCCGTAGGCGTTGATCGCGGCCACCGCGCCCAGGTCGATGAGTTTGAGCTGCTCCTCGGTGACCATGATGTTCTCGGGCTTGAGGTCGTTGTAGGTGAGCCCAACCGAGTGCAGAAAGCCCAGTGCGGGAAGAATTTCCAGCATATAGGCAATGGCCTGTGCGACAGGTAGGGCCTTGCCCTTGGGCTGTTTCAGGGAGGTGCCGCCGACGTACTCCATCACGATGTATCCGACCGGATTCCCGTGCTGGTCGGGGTGTTCGACGAAGTTGAAGATCTTCACGATCGAGGGGTGCGCCACCTCGGCGAGGAATCGCCGCTCGGCCATCGCTATGTTCTGTGCTTCGGCGTCGCCGGAATGCACCAGACCCTTGAGCACCACCGGACGGTCGTTGACGTTGCGGTCCACCGCGAGGTAGATCCATCCCAGACCGCCATGGGCGATGCAGCCCTTGATGGCGTACTGCCCGGCAATCACATCGCCGGGATTCAGCTGCGGCAGAAAGGAAAAGGTGGACCCGCAGGCCGGGCAGGTGCCCTCGCTGCAGGCGGGGCGATCCTCCGTAGAGCGGCCCACCGGTTTACCGCAGTTCCAGCAGAATCGTTTGGACTCTTCGACGACCGGATTGGTCATCAAGGCGGCCAGTGGATCGATTTCCGGAACACGCGGGATCTCGACCAGGCCGCCGCCGAGCCTGCGGGTGGGGGAGAGCCGGACTCGCGTGGTGGTGGTGCGGACCTCTGGCTGTGTGGTGGGTTGGGTTGTGGGCTGGGTGAAATCAGGGGCACGGAAGACGGCCTGGGTAGCCATGGGGCGCATCGTGGACGCGGAGTCCGCATCCAGGTCCGCCAGGGATGCGGGCCGCGTGCCCGGACTTTCGCCTTCGTCCGGGTCGTCGACCAGATCCTCTGGGTCTTCCAGGCTGCCGGGATCTTTACTCATCAGTCCCGGTACTTTGCGCTCGGAGGTGCGGGTGCGGGCCCCAGCACGCTCAGCCATTTGCGGTACAAGGCATTCCAGGTGCCGTCGCGCCGGATGCGTTCCAGGGTGCGATTGACGTACCGGACCAGGTCGGTGTTCTCCAGCTTCATGCCGATTCCGTACGGCTCATCGCTCATGTTGGGCCCGATGATGTGCAGGTACGGATCCTGGGACATCAGGCCGGCGAGTATTGAGTCGTCGGTGCTCACCGCGTCGACCTGGCGTTGTTGCAGTGCCACAAGGCAATCCGCCCACGTCACCACCGACATGATGACCGGCGGCGGGGTGATCTGCGAGAGCCGGTTCAAGGAAGTGGTGCCGCGCGCGGCGCACACCCGTCTGCCCGAGAGGTCCTGTGCGTTGGTGATGCCCGAATCCCTGCTGGTCAGAATCCGTTGGTAGGTCATCAGATAGACGGTCGAGAAATTGACCTCCTTGCGCCGTGCGCAGGTGATGGTCATGGTCTTCACCACGATGTCGACGGTCGAGTTCTTCAATGCCGCGATGCGATCTGCCGAGGACAGAATCCGGTACTCCACCCGCTCAGGGGTGCCGAAGATGTCGCGAGAGATCTCCCCGGCGATATCGACATCGAATCCGGTCAGTTCCCCGGTGATCGGGTCGCGGAAGCTGAACAAGTTGCTTCCGATGTCCAGCCCGACGATGAGCCGGCCGCGCCTGCGGATCGCCGCGACCGCGTCATCGTTGGCGGCCCGGTCGTTGGTGGGCCGCAGACTCGCGGTGGGGTCGCACGAGGTGTCGACCTTGGTCAGCGGCGCGAGGTTGGGTTCCTGCTCGGTCATCTCGGCGGGGGTCGGCCTCGGCACGGTGAGCTGTGGCAGCGGAGTGGAGTTCTCGGGCGGCGAGCATCCGGCCAGCACGGTGGCGATGACCGCCAACGCGGCAAGTCTGCGTGCGGTGCCCTGCGTCGCTGTTCTCATCATCGGTACTCGCTCAGTCTCGGCCACAGACCGACTCCCACGCATATCGCGCCGCCCACCGAGAGGATCAACGCGCCCGCGGAGGACAGGGTCAACGCGCGTTCGGCGTTGAGAACACCCGAGCGGAGTTGGCGGCGGCTGTCCTGAACGCCGTTGCGCAGCGCCGCATCGAGGCTGTCGAAGGCCGGCGTCGAGTCTGACTCACTGCTGCCCAGTGCCACCTGGGTGGCGGCCTGGTAGTTGCCGACACCGATGTAGGCGTTGATGCGGTCATCGGCCTGCCGCCATCTGGTGAGCAGCTGCTGCGCCCGTTCCAGGTCCGCGCGGGCGATGGCATCCGGGTTGCTCAGATACTCGCCGATCTTGCGTTCCATCTCGTCGATGCGGTCGTAATAGGACTTCTTGCGCACACTCTCATCACCGCGACGGATCAGTGCCAGCGTCTCGTCGGCGCGGGCCTGCTGCGCCGAGATGGCCAGTTGAGTGATGGTTTTCAGCGAGTGGGCGCCGTCATTGCGCGCATCAGTGCCCAGCGAGGCAGAGACGGCCAGTGCGATACCCACCCAAACCACCATAAGCAGTAGGGCCGCACCCCCCGCCAGCATGCCGGGATTGATGAGGCGTCGCGTCTGCTTGGACAACCAGCGATGACCCAGGACCCCACCGATCATGGTGGCCAGCACGATGAGGATCACCGGGAAGGGCACCCGGGTGGATGCGCTGGTCTCCTGATCGACGCGGTTGGACGTTTCTTCATAGAGACGCTGCGCGTCGGGCAGGATCGTGTGCTGCATCAGTGCGGATGCCTCGCTCAGGTACGAGGCGCCGACGGGATTACTGGCCCGGTTGTTGGTGCGCGCGGTCTCGATGAGTCCGGTGTAGACCGACAGTTCGGCGTTGATGCGGCTCAGCAGCTCCTGCATCGGCCGGTCGGTGAGACCGCTGGACGCGGCGACGAGTGCGGTCGAGGCATCGGTGATGGCCTGCTCGTACCGCTCACGGACGCCCTGTGGTTCGGTGCCCGCGATGAACGCGGTGGTCGCCGCGGCATCGGCGACCGACAGGGTGCTGTACAGCTGCCCGGCGGAGTACGCCAGCGGTTCGGTGTGGTTGAGCACCGTACTCAGGGCGAGTTGCCGGTTCTGCACGCTCGCCGAAGTGGCCACCGCGGACAGCACGCCGGCGGTGGCCAGGACGATACCGAGCATCAGAATCTTGCCGGGAGTGGACTTGAGGAACCACCACCACGGATGAGCCGGCACGACGGGTGTTGTCGCGCCGACGGGCTCGGTCGACGGGTGTGCTAACCGCGTCGTCCCGACAGTCACCTCTTACCTTCCTCTCCCGGCCTTAATGGGAAGTCTAAGAGCATATTTAGTCTTTGGTGGCTCTACTGTGGACTCTGTGCGTGGCGACGGTGACGGATGGGTTGTCGCTGACACGGGTGCGCGATTCTGGGGGCGGTTCGGTGCCGCGGGTTTGCTGTTGCGCGCACCGCTGGCGAGCGGCCAGCCCGCGGTGCTGCTACAGCACCGGGCCTGGTGGAGCCATCAGGGTGGCACCTGGGCGTTGCCGGGCGGGGCGCGGGACAGCCATGAGTCGGCCGAGCAGGCGGCGGTCCGGGAGGCAGCCGAGGAAGCGGGAATCGAGCCGGGCGCCATGACCATCCGCTCCTCGGTGGTGACCAAACGCATTGACGGCCAGGCGCACTGGACGTACACGACGGTTGTTGCCGATGCCCCCGAATTGTTGCCCACCGAGGCCAATCACGAGAGCACCGAGCTGAGATGGGTGCCCGAGGAAAAGATCGAGGGAATGCGGTTGCATCCCGGGTTCAAGTCGGCGTGGCCGCTGCTGCGGGTGGTCGCGACGCTGCAGGGGACATCGAATGGTTTCTCCGGGCCCGGCACCGTCGAGCTCGAGCCCGGGCGCTTCGCCTGGCAACTGCCGTAGCGTTCGGTTATGCGTACCGGATCTCTCCTGATGCTGGCCGTGATCACGAGCGTGCTGATGGGTGCCTGCAGCTCAGAGAAAGCCGAGAGCGGGCCGGGCGAGCGCAACGAGGTGGTGGCGACCGCGCTTGCTCGCGTCGAGACTGACCTGGGTAAACCCGTCAAACTGGACGTGAAGACGTTCAAGAGTGCTGACGACTGGGCACTGGTCGACGGTCAACTGAAGGACACCGGCGGCTCCGACCCCACCCGGTATGAGGGCCTGCTCAGAAAGACCGGCTCGAAGTGGACCATTCTCGAGAGCGTGATCGGGTCCACCGATGCGCAGTGGGTGGGCTGGAAGGCGAAGTATCCGGAGGCTCCGGCGCAGATCTGGCCCTGAGGCGTACGCCGAGCGCATACCGGGTGCGGCAGATCTGCGTGGTTTACGTGCGTGCGGTATGCGCTGGGTGAACTAGCTCGCGAAGGGATGCTGCCGCCGCACCGGGATCGACCGACGCGGTGATCGCCCGCACCACGACAATCCGCGACGCTCCGGCCGCGACCACCTCAGGCACCCGCGCCTCATCGATACCGCCGATCGCGAACCAGGGCTTGGCAGTTCCGAGCGCGGCGGCCGTGCTGACGAGGCCGAGGCCGGCGGCGGTACGGCCCGGTTTGGTGGGGGTCGGCCAGCACGGCCCGCAGCAGAAGTAGTCGACCTCGGTATCCAGGGCCGCCTGGCGGGCCTGAGCAGCGTCATGTGTGGACCGGCCGATCAGCACATCCGGACCGACGATCTCCCTGGCGACCGCAAGAGGCAGGTCATCCTGGCCGAGATGCAGGATGTCGGCCCCCGTCGCGCGGGCGATATCGGCACGGTCGTTGACCGCGAACAACGCGCCGTGACGTGCGGCGGCCGCACCGAGAACAGCCAGGTACTCCAGTTCTTCGGTGGGCTCAAGCCGCCCGAACTGCTGCTCGCCGACTGATCCCTTGTCGCGCAGCTGCACGATGTCGACCCCGCCGGCAAGGGCGGCATCCACGAATTCGGCGAGATCGCCGCGCTCGCGGCGCGCGTCGGTACAGAGATAGAGGTGGGCAGACCCAAGCCGGGCCGAACGCGGGTGCATAGTCGAAGACGCTAGCGTTGTAGGTGTAAGTAACGCGGGAGCCCCAGGATGAGCGGGCTGAGAGTGGGCCAACGAATCCGGCCCTGACCGTCCGACCTGATCCGGGTCATGCCGGCGAAGGGAGTGACTCCGATTGTGATGTCGTCTCAACCAGGCTCTGTCGCCGTCATCGGCGCCGGGGTCATCGGGCTTTCCGTGGCACGTGAAGCTGCCCGCCGCGGCTGGCAGGTCACCGTCCACGACGACGGCCGAAAGGGCCCGTCCTGGGTGGCGGGCGGCATGCTTGCGCCCTACAGCGAGGCCTGGCCCGGTGAGGATGACCTGCTGGATCTGGGTATCGAGTCCCTCGGGATCTGGCGTGACGGCTTCATCGACGAGGACGTGGCAGGCGCGGTGATCACCGCGCGGGGGTCACTTACCGTGGCCGTCGACACGGCCGACGTCGGTGAGCTGAGGACCATGGCGGACTGGCTGGCCGGCCGCGGGCATACCGTTGCCGAGACCACCAATGCCCGCGACATCGAGCCGCTGCTGGCGCAGAACATCCGTCGCGGATTCACCGCGCCCGAAGAACTCGCCGTCGACAATCGCGCGGTGTTGGACGTGTTGGCCACCGAATGCGAGGCGCTCGGTGTGCGTAAGGGCCCTGCGGTTACCCACGCCGAAGACGCATCCGCCGATCAGATCGTGATCGCGAACGGGGTGCAGGCGGCAACACTTGCGAATCTGCCGATTCGTCCGGTGAAGGGAGAGGTACTGAGGCTGCGACGGCGACCCGGCGCGATGCCCCCGCCCGCGAACGTGATCCGGGCGCGGGTACACGGACGCCATGTCTACCTGGTGCCTCGGCACGACGGTGTCGTCGTGGGCGCCACGCAGTACGAGCATGGTCACGACACCGCGCCTGCCGTGGCGGGCGTGCGGGATCTGCTCGATGACGCGTGCGCGGTGCTGCCCTGTCTGGGGGAGTACGAATTCGCCGAATGCGCGGCGGGTCTGCGCCCGATGACCGATGACAATCTGCCCATGGTGGGCAGGATCGACGATCGGACTCTCGTGGCCGCCGGTCATGGCCGCTCGGGGTTTCTCCTCGCGCCGTGGACGGCGAAGACGATCGGTGTGGTGCTTGACGGAGGCCAGCCGCCGGATGCCGTCGATCCCCGCCGGTTTGAGAAGGCACATAGTCAGGAGGCCCGATGAACGTTCAGGTAAATGGTGATGCGCGCGAGGTCACCGAGGGTGCCAACATCTGGCAGCTGCTCGACCAACTGGGCTTTCCCGAGTGCGGTATCGCGGTGGCTATCAACCACACCGTCGTGCCCAAATCCGATTGGGGCACCACGGTTTCCGACGGCGCCCTGGTCGAAGTCGTCACCGCGGTGCAAGGGGGGTAGGTGCTGTGGTTAGTGCAGACGAACCGCTGTGTATCGCGGGCCGCTCATTCGGTTCGCGGCTCATCATGGGCACCGGTGGCGCCGCGAATCTCTCGATTCTGGAAAGGGCACTGCTGGCCTCCGGTACTGAGCTGACTACCGTCGCGATCCGGCGGGTGGATGCTTCCGGGGGCACTGGAGTGCTGGATCTGCTCAAGCGACTCGACATCATGCCGTTGCCCAACACCGCGGGATGTCGCGGCTCCGCCGAGGCCGTGCTGACCGCGCAACTGGCCCGTGAGGCGCTGGAGACCAACTGGATCAAGTTGGAGGTGATCGCCGACGAACGCACGCTTCTTCCCGATGCCGTGGAGTTGGTGCGTGCGGCCGAGCAACTCGTGGACGACGGATTCGTGGTACTGCCTTACACGACCGACGATCCGGTGCTGGCTCGCAGATTGGAAGACGTGGGATGCGTCGCGGTGATGCCACTCGGAGCACCCATCGGCACCGGGTTGGGCATCACCAACACACATAACATCGAGATGATTGTGGCGGCCGCCGGAGTGCCGGTGATCCTGGACGCGGGAATCGGCACCGCCAGCGATGCCGCACTCGCGATGGAACTCGGCTGCGATGCCGTGCTGCTCGCGACGGCCGTGACCCGCGCCGCCGATCCCGAACGCATGGCCGCGGCCATGGCAGCAGCCGTAACCGCCGGGCACCTCGCGCGTCACGCCGGCCGCATACCCCGTCGATTTTGGGCCCAGGCCTCCAGCCCGGCACCGGACGGACCCGCAGTGCAATAGCTGGCATAGTGGGCCGCATGATCGAACTGCGGTCGCTGACCAAGGTCTATGGGCAGACCCCGGCGGTCGATGACCTCTCGGTAACCATCGAGCCGGGCGTCGTGACCGGGTTCCTGGGACCCAATGGGGCAGGTAAGTCGACGACGTTGCGCATGATCGTTGGGCTGGCTCGCCCGACGTCCGGGACCGCGACTATCGGTGGCAAGCAGTATCACGAGATCGACCATCCGCTGCGCGAGGTTGGGGCGCTGCTGGATCCCAAGCAGTTTCACCCCAATCGGACGGCGCGTAACCACTTGAGGTGGATCGCCGCTGCCAATGACATTCCTTCCCGGCGGGTGGACGAAGTGCTGGAGATGGTCGGGCTGACCGACGTGGCCGGTCGTCATGCCGGCACCTTCTCCCTGGGCATGTCGCAGCGCCTGGGCATTGCCGTGGCACTGCTCGGCGATCCCCAGGTATTGCTGTTCGATGAGCCGGTCAACGGCCTGGACCCCGAGGGCATCCATTGGATTCGGACTCTGATGCAAAGTCTGGCCGCACAGGGCCGCACGGTGCTGGTCTCCAGTCACCTGCTTTCTGAAATGGCCAACACGGCAGACCAATTGGTGGTCATCGGCCGCGGCCGGCTTATCGCGGCGACATCTATGCATGAGTTCGTCAGTCGGGCCGGTGCCGATGTGGTGCGGGTGCGCAGTCCTCAGCTCGAGACCTTGCGCACGGCGGCAGAGGAAAGTGGCTTCTCGGTGCACGTTTCGGAACACGGTGGAGAGGCAAGCGTGCTGGAAATCAGCGGTGCTCTTATCGAACAGGTCGGTGAGCTTGCCGCACGTCGTGGCGTCACGTTGTACGAACTTTCCCCGCAACGGGTTTCGTTGGAGGACGCGTACCTGTCGCTGACCGATGATGCCGTGCAGTACCGCAGCCAGGTCGATGATCCGCTTGCGGGAAGAGCGACAGGCGCGGTGGCGGACGCGGAGGGTGTTCGCTGATGGGCGTTATCGCGGCCGAGCGGATCAAGGTATTCACCTCGCGTTCTGCGGTGTGGTGCAGCCTGCTTGCCCTGGCCTTGGGTTTGGGATTGGCGGGCCTGCAGGGCGGATCGGCCTCTGTGTACGCGCCGGTCACCCCTGGTGACGCCGCGGGCGGTGCGACTGTCGTGGGGGTGCCGCTGCTGATGGTGCTCGCCGCGATGACGGTGACCAATGAGAATCGAACCGCAATGGTGCGAACCACCTTTCAGGCCTCGCCTAACAGGTTGTCGGTAATTGGCGCCAAGGCCCTGGTCGCGGGGGTCTGGGTGGCAGTGGTCACCGCGGTCGCCACGCTGACCTCGATCGTGCTGGTGCGCGCCATGGCCGGACCGGTGGCGGGTGCGAACTTGACGCTCGACAGTGCCGGCGTGTGGAACACGATTGGTTCGGTGAGCGTGTACGCGTTCTTGTGTGCGGTACTCGCGGTGGCGGTAGGGGTGTTGCTGAAGCACACCGCGGGTGCTGTTGCGGTGCTGCTGTTGTGGCCGACGGTGCTCGAGTTGATGCTGGGCTGGCTCACTGATGCCGGAAAGGCGTTGCAGCCCTTCCTTCCTTTCGCGAACGGAATCAGGTTTACCGGTGTGCCGTGGTACACCTCCGACGGTGTGCGCTTCGTTTGGGGCACCACCGGCTCTCTCGTCTACTTTGCTACCGTGGTTGTCATCACGCTCGCTGCGGCCCTGGCCGTCGTGCAGCGACGCGACGTCTAAGTCGGACAAGGGAGAACCATGGGGACCAAGCGGGTTATGTGTGCGGTTGCGGTGTCCGCGGTATGCGCACTGGCGACAGCGACGGCGTGCGATCGGGATGGCGGCGACGCACCCCGCTCGGTGCCGCAGGCAGGCTCCGCGGAGGCGGTTGGTTTCGCGCACTCGCTGCACGAGAAGGTGACCGTCGACAACGTCGTGAAGCACCTCTCGGAGCTTCAGGAGATCGCCGACAAGAACAACAACACTCGGGCGGTGGGCACTCCTGGCTTCGATCAGAGCGTCGACTATGTGGTAAAGACGCTGAAAGACAAGGGATTCGACGTACAGACGCCCGAGTTCGACTTCAAGTACTTCCAGGCTAAATCGTTGGATCTGACGGTCGGCTCCAAGAAGATCGACGCGGCAGTGCTGTCGTACTCACCGGGCGGTCAGGCTCAGGGACGGCTGGTCGCGGCCCGTGCGGAAGAATCGCCGGGCTGCACCGCCGAGGACTACGACGGTCTGGATGTCAAGGGCGCCGTGGTCCTGGTCGACCGTGGAGCGTGCCCGTTCGCCGAGAAGGAGAGGGCTGCCGCCGAGCGCGGCGCGGTCGGCCTGATCGTCGCCGACAATGTCGATGAGAGCAAGGCGGGCGGCACCCTCGGTGAGGACGCCACCCCGAAGATTCCGGTCGTCGGCGTCACCAAGTCGGCCGGAGCAGATCTGCGCGCACATCCCGACCAGGTTGTCCTCAAGGTCGATGCGGAGACCAAGGACATCAAGGCGCGCAATGTGATCGCACAGACCAAGACGGGTGCCACCACGGATGTCGTGATGGCCGGTGCTCACCTCGACAGCGTTCCCGAAGGGCCGGGGATCAATGACAACGGCACCGGTACCGCGGCGGTTCTGGAGACCGCGCTGCAGCTGGGGCCGAACCCGGACGTGAAAAACGCGGTGAGGTTTGCGTTCTGGGGCGCGGAGGAGGAAGGGCTGATCGGCTCCACCGACTACGTCAAATCCCTGGACGTGGATGCGCTGAAAAACATTGCCTTGTATCTGAATTACGACATGCTCGGTTCGCCGAACGCCGCGTACCTCACCTATGACGGCGACCTGTCCGAAGAAGCCGATCCGAACGAGATTCCGGTGCGTATCCCGGAGGGTTCGGCCGGTATCGAGCGGACCGAGGTCGCCTACCTTGCCGATCAGGGCAAGAAGGCCCACGACACCGAATACGACGGCCGATCGGACTACGACGCATTCAGCAGGGCGGGTATCCCGACCGGCGGCATCTTCTCCGGGGCCGAGGAGAAGATGACCGACGAGGAGGCGCGGGACTGGGGCGGCAAGGCGGGCCAGCCCTTCGATCCGAACTACCACCAGGCGGGCGACAACCTGGCGAACGTGAACAAGGACGCGCTCAAGATCAACGCCGGCGGAGTCGCGTACACCATCGGCTTATACGCGCAGAGCATTGACGGACGCAACGGTGTGCCCATTCGCGAGGACCGTACCCGGCACAAGCTGAAGGATTAACGGCGGTAACAGGTTCGTTGCAACGTCCCGAAAGGCCTTGGGAACCAACGTTGGTGCGGTAGCGTGTGCGATTGCTCGATTCGCACAACTCCACCGGGGTTCCAAGAGGTTTCATTGAGGTTTGTTTGATGGCGTTGTTTCGGGGACTGGCGCGTGGTTGCGCCCTGCTTGCGATTGCGGCGGTGGCGAGTTGCTGCGCCAACCCGACTCCACCGGGGGCCGGTGTACCGGCGGCACCGAATCCCAATCTCGCAGCCGACCTTGCGCGTTCGGTGACGGTGGACGCGATGATGGCGCACCTGCAACAGCTGCAGCAGGCGGCCGACGCCCACGGCGGGAACCGTGCCGAGGGTACGCCCGGCTACGACGCCAGCGCCGACTACGTGACAAAGGCCTTGAAAGATCGTGGTTTCGAGGTACAGGCCCCGGAGCTGTCCAGGCTGAAGGTACTCACCGAGGGCAAGCCGCTCGTCGACATCGGCGGTCGCCCCTACGCGGTGGATCAGGCTTCCTACTTCGCCCAGACCCCCAAGGGCGGGCTCAAGGCCAACATCATCCGGCCCTCGGGTAAGGCCACTGGTTGTGCCGCGGCCGATTACGGCACCCTCAAGCTCGACGGTCAGATCGCGGTGGTCGACGGCGCCGGATGTTCGGTGGTCGACAAGCACAATGTCGCCAAGGAAAAGGGTGCGGCGGCAGTGCTGGTCGTGATGCAGGCCGGTGCCGGTGAGGGCCTTTTTACACCCAATTACTATGAGCAGCTGTCCATTCCGGTTGGAATCGTCGATTCGGGAGTCGACACCCTGCTGCGCCGCAATTCGTCGCCGATAACCCTGGTGCTGGACATGAACATCGCGAAGGTGCGCTCACGCAGCATCATCGCCCAGACCGCAACGGGTGACCCCGCGAATGTGGTGCTCGCCGGAGCGCACCTGGACAGTGTGGCCAAGGGCCCGGGCATCAACGACAACGGAACCGGTGTGGCCGCGGTCTTGGAGAGTGCGCTGCAGCTCGGACCCAAGCCGGTGATCAACAACGCCGTCAGGTTCGCCTTCTGGGCCGCCGAAGAGGACGGACTGGCCGGGTCGATCGAATACGCCAAGGGCCGCAACGCCGACGAGCTCAATGACATCGCGCTGTACCTGAACTTCGACATGCTCGGTTCGCCCAATGCCGGTTACTTCGTGCTCGACGGCGACCAGTCCGCCGCCAAACCCGACCCGAACCGGCCGCCGTTGGACATTCCGGAAGGGTCCGCGGGTATCGAACGGACCTTCGCTGGATACCTCAACCTGGCGGGCAAGCGACCGGCGGCCGAGGAGTTCAACGGCAGATCCGATTACGGGCCATTCCTGGCCGCCAATATTCCGGTGGGCGGAATCAGCTCGGGTGCGCTGGACAGAATGAGCGGCCCGGAAGCCAAGATGTGGCAGGGACGCGCGGGTCAACCATTTGACCCCAACTACCACGGCCCTAAGGACAACCTCGCGAATGTCGGCAAGGAGGCGCTGGGGATCAACGGTCCGGCGGTGGCCTTTGCCGTCGGCACGTATGCGCTGTCCACCACCGGGCCCAACGGCGTACCGGAGCGCAAAGTTCGGCGACACTCTCCGCGAGATCGCTGAGGCGGCTAGCATCCCAGCGCATGCGAAGAATTCTTGTGCTGCTGGTAGCTCTGGCATCCAGTGCCATGATCGGGCTGCCGTCTTCCCCGGTCGTTCATGCCGATCCCGGGGTGAAAATGACCTACCGCGTGACAGCGCAGGACCCGGGGAGCAATCGTCAGGTGGTCATCTCCTACCGCACGGGTAAGGGGGAGAAGGCGGAGAAGTACACCTGGCTCGATCCCTTCGTGCCCTGGACGCACGACATATCGATGACGGCTCGCGAAGCGCAGGTGAGCATATTCAGTGACCAGGGCGGCAACTACCTCGGTGAGATCCTGCGTGACGGCAATGTGATCGCATCGAACTCGGTGTACCTGGACCCGGGCTGGGTGGCGGAACAGAGCGCGCCCTATGGGACGCCGACGGTGCTGGCGCGCGCCAACGTGTCCTAAGCGCTGGCTATCGCCAGGCGAAGACCGGCTGCTCCAGCTCATCGACGCGGTCGCTGCGGCCTTCCAGACAGAGCCATCTCACCTGTAACAGGACGGCCCCGGTCGGGGCGTGGATGAGGTCGTTGCCCAGTGGGATCTGCACCACCGGGCGTGGGCTCTCCGGAATGTTGATGTAGCGCGGTGAATCCTCGCGTTGGAGCTGGTGCAATCCCACGCGATAGGCCGCCACCACCTCGTCGGGTGAGGGGCGCATCTCCAGACGGCCGCCGCCCCACACCACGACCGGGGTGATCACGTATCCCGATCGTGTCGGGTAGTCGTCGAGCAGTCCAAGCACCGTCGTATCGGGCAGCGCCACCCCCAGCTCCTCGTCCAGCTCACGCAGCGCGGCTTGCACCGCGTCCTCGCCCGGATCCAGTCGTCCACCGGGCAGTGCCCATTGCGCGGCATGGGAGTTGAGTCGAGAGGTTCTGCGGCATAACAGGAATGCCGCTCCACCGGAGACATCGACCATCCTGCCGTCCAGCCCCTGCTCGGGGATCTCGCGACCGCCAATCCAGTCGTCCACCGGTGCCGGGTCGATGCGGTCTTCCCCTAGATCCGAATCGACCAGCACGACGGCCACCGCGGCGCGGCGTTTCTCCGGATCATCGACGGTCCGGCGGTCATGGCCCGCCAGGAATCGGCGAATCCGGTCCCGCAGTTCCTCGTCGTACGCGATCACCGTTCGACCATATCTGCCGTCGTCGACGGCGGTCCTTTCGAATCGACTTGGCTCTATCCCTGGGCATACGGCGCCGGGATTGTTGAGATTCGGGGGTGAGTGACAACGAAACACGACGTATCTATCGTGACGCCGGGATCACCGTCGAAAAGCTCGGCGAACACATCGGCGCCCGGGTCGACGGGGTGCAGCTTGGCGCCGATGTTCCGGCCGAACGTGCCGAGGCAATCCGCGTCGCGCTGGCCGTCAACAAGGTGCTGGTGTTCACCGGACAACACCACCTGGACGACGCCGGACAGTACGCATTCGCCAGTCTGCTCGGGGAGCCGACGCTGCCGCACCCCACGGTGACCTCTCACGGCAGTGAGCTGCTGAACCTCGAAGGCGCCGCCAACGGCTGGCACACCGACGTCACGTTCGTCGACCGCATTCCGAAGGCGTCGGTCCTGCGGCCGGTGACCTTGCCGTCCTATGGGGGCGCCACCACCTGGGCGTCGACGGTTGCGGCGTACGAACAGCTGCCCGCGCCGTTGCGTGCGCTTGCCGACGACCTGTGGGCCACCCACACCAACCTGTATGACTACGTGGGCGCGGGCGCATCGGGCGGGGTGAGCGCCGAGCGCCGTGCCGCGTATTACAGCGAGTTCACCAGCTCTCTGTATGAAACGTTGCATCCGGTGGTGCGGGTGCACCCGGAGACCGGTGAGCGCAGCCTGCTGCTCGGGCAATTCGTCAAGAGTTTCCCGGAGTTTCACGGCGCCGAGTTCGCGACACTTTTCCAGCTGCTGCAGTCACGCATCACCAAGCTGGAGAACACCTTCCGATGGAACTGGCGGCTGGGTGACGTAGCCATCTGGGACAACCGGGCCACCCAGCATTACGGAATCGCCGACTTCGGCGACCAGCAGCGCGAGCTCCATCGCGTCACGTTGGCCGGCGATGTGCCGGTGGACATCTATGGTCAGGCAAGTCAGATCCTCACTGGCGATGCCAGTCACTACTCGGGGATCGAGAGTCCGCGACGGTTGGAGCTGTTCGCCGCCTGATGCGTCAGGCGATGCCGCAAGCGGTCGTCCACGCTCCCGCGGTTCGGCCGTCGTGGGTGCGGATCAACGCCACGATCAAGGAGCCGTAGGCCTCGCGCCAGACCGAATGGCGCGGCCGAGATGCCGCCGCACGCAGGGTCGTTGCGGCGGTGAACGTATCGCCGGCTCGGGTGAGGGTGAGTTCATCGCCGTCGACGTACAGCCTGGCGTTGGCGACGGGATGCATACCTTCGACGGCGACGGTGATGGCGACGGCGCAGTCACCGTCGCCGAGGTCGGATTCTTCGACTGTGATGACGCACCGCGGCGCCATCCCGCCGGCCGCGGCTTCGGCCGGCAATGCGATAGGCGGCAGGGCCGGTGTCCGCGGCGGAGCGGTGCGCCGGTGCCGAGTGGCTTCGACGGCGGAGGCCAGACGCAGCAACCGGACATCGTCGTGGCCGCGACCGAGGATCGTGAGCCCGACAGGCATCCCGATATCGTCCAGGGTGCCCATCGGTACGGTGACCGAAGGGATTCCGAGGTGCCGCGGCACGAGGTTGCCGTTGGCGACCCACGTGCCGTTGCGCCAGGCCGTATCGGCCGACGCCGGATTGACGTCGGCGTCCGAGCGGCCGATGTCGGCGACTGCGGGATGGATGACGGCGTGGAGTCCGAGCGCGTCCATCCACGCCTCAAGGTCGATACGGCGCGTCGCCTCCAGCCCCGCGATGCCGTCGGCGATCAGGGGGATCTGTTCAAGCTCGGCGATGCCGGCGGCGGCACGGGCCGGATACTCGCCGAGATCGACCTCCAGGTCGAGTTGATGACGGTCGTACTGATCGGGCAATGCGCCAGGCGGCGGCGGAAAGATCAGCGCACCGTCGACGTCGCGCACATGCGACAACTCGGGATCCCCGTTGACCTGTAGGAATTCTTCCCAGCCCCAGATGGAAAGGTCCCACAGTTCGCGCTCGTCGTACCCGGACGGAATGAGCCCACGGTCCAGCATCGTCGCCGCGCCTTCGTAATTGGTGACGACAGGGAAGTCCACTTCGAGCACCTCGGCGCCTGCCGCACGCAGGTCGTCCGCGATGCGTCGCCACAGGTCGACAACGCTTGGACGGGTCTGCACCGGGCGGTCTCCGGTGGTGTCGCCGATATACATCCGTGGCACTCCCAGCCGGGTGCCGCGCAGGCTGTCCGCGGTGGAATCACTCAGTGCGCTGTAGCTTTTGGGCCGCAATGTCGATGCGGGCGGGATCTCGACCCACTTCTGGCGACGCCAGAAATCGCCGCGCTGGTCCGGGTCGTCGGCGACGATGACGTCCAGGAGCGCCAGCAGGTCGGCGACGCTGCGGGTATGCGGAACGACGACGTCCATCGTGGGTACGAGCGGCCAGTTACCGCGAACCGAGATCACACCGCGCGAAGGGCAGTAGGCCACCAGCGCGTTACATGAGGCCGGTGCCCGGCCTGAGCTCCACGTCTCCTCACCGAGTCCGAACGCGCCAAAGCTGGCGGCCGTCGCGGTACCCGATCCGTTGGAAGACCCCGAGCCGAACGCCGACGTCAGATAGTCACTGTTGTAGGGACTTTCAGCGCGGCCGTAAACGCCGCGCTGCATGCCGCCGTTCGCCATCGGTGGCATGTTGGTGAGCCCAAGCAGCACCGCTCCCGCGGTACGAAGTTGTGCGATGGTGAACGCATCGCGCTGGGCGATGAGCCGGGCGAAGGCGGGAGATCCGGCCGCCACCGGCAGCCCCATCGCAGCGTATGAATCCTTGGCGGTGTACGGGATGCCGTCGAGCGGGCCGAGCGTGGCACCGGCCGCGCGACGCGCGTCGGACTCGGCAGCGGCGGCGAATGCCTGCGGATCCAGGACGGGCACGGCGTTGAGGGCGATCCCACCGCGGTCGTAGGCGGCGATCCGGCGCAGATACTCCGCGACCAGCGCGACCGACGTCGTTTCCCCGGCGGCGAGTGCGGCCTGCAGATCGGCGATGCTCGCCTCAACGACATCCATTGCCTAAACCTTTGGCTGTTGCTGGGTGATGCAGTGAATACCGCCACCACCGGCGAGGATCGGCCGCGCATCGACCAGCACCACGTCTCGGCCGGGATAGGCATCGGCGATGATCTCTGCGGCCTGCGAGTCGGCCTCCGGCTCGTCGTAACCACACAGGATCACGCCGTCTCCGGTGACAAGGTGATTGATGTAGCTCCAGTCGACAAACCCGTCCGCGTCGCGCAGTGTCGCCGGCGCCGGCAGATCGACGACGTCGAACGCGCGCCCGCGGGCATCGACCGCATCGGCGAGCGCGCCGCGCAGTTGTGTGGATACGTCGTAATCGGGGTGGTCAGGATTGGTTTGTGCATGCAGTAAGACGGTGCCGGGCGCGGGCAGCGTCGCGACCATGTCGACGTGCCCCTTGGTGCCCAGCGGCTCGTAGTCGCGCGTGAGTCCGCGTGGTAGCCACACGGCATGCTCAACGCCCAGGGTGCGGGCCAGCTCGGCTTCGATGCGGCTGCGGTCGGCGTGCGGATTGCGCAGCGGATCAAGCAACACAGTCTCGGTCAGCAGCACGGTGCCGGCACCGTCGACATGGATGGCGCCACCCTCGTTGACCAGCAACGACGATAAGAGGGTCGCGCCGGCGGCCGCTGCGATGGTGCGGCCGATCTCACGATCGTTCGACCAGGCCTGCGGCGTTGACGACCCCCAGCCGTTGAATATCCAGTCGACGGCACCCAGCTCGCCCGTGACGTCGTCGACGACGAACGTAGGTCCGATATCGCGCATCCAAAAGTCGTCGAGCGGGGCGACCAACAGCTCGATTTCCGACGACAACATTCGGCGGGCGCGTTCGTGCTGGCTGGGGTCTACCACCATCGTCACCGGAGTGAAGGCGAGTACGGCATGCGCCACCGCCGTCCAGGCCTGATAGCCGGCCTCTAGCGCGGCGTTATCGTCGCCGAAGGTGAGGCCGGGCTTCGGGAACGCCATCCAGATCCGCTCGTGCGGTTCGGTTTCCGCAGGCATCCGCCATGCCATGTGTGCCTCTCGGTTGCACCGGTGTGGGAAATTCCGGCTAGGTCGCGGTACTTAGGGCAGCGCTATGTATTTCGTTTCGAGGTATTCCTCGATACCCTCGCTGCCGGCTTCGCGGCCGATGCCCGATTCTTTGATCCCGCCGAACGGTGCGGCCACATCGGAGATCACACCACGGTTGACGCCGATCATCCCCGACTCGACAGACTCCGAAACACGCAGTGCGCGATCCAGATTGGTGGTGTACACGTACGCGGCGAGTCCGTATTCGGTGTCGTTGGCGGCGGCGACTCCCGCATCCTCGCCGTCGAACCCGGTGATCGCGGCCACCGGGCCGAACACCTCTTCGCGGAGAATTCTTGCGTTCGAGGGCACATCCGTGAGCACGGTCGGCGGATAGAAGTAGCCTTCGCCGTCGGCGATCGCGCCACCGGTGGTGATGACGGCGCCCTTGCTGACGGCGTCTTGCACCAACTCATCGACCGAGGCGCGCTGCTTGGCAGTGATGAGCGGGCCCACCTGGACGCCGCTTTGGTCACCGGGGCCAATGGTGAGGGCACCCATGCGGGCGGTGAGCTTCTCGGTGAATTCGGCGCGCACCGCGTTGTCGACGTGAAAGCGGTTGGCCGCGGTGCATGCCTCGCCGATGTTGCGCATCTTGGCCGCCATCGCGCCGTCGACTGCGGCGTCCACGTCGGCATCGTCGAACACCACGAACGGGGCGTTGCCACCCAGCTCCATCGACGAACGCAAAACTCTTGTGGCGCACTGTGACAGCAGTACTTTTCCGACGGCGGTAGAGCCGGTGAAGGTCAACTTGCGCAGTCTGGAGTCCTCGATCAGCGGGCCGGTCAGACCGGAGGCGCTGGTGGTGGGAAGGATCGACAGCACACCCGCGGGCAGTCCGGCATCGGCGAACACCTGGCCGAGTAGGAGCATGGTCAGCGGCGTCTCGGCGGCGGGCTTGACGATCATGGTGCATCCGGCGGCGAACGCCGGGCCTATCTTGCGGGTGCCCATGGCCAGCGGGAAGTTCCAGGGGGTGATCGCCAGCGCCGGACCGATGGGCTGCTTGGCCACCAGGATCCGGCCGGTGCCTGTCGGGGACGAGGTGTACCGGCCGTTGATGCGCACCGCCTCCTCGGAGAACCAGCGCAGGAACTCTCCGCCGTAGGCGACCTCGCCCTGGCTCTCCGCCAGCGGTTTACCCATTTCCAGGGTCATGGCCAGTGCGAAATCATCACGCCGCTCCATGACCAATTCCCAGGCGCGCCGCAGAATTTCGGCCCGTTCACGGGGCGCGGTCGCGGCCCAGGAGGGCTGCGCAGCCACGGCCTCATCGAGTGCGGTGGCACCGTCGGCCGTTGAGGCGTCGGCCACGGTAGTCAGCACTGCGCCGTTGGCCGGGTTGTGCACGGGGAACCGGGCGCCCGAGGACGATGGCACCTGCTTCCCGCCGATCCACAGATCGGTGGGAATGGCATCGATCAGGGCTGAGTGATCAGTCACTAGCGGCTCGCCTTCTCGCGGATGATGTCGGCGAGGACGGTGATGCCCTCGTCCAGTAGATCGTCCCCGATGACCAACGGGGGCAGCAAGCGGATGACGTTTCCGAAGGTTCCGCAGGTCAGGATCAGAACCCCTCGGGAGAGCGCCTCGGCGGCAATGGCTTTGGTGAGGGCCGCATCAGGCTCTCCGGGATTGCCGGTACCGGGTTTGACGATTTCGATGGCCAGCATGGCCCCGCGGCCGCGTATCTCGCCGATGACATCGACCTCCTCGGCAAGCGCGCTCAGCCGCGACACCACCGAGGTTTCGATGGCCCGGGCCCGGGCCGGCAGGTCGAGTTCACGCATGACGCCCAGTGCGGCGATGGCCGCCGCGCAGGTCACCGGGTTGCCGCCGTAGGTTCCGCCCAGGCCGCCGGTGTACACCGCATCCATGAGGTCGGCGCGGCCGGTGACGGCGGACAGCGGCATGCCTCCGGCGATGCCCTTGGCCATGGTGACGATGTCGGGAACGATCCCGTCGTGCTCGGAGGCGAACCAGGCGCCGGTGCGGGCGAATCCGGTCTGCACCTCGTCGGCGATGAAGACCACACCGTTGTCCCGCGCCCACGCGGTCAGCGTGGATAGGAATCCGGATGCGGGCACGATGAATCCGCCCTCACCCTGGACGGGCTCGATGATGATCGCGGCCAGCGATTGCGCACCAACCTGGGTTTCGATGCGGGAGATTGCTCGCCGTGCCGCTTCCTCGCCGGACAGACCCGGCTCGTCACGCAGCGGATAGGAGGCCGGCATCCGGTAGACCTCGGGCGCGAAGGGGCCGAACTGCGACTTGTAGGGCATCGACTTGGCGGTCAGCGCCATCGTCAGATTAGTGCGGCCGTGGTAGGCGTTGTCGAAGGCAACGACCGCCGGACGGCCGGTGGCCAGCCGCGCCACCTTGATCGCGTTCTCCACGGCTTCGGCGCCGGAGTTGAACAGTGCGGTGCGCTTCTCGTGATCGCCCGGAGTCAGGGCGTTGAGGAGCTCGGCGACCTGCACGTATCCCTCGTAGGGCGTCACCATGAAACAGGTGTGGGTGAATCGAGCGGCCTGGTCGGCGATGGCAGCGGCGACGGCAGGGTGGGAGGCGCCCACGGTGGTGACCGCGATACCCGCTCCGAGGTCGATGAAGGAGTTGCCGTCGGCGTCGACGATCACGCCACCGTCGGCATCAACGGCGTAGACCGGCGCGGTCGAGCCGACCCCGGCGGATACCGCCGCGCGACGGCGCTCGGCCAGGGCACTGGAACGCGGCCCGGGCAGGGGCGTCACGATGTTGCGCTTCTGTGCGAGGCGGTAGGCGATGTCGGTCATGGCACTTCCTGTCGTCGATCCGGCGATCTCAGTGTGTCGCCGTGGAGTGCATCTGGGAATGGACGATTTGTCCACCGATGGTTCTTGGATACGCCGTTCTGGCGTGAATGGCCACCTGCATCGATGACACGGCTGCCTACTCGACGAGCGGAGCGGTGTCGCGAGTGAGGGTGCGGCCCTGGAAGAAGTCCGGACTCTTGACGCGCATGATCAGCATGAGCACTGCCCCGAACGCCAGAATGCCGAAGCCCAGATAGAACACCAGGCCGATGCCGCCGATCGAGGCGCCGCTGCCCGTCTTCTCCGGATCCATGCTCTCGCGCACGGAAATGACGAACACCGCTGCCAGCATGAGCCCGCCCAGGAGCGGGAAGAGGAACTTGTACACCACGTTGTGGGCATTCTGGAAAAGCTCCGTACGGAAGTACCACACACAGGCGAAGGCGGTGATGCCGTAGTACCAGCAGATCATGATGCCAAGGGCCGCAATGGTATCCAGCAGGGTGCGGTCCGATAGCAGGCTGACGACGGTGTAGAACACGGCCGTCACCGCGCCGGCCACGATGGTGCTGAAGGTGGGTGTCAGGAACCGGGGGCTGACATCGGCGAACTTTTTCGGAAAGGCGCCGTAGGTGCCCATGGCCAGCATGGTGCGGGCGGCGGGCAGCGAGGTGGTCTGCAGGCTCGCCACCGCGGAGGCGAATATCGCGAGCAGCAACAGTGGGCCGAACCAGCTGCCCAGCACCGGGTTGGCAAGGGCGCCAAAGACGTTGTCCTTGTTCTCCTCATTCGCAAGACCCAGATCCGTGTCGCCCACGCCCGCGAACATCATCACCGCGACGGCCACCAGGAGGTAGGTGAGCAGGATCGACAGCACGCACAACAGTCCGGCACGGCCGGGCACCTTGGTCGGATCCTTACATTCCTCGCCGAGGGTCAGACAGGTGTCCCAACCCCAGAACGCGAAGATCGATCCAACGAGCCCAATGACAAAGGCGCTCAAGGTTAGTCCGGTCAGTGGATTGAACCAGTCCAGGTCGAAATCGAGATGTCCGGCCATGCTGGGTGCTTTGGCGATGGCGACGACCGCGAAGATCACCAGCACGATCATCTGGAACCCGACGAGAACATATTGAACCTTCTCGCTGGTGGTGATTCCGCGGCTGGAGATATAGGTGGCGATCGCCAGCAGCGCCACGGTCGAGATGATGTTGACGGCCTTGTTGTTGGCGAGTTCGCCGATTGTCTGATTGTGGGAGACGGCGCCGAGGAATTGGTACCCGTACTGCACCCCGATAGACGCCAGGTTGGACAACACGATGATGGTGGCGATCACCATTCCCCAGCCACACATCCAGCCGATGTAGGGGCCAAATGCCTTGGTGGACCAGGTAAACGAGGCGCCGCAGTCGGGTGCGCGGGAATTCAGTTCCCGGTAAGCGTATGCGGTCAGGAACATCGGGATGAAACCGGCGATGAGGATCGCCGGCATCTTCAGGCCGACAGCGGCAACGATCAGGCCGATACTGGCCGTAAGCGTGTATCCGGGCGCGACTGTGGAGATGCCGAGGACGGCGCCGGTGAAGGTTCCGATACGCCCGGCGGCGAGCCCTTTGGAGATGAGTCCCTCGGTCTGCTCGGCCTGTTCCAGCTCGGTGCGGGCAACACTTTCAGTCACGGTTGGCCTCTTCCTTGGGGATCACGACCATGGGCACCTGCAGCACCCGAAGCATCTTCGCGGCCGTCGATCCAAGGAAGAGTCGCCGTGGCTGCGCAAGACGGCTGGAACCCACCATGATGATGTCGCCTTCGTGCCAGTCGAGCTTGTTCACGGCGGCTTCGATAGTGGGTCCTTCGGCGACGATTGAGGTGACCGGGAAATCCGGTGGGAGAATCAGTTTGGCGGTCTCGAGGGATTGCCGGGCATGGATGGCAGCACGTTCACGTGCCGACTGGTCATCGTCACCGCCGGGAATCGGGTCGAATGACACCAGGGACACCAGCCGCAGCGGTGCTTTCGCACGCTGGCAGGCCTGCAACGCGGTGTCCAGCAGCACGTGTGCGCCGGGCCGGGTTCCCATGGCGCACGTGACTTCCCGAACGCGCAGGTTCTTCTGGTAGCGCGCACCACGCGGCGAGATCACCAAAGGTATGGGGGAGGAGTGCACGAGTTCGTTGACCACCGATCCCAGGGAGAGACTGCCGACCAGCCCGCCGCCAGAGCCACCGACCACGATGGCTTCGGCGCCCAGGGCCTCGCTTTGGGCGATGAGACCCTCGGCGATCGACTCGTAAAAGCTGATATGTGTCTCGACGGTGAGATCGTCGGGAATGGTGGCCTCGGCGTGCTTGAGCCAGTGAGTGGCGTTCTCGGACAAGATGTCCTGGCGCTCTTGCTGTGGAAGGGGTGCCAGGATGGGTCGGTCCAGTGGCAGCACCATGCACAGATCGAGATGCGCCCCCAGGGAGCGGGCGATCTGTGCGCCGACGGCGAGCGCGTCATCGCCGCCCGGAGTGGCCAGGTATGCAACGGCGATCCGTTTGGCACCTCTCGTGGCGGCATCGTTCACGGCTAGGCCTCCTCGTGTCCTGACGTGTGACAGCTCTTCGGCGGGGTGGGTGCGACATCAAGCGAGGGGTTACGGTCGAAGAATCCGACCGGCTTGAGCCAGAAGTTCACGGTGTCGACGGGCATGATCGGCCAGTCTTCAGGACGGGTGATGTGATGGATACCGAATACGTACCACAGCACCACATCAGTGTTTTCGATGGAGCGGTTGCTCTCAGTCCAGGCGGGCAGGCCGTGGTCTTCCTTGCTCTGGGTGACGAATTCTCCTGCGGGCCAGCGCTCGTCGGGTGAGTTTGGCGTCACCCAGAGGGTGTGCTCGATGGCGCGGCAACGTGCCAGCACCGGGGAAGACGGGTCGAACATCGCCGGGATTGCCGCACCGGGCACCAATTTGTACGCCGGTGCGGTGCCGATACCGTTGCGAGTGTTGTCGTTGACGACCTTCCAGGCACGCTGAGTCTGCCAGCAGAAGTCCTGTTTGCCTTCCGATTCGGTGCGCAACGGGGTGTTGCGCTGCCGCAGGGACAGCCCGTATGGATTGGCAGGGCTGACGGGCTCGATCTCGGTTTCGCTGGCGTAGACGGTGTTTTCGGTGCCGTCGATATCCAGGTCGAGTCTCGCGACAAGGAAGTGCTGGTGGTACGGCGCGTACGTCCGGTTGTCGACCAGGGTTCCATGCGGATGCGCCGCGCCCTCGGCGAAGTTGCTCACCACCATGATTCCCGTTGCGCGGACCTCACATTCGATGTTCCCGTCCTGATAGAACCGCCAGTACGTGAGGTATTCATAGTTGGCGACGGTGACGTGGAAGGACACCGTGAGCCGACGCATGCGGCGCACCTCGGCGCCATGGTCGTGATCGACGTGCTTCCACAGGACTGCGTTGTCCTCTTCGTGAATACAGATCGCGTTCTTGATCGTGTACGGCTCACCCTTGCTGTTATGCAGCACCGCATCGAGGTAGCGAATCTCACCGAGGCAATCGCACCCAAGTTCCAGCGAGGTGGTCATGAAGCCGATGCCCCACTCACCGATATCGAAAGCTGTTCTTCGGTAGTGATCCTCGCAGTGGTCCCGATACGGCACCATCATCTCGGCGAAGGACATGCGGTTGGCGACCGACCGCACCGTTCCGTTGTCGTTGTAGGTCACCGCATGCAGTGTCATGCCCTCGCGGTAGTTGAAGCCGACCCGCAAGGACCAGTTCTGCCACTGGAGTTTGTTTCCCTCGATGGTGAAGGAGGTGCCCTCGGGCTGAGTGATGTGCAGTGGCTGCAGCGACTCCCGGGTGCTCTGCTGACGCAGTCGTTCCGGTATGTGCCGGGGTACGTATTCGCCCATCATCTCGGGCCGCGGTACGGAGAAGGTGTCCTCGATCTCCAGCAGCTCCATACTGTTCATGTCGATGATGCAGTGGAATCCGTTGACGGGGCCGGCATAGGGATTGGCGCCCGCACTCGAACGCACCCAAGTATCCGACCATCCGAGGCGTCTGCCCTTGTACTTCTCGGGCATGACGGCATCGCCGTAGGTCCAGGTATCCATGAACACCAGGTCCATGTCGGTGATGCCGCGTTGTGCCAGTGCGGCGATGACCTCGGGGTGGCGGCGAAGAGCAGCGTCCGCCTCTTCCCATTCGTCGACCGTGAAGTTCGGTTGCACCCCGGGAATGTGCTCCCAGGACAGCACTTCGCCAGAGGTCAGCGAGACGACCGCCTTGTAGGTGGCGTTGCGTGAGGTGTCCAGGCAGGTGGCAAGTGCACGGCGATCAGGCCGGGGGCCGTTGTTGTCGAAGGCGGCGATATCGGCCTTCGAGGGCTCGGCGAGTTCGATGGAGGTGTATCGCCAGTGGCTTCCGACGTCGCATGTCTGCGCCAGAATCTTTGCGACCGTGGTGAATTCCTCCGCCGCGAGGGGATCAAGGGGGTGGAAGGTGTCGGTTGCCATTACTAGTGCGCGCTCATCACATGTTTGATCCGGGTGTAGTCCTCCACGCCGTAGGCCGAGAGGTCCTTGCCGTAGCCGGAGTACTTGAACCCGCCGTGAGGCATCTCGGCGACCAGCGGAATATGGCAATTGACCCACACGCAACCGAAATCTAATTCGCGCGTGAATTTTTCGGCGGTTTCGTGGTCCTTGGTCCACACACTGGAGGCCAGTGCGTAACGCACTCCGTTGGCCAGCCGGACGGCTTCGTCCGCGTCGTCAAACGATTGGACGGTCAAGATCGGCCCGAAGGTCTCTTCCTGGACGATTGAATCCTCCTGGCGCACACCGGTGACGATGGTGGGCTCGATGAAGAACCCCTTGTCGCCCCAACGTTTTCCGCCGGTTACAACCGTCGCATGTGCGGGCAGGTTGTCGAGTTTCTTGGTGACCGCGGTGAAGTGGTTGATGTTGTTCATGGGCCCGTAGAAGCTGTCGGCATCATCGGGCAGGCCCGGCCGCAGAGTCTGTGCCGCGGAGTTGAGGGCGCTGACGAACTCGTCATGGATCGACTGGTGCACGATCACCCGGGTGGCGGCCGTACAGTCCTGGCCGGCGTTGAAGAAGGCGGCCTGTGCGATACCGGTGGCCGCCTTGTCGATATCGACGTCGCCGAACACCACGACCGGGGCCTTGCCGCCGAGCTCGAGGTGACTGCGCTTGAGCTGTTCGGCTGCCGAGGCCGCGACGGCGATACCGGCCCGCACCGACCCCGTGATCGACACCAGGCCGATGGCGGGATGACTCACCAATTCGGAGCCGGTGGTCGCGGTACCCAACACAACGTTGAAGACGCCGTCGGGCAAGATCCCCTTCGTCAGCCGGGCCAGCACCAGTGTGCTCTCCGGGGTGGTGTCGCTGGGCTTGAGGACGATGGTGTTCCCGGCTGCCAGCGCGGGGCCGATCTTCCAGATGGCCATCATGAATGGGTAGTTCCACGGGGTCACCTGTCCGACAACCCCGATGGGCTCGCGCCGAACATAGGAGGTGAACCCCTCCATGTACTCGCCGGCAGATTTGCCTTCGACAAGTCGCGCAGCTCCCGCGAAGAACCGGAGCTGGTCGGCGCTCACCGTCACCTCTTCGGCAGCGATGACAGCCTTCGGCTGACCGGTGTTACGGCATTGGGCCTCGACGATCTCGTCGATATGCGCCTCGATCGCGTCGGCGAGTTTGAGCAGCGCCTGCTGCCGGACGCTGGGTGTGGTCTTGCCCCAGGTGGCGAAGGCACGTTCGGCGGCGCTCACCGCCGCGTTCACGTCGTCGGCATTGGACACGGGGGCGCGCCCCACCACCGACTCATCGACCGGGTTGATCAGGTCGATGGGCTCGGTAGATTTCAGGGATAAGGAATCGACGAACTGGCCGTCAATGTAGTTCTGCAGTATCGAGTCCGGCATGTGGCACGTCCATCCGTCGAGGGAATCCGTCTAAGCACGTCAAGAAAGCACGCAGACAACCAGTGTGCGGCAGGACACATCCCTGATCATCCGACAATTCGGGGAATCTTGGCGGTGTTTTTCACCATTCTGTACAGTCCCGTGAGGTGACTGTTCCGGTGCGTTGGGTGTTGGATCAGCCGGACCTGAAACTCACCTTGAAGGGCGGCGCCGCGGGTGTGGGGCGCGAGATCAATTTGGCGCTCACCACAGAACTCGCCGACCCCGCCCAATGGCTATCCGGTGGAGAGCTGGTGCTCACCACCGGTATCGGTCTGCCCACGACGGCGCCGGAACGGCTGGGCTATCTACGGGCGCTGGATGAAAATGGGGTAGCCGCACTGGGATTCGGTACCGGCCTGACATTTGACGAGGTGCCGGGGGAGTTGGTGGCTGCGGCCGACGAGCTGGGTATGCCGTTGTTGGAGGTGCCTCTGCGCACTCCCTTTGCCGCCGTGGTCAAGGCGGTGAGCACGCACATCGCCGAACTGGAGTATGACGCGGTGCTGCGCGCATCGCGGGCACAGCCCCGGATCACCCGCGCAATCGTCAACGGAGGTGTGCAGGCGGTCACGGCGGAGCTCGGGCGGTCGCTGCGTGCCAACGTCGTGGTGCTGGACTCGAGTGGCACGGTGATCGCCAGTCATCCACGCAATCTGGATGTCGCGACGATCAATCTGGTCCGCGGCGCATTGACCCCGGGTGTATCGGCCGTCGCGCAACAACTGGACCCGGAAGTTGCCGTTGCGCAACAGACGATCGGGGTGGGCGGTACGTCTTACGGAGTGCTGGCCGTTGTCAGTAAGACGCCCTTGACCTTCGTGGATCAGGTGCTGCTGGGGCACGCAAACTCCTTGCTGGCCTTGGATTTCGATAAGCCGTCGCGGCTGCAGGACGCGCAGCGGCAGTTGAATGGGCAGGCGCTGGGGCTGCTGCTCGGCGATGAACGGAACCTGGAACCGGTATGGGCGCAACTGGCGCAGGCCGCCGATGGGCGCGGGCGGATCCGGGCGCTGGTGGTGGATGCCGAATCACAGGCGGCGCTGCGGCGGGTGCAGTCTGCGGTCACCCGTGCCATGGAGTCTGCGGGCTACCCGGTCTTTGCGCACGCCGCCGAGTCCCGCCTCATCGTCGTAGTGCCGGGATCGGAGACCGCCGAATTCGCCCGGAAATTGTTCACCGACGTGGATGGACGCACGCGCAAGGGGCTGCGAGCTGGGTTGAGCGGAGCGCACGCGGTGGGGCGGTTGGGTGATGCGGTACAGAACGCGAAGCTCGCCGCATCGGTGGCCGAGCGCGGTGGCACACCGCTGGAGTTCACCTCGCTTGCCGGCAGCGCGCTGCTGTCCTTCGGCGCGAGTCGTGAGGTGCTGATCGCCGTTGCCAATGCGACGTTGGCGCCCATCGTCGAGCACGACGCCAATCACGGCACCGACCTGATGGTGTCCCTGCGGGCCTATCTGGAGGCGAACGGCCATTGGGAATCGGCGGCCACTGCGGTCGGTGTACACCGCCATACGCTGCGCAAACGTATCGAGACGGTACAGGCGCTGCTGGTCTGTGACCTCGACATCGCACGGGTACGCGCGGAGCTGCTGCTGGCGATGCTGGCGGGAACGCCGAAAACCGGGATCTGAATCAGGACCGCGAAATCGTAGTGCGCGGGCCTGCGGTAGTGCTACCTTATTTAGAACAGGTTCCAGTTTCGGGGTTATTTATGCAGGTGAAAAGATCGTGAGCGCCATGGTTGAAGCGTCACCGGTGCGGCCAGCCGCCATGCCGTCGACCCGGCGCCAACATGAGCAGTACAAGCGCATGCTCGACGCGGCCGAAGAACTCGCCATGACGCGCGAGCTCGACCACGTCCAGATGCACGACGTCGCCAAGCACGCCAACGTTGCCATCGGCACGTTGTATCGCTACTTCCCGACGAAGCGGCATCTGTTCGTGTCGGCTCTCGTCCGGGAATCGGAACGGCTAGTGGGCCGCATTCCCGTCTCTCCGGACGGGAAGGAAACGGCGGCCGACCGGGTGGGCGAAGCGCTGGTACGGGCGCTGCGCGGCCTGACACGGCGCCGCATGCTGGCGATCGCGATGATCCGGTCCTCCAACTCGGCGTCGCTGGCCGAGGTGCCGGACCTGATGCAGGTCGAGAAGCGATTCCACGAGCTGATTTCCGAGGTGGCCGGTCTTTCCGATCCGTCCGAAGAGGATGAGGCCGTGATCAGGCTGCTGGTGCACCAGTGGTTCGGCTGCATTCAGGTGTGCCTCAACGGTGGTCTCACCGTGGCGCAGGCCGAGGCCGACCTGCGGCGAGCGGCGCAGTTGCTGACGTGCGACTGGCGCACGGTCGGCGAGGGTTAGGCTCCGTCGGTTCGTTTCAGAACCGTTAGCGCGGCGTCGATGGCCAGGGCCGGGACGTCGATTGTCTTGGACCCCAAGTCGTGACGTGCGCCGGTGATCTCCACGATCGTCGCTCCGCCCGGTATCAGGACCGACGCCGCCTTGATTTCGGCGATGGTGCCGAACGCATCCGAGCTGCCATGGGTGAACACCGTCGGAACCGCGATGCCAGCCAGATGTTCGGTGCGAAGCCGATCGGGCTTACCGGGCGGATGCAGCGGGTAGGAGAACAACGTCAGGACGTCGATGATCGGGCCCTTTTCCGATATGAGCATCGAGGTCTGGCGTCCGCCATACGAATGACCGCCGGCCAGGAGCGGGCCGTCCACCATGGCACGAGCCTTCTCGATCACCTCGGCGATACCAGCGCGGTCCTTGTCGGCCGATGAGGCCGAGGGCGGACCGCTGGGCCGGTTGCGCCGGAAGGGCATATCGAAACGTAGTGCCAGCCAGCCGCGTTCGGCCCACGCCGTGCACAACAAGCGCAGCATGGGGGAGTGGCAGCTACCGCCGGCGCCGTGGGTCAGCACCACGGCGCCATGCGGCTGCCCGTCGGGGTGATGCGCAATTCCGGCGATATCCGGAAGTTCCTCGGTGCTCACACGTTGAGTCTAAAGAGGGCCGATACCGGGCCGTGGCCTCGGCCAAGTGGATACGCGGCTCGCAGGCACTCGGTGATCCACCGTTTCCCGAATGCCACTGCCTCGACCACGGAAAAACCATGGGCCAGTGCGCAACTGATAGATGCGGCGAGGGTGTCCCCGGCGCCGTGATCATGGCCGGTGTCCACCCGCTCGACGGGGAAGTAGTGAAATTCGGTCCCGTCGAAAAGCAGGTCGGTGCTGGTATCGCTGGATCGAAGGTGCCCACCCTTCACCAGCGCCCATTGGGGCCCGAGGGCATGTAGTTTTCGCGCCGCTTCCCTTTGCGATTCCTCGTCGACTACATCGACGTCCACGAGCAGGCGTACCTCGTCCAGATTGGGAGTGACGAGTGTTGCCAACGGAAATAACTGTGTGCGTAGGGCATCCAGTGCACTGGGGTGCAGCAGCGGATCGCCGTGCATGGACGCGCACACCGGATCGACGACCAGGGGCACGCCAGGCGCCAGGTGCGACCATGCCTGCGCGATGGCCTCGATGATCGGCGCGGAGGCCAACATCCCGGTCTTGGCCGCCTGGATGCCGATATCGGTGATGACCGCGTCCATCTGCGCGGCCACTACCTGTGGCGGAATCTCGTGAAAGTCCCTGACACCCAACGAGTTCTGCACGGTCACCGCGGTGACCGCCACGCATCCGTGCACGCCGAGCAGTGCCATGGTGCGCATATCGGCTTGGATACCTGCCCCGCCCCCGGAGTCGGACCCGGCGATGGTCATCGCACGCACCGGGGTGACTCCTGGCTCCGGGAGGGGCAGGAAGGTGTTCATGCTCACGCGATCGGCAGATAGACCCGGTTGCCGTGTTCGGCGAACTCCGCCGACTTCTCCTCCATGCCGCGTGCCAGCATCGCGTCGATGTCCTCCTGGGTCTCCAGACCGTTCTGGGCCGCGAACTCCCGGATATCGGCGGTGATGCGCATCGAGCAGAACTTCGGGCCGCACATGGAGCAGAAGTGCGCGGTCTTGGCCGGCTCGGCGGGCAGCGTCTCGTCGTGGAATTCGCGGGCGGTGTCCGGATCGAGTGACAGATTGAACTGGTCATCCCAGCGGAACTCGAAGCGCGCCTTGGACAATGCATTATCGCGCAGCTGGGCGCGCGGATGCCCCTTGGCCAGGTCGGCGGCGTGCGCGGCAATCTTGTAGGCGATCACGCCGTCCTTGACGTCCTTGCGGTCAGGCAGCCCCAGATGCTCCTTGGGGGTGACGTAGCACAGCATTGCCGTACCGGCCTGGGCGATGATCGCGGCGCCGATGGCCGAGGTGATGTGGTCGTAGGCCGGGGCGATATCAGTGGCCAGCGGACCCAGCGTGTAGAACGGAGCCTCCTCGCAGAGCTCCTCCTCAAGCTTCACGTTCTCGACGATCTTGTGCATCGGAACGTGGCCGGGGCCTTCGATCATCACCTGCACACCATGGGATTTGGCGATTTTTGTCAGCTCGCCGAGGGTACGCAGCTCGGCGAACTGCGCCTCGTCGTTGGCGTCGGCAATGGAGCCCGGGCGCAGGCCGTCGCCGAGCGAGAAGGTCACGTCGTAGCGCGCCAGGATCTCGCACAGCTCCTCGAAATGGGTGTAGAGGAACGATTCCCGGTGATGTGCCAGGCACCAGGCGGCCATGATCGAGCCGCCGCGCGAGACGATGCCGGTGACACGCTTGGCGGTTAGTGGCACGTAGCGCAGCAGCACTCCGGCATGCACGGTCATGTAGTCCACGCCCTGCTCGGCCTGCTCGATCACGGTGTCGCGGTACAGCTCCCAGGTGAGGGCTGCCGGGTCGCCGTTCGTCTTCTCCAGCGCCTGGTAGATCGGCACCGTGCCCACGGGGACGGGCGAGTTGCGCAGGATCCATTCGCGGGTCTGATGGATGTCCTTACCGGTGGACAGGTCCATGATGTTGTCGGCGCCCCAGCGGATGGCCCAGACCATCTTCTCGACTTCCTCGGCGATAGAGGAGGTGACGGCCGAGTTGCCGATGTTGGCATTGATCTTGACGCCGAAGGCCTTGCCGATGATCATCGGCTCGCTCTCGGGATGCTTGTGGTTGGCCGGGATCACCGCGCGGCCCATCGCGACCTCGCTGCGCACCAGCTCGGCGGGGACACCCTCGCGGACGGCGATGAACTCCATCTCGGCGGTGATCTCACCGGCGCGGGCACGCTGTAGTTGCGTGCCGCGATCGGTCACGATCCCGGCGCGCGGCGGCAGACCCTTCTGCAGATCGATGACGGCATCGGTGTCGGTGTACGGACCGGAGGTGTCATAGAGGTCCAGATGCTCACCGTTGGTCAGGTTGACGCGGCGCTGCGGCACCCGCAGGCCGCTATCGAGCTCTTGGTAGATCTTCTCGCTGCCCTGGATGGGGCCCGTGGTGACGGTCTCGGGGGTACGTGATTGGTCAGGCATTTCTTCCTCCCTACGCCGGCATTACCCGGTCAGGTTCATACGGTCGACGGCCCTAGCCGTCCTCTCAGCGCACTGGTGTGCGCTCCCGTGTCTTTTTGTGTTGGGGCTGTTCGTTGACGAACACTGGCCACGCTACTCGGTGAGCCACGGATTTCTCCGTCGAGTGCGAGCCTCACCCGGATTTTCGGCCAGATTTACGCGTCAGGCTCGCACTCGAACCGGATGAGGCATGCGCCCGAAGCCCGATCTGACAGATGAGGGCTCGAAAGTTTTGGGAATATAGTTTCCCTTGCTAAAGTTGTGCACCGTGGTGTCCACAGACGGCCGGGCTGGGATGCTCCGCTGGCCGCGTCGGGGGAGAAGCGCGCAACAAGGGTGACGATGACTGAATTGATGACACGGACCGACGAGACAGCTGCGGATATCGCAACCGCCCGACGTCGTGTGCGGGTGGATCGCGACCATCCGCACTACAAGTGGGTGGCGCTGTCCAACACCACGCTGGGTGTGCTGCTGGCGACCATCAACTCGTCGATTGTCCTGATCTCACTTCCGGCCATTTTCCGCGGCATCGGTCTGAACCCGCTCGCTGCCGGGAACGTGAGCTATCTGCTCTGGATGCTCATGGGTTATCTGCTGGCCTCCGCGGTGCTCGTTGTGTTGTTCGGTCGCCTCGGCGACATGTACGGGCGAGTCCGGATATACAACATGGGCTTCGTCGTCTTCACCGTTGCGGCGGTAGTGCTCTCGTTCGATCCCTTCCACTACGGCGGCGGTGCGGTCTGGCTCATCGCCTGGCGCGTGGTGCAAGGGGTGGGTGGGGCCATGCTGATGGCCAACTCGTCGGCGATCCTGACCGATGCCTTCCCCTCCACACAGCGCGGTCTGGCGCTGGGCATCAACCAGGTGGCCGCGGTGGCCGGGTCCTTCCTGGGGCTGTTGATCGGAGGCGTGCTCTCCGAATGGGATTGGCGCGCCATCTTCTGGGTGGGTGTGCCGCTGGGCCTGCTGGGCACAGTGTGGTCGTACCGGTCGCTCGTCGAGATCGACCAGCCCACGCCGGGAAAGCTGGACTGGGCCGGAACCGTGACCGTCGCGCTGGGGCTGACTGTGCTGCTCACCGGCATCACGTATGGCATTCAGCCGTACGGCAATTCAAATACCGGATGGGGCAACCCGCTGGTCTACGGATCGTTGATCGCCGGTGTCGCTCTGCTGGTGCTGTTCTGTGTGATCGAGTCTCGGGTGGCCGACCCGATGCTGGATATGCGCTTATTCAAGAACCGTGCGTTCGGCCTGGGGAACCTGGCCAATCTACTGGCGTCGGTGGGTCGTGGCGGTCTGCAGTTCATGCTCATCATCTGGCTGCAGGGCATCTGGTTGCCATTGCGCGGATATAGCTATGAATCGACCCCGCTGTGGGCGGGAATCTTCCTGCTGCCCATGACACTTGGCTTCCTGTTGGCCGGCCCGGTGGCCGGTGTGCTCTCGGACCGCTATGGCGCCCGGCCGTTCGCCACCGGCGGCATGGTGCTGTCGGCGGTGACGTTCCTGGCGCTCATCGCCATTCCGGTGAACTTCAATTACTGGGCCTTCGCGGCGCTCATCTTTCTCAACGGGTTGGGATCGGCCATCTTCACCGCACCCAACACCGCGGCCATCATGTCGAGCGTGCCCGCCCATCAGCGCGGCGCCGCCTCGGGGGTGCGTGGCACCTTCTTCAACGCGGGCAACTCCCTATCGATTGGAATCTTCTTCTCGCTCATGATCGTCGGGCTTTCCGCCACGATGCCGGGGGCGATGCAGTCGGGTCTGACCGCCCAGGGCGTGCCCGCCGCCACTGCCGCTGAAGTGGCCGGTACACCACCAGTGGGCAGCCTGTTCGCGGCATTCCTCGGCTACAACCCCATCAGTGAATTGCTCGCTCCTTCAGGTGTTCTGGAGCAGCCGGGGGTCAACGCGGCCGAGCTGACGGGGCAGTCGTTCTTCCCGAATCTCATCACCGAGCCCTTCCATGCCGGTCTGGTGGTGGTGTTCGTCGCCGCCGCGCTGATGATGGCCATCGCGGCTCTGGCCTCGCTGGGTGCCGGTGGCAAGTACGCCCACGCGGAGGACTGAGCTAGCTACTATCTGCCCATGGCAACGTGGGGGATATCCGGTCCGGTGGATCTGCTGCGCCGTACGGGGATCTTGTGGTGGCGCTGCTGGCCGCGGCTCATCGGAGTTTGGCTCCTCGGCTGGCTCGCCCGGTACTGGCTGATCAAACTGGCCCTCTATGTGGGCGTGCACTTCGGTGGATTCTGGGGCGACCTGATCATGCCGTTGGCGGCTCTGGCCAGACTCAGCACGTACATCCTGATGTTTTTGGTCATACGCGGGGAGACGAACCTCCCCGACGAGAACACCGATGGCCGGTCGCGGTATCAGGCCTTCGTGGGCATCGTGCTCAAGACGATTCTTCCGGTGTTCGTGCTCTTTGCGGCGTGGCGGCTGATTCTGGCCGACTACGCGTTGTACCTGGGTTCATTGAACGCCGACCTCTCCTACGCGGCCTACTCCGGCGGCGCCCCCGAGAGGACGTTGACGCAGGCTCAGGAGTTCATGACTCCCAGCGACTGGCGGGCATATCTGGCGATACTGATCGCGTTCGTGGCCCGTGGCGCCTTGACCAGGTATTCCGAGAAGCTCCCTGCCTGGACCCAGCTGGTGGCCGTCTACCTACAGGCTCTGTGGGTGGTGCTGCTGCTCAATGCCGCGTCGAATCGGCTTGTGGGGAGCCCGAAATGGGTATCTGAGCGCAAGGTCATCGTCTGGTACACCGAGCAGAAGGAGCGGTTTTTCGCGCACTTCAGCCTCCTCGGTCAGGTGTGGAAGTGGATCACCGATGCGGTGGGGCCGACCGTGCTTGCGGTGTTGTTGGCGGTGACGTGGATTGCCATTGTGGGAACCGTCTATGCGGCTCGGCCGCAAACCACGTGGGCGGGGGCCAGCCAGGCGGCATTCGGGGAACTTCAGGGCTCCCGCGTCACCGATGTGGCAAGTCGGACCGGCCTCGCGGCGAAGGCACGTTGGCAGCGGCTGCCGGTCATCGTCCAGACGCGTGCGTCCGAAATCTTCCGGAGCCTGCTGGGCATAGCCGACCAACTGCGAGACACTCTCCGGCTCACCGTGCATTCCGGGCCGGTGACGCTGTGTTTCTTCGGCTTTGTGTTCATGGCGACCGTGGTCCTGGATCCCAACGGTGCCTACTTCAACGTCTACGTGACCGACGGGTACATGTGGCGCGGCGTGGCCATGCTGCTGGGACCGCATGAGTGGATCTGGTGGGCGTCGTATCGCGAGTCCTTCCGGACAGCGATTGGCGCATTGATCGATCCGCTTCGGATATGCCTTGTGGTGGCAATGTATTGGCATTGCGTGGAGAGAGCCTCGCGGCCGTCGGTCACGAAGGAGGTATGAACCGCACGAAGCGGTATTTTTTCGCGCTTCCTTTTTCGGGTGCGAACTCGACGTCCACTGCGGTGATGTCGGCGTCCTCTGGAACCACCATGACGGCCGCGAATGCGCCGGCAGTATTGCAGGCGTCATACCCCTGCTTCCGGGTCCAATCCGACACCGAGACCGGCAGTAGCCCTATCTGTCCATACCAGTGCCGATAGCTCTGATCGACAAATGTGGCGCGACACATCGCCCATCCCTCATCCAGCGCGGCTGGCTTCCCGTCCTTGGATCGGTCGAATGCATACGCCACAAAACGTGTTCCGGGTGGCTGAGGGGAGTCGTACTTGGAGTACGCAGGAGTGGGCATGTCTAGAGCGCGCATACGCCATAGCACGCCGTCGATCTTGACCGTGGCGCCGGCGGGCACGGTGGCGGCGGGGATATCGGTCCCAAGGTTCTCTTTCCACGAGGGATAGCCCACCGTAATGCCGAAGGTGAGCACTCCGACAACGATCAGTATCGCTCCAATAATGTTGCGCCGCAGCCAGTTTCTCATGGAACGACCTGCTCGTTCACGAGCGTCAGCAATGGCCGCTCTTGAATCATTTCGGGCGGGATGACGATCAGGAGTTGTGAGTCGACCCAGCCCTGCATCATACGAAAGTCATTATCCGGGAAGATGATTGCGAGAAGATTGAGCGCTCTGGGAGGCTCTGGGGCGTCAAACACCCATGTCTTGCGCACGCTGACACCTGGTTGCCCGGAGGCCTTAGTGGCGGCGAAGTTCTCCCGGTCGATGTTGCGGTGGTCGGCCTCGAGCTGCAAATCGATCCTGTCGGGTGTGCGGACGGTTTCATAGGAGAGATCGATCGCGATGTAGCGGCCCTTGGTCTGGTAGGTGTCGATGCTGGAGTCGCTGACCGATGACTTCACGCGGACTTCGGGCGCCGAGAACACTCGATGTACGGTCACCGACAGATTGCGGCCCGCGGTGGGTGCCGGGGCAGTGCCGTGCACCAGGAGCGGTGCGTACGAGTCGGTGCGTTTCGGCACATTCATGTATAGGTAGGCCGAGCCTGCGAGCAGCAGGGCGCAAATAACGGCCTGGACTGCGACGATGGCCCGATTTCGCCGCATCACTCGCACCTGCCGATGGTGGTGCGAAGCTCGCCGTAATGACCCGTGGCACCCCAGGTGGTGACGGTATTGGCAACCCCGGCGGCTCGTTCGAAGTCGGACATTTTGATGATGACGTCATCGCCCGGCTGCGCTTTGCCGAACGGGAATCCCCAAACGACGATCACGTCCTGGACCTTTCCCGGCTGCAGGACCGATAGCAGGCCGTAGGGCCCGTAGGCGCCCTCGTCTCGAACATCGTCGCCGACCAGACTGAATACGGCGCTGTTACTGGGCTTGAGGTCGTGCAACACCACCCCGGACGAGTCGGCGGTGTTCTCCACGGTCGCGAACAGGCCCACGAGCTGGCGCTCCTTAGCGGCCTTCTGCAACAGCAACTGGTTGCGGGTCGGCAGGCGTGCGGGGTCACAGATCTGGGCGACGCGATGCGGTGTGATCGTGTAGACGCCGTTCGAATACGAGGATCCCAGTGCCACCGGTGTCATCGGCTCGGCGGTTTCCAATCCGCCGAAGGCCGCGGTCATCGCCAACACCGCGACGATCGCGACCTGGTGCAACCGTTTCAGCGAATAGCGATCCAGGAACCTGCGATTCTCCGGCTCGTTGGATTCGCTGACGGGATCGTCCCCACCCATGCGCAGAAGCATACGGTGAGAAGGTCGTCCGCAGCTGATTTCTGTTAGCTAAGCCGGTTCCGCTGATCCTGGACGCGTTGACCGATCACCGACAGGGCGCCCTGCACCCATGCGACATACCGTCCCTGCTGGAACAGGCACGTCAGGAGCGGGTCGTCACCGGTACCCGACTTGTACTGCAGGCATTCGGCGTTCGGCACGGTGGACGGCGCGCTCGGCGGGCCGTAATCCGTCCTGGCCTGTAACTCGGGTCGCAGTGCATCCAGTAGACGTTTGGCGCCCATATCATCGCCCGCGCGTGTCACTCGAGCGCTATCGGCGACGATGAACCGGTCGACACCGGTTTCGCGATAGATCTCAAGCCACGCCGGGATGTCGGAGTGAAACAGCGCCGCACCACGCGCGTCGAAGACGGCGCCGCTGCCGCTGGGGTTGAACGAGGTCTTGTCGGTGGCGAGTCTGAGCAAGGATCCATCGGGGTCGAAAGGCGATGTGAGCGAGCTTAATTGCTCAATCGGGGTGGGCGTGAAGTGCTCCAGCTCCTGGAACTGCCGGGTCAGGTAGCGGGACAGGATTTCCGCGCTCTCGACGTCTGGTTGCTGACTGATGTCAACCCGCACCACGAGTGGCCCGCGTTGGAGATACGCCACGGTTTCCGCGTAGACAGACTGGCCGTAGTTTTTGTGTGTGGCGTACGCCTTGGCAGCCGGAAAACCTGGAATCTCCACGGTCTCCACACGTTTGGATTCGCCAGGGTCCAGTTGGTTTCGGAGGCTGAATAGGGCTTCCGTCGCCGCTGCCGCGGACGCCTCGTCTTTGAACAGCCGGATCTTGACTCCCAATAGGGTGGTGGCGTCGTTGTTCGGAGTAACCGGCTCGCGCGAGATGCTGATGCCGGTCACGTATCCGTAGTCGAGCAACTCGTCGGACTTATCCCGTCGATAGAGCAGGGTCGGCCACCCCGTGCTGTTGAATCGGCCGTCGATGATCGTCGGTGCCACGATCGACCCGGACAGCCGGATCGCCTCATAAAACAGATACTTGAGCTTGACGTCTCCGATGTTGCCGGTCGGAGGCGGCAGCGGAACCGTGGGCCGTGGTTTCGTCGTCGCGGTGGTCGTAGTTGACGGTGTCGGTCCCATCGGTGTTTCTCCGTTGGTCACGATCTCGATGCCGTTGGGCGGTGACGTACAGGCCGCCATGGTGAGCATCAGAGCGATCGCCAACGCGTGGAACCGGCGCATCATCGCTACCCCCTCGATCAGTAGTTCTCTGAGGGTAGCGCGGGCAGGATTTGCTGCGGGAACTTCGCGCCGGTATCAGTCCAGATCGACGACGACCGGAGCGTGGTCGCTTGCGCCCTTGCCCTTACGTTCCTCACGGTCGATATGCGCGTCGCCCACCCGCTTGGCGAATTCCGGTGAGCCGAGGACGAAATCGATGCGCATCCCGCGCTTCTTGGGGAAGCTCAGTTGCGTGTAATCCCAGTAGGTGTACACGCCTGGACCGGGGGTGAACGGCCGCACCACATCGGCGAATCCGGCGTCGTTCATCGCGGTGAACGCGGTGCGCTCGGGCTCGGACACGTGGGTGCTGCCCTCATAGGCCTCGACGCTCCAGATGTCGTCGTCGGTGGGTGCGATGTTCCAGTCACCCACTAGCGCCACCTGTGCCGCGGGATCGGCTGCGAGCCAGCCGGCGGCCTCGTCACGTAGGGCAGAGAGCCACCGCAGCTTGTACTGGTAATGCGGATCCTGCAGCGTCCGGCCGTTCGGGACGTAGAGGCTCCATACCCGCACTCCGTTGCAGGTGGCGCCGAGCGCTCGGGCCTCGGCGGCTTCCTCGGCATCCGCGCCGGACGCCCACCCGGGCTGACCCTCGAATCCGACGGTCACATCGTCCAGCCCGACTCGCGAGGCGATGGCCACCCCGTTCCACTGGCTCAGTCCCACGTGTGCCACCTCGTACCCGGCATCGGTGAACGCCTGCATGGGGAACTGCTTGTCGGAGCACTTGGTCTCCTGCATCGCGAGCACATCGGTGCCGGAGCGTTCCAGCCAGGAGATCACCCTGTCGGCACGGGCGCGGATGGAGTTCACATTCCAGGTGGCCAATCGCATGACGTCACCCTACTTTTCGATGCTGACGGCCTCGATACGTGCATACCGGTATCGGTGTTGTTCGGTAAAACCCAAGCTCGGGTACAGCGCGAGCGCAGCCATGTTCTCCGCCCGTACCTGGACGTATGCGCGGCGCGCGCCCTGCGCGGCCCCCCAGCCCAGCAGTACCTCACACACCTGTCGGGCCAGCCCCCGGCGTCGATGGGTCTCGGCCACCCGTACCGCGGAGATGCCGAGCCAGCCCTCGGTGACGGCACCGCGCGCGATGGCCACGGCGGGACCGTTATCGGCGACGGAAGCAAAGCCCAGTTTCCCGTCGATCACCGCGGTTAGCACCGGCACCGTCAGGGGGTGGCTATCTCCATGCAGGGCAAGCCAATCCGGCGGTGGTGCCGGAGGCAGGGGCGGGCCATCCGGCTCGCCCAGATCACGCACCATCACCACGGTTTCCTCGCTCGTCACCAGCGTCTCGGGCGGATGTACCAACCGGTCGGGCAGGCACAACAGGGTGGGCAACTGGTGTGCGGAGTACCAGAAACCCACATCGCCGAGCGACCGAGGGGATGCCGAATGTTCCAGTGGGACAGCAGAGTTGCCGCGATGTGTGTACCCGCCCGCGGCCCGCACAAACCATCCGTCCACCCAAGCGTGTTCGATACCCGGCCAGGCGAAGGCCGCTGCTCGCTGCGCGGATCTGATGTCCCGGTTCAGCACCGGAACTGGGGGCAATACGCGCACCGAGACGATATCGAGGGGCGAAATATCCACCACCGCACCGGATTTATGCAGTACCCGTACCGCCGGATGCGTTGCCACCAACTCGCCGACGGTGTCGGTGAACGGGGGCACCGAGCCGGCAGGCCGTTGGCTGCGGATGGCGACCCGCGTACCGAGTTCGGGCAGGGACACGGCGCCGGGTCGCTCTAGTGTCCGAACGGATCAGCGACTTGTCCTGGCGTCCAACTCAATCCGGGTACGCCCCAACCGTTGGACTTGACCGCGCGTTTGGCCGCGCGAGCGTTCCGGCCGATCAGCGTGTCTATATAGAGGAATCCGTCGAGGTGCCCTGTTTCGTGCTGCAGCATGCGCGCGAACAGATCGTTGCCCTCCAGGGTGATCTCTTTGCCGTCGGCGTCCAGGCCGGTGACCCGCGCCCAGTCCGCGCGTCCGGTGGGGAAGGACTCTCCGGGTACCGACAGGCAGCCCTCTTCGTCGTCATCCGGGTCGGGCATCGTCTCGGGGATGGCGGAGGTTTCCAGGACCGGGTTGATCACCACGCCGCGATGGCGGGTTCCGCCGCCACGGGTGTCGGCGCAGTCGTAGACGAACAGGCGCAGGGGCACGCCGATCTGGTTGGCGGCGAGCCCGACGCCGTTGGCGGCGTCCATGGTCTCGTACATGTTCGCGATCAGCTCGGGCAGATCGTCGGGTAGCGAACCGTCAGGACCGACCGGGACGGGCTCGGTTGGCGCATGCAGCACCGGGTCGCCGACAATGCGGATAGGAACAATAGCCACGGAAGGCAAGCTATCGGCTTGGTATTGAGAGCCGACGCGCGGGGTTGGCTAGCCGGAGTTGCGGTTTGAGCGTGGTTAAATATCGCCGAACCACAGTGTTGTTATTTTCAGTGTTGCAGTGAACGCGATCGATCAAGAGACAAGACGACAAACGCCCGGTTGGGTCAGGAGCTTTTATGGACGGCGCCCAGGCGCGAGCTGAGCAGTCGAAGGCTGCGAATGCTGGTCAGGATTCGCCTGCCGTCGGCTCAGACGGAGTCGAGATCGCTGCTGGTCTGAGCCGGCGCGAGCACGACATCCTGGCCTTTGAACGGCAGTGGTGGAAGTACGCGGGTTCCAAGGAAGACGCCATCAAGGAGCTCTTCGGTATGTCGGCCACCCGCTACTACCAGGTATTGAATGCGCTGGTAGATCGTCAAGAGGCCCTGGCTGCCGACCCGATGCTGGTTAAACGTCTCCGTCGGCTGCGTGCCAGCCGTCAGAAGGCCCGTGCCGCGCGTCGCCTGGGGTTTGAGGTCACATAGCTGTCTCGGAGCGGCCGGCTGAATAGGTGCTGGCGCCCTCGGACCGTAGAGTGGATTCACAATGAACGAACGCGTACCCGATTCTCATGGTCTGCCGCTTCGCGCCATGGTGATGGTGCTGCTGTTTCTCGGAGTGATTTTCCTGCTCGTCGGGTTCAACGCTCTCGGATCGGACAAGTCCGCGTCATCGGACTCGACGTCCACATCGGTCAGCGCCGCCGCAGCCCCGAAGTCGACGACACCGCCGCCCGCGCCCAAGCCGGAGGTTCGTGTGTACAACACCACCTCGGTGCCCGACCTGGCGCGGGGTGCCGCCGACCAGGTCACGGCCGCAGGCTGGAAGGTCGCCGAAGTCGGCAACCTGCCGATGCCCGAGGTGAACGTCACGACCGTCTTCTTCGGCAAGACCGCCGGAGAAGAAGAGGCTGCCCACGAAATCGCCAAGGTGCTCGGTGTTCAGGCCGCGCCGCGTGCACCCGAACTCGTGGAACAGCCGCCGGGTGTCGTCGTCGCTGTCGCCATCTGACCGATCTGACGGATCGGCACTGCGGGTGCTACACGCTGTAGGAGAGATGGCATGATGAGGCCCATGGTTAAGCCCGCCGTTCTCGCCGCCGGAACCCTTGCTGCCGTTGCCTTGTCCCTGAGTGGATGCTCCCCGGATCAGCCCGCCAGCACCACTCCGGGCACCACACCTCCGGTGTGGACCGGTTCCACGGCGCCCTCGACCGCGGGCGGCCACGGCGGCCACGGCGGCGAGCAGCCGATCCCTTCGGGTGAGAAGCTCAACGCCACGCTCAAGCTCGCCGACGGCACGCCGGTGGCCAAGGCCGAGTTCGTGTTCCAGGACGGATTCGCCACCATCACTGTGAAGACCACCGAGAATGGCAAGCTCACCCCAGGGTTCCACGGGCTGCACATCCACTCGTTCAAGAAGTGCGAGGCCAACTCCACCGCACCTGCCGGCGGGACGCCGGGTGACTTCTTGTCTGCGGGCGGACATTTCAACGTCCCCGGTTACACCGGTCATCCGTCCAGCGGCGATCTGGTGTCGATCAACATTCTCAAGGACGGCTCGGGCGAGCTGGTTACCACTGCGGATTCGTTCACCAAGGATGATCTGACCGCTGGCAACGGCACTTCGATCATCATCCACGAGAAGGCCGACAACTTCGCCAACGTTCCGCCCGAGCGGTACACCCAGGCCAATGGCACGGCAGGTCCCGACGACACCACCAAGTCGACGGGTGATGCGGGCAAGCGTGTGGCCTGCGGTCTCATCGACGCGGGCTAGCCGCCAGAGTGGCCCGCCCGATCGAATTTCGCGGGTCACCGCGACCCACGCTGGGGGTTGAGTGGGAATTCGCGCTCGTCGACGCCCAGAGCAGAGACCTCACCAACGAGGCCTCCGCGGTACTGGCGGCGATCGGCGAGACACCGCACGTGCACAAGGAGCTGCTGCGTAACACCATCGAGGTGGTGACGGGCATCTGCGGGACGGTCGCCGAGGCGATGGATGACCTGCAGACAACCCTCGCTACTGTGCGGCCGACCGTGCAATCGATGGGCATGGAGCTGTTTTGCGCCGGAACGCATCCCTTCGCCCGGTGGTCGGCGCAGCAGCTCACCGATGCCCCGCGATACGACGAGCTGATTGCCCGCACCCAATGGTGGGGGCGTCAGATGCTGATCTGGGGTGTGCACGTGCACGTCGGCATCTCCTCCAAGCACAAGGTGATGCCGATCGTCACCTCGATGCTCAACTACTACCCGCACCTTTTGGCGCTGTCCGCGTCATCCCCGATGTGGGAGGGGCAGGACACCGGATACGCCAGTAACCGGGCCATGATGTTCCAGCAGTTGCCCACCGCCGGTCTGCCATTCCACTTTCAGACCTGGGAGCAGTTCGAGGGCTTTGTCGACGATCAGATGAAGACTGGAATCATCGACCAACTCAACGAAATCCGTTGGGATATCAGGCCTTCACCGGCACTGGGCACCGTCGAGATCAGGATCTTCGACGGGATCTCCAACGTCGCCGAACTCGAGGCTCTGGTGGCACTGACGCACTGCCTGGTGGTGGACCTGGACCGCAAGCTGGAGGCGGGGGAGTCACTGCCCACCATGCCGCCCTGGCATGTTCAGGAAAACAAGTGGCGCAGTGCGCGTTACGGGCTCGACGCGGTCATAATCCTGGATGAGGACAGCAATGAGAGATTGGTGACCGAGGACCTCGACGATCTGCTGACTCGGCTGCAACCCATCGCGCGGCTGTTGGAATGCGAGACCGAGCTGGCCGCCGTGGAGGATATCTACCGCCATGGCGGGTCTTATCAGCGCCAGCGGCGGGTGGCCGAAGAGCATGACGGCGACCTGGGCGCGGTCGTGGACTCGGTGGTCAACGAATTGGAAACCGAGCGCTAGACAGACAACCAGTACTCCAGGATCGCGGCCGCCTGCTGTTCTGGATTGCCTTCCTGCGGACGCAACACCAGCTCGGCGTTCACCGGGGCCTCGTAGGGCGCGTTGACTCCGGTGAAGTCGCTGATCTCCCCGGCACGGGCCTTGGCGTACATGCCCTTCGGGTCGCGCTGCTCGCAGACCTCCACGGGAGTGTCGACGAACACCTCGATAAAGGGCAGCCCGGCCTTTTCGTGCTGGGCCCGGATTTTGTCCCGATCGGCTTGATACGGACTGATGAGCGCGGCCACCGCGACCACCCCGGAGTCGGAAAGAATCTGGGCGACGGCGCCCACGCGGCGAACGTTTTCGGCGCGGTCGGCCGCCGAGAATCCGAGGTCCGCATTGAGGCCGTGCCGCAGATTGTCGCCATCGAGCCGATAGGCGGGGATGCCCATTGCCACCAGCCGCCGCTCCAATTCAACTGCCACGGTAGATTTTCCGGATGCGGAGAGCCCGGTGATCCATATCGTCCCGCCCTTGGTGGAGCGTTCCTCGCGAGAAACCGCGGACGAGTGCCAGACCACCTTGGACTGGTGCAGAGTCGGGCCGGAGATCATGCCGGCGGCGACCGTGTTGTTGGTGGCCTCGTCGACCAGGATGAAGCTGCCGGTGGTCCGGTTGCGCCGGTACGGATCGAACATGATCGGTCGCTGCAGTCGCAACTGCACGCGTCCGATCTCGTTGAGCTTCAGTTCCTTTGCTTCCTGGTCCCGGTGCAGGCTGTTCACGTCGAGCCGGTAGTCAAGGCCGGCAACGGCGGCTTTCACCGTCGAGTTGGCATGCTGCATCACGAATCGCGATCCCTCGGAGAGGGTGGAAACATCGGTGAACCAGCACACCATGGCATCGATCTGGCCACCTACCAGTGGCCGATTGTTCGGCCGGCAGAGCATGTCGCCGCGGCCCAGGTCGAGCTGGTCGGCAAGTTGCACGCTTACCGCGCTTCCGGCGAAGGCCTCATCCACGACCGCGCCACCCGGACCCCAGATCGCCGATACGGTTGAGGTGAAACCTGATGGCAACGCGACGATCTCGTCGCCAGGCTTGAATACGCCGCTGGCAACGGTTCCGGCCACGGCCCGGAAGTCGTGTAGGTCGGTGATGTGCTCGGCGCCCGGTGCCGCCGCACCGCCCTGGGGGCGGATGACGTACTGGATGGGAAAGCGGGCATCGATCAGGTTGCGGTCTGACGAAATATGTACCTGCTCAATATGGTGCAACAACGACGGACCCTCATACCAAGGGGTATTCGCCGACCGGGTGACGATGTTGTCGCCCAGGAGCGCCGACACGGGAATGACGGTGAGGTCATGCAGCTCCAGTTTGGTGGCGAATCTGCGGAATTCCTCTTTGATTTCGTCGAAACGCTGAGGGGACCAGTCGACCAGATCCATCTTGTTGATGCACAGCACCACGTGCTCGACACCGAGCAGCGAGGTGATGAACGCGTGCCGGCGAGTCTGTTGTGTCAGCCCGTTGCGGGCATCGACCAGAATGATCGCCAGGTCAGCGGTCGAGGCGCCGGTCACCATATTGCGGGTGTACTGTTCATGCCCCGGGGTGTCCGCAATGATGAATTTGCGTGCGGGCGTGGAGAAGTAGCGGTGCGCGACGTCGATGGTGATGCCCTGCTCACGCTCGGCGCGCAGCCCGTCGGTGAGTAGTGCCAGGTTGGTATGTGTCTCGCCCTTGGCCTTGCTGCTGGCTTCCACGGCGGCCAGCTGATCGGCGAAGATCGACTTCGAGTCGTACAGCAGACGACCGATGAGGGTGGACTTGCCGTCGTCGACGCTGCCCGCCGTGGCGATGCGGATGAGCTCCTGGGCAGGTTCGGTGGTTTCGATGGTCTGCGGGCTCATCAGCTCTGCCCTTGTTCTTCGCGCAAGCGCCTCATCAGAAATACCCTTCCTTCTTGCGGTCTTCCATGCCGGCTTCGGAGATCCGGTCATCGGCGCGGGTGGCTCCCCGCTCGGTGATGCGGGTTGCGGCAACCTCTTCCACTACCGCGCTGGGAGTTGACGCGACAGATTCGACGGCGCCGGTGCACGTCGCGTCACCGATCGTGCGGAACCGAACGGACTTCTCGACGAGTTCCTCGCCCGGCTGCAGGGTGAGGAATCTAGTGTCGGCCAACAGCATTCCGTCGCGTTCCACCACATTGCGTTTATGCGCGTAGTACAGCGGAGGCAGCGTGATGTCCTCGGATTCGATGTACTGCCAGATATCCAGCTCGGTCCAGTTGGACAGCGGGAACACCCGGATGTGTTCACCCTTGCGGTGGCGACCGTTGTAGATGTTCCAGAGTTCCGGGCGCTGGGCGCGTGGATCCCATTGGCCGAACTCGTCACGGAAGCTGAACACCCGCTCCTTGGCGCGGGCCTTCTCCTCGTCGCGGCGCGCGCCGCCGAACACGGCATCGAAGCGGTGCTCGTTGATGCTGCGCAACAAGGTCGCGGTCTGCAGGCGGTTACGCGTGGCGCCTGGTCCGGTCTCCTCGACGACGGCACCCGAGTCGATGTCGTCCTGCACACTGCCGATTTCCAGCCGCAGGTTGTAGCGGCCAACCGTCTCGTCGCGGAAAGCGATGACCTCGTCGAAGTTGTGCCCGGTATCGATGTGCATGACGGGGAAGGGCAGCGGCGATGGCCAGAATGCCTTGGCCGCGACGTGGAGCATGACCACGGAATCCTTGCCGCCGGAGAAGAGCAGCACGGGCCTTTCAAAGGTCGCCGCAACTTCGCGGAAGATGTAGACGGCCTCGGCTTCCAGCGCGCTCAAGTGCGATAACTCGTACGACTCGGCGGCTGATGAGCCTCTGTGGCGAAGAACATCGGGCGATGTCGGCATGCGGTTACTCCATTTCGGTCCAAATATGTACCGTATCGGTTCGTATTCGGTCCAGCCCAGATTAGAACGTGTTCTTGTTGGGTGTCAATGGGTGACATGGGCGCGAGCGCACGACCGCGCACATAAACGTGAATGGGCGGGCGCGTACGCGCGCGCCTCGGAAGCTGGCGGGAGCTCGAAGGGCGGATAACTACGCCAGTGGTGACCCTGGCTGCCTGCCGGTGATCATTTCGAAGACCTTCCCGGGCTTTTGGGTGCTCAGGTACTGGCGGGTCATGTCGCGTGACTGGATGGCGGAATCCTGTGTCAGCCCGGAGAGTGCGAAGCACGGCCCCGCGGCGTCGAGATCCGAAGGCGCACTGGCCTTCATGTCATCGACCGCGTCTTGGTCGGAGGCGCCTGCGCCGGCCCATGACCCTACGGCTGCGCCAGTCTGAGTATTGGTTGTGCCGCATACGGCGAGAACCCAGGGGTCGCCAGCGAATGCCGGTGCAGGGTTAGTGATCGAGAACAGTGCGGCGGCGGCGCCGACGGCGACGGTGCGGGCTAGCGTCTCGCGGCAATTCATTCTGGCCCCCACCCATTTACATCCATCACGCGTGGCTACATGATGAATATGAATATAACAGCATTTGTGCAGCATGTAGCAAATACTGCTACGGCTTGGTGCCGCCGATGTGTTCGGTGATTCCGTCCGCGGTGTGTACCAGAGCCTTGGCGCGCACGGTGATCTCGGCGTCGGTGAGGTCGTCGCCGATGTAGAGGCTCGCGACCATTGCCTGCTTGCCGTTGTGGTCGTAGACCGGTGCCGACATCACGTTTACCCGGTGGCGTACTTTCGCCCCCGAGCCGACGGTGTAGTTCTCGCTGCGCAGGTAGACCCGTTCGCCGATTCCCGACACGATCTCGCCGAGGAGGGCGCGCAACTCGTTGGGGATGTCACCGGGCACCCCGGCCATGAGTGAGTACAGCTGACGTCCGGCGGGGGTCAGCAGTTCGACCAGATAGCCGTCGGCACGGCACTCCTGGATTACCTTGCGCAGCCGTTCATCTGCGGTACGGCCGGGCGCGGTCGGATCCTTGCCCAGCCAGGAGGCGATGGTTTCGTCGGTGTCCCAGAGCACGAACATCAGGCCCACCGGTGGAGTGAACGGATAACTCTGGCCTACCTCGACCCGGACTGGATGGTCGGGGTCACTAACCACCTCCAGGACCGTGACCCGATCGCTGACGACGGCGGACAACGCCGCGGTGTGCCCGAATTCTCGAGTAAGCGTGAGTAATTGATCGCGGCTCGCCGGCTTGGCGCGCAGCGATTCCTGGGCGGCTCTGCCGACACGGATGAGCGCCGGGCCCAGGCTGTACGTCTTGTCGCGGTCATCCCGGATGAGATACCCCGACTCGGCGAGGGTGGTCACGATGCCCAGGCAGGTGGGCTTGCTCAGTCCTAACCGGCGCGCCAATTCGGAAAGTCCAAAGCGCTCGGTGCGGTGCCGTGCCAGGAAATCGAGTACGGCCATCACGCGTTCGGTAGGGGGCGACGTCCTGCCTGCCCCATTGTCCCGTTCCTCGACCACCGGTGAAACCTCCTGTGCCCCTGCGTAGATCCAGACATTCTTGACGTACCTGGCAGGGCGCTCTAATGTCTGGAGGGATTCTACCACTGCGGTACACATTTGTACCAGTCAGGAGCGCCATGTACAGCGAGGCATTCACGGCCGCGATCGCGGAAGCCGAGGAGCTGATTGTCGCCGCACCCCATATCGACACCGAGGCCGACCTGCTCGAGGGGCTTCAGTATCTGGCGCAGGGGATTGCGGCCTGTACGCACATGGCGTTTCACACCGACCGCGATCACCCATTTCTTCTCTCCGGCACGGGGCCATTCACGAAAATGGGATTGGACAACCCCGACACTCTCTACTTCGGCGCGCGGGTCAACGGCGAGTTCGAGTATGTGGTCACCGGAACGCGCGGCACCACTGCGGATTTGAGCTTTCAGGTGCTCGGCGGCGGTGAGTACACCGACAAGAACGTGCCGGGAAGCGCCATCGCCTTCGACGATCGCGAAATCCACATCGAGAGCGACGGCAGCTTCGAAGTCCGTTTCGGCCCCGGACCGGCAAGTGAGTCGCGGCCCAACTACTTCACCCTCGGACCGGGACCTGCACAGCTGGTCATGCGTGAGGTGTACAGCGACTGGCGTGCACAGCGCGGCACCCTCGCCATCGCACGGGTGGACACCGCGGGCACCGCACCGGCCCCGCTGACCAAGGAACAGATCGAAAAACGTTACGCCAGTGCTGGTAAGCAGCTGGTGAACCGAGTCAAGACGTGGCTGCAATTCCCCAAATGGTTCTACGACAATCTGCCCGTCAACACCATGACGGAGCCGCGACTCACGCCCGGCGGTCTGGCCACCCAGTTCTCCTCGGTGGGGCACTATGACCTGGCCGACGACCAGGCGATGATCATCACCGTCCCCAAATCCGATGCGCCGTATCAGGGTTTTCAGCTCGGAAGCCTGTGGTACATCTCGCTCGACTACATCAACCATCAGACCTCGCTGAACTCCAGTCAGGCTCAGGTTGACCCGGATGGCAACATCAGGATGGTGGTGAGTAATGCCAATCCTGGTATCACCAACTGGATTGAGACACTGGGGCATCGTCGTGCATACCTCCAGTTCCGGTGGCAGCGGGCCGATCGTCCGCTTACGGCCGCCGACGGCCCGAAGGTCGAGGTGGTCGCGATCGGTGATGTCCCCGCGAAATTGCCGCATTACGCGCTGAATCAGATCGACGCGGAGGGCTGGCGTAGTCGAATTGCCGAGCGTCAGAACGCCATCGGGGCAAGGATGTTGGGCTGATGAGTCTCCTCGACTTTGACGGCAAGGTCGTCGTGGTGTCCGGTATCGGCCCGGGACTGGGCGGTGCGCTGGCCACCAAGTTTGCCGCGGCCGGTGCCGATGTGGTCCTCGCGGCACGCACCCAGTCACGCCTCGATGAGGTGGCTGAGCAGATCACCGCGACCGGGCGCAAAGCCCTTGCGGTGGCCACGGATATCACTGATGAGGCCAGCGTCGCCAACCTCGTCGAACGTGCCACCGAAACGTTCGGAAGCATCGACATCCTTGTCAACAACGCCTTTAGCATTCCTTCGATGAAGTCTCTGGAGAAGACCGACTATCAGCATATTCGCGATAGCGTCGAACTCACGGTGGTCGGTACGCTGAGGCTGACGCAGGGCTTTGCGGGCGCGCTCGCCCGATCGAACGGGGCGGTCGTCAACATCAACTCGATGGTCATCCGGCACTCGCAGATTCGTTACGGCAGTTACAAGATCGCCAAGTCCGCGCTGCTGGCCATGTCCCAATCATTGGCCACAGAATTGGGGCCACAGGGAGTTCGGGTGAACTCGGTGGTACCCGGATACATGTGGGGTGAGAACCTCAAGGGCTACTTCGAGCACCAGGCCAAGAAGTACGGCGGCACCGTCGAGCAGATTTACGAATACACGGCCGCGAACTCCGATCTCAAACGGCTACCGACCACCGATGAGGTGGCCAATGCCGTGCTGTTCCTTGCGTCCAACCTGGCGAGCGGAATCACCGGCCAGGCCCTCGATGTCAACTGCGGCGAGTTCCACGCTTAGCCACAAGGAGAATCCACATGAGTCTTGAATCAAACACCGAGCGCACCAGCGTCGGCACCGTCGACGATTTGCACGAGTCGGCCACCCGGCTGATCGGACTGGACGACTTCGGGGACGGGTCCGTCGACAACTACCGTGAAGCGCTCGGGGTGCTGCTCGACTCCTATCACAGCGAAGCCGGGCTGACCCCGTTGGGCTCCAAGATGTCTCGGGTGTTCCTGCGTGGTGCGTTGGGTGCACGGTTACTCAGCGAAGCGGCCTTCAAGGCGCACCCCGACCATGCGCAGGTCGCCATCGATCGGCCCATCTTTGTCACCGGACTACCGCGCACGGGCACCACCGCGCTGCACCGCCTCCTGAACGCCGATCCGATGCATCAGGGGCTGGAGATGTGGCTGGCCGACTTCCCGCAGCCTCGACCGGCGCGCGATACCTGGGATTCCAATCCGGTGTACCAACAGCTGGAGGCGCAGTTCTCCAAGCATCACGTGGAGAACCCGGAATTCATGGGCCTGCATTACATGTCGGCCACCGAGGTCGAGGAATGCTGGCAGCTTCTGCGGCAGTCGGTGCACTCGGTTTCGTATGAATGTCTTGCGCACGTGCCCTCCTACGCGCAGTGGTTGTCGCAGCAGGACTGGACCCCGGCCTACCGCCGCTATAAGGCCAACTTGCAGCTGATCGGTCTCAACGACATCGAAAAGCGTTGGGTGCTTAAGAATCCGAGTCATCTTTTCGCCCTTGATGCGCTCATGGAGGTGTACCCCGATGCCTTGGTCATCCAGACACATCGCCCTGCCGAGACCATCATTGCCTCGGTCTGCTCGCTCAACGAGCATGCGACGGCAGGTTGGTCGCAGACCTTTGTCGGTGCCACCCTCGGCGCCGATCAGCTGGATACCTGGGCTCGTGGTCTGGAGTCGTTCAAGTCCGCGCGCACAAAGTACGACGAGGCGCAATTCTGCGATGTCGACTACTTCGACTTCATCTCCGATCCGATCGGCACCGTTGAATCCATCTACCGGCACTTTGGATTGGAGCTGTCGGCGTCCGCTCTGGTGGAGATGCAGAAGATGAACGACGAGAGTCAAAAGGGCCCGCGCGCACCCAAGCATGTCTACTCGCTTGCCGACTATGGGCTGAGTAAGGAAGCGGTGATGGAGCGCTTCGCGGGGCTGTGACCCGTATCGCCGTAGTGGGCGCCGGCGCGGCGGGAACGCTTGTCGCCCTGCATCTACTGCAGCACGCAGCCACCGGGACGCTACATCTGACACTGATCGATCCCGATAGGAGGACCGGGCCGGGAGTGCCCTATCGCACCGCGGATCCGCGTCATCTTCTCAACGTTCCGGCGGGCAAGCTCAGTGTCACTGCTGCCGAGCCGGCAGATTTCGTTGCCTGGCTTGCTGAAAACGGCTTACCAGAGGCGAGCCCCGAGGATTTCGTTCCGCGAGAACTGTTCGGACGTTACCTCTCCAGTGCATTCGAAGGAGCACGCGGTGATCGCGTGACTCGGGTCCATTACCGCGCCGTCGCGGTGGCTCGGCACGCCGGCGGGCTCTCGGTTGCTTTATGCAATGGCGACGAGGTGCACGCCGACACCGTGGTGCTGGCGGCCGGGCCGAATACCCCCGGAACCTCCTGGGCGCCAGACTGGTTGCGGCGCAGTGCGCTCTTTGTGAGTGATCCCTGGCGCGCAGGTGTGCTCGACAACCTTCCCGAGGACGGCGACCTGCTTCTGGTCGGAACCGGTCTGACGATGGCCGACCTGGCCTGCACGCTGCGACGGCCGGGCCGAATCCTGCATGCGATATCCCGTGGTGGGCTGCTCCCGCGAGCACATCGACTAGATCCACACCCTCCGGCGCGGGTTCCAGCGTTCGTTGTTGAGCGCGGCGACGTCTTGGAGCAGGCCGTGCGTTACGTCCGGGACGTGATATCCGAGGGCGCCGACATGTGTGCGGCCGTGGATGCGCTGCGCCCCCACGTCGGCGCGTTGTGGGCGGGTATGAGTATGGGTGAACGCGAGTGTTTCCTGCGAAAATATCGCAGGCTGTGGGACATTCACCGCCATCGGATGGCGCCGCGCACTGCTGCTCAGATCGACGGGGATACCGCAGACGGTGCGTTACGTGTTCATCGTGCGGAACTGCAGGACGTTGTTGCGTCGGATTCCGGGGTCGCCGTGACGTTGTCGACAGGGCAGGTTCTCCACGTGCGCGCAGTGATCAATTGCACCGGGCCGCAATACGATCTCACCGCCGGTGCCGATCGGTTGTGGAACCAACTCCTTGCCGACGGCCTGGCGCGACCCGGCCCACTGAACCTCGGGTTGGATACCGATACCGATGGAAGGCTGCTGCCTGGGGTGGTGCCGATGTGGGCAATAGGGCCACTGAGGCGTGGAAATCTCTGGGAAACAACGGCATTCGCGGAGATTCGAGCACAGGCGGAAAAACTGGCAGCGCTGATAGGGTCGTAGCGTGCGTGTTCTGGTGCAGCGGGTCACGTCGGCGACAGTGTCCGTCGAGGGGGAGGTGGTCGGTGCGATCCGCCCCGAAGGCCAGGGGTTGTTGGCCCTGGTGGGTGTCACCCATGACGACGATGCCCAGACGGCCGCGCAACTCGCGGAAAAACTGTGGCGACTGCGCATCCTCGATGAGGAGAAGTCGGCCGCCGACGTCGGTGCCCCGGTACTGGTGGTCAGTCAGTTCACGTTGTATGCCAACACGAAGAAGGGGCGTCGTCCCGCATGGAATGCCGCGGCACCGGGAAGTGTCGCCGAACCTATCGTGACGGCATTCGCGGACGCACTGCGCAATCTCGGCGCACAGGTGGAAGCCGGGATTTTCGGGGCGCACATGCAGGTTGAACTGATCAACGACGGCCCGGTGACCGTGCTGCTGGAGCTCTAGCTCACCCGTCCCCGGGTGGGGGCGCCGTGCAGATCGGGTCGAGGCACCCCTCGGCGACGGCATGCGCGATGCTGTCGGACAGACGCGGGCACCCGCGCACCCGCGCGGTGTTGGTGCCCTCCTCGCGCATCTGTGCGAAGTAGGCGCAGCGTCCGGCTGCTTCGGTATTCCATTGCACCGCGGTGTGATTGATGCCCAGCTTCTTGACCATTACCGAGCCGTGGCAGAACCGGCAGTCGACCTCCTGCAGGCCGGAGGTCAGATACCGCTGTTTATCGCTCTCGGTCGCCTCGTGCAGAAGCGCGGCCTGCTCCGGGTTGTGTTCGAATGCGGGAGCCTTCGACCAATGGCCGTTCGGCCTGCCGGATCCAGCGGATTCGTGAGCCTCGTCTTCCCCGTGGGCGCCATGTAAAGCCAGCATCGACTGAGCCAGCTCTTCCACGGAAGGTGGGCTGGTGTTGGCCTCAGTCGATGCTGAAACTTCCGTCATCGCACTAGCTTTGCGTCGCCTCGGCGGGAGCTTCGGCCTCGGCTTGAGCTTCTGCGGAAGCCTTTTCGTCCGCTTGCCGCTTCAGGTTTTCGTCGACCTCGCCGTGCCAGAATTCGTTGGCCTTGGTGGTGTCGATTTCGAGTTCGAATCGGTCGGTCATTTCCGGAGTGACGTCGGCCTTGTCGACGTAGAACTGCGAGTACCACCGGCGCATCTGGTAGACGGCGCCGTCCTCCTCGACCAGCAGCGGGTTGTCGATACGGGTCTTGTTCTTCCAGATCTCTACGTCCTGCAGGAAGCCTTGTCCCACACCCTTGGTCATGGCGCGCGAGAGCTTGCCGGTCATCTTCTCGTCCATGCCCTCGGGCTTCTGCACGATGACGCCGTACTGCAGCACGAAGGAATTCTGGTCGATCGGGTAGTGGCAGTTGATCAGGATTGACTCGGCCTTGTAGCCGCCATAGTTGTTGTGCAGCCAGTTGATCATGAAGGAAGGCCCGAAGTACGAGGCTTCCGAATCGAGGATCTGCTCGCCGGTGTACTGCGAGGAACCACCGAGCTGCACATCGGGACGGCCAACGGTGCGCAGGTACTGCGAGGCGATGTGCCCCTCGAAGACATTCTTGAAGAACGTTGGGAATCCGAAGTGGATGTAGTAGAAGTGCGCCATATCGGTGACGTTGTCCACGATTTCGCGGCAGTTGGAACCTTCGATGACGATGGTGTTCCAGTCCCAGGTGGTCCAGCCGTCGTCGGCGAACTCCGGAACTTCCGGAATCTCCACATCATCCGTCGGGCCGTTGCCCTCGGCGTCATGCCAGACGAAGAGCAGGCCGCTCTTGACGTCGGTGGTCCAGCTGCGGGTGCGGGCCAGCTTGGGGGTGCGCTTGGCGTAGGGCACCAGCTTGCACTTGCCGTCGCCGCCCCAGCGCCAGTCGTGGAACGGGCAGGCGACGTTGTCGCCCTTGATGCTGCCCTGGGAGAGGTCGCCGCCCATGTGACGGCAGTATCCGTCGAGGACCTTGATATCGCCCTGAGTGTCGGCGAATACGACCAGCTTGGTGCCGAACGCGTCGATGGCGTGCGGCTCTCCGTCCCTGAACGATTCTGCGACGCCCAGGCAGTGCCAACCACGGGCATAGCGCGTGGGAAGCTCGCCGACGTCGATCTCGCGAACGCCGATTCCTGCGGTATCTGTGCTCATGGCGGGGCTGCCTCCAGTGTTTCGATGCTGGTCGCTGTGGCGACCATCTTCAACTAGAACATGTTACAGTTTTGGCCCCCCGGGGCGCAAGAAATGTGCCTGCCACAAGCGCAAATAAGCCCCTTGGCTAGGGTCTGCGCATGCCTTTGTACTCACTCGACGGAAAAAGCCCGAGCGTCCACCCTGAGGCGTTCGTCGCGCCGACCGCCTGTCTCATCGGGGATGTCACGGTGGAAGCCGGCGCTTCGATCTGGTTCAACACGGTCATCCGCGCCGATTACGCGCCGATTGTGATCCGGGCGGGCGCCAACATCCAGGACGGGTCGGTGCTGCACAGCGATCCGGGGATGCCGGTCGATATCGGTGAGGGAGCCACGGTGGCGCACATGTGCCTGGTGCACAGCTGCACCGTGGGTGACGGCGCCCTGATCGGAAATCACGCGACGGTGCTCGACGGCGCCTCCATCGGCTCGCGCAGCATGGTGGCCGCGGGTTCGTTGGTACTCGGCGGCAGCCAAATCCCCGAGGACGTGCTGGTGATGGGCTCGCCCGCCAAGGTCAAGGGGCCCGTCGCGGGCACCCCCGCGGAGTTCCTCACCAAGGGCGTTCCCGCCGCCTACCAGGCGCTGGGGAAGCGCTACCTGGACGGTTTGGACACGTAACCGCTATGGCCTGCTCAGCTGCAGGCAGTCGGGCACGTTGAATACCCGCTGCATCCGCAGTTCCTTGGCGGGCAGCTGGGTACGCACTTCGGCGGTGCGGACCACGCGTGGGTTGGTAAGGCGCAGAGTTTCCCCGGCCCGGACCAGCTCGGCCCCGCCCCGTGCGATGACATTGCGAACCCAGTCGGCGTTCGCGCCGTACGGCAAGAGGATGAGCACGGTGTTCTCGTGTGTGTCGAAGGCCTCGACGGGGGTCTCGTAGGCACGTCCGCTGTTCCTGCCGGTGTGGTGGATGACCGCTGTTGACGTGGATGCGGTACCGGCGGTTGTCATCACTCTGGGGTTGGTCACGGCGCGATTGAACCGGCGGACCGCGTTGAGTATCGCGGGGATCTGCATCCGGATACCGACTACGAGCAGTGCGAATAGGGCGAGCGGAACTGCGACGAGGATGAGGATGAGCGCGATGAGCACGCGTTCAGGCTACTGAGATGCGATCGGGAGTGTGACCAGGATCTCTGGACGTGCGTCCCACTTTCTTCGGAATTATTTTTAGGCTTGCCTTACCTAATCAATGTCCGAATCAAAGGGGATGGCATGAGGAAGATCCGAGTCGCGGTTATCGGCGCAGGTCCGGCCGGTATCTACGCCGCCGATATCCTCACCAAGGAGTACGAGCAGGCGCAGGTCGATGTGTTCGATCGACTGCCCGCGCCCTATGGCTTGGTGCGTTACGGCGTGGCTCCCGATCATCCCCGCATCAAGGAGATCATCAAGGCGCTGCGCCGGGTGCTCTCGCGCGACGAGATCCGGTTCATCGGCAATGTCCACTACGGCACCGACATCAAGCTCTCGGATCTGCGGCGCTTCTACGACGCGGTGATCTTCTCGACCGGCGCGCGCGCCGACCGTGACCTCGACATCCCCGGTATCGACCTTCCGGAAAGCTATGGCGCCGCCGATTTCGTCTCCTGGTACGACGGTCACCCCGATGTACCGCGGGACTGGCCGCTGACGGCCAAGAGCGTCGCGGTGCTGGGAGCCGGGAATGTGGCCCTGGATATCGCGCGCATGCTGGCCAAGCCTGCCGACGAACAGCTCAGCACCGAGATCCCCGACAACGTCTATCAGGGCCTGGCGCTCAACCAGGCCACTGACGTACACGTCTTCGCGCGGCGCGGTCCGGCGCAGATCAAGTTCAGCCCCATGGAGTTTCGCGAGCTGTCCCACTCGCCGAGTGTGGATGTCATCGTGCACCCAGAGGGATTTGAGATCGACGAGGGCAGCCAGCAAGCCATCAATTCCAGTAAGGCCACCAAGCTCGTCGTCGACACCATGATGAAGTACCTGGACACCGAGCCCACCGGCGCGCCGCATCGCATCCACATCCACCTGTGCCAGTCGCCGGCGGCTGTGCTGGGGATCGATCGGGTCGAAGCCCTGCGCACCGAGCGCACCGAGCTCATCGGCGACGGAACTGTCAGGGGAACAGGCGAATACACCGACTGGCCGGTGCAGGCGGTCTACCGCGCGGTCGGCTACATCTCCTCGCACCTGGCGGACCTGCCGTTCGACCACCACGCCGGGGTTGTTCCGCACGACGCCGGACGGGTGCTCGATATCGACGGAATCCCGGTCGAATCGACCTACGTCACGGGCTGGGTCAAGCGCGGGCCCGTGGGATTGATCGGACACACTAAATCCGATGCAGCCGAGACGATTTCCAGCCTGCTTGCAGACCTCCCGGGTATTCAACCCGCCGAAATCTCCGACCCCGATGCGGTTTTCGCGCATCTACGGGGAAGCGGGATTGACTACACCACGTGGGAGGAGTGGGAACGGCTCGATGCTCACGAGGTAGCCCTCGGCGAGGAGCAGGGTCGCGAACGCATCAAAGTGGTACCGCGCGAGGAGATGATCAGCGCCGGTCGCCAGGCCTCTTAGCGCGAAGACATAAAGGCCCCCGTCGCCGCGAGCGCGGGGGTCTTTATGTGGTTCGGCGGAGTCAGACCTTCTTGGCGGTCCCCGCCACCTTGTCGAACTCCCAGTACGCACGCAACACGACGAGCTTGCCCTCGTCATTGGCCTCGTAGGTGAACACACCCTCGGCCGTCATCTGGTAACCGTTCATCGTGGTGACGATCCGGCCCACGTTGGCCTGATGTGTGCCGCAGTCGTAGGTGGCGTCGAAGATGAAATCCAGGTTCTCGGTGGGCGCAATGATGTTGTCCCAGAAAGCCGCAATGGCCTGCTTGCCGCGATGCCCCTTGCCCTCGGGATCGAACAGCGACGGACCCACCGGATCCTGCACTACGCCGTCGTCGGCGAAGTTGTCGACCCAGGCCTGCTTGTCGCGGGCTTCGACGGCTGCGCGGGAACGCTTGCCCGCTTCATCTGCGAGGCTCATGCTGTCTGCACCTCCGGCTTCTCGGAGCCAACCACCCACATCGAGTAGTACTGGGAACCACCGCCATACGCGTGGCCCAGCGCCTTCTTGGCGCCTGGTACCTGATGATCGCCGGCCTTGCCCATCACCTGGATGGCGGCCTCCGCGAACCGGATGAGGCCCGAGGCCCCAATCGGATTCGAGGAGAGCACGCCGCCGGAGGCGTTGACGGGGATCCGGCCACCAATGGCGGTCTCGCCGGCCTGGGTCAGTTTCCAGCCCTCACCCTCGGCCGCGAATCCCAGGTTCTCCAGCCACATCGGCTCGAACCACGAGAACGGCACGTAGATCTCTGCGGCGTCGATTTCGTCGATCGGGCTGGTGATTCCCGCGTCACGCCACAATGCCGCCGCGGCGTCGCGTCCTGCCTGCGGATTCACCCGGTCGCGCCCGGTGTAGTCGAGCGGCTCGGTGCGCAGCGCGGTGGCATGCACCCACGCGACCGTATGGCCGTCGGCGATACGGCGATCGGCGGTTTCTTCGTCTCCCACCACGATTGCGCATGCGCCGTCCGAGGACGGGCAGGTCTCGTCGAAGCGGATCGGGTCCCACAACATCGGAGAGGCCATCACCTTCTCGACGGTGATATCCGGCTGGTGAAGGTGTGCCAATGGGTTCTTCGCCGCGTTGAGCCGGTCCTTGACCGCGACGATCGCTCCGGTGTCTAGCGGAGCCTTGGAGCGTTCGATGTATGCGCGCACATGTGGAGCGAAGTAGCCGCCCGCACCCGCGCCCACGGGCACCGAGAAGGGCACCGGAATCGACAACGCCCACATGGCATTCGACTCCGATTGCTTCTCCCAGGCCAGTGCCAGCACACGGCGGTACTTGCCCGACTGCACCAGGCTGGCCGCGACCACGCCGGTGGAGCCGCCGACCGAACCGGCGGTGTGCACCCGGATCATGGGCTTTCCGGTCGCGCCGATCGCGTCCGCCATGAAGAGCTCGGGCATCATGACGCCCTCGAAGAAGTCGGGGGCCTTACCCACTACGACGGCGTCGATATCGTCCCAGCCGACACCCGCATCGGTCATTGCCCGGTCAATCGCTTCGCGGACAAGACCATTCATGGAGACGTCCTGGCGCTTGGCCACGTACTTGGTCTGCCCGGTGCCGATCACAGCAGCAAGGTTTTTTGATGCACCCACGATTACTTACCCTCCAGCACCGCGACGAGGTTCTGCTGAAGTACGGGCCCGCTGGTCGCGTGGGCCAGCACCCTTCCTGCCGAACCATTCCAGATATGTTGTGCGGCAAAGCCGATCCGCTCCAGCCCGGCCGAGAACATCGGGTTGGCCACCAGGGTGCCGCCCGAAGGGTTGACGGTCGTGGAGTCCTTGAGGCCAATGGCTTCGGCGAGGATCAGCTGCTGATGGCTGAACGGTGCGTACAACTCGGCCACCTCGATGGAGCCGGGGTCGCCGCCGGTCGCGGCGGCCGCGGAGGCAGCCGTGGACGGCGAGGTGGTCAGATCTCGGGCACCGAGTATCGGCGTCTCGATCCGATGTTCGAATCCGGTAATCCACGCTGGGTTTTCGCGTAGCTCGCGGGCGCGGTCACCAGAGGCCAGCACCATGATCGAGGCGCCATCGGATATCGGCGCGATGTCGTGCTTGTGCAGGGGATCGGCGAAGTACTCGCGCGCCAGCAGCTCGTCGACGCTCGAGGCCGGGGCCTCGGAATCCACGCGCTGGGCGCGGCCGAGGGCGTCGAGGGCAACCTGTGCCATCTGCTCCTTGGTCCACTTCCCCGAATCCAGGCCGACCCGCGCCTGCAGCGCCGCCAACGACACCGAATCGGGCCATAGCGGAGCGACGGTGTACGGATCGGTCTGCAGGGCAAGGGCTCTGCGCAGGGTGCCGGCGGAGGACTTCCCGAATCCGTAGACGAGTGCGGTCTCCACCTGCCCGGTGAGGATCTTGATGTAGGCCTCGTACAGCGCCCACGCCGCGTCCATCTCCACATGAGACTCGTTGATGGGCGGCACCGCACCGATCGAGTCGATCGCCGAGATGAACGAGAAGGCACGACCGGCCAGGTAATCGGATGATCCCGAGCACCAGAAGCCGATATCGGACTTGGTGATTCCGAGGTCGGCGTAGATCTCCCGGAAACAGGGCACCAGCATCTCGACACCGTTGGTGGTGCCCTCGGTGCTGCGTACGTGAGGGGAGTGGGCGAAGCCCACAACTGCTACTGCGGGGGCAGCGGAACTCATCAGATCCGGTCCTTGTAGGTCTCGTAGTCGGCGTCGGGCTCACCGGTGGGGCGGAAGTACTGGATATTGTCGATCCCGTATCCCCACTCCTCCTTGGGCTTCCACACGGCCTCGACTCGCATACCCATGCGGACATCCGCCGGATCGATGTCGTAGACGAGGTGCAGGAACGGAATATCGGCACCGTCGAGTAACACATATGCGGCCACATACGGCGGCTTGATGCGCTGCCCGGGGAAGGGGATGTTGATGATCGCGAAGGTGGTGACGACGCCCTTATCGGCCACTTCCACCAGGTCCGAGGTGGGCTCACCGGTCAGCGGATCGGCCCCACGCGCCGGGAAGTACACACGTCCACCGGCGCCGGTGCGGCCGCCGAGCAGCTTGCCCTCGGCCAGCGCGCGCAGATAGGCGCTCTCCTCCGGTGAGGTGATGTGCTGAACTTCCAGCCGGATCGGGGTGACCTGCATGGTCACCGGCTCCTGATCTGGTGCGGGCGCGGGCACGTCGACCGGACGGTCTCCGAGTGCGAAGTAGGCGATGTCGGTGATCGCGCCGACGGTCTCATCGGCCCATACCGCGTGCACGCGGGCACCGGTCTCGATACCGGCGGAGCCCGCATCCCCTGCGTCGACGGCGTGCAGCAGCGCGGTGTCGGCACCGTCGAGCTTGATGAGTGCCCAGGCGAACGGTTTGGCCAGCGGCTGGCCCTCGAGCGGCTCGGGCTGCCAGGACCACGACTGGACCGTGCCGACACTCGACACCGGCACCACCTCGGTCAGGGGTGCGTAGGTCACCGGGTCGTACTCGGCCGCCGGTACGTGAACCCTGCCGTCGCTGCCGCGGGTGCCGACGATCTGCCGATCGCGCAGGGCGGTGAAGAACTTGGAGAGGGTCGGTCCCACCGAACGGGTGTAATCAAAAGACAGTTCGAGGGGTGCCGTCAGGAGGGGCAATTGCCCGGTTGTGCTGCTTTGGCTGACTGTCACACCTCCGAGTAGAACAAGTTCTAGTTTTTTTCGCAAGGGTGGTGGTCGCGGCATATCCCGCCGGTTACAGTCGGGCCATGAAATTCGGATTGCAGCTGGGGTACTGGTCGGCCTCCCCGCCGGAGAACGCGCCCGAACTGGTGGCCGCCGCCGAGGAGGGCGGATTCGACGCCGTCTTCACGGCTGAGGCCTGGGGTTCCGACGCGTACACCCCGTTGGCCTGGTGGGGGTCGGACACCAGCCGAATCAGGTTGGGTACCTCGGTGATTCAGCTCTCGGCGCGAACACCCACGGCCTGTGCCATGGCGGCCCTGACGCTGGATCACCTCTCCGGTGGCCGCCATATCCTGGGGCTGGGCGTATCCGGGCCGCAGGTGGTGGAGGGCTGGTACGGACAACCATTCCCCAAACCTCTGGCCCGCACCCGCGAGTACATCGACATCATCAGGCAGGTATTGGCTCGCGAGGCGCCCGTACGCAGCGACGGCCCGCACTATCCGCTGCCGCTGGCCGGGGACAAGGCCACCGGGCTGGGCAAGCCGCTCAAGCCGATCGTGCATCCGCTGCGTGCCGATATCCCCATCTTCCTCGGGGCCGAGGGCCCGAAGAATGTGGCGTTGACCGCTGAGATCGCCGACGGCTGGCTGTCCATGTTCTATGCGCCGCGGCTCGCCGACATGTACAACGAATGGCTCGACGAGGGCTTCTCGCGTCCCGGCGCCCGGCGCAGCCGCAAGGACTTCGAGATCGCCGCTACCGCGCAGGTGATCGTCACCGACGACCGCCGCTCGGTGCTCGACCAGCTGAAGCCGTTCTCCGCCTTGTATATCGGGGGCATGGGCGCGGTCGAACTCAACTTCCACGCCGAGGTGTATCGGCGCATGGGTTACGGCGAGGTGGTTGATGAGGTCACCGAGCTGTTCCGCACCAACCGCAAGGACAAGGCGGCCGAAGTGATTCCGGATGAGTTGGTGCTCGACACCACCATCGTAGGAACCGAGGCCGAGGTACGTGAGCAGATCAAGACCTGGGAGGCCGCGGGGGTCACCATGCTGGTGGTCGGTTGCCGCAGTGTCGCGCACGTCAAACAGCTGGCGGCGCTGACCTAAACCTCGCGGAAGTCGAGCATTGCGGTGACGGTGTCGACGGCCTCATTCAGTGCGTGAAACCGCGTCTCCAACGTCGGTGCTGCCAGCACGGCGTGCCGATCGGCCTGACCCATGGGCACTCGAGATGCCAACGCGTACAGCCGCTTTTCGGCGCCGCTGGGCAGCCCGGTGGCGATGGACCACCGGCGGGGCAGGCGCACCTGTTGTGCGGTCGCGACCCGGCGCAGCAGGTTCTCGATACGTGCCTGCACCTCGTTGAGGGCACTCAACGGCAGCACCCGCTCATCGAGCTCGTCGGGCCACGGTTCGGTCTCGGCACGCGGATACGGATCGTCGTCGAGCCACCGGTTGATGCGGATTCGATGCGCGCCCTCACAACGCAACGCGAAGCGCTCCGCGCCGAGGGACTCGCAGTCCAGGACGCGGACCGCGGTGCCGACGTCGTGGCGGACGTCTCCGCCACCCACCTCTCTGCCGCGAGCGATCAGAACGGTGCCGAAGGTACGGTCGGCGGCCATCACGTCCCGGACCAGGGCGACGTAGCGCGGCTCGAAGATACGCAGCGGCAGGGGCTCACCCGGCAGCAGCACCGACTGCAGCGGGAACATGGGCGTCACGCCGCCCACACTATGTGGGCCGGTCTAGGTACCGGTGAAGTTGGGGGCGCGCTTCTCGGCGAAGGCGCGGGGGCCTTCCTTGGCGTCGTTACTGGTGAAGACCCCGATGCCGACCTTGGTGTCGGCCTTGAAGGCCTCGTTCTCGTGCAGGCCTTCCGAATCGCGGATGGTCTTGAGGACCGCTTGCACCGCCAGGGGTCCGTTCGCGGCGATCATGTTCGCAAGCTCCAGGGCCTTGTCCAGTGCCTGGCCGTCGGGGACGACGTGGCCGATGAGCCCGATTTCCTTGGCTTCCGGGGCCTTGAGGTGCCGGCCGGTGAGCAGGATGTCGCAGGCGACCGTGTACGGGATCTGGCGGGGGAGGCGCACGGCCGACCCGCCCATCGGGTACAGGCTCCACTTCACCTCGGAGACACCGAATTTGGCGCTCTCACCCGCGACGCGGATATCGGTAGCCTGCAGGATTTCGGTGCCGCCGGCGATCGCGGGGCCCTCGACGGCCGCGATCAGCGGCTTGGTCAGGCGCCGGCCCTTGAGCAGACCGGGGATGACGGACGGGTCGTAGCTGCCGTCGGAGAACTGGTCGCCCGGGGCGCGCTTGTTCATGGCCTTGAGGTCCGCTCCGGCGCAGAAGTACCCGCCTGCACCGGTCAGGATGCAGACGCGAACGTCGGGATCATTGTCGACGCGGTCCCAGGCCTGCGTCATGATTTCCAGCATTTCCCCGGACAGGGCGTTGCGTGCGTGCGGACGATTCATCGTCACGATGAGGACGTGATCGCGGAGTTCCACTAGGGCGTGCGGGGCGTCCTGTTCGGTCACTGTGTCCGTCATGAGGCTCCTTCATTGGGCCGGGGCTTGTCTAAAAATGTAACACGTTCTAATTTATGGACATGGCCCTTAACATTGCCGACCTCATTGAGCATGCAATCGACACTATGCCCGATCGTGTTGCCATCATTTCCGGTGACCGAAAGCTGACGTACGCAGAGCTTGAGGAACAGTCCAACCGGCTGGGGCACTATCTGCAGAGCCAGGGCGTGGGCCCCGGCGACAAGGTCGGCCTGTACTGCCGCAACGGCATCGAGATCGTCGTAGCGCTGACGGCCATCGTCAAGATCCGCGCGATCTCGGTCAACGTGAATTACCGGTACGTCGAGGCCGAGTTGCACTACCTGTTCGAGAACTCCGATATGGCGGCCCTGGTGCATGAGCGCCGGTATGCGGACAAGGTCGCGAACGTCCTGCCGAGCACCCCGAACGTCAAGACCGCGATCGTGGTGGAAGATGGCGCGGACGGGTCGTTTGACTCGTACGGCGGCGTCACGTTCGCAGATGCGCTGGCGCAGGGATCTCCGGAACGTGATTTCGCCGAGCGCAGCCCCGACGACATCTTCCTGATCTACACCGGCGGCACCACCGGCTTCCCCAAGGGTGTGATGTGGCGGCACGAGGACATCTACCGCTCGCTGTTCGGCGGGATCAACTATGTCACCGGCGAGTACATCGAGGGTGAGTGGGACCTGGCCAAGCAGGGAGCCGAGGCCGCTCCATTCATCGGTTTCCCGATCCCACCGATGATCCACGGCGCCACCCAGGCCGCGACCTTCATGGCCCTGTTCCAGGGGCGCACCACGGTGCTCGCGCCCGAGTTCAACCCCGAAGAGGTGTGGGAACTCATCGAGAAGCACAAGATCAACATGCTGTTCTTCGCCGGCGACGCGATCGGGCGACCGCTGATCGACGCGTTGGATACCGAGGTGGGCCGCGCCCGCGATCTGTCCTCGCTGTGGGTGTTGGCCAGCAGTGCCGCACTGTTCTCGCAGACGGTCAAGGAGCGGTACCTGGAACTGCTGCCCAACCGGGTGATCACCGATGCGATCGGCGCCTCCGAGACCGGTACCGGCGGGTTGTCCACCGTTACCAAGGGGCAGATGCATCCGGGTGGCCCAACCGTGAAGATCAGTTCCACCACAACGGTTCTCGACGAGGAAGGCAATCCGATCCAGCCCGGTTCCGGGGTGCGGGGTCTCATCGCCAAGAGTGGGCACATCCCGGTCGGATACTTCAAGGACGAGAAGAAGACCGCCGAGACGTTCAAGACGTTCAACGGTGTGCGGTACGCGATCCCTGGTGACTGGGCGACCGTCGAAGCGGACGGCACTGTCACCATGCTGGGTCGCGGATCGGTGTCGATCAACACCGGCGGCGAGAAGGTGTTCCCTGAGGAAGTCGAGAGCGTCCTGAAGGGCCACCCCGCCGTGTTCGACGCGGTTGTCGTCGGTGTGCCCGACGAGAAGTGGGGTCAGCATGTGGGCGCTGTCGTCGCGGTGCGTCCCGGCGTGGAGCTCACCTTCGAAGAACTGGACACCCATGCGCGCAAGGAGATTGCCGGATACAAGGTGCCGCGCAGCGTCTGGATTGTGGACACCGTCAAGCGCAATCCTGCGGGCAAGGCCGACTACCGCTGGGCCAAAGAAGTCTCGGAAACCGAGAAGGTGGACCTCGTGAACACCAAGCACGTCAACACGGGAGCCTGAGCCATGCATACCGACCTTTGTGAGCGGTTCGGAATCCGCTATCCGATATTCGGTTTTACGCCCTCGGAGAAGGTCGCCGCAGCCATCACCCGCGCGGGCGGGATGGGTGTGCTGGGGTGTGTCCGCTTCAACGATCCCGACGAGTTGGACGCCGTTCTGAATTGGATGGATGAGAACACCGACGGCAAGCCCTACGGTGTCGACATCGTGATGCCGGCCAAGGTGCCCACCGAGGGCACTGCGGTAGACATCGACAAACTGATTCCGCAGGGGCACAAGGATTTCGTCGAGAAGACTCTTGCCGACCTGGGCGTGCCCCCACTGCCGGGCGAACGTGAGTCGGCGGGGGTGCTGGGCTGGCTGCATTCGGTGGCCCGCTCACATGTGGAGGTCGCGCTCAAGCATCCGATCAAGCTGATTGCCAATGCGCTCGGCTCCCCGCCCAAGGACGTGATCGACCAGGCGCACGAGCACGGCGTGCCGGTCGCCGCGCTGGCGGGGAAGGCCGAACACGCCAAACGGCATGTCGAGAACGGTGTCGATATCGTTGTGGCCCAAGGCTATGAGGCCGGTGGACATACCGGCGATGTGGCATCCATGGTGCTCTGGCCCGAGATCGTGGATGCCCTCGACGGCAGCGCCCCGGTGCTGGCGGCCGGTGGTATCGGCAGCGGCAGACAGGCCGCGGCAGCCCTGGCGCTCGGTGCCTCGGGTGTGTGGACCGGCTCCATCTGGCTGACCGCCGCCGAGTATGACCTTGGAAGCGTTACCAGCGGTGGCGATTCCGTGGTGCAGCAGGCGCTGTTGAAGGCGACCTCCAGCGACACCGTGCGCACCCGCATCTACACCGGAAAGCCCGCGCGACTGCTGAAGACCAAGTGGACTCAGGCCTGGGATGCCGAGGGTGCGCCCACGCCGCTGCCGATGCCGCTACAGAACATTCTGGTGAGCGGGGCGCACGAGCGGATGAATCGTGCGCATGACCCGGAGACTGTCTGCTTCCCCGCGGGGCAGATTGTCGGGCGGATGAACGAGATTCGGCCTACCTCCGAGATCGTGGCCGACCTGGTGGCCGGTTTCGAGAGCGCTGTCGACAAGCTGAACCAGATCCGCGGCTAGCTCTGCCCGCCGCTCTCCTAGCCGCCGAGTGTGCGGATAGTGTCGAGTATCAGCGAGATTTCGACCAGATCCGCACACTGGGCGTCAGGGCTGAATGTAGGTGCTCCCGGAGAGCCGCCACAGCGGGTCGCTGGTTTCCAACGCCTCGGCCGACAGCTGCCGCTTGATCACCTTGAATGTCGCGGTACGCGGGAGATCGGTGCTTATGCGGACGAATGACGGCCACTGTTTGGGCCCGAGATCCTCTTGTGCGGAGAGGAACTCACCCAGCTTCGATGCCTCGAACCCGTTACGTACGATCAGGGCCGCCATGACACGATCTCCGACGGTGGGATCTGGAATGCCATAGATGGCAACCTCGGTGATATCCGGATGGCGCAGCAGCACGCGCTCGATGGGGGCGGTGCCCAGGTTCTCGCCGTCGACCCGCAGCCAATCGCCCAGGCGTCCGGCGAAGTACACGAACCCGTTTTCGTCGGCATAGGCGAGGTCGCCGCTGCGGTACTTGCCCTCGACCATGCGCTCGGCATCGGCCTCTGCGTTCTTGTAATAGCCGGTGAATCGTCCGGGGCCGGTCACATTCACCAGCTCGCCGGTGGCCTCCTCGGCATTGACCACCTTGCCGCTCTGGTCGAAAACCGCAGGGGGGCAAGGCTGTCCGGTCTGGACGTTCAGAATCTGAACGTCGGGGGTCAGGGGGCCTATCGCACCGGGCGGCGTCCCCGGCGCCCAGCCCAGCGCTACCCCGCCCTCGGTCGACCCGAACCCGTCCACCACAAAGGCGCCGAATCGCTTGGCGAATCGGTCGGTATCGCCGGCAGCCGCCTCGTTGCCGTACATGAACTTCAACGGGTTCTCGGCGTCATCGGGCCGTTCCGGTGTCGCCAGCACATACGACATCGGCTTACCGACGTAGTTGGCATACGTCGCCCCGTATCGGCGGACATCGTTGAGGAATCCCGATGCGGAGAAGCGGCGGCGCAACGCAATCGACGCACCGGCGGCGACGGCCACCGACCAGCCCGCGAGCACCGCATTGGAATGGAACATCGGCATCGAGAGATAACAGACATCTGTGGGACCGAGACCAAAGCGCGAGGACAGCATGACCCCCGCCGAGGCCACCTTGGCATGGGTGATCTGGACGGCCTTGGGGTCTCCGCTGGTGCCCGAGGTGAAGATGAGCATGAACAGTTCATCCGGTCGCACATCGGTGATCTCGATCAGTGGATGTTGTGGGTCGACAACGGTTTCGGATTCGTCCGTGATGATGAATTGGCAGTCGGCGAGCTCGACATCACGCTGCAAAGCCGATCCGCGCCGTGTCGAATTCAAGCCCACCAGCACCAGGCCACCTAGTGCGGCCGCGGAAAGGAGTCGCGCGAACCCGGGGGTGTTCTCCAGGATCACACCGACATGCGGCGGCTTCGACGGGTCCAAGCGTGCGCGCAATACCGATGCCAGGCGGCGGCTTTCGGCCACATGATCACGCCACGACGTGAACGAACCCTCGAAATGCAGCCCCCGGTCCTCAACATCGGCCAGGTTCGCCAGCAGCTGCGTGACCGTTGTGCTCTCCGGCGTGCCCACAACCAGATACTAGGCAGGTGTATCGGCGAGTTCGCGGCCGATGCGGCGCAGTTGCTCCGTCGCGCTGCCCGAAGCGAACTCGCCGCGCTTGGCGGCCAGGAAGTAGCGGTGCACCGGATGGTCCTCGTCGATACCCACGCCGCCGTGCACGTGGACTGCGGTGTGTGCGACGCGGTGGCCGGCATCGGAGGCCCAGAACTTGGCCGTGGCGACGTCGACATCGGCGGGGAGATCTTCGGAGACCCGCCATGCTGCCTGCCACAGGGTGAGGCGCAGACCCTTGACGTCGATGTAGCCGTCGGCCAGCCGCTGAGCCACCGCCTGGAAGCCACCGATCGGCTTGCCGAACTGCTCGCGGGTGCGCGCGTAGTCGGCGGTCAGCTCCAGCGCCCGCTCCAGAACGCCAAGTTGATAGGCGCTGTGCCCCAGAGATTCCCGCAGCCGCAGCCACTCCACGACCTCGACGCCGCCGACCTTGCGGTCAGCAGGAACGGGAACCTCGGAGAGAATCAGCTCAGCGGAGCTGTCTTTGCCGGTGGTGTGCAATGTCTCCTGAGTGACGCCGGGATCGTCGGCAGCCACGAGAAAGACCGCGACACCGTTTTCGGTCTCGGCAGGTACCAGGTACGCGTCGGCCTCGACGCCGAACGGCACCAGGACCCGATTGCCGGTCAGCACGTGACCGGCGCCCTCGGCCCGGGCAGCGACGGGCCCCTCGCCCGGTTCGCCGTCGAGCGCGATGGTCAGCACCTTCTTACCGGCGACAGCCGGTGCAGCCCAATCATTCTGCAGTGCTTCGGAACCGAACGCGGCGAGCGCTCCAGCCGCCAGTACCACCGACTCCAGGTACGGAACCGCGGCGAGTTCGCGGCCCAGTTCGACGAGAATCGACGACTGCTCCAGCACGCCGAATCCGCCGCCGCCCAACGATTCGGGCGCCGCGGTCGAGAGGATGTCGGCCTCGACGAGCTTGGTCCACAGCTGCCAGTCGAATCGGCTGTCCTGCTTGTCGAGCTCCTTCTGGCGCTCCGGAGTGCTGATCGCCGACGCGATGGTACGGGTCAGGCCGGCAAGGTCGGTCTGTGCCTCGGTCAGGGAGAAATCCATTGCAGTGCAGTCCCTTCTAGCGTGTCGCCGCAGGCTGGCCGAGTGCAGTCATCGCGATGATGTCGCGCTGAACCTCGTTGGTGCCGCCGCCGAATGTGAGGATCAAGCAGGCCCGGTGCATCCGCTCGACGCGTCCGCGTAGCTGCGCACCGGGGGAGTCCTGACGCAGTGTCGCCGCCGTCCCGAGTACCTCCATGAGGAGTCGGTAGGCCTCGGTGGCCAACTCGGTGCCGAAGACCTTCGTGGCGGAGGCATCGGCGGGGGAGGGAGCGGCATCGGTGGCGGAGGCCAGCTCCCAGTTGATCAGCTTGAGGTATTCGACCTTGGCATGCACGCGCGCCAGGTTCAGCTGAACCCATTCGGCGTCGATGATCCGGCCGCCGGGGCCCTTGGTGTTCTGTGCCCACTCGCGTACCTCGCGCAGTGCGGTGATGATCGGCGCCGAGGAGACCAGGGCCACCCGCTCGTGATTGAGCTGGTTGGTCACCAGCTTCCAGCCCGCGTTCTCCTCACCGACTCGGCTCGTCACCGGGACACGCACATCCTGGTAATAGGTAGCGCTCGTGCCGGGCCCGGCCATGGTGCGGACCTTGGTGTACGAGAAGCCCTCCGCGGTGGTGGGCACGATGAGCATGGAGATACCGCGATGCTTCTTTACTTCTGTGTTGGTACGCACCGCCAGCCAGATGTAGTCGGCGTACTCGATGAGGCTGGTCCACATCTTCTGGCCGTTGATGATGTAGTCGTCGCCGTCACGAACAGCCGAGGTGCGCAGTGAGGCGAGGTCGGTACCGGCGCCAGGCTCGGAGTATCCGATGGAGAAGTGCAGCTTGCCCGCCGCGATCTTCGGCAGGAAGAACTTCTTCTGCTCATCGGTGCCGAAGTGCATGATCGTCGGCGCGACGCTGTTGATGGTCAGGAACGGCACGGGGGCGCCGGCGATCGCGGCCTCGTCGGTGAAGATCAGCTGATCCATCACCGAGCGGTCCTGGCCGCCGAATTCCTTGGGCCAGCCCAGAGCGAGCCAGCCGTCGGCACCCATCTGTTCCACGGTCTCGCGGTAGACGTTGCCGCTGCCGTACTCACCCTGATTGGACGCCAAGGCCTCGCGCCGCTCCGGGGTCAGCAGTTTGTCGAAGTACGCGCGTAGCTCGCGGCGCAGCTCTTCCTGCTCGGGCGTGTAGGCGATATGCATGTGTGACCTCCGCTGCCGTGGCCCTCAGGTGTGACCCACGTTGACACAAGAGTTGTAACACGTTCTAGTCTAGGGAGTCCAGACGCGGCGCCACGACACAAACCCAGCCCAGAGATCCTGGCGTCACCAGGGTTGTGTCGTGGGTCACGTGTCGTAGTCTGGCGATACAGCCCAAATAGACGATGACGTCGGCTCGCCGAGTCATTTAGCGCCGGAAAGAGGTTTCCAATGCGTGTCGGTGTAATTCCTGACCGTTGTGAAGGCAACTTGGTGTGTCTCGGGATCGCTCCAGAGGTATTCGACGTCGATGACGACGACTATGTCGTCATCCTGCAGGAGGAAGTACCGGCCGATCAGGAAGATCTGGTCGAACAGGCGATCGCGGAGTGCCCGCGTGCCGCTTTGATTCGCAAAGACTAGAGGCATTCGTAAATCACCGGCCTACTTCGCGTTCGGCGAAGCGGTGTCGGCGTGATTCGGTGCGTCGATTGCATGGGACTGAAGGGAAATCACTATGAGCGCGATTGCTGATGCCGACCTGAGTGGCCGCGTCGCCATTGTCACCGGAGCCGCGGCGGGGCTCGGCCGCGCCGAGGCCATCGGGCTGGCCCGGTCCGGAGCGACGGTCATTGTCAACGACATCGCACCTGCCCTGGAGGGCAGCGATGTGCTCGACGAGATCGCCGCGGTGGGCGCCAAGGGCGTGACCGTCGCCGGTGACATCGGTGAGCGCTCTACCGCCGACGAGCTGATCTCCACCGCCGAATCGCTCGGTGGGCTGCACGTCGTGGTCAACAACGCTGGCATCACCCGGGATCGGATGCTCTTCAACATGTCGGACGAGGAGTTCGACGCCGTCATCCACGTGCACCTGCGCGGCCACTTCCTGCTGACCCGCAACGCCGCCACCTACTGGCGCGGAGCGTCGAAGGCGGCCGGTGCCCCTGTCTACGGCCGCCTCATCAATACGTCGTCTGAGGCCGGTCTCCTCGGGCCGGAGGGGCAGGCCAACTACGGCGCTGCCAAAGCCGGTATCACCGCCCTCACGTTGTCGGCCGCACGCGCCCTCGGTCGATACGGGGTGCGGGCCAACGCCATCGCCCCGCGCGCCCGCACCGCGATGACGGCCGACGTTTTTGGTGACGCGCCCGAGGATTCCATTGATCCGCTTTCCCCTGAGCATGTCGTGACCCTGGTGCGGTACTTGGCCTCGCCCGCAGCGGAAGCAGTTAACGGTCAGCTGTTCATTGTTTACGGACCCACCGTCACCTTGTTGGCGGCGCCTACTGTGGAGGCGAAGTTCACTGCGGATTCGGACGCGTGGGATCCGTCGGCACTGAATTCGGCCCTGGCTGATTTCTTTGCTGGACACGATCCGAAGCGCACATTTTCGGCGACCGCACTGATGGTCGAGGAGTAAAGAGCAACGAGGGCGAGGGTGTGAATTTAATAGAACGAGTTCTAGTTATCGCATCAAACCCGCAGGACAAAGTGGACACGGCGTGCGATTTGTCTATTCGTACATGAATTGACACTAAGAATTTTTTCTCGTTAGTATGGTGCGCCTCACAGTGTGGTAGGTACACGCCGATCGTTAACCGGTTCTTTTGGGGCGAGACTCCGGCGGTACCGGGATGCGTGAGACAGGAGTAAAGGTTGAAGCAGCAGCTCGCGGCGCCCGCACGCGCCGTCGGCGGCTTCGTCTCCATGTCATTGGCCACGTTCCGCAACATCTTCCGCCGCCCGTTCCAAGGGCAGGAATTCCTGGATCAGACCTGGTTCATCGCGCGGGTCTCATTGCTGCCGACGCTCCTGGTGGCCATTCCCTTCACCGTGCTGGTGGCGTTCACTCTGAATATCCTGCTGCGCGAGATCGGCGCCGCGGACCTGTCGGGTGCAGCCACGGCGTTCGGCACGGTGACCCAGCTGGGCCCGGTGGTTACCGTGCTCGTCGTCGCGGGCGCCGGCGCCACGGCGATCTGCGCGGATTTGGGCGCCCGCACCATTCGCGAGGAGATCGACGCGATGCAGGTGCTGGGTATCGATCCGATCCAGCGGCTCGTGGTTCCGCGCGTGCTGGCCTCGACCTTTGTCGCGCTGCTGCTCAACGGCCTGGTCTGTGCCATCGGTATGGTCGGCGGCTACGTATTCTCGGTGTTCCTGCAGGGTGTCAATCCCGGCGCCTTCATCAACGGTCTTACGGTGCTCACCGGCCTCGGCGAGCTGATGATCTCGGAGATCAAGGCCTTCCTGTTCGGCATCTTCGCCGGACTTGTCGGCTGTTATCGCGGGCTCACCGTCAAGGGCGGCCCCAAGGGCGTCGGCGATGCGGTCAACGAGACCGTCGTCTACTCCTTCATTTGTTTGTTCGTCATCAACGTGGTCATGACGGCCATCGGTGTGCGGGTCCTGGTGAAGCACTAGTGACCGGACCGTATCTTTCGACGCACACCGTCACCTCCTATACCGTTCGGTATATGCGTGGTCTGGGACGCTCGTTCGACAAATTCGGTGAGCAGGCTCTTTTCTACGCGCAGTCACTGAGTTACATCCCCGCAGCACTGACGAAGTACCGCAAGGAAACCATCCGGGTGCTTGCCGAGATCACCATGGGCACCGGTGCCCTGGTGATGATCGGCGGAACCGTGGGTGTCGCGGTTTTCCTGACTCTCGCCTCCGGTGGCGTCATCGCGGTACAGGGTTACTCGTCGCTGGGCAATATCGGTATCGAGGCACTTACCGGCTTCCTGTCCGCCTTCCTCAATGTGCGCATCATCGCGCCGGTGGTGGCGGGTATCGCAATGGCGGCGACTATCGGCGCCGGAACCACCGCCCAACTGGGCGCCATGCGTGTCGCTGAGGAGATCGACGCGCTGGAAACCATGGCAGTGCACGCGGTTTCGTATCTCGTGTCCACCCGTCTGGTGGCGGGGCTCATCGCCATCATCCCGCTGTACTCGCTATCGGTGCTGGCGGCGTTCTTCGCCTCCCGCGCGACCACCGTGATGATCAATGGTCAGTCCCCGGGTGTGTACGACCACTACTTCAACACCTTCTTGGTGCCCACCGATCTGCTGTGGTCGTTCTTGCAGGCGATCGTCATGTCAGTGGTCGTGATGCTCGTACACACCAACTACGGATTCAACGCCTCCGGCGGACCGGTGGGTGTCGGTGTCGCCGTCGGTCAGGCCGTGCGCACCTCCCTGATCGTGGTTGTGCTTGTCACTCTGTTCATCTCACTTGCCGTCTACGGCGGGTCCGGCCACTTCAATCTCTCGGGCTAAGGATCACATGTCAGGAGATTCGTCGCGCCGGTCTGTCCGGCTAGCCGGTACGGTGCTCGCCGCCGTGTTGGTGGCGCTGACTGTGTTGACCTACCTGGCGTACAACGACGCCTTCGCCGATACCAAGCCCATCACCGTCGTCTCGCCCCGTGCGGGCCTGGTGATGGAAGAGGGTGGCAAGGTCAAATTCCACGGGCTGCAGATCGGCAAGGTCAAGTCGATCTCCTACGTCAATGAGCAGGCCAAGCTGGAGCTCGCGGTCAACGCCAAGGACCTGAGGATGATTCCGTCGAACGCCTCTGTCCGGATCGCGGGCACCACCGTCTTCGGCGCCAAGTCCGTGGAATTCCTTGCTCCGCCACAGCCGTCGGATTCGTCGCTGAGGCCTGGTGCGACGGTGACCGCAGAGTCGGTGGCCCTCGAAGTCAACACGGTGTTCGAGAACCTGACCCGGCTGCTCGGCAAGATCGATCCGGTCAACCTCAACGCCACGCTGACCGCGGTCGGCGAGGGGCTACGCGGAAACGGCGACAATTTCGGGCAAGGTCTTGTCGAGCTCGACCAGTACCTGGATCAGCTGAATCCCAAACTTCCCACCCTGCAACAGGATTTCCAGAAGGCCGGACAGGTGGGGCAGATCTACAGTGATGCCGCGCCAGATATTGTGCGCATCCTGGACAATGTGCCGACGCTGAGCCGCACCATCGTGAACCAGCAGCAGGATCTCAAGGCAACGCTGCTTGCGGCGATTGGGCTGGGTAACAACGGATACGAGACCCTGGCCCCGGCAGAGAAGGATCTCACCGCGGCGCTGCAGCGCTTACGCGCCCCCACCACGCTGCTCGGTAGGTACTCGCCGGAGATTCCCTGCACACTGCAGGCCATCTCCAAGGCGTTGGTGACCTTCACCCCGCTTATCGGCGGTGTGCGGCCCGGTCTGTTCCTGAGTAACAGCTTTCCGCTCGGTGCGCCCGTGTACACCTATCCGGACAGCCTGCCCATCGTGAACGGCTCCGGCGGCCCCAACTGCCGTGGTCTCCCGAACATTCCGACCAAGGCGCAGAACGGGTCGTGGTACCGGTCGCCCTTCCTGGTGACCGATAACGCGTACATCCCCTACAAGCCGTTGGAGGAGCTGCAGGTCAACGCTCCCGACACCCTGCAGTACCTGTACAACGGTGCCTTCGCGAAGCGAAGTGAGTTCTGATGCTGCGCGGTACACAGATCAAGGTCATCGTCTTCACCGTGGTGATGCTGTTGGTGGCAGCGGGACTGATCATCACCTTCGGCGAGTTCCGATTCGGTTCCGGCAAGCGGTATCACGCAATCTTCACCACGGCCTCCGACTTGCGGTCCGGGCAGAAGGTGCGCATCGCCGGTGTACCGGTGGGGCGAGTCAAGGGCGTGTCACTCAAGCAAGACAACAATGTCGAGGTCACCTTCGACGTCGACTCGAAGTATCAGCTCTACAGCTCCAGTCGCGCGATCGTCAGGTACGAGAACCTGGTCGGTGACCGGTATCTGGAGATCACCTCGGGGCCCGGCGAGCTGCGCAAGCTGCCCGATGGCGGAACACTCGATAAAGAGCACACCCAGCCCGCCCTCGATCTGGACGCGCTGCTCGGTGGACTTCGGCCCGTGCTCAAGGGATTCGACGCCGCGAAGGTCAACGAGATCAGCAACGCGTTCATCCAGATCCTGCAGGGGCAAGGTGGGACACTCTCCCAATTGCTGGGTGACACATCCTCATTCACCTCGGGATTGGCCGAGCGCGATCAGCTGATCGGCGATGTGATCAATCACCTCAACGAGGTGCTCGGCACTCTGGACTCGAAGAGTAGCCAGTTCTCTTCGAGTGTTGATCAGCTGCAGCAGCTCGTCTCCGGCTTGGCGCAACAGCGCGATGTGATCGCCGGAGCGTTGCCGCCGCTCGCTTCGACAGCCTCATCGCTGGAGTCGGTGCTCAAGGACACCCGTCCGTACATCAAGGGCACCATCGAACAGACCCGCCAGCTGGCCACCCGGATGGACGAGCGTAAGGCCGATATCAACGTCGTCGTGGAGAACCTGGCCGAAAACTACCTGCGGCTCAACGCTCTTGGCGCCTACGGATCGTTCTTCAACATCTACTACTGCTCCATCCGGATCAAGGTCAATGGACCTGTCGGAACCGACTGGCTGATCCCATTCGGTGGACCGCCCGACCCGTCGAAGGGTAGGTGTGCCTTCAAAAATGAGTGACATCCAAGAGAAAGATCCGGTACGCACCGGCGTCTTCGGCATCGCCGTGGTGGCGATGCTGGTGCTGGTGGCGTTCGGCTATACGGGTCTGCCGTTTTGGCCGCAGGGTAGGCAGTACACCGGGTTCTTCGCGGACTCCGGCGGCCTGGAGCCGGGCAGCAACGTCTTCGTCTCGGGTATCAAGGTGGGTCAGGTCAAGGATGTGTCCTTGGCGGGCAACCAGGTTCGCGTGGACTTCACCGTGGATCGCTCTGTTCGCCTGGGTGACCAGTCGCTGGCCGCGATCAGAACCACCACTGTGCTTGGCGAAAAATCGCTTTCGGTAACCCCGGCGGGAGCTGGCCGCATCACCGAGATTCCGTTGGGCCGCACCAGAACTCCATACACGCTCAACAGTGCGCTGAGCGACCTGGGCGCATCGGCGGGCGGGATCGACAAGGCGCAACTCGACCAGTCGCTGCAGGTCATCACGGATGCGATGCGTGATGCCACCCCGCAGCTGCGCGGTGCCCTTGACGGTGTCGCCTCGCTCTCACGCACGCTCAACGCCCGCGACGCCGCCCTCGAACAGCTGTTGAGCCGTGCCAAGTCTGTCAGCGGGATTCTTTCCGAGCGTGCCGGGCAGGTGAACAAGCTTGTCACCGATGGCAATCAGCTGTTCGCCGCGCTCGACGAGCGGCGTTTGGCGATCGCCGAGCTGATCAATCGTGTGCAGGGACTGTCCCAGCAGATCAGTGGATTCGTGGCCGACAACCGCCAGGAATTCCGGCCCACCATGGAGAAACTGAACCTCGTGCTCGATGACCTGCTGGACCGCAAGGCCCATATCAGTGAGGCCCTCAAGCGTTTACCGGGATACGGCACGGCACTGGGCGAGGTCGTCTCCTCAGGACCGGGCTTCCACGTCAACGTCTACGGCTTCCCGCCCGCCACGCTGACCGCCGTCATGTTCGACACCTATTTCCAGCCCGGCAAGCTGCCTGCCAGTCTCTCGGACTACCTGAACGGTCTGATCGGTGAACGCCAAGTCATGAGGCCGAAATCGCCATGACAACACAAGAGAGCCGTCTGAAACCCTGGCTCCGGAAGAGCGTCTACGCACTGCTCGCGGTGGCACTCGTTGGCGGCCTGCTGTACTGGGTGTGGCCCAGCCGCGGAACCCACAAGATCATCGGCCATTTCGCCTCGGCCGTTGGGCTCTACCCGGGTGATGACGTTCGCATCCTCGGTGTGAAGGCAGGGCGCATCACCGCTGTCGAGCCGCGCGAGGGTGACGTGAAGGTCACCATGGAACTCCCGGACAAGTTCAAGGTGCCCGAAGGCGCACAGGCGATCATCATGGCGCCAAACCTGGTGACCGCCAGGTTTGTTCAGCTGACCCCGGCCTACACGGAGGGACAGGCTCTTGCCGACGGTGCCTCGTTGGGACTGGACAAGACCGCCGTCCCGATCGAATGGGACGAGGTCAAGACCGAACTGGCCAAGCTCAGCGACAGCCTGGGGCCGCAGGGTGAATCCAAGGGGCCGGTCAGTGATTTCATCAACCAGGCGGCGAGCACCTTCGACGGTAACGGCGACTCGTTCCGCAATGCGGTGCGTGAACTTTCGCAGGCGGCCGGGCGGCTCGGTGATTCGCGCACGGACCTGTTCGGCACCATCAAGAACTTGCAGGTGCTGGTGGATGCGTTGGCGAACTCCAATGAACAGATAGTGCAGTTCAGCACCCACCTGGCATCGGTGTCGAAGGTACTGGCAGCCAGCACCGAGAACCTCGGAGCCACCTTGGGTGCCCTCAACCAGGCCCTCACCGATGTGCGAGGTTTCCTGGGAGACACCAACTCTGCGCTCGTCGACTCGGTGAACAAGCTGAGCGATTTCGTGAAGATCTTCTCGGACCAGAGCGACGACGTCGAGCAGATCCTGCACGTCGCGCCGAACGGTCTGGCCAACTTCTACAACATCTACAACCCCGCGGCAGGCACGTTGAACGGCATGCTCTCGATTCCGAACCTGGCCAACCCGGTGCAGTTCATCTGTGGTGGTGTGTTCGAAACGGGCACCAAGACCGAGTATTTGAAGCGGGCCGAGATCTGCCGTGAACGGATGGGCCCCGTGCTACGCCGCGCGACATTCAACTACGCCCCGATCCTGCTGCACCCGATCAACCAGATCTCGGCGTACAAGGGACAGATCATCTACGACACTCCTGAGACGGAGGCGAAGTCCGAGGCCCCCCGCGAGGATCTGGTGTGGGTTCGGCCCAACGGCGCACCGCCGCCGCCGAAGCCATCACCACAGGACCTCAGTGCGTTGATGCTCGGGCCTGAGGAAGTCAACGCGCCGCCACCCCCGGGCACGGAGCTGCGTCCCGCAGAGCCAGGACCGGTGCCGCCGGGATTCCCCGCGGCTGCGGATGAGGCTGCACCGCCAGCGATTCCGGGAGCGCCGCGATGAGCCGAAACGTATTGCGTGGCATGGCGATGGGAGTCGGTGTCGCGGTGGTCGCCAGCGGATGCCAGTTCAACGGGTTGAACTCGTTGAACCTGCCCGGGACCGCGGGACACGGATCGCGGTCCTACACCATCACCGTTGAGCTGCCCGATGTCACCACGTTGCCGCAGAACTCCCCGGTCATGGTGGATGACGTGACGGTGGGCAGCGTCTCGGGTATCGATGCATACCAAAAGCCCGACGGCTCTTGGTATGCCGGGGTGAAAGTTTCGTTGGGGCCCGAGGTCAAGCTGCCTGCCAACGCGGTCGCCAAGGTCGCCCAGACCAGCCTGCTCGGCTCGCAGCACATCGAGCTGGCCGCCCCCACCGGCGAGCCCGCGGTGGGCAGGCTGACCGGTGGTGCCACGATTCCGCTGAGCCGTACCGGCAAATACCCGAGCACCGAAGAGGTGCTCTCCGCGCTTTCCGTCGTGGTCAACAAGGGCAATCTCGGTGCGATACAAGACATCACCGACGAGACCTACAACCTGTTCAAGGGACGTACCGGCAACCTGACCCAGGTGCTGCCCAAACTCGCCACGCTGATCTCCTCGCTGAACGCGCAGCGGGACGACATCATCTCGGCCATGCAGGGCATCGACAAGTTTTCCCGAGTCCTAGCCGAACACAAGGAAAGCCTTGGGCGCGCCATCGATTCAATCGAACCCGCGCTGAAGGTGCTCAACGAGAATCGCGCCAACATCATCGAGGCGTTCCGCTCGGTGGGCAACCTCGCGAAGATCACTGACCGGGTGCTCCGAACCACCAAGGAAGACCTCGTCGCCGACCTCAAGGGTTTGTATCCGGTGGTGCGGGCACTGGCCGAGAACCGGGACGTGTTGATCGACAGCCTCGACCTACTGCCCACGTTCCCGTTCAGCACCAAGTACCTGCGCAACGCGGTGCGCGGTGACTACCTGAATGTCTTCGTGACGTTCGACCTGACCGCTCGGCGCCTGGGTGAAACGCTTTTCACCACATCGTTCTTCGACCCGAACATGCAACATTTCAACGATGTGGTGAATCCACCGGAATGGCTCATCGGATCCATGGCCAACCTGAACGGCAAGGAGACCAGCCCGTTCGATTTGCCTGCCCCCGCAGCCCCGGCCGCCCCACAGGGAGGTGGGCGCTGATGGAACGGCTGATCAAGATCCAGCTGATGATTTTCGCGGCCGTCACGGTGATCAGTGTCGCGCTGATGGCGATCTTCTACCTCAGGGTGCCTACCGCGCTCGGCATCGGGAAACACGATGTGAAGGCGCAGTTCGTTGCCTCGGGCGGCCTGTATCAGAACGCGAACGTCACCTACCGTGGCGTGCAGATCGGGCGGGTCACCGATGTGGCGCTGACTCCCGAGGGCGTCACCGCCAGCATGCGGCTCAACAACGACGTCAAGGTGCCCGGCAATGTGCGGGCCGTCGTCAAGAGCGTCTCCGCCATCGGCGAGCAGTACGTAGATCTGGTGCCGCCCCCTACGGGGGCTGCCGGAAGCCTCCGGCAAGGTGACGTGATCGGTACCGATCGCACCGCCATCCCCACCGATGTGTCCACCCTGCTACGCCAGGCAGACGGGCTGGTCAACACCGTCGCGGACACTCGGCTCCGCGAGGTGCTGTCCGAGGCGTTCAAGGCATTCAACGGATCCGGGCAGGAACTTTCCCGGCTGATCGATTCGTCGCGGCTGCTGATCCAGGAGGCCAACGCCGACTACGGCAGCACCACCAAGCTGATCGATCAGGTGGGGCCACTGCTGGATGCCCAGATCCGTAGCGGTGACAACATCCGCGGGTCTGTCTCCAGCCTGGCGGCATTGACTGAGCATTTCGCCAAGGCCGACCCGCAGCTGCGGCAGTTCCTCAAGGTGGCACCGGGTGCCGCCGAGGAAGCCTCCGAACTGTTCGCGGGTATTCGCCCGTCGTTCCCGGTGCTCGCGGCGAGCCTGGCCAATCTGGGGCGGGTCGGCGTCATCTACAACAAGTCCATCGAGCAGTCGTTGGTGATCCTGCCCGCGTTGTTCTCCGCGCTGTTGACCGTCGCCGGCGGTGCCCCGATGGACGAGGGCGCGAAGCTGGACTTCCGGCTGAACCTGGGTGACCCGCCGCCATGCCTGACCGGTTTCGTTCCGGCACCGCTGATGCGTACCCCGGCCGATGAGACCCTGCGCGAGCTGCCCAGGGATATGTACTGCAAGACCGCCCAGAACGATCCCAGCGCGGTACGCGGCGCGCGCAACTACCCGTGCCAGGAGTTCCCCGGAAAGCGGGCACCGACCATTCAGCTGTGCCGTGACCCCCGCGGATACGTGCCGATTGGCAGTAACCCGTGGCGCGGCCCGCCCGCACCCTATGGCACCCCGGTGGAGGATCCGCGGAACATCCTGCCGCCCAATAAGTTCCCGAACATACCGCCGGGTGCCGAGCCGGATCCGGGTACTCCGACGCTGCCACCGCCACCTCCACCGGCTCCGGAGGCCCCGCCGGCCGGTGGCGACGTGATGCCGGTAGCAGCGAAATCGGAGCCGATGGCGGCACGTGCCTATGATCCGAAGAATGGTGTGTTCCTCGATGCCAACAACCAGCCGAGTGTGTACGCGCCCGCGCTGGACCGCGGCAGTGAGGCGGAGACGTGGGCGGATTTGATGCTGGGGCCGAAGCCGGTATGACCCAAGACGAGCCAAAGGCCACGTCGCAGACAACGCGTCGGCGGGCGGCCCGGCCAGCCGGCCCCACGAGTGAGACCAGTGCCGAGCCCATCAGTGTGTCGTTGGGCCGCACCGAGATCCGGTCGAAACCCGAACCCTCCGTTTCCGATTCCCGTCGACGGGGAAACGCGCGCGCTGTGGCATGGGTGGCATCGGTGCTGGCAGTGGTGTTGATTGGCGCATTGGGGGTGGCACTGGCGCTCATGGGTCGTGCCCAGCACCGCGATGACGTGCGAGCCGCGCGCGACCAGCATTTCGTCGACACGGCCGTGCAGACGGTGACGAACATGATGACCTACAGCCCGGACAGCATCGACAAGAACGTCGACCAGTTCGTCAACAGCACCAGCGGACCGCTGCGGGGCACCTTCAACCCCGACAACACCGCCAATCTCAAAGCGCTGTACCACCAAACCGGCACCAGCTCGGAGGTGGTGATCAAGAAGGCGAGCCTGGAGAGCGTCGACGAGGTGAGTAAGAAGGCCTCGATACTCATCTCCGCGCGGGTAACCCTCACCAACGCCGACTCGGGGGTCAACGAGCCCTCCAAGTCGTACCGCATGCGGATGATCGTCGCCGAGGATCAGCAGGGCAACATGACCGCATATGACCTGAGATGGCCGGACGGACAGAGCTGATGCGCTGGTTGACAAGAACTTTCGTCGCGGTTGTGGTGCTGGCCGTGATCGGGTTGTCCGCCGTGGCAGGCGGTATGTACTGGCACCGGGTCGACACCATCGCCAGTCGAGCTGCGGGACAGACGCTGATCAAGCAGGCCGGCAAGCAGGTGGGAAGCATCTTCGGATACGACTATCAGACCGTCGAGCGCAGCCTCGACGAACAGTACGCGGGGCTGACCCCCGAGTACCGGCGTGAGTTCGAAGACAAGGCGAACCGCGAGATCATCCCGCAGGCCAAGCAGCGCAAGATCGTCAGCCAGACCAGTATCGTGGGCACCGGAATCATTGCCGCGCATAGAGACTCGGCGCAGGTGGTGGTGTACATGAACCGCACCATCACGGACCAGTCGCGCACTCCGGTATACGACTCGTCGTCGATTCAGGTGGATTACACGCGCGCAGGAGACAAGTGGTTGATCTCCTACATCACGCCGCTTTAAAGGGGTTCGCCGCCCAGCACCGCCGGCTGTTCCGGCGCGATCGAATCGCCGGTGGCCGGTGTGGCCAGCGCCTCCAGGAATGCGCGCGCCCATCGATCCACGTCATGCGCGAGTACCTGGCGGCGCAGCGCCCGCATGCGGCGGCGCCCTTCCTCAGGGGTCTGGTTGAGCGCCGACTCGATTCCGTCCTTCACGCCGTCGATATCGTGCGGATTGACCAGATAGGACTGGCGTAGTTCCGCTGCGGCGCCGGTGAATTCGGAAAGTACGAGCGAGCCGCCCAGATCGCTGCGGCAGGCCACGTACTCCTTGGCCACCAGGTTCATGCCGTCGCGCAGCGGAGTCACCAACATGACATCCGCGGCGACGAAGAAGGCGATGAGATCTTCGCGCGGTACCGGCCGATGCAAGTAATGCACCACCGGATGGCCGACCTCGCCGAACTCGCCGTTGATGTGACCGACCTGTTGCTCCACATCGCCGCGCATCTTCTTGTAGCTCTCGACGCGTTCGCGGCTGGGGGTGGCGAGCTGGATGAAGACGGTGTCGCTGCTGCTGGCGCGGCCCTCGGCGAGCAGTTCTTCATAGGCGCGTAGCCGGATATCGATGCCCTTGGTGTAGTCGAGTCTGTCGACACCCAGCAGGATCTTGCGCGGACCGCCGAGCTCGGCGCGAATCTCCTTGGCGCGCTGGCGAATGTGCTTACTGCGGGACACACTGTCGAGCTCTGCCGAGTCGATGGAGATGGGGAACGCGCCCACCTTCACGGTGCGGAAGCCCACCCGAATCTCACCGAACCGCGAGCGCACGCCGATCGATGCGCGAGACGTGCTGGCGCCCACTAATCTTCGTGCCAAGTACATGAAGTTTTGGGCACCGCCGGCCAGATGGAACCCGATGAGATCGGCGCCCAGCAGTCCGTCGACGATCTCGGTGCGCCAGGGCATCTGCATGAACAGTTCAACGGGCGGGAACGGTATGTGCAGGAAGAACCCGATCGTCAGGTCGGGGCGCAGCATGCGGAGCATCTTGGGCACCAGCTGCAGCTGATAGTCCTGCACCCAGATGGTGGCGCCCTCGGCGGCCACCGCGGCCGTTGCCTCCGCGAACTTACGGTTCACATCGACGTAGGCCTGCCACCATTCCCGGTGATATTCGGGTTTGACGATCACATCGTGATACAGCGGCCACAGGGTGGCGTTGGAGAAGCCCTCGTAGTACTCGTTGACCTCTTGGGTCGACAGTCGCACCGAGTAGAGCACCATGTCGTCCTCGGATACCGGCTCGACATCGGCGTCGGCGACACCCGGCCAGCCCACCCAAGCGCCGCGGCGCTTGCGGAGCAGCGGCTCCATCGCGGTGACCAGACCGCCGGGGCTGCGCTTCCAGGTAGTAGAACCGTCAGGCAGCTTTACCAGGTCGATCGGGAGGCGGTTGGCGACGACGACAAAGTCGGAGCCGCCGAAGGCGGGCTCGACGGCCGATCGCTCATCCGATCGAGGCACCATGTTTGTTTCTCAGTACGAATCGCGAGGAGACGTATGAGTTACGCGTCGACCTTGGTTGGCCCGATACCCAGCATCGCGAGCAGCATGCGGCACTCGTCGGCATCGTTCGCGTAGGCGGCCACGACGCGCTGCGCCTGGTGGGCAGTCTCGTCGGCCAGCGGCTCGAGGTCGTCGATCGCGGCTGGTTCGGTCTTGGCTGGCATTCACCCAGTCTAGGCGACGCAGTGCCAGGCGCCCACATGAGGAATGCGTACATCACTCTGAGGGGTTGCTACTTACCTGCCGTCGACCCAGTGCGATCCCGCATTTTGGGTCCCAATACTCCGGGATGTGCCCCGCTCCGGAAGGGCATTGATGGTGCGAAAGCCCTGATCACAGCCATCTTTGCGCATGTTCCGCCCAGTCTTGGCACGTTGACTCGGTTCCGCGCGAGAACGCGGAGGTTTTGATCTGGCTGATTCGTGATGCGGCGGTCGGGTCAGGCCGCGTTGCTCCCGGAATGGTTGTCCCCGGATTTGCCGTGATCGCCCGAGTGGTCACTGGGGCCGGCGTGGGCGCCGGATTCGGCAGTACCGCCATTTCCGGCGCTGACGGTTTCCTTGCTGGGCCCCGAACCGGTGCCGGTGGCGTCGGGCGCATTGCGGGCGCCCAGGCCCGGTATCGACGTGAGGCCTTCTCTGATTGACGGGAGTTTCGGATTCTTAGGTGTCGTTCCGGGGCGTGACGCGGGAAGCTTCGGAAGGCGCAGGGTTGGCCTCGTTGTGTTTTTCGACGTGTCGATGTCGTCCTTGACGGTTGCGACGGCAGGCTTGCCATGGTCCGGGTTCTCGTCGGGCGTGGCCTCGGGTTTGGTCCCCGTTTCTATCTTGGCCTGCGTGGTGGGCACGGTGCTTGCGCTGACCGCGATTGCGGTGGGATCGGAGAGCTTGGTGGGTGCGGGTGTCTGGGCCGCGGGCGGTGTGGCCCTTGTGGAATCAACCTGGGGAGCAGCGGGACTGGCGGTTTTGTCGACCTGTGCCGGTTGCTTGGGCGCCGCAGTCCCGGGCAGTCCGTTCTGGAAATTCTCGGCGCCTTCCTCGATGGCACCGGGCAGCTTCTTGACTGCATCGACGATTTTCTTCGATGGGGTGAAGAGACTGAACGGTTTTACGGTGCCCGGGCTGGTCTCGCGGTCATAGGCCATGTCGATGAACACCCGCAGGGTGGGCTCGATGGCGTCCAGTACGAAGGAGGCGCCTATCGGGTTGGTGAGATCGCGTAGCGGTTGCAGCAGCGGGAGATGTTCGGTGTGCACGACGTAGTAGGTGGATGTGGAGCCGTTCGCGTTGGTGACCACCGTCTTGGTCGTGCCGTCTTCGTAGTAGTACTTGGTCGTGCTGCCGTCGATCTGGGTCTTGTCGGCAACGGCTTTCGCGTCGTCGTAGTTATTCAGATCGGTGCCGTCATAGAACTGGTCCGGATGTGTATACGGAAATGCCACAAGGGCATTGGCGATGGCCAGCGGGTTGAAGTAGGCCGGGAAGTCGCCGATTGTGTCGTATTCGTTGGTGATGTCCGTGGTGGTGAAGATGTCCGGCTTCGCAGGCTGGGTCGAGTAGATATCCATGACCGGAATCCAGATACCAGGGAAGCGGGCCAGAATGCCCCCATTGGGCTTGTAAGCGTTGGAGATGAGGACGAATTGGATATCCGGGTTTCCGTTGGGTTCGTACTGTTCTTCGAGGTCTTTGCGTGACTCGTTGACGACTACCGCGCCGAGCGAGTAGCCGATGATGACCTTCTGCCCCGGATGGGTCGCAATCTCGTGGGCCAGTACCGTGTGCCCCACAGTGACAGACTGGCGAAAGGTCTTGTCCCGCAGGCCGTCGACGGGCCACATCGTCCCCGGATAGGAAACGGGGACGTATGCGTCGGAAGAAGGGTCGTAGAAGCCGTTGAGGCCGCCGAGCTTGGCGGGAATGTTCGCGCCTGCGCCGTCGCCGCGGCCGCCGACTCCGATGACATAGGACGCGAGCGTCGAAGCGATGGTTCGCGACTCGATGGCGACCGGTGCCAGCACGGTGCAGGCCGCCGCCACCGCCGCGGTGGCGGCCACCGAGCGTTTGAGCGAGCGACGTTTCCCCAAAACCGAATGCTGCGCAGCCATCAGGACCCCTCCTGTGCTTTCGGCGCCGTTGCCGAATGCGGTGGCATGAGAGTAAGTAAGGCAAAGCTTTTACGCCATACCCGATGGGAGTGAATCGGCCGAAGCGAGCATATTGACCACTGCGCTTGTAGTGCCTGGTCAACGGTTAATTTAGACGCAGAATCGTATCTAAATTAGCTGACTCGCCCGCAGTATGTTCGAGGATTTTCAGCAAATTCTTTGAGCGCTCAGCCGAGCATCCTCGCGTACCTGTCGTTGAGGTTTTGCCAGTCGTGAGTCATGGCATCGAGGCCGACCACGCGGCCGCGCGGTGTCCCGTCGACGGCGAGGGTGAGAGTGTCCAGGCAGATATGCCAACCGCCGGCATTTCCCGACGCGTTACCCCGATCGGACATCGAGTGCTCGAGGGTCAGCCGACATCCCTTCTCTGTGGACTCGATTCGCCAGCGCAGGGTGTCGTCGGGGCCCCAGCGATGGATCAGCTCGTGCGGCGGGTCGACGGTGAGCACTTCACCGTCGAGTATCGGATCTGCCGGGGTCTCCTGGACCTGAGCGGCTCCCACCGAGTCCAGTGGGCGATCGGGTATTGCGGGTGACCACTGACGCAACTTGTCGGGGTCGATGAGCCACTGCCACACCTTCTCCGGCGAATGGTTCAACTCGCGGGACATCGTCAGGACCCATTTGCCGTCGTGGTCGTCGCACGGCGCGAGGGTGGCATCGAGGGGATTAGTCACGGTTGTCGTCCTTCGTGTTGTCATGATCGTCGGCGTCGTTGTCGATGAGATGGGTGAGGCGATCGAACGCGTTGGCCCACTTGCGGTGATAGGGCGTTACCCAGGCCAGTACGGCGGGCAAGGGATCGTCGGCCAGGTGGTAGACGCGGCGCTTCCCGGCGACCTCCACGCGAACCGTGCCGGCATCGCGCAGGACGCCGAGGTGCTTGGACACCAGGGACTGCGAAACATCGAGTCGTTCGATCAGCGTGGTGACATCGGCTGCTCCTTCGCGCAGGGTGTCGATGATCCGGCGTCGGGTCGGGTCGGCGATCACCATGAAGGCGTCCATGGATACATATCACCATGGCATCATATGAATGTCAAGAGATATATTGGGCGAAGGCGATGTGGCGCTGCTGCGGCCCGTCGTGGTCAGGGTCAGTACTGTGGTCAGCAGGTACCGGTGAGTGCTGCTCGCCGAGGTCGCGGTGGGGGCGTGATCGCCGGCTCAACGCCGAGGTGAGGACTATTTCTTGACGAAACCGCTGCGTATGCGGATTGCCGTTATCGGTGTATTCGCATCGTTCGGGCTCGTGGTGGCCACCTGGGCTGTGCACCTGCCGACCATGAAGCAGGCCACGGGGATGTCCTCGACGGCGCTGGGTCTGGTGGTGCTGGTCTTGGGTGGCGGCGCGCTGGTGGGCATGCTGATCAGCGGTGTGCTTGTCGACCGATTCGGCAGCGGGCCCATCGCCGTTGCCGGAGGCGCCGCGATGGCGCTTGGCGTCAATATCCCGCTGTCGGCCACGAATGTGTGGATCGCCGGAGCGGGCGCGTTCCTGTGCGGTGTCGCCGTCGGTGTCACCGATGTCGCGATGAATGCTGCCGCGGTCGACGTGGAGCGTTTCTACGGTCGGCCGATCATGGCCTCGTTCCACGGGGTGTTCTCCGTGGGCAATGTGGTGGGCGCCGGTATCGGAACCGTGGCGTTCGCGGTGCACGTGCCGGTCTTCGTCACGGTCCTCGGCGTCACCGTGCTGTGCCTGGTGGTGCTGGGATCGTCGGCCAGTGTGCTGTTGAAGGACAAGCTGCGCGTCGGTGAGGCCGAAGCGCCGGACACCGTGCCGTACACGCTGCCGCCCGCGGTCACCTGCCGCCGGGGTCAGGTCTTTCTCCTGGGCGTATTGGCCATGCTGCTGATGCTCTCGGAAGGGTCGGCGACCGACTGGAGCAGTCTGCACGCACAGGAGCACCTGGGCGCCTCCCATTCATGGGGTGCGTTCACATTCGGCGTGTTCATGGCGGCGATGACAGTGGGCCGTTTCACCGTCGACAAGCTCGTCGAACGAGTTGGCCGGGTACTGGTCCTGCGCTGGGGCTGTGCGCTGGCCGCGGTCGGTCTGCTGACCGTCATCGCGTCTCCGGCGCTGCCTCTCACCATGGCGGGCTGGGCGGCCGTGGGCCTCGGGCTTGCCGGTGGCGTTCCGCAGGTATTCACCGTGGCGGGCAATATCGACGAACAACACGAGGGCCGAGTGCTGTCGTGGGTGGTCGGGACCGGCTATGTCGCGGTGCTGGGTGGGCCGGCCCTCATCGGTTGGCTTGCCGATGCGTTGTCCCTCAACACCGCCTTGCTGCTGCCCATCTTCGCGGTGCTCGTCTGTGGCTGTGCGGCAGGTGCGCTGACGATGAGCGCGCCCGCGACCAAGACGGCGCCCAAGGCCGGGCGTACCGTCAAACCGTGACGGACTTCGAGGCAGCCGCGTCTGCGCGGGAACTGTTGCGTGACAGCTTTACCCGGATCATCGAACATGTCGGTGAGGTGACCGATGGTCTATCGGATACGGCGGTGACCTATCGGCCCACGCCGGACGCGAACAGCATCGCCTGGCTCATTTGGCATTCGGCGCGCTGTCAGGACGTGCAGATCTGTGCCATCACGGGTGCCGAGCCGGTGTGGACGGCCCGCGGATGGGAGCCGAGATTCGGCCTCGACCTGCCCGCCGACTCCAACGGATACGGGCACACGCCCGAGGATGTGGCCAAGGTGATCGCGACGGTCGACCTGCTCAGTGGCTACTACCAGGACGTGCACGAAATGACACTGCGCTATGTCGACACCCTGACCGATTCCGAACTTGCGCGTGTTGTCGATCAGCACTGGGATCCGCCGGTCACCGCGAGTGTCCGGCTGGTCAGCATCGTGGACGACTGTGCCCAGCACCTGGGTCAAGCCGCCTACCTGCGCGGGATGATTCCAACCAACTAGTGGGGATGGCGACGTGGGTCCCCGCGTGCCAGACTCCTCTAATGACAACGACGTCTGAAAACCTCGGCACCGCCCACAGCGCCGCCCGCGACGTACGCAATCCCGCGAACGGGCAGGTCGTCGGGCAGGTGAACTGGACCGATCCCGCGGATATCCCCGTGATCACCACACAACTGGCGAAGGCGCAGCCGTCGTGGGAGCGACTCGGGCCCGAGGGACGCGGCAAGGTACTGGCCCGCTTCGCGCAGTGGCTGACCGACAACACGCCGCGTATCGAGGCCCAGTTGATCGCCGAGACCGGTAAGTCCAAGATCGACGCGGGCATCGAGATTCCATCGATTCTCGCGATCATCGCGTACTACGCGCCTCGTGCGGCGGAATTCTTAACACCCGAGTCGCGGCCGGCCTCGTCCATCGCCATGAACACCAAGAAGATCACCCTGCATCAGCGGCCCCGCAAGGTCGTAGGAGTCATCTCACCATGGAATTATCCTGTGGCACTTGGATATTGGGATGTGATCCCGGCCCTGTTGGCGGGCTGTTCGGTGCTGCTCAAGCCCTCCGAACGCACGCCGCTGTCCGATGAACTCATCGCACGCGGCTGGGAGGAAATCGGAGCGCCGCCGGTGTTCGAGATTGTCCACGGCGCACGTGAGGTCGGCGAGGCACTGATCGACAACGTCGACTTCATCCAGTTCACCGGATCGACGGCCACCGGCAAGAAGATCATGGAGCGCGCCGCGCGCCGCCTCACCCCGGTCAGCCTGGAACTCGGCGGCAAGGACCCGATGCTGGTGCTCGCGGACGCCGACGTCAAACGTGCCGCACATGCCGCGGTGTGGGGCAGCATGTTCAACGCCGGTCAGACCTGCGTCTCCGTCGAGCGGGTGTACGTCCACGACTCGATCTACGAACAGTTTGTCGACCTGGTGGTCGACGAGGTGCGCAGTCTGGAGATCGGCGCCGGGATGGATCACAGCGTCGGCGCCATGATCGACGAGAATCAGCTCGAGGTCGTGGATCGGCATGTGCGCCAAGCAGTTGCGTCGGGTGCGCGGGCACTCACCGGCGGCGCGCGGGTTCCGGGCGGCGGTACCTTCTACGCTCCGACCGTGCTGGTCGACGTGGACCATTCCATGGACTGCATGCGGGAGGAGACCTTTGGTCCCACGCTGCCGATCATGCGGTTCTCCGAGGAGTCCACGGCGATCGCCCTGGCGAATGACAGCGAGTACGGGCTGTCTGCCAGCGTCTGGACCAAGGACCGAAGGCGCGCCGAACGCATTGCACTGCAACTTGATTGCGGTACCGTCAACATCAACGACGTGATCATGAACCTGTCCTGTCTGACCGCGCCGCACGGTGGCTGGAAGGGCTCGGGGATGGGCTCGCGCTTCGGTGGCGCCAGCGGTCTGCTCAAGTACTGCCGTACCGAGGCCATCGTCGACACCCGGGTGACGCTGCCCAGTGAGCCGCTGTGGTACAGCGGACCGAGCTGGCTGGCGCCGGTGGCGCTCAAGAGCCTTACCAAGCTCTCGAACAAGGCACTGCGCCCCTTCCGCCGCTGACACCTCACGTTCACTCGTCGGCCACCCTGGCGACGGTTGCCGGGGTTAGTTTCCGCTGGTGACCGAGACCATTACCGCCGCTGCGCAGGGCTACACCGTCGACGACGATGACGATGACGATCCGGTACTCATCGCGCCCGACGGCGTCGCGGTGGACACCTGGCGAGAGAACTACCCGTACGACGAGCGGATGAGCCGCCATCAGTACGAGCTGGAGAAGCGGCTGCTGCAGATCGAGCTGCTCAAGCTGCAGAACTGGAGCAAGCGCACCGGCGCCCGGCACGTCATCCTCTTCGAGGGGCGTGATGCGGCCGGGAAGGGCGGCACCATCAAGCGGTTCATGGAGCACCTCAACCCCCGTGGTGCCCGCGTGGTCGCGCTGGAGAAGCCGACCGAACGGGAACGCACCCAGTGGTACTTCCAGCGGTATGTTCCGCATCTGCCGGCTGCCGGCGAGATGGTCTTCTTCGACCGCTCCTGGTACAACCGTGCCGGTGTCGAGCGCGTCATGGGATTTTGTTCCGACGAGCAGCATTCCGAATTCATCCACCAGGCACCGCTTTTCGAGCAGATGTTGGTCAACGACGGCATCAGCCTGACCAAACTGTGGTTCTCGGTGTCCTCCGCCGAGCAGCGCACCCGCTTCGCGATCCGGCAGGTTGACCCGGTGCGTCAGTGGAAGCTCTCACCAATGGATCTGGCCTCCCTGGACAAGTGGGATGCCTACACCAGGGCCAAGGAAGAGATGTTCTCGCTCACCGACACCGATCACGCGCCGTGGATCGTGGTGAAGAGCAATGACAAGAAGCGGGCCCGCGTCAGCGCGATGCGGCACGTTCTGGGCAAGTTCGACTACGACGACAAGGATGTCGACGTCGTCGGTCAGGCCGATCCACTGATCCTGGGTCGCGCGCTCACGGACTAGATCCCGCCGCCGACCCCCGGTTCCAGATCCCGAAGTCGCCTCGGTGCGGACGGCCGGACTAACCTGGGCTCGATGCGATTCCTGTTCGCGGTCCTGCTGTGGCTGCTGACCACTGCCGCGCTGGCTCTGACGGTGACGGCAGCCTGGACACAGTCCCGGATTGTCGATGAGAACGGCTATGTGGCGTTGACCGCGCCGGCGGCTGACGACCCGAGGGTGCAGCGGGCGATTGCCGGGGAACTCGCCACCCAGATCGTGTCGCTGGGAAAGAAGCAGGGCTCGCGTGTCAACGAGACCCAGGTCGCGGAGTTGACCGCCACGTACGCCGGTGGCCCGCAGTTCCGTGCGGACTTCGCTTCGGTGAATCGGATGGCGCACCAGTGGTTGTTCACGAACTCGAACTCGGCGCAACGTGATTCGCAGGGCAGCTGGCAGATCGATGTGGCGCCCATGATCAAGAGCCTGGTGCCGCAGGGGCTTTCCATCAAAGCGCCGGAGACCCTGAAGGTCTCGGTCACCGACGACAGCCTGGCAGGTCTGACGCCGGGTCGTTTGGTGCCGGTGGCGCGATTCGGTCAGCTTGCCGTGTGGATATCCTTCGGTTTGACCCTCGTTCTCGCGGGGCTGACTCAGTTGGCGGTCCGTAGCCGCGCCAAGGGCCTTGTTGGGCTTGGCATTTCGGCACTACTGGTGGGCACGGCCGGGTGGGCGGGGCTGGAGATCGGGCGGCGCTACCTGGATCGGCCATTGAACCGGGTCAACGACAATCTGCGTGATGTTGCCGACAGCCTGGTCACCCAGGCGGTCGGCAATGCCCACCACTGGCTGAGCCTTACGATGGCGGCCGGTGGCCTGGTGATCGTGGTGGGTGTGGTGTCGGGGCTAGTGGGCGGTTTGTTGCGGCGCTGACGTGAACGTCAGGCAGCGTGTGCGTCGCGGATGCGCTGCACGTCGTGCTCCACGCAGCCGACACGTTCGGCGGCGTCACTGACGGACAGCCGACGATCCAGCAGGATGTCTAGCTCGGTGGGCGAAAACTCTGGCTCGGTATCCCACGGAGCACGGTCCCACCCGTTCTCACTCAAGCCGATGAACAAGTCGTTTCTCATCGTGCACCTCACGGAAATCTGGCTCCAACTACCGAACATCAGGAAGCGCTGCAATGCGCTCGTGTCATGTCGGTCAATAACTACGGCCCGCCAGGCAACTTTGCCAAGGCCAATAATTCAGCTAGCTACCAAGCTAGCCGAGCACGCCTAACGGCAACAACCCGCGACGGTCACGGATAGGTCTCGATTTCGGTAACGGCGCCCGATGGCACGGTTCCATCCCTCAGTTTCCCCCCGCCTCTGAACTGGGAAATTAAGAATCGAATCCTATAGTGCTTGCAGTAGTTAGCACCTGTGAGCTGCGGTTTTGCGATCGGGTGGAGTGGTGGTTAACGAGGCGAAAAACCTATCGAGCAAACTGCATGCGTGTAAGTGTGTGATTCGCTGATGCTTGTCTGGCTGGGTGGCGTGATTTGCGAGACTGTCGCCATCGTTAAGTGACGTGGGTCATGACAGGCGCACGGTCACCATGCTTTCGGTAGCGGCGGCCCGGTCGATATCGGACTGGTTGAAGCTGCCGTCCGCGTTGCGCCGCACGTTGTGGTACTTGGCATCGCGTGGCACTCTGTGCAGCAGGTCGGCCAGTGGCCCGGCGATCTGGGGGCCTGTGGACAACTGGGCTGTGCCATCGAGCCGCTTGCCGCGCACCAATGCGGTGACGGGGCGCCCGTCGCGCAGGTTCTTGGCCCAGGCCCTGTCGGTGAAGACGGTCAGTACATCGCCGTCGCGAATGTAGGTGGCGGCCACGTTGTACTCCTTGCCGCTCTTGCGTCCGGTAAAGGTGAACAACGCGATGTTGCCGCTGAGCACAGGGTGCAGCGGGCTGCGGAGCAGGCCCCTGACCATCTTGTTGACCCATGGTGGAACGGTGTTGGATTCGCTCATGGAGCCATTGTCTGCTCCGCCCACCGCGGCCGCATCGGGGATCGCCCTGAGATTTCGGGTCAGGGTGTGAGCTGGCGCCAGAGGAACTCGATGGCCAAGGCCGCCTTGAATGCCGACTGGTCGTTATTGGCCGCACCGCCGTGGCCACCCTCGATGTTCTCGTAGTACCAGACCGGTTGTCCGGCCTCTTGGAGCGCGGCGGTCATCTTGCGTGCATGCCCCGGGTGGACGCGGTCATCGCGGGTCGAGGTGGTCACCAGAACGGGCGGATAGTGCTTCCCGGGCGAAATATTCTGGTACGGAGAGTATTTGGAGATGAACTCCCAATCATCAGGATTGTCCGGGTCGCCGTACTCGGCCACCCAGGAGGCGCCGGCAAGTAGCAGGTGGTAACGCCGCATGTCCAGCAGTGGCACCTGGCACACCAGCGCGCCGAACAGCTCCGGGTATGCCGTGAGCATCACGCCCATCAACAGGCCGCCGTTGCTGCCTCCCTGTGCGCTCAACTGTGCCGCGGTGGTGATGCCCCGCTCCACTAAATCCCTTGCAACAGAGGCGAAGTCTTCATACGCCAGATGACGTCCTTCGCGCATCGCCTGGGTGTGCCATACCGGACCGTACTCGCCGCCTCCACGGATGTTGGCCAGCACGTAGGTGCCGCCGCGGGACAGCCACAGTTTGCCTAGCACGCCGTCATAGCCGGGAGTCCTGGAGACCTCGAAACCGCCGTATCCGCCGAGCAAGGTGGGTCCCGCTTCGGTGGATCCGCTGGGGCGCACGACGAAGTAAGGAATTGCGGTCCCGTCGTCTGACCGTGCGAAGTGCTGGGTCACGTCAAAGGAGCTGCCGTCGAAAAAGGACGGTGCCGATTTGATGGGGGATACTGAGGCCCCCGCGGTGCCTGCTGTGCCATGTAGCAGTGTGGACGGCTGGGTGAAACCCGATGTGTCAAGGAATATCTCATCGCCGAGGTCATCGATCGCGACGATCTGCGTGGTGGCGTTGGAGGGCACACCGCTTAGTGGTTCGGAGTCCCAGCTGCCCGGGGTGAACACCATGATCTCGCTGACCACGTCGCGCAGGATCACGACGGTAAGCCGTTCCCGCGTCCACGCGTAGTGGTGCAGGCTCGCATGCTCATCGGGAATGAACACCGGAGTGACGGTGCGGTCCCCGGCGAGGAAATCGGCATAGCGAGCGGCCAGCAGGGTCCCGGCGGAGTGCTCGGCGCCGTCCAACTGCCACGGCGACTTGAGTTCGACCAGGAGCCATTCGCGGTGCACCGACACCGAGGCATCGGTGGGGACGTCGATATGCAGCAGCTCGCCATCGACACTCAGCTCGTGTACTTCGGAGTTGAAGAAGTCGGTGGCCCGGCTGATCAGGGTGCGTTCGAAGCCGGGTGTGTCGTCAAAGCTCGCGCCCACCATCACGTCCGAGGATTCGCCGCTGAAAACCAGTTCCGCATCATCGAGGGACTGTCCGCGCTTCCAGCGCTTGATCAGACGGGGATATCCCGAATCCGTGAGACTGTCGGGCCCGAAATCGGTGCCTACGAACACGGTATCGGCGTCGATCCAACCGATCTGAGTCTTGGCCTCGGGCAACACGAAACCGTCCGTCACGAACTGTCGTGTTTGCAGATCGAATTCGCGTACCACCACGGCATCGGATCCGCCGCGCGACAAGCTCACCAACGCCCGGTTGAACTCGGGGCGTAGTGCCGTGGCACCCGCCCAGACCCAGTTCTCATCCTCGCTGACCGCCAGGGCGTCGAGGTCGATGATGACATCCCATTCGGGTTCATCGAGACGGTATTGATCCAAAGTGGTTCGCCGCCAAAGGCCACGGGCGTTGTTGGCATCGCGTCGGAAGTTATAGAGGAATTCGCCTCGCCGACGTACATACGGGATTTGTGCGTCGGTATTGAGAATGGCCAGCGCCTCGGCCCGCATTTGGTCAAAACGTGCACCGGAAAACTCGCCGGTTGTTATCGAGTTGTGTTCGCGTACCCAGTTCAGCGGCTCGTCGCCGCCGATGTCTTCGAGCCAGAGATGTGGGTCCAGGGAGCGGCGCGCCGATGTCATTTGAGCCAGTGTGCCAGTGATCGCAGTATGGTCGAAGGTGGCCCGGGGGCGGACAGAACACCGAGCAGGAGTTTTCTCGTGATACCACTGCCACGCGCGCAGGTTGTAGCCAGCGCGATGCTGCTGGGGATAGCAGTTGGACTTGTCGCTGGGATGTCTAGCGTGTTCATCGCGCACGAACCAGTGCGGCCCGACCTCTTCATTGGCGTCGTTGTCGCGGTACCGAGCTTGATCGGTTTCTTCATCTTGATCGCATCCACGCGTAAATGGATGACGGCTGCGGCGGCATTCGTGCTGGCGATTTCTCCCGGGTGGTTCGGGATTCTTGCGGCGATACAGGTGATTCACAGTGTCTGACAAAAATGCAGAAAACACCGTCGAAAAGACGAGCGCTGAAGCCGAGCTTGTGGACGACACGGAGAAGCCGAGCATCGTCGAGGGCGACCTGGCCGATCCGCTGGCCGTGCCGATCGATGGCGGTAGGACCAGAGACGGATTGGATACCGCCACCTTCACCGCGTTCTCGGCGTTCAAGGATGACGAAGACCTGGTGACCACCGGCCGCATCGACACCGATGCGTTGCCGCTGACCGCAGCGTTTGATGTCGCTAGCGACCGCACCGGCGCGATGCCGGTCACGTCGGCCGAATCGATGACGCCCGATCCCTACACCGGCGCGGTTCCGGTGCTCGCCGACGAACCGGCGAAGCCGGTACGGGTGCCCGCCGAACGGGAACCAGCCTTCCTGAAGCGCTGGGTATTGCTGTTGCTGTTGCTGGCGGTGTGGATTCCCGCCGGGGCGATCGGACTGCTGCTGTACCAGCACTGGTTCGAGACGCTGTTGCCGAACGACCGGACGGTCGCGGTCACCTACGTTCTGATCTGGGTGTTTGTCTGCGTGGTGGTCGCGCTGCTGTTGGCCATGGTCGAACCGCTCCCCATAGTGGTCGCCCTCGCTTTTGCCGTGCTGACGGCGCCCGCGATCTCGGTGGCGGCCGCCGGTGTCAAGTACGGCTATGTGGCGTGCACCGCACCTTCGGTGCCCGGAGTTCAGTCACTGTGCCCGGAACCGCTGCGCAGTTGGGGCATTCAGTATCGAGACCGGGCTTGACGCTCCTCACCTGACATCGTCCTACTAGTGTGGAGCTCGTGACTGCACACTATGACGTCGTCGTTCTCGGAGCCGGTCCCGGTGGCTATGTCGCGGCTATTCGCGCAGCCCAGTTGGGCCTGACCACAGCCATTGTTGAGGAGAAGTATTGGGGCGGAGTCTGCCTCAATGTCGGATGTATCCCGTCCAAGGCGCTGCTGCGTAACGCGGAGCTGGCCCACATCTTCACCAAGGAAGCCAAGACATTCGGCATCAGCGGTGAGGCCACGTTCGATTTCGGTGCCGCGTTCGACCGTAGCCGTAAGGTCGCCGAGGGGCGTGTGGCCGGTGTGCACTTCCTGATGAAGAAGAACAAGATCACCGAATATGAAGGCGTGGGTACCTTCACCGATGCCAACACTCTGGCGGTCAAGAAGGCCGACGGCGCCACCGAGACGCTGACCTTCTCCAATGTGATCATCGCCACCGGTAGCAGTGTGCGGCTCGTGCCCGGGACCTCGCTCTCGGAGAACGTGGTCACCTACGAGAAGCAGATCATGACCCGCGAGCTGCCGGGATCGATCATCATCGCGGGCGCCGGGGCCATCGGTATGGAGTTCGCATACGTCCTCAAGAACTACGGCGTGGACGTCACCATCGTCGAATTCCTGCCGCGCGCGCTGCCCAACGAGGACGCCGAGGTGTCCAAGGAGATCGAGAAGCAGTACAAGAAGCTGGGCGTGAAGATCCTGACGGGCACCAAGGTCGAGTCGATCACCGACAATGGCTCGCAGGTCACGGTCAAGGTCAGCAAGGACGGGCAGGAGAGCGAGCTCGTCGCCGACAAGGTGTTGCAAGCCATCGGATTTGCGCCGAACGTCGAGGGCTTTGGCTTGGACACGACGGGTGTCGCGCTGACCGACCGCGGCGCGATTGCCATTGACGAGCGGATGCGCACCAATGTGCCGCACATCTACGCGATCGGTGACGTCACCTCCAAGCTGCAGCTGGCTCACGTCGCCGAGGCGCAGGCTGTTGTCGCCGCCGAAACCATCGCCGGCGCAGAAACATTAGAACTGGGCGACTACCGGATGATGCCGCGGGCCACCTTCTGCCAGCCTCAGGTGGCCAGCTTCGGGCTCACCGAGGAGCAGGCCCGCGCCGAGGGCTACGACGTCAAGGTCGCCAAGTTCCCCTTCACCGCGAACGGCAAGGCGCATGGCCTCGCCGATCCGACCGGATTCGTGAAGCTGATCGCCGATGCCAAGTACGGCGAATTGATCGGCGGGCACCTGATCGGTCCCGATGTTTCCGAGCTTCTGCCCGAGCTGACGCTCGCGCAGAAGTGGGATCTGACAGTCAATGAGCTGACTCGTAACGTGCACACTCACCCGACGCTGTCCGAGGCGCTGCAGGAGGCGTTCCATGGACTCGCCGGGCACATGATCAACTTCTGATCTGTCGCGGGCCGGGGGGCCCGTCGTAATCTGCTGGCCGGTAGAGGGGGAAACGTGGCGGAACCAGTTGGAATGCACGCTTGGCGTCAACTACTCGACGCAATGATCGACAACAAGCAGCGGCATGCCTCGGTGGACGACGGACTGTATCCGGTGACCCACCCAAATCCTGGTGCCACTGAGGAACAACTTCGCGCTACCGAGGAACGGCTCGGCCGTCCGTTAGATCCGCAGTACCGTGAGTTCCTCGGTGTGGCTGATGGCTGGGAGAGCTACCACTTCAGTACGAACCTGTTGGGCACCAGCGATATTGGCGTCGGCGATCGCTGGGGTGAGACTGCTCGCACCATCGCGCAATGGTTTGATGAGACAGATACCGCCGAAGACTTGGGTGTCGCCGACGATTCGACCCAGTTCGCGCCGATCGCCGATACCGGCAACGGCTATGCCGGCTGCCTCTATCTGTACACCGGGCAGTCCGATGAAGCACGAGCGGGAAGTGTGTTCCGGCTCGACATCGATTCGCGGACGATGTGGCCGGACCTGTACTCGTATCTACATCACGAGAATCTTGAGCAGGGCATGTACCTGGCCGAGCAGGAGATGGGCCCGCATGCCCGAACCTGGGGGCGCGATATCCGCTCGTCACCACCGACGATGGCCGAGATCGTCGCGAAGCTTGCTGAGCTGACAGCGCTTGTCAAGTCCGTGACTCCTGTGCAGCGCCGTCCCGGCGCCAGTCAGTCCGAATTGAACTTGCTGACAGCGCATCTCGGCGCCGCGCTGGATTCCGAACACCGGGAACTCTTGGTGGTCACTAATGGATTGATCAGCAGCTATATCGGCGAGGTGTTGTCCATAGGGCAGATCCTTGACGGGAGTCGTTGGCGGGAAGGAATTCTCAGCGCGCAGGAATTCCATGACGAACTCGAACGTCAAAGTGTGGCCATGTTCGGACCTCGAACGCGCGAGCGACTGTCGGTGCTGCAGATCGTGGGTTCGAGCTCCGCCGTGCCCTTCGCTGTTGCGCCCGGCGAGCTACTTGCCGTCCGCCCGGACGGCGAAGTCCGCGGGTTGGTTCGCGATGCGATGTCCGAGTTGAACGGTGGTTGGCATCCGCCGTACGGCTGCGTCCGTGAGTACTTGTTGAGGGTGTGCGATCACATCTGGGATCAGACCGCTCGTAACCGTTGACCATGTATATGCTCGCGCGTAGCTTCGCGCCATGTCGACCACTGACGAGCTGCTGAACAACGCGCGGGCCTATGCGGCCCACTTCGACAAGGGTGATCTGCCGCTGCCACCGGGCCGCAAGGTCGCGGTTGTCGCGTGCATGGATGCGCGCCTGAATCCGTATGGTCTGCTTGGTCTTCACGAAGGTGACGCGCACGTCATCCGCAATGCGGGCGGGGTGATCACCGAGGACGAGATCCGGTCATTGGCCATCTCGCAGCGGCTGCTGGGAACCGAGGAGATCATTCTCATCCACCACACCGATTGCGGCATGCTGACCTTCACCGACGACGCCTTCAAACGTTCGATTCAGGACGAGACCGGTATCAAACCGCCGTGGTCGGCCGAGGCGTTCACCGATCTGGACGAAGACGTCCGCCAGTCCCTGGCGCGGATCAAGGCCAACCCGTTTGTCCCGCGGAAGGGCAGCGTGCGCGGATTCATCTACGACGTCAAGGACGGAACGCTGCGCGAAGTCGGCGCTGAGGATTAGTGCTCAGGCAAGCAGAGCGGGTGTACGCACCGCGGCGGGCCAGGGCAAGGCCAGGTGGTCGCGCAGCGTGGCTCCCGTGTACTCGGCGCGGAAGATGCCACGGCGCACCAAGATCGGCACCACCTGTTCGGTGAACAGTTCGAACTGGCCGGGCAGCCCGGACGTGCTCAGAATGAATCCATCGGCCGCACGTTCGGTGAACCACCGTTCGATCTGATCGGCCACCTGTTCCGCGGAACCGACAAAGCGAGTGCCGAACGCGTTCAGAGTGCGGTAGAGGAACTCGCGAACTGTTGGATTGCCCACGGTGGCAAGGTGTTTGTATCCAGCGAGCGCGGTTTGATGGGTCTCGGTGCTGTCCGGGAACGCGGACGCGGGCACGGGACCGTCCAGGTCGGCGCCGATGACGTTGACGTCCACTTCGAGGAGCCATCCCGCCTGATATTCGGGGATGAAGTGTTCGTACACAGTGCTTTCCGTGGCATGTGCTTCGGCCTCGGTGGAGCCGACAACGACGCCGAGAGACGGGGTGACCAAGGGGAGCGAGGACCGCCCGGAGGCGCGGGCCTCGTCGTGGAGCTGTCGATAGAAGCTCTTCGCGCGGTCGATATCGGTCTGCCCGGTGAAGACAACCTCAGCATGTTTGGCGGCGAACGCTCTACCTGTGGTGGAAGATCCGGCCTGAAAGATCACCGGCTGCCCCTGGCGGGAGGGTGTGACGCCCAGTGGGCCCTTGACCTTGTGGAACTCACCGTCGTGATTGGTCACGTGAATTTTGTTGACATCATTGTAGATTCCGGTCGCGCGGTCTTCGATGACGGTGTCCGCCTCCAGAGAATGCCACAGGGCCTTCACCACCTGAAGAGTCTCCTCGGCCAAACGGTAGCGCTCGTCGTGCGGGAGGAAGCCACGCTCGCCGAAGTTGGCGGCGGCGGCCTGTGCGAAGCTCGTCACCAGGTTCCACCCGGCGCGTCCCGCGCTGAGGTGGTCCAGCGATAGCAGTTGGCGTGCTAGGTGATACGGCGGTTGAAAGGTCGATGAGCCGGTGACGACCAAGCCGAGGCGTTCGGTGACGGCGGCCAGGTATGAGGTGGCCGTGAGTGGTTCGAAGTCCTCGGTGGACTTGTGCGCCCAGGTGGCCTCCGGGCCGAAGTTGAGGCCGTCGGCGAAGAAGATGGCATCGAACTTGGCCGCCTCGGCCGCTCTCGCGGTGGCGACCAGAGTATCGAGCTGATTCGCGGGACCGTTCCGCACGCCGGGAAGTCGCCACGCGCCGCCCGAGCGCACATTGCCGAAGGCAAGGAGGTGAAGTTGGCGAAGACCATCAGTCACAGTGCGCTCCTAGAAATTGGTACCGGCGAAAGGCTGTGCACCGGTGGAGAACAGGGCGTCAGCGGAGGTGATCGCCCCCGCGGACTGCGCGGACACCAGTCCGGCACGCGCCAGTTGCGTCCACGAATTTCCGCCGAGATACACCGAACCGAGAGCGGCGATATCGAGTGACACATCGGGGGTGTGCTGGGTACGCCGAACCTTGTCCGCGCCCACCGCGAACCGCGCCGAGTTGTGTGGCAGCAGGTCGTCGCGTACCTCGATCACCACCGGTGCCGTGTCCGCATACGTGCGCGCTGCCAACGCCGCCTCGACATCGACAAGCCGGAGCCAGGTCTCGTCGCGGACGCCGGTGACCGTCACCGAGCGGGGATCGGTCACCAGGTGGGGGAGCGGGTCATCGATGGGGCGGGGGCCGATCTCGATGACGTCGACAAGGTCCAGATCCAACAGGTGACCGACCAGCGCGCGGTAGGCGTCATCGCTGTGCGCGACAAGATCGTCGACGGAGATGGTGCGTACGCTGCTGGCGAACCACTCGGCGGTGTCGCGCGGGCGGTATCTCACGTAACCGTCCGGATGAGTGACCACATATGGCTTGCCCGGGGCGGACGCATCGATCAGCTCGTGTAGTCGCCACCATTGCGGTGGACGTGCCACCGCCCCGGTCCATGCCGCACGGTCGTAGATCGCGGCGAGCACTTCAGGTGACGCCGCCGCATCGAGCAGGGTGATCGAACCGGAGTCGGTGGGGCTCTGTGGCAGGGCCCGTCGCCGCTGAATGCGATAGGTCGCGCTACTGGTTGCCACCCCATAGCCGAAGCGTCGGTATATCACCGCTTCGGAGGCGCGCAGGCTGGCGACGGCCTCGCCTCGTCCCGCGATATCGGCGAGCTGTCGCGAGACCAAAGTGGTGAGGATTCCGCGCCGGGTGTGGGTGGGTAGCACGCCGATATGTGTGACGGCGGCGTGAGGAATCCGCGAACCGCCGGGGACGGTGAGCCAGCTGGTGTAGGAATCGGCCCCGCCGACCAGCTCCGTGCCGTCGAACGCTCCCAAATACCGCCCGGGTTCCAGCAATCCGTCGGTCGCGAGATCACCCAGGGGTGGCAGCCCGACCATGGCCCGCCAGAACACCGCGAAGGCACGCTCGCGCTCCTCGGAGGTCTGCAGGAAGCGGATATCCGTCACGATTGCTTGCCCTGTGTCGCCTCGGCGAGGCGTCCCAGCCCGTTGAGGCTGCGTGGTGAGGGCCACTCACCGGTCAATAGATATCGGCCGATCTCGCGTTGCCGGTAGGGCAGCGGATCGTGGGTGGTGTGCGTGCGGGCGTTGCGCCAATAGATGTCCAGTCCAACGGAATTGGCCGTCGACCGAGCCCCTGTGGCCTGGAAGATGTTGTGCGTCACATCCAAGGCCACCTCGGTCGCGATGGACTTGGCCTGGTCAACGCGAACCGCCAGCGCACCCCACTGGTCCGCGGACAGTTCGTGTCCGGACGCCAGGGTCTGTTCGAACTCTCGGGTCACCGCATCGGCCAGGGCGATCCCGGCGGACACCCCTGCGGACAGGCGCCCCAGCAGCTGCTGGTGGTACGGGTCCTCGGTGACCTCCGTGGAATGCGCCTCGGGCCATGGACGGCCCTTGTCCTTGATGTAGGTGACACCGGCGGAGAGTGCGCCCTCGGCGATCCCGAGATACAGGTGGACGAAGATCAACTGGCTGAACAACGCCCGCAGTCCGTCGCGGAGCTCGCGGCGGTCACCGTACTCCTCAAGTCCGGTGAGCACCTCGTCGTGGCGTAACAGCACATTGTCGAATTCGACGCTGCCGCTTGCGGTGAGCCGCTGCCCGAGGTTGTCCCAATCGTCGTTGAACCGCAGGCCTTCCCGGTCGCGGGGGATGATCGCGTTGATCGGCTCCTGTTCGTAGAGCAGCACGGTGATCAGGTCGGCCACCGCGACCCCGGTGGCAAAGGTGCGCTTGCCGTTGACCAGGTATCCCTGCGCTGTCGGGGTTACCGTGATGCCCGGATCGCGTGGATTGCTGACACTGCCCTGGAACCAGCCGTGCTCGCCGACCCCGCGCGCGATGTGCTCGCGCTGAGCCGCAGACCCGAGGATATGGGTCCACACGCCGTTGGAGTAGTGGTAGACCAGCAGCTGGCCGATGGACCCGTCGGCCGCCGCGATGATCCGGCTGAGCTGCAGCGCCTGCGTCAGACTTCCTCCGGCGCCACCGAATTCGTGGGCCGTGGCGAAGGACAGTAGCCCGTGCTCGCGCAACAGCCCGATCTCGGCGACGGGATTCTGGTTGGCACGATCTCTTTCCAGCGCGGTGGCTGCCAGTTCTTCGGCGGCGCGTTGAGCGACCCGCGTCCACGCGGCGAACTCGGTGTCGCCAACTCCCAGATAGGCGCGGGTGGGCGAAGAGGCGGCGATGGTCATTTGACGAGAACTCCTGAATCAGCGGTTTCGGGTTCGGCGGCCGGTTCCTCGTGCAGGACTTCGAGGATGCCGAGCTCGGTCAGCCGTTCCCTCTCGGAATCGGAAAGTGTTTGGATGGAGCCGATCCGGGCCGCGACTTCGGGTCGCCGGGCTCGCAGGTACCAGTAGCGCAGCAGCCCGGCGAGCAGAATCGCGCCGAAGATGAGCGGCAGGATGTTGAACGGAAAAGCGGGGACCGGGTAGAAATTGCTGAAGATCACATACCCGATGGCCAGGGTGGCCGCTATCGACACCGTCAGCCGGGCGGGCGTGAGTGCTCTGATGCGGTACAGCCAGATCGGGGTGGCCACCACCACCAGCAGATAGCTGGTGAGAAAGCCCCAGTTGGCCACGTAGTTTCCGTACACGTCGAAGACCAAGCGGCCTACCGAGCTGAGGGTGGCGGTGACGGAGAAGGCCGCCGCGATGATTCCGATGAGGAAGATGCCGGCGACAGGGGTCTTGTAGACGGGGTGGACCCTGGCGAGTGTAGCTGGAAGCGCTCCCTCGTGGGCCAGGGTGAACAGCCCGCGCGCCGCAGAGTTGATGACGGCGGTGACGAACACGATGAACGCGATGGTCACCGCCAGGCTTATCGGGTAGATCGACCATGCCACACCGGAATTCGTAGCTACCTGGGGGAGTATCGCGCTGTCGCCGTCGATGTTCCGGAATTGCAGGATCTGCGGGTAGGTGGCCAGGATGTAGAGCACGCCGATGATCAGCACAACGCGCAGCAGCGAGCGGGCAATGGTGCGGTGCGCGTCGCGTGATTCGGCGCCGAGGGACGCCACGCTCTCGAATCCCGCATACGCACCGACCGCGGTGACCGCCGCGATGAAGGTGGTGCTGTTACCCAAGTTGGACAGCGACCACTGCTCGGTGTCGATGCGCCAGCCGTAGCTGACATACGAGGCCACAATGATGATCAAAATCAGTGCAGTGGCGATGATTTCGAAGACGAGCTCATATTTCGCGGAGATGGAGACGCCGCGGTAGGGCAGATAGACAGCGACCGCGACGACGACGGCGACCAGCGCGAGCTTGAAGAACGTTGCCTCCGAGTGGATTCCGATTGCGTCAAGGAAGGATTCGAAGTACAGCACGCCGCCGAGAGTCCCGGTGGTCGCGAAGGTGATGTATCCGATGAGCAGGCTGAATCCGGCGGCGTACGCGGCACCGGGGCCCAATCCATTGCCGGCATACGTGCCGAGCGAGCCCGAGGACACGGTCCGTTTGGCTTGAAAGCTGATGGTGGTGGCGATCAGGATCACTGCCACCAGGCCGATCACCGCGGCCCAGGCGGCACCCTTGCCGGCCGCTACGAACAGCGAAAATGGCACCGTTGCGACCGCGACACTGGGGGCTGCCGCTGCCAATCCCTGTGCGAAGACGCCCCAGGAGCCGACGGCGTCGCGCTCGAGGCCGTGAGATTCGGCGTTTTGAAGAGATCTGCCATTGACGGTGAGCTGATGGGCGGAAGCGGACATGCGGAGAGGCCTTCGTTTGGCGGGAGATGGGCTGAAACAGGCAGCGCGCAAACGAAATCGCGCGCCTACCTACAGTCCTGGGCCAAGCGCATGTTCCGATGGTGCGGCGGCATCGGGAAGGTGTCAACGGCCTCCGTGGCACCGTCGCCGGTACCAGCGGGGACTTTCGTGGAGCCCTGCGCGGAATCTCCACTTGACCTGGAGTTGACTCCAGGTTCTACCGTGGCTTTTGTGAGCACAAGTGAGCCGCAGAACGAGGGGTTCCCCATCTCGTACGTCGCCGAACGAACCGGCCTGTCGATCGATGCGCTGCGCTGGTTCGAACGGGAGGGACTGTTTCCCCGGGTAGCCAGGGACGCCGGGGGCCGCCGTCGCTTCCGCACCGATGACATCGAACGTGTCGAGCTGATGCTGCGGCTGCGCCGCACAGGTATGCCGGTGCGGGACATGCGCCGGTTCATCGAGTTGTTGTCGGGCGGCGCGGAGACACACGCCGAGCGTTTGGAGCTGCTGTTCGCGCAGCGTGTCCGAATCCTGGCCACGATGGAGCGGCTCACCGAGGACCTCGCGGTCGTCGATTTCAAGGTTGCGCACTACACGGAGTCGGTCAATGACGCCTCGGCTCAACCCGCCGGAGGAAAGAAGAACTGACATGAAGTACACGCAGCTCGGTGAGCTATCGGTGTCAAGGATCGGCCTCGGCGCCATGTCGATGTCGTCGGGCTATCAACCTCTGGCCGCCGAAAGCGGTCCGGATGCCACTCGGTCCATCCAGGCCATCCATCGCGCGCTCGATCTGGGCGTCAGCCTGATCGACACCGCCGAAATCTACGGCCCGTACACCAATGAGGAATTGGTGGGTAAGGCCATCGCGAGCCGTCGCGATGAGGTGGTGCTGGCGACGAAGTTCGGACTGATTTCGCATGCCACCGGTGCGACGTTCCAGCCCGACAGCTCGCCGGCGAATATTGCTGTCGCGGTGGAAGGATCGTTGCGCCGACTGGGAATCGATCACATCGACCTCTACTACCAACATCGCGTCGACCCCACGGTGCCGATCGAAGAGGTGGTGGGTGCGGTGGCCGAATTGGTGGCGCAGGGCAAGATTCGCCACATCGGGCTGTCGGAAGCTTCGGCGGCCACCATCCGCCGCGCGCATGCGGTACATCCGATCGCGGCGGTCCAGTCGGAGTACTCGTTGTGGACGCGGGATGTGGAGTCTGCGGTGCTGCCGACCCTGCGGGAGTTGGGAATCGGTCTGGTGCCCTACTCGCCCCTGGGCCGTGGGTTCCTGGCGGGATCAATACAGTCCGCGGATCAGTTGGCAGACGGCGATTTTCGAAAGAACCTGCCGAGATTCAGCCAGCAGAACCTCGAACGAAACCGCGCGATCGTCGGCGCCGTCGAAGCCGTCGCGGCCGAGACGGGGGCCACAGCGGCTCAGATCGCGCTGGCCTGGCTGTTGTCTCGCGGCGAGGGCATCGCGCCGATCCCCGGGACCACGAAGGCCGCGCGTGTCGAGGAAAACACGGCAGCCGTGGATGTGGTCCTCTCCGATGCGCAGTTATCGCAGTTGGAGACGGTCGCGCCCGCGGTGGGCGAGCGCTACCACGAGGATCTGATGGCCTTGCTCGACGACTAGAGGTCCAGCGGGATGCGCAACGACGACATGGTCGCGGCCAGGCCGTCGTACTGCGTAACGAGCAGACAAAAGCCAATGAGCTGGCGGCGGTCCAGGTGCTTGGAGAGCCCTTCCCATGCTTCATCGGAAAGTGTTCTGGTGGTCAGGATTTCGTCGACGCCGGTGATGAGGGCGCGCTCCTTGTCGGAGAGTCCTTCGGCCCCGGCCCCCGCGAAGATGCGCTCTTGGTATGCGTGATCTATCCCGGCGGACTTGGCGATGCGCGTGTGGTGCTGCAGCTCGTACGCGCATTCACGCACGTGGGCCACGCGCAGAATCACCACTTCGGTGTCACGGGTGGACAGCTTGGTGCCGCGCAGGATGGCACCGGAATAGGCCAGCCACGGCCAGAACCTGGTGCCCGTCTGCCCGAGCGTGGTCGCCAGGTGCATCTGCGGTGCGCTGATCGCGCGTGCCATCCCCTTGGCAATCACCCAGTTGATCGGTCCGAGCTCGCGTAGACCACCTGGTGGGATGCGACCATCGCTCATTGCCGGGCTCCTTCTTGCTGAACAAGGTATGGCGACACCGTACTGCGATGCTCGTCAAGGTCCAGAGCCCGCCCGAGTGCGGGGAAGGCGCGCTGCGGGCAATTGTCGCGTTCGCAGACCCGACAACCCACGCCGATGGGTGTCGTCGCACCCTCGGAGGACAGATCCAGACCCTGCGAATAGACCAGTCGATGCGCATGCCGTAACTCGCATCCGAGCCCGATTGCGAAGGTCTTACCCGGCTGTCCATACCGCGACGCACGCCGTTCGACAGTGCGCGCCACCCAGAGGTAGTTGCGCCCGTCGGGCATCTGCGCCACCTGCACCAGGATCTTGCCCGGGTTGCCGAAGGTCTCGTATACGTTCCACAGCGGACAGGTACCGCCGCTGGAGGAGAAGTGAAAACCGGTGGCTGACTGACGTTTCGACATGTTTCCGGCACGATCGACCCGGACGAATGAGAAGGGGACCCCGCGCATCGACGGACGCTGCAGGGTCGACAGCCGGTGGCAGATCGTCTCGTAGCTCACCGAGTAGAACGCCGACAGACGCTCGATGTCGTACTGGAAGTCCTCGGCCACCCCATGGAACTGCCGGTATGGCAGCACTGTGGCAGCGGCGAAGTAGTTGGCCAGCCCCAGCCGCGCCAGTTTGCGTGATTCCTCGGAGGTGAACTTGCCGTCGTCAACCATGGTGTCGATGAGATCGCCGTACTCCAGGTACGCCAGCTCGGCGGCCAGTTTGAAAACCTGCTGACCTCCGGAGAGGTGGTTGCTGATTTCCAGCGTCTTGGATACCGGGTCGTACTTGTGCAGCACGCTGTCGCCGAGATCGATGCGCCGGGCGATCTGCACGCCATGGACCTCGGTGATGCGGTCGGCGATCTCTCTGGCGAGGTCCGCTCGGTGCATGCGCATCCGAACTGTCAGTTCTTCGGCCGCGGTGTCGAGCTCGTGGAGATAGTTGTGCCGTTGATAGAAGTAGTCGCGCACCTCTTCGTGCGGCATGGTGATCGATCCGCTGCCGCTGCCGTCGGTGTATCGGTCCTCGGTGGCCGCGGCCAACTGCGTGGTGGTGATCCGGTAGCGCCGATGCAGATTGACCATGGCACGCGCCAGTGCGGGGTGTCCGGCGACTACATCGGCGATCTCGGCAGGATCGACGTCGATGTCCAGGTCCTTGTCCTGCACCACCTCGCGCAGTTCGGCGATGAGGCGGCTGTCGTCCTGGGAGGAGAAGAACGTCGCGTCGACGCCGAACACCTCGGTGATACGCAGCAGCACCGCGACGGTCAGGGGGCGGACGTCATGCTCGATCTGGTTGAGGTAGCTCGGGGAGATCTCCAGCATCTGGGCGAGCGCAGCTTGGCTGAACCCGCGTTCGCTGCGGAGTTGACGTAGGCGCCCTCCAACGTACGTCTTGGACACGCTGACCAGCCTACGCGCTTTGCGAACTCCTCCTTCGCAGTCTTGGCAAGGTTCGGATAGGCCCAGGATGTTCTCCGGATCGCGATGCGCGCACCGGATGCCGGCGAGCAATCAAGCTGGTTTGCTTTCTGGGCCTATTCGGGAGGGGGTGACGGGCGAACATGGCTGGCTGAGCTGTCTCTCGCTATGACCGGCGCCACTGTGGCTCTTGGTTCAGTCCTGAGGTCACAAAGTGGGGTCTCAGCTGCTGATTAGCCATCCGTTCACCCATTCGTAGGAATTGGAGAATCGGGCGATCGTGGTTGCCCATGGCGGTATGCAGTAAATCTGTACACGTCCGTATCCAAAATAGCGTGCTACTCATTGCATATCGGGTGTGCAACGGGTACATACGCGACTCTCATGCATGGTCTAATCTTTAACGGCCGGGGAGCGCCGCTGAGGTGTTCCGCGTTTTGCAATTGGGATGTGCATGTCCGAGCATGGTGCCGGATGCGGAGATAGACGAGGAGGGTTACGATTCTTCGGCTTTTGATGCGTCTGTGGATTCCGCTACTGGTGCTCGCGGTAATTGGTGCCGGCGGTTTTACGGTGTCGCGGCTTCACGGTGTATTCGGTTCTGAGAACCGTCCATCGTATGCCGATACGAATGTCAGTGACGCCAAATCGTTTGATCCCAAGAAGATGTCGTACGAGGTTTTCGGATCGCCGGGGAATGTGGCCGATATCAGCTATTTCGATGTCAATGGCGATCCGCTGTTCATTCAGAAAATTCCATTGCCATGGTCGGTGAAATTCGAGATCGGTAAGACGACAGCGGTGGGAAGCATCATGGCGCAGGGGGATGGCCGCAGTATCGGGTGCCGCATCATCGTGGACGATGAGGTTAAGTCCGAGAAGGTGACAAATCAGACCAATGCCTTTACCTCATGCCTGCTGAAGGCCGCATGAGCGAGGGCAACGGCAAAGGTCAATCACACCGACCGATAATGGCGACCGTTATCCGCAAGGGTGCGGTATTCATTATCTTGGGCTGGCTTGCGATCACTGTCCTGCTGACCGTCAAGGTGCCGCCGCTGGAGATCGTTGAAAGGGAGCATTCGGTCTCCCTCAGCCCGCCGGACGCGCCCTCCGTCAAAGCAATGACGCAGATGGGGAAGGTTTTCCAGGAATCTAATTCCGAGAGCGTCGCGGTGATCGTGCTCGAGGGGGAGAACCCTCTCGGCGATGATGCGCACAAGTATTACGACGCCGTCGTCCGCCAATTGAAGGACGATCCGAAACATGTGCAGCATATCCAGGACTTCTGGGGTGACCCGCTAACCGCCGGCGCCGCCCAGAGTGCCGATGGCAAAGCCGCGTATGTGCAATTGAATCTCACCGGGCGATTCGGCCAGGCTGATGCCAACGAATCCGTGGAAGCCGTTCAGAAGATCGTCAAAGACACTCCGGGGCTGCCGCCGGGGGTCAAGACCTATGTCACGGGTCCCGCCGCCGTCGTCTCCGATATGTCGGAGAGCGGAAACCGGACGGTCATCCTCATCACCTTGGTGAGTGTTGGCGTGATTTTCCTGATGCTGCTCCTGCTCTACCGGTCATTCATCACGGTCATCATCTTGCTGTTCACCGTCGGCATCGAGCTGCAGGTTGCGCGAGGACTGGTCGCGTTCCTCGGTATGCACGGGATCGTGGGTCTCACCACCTTCGTGGTCAACCTGCTGGTGTCTGTGGGCATCGCCGCAGGTACGGACTATGGAATCTTCTTCACCGGGCGCTATCAGGAAGCGCGTCAGGCGGGCGAGGATCGCCAGACCGCCTACTACACCGCCTACCGTGGGGTGGCCAAGGTCGTGCTGGCATCCGGCTTGACCATCGCCGGTGCGATCGCGTGTCTGCACTTCACCCGGCTGCCGTACTTCAAGCCGCTGGGCATCCCGGGCGCGGTCGGCATCCTGGTCGCGGTGGCGGTTGCGCTCACCCTGGTTCCGGCGTGCATCGCCGCAGGTAGCCGCTTCGGGCTGTTCGATCCCAAGCGCCAGGTGACGACGCGGCGCTGGCGGCGGCTGGGTACCGCGATTGTGCGTTGGCCCGGACCGATCCTGGCCGGGACGGTGGCCATCTCACTCATCGGGCTTTTGACGCTGCCGGGATACAACCCCAGCTACACCGACGCGAAGTACATACCGAAGGACATCCCCGCGGTACAGGGACTCGTGGCCGCCTCGCGGCACTTCCCGGAATCGAAGATGTCTACGCCCGACATCCTGTTGGTCGAGGCCAATCACGACATGCGTAACTCGGCCGATCTGCTGGTGCTGAACAGGCTGGCCAAGGCGGTCTTCGCGGTCCCCGGCATCGCCAACGTGCAGTCCATCACGCGTCCCGAGGGAACGCAGATCGAACACTCGTCGGTGCCGTTCATGCTCAGCATGTCGAACGCGAGCCAGCGGTTGAGCCTGCCGTTCCAGCGTGCGCGCATGGACGACATGCTCAAGCAGGCCGATGACATGGGAACGACGATCGCGCTCATGCAGCGCATGTTCGATCTGATGAAACAGATGGTGGCGACCACTCACCGGATGGTCAGCACCACGCACGATCTTCAGAAAGATATGTCCACGCTGCGGGACCACATCGAGAATTTCGAAGACTTCTGGCGGCCGATCCGTAACTACTTCTACTGGGAGAAGCACTGCTTCGATATTCCCATCTGCTGGTCGATCAGGTCGATCTTCGATGCGCTCGACGGCGTCGATCAGGTGACCGACAAGATGCAGACTCTGGTGGGCGATCTTGACGAGCTGGACAGGCTGATGCCGCAGCTGCTCGAGCAGTTCCCCATCATGATCGACACCATGAAGAGCACCCGCGAATCGATGCTGACCATGCACAGCACGATGTCCGGCATCTTCGCCCAGATGGATGAATCCACCGAGAACTCGACGGCCATGGGCAAGGCGTTCGACGCATCGAAGAACGATGACTCGTTCTATCTGCCGCCGGATGTGCTGAACAACAAGGACTTCAAGCGGGTCATGAAGATCTTCATGTCGCCCGATGGCAAGTCGACGCGCATGCTCATCTCTCAACGTGGAGATCCCGCGACACCCGAAGGCATTGCGCGAGTGGATCCGATCAAGACCGCCGCGGAGGAAGCGCTCAAGGGAACACCGCTGGAGCACGCCAAGATCTCCCTGGCGGGTACGGCGGCGGGTGTCAGTGAGCTGGTCGATGGATCAAAATACGACCTCTTGATCGCGGGGGTCGCCGCCCTGTGCCTCATTTTCATCATCATGTTGCTAATGACGCGAAGCTTGGTTGCCGCGCTGGTGATCGTCGGAACAGTGGCGTTGTCGCTGGGTGCGTCGTTTGGTCTGTCTGTGCTTGTCTGGCAACACATTTGCGGCATCCAGATCAACTGGGTGGTGTTGGCCATGTCGGTCATCGTGCTGCTCGCGGTGGGCTCTGACTACAACCTATTGCTCGTCTCGCGCATGAAAGAGGAGTTAGGCGCCGGCCTCAATACGGGCATCATCCGGGCGATGGGCGGTACCGGCAAGGTGGTGACCGCTGCCGGGCTGGTCTTCGCCGCGACGATGGGCTCCATGATCGTCAGCGACCTGCTCACCCTTGGGCAGGTGGGAACCACGATCGGTTTGGGTCTGTTGTTCGACACCTTGATCGTGCGAGCGTTCATGACCCCGGCCATTGCCGCGCTCCTGGGCCGGTGGTTCTGGTGGCCACTGCAGGTGTCGCCCCGGCCGGTCGGTGCGGTGCACGGGTGGAAGGGACCGCGCCTCGTCCGTTCCGTGCTGCAGAGGAACTAGCGGCGGCGCATGAGTACCGAGAAGTCGCGCCCGTTCATCGCGCGAACCATACGAAACCTGTCGCCCCTGATCATCCTGGGCTGGCTGGCGCTGATTCTGTATACGACGCTGGCATCGGTCAATTGGGACTTGACCAAGGCGATTCCGGCATTGGAGAACGTCGCAGAAGAGCGTTCGGTATCGCTGATGCCCCAAGATGCGCCGGCCGTCAAGGCCATCATGCGTATGGGCAAGGACTTCAACGAATCGAATTCGGACAGCTCCGCGATGATCGTGCTCGAGGGGAAGGACCCACTCGGCGAGGACGCGCATACGTACTACGCCGGACTGATCCGCGAGCTGCGCAACGATCCCAAACACGTAGAGCACGTGCAGGATCTATGGGGAGATCGGCTGACATCGTCGAGTGTGCAGAGTCCCGATGAAAAGGCCGCATATGTGCAGCTGAATCTCGTCGGCAATCAGGGCACCGCCATGGGTGACGAATCAGTGGCCGCGATCCGCGAAATCGTCAATCGGACACTGCCTTCGGCTCCCACCGATGTGAAGGTCTACGTGGCCGGTGCGGCGCCGCTCGCTTCGGACATGCAGCATGCCGGCAACAAATCGATTCTGAAGATCACCGCGGTCACCGTGGTCATCATCTTCACGCTGCTGTTGATCCTCTATCGCTCTGTTGTCACCGTGATCCTGCTGCTGATCATGGTGGGTGTCGAATTGGCCGCGGCCAGAGGCATTGTGGCGTTCCTGGGCTACCACGATGTTTTCGTGTTGTCGACGTTCGCCGTCAACATGCTGGTTTTCTTGAGCATCGCCGCAGGCACCGATTACGGGATCTTCTTCTTCGGTCGTTATCAAGAGGCACGCCAGGCCGGTGAGGACCGGGAAACGGCCTACTACACCACATATCGCAGTGTGGCTCCCGTCGTCCTGGCTTCCGGACTGACCATCGCCGGAGCCATTCTGTGTCTACATTTCACGCGACTGCCCTATTTCCAGACCATGGGAATCCCCTGTGCCATCGGAATGCTGACGGCCGTCGCGGTCGCGGTCACCCTGGTACCCGCAGGGATTGCGGTGGCCAGCCGATTCGGACTGCTTGAACCCAAGCGCAAGCTGCGGGTTCAGCGGTGGCGCGGGCTCGGTACGGCCATTGTCCGCTGGCCCGCACCGATCCTGGTCGCCTCGCTGGCCGTGGCACTGGTCGGGTTGTCCACGCTGCCGGGATACAAGACGAGCTACAACGACCGGCTGTACATCTCCGGGGATATCCCGGCCAATCAGGGATTCGCTGCCGCGCAACGTCACTTCTCCGAGTCGCGACTGACGCCCGATGTGTTGTTGATCGAAACCGATCGGGACCTTCGGAACCCGGCCGACTTCCTGGTGCTGAACAAGGTGGCGAAGGCCATTTTCAAGGTGCGGGGAGTCTCGCGGGTGCAGGGGATCACCCGGCCCGAGGGAACTCCGATCGCCAACACATCGGTGCCCTTCCTGCTCAGCTTGCAAAGCGCCGGCCAGGTGCAGGCGACCCGCTTCCAGAAGAAGCGCATCGCCGACATGCAAAGGCAGGCCGACGACATGTCGAAGATGATCGCGACGATGCAGCGCACGTACCTCGTGATGAAGCAGATGTCCGAGACCACGCACCGCATGACGGGCCATACCCACGAGGTGCAGCAGCTGACCGACGACTTGCGGGGCAGTATCGCGCTGTTCGATGACTTCCTACGACCGATACGCAACTATTTCTATTGGGAGAAGCACTGTTTCGACATCCCGATCTGCTTCTCGCTTCGATCGATCTTCGATGCGATGGACGCGGTCGACGCGCTCGATGACGGGCTGATGGTTCTGGTCAGGGACATGGATCAGCTGGACGCCATCATGCCGCAGCTGCTTGTCCAGTTCCCTCAGATGATCTCGGTCATGCAGAGCATGCGCACCTCGGTGCTCACCATGTACGCCACCATGTCCGGGCAGTTCGCTTCGATGGACGAATCCACCAATGACGTGATGGCCATGGGGCAGGCATTCGACGCCTCTAAGAACGACGATTCGTTCTTCCTGCCTCCAGAGGTGTTCAAGAACCCGGACTTCCAGCGCGCGATGAGTTCGTTCCTGTCGCCGGACGGAAAGACGGTGCGGTTCATCATCTCTCATAACGGTGATCCGATGTCGCCGGAGGGCATCACGCGGATCGAGCAGATTCGGAACGCGGCAGAAGAGGCTCTCAAGGGAACGCCACTGGTGGGCGGCAAGATCTATCTGGCCGGCGCCGCGTCGACCGCAAAGGACTGGAAAGACGGCTCCACGTACGACCTGCTGATCGCGGGCATCGCGGCGATCTGCCTGGTTTTCATCATCATGCTCATCACCACCCGAAGCTTCATCGCGGCCTTGGTGATCGTCGGAACGGTGGCCCTCTCCTTGGGTGCGTCCTTTGGCATGTCCGTGCTGCTGTGGCAGTACATCCTTGGCATCAATCTGCACTGGATGGTGCTGGCGATGTCCGTGATCATCCTTTTGGCGGTTGGATCCGATTACAACCTGCTGCTGGTCTCTCGTATGAAAGAAGAGCTGGGCGCGGGGCTGAACACGGGCATCATCCGCGCGATGGGTGGCACCGGAAAGGTCGTCACCTCAGCCGGATTGGTGTTCGCGGCCACCATGGCCTCGATGGTGGTCAGTGATCTGCAGATCATCGGTCAGATTGGAACCACGATCGGGCTGGGCCTGTTGTTCGATACGTTGATCGTCCGCTCGTTTATGACGCCGGCAATCGCTGCTCTTCTGGGCCGGTGGTTCTGGTGGCCGCAGCGAGTGCGGCCGCGTCCGCCGAGTGCGCTGCTTGCACCGGTGGGCGCGCGCCCGGCGGCGCCTGCCCCGGGCCGCCTAGACGATGACGAGCCGACCACGGAACTGCCGAAATTTAACGACTAATCACGTTGTCGTTCAACTGATCTGTGCCTGATGCGGCGAGTACGCAAAAGGCCGGGTGCGAGTTCACCTCGGCCCGGCCCTTGCGTATGAAGACTCAGTACTTGTGGCAGCTGCGCACCATCTGCTGGAAGACGGGGATAACGTACTCGATCCCCTGATTGCCCCTCACCTGGTTGATCATGCTGATCCGCTTGTCTTTCGGCGCACCGAGGAACTCTCGCATGAACTGCTGGTTGGGTGGCGACGCGTCGAAGTACTCCGCGGCCATGGGGTTCTCCGCATGTAGTGCCGCATTCGCCTGATCGTACGTACAGGTGCTGTTCACCATCTCGTCTGTAACGGGGTCGGCGGATGCGAGCCCTGCGCCGGCGCTCAACGCCAGCGTGGCACCGCCTACCACCGCCGCAATCTTCGTCAATGATTTTTTGTTCATGTTCTCAATTGCCTCCTCGTACCGACCACATCAACTTTACGTATTCAATGAAACTCAAGGCCCAGGGTGTTCTCAGACCCATGACTATTTATACGTCTCACCGTCCATTGCGTTACCGACGACCAGAGGATCGGGTTATTTCCGCTGCAAGAGCTCAAGTAGGTAACTTCCGTATCCAGACTTGAGCAGCTCCTGAGCACGCGCAGCGAGCTGGTCGTCATTGATGAAACCCGCGCGCCACGCAATTTCTTCCGGTACGCCTATCTTCAGGCCCTGTCGGCGTTCGATGGTGCGCACGTAGTCGCTCGCGTCCAGCAGTGAATCGAAGGTGCCCGTATCCAGCCACGCGGTTCCACGCGGGAGCACTTCGACCGAAAGACGTCCCTGGTCCAGGTAGGTCTGGTTGACCTCGGTGATCTCGTACTCACCCCGAGCCGACTTCTTCAGCGAGCGCGCGATCTCGATGACGTCGTTGTCATAGAAGTACAGACCGGGCACCGCATAGTGGGATTTCGGTGTCGCGGGCTTTTCTTCCAGGGACAACGGGACGCCCGAGGCATCGAACTCCACCACACCGTATGCCGACGGGTTGGCCACCCAGTACGCGAAAATGGCTCCACCGCTGATGTTCTCGAACCGGCGCAAACTCGTGCCCAAGCCGGGCCCGTAGAAGACGTTGTCACCCAGGGCGAGCATCGCGGTGTCGGTGCCGATATGCGAGGCTCCGATCACGAACGCCTGTGCCAGGCCCTCGGGCTTGGGCTGGACCGCATAGGTCAGGTTGATGCCGAATGCCGAGCCGTCTCCGAGGAGTCGCTCGAATGCCGAGGCGTCCGAGGGGGTGGTGATCACCAGAATGTCGCGGACCCCGGCCATGATCAGCGTGGAGAGCGGGTAGTAGACCAGCGGTTTGTCGTACACCGGTAGCAGCTGCTTGCTGACACCCGTCGTTATCGGATGCAGGCGCGTGCCCGAACCGCCCGCGAGAATGATGCCGCGCATGTGTGCTCCTACTCGACGACAATGCGAGTTCGGTTGCGGCGGGGACAATTTGTACATTGTCGTGGCGCAACCCGTAGGCCACCCTATCGCGTATGTAGGCGGAATGCCGACGGAATCAAACGCCGGCAGCGGGCATGCGGGCCGCTTTGGTGAACGGTGCGTGGCGACAAAGTATGTCAAGGTGGTTCCGGCGCGCCCGCAGCCGTATATGCATATCGTGCGACCTGCCGAACCTGGGCCGGCCGGTATTGCATTGCCGCATTCCTGTGCGATAGCGATTTTAGTGTGGCAACCCGCGAAGCGGAATTCTTTCGGCTGTAGCTGAATTGATGTTCCGGAATTTGGAGACGGATGTATGCCTGTCCTCGTGAGGCTATCCGAGAAGCACAAGATCGGTAATAATGACCGGCAACACCGACGGCCATTCTGCGAGTACCTAACATATCGGGGAGGTCGACACCGTCATGAAATTTGCCATGGCAAGTTATGGCACGCGCGGCGATATCGAACCTGCCGTTGCTGTCGGACGAGAACTGCAGCGCAGAGGCCATGAAGTGCGCATGGCGGTGCCGCCAGACTTGATCGGCTTCGCCGAGTCTGTCGGGCTCTCGGCAGTTCCCTATGGCGTCCAGGTGGGGCCCCAGCTCGATGAGTATCGCGACCTGTGGATGTCGTGGACCCGTCATTTTTGGAGGGTTCAGGATTTGGTTGCGTTGTGTCAGCAGGCGCTGAAACTGGTAACCGAACAGTGGTCGGAAATGAGTAAGGCCCTTGTGTCGGTGGCCGAAGGGGCGGATCTGCTGTCGACCAGTGTGGGCTATGAGGAGCCGGCCGCCAATGTTGCCGAGTTCTACGGAATCCCACTGGTTGCCCTACACACCATGCCGTGGCGCCCCAATGGTCAGCTCTTTCCTGCCCTGCCGCCGCCGGTGACCCGCACAGCGATGACCGCCTACGACTGGTTGACCTGGCGTGTGACCAAGAGGGCTGAGGATGCGCAACGACGCGAGCTGGGTTTACCGAGGGCGACAAGCCCTTCGCCGCGGCGGATCGGGCAGCGTGGCTCACTGGAAATCCAGGCCTACGACCGTATTTGCTTCCGCGGGCTGGCAGATGAGTGGGCGAAGTACGGCGAGCGAAGGCCTTTCGTGGGGGCACTCACCATGGAATTGACCACTGCGGCCGATGACGAGGTCATGTCCTGGATTGCCGCCGGTCCGCCGCCTATCTGTTTCGCTTCGGGAAGCATTCCGGTGGAATCTCCGGCGGAGACCGTCGAGATGATCGGTTCAGCGTGCGCGGAATTGGGGGAGCGTGCGCTAGTGTGCGCCGGCGCCACTGACTTCAGCGACGTACGTCCACCCGAGCACGTCAAGGTGGTCGGCGTGGTGAACTATGCGGCAGTCTTTCCGGTGAGTCGGGCGATTGTTCACCACGGTGGGTCAGGCACCACGGCCGCGAGCCTGCGCGCCGGAGTGCCTACTTTGATCCTGTGGACCGTCGGTGATCAGCCATTCTGGGGAAATCAGCTCAAGCGCATGAAAGTGGGCGCCTCTCGGCGCTTTTCGACCACTTCCCGGGACACCTTGGTCTCGGACCTGCGGGAGATCCTCAGCCCCGACTATGCGGTTCGGGCTCGGGAGATCGCTCCCCACATGTCCAAGCCGTACGAGAGTGTGGGCAAGGCAGCCGACCTTTTGGAGGAGCGGGCTGCTCGTGTTTAGGTCAGTTGTCATCGCGCGGCAGTCCATGCGGGAAGAACCCCGCGCGATGTCATCTGGACCATCGATATCATTGACCCGGAACGCATTACCGGTGCGTGCCGGTTACCTGGCTGGTCCGTAAAGAACGGGAGGAATCGGCTTTGTCGACATCTGTGCTCATCTCTGGTGGAGCGGGATTCATTGGATCCGCGCTATCCAACCGCCTCGTGCAGGCGGGATACGACGTCGCGGTGATGGACGTCCTACATCCTCAGGTGCATGCCAGGGGCCGGGACATCGACCTCCCGCCATCGGTGCGGCTGTTCACGGGCGACGTGACCCATGCCCCCGACTGGGATGCCGTGCTGCGGTTGTTCGAACCCTCGCAAGTTGTCCATTTGGCTGCGGAGACGGGTACCGCGCAGTCGCTTTCGGAAGCGACGCGTCACGGCTCGGTCAATGTGGTGGGTACCACCCAACTCCTTGATGCCCTGAGCCGTGCGGCGTTTGTGCCCGACCAGGTGGTACTCGCATCATCGCGCGCGGTGTACGGCGAAGGTGCCTGGCAGTCCGGTGCGGAAGTCTTCTACCCACGCCCGCGCAGCCATGCCCAGCTACTTGCCGGCCAGTGGGATCCGAAGGGTCCCACCGGTGAGCCTTCGGAACCGCTCGCCAGCTGCGCCAGTAGGACAGAGCCCCGGCCCACCAATATCTATGCGGGTACAAAACTTGCCCAAGAGCATCTGTTGGCTTCCTGGGCGGCCGCCCATGACACCAACCTCAGCGTTCTGCGTCTGCAGAATGTGTATGGGCCCGGTCAGTCACTCACCAACTCGTACACCGGAATCGTCACGCTCTTCGCGCGTCTGGCACGCGAGAAGCAGTCCTTGGAGGTGTACGAGGATGGACGGATAGTTCGCGATTTCGTCTTTATCGACGATGTTGTCGATGCGCTCTTTGCCGCGGTACACACACCCGCAGTCGAGCGACGCACTCTCGACATCGGTTCTGGCACTGCGACAACCATTCATGAGTTGGCTCGTAAGGTTGCGGACATCTGTGCGGCGCCCGAACCCACCGTTGTCGGGAAGTTCCGGGATGGCGATGTGCGCGCCGCGAGCTGTGACGTCGAGCCGGCAATCGAGCAGCTCGCGTGGAGCCCGAAGTGGACGCTCGAGGATGGCCTGCACGCACTTCTGGAATGGATCGACAAGGACTGCCCGAATCGCTTTTGAGCACATCGCCGCCCCACTGTGGTCTGGTGGCGAGAAACCCTGTCGCGAATATGAATCATCAGTTGTGACAATGTTTTCCAACTACATGTGGAAACACCGGAAAGCCTGATCTCGAACTGAGATGACGATACGATGACGCTTCCGGCGAAGAGTGGTGGAGGCGCATGAAGCTCGGTTCTGTATTCGATCCGCGAAACAACGCGCTGAACGCATGTCGGCTCGCCTTGGCGACAGAGGTGATCCTTTTTCACTCGTTTCCGCTTACGGGTCACGTGGTGGAATCCAAGGCGATACTTCAACTGCTGTTTTCGGTAGGAGTTGACGGATTCTTTGCTCTTTCGGGATTTCTGATCACTGCTAGTTGGCTCCGTAATCCCAGCTCGCGCGACTACTTCATCGCGCGAGCCCTGCGCATCCTGCCCGGGTACTACGTGGTACTGGCGGTAACGGCGTTTGTCATCGCTCCGCTCAGTGTTGCGATCCAGGGCGGATCGGCCGCGAGGCTGCTGTTCTCCAGTGCGCCGATCGAATACATGTTGAAGAACAGCGCGCTGATTCAGCTCCAGTTCGACGTGGGTGGGACGCCGCGCGATATCCCGTATCCGGGAATCTGGAACGCGTCCCTGTGGTCGCTCGTATTCGAAGTGATGTGCTACATCGCCGTAGCGGGGTTGGGGCTGCTCGGGCTCGCCAGCCGTCGCTGGACCGCACCGGTGATACTGATATTGGCAACGATTGCGGCGATTCTCCTGCCGCCGCTAACCTTCCCTGGGCTATGGACAATTCCGCAGCTCGCGGTGCGCAGTGCCATCATGTTTTCCGCCGGTGCACTGCTGTATCAGTGGCGAGATGTGATTCCGGCCCGGTGGTCGCTTGTGTCGGTGAGCGTGGTGATTGTGCTGGCGTCGGGCATGTTGCCCGACTACCGCGTCATCGGTGCTCTTCCGCTTGCTTACGCCGTCGTCGTTTCGGGTGTGCTGATCAAGAACAAGCGCATGAATATCCAGACGGACCTGTCATACGGTGTCTATATCTATGCCTCGCCGACGCAGCAGTTCTTAGCTGTCGCAGGCCTCGCCAGCCTGAATCCGTTTGTTTTCTTTATTGTTTCGGCGGGTGCGACGTTGGTGCCCGCCGCATTCAGTTGGTTCCTGGTCGAGAAGCGTGCCCTCGCGCTCAAGTCGCGCCTCAAACGCAAGCATGCCGATCAGGCGGCGACGCGTGCGGGGCCCGCGGGCTCGGATAGCCTCGCGCCGCGAGAACGGGCCCTATCGCCGCGCGAGGACAGTTAGCGCATAGGTGTCGCCATGGATATGTCGGTAGGCTGATTCGCATGGCATTTCGGGATTCTGAGAATGGGCGATGTTCTTCGAACATCAAAGGACAGCAAAGGATCTCGTGATCATGCCGCTCTTCCGATTGGCACTGCAGCGCAAACCTCCGTTCATTGCGCGGCGTTATCCGTACGGGTCCCGCCGTCGAATGCTCGGTGCGCTGGGGCCGGACCTGGCCAGGACGGTCTCGATGCGGGCCGACAACTCGGCACCGGCGGAAACCCCCATCGGGAGGATCTTCGAGAACACCGACAACGTCCACAAGCTGCGTCATTACCTGCCCATCTACCAGCGTGCGCTCACGGGGATCGAGCGAATGCTCGAGATCGGGGTGGATCGGGGCGGATCCCTACAGATGTGGCGGGAACACCTGCCTCAGGCCACCATTGTGGGTCTGGACATCAGCCCCAAGTCCGCGCAGCACGACGACCCGGGGCGCGGTATCCACGTGCGGATCGGTGACCAGACCGATCCGCACTTTCTCGGTACGGTGGTCGAGGAGTTCGGCCCGTTCGACGCCGTCCTCGATGATGGTGGTCACACCCCGAAACAGATGATCGGGTCGTTCAGGTATCTATTTCCGCGTCTGCGGCCCGGCGGGGTCTACATCGTGGAGGACGTCTGCGCGAACTACTGGACGATCTATCGTGACCAGCGCCAATCGTTCATCGATTTCACCAAATGGCTGATGGACGCTATGCACGCTCATTATTTGGAGATGAGCTCGGTCTACCAGATCATGGAGGACCATCCCAAGCGGATTGAGACAGTCGAGGTGCCGTTCGCGACCACCATCATCGACCGGATCGAGGTGTTCGACTCCGTAGTCGTGATTCATCGCGCAGAAGAGTCGAAGCGGCTACCCCGTGCCGTGTTCCGATGAGGCTGAATATTAATGAAGGGTGGCAGGATCTCCGATCGCCAGCGTGCCGCAGATATTTGGCGACATTCGTTCACAAGAATTCTTGACAGATTCTGCTGAAAATGCAGCCCCTACAAGGGGAGTAGCCCGGTCCGAAACGTGTCGACGGAGTCGCACAGACGGCTATTGTTAGCGCTGGGACGGGACACCAGCATTTCGAGATAGGGGCAGTTCTTGACCGTGACCGATTACGACACTCGATCCGCTTATCTGGGCCTGCTTCGACAGGACCTCACCCGATACGGAGTTGATGAACTTGTGCCAGTGGGTTGGAACTGGCTGCACCGCCCCTTTTTCAAATTTGGCGACTACGTGCTTGTGCGCAAGCGTCCGTTCGACGCGCACAAGCGTGACTTGGGCCTGGATTGGCCGGCGGATGCGCTGACGATGATCGGTATGCAGCGACTCACCAGCCTGCAGCAGTGCGTCGAGACGGTGCTTGCCGATGATGTGCCTGGCGACCTGGTCGAATGCGGTGTGTGGCGCGGTGGTGCGTCCATCCTGATGCGCGGGGTTCTGGCCGCGTATGGGGACACCACGCGGAACGTGTGGCTCTGCGATTCGTTCGAGGGCGTACCTCCGCCGGATACCGCGCATTACAAGGCGGACAAGGGCGACAGGCTGCACCTTGCGGCGCCCATCCTGGCGGTGACCGAAAAGAATGTCAGGGCTAATTTCCAGCGCTATGGATTGTTGGATGACCAGGTTCGATTTGTTCCAGGCTGGTTCAAAGACACGCTGCATGATGCCCCGATTCAACAAATCGCTGTATTGCGGCTTGATGGCGACCTCTATGAATCCACAATCCAGGCGCTCGACGGGCTTTACGAACGTTTGTCTCCCGGAGGCTTTTGCATCATCGACGACTACCACGCGCTCGACTCGTGCAAACAGGCCGTCACCGATTACCGCACGAAGCACGGGATAACCGCCGAGATCAAGGAAATTGACGGAACAGGCGTGTTCTGGCGTAAGGAATGACGGCGGCCCGACTCCGCTGAACCGCGATACCCGAAAGGCGTTAGAGGCGATGAAGTTTGTGCTGGCGAGCTACGGAACCCGGGGTGATGTCGAGCCCTCTGTTGTCGTGGCTCGTGAGTTACAGCGCAGGGGACACGATGTGGTCATGGCTGTGCCGCCCGACCTGATCGGCTTCACGGAGTCGGCTGGTCTGGAGACCGTTTCCTACGGGTTGGATACGAAGACCTGGCTGGACGTGTATCGCAATTTCTGGACGTTCTTCTTCCACACCTTCTGGAAGGTGGGGGAGATTCGGACGATGTGGCGTCAGATGTGGGAGCTCAGCGACGAATGCTGGGCGCAGATGAACACCACGCTGATGTCCGCGGCCCAGGATGCCGATGTGTTGTTCGCGGGCCAGAGCTACCAGGAGCCCGCTGCGAATGTCGCTGAATACCATGACATTCCATTGGTCACACTTCATCACATCCCGATGCGGCCGAATGGTCAGCTTGTCACCATCCTGCCTTCCCGGTTGGGGCGTGCGGCGATGACAGCGTTCGACTGGTTTGCTTGGCGCCTGAATAAGAAGGTGGAGGACACGCAGCGGCGTGAGCTCGGCCTACCCAAGGCCTCACGGCCGTCGCCTCAGCGGATCGCCGAGCGCGGCTCCCTGGAGATCCAGGGCTATGACGAGGTCTGTTTTCCCGGCCTGGCCGAGGAGTGGAAGGAATGGGATGGCTTGCGGCCGTTTGTCGGCTCGCTGACCATGGCGTTGACCGCCGAGGCCGACGGTGACGTCGCCTCATGGATCGCTGACGGGACGCCGCCAATCTTCTTCGGATTTGGCAGTATGCCGGTCGAATCCCCCACTGCCGCACTCGAGATGATCGGCTCGGCGTGCGCGGAGCTGGGAGAGCGGGCCTTGATAGGCGCGGGATGGACAGACTTCAGCGATGCGCAGCTTCCCGACCACGTGAAGGTCGTGGGAGCAGTCAACTATGCGACGGTCTTTCCGGCCTGCCGGGCGATCGTGCATCACGGGGGGTCCGGCACCACCGCGGCAAGCCTGCGCGCCGGGGTCCCCACGTTGATCTTGTCGATGGATGCCAATCAGACGCTTTGGGGTGGACAGATAAAGAAGCTGAAAGTGGGTACCACGCGGCGTTTTTCGACCACCACGCGAGAATCTCTGATTGCGGATCTGCGCCAGATTCTTGCACCGGACTACGTTGACCGGGCTCGCGAGCTCGCCAACGGAATGACCAAACCGGGTGAGAGCGCGGAGGCCGCCGCTGATGCCATGGAGCAGTTCGCTCGCTCGAGGTGTTCCGCGTGAGTGGGCCGGAGGGGCCGAGGCTAGCGAGAAACTCGACGCTCGGCCAGGTATTCGACCCGAGAAACAATGCGCTTAACGCATGGCGGTTGATCCTGGCGGTCAGCGTCATCTTCTGGCACTCCTGGCCGCTGACCGGTCGAACGATCACCTATCGCCCATTCGAGCAACTCATCGAGCAGGTCGGCGTCGACGGTTTCTTTGCGATATCGGGCTTTCTCATCACCGCGAGTTGGCTGCGCAAACCCAAGCTTCGTGACTTCGCGATTGCCCGTGGCCTTCGCATCTTCCCGGGGCTGTGGGTGTGTCTACTGATCATCGCGTTCGTCATAGCCCCCATCAGTGTCCTCATCCAGGGCGGCTCGGTCTCGGCGTTGTTCTCCTCGCACAAGCCGGTCGAGTACGTCATCAACAATGGTCTGCTGAACGTGTACTACGCCGGTGTCGATGGCACCCCGCGCGGTGTCCCATGGCCGGGCGTGTGGAACGGGTCAATCTGGACGCTTGTCTTCGAGATGATCTGCTACATCGCGGTGGCAGTGCTGGGCGTCGTCGGACTCCTGAAGCGGCGATGGGTTGTTCCCGCGGCCTTCGTGCTATTCCTTTGTGCCACGGCGTATCTCTCGTACCCGGTCTTCGCGGCGACTTCTATCGCGCAGATGGTGGCACGGTTCGCTGTCATGTTCGCGGCAGGAGCCCTGCTGAACCAGTACAAAGACGTCATTCCCGCGCGCTGGTCGCTCGTTGCGGTGAGCGTCGTGATCGTGCTGGCTTCCGGACTGTTGGAGAACTATCGGGATATCGCGGCTTTGCCGTTGGCGTATGCGGTCATAGTGTCGGGCTCGCTCATCCACAATCCACGACTGAACCTGCGCAACGACCTGTCCTACGGTACGTACATCTATGCCTATCCCGTGCAACAGCTACTGGTCGTCATGGGACTGGGTAGTCTGAATCTGTTGCTGTTCTTCGCTATTGCCACGGCGGCCACCGTGCCGCTAGCGGCCTTCAGTTGGTTTGTGGTGGAAAAGCAAGCGATCTCGCTGAAGTCTCGACTGAACCGAAAACGTCCCGCAGAGGTAGACACCGCGTCAGCGGCGCCGGTGGAGCGTGATGCGGTGTGAGGGCCGGATATGGCATCGATCAGCTTGTGAGCCATAGCTATTCGACGTGGTTGAATCGATTCGCCACGCGCTTTTCTCATCTCCAACCTGAAGGCGGATGCTATCGTTTCCGCTGTGGCAGATGAGCTAACGCTCCGTACCCGTATTTGGCTGTGGGCGGTTCGCAAGGAATATTGGCTTGCGCGCACGCTCCTGCCCAACGTCTATTCGAACGATGCGCTGATTTGTTTCAATAATCACGCATTCCTCGATGACCCGGCGTTCCAGCGTGCATACCAGCGCGGTGTCCGCGCGCTCGGTGGCACCGACTGGTATCAGTGGCATTGGCGCGTACATGTCGGGCTGTGGGCGGCTGCCAGTGCGAGCAAGGTGAAGGGTGACTTCGTCGAATGTGGCGTCAGCTACGGCTTTTTGAGCAGCGCCATCATGGAGTACCTCGATTGGGATCGACTGGGGAAGACCTTTTATCTCCTCGACACCTTCGCCGGACTCGACCCGCGCTTCGTCAGCGCGGGTGAACGCGACTCGGGGGCGCTTGAGAAGAGCGAGGAACTCGTACGCAACGGCATGTACGTGAGCTCCGTGGACAGCGTCAAGGCGAACTTTGCGCAGTGGAAGAACCAGCGCGTTATCGCTGGAGCAGTTCCGGAAACGCTTGAGGAAGTCCATGCCGATGCGGTGGCATTCCTGCATATCGACATGAACTGCGCACCACCCGAAGTCGCGACATTGCGATACTTCTGGCCGCGACTTTCACCAGGAGCATTTGTGCTCCTGGACGACTACGCGAATCGCGGTCGCGACGAACAGCGTATTGCCATGGATGAGGTGGCGCGCGATTTGGGCGTATACATCGTGGCCTTGCCGACCGGCCAGGGTCTGATTATCAAACCACCGCAGTAATGGTCATTTCTTACTTGCCTTACCGCGGGCGGCGGCCTCGAAGAGATCTGCGGCCTTGGTGACGCTTTCCTCGGGGCTGGTCATCCGAGTAGCCAACTCTCGGGCGGCCACCGCGTACTCGGGCGCCAGGATACGACGCAGATCGGCCACCAGTGTTTTTCGATTGGTCGCCGAGAACCGGCGAGCAGCACCGACTTTCAACCTGCCGAGCTGGTTTCCCCAGTACGGCTGATCGGCCGTGCTCCACAGAATCAGCGTCGGGGTACCGGCTCGCAGACTCGCGGCCGTGGTGCCCGAACCTCCGTGATGAACAACGGCTCGGCTGGCGGCGAAGACCGCCGAGTAGTTGACGGCGCCCACGACCTTGACATGGTCGGGTTGGACGATGTCACCGAAATCGGTACCGCCGGCGCAGACAAGCGCCCGCTCACCCAGTTCCGCACACGCAGAACTAATCACCTCGATGGTGCCGGCCGGTGATTCGAGCGGAATGCTGCCGGTGGCGAAGCAGATCGGCGGTTTCCCTGCGGCGATCCAGGACGCCACCTCATGGTCGGCGGTGGTAGATAACCCCATCGTGAGGGCGCCGACGAAAGGCCGCTTGCCATTCCATTTCGCCCACTCATTGGCCAGTCCGGGAACGGAGACCGCGTCGTAGGCTTGTATTTCGATGGCTGCGCTGCGGGCGATCCGACGCGGCGAGGGTCCGGTGGCCTCAGGTAAGCCGAGCTCGCGTCGCTGCGTGTCCTCGGCGTCCTTCGTGGCGCGCCACAGCAGCCATTCGGAGAGCATTCCGCCCGATCGTACGAGCGGTGCCGGAAGCATCGGAAGCAGTTGACCGTTGGGTCGCATCGGGAAGTGGTGCAGCATCATCAGGGGGATGTCGAAATACTCGGCCACGTTGGCGGCCGATTGCTCGAAGTTGAGTCCTGTCGACAACAGATCAGCCCCGTCTGTCACCGAGGTGAGCGTCGCGCTGGTGTCACTCCAGTACCGGGCAATCGGCGCCCAAAGCTCACGCAGCGTGCCGACGGGGTTGCGTACCAACTGAGTCCAGAAATTCCGGAGGAACTCGTCCTGTAGGAAATCCTGTAGTTCCGGGCCATAGGGAACCGCGGCCAGTCCAGCCGACTCCGCGAAGGTGACGAGGTCCGGGGGGACAGCCACGCAGACGTCGTGTCCTCGTCGGGTCAGCTCGCATCCGACGCTGACGGAGGGCTCGACGTCGCCGCGAGTGCCGTAGCACGCCAGCGCAAACTTCATTCCGTTCCTGGCCCTTCAGTCGTTGTCGCGTTGGTGGACCGAATAACTGAGTCATTATCTCTGGTTCTCCAACTGTCGCAAGGCAGTTCGGAGTTCGATAAGCCAGCCTGAAACTCAGAACTCTGCCATAATTCGTCTATGGTGCGCAGTCATCCGGTTCGGAAGTCGCGAGATTGGGTCATCTTCAAGCTGAACGCTCAGTTCACTCAGGCGGTGCAGAAGTTCATCTACCGGCATGCCACCCGTAAGCTCGAAACAGAGAACGTCGTGTTCCTCAATTACGGCTACGAAGAGGATCCGGCGATGGATGTCCCGTTGTCGGCTTCCGATGAGCCCGATCGGTATTCCATTCAGCTCTACCACAGCACCGCTACCCAGACGGAGCTCGACGGTAGGCGGGTGCTGGAGGTCGGTTGTGGCCACGGCGGCGGAGCTTCCTACCTCGTACGCACATTGCATCCGATGTCCTACACGGGGCTGGATCTCAATCCGGACGGGATCGAGTTCTGTCGCAAACGGCACAATCTTCCGGGCCTGGAGTTCACGCACGGAGATGCGCAGAACCTGCCATTCACCGATCAGTCCTTCGATGCGGTGATCAATATCGAGTCGTCGCACCTGTATCCCCAATTTCCGGTGTTTCTCACCGAGGTGGCGCGCGTGCTTCGTCCGGGCGGACATTTTCTCTACGCAGATGCGCGCAGCGCTCAGGATGTCGCTGGGTGGAAGGTGGCGCTCGCGAACGCGCCGCTACGGATGGTGTCCGAGCGGGGGATCAATGTCGAGGTCCGGCGCGGGATGGAGAAGAACCTGGAGCGCTGGCGGTACGTGATCGATCGCGCTACGCCCAGACTCTTGCGCGGGTTGGTTCGCAGGTTTGCGCCGGCTCAGCGTGCTTACGAGGACCTACGGAGCGGGGGAGCGGTGGAGTATCGGATGTACAGCTTCACCAAGGCATAGGCCTTGCGGCAGATTCGTCTTCCGACAAGGATTTTCATCGTCGAGTGGGTATAGTCAAAGCATGAACGTCGTCGAGTCGATAGAGCGCGGTCTGGACTGGCTCGCGACGCCCAGGCAGTTACCCGGGCGCTTGGAGATGGAGACTCGGCGGGGTAAGCGTCTGGAGCTGGAGGTCGTTTCCGTCGCGATCCGGCTGCCGATCCTCAACGGTGCCGTGGTGCGACTACCGGTGTTTGTCATGCTGATGCCAGCCGGATCGTCGCCCATCGAGGGAACGCAAGCCCGTCCCGAGCACCTCGACGACTGAACTATTTCGGTAGCGGGCTCGCCATGGGCCGGGGCTTCGTGTTCCGCATGAAAATATCGTCTTCTCGGGCGCTCTCACCGTTGGTCAAAGCGGTCTCGCGGGCGGCTTCCGCACACTTTTGGCGATGTGCGACGAGGAAGGCTGTGAGGATGCTGTGCTCGGTGTAAACGGTGCGGGTATGGACGATCTTCGTGGCCACAGGACATTTCTGGCGACGCGCGCATAACAATGTTTTTCGTGGAATTTGTTGCAGCACCGACTGGAGCCACTGAGGTGGCCAAACCGCCATGGATATCTTCGGTATTTCTTATAGACGAGAACTTAATTCGTAGTGGTTTGTCACCACATTTACTTCCAGGTACCCGATACTCCGTCACATTCTGTTGCTAGGGCGGCTTCTGCCCCATCAGTTCTCGGCTGAATCAGAATTCAGGTCGCGGCGAGTTCATTTGATACGCCCCAGGTTGTAACACTCTCGGCGCAGCGCGCAATGTAACGGAATGGCCCGATCTGTTACCTGAACTCGAAAAACATCCAAATATTGAGCTGTGGGCTACTTCTTCAAGTTACTTGATTAAGATGCGCAGCAAGCCTCAATATTAGGTAACGTGCGCCTCCAGTTCTAGTATCATACTTTGCTGGACGATAGGCGAACCGGTGGTCACTTGATTGCTCTCGCTGACGGCCCTGCGCTCGCCTCACGTGGCGTGCTCAGACTTGGTATACTCATATGCGCGTTCATCGCAACAACTAGAGATCTATCTAACCATACTTGACCTGGATAAATACATTCATACCGATATTGTGGCTAATTAGTTGCGGTAGTAAGCAACGATGTGTCAAAGTTGCGAAGATTAGAACTTTGTGAAACCCGCTACGCCGCTATAAATTCAGCCGTATGTTTGCGATGTCCACCGAAGCAACCTGGAGAAAGCGTGAGCATCAATCCATTCGATGATGACAAGGGAAGCTTTTTCGTCTTGGTCAACGACGAGGAGCAGCACAGCCTATGGCCGGCTTTCGCCGATGTGCCTGATGGCTGGCGGGTTGTATTTGGTGAAGCGGACCGTGCCGCCTGCCTGGAGTACATCGAACAAAACTGGACCGATATCCGGCCGAAGAGCCTGCGCGAGAGATTGGCGCAGGGTGGGGGTCTTGGGCGCTGAACCTTCGGAGAGGGGGTAGGCGAATGTTGGAGTCTGAAGACGGGGCATTACCGCTTTCGCGCGGACAATTGGATATCTGGCTTTCCCAGGAAAGCGGTCTCGTCGGTGCGGAGTGGCAGCTTGGCCTTTTGGTTCGAATCGAAGGAAAAGTAGAACGAGTTCTACTTGAGCAAGCCGTCCGCCAGGCAATCAATGAAGCCGAACCTGCGCGGGCCGCCTTCCTTGAGGTCAATGGTCAGATCGTTCAGAGGGCGATTGACCATTCGGAACTCGTGTTGGACTTCCATGACGTCCGTGATTCAGAAGATCCTGTCGAGCACGCTCGCCAGATCGCCTCGTCGATCCAACGCACATTGATGCCTTTGACCGACCAACTGCTGAAATTCGCGTTGATCCGGACGGCCGACGATCAGTACTACATGTTCGGGCTGTGCCATCACATCAACTTGGACGGCTTGGGCATGGCGATCGTGAGCCGCCGAATCGCATCGATCTACTCCGCGCTGGTCGCGGGGGATCCGATTCCCGACGCCTACTTCGGCACCCTGCAGGATCTGGTCGAGCTGGAGGCGGAGTACGAAGCCTCCACCGACTATGCAGAGGATCGGGAGTACTGGAGCCGTAACCTTCCGCCGGACAGTGGCCTCGACCCCCGCCCGCCCCATGCCCATGAGGGCCATGAGGGCTACACACCGACAGCGTCGGTTCAGATCGATGACGCGGTAGTCGGCGAAATCAAAGACTTGACAAAGGCTTTGCGTGTTCGCCGGTACTCGGTTATCACAGCCGCCTGTGCGTTGTTGGTGCGCGGGTGGTCCACCAGCGGGTCGGAAGTGGCGCTGGACTTCCCGGTTAGCCGCCGTGTCCGTCCCGAGTCAAAGACGCTTCCGGGGATGCTGGCCGGCGTGGTGCCGCTGGTACTCAGTGCCCCGCCGGAGTCCACGGTCGCCGAATTCTGCCAGCACGTTGATGTGCGCATTCGCGAACTGCTCAAGCATCAACGATTCCCGGCGCATGTCCTGGACGGCGGCGAATTCGGTCTCCGGGGCCCCCGGCAGGCGGGAAATCGCGTCGCCATCAACTTCATCCCCATGAGACTCACCTTGGACCTCGCTGGTGTGCCCGCCACGGCGACGTACACCAACCACGGCCCCATGGGGCACTTTGGACTCTTCTTTATCGGAGCCAGCGACCAACTACTCCTGAGCACCTCGGGCGACGGACTGCCGTTCTCTAAGTTCGGAGTGCCGAACCTCACGGAGCGGTTGCAGCGGCTCTTATCGGAGATGGCGGCCGATCCTGATCGGCGGCTCTCCTCTCTGAATTCCCTGGTCAACGACGAGCTCACGAGCTTGGCTGAGGTTGGCAACAGTGCGGTTCTCGCGGGGCCGCTTGCCACGCGTGTATCGATTCCCGAACTGTTCTCCTCCCAGGTGGCCGCCGATCCCGAGGCTCCGGCGCTGACCTTCGGTGCGCACACTCTGACGTACCGAGAGCTGGACGAGGCCGCCGATGCGCTGTCGGGTCAGCTTGTATCGCAAGGCGTGGGTCCCGGCGACCGCGTGGTCCTGCTGTCGGACCGCTCTGCTCAGGCGGTCATCGGCATACTCGCCGTATTGAAGGCCGGGGCGGCATATCTGCCTATTGACCCCGCGGTACCCGCGTCGCGGCTCGAGTTCATCGTCGGCGATGCGGCGCCGGCGGCCGCGATCACCACAGCCGGACTCAGGGCGCGACTGGACGTCTTCGATCTGCCGATCATCGACCTTGACCCCTCCGCTGCCGAGACGGAGCCCTCGGCTCCCGCGCCGGGTGCTCGACCAGATGACATCGCTTACATCATTTACACCTCGGGAACCACGGGAGCGCCCAAAGGCGTGGCGGTCACTCACCACAACGTCACCCAGCTGATGTCGTCGCTCGATGCCGGACTACCAAACCCTGGCGTATGGCCCCTGTGCCATTCTCTGGCGTTCGACGTTTCGGTATGGGAGATCTGGGGGCCGTTGCTGCGCGGTGGCCGGCTTGTGGTCGTCCCCGAATCGATCACGGGCTCACCCGCAGACTTCCACGACGTGCTGGTCGCCGAACAGGTCACCGTACTTACGCAGACTCCGTCGGCTGTGGCCATGCTTTCCCCGGAAGGCCTGGAGTCCACGGCGCTTGCGGTGGTCGGTGAGGCGTGCCCTGCCTCGGTCGTGGAGCGGTGGGCTCCCGGGCGGGTGATGATCAACGCGTACGGTCCGACCGAGACCACGATGTGCGTGGCGATCAGTGCGCCGCTGGTGGCAGGGGCGCCGGATTCCGCCGTCCCCATTGGCGCGCCGGTACCCGGCGCGGCGCTCTTCGTGTTGGACACGTGGATGCAACCGGTGCCTGCCGGCGTCGTCGGAGAACTGTATGTGGCCGGTGAGGGCGTCGCCTCCGGATACATCGGTCGTTCCGATCTGACGGCCTCCCGCTTTGTGGCATGCCCCTTCGGGCAGCCCGGTACCCGCATGTATCGCACCGGGGACCTGGTCTCGTGGGGCGACGACGGACAACTGCAGTATCTGGGCCGGGCCGATGAGCAGGTCAAGATTCGCGGATACCGTATTGAACTCGGTGAAGTCCAAGCGGCGTTGAGCGCACTCGACGGAGTGGACCATGCCGCCGCGATCGTCCGGGAAGACCGGCCAGGAGACAAACGTCTCGTCGGCTACGTCACCGGGACCGTCGACCCCGCCGAAGCGCGCAGCACCTTGGCGAAACGCCTTCCGCCCTACATGGTTCCCGCGGCGGTGGTGGTGCTTGAGACATTGCCTTTGACGTCCAACAACAAATTAGACACCCGCGCATTGCCGACTCCCGAATATGGCGGACTGGGGGCCGACTACCGCGCCCCCGCCACCGCCGTCGAGGAAATTCTGGTCGACGTCTACGCCCAGGTGCTCGGTGTCGATCGTGTCGGCGTCGACGACTCCTTCTTCGATCTGGGCGGCGACAGCATCCTCTCGATGCAGGTGGTCGCGCGCGCCCGGGCGGCGGGTGTGCTGTGCCGACCGCGCGATGTCTTCATCGAACAGACGGTGTCGCGGCTGGCCGCTGTCGTCGAAATCTCCGGTGGCGAAGCCGATGTGGTGGACGAGGGTCTCGGACCCGTAGAAGTCACGCCGATCATGCACTGGCTGCGCGGTGTGCAGGATTCGGCGGGCGCGATCGACGAGTTCAACCAGACACTCGTGGTTCAGGCACCCGCGGCCGTGTCTGAGGACGACGTGGTTTCGGTATTGCAGGCATTGCTGGATCGCCACCCCACCCTGCGGTTGCGTGCCACGGACAACGATGGCGAATGGTCGCTGCTCGTCCCGGAGGCGGGGGCGATAGACGCCCGCGACTGCCTACGCGTCGTTGACGCGTTATCGGATGAAACGTTGGTGGCGGTACGTTCTCGGCTGAACCCGGCCACCGGAACGATGCTCAGCGCGGCGTGGATTCCCGACACCAAGCAGCTGGTGCTGGTGATTCACCACCTGGCTGTCGACGGTGTTTCGTGGCGAATTCTGTTGGAAGACTTGAATATCGCGTGGGCGCAGCATCACAGTGGAGCCGATGTGGTGCTACCGGCCGGTGGAACGTCTTTTGCCCGCTGGTCTTCACTGCTCTCCGAACACGCGCGGTCCACGGACGTGGTGGCGCAGGCCGATGTGTGGAAAGAGGTGCTGACCGCGCCTGCATACGTGCCCGCGGTTCAGCCGGCCACCGACACGTACGCCAACGCTGGACGTCTGTCCTTGTCATTGGATGCCGAGACCACTCGGCATCTGCTGGGCGAGGTACCCGCGGCGTTTCATGCTGGGGTGCAAGACATTCTGCTCATCGCCTTCGGGCTGGCCTGGAACGAGTTCCTGGGCGCCGGGGGCGCGCCGATCGCGTTCGACATCGAGGGGCACGGGCGCCAGGAAGAAATCGGCGAAGCCGTGCACCGTCGCATCGACCTGTCGCGCACCGTCGGGTGGTTCACCACCAAGTACCCGGCGGCCTTGGCGGTAGGGGAGCTGTCGTGGGCGCAGGTGACAGCGGGCGAGTCGGCCCTCGGTCAGGTGATCAAGGCGGCCAAGGAGCAGCTGCGTGCGCTGCCAGATGGGCTGACCTATGGTTTGCTGCGTTATCTGAACGCCGATATCGGGCTGACCGGGTCGGAGCCGACAATCGGGTTCAACTATCTCGGGCGCCTGGGTGCGGGAGCGGCTGACCTCTCCGAGGACTTCTGGCGGATAAGCCACGAGAGCCTGTCGATGACCGATGTGGCTGCGGCCATTTCGATGCCATTGGCCCACTCGGTGGAGCTCAACGCCGGGATCGTCGAGACAAATTCGGACGCCGAGTCCGGACCAGAACTTCGGGCCAATTGGACCTGGGCGCCTTCGGCTTTGGACGACGCACAGGCCGCACGTCTCAGTCGGTTGTGGTTCGAGGCTCTCAGCGGGATCTGCGCTCATGTGCGTTCCGGCGGAGGCGGCCTGACGCCGTCTGATCTGGTGCCTGCACGCTTGACTCAGCAGCAGATCGACGCGTTGGTGCAGCAGTACGAAGTTGCCGACGTGCTGCCGCTTACCCCGCTGCAGCAAGGCCTGCTGTTCCAGGCGGGATTTGCTGAGGCCACCGGGGATTCCGTCGAGGACGACGTCTACTCGGTGCAGTTGGGGCTCACAGTCACAGGTCCCCTGAACGCGAGCCGCTTGCGTGATGCGGTGTACGCGGTGGTGAAACGCCACCCGAATCTGGCCGCCCGCTTCAGCGAGGAGTATGGGGAGCCGGTACAGGTCATCCCTGCAGAGCCTGTGATCGCTTGGCAGCATGCCGAATTGGTTGGCGATGTCGATCAGCAAGTCGAGCAGCTGTGTGCGGCCGAACGTGCGGCGGTCTGCCGGATCTTCACCGAGCCGGTTTTTCGGGCGACGCTCATCTCCGGGCTCGGTGGCCCCGCGGAAAGCCGGCATCGGCTGGTGCTGACCGCTCACCACATCGTGATCGATGGCTGGTCGCTGCCCATCCTGCTGCAGGAGATATTCGGTGCCTATTACGGGCAGCGTCTACCGTCGCCTGCGCCGTACCGAAACTTCGTCACCTGGTTGGCAGCGCAGGATCGCGTTGCGGCGCAAAGAGCATGGGGTGTGGCACTCGACGGTTTCGAGACCCCGACGCTGGTTGGTTCGCTTGCCTCATCGGGTCGCAGGGGCTCGGAGTCGTATCGGATTTCGGAGCAGATATCCCGCGCACTGTCCGAATTGGCACGTGCGCAGCGCACCACCGTGAACACAGTGCTGCAGGCCGCGTGGGCGCAGGTGCTGACCTGGTTGACCGGGCAGCACGATGTCGCATTCGGCACTGCGGTGTCGGGCAGGCCAAGCGACCTCGCTGGCGCGGAATCAATGGTCGGTCTGTTGATCAACACGGTGCCGGTGCGGGCAAACATCAACGCGGCCAGCACTGTTGCAGATCTGCTGGATCAGTTGCAACGTGCCCACAACGACACCGTGGAGCACGAGCACCTGGCGCTCAACGAGATTCACCACGCGATCGGCCTCGACAGGCTCTTCGACACGCTGTTCGTGTACGAGAATTACCCGATCGACGTCGGCGCACAGCTGGGTGTGCAGGAGTTGGCCATCACCGACTTCAGCAGCCGCGAATACAACCATTATCCGTTGTCGGTTGTGGCCATGCCGGGCCATGAGCTGGGCTTGCGGGTCGAATTCGATACCGATGTATTCGAATTGGCGACGATCGAGATCATCGTTGACAGGTTCCGTCAGGTGCTGGCGGCCATGATCGCGGACCCGGCCACCCGGCTGTCTTCGATCGACCTGCTCGATGCCGGCGAGCATGACCGGTTGGATGCGTGGGGTAACCGCGCGGTGTTGACCCGCCCGGAACTGGCATTGACGTCGATCCCAGAACTCTTTGCCGCACAGGTGATACGGGCGCCGGAAGCAATCGCGATCACCTGTGGTGAACGTTCCTGGAGCTATGGCGAATTGGATGCGACCGCCAACAGGCTGGCGAATCACCTGGTCAGCCGTGGAGCCCGCCCAGGTGAGCGGGTGGCGCTGTTGCTCCCCCGTACCGGGGAGGCGATCGCGGCGATCTTGGCCGTACTGAAGACCGGCGCGGCATATCTACCTATCGACCCCGCACATCCGGATTCCCGGGTGGAGTTCGTGCTGGGCGATGCGGCGCCGATCGCCGCCGTCACGACGGCGGACTTGCTGCCGCGACTGGGCGCGTCCGGGATACCCGCCATCGATATCAACGATCCCGCCGTGGATCGGCAATCCGACGTGGCGTTGCCCGTCCCCGCTGTCGACGACATCGCCTACATCATCTACACCTCGGGAACCACCGGCGCGCCCAAGGGCGTGGCGGTTACCCATCGCAACGTCGCACAGCTGCTGGAATCGCTTGACGCAGAACTGGATCTGGGACAGGTCTGGACGCAATGCCACTCCCTGGCGTTCGACTACTCGGTATGGGAAATCTGGGGCGCGCTGCTGTACGGGGGCCGGCTGCTCATCGTGCCCGACGCGGTTGTCCGTTCCCCTGAAGATCTGCACGCCATGCTTGTCAGTGAACAAGTCAGCGTCCTGAGCCAAACTCCTTCGGCCTTCTACGCGTTGCAAACCGCCGATGCGATGCAACCGGAAGTGGGACAGCAGCTCAAGCTGCAGACGGTGGTCTTCGGCGGCGAGGCACTTGAACCGCAGCGTCTTTCGCCCTGGTTCGACAGCCATCCGGGGCTCCCCCGGATGATCAACATGTACGGCATCACCGAGACGACGGTGCACGCATCGTTCCGCGAGATCGGGAGCGGAGACGTCGATAGCAACAGCAGCCCGATCGGCGTGCCGCTGGAGCATCTGGCCTTCTTCGTGCTGGATGGCTGGCTCCGGCAGGTGCCGGTGGGTGTGGTCGGTGAGCTGTACGTGGCGGGGTCCGGCCAGGCGAGTGGATACCTGGGGCGTTCGGACCTGACGACAACACGTTTCGTCGCATGCCCGTTCGGGGCGCCCGGCTCGCGGATGTACCGCACCGGCGACCTGGTGCAGTGGGGCGAAGACGGTCAGCTGCGGTATGTGGGACGCGCCGACAAGCAGGTGAAAATCCGTGGGTACCGCATCGAACTTGGTGAGGTACACGCGGCACTGGCCCGTGTGGAAGGCGTGGATCAGGCAGCGGTGATCGCGCGCGAGGACCGCCCCGGCGATAAGCGGCTGGTGGGTTACATCACCGAATCAACCAAGGGGAGCCTGGATCCCGCCGCGGTGCGCGCGGTGCTGGCCGAGCGACTGCCCGCCTACATGGTTCCGGCGGCCGTCGTGGTCCTGGGCGCCATGCCGTTGACAGTCAACGGCAAGCTCGACACCCGGGCGCTACCGGCACCGGAGTATCAGGACGCCGACCACTATCGGGCGCCCGAGGATGCTGTTGAGGAGATCCTGGCCGGCATCTACGCGCAAGTGCTCGGTGTCGAACAGATCGGCGTCGACGATTCATTCTTCGACCTTGGCGGAGACAGCATTTCGTCGATGCAGGTGGTTGCCCGTGCGCGCGCCGCCGGTCTGCTGCTGCGGCCGCGTGACATCTTCGTCGAGCAGACCGTCTCGCGGCTGGCTCAGGTCGCGGTGTTCGCCGATGGCGAGACGGCTGTTGTCGACGCGGGCACAGGCCCGGTGGTGGCCACGCCGATCATCCGGTGGCTGCATGGGCTCGGCGGCAAGGTCGACGAGTTCAACCAAACCGTGGTGCTGCAGGCCCCCGCGGGAGTGGCCGACGACGACGTGGTCACCGTGCTGCAAGCCCTGTTGGATCGACACGCCACCTTGAGGCTGCGCGCCGAAGACAGCGACGGCGAATGGTCGCTTCTGGTTCCGGAGGCAGGGACGGTAGACGCACGCGAGTGCCTGCTTACCGTGGACGTGCTTACCGATGAGGCGCTGCGTCAGGCGCGGTCGCGGCTGAATCCTGCCACCGGTTCGATGCTGAGCGCATTGTGGGAGCGCGGCAGCAGTCGGCTGGTGCTGATCGTTCACCACCTGGCGGTGGATGCGGTGTCATGGCGCATCTTGTTGGAAGACCTCAACATTGGCTGGGCACAGCATCACGGTGGACAGCCGGTGGAACTGCCGCCGGGAGGAACATCATTTGCCCGGTGGGCGACACTGCTCGACCAGCACGCACGCGCCGCCGACGTGGTGGCGTTGGCCGACGCCTGGCGCCAGGTAGAGGCGATCCCGGCCGCGTTGCCCGCGGCGCACCCCACGATGGACACCTATGCCAGCGCGGGACAGTTGTCGGTATCGCTGGACGCCGATCTCACCCGGGAACTGCTGGGAGAGGTGCCCGCGGCGTACCACGCCGGGGTCCAGGACATCTTGCTGATCGCTTTCGCCTTGGCGTGGAACGAGTTCCTCGGCTCGGGTGGAGCCCCGATCGGCATCGACGTCGAGGGCCACGGTCGGCAGGAAGAGTTCGCGGGCGATGCGGATCTGTCCCGCACCGTCGGCTGGTTCACCAGTAAGTACCCGGTCTCGTTGGCAGTGGGTGAGCTGTCCTGGGCGCTCGTGGTGGCCGGTGACTCCGCACTGGCGCCAATCCTCAAGGACGCCAAGGAACAACTGCGCGCGTTGCCGGACGGACTGACCTACGGACTCTTGCGGTACCTGAACCCCGACGCAGGCGTCGGGGGACCGGACCCGGCGATCGGGTTCAACTACCTGGGCCGTCTCGGCGCCGGCGGTGCAGATCTGTCCGAGGATCTCTGGCGGATAGACCCGGATGGGGTGTCGATCACGGCCGCGGCGACCTCGGTCCCAACTCCGTTGGGGCACACCGTCGAACTCAATGCCGGCGTGATGGAAGGTGCCGGGCCCGACTCGGGTCGCTTGCACGCGACATGGACGTGGGCGCTTTCGGCGTTGAGTCACGACCAGGTTGACCGGATCAGCCGGCTCTGGTTCGACGCGTTGGCCGGGATCTGCTCGCATGTGCGCACCGGTGGCGGCGGACTGACTCCGTCCGATGTCGCTCCGGCGCGACTGAGTCAGTCACAGATCGACCAGCTGCACGAGCAGTATCAGATCGCCGATGTGCTGCCGCTGACGCCGCTGCAGCAGGGGCTGTTGTTCCACTCCAATCTGGCACCGGAAGCGATGGACGGCAGTGACGATCTCTACGCGGTGCAGCTCGATGTCGCTCTGAGCGGCCCGCTCGATCCGAAGCGGCTCCAGGAGGCCGTGCACACCGCGATCAAGCGGCGCCCGAACGTCGTTGCCACGTTCTACGAGGAATTCGGCGAACCGATACAGCTCATTCCCGCCGCTCCCGAACTCGCGTGGCAGTACGTCGAGTTCGACGCGGACGGTGGCCTGGACGTGGAGCAACAGGTCGACCGGCTCTCCGCCGCAGAGCGAGCTGCGGTCTGCGACCTCGCCGGACAACCGGCTTTCCGGGCCGCGCTGGCCCGAACCGGGGAGGACCAGTACCGGTTCGTGCTGACCAATCACCACATCGTGCTCGATGGGTGGTCCAAGCCGATCCTGCTGCAAGAGATCTTCGCCAGCTACTTCGGCGAGCGGCTTCCGGCGCCGGTGTCGTACCGCCGGTTCGTCACCTGGCTGGCCGCACAGGACAACAGCAGCGCACGGTCGGCCTGGCGTGAGGTGTTCGAAGGTTTTGAGACCCCGACGCTCGTCGGTCCGCCCGGCCGGATAGTGCTGGGTCGGCGCGGGGTGGAGTCCTTCGAGGTGTCCGCTGAGACCACACAGGCACTCGGTGAACTCGCACGCTCCTGCCGCACCACGGTCAGTACGGTGTTGCAGGCCGCATGGGCGCAGCTGCTGATGTGGCTCACAGGCCAAAACGATGTCGCGTTCGGCACCGCGGTGTCGGGCAGGCCCAGCGATCTCGTCGGCGCCGAATCGATGGTCGGTTTGTTGATCAACACCGTGCCGGTCCGCGCGACCATCACGCCGACCACCACCATCGCAGACCTGTTGAACCAACTGCAGGGCGCCTACGGAGACACGCTGGAGCATCAGCACCTGGCGCTCAACGAGATTCACCATGCTGTCGGGCACGATCAGCTGTTCGACACTATGTTCGTCTACGAGAACTACCCGATCGACACGGCGGCACTATCGCGTGTGCACGAGTTGTCCATTACCGGGTTCAGTAATCGTGAGTACAACCACTACCCGCTCGCGGTGCAAGCCACACCGGGCCACGAGCTGGGACTCCGCGTCGAATTTGACACTGACGTCTTCAACGCCGTCCGAATTGGAAAGTTGGTCAAGAGGTTCCAGCGTGTGCTGGAGGCCATGACATCCGATGTCAAAGGGAACAAGAAGGAGCCCGCATGAGCGCCGATCCCACCCGGACTTTGTTGTCGATGGATCTTCTCGACGACGACGATCACGACCGGCTCGACGAATGGGGTAACCGCGCGGTGCTCACCGAGCCCACCGCCGAACCCGTCGCGATCCCGGTGCTGTTCGCGGTCCAGGTGGAGCGCGCGCCGGAGACCGTCGCGCTGGTATGCGGGGACAGGTCCTGGACCTATCGCGACCTGGATCAGGTCACCAACCGCATCGCCCATCTGTTGGCGGGCAATGGAGTCGGCCCGGGAGAGGTTGTGGGACTGCTGGTTCCGCGCTCGGGCGAGGCGATCATCGGGCTGTTGGCGGTGCTGAAGACGGGTGCTGCCTATCTGCCCATCGACCCTGCCCATCCGGACGAGCGCATCAAGTTCATGGTGTCGGACGCCGAACCGGTGGCGGTTCTCACCACGGCCGACTTGAGCTCGCGATTCGATGGACTCGATGTGCGGGTCACTGAGATCGACGATCCCCTGATCGACGGCCAGCCCAGTTCCGCGCTCCCCGCCCCGGAGCCCGATGACCTTGCGTACATGACCTATACCTCGGGCACGACCGGGGTTCCCAAAGCGGTTGCGGTCACCCACCACAACGTCACCCAGTTGGTGGACGCGGTGCGCGCGGATCTGCCGGCCGGACCCGGCCAGGTTTGGTCGCAATGGCATTCGTTGGTCTTCGACGTTTCGGTGTGGGAGATCTGGGGCGCGCTACTGCACGGCGGACGTCTGGTGGTGGTCCCGGAATCGATCGCGTCCTCACCGGATGAGCTGCACGAGCTGTTGATCAGCGAGAAGGTCAGCGTCCTGTGCCAGACACCTTCGGCCGCAGGGATGTTGTCGCCTGAGCGGTTGGAGTCGACGACGCTCATCGTCGCCGGTGAAGCCTGCCCGACCGAACTGGTGGATCGATGGGCCACCAGCGGACGAACGATGATCAACGCCTATGGCCCGACCGAGGCCACGATTTACGCGGCGATGAGTGGACCGCTGAGGCCGGGTTCGGATGTGGCACCGATCGGTTCGCCGGTGCCCGGGGCGGCGCTGTTCGTGCTGGACAAGTGGCTGCGGCCCGCGCCCGAGGGCGTGGTCGGCGAACTTTACGTCGCAGGCAACGGCGTCGCGCCCGGTTATGCGCATCGCTCGGGACTGACCGCATCGCGGTTCCTCGCCTGCCCGTTCGGTGGGCCGGGCTCGCGGATGTATCGCACCGGAGATTTGGTGCAGTGGGGTGAGGACGGCCAGCTGCAGTACCTGGGCCGCGCCGATGAGCAGGTGAAGATCCGCGGGTATCGCATCGAGCTGGGTGAGATCCAGGCGGCACTGGCCCGCCTGGATGGAGTCGAGCAGGCGGTGGTGATCGCCCGCGAGGACCGTCCCGGCGACAAGCGCCTTGTCGGCTACATCATGGGGAGCGCCGACCCGGTGGAGGCGCGCACCGCACTGGCCGAAAGGCTCCCGGCGTACATGGTTCCGGCCGCAGTGGTGGTGCTGGAGACGCTGCCCCTGACAGTGAACGGCAAGCTGGACAAGCGTGCTCTTCCCGCACCCGAATATCGCAGTGTCGGTACGGATTACCGCGCACCGACCGGACCTGTCGAGAAGATCCTGGCCGATATCTACGCCCAGGTTCTCGGAGTCGATCGCGTGGGCGTCGACGAGTCGTTCTTCGATCTCGGTGGCGACAGCATCCTGTCGATGCAGGTGGTGTCGCGGGCGCGGGCGGCCGGGGTGGTGTGCCGGCCACGCGACATCTTCGTCGAACAGACCGTCAGTGGGGTAGCGGCGGTGGCCGTGCTCTCGGACGGCCAGTCCGGAGTCGTCGACGAGGGCATCGGCCCGGTGTCGGCTACGCCGATCATGCACTGGTTGCACGGCGTACAAGGTCCCACCGACCAGTTCAATCAGACGATCGTGCTGCAGGCTCCCGCCGGGGTGACCGAGGACGACGTCGTCGTCGTGCTGCAGGCGCTGCTGGACCGGCATGCCACCCTGCGGTTGCGTGCCGAGGACAGCGATGCTCCCGATGCCGACGTGTGGTCGCTGACCGTCCCGGAGAAGGGGGCGGTGAACGCGCGTGATTGCCTGCGTGTCGCCGAGACCTTGTCCGATGCAGAGTTGGTGGCGGCCCGCGCGCAGCTGAATCCGGCCGCGGGCGCTGAGCTGAGTGCGGTCTGGATCCCCGAGACCCGGCAGCTGGCCCTGATGATTCACCACCTGGCCGTTGACGGTGTGTCGTGGCGAATTCTTTTGGAAGACTTGAACATCGCCTGGGCGCAGCACCATGGCGGGCAACCGGTAGAGTTGCCGACCGGAGGGACCTCGTTCGCCCGCTGGGCGTCGCTGCTCGACGCGCACGCACATTCGGACGACGTGCTCGCAACGGCCGACACCTGGCGAGAGGTGACCGCGGTTCCCGCGCCATTACCTGCCGTGCTGCCCGAGCTGGACACCTACGCCACTGCCAAGACGTTGTCGGTATCGCTCGACGCCGAGACCACCCGCGAGTTGCTCAGTGAGGTCCCGGCGGCGTTTCACGCTGGCGTGCAAGACATCCTGCTGATCGCTTTCGGGCTGGCGTGGAACGAATTCCTGGATTCGAATGTGGATTCGGTCGGCATCGGCGTCGAGGGTCATGGGCGTCACGAAGAGCTGGCTGACGATGTCGATCTGTCGCGTACCGTCGGCTGGTTCACCACCAAGTACCCGGTGGCGTTGAGCGTACGGGGTCTGTCCTGGCAGGAAGTTGCCGGTGGAGCTGCCGAATTGGGGCCAATCATCAAGGGCGCCAAGGAGCAACTGCGCGCACTTCCCGATCCGTTGACCTATGGGCTGCTGCGCTACCTGAACCGCGATGTGGATCTGGCCGCGCCGGAGCCGGTCATCGGGTTCAACTATCTCGGGCGCCTCGGTGCCGGGGCAGCCGATCTCGGGGACGACCTGTGGCGGATCAACGAGGACAGCTTGACCTCGACCAGCGTGGCGTCTTCGGTGTCGATGCCGCTGATGTACACGGTGGATCTCAATGCCGGAATCGTGGAGGGTGGACTTGGTGACGAATCCGGCGCGCATCTGCGGGCCGGGTGGACGTGGGCGCCCTCGTCGGTCACTGAGCCCCAGGTGCAGCGGCTGAGTCAGCTGTGGTTCGAGGCACTCGCCGGAATCTGCGCGTATGTCCGCAACGGCGGCGGCGGATTGACCCCGTCCGATATCGCGCCCGCACAGTTGAGCCAACTGCAGATCGATGAGCTGCACGAACAGCACAACATCGTTGACGTGCTCCCGCTGACACCGATACAGCAGGGTCTGCTCTTCCACACCACCTTCGCCCGTGCGGCCGGCGTACTGGAGGACGAGGCAGCTGGAGTCGACTTCTATGCGGTGCAGCTCGACATCACGGTGACCGGTCTGGTCGATCAGCTCAGGCTCCGCGACGCGGTGCACTCAGTGGTGCGCCGTCACCCCAACCTGGCGGCCCGGTTCTGCACTCAGTACGGAGATCCGGTACAGGTGATTCTTGCCGATCCGGTCATCGCATGGCGATACCTCGACCTTCGTGGGGACGATCTGACTCCCGGAAGAGATTCAGCGGCTCTGCGCCGCCGAGCGTGCCGCGGTCTGCGACCTTGCCGATCGACCGACGTTGCGCGCGGCGCTGATTCGCACCCAAGGGAACAAGCACCGGTTCGTGCTGACCTTCCACCACGTCGTCATCGACGGCTGGTCGTTGCCGATCCTGTTGCAGGAGATCTTCGCGAGCTACTTCGGGCATCGGCTCCCGGCGCCGTCCTCATACCGCAATTTCGTGAGCTGGCTGGCAGAACAGGATCGTGACGCAGCGCGCTCGGCTTGGGGCACGGTGTTGGAGGGCTTCGACACTCCCACGCTCGTCGCACCGCCCGCGCCTCCGGGTGCCAGAGGCATCGAGTCCTATCGGGTGTCGGCTGAGACCACGCAGGCCCTCGCCGATCTCGCGCGGTCGCAGCACACCACGATCAGCACGGTGCTGCAGGCCGCCTGGGCGCAGCTGCTCATGGTGGTGACCGGACAGCACGACGTCGCATTCGGTACGGCGGTTTCGGGCCGGCCCGCCGAGCTGGCCGGGTCCGACTCGATCGTGGGTCTGCTCATCAACACGGTGCCGGTGCGGGCGCGCGCCACCGCGACCACCACAGTCTCAGAGCTGTTGGCGCAGTTGCAGAGTGCCCACAACGACACCATCGAGCATGAGCATCTGGCCCTCAACGAGATTCACCACATCGCGGGCCACGAGCAATTGTTCGACACCCTCTTCCTGTACGAGAGCTATCCGATTGACACCAGCGCGTTCACGGGTGTGCAGGAGTTGGCGATCACCGAGTTCGTCACGCGCGAGTACAACCACTACCCGCTGTCGGTGATGGCTTTACCCGGTCATGAGTTGGGAATTCGCGTCGAATTCGACACCGACAAGTTCGATGCGGCCCAGATCGAGGCTATATTCGAGCGGTTCGAGCGGGTGCTGACGTCGATGGTTGCCGATGCCTCGCAACGGCTCTCGGCACTCGATGTGCTGAAGGCCAGCGAGCACCAACAGCTTGATGGCTGGGGCAATCGCAAGGTGCTGGCGCGGGGGCCGGAGCCGGTGCTGTCCATTCCGGAGTCGTTCGCCGAGCAGGTCAATCGTGCCCCGGAGGCGGTGGCGCTGACGTTCGAGGGCCGCTCGACTACGTATGGCGAGTTGGATGAGGCCGCAACGAGATTGGCGAATCTGCTGGCGATCTATGGTGCCGGTCCGGGTGAGTCGGTGGCGCTCTTGATGCCGCGCTCCGACGACGCGATCGTGGCGATCCTCGCGATTCTCAAGACCGGAGCGTCGTATCTGCCGATCGATCCCTCGGTGCCGGATACACGACTGGAGTTCATGCTGTCCGACGCCGTGCCGGTCGCGGCTGTCACGACCGCCGAGCTGCGCGCACGGTTTGACGGATCCGGAGTCTCCGTCGTCCAGTTCGATGATGCCGAAGACGACCCCACCGGCGCGATTTACGGCCATACGCCGCTGCTCACCCCGGCACCCGATGACATTGCGTACACGATTTACACGTCGGGAACGACCGGTGTTCCCAAGGGTGTGGCCATTGCGCACGCCAATGTGACTCAGGCCCTTAAGTTCCCGCTCACTCACATGCCCACCGGGCCGGGCGAGGTGTGGACGCAGGCAGGGTCTCTTGTCTTCGACATCACCGTGTGGGAGATCTTTGGCGCACTGCTGCACGGTGGCCGGTTGGTGATCGTTCCGGATTCGGTGGTGCGGTCCCCGGACGATTTCCGTGATCTGCTGATCCGGGAGAAGGTCACCGTCCTGTTCCAAACCCCCTCGGCGGTCGGAATGTTGTCCCCGGAAGGTCTGGACAACATGACGCTGGTTGTCGCGGGTGAAGCCTGCCCCACCGAAGTGGTGGACAAGTGGGCACCTGGCCGGGTGATGATCAACGGCTACGGTCCGACCGAGACCACCATCTATGCCACGTTCGGCGAGTTGATCGCCGGATCGGGTGTGGTGCCGATCGGTGTTCCGGTGCCCGACGCCGCGCTGTTCGTCCTGGACCGGTGGATGCGTCCGGTGCCGCCGGGTGTGGTCGGCGAGTTGTATGTGGCCGGACTTGGCGTCGGCATCGGTTATGTCGGCCGTGCAGGGCTGACCGCATCGCGGTTCACGGCATGCCCGTTCGGGGAGCCGGGGGCGCGCATGTATCGCACCGGGGACTTGGTGCGCTGGGTCGCCGGAGGCCAGCTCGAGTACCTGGGCCGTGCCGATGAGCAGGTCAAGATTCGCGGTTTCCGCATCGAACTCGGTGAGATCCAGGCCGCCCTGGCGGACCTGGACGGGGTAGAGCAGGCGGCCGTGATCGCCCGTGAGGACCGTCCCGGAGACAAACGCCTGGTCGGTTACTTCATCGGGGCCGGTGAGCCCGCCGAACTACGCAGCTCCCTGGCCAAGCGACTGCCGCCCTACATGGTCCCGGCCGCGGTGGTACGGCTGGAGGCGTTGCCGCTCACCGTCAACGGCAAGCTCGACAAGCGTGCCCTTCCGATACCTGAGTACGACGACAGGGCCCGCTACCGCGCGCCTGCCAATGCGATTGAGGAAGCGGTCGCTGGCATCTACGCCCAGGTGCTGGGTGTCGATCGGGTCGGGACCGACGATTCGTTCTTTGATCTGGGCGGCGACTCGATCTCCGCGATGCGCGTGGTTGCCGCGATCAACACGTCGCTCGATGCCCAGCTGGCGGTGCGAACTCTGTTCGAGTCCCCGTCGGTGCGCAGTCTCAGCGTGTATCTGGACGGCGCCGCAAGCTCCGGAGCCAGCGGGCCGACCTATGCGTCCGTGCACGGACCCGGCGCGTTGGAGGTGCGGGCCAGCGACCTCACCTTGGACAAGTTCATCGACGAGGCGACGCTGCAGGCGGCTCCGGCACTGCCGCGTGCCGACGCACGTCCGCGGACGGTGCTGCTGACCGGCGCCACCGGGTTCCTGGGGCGCTACCTCGTGCTGCAATGGCTCAAGGAACTGGAAGATGTTGATGGCACGCTGATTTGCCTGGTGCGTGCCAAGTCTGACGAAGATGCTCGACGTCGTCTCGACAAGACCTTCGACAGCGGAGACGCCGAACTCATCCGGGTTTACGAAGCGCTCGCCGCTGACCGGCTGCAGGTAATCGCCGGCGACAAGGCCGAGCCGGGCCTCGGTCTGGATGACGAGACCTGGCAACGGCTGTCCGGGACCGTCGACCTGATCGTCGATTCCGCGGCGCTGGTCAACAGCGTTCTGCCCTACAGCGAGCTGTTCGGACCCAACGTGGTCGGCACGGCGGAGCTGATCCGGTTCGCGCTGACCTCGAAGCTCAAGCCGTACACGTTTGTGTCGACGGCAGACGTCGGGCGCGAGATCGAGAAGTCAACCTTTGTCGAGGACGCCGATATCCGGCTCATCAGTGCCGTCCGTCCTTCCGACGGGAGCTACGCCAACGGGTATGGCAACAGCAAATGGGCGGGCGAGGTGCTGCTCCGTGAAGCCCACGAGCAGGTTGGCTTGCCGGTCACGGTGTTCCGCTCGGGCATGATCATGGTCGGCACCAGTTACGCGGGCCAGGTCAATGCCTCCGACACGGTCGCCCGAATGGTGCTGAGCATTGTCGCCACCGGTGTTGCGCCCCATTCCGTCTACCGGCTGACCGAGGAAGGCGATCGTCAACGCGCGCACTTCGACGGGCTTCCCGTGGAATTCGTTGCCGAGGCGATCACGAAGCTGGGAGGGCAGGCAGCGGGCTCGTCTACCGGAGCGTTCACCGGATTCGAGACGTATCACGTGATGAATCCACATGACGACGGCATCGGAATCGACGAGTACGTCGATTGGTTGATCGAGGCCGGCCACCCGATCGAACGCGTCAGCGATTTCAGTGAATGGGTGGCGCGCTTTGAGGCCGGCCTGCACGCTTTGCCGGATCATCAACGCCAAGGCTCTGTGTTGCAGATGCTGAAAATCTTGCAGGATCACGGCTGGGACGGTCAGCCGCCGGAACCCTCGCGGGGGTCCATGGCCCCGGCCGACCGATTCCAGGCCGCGGTGCGAAAGGCCAAGATCGGTTCCGGTCACGACATTCCGCAAGTCTCGGCGCCAATCATCGCCAAATACGCGACTGACTTGCGATTGCATGGATTGCTTTAACGTGCGAGAAATGGTCGGGGTCGTAACGCACGTTGATTCATGATGGCTAAGTTATTTGGGCTGCGTACTACCGGAATGACTAGCGGTCTCATGAGTGCATTCAGCATGATTCATCGCATTTCGGCTGGCACTGCCATTCGCGAGCAAACAGAGTAGGGTTACCGATATGTGGCGCGAACTGTTGGGGTTGGCATTTTTGATGTCACTCAATCCGGTGCTGCTTGGCCTGATTTTGGTGGTCATCTCCCGGCCTCGCCCGGTGCAGAACCTCTTGGCCTTCTGGGTTGGTGCACTGATCGTGAATGTGCCGTCCTTCCTTGTCGCGCTTTTCGCACTGCATCTCGTCCCGAGTTTTGCGTCCTTCGCGAAGAATCTCGCGACGGCGGACCCGGGCTCCTCGGTCAAGCCTCTCCAGTTGGGCACAGGTGTGTTGTGCATTGTGCTGGCCGTTGTGATCGCCGTGCGGCTTCGGTCGCGCAAGAGAGAGAATCAGCCTGTGGCCGCAGGCGGGGGCGGGGATTCATCGGTTTTGGTCCTCGATCCAGAGACGCCGACCGCCGAACCCCAGTCTGTCGGCCGCATCAGAAGTGCCATCAGCGTTGTGGTGTCGAAGTTTCGACGTCTTTTCCACCATGGCAAGGGCGCCTGGGAAAACGGCGCGCTGTGGGTCGCCCTGGTCCTCGGCATTGGATACATGCCGCCGCCCCCGCTGGTGCTCCTCGTCGACACCATCATCGTCGGCTCGGGAACGTCCATGGGTACGCAGATTCTGGCTGCCATCGTGTTCGTCTTCGCGATGCTCGCCGTTTTCGAGGTGGCCCTCATCAGCTACGTGATCGCCCCGGCGAGGACTCAAGCCGTGCTGGAACCGGTTCACAATTGGGCCCTTGCCCACCGGCAGCTGGTGCTTCTCATTCTTTTCGCGGTGGTCGGGGTCTGGCAGGTGCTTACCGGCGTAGGCATCGTCTAGCTGCCCCGGAACGTCTTTCGGTAGTGGGTGGGACTCATGCCGAATCCGCGGCGCAGGTGATGCCGCAGATTCGCGGCCGAGCCCAGGCCCGACCTTCGCGCCACCTCATCCACGGCAAGATCGTGCGATTCCAGGAGCGCCCGGGCGCGTTCGACGCGCTGCTGCCGCACCCAATCACCGGGTGAGAGTCCGGTCTCGTCGCGGAAACGCCGATTGAAGGTTCGCATGCTCATTCGGGAATGGTCGGCCAGCTGCCGCACCGTCAACGGTTCGGTGAGGTTTTCCAGTGCCCAGCTGCGAGCGGATGCCGTTGAATTCCCGGTGCATTCGGGAAGCGGGCGGTCGATGAACTGTGCCTGGCCGCCTTCCCGCCACGGCGGCACCACGCAATACCGCGCCACGGCGTTGGCGGCCGCCGTGCCGTGATCTCGTCGAATAATGTGCAGGCACAGGTCGATTCCCGAGGCCAGCCCCGCCGACGTCAGCACGTCGCCGTCGTCGACGAACAGGACCGCCTCATCGAGCAGCACCCGTGGATATAGGGCACGAAAATCGTCTGCCTTGTGCCAATGGGTGGTAGCGCGGCGCCCGTCAAGCAGTCCCGCGGCAGCCAGCACGAAGGCTCCGGTGCAGATGGAGACGATGCGCGTGCCCGGGCGGATGGTGTCGAATGCGGCGCGGAGTTCCTCGGTCAACTCGCCCCGAAGGCGCGCCGGCGGATACCTGGTGCCGGGGATGATGACGGTGTCCGCGCGATGTAACGCAGACGGCCCCTCCTCGGGGGTGATCGTGTATCCCGAGGTGGTCTTGACTGGGGCACAGGACAATCCGCAGGTGATGACCCGGTAGTGGTCGGCACCGGCCTGACCGAACATCAGCGAGGGGATGGTCGCGTCGAAGCCGACCAGGGGTTCGAGCATCAAGACGGCCACCGTGTGTGCCATGGCATGATCTTCACACCTATTGGCATTTATGCCAATTGTGGGTCGAGCCGATATCGGTCAGCCTGGGCAGATGACGCAGTCTCCGGTGCCCAAAACCTCCAAAACCCTCAGCCGCCGCCGGCTGCACCCTGCCTGGACCATCGCCGCGGTGGCATTTGTCGCGGTGCTTGCCGCGGCCGGATTCCGATCGGTCCCAGGCGTTCTGATGGATCCGCTGCACGCAGAGTTCGGGTGGTCGCACGGCACCATTGGGCTGGCGATGTCGATCAACATGACGCTGTTCGGGCTCACTGCACCATTCGCGGCCGCGTTGATGGATAAGTTCGGAGTGCGTTCGGTGCTGGCGGCGGCGCTCCTGTTGATCGCTACGGGCACCTTCCTGAGCGCGTTCATGGATTCGTCTTGGCAGCTTTTACTGCTCTGGGGTGTGCTGGTGGGCGTCGGCACCGGATCGATCTCGATGGGATTCGTGGCCACCATCGCAACGAGGTGGTTCGTCGCGCGCCGTGGATTGGTCACCGGCGTTTTGACCGCCGCCAGCGCCACCGGGCAGCTCATCTTCTTGCCGCTGGTGGCGGTGGTGGCCGGCGCCTACGGCTGGCGGTGGGCCGCGGTGATCGTGGCTGTGTCGGCACTTTCCGTGGTTCTGCCGGTCGTGCTGTTCATGCGAAACCGACCGGCGGATAAGGAAGTTGGCCCCTACGGTGCCGACACTGACGAGTCGGGGGCCGCATCCGGTGGTTTCGGTGCGGCGTTCGAGGGACTGCTCATCGGAGCGCGACAACCGGTCTTCTGGCTATTGGCAGGCAGTTTCGCGATATGCGGTATGACCACCAACGGATTGATCGGCACACACTTCATTCCCGCGGCGCACGATCACGGGATGCCGACGACCATGGCCGCAAGCCTGCTGGCGCTGATCGGGATCTTCGATGTCGCGGGAACGGTGTTCTCCGGATGGCTCACCGACCGGGTCGATGCGCGTGTCCTGCTGGGCATCTACTACTTCGGGCGTGGCCTATCGCTGATGTTGTTGCCGGCGTTGCTTTCTGCGCGTGCTGAGCCGTCTACCTGGGTGTTCATCATCTTCTATGGGCTGGATTGGGTGGCCACCGTGCCACCGACCATCGCGCTGTGTCGAAGTTACTTCGGGGATCGCACCCCCGTGGTGTTCGGCTGGGTTTTTGCCTCGCACCAGCTCGGTGCGGCCATCGCAGCAGCAGGTGCGGGATGGCTGCGCGATCAGGAGGGCAACTATGACAACGCTTTTCGGGTCGCCGCTGGACTCTGCGTCATTGCGGCGGTGATGTGTCTATGCGTGCGGGAACGATCGTCAGCTGATGAGCATGTCGAGGTAGATCAGGTTGACGGCGATATGAATGGCTATCGGAGCCCAGATGTTTCGGTATCGGCTCCACAGATAGCCCTGCATCACGCCGAACGTTCCCTGAATCGCCACGATGGTCGCGAGGTCCACGGCCAAGGTGGTGGCGTGGACGTGTGAGGCGAGATGCATGGCGGCAAAGAGCACTGACGCGGTGGCGATGGCCGGCCAGCGGCCCACCAACGACTCCAGCCGGGTCTGTACAAAGCCCCGGTAGAAGACCTCCTCGAGCACGCCTGCGGTCAGCAATGTGATCAGCGATGCCACCGCCACGGTGACGGGGTCGGGCAGGCCGGACAGTGCGCTGGCCGGTGGCGCGAGAGGGCCGAGTCGGGCGAGTGCGATCCATGCGACAACCGGAACGATCGGCGCCAGCGTGCGGGTGCGGTCCAGGCGGGTTCTCCATCGAGCCTTGGCGCCGTCTCCGCGGAGCATCCGAAAGGCCAACAGGGGGATCACGAGAAACATCAGCACCTTGATGGAGCTGTACACGGCATCAAGCGGTATCCCCGCGGTCGTCGCCGTGACGATCAGGGCGGGGAATGCGAGGGCCGCTCCCGCCAGTACCCACGCCTCACGGATGAGGCGCCCCCGATCGATGTCGGCAAGCGGGTCGATCGCTGGCAGATGCGCCGGTACCAGGCGCGTGAGCAGCACCACGGTCAAGGTTGAGGCCAGCGGCATCCACAGCGGATAAGGGCCGGCCGCTTCATCGGAGGAGAATCGGACCAGGGTGTGTCCGGTGAGCGCGAGTCCGCCGATGGCGATGACGAACAACAGGCCGGCGGCCGTGAGAAGACCTCGGCCGACCCGGTAGTTACGTTCTGGCCGCGTGGCTACCACCAGGTGATCGTATGGCCCAGCGGAGAGCACGCTGCGTGAACGAGCCGTCAAGAATGCGAGATCAACTGGCCCTTAATCGAATACGCCGCAACACGCTGTCGATTTTTGGCCGGTTTCGGTTGTGGGACCATGGATTGCGAAGAATGCGCGGTTGACGCAGTCTCCGTCGTGCCGGGAGCCGGCGTGACCTCGCGAAAGGACCGAACCGTGAGCGTGGAAGCCAGCACCGGCCTCGACAAGGACATGATGCCCGTTCCGCACGCGCATCCTCACGTCTACGAGGGGCGTTGGCCCGTTCGCATCGCCGACGTCGACTCCGGCGGGCGTCTACGGCTGGACGGGGCCGCTCGGCATATCCAGGACATCGGCCAAGATCACCTGCGGGGCGTGGAGGCCGAGGACAGCCACCCGCACTGGATAGTCCGCCGCACCATGATCGACGTGATCAAGCCGATTGAGTTCAGGGAGGAGCTATGGCTGCGCCGCTGGTGTTCGGCCACTTCTAATCGGTGGTGCCAAATGCGGGTGCGGGTGGATGGCAGAGCGGGCGGCCTTATCGAGTCCGAGGCGTTCTGGATTCACGTCAGCCGCGAGACCCAGGGTCCGGCGCGTATCGAAGACGACTTCCTGGCCACTGTCGCGTCCACCACGGAGGTGGACCGGTTGCGGTGGAAGCCCTACAACAAGCCCGGTAACCGTGAGACGGCGACCGATGTCCGGGACTTCCCGGTGCGCTTCACCGATATGGACCTGTTCGACCACATGAATAACTCCGTTTACTGGAGCATCGTCGAGGATCACCTCTCGCGGAATCCGGAGCTGCTGTCGGGCCCCTATCGGGTGAGCCTCGAACACGACTCCGCGGTTTCGCTGGGAGACAAGCTCGAGATCATCACCAACGTCTACGAGGACGGAACCGAGCTTGGCGTCCCCGGTCGCAGTGTTACAACGCTCACATATGTCGTTGGCGACGAAGTGAAGGCTCTCGCATCGATATTCGCTCGATAACTAGACGCGGTGTCGACGGTTTAACAGTACGAGCGTTCTGAACAGGGGATTGTTGGTTACCGATCGGTAGCAACAGTACGGGCGTACGATTAGCCGCTTCGCAAGGTTAGCAAAAGCCCGTTAATACCTAGCGAAAATTGGCATTGGGAACGGGTGGACCTGCGCATATGGTCTGTGACATCGTCGTAACAGTCAACGCAGTGAACGTGCCTGGGCGTTAACAATCTGTCTGCGACAGCCAAACGCCAGGGCAAGTAACAGAGGAGCACCAATGTCGAATGTCGGCAAGCCGCGCACCGCGGCCGAAATCCAGCAGGACTGGGACACCAACCCCCGCTGGAAGGGCATCACCCGCGACTACACCGCCGCCCAGGTCGAAGAGCTGCAGGGCAGCGTCGTCGAGGAGAACACCCTGGCCCGCCGTGGCGCGGAAATCCTGTGGGACGCCGTCACCAAGGACGACGACTCGTACATCAACGCGCTGGGCGCGCTGACTGGCAACATGGCCGTGCAGCAGGTCCGTGCCGGCCTCAAGGCCATCTACCTGTCGGGTTGGCAGGTTGCCGGTGACGCCAACCTCTCCGGCCACACCTACCCAGACCAGAGCCTGTACCCGGCCAACTCGGTGCCGGCCGTGGTTCGCCGCATCAACAACGCCCTGCTGCGTGCCGACGAGATCGCCCGCGTCGAGGGTGACACCAGCGTCGACAACTGGTTGGTGCCGATCGTCGCCGACGGTGAAGCCGGTTTCGGTGGCGCCCTGAACGTCTACGAGCTGCAGAAGGCCATGATCGCCGCGGGTGCCGCCGGTACCCACTGGGAGGACCAGCTGGCCTCGGAGAAGAAGTGCGGCCACCTCGGTGGCAAGGTGCTGATCCCCACCCAGCAGCACATCCGCACCCTGACCTCCGCGCGCCTGGCCGCTGACGTCGCCAACACCCCGACCGTCGTCATCGCCCGTACCGACGCCGAGGCCGCCACCCTCATCACCTCCGATGTGGACGACCGCGACAAGCCGTTCGTCACCGGTGAGCGCACCTCCGAGGGCTTCTACAACGTGCAGAAGGGCATCGAGCCCTGTATCGCGCGTGCCAAGGCCTACGCTCCCTACGCCGACCTCATCTGGATGGAGACCGGTGTGCCGGACCTGGAGGTCGCCCGCAAGTTCGCCGAGGCCGTCAAGGCCGACTTCCCGGACCAGCTGCTGTCCTACAACTGCAGCCCGTCCTTCAACTGGAAGCAGGCGCTGGACGACTCGACCATCGCCAAGTTCCAGAAGGAGCTGGGTGCCATGGGCTTCAAGTTCCAGTTCATCACCCTGGCCGGCTTCCACGCCCTGAACTACTCGATGTTCGACCTGGCTTACGGCTACGCCCGCGAGGGCATGACCGCCTACGTCGATCTGCAGGAGCGCGAGTTCGCGGCTGAGGCTCGTGGCTACACCGCCACCAAGCACCAGCGTGAGGTCGGCGCCGGCTACTTCGACCGGATCGCCACCACCGTGGACCCGAACACCTCGACCGCGGCGCTGAAGGGCTCGACCGAAGAGGGTCAGTTCCACTAAGCAGAGCCGAGCTCTAGCCGGGCAATGCGCCCACGTCAAGACTCTCGGTGTGACCCACTGAGTTGACAGCACAGGCCCCGCCCACGTATCCCGTTGGGCGGGGCCTGTGTGCTGGAAAGTCAAAACTAACAACGATGTTCAGGGAGTAGCACGAAGATGACGGATGGAATCACGCGCGTAGGAGTTATCGGCGCCGGACAGATGGGCGCGGGTATCGCCGAGGTATCGGCACGTGCCGGTGTCGACGTCCTGGTGTTCGAGACCACCGAGGCGCTGACGACTGCCGGTCGCGACCGCATCACCAAGTCGCTGGACCGCGGTGTCTCCGCGGGGAAGATCACCGAGCGTGAGCGCGATGCCGCCGTCGCCAACCTGAAGTTCACCACCGATCTGGCCGACTTCTCTGATCGTCAGCTGGTCATCGAAGCGGTCATCGAGGACGAGTCCATCAAATCCTCGATCTTCGCCAAGCTCGACGAGGTGATCACCGATCCCGATGCGGTTCTCGCGTCGAACACCTCCAGCATCCCGATCATGAAGATCGCTGCGGCGACCAAGAATCCAGGCCGCGTGCTGGGGCTGCACTTCTTCAACCCGGTGCCGGTCCTGCCGCTCGTCGAGCTCATCTCGACGCTGGTGACCACGCCCGAGGCAGCCGCGCGCACCGAGGCCTTCGCCAGCGAGGTGCTGGGTAAGCAGGTTGTCCGTGCCGCCGATCGCTCCGGTTTCGTGGTCAACTTCCTGCTGGTTCCCTACCTGTTGGCGGCCATCCGGATGGCCGAATCTGGTTTTGCCACAGTCGAAGACATCGACAAGGCGGTCGTGGCGGGGCTCTCGCACCCGATGGGACCGCTGCGCCTTTCGGACCTGGTGGGCCTGGACACCCTCAAGCTCATCGCCGATTCGATGTACGACGAGTACAAGGAGCCGCTGTATGCGGCTCCGCCGCTGTTGCTCCGGATGGTCGAGGCCGGGCGCCTTGGCAAGAAGAGTGGCGTCGGGTTCTACGAATACAAGGCTAAGTAAGCCACCCCACAGCGCGAGGGCGCACCGTACGCACAGATCTCAGCCCGATTGTGTGCGAACGGTGCGCCCTCGCCGTGTTTGGCGACAGCGTCGCTCTCGGCCCCTGGAAATGTCGGTGTGCCCATTTCTCTTGACCAAGATCGCCAGGGATGGTTAATTCAGACAGCAAAGTGACACGCCCCGGTATTCGCGAGCGAGGGGTTCGGGGCGCTCACTTGCTAGACTCGGGCGAATTCGCCCGCAGTGCTCCATGCTTCGCGCTCGGCCGCGTATGCCGAGCGTTGGTGATCGCGGAACTCGCCTATTGACGTCGCGTTTTGGGCAAGGAACGTCGAGTATTCCGCCATGGAGAACTCACCGTCGGTGATCGTGACGCCGCCGGTGCCGCGTCCGGTGGCAAGCTCGTCGCGCAGCTCGAGCAGCTCCTCGGAGTTCACCGGGTACCAGCTGATCTGGTCGAAGAACCGCAGCAGCCACGGCGTCCCGGGTTCGAACGCGCCGGCGTTGTCCGGGTGCCGATGGTTCCAGATCTGTACGGTCCGCCCCACCAGCTGATATCCGCCGGGTCCCTCCATACCGTAGATGCACAGATACGCCCCGCCGATACCGACGGCGTTCTCGGGGGTCCAGGTACGCGCCGGGTTGTACTTGGTGGTCACCAGGCGATGCCGGGGATCGACGGGGGTGGCCACGGGTGCGCCCAGGTAAACATCACCCAGACCCAGCACTAGATATGACGCGTCGTACACCGTGCGATAGACATCGTCGACAGTGTCCAGGCCATTGATGCGCCTGATGAATTCGATGTTCCATGGCATCCACGGGGCGTCCGCGCGCACACCCAGGCGGTAGCGCTCCATGGCGTCGCGGGCCGAGGGGTCGTCCCACGATAGGGGCATGGCCACCCGGCGGCTGGGCACCACCAGCTCGTCGGAGGCGGGCAGATGCTCGTCGATATCGTCCAGTAGCCCTAGCACCTTGCCCATGGGCAGCCTGTCGGGATCGAAGTGCACCTGTAGCGAACGGATGCCCGGAGTCAGATCGACGATGCCGTTGGTGTGGGTGTCCTCGAGCCGCTGGTGCAATGCGTGGACGCGCGCGCGTAGGGCCAAATCCAGTGTGATGTCGCCATATTCGACCAGAATGTTGTCATCGCCGCTGCGCCGGTACGTCACATCGGGTGCGTCCTCACGCGCCGGACGGTAGGCCAGTACGCCGTCGTCGCCGTCGCCACGAGTGGAGAACACCGAGGGCCAGTGCCCACGCCGATCGATACCGATCGAGCGCAGCGATGCGCTGCGGGAGGCCTCGATTCTGACGAACCGGAGGGTATCGCCGGCGCGCAGCTGACCCAGCTTCCACCGGTCGGCCGAAACCACCGTGACCGGGCAGACGAACCCGCCCAGACTGGGGCCATCGGGGCCGAGCAGAATGGGGGTGTCGCCGGTGAAGTCCAGGGCGCCAATCGAATACGCATTGTCATGGATGTTCGACGGATGCAGGCCAGCCTCGCCACCATCGGTGCGCGCCCATTGAGGTTTGGGGCCGATGAGGCGCACCCCGGTGCGGTCGGAGTTGAAGTGGACCTCGTAGTCGGTGGACAGCAGTTCGTCGATATCGCTGCGGGTGAAGAAGTCGGGTGCGCCGTGTGGCCCCTCGGTGACCGCGAGCTCCCAGTGATGGCCGATGGCCGGTTGCGCGTCACCGGGAATGCATTGCGGTTCGGTGCCGTCGGAGTGGCCCAGCGGGAGGACATCCCCGGCGGCCAGGGCACGTCCCGCTGGACCGCCGAACCCGCCGAGGGTGAAGGTGGCCGCGCTGCCCAGGAAGTGCGGCACCTCGATACCGCCGGCGATCAGTACGTAGATCCGCATGCCGGTGTCGGCCGCGGCACCCACCGACAGCGTGCCGCCAGCGGGAACGGTGATGGCACGCCATTGGGGGACCGGCGTGCCGTTGAGGGTCACCGGTGCCGGTGCGCCAGTCACGCAGACAAGCGTGTCTTCGGCGAAACGCAGGGTGGGACCGGCGAGCGTCGCCTCCAGTCCCGCGGCGCCCTCGGGGTTGCCGACGGCCTTGTTGCCGAGCCGGAACGACAGGTCGTCCATCGGGCCGGACGGTGGCACACCCACCTGCCAGTACCCGGTGCGTCCGGGCCAGTCCTGCACCGTCGTAAGCATGCCGGGTGCGGTGACCGTCATGGTGCTCATGCGCTCTCCACCACCATTCGCACCGGCGTGGGATCGAATCCGTTGCACGGGTTGTTGATCTGCGGGCAGTTCGATACCAGCACCAGGGTGTCGACCTCGGCCCGGAGTTTGATCTTCTTTCCCGGTGCCGAAAGACCGTCGACAATCCCCAGTGTCCCGTCCTCATCCACCGGCACGTTCATATAGAAGTTGATGTTGGACACCAGGTCTCGTTTACCCAGGCCCCACTTGGCGCCTTCCAGCAGAAAATTCTCCACACACGCGTGCTGGTGTTTGGTGTGGTGGCCGTAACGCAGGGTGTTCGATTCCTGCGAGCATGCTCCACCGATGGTGTCGTGGCTGCCGACTTCGTCCTCCACGATGGTCATCAGCGGACTGCCGTCTTCTGCGCGCAGCACTGTTCCACTGCGCAGGAACAGGTTTGACTGCGCAGCGATGGTCGCCTGTGCCGAATAACGCACTGCGGTGTCGGTTGCCCAATACAACAGGGTGTCGACGGCCTGGTTGCCCTTCAGGTCGATGATCGTGAGCACGTTCCCGGCGGCGACGACAGCGCTCCACGGGGCACGGGCAGGGACGACTTCGTCGAGAACCGTGCTTGTCACAGTGTTCCTCCGTTCCGGGCGGCGGCCCAAGCGTCTTCGGTGTTGAGCACCGCACGTTGGTATTCCGGATCGTTGTTGGGCAGGTTGGTCAACTCATCGAGCGCGGGCCAGGCCAGCACCTGGACGGGCCCGGTGTCGAAGGTCTCCGACGGATCGAGGGGGTGGGCGGTGTTCACCAGCAGGGCGATCACCGGCAGGTGGATCAGCAGATCCACCGCCGCCCCCGCGCCAGCGGTGCCGGTGCTGTGTAGTGCGCCGTCGGCCTCGGCACGTACCCCGTGGAAGAACGACACCGATGGACCGATGTCACGCGGAGCCAACCCATGTTTTGCGGCGGCCAATGTGAACAGCTCACGCCCTGCGGGGCTCTTCGAATAGAGATCGCCTGCACCATATTTGGCGGTATTCGCGGTCAGCGTGCTGGTTCCGCAGAAGGTGTCGTGATGTCCGGAGCTGTCGGCGACGATGGTGGCCAGCACTCGGCCCTGATCCGAGAGCAGGGGATGCCCGGTGCCGAGATAAGCCTGCCACGGCACCTTGACGGTGTCGGCGACGTTGAGCCGCTCCCATGGGGCATCGGCGCGCAGCAGCGCTACGCTCACGCACGCCGAGCCGGTGACGTCGGTGAGCCGGAGTCGAGTGCCGCGTCCGAGCACCTTGCCTGCGTACCGGCCGCCGGGGACGGTCTCAGCCCAAATCAGGGCCGACGCGGTGATATCGCTGGGGGGCCAGGGCCAGTTCGAGGCGGGCAGCACCGGCATCGCGTCGGTGATCTGGCCTGCTTGTGCGCGGGCGTGGTCGCGCGCTCCCTTGGTGGTAGCGGTGGTCATCAGGAGAGCTCCTCGGTGGTGGAATCGGCACGTCGCGGATAGGCCGCGATCCCGGCGATGAGCACCGCGGCGATACAGATCGGAGCTATCCACACCAGGTAGGGGTGTGTGCCGGTCGGATCGAAAACGGCCGCGCGCGGCCAGGACAGGTTGAGCACCATGAAGGCGCCGTAGCAGACGGCAAGGATGTTAATCGGGAGCCCGAATCGTCCGAGAGAGAAGAGCTTTCGTCCGTCGGCATCGGTCTGACCCACATTCGCATCCCACTTGCTGCCGCCGATGCCCAAGCGGCGCAACAATAACGGAGTGGTGACCATCAGGTAGGCGAGGTAGATCAATGCGATACAGACGCTGCAGAGGCTCGTGAACAGTGCGGCATTGCCGAAATTGACAACCAGGATCAACACACAGCACACACCGACCACCACCGCTGGTGCGATGGGTGTGCCGGTTCGTGGGTTCACATGCGAGAGCACGGAGGAGAACGGCAGCTTGCCGTCGCGGGCCATCGAGAACATCAAGCGTGAGGCCGCGGTCTGGATGGCCAGGGTGCAGACAAACACCGCGATCGCCACGTCGACGAGCAGCAGGGTGCCGAAGGGGGAGGCCAGCTTGCTGTCCAATACATAAGGTAGGCCGCCGGTGGCGAGCTGGCCGTCGGTCAGGCTGGGGGCGGCCATCAGGGCGCCCAGAATCATCAGCGCCCCGCCGATCGCCGACACCACGATCGCGGACAAGATGGTGCGCGGGGCGACCCGGCGGGGGTTCCGGGTTTCCTCGGCGAGTTCACTGGCCGAACCGAATCCGACAAGCACATAAGCGGCCATGAGTCCCGCTGCCAGGAATGCCCACGGATAGCCGCTGCCGGCCTCGCTGGTGTGTAGCACCACGCTCGGACCGCGTTCGGCGCTGGCGAAGAGCATGCCCACCACGGCGACCACGCCGACGATCTCACAGGTGACGCCGATGGAGTTGATGCGGGACATCCAGTTGACCCCGACGGCGTTGATTGCCGTGGTCGCGACCAGAAGCAGCGATCCCAACAACACCGCGTTCGAGGCGCCGCTGACACTCGTCAACGAGGAGTCGGTGCCGATGAGCTGGAATCCGCTCCAGATCGTCGGCAGGACCACCTGCAGGGCGATGGCCGCCGCGGATGCGGTCACGATCTGGGCGATGATCATGAACCAGCCCGCGAACCAGCCCACCACGGCACCGCCGAGCCGGCGGGCCCATTGATAGATGGCCCCGGAGATGGGGTAGCGCGCCGCGAGTTCGGCGAAGTTCAGCGCCACCATGTACTGCCCGGCGAAGACGATCGGCCAGGTCCAGAAGAAGGCCGGGCCGCCGAAGCTGAACCCGAATGCGAACAGCTGGAAGATCGTCGTCAAGATCGAGACGAACGAGAATCCGGCTGCGAAGGATGCGAATTTGCCAAGGCTTCGGTGTAGCTGAGGTTTGTAGCCGAATGCGGCAAGGTCGTCGGAGTCGGAGCCGGCGATGCTCGCCGCGGACCGGGCCGCGGATTCGGTGGCCGTCGGGGCGTTCATGGGCACTCCCAAGTCGGTCCTCGGGCACCGTTTATGCGCCCTGTGTGGGTTGGAAAACCCACGTCTATGTGGGAAGAAATATCTGTCATGCGATAGGTAAGTAAGTCTGACGGGCGCCCGGTACGCATGGGTGACAGTGCCGTTTCGGAACGTGGGCGCGGTGTAACATTGTCGTTTCACAGATGTCGCAGCGATGACGAAACGCTCACCACCCGATGGAATGAAGGCGTTGCCGAGCGGTACATGGAAGGGTCGGCACAATGTCAGGACGACCGCGGCGCACTAGTCCTATTCGCGAGGGAAAAACCACCCGCGACGAGATTCTCGACGCCTCGGCCGAGTTGTTCACCACCGATGGGTTCGCGGCAACCACCACCCGGCGCATCGCCGAGTCGGTGGGCGTGCAGCAGGCCTCGCTGTATTACCACTTCAAGACCAAGGACGACATCCTCGATGCGCTGCTGGCGATGACGATCGACCAGCCCCTGCACTACGCGGGACTGATTGCCGACCGTCCGGAGCCGCCGGTCGTGCGTCTGTACGCGCTGGCGCTGGCCGATGCCGCCCAGCTGGCGGCGAGCCGATGGAACCTGGGTGCGCTCTATCTACTACCCGATCTGCGTACCGACCGATTCGCGGTGTTCCGGGGCAAGCGGGACCAGCTCCGCATGCACTATCAGGATCTGGCGGCGGCGGCCGGCCGCGCGGACATGATCCGTGATGGGGTGGAGCGGCTACCTTTCCGGCTCGTCGAGTCGGTAATCATGCTTCGTGCCGACGGTGATTCGATCTCTCCGGAGGCGTTGGCGGACGCGACCTTGCGCGTTCTGGGGGTCACAGAGGATGCTCAACTGGTAGAGGGGGCGGCCCGGGCGCTGTTGAGGCAGTTGGACTGGCCGGTGGCCGTTCCTAAGAGGTAGGCACAGTTGACCATGCTAGGGTGCCGTCCAGTACAGAGTAGCCAAAATGTGATGGGAATTAGGTGCTGTAGTAAATGTCCGATCTGAAGCCGTACTACGAGGAATCTCAGTCCATATACGACATTTCGGACGAATTTTATGGCCTTTTCCTTGACGAAGAAACCATGGGCTATACCTGTGCGTACTTCGAGCGCGACGACCTGACTCTCGCCGAGGCGCAGCTGGCCAAGTTCGACCTGGCGCTGGGCAAGCTCAACCTTGAGCCTGGGATGACGCTGCTGGACATCGGCTGTGGCTGGGGTGCCTGCCTGGAGCGCGCCATGCGTAAGTTTGACGTCAACGTCGTCGGTATCACGCTGAGCAAGAACCAGAGCGAGTACAGCCGCACGCGTCTGGCGAAGGTCGCCGCGGAAACCGGCCGCACCGCGGAAATTCGCATGCAGGGTTGGGAAGAATTCAACGATAAAGTCGATCGAATTGTGACGATCGGTGCATTCGAGGCATTCAAGCAAGAGCGTTACCCGATCTTCTTCGAACGCGCATATGACATTCTTCCCAGTGATGGTCGAATGCTTCTGCATACGATTCTGGCCCACACCCAGAAATTCTTCCGGGAAAATGGAATTCCGCTCACCATTAGTGACCTGAAATTCATGAAATTCATCGGCGAGGAGATCTTCCCTGGCGGGCAGTTGCCGGCCGTTGAGGATATCGAGAAGCTAGCTGCTGGCTCCGGGTTCAACTTGGAGCGCGTGCATTTGCTGCAGCCGCACTATGCCAAGACCTTGGATATCTGGGCGCAGAATCTTGAACAGCGCCGCGAGGAAGCCATCAGGATTCAGTCTCAAGAGGTTTACGACCGCTTCATGCGGTACCTGACCGGTTGCGCGGACTTCTTCCGTCGCGGTATCACCAACGTCGGTCAGTTCACCCTCGTCAAATAGCGAGACTTAACAGGTCAACGCCGTCTCACGCTTGCGCGAGGCGGCGTTTCTGTTCCTCAATGTCGAAATCAGCGGGCGGCCACGAGAGATTTAGGCTATCGAGTGTTTCGTCGAGAAGTGCGGTCACCGCGAGCCTGCTGAACCACTTGCGGTCGCAGGGAATGACGTGCCAGGGCGCGTACTCGGTGCTGGTCTGCTCCAGCACCGCTTGATAGGCCTCCTGGTAGGCGGGCCAGAACGCGCGCTCGTCGATGTCGTTGGGATTGAACTTCCAGTACTTGTCTGGCCGGTCCAGGCGCTCGGCTAGGCGTTTCTTCTGTTCGTCGAGCGATACCACCAGTGCCACCTTGAGGATCGTCGTGCCGGCCTCCGTCAGCTCTTTCTCGAAGGCGTTGATCTCGTCGTAGCGGGCGCCCCAGACCGTTGGAGGCACCAGGTCGTGGACCCGCACCACTAAGACGTCCTCATAGTGCGAACGGTCGAAGACCCCAAGCTGCCCACCCGCGGGCAGCGCGTTGCGAATCCGCCACAGGTAGTGGTGCTTACGCTCTTCCTCGGTGGGCACCCCGAAGCTCGCATGTTCAATTCCCTGCGGATCAACTTGCCCGACAACATGTTTGACGATGCCTCCCTTGCCGGAGGTGTCCATGCCCTGCAGGACCAGCAGCACCGAGCGATGGTCTCCGCTGCGCCCGTTGGCGTACAGCATCTCTTGCAGCAGCCCCAGGCGTTCGGACAGCTCCGCCTGCAGGGCCTCGCCGTCCTCTCGCGCCCCATCGAACCCCGGTGTCGAACGGGTATCGACATCGGCGAAATTCAGGCCGGGCCGGTAGCGCAGAGCGGACGTGTCGATCTTGAGGGTCATGCCCTGTGACCCTAGCGAGGTCGGTTACGCCGGGTGGGTTTGACGCGTTTGTAGCGCGGGAGGAACCGGTGACGGATGGGGCATGCCGACAAACGTCTCGCGAGATCCCCCCACACCCACGATGCCCAGCACCGCGTTCCAGGAGATCATCGTCAGGTAGTCGATGAGCTCATCGGAGCTCATCCGCGGGTGCGACATCCAGGAGTGAGTGGCCAATTGGACACCGCCCACGATCATGTACGCCCATGGCTCCACGCCGTGGGTGTCCATCGACGCTTCAGACATCTGGCGACGCAGTGACAGGGCGAGCATGCGCGCGATGATGCGTTCGGAGTCGGCGATGGCCTTGCTGCGGCTGGTGGAGCTGTTGGCCATGACGAACGGATAGATCTCCGGCTCGGCGGCCACGGTCTCGACATACACCTTGATCACGGTCCGGGTCAGGTCGTAGCCGTCGAGGCGGGCAGTCAGGGCCGTAGCCATCTTGGGGATGAGCGTGGTCTGCGCGAACCGGGTCATCACTGCGGTTGTCAGGTCGTTCTTGTCAACGAAGTACCGGTAGAGCACCGTCTTGGAGACGCCGATGTCGGAGGCGATCTCGTCCATGCTGATATCGCGCCCCCGGTGCCTGATGGCATCGAGAGTGCCATCCACGAGCTCGGTACGTCGTTCGACCTTGTGCTTATGCCAGCGGCGCTTGCGACCATCAGTCTTGATAGCCGCAGGCTGCGTTTTACTTGCCACGGTTATCGCCACATTCCCATAGTTATCTGTAACCGATACTACTTGACGGCCCCCTCGGGGATGCGTAACGCGCTCGATACCGGATGATGGAGGCGTGGCAGGCAAGCACAGCGATCAGCCGCGCACGCGGAAAGCACCTGGCGGTGTCTTCGCGATGGGCAATTCGGCCGTCGACGAGCAGCGCCGGAAACAGCTTCGCCGGATGAAAGCCGTGGCCACGGGATTCCTGGTCGGGGCCACCGTGCTGTTTCTGGCGTGCCGTTGGTGGCAGTCGGTGGGCGCACCGGGGTGGGTGGGTTATGTCGGAGCAGCCGCAGAGGCGGGTATGGTCGGCGCGCTTGCCGACTGGTTTGCTGTAACCGCATTGTTCCGGCACCCGCTCGGGCTAAAAATCCCGCACACCGCGATCATCAAACGCAAGAAGGATCAGCTGGGCGAGGGGCTCGGGAACTTCGTCCGGGAAAACTTCATGTCGCCAGCGGTCATCACCGCGAAGGTGCGCGATGCACAGATCGCGGGCCGGCTGGGTAAATGGATGAGCGACCGGTCGCATGCCGAGCGCGTCGCAGCCGAAGCCTCCACGGTGCTTCGAGTCGGCGCGCAGATGCTGCGCGACGAGGATGTGCAGCAGACCATCGACAGCGTGATCGTGCGCCGGATCGCCGAACCCAAATGGGGGCCGCCGGTGGGGCGCGTGCTCTCGACGGTGCTCAAGGAGGACCGCCACGCACCGGTCATCCAGCTGCTGTGTGATCGGGCCTTCGAATGGGCACTGGGCGCCAGCGACACCATTGATCGAGTAGTGGTGCGTGACTCGCCCAGCTGGACCCCCAAATTCGTCGACCACTTCGTGGGTGACCGCATTTACCGCGAGCTGGTCGACTTCACGGATAAGGTGCGTCGCAATCCCGACCACGACCTGCGCCAGTCCGTGAACAGGCTGTTGTACGACTTCGCCGATGACCTGCAGCACGACGACCTGACCATCGCCAAGGCCGAAGCGATCAAGGCCCGTTTGATGGCCCGCGCGGAAGTCCAGAACGCGGCCGCCACCGCCTGGTCCGCCGCCAAGAAGATGATCACCGAGTCGGTGGATGATCCGTCGAGTGAGCTACGTACCCGGATCGCTGACACCGTGGTGCGGATCGGGGAGACGCTGCGGGACGACGAATCCGTGCGCGACAAGGTGGACGGTTGGGTCGAGCGTGCGGCCCGGCATCTGGTGGATCAGTACGGCGCGGAGATAACGGCCGTCATCACCGAAACGATCGAGCGATGGGACGCCGAGGAGGCCAGTCGCCGGATCGAATTGCATGTCGGCCGTGACCTGCAGTTCATTCGTATCAACGGCACAGTGGTGGGTTCGCTGGCAGGTTTGGTGATCTACACCGTCGCACAGGTGCTCTTCTAAAAAGGCCCTGACCCGGCTATTCCCGACTGGGAGTGACTTGGCCCACATTGCTAACAGAAGTGCTTGCAATAGCTAGCACTGCAGCTTACCGTGGTTCTTATGTCGCAGGAATCAGACCTCGCCGCCGCTGTGAGCAACGCCGCTTCCGATATCGGAGGCTTCATCCGCGCACAGCGTGAGGCCGCACAGGTCTCCGTGCGTCAGCTGGCCGAGAAGGCCGGCGTGAGCAACCCGTACCTCAGTCAGATCGAACGCGGACTGCGCCGTCCGTCGGCCGAGGTGCTCAATCAAATCGCAAAGGCGCTAAGGGTTTCGGCGGAGGTGTTATACGTGCGTGCAGGCATTTTGGATCGTAGTGATGCCAGCCCGGTACGGGACGCCATCATTGCCGATACCTTCATCACCGAGCGGCAGAAGCAGGTGTTGTTGGACGTCTACAGCTCATTCGTTCAGCAAAACGCCGAAGCAAATTCGGATCTGGCTCAATCCGACCCCGAGTCCCCTGGCGACAACTGAATAACTTTCCCCATCCCCGAAAGGAATCTGGCATGACCAAGAAGAACACCTCGTTCGAAGACCTGAAAACCCCATTCTACGTAGCCGTCGGCGCCGGTGACCTTGCCCTGGCGGCCGTCGCTGATGTGGTTGTCAAGCTGCGCGAGCGTGCCGAGGAAGCCGCCTCTGAGGCCGGCGCCCGCGTGGACGAGACCCGCGACCGGCTGCGCGAGCTGTCGGCCGAGCTGCCCACCGACGTCAACGAACTGCGCGACCGGTTCACCCCCGAAGAGCTGCGCAAGGTCGCCGAGGCCTACCTGCAGGTGGCGACTGATATCTACAACAACCTCGCCGAGCGTGGCGAAGAGGCCATCGAGCGTCTCCGCAGCACCCCCGGCATCGAGGAGAACGTGACTCGCGCTGAGGGTCTGGTCGGCAACTACGCCGAGCTGACCGAGCAGGCACTGGGCACCGTGGCCAGCCAGACCCGCGCCGTCGGCGAGCGTGCCGCCAAGCTGGTCGGCATCGACCTGTCGAGCAAGGCCGCCCCGGCCACCAAGGCCGCGCCCGCCAAGAAGGCTCCGGCCAAGAAGGCTGCGCCCGCCAAGAAGGCCGCCCCCGCCAAGGCTGCTGCCAAGAAGGCTGCGCCCGCCAAGAAGGCTCCGGCCAAGAAAGCGGCGACCCGCACCATCACCCAGAAGTAGGCACTTCCAGCTCCGACAGCCACCCGATCAGCCACGTAGGCTGATCGGGTGGCTTTCACATTTCATGTCTTCGCGCTGATTTCCCTCGTCGCTCTTATCGCGGCGATCGTCGCGCTGGTTCATGCCGCGATTCAGCCCGCGGACGCGTTCGTGGCCGCAGAAAAGCAGACCAAAACCACCTGGATAGTCATTCTTGCCGGAGCGGCCGTGCTCACCCTGATTCCGGGGTTGGAGCTGTTGACCGCTGGGATCGCCGCGGTGGCCGCCGGGGTGTACTTCGTGGATGTTCGGCCCCGTGTGCTTGAGGTGCAGGGCAAGTCACGCTAATGCGTGCGGTCGCGGCGCTGGTCGCGACGGCCGTGCTGCTGGCCGCGAATGTGGTACCCGTGGCTGCTGCCGGGCCCGTGCTTATTGACCACGTGTCCTGGGGTGCAACATCTTTGGGGCGCACACTGCGTGTCTATCCAACGCCGCTGGGGCGCACCTACGAGGCGCCCGATGGTGCCGATATCGCCTGGGCCGAGGTCCTCGCACTGGCCCCCGACGCGCAATCGCCCGGTATGCGAATGCAATTCGACTGCCATTGGTACGGGCGGGTGTTCATTCCGAACAAGCCGAGCTGGAACCTGGAGCCCTGGCGGCCGCAGGTGGACGAGGCATTGATGACGGTGTCTCAGTGCAACCCCGGCGGACCTGAGGTCTAGGTCCCTCTGCGGCGGCTCCCGGCACCGCGATTCGCCGCTGCGGCGGGGGCTTCATGGCGCGCCGCGTAAAGGTAAGCAAATTGCAGTGTGACGTGAATCAATGGCGCCCGCGAATTACATATGTGTAATTCACCCGAGACCGGTGGTTTATCTCGGTGTTATTGGTGGAAGTAAGAATTCACTAAAGCCTCAGACAGCCCAATGGCAACTTTTCTTACCATTCTCCGCTTGCGTAACGCACACCTCGTGAGTAACGATTACACCAGTGATCACAATCTGATCACGACCGGAGTGGCAGGTGGTACATCACGCATCACGTGATCTCTCCGGGCACAGAGGATCGGGGTGCAGTGACATGAAGGTCGTCATGGACCGGGCACGATGGGTACGCGATAGGCGTGCGGTGTGTCTGATCATGAATGTGCTGTTTGCGATGTCGCTATCTATGACCGCGAGTGTCGCGTCGGCCGACTCTGTGAATTGGGACGCGATTGCCGAATGTGAATCCGGTGGAAACTGGTCGGCAAATACCGGCAATGGTTTCTATGGTGGCCTGCAATTCAAGCCGTCCACGTGGGCATCTCATGGCGGTGTGGGTAATCCCGCCGATGCTTCCCGTGAACAGCAGATTGCCGTGGCTGAGAGTGTTTTGCAGTCGCAAGGTCTCGGCGCGTGGCCGGAATGTGGCGGTGGCGGCAGCGGCCCGATGACCGGTGGGCGCGCGGGATGCCAATTGGTCCCCGGCGGCAGCATCTTCGGGATCGTCAACTTCCGGCAGATGTGCAGCGGTGTCGTAGGACTGATTCCCGCGGGCTAGTCGCTTATCTGGCCGAGCACGTGCACCCGCAAGGTTTACGGAAACAGGGCGTTGGCTTGCGCATAGGGGATGGCTCGGCTCGCGAATCCGAAGGTGCCATGCTGGGCGATTTCCCGCGCTCCGTCGACAAACGCCCCGAGTGCCGCACGTGCCATCGCGGACCCGAGACTGATCCGGCGCACGCCCCACTGGGCGATCTCGTCAACCGAATGGTTGAGCACGAATCCGGCGGCCAGCAGATTGACCGGGCGATCCACCTCCGCGCACACCGCGCGGACCGCGTCTGCGTCCGGCAGGCCCGGTGCGTACACCACGTCGGCACCGGCATCGGCGTACGCCTGCAGTCGTGTGATGGTGTCAGCTAGGTCCGCCCGGCCATACAGAAAGTTCTCGGCACGGGCCGTGAGCGTGAACGGAAAGGGCAGATCGCGCACCGTGTGCGCTGCCGCGGTGATGCGGTCCACCGCCTCGGACAGCGGGAAAATCGGGGCGTCCGGAATCCCGGTGGCATCCTCGATAGACCCGCCGACCAACCCCGAGGCCGCCGCTTCGCGGATCGTCATAGCGATGTCCCCGATGGTGGGGCCGCCGTTCTCCAGGTCTGCCGAAACCGGCAGATGCGTGGCCGCCGCGATGTGGGACGCGTTGGCCAGCGTCTCGGCCTGGCTGACCAGGTTGGCGCCGTCCTGCCGTCCGAGGGAGAAGGCCAACCCGGCACTGGTGGTGGCCAGCGCGGGGAAGCCGTAACCGGTGAGGATCCGGGCCGACCCGGCATCCCACGGGTTGGGGACCACGAATGTCCCGGACTGGTGAAGGGCAGCGAACACGACCGCACGCTCATGCTGGGAGGTCACGTATGGGACGCTACGCCCATGACGGATTCGGTAGGCACACCGGCGGTTTGGCCCACGCGCGGGGAGGTCGCCGCACGCATCGACCACACCCTGCTCAAACCCGAAGCGACACCCGAGGACGTGCAAGCCCTCATCGGCGAGGCCACCGATCTCGGAGTGCTCGCCGTATGCGTTTCGCCTTCGATGCTGCCGGTGGAGGCTCCCGGACTGATTGTTGCGGCGGTCGCGGGATTTCCGTCGGGAAAACATCTTTCGTCTGTCAAGGCACATGAGGCGGCCCTTGCCGTGGCCGCGGGTGCAACGGAGATCGACATGGTGATCGACGTCGGTGCCGCGGTGGCAGGCGATTTCGCCGCGGTACAGGCCGATATTGAGGCAGTCCGGCGTGCGATCCCGTCGGCGACTCTCAAGGTCATCATCGAATCCGCGGCGCTGCTGGAACATGGCGGTGCCGAGGCCGTCCGCCAGGCAAGCCGGGTGAGTGAGGCTGCCGGCGCCGATTTCGTGAAGACCTCCACCGGATTTCACCCGGCGGGCGGAGCCTCGGTGGAGGCCGTGCGGATCATGGCCGAGACGGTCGGCGGCCGGCTCGAGGTCAAGGCGAGTGGCGGTATCCGCACGGCGCAGGATGCCGCGGCCATGCTCCAGGCCGGTGCGACCCGGCTCGGTCTATCGAGTAGCCGCGCCGTCTTAGACGGCTTTCTGCACTAGAACGACAGGTTCTGCAGGCAGGGGTTCTCGACCGGCTTCATCGGCTGATTGGTGCTCGACAGTTTCACCGTGATGCCGTCGTTGGTGACCTTGACCTCTTGGGCCTTGAGCCCCATCGGGTATTGGCCGCCGACGAGTCCCTTCGAGAAGGTGTCGAGCGCCGGCTGGATGATCTCGCGCGGTAGCCCGATAAACGCCGAGACGTTCTCGGACTGCAGCGTCACCATGCCGTCCTTGATGACCGGCTTGGTGGTGATCTGGGCCAGCCCTCCGGCAGCGCTCAGCGTCACCTCACCGGTGGATTCGTTGGTGGTCGCATCGCCCACCAACGAGCCGAGCATTCCCGGTACGAGGTCACGGGCGCTCTCGGTGATGCCGGCGGTCGGCCAGGACACTTCCACGTCGAGGCGACCGATCGTGCCGAGCGAGTCCGCCGTCTTCTTCAGCGAGATGTCACGCACCGTGATGGCGACGGACATCTTCTTGGCCTGTGCGATCTGGTTGCCCGCGGTCTTGATCGTGAGTTTGTCGATGTGATTGCCGAGGTATTGCACAACGAGCGGCATTGGGCCGAACGACGCGGTCGCGCCGTCCTGCACCAGGCACGAGGTGGCGGCGTTCACCTCACTGCTGGTCCGCTGGCGTGCGTAGAGCTCGATACCGAGTACAGCGGCCACGAACACGGCGACGACGATGACCGCGATGAGTACCAGCGACCTGTAGTCGCGACCCTTCTCGGGTTCGGCGGGCTGCGGCGGTGCCTCTGCGGGCGGGGGTTCGACCGGCGGCGGTGCCACCGGGCTCTGCTGGGTGGGCAGCTGCTCCGGCGGCGGGGTCGGTGCGTGCTCCTGCTGCGCGGGCGGAACCTGCTGGGACGGCGGTTGCCACGGCGAAGGCTCGGGAGGTGTCGATCCAGGTGGTCCGAGCGGCGGCTGAGGCGGTGTCGTCACCCGCGCGATTGTGCCCTATTCGACTGAGGACGGGTTAAGGACGGGCAAGATCTTGCGGGTCTCGGCAACCGCGTCCAGGTTCAAATCCGCGACGATGAGCTCCGGTTCCGGACCCGCCTGTGCGATGAGTTCGCCGGTGGGTGAGGCCAGCAGACTGCCGCCGATCCCTGTCGGTGATCCGCTGGCAGGTGCCTCCAGAGCGGGCAGCGCTTGGTCGGATGCGGCGATGAAGCATGTCGAATCGGCCGCCCGCGCCCGTGCCAGCAGCGTCCATTGATCCCATTTTCCGGTCCCGGCAGCCCAGGACGCGCTGACCGTGATCACTTGCGCGCCGCGTCGTGCCAGGTCGGTGTAGAGGGCGGGGAAGCGGATGTCGTAGCACGTGGTCAGTCCGACGGTGACACCGTCGACCGTGATGAGCACCGGGTTGTCCCCGGGCGCGACGGTCGCCGACTCACGGAAGCCGAACGCGTCGTAGAGATGGATCTTGTCGTAGTGGGTGTCCACGCCGGGGCCGGTGGCCAGCAGCGTGTTGTGGACGCGTCCGTCCAAGGCGGGGGTGAACATCCCGACGACGACGGTCAGTCCCGCCTCCTGCGCGATCGTGCGGACTCCGTCTGCCCAGGGGCCGTTCACCGGCTGCGCGACGGGGCGCAGGGGTACACCGAATCGGCACATGGTGGCTTCCGGGAAGACGATCAGGGCGGCGCCCTGGTCGGCGGCGTCACGCACCCTGGCCGCGACGGTGGCCAGGTTCTCGGTGGGATCGGCGCTGCTGGTGATCTGCGCCAACACTATCCGCATGCCCCCAAGCCTAGGCCAGTGGCGCGACGGCTGCCCACGGTGTCGTCAAGATGCAATCACGAACCTGTCGGCGTTGTGGCTCGACAGGAAAACCGTTGTCGCGCAGTGATTTCAACATCATTCGCCAACGGACTCGGGGGCCGAACACGCCGTGCGGTGCTGCTGACGCCCAACAGCGGTCGGCCGCGGCGAGTAGATCGTGGATGGGCTGGCCCGGAACATTTTGGTGAATAAGGGCTTTCGGTAGTCGCTCGGCCAGATCGGATGGCTTGTCGATATCGAAGGGATCGCAGGCGAGAGTGAGTGTTCGCGGTCCGGACGCGTCGAGCAGTAGCCAGGCGCAGCGGCGGCCGAGCTCGTCGCAGGTGCCCTCGATGATGAGCCCGCCGGGTGCCAGCCGCGCCGCCATCATGGTCCAGGCCTGCGCCACCTCCGATTCCGGATACTGGCGCAACACGTTGAAGGCGCGCACCAGAACCGGTGTGTGGCCTGCCAGCTCGAATCCGCCGAGACCGAAATGGACCCCGTCACGCGGGGGAACCACCCGTGCCGGATCGATCTCCAGCCCCACCACCCGGACATCCTTGCGAACCGTCCGCAGCCGTGAGGCCAGCTCCAGGGTGGTGGTGGGCATGGCGCCGTATCCCAGATCTACCACCAGGGGGTCGGCGGCACCGGCCAGCACCGCCTGCACCTCGGGGTGATGGACCAGCCAGCGGTCACTGCGGCGCAGCCGGTTGATCCCGGTGGTGCCACGGGTGATGGCCCCCTGTGGGCGGGTGGTGGGAGAAGACCCAGGGCGGGTGGTGGGGAGAGGACCCAGGTCGGGGGTGGGGAGGGTGCCACGTCTCCATGGTGCCCGGACGGCTGCTGCCTGCGGTAATCGGGATTTCTTGGGATCGGTAGCGGATGGGCCCGCCTTCACTTGAGCCATGACGGAGCCATCGGGGCGACGGACGATGAAGGGACAGATGATGAATCGAGTGATCGTGGGTGCCATGGGACTTCTCGCCGCCGGCGCGGTGGTGGTGGGCTGCTCGACCGACAAGCCGGGTGGATCGCAGGTGAGCTCGGGCAGCAACGCCGAGGTCAAGGTGGACGGCAAGGACCTGGCCGGCCTCGACCTCAAGTCGGTGACGTGCGTCAAGCAGGGCGGCAAGATCAACGTGGCCAGTGGCGCCGTCAACGGCCAGCAGGGTCTGGGTGTGGTGATGACCGACGAGGCGCCGCCCAAGGTGCAGTCGCTGGGATTGGTGTACGACGGTGCCGCGCTCGCGGTGAGCAGCGGGATGGGTGCCAGCGTCGGCTCGGCCGATGTCAAGGTCGACGGGAAGACGTACACCATCACGGGCGAAGCGTCGGGTGCCGACGTCAAGAACCCGATGGCCGGGATGATCACCAAGCCGTTCACCATCAAGGTGAGCTGCGGCTGACATCTCGACTGCGGCGGGCGTGCACAGCACGCCCGCCGCTTTTTACTATTCGGAGGTGACGATCATCGGTGACCTGGAGCGGGCCCGTCACCTGGCGCTGGCGGCCAAGGAAGAGGCCGCCAAGGAGATCTTGTTGTCACTGCTGGCCCAGGCCGAGGCGGCCGACCGCGACGATCTGGCATGCGAGGTGTTGGCCCAGCTTGCCGAGGTCTATCTGGTGCGTACCGCCTACGACGGTGTGACGGAAGGTATACGGCGGATTCGTGAGTGTCTGTCCTCCTACGCGGAAATCCGATCGGGGCGGCGCCCTGATCTGGCCGCGCGGGTCACCATGTCCGAGGCGGAGATCGACCACCTGATCTGTCGCTACACCCGGCGTGCCGCGTTCCTCGCCGCCGGATTGGCGGCGGCCAGCGGTGATCACGACGGTGCCGCGGCGAGTCTGGACACTCTGATCGATACGCCCGGGGACTTCGAGGATTTGGCCGTCGAACAGCGCGGCCTGATCTGCTACGCCAGAATTTTGATGGCCAGGGGTTTGTGCGACGACGATATGTATGCGGACTCGGTGCCGATATGGGCCGTACTCCTCGATCAGCTCGAGGAATACGCGGGTGCGGGTGACCCCGAGTCCGATCATCTGTTTGTCAACGGAGCGTTGTCGTATGGCCGGTTCTGCGTCGAGACCGGCCGGCTTGATGAGGCGCAGCCGTGGCTGCGCCGAGCCGAGGCGCGCGCCGGCGCGCGGGACTGGCAGTTGGCCGCTGCCCGTGCGCAGTTGGAGCGTGCTGCGGCGCGGTGGTCGGACGGCGATATCGCCGAAACCCAGACGCTGGTTCACCAGGCATACCCGGCGATTGCCGAGCACGTCCGGGCGCACGATGTGTCCCGTAGCTGGCTGTACTTCGGCTTGATCAGATTCCGGATGGGAGCGCTGGACGAGGCCGACGAATGCTGGGGGCATGCTGAGCGGCATTGGCGCGAGATCGAAAAGCCGCTGCACATTCACCGAATCCTGCTGCAGCGCAGCTGGATCTCCATTCTTCGCGGTGACTTCGCCGAGGCGGTCGAGAAGGTGGCGCAGGCCCGCGAACTGCTGGACTCGTACCCGCGGCACAGCTGGCTGCAATACGCCCGTCTCGACGATCAGCTGGGCAACATCTGGCGTGCCGACGCGCTGGCCGATCTTGGTCTCGACCCCGCTACCGGAGCGGTATCCGGGACCGCGGACAGCCCCGGACATCGGAGCGCGATGTCGAAGCTTCAACAGGCCGCAGACCTGAAGGTGCCTGCGGCGCTTGCTGTCGACGCGGTGCGCTACGCCATCCCCGATGCGGGTGCGCGGATGCGCTGGGCCAGGTGTGTGTCGGCGCCGCTACTGGCGGGCGCCTTCGCGGTGGCGAAGGAATGGGGCAATACCGTTCTGCTCACCGAGTTAATTGAATATCATAGTGCCCGAGGGGCTTTCACTGCTGAGCTGAGCGAGAAGCAGGCAGGTTCGGCGCCCGGTGCCTGGGCCGCGACGGCCACTGCGGCGGTTCCCGTCGAGGGGGATCTGGCGCTGGTGGCCGCGGCTCCGCCGGTGCAGGCGGATGGTGGGCTCACCCGCCTCGGGCCGCTGCCACCGATGCGGATGGATCCCGCCGGTGATCAGATTATGAGCGGCTATCGGGAACTGGCCTGGCAGCGGTATGGCCGCGAGGTCACCGCCGCCGATGACGAATGGTCGACCTGGCCGTGACCGACACCTTGGTTCTGCGATTCGCCGATCTCGGCATCGCCACCTATGCGAGCCTGCGCGTGGTGGGAGATCCGTCCCGGACGGTCACCTGGGTCACCGAGCAGCAAGCCCTGGAAATTGCCTGCGGCGCTCTATTTTCCGCGCTACCGGATCCGTCCGAGTCCGAGACTGCGCTCCTGGCCATCGAACGGGCGCTGACCGTGGGAGCCTTTGCGCAGCCCGATGCCGAACTCGACCTGGCCCGGGCGTTGGGTTCCCAGCTGGTGGCCGCCGACGGCTGGAAGCTGTTGTCCGAGTCCGTGTCATCTCCGCGTGCGGTGCTGTTTGTGACACCCAGTCCACGGTTGTCCCGGGTGCCCTGGGGGCAGTTGGCCATGCCGGGCACAGATGGTTTCCGGCTGATGGAGCTGGTCGACGTGCTGATGGCGGTGCCGCCCAATATCGTGCATGCGCCACGGCAGCCGGCGCGGTGGTGCGATCGCCACAACGGTCCTGCGGTACTGCTGCTTGACCCGCGAGTTCCCGGGCAGCGCCCGGATTCAACGTTGGGTTCGGTGCTGGGCCGTCCGTCTCCGGAGGCGCCTCTGACCCGCCATTTCGGCGAGCTGATGGACGCTTGCCAGGTGCTGCCTGCGGTCGACGCACCTGTGGAACTGTTCCGCCGGAACGATATCGACCGCCACCGGCTTGCGGAGATGTGTGCGCAGCGCCCGGCCAGAATGCTGTACGTCGGCCACGCCAGCGCGGCGGAGGGCACCGTCGGCCACGCCGAGCGGGCGGCCCTGCATCTGGCCGAGGAGCACCCGCTGACCGCCGCCGACATGATGGCCGCGCGGCTCTCGATCCCGCCGCGAGTGGCGCTGTTGGCCTGTTCGTCTGGCGGCGATTACCGCTTTGATGAGGCGACGGGGCTTGCCGCCGCGATGATCCTGGGTGGGGCGGAGTTGGTGACCGCGACCTTGTGGTCGCTTCCGACAGCAGCTGCCTACAGCCAGTTCTCCACGCACACAACAGATCCTATGGCCGAAACGGTCGCAGAGGTGGACCGTGCGCATTGCGAAGAGGATGCCGGCCGCGCGGTGAATCGTTGGCAGCGAGTTCAGCTGCGGCGCTGGCGCGACGGCGACCGTGCGGCGAGCCCGCTGCATTGGGCGGCTGTGGTCAGTTTCGCCGTTGACGGTGCCCGTTGAATCAGCCGGCGTGCACCCGGACCGCGATGATGCTGTGGTCACCCGGCCGGTAGTACGCGTCGACGATGCTGCCGGGCGCCATCTTCGGTAGCGTGGCGGCAGGTATCACCGCCGTCTCCCGTGCCGGGAACTGGCCGCCGTCCGGCCGCGTCACCATGAGGTCCAGTTGCACCTCACGGCCCGCGCCGGTGGCATTCATCCCGGTGACGACTCCGCGGGAGCGGGTGCCCTGAGCGATCACCGCGCGCTGCGCCCCGGTCAACAGCCGCTTGCGGATCAGCAAGTGGTCGAATTCGGCGGCGAATTCCTCGATCGTGACGAGTCGTTCGTCGGCCTCTTCGTCCGGATGCGCCGACGTGTTCCGGTGACCGGACAGCAACGCCGCGCATCCACCGAAGACTCTGGCAATGGTGGGAAACAGTCCTGTGTTCATGTCGATAGCGTCGGCCCGCCCGGCTGCTACCGAACCCAACTTTTGGTCGGCAGACAACGATTACCCTTGTGACGGTGAGCATCGGGTCGGCAACATCCGAGGCCGCCGTCGTGGTGCAGTCGGCGGTGCCGCGGCGTGCCGTCATCGACCGGGCCTGGCGTGCGATCGGCTCCGGCGTCGAGGTGCTCAGCACCGACGATGGCGGGCCGCTGCGCCGGACCGTGAAACGAATCCTGGACCCGCTGGTCCTGCGGTTGCGTAGCAATGCGGCCTTTTCCGCGCCGGTGCTGGGGGCGGAGGTGGCCGCGGCCATGCACGCCTTGATCGTGGGGCATGGCCCGCAGTTGCGGGCCACCGCAGACTGGTTCGTGATGCTCAAGGCCGAGCGGCGCCGGCAGCGCATCACCACCGGCAACGCTCAAGAGCTGTACTTCCCGGTCTGTTTCGAATTGGCCGTCACCAAAGGTGTTCCGCAGGTTGCGGATCGGCATACGGTGACGGAGATTCTGCACGACCTGCATCGCGACCGGGACCGGACGGCGATCGAGGTACTCAACCGTCACGTCGAGGACCCGGATGTGGTGGCCCGGCTCGCCAGGTTGCGGGACCGGAGCTGGCGCGATGTGCGGCCGGACGACAGCATCACGGGACCGTTCTTCACGGGCCTCACCACGGTGCTCGGCGCGGCCGACAGTCATGGCGAGATGTCGGCGCGCCAACGGGTGTGGGCGGCCCTGATTGCCGATGCCACCCCATACAACCTGGGCGCCAGCGCGCATGGCGACGCTGCCGCCCTGCCGTGGTCCATTGTCGACATCGGGTTGAGTTCCGCTGAGCCGCAACGGCCTCCGGTCATCGACGGAGAAACCGAGGGCGCCCGTCCGATGGATCGCAGCGTTGTTGACCGGGTACGGGCCACGCTGCGCCGGGCGTTGGATCGCGACGAGCTGCCCGATGTTCCCTTGCTGTGTGCCGAGGAGGTCGACCGAGCCTGCGCCCCATGGGGTCTGCTGAGCGAGGACAAACAGGCCGCCCTGCTGGCCGGCGTCGAGGTGGCCACGGACCTGCGGCCACTGGGCGATTCGGTGGCGACGCGCTACGAGTTGTCCGGACGCGTCCAGGCTCGGCTGGCGAAAGAGGCCTACGTCATGCATGCCCGGCGCTACCTTGCCGCCGGTGACGCCATCCACCCCCGACAGCGCCAGGTCATCGACGACCTGACCGCATTCGCACGGCCCTACCTGAGCAGGTTGTGGGCCCGGTTGCATGGTCGCGATGTCTGGCAGGAATCCTGCGGTGACGTCGATGATCTCCGGTCGCTGCTGGAAGGGGTGGCACGCTCGGTGAGCCTGGACCACCGGCAGCGGATAAAAGCCATGCTGGAATTGCAGGTCGCCGGATGAAACTGATCAATGAAACAGGTTTGTGGACAACAGGTCCTGTGCCTGCGCCGGTTCCGGCGGTCGCCGTTCTCGAGGTCAGCGGTGCGGTGTTGTCGTGGTCGATCGAAGCCCTTTCGGATCCGCCGGTGATCAGCTTCACGGATGCGGAGCGGGCCGACTGGATGTGGAGGGTCCTCGGCGAGGCCGGACATGTCGCCGTCGTCGAGGCGCTGCGTGATCGTGATCCCACCGAGGTGATCGAGCTGTCGTCGGTGTCGGTGCTACCGGGATCTACGGATGTCTTGCGGCGGTTGGCGTTGGGACATTGGTTCCGGAGATGGTGGCCGGCCAGCCGCCGTGACGGCATCGCCGTACTGGACCGGTCGGTGCTCGACGCCGAGCTCGCGGTGCTGACTGCGGCGGCCGAGGATTATTTCACCGACGACACCTTGGACGCGGATGTCGCTGGGCTATTGGCACCGCATGGTGCGGCACTGGGTTCTCATCGTGACCCGCGCGTGGATTTGCTCGTGGCACGGTGTCGCGAACTTGCCGATGAGATTGGGCTCCAGTGGTATTCACCGGACATCTGGGCCGCGCGGCGCGAGGACTATGCATTGGCCGCCGGCTCTGGTGACGAACCTCGGCCCCCCGGTGCCATCGCCTTCGGCAGCGTGACGATCGCCTGGTCGGACGTGCCGCCGGGGATTTTCGACGCGGCCGAGCAGAATCTCGGTTGGGCGGTCGTTGCCGAGGATGCGACGGTGACCGCCCGGGTGCGGGCGGCGATATCCGGTCCGGAATCGTCCGAAGGTATTCCGGTCTTGTTGCGCTGCGGTGTGTTTCATGCGGCCGGCGTGCTGGATGCCGATGGCGGCGCGGTGCTGCCGGTCTTCGACGCACAGGAGCGGCCCGCTGAAGAGGTGCCCGCGTGGAATGCCGACTGGTCGGCGATGCGAGTGAGCGTGGGCGCCGGTGGCGCGGGTGAGCCCAGTGGGTTACGCGATCGAGTGCGGGCTTTCGCCCGCTCCCGACTGGCCAGGCCGGCCGATGACGCGTTCCTCGCCGAGCTGCTGGCCGCCGAGTCGGACTACTGACACCCGCATCGCGATCTAGTGGTGCTTGGAGATCCAGTCGGTGATGAAACCTTCCTCCACCCGGAACAGGTCGTTCACGTGGTAGAGGATCAAGTCTTCGAGCCTGCCCCCGATGAACGGGATGTACACCTTGCACGTGCTGGAGAGTCTCAGCTGAGAACCGTGATCGGTATCGGAGAGCCTGCACACTCCGGTGAAGGAGCCCGGTCCGGCGGGAACCGAGGCGCCGTAGCTGCCCAGCGAGGATCCCTTGCTTTGATCAAACGGCTCGAAATGCTGCACGCGGGTGATCACCATGTCGGTGAGCATCACCTTCTGCGCGATCGGTGGCAGATAGATGCGGGGCAGATTCTGCTTGAGCACCACGTCAATACCGCGATCGGTCACGGTGTGGGTGTGAATCTCGGAGACAGGGGTGAGCCATCCGTACGCCGACATCAAGGTTTCCCAGTAGTCCCGGCTGGCAAAGTCCTGGTAGATCTTCTCGGCCGGAGCCGGAAAATTCACCGTGAAGACCGAACGCCTGGACATCGGACCCAGGTTAGCCGTGGGTGGCGATCCATTCGGAGGTGAATCGCTGTTCCGCAGAGAGCAGGTCCATGAGCTTTCCGCCGACGAAGCCCTCGATTTTGCCGCCTACCAGGGGGATCTTGACTTCGACGCCGACCTTCAGATCAAGTCGTGAACCCTTGGCTCCCGGCTGTAACCGCGCGGTGCCCGACAGGGTGACGGGTGCGCCCGGGATCGAGCCCACCACGGTGCCCTCGGATGTGCCGTCTGCGATGGCACCCCATTTCTCGGTGCGGACGATCTGCAGGTCACCTCGGTGAAACTGCGAGACGATGCCGGGCAGCCGGTCGCTGCGCAACACCTGGGTGGTGACGATCTCGAGGGCGCCGTTCTCGGATTTCAGGGAATCCAGGGTTGCGGTATCTGCGCCGGAACCGGCCAGACGCTCGTTCCAGTAGGCCTTGTCGGCGAAGGCCGCGTGAACTTGCTCGACGGTTGCCGAGTACTCCACTGACAGGTCAAATGAGCGGGCCATGGGTGGCAAGGCTACCGTTACGGCCCGTGAGGTTGGCACGAGCAACGCGCGCGCAGATCGAGGATCTTGGCGCTGTGGTCGCTGACGATGCCCCGCTCGCCTCACTGACGACGTTGCGGCTGGGGCCGGTGGCCGCCACGCTCATTCGGTGCGAGAGCACAGCACAGTTGACGGGCACACTGGCCGCGCTCGATGGCCATCCCACCCTGCTGCTGGCGGGCGGCTCGAACCTGGTTTTGGCCGACGATCTTCCGGACCTGACCGTGGTGCACATCGCGGCGGCCGGTGTTGCGGTGGATGGGCCGCTACTGCGTGCGGATGCGGGGACCAACTGGGACGAGCTGGTGGCGCTGTCGTTGCATGCCGGTCTGGGTGGACTGGAATGTCTCTCGGGAATCCCGGGAACCGCCGGTGCCACGCCGGTACAGAATGTGGGCGCCTATGGCGTCGAGGTGGCTTCGCTGCTGCGCAGGGTTCGGGTGCTGGACCGGGCGACCGGCCAGGTGCGCTGGTACGAGCCCGGCGAGCTGGGGTTCGGCTATCGCACCAGCATTCTCAAGGGCACCGACGCGCGCGTGGTGCTGGAGGTCGAATTCGGGTTGTCCACCGATGGACTGAGCTCGCCGATCCGGTATCCGGAGCTGGCCAAGGAGCTCGGGGCGGAGCCGGGGGAGCGCTTCGACGCGTTGGCGGTGCGCGAGGCGGTACTGGGCCTGCGCCGCCGTAAGGGCATGGTGCTCGACGACTCCGATCACGACACCTGGAGTGTCGGGTCATTCTTCACCAACCCTGTTGTGGCTGAGGGAGATCTGGGCGCAATTCGGGCACGCGTGCGTGAACGGTTGGGGCCCGATATCGCTTTTCCGCAGTATCCGGCCCCTGACGGGGTGAAGCTCTCGGCAGGTTGGCTGGTGGAGCGGGCCGGGTTCGTCAAGGGTTATCCGGATGAACGGTCGGCGGTGCGGGTGTCGACGAAACATGCACTGGCACTGACACATCGCGGAGGTGGGAGCACCGCTGACTTGCTGGGGCTGGCCCGGACTGTCCGCGATGGAGTCCTGGATGCCTTCGGGGTGCGGCTGGTTCCCGAGCCGGTGCTGGTGGGCTGCGCGCTGTAACTTCCGGTAATCGAGCGTTGCATTGCGGCGATGGCTCGTACAGTGAGCCAATGGGGCTGGGAATCGGCGTGCACGGGCTCTTCGTGGGGCTCGGCGTGCTGGTCGCCGCCGTTGTTTTCGCCTGGGAAGCGCGCCGCCGGGGCGCCCCCGCCGAACAGTCGTTGATCGCGGTGGCGGGTGCTCTGGTTGGCGGTGCGATCGGGATGCGGCTGTCGGGTTGGTTGGAACACCTGAACCCGGCACACAATCCCAGCCTGGTCGAGGCGTGGATGTTCGGATCACGCAGCATCATCGGCGGGCTGTTGGGGGCGTACATCGGTGTCCTGGTGGCCAAGCGACTCATCGGATACCGGGCCAAGACCGGTGACCTGTTCGCACCCGCGGTGGCGTTGGGTATGGCCGTGGGCCGGATTGGGTGTCACCTCACCGAGGCTCCGGGGCGGCCGACCTCGCTGCCCTGGGGGGTACATGCTCCGGCGTCGCGGCCGAACTGCCCGGGATGCCTGGCCGGCGCGGCCATGCATCCGTCCTTTCTCTACGAGATCGCCTTCCAGTTAGTGGCTTTCGCGGTGCTGTGGTGGTGGTTGCGCTCACGCGTCACGCGTCCCGGCGAGCTCTTCGTCCTCTACGTGTCCGCGTATGCGGTGTTCCGATTCTTCGTCGAGTTCAGCCGTGCCAACGAGACAGTGTGGCTGAATCTCACTCGACCGCAATGGGTTCTGCTGGTGGGAATGACATTCGCGGCTTGGCGGCTGTGGCGCGGATATCGCGGGGGATACTACGACGGCATCTTCCGCGGCCGCCTTTCCGAAGCGGTGCGGGCATGAGTTACCCACCGGAACAGCCCAAACCTGGCATCAACGGGGCGACGATGGTTGCAGGTGCACTCTCGTTCATTTTCGGTAATGCCGTGTTCGGGTTCCTCGCGCTGATGATCGGCGGATCGCTGGCCGACAGGTCTGGCATCGGCTTCGAGATCGTCCCCGGCTTTGTCGCGGTGGTGGGGATCGCGGTGGCGTTCGGTGTGGGTGGCGTGCTCACCAGGAAGGGTGATCGCGACAAGCGCGGTTGGGGGGTGGGGCTGATGGTCGGCTGGGCGTTGGTGTCGATGCTCACCGTCGGATTCTGTACGGGGCTCAATCCGGTGCTGTACCAATGACCGTCCCGCCGCAGCCGCCGCCAGAGGGCGAGCACCCGCCGCAGTACCCGTACGGCCCGTATTCGTACGGACCCGCCGGATACCCACCGCCGCCGGGCTATCCGCAGTATCCGCCGGGGTACTACCCGTACCGTCAGGCTCCGCCGAGGCCGGGCGGTGGTGCGGTCGTGGGGATGACATTCGTCGGGGTCTTCGTCTTCTGGGTGATGACCTTCGGGACCTTTCTGGTCCTGGAGAACGCGATGAGTGGGGGATTCTCGCCTGATACCAGGGCCATCACGCTGGCCATCGTGATGTCGGTCATCGGCTTGGGAGGTGGTCTGGGATTGACCATTTGGGGACGTGGCTGGGTTCGGGGGCTGGGAATCGGATTCATGATCGGTTGGGCGACGGTGGCGATCATGACGGGGTTCATCGTGGGCTGCATTTCGATGTTGGAAGGGTTGGAGTAGACGTGGCTGGTATGGGGCTGCGCGGGGATCGGATCCTGCGCTACGTCAACGCTTTCTGCCCGTTGTGTCATGAGGCGAACCCGGAGCGTCCGCTCGCGGAGGTGGACCGGCTTTCGGGTTGGCTCGCGCATCGTGATGATCGGGTCTGGCTCGAACGGGCTTGCCGAGTGCACGGATTGGTGCGCACGCTCTACGACGAGGATGCCGAGATCCTTGAGTACCTGGAGGAGTGGACGGCCCCCACCAAGACCCACGTTCCGGACGTACCGGGCAATTACGATCCCATCCCGATGGCGTATCTGCGTGGGCTGCCCGAGATGCAGACGCAACACACCTGCATCCTGTTGGCCGACATCACCGAAGCGTGTAATTTGCGTTGCCCGACCTGCTTCGCCGATTCGTCACCAGACCTGCACGGTGTGGTACCTGTGCAGCGTGTGCTCGCCAACGTGGACCAGCGATTGGCCCGCGAGAACGGCCGGCTGGATGTCCTGATGCTCAGCGGCGGTGAACCCACTGTCTACCCCGATCTCGGCCAGCTACTCGATGAGTTGATGAATCGGCCCATCACCCGGATCTTGATCAATACCAACGGCGTTCTCATCGCCCGAGATGACGCGCTACTGGACCTGCTGGCACGCCACCGCGAACGCGTGGAGGTCTACCTGCAGTACGACGGCCCATCGGCGGACGCGTCGCGGCATCATCGAGGTGGCGATCTGACGAGAATCAAAGCTGAGGCGGTGCAACGTCTCTCCCATAGAGAAATCTTCACGACATTGGTCATGACCGCCGCGCTCGGTGTCAATGACACCGATATCGGTGCGGTCATCCGGCTCGCCCTCGATACGCCGTATGTGGGTGGTGTATCGATTCAGCCGCAGTTCGGGTCCGGCCGGGCCGGCGCGATCGATCCCCTGCAGCGACTCACCCACACCGGTGTGCTCAAACGCCTTGGTCCACAGACCGGTGACGTCGTCACCTGGCGTGACTTGACGGCGCTGCCGTGTTCACATCCGCACTGTTGTTCGGTGGGATACATGTTGCGTGACGACGCGGGTGTGTGGCGGTCGCTGACCGCCCTCATCGGGTCCGAGCGTCTCAAGGAGAATCTGGGGTTGGTATCCAATCGCATTGCAGACCAGGAGGTCCCGCAGCAGCTCCGGTTGGCGGTCAAGGAGTCGCTGATGGGTCTGCTTTCCGAGCAGTCGTCCTTATCGCATCCCACAATCGGTGATGTGTGGAAAACCATTTGCGATAGTTGCGATTTGGGAATCTCGACATTGATGACTCTTGCGGCATCGGCACTACCGGGACGCCGGGCGAAGTTGCGCCGCATGCTCGGACAGCGGATAGTGCGGATTACGGTCAAGCCGTTCATGGACATGTCGACAATGATCGAGGAGCGGCTGACACAGTGTTGTGTGCACGTCGGAACGCACGCCGGGCAGGATCAGTGCGCACCGTTCTGTGCGGTACAGGCGTGGCCGGCGCTGTCCCGGCAACGGCTGTCGGTGTCCGCGGCGGGCGCCGCACCTGAGCTGGTCTTGCTTCCGATCCAATAGGCAAGTGCACCAACGTTGATGATGGCACCGAGCAGGCAGACTCCGCACCATCCGTGGGCGGAGTACATCCACGTCGACGTGATGGCGCCGATAGCGCTGCCGATGGAATAGAAGGTCATGTAGGCGGCGGTGAGACGACCATGAAGTTCGGTCTCCAGTCGATAGATGAGGCTTTGGTTCGCCACGTGCACCGACTGCAGGCCGAAGTCGATGATCACGACCGCGAGGGCGAGTCCGAGCAGCGTCCAGCGCAGGGTGGCCGCCAATGCCCATGCCGCCAGCATCAACGACAGGCCCGCGCCTGTCACCCGGCTTGCCCAGCCCCTGTCGCACCATGCCCCGGCCTTGAAGGCGCCCAGTGCGCCTGCGGCGCCGGCCAGCCCGAACAACCCGACTTCGCTATGCGACAAGTGATATGGCGCAGCGATGAGTGGTAACACCATGGGCGTCAAGAGCACGGTGATGGCGGCGAAAATGAGCATCGCGAGGATGGCCCGAGAGCGCAGCACCGGCTCACTGCGCAGCAGCCACATGGTTGACAGCAGCAGCCGGCGGTAGGGCAGCCTGCGGTGTGGGCGCGTGGATTGCGGCAGTGTGCGTTGCAACAGTGCGGCCGTGGCGACCGCAGCGAGGGCGGCCACCGCATAAACCGAGCGCCAGCCGAAGAGATCGGATAGCACGCCGGATACTGTGCGTGCCAAGAGAATTCCGCTGATTATCCCGCCGGTTACCACCCCGACTGCCCATCCCTGCCGCTCCGGGGCGGCGTGCACGGCGGTATAGGTGACCATCACCTGCGTCACCACGGCGAGTGCGCCCAGCGCGGTGACACTGGCCAGGAATGTCCACGCGTTCGGCGATATTGCGGTGGCGCACAGCGATGCGCTCAGCAGGACGGTTTGCCCGATGATGAGCCGGCGTTGGTTGACGATATCCCCGAGGGGGACGACCAGCAGCAGGCCGATGGCGTACCCGATCTGGGTGAGTGTCAGCACGATACCGACGTGCGCTGTGGGCATGGAGAATTGCGCGCCGATCGTGTCGAGCAGCGGCTGTGAGAAGTAGATGGTGGCCACCGCGAGGCCACTGGCAAGCGAGAACAACACGATGACGGGTCTGGTCAGCACATGCACCCCTGGGTAGAGTTGGTTTCACTTCGCAACCGTTGAAGCGTGGCATGAATGGTTGCATATTGCAACCAAAGGAGGTCGTCGATGGTGGGACGCGCCAGTCACGCGGATTCGAGCTGTACCTTGGCCAGGCCGTTGGGTGAGGTCGGGGACGGCTGGTCGCTGCTGATCGTTCGTGACGCGTTCGACGGTTTGCGCCGATTCGGTGAGTTTCAGAAGAGTCTTGGGCTCGCGAAGAACATCTTGGCGTCTCGGCTGGCGACATTGGTGGACAACGGCATCCTTGAGATTGTTCCGGCCGGGGCGCGCCACGAGTACCAACTGACAGAGAAGGGCCGCGGGCTCTTCCCCGTCTTGGTGGCACTGCGGCAGTGGAGCGACGAGTTCTGTTTCGCTCCTGGAGAACCACGCGTCTGTCTGGTGGATCGCGAGACATCGCGGCCGGTGCAACGCTTCGAGCTGCGCGCGGCGGACGGCCGGGCATTGGCCCCGGAAGATACGGCCGTGCTCGGGGTCTAGTTCTGACTCGGCCGGAATCCGCCACAGGGCTCGCCTTCGGCGAATGCGTGTGTCGGTCGTTTACCGTTCGAATGTCCCGGAACGAAGGAGCGGCCATGCGAAGCGGATTCCTGGTGCTGTTGGTGTGGGCCGGTCTGTTGGTGGCTCCTCTGGCGGCGGCCGACCCCGGCGCCACCGCGGTGGACCCGGCATCCCCGGAAGCAACCACGATCCTGGCGCCGGCGCTCGCGGACGTGACGGCCCAGCTCGGTAAGCCGGTACGTCTCGACGTGCGCAGCCTCAAGGCTGCCGACGGCTGGGCCTTTCTGTGGTCTGCCATGCAGGAACCCGACGGCAACCCCATCGACTACACCGGCACCCCCTTTGCCGAAGCCTCCGCCAATGGCGTGCTGTCGAAGAAATACGTAGCGCTGCTGCATCAGGACGAGCAGGGCTGGACGCTCGTCGACAAGCGGGTCGGCCCGAGCGATGTCGCCTGGGCCGGGTGGAGTGCGCAGTACGGCGCGCCCGCGGCGATCTTCGATATCCCGGTCTACTAGCCGCGGCGCGGGCCAAAACCGCATGTCCCGCCCGATCCAACGTGTGATCCTGGTCGGGCTGGGCGAAGCTGTCCGCAGCGGCCCGTATCGTGGGGTGTCGTGAAGTACCCCAGGCCGGATATCCGTGATGCGCTGACGCGGCGGCGCGCGCTCACGATGTTGGGTCTGACGGTGCCCGCTGTTGCTGCGGCCTGCACGAGCGTCGGCCCGAATGCGCCGCAAGATGCCCCGTCACCGGGGGCGGTCCTGACCTTCTTGCCGGATGACAAGGCTAAGGACGTCAACCCGACTGCGCCGGTCAGCGTGACCGTGGCCAACGGGTGGTTCCAGGACGTGAAGTTGGTCAACGCCGACGGCAAGGTCGTCGCCGGAGCCCTCAGCCGCGACCAGACGAGGTTCCGCACCACCGAACCCCTGGGGTTCGACGTCACGTACTCCTGGAAGGGTTCGGCGGTAGGCCTGGACGGTAAGGCCGTCGCCGTGTCCGGCTCGTTCACCACTCTGGTGCCGACGGCGAAGGTCAACGGTCAGTTCCAGCTCGCCGATGGGCAGACGGTGGGGATCGCGGCTCCGGTGATTATCCAGTTCGACGCACACATCGCCGACAAGGCCGCGGCGGAGAAGTCGCTGAGCATCACGTGCGATCCGCCCACCGAAGGTGGTTGGGCCTGGCTGCCCGACGAGCAGCAGGGCTCCCGGGTGCATTGGCGATCACGTGAGTATTTCAAGGCCGGCACCAAGGTGGCGGTTAAGGCCAATCTCTATGGAATTCCACTGGGGGACGGGGCATTTGGCAATGAGGACATGTCCCTGGACTTCAGTGTGGGGCGCCGCCAGATTGTCTACGCCGACGCGCCGAGCCACCGTATCCGGGTGACCACCGACGCGGGCACCATCTTGGACCTGCCGTGCAGCTATGGCGAGGCGGACCTGCCGCGCAACGTCACCCGCAGCGGGATTCACGTGGTCACCGAGAAGTACGAGGATTTCTGGATGTCCAACCCGGCGGCCGGGTACACCAACGTTCACGAGCGTTTCGCGGTCCGGATCTCCAACAATGGCGAGTTCATCCACGCCAACCCCAACACCGTTGGCCAGCAGGGCAGCACCAATGTCACAAACGGTTGTATCAACTTGTCGCTGGGGGATGCCGAGTCGTACTTCCGCACCGCCATCTATGGCGATCCCGTTGAGGTGACCGGTACTTCGATCGAGCTGTCGTACGCCGACGGCGATCTGTGGGACTGGGTGGTGGACTGGCCGACCTGGCAATCGATGTCGGCGCTGCCCCCGAACCCCAAGGAACGGACGATCACCACCACGCCGTCTACCTCGTCCATCCCGACCACCGTTCCGCTCACGCCGTCGGGCGCGCCGACACTCTCCGGGACGCCCACATCAGCCCCGTTGACCCCGTCCGGAGCGCCGTCGCTGTCCGGTACGCCGACGACCACGCCCCGCTAGTCGCTCGGATCTGTTTGTCGAAGAAGAGGATTGGCGCTCTGCGTGTTCAGTCGCGTGTCGCCCTGCGGGTAGAGGAGGCCTGATCCCGCGGTTTGACGACGATCTGGTCCAGGTTGACGTGCGATGGCCGCGACGCCACAAACGCGATGATCTCGGCGACGTCCTCGGCAATCAGCGGAGTGATGCCCCGGTAGACGGCATCGGCCCGGTCCTGGTCGCCGTCGAAACGCACCACCGAGAATTCGGTTTCCACCGCACCCGGAGCGACCTCGGTGAGCCGCACCGGTTTTCCCAGTAGCTCACCGCGCAGTGTGCGGTGCAGCGCGGCCTGCGCGTGCTTGGCCGAGGTGTATCCGCTGCCGCCGTCGTACACGTCCAGCGCGGCGATGGAGGTGACGGTGACGATAAGTCCGTCGCCGGAAGCGATCAGTTTGGGCAGCAGGGCGCGAGTCACCTGGAGGGTGCCCACCACATTGGTCTCCCACATCCAGCGCCAGTGCTCTAGATCCGCTTCCAGTACCGGCTCCAGGCCCCACGCCCCGCCGGCGTTGTTGACCAGGACATCCACTCGATCCAGGCTCTGCGCAAGGGCGGCAACCGAATCGGCGTCGGTGACATCGAGCACAACCGCGGTGCCCCCGATTTCCCCGGCCAGTGCGCTGATGCGGTCCTCGCGTCGCGCCGCAACCACAACATGAAATCCAAGGGCTGCAAGTGATTTCGCGGTTGCTGCACCGATTCCGGAGCTGGCGCCGGTAACGACCGCGACCCGGCCGTCGAACGTGGGATTGGTCATGGACGCCACTGTAGTCAGGGAGCGGCAATGGGCTGCTAGTAGGACATTGCCTCGTAGGGATGCTAAATTGCGCCTGTGTCCATCAAGCGCGCCGCCGAACCCCGGGTCACTTTCGTGATCGCGGGTATTGGTTCTCGGCTGCCGCTGGCTCGCGAGCTGTGTTGTCGCTGCGTCTGTCGCTGCGCCTAGTTTCTGCACGTCTTTCTTGACGTCCCGGGTGCGGTATCGCCCCAGTTCACAACACCATTAGCCATCAGTAGCCCGCGTTTCAGTCTTCGTCTGAACCCGGCCCCCCGCCAAAGGACCCTTCTCATGACTTCTCCGGTTCGCCGACCAGTTTCCCGCCACCAGATTCACCCGCCCGCCCTGTACATCGGCGATAGCGCCGCGTCCTCTGTGTTCCGTGCCGCACGTGTGCGCGGACCCGTGGCTCGCGACGCGATTGCCCAGGTCACAGGCCTTTCCATTGCTACCGTCAACCGGCAGGTGACGGCGCTGCTCGACGCCGGGCTGCTGCGTGAACGTGCCGATCTGGCGGTCTCCGGCGCCATCGGCCGTCCCCGGGTGCCGGTGGAGCTCAACCATGAACCCTTCTTGACCCTCGGCATTCACATCGGTGCCCGCGCCACCAGCATCGTGGCCACCGACCTGTTCGGCCGGACCCTGGATGTGGTGGAAACCCCCACGCCAAACGGCCCGCAGGGCGCCGCGCTGGCTTCGCTGGCCGGCAGTGCGCAGCGGTACTTGGCCCGCTGGCACCGGCGTCGCCCGCTGTGGATCGGGGTGGCCACCGGTGGTGTGGTCGACGGACCGGCCGGAACGGTGGATCACCCGCGTCTGGGCTGGACCGAGGCTCCCGTTGGCCGGGTCTTCGCCGACACGCTGGGGCTGCCGGTCTCGGTGGCCTCGCATGTGGATGCGATGGCGGGCGCAGAGCTGCTGCTGGGGCTGCGGCGTTTCGCGGCCCGTTCCCTGACGAGTCTGTACGTATATGCCCGTGAGACAGTTGGTTTCGCACTGGCCATCGACGGCCGGGTGCACAGCCCGTCCAGCGGTCCGGGCACTATCGCGGCGCTGCCGGTTGATTCCGAATTGCTCGGTGGCACCGGCAAGTTGGAGACCACCGTGAGTGACGAGGCAGTGCTGGCGGCCGCACGCAGGCTACGTATCGTGCCGGCAGGTGACGGCGTGTCGGTGAGCGCGGTATACAAAGCCGCGCGTGGCGGCAATGACTCTGCGCAGCAACTGCTTTCCGAGCGTGGCCGGGTGCTGGGGCAGTCGGTGGCGTTACTGCGCGACATCCTGAACCCAGACGAGGTGATCGTCGGTGGGCAGGCCTTCACCGAATACCCAGAGGTGATGAACGACGTCGAGACGGCGTTCCTGGATCGATCGACGTTGTCCAAGCGCGATATTCGGGTGACGGCGTTCGGTAACCGGGTTCAGGAAGCGGGTGCCGGTGTGGTGTCCCTGGGGGGATTGTTCGCCGATCCGCTGGGCGCCATGCGACGGGCATCGGCCCGGCGCTCGGAGACCTCCGCACTGGCCTAGGGCTCGTCATGCGCCGAGAGTGACGCTATGGCGGGAATTCCCGCGGTTTTCCGTCATAGCCTCACCGAGGCGATGTGATTGCTGGCGATTTGGCCGCGAATCTACGACTCGGGGCCAAAAAGTGATAGGCATGTGCGCATGACGCATATCCACCACGTGTCCTCTGCGAAGGTGCCGATGGCGTATGCCTTCGACTACATCAGTGATGCGCACCATCTGGCGGACTGGATGTTCGGAATCGAGCACGTTCGTTTTGTGAACGACGTGCCGCGGGGGCTCGGGGCGAAATACGATATCGCCATCAACCTCGGCGCCACGCTCCGGTCGACGATCGAGGTGACGGGGTGGGACCCCGACACCCTGTTCACCACCGAGTCGCGTTCCGGGATCGACAACCAGATCGAATGCCGGTTCCGGCCGATATCCGATGACGAAACCGAGCTGGAGATCAACATCGACTACCGGCTGCCGGGCGGGCTCGCCGGGCGGGCGCTGGGCAAGGTCATCTCACCGTTCATCTCGCTGGCCATCACGCATTCGGATGAGAAGTTGCGGAAGATCCTCGAAGAGGGATATCGGCAGAAGATCGCCGCACGCTGAGGCTCAAGCCGCTGGTAGGAGTGCTGCGCACCGATAGCTTGTGCGCTAGTGACAAGATGGCAGTGTGCTTAGTGGCGATGAGTTCGCGCGCCGGGCGGTTTCGGCGCTGAAGCCGCGCCGCATCGCCGTCCTATCCGTACACACCTCGCCACTGGCTCAGCCGGGCACCGGCGATGCCGGCGGCATGAACGTCTACGTGCTGCAAACGGCCCTTCAACTGGCTCGCCGGGGTGTCGCCGTCGACATCTTCACCCGTGCCACCGCCTCCTCCGATGAGCCGGTGGTATCCGTCGCCGATGGGGTGACCGTGCGCAATATCGTCGCGGGGCCGTTCGAGGGCCTGGACAAGTACGACCTGCCCACCCAGCTGTGCGCATTCACCGCCGGGGTGTTGCGCGCCGAGGCGGTCCACGAGCCGGGCTACTACAACCTGGTTCACTCGCACTACTGGCTTTCCGGTCAGGCGGGCTGGCTGGCCCGGGACCGATGGGGCGTTCCGCTGGTTCACACCGCGCATACGCTCGCCGCGGTGAAGAATCGGACGCTCGCCGAAGGAGACCGTCCGGAGCCCGCGTTGCGTGCGGTGGGGGAGCAGCAGGTGGTGGATGAGGCCGACCGGCTCATCGTCAACACCAAAGATGAAGCAGAGCAGCTGGTTTCGATACATGCCGCAGACCCCGGCCGCATCGATATCGTGCATCCGGGTGTCGATTTGGACGTGTTCACGCCCGGAGACAAGTCGGCCGCGCGTGCCGAGCTCGGCCTGCGAGCCGATGAACAGATCGTCGCCTTCGTCGGAAGAATTCAGCCGCTCAAGGCTCCCGACCTGCTGGTACGTGCGGCCCAGCAGCTGCCAGGGGTGCGAGTTCTCATCGTCGGCGGGCCATCCGGTAGCGGTCTCGACGAGCCCACGGCGTTGCAGGATCTCGCCGTGGATCTCGGCATCGCGGCCCGTGTCACCTTCCTACCGCCGCAGTCACGAGAGCGGCTTGCCCAGGTATATCGGGCAGCCGATATCGTTGCGGTGCCCAGCTATTCGGAATCATTTGGCCTCGTGGCGATCGAGGCTCAAGCGTGTGGCACCCCGGTGGTGGCGGCCGACGTGGGAGGCCTTCCGGTAGCTGTCGCGGATCAACGTACCGGTCTTCTGGTCCCGACGCATTGCACCCAGGACTGGGCGGATGCCATCGGGAACTTATTGGCGCGTAACGGTTCCGAGCTCAGCCAGGCGGCCGCTGCGCACGCCGCGGGCTTCTCCTGGTCCAGCACCGCCGAGGCCCTGCTGGCCAGCTACAGCCGCGCCATCGCTGATTACCGTGCACCACAAAGGCCCGCGACGCCGCGTGCGCCGCGTGCGCGATTCCGGTCGCGCCGGCTGTCCGGCTTGCGGCGATGACCACCGCGGGGGATGCCTACGCCACCATTGTGCGGACGCTGGTGGACCGGGAGGTCACCTTTACCGAGCACCACGGGCCGGACGGCAAACCGGCGCTGATCGTGGAGCTGCCGGGCGAACGCAAGCAGAAGATCACCACGATGCTCAGCCCGGGTGAGCATGCCGTGCGCGTCGAGGTGTTCGTTTGTCGCCGACCCGACGAGAACACCGAGGGCGTTTACCGCTACCTGCTCAAACGCAACCGCCGCTTGTACGCCGTCGCGTACACGATCGACAACATGGGCGACATCTACCTGGTGGGCCGCCTGCCGCTGCCCGCGGTTACCCCGGATGAGATCGACAGGTTGCTCGGGCAGGTGCTGGAAGCCGTGGACAACGACTTCAACATCTTGCTGGAGCTGGGATTCAAGACGTCCATTCAGAAGGAATGGGCGTGGCGTACTTCGCGGGGCGAGTCGTTGAAGAACCTTGAGGCCTTCGAGCATCTCATCGAGGATTAACCGTCTTCGGGCAGTACAGGCCCGAAGACGCAAGGACCATCAGCACGGACTAGACGCGGCGTGCAAGACTGTCCGGCGTGACGTTTCGTAGCCCTCTGCCCGACGTTTCCATTCCCGACTGCTCGGTCTACGAGTACGTATTCGGAGATACCGGCGTAGACGACAGTCGTGTCGCGCTGATCGACGGGCTTTCCGGTGCGCAGACCACCTTCGGCGAGCTGCGGTCGCAGGTCGACGCCACGGCGGCGGGTCTGGCCGCCCGCGGGTTCGGCCTCGGCGATGTCGCAGCGGTCTTCCTGCCGAACTGCTCGACGTTCGCGGTGGTGCTGCACGGCATCTTGCGTGCGGGCGGTACCGCCAGCACCGTCAACGTGTTGTACACCGCCGAGGAACTGGCCAAGCAGCTCATCGATTCCAAGGCGCAGCTCGTTTTCACGGTCTCGCCGCTGCTGTCGCGCGCGCTGGAGGCCGCGGAGATCGCGGGCATCGATGCTGCCAATGTGATCACCATCGACCCCGTCGAGGGGCGTCGCTCGCTGGCCGACATCGTGCGGCCCGATCTGGCGCCGCCGGAGGTTTCGTTCGACCCGGCAACGCATTTGGCAGTGCTGCCGTATTCCTCGGGAACCACCGGCAAGGCCAAGGGCGTCATGCTCACCCACTACAACCTGGTCGCCAACATCGCGCAGGCCAAACACCTGTACGGAGTGGAGCAAGGCGACCGGGTGCTGGCCGTCCTTCCGTTCTTCCACATCTACGGCTTGGTCGTACTGCTCAACGTGCAGCTCAAGCTGGGCGCCGAGCTGGTGATCCTGCCGCGCTTCGAGCTCGATACCTTCCTGGGTTCCATCGCCAACTACCGCGTGGACCACGTCTTCGTGGCGCCGCCGGTGGCGGTGGTGCTGGCCAAGCATCCGGATGTCGACAAGCATGACGTCTCCTGCTTGCGATCGGTGTTCTCCGGCGCCGCTCCGTTGGACGAACAGCTGGGCAATGCCGTTGCCGCACGACTCAATTGCCGCGTCAGCCAGGGTTATGGCATGACCGAGTTGAGCCCCGTCAGCCACCTCATCCCGCCGGGCCGGCCCGACATTCCGCTGAACTCGGTGGGTATTCCGGTCCCGAACACCGAGAACAAGCTCATCGACACCGAGACCGGTGCGGAGATCGATGTACCGGCCGAAGGCGAGAGTGCCCCCGGCGAGCTGCTGGTACGGGGCCCCAATGTGATGGCCGGTTACCTCGGCAACGAGGAGGCCACCGCGGCCACGATCGAGCCTGACGGATTCCTGCACACCGGAGATATCGCTGTCGTGCGTGCCGACGGAGTGGTGACGATCGTCGACCGGCTCAAGGAGCTCATCAAGTACAAGGGCTACCAGGTGCCGCCCGCGGAATTGGAGGCGCTGCTGCTGTCCCACCCGGGTATCGGCGACGCCGCCGTGATCGGCGTTCCCGACCCGTCCAGTGGCGAGATTCCCAAAGCCTTTGTGGTGCGCACCGATTCCGACCTCACCGATGAGGCCGTTATGGCCTTCGTCGAGCAGAAAGTGGCTCCGCACAAGCGGATTCGGCAGGTGGAGTTCATCGACGCGATCCCCAAGAGCGCGGCGGGCAAGATCCTGCGCAAGGACCTGCGCGCGCGTATCTGACCTGCGAAATCCGCTGGCGGATTCTCAGACCCGAGTGGCACCCTGGAGCGCATGGGCCATGTGTACGAGGAGATCGACGACAAGCTTGCTCGATGGCTGACCGAGCAGCCGGTGTTCTTCGTGGGCACCGCACCCTCCGGCCCGGACGGGCATGTCAATGTCTCCCCCAAGGGCATGGCCGGGACCTTCGCGGTGCTCGGTCCACACCGGGTGGGCTACCTGGACTACTTCGGCAGCGGTGCGGAGACCATCGCGCACGTGCGGGACAACGGGCGCATCGTGCTCATGTTCTGCTCGTTCGACAAGCGCTGCCGCATCATCAGGCTCCATGGCACCGCGCGTGTGGTGCAGTTCAACGAGCCTGAGTACCCGGAACTTCGCAGCCACTTCACCCAGGAGCTCGAAAAGGGTGCGCGTTCAATCATTTTGGTTGATGTCACCCGGGTGGCCGATTCGTGCGGTTATTCGGTTCCGCTGATGGACTTCGTGGGACATCGCGACGTGTACGAGAAGCACATCGAGAAGGTGCCCGAGGAGAAGATGACTCTGGACAGTGCGCTGGAGAAGAACGGCAGCTCGATCGATGGCCTGACTGCCCTGCGGTAGCCTGCACGCGGTACGACTAACCCGACATTAATCTCGCCGGACTCTTGACAAGCAGTCGGGCGTGACAGACGCTTAGTTTACGTTTACGAGTGATGCGTAAGCGATAAGCGAAGGGTGATGCCAATGACGGCACCCGACGCGGGAGCCTACCCGCGCCGACGTCCAAAGGTCAGCTACGGGGCCAGCGCAGTGGTGACGGGCGCGGGCAGCGGGATCGGCCGAGCATTCGCAGAGGCCATCGTGGCCCGCGGCGGCCGGGTGGTGTGCGCCGATATCAACCTGGCCCGCGCGCGAGAGACTGCCGACCAGCTCGGACGGGTCAGCGCGCACCCGGTCGCGTGTGATGTCAGCTCGTACGACGAGATCGTCAAGCTGGCCGATGTCGCTACCGACTGGCTGGGACACACCCCGGATCTGGTGATCAACAATGCGGGGATAGGAACCGGCGGTAAACCCATCGGTGAGGTGTCGATGGACGATTGGAACGCCACCATCGGTATCAACATGTGGGGAATGATCTACGGCTGCCAGGTCTTCACGCCGCTGCTGCGGGAACAGGGATTCGGCGGCATCATCAACGTATCGTCGGCCGCCAGCTTCGCGGCCGCGCCACTGATGGGTCCCTATAACGTCAGCAAGGCCGCCGTGCTCGCACTGTCGGAGACGCTGCGTGCCGAGCTGGCCGGTAGCGGGGTGCGCGTGACCGTGCTGTGCCCCACGGCGGTCAAAACCAACATCCTGGATGGCGCGCGTATCCCCGGGCCACTGAGCAACCTCGCGAGCACCGCATTCAAATGGGTTGGGGTGTCGCCGGAATGGATCGCGAAGACCACCCTCAACGCACACGACCGGGGGCGGCTCTATGTGGTGCCGCAGCCCGATGCCAAACTCATCTGGGCCATGAAACGACATGCTCCCGTGCCCTATTCGTGGGGCGCAGGAATCATCTCGCGACTGGGCCGATTGCTTCCCGAGGACACCGATCCGCGTGAGTTATGGGATACCGCCTACGAACAGGAGTCCCCGGTCAAGGTGGTGCGGTGATGCCCGGCCCGGTGCTGCCGGTCGTCGTGGTAGGCGCCGGATACACCGGTTTGGGCACTGCGGTGGGCCTGCAGGAGGCAGGGATCACCGGCTTCACCGTGCTTGACCGCGCCCGGCCGGAACCGGGGAGCTGGCGTGACGACACCATTGCCCTGTTCGGGCTGGGCCCCCATGTGACGTTCGGCAGCGAGGTCACCCGCATCGAACTCGACGATGACATATGGATTGTGGATTTAGAAGGGGGACAACGCGTCACTGCACATACGGTGGTGCTGGCCACCGGGTCGGTGGGCGGTAGTCCGGACATCCCGGGACTCGACGGATATACCGGAAAGGTCCTCGATGCCGCCGAGGTCGGTGACGGTGCGGGGCTCGCTGGGCTGCGCGTCGCGGTGGTGGGCAACAGTGCCGCCGCCGCGTCGATTCTGCCGGTAGTGGTGCGAAATGCCGCCACTGTCAAACTTTTTCAGAGCTCACCCGATTGGATACTGCCCCGGCCGAGTGGCCGGATCGGGCAACTTCTGGACCGCACGCTGCGCGACGAGACGCGCCAGGCCTGGTTCTCGGGTAGACGGCCCAAATCGCGCGGACTGCTCGAAGTGGTGGCCCAGCGCAACCTGCGCCGGCGCGTGCCGGACCCCTGGATTCGGCGTCAGCTGACGCCGTTAAGGCTCACCGGTCGCCCCAACGTCGTGGTGACCGATGAGTTCCTTACCGCCTTGCAGGCGCGCAACTGCAAGCTGGTTACCTGGCCGATTGCCCGGTTTAGCAGCGGGGGCATCCGCACCGCCGAAGGTATCGACCACCAGTGCGATGCGGTGATTTTCGCGTCCAACCCGGATGCGGGCTCGAGCACCGAGAGGGTGTCGGTGGTAGGGGCGCGGCGTCGGAAGCTGAAGCAGGCGGGCAGCATCCCGACCACGGTGGCCGGTTTCCCGAACTTGTTCATCGCCGATCCGCCGACGACCGAACCGAGTCGCGACAGTGCTCGCAAGACGCAGGCACGGATCAACGCGGTAGTCGGCGGGGTGTCGCTGGCATTGCGCTCGCTGGACGCGACCGGAACCGTGGTTGTCGAGGCCTCACGGCGCACCAAAGCCACCGCAGCGCTCACCGCCATTGGATTGCGGCCAGTGCTGTCCCGGGCCCGCCTGGACAAAACGGGTAAGCCGGGCGTGCTGCTGGCGCGGCAGATCGTCTCGACCATCATGGCGATCGGCGGATCGATGCCCCGCGGTACCGAGGTGGCTCGATTGAGAGATCCGCTACGGGGAGAATGGGTTCGGGCGGGCGCGGCGCTCAGCGCCGATGATCCCGGTCCGGTCATCTTGTACGTCCACGGCAGCGGCTACGTCATCTGCTCGGCGAAAACTCACCGTTCGATGGTCGCCCGCCTTTCGGAGGCAACGGGGCTGCCGGCCTTCACCGTCGACTACCGGCTGGCACCCGAACATCTCTTCCCGGCCGCTGCCGACGATGTTCGGGCCGCCTATGACTGGTTACTGGAACGTGGCCACGCTGCCCAGGACATTGTGGTCGCCGGTGATTCGGCGGGTGGCCATCTCGCGGTGGACCTGCTCATCGAGAATCATCGGCTGGGTATACCCCAGCCGGGCGCGATGGCATTGTTGTCGCCCCTGCTGGACCTGACGCTCGGTCTGGCCGCCGAACGCGAAAAGGTGCAGCCCGACCCGGTCATCACCGCGGCGGCCGCCAAACATCTGGTGGACAAATACACCCGCGCTGAGCCCGCGGATTCGCCACGCCTACGCCTGAGCTTTCCGCCCGGTATCGCATTGCCGCCCATTCTTATTCAGGCTGGCGGAGTCGAGTTCCTGGCCGCCGACGCGCAGCAGCTGGCACACATGATCGAGCGGGCCGGCGGGCAGTGCGATCTGCAGGTCTGGCCCGGCCAGATCCATGTTTTCCAGGCGTTGCCCCGGTTGATTCCGGAGGCCAACCCGGCGCTGAGCGAGGCCGCCCGATTCATCACCGGGGTGCTGACCCATCGGCCGTCACGCACGGCCCGGACCGCGTAGGAAGGACGAGAGATGGCCATTGTTCTGGAAGACATGCTGCAGACCATCAAGGACAAACAGTGGGCCCTGGCCGATGTGGACTGGGACGCACCCGGTGCCGAGCAGATCACCGATGAGCAGCGGCCCAAGCTGAAGGCCTTCATGGCCGACCTGGTCTGGATCGAGAACATCGGTGCGCGAGGCTTTTCGGCGTTGGCCAAGAAAGCCCCCAACGAGACGCTCGCGGAGATCTATCGGTACTTCCATGCCGAAGAGCAAAAGCACGCGAATGCCGAGCTGGCATTGATGCGGCGCTGGGGCATGCTCGAGCAGGATGAAGTGCCCGTCCCCAATGTGAACGTGCGCTTGGCCATTGAATGGCTGGACCGCTACTCGGACGGGCTGTCGCTGACCGTGCTGGGCACCATCATCCCGTTACTGGAAGTGGCCCTGGACGGCGCGCTGCTGAAATTCCTGCTGGAGGAGGTCAACGACCCGATCTGCCACCAGGCCTTCCGGCATATCAATTCCGACGAATCACGCCATCTGGCAGTCGATTTCCATGTGTTGGACATGATGGGCCAGGGCAACCTGCGCCGTGTCGTCATCGAGAATGTCGCCACCGTGCTCAACCCGTCGCTGCTGATGGGTCTGCTCTTGGGGCTCGGCACCGGGATCCCGCTCATCAACCGGATCAAGGGCAATCTGATTGGCATGGGCCTGCGTGAGCAGCGCCTGTACGACGCGATGGAGCGGTTCGTCAACGTCGGCAGCCGTGGCAAGGGCACACGACTGCTGGTGTACCAGGTACTGCGGCTTGGTGCGGCGATGATCACCAATGCGCAGAACCCTCTGCACGGCCCGTATCACGCGGTAGCCAACACCATGGTCAAGCTGTCCGACTATTACCCCAAGCGCTGGCTTGCCGAACAGCCGAGCTGGTCCAAGGAACTCACCTACGAGGTCAGTGCATGAGTGACCAACCTGATCACTATGTCGCCGTCATCGGTGCCGGGCTGGCCGGATTCGGTATCGGGTTGGAGCTGCGCCGGCGAGGTATCGACGACTTCGTCATCTACGAGCGCATGGACGGCGTCGGTGGTACCTGGCGTCAGAACGTCTACCCCGGTATCGGAGTGGATATTCCGGCACAGGCCTACCAGTTTCGCCATGCTCTGAACCCCGAGTGGACCAGGTTCTACGCCAAGGGCGGGGAGGTGCTCAGCTATATCGAGCGGCTGTACCGCGAGAACGACGTGCAGCGATTCGTCAGATTCGGCAGTGACGTGGGCGCGCGTACCTGGGACGAGGACGCGAAGTTGTGGCGGCTTCGGGTCAATGGGCAGGAGGTGACGGCCAGATTCATCGTCGTCGCGGCGGGCCCATTTCCCGAGCCCAAACCGGCAGAACTGAAGGGGCTTGACGACTTCCGCGGCACCGTCCTGCGTTCGGCGGCCTGGGACCACAGCGTGGATCTGAAGGGCAAGCGTGTCGCCATCATCGGCACCGGGGCCAGTGCTGTGCAGATCATTCCCGAGATCGCACGTGAAGTCGGCCATCTCGACGTCTATCAGCGGACGCCGATCTGGGTTTTCCCCAAGATCGACCCGAGCATGCCGGCACCGGTGCGGGCACTGTTCCGCCGGATACCGAGGACTCAGCGCTTGCTGCAGGAGGGCCTGGAATTCATCGTGGGCGGTGCGCTTGTCTACGGGGTGCTCAATGCCGGTCGCCTGGGCAACACCCCAGGGGCGCTGCGTTGGCTGCTCGGTAATGTCTCGTACCGGCTGCAGGTGCCCGATAAGGAGTTACGGGCCAAGCTGACCCCCGACTACGACTTCGGGTGCAAGCGCCCTGCTACCTCCAACACCTATCTGCCGACCTTCAACCGGGCGAACGTTGAGCTGGTTACCGATCCGATCGACACCATCACCGCCGACGGTGTTCGTACCGCCGCGGGCGTGGAGCGAGAGATCGACGCCTTGATCCTCGCCACCGGATTCCGGTTGTTCTTCGACCCGCAGGTGTATCGGGACCGGCCGGTGAGCGGCCGGGCCGGCTTCGATCTCGCCGACTTCTATCAGAACCACCCGCCGCAGAGCTATCACGGCTTCTCCATACCGGGATTGCCCAACAGCTTCAACGTCTTTGGGCAATATGGCTGGACCGGTGGCACGTATCACAGCGTGGTCGACACCGCCGCCATCCATATCGGGCGGGTCATCGGCGAGGCTCAACGACTCGGGGCCACCGATGTCGAGGTGCGTGCCGACGCGGCCGACGCGTGGACCAGGGATGCGCGGTCGCGCTACACCTACTCGCTGTTCCAGACCGGTAACTGCACCACTGCCAACAGCTACTACTTCGACCACAACGGCGAATCCGCGTACATCAGGCCTCAGACGACGCAGTCCGCACGCCGCTCGTCGCAGGCGTTCCCGCTCGATGACTATGCCTTCGCCGGTCAGGTAGGGCGCGACCGGACGGCCGCGGTGGCGGCAATCGCCGAATAATCGCCGAATAGAGGACAACCTCGGGCACGCGGCTGGTGCCGTAACCTGCGGCGATGCCGCGGCACGTGGCAATATGACAAGTATCGGGTACTTTCAGTATCGATAACTTTGTGTATCGAATATCTGGCTTGTCAAAGGAGCTTCATGCCCGAGCTGCTGCCCCCGCGTGTTCTCGCGCCTTCGGAGTCCGTGTTCGTCGTCTCGGGTACCACGGTGGCTCAACATTGCTATGGCACGGGCGCACTGGAGGATGTCGCGTTTGAGGGGGCCCTCGACGACCTCGTGGGCATGTACCCGTTATTGGGCGGTCGAATCCATGTTTCGCGCAAAGGTTTTGAACTTCGATTCACGGGTCGCGAACGGCCGGCCGTCGTGTTCTGGGATGTCGGCGACGCCGACATCGGGGATTACGTCATGTCCGGGAACTCGGCGTTACCCGTTGGGCAGGTGTGTGCACTGCACGTCTACCGGTCGGGTGAGAAGTTCCGTGTGACGTTTCTTTTGCATCACGCCATCGCGGATGCCGACGCGGCTCTGGCATACCTGCACGACTTGTGGAGTCTCTACACGGGGAGAACGCGCGCAGTCAACGGCATCAGCGGGTTGATGGGTGCGCATCCCATTCCGGCGAGTTCGGAGACACTGCTGCGTGCGCGTGGCTACACCGAATCGACGTCCCGGCAGCTGATGGACCTTCGCCCCGCATACCGCGGGCCCGAACGGATCTGGACCGCGTTTCGGCCACGTCGTGCCCAACGAGCACGCATCCACCTGTCGGTGGAGCAGACCGATCGGCTCATTGAGGTAGGGCGTACGCACGGGGTCACACTCAACGGGCTCGTCAGCGCTGCGCTGGTGCTCGCCGAGCGCGAGATTTCAGGGAAAAGCGAACTACCCGTGGCAGTTTCCTCATTTGTGAATCTGCGCTCCCGGATTGATCCGCCGGTCGCGCCGACGGAGGGCACCAACGTGCTGGGCATTGCCGAGACGATCCTCGAGGTCGGGCGCGGTAGCGACGCGCTTGACCTCGCCCGCCACGTCATGGCGGATATCCGTGAGGGCTTGCGAACCACCCGCATTCACCAAACCGCATTTGTCCGTGGCGATTTCCGGCGGGCGCTGGCGTTGGTCAGACGGTACTTCCTGCTGGTGCCGATGGGAGGTTGGGTCCCGACCTTCACTGCCATCCAGATCACCAACTGGGGTCGCGTGTCGGATTTCGCAACACCAGACGGGGTAGATATCAACGATTTTCGTTGCGGCGTCGAGCTCCACGCCGTGAGCGCATTCATCGCGACGAGGGGTGTCGCGATGGTTGAGGGACGCATCTATTTCATCACCAGCTACAACGGGCGCTTGAGTATCGACTTCACCAAGCTCGTGACCGGCAAGAACACTGCGCAGCGAATCGAGCAGATACTGCAGTCCGAGATCGAGAAGTTGATTCCGGTAAAGGTTTTCGACTGAATCGTCAAACACGCATCCCGTGGCCAGTGGTCTCGATGAGTGCAGGAGGTGCCAAAGTGAAGTCGCTCTTTGACTCGTCTGGCTGGGGCCGGGAGCAGATGGGATTCACCGATGACGCCGGACTCTTCGAGGTCGCGGCGGCGGCGGTGGGCCTCGCCGCGTCCGCGAGCCTCTCGCCCCGGGCCGTCACCGCGGTGTTTTTCGCCTGCGATACCGGAATGAACGGCGGCGACCCCGTCTACATCCAGCACGTCCAGTTCTTTGAAGCGGCTATCGCCGAGGAGGTCCTCCTGGACATGGTCGTCCAGGAGCTCGACGCCGCACAGCCCACCCATCGTGATGACCCCGCCGCACGGACGGTGAACAAGTTGTCCGCGGCAATGAGGGTTCCGGAGCCGCCGTCGGCCAGGTGGTCGGGCGCGGTGGTGGCACTTCATGTCGCGAATGCGCTCAACGTGCTGCGCGTCCGCGTGGGAGTAGTACGCGACCCGGTCGCATGCAGATACTCCGTGCATGAACTCATGACCAATGCGTCTGCGGTGGTTCGGGACATGCGCTACGCCGATCTGGACAGGGGACAGGGTTGATACGTCGGGAGCAGCTGGGCAGCCACATGAGAGACTGGCGCTCATGAGCGGCGAGACCTCCAATCAGGCACACGGAGCCACCCTTATCCTGCTGCGCCACGGTGAGAGCCAGTGGAATGCGAAGAACCTGTTCACCGGCTGGGTCGACGTCGACCTCACCGAAAAGGGCAGGTCAGAGGCCCAGCGCGGTGGTGAGCTGCTGGCTCAGCAGGGACTGCTGCCGGACATTCTGTTCACCTCGCTGCTGCGCCGCGCGATCAACACCGCGCATTTGGCCCTCGACACCGCTGATCGGCTCTGGATCCCGGTGGTGCGGGACTGGCGCCTCAACGAGCGCCACTACGGTGCGCTGCAGGGTCTGGACAAGGCCGAAACCAAGGCCAAGTACGGCGAGGACCAGTTCATGGCCTGGCGCCGCAGCTATGACACCCCGCCGCCGCCCATCGAGCGGGGCAGCCACTACAGCCAGGATCAGGATCCTCGCTACGCCGATATCGGCGGTGGACCGCTCACCGAATGCCTGGCCGATGTGGTGGCGCGATTCGTGCCGTACTACGAGGAGGCCATTGTGCCGGAACTTCGTGCGGGTAAGACGGTTCTGGTTGCCGCCCACGGTAATTCGCTGCGGGCCCTGGTGAAGTACCTCGACGGGATCTCCGACGAGGAGATCGTGGGACTGAACATCCCCACGGGTATTCCGTTGCGGTATGACCTTGACGAGAACCTCAAACCGATCACGGCAGGCGGGGTTTACCTGGACCCGGAGGCGGCTGCGGCAGGAGCCGCGGCGGTAGCCAATCAGGGCGCCAAATAGCCTTCCCGGTGAGCCTGACCCACCAAAACTTCGCCAATCGGCGAATATTCGGTGAACTCACGCCTAACACCTGTGCGGGAATGTGTGACTTGCTCGGCATTTAGCCGCACGCTGCTGGGGTGACGTTCACCGAATGCGTACGCTTTTCGCGTGACCGCCTCATCGGGCTCTCTGGTTGTGATCGTGACGATCGCAGCCCTCGTGGCGCTTGCTGCGGGTGCGGTGCTGGGCGCGTGGTACTCGCGCCGCTCCTCGACCCACCGCGCGGCCCGGAAAGGTTCGCAGGTAGCCCAGAGCGGTTTGACCGTTTCCCAGATGCTCGAGCGCATTGTCGCCATCTCACCGACCGGAATTGTCGTCGTCGACAAACACCAGGACGTCGTCCTGGTCAACGCCCGCGCGCGGGAGCTGGGCCTGGTACGCGACCGCCAGCTCGACGAGCAGGCATGGACCGCCGCCCAACGGACGCTGGCCACCGGTGAGGCCGTCGAAGTGGATCTGACCACCAAGCCGAAGGCGCCGGGTCGCGCGGGGTTCTCGCTGCGCGGGCACGTGCGCAGGCTCTCCGATGCCGATCCGCGCTGGGCCGTCATCTATGTCGACGACGACTCCGAGCATGTCCGTATGGAGGCCACCCGCCGCGACTTCGTGGCCAATGTCAGCCATGAGCTCAAGACGCCTGTCGGCGCGATGGGCGTGCTCGCCGAGGCACTACTGGAATCTTCGGACGAACCCGAGACGGTGCAGCATTTCGGTGAGCAGGTTCTCGCGGAGTCCCGTCGCCTGGGCAACATGGTCACCGAACTCATCGCGCTCTCCCGGCTGCAGGGCGCCGAGAAGCTTCCCGATCTGGAGGTCGTCGACGTCGACTTCGTGGTGTCCGAAGCGTTGAGCCGGTCCAAGGTGGCCGCCGAGAACGCCGATATCGCGGTCACCACGGACGCGCCCAGTGGTTTCGAGGTGCGCGGTGACCCCACGCTGCTCATCACCGCGATCAGCAATCTGGTGGCCAACGCCATTGCCTACTCGCCGCACGGATCGCCGGTGTCGATCAGCCGCCGGCGCCGGGGCGACAAGGTCGAGATTGCCGTCACCGACCGTGGCATCGGGATCGCCAAGGAACATCAGGAACGTGTCTTCGAACGGTTCTTCCGGGTGGACAAGGCGCGCTCCCGCGACACCGGCGGCACCGGATTGGGTCTGGCGATCGTCAAGCATGTGGCGGCCAATCACAACGGCGCCATCAAGCTGTGGAGCCAGCCCGGCACCGGGTCGACCTTCACGCTGTCTCTCCCGGTTTATGAGGAAGAGGATGACGTGATCGAAGAATCCGCAGACGGCCCGCAAGCAGATCAACCCACCCCCCGCAAAGACGCGACCAACCAAGCCCCGCCGCACGCACCAACCAGCCGCTTACGCGAGGAGCGTCAAGCGACTACACGAGAGGAACATGTACGTCGATGACCAGTGTCTTGATTGTTGAGGACGAAGACTCGCTGGCCGATCCACTGGCCTTCCTACTGCGCAAGGAGGGCTTCGAGGCGACCATCGTCAACGACGGGCCCTCGGCGCTCGCCGAATTCGAACGCGCTGGTGCCGACATCGTGCTGCTGGACCTGATGCTGCCCGGAATGAGCGGTACCGACGTGTGCAAGCAGCTGCGCGCCAAGTCCAGCGTTCCGGTGATCATGGTGACCGCACGCGACAGCGAGATCGACAAGGTCGTCGGGCTGGAGCTCGGGGCCGACGACTACGTGACCAAGCCGTACTCGGCGCGCGAGCTCATCGCCCGCATTCGCGCCGTGTTGCGCCGCGGATCGGATTCCGAAGAGACCACCGCGGGCGATGGCGTCTTGGAGGCCGGTCCGGTCCGCATGGATGTCGATCGGCACACGGTGTCGGTGAACGGGGAAGCGATCACCCTGCCGCTCAAGGAGTTCGACCTGCTCGAATACCTGATCCGGAACAGCGGGCGGGTGCTTACCCGCGGTCAGTTGATCGACCGCGTGTGGGGTGCCGACTATGTCGGCGACACCAAGACGCTTGACGTACACGTCAAGCGTCTGCGCTCCAAGATCGAGTCGGATCCGGCCAATCCGGTGCATCTGGTGACGGTGCGCGGCCTGGGCTACAAGCTGGAGGGCTGACCGCTCACCGCAGGGGCCATCACGTACGTGTTTAGACTTTGACGGCATCGAGGCGTTCGTAATTGTGGGACGCTCCGGTTTCGGTTCGGTCAGACACGTCGATGGAGCAGCGAGTGGCGCAGGATCCGCCTCGCCGAGGACGCCCCCCGGTGTCCGGGCTTGCCGACAAACGCCGTCAGCAGATCGTCGACGCGGCCTTTTCGGCCTTCACCGAAAACGGCTACGAGCAGACCAGCATGTCCGACATAGCGGGCCGTGCCGGCATGGGACAAGGCACTGTCTACCGATACGTTGACAGCAAGCGCGAGGTTCTCGACCTGGTCTTCGACTATGCCGTGGAACGCCTCGTCGACACCCTGGCGCTCGACGACTTTCTCGAGGTAGTCGGCGGAACCGGCGGCATCGAAGAACGAAACGACATCATCATGGAGGGCGGCCGCCGCCTCTACGCGCTGGTGGATCAGGAGCCTGCGCTGCTCAAACTTCTCACCGTCCAGTCGGCCGCCGCCGACAAGGAGCTCAAGCAGCGAGTCCTCGGTATCCAGTCGATGCTCGACTCCTACGTGCAGCGGGGCCTGGACGGCGGCCGTCGGGCCGGATGGCTGGCCGAGGACGCACAGAACCACGCCGTGCTCGCGCGGCTCTTGCCGGCCCTGGTGCTGCCCGGTTTTCTGCTCGCACAAAGCCGGCATGACAACCCCGGTACCCGAGAACGTTTCGTGAGTACCGCTTCGCAGATCGCCGAAAGCGGCATCTTGCGCGACGGTGTCGTCCTGGAGTCGAGCGCGGGGAGCGGCGCGGCGGAAACCGTTGATTCCGTGCATGTTCCGGTGCCTGTCGCGTCCGATCGCCGCAATGAACTCCTGGATGCGGCGCTCGGCTGCTTCCTGTCCGATGGATATCACGCCGTCGGGGTGAACGAGATCGTCGAGCGACTCGGGGTCAGCCACGGCACGTTCTACAACTACTACCAGAACAAACGCGATTTGCTCGATGCGCTGATGGTTCGTGAGTTCTCGGCCATGGAGCCCGTCCTGTCGCGGCCGGTTGGGCGTCTGGATGCCCGTCAGGACATCGAAAACGCTCTCGCGCAAGGATTTACAAACGCGTTGGAGGCGGTGGCCGAAAGGCTGCCCGCATTGATCTTTGTCTGCACGGAGGCCGCCGGAGTGGATCCGGAGGCACTGCAGTCGATCATTCAGTTCTTCCGCTTCGCCTCGGTGCGCAGCGAGCAGTCCGTGTATTCGATGATTGGTGCCGACCGGATAAACCTGTCGATCGATACCGAGTTCCTCGGCCAGGCATTTGTGTCCTTGCTGGTCGGCGCCGTCACCCTCGTCGTCGATGACGACGGCCGGACTGACCGTATTGATGAGTACGCGCGGGCCATCACGCACTTTTTGCTTTATGGTCTGAATCCAGCGCCCTAGGTCGGTGCGGCAATGAAGGAGCATCCCATCGGCGAACCAGTTGACAACGAGGCCAACGCAACTCGAGCTGGCGTGCCGCTGCGTGCGAAGAGGGCGGCGGCGCTGGGCAAGGTTGTCGCCGGTCATGCCGTCCGCTCGGCGATAACGACGGCGATGAAACCGGTCTCGGCGGACGTCGCGGCTCGGCGGGACGCCGATATTCTGCGGTTCGCCGACGACTTGGTGGCCGTCGCGGGCTCGATGAAGGGCGCCGCGCAAAAACTTGGCCAGCTGCTTTCTGTGGTGGACGTGGGTATCACATCCACATCGGCCAGAGACGAGTTCACTGCCCGGCTTGCACCCCTGTTCGACAATGCCCCAAGGATTCCCGACGAGACGATGCACGGGGCGCTGGAACGTGAGCTGGGTGAGCTGCGTGCCCGGATCGTGAGCCTTGACTCGGGTGCCATCGCCTCGGCCTCGATAGGCCAGGTGTACCGCGGCCAACTTGACGACGGACGGATGGTCGCGGTCAAGATCCAGTACCCGGATATCGCGTCCAAGGTCCGCGCGGATCTGAAGAATCTGCAGCTGGTCACCAAGCTGGCGGCGAAGAAGATGCCCGCGAGCAACACCCAGGCCATCGTCGCGGAGGTACAGCGGCAGATGATCAAGGAAGTGGATTACCGGGCCGAGCTAGCCCACCACCAGCGGATTTTCGATGCGTTTCAGGGGCATCCGGCATGGCGCATCCCCGAACCGATCGCGCAGTTGTGCACCGAGCACGTCCTGGTGACCGAGTACCTCGACGGTATGGCCTTCGACGGCCTTGCCGAACAGGATCAGCCGGTGCGGAACCTGGTGGGGGAGGCGATCTATCGCTTCTACTGCGGTGAGATGTACCGAACCGGATTCTTCTGCGCCGATCCACATCCCGGCAACATCATGCTGCTTCCCGATGGGCGGGTCGGTTTCGTGGACTTCGGATTGTGCATGGATATGGATTACGAGGACGCCGAGGTGCAGCGCAAGGTGTTTCGGGCGCTGCTCTCCGGGGATGATGACCAGGCGTTCGAGCTTGCGGTGGCCGCGGGATTCCTGGCAGACCCGGAGGCCATGGAGCGAAGCGCCGCCACCGAGTACATCCGCGCGGTCAGTAGCTGGCATCTCGGAGACGGGATCTTGCGGATGACGCCGGATATCGCGCGGCGTTCGGTTGCCGATGCCGTATTGCCCTCGTCCAGGTTCTACGACGGCATCCGCAACCAGCGTCTAGTGGAGACGCATGCGATGGCGCGGCGCACCGAAATGTGTGTGGCCGCACTCCTCGGCAGGCTCGGCGCAGAGGCGCCCTGGTCGGCGATTGCGCGCGAGTATCTCGGCATGGCCGACACAGCCACCCCCATGGGGCAGGCCATAGAAAGCTGGGCTCAGCAGCGATAACAGTCATCTCGGGGTAGGCGGGAATGCCGTCTTGTATTTTTATGAATGGCATGTCAGTCTATAAAACACCTACCCGTGTTCGAGATCACCGAGGAGCGCCGATGACGGCCAACGTGGTGCCGCTACATCCGGAGCGTCTGGAGCTCACTCGCTCCGAGCGAGGCTCTCTGACGGTTCTGTTGCGATTAGGACGGTTGGCCATCCGCCTCTTCGCGTATCCGGTGATTGCACTGTGGGCGCGCTTTCCGCATTTGCCGTGGCCGTACCGAGTCATCGACCTCGCGGCGATCGTGCTGCGGCCCGTTCGGGGAGTGCGTCGTGTCCGGGTGCGACTCACGCACTGCGAAGCCGAGCTCATGTCTGCCGGAGGCGGTTCGCCACACGGCGCCATGCTCTTTCTGCATGGCGGGGCATTTGTCGTCGGCGGACTGAACACGCACCGCAGGCTGGTGTCGCGCATTGTCACGAGCGCGGGCGTCACGTCGCTTGCCGTCAACTACCGAAAGCTGCCCGGGCACTCGGTCTCCTCGGCGGTCGAGGACGCACTTGACGGATACCGGTACCTCATCGACATGGGCTACCAGCCTTCGGAGATCGTCATCGCCGGCGATTCCGCGGGTGGATTCCTTGCTCTGGCCGCCAGTCTGATCGCGCAGCGTCGCGGACTGGAATCACCCGGCGCTCTCGTGTGCATTTCACCTCTGGTGCAACGTGACCCGGCAGGCAAGCTGGTGCTGGCCGCGCAATCCAACGACCCGTTGTTCCCGCGGGCGGCGTTGATAGCCATGGAGCGCCTCATGATGTCGGGGGAGACGGCTACCGCCGGGCTCAGGGTCCTCGACAGTTTCGTCGAGGGCGCCACGGCCACGCTGGCTTGCCTACCGCCAACACTTCTTCAGGTGGGCAGTGACGAGATCCTGCGCCCTGACGCCGAATTCGCGGCTGCTCGGCTCGCCGAGGCCGGAGTGCCTGTCGAACTGCAGATATGGAGGAATCAAGTGCACGATTTCCAGATCGCCGCGGATGTGCTCCCCGATGCGCGGGCGGCCGTGGGGGAGATCTCGGCATTCGTCAGAGCTCATGTTGGACGGCCCGCCGCATGAAATTCACCGAGATTCAGATCGACGGCGCCGTCGCGTTGGTCACCGGCGGCGCGCGCGGTATCGGGCTGTCTATCGCACAGCGGCTGGCGCGTGAGGGCGCTCGGGTGGTCATCGCGGATCTCGACGGTGAGGCCGCTGTTCTGGCGGCGCGGGAGATTGGTTCGGATGCAAGAGGTTTCGCGCTGGACGTAGGCGAGTCCGATGACTATCGACGTGTAGTCGCCGAGGTCGAGGACACCGTCGGGCCCATCGACATCGTGGTGAACAACGCGGGCATCATGCCAGTGGGGCCGCTGCTGGAAGAGTCCCGGGGAGTGGCCGAGGCGACGATGCGCGTCAACTTCTGGAGCCACTACATCTCCTATCAGGTGCTCGCCCCGCGGATGATCGCGAGGGGCAGAGGACATTTCATCAATGTGACATCGGCGGCGGGAGCCATTCACTCACCGGGCCTGGCCAGTTACGTCGCCTCGAAGCATGCCGCCACCGGGTTCGCGCGCAGCGCCCGCGAGGAGCTGGTCGGTACCGGCGTGACCATCTCGACAGTCATGCCGGCGGCCGTCCGCACCCAGCTCGTCGATGGTATTCCGTTCAAGTGGTGGGAGAAACTGGGCATAATTCCTCCCACCTGGGTGGCACGCGATGCGGTCGGGACCGTGCGCAATCGGCCGGCAGTGGTCGGTTCCCCGCGAGGTACGGTCCTCGCGCTGCGGTTACAGCATCTGATTCCCGAGTGGCTGTGGCTGCTGGGCCGGCGGGTCGTGAATGCGGACAGGACGGTCGGACCCGTAGACCGGAGCGCCCGCAGCGAGTATGACGGCCGGATCGACCGGCAGGTCGAGGCGACGATATGAGTACCCCCGAGCACGAGACCGTGATCATCGGCGCTGGGATCGGCGGGCTCGGCGCCGCCATCGGATTGAAGCGTGCCGGCCTGACCGATTTCGTCATCCTGGAGCGGTCCGCGGGCATCGGTGGCACCTGGTACAACAATCACTATCCTGATGTGGCAGTAGATGTCCCGGGAATCGTGTACCAGTTCTCCTTCGCAAAAAACCCCAACTGGTCCCGCACTTTTCCCAAAGGCCGGGAAGTGCAGCAATACATCGCAAGCCTGGTCGACCAGTACCGCCTCAACGACCACCTGCGGTTGGGCCACGAGGTCATGAAACGGGTATGGGACGAGGACAACCACCTGTGGCACCTCACCCTTGCCGACGGCCGGGTCATCACGTCCAGGTTCGTCATCACCGCGGTCGGCGCATTTGTGGAGCCGAAGGTGCCGGATATCCCGGGTCTGGATTCCTTTGCGGGCAAGGTGATCCAGACACAGAACTGGGACCATGACTTCGATCTGCAGGGTAAGCGGGTGGCGGTGATCGGCACCGGAGCAACCTCGGTTCAGCTCATTCCGCAGATGGCGCGGGTGGCCTCCCACGTGGACGTCTACCAGCGCCGGGCGATCTGGGTATTCGCCAAGCCCGACTTCCCGATACCGCGTATCGCGCGGTGGGCGTTGAAGTACGTCCCGGGCCTGCAATCCCTGATCCGGGGGATCGCCGCCGCCGCGGTGGAGGTCGGCCTGGTGGCGATCACGGTTTACGGCAAGCAGATTGCGCCGATAACCCTCATTCCGAACTGGGCCTGCCGGGCATTTCTGTTCAGCCAGGTCCGCGATCGCGAGTTGCGCAAGAAGCTGACACCTCAGTATGGATTCGGGTGCAAGCGCCCGAGTGTCTCGAACATCTACTACCGGACTTTCACCCAGCCCCATGTCGACCTGGTGACCGATCCGATCGCCAAGATCACCCCGACGGGAATCGTCACGGCGGACGGTGCGCACCGCGATATCGACGTCCTGGTTCTGGCCACCGGGTTCGAGATGTCGCAGAGCCCCGAGGTCTATCGTGCCCGCCCCGTCAAGGGGCGCAATGGCTTCGACCTGGCCGACTACTACGAGAACAATCGTGCCAGGGCGTATGAGGGTGTCACAATGCCCCAACTGCCCAACACCTTCATGGTTTTCGGGCCGTTCGCGTGGAGCGGCAGCTCCTGGCACGTGATGGTGGAAAACGCGACGCGCATCGCCGTGCGGGTCATCACCGAGGCACGCAAGCGTGGCGCCACCGCCTTCGCGGTAACCGAAGACGCGAACAACCGTTTCTTCGATTTCATTGCGCCCAAGGCGGAATCGACGCTCATGCACGGGCGTGCATGTGTCAACGCCAACTCCTATTACATCGACCGACATGGCGACTTCTCGTTCCTGCGCCCCACCACGGCGTACCAGTCGACGCGTGCGAGTAAACGCTTTCCGCTCGATGATTTTCGCTTCGACCGATTGCCGGTGGCGGGTGATCGCGCCCCTGTGGCCGAAACCCCTACCGTGCAGGTGAACTAGCCAAGCCTTCGAGAAGGAGACCTGTGTCCATACCGCTTTCGACGGGTAACGCTGCGGTGTCCAATAGGGCGGCCCGTTGACGGGGAACCAACGTCACGCCGTGACGGCGTCGGAGGGGGTCCGGGCCGGACTGGCGCGATTAGACCAGTCCGACCCGGGCCATGCGGCGGGCCCGTCATCCTGGCCGGAAGCCCGTCGCTTTCAACACCGGAATTGTCAGTGAGTAGTCCGTATCGGACATCGAGTGAGGAGTCCTCATGACCACATCAGTTCCCGATCATCACGTCGTCGTGATCGGTGCGGGTATCGGAGGCCTGTGTGCCGGGGTGCGCTTGCAGCAGGCGGGTATCGAGGACTTCGTGATCCTCGACCGGGCCGCGGATCTGGGCGGGACCTGGCGCGACAATGTGTATCCGGGGATCGCCGTCGACATCCCGTCGGTGATCTACCAGTTCCCGTTTTTCCGAAACCCTAAGTGGTCTCGCGTTTTTGCGCCCGGCTCCGAAGTGCAGGCCTACCACCAGCAGGTCGCCGAACGGTTCAATCTGCGGCCGCACTTCCGTTTCGGCGTCGACGTTCGCAACGAGGAGTGGGATGAGGAGAACCACTGGTGGCGGCTGAATCTGGCTGACGGCTCGCTGATCACCGCACGGTTCGTGATCTCGGCGATCGGTCCCTTCTTCGATCCGAAGCAGCCCGGCATCAAGGGGCTCGAGAACTTCACCGGTACCCGGGTGACGCCCGTGCAGTGGCTGCCGGAGCACGACGTGCGGGGCAAACGCGTGGCGGTGATAGGCACCGGGGCGACCGGCGTCCAATTGTGCGGTGCCATCGCCGACGAGACCGAGTCGCTCGTGGTTTTCCAGCGGACACCCGTCTACTGCATCCCCAAACCCGACTTCCGGATCCCGGTGATTGCCCAATGGGCGCTTCGTATCCCCGGATTGTTCTCCGTGATCGAGTGGGGGGCCCTGCTCGGTGGGAGCCTGGGTCTGTGGTTCCTGATTCACACCCCGGGCGCGGTGATGCGGCCGTTGATGCGGTTGTTCGATGCCGCCGGGCGTGCACTGTACGGCGCGTACCTGCGTGCGGTGGTGAAGGACAGGAAGGTCGCGCGGGATCTTCTCCCGTACTTCGGGCCGCTGGGGAACCGGCCGACTCTCAACTCCGCCTTTCCGCGGGTCTTCAACAAGCCGCACTGCTCACTGGTCACCACGCCCATCGCCGAGGTCGTTCCCGAGGGAGTCAAGACCGTGGACGGGACGGTGTATGAGGCCGATTTCTTGATCACCGCAACAGGTTTCGATCTGTTCTCCGAACCCGCCTCCTACAAGCGAGGACGTGTGACCGGCGCCGGTGGCCGTGATCTGGGGGACTTCTTCAATAGTCGCGGTATGCAGGCGTACGAGAGTGTCTCGATCACCGGCTTCCCCAACCGCTGGATCATCGTCGGGCCCTACTCCTGGACCGGCAACGGCGGATGGCACGGGCTGGCGGATACCGCCGTCACGCACATCGTCCGGGCCATCTCCCTGGCGGGAGAACGTGGCGCCAGCCGTATGGAAGTGCGCCAGGAGGCACTGGACCGTTTCCACCAACTCATGCTGCGCAACGGGCGGAACCTGAAGTACTACTTCACGGAACTCAATCGAGGTGTGCGGTCGTACTGGAAGAACGCCGACGATGATGTACCGTTGTTGCGGCCGACCACGACCCTGCAGGCCCGCCGGGCGGCGAAGAAGTTCCCGGCGGATGACTACGAGTATGCGCAACAGAGTCAACGTGTCGATTCCATTGCGGTCCTCAATGATTCACAGGTGGTGGTCTGAGCATGGGGTGGCCGATGCTCGCCCCCAAGTATCGGATCCCGATGTCGGCGGACGATTCCGCGTTCGAATCGGCAGCCATCGTGCTGCGCACCTCACACACCTTCGATGTGCCACGTGGTCAGGTGTGGGCGGCGCTGGACAGTGACCATGCCTGGTCATGGCTGCCCTTCGGGTGCGGTGTGCGCTATGACGAACCGTGCCGGCGAGTGGGCATGGAGCGAGAGATGGGCACCGTGTCGGCACCGTGGCGGTTCCTGTGGATCCAGCGAGAGAGATTCTGGCGGTACGAGGCGCCGCATCGGCTCACCTACTCAGCGGTGGCAGGAACCTGGCCCCTGTTGCAGCTGTGGGCCGAGGACTACGTGCTGACTAGCACTCCGGGCGGCTGCACCGTCGATTGGACGGTGGCGATAACCCCGCGTTTCGTTTCCGGGTTGCCCTTGCGCTGGCTCCAACCCCTTCTGCGGGTGGTCTTCGCGTGGGGTTTCCGTCCGGGTATGCGGTCGCTCATCGCACTCCTGGAAGACACGGACATATCCCGGGATGTGGTGTAAGGCTTAGCGGCCCTGCACTCTTCTGTTGGTTTCGACGCGCTCGGCATCCGGCCAAATCGACTTGGCCGCAGGAGAATCACAGAACACCGGCGAATCCTGCCAGTCCATGTCGATGGCACCCAGGCCGGACTGCTTGTGCACCATGCAGCTTGCGGTGAGCACCTTGCGGGTGTTCAGGTCGACCTCTTCGGCAGTCATCGTCAACGTGATGATGTGGGTGTAGCCGGCGGCGGTGGGCAGGTAGAAATCCAGATCGCGGCTAGAGAACGCACCGCTGTTGACCACGATGTACCCGTCGCCACTGGGATAGACGGCCTGTCCGAACATCTGGACGCGCTCGAAGTGGGTGGTGTTCTTCTCGGCTCGCCAGACGGAAAACCGGGTGTTGACAGCACCATTCATGACCCGGGTAGAGATCGGAATGATCATCTCGTCGCGGCCGTCTCCGTCGATGTCCTGCAGACCGGCCGGTGAGGGGCTTGACGGCTCCAAGAGCTCGTTCACTTCTTGCAGCCTGTTGCCGGCGGCGTCCTTGATGGTTACCCGGGCCGACAGCGGCGGGTAGTCCGGTGCATCCCTGTTGTCGGGGTGCGGACGCCAATACTCCACATCGAAGGTGATCCCGGTGCCGTCGGCCGCAGACAGCCGGCAGTCTGTATGTGCCTTGGGGCTGTCCGGGACGATCGTGGTGGCTCTGCTCGGGCACGGCGGCAGAGCAGCCCGTGCCACGGCCACGGGATGGACCGTCTGCGCCGAAACCATCAGGGCGGCAGCGGCGATACCCGCTCCCAGACCACCTATGCGCCGGGACATTGCCTACTTCTGACCGGGGAGCGTGGGCAGCGGCGGGAGGGCCGGCGCGGGTGCCTTACCGGGTGCGGGTGCCGTCTCGTCGGGAAGCAGCTTCTGGTCGCCGGGGTGCATGATGGTGCCGGTCGAGTTGGCATTCTTGGGGCCGATATCGGTCACCTGCCAGTTGTCGCCATCCTTCTTGACCGTGATCTGCAGAACCAGTGTGGTAGCCCGCGGTTCCGGGTTCTGGACGTTCCGGGTGGTCTGTCGGGTGGTGACCACCACCTGGTAGATGCCGTTCTGCTGGGCAACGGCATCCGCGGCGATGATCTCGCCCTTCGACGTCACCTGGGCCTGCAGCATGATGGCCTTGAGCAGCTTCTCGGCATCGCTGTACTTGTTCTTCAGCGGTTCTGCCGCGTTCTCTTTGACGTTCTTGAAGAAGCCGTCCGGGTCTTCGAAGCTATAGGTGAGCGACTTCATCGCGTACGCCGACGCCGCGTCGGTGGCCGCGGTGCGTTCGGTATCGCCGGCGCGTGTGGCGGCGAGGGCATCGGACAACTTCTGATACTGCCAGCTGCCGAGGACCGCTCCCACGATTCCCAATGCGAGCAGACCGAAGGTGATCCACTTCCAGATATTGGGAGCGCTATCACTTTCGGCTGGATCTGCTTCTTGTTCAACAGCCTTGGCCCGCTTCACCCGCTTGGCTTTCGGTTCCGCGTCAGATTCGGTCTCGGCGGAATCGGTGGTGGACTTGGTCTCCGATTTCGCGAGCTCATCGGGATCTGCGTCATCGAGGGTGAGTGTGCGATCGTCGATGTCGGTCATGATCCGGGCCTTCCTGCTGTTGCCGTTTGTGGTGCCGATGTGGGTTTGGGGGCGGGTGGTGTGGCAGCCTGCCGAGTTGGCTGAGCTGATCCTGGCTGCGGTGTGTCGGGCTGTGGCCATTCGGGTACCCCGAGATGGATGCGCAGTCCGCCTTGGTTGTTGAAGGTGGAATCCCAGAAGTCCAGCCAGTGCCCGGCGTCCAGCTTGACATCGCGCAGCGGCGCGACGATGGGTTCGAGGACTGTCGCGAATTCCGACATGGGTTCGGACAGTGCGTTGATGTAGTCGAAGAGCTTTTCGACCAGATCCGTCAGGGGCTTCCCATCGCCCAGGCCTGCTTCGACGAGCGGTTCCAGCTTTTCGATCACTTTCACCAGGGACGCCAGGCCGTCGAGGCTACCCGGAATGGTCTTGGCGGACTGCTTCAAGATATCGCCAGCCCGGATCTCACCGAGCCCGTTGGTCAGGGTCGATGTGTTGCCAATGACCTCGGCCAGATAGTGCTTGTCGTCCTTCACCATTTGCGCGAACAGCCGTGCCGTGGTGGCCAACTGATCGATGGTCTTGGTGTTGTCCACGAATCCGGCCGCCACGTTGTTGAGCGTGATTTCCAGGTCGTCGGCGTTCATGGCCTGCATTAGTGCGTTGCCCTTTTGCAGGAGATCACTCACGGTGTAGACCGGCGCTGCCTTCGACGCCGGGATCACGGCGCCGTCGCTGTAGTAGGGGGGCTCGATGCGCGCGGGTTTGAACTCCACGTACTGCTCTCCCGCGGCCGAGAGATTCTGGACGCTCACCTGGCTGTCGACGGGAATGGGGTAGCCGCTGTCGAGGGCCATCGAGATCGCCAACCCCGACGGGGTGGCCTGAATGTTGGTGACCCGGCCGACTTTGATACCCCGGAGGGTGACCTGCGAGGTGGACATCAGCCCGCCGGAGCTTTCCAGCATGAGCGTCATGTGATTGGTCTTGTTGGTGGAGGCGATGTCCAGGACACCGAAGGCCATGTAGACGGCGCCCACCAGAGAAATGATCGAGAGCACCGCGAGAGTGAGTAGGACATTGAGCCTCATCGCACCAGCCCCATCGTCTGCATGTTCCGGATAACCGAGTCGGCGCGTTCCCCGGGGCTGACTCCCAATGTGCCATCGGGAGTTTGGATGTCGGTCACGGTGTACTTGGGGCCGCCATCCTTGAAGAACGGGATGATCCTGTCGCGGATGGTTCGGACCATCTTGTCGCCGAGCACCGGGATGGTGGTGTCGGCGGTCGAGGCGCTGTGGATGAATGGCGTGAGATAGGACAGGATCTGCATGAGGTTCGGGTAGTCCAGGATCTGGGCGATCTGCCGTCCGAACTCGGCACCGTTGATGATCAGATCACTAAGACTCAGAACCACTTTGGCCAGTGACGGCAGTTTGGTGGGTCCCTCGGTCAGAAGCCGTCGGTACGTTCCCTTATTGGCTCGGAAGGACTCGCTGACGGCTTGCATATTCGTCAGGATCTTGTTGAGGGTGTCCTGATTGTTGGACAGGTCATTGATGATTCCGGCCAGCGCGCGGTGGATGCGGTCAAGCTCCTCGGGCGGAGGGAAGGAGCTGTTCATGTTCGCCACGGTGGTCTGCATCGTGTTGAGGCTGCCCCCGCCGATGAGGTTTGACATGGACCGCATGAGATCTTCGACGTTGGCCGCCGGCACCGTGTTGGCCAGGGCGATGGTGTCGCCATCCTGAAGATGTGTCGGAGCCGGATCGGTGGGCGAGATCATGGCGATGTAGATGTCGCCGAGCACGGTGGCCTGCCGGAGTTCGGCCTTGACGTTCCGCGGGAACTTCGCACCGCCGTCGATATCTACGTAGACGACGGGGGTTGTGCCTTTGAGCTCCACCCGATCTAACAGGCCCACCTGGACGCCACCCGAGTCGACCTTCGCCCGTCCGGGCAGATTGAGCACACTGGAGAATTCGATCTTGAGGCGGTACGTGTTCTTCGGTATGTACGCGCCGGGCATCGGCATCTTGGTGGGATCCAGTGCCTCCGTAGAGCACGCCGGGACCACCGTGAATGCGGCGGCGAACAGGACGATCAGTACACGTCGAATCATGACAGTGCCGCTCCCATGATCAGATTCGTCAAACCGAGGGTCACGGGGTCCGAGGCGGTGCCCGGTGCACATGCGGCCTGGGAGCCGGGGGTGTTGCGGTCACGCAGGTTCTGGCAGATGGCACTGGCCTGTTCCGGCGAGATGGCCACGCGTGGAGGAACATAGGTGACACCGTGGGTCTTCGTGTTCGGCAGATAGATGTCATCGGCCAGCCAGTTGATCACCGGTGGCAACGTGTTGAAGAAGGTGAGGATGTGCGGGGTGTAGGCGTTGAGGATGTCGCGTATCCAGGGCACCAGCTTGTCGAAGACGTTCTTGTAGAGCCGGCCGGCGGCGCGCTGCACCATGCCGTTCAGCGTCGGAAGGAGCGTCGTGAGGTAGTCGAGGCCGACCGAGAAGTTCTCCGAAATGCCCTCGATCAGGCGTGCGGTATCGGGCAGGGAGGCGACCACACCCGCGAACTCGTTCCAATATTGCAACCAGTTCGAGGTGACGATGGCGCTGTTCTCGAATAGCTGCCGGTAGTCGGCGTCGGCCTTGTAGGGATCGCCCACCATCGTGGTGAGGTTGTTCAGCATCTCCTTGAACCCGGGGCCGACGCCGTCGAGCGATCGAGCTGCTCCCTTGAGGGTCTTGTTGAGTGCCTGCACACCAGGCGAGTTCGCCGGATCCTGGCCAGGAGCCGCTTGCATCAGGGTATCGGCGAGTTCGCCTATGGCAGAGAACGACTCGGTAACGGTCACCGGAGTTCTGGTGTTCTCTGTCGAGATGCATTGATCACCGGTGAATTTGGGTCCCTCGCTCCACGAACGGGTGAGTTCGATACTGCGGTTGGTGATCACCGACTGCGAATAGCTGGCAGCGCCCACATCGGCGGGCAGCTCCATGTCTTGTGGAATGTCGAAGTCGACCTCTACATGGTCGGGCTTGTTGGTGACGGCTGTCACGGTACCGATCTCGACACCGAGGAGCAGGACCTTGTTGCCCTTGTACAACCCGGATCCGTCGCGGAAATTCGCGCAAAGCGCTCGGGTGTCGTCCAGGAACGGGATATGAGCGTTCCCCAGGTACGGCATCACCATGTTCTTGACAGCGGGAAACACAGTGCGCGCGCCGAAGATTCCGGCAATCGCCACCACCGCGACAAGTACCACGCCGACGGCGCTCACCAGACCCGCGCGGGCGGCGGGACGCATACCCGCGAGGCGGGTCCGAATGCTGCTAACAAATGCTGGCTGTGTCATCAAGGGCCTCAACAGAACCTGAAGAAGTGCGGTAGGCAGACGTCTTGCCCGGGGATCACCCGGTCGTTCTCGTTGATGGTGATGCCGTTGCCGCTGAGCATGGGCAGGACAATCCCCACGAGTTGGCCCCACTGTTCGGCGGCCTTGCCGAGCTTCTCGGGGTATTTGGTGAGAGTGTCGACGATGTCGTCGAGGCCGTTGAGCATGGGCTCGTAATCGCGTGCGTACGCCGTGAAGAACCGATTGAGGAGCCGGATGAGGTCCCTCAGCAGTACGAACACCTCGATCAGGTCAGTCGTCGACTTGCCGTATTTGGCACCGAGTTTGGACAGCATGGTGACGATCGTGGCGAGTTGTTCCTTGCCCGTCTTGAAGGCCCGCAGATACTCATTGGCGTAGTTCAGCGTGGCGTGAAAATCCTCGGTAGTGGGCTCAAGCGCTTTGATGAGTGCTTGTGATGACTGAAAGAAGTCGCGTAAACCATTGGGGTACTTGTCGACTGCGTTCGCGACTTCCATCAGGCTATCGTGGATGACCTTGGCGTCCACCTTCTTCACCACGGGTGTGAATTTCTGGAACAACTCGTTGATCTCGAAGGGGACACTGGTGCGCTCGGGCGGAATGGGTGTGTTGCCCAGCGGCGTGCTGCCTTCAGGGTAGAGGGCCAGATAGTGCCCGCCCAGTGGAGTGAGCATGCGAATGTCGGCACGGGACTCGGATCCGACCGGGACCGAGTGATCCACCGTAAAGACGGCCTTTACCAGCGATTTATCGATGCTGACGGTCGATACCTTGCCCACCGAAATCCCGGCGATGCGCACGTCGTCGCCGGCACGCAGCCCTCCGGAAGCCCGCAGATGCAGTGCGTAGGTCTTCATGCCGCTGGTGTTGACGAAGGCGACGCCCGTTGCGGCCAGCACCGAGGCGATGACCAGGACCCCGATTAGCCCATTACGGCGATTACGCTTGGCTGCCTCGTGCTCGTCGAGGATCGGATTGTTTCGAGCGAAGATCTTTTTGAAGAAGCTCACTTACACACCACCAGATCCTGGTTGGCGAAGGACACTTCACCGATACCGGGCATTTTGACGATCCCGTTCTTGCACTCGAATGCGGTGGGGGGCGCTGTTTTCTCCTCGATCAAGGCGTCACGCATGCCCTGTACCAAGTCTGGTATCAGCGATAGCCCGGCCATGATGGTCGGTGTCCCCGGCGTGGTGCGGCTGGCCACGTCGTACAAGGGCAACTGTGCGCCATCCACCGTGTTCTCGATGTACCGCAGCATGCTGACGGATCTGCGCAGCACCGGCAGTGCGTCCGCGCCCGCTCTGTTGAACTCGTCGGCCTGCTTCTCGAACGGTGCCAGCACATCGTTGAGGTCGTTGATCAAATAGAACAGTTGATCTGAGGTGCCGCCCAGTTCCTTGGAGACATCACCCAGATTAGTGATGATGGCCTGTAGAGCGGCCTGGCGATCGACCGAAAGCTTAAGCACGGCATCGATATCCCGCAGGATCGGCCCGATGCCCCGCTGGTCGCCCTGGATGAGTTGCAGGATGTTCTCGGTCAGCCGATTGAACTGGGCGGGGTCAAGTGTTTCGAATATGGGGCGAAAACCATTGAACAGCTTGGCAATATCGAAGGAGGGAATGGTCTGGCCGAGCGGTATCGTGGCTCCGGCCGCCAGCGGTGCGCTCGGTGTCGGCGCTTGCGCGATCTCGACGTACCGCTGACCCACCAGGGATTGGTACCGGATTGCCACCGTGGTGTTCTGGTAGAGCGGATGATCCGTCAGCACGTTGAACGTGACCCGTGCGTTCTTGCCGTCCAGATGAATCTTTTCGACCTTGCCGACCTGTACGCCGGAGATGCGCACATCGTTGCCGATGATGAGCCCGGAGGCATCGGTGAACAGCGCGTCGAAGCGGCGGACCGGACCGTTTACCGGGGTGCGCAGGGCATTCACGATGATCAGAGTCAGCACCACTGCCACCGCGAGAATCGCGGTGAGGCCCGTCATGAGAAGCGCAATCCGTTTCATCGTTGCCCTCCAGCCGACGGTCCGGGGGCAGGGCCAACAGGGGCGGCCGCGTTGGCGGCCTGCCCCTCAGGCACCACCGGCAATGCCGCGCCGAGCCCGGGGGCGGTATCCATGATCAGCTGCACGTTCAGGCGCACCTTGCCGTTGTCGACGGGGAATGCGGCAGTGGTGCGATCGAACAGGCCGTTGAGCCGGTCGTACGCCGGGGCCAGGCTGCCCAGGAAATAGGTATAGGGGACAGCGAGATCCATGATCGATCGAATCAGCGGAACGAGCCAGTCGTTGTTCGTGTGCAGTCCGTCGCCTGCCACTTTCAGCACATCCGACAGGGAGTCGAGTGCGGCGGTCGCCCGCTCGGTGTTGCCCGGACCCACCATGAAGTTGAGGCTGTCCAGCAATTTGTTGGTAGATCCGATCACGGGGACGAAGTCGTTGGTCCCTTCGATCAGTGAGGCCATCACATCCAGTGTTTTGGAGAAGGGCACCTTCTGGGTATCGGCGATCATCGCGAACAAGTCCCAGAATGACTTCACGACCGGACCTGTCAGATCGGCATTGCGCTCGAACGTCGCGATGATCGCATTGAATTCGCGGGTGTCCAGGATCGCGCCCAGCCGCTGACCCATCCGGAGGAATCCGGTGATGGACGCGGCCTGGACATCGCTGCTGACCTCGAGCACGCCCCCGGGTTTCAGCGGTTCGCCGACGCCGCTGCTGACGAGTTCGACGGCGGCAGTGCCGAAGATGTTCGATGAAGTGAACTGCGCCTTGGTATCTGACGTGAGCGCCTTGGCCTGTCGGCCGTCGAGGATCACGGTCATCCGTTGTTTGTTGTATCCGGTGGTCTGCAGTGACTTGACCTGCCCGATGTTGTAACCGCGGTACTTCACCTCGCCGCCGGGGCCCATGCCCTCGCCGATGGTGTTGGTGATGAGCGTGAGCTCGAATGGTTGCCCGTAGCTGCCGATTCCGGACTGATACAGCGAGTAGCTACCCGCGGCAACCACCAGTGCCAGGGCAAGCCCGCGTAACTTGAGCGCCCCGGGGCCTGCGGCCCGTCCGCTCGGATCTTTATAGATGGCCACCCATTACCCCGATATCTGAATTCCAGGATTGTTGCCCCAGAAGAGCAACGTGAGGAGCATGTCGAAAAGGACGATCGCGACCAGGGAGGCCCGGATGGCGCGACCCGAGGCCATCCCAACGCCCTCGGGACCACCGCCGGCGTAATAGCCCTGATAGCACTGGATCGCGATGATGATGACGACGAACACCACGGCCTTGATCACCGAATAAAGCACGTCTATCGGATGGACGAATGAGTCGAAGTAATGCTTGTACACGCCCTGTGACTGGTTGTGGACGAAGAACACCATGAAGGCACAGGAGCCGTAGGCCAGCAGCAGGGTCAATACATACAGCGGGACGATGATGATGACGCCCGCGATCACGCGGGTGGTGACCACGAATGGAATGGACCTGATGCCCTGAGCTTCCAGCGCGTCGATCTCCTCGGAAATACGCATGGCCCCGATCTCGGCGGTCATCCGGCATCCGGCCTGTGCGGCGAATCCGATGGCGGCGATCATCGGTGCCATTTCGCGGGTGTTCACGTAGGCGGAGATGAATCCGGTGAGAGATCCCATGCCCACCATGTCCAGGGTCGAAAAGCCAACGATCCCAACAGATGCGCCCACCGCGATGCCCATGAAGACAAGTACGCCAATGACCCCGCCGCCGACGATGATCGAGCCGTTGCCCCAGGTCATATCGACGAGCAGGACACCGGTCTGTCGCCGATAACGCTTGAGGGTCTGCGGTATTGCGGCCAGCACCAGGCCGACGAACGTGATTTGGTGACCGAGATGTTCGGCGGAGCCGCCTGCCCCCTTGGTGAAGTTCCAGATCGACCTGGCGGCTGCGGGAAGTTCGTCGGGGAAGTACCGGGCCGGACGTGAAGTCGCCATTCTCAGCCCACCTTCGACGGCATGAACATCGCCACGATCTGGGTGATCACGGTGTTGAGCACCATGACGGTGACCACGCCGATCACCACGGTGGCGTTGACGGCATCGGCAACACCTCGTGCGCCGCCCTTGGCCTCCAGACCGCGCTGGCAGGCCACGAGGATGACCACGACACCGAACAGCCAGGTCTTGAGAACCGCGACGGTGACATCGTTGACGTTGGCGAACGCGGCGAACGAAGACAGGTAGCTGCCGGGCGTGCCGCCTTGAAAACCCACGTTGACCAGGTAGCCGGCGAAGATACCCACGAAAATGATGAAGATGCACAACAGCGGTGACACGAAGAGAATCGCCGCCAGTCGCGGGGTTACCAGGCGCTGAACGGGATTGACACCCATGACCCGCATGGCGTCGACCTCTTCCCGGATGCTTCTGGCACCGAGATCGGTGGCGACGGCCGACCCTGCCGCTCCACCCAGGAGGAGGGCGGCGACGATGGGTGCGCCCTGCTGGATCACGCCCAGGCCGCCGGCCGCGCCAGAGATAGACGAGGCGCCGACCTGCGAGATGATGCTGCCGGCCTGAACGGCGACGATCACACCGAACGGGATGGACACCAGGATCGCCGGAACGACCGTGACCGTCAGGATGAACCAGGACTGGATCACGGTGTCCTGCCACGGATGGCGTAGCCGGACGATGTCGCTGATGAGAAACGCGAATGATTGCGCCACCAGATCGACATAACGTCCGAGCGTTTTCAGCATCGAATCGGTCTGGGAGATCACATATTCAGCCGGGCGCCGGACGATTCCAGGGGCCCGATTGAGTAGCTGGAACGCTCCGCCGGAGGGAGAATCAGGCCCGCCGTCCACGTGCGATTTGCTGTCGGAGTCACCATCGGAGTCTTCGAACCAGTCCACCGGAGCGGACTCTGCCCGCGTCTCGGCCACTACTTGACTCACGGCTGAGTTCAACAGTGGCTCCTTTGGCTTCTCATTTCGGGCCCGACCTGGACGAACAGCCCGCCTAATGGACAACTGTGTAACAGCGGGTATCTAGTACTCCACATCACAGTCGGTGGCTTAGTGTGGTGTAGGTCATGATCCATGTCAAGCGCAGGGTTGCCGCGATCGTCAGGTCGTAGCGTGTGCCCGCACACGCGGGCGTGGCCTGCGTCCCGGTTAGGGCGCAGTCATGACGAGGCTGTCGGAGGTCCCCCGACCCGGTCCTCTAGCAATTCACTGGTTCAGTGGTCAGTTTATTGGCTAGAGCAGAGGCTAGCTGAGGTTCCAGATCTTGGGACGCGAATTGTCAAGAATTTGCGAGTGCGGGGGGAACGGTCGTGATCGACCGCACCAGCTCGATAAACGAGTCGATGTATGTCTCGCGCGCATCGCCCGCGAGCTCGCCTCGGACCGCCTTGAGGGTGGCCGCCATCGACAACCCGGTGATGGCATGCGCCAGGAAGGCGGCATCGATGGCCGAGGTGATGGTGCCGTCGGCGCGGGCCTGCTCGATGATGGTGATGTTGACGGACTCGATGAGGTCGAGGATGCCGAACATGCGTTTGGTCATCGCCGAGTCGAGCAAGCCCTCACGCAGGATGACCTGCATGATCTCGGGGCTGTTGTCCAGCATGTCGAACAGGCGGGTGAAGACCGTGCGCAGATGCTGTTCAAAGTCGCCCGCCTTGCCCGACAGGTCGCTGGTGTCATTCACCGCGGCGAGTGTTCTCTGGAAGTAACTGTCGATCACCGCGTCCAGCGCATCGCGTTTGGTATCGAAATACAGATAAAACGTGCCCCGGCCAACGCCCGCGCGCTGGGTGATGTCGGTGATGCTGGCCTTGTGGTAGCCCTTCTCGGCGAACTCCAGTGCGGCCGCCTCGGTCAGGGTGCGCTGGCGTTCGCGTGCACGCTGTGGGTTCGGCGGGCGGCCCGGTCCTCGCCGGTCTCCGTTGGTGCTGGCCACGCGAACACAGTAACCACTCCTGGCAAATATTTTGGTAAATGCACTAACTTGCCGCCTCGCATTCGGGCGCGGTCACAACCAGCTTCATTAGCTGAACTCTATGTCGGATAAATATACCGAGGTGGGGTAGAGATGGTCCATACCTTAATCTAGGGCGCACGATCTCATCGCGGTAACCGCATTATTTGCTGGTGGTCTGCCGAGGGGCGTTGGTCACGATCTGCCATGGCGAAGATCGGTCCTCCTACGTGGTCCTATGCGCCTCGAACGCCCAGCTATTCGGTCTACGATGTGGGCGTGTCAACGCAGGTGTATCCCGATCGCGGCCTTCCTGAGCTGACCGGTGATGCGCGCGTCGACCGGTGGCGTGAGCACCGTGCGAAGGTTCGCGCGGAATTGGTCGAAGCCACCCTGAACGCGATCGACGAACTCGGTCCCGACCTCTCGATCGACGACGTCCTGAAATCGGCCGGGATTTCCCGGCCCAAGCTATATCGCTTCTTCACCGACAAGGAAGCCCTCTTCGCCGCGGTGGCGATGCGCGTTCAGGAATTGGTTGTCGAGCGATTGGTCTCGAACATCGACCTGTCCGTCAGTCTGCTCGAACTTTTCCGCTCCGGGTTGGCCGGCTATGTCGACCTCGTCGATGAGCGGCCCAACCTGGTGCGGTTTCTGCTGAGCGTTCAGTACGCGAATGCGACATCGCTCATCGAGAGTGGCCGCCCGTTGTCCGATGCCATTGCCCAGCTGGTGGGCTCGGTCTTCAGCTCCCGCGGCGGCAACGCCGACCACATCGAGTACGTGATCGACGCGATGCTGGCCTCCACCGGTATTGCCGTACTGCGCTGGTTCGATGAGCCGGTCATCAGCAAGGAAACCCTTGTCGACGAGCTGGTGGTTTACGTGTGGGGTGGGCTCGCGGCATCGGCCAAGGCCCGTGGCGTCGAGCTGAATCCGGACGAACCCGTCCTCGTACCTGCCGAATAGCTTCCAGCGCTGTTCCAGGGCGCTTCTTCTCTTCTCGCGCTGCGCCTATCGCTGATCGGCCCAGCGCTGTGTTGCGCCTATTTCATCTGCCGCGGTGTATTGCGTCCCATGCCGCCGCCGTCTTATGGTGTACTCCAGGTAGTACTTTGAGTACTAGTAACTTACCGTCACAAGGGAGTGATGACATGGTGAGCCCAGCTGCGGCGTACCCCAAGACTCGGCGGATCAGATTTCGGTTCGGCGATGACGGCAATGCCCACAAGTACTTCGTGGAAGATGACATCGTCTACAGCCACTTCGTCGCGGGACTTTCCGGGGGCTTCCCGCCCGGGGAAGAGGGATTCATCCGTTCGGTGCGCAAGTTCTCTGACCAGATCACCGATCCAGTGCTCAAGAAGCGTGTCGCGGGATTCATCGGGCAGGAGTCGGTGCACGGGCAGGAGCATCGCCGGGTCAACGAGAAGCTGGTCGAAATGGGCTATCCCATCGCGTGGTGGGATTCGCAGAAGCAGGTTGACCGGTTGATCAGGTTCGAGAACATGCTCCCCGCCCACGCGCATCTGGCGTTCACGGCCATGGCCGAACACATGACCGCGATCCTCGCCGAGCGGCTGCTGGGCAGTGATGAGGTACAGGCCATTCCGGGTGATCCCGAGGTCTGGCATCTGCTGAACTGGCACGCTTTGGAGGAACTGGAACACAAGTCGGTGGCGTTCGATGTGTATCGCGCGGTTGGCGGTACTGAGACAATGAGGATCGGGCTCACGCTGGCCGCGATGACCATCGTCCCGCCGCTGACGCTCGGCATCCTGGCGGGATCGCTGCTGTCCGATCCGGTCGCGCGGCGTCAACCGCTCCGACTGCTGAAAGAAGCGCGGGGACTTTTCGGCGGGCCCTTGTTCAAGGGAATTTTGGGAGACGTCCGCAAGTATCTGCGACCGGGCTTTCATCCCGACGACATCAACACCGATGAACTGCTGGATCGTTGGCAGAAAGAGCTTTTCGGCACCAAGGGCATTCTCGTCGACCATCTCAAGTAGCCCGCGACACGTCAAAGGAGACGCGAACGGTGAGCACTGCCGCACGGCATTCAACGACGGCCGAACTGACACAACCCGATCACGAGGTAGCGGTGATCGGGGCCGGATTCGGTGGAATCGGGACCGGCATTGCGTTGCAACGCAAAGGTATCCACGATTTCGTCGTCATCGACAAATGGGACCAGGTGGGTGGCACCTGGCATGCGAACACCTATCCCGGGGTCGCAGTTGACATCCCGTCAGTGGTGTACAGCTTCTCCTATGAACAACGTGGCGATTGGTCGCGTCTGTTCGCGCCGGGGGACGAGTTACAGCACTACGCCGATTTCATGGTGGACAAGTACGGACTGCGCGAGAAGCTGCGATTAGGGACAAGCATCATCCGCGCGGAGTTTGATGAGCGAAACAGCTTGTGGAGATTGACTACTGACGGCGGAAAGGAAATTACCGCCAGATACTGCGTGATGGCGGTCGGTGGCCTGGAACGCCCGAAGATGCCCGACATCCCGGGAGTCGATGACTTCGCCGGAACGCTCCTGCATACCGCCCTGTGGGATCACGACGTGGCGCTTGAGGGTAAGCGTGTCGCGGTGATAGGGACCGGGGCGACCTCCTTGCAGTTGGTTCCGGCCATCGTCGACCACACCAGCCATCTCACGGTCTTCCAGCGCACACCAATCTGGGTGGGGCCGAAGTTCGATCTCGAAATCGGCTCTCTTGGGCGGAGAGTGCTGGGAAATAGGCGGATTCGTTCTGCCATCCGATCGGTGGCGACCGTCGGCATCGAGCTTGCGATGAGCGGTCAGGTGGCCGGCCCGCCCTGGCTGATCAACGCGGTTCGCCGTGCCGGCGAGGCGCCGATGCGCCGCTGGATGCGCGAGCAGGTCCATGATCCCGTCATCAGGGAGAAGTTGATCCCCCAGTATGGGTTGGGTTGCAAGCGCCCGTCGATGTCCAATGAGTACCTCAAGACGTTCAACCGGAATGACGTCAGTTTGGTCACCGAATCGATCGAATGCGTGACGCCCACCGGAGTGCGTACGGTGGACGGGGTTGAGCACGACGTCGACGTGCTGATCTGCGCGACGGGATTCAAGCTGTGGGACAAGGGTTCTGTGCCACCATTCCCTGTTCTCGGGCGCCACGGACGGAATCTCGGCGACTTCTGGGACAAGCACCGTTTCCAGTCCTACCAAGGGGTTTCAGTGCCCGGGTACCCCAATATGTTCTCCATCACCGGGCCGTATGGATTTGTCCTGGGGTCCTACCTGTGGATGATCGAGGCGACATCGGCGCACTTGGCGCGGGCCATCGCCGAGACCAAGCGCCGCGGAGCCACCGTCTGCGAGATCCGGCAGGAGGCCCACGACGAGTACTTCCAGAAGTGCCTGAAGCGGCAGGAGAAGAATTTCCTGTTCACCGATGTGTGCGCCGGTTCGAATACGTACTACCTGGATCAGAATGGTGACTCGCCATTCCGGCCGACGACGCACGGCGAGATGTACTGGCAAAACCGGCATTACAACCTCGACGTATATCGCTACTCAACGGGCGCTGTGGTTCCCGAGATCGTGGCATCGACCGTCGGTGAGAGTGCATGAGAAACAATCCGCTGGAACCCCGGTTGGTGGTGGTGACCGGTGCGGGGAGCGGTATTGGACGAGCGACCGCCATCCGATTCGCCAAACGCGGTGCTTACGTGGTGGTTACCGATCTGGATCTGGACACCGCCAATGAGACAGTGGATCTGATCCACGTGGAGGGGCGCAACGCATCGGCTGTGCAGCTCGATGTCACCGATCCCGCCCACTGGGAGGATGTTGCCCGCTATGTGTCCATCGAACATGGCGTGGCGGATGTGCTGGTGAACAACGCTGGAATTGTGGTCAGCGGCCCATTCCTGAAGCTGAGCGCCGCGGACTGGGATAAGCAGTTGTCCGTGAATCTGATGGGGGTGGTGCACGGATGCCGGGTCTTCGGTGAGCAGATGGTCGCGCGTGGGGGAGGCCACATCGTCAACATTGCCTCGGCGGCGTCGTACACGCCGACCGCGGTGATGGCACCATATTCGGTGTCCAAGGCAGGGGTGAAGATGCTCACCGAATGCCTGCGGCTTGAATTGGGACCCAAGGGTGTTGGCGTGAGCGCCGTGTGCCCCGGATTCATCAACACCAATATCGGTCTGCACGGCACCATGGTCGGCGTCGACCAGGAAATCGTTGATGCAAGCCAGCGCAGCATGCAGAGAATGCGCGACGTCACGGAGAAGCTGCCGTGGGCGCCGATGAGCCCCAACCTCGTCGCGCGGGCCGTGACCCGTGCGGTCCGTCTGGATCTCGTGGTGGTTCCGGTCAAGCTCGAATCGTGGTTGGGGTACTTCCTGTCGCGGGCGTTCCCAGCCCTGAACAGGCGGCTGATGGCTCCGTTCGGTATCGACAGATTCGAGCGTCTGGGTGAGCGTGCGGCGGCCAAACACACTGAGCGTCAGGCTCCGATTCTTGTCGAGAGCGTGCGGTAGGAGACCAAGGTGAAACTCAACAAACTCGAGCCCCAGCTGGTGGTGGTGACCGGTGCAGGCAGCGGCATCGGCCGGGCCACCGCCATTCGATTCGCCAAACACGGTGCCCACGTGGTCGTTTCCGATATGGATCTTGACTCTGCTCAAGCCACCACGGCCATGATCCGCGCCGACGGCAACACGGCATCGGCGGTGCAATTGGACGTTACCGATCCGGTTCAGTGGGAGACCTTCGCGCGGGACGTACTCGCCGACCATGGCGTAGCCGACGTGCTGGTGAACAACGCTGGAATCGCCTTGGGCGGGGCATTTCTGAAACTCAGTCCGGCCGACTGGGACCGGTTGCTCTCGGTGAACCTCATGGGCGTGGTGCATGGGTGCCGGGTCTTCGGTGAGCAGATGGTTGAGCGCGGCAGCGGGCATATCGTCAACATCGCCTCGGCAGCGGCGTTCACGCCGACGCCGGTGATGGCTCCGTACTCGGTGTCCAAGGCAGGGGTGAAGATGCTCACCGAATGTCTTCGCCTGGAACTTGGTCCGAAAGGTGTTGGTGTCAGCGCAATTTGCCCAGGATTCATCAACACCAATATCGGGATCAACGGAATAACTGTGGGCGTGGACCAAGCCATGGTCGATCGGGGTAAGGAAATCATGCTCCGGGTGCAGGAGTTCGCGGCCGGCCTGCCGTTTTCCCCGATGAGCCCCGACCTGGTGGCGCGCGCCGTCCTGCGCGCGGTGAAGTACGACCTTGCGGTGGTGCCGGTGCGCACCGAGGCATGGCTCGGGTACGTCCTGGGCCGACTGGCGCCGGGAATCAACCGTCGTACCACCCAGGCATTCTCGATCGAGCGAGCCGAGCGATGGGGAGCCTGGGCGCTGGACAAGCTGGATGATCTGAATCTGCTTCCGCGCCAAGGTGGCGTCGAGGAGGCTCGAAAGCCCACGGCAGCACGGAGGTAGATAGATGAACGACACATCAGACATCGGCGATGTGGCGCTGCATGCTCGCAACGTCACGTTCGACTTCTCGAACTCCCCGTTGCAATGGATCCCGGATGAGCCGGTGGCCTCACACGCGCTGTCGGCGCTCAATTTCATGCTGCCCGCCGGTGAGTTGTTCTTTGTCGAGGTATTCGGCCGAGCGCTGCCACACATCAAGGACGAGAAGCTGCGCGAGGACGTCATCGGCTTCATCGGCCAGGAGCAGTTGCATTCCGATACCCACGACAAGGCGCTGCTGGAGTACTTCGGTCAGCATGGCATCGACGCGCGGCCGCTGCACGATCTGACCGACCGGATGCTCGCCATTTTCAAACGGCAGACGGACCGGCTCCCACCGAAGGCGCAATACCGGGCGATGGTCGAAGGTGTGGCGATTATCGCGGGCCTGGAGCATCTCACCGCCACCGCCGGAGACTGGCTGCTCAACCATGACTTCGAAAAGTACGGTTCCGATCCGGTCATCACGGACATGTTCCGCTGGCACGGTGCCGAGGAGGTCGAGCACCGCAGTGTCGCGTGGGATCTTGCTCGGCACTTAGGGGTTGGACGGACACGCATGATGGTGTATTTCATCGGCTCCTGCGCGACCATCCCATTTGGTCTCATTTTTCTCAGTTGGCTGCTCGCGCGCGCCGACCCGGATGTACCGAAGATGAGTCTGGCGCGCTGGACTCGTGAAACCAACAAGGCGATGAAGCGGGGCGTCACCTTGAAGTGGAGTGTCTTGGGGGAGGGCTTCCGAAGTTTCCTGCGGCCCGGATTCACCCCGGAATCCATCGGGGATACCGCGCAGGCGGTTGCCTATCTGGCCAAGTCGCCGGCGGCCAAATCCGCGACCGCGGCATGACCCGGACGTACCCGATGGCGGCTCAGACGGGCCGTCACCCACTCGGCTGGGGTATGAAAGTTCTTGACGTGGTGGGGCCGACGGCCGTCGCGGCGTTGGGCAAGACACTGCCCGCCGTGCTGCGGCTGAGCCCGTTGCTGGGGCCCGTGCGTCCACCCACATGGGTGGACCGCTCACTGAATCTGGTTGTCCGGGAACGTTCGGTAGTCGCTGCCGACCAGGACGTGGTGGCTTTCACGCTGGCCGCCGTGGGTGGAGGAGAACTGCCGAAGTGGCGACCGGGCGCACACCTGGATGTCACCTTGCCGTCGGGGGCTGTGCGTCAGTACTCGTTGTGCGGTGACCCGCGCGACCGGTACCGGTACCGGATAGCGGTCAGGCGCATACCCGAAGGCAAAGGGGGATCCATCGAGCTGCACGACGCGGTGCGTGTCGGAGACGTGCTCGGCGTCAAAGGGCCGCGAAACGCCTTCCCGCTGGCCACTACCGGTCACCTGAACGCCGGGGTCCGCCAGTTCCATTTCGTGGCCGGCGGCATCGGCATCACACCGATTCTGCCCATGCTGGCGGTCGCCACAGAGCGTGGGCTCCCCTGGACGATGACCTACGCCGGGCGCAGTAAGGAGTCCATACCGTTCCGCGATGAGCTGGCCCGATACGGCGAGCGGATCACCGTCCGTACCGACGACGAGGACGGGATGCCGACGGCAGCCGATCTGCTGCCGCCATTGCATCCCGATCTGGCGGTGTATTGCTGCGGGCCCGGGCCCATGCTGAAGGTGATTCGCGATGCGGTCGCCGAGTACCCGGGCGCAGAACTGCATTTCGAGCGATTCTCGGCTCCGCCGATCGAGAATGGGGTGCCATTCCAGGTGCAGCTGGGCGGGGGCGGCCCGGTGCTGGATGTCGGGCCGCAGAACAGTGCACTGGATGCGGTTCTCGCGGCCCGGCCCGGCACACCGTACTCGTGCAGGCAGGGCTTCTGTGGCACCTGCAAAGTCAAGGTGCTCGCGGGGAACCCCGATCATCGCGACACCCTCTTGACCGAAACTCAGCGCGCCGAAGGCCAGATGCTCTTATGTGTGTCTCGTGCCGACGGCGGGCGACTGGTACTCGACATCTAAGAACGGAGACATGGGATGACTCTCACGACAGAGCGCGCCGACGGAGTGACGAACGACGTCGTCACCGAGCACGTGGTGCGCAACGGGGATATCGACGTCGCGTACTTCATTCAGGGCAACCCGGATGGGGAAACCCTACTGCTGGTGCACGGATGGCCCGATTCGCATCACCTCTGGGACGGCGTCGTGCCGCTGCTCAGGGACCGCTTCCGGGTGGTTGCCATTGACAATCGCGGTGCGGGAAAGAGCACCAACCCCAAGAGCTTCCGTGACTTCCGGCTCGCCGAGATGGCCAGCGACTACGTCGCGGTCGCGGATGCGGTGAGCCCCGACAAGCCCGTGCATGTCCTGGGCCACGACTGGGGCAGTGTCGCGATGTGGGAAGCCATCTGCAATCCCGACCTGGAACACCGGTTCTCCTCGTTCACCTCCGTTTCCGGACCCTCTGCGCATCACATGAGCCGGTGGGTGCGCTCGCGACTCGGCAGTCCCACTCCGAAGAATGTGGCGCTTGCCCTCGGGCAGATTGGCTCGTTGCTGTACATGTTCGGGTCCATGACCCCCGTCATCCCCAATGTTCTGCTCAAGCTCACCATGAACGAAAACCGTTGGCGTGCAGGACTGTCCGTCGCCGAAGGTGCACCTGTCGAGCAAATTCACCTCGGGCCGACGTTCATGAGCGATATCACCAGGACATTGCGTGTCTACCGGGCCAACGCGCTACCGGCGATGCTGCACCCACAGGACCGCCACACCGGTGTGCCCGTCCAGGTGATTGTCGGCACCCGTGATCCCGCGGTGCGCCAGTCGAACTACGACGACGAGCTCAAATGGAACCAGCGGACATGGCGGCGAGTGGTCGACGGTGGCCATTGGCTGCCGTTCTCGCACCCGAATGTGCTCGCCACGGCGGCTGTCGAACTCATCGACGCGGTATCGGGCAAGGAGCCCAACCGCGCACTACGGAGGGCAGAAATGGGTAAGAGCCGCAAGCCGTTCGAAGACCAGCTGGTGGTCATCACCGGAGGGGGCAGCGGTATCGGTAGGGAGACCGCCCTCGAATTCGCCCGACAGGGTGCCGAGGTGGTGCTCTCGGACGTGAACCTCGACGGTGCCAACGAGACCGTCACGCTCATCGAAGAGGCCGGCGGTGTGGCGCACGCCTACCGGCTCAATGTCGCGGACGAGGACGCTGTCAACGCGCACGCGGAGGAGGTCGTCAAGCGGCACGGTGTACCCGACGTCCTGGTAAACAACGCCGGAGTGGGTGCCGCGGGCGGCTTCCTCGACACACCCTCGGAAGAGTTCCGCCGTGTTATCGAGATCAACCTGTTCGGAGTGGTGAACGGCAGTCGGGCGTTTGGCGCGAAGATGGCCGAACGTGGACTCGGCGGGCACATCGTCAATCTTTCCAGCATGGCTGCCTACAGCCCACAGAAGGCCTTCACCGCATACTCGACGAGCAAGTCCGCCGTGTTCATGTTCTCGGACTGCCTGCGCGCCGACCTCGCCGCCAACAATATCGGTGTCACCACCATCTGCCCCGGCGTGGTGCACACCAATATTGTTGCCAACACCAAGATTTCGGGTGTGGATGCTGAGGAAGAGGCGCGGATGCAACAGGCCGGTGACAAGGCCTATGCGATGCGTCGCTACGGCCCCGACAAGGTGGCGCGCCAGATCGTGAACGCGGTACGTAGGAACAAGCAGGTCGTGCCCGTGACGCCCGAGGCCCGGCTGCAGTATCTCAACAACCGGCTGGCGCCGGGTCTTACCCGCTACTTCGCATCCAAGGCGGGTATGACCGACCTCATCAAATTGGTGCCCAACAAGAAGTAGAGAGCGCTCCGCCGTCAGGTCGCGATGCGCAGCGCGGCCTCGCGGCGGGCGCGGATGAATTGTCCCTGGCCGGTGAGCGTTTGATCGATATCCGTCCACCCCTGAGCACGTAGCCAGCCGGTGACTTCTTCGCGACCGAACGCGCGGAAGCCGCCGATGCGCATGGCTCCGGTGACACCCGGTAGCGATGCCGCCGGGGTGCGCAGAGATGTGAAGATCACGATCTGGCCGCCCGGTCCCGCGACTCGGCACAGTTCTCGCACGGCCTGTTCGGGATTCGGGATGAGGTAGAGCGCGGCGAGGCACACCACGGTGTCAAATGTCGCGTCGGCGAAGGGAAGTGCGTGCGCGCTCCCACGGATGTAGTCGATGTGTTCGGCGGAGTTGTCGCGCACTGCCCGCCGCAGCATGGGGCCTGACAGGTCCAGGCCGATACACGCGCCATCGTCGCCGAGCTGCGCGGCGAGTTCGCGGGTGTACAGACCGGGACCGCACGCGACATCGAGGATCTTCAGATCGCCGCGGCCGGCGATCTCGCCCATCAATGCGGTGTGGGCCTTGAGGGTGCTCTTGCCGCCATAACTGAATCCGCGGGTGAACATCGGCCGCCAGGCGCGCTCGTAGATCGCCGCCAGCAGCCGGCTCTGCATGAACTGGTTGGCCAGGGACACCGGCTCGTCGTCCTCGGGGCCGAGCACGTCGAGATAGCCGTGCTCGCGCCTGGGGGACTGTGTGATCCGGGTGGGATCCACGAACGTCTCGGCGAGCGTCAGATCTGGCTGGTTGCCCACGGTCCCTCCAATGCACATCGGTTGATTCAAAATTAGTGAAACGGATAGTACTGGATACTCCAGGTCACGCATAGGCCTGTGATGTGCGAGTTTGCGCAGCACCATGCGGCCGGCGGGACTTGTTATTTAGTGAATGGCATGTCAGTCTATTAAATATGTGAGCGGGGGACGGGTGGGGAAGAGCCGTGTGCGCGCCGCAAGTAATGGAAGGAACGTGCCGTGAAACGAACCGTGGATCCAGCCCTGGGTCTGCATGATGAACCCGACTACGAAGTCGCGATCATCGGCGCCGGGCTGGGTGGCATCTGTGCGGCCATCAAGTTGCTCGAGATGGGTATCCAGGACTTCGTCATCATCGACCGGGACGAGGACTTCGGAGGCACGTGGCTGCGCAACACCTACCCCGGAGTGGGTGCCGACATCCCGACCGTTGCCTACCAGTTCACCTTCGCGCCGAAGGGGGATTGGCAACGATTCTTCGCCACCGGCGCCGAAATACAGCAGTACGCACTGGATTTGGTCACCGAGCACGGATTGCGTGCCCACGCGAGGTTCGGTACGTGTGTCGAACGAGAGGTGTTCGACGAAGAGAATCACCTTTGGCAGGTGCATACCGCCGACGGTGAGGTCATCTCGTCGCGGTTCCTGATCAGCGCGATAGGCGCCTACATCAACCCGCGAACGGCCCCGGATATCCCAGGGCTGGACACCTTCGCGGGTCCGATCCAGGTGCCGTCCCGATGGCAACACGATGTGGACATGCGCGGCAAGCGGGTCGGAATTGTGGGCGTGGGAAGTTCCACCGTGCAGATAACACCGGCCATTGCCGGCGAGGTGGAGCACCTCGATGTGTACCAGCGGACGCCGCAGTGGTACTTCCCGAAACCAGACTTCCGGATGCCGCGCATACTGCAGCGGCTGTTGGCGGGGCGCAGATTCGCCAATACAGTCAACGGGATTGCCTTGGGGGGCATAGAACTTGGCTTACGGGTTCTGATCTACACGCCCAAGCCGTTGTTCCGGGCGGGGGCAGCGATCTTCGACAAGGTGGCGCTCTGGGCGTATCGCGGCTGGCTCCGGCACAAAGTGAATGATCCCGAGGTGCGCGAGCAGCTGCGGCCGCGGTTCGGGGCGGGGTGCACCCGCGGCACGCTGGGGGCGGACTACCTCCCGACCTTCAACCGGCCGAACGTGACACTGGTATCGAACGGTATCGACCGGATCACCCCGACGGGCATCGTCGACAAGGCGGGTGTCGAACGCCCCGTTGATATTCTGGTGCTGGCCACCGGATACGAGATGTTCTCCGATCCCGAAACCTACCGGGTGGGAACCGTATTGGGCACCCAGGGATTCGACCTCGCCGAGTTCTACCGTGACAACGGGCTGCAGGCGTACCAAAGCACATCGGTGCCGGGCCTTCCGAACCGGTTCATGTTGGTCGGTCCGTACTCCTGGACTGGCACCAGCTTCCACTACATCCTGGAGAACTCGATGCGCCACATCGGGGCCGTCATCCAACTCGCTCGCGCCAAACGAGCCAGCTGGGTCGAAGTCACCCAGGAGGCGCTGGACGACTTCCAGGCGAGCATCGCCCGCAGTGGCGCCAACCTGAATCGGTACTTCACGGTGAACTGCGCCGGATCTAACAGCTATTTCATCAACTCGCAGGGCGATACCCCCTACGTGCGCCCGTGGACGGTCCTGCAGTCCTACCGGCGCAGTGTCCAATTCCCGTCAGGTGCCTACGAATTCAGGCGGATTAACAGCCCGGTGAAGGAGATCGAACATGCGGTTTGACGCAGTCCCCATCCCGGTCGACGGGGTCGAGGAGTTCTTCGCCACCGCGCCGTTCGTGACTCGGGTCCGGCGCACTTTCGACGCGCCACCCGAGGACGTATGGAGGGTGGTGTCGGGCGACCGGATGTGGTCGTGGCTGCCGTCCGTCTGGGGCTGCCGGTATCCGCAGGACATCACACCAACCGCCGGCACCGTACGGGACTTCCAGATGTACATCCACTCCTGGATGGTGTTCGCCCAGCACGAGCAGATCATTCACTTCGACGCCCCCCACGTCATGCGATATACGGCACTGGACGCCACCTTGCCGGTGTTCGGGTCGTGGTGCGAGGAGTACCGGGTGCTTCCCGAGTCCGATCCCGGCAAGGCCACCGTTGACTGGACACTGGCGTGTGCGCCGAGGTACCTGACGAACATTCCGGGATCGCATATCGCGATTCGCCCGGTTGCCGCGATCCTCAAGCCCATCTTCTGGTTCGGCCTGGGCGGGCTCGCCCGCGAGCTGCCGGTGCGCGGCCCGCAGCGCACCGGCTGAACCGCGGCCCCGACCGGGCGGGTGCACCGCAGACACACTGTGGTCCACTGACAACATGCGGTTGATGGCGGTGCACGCCCACCCCGATGACGAATCGAGCCGAGGCGCCGCCACTCTGGCCAAGTATGCGGCCGAGGGGCACGAGGTACTGGTTGTCACGGCCACCGGAGGCGAGCGCGGCGACATTCTCAACCCGGCGATGAACCTGCCCGGCAACCACGAGAACCTGTCGGATGTGCGTCGTGAGGAAATGGCGCTCGCGGCAAAAACCCTTGGTGTTGACCATCACTGGCTGGGCTTCATGGACTCGGGTCTGCAACTCGACCCGCGGCTGTTACCCGAGGACGGGTTCGCCCGGGTGCCACTGGCCGAATCGGTGCCCCGCCTTGTCGAGGTGATCAGGCGCTTCCGGCCGGACGTGATGATCACCTACAACGAGTGTGGCGGCTACCCGCACCCCGACCACATTCGCTGTCACCAGCTCGCCGTCGCCGCGTATGAGGCGTGTGAAGAGGTGCGCAAGCTCTACTACTTCCACGAGATCGTCCGGGTGACACCGGCGATGGTGAAGTTCGCGGGACGAGTGGAGCGGATTGTCAGCCGCCGTGGATCCGGTGCAGCACCCAAAGATCCCCGAGCGGGAGATGTCGCGGTCCCCGATTGGGTACGGCGCGTGAGCTCGTTGACCAGGCGGCTGCGAGGGCGCCGGGTCACCACCGAAGTCTCCTGCGCCGAGTACTTCCCCGTACGCGATAAGGCCCTGAGGGCGCACGCATCGCAAGTCGATCCCAGCGGACCGTTCTTCCTGGTGCCCTGGACCTGGCGGCAACAGTTATGGCCGACGGAGAAATTCGAGCTCGCGCACACCCGCGTCGCGACGAGCGCTCCCGAGACTGACCTCTTCGCCGGCCTCTGAGGCGCTAGTGGGGTGCTGCGGCAACGGTTGCGGGGTGCACCGCGATCAGTCCCAGCCCCCTGCGGCGCTTGCACATCGCGGCCAGCTCGGCGTAGGCCTTCTCGCCCAACAGCTCGGTCAGTTCCGGGGCGTACGACTGCCATACCTGCTTCTTGCCGACATGTGCGGCCGGGTCTCCGGTGCAGTACCAGTGCAGGTCTGCGCCACCCTCACCCCAGCCGCGACGGTCGTACTCGGTAATCGTCGTCTTCAGGATCTGCGAACCGTCCGGCCGGTCCACCCAGGCCTGCGTCCGCCGGATCGGCAGCTGCCAGCACACCTCGGGCTTCATCGTCAGCGGCTCGACACCCAGCTTGATGGCCTTGGAATGCAGGGCACAGCCGATGCCGCCTGCGAAGCCGGGGCGGTTCAGGAAAATGCACGCACCCTTGTACTTGCGTGTGCGCCATTGCTTTTCCCCGTCGAGCTCGTCCTTCTCCAGGTAGCCCTTGCGGCCCAGCCCCTTCTCGCGGAATTGCCAGTCCTCATCGGTGAGTTGTTTCGCCGAGTCGTCCAGCTTCGCCCGATCGTCGGCATCGGACAGAAACGCCCCGTGCGAGCAGCAACCATCGTCGGGACGTCCGGCAACCGTGCCTTGGCAGGCGGGAGTGCCGAACACGCAGGTCCAATGTGATAGCAGCCAGGTCATGTCGGCCTTGATCAAATGCTCCGGATTCTCCGGGTCGTAGAACTCCACCCACTCGCGGGCGAAGTCGAGCTCCACCTCCTGGCCGTCGAGGGAGGCGTCACGTCCAAAGGGCTGTTTTGGCAGCGTCGTCACAGATGTAAACGGTAGACCCACTAACGTGTGCTGCGTGCGATTAGGCGTGCTGGATGTCGGCAGCAACACGGTGCACCTGTTGGTGGTTGATGCCCGACGGGGTGGACACCCCACCCCTATGAGTTCCACCAAGGCGGCGCTGCGTCTGGCGGAGGCCATCGATGAGTCCGGCAAGCTCACCCGCAAGGGCTCCGACAGCCTGGTGCATACGATCCAGGAGTTCTCCAAGATTGCCCGCAGCTCCGGCTGTGCGGAGATCATGGCGTTCGCCACGTCGGCCGTTCGAGACGCCACCAACTCCGATGAGGTGCTGACACGTGTCAAGAAGGAAACCGGCGTGGATCTCGCCGTTCTTTCCGGTGTCAACGAGTCGCGGCTGACCTTCCTGGCCGTGCGGCGCTGGTACGGCTGGAGCGCTGGGCGCATCATCAACCTCGATATCGGCGGTGGCTCGCTGGAGTTGTCCTGCGGTGTCGACGAAGAACCAGACATCGCGTTGTCTCTGCCGCTGGGGGCCGGACGGCTGACGCGAGAGTGGTTGGCCGAAGATCCGCCGGGACGTCGCCGCGTCGCTATGCTGCGTGACTGGCTGGAATCGGAACTGGTGGACGCTGCCAAACAGGTGGCGGCGGCTGGGGTGCCCGATCTGGCCGTAGCGTCCTCGAAAACGTTCCGGTCGCTTGCGCGACTCACCGGTGCTGCACCTTCCGGCGCAGGACCACGAGTTAAGAGGACACTTACAGCAAGCGGACTGCGTCAGTTGATCGCGTTCATCTCGCGAATGACTACCGCAGACCGTGCAGAGTTGGAGGGAGTCAGTGTCGACAGGGCGCCTCAGATCGTCGCCGGAGCACTCGTCGCGGAGGCAAGCATGCGTGCTCTGTCGTTAGAGGCGGTCGACATCTGCCCGTGGGCTCTGCGCGAAGGGCTGATTCTGCGCAAGCTGGATAGCGAAGCCGATGGCACTGCACTCGTTGACTGACCCCGTCCCGCTTAGCCTCGGACGGTAGGAGAGGACATGACCGACTCAGACGACACGCAGCGGCCGGTATCGGTTGCCGAGCTGCTGGCGCGCAATGGTGCCGCCGACGGCAAGATCAGCGGCCATCGCCGCCGGATGCGCGGCAATGCCGACGCCATCCCGGTGGCCGAGTTGACCGGTGAGATCCCCGTCATCCGTGACAAGAAGGGTGGCCGCGCGCGCCCCAACCCGGCGCCGTCGCCTGCTCCGGAAACGGCGGCGCCGCCCGAGTCTCCCAAGGCATCTGAGGCGGGAGCGCGTTCCTACCTGCGTTCCAACGAGGATGCGTTGTTCGGCGGCGACAGCATGGCCGATGAGGCCGCCCGTCGTGGCACCACGGCCGCACCGGCCCCGGCGCCCGCTCAGCCTTCCTCGATGGAATCACCGCTTCGGAGCATCTTCCCGCCGACCCCCACACCAGTCGCACGACCGGGGGAACCGCGCAAGTCCATCGACTTCAACGACGCGACCGGCGTCATCTCCCCGGTTACCGCCGAGCCGCCCAAGTCCGAACCGGCACCGGCGCCGGCGGCGGTCGCGCCCGCCGTACCCGCAGCGCCACCGGCTCCCGAGATTCCGGTCCCGCCGGTGTCTCGCCCGGAGCCCGAGTCCGTCACACCCGAGCCAGTCGCGCCCGAGCCGGAACCTGAGCCCGCGGCCGTCGCACAGCCGGAACCCGAACCGGAGCCCGTCACACCGGAGCCGGAACCCTCTCCCGAACCTGAGACCGTGTACCACGCGGAGTATGAGGCGGAGTACGAGGACGACGGCGAATACGACGAGTACGGCCGGGCCGTCGAGTGGACGTCGCACGATGCCGAGCAGGACGTCGAGGACGACGAATTCGACGATCAGGAAGACGACTATCAGCTTGAGCACGAGCTTCAGGAGCTTGTCGGCGCGCACGGTGACCCGTCCGAGCCCGAGGTCAGTCAGCTCGCCGCGGCCGACACCGACAAATCCAAGGCTGAGGCGAAGGCCGACCGCCGGGAGAAGATCAAGACCTACCTGCAGGGCAGCTGGATTGCCGCGCAGTACCTGCTGGCGGCCGCCGCGGGTGCGGGCCTGTTCTTCGTGTTCCGGGAACTGTGGAGCTGGAACCAGGGCTTCGCGTTGCTCCTGGGCGTGTTGTTCATCGCAATTCTGGTCGCCTCGCTGTGGGTGATCCGCAAGACGGTCGACCTGGCCAGCATCCTGATCGCGATCGTGGTGGGAGCCCTGATCGCGTTCGGCCCCCTCGTGCTCATGCTGCAAGCGGTTGATTAGGTAGCGTTATCCAACCGTGCGCCCTGCGATCAAGGTTGGTCTGTCAACGGCCTCGGTGTATCCACTCAAAACCGAAGCAGCTTTCGAGTACGCGGCCCGGCTCGGGTATGACGGTGTCGAGCTCATGGTGTGGGCCGAGGCGGTGAGTCAGGACGTCGGCGCCGTCGCCAAACTCTCCCGCAAGTACGACATGCCGGTGCTATCCGTGCATGCCCCGTGCCTATTGGTGTCGCAGCGCGTCTGGGGCGCCAACCCGATTCCCAAGCTGGAACGCAGCGTTCGGGCCGCCGAAAAACTGGGTGCGCAGACCGTCGTCGTACATCCGCCATTTCGGTGGCAGCGCCGGTACGCCGAAGGCTTCGCCGAACAGGTTGCATCGCTGGAGGACTCGAGCGATGTGCACGTCGCGGTGGAGAACATGTTCCCGTTGCGGGCCGACCGTCTGTTCGGTGCCGGGCAGACATCGGTGGAGCGTATGAAGCGCCGCGGTGGCAGGCCCGGAATCGGAGTATCCGCCTTTGCCCCGTCGTTCGATCCGACCGATGCCAACCACGCGCACTACACGCTTGACCTGTCACACACCGCAACCGCAGGGACCGATGCGGTGGACATGATGCGCCGGATGGGATCTGGGCTCACGCATCTGCATCTCACTGATGGCACTGGCGCCTCTGTCGACGAACATCTGGTGCCCGGCAAGGGAACTCAGCCAGTTGCGCAGGTGTGCCGGGAGCTGGCGGCCGGTGACTTCACCGGGCAGGTGGTGCTCGAGGTGCACACCTCGGCCGCACGTACCGAGGACCAGCGCGAGGCGATTCTGAGGGAGTCGCTGGAGTTCGCCAGAACGCATCTGGTGCGATAGGCGGCGTGGTTAACGCTCCCTTCGCGCAAGCAATGGCCCTCACGCCCGCGGGCGATGGCCTGTTTGACGCGCACCTGAATGACACCTGGACCATCGGACCCAAGCTGCACGGCGGCGTCATGCTTGCGTTGCTTGCCGGTGCGGCGCGCGAGACGCTCGGCGAGAGCGAGCCCATCGCCGTCAGCGCAAGCTATCTGTTCGCGCCCTCGCCCGGTGACATGCAGGTGCGCACATCGGTGCGTAAGCGGGGACGGCAGATCTCGCTCGTGGATGCCGAACTCGTCCAGGACGGCCGCACCGCGGTGCACGCCGTGGTCACCCTGGGCACGCCCGAGCAGCACGTGGGCCCGCTGCTGACGGCCCTGCCGCCCGCACTCACACAGCTGCCCGCTGAACCGCCGCCCGGGGTGGCCCCGATCGCCGAGGGTCATCCGATGGGAGAGATCTTTCACCTGTTCGGCGGGATCGACGTTCGGCCCTCACTGCGATCGATGAGCGACCTGAGCGAGCGGGGCAAGCCCGAGATCGTGCTGTGGGCACGACCGCGCGATATGGCGCCAGACGGGTTGTTCGCATTGGTGTGCGGCGACATCTCGGTACCGGTGACGTTCCCGCTGGGGCGTTTCGGCTGGGCACCCACCGTGCAGCTGACCACGTATCTGCGTACGTTGCCCGCGGACGGTTGGCTGCGAGTGTTGTGCAGTACCAACCAGGTCGGCCAGCATTGGTTTGACTCCGAGCACACGGTCATCGACTCCGAGGGCGCTCTGGTGGTGCAGTCTCGCCAGCTGGCCATGGTGCCGGCGAACTGATCGGTGTACCTTCCGTAGGGGATCTCGTCAAAGGAGTATCGGGCATGGGTGACAAGCAGAAGACGCCTGACTGGGCCGCCGAGGGAGGCGCCTGGGTGCTGGAGAATGGGCACCGCGCCCTGCTGAAACTCACCGGCGGTCGCTGGCCGCACAAGCTCGGTTTCATGCCCACACTGGAGTTGCACACCATCGGGCGCAAGTCCGGTGAGCGCCGCTCCTCCCTGTTGAGTTCGCCCATCTTCACGCCGGAACGGATCGTCGTAATCGCCTCGCTAGGCGGGGCCTCGCACAATCCGGCCTGGTACTTGAACCTCGTCGCCAATCCGAACGTCGAGATCACCGTGCGCGGACAGACGAAGCCGTACATCGCACGCACCGCCTCGGCGCAGGAGAAGGCCGAGTTATGGCCTGAGATCACCCGAGGATTCGGCAACCCGTACGCGGGATATCAGCGCAGCACCACGCGGGATATCCCAGTGGTCATCTGTGAACCGGCATAAGGAGTATTTCTGTGGGCACACAACCTGATTGGGCCATCCGGATCGGCGCCTGGTTCCTGGAGAACGGGCACCGGGCGGTTCTCGCGCTGACCGGCGGCCGGTATCCCAAGAAGGTGCTGGGAATGCAGCCGGTGGAGCTGTACACCATCGGCAGTAAGACGGGGCAGCGCCGCGGCACGCTGCTGACCGCGCCGATCTACGAACCCGGCAAGGTGGTGCTGGTGGCCTCCTACGGTGGAGGGTCCGAAAACCCGGCCTGGTACAAGAACCTGGTGGCCAACCCGGCCGTCGAGATCGCGGTGGACGACGTCGTGCGTCCGTTCACCGCGCACACCGCCTCGCCCGAAGAGAAGGCCGCACTGTGGCCGGCGATCGTCAAGGCCAACCCCGGCTATGCGGGATATCAGAAGAACACCGACCGGGATATCCCGGTCATCATCTGCGTACCGGCGTAACCGCCGCGGGCCGGCCCGCGAAACGACCATTGACGCGTTGGACACTTTTTCATATTGTGTCCAACATGAAGGTGGCGGCGTCCGATAGTCCCCGCGAGGACATCCCCGAGCCCATCGTGGCCGCAGTCGCCATGACGTTGGTGCGATCGGGCATGCAGCGGTTCAATCTGTCCGCCGCAGCGGAGCAGGCCGGGGTGTCGCGGAGCACCCTGTACAACTGGTTCGGCGGCAAGCAGGCTGCCATCGACACCGCATTCGGTTATCTCGCAGACGCTTTCATCGATTTCTTCGCAGCGGCTGTGGGTGCGGAGACCACGCTGGTCGATCAGGTCGCGGCCGCCGCCTCGGGAATCTGCGAGCACCGCCGATGGACGGATCATCTCGCCCTGCACACCACCGATCTGCTGGACCTCATCCTGGATGAGCGCGGCGAGGACCTGATGGTGCGCTCGGTCGCGTTCTGGACACCCCGCATACGGGAAGCGCAGGAGCGTAAGGAGATTCCCGGTCGCATCGTCCCGGAGGAGGCCGCCGAGTGGATCATCAGAACCCTGATGAGCATCGAGGTGCTGCCACCCATCGTGATCGATCTGTCCGATCCGGCGGCGGTGCGCCGTTACTTCGCCGACTACATCACGCATGGACTGGGTGCCGCGCGTGATTGACACTTCCCAACACTGCGTGGTGATCGGCGCCGGGGTGGCGGGGCTCGCCTCGGCGGTGTGGATGGCTGAGGCCGGGTTCCGGGTGACCCTGCTGGAACGTCGGGCCACCCTCGGTGGGCGCACCCATTCCATCGAGATACCCCAGGTCGACGACGTCGCCGATAACGGTGTCCACGTCATGTCCGGCTCGATGGAAGAGCTGTTGCGTTACCTCGAAACCATCGGGGCGCGAGATCTTTTGGCCGCTGAGTCCGGAACATATGCGCGACGTCTGCTGCCCGGGGGAGAGGTGGACGACACCTCACTGTTCCGCACATTCGCGTGGCTGCCCGCGGCGAGCATCGGGGACCGGCTTCGGGTATGGCGCGCTTATCTGCGGATCGTCAGGGATTGCGTTCGCCCACCCGGTGATCTGGACGCCGTTACCGCGCGAGAGTGGCTCGACCGCATCGGGATGCCCAAGGTCGCGCGTGACACCTGGATTGATTTCTTGATCATCGGTGCGCACAACGAGAAGCCGGATCTGATCTCCGCCAGCGCTTTCCGGAATCTTCTGGTCACCATGGCCCGGCGGGGGCGCGGGGCGGCCCGCAACGGAACATTGCTGTACTCCACGGTCGACTTCACCTCGCTGTTCGTCACCGGCGCCGAGAAGGTGCTCGCCAATCACGGTTGCGAGGTGCGGGGCCGCGCAGGAGTGAAATCAATCGTGTTGCACGGCAATGCTGTTTCTGGTGTGTCGCTGACCGATGGTGAGTTCATACCGGCCGACGCGGTGATCTGTGCGGTCCCGCCGTGGGCCGTGGAGGGGTTGCTCGACGCTGTCCCTGGCCACGAGCAGTTGTACAGTGCGGCAGCCAAGCTCGTTCCCGCCCCGCTGGTGAGCGTCTACTTGTACCTCAACAGGTCGCTCGGGCTGACGACTATCCTCGATGCTCTCGTGGGTGGTGAGGGCGTGGTCGAGCAGGTCTTCGATCGGCAGAAGATGGTGGGATACGACGGTAGCGAACGTGGGTTGTATTCGTACGAGATCACGGTCAGCGCCGCGTACGAACTGAACTCGCTGTCGTCGAGCGGCGAGATCATCGAGACGTGTATGCGCTTCCTGCGCAACTACTATCCGGCCGCGCGAGACGCCGAACTAGTGCACGCCAAGGTGGTGCGGATGCCGCGTGCCACCTACAGCGAGCGTCCGGGAACGGCGGGCGCCCGTCCGCCGCAGCGCACCAGTGTGCGCGGGCTGGCGCTGGCGGGTGACTGGACCGCGACCGACTTCCCCTCGACCATCGGTGGGGCAGCGCAGAGTGCGGAATTGGCCACCCGCGTGATTCTTGACCAGGCTCCAGTGGGCTAGCCCCTTGATTGTGAGCTGCCTCATATTCAAGATGGTCACTAGGTCAACGTCGACACTAGGAGGCCCTCATGACGCGGACACATTACGGATCGCTACGCAAGGGAGGACTCAACTGGGATTCCTTGCCGCTCAAGCTGTTCGTCGGCGGCAATGCGAAATTTTGGGATCCGGCCGATATCGACTTCTCGCGCGACCGGGCGGACTGGGACGCGCTCACCGATCGGGAACGTGACTATGCGACCCGGCTCTGCGCGCAGTTCATCGCCGGCGAGGAGTCGGTGACCCAGGACATCCAGCCGTTCATGACGGCCATGCGCGCCGAGGGGCGACTCGGTGACGAGATGTACTTGACGCAGTTCGCCTTTGAAGAGGCAAAGCACACACAGGTCTTCAGGCTCTGGCTTGATGCAGTCGGGGTCGGCGACGACCTGCACGGGTACCTCGACGACCTTCCGGCCTACCGCGAGATCTTCTTCGATGAGCTGCCGGATGCCTTGGGCACGCTGGCCAGCGACCCGTCGCCGGCGGCACAGGTGCGCGCCTCGGTGACCTATAACCACGTGGTCGAGGGCATGCTGGCACTCACGGGATACTTTGCATGGCACAAGATTTGCGTTGACCGAGGCATCTTGCCCGGTATGCAGGAGCTGATCCGCCGGATCGGTGACGACGAGCGCCGGCACATGGCCTGGGGCACCTTCACCTGCCGGCGTCACGTGGCCGCCGACGACGCCAACTGGTCGGTCTTCGAGGCGCGCATGAACGAACTCATCCCGATCGCGTTGCGTCTCACCGAGGAAGGCTTCGGACTATACGGCGCCGACACCCCGTTCGGGCTCGTGCTTGACGAGTTCATGCAGTACTCCGCCGACAAGGGGATGCGCCGGTTCGGGACCATCAGCAGCGCGCGCGGCCGTCCGCTCGGCGAGATCGACCTCGACTATTCGCCGCTGCAACTGGAAGACACGTTCGCCGCCGAGGATCGGGAGGCGCTTGCGGCCACGGCCTAGCGCGCACTCCGCGCTGTCGCCGCCCACAACCGGGGGAACGCCACATTGTGGAGCGGGTTGGGAAGTATCAAATGGTTGTGTGCCAGCCCAACAGCTATGTGGCGGTTCGGGTCCGCCCATCCGGTGGAGCCGCCGGCCCCCATATGCCCGAAACCTCCCGCCAATCCCGGCGCGGGGATGCAGTGATAGCCGAGCTCCCAGATATCGCGGGTAAGAGCGACATTGGGCCTGATCCCGCGTCCGCCGGCCAGTTCGGCGGTCTTCTCCGCGGACAGCAGCTGCCGTCCGTCCACGCTTCCCCGATTGCTCAGCGCGCCGTAGAGCTTGGCCAGGGCCGGGGCGGTACAGATGGCGTTGCCCGCGCCCATCTGGGTGTCGTACAGCGGGGCGGTCGCATGCCCGTCGTCGGCCACGATCCGTTCGGCTCCGGGCACGTGGATCGCTCCGGTGGCCCCCCGCGCGCCCGGCAGAGCGTCCACCACGCGTGCCCCGATGGACAGGCCACGAGAAAGAAATGGCGTCTTCACCGCCTTGTCGAGCTGCGCGTAGATCCCTGCGGGAATTGTCGGTGAATCGGCGGGCGGGCGCCCCAGATGAATGCCGTCCACGCCGAGGACCTCCGCGAGTTCGGTGCGATAGAGCGTGCGCATGTCCTTACCGGTGATCGCACGCCCGAGACCGGCCAGGAGCCAGCCGTAACTCATCGCGTGATACGCGGCTTTCCCGTAATAGCGCCCGACAGGCGCGGCGGCGAGTCGCTGCTCCATCAGTTCGTGGTCGAGAAGTTCCTCCGGGGTGGCGGCAATCGGGGCCAGTGCGGCCAGCCCCGACTTGTGGGCCAGGACATCTCGCACCGTGACCGATTCCTTGCCGTTGGCGGCGAATTCCGGCCAGTAGCGGGCGACCGGGGCGTCATAGGCCAGCAGCCCTCGGTCGGCCAGGCGATGGATAACGGTAGCGGTCACCCCCTTGGAGGCCGAGTACACGATCGGTGCGGTCTCGCGGGTCCACGGCATACCGGGACGCGCCTCACCGGCCCAGATGTCGAGCACGGGCTCGCCATCGACGTAGGCGCAGAGCGCGCCGCCCCCGGTACGGCCGACATACATCGACGCGAACTTGCTGACCACCCGGTCGAACTCGGGTTGTGCCCAGCCCTGTACCCCGTCCGGTAGACCGGTGCCCCAGGATTCCGGCGCGAAAACAGGGGAGGTCTGCGCGCGACGCTGCGGTTGTGACATATGTAACTTGTAGTCCGGTTATCCCACTGTGCGCCACCATCTGCGCACAGATCTGCGAATAGTCACAAATCGGCGCGAATGTGCATATCGCTGCCTACATACCGCTGCGGCACCTTGCTCTGGAGCTCAGAAAGCCGTTTCCGGGTGCGCTAATGGGTCTGCCATGCTGGTCGCCATGTCCAGAATCGCAATCATCGGTGGCGGCAATATCGGCGAAGCACTTATCTCCGGGCTGCTGAGGGCCGGACGGCAGGCCAAGGACATCGTCGTGTCCGAGAAGGTCCCCGCCCGCGCAAAGGCTCTGGCAGAGGCGTATTCCATCCGCGTCAGCGAGGTGGCGGATGCCGTCGAAGGTGCCGATTTCATTGTGGTGGCGGTCAAACCGTCCGATGTCGAGAGCGCGACCAGCGAGATCGCCGCGGCGCTGGCGAAACTGGACGCCGAAGGTAGCGACCGGGAGACCGAGCAGGTGCTGGTCTCGGTGGCCGCGGGAGTGTCCGCGAGCTTCTTCGAATCCAAGCTGGCCGCCGGGGCTCCGGTGGTGCGGGTGATGCCCAATGCCCCGATGCTTGTCGGCGCCGGGGTCAGCGCTGTCGCCAAGGGCCGATTCGCGACCGACGAGCAGCTCAGTGCCGTCGCCGAGCTGCTGGAGTCGGTGGGCAGCGTCATCAAGGTGGCCGAATCGCAGATGGACACCGTTACCGCGCTGTCCGGATCGGGCCCGGCCTACTTCTTCCTGCTCGTCGAGGCGCTGGTCGATGCGGGGGTTGCCTCGGGTCTCACGCGGCCCGTCGCCACCGATCTGGTCATCCAGACCATGGCCGGATCCGCCGCGATGCTGCTCGAACGGGCTGAGACGGACGAAAATCGGGCTCCCGGACTGCAGACCCGAACGGAGGTCGATACGACCGCCGCCGAGCTCCGCGCAACGATTACCTCGCCGGGTGGTACTACCGCCGCTGCGCTGCGCGAACTGGAACGTGGAGGTTTGCGGGCAAGCGTCTATGCCGCCGTCGAAGCCGCAAAAACACGCTCCGAGCAGCTCGGAATCACATCAGAGTAATTTAACCAAATCTTGATCAATTAGCCCACACGGGTATCAGTAACCCCACTGGTCCCGCTATTCTCCTTCTAGCACGTGCGTGTCCGTACCGCCGATGGGGAAGATTGGCGGCACGACACGTGCCTAGGGAAATGGGTATGCGATGACGTCAATCAACGGGCCATCCGCGCGCGATGGGGCCGGCGCCAAGCCGGGCCGGGACGCGGCGGCCGCTGGCCAATCCGGGAAGGCTCAGTTCCTTACGGTCGCCGAGGTCGCCGCGCTGATGCGCGTGAGCAAGATGACCGTCTACCGGCTGGTGCACAACGGCGAGCTGCCCGCGGTGCGGGTCGGCCGGTCGTTCCGTGTGCACGCCAAGGCGGTCAACGATCTGCTGCAGGCCTCCTACTTCGACGCCGGATAAGGCGCCTCGAAGCGGGAGATGCCCCCTGGAGGGCTGCCGGTTCTGCCGGTTTCCTGACCTGAGGCCGCAGCAGGTAGAGTCATGCGGCACCCTGGCGTAAGCCTTTTTGGGGTTAGGGCGCCTTGTGTACGGCTGGGAAAAAGCCGCTGTGCACGCGTCCACGGTAAAGACGATTTCACAGTAGTTAGCAGGAGTTCATGGGTTCAGTTATCAAGAAGCGGCGTAAGCGTATGTCCAAGAAGAAGCACCGCAAGCTGCTTCGCCGCACTCGGGTTCAGCGCAGAAAACTCGGTAAGTAAACCTTGCGTTAGTGGGCATCCGCTCGGGATGCCCATTGGTGCCGTGATGGATAGGCTTCGTCCGTGAGCACCGGTGAGACCAATCTGCACTACCCGCGGGTGGTGCTGGTCACCGGAGCCAGCCGATTCCTCGGGGGTTATCTGGCTGCGCGTCTGGTGCAGAACCCGATGATCAACCGTGTCATCGCGGTAGATGCTGTCGCCCCAAGCAAGGACCTGCTGCGCAGGATGGGGCGGGCAGAGTTCGTGCGGGCCGATATCCGCAACCCGTTCATCGCGAAGGTCATCCGCAACGGCGAGGTCGACACGGTGGTGCACACCGCCTCTGCCTCGTTCTCGCCGCGTTCGGGTGGGCGCGCCGCGCTCAAGGAATTGAACGTGATGGGTGCGATGCAGCTGTTCGCGGCGTGCCAGAAGGCGCCCACCGTGCAGCGCGTTGTCGTCAAGTCCACCGCCCAGGTCTATGGAGCCGGTCCCCGGGATCCGGTGATGTTCACCGAGGAGATGGGCGCGCGCCGTCCACCGTCCGACGGCTTCGCACGGGACAGCATTGATATCGAGAGCTATGCCCGCGGGCTGGCCCGGCGACGCCCCGATGTAGCGGTGACGATCCTGCGGTTGGCCAACTTGATCGGCCCCGGTATGGACACCGCGTTGGCGCGCTATCTGGCGGGCCCGCTAGTGCCCACCGTGTTTGGGCGCGACGCCCGCCTGCAGCTGCTGCATGAGCAGGATGCGCTGGGCGCGCTTGAGCGCGCCACCATGGCAGGTAAGGCGGGCACCTTCAACATCGCGGCCGACGGCATGATGATGATGTCGCAGGCGGTCCGCCGTTCCGGGCAACTCGGCATCCCGGTGCCGTCGTTTGCGGTGGCGGGAATTGCGTCGTTCACCAAGGGCACCCGGTACACCGAGCTGAGTTCCGAACAGCGTGACTGGCTGGCCTATGGGCGCGCGATCGACAACACCCGTATGAAGGTCGAACTCGGGTATCAGCCCAAGTGGACGACCGTTGGGGCCTTTGGTGACTACGTTCGGGGACGCGGGATCACTCCAGTAATCGAGCCGGAGTGGGTACGCTCATTGGGAGATCGCGCGGTGGCTCTCGCGCAGAAGATCAGTTCGTAGACATAGGGCGGAGGTGAGAAGCATGGCAGGCGACACAAAGGCGAAAGTCATTCAACTGCAGGTTAATTCAGAACGCCATGCTGCACGCGCTCGCCGGGCCGAGGCGCGGGCCGATGCCGGCCGGCGGCATCCGTCATCGTTGGCCAACGATGCGCCGACTGGAGATTCCGCGGATACCGCCGCAGTCATCCACGACCTCAACGAGATTCGCGCGGCACAGGGCAACGCCCCTCTGGGCGATGAAGAGTCGCTGACTGCCCTCGCGGCCAACATCGCCGCCGTCGCTGAGTTCATTCGCCGCCGAGTCGGCGGCGACTACAGCGTCGACGATTTCGGATTCGACGAGCACCTCAACGAATCGCTGCTACTTCCTTTGCTCAGGCCACTGTTCAACCGATGGTTCAGGGTGGACGTGACCGGGGTCGAGAACATTCCCGCGACCGGTGGGGCCTTGGTTGTGGCTAACCATGCGGGTGTGCTGCCGCTCGACGGGCTGATGCTCTCGGTGGCCGTGCATGACCGGTGCCCCGGCAACCGCACCCTGCGCAACCTTGCCGCCGACATGGTGTTCGATGCACCGTTCCTGGGACAGTTGGCGCGAAAGGCGGGTCATACGCTGGCGTGCACTGCCGACGCGCACCGGCTACTGTCCGCGGGCGAGCTGACCGCCGTGTTCCCCGAGGGATACAAGGGACTGGGTAAGCCGTTCAAGGATCGCTACAAGCTGCAGAGATTCGGCCGTGGAGGATTCGTCGCGGCTGCCATTCGTACCGGAGCGCCGATCATCCCGTGCTCGATCGTCGGGTCCGAGGAGATCTACCCGATGATCGCCGACCTGAAGGTGATCGCCCGATTGTTCGGTCTGCCCTACTTCCCGGTGACGCCGCTGTTCCCGGCGGCAGGCCCCGTCGGGTTGGTGCCGCTGCCGTCCAAGTGGCATATCGAGTTCGGTACACCGATCCCCACGGACGGGTTTGACGAGACGGCGGCCGACGATCCGATGGTGACATTCGAGGTCACCGACCAGGTCCGCGAGACCATCCAGCAGACGCTGTACCGGCTGCTCGCGGGTCGTCGCAACATGTTCTTCGGCTAGGTCTTCCCTCTACGCCGATACGCCGTGTACTGGCGGTTTCGTATCGCAGATCCTCGCCGCGGGGCACAGTGCGGGCGGCGTAAGTTCGATGCGTGATCACCAACCGGGTAACCGAACTGCTGGGTATCGAGCGGCCGATCGTGCAGGCTCCGATGGGCTGGATCGCGCGATCCCAGCTGGCCAGCGCGGTCTGCGAAGCCGGCGGGCTCGGCATCATCGAAACAAGCTCGGGCGAGCTCGATGCCATCAAGGGCGAGATTCGCCTCATGCGTGAGCTCACCGACAAACCATTCGGGGTGAACATCGCACAGGCTTTCGTGCGAGACCCCTCCATCGCGCAGTTTGTGGTCGATCAGGGCGTGACGTTCGTGACCACCAGCGCGGGCGACCCCAACAAGTACACCCGGATCCTCAAGGACAATGGCCTTACCGTCTTTCATGTCGTCCCGACGCTCGCGGCCGCCCTCAAGGCTGTCGACGCGGGAGTGGACGGCCTGGTGGTGGAAGGCGTCGAAGGCGGCGGTTTCAAGGATCCCAAGGGTGCGTCGACCATGGTGTTGCTGCCACTGGTGCGCTCGCAGGTGGACGTTCCGATCATCGCCGCCGGCGGTATCTGTGACGGTGCATCGATGGCGGCGGCTTTCGCGCTCGGCGCCGAGGGTGTGCAGATGGGTACCCGGATGATGTCGGCCGCCGAGTCACCCATCCACGGCAACTGGAAGGCGGCGGTGGTCGCTGCGCGCGAGACCGACACCGTGCTACTGAACAGGCTGACCAAGCCAGGTCTGCGCGCCTTGCGCAGCGAGCGCACCGAAGAGATGGAACGACGGGATCTGGTGTCGCTCATGGAGACCGGGAATCCGTTGGACCTCTACTTCGGGGGCGATATGGACACCTTCGTGCCACTCGGCGGGCAGGTGGCCGGGCGCATCGGTGCGGTCGAGTCTGTGCGGGACATTCTCGACACCACCATGGACGAGTTCACCGCGGTGATCGGCAAGCTCGCAGCCCAATACAGCTGAAGAGGATTCGGCGCCGAGTGGGGGCGGCCGCGTCATTGCCGCCTGCGGTCCGGGGTGCCCACGGAGATCCAACCGCTAACTAGCCCGTCTGTGCGGCGCCCTCGCTGCTCACTTGCTGCCGTCATCGCACGTCGTGCCGGGGAGCCTGCTGGGCTGCGCTCAAATCAGCAAAGCCGCATCGGTGAGAAGCCCCGTGTTGGCGGCCTTTCCTCGCAAACGACTGGCCCTGGTCGGTAACGAATGTACCGACGTGCCGATAGGCTCTATTGATGTTAGCCTTTAGTCAATCGCGGGGGCGCTCAGCTGTTGTACCGCTACCCCGAATTGAGGATTAGTATTGTGACTCAACCTTCGCTGGAGGGTCAGGGTGGTATTGCCCACTTCTCCCCGGGTGGCGATTTTCCTGCAGCGCCGATGCTGTTCGGCGGCGTTATTGCGACCTTCATTGTGGTTGCCACACTATTGGGTCTCGACGACGGTAGAAACATCAGCATCCCTCGATCGATGCCAGTCAGTGAAGTTGCTTCGGTGACGCCCGAAGCGGCCGACCTCGGGCATCAGGGGCGTTCCGGCCAGTTAGCCATCGCGGTGACCGACGTCACGGCGTATCTGGTCGCGGGCGATCCTGGGCTGCCCGAGAATGCGCAGGGCGGCCACGTTCTGGTCGGAGTGCGCGTGATCAACGACGGCACCGATCGCCAGCGGTTCGAGCCGGCTATTCAGCAACTTGTCGCCGGTGATCAAACCGTGGGTGCGGACCAGAACGCCTCTCAGCCTGTGCTCGGTGCGGACATCGATCCCGGCGACAGCATCGTGGCGTCCATCGCGTTCGACATTCCCGAGGGCGCCGAGCCGTCGGCGATCATCCTCCGTGACTCGCCGGCGGCCCCGGGCACTCAGCTGAGTTTGGCCGATATGGGCAACAGCGGCCTGGCGCAGTGAGCGTGGATCTGAAGCCGGAAGCGGTGTGGGAGGCACTTCCCGGCGAGCTCAAATCGGCGCTGCGTCGACGGGCCGCCGAACCACTGAACGACGACTTGCTGCTGAAGTGTCATCGCGCAGCCGAAGATAACGAACTGCCGATCTTCTGGCGTCCCGACCCGGCCGCCGATTTCCGGCGGCATCGACTGCATCCGGCTCTTGTCGACTACATCGCCGGCCTCGGAAAAGACGGCTAGCCGCGCACCGTCAGGGGTTGCAGCCGCTCGCGCTTACCCAGCGGCCGTTGTAGCCCACGCACGCGTGAACGTTCGGTGCGGGGGGAGGGGGCGGAGGATCGTCCGGCAAGGGTGCGTAGTCCTCGGGCGGAGGTGCGTATCGCTGCACGGTGTCGGCGACGTTCATGCAGCCGCTCACCGAGACTCGGCGCCCGCCGCCCACGCAGACATCGGCGTTGGCCGTGGGCGGCGCAATGGGCAGCAGCCCCGCGAAGGCCACCGCGACTGTTGCCGCGGCTACACCGGGCCTCACGGCTGCCGCTCCTGCGGCAGCTGGCAGCGCTCGCGGAAGTCGACGACGGGCTGGCGGATGGAGCGCAGATCGTTCTCGGCTTCGGGGTTGGTGCTGAAGTAGGCCTTCACCGCGCTTTGCATCTCGCTGTGCGGCTTGCCCGCAAGGCTCGTGAAGAAGTCGTTGACCTCCGGGTGGGTGAACAGATAACTCGAGGTGGAGGCGGCGACGCCCGCCGAGACTCCAGCGAGGTCGGCCGCCGTACAGTTCGGCGGACGCTCGGGTTCGGCATTCGCGGCCGCCGCGGTGAAGAGTGCTGCGGCACTCAGGGCTGTAAATAGGCTTGTGGCAACGAGTTTCATGGACATCTCCTTACGGGACTTGTTGCACGGCGGGTGGTTTCCAGGTGCCGTCAATGATCGACGGCGGCGTTTCCTTCGGCCAGTACAGGCGGAGCATGAGGTTGAACTTTCCCTCGGGTGCGGGGAGCCAGTTCGACTCCTTTCCTGGTCCGGGATTGTCGTGTTGCAGATACAGATCCACCGATCCGTCGGGGTTGGTCGCGAAGTTGTTGCGCTGACTCAGTGTGTACCGGTTCAGTGGGTTGTCGACGAAGAACATTCCCGCGTCATACATCGTCAGTGACCAGAATCCCTCGGCGGGTGGTAGCTGATCCTTGTCGAAGTGCAGCACGTACTGACGTGACCCGTCATACGGTTTCCCGGTGTTGTCGACCTCCGAGGTGGGGTAGACGGCGTCCTCGGGCCGGTTTGCGCCCAGCCCGATTGCGGCGACCGTTGCGCGCTGCAGGTACTCGGTGCCATATACGCCGGTCTTGGTGGTGAACACCCACCCGTTGATGTTCTCGCCTGCGTCCTTGAAGTGCGCCATGATCTTGCCGAATGCTTCCTTGGGCACCGATTGCAGGGCGCTGACGGTGTCGGCACCGAATTTGTCGATGTCGAAGGGCTTTCCGGCCTCGATGCCGATCTTGGCCATCTTCTCCACGATCGGCTTGTCGGCCTCGGTGGGCGGATTGTCCTTCATCAGGGCGGCCAGCATGTCGAAGTATGCCTTGGTGCTCAGATTGTTGACCTGGTCACGGACGGGCGTTTTCATGTCGATGCTCGGATCTACGGTGCCAGCGGGCGGGGTGTATTGCTTGCCGTACGAACTCAACGGCACCAACGAGATTTCGTCCTGCATTTTGTGGACGGCGGCGTAATCCTCCGGGGTTCCAGTGTAGTAGATGCGACCCAGTAGCCACACGATCGACGTCGGCGACTTGTATTCCTTGATTCCTTGGGGCAGTTCGCCTTTCCAGCCAGGTCCGGTGATGGCATAAGTCTGGGGGCCGGTCCCTGTCGTGCGTTTGCCGGGCACCTCGAAGACATTGGTGTACCCGTCAAGCATGGGAAGCAGGTAATAGCGATCGTGGGCATCGGGCAGGCTCACGATCCACGGTTCCTTGCCAACGTCGAGGAACGCGTTCGTGTACAGGGTGTCGGCATTGGGCGCGGTGACATCGCGAAAGGCCGCGTTGGGATACTCGCGCATCCGCATGAGCTGTCCCATTGGGGCGCGGGGAGATTCGACCTTCTCCACGTTGGTCATCACGCGGCGGGTCATCTCCATGGTGACAAGGGCATAGCCAAATACATACGCGTCCATGGCGATGGACTTGGCCTCGTCGGTGGAAAGCTTCTGGGAACCAGACTCTTTCGAGCAGCTGGTAAGTCCCGCCGCCAATGCGACGGTGCTCATCACGACCAATAATTTGGTCCACTGCATACACCAAACCTTCACGGACTCACCCTCTCCTGTGGTGACGATCTTGTTCGCCGAACGTTGATCGTGCAGCACATCCCACCTGCTTGTCTTGACATTGGAAGACAAATATTTGACAGTTTGAGACATGTCGGTGATCCGTGGTTCGGCGCTCACCAACTATCACCAGCTGGTGGCCGAACTCGGCGGGGACGGCAGTGAACTGCTTGCCAGAGCGCGGGTTTCACCGGCAGACGCCGGATCGTACGAGCGGTTCATCTCCCTGCGCAACGGCGCTCGCGCACTGGAGGAAACCGCGGCGGCCCTTAACGCGCCGGACTTCGGTCGTCGACTGGCCCGGCGGCAGGGCATCGAGATCCTGGGGCCGGTGGGTTTGGCGGCGCGCACAGCGGCCACAGTTGCCGATGCCTTCGCGATTCTCGAAAAGTTCATGGGCGCATACTGTCCGGCGATAGGCGCTCGGGTCACAGCGCATCGGGATCCGTCGCTGTGCCGGTTCGAGTTCGAGTATCTCTTGACCCCCGCCCCTCCGCAGGCGCAGGCAGTCGAACTGTCGCTGGGTGTCACACTGCGGGTGCTGCATCACTTCCTGGGTGGGAGCTACCGGCCTGTTTCCGTTCATCTACCGCACCAGGCACTCACCGCGGCCGCGGGGTATCAGCGCTATTTCGGCTGTTCACCGTTCTTCTGTGAGCCTGTCGGCGGTTTCACCCTGCGGGCCACCGACATGCAGAAGTCGTTGCCCAAGGATCATCTCGCCCACCAGACTGCTGTCGACTACTTGACGGGCACTCAGGCCAACCGCAAACCAGATTCCAGTCAGCTGGCCCGTGTCCTTATTCGGCAGCTGCTCCCGACCGGAGCGATTGGTTTGGGGGACATCGCCTTACACCTCGGAGTGCACCCGAAGGCGCTGCAACGTCGACTCGGAGCCGAGGGCACGACCTTCGCCGAGCTCGTCGACCAAACCCGTCGGGAAGCCGCCGAGCGACTGCTGTCCGATACCGATCTGAGTCTCGGTCATCTGAGCAGGCAGCTCGGCTACGCCGAGCAGAGCGTGTTCACCCGAAGCTGCAAGCGCTGGTTCGGGACGACCCCGAGCACCTATCGGCAGGACCGTCGAGGCCGCTAAGCCTTGCGATGTGAGGCGATGTTCGCGGCCATGGAAGCCGCGTCGGTTTCGTGGCCCTCGGCCTCGCCGATCATGGTCACGATGCTCGTCGCGACGGGGTCACCGTTGGCGTCGGTCACCTCGGCCCGTACTTCGGCCGTCACCATGCCGTGCGACTCCAGCACACTGTCCAGGTAGCTGTCGAAGTAGAGCCGGTCGCCTGCCTTGATGGGGCGGTGGAACTTGAGCTTCTGGTCGCGGTGCAACACACGTGCCACGTTGATGGGCAGATCCATCTCGGTGAAGATCTTGTGCTGCACCCGCCGGCCCGCGACCGCCAGGAAGGTGATGGGAGCCACGACGCCCGAGTTCACCTCGCACTCGTCCTTGATGGCCGTGGCGAATTCACGCATCTTCTCGCGGCCGACCTCGAAGTAATCGGGGTAGCGGTAGTGCGTTCCGACGATGTCTTGGCGGATGGCCATGCATTAACCCATTTCGCTGCAGGTCAGGTACGAATCTAGACAGTTCAAGCGGCGCTGAGCCTATCAGCAGCGGTAATGCCGATCATTACTTCTCGCGACGGGCCAGTGCGGCCGCGAGGGCTCCACCCGCGGCGCCGAGCAGCACCGCCGAGGGCACGCCGATTCGGGCCGCCTTGCGCGCAGTACGGAAGTCGCGGACCTCCCACCCCCGGCGCCGTGCCACGTCCCGCAGCTCCGCATCGGGATTGATGGCCACCGCGGTTCCCACCAAGGAGAGCATCGGCACATCGTTGATGCTGTCGCTGTAGGCGGTGCAGCGCTTGAGATTCAACCCGTTGCGGATGGCCAGGTTGCGCACGGCCCGCGCCTTGCCCGGCCCATGCAGGATGTCGCCGACCAGCCGGCCGGTGAACACCCCGTCCACCGATTCTGCGACGGTGCCCAGCGCCCCGGTGAGGCCCAGCCGCCGGGCGATGGTCTCGGCCAGCTCCTTGGGAGTGGCCGTGACGAGCCACACCTGTTGGCCGGCGTCGAGGTGCATCTGGGTCAGTGCTCTGGTGCCGGGCCAGATCTTGTCGGCGAGCGTCTCGTCGTAGATCTCCTCGCTGAGTGTGACGAGTTCGTCGACACTGCGGCCCTCGATGAAAGAGAGCGCCTTCTGCCGGCCCGCCGCGACATCGTCGGAGTTCTCCCGGCCGGTCAGCCGGAACTTCGCCTGCGCCCAGACGAACTGAAGCATGTCCGAGTACTGGAAATAGTCGCGCTGCGCCAGGCCACGGCCGAAGTGCACCAGCGAGGAGCCGTGCACCAGGGTGTTGTCGACGTCGAAGAACGCGGCGGCGGTCAGATCGGCGGGCGGCGGACCCGTGGGCTGTTCGGTGGCCGCCGCGGCGTCTGCCTCGGCGAAGGAGGCGGCGCGCGCGACGTCTTCGGCGAACGCCTCGGCCAGCAGCTGGTCCTCCGCGGGGCCTTCGGTAGGGGGGTCGCCGTTGATCTGGGGGCTGGTCATGACCGGCTTAACCGCCCTTCCTGTCCGCCGTTTCCGAATGCCGTTTAACCCTACTGAGGGTGGCGGGAACTCGGGGGACCCGGTGGCAGAATTGACATATGACGTCACTAACGCTGCTGACACGCGTGGGGTGCTCTGCCTGCGAACGTGCGCAGCGTGAATTGGCGGCCCTGGCCGACGAGTTCGGGGTCCCACTCACCGTCACCGATGTGGATGAGGCCGCGATCACAGATTCGTCTTTGCGAGCGGAGTTCGGTGATCGGCTTCCGGTGGTGCTGCTGGACGGTCAGGAGCACAGCTATTGGGAAGTAGACGAGCCTCGGCTCCGGACGGACCTGAAACGTGACCGATAACAGGCTGTTTGGATTTTGCCCAGTGGCCATTTTCGGGCTACCGTGCATGAAGTTCGAGCCTCACCAAAAGCAAGGGAGCTGGACAGTGAGATGTCAGCGGAGTGACCTGCGGTGAGTGTCCTGCTGTTCGGAGCCTCGCACCGTAGCGCGCCTGTGCCGGTGCTGGAGAAGCTGGCGATTGGCGAGGCCGATCAGCCCAAGATCATCGAACACATTCTGCAATCACCCCTGGTCACAGAGGTCATGGTGCTCTCGACCTGCAACCGGGTCGAGGTATATGCCGTGGTTGAGGCCTTCCACGGTGGCCTGACCGTGATCGGTGAGGCGATCGCCCGCCACGCCGGCATGGGTATGAACGAGCTCACCAAATACGCCTACGTCCGGTACAGCGAGGCTGCCGTCGAGCACCTGTTCGCGGTGGCCAGCGGCCTGGATTCCATGGTGATCGGCGAGCAGCAGGTGTTGGGTCAGGTGCGCAATGCGTATGCCACCGCCGAAACGCATCAAGCGGTGGGCCGGGTATTGCATGAGCTATCTCAAAGCGCGCTGCGTGTGGGCAAGCGTGTGCATTCGGAGACCGGTATCGACGCGGCCGGCGCCTCGGTGGTGTCGGTGGCCCTGAATCTGGCGGACGGCAAGCTCGACGGTCTGCCGGGACGCACCGCCGCCGTGGTCGGAGCCGGTTCGATGGGCTCACTGGCGACCGCGCAGCTGATTCGCGCCGGGATCGACAACCTCTGGGTGGTGAACCGCAGTGCCGAGCGTGCGCAACGGCTCGCCGCGACGGCGCGCGAGGCGGGCGTGAACGCGCAGGCGATCACGCTGGACCATCTTGACCAGGCGCTGGCACAAGCCGATGTGGTGGTTTCCTGTACCGGAGCCGTCCGGCCGGTGATCTCACTGGCCGATGTTCACCGCGCCCTGGGCGGTGGCCGTGAACTCGTGTTCTGCGATCTGGGCATGCCGCGCGACGTCGATCCGACGGTGGCCGGGCTACCCGGCGTCGTCGTGGTGGACATGGAGCGCATCCAGCGTGAGCCCACCGCGCGCGCGGCAGCCGATGATGCGGGCGCTGCTCGTCAGATCGTCAACGACGAGGTGGCCCGATATCTGACCGGTGAGCGGATGGCCGAGGTCACCCCGACGGTTACCGCGTTGCGCCAACGGGCCGCTGAGGTGGTGGAGGCCGAACTGCTGCGGCTCGATGGCCGGCTGCCGAGCCTGGCGGGGGCCGAGCGCGACGAGGTCGCCAAGACAGTTCGCCGAGTCGTCGACAAGCTGTTGCACGCCCCCACGGTGCGCGTGAAGCAGCTGGCGTCGGCACCCGGTGGCGACAGTTATGCCGAGGCGTTGCGCGAGCTGTTCGAGCTTGATCCGCACACCGTCGAGGCGGTGGCCACGGCCGGCGAATTGCCGCTTGCCACAAAGGAATTACACGAAGAGAGCCGATGATCCGAATTGGTACCCGCGGCAGTCTGTTAGCGACGACTCAAGCCGGGGTTATCCGGGATGCGCTGCGCGCCAAAGGACACGAGGCAGAGCTGGTAATCGTGACGACGGCAGGAGACCAGTCGTCGGCACCCGTCGAGCAAATCGGTGTGGGGGTCTTCACGGCCGCTCTGCGCGAGGCCATCGCCGATAACGTCGTCGATGTTGCCGTGCATTCCTACAAAGATTTGCCAACGGCCGCCGACCCACGCTTCGTCATCGCCGCCATTCCGCCTCGTGAGGACTACCGGGACGCCCTGGTGGCCCGGGACGGACTGGTGCTGGGGGAGTTGCCGACGGGTTCGGTGATCGGTACCTCGTCCCCGCGGCGGGCCGCGCAGCTTAGAGCACTGGGTCTCGGTTTGGAAATTCGCCCCCTAAGAGGCAACCTGGATACCAGGTTGAGCAGGGTCTCCAATGGTGATCTTGATGCTGTGGTAGTCGCCCGGGCGGGTTTGGCCCGTATCGGACGTCTGGACCGCATCACCGAGACACTGGAACCGGTGCAGGTGTTGCCCGCGCCGGCTCAGGGAGCGCTGGCGGTGGAGTGCCGCAGTGAGGTCACCGATCTGGTGGCTGTACTGGCGGAACTCGATCACGCCGACACGCGCGCCGCGGTGACTGCCGAAAGGGCTCTGCTTGCCGAGCTGGAGGCGGGCTGTACCGCACCGGTTGGCGCGATCGCCGAGGTGGTCGAGTCGATTGATGAGGATGGCCGCGTCTTCGACGAACTGTCGTTGCGCGGATGTGCGGCGGCGCTGGACGGATCTGACGTGATTCGGGCCTCCGGGATTGGCACCCCCGATCGGGCCGCAGAGCTTGGGCTCGCGGTCGCGAGGGAGCTGCTCGATCTCGGTGCGCGAGCACTGATGACAGCTGAATAGGCGGCGCAAACCGCCGATATGGGAGGCAGTAGTGACCCGAGGGCGCAAGAAGCCAGGGCGCATCCTGTTCGTTGGCTCCGGGCCGGGCGACCCCGGTCTGTTGACCGTCCGGGCGCGCGCGGTACTCACCGGCGCCACGGTCGCGTTCACCGACCCCGATGTGCCGCAAGCGGTGCTCGATCTCGTCGGATCTGCGGTCGAGCTTCCTGAACCCGCGCCCGCCAAGCCCGCGACCGGCAACGATGACGCGTCCACGTCGAGTGACGTCGAGGCCGTTGTCGAGCCGCCGCTGACCATCGACATCCGTCCGGCGCTGGGTGATCCCGCCGATGTCGCCAAGACCCTGGTGGCTGAGGCCAAGAACGGTGTGGACGTCGTGCGGCTGGTCGCCGGTGATCCGCTCTCGATCGATTCGGTGCTGGCCGAGGTCACCGCGGTCACCCGTACCCAGGTCGCCTTCGAGATTCTGCCCGGGCTGTCGTCGAGCACCGCGGTGCCCGCCTACGCCGGTCTGCCTCCGGGCTCTGCGCACACCGTCGCCGATGTGCGCGGTGATGTGGACTGGGCGGCGCTGGCCGCCGCCCCCGGCCCGCTGATCCTGCACGCCACCCCGACGCATGTACCGGACGCCGCTAAGGCGCTCATCGAGCACGGTTTGTCCGATCAGACTCTGGTCGCGGTGACGGCGCAGGGCACCACCTGCGCGCAGCGGACTGTGGAGACCACGCTGGCCTCGCTGATCGACGGTGTCCCGGTGGACGCCAATGATCCGCACGGGCCGATGACCGGCGCCCTGGTGTTGACGATCGGCCGTGTGGTTGCTGGTCGCTCCAAGCTGAACTGGTGGGAGAGCCGCGCGCTGTACGGCTGGACTGTGCTGGTGCCGCGCACCAAGGATCAGGCCGGCGAGATGAGCGAGAAGCTTGTCGGATACGGAGCCCTGCCGGTCGAGGTGCCCACCATCGCCGTCGAGCCCCCGCGTAGCCCCGCCCAGATGGAAAGGGCCGTGAAGGGTTTGGTCGACGGCCGCTACCAGTGGGTGGTCTTCACCTCTACCAACGCGGTCCGCGCGGTGTGGGAGAAGTTCGCCGAATTCGGCCTGGACGCTCGCGCCTTCTCGGGTGTGAAGATCGCATGCGTGGGTCAGGCCACCGCTGAGAAGGTGCGTGCCTTCGGTATCAACCCGGAGCTGGTACCCGCGGGTGAGCAGTCCTCGCTCGGTCTGCTCGACGAGTTCCCGCCCTATGACGACGTTTTCGATCCGGTGAACCGGGTGCTGCTGCCCCGCGCCGACATCGCCACCGAGACCCTCGCCGAGGGCCTGCGGGAGCGTGGCTGGGAAATCGACGACGTGACCGCCTACCGCACTGTGCGGGCGGCGCCGCCAGCGGCGCAGACGCGCGAGATGATCAAGACCGGCGGATTTGACGCCGTGTGCTTCACCTCGAGCTCGACGGTCCGCAACCTGGTGGGTATCGCCGGGAAGCCGCACGCACGCACCATCGTGGCCTGCATCGGACCGAAAACCGCTGAGACCGCCATCGAATTCGGGCTGCGCGTGGACGTGCAGCCGGAGACTGCCGCTGTCGGTCCACTGGTGGAGGCTCTTGCCGAGCACGCCGCCCGGTTGCGCACCGAGGGCGCACTGCCGCCGCCCCGTAAGAAGAGCCGACGGCGTTAAGCGGAGATTCAGCGGAAGGCCATTGCCGTGCCATTTCCATACCAGCGTCCGCGTCGGCTGAGAGCCACCCCGGCGATCCGCCGGCTGGTGGCCGAGACCACGCTGGCGCCGCGGCAGTTGGTGTTGCCGATGTTCGTGGCCGATGGTGTGGCCGAATCGCGCCCCATCGCGTCTATGCCGGGTGTGGTGCAACACAGCGTTGAATCCCTGCGTGGGGCCGCCGAGGACGCGGTAAAGGCCGGTGTCGGCGGGCTCATGCTGTTCGGGGTTCCCGAGGAGAAGGACAAGGACGCCTCCGGGAGTGCCGGGCTGGCTCCGGAAGGCATTCTGAACCGTGCGCTGTCGATCCTGTCGGCGGACCTGGGTGACTCCACGGTGCTGATGGCCGACACCTGTCTCGACGAATTCACCGATCACGGCCACTGCGGGGTGCTGGACGCCTCGGGCCGGGTGGATAACGATGCGACGCTGACGCAGTACGTGGACATGGCGGTGGCGCAGGCGAATTCGGGTGCTCGTGTGGTGGGTCCCAGCGGCATGATGGACGGCCAGGTGGCTGCCATTCGCGAGGGCCTGGATGCTGCCGGGCACACCGACGTGATCATCCTGGCGTATGCCGCCAAGTACGCCTCGGCCTTCTATGGGCCCTTCCGCGAGGCGGTGGGATCATCGCTGCGCGGAGATCGGCGCACCTACCAGCAGGACGTGGCGAACGGCCGGGAAGCTTTACGCGAGGCCGAGCTTGACGTTGACGAGGGCGCCGACATCCTGATGGTGAAACCGGCGATGGCCTACCTCGACGTGCTCCGGCAGGTGGCCGATGTCTCTCCGGTGCCGGTCGCGGCATACCAGGTGTCGGGTGAGTATTCGATGATCTGTGCTGCGGCGCAGAACAATTGGATCGATTTGCAGGCCATGGTGCTGGAGACGCTGACCTCGATCCGGCGTGCGGGGGCCGATATCGTGCTGACATATTGGGCCGCGGACGTCGCGGGCTGGCTGGAGTAGGCGGTTTGTCCCCTTCCACTACCGTGGTCGCGTGATGTATCCCGATCCGCACAATCAGAGTGGATTGGCTGGACAACCCTCGGCAGGTCCGGCCAAGCCGCGACCCGACGATATCGACACCGGTTGTTGGCTGTGGCTGGCTGCGCTCCCGCTGATGATCGTGAGCTACATGGCCGCGAACGTTGGTCAATGGCAGCAGGACCCGGAGGTGCGCAAGGCCGCCCCGCTGTGGACGGTGTATGCCTTCAACGGGTTCATCGTCGTCGTGGTGGGGGCCCTCGTCGTCACCGGGATCTTCCTGATGCGCGCGGGATACCGCCTGGCCCGCACCTTCCTGACCGGTGGCGCGGTGGGTTCGGTGGTGTTCACCGCGACGCGGTTGGTCGACCTGGAGGGGGTGCCCGCGATTGTGCAGGCGCTCTCGGGGATCACCGCGTCCGTCTTGATCTGCGGCGGGCTGTTCCTGTTGCATCGCGAGGACTCCACCGCGTACCTGACGAGGCAGCGCTAGTACCCCGATACGCTGCCGGAATGACGATAGGGGCCCGCATGACACCCGAACAACCGCGCCCGCGCATCGTCGACGTGGCCTTCTGGTTCTGGGTGGTCTCATCGGCCGCCCTGTTCCTCAACGGTCTGGCCGGGGTGACCCAGCGCTTCGACGCGGTGCGGGCCGCCGCGAAGCCCGAGCTGACCGACGCGGAGATAAGAAATCTCGTCACCTACTTCCGGGCCTGGGGCGTGTTATGCATCGTGCTGGCGGCCGGTATCGCATTTCTCGCCGGGCGGACGCGGCAGGGGGACAAGCGCTACCGCCGGGCCTTGATCGCTCTCTCGTTGGTCTCGGTGCTCGGGGCGATCGCGATGGCCAGCTCCGGTTCGGTGGGCCCGCTACTGCTCATCGCCGCGCTGTCGTTGATCGTGGCCAATGTGCTGATCATCAGGCCGACCGCGCAAAACTGGTTTGACGGGGGTGAGCATGGCTGACGTCTCGGATACCGAACCGCGTCTGTTCTATGAGCCCGGTGGCCGGTGGCGGTGGCTCCTGCTTGGTCCGCTCGCCGGGCTGATCATGTTAGGCCTGCAGATTTGGGGCCAGGGGGGCTTCAGTCCCGTCATGCCGTTGATCACGGCAGCCATCGTCGCCTTCTTCATCGCGCTGCAGATCTACGCGGCGCGGGTGCACGCCACCGTGGAGCTGACACCCACCGAGCTCCGCCAGGGCGGCGAGACACTGGAGATCAGCCAGATCAAGTGGCTGTACCCCGACGCCGACCGTCACATCTGGGAGGAGTCCCGTCCGCTCGGAGAGCTGAACGGGGTGCCCAAGGGACGTAAATCCGTCGGTCTGCGCCTGACCGGGGGGCGTCGCGCGCAGGCGTGGGCCAGGAGGCATGAGGAGCTGCGGACGGCGCTCACCGCGTTGGTGCCCGCGCCGCCGGCAGGCATGGATCTGGGCGACGACCCGGAGATCGATACCGAAAGTGAGCAGTGGTGAAGTTTGGTAAGCGAGTAGCGGTGGATCTGGCCATCGCAGTGGTGGCGATCGCGCTCGCCGGCTGGGCGGCAGTGGCTGCGCGCATACCCACGGAGGTCGCGCCCATTGCCAAGGGTGAGCCAACGTTGTACTTCACCGCGTTGGATGGCGCATGTGTAGCCCGGGCGCTCGCGCTCACCGCTCTGGCGGGGATATTCCTGGTCATGGCGGTATCGCGCGGTGTTCGTGATCGTCGCGATGCAGGGCGATCAATTCACAGCTAATTATTATGTCAAGATGGCTGACATGAACATACGCTGGGTTGATGACGAACACCGCTGATATCGACGTGATGCCGCGCGCTGGATTCGGTGCCTGCGTGATTGACCGCGCATTGCAGACGGGCCGACTCGAGTATCTGGACCGCGACGATGTTCCCGCAAAGAAACGGGCCGTCGTCGCGTCCCTTGACCTCATGGGCGAGAAGAAGGGTCTGCACAGGTGGAATGCGGAGCAGGCGGCCGGGTTTCTTGCCGGCATTGACAACCCTCGGGTGCTGGAGCTCGGTGCCGCCCACGGCGGTCTGTCTCGTGAACTGCTGAAGCTACGTCCTGATGCTTCGATCATGGTGACGGATATCGAGCCCACCTCTGTCGCGGGTATCGCGGCGTCCGATCTGGGTTCGGATTCCCGGGTCACGGTCCGGGCCATGGATGCCACGGCCATCGACGCAGGAGACGGATCATTCGATCTGGTGGTGTTCGCACTGTCGTTTCATCATCTGAAGCCGTCGCTTGCCGCCAAGGTCTTCGCCGAGGGCACCCGGGTGGGACGCGCGCTCTTGATCATCGACTTGCTGCGCCTGCCGGCACCGCTGCTGGCGCCGTCGTATCTCCTCGCGGCGGCCGCGGGATGGGTGCGCCCGGTCCTGCATGACGGTGCGATCAGCCAGCTGCGCGCCTATGGCCCGAGGGCGTTGCGTAGCCTGGCTGCACATGCGGATCCGTCGATCGTTGTCGAACTCCGTGCCAGAGTTCAGCTGCCGATGCCACTGCAGATCGTGGTGGCGCGGCGCGACTTGTAGTGCAGGTCACCCTATCGTTTGGTACCCCCTAGGGGTATGATTTAGGCATGGAGTTCACTGACACGGGCATGGAGACCACTGATCTGCGCCTTCAGGGCATGACGTGCGCCTCATGTGCGTCCCGTGTGGAGAGGGGACTCAACAAGCTCGAGGGCGTGACGGCGCGCGTAAACCTGGCGCTGGAAAGCGCCCGGGTCGAGCACGATGGTTCGATCTCCGATCAGGACTTGGTCAAGGCCGTCGAGTCGGTGGGCTACAAGGCCCAGGTGGTCGGCGGCTCACGGAACGGTGCTCCGCAGAGCGGCCATGAGCACGACGGTGCCGATCCGCACGACCACATGAATCACGACGTGCCCGACAATCAGCTCAAGACGCGGCTGCTCGGCTCGCTGCTCCTGGCCATCCCGGTGGTGGCCATCTCCATGGTGATGCCCTGGCATTTCTCCGGCTGGGAGATTGTGGTCGCGGCACTGACTACACCGATCCTGCTGTGGGGTGGCTACCCGTTCCACCGTGCCGCGTTCGTCAACGCACGCCACGGTGCCTCGACCATGGACACCCTGGTGTCACTGGGCACCATCGCGGCGTACGTGTGGTCGCTGTGGGTGTTGTTTGCGAGCGCCGGGCACACCCACGGGGATGTCCACGTCTACTTCGAGGTCGTTGCGGCGGTCACCGTGTTCTTGCTCGCGGGCAGGTTCGCCGAGTCGCGCGCCAAGCGCTCGGCAGGCTCGGCGCTACGGGCGCTGCTGTCCCTGGGGGCCAAGGATGTCGCGGTGTTGCGTGGCGGGCACGAGACGCGCATCCCCGTCGGGCAATTGGCGGTGGGCGACGAATTCGTCGTGCGGCCGGGGGAGCGTGTCGCGACAGACGGCGTAGTTGTCGACGGCCACTCGGCATTGGACACCGCCACCATGACGGGTGAGTCCGTACCTGTGGAGGTCGGCGCGGGAGACCTGGTGGTCGGCGGTTACGTCAACACGCACGGGCGGATTGTCGTACGCGCCAACACGGTGGGCGCCGATACACAGCTGGCCCGGATGGCGCGGCTGGTGTCGGAGGCGCAAACCGGTAAGGCGCAGGTGCAGCGGCTCGCCGATCGGGTGTCGTCGGTGTTCGTGCCCGTCGTACTCGGTATCGCCGCGTTGACGTTCGTCGGCTGGGTGGCGCAGGGCTACCCGCTGTCGTCGGCATTCACCGCGGCCGTCGCGGTGCTGATCATCGCGTGCCCATGCGCGCTCGGGTTGGCTACCCCCACAGCGATTCTGGTCGGCACCGGGCGTGGAGCTCAGCTGGGCGTGCTGATCAAGGGCCCGGAGGTGCTGGAGAACGTCAAGAGCATCGACACCGTTGTACTCGACAAGACAGGCACCGTGACCACGGGTGTGATGAGCGTTGTGGCTGTGCGCCGCAACATTGGGTCAGGTGTTTCCGACGCCGATGAGATCCTGCGTATCGCCGCCTCGGTGGAGTCCGCCTCCGAGCATCCGGTGGCCAGGGCCATCGTGGATTCGGCCCGGACGCGTGGGCTGACGCTGTCCCCGGTGACCAGATTCCGTAACGAACCCGGCATCGGTGTCACCGGTGTCGTTGACGGTCAAGAGGTTTCGATCGAGGCCATCGCGGGTCAGAACACCACCGCGGCGATCACCTGGGGTGGCCTGCGCCGGGGTGAGATCGAGGTGGCGGACACGGTAAAGCCGTCGAGCCGGCAGGCCATCGACGAACTGAGGGCCATGGGCATCACCCCGGTGCTGCTGACGGGCGACAACGCTGACGTGGCCGCACGTGTTGCCGAGGAAGTCGGTATCGCCGCGAGCGATGTCATCGCGGGAGTCAAACCCACCGAGAAGGCGGATGTCGTCAAGCGTCTGCAGGCCGAGGGCAAGAAGGTCGCGATGGTGGGCGACGGGGTCAACGACTCCGCCGCACTGGTCACGGCCGATATCGGGATGGCCATGGGCACCGGTACCGATGCCGCGATCGAGGCCAGCGATGTGACCCTAGTGCGCGGTGACCTGACCACGGTGCCGACGGCACTGCGGTTGTCGCGCAAGACTCTCGGCACCATCAAGGCCAACCTGTTCTGGGCCTTCGCCTACAACACCGCTGCCATTCCGCTCGCGGCTCTGGGCTTGCTCAACCCGATGATCGCGGGCGCGGCGATGGCGATGTCATCGGTCTTTGTGGTGCTGAACAGCCTGCGGCTGCGAACCTTCCGCTAGATTCCGCTGGCGCGCCGACACTCAGAAGAGCAGGCGCCACAGGCCGATCAGACCCACCGCCACGATGACCACACGCAAGGCGCCGGGCGACAGCTTGCGCCCCCAGCGTGCACCGGCCAGCCCGCCCACGAACGAGCCCGCCGCGATGATCCCGGCCGCCGTCCAGCTCACCCGGTCGAAGGCGACGATCGTGTATGCAAGAGCGGCAACGATATTGGTGATCATGGCCAGTACGTTCTTGGCCGCGTTCATCCGCTGCATGGACTCGGGCAGCAGTGCGCCCATCACCGCGATCTGCATGATCCCTTGGGCCGCAGTGAAGTACCCGCCATAAATCCCGACGAGGAAGTTGCCTCCGGTGAGCGCCGCCATCCGGCCCGGAGGGACATGATCGGCATCTAGGCCCTGTGCTTCGGAACGCCGGCGCGCCCAGGCCTGAATCTTGGGGCCGACTACCACGAGAACCAGCGCGAGGATGAGCAGCACCGGCACGATGGTGACGAATGTCTTCTCGGGCAAATGCAGCAGCAGGAACGATCCGATGAGCGCACCGACCAGCACCGCGGGTATCTGCCACTTGAGCCGCGGCCACTGTCCGGATAGTTCGCGGCGATAGCCCCATACGCCCGTCATGCTGCCGACGGTCAGTCCGACGGCGTTCGACATCGTCGCCACCACGGGCGGGTAGCCAAAGGCGATGAGGGTGGGGAAGGTGATGAGGGTGCCGGACCCGGCAACCACGTTGATCGCGCCAGCCCCGAACGCCGCAAGCGCGACGAGGATCATCTCCTGCACCGGCACCCGTGCCAGCCTACGACCGTTAGCCAGCCGAACCAATTCCTGCCCTCAGTGAAACCCGCCACAGCGTGAGGCTCGACGTAACGGTTCAGATGGGCAAAATGGTGGGCATGCCTCTGAGTCGATCCGCCGGTATGGCGGCGCTAGTGCTGGCCATGTCCATTTCCGGGTGTACCCGGGACCAGCCCACCGCCCCGGTGGCGTCGAATGTGCCCCTTCCAACGTTCGATAACGCGCAGCTGAGCATGCGTTTCGCCGCGTGCACCGATCTCAATGGGTTTGTGAATGCCAAATGGATTGAGCAGGCCACCATCCCTGCGGACAAGTCCAGCTATGGCAGCTTCGACATGTTGGCCGACCAGTCCCGTGACGTTCAGCACGAGATCGTCGACGGTGCGGTCTCCGGACTCGGAACCGCCGATCATGAGTCGGTCAACTACCAAGTCGGTCTCCTATACCGTGCCGCCACCGACGACGCGAAGCTCGACGCGGCCGGGTATGACCCCATTCGTCCAACGCTCGCCGCGATCGATCAGATCAACTCGCCCCAGGAGCTCGCGGCCTTTCTGGCTGCCGATGCCGCCACCGGGCAGCACCTGGTGTTCGGTTTCGAGGCCGGCGCCGACTACGCCAACGCCACCGAGCAGATCGGCTACGCCAGGGCCGACGCGCTGGGCATGCCGGCCAAGGACTACTACACCGACCCCAAGTACGCGTCGGTCTTCAACGCGTATCGCACCTACATCGCATCGACATTCGGATTGATCGGAGCGAACCAGGAGGTTGCCAAGGCCCGTACCGAACAGGTGGCCGCGCTCGAATCAGCGCTGGCCGCCTCGACGTTGAGTCCTGTGCAGCAACGTGATCCGGCCAACCAGTACAAGCTCGTGACCGTCGCTCAGGCAGACGCGGTGACACCACATTTCGAATGGGGTGCCTACTTGAAGGCGCACGGGGCCCCGCTCGCCAGGTCGTTTTCCCTTGCCGAGACCGAGTTCTTCACGACATTCGATCGGTTGCTCGCCACCACCGATCTGGACACCTGGAAGTCGTATCTGACCTTCCATGCGGTGCACAGGTCTGCCGACGCGTTATCGAAAGCCTTTCGCGACAATGCCTTTACATACGATTCGGCGCTTACCGGAACCACGGCGCAGAAGCAGCGCTGGGAGCAGGGCCTTGAGATCGTCAACACGCTGGTGGGCCCGGCGCTGGGACAGTTGTACGTCGACCGCATGTTCAGCGATCGCGCCAAGCGCTCGGCCACCGAGGTGGTGGGCAATGTCAAGGAGGCTCTCCGTAAGCGCATTGAGGCCGTCGACTGGATGAGCCCACAGACCAAACTCGCCGCAAAGGGCAAGTGGGACAAGCTGATCCTCAAGGTGGGCTTCCCCGACAAGAATCGGGATTTCTCCAAGCTGAAGTTGACCGGCGACAACTTCTACGCGGACAGGGCCGCCGCGTTGAAGTTCAATCACGACTTCGACATGGACAAGATCGGGCACCCCACCGATCGGTCGCTGTGGGGGATGACGCCGCAGACGGTCAACGCTCAGTACGACCCCACCGAGAACAGCATCACCATTCCCGCGGCAATCCTGCAGGCGCCGTTCTATGACCCCAAGGGTGATCCGGCGTTCAACTACGGCGGTATCGGTGCGGTGATCGGTCACGAATTCACCCATGCGTTCGACGATGAGGGCAGCCAGTTCGACGGTGAGGGCAACCGGGTCAATTGGTGGACTCCGAACGATCGCGAGGAGTTCGAGAAGCGCGCCAACCGGCTGGTGCAGCAGTTCAATGCCTATACGCCTATTCCGGGCCACCCCGAGCTACATGTCGACGGCAAGCTCACGTTGGGCGAGAACATCGCGGATCTCGGCGGCGTCAACACCGCCTATGACGCGCTGGTCGCGGAGTTGGCCAAGAAGAAAGATGGCGACAAGATCAGCGGCATTGTCGGGTTCAACGACACGCAGCGGTTCTTCCTGAACTACGCGCGGATCTGGCGAGACAAACAGCGCCCCGAGGCTGCGATTACCCAGCTGGCCAGCGATCCGCATTCGCCGCCGGCGTTGCGCATCAACGGCGTGGTGCCCAATGTTGCGCCGTATGCCGCCGAATTTGGTTGTCTGGCAGGCGATCCCATGGTGAACTCGCCGGAAAAGTTTGTGAAGATCTGGTAGGTGTGCCGCTACCCGCGAATTAATCGCTCAAGTTCGTCGCGTAGCTGCGGCCAGTCGAGACTTCCTGGCTCTTGACCATCGGGTGCGAAGGCGTGGTTGAACGCGTATCCACTGAGCAGGTGATGAACCATCACGATCCGCGGTAACAGGTTGGGGGTTTGGGCCAGGTCATCGTCGATGGCGTGTGCGTAGAGCTCTTGTAGCGATGTATTCAGCGCCCGCGTGCTGGTGGCCAGGTGTGTGCGCAGTTCAGGGTCGTCGGCCGCCGCAACCCACAGCTTCATTCCTGCGATGAAGCTCCGGCCCGTGTAGTCCTGCCACATGAGGTTCAGGAGGTGTCGCAGCCTGCCGTCGGCGCCCGTGGGCATCTGGTCCACGCTGGCGCGTGCGGCCGCCAGCCGATCGGCGCAGAGATAGTCGAGTGCGGCCATCACCATGTCGATCCGGCGCGGAAAGAAATGACTGCGCGCACCCAGGGAGACCCCAGCGCGTTCGGCCACGCCGCGCACGGTGGTGGCGGCGTAGCCGATATCGAGGATGGACTCGATGGTGGCTTCCAGCAGTTTCGCGGTGGTGCTCCGTCGCCGCTCAGCCTGCGACATATGGGTCACGTCACCCGCTTTCATCTGCGACTTCGCCTCCGGCTCTTGCGTGAACGGACTGTCGGGTAGAGCATATGTCAGTAAAACAGATCAACTGATCTGGTTTGTGGGCAATCGGCCCGAAAGGACAGGTCATGTCACACGTCACCGCATTGGAAACACCCGTCGGAAACCGGCGGCGGATGCCGTCCGAGCCGCTTATGGCGCTCTTGGATGCCGTCGGCGCGCGCCCCACGGAAGCTCAGCTGGCAACGTTCCGCAAGTACACCCTGATGGGTGATCCGTTGGCCGACCATCTGGTGGAGGCCATGTCACGCCTACCGAAGGGATTGGGCCGCAAGCAATTTGAAGATGCCCTGGAACACGGGCTCGTCAGTGTTGAGGATCCACTGCCCGAGCTGGTGGCCTTTATCGAGGATGCGGAAGCCACGCCGTATTGGGTGGACTTCCGCAAGATCCGGCGCGCCCAACGAATGCTGCGGAACACCCCGATCCGGCTGGCCTTCCTCGGTGCGCTGGCGGTGACCTTGCCGGCGAGCTTCCTCAACGAGCGTGGCGGTAACGAACTGCTGACCCGAGCGGGCGGCATCGAGGATGCCTCCGCCGGACGGTTGATAGAAGCGGCGAAGTGGATGTATTCGTCCGGGGAGCCCGGCGGAATGAACCGCTATGGCAACGGATTCAAGGCGACGGTGCGGGTGCGGCTCATCCACGCGTACGCCCGGTCCGGGGCACGCGCGATGGGCGGCTGGGACGAGGACAAGTTCGACTGTCCGGCCGGGCAGGCGCAGACCGCCGCGGGCTGGGTCCCCATCTTCGCCGGTTCGATCAGCCTGGTGGCGTTCGGCGCCATCGGCACCCCGGCCGATCTCAGGGCGATTCTGCATCTCTGGCGCTACCAGAGCCATCTCATGGGACTGGCCCCGGAGTTACAGATGGATACCTTGACCGGGCTCGGCAGACTCGCGTACCTAATCATGCTCACCGATGCGGGCAGTGACCAGCACACGCGCGCGCTCACCCAGGCCACCCTCGACGCCGTCACCGGCGTATACGGATTGCCCACCGGTGGACCCGTCGCCGCCGCCGTGCAATGGGCGGTTCGCCGGTTCCATGCCGAGATCGCCGGCATTGCCTATGGGCCGCAACGGAAGAAGTTCGGTCTGCCCGCGCCCAGCCCGCTGCTGTTGATCACGCCCGTCATCACGGTCTGCAATCTGACCTCGCGTGTGGCACGCATGATGAGCCCACGCCTGCGCACCAGGTTCGAGGGCCGCCAGCAGCGGATCCTCGAGGACGCGGTGAAACGGACCAGCCGCACCGTCAGCACGGCCCGCCGCGAGGTATCGCAACGGGCACCGGTACCGGCCGCTCAGGCGTAGGTCAGCAGCACGGCCTGTTCGAACGGCAGACGTCCGAAGGCGCGGCTCTTCACCAGTGCCGCTGCCTCGTCCCGGCTGACCACGCGCGGATTGACGACGTCGTGGGTCTTCCCCCTGCGCACGATCCTCCCGCCACCGGCCGCCTGCAGGTTCTTCAGCCAGTCCCGGTCCGGGCCGTAGGTCAGCAGGATGGCCACGCCGTCGGGTGTCTTGAATGCGGTGACGGGCGTCCGGAACTCCTTGCCCGACTTGCGGCCCTTGTGTTCGATGATGGCGAAGCTCGGGGCCCAGCCTGCCCACAGCCGCTGGACGGGGTTGGTGACGTACTTGTTGAAGCGCGCGACCGATTGCGGTATCTGCATACCACCATCAAACTGTGATCCATGGCATACCTCAAGCCCCCTTGGTTCGTGCGCAAGGTCTTCAACCGGGTAGCGATGGCCGCCAATATCGGCGAGACCCTCACGATCACCAAGCGGGTCAGCGGCGAGCCCCAGCAGATCCCGGTCGCGACCGTGGACGTCGATGGCGTCAAGTACCTGGTGTCCACCCGTGGCGAGAGTCAATGGGTCAAAAACATCAGGGCTAACCCGCAGGTGACACTCACCGTCAAGGGCGCCACCACGGCATACACGGCCACCGAGGTCCCGGTCGCCGATCGCGCGCCCATCATCGCCGCCTACAAGCCCAAGGCCGGGAAGGTCGTGGACGGCTACTTCGCCCAGCTGCCCGACGATGCCGATCACCCCACTTTTGCGTTGAGACCTGCCTGATCCACTACACCCTGTAGTGGACGATTTGGCGCCAGCTGAGACACTGGATGCCGTGCCTGACGAGACAGCCAAATCCGCACGTTTGTTCGCCGATGCCTCGGCCGTCATCCCAGGTGGAGTGAACTCGCCGGTGCGCGCCTTCGCGGCGGTCGGCGGTGTCCCGCGGTTCATCAAATCCGGCGCCGGATGCTGGCTCACCGATGTCGACGACAACCGCTACGTGGACCTGGTCTGCTCCTGGGGTCCGCTGATCCTCGGCCACGCACACCCCGCCGTGGTGGAGGCCGTGCAACGGGCCGCCAAGGATGGGCTGTCCTTCGGCGCGCCCGTCGAGGGGGAGATCGAGCTCGCACGCGAGCTCATCGATCGCGTGCAGCCAGTGGAAAAGGTGCGTCTGGTCAACTCCGGAACCGAAGCCACCATGAGTGCGGTGCGCCTGGCGCGCGGGTTCACCGGGCGGCCCAAGATCGTCAAGTTCGCCGGTTGCTACCACGGGCATGTGGACGCCCTGCTGGCCGATGCCGGTTCCGGCGTGGCCACCCTGGGCCTGCCTTCCTCGCCCGGTGTCACCGGCGCCTCCGCGGCCGACACCATCGTGTTGCCGTACAACGACATCGGTGCCGTGGCCCGCACCTTCGCCGAACAGGGCGATCAGATCGCCGCTGTCATCACCGAGGCCGCCGCAGGCAACATGGGCACCGTCGCGCCCGCACCGGATTTCAACACCGGGCTGCGGCGCATCACGGAAAACCATTGCGCGCTACTCATCATGGATGAGGTCATGACGGGTTTCCGGGTCAGCCGCTCGGGCTGGTTCGGCATTGACCAGGTGGCCGGAGATCTGGTCACGTTCGGCAAGGTGATGAGCGGCGGCATGCCCGCCGCCGCGTTCGGCGGTCGCGCCGACATCATGGAGCGCCTCGCGCCGTTGGGGCCGGTGTATCAGGCAGGCACGTTGTCCGGCAATCCGATCGCTGTTGCCGCAGGATTGGCCTCATTGCGTGCGGCAGATGCGAAAGCCTATGAGACGCTTGATCGTAACGCCGATGCGCTCATCGCACTGATCACCGCGGCTCTGGATGCCGAGGGGGTGGCGCACCAGATCGGCCGGGCCGGCAACATGTTCAGCCTCTTCTTCGGTGCTGAGCCGGTGCATGATTTCGAGAGCGCCAAGGCGACCGACACCTGGCGTTATCCCGCGTTTTTCCACGCGCTGCTGAGCCGCGACGTATACGCGCCGCCGAGCGCGTTCGAGACCTGGTTTGTTTCCACCGCCCTCGATGACGAGGCGTTCGACCGTATTGCCGACGCTTTGCCCGCCGCTGCCCGCGCCGCGGCCTCTGTCGAGGAGAGGTAAGGAATTTCATGACCCGCACCATCGTTCATTTGATGCGCCATGGAGAAGTACACAATCCCGAGGGCATTCTGTACGGCCGACTGCCAAATTTCCGGTTGTCGGACAAGGGGCAGGCGCAGGCGGTCAAGGTGGCAGAGTCGCTGCGGGGCAATGAGATTGCCGCGGTAGTGGCCTCACCGCTGTTGCGCGCCCAGCAGACTGCCACGCCCATCGCCGAGGCTCATGGCCTCACCATTATCTCTGACGATGACCTGATCGAGGCCGACAACTCTTTCGAGGGCATGAAGGTGTCGGTGGGTGACGGGGCCTTGCGCGACCCCCGGAACTGGTGGAAGCTGCGTGACCCGTTCACCCCGTCCTGGGGAGAGTCGTACCACGACATCGCATCCCGGATGACGTCGGCGATCGACCGGGCGCGCGGTCGTGCCGAGGGCTCCGAGGTGGTGTGCGTGAGTCATCAGCTGCCGGTGTGGACGGCGCGCCAGTACCTGCTGGGCAAGCGACTGTGGCACGACCCACGCAAACGCCAGTGCAACGTCGCCTCACTCACCTCGCTGGTATTCGACGGGGACGAGTTCGTCGACGTCGTGTACTCGGAACCGGCAGGGTAGCCAGTGCGACGTGTGGTCGCGGCGATGGCCGCGCTGGCTCTGCTCATCACCGGGTGCTCTACCGGTGATGACGCGGTGGCGCGCGGCGGGCAGTTCCAGTTCGTCTCACCCGGCGGCAAGACCGACATCTTCTACGATCCGCCCGAGGCCCGTCAGACCCCCGGTCTGATCGAGGGGCCCAACCTGCTGGACCCCACAAAAACACTGTCGCTCAACGATTTCACCGAGAAGGTCGTCGTCATCAACGTATGGGGGCAATGGTGCGGGCCCTGCCGCTCGGAGTTCTCGGCGCTGGAAGATGTCTACAAGGCCACCCACGCTCAAGGCGTCGAATTTCTCGGCATCAACGTCCGGGACAACGAGATCACCAAGGCGCAGGACTTTGTGGCCGACCGCAAGGTGCCGTACCCATCCATCTATGACCCGTCGATGCGCACGCTCATCGCGTTCGGCAGGAAATTCCCGACGGGGGCCATTCCCGCGACCCTGGTGCTGGACCGGCAGCATCGGGTGGCGGCGGTATTCCTGCGCGAGTTGTTGACCCAGGATCTGCAACCAGTGGTTGAGCGCGTCGCGCAAGAATCGACGAAAGAGCCTGCGGGAGTAAAGAAGTGATCCTCGCCGATGCCGGCTCCGCGTTCCAGGACGCCGCGACCAGCGGGCCGCTGCTGCTGGCCCTGGGTGCCTGTGCGCTGGCCGGGCTGGTGTCGTTCGCCTCGCCGTGTGTGATCCCACTCGTGCCCGGCTATCTGTCCTACCTCGCCGCCGTGGTGGGGGCCGATGGCCGCGATGATGACGGCGCCGGTGCCCGCGCGGCGCGGTTACGGGTCACCGGATCGGCCTTGCTGTTCGTCGCCGGGTTCACCGCGGTGTTCCTGTTGGGCACCGTGGCTGTGATGGGCATGACGACCACACTGATCACCAATCAGGTGCTGCTGCAACGCATCGGCGGAGTGATCACCATCGCGATGGGGCTGGTGTTCATCGGGCTGGTGCCGGCCCTGCAGCGCGATTTCCGGTTTACGCCACGCCGCGTTTCGACGGTGGCCGGAGCGCCGCTGCTCGGCGCGGTGTTCGCGCTCGGGTGGACGCCTTGTCTGGGGCCGACCCTCACCGGTGTGGTCGCGGTGGCATCGGCCACCGAGGGGGCCGACGTGGCTCGCGGGATCACGCTGGTGATCGCCTACTGCCTTGGGCTGGGAATCCCGTTCCTGCTGCTGGCCTTCGGTTCGGCGCGCGCGGTGCGGGGTATGGACTGGTTGCGACGGCACGGCCGGACCATCCAGGTCATCGGTGGTATCGCGCTATTGGCGGTGGGGGTCGCGCTGGTTACCGGCGTGTGGGCCGATTTTGTTGCCTGGGTTCGCGATTCATTCGTTTCGGACGCGAGGTTACCCATCTAGTGATGATCGCCAAGCGTCTCCTTGCTTACTCGCGCAACACCTGGCGCGGCCTGACGTCCATGGGCACCGCACTGGCGCTGCTGGTGCTGCTCGCGCTCGGCGCGATACCGGGCGCGATGCTGCCGCAGCGCGCGCTCAACCAGGCCAAGGTCGACGAGTACTTGGCCGAACATTCCACCATCGGTCCCTGGCTGGACCGGGTGCAGGCCTTCGACGTGTTCTCCAGCTTCTGGTTCACGGCGATCTACGTTCTGCTCTTCGTCTCGCTAGTGGGGTGCATCATTCCCCGGACCGTCGAGCATGCCAGGGCCCTTCGTGCGCAGCCGGTTCCGGTGCCCCGGAATCTGGCACGGTTGCCCAAACACCAGGAAAAGGTGGTGCGTGGCGATCAGGCCGATATCGCGTCGACCATCGAGGGGCAGCTGAAGGGCTGGCGCAGAACCACCCGCGAAAAGGACGAGATCACTGAGATTTCCGCGGAGAAGGGCTATCTGCGAGAGTTCGGGAACCTGGTCTTCCACCTTTCCCTCGTTGGTCTGTTGGTCGCGTTCGCGGTGGGCAAGCTCTTCGGGTACGAGGGCAATGTGATCGTCATCGCCAACAATGGCCCGGGATTCTGCTCGTCGTCGCCCGCCGCCTTCGACTCGTTCCGGGCCGGCAACACCGTCGATGGCACCAACCTGGACCCGATCTGCGTCAAGGTCCAGGATTTCAAGGCCACCTATCTTGCCTCGGGACAGGCGCATTCGTTCGAATCGAACATTGAGTACCAGGCGGGCGACGACCTCCAGAACAACATTTGGAGACCGGAGCGGCTGGCCATGAACCATCCGCTGCGTGTCAACGGCAACCGCGTGTATCTGCTCGGCTATGGATATGCCCCCACCTTCACGGTGACCTTCCCGGACGGGCGTCAGCGCAGCGAGACCATTCAGTGGCGACCGGACGACCCGACCACCCTGCTGTCTTCAGGGGCCGTGCGTATCGATCCTCCGGCCGGCAGTTATCCGGATCCCAATGTGCGTCGTAAGAATCAGATCGCCATCCAGGGTCTGTTCGCGCCCACCGAACAACTGCACGGCACTCTGCTCTCGTCGAGCTTCCCGGAGATGCGCAAGCCCGCGGTCGCCATCAACATCTACCGCGGAGACACCGGGCTGGACTCGGGTCGTGCCCAGTCGATCTTCGAGCTCGACCCCCGCATGATCGAGCAGAAGCGGCTCAATCAGGTGGCGCGCGCCAACCTGCTGCCCGGACAGTCGGTCAAGCTCAATGACGGCACCATCGTCAGGTTCGACAGCGCCGTCAACTTCGTCAATCTGCAGGTGTCACGCGACCCCGCCCAACTGTGGGTGCTCGTCTTCGCGCTGACCATGATGGCGGGCCTGGTGGTGTCGCTCGTCATCAAGCGCCGTCGAGTCTGGGCGCGGCTGACCCCGGGCGCGGCCGCAGGTACCGTAAACGTCGAGCTGGGAGGGCTGGCACGCACCGACAGCTCCGGCTGGGGCGATGAGTTCGAGCGGTTATGCGACCGATGCCTTGAGAATCTGCCCGTCGTAAGGGCCGGGAACGGCCACAAAGATGAGGATGCCGAATGAATTCGACCAATATCGATGTGAATCTGGCCAGGTTCTCCGACTACGCCTTCACCTCGGCGATTGTGGTGATGGTCGGTGCGCTGGTGCTCTTGGCCATCGAGCTGGCCTACCGGCAGAGCAACAAGACCGCCCAGCGAGAGCTCGTCAGCTCCGGTGGTGAGGTGGTGTCCGCCGGCGAGAATCAGCCGGGGCTGGTGGTGCCGCAAGGTAAGCGCCCCCTCGGCGAGCGGGTAGGTGGCGCCGGGTTGGCGCTTGTGTACCTGGGCATCGGACTGCTGTTGGCGTGCATCGTGCTGCGCGGTGTGGCCACCACCCGGGTGCCCTGGGGCAACATGTACGAGTTCATCAATCTGACGTGTGCCTGTGGTCTGGTCACTGCGGCCGTGGTGCTGCGCCCGCGCGCCAACAGCGCCGAGGGACGCCGGGCGCTCTGGGTCTTCGTGCTCATTCCCGTGTTGATCCTGCTGACGGTCTCCGGCCGGTACCTCTACACCTATGCGGCCCCGGTGATGCCGGCCCTGCAGTCCTACTGGTTGCCCATCCACGTGTCGGTGGTGAGTCTCGGGTCGGGCGTGTTCCTGGTGGCCGGAGTGGCCAGCATCCTGTTCCTGGTCAAGATGTACTTCCCGGACAACACCGTGGTGCAGCGCCTGCCCGATGCCCAGTCATTGGACCGGTTGGCGTACCGGACCACCATTTTCGGTTTCCCCATCTTCGGGTTCGGCGTGATCTTCGGTGCCATCTGGGCCGAGGAGGCATGGGGGCGGTTCTGGGCTTGGGATCCTAAGGAGACCGTTTCCTTTGTTGCCTGGGTTATCTATGCCGCCTACCTGCACGCACGATCCACTGCCGGGTGGCGGGACAAGAAGGCGGCGTGGATCAATGTGGCGGGATTCGTGGCCATGGTGTTCAACCTGTTCTTCGTCAATCTGGTGACGGTCGGTCTTCACTCGTACGCTGGGGTGAGCTAGGCGGGAGGTCTGGGGGAACTGTTCCGCCAGATCGGTTCATCACACCTGCGATAGGGTGCGATGCTGAGTCCTTCTGAACAGTCGTTCCGGGCTCTCCGTGTCCGAACTGCACATCCAACCAATGCATTGGGGGATCGATGTCTGACTATCCCGCGCACCGCGCGCCGGATGGACCGTCGCCGTACGCCGACGAGGCGCAGGGTGGACCAACGGCCCCTCCGTGGGCAGCACAGGAGCCAGCGCAGCCGGTGATGTATGGCCAGAGCGCGCCGCAGCAGCCCCACGAGATGACCCAACAGTTCCAAGCGATCCCGTTCCAGGACCCATTCGCGCCACAGCAGGACATCGCGGGCCTGGGTGGGCACGATCCCTCGGTGCCGTCGCTCAATACGCTCGGCGGCTCGTTCGCGCCGCTCGATTTCACGCCTTCCGGTGGGCAGGAGAGCACCGATCCCACCGCGATCGGTGCGGCCGGGTCATCCGGCAGCCAGGGCGGTCCGGGAGGTTTTAGGGCCGACAACCGATTCAGCGACTCGGCCGAGCGGCCCGCACAGTTGACGCCCTTCACGGCGGATCGCTGGGGCAACGACACCCCCGCCTCGGGCATTCCCCAACAGGCCCAGCAGCCTCCCGTCGGTGCCTCCCGGTACTACACGCCGGTCGGCGGTCAGCAAACCGGTATCGGATCCCAGATTCGACCCGAGCTGCCGCCCTCCTCGCGTGACCTGTCTACGTCGGCGTTGTTGCGCCCGCACAAGCCGGCACCGTCAGCGGGTTGGCGCAAGACCGTCTACCGTGCGTCGTTCGGGACGATCAACCTCGGCGAGGGCACCAAGAAGACGGAGGAAAACGACCTCGTCGCGCAGGTGAATCAGCCGTTGCAGGGTTGCTACAAGATCGCTCTGCTGAGCCTCAAGGGAGGCGTCGGCAAGACCACCGTCACCGCAACCCTCGGTGCGACGTTCGCGTCCATCCGCGGCGACCGGGTCATCGCGGTCGACGCCAACCCGGACCGCGGAACGCTGAGCCAGAAGGTTCCGCTGGAGACGCCGGCAACGGTCCGTCACCTGCTGCGCGACGCCAACTCGATTCAGCGTTATAGCGATGTCCGCAGCTACACCTCACAGGGGCCGAGCCGTCTGGAGGTGCTGGCTTCGGAAAGCGATCCGGCGGTGTCCGAGGCGTTCAGCGCCGAGGACTACTCGCGCACACTGGAGATTCTGGAGCGCTTCTACAGCGTGGTGCTCACGGACTGCGGTACCGGACTCATGCACTCGGCGATGTCGTCGGTGCTGGAGCAGGCCGACACCCTCGTGGTGATCAGCTCCGGTTCGGTGGACGGTGCGCGCAGTGCTTCCGCCACCCTCGACTGGCTCGATGCGCACGGGCATCGCGAGCTGGTGCGCCGCTCGGTTGCGGTCATCAACGCGGTGCGTCCGCGTTCGGGCAAGGTTGACATGCAAAAGGTCGTCGATCACTTTTCGCGCCGGTGCCGTGCGGTGCGTTTGGTGCCGTTCGATCCGCACCTCGAAGAGGGCGCCGAGATCAGCCTGGACCGGCTCCGGCCCGCGACGCGTCGCTCGCTCATCGAGCTGGCCGCCGTCGTGGCGCAGGGGTTCACCGGTACACAGCGTCAGCAGCAGCAGACGTTCCAGGGCTAGCCGTGGGTTGTGCGGCTGCTGGCCGCACAACCTTCAGTGTTCGGACGGATCGTCTCTACTGATGCGCCACAGGAATTCGGGGTCGTCGTCGGGGCCGGTCACGCGGGTCTGCGGACGGGTCGGGACCGACTGACTGATCCGCCATCCGGCGTAGACCAGCGCGCCGAGCACGACCGCGATGAGCACGTAGTACACAAGAGCCTCCTGAACAACTAACTGCAAATATACGCGCGGCCAAGGCTGCTGTTCGGCGCAGCGATAGGGTGGTGACGTGGCTGAACGGTCGCCGGGGAGCCGGCTCGCTATCGACATCGCGTTGTACACGCTGGCGCGGTTGGGTCTCGCGGTCGTCCTGACGCTCGTCATCTTCTGGGTGGCCCGGCTCATCGGGTACGAGGACTTTCCCTTGGCGATCGCGATTCTGTTCGCCTTGATCATCGCGCTGCCCTTGGGCATGGCGGTGTTCGCACCGTTGCGTCGCCGGGTGACCGCCAGCATCGCCGTCGTCGACGAGCGGCGCCGTGCGGAGCGTGCGGATCTGCAGGCGCGGTTGCGCGGCGAAAAGCCACAAGACTCCTAACCCGCTTCCCGCCGGCACGCCGCCTGGTGGCGGGTTCGTATCCCATGTTTTCGCCATAAGTGGGCGTGCCGACGCGCGCCCTCAGCTGTCAACGTTGATTGACAACTCATGGCTGTCAATCTATGTTGACAGTCATGAGCGATGGCCCGACGGCCGATCTGGACGACGCCGTGAGCAGTACCGATCCGGCCGTGGGGTTGCGGGCCGTGCAGGCGCTGCGCCGGCTGTGTGAACGATTGGAAGCGATCCACGTGGCCAACGCCCGCGGCCAGGGCTGGAGCTGGCAGGCCATCGCCGAAGCGCTCGAAGTCAGCCGTCAGGCAGTGCATCAGAAATACAACCGCGCGAGGAAGTGAGCAGCCATGTTCGAGAAGTTCCAGAAGTCGGCCAAGGTCGCTGTGGTGCTGTCGCAGGAAGAAGCCCGCGAGATGGACGAATCGCGGATCGGGGCCGAGCACGTTCTGGTTGGTGTCCTGGATAGTGCGAGCGGATCACTCGCGGAGCTGCTGGCCGGATACGGGCTGACCGCCGACACTGTGCGCGACCGGCTCCGTACCGGAACCCACGAGCCGCCGCTGGACGATGAGGACGCGCAGGCGCTCAAGGCCATTGGCATTGATCTGTCCCAGGTGCGGGACAGCGTGTCGAAAGTCTTTGGGCCACAGGCCTTTGACAAAGCCTTCGAAAAATCGGGGCGCCGTCAGGGCAGGATGCGCGGCTGGCGCCCGTTCGGGATGATCCCCTTCAATTCCTCGGCTAAGAAGTGCCTGGAACTGGCACTGCGTGAGGCCATCGCGCACAAGGACAATTGGATCGGGTGCGAGCACATGGTGTTGGGCATCCTGCGTGGCGGCGATCCGGTGGCGCTGGCCGTGATCACCGAGCGGGTGCCCGCCGAGGAACTGCGCCAGGCCGTGGTTGGTTTGCTCGATCGGGCCGCCTAGCGGCTTCGGCCGTCGGCTGGTGTGACGGCCTGAGGGCGCTCGACTCGCCTTCTATCACTCGGGCGCCACATGGTCAATGGCTCGTTGGCCGCGGTCCGCGCCGGATTCTGCGGATGGCAGCGAGCTTCCCGCGCCGCCGTCTTTTTGCTGCGGCTTTTGCCCAGGTAGTGGACGGTTGTAACCACATCGTGGCTCGCATACCCCCTCCGGGGTAAGGGTTTATCTATTTCTTAACTTCAGATTGAGCAAAAGTGAACGACAGGTGTACTGTTGGTGACATACAAGCGGCGCCTAGCGTTTTCGTTGTCAGTGGTTTCCCGGGGCCGCACCTGAATATGCGGACTTAACGGAGTCACTATGTATGCATTCACGAAGGCAAGAAACGTTCTTTGTTGTACGGCGCTGTTAGCTGTTCCCCTCTTTGGACTAGGGATGCAAGGCGTCGATGTTCTGCGAGAGCCGGCGGTTGGGCGGACATTGGCCGGCCCCATTGAGCCGCCGATACCCGGACCGGGCGTCGGAGATGGTTCGCGTCAGTCGTTCACCAATCAGCAGCCCGGCAGGGACGGCAATAGCGGCTGGGGAACGCTTCCTCAGGGCCAGGGGCACGCCTGCCAGAACAGCTGGATATTTTGCGACGCCACCGGTAACCCGAATCGGTCAGATCTTCCTCCGGGCTACAACCAGGGGGGCGGATGGGTGAGCGCACCGGACCACACCGGTGTTACGTGCCAAAACACGGGTGTCGTCTGTAAGAACTTCTCCTGAGCCCGTCGCGGCCCCGCGGGATTTAGCTCAACCAGGCCAGGGCTGAGGCGGTGAGAATCGCCCAGCCGAGCATGGCCAGTCCGGTATCGCGCAGCGTCGGGATCAACGCTGGCCCTTGCGCTTTGGTGACAACCGGGCGGGCAGCCTTGACCATCAACGGCAACATCACCAGCCCGAGCAGGCGCCACGGGTGCCCGAAGCCCAGTTCGAGACTGATCAGAACCGGAACCGTCAACAGCGCCGGAAACAGGATTCGGGTCCGCGCGTCGCCCAACCGCACGGCCAGTGTGATTTTGCCGGACTCTCGATCGGTGGGGATATCACGCAGATTGTTGGCGACCAGCACCGCGCTGGAGAAGCTGCCGATTGCCACCGCCAGCGCCAGGCCGACGGGACTGACCGTCAAGGTCTGCACATATTCAGTGCCCAGCACGGCCACCAGGCCGAAGAATATGAAGACGGCGATTTCACCAAAACCGCTGTATCCGTAGGGTTTCGACCCGCCGGTATAGAACCAGGCACCGGCGACGCATACCGCGCCGACCGCCACTAGCCACCAGGCGGTGGTGATGGCCAGTGTCAACCCCGCGGCCGCGCCCAGGGCCAGGAATGCGATGGCGACGGCCTTGACCGCCGCGGGTGATGCCAGACGGGAGCCGACCAGCCGCAGCGGTCCCACTCGGTCGTCATCGGTCCCGCGGATCCCGTCCGAATAGTCGTTGGCGAAGTTGACGCCGATGATCATGCTCACCGATACGGCCAGTGCTAGAAGTGCTTTCCACCAGACGGGGCTGCCGGCCGCGGCTGCGGCACCTGTGCCGGCGATCACCGGGGCGAGGGCGTTGGGCCAGGTGCGGGGGCGGGAACCTTCGATCCATTGCGCGATGCTGGCCATGTGGCCGATCCTGCCATGACCACGTCCGAACATTCGCTACGGGAAGATCAAGCCAGGCGTTTTCGATAGTGCCGAGGTAAAACGTGCCTGGACATCGGGCCAATTCACCACGTTCCAGAACGCCTTGACGTAGTCGGCCTTCACGTTCTTGTACTGCAGGTAGTACGCGTGCTCAAAGACGTCCACGCCGAGGAGCGGCACGATCCCGAACGGCACGTTGGACTGCTGGTCGTACATCTGGAAAGTCAGCAGTTTCTTGCCGAGGGTGTCGTACCCGAGCCATGCCCAGCCCGAGCCCTGAACACCGTTGGCTGCCGCGGAAAACTGCCCGCGGAATTTGTCGAAGCTCCCGAACTGCTCGTCGAGCGCGGCAGCCAGGTCGCCCTGGGGTTTGTCACCGCCATGGGGGGAGAGGTTCTTCCACCAGATCGAGTGGTTCACGTGGCCGCCCAGATTGAACGCGAGGTTCTTTTCCAGCAGCACGATCGTTGCGTTGTCACCCTTCGCCCGAGCTTCGGCGAGCTGCTCCACGGCGTCGTTGGCGCCTTTGACGTATGCGGCATGATGCTTGTCGTGGTGCAGCTGGTTGATCTCGCCGGAAATATGTGGCTCCAGGGCTGAGTAATCCCAGTCGAGATTCGGTAATTCGTACACGCCGGTCGTCTCCTTCGTGGGGTCCGCTTCTTCACCGGACCGATCGGCACATGACGCGAGTGCGAGGGCTCCGGCGGACGCCGCGGTAGCAATCAGGAAGTGTCTTCGATGTAGTTGAGGCCCAATCGAATTCATCTCTCTACCGTAACCCCGGCCCGGCGCGCGTCAAGGCCGGAGCACCGGCGGCATTGTCTCTGGGTGACTATGAATTTCCGTCAGCAATTTATGCACCTGCCGTGCGATAGCTCAGAGCGGGAGTGTCCGCTCCGCTATTCAGTTGCGGCAACTATGTGTGTATTGCTTCATGGAATTGAGAAAATTGCGGCCGAAATTTGTTGGGAACTATTGCAGGCATTCGGGCGACTAATTATCTGTACGGTGCGGCCGTACACCCCAACTGGTCGTAAGTCGAAGCGTTGAACGACAATACCGGCATGCTCGCGGTGATCGGTGGTAGCGGTTTCTACTCGTTCTTCGACAAACCGGTGCGGACCGTCACCCCGACGACGCCGTACGGTCAGCCCAGTGCACCCATCACGATAGGGCTGGTGGGGGAGCGCGAGGTGGCGTTTCTGCCACGGCATGGAAGTCGCCATGAGTTCTCGCCGCACACCGTGCCTTATCGCGCCAACATGTGGGCGCTCCGTGCGCTGGGTGTGCGCCGGGTCTTCGCGCCGTGCGCCGTGGGCAGCCTCACCGCTGATCTGGGCCCCGGAACCATCGTGGTACCCGATCAGCTGGTGGATCGCACCAGCGGGCGCGAGCAGACATTCTTCGACAGTGGCGGTATCCACGTGGAATTCGCCGACCCGTACTGCCCCGGGTTACGGGCCGTATCGCTGCAACCTGAGACCGTCGACGGTGGCACGATGGTGGTGGTGCAGGGTCCGCGGTTTTCGACGCGGGCCGAAAGCCGGTGGTACGCATCGCAGGGTTTCACTCTGGTCAACATGACCGGATACCCCGAGGCGGTACTGGCCCGCGAGCTTGAAATCTGCTACGCCGCAATCGCCTTGGTCACCGACCTGGATGCCGGAATCGAACACGGCCAGGGCGTCCGGGCGGTTGACGTGTTCGCCGAGTTCGAGCGGAATATCGGCGGATTCAAGGAGCTGGTGCGCACCGCTGTGACCGCGACCGAATCCGTCGACACCTGCGGACACTGCCGCGCACATGACGGCGTCACACTGCCTATCGAGCTTCCTTAGGGGGCGTATCGCGTCTGTCCGTGCGGATTCTTGGTAAAGGACAGCACCTTCGACGGCACCACCTTATATACGGCGGCGAACTGATCGCCCTCGCCGAATCCGCCCTCGCTCGGCGTGAATCTCCATTCCTCGCCATACTTTTGGATGTAGGCGTCCGCCAGGATGTGCAGGGCTGAGGGCTCGAGGACGCGTTCGGCTGTTCCTTCGACGACGACGTCGTGCCCGTCATTCCAGGTATTGACGCCGGTCGCGACGGCCACCGCGGCGTTCGCGTCGAGGTTGCGCGCCTTCTGCTCGGTAGGGCCGGTGCAGAACACGAATGATTCGTCCTGCCACAGGCCCACCAGCGGAGTCATGTGTGGGCTGCCGTCGGCGCGCACGGTGGTGATCCAGTACAGCTCGGCGGCGGCAAGCAGCGTCGATACGTCGCTCCATGCGGGTGCAGCCGCGCCGGGCTCGCTGAACCGCTGATCGAAATGGGAGGTAAGGGTCATGGTGATATAGACCCGGCCCGTCACCGAGATTAATCGCGGGTACCGTAACGCCATGCGTGATTCGGTCACCGTGCATATCGCGGCTCCTGCCGACAAGATTTGGGAACTGGTCAGCGATATCACCAACACCGGGAAGTTCAGTCCGGAGACGTTCGAGGCCGAATGGCTCGACGGCGCCAGCAGTCCCGCGGTGGGTGTGCGGTTCCGTGGTCATGTGAAGCGCAATCAGAAGGGGCCCGTCTACTGGACGGTGTGCCGGATCGTCGAATGCGACCGCGAACGTTCTTTCGCCTTTGCAGTGCTCTTGCCGAACGGCAAGACGGTCAATACCTGGCGATATCGCTTTGAGCCCGCGGGCGACGGCACCGACGTCACCGAATCCTTCGAGCTGACACCGTCACTGCCGGTTCGGATCTACTGGGCGCTGCTTGGCTGGGCGCGCGGACGCACCAACCGTAACGGCATGCGTGAGACCCTCAACCGGATCAAAGCGGTCGCCGAGTCTGGCTGATCAGCGGGCGTCCAGCGCCGACAGCCCTCGCCCCTCGGACCACACCGGACTCTCGATGAAGTGGTTGTCATAGCTTTCCTGCGCGGCCTGCAGCTCGCCGATATCGGCCTGGCCGTGCACGATTCGGTCCAGTAGCCGGAAGTAGTCGAAGCGCTGGACCCCGGGGGAGAGCACCGTGAAGAGGTTGGCATCGCTGTCCGGTGTGGCGCCGAACGCGTGCGGCATCAGCTGGGGAACCAACAGTGTGTCGCCCTTTTCCAGAATCTCGATACGATCACCCGCCAGGATTTCCAGCCGCCCCGACACCAGATAGAACAGTTCGGTGGATCGGGTGTGGAAGTGCGGGGCCGCGCCATTCGCGCCCTCGGGCAGGTAGATGCTCAGGACGCTGACCGCTCCGCCTGTCGCGTCGGAGTCCATCACCAATCCGGTCTCGTTCCCGGCCGCGGTGCTGACGATCTCGCGGTCGCCGTCCCGAACCAGCGGCGCGGAACCCGGCGCAAACTGTTCACGTGTCATGGGACCAACGCTATGAACTCAAGTGAGCTTGAGGTCAAGAGAAGCGTTTGACGAGGGCGCGGCGGTCGAGTTTCCCGATTCCGTGCCGCGGTAGTTCGTCGAGGAGATGCAGTTCACGTGGGGCGGCGGTGTCATCGAGTGTCGCGGTGACATGAGCCCGCAGATCCTCCAGCGTCGGGGTGCCCGCTGGGGACGGCACTACCGCGACGGCGACGCGCTGGCCAAGCCGGTCGTCGGGCACACCGAACACGGCGCATTCGGCGACCAGCGGGTGGGTGGCCAGGGCGGCCTCCACCACCTGCGGAACCACGGTGAGGCCGCCGGTGCCGATGGCCTCGTCCAGTCGACCCAGCACCCGCAGCCGGCCATCGTGCAGCTCGCCGAAATCATCGGTGTGGAACCATCCGGGCTCCGCAAATGCCTTGTGGTTCAGAATATTTCGGTAGCCCGATGCCACGGTGGCACCGCCGAGGCTGATCTGGCCCTCCGCTCCGATGCGCACCTGGACTCCGCTGAGTGCCACGCCGTCGTACACGCATCCCCCGCAGGTTTCGCTCATGCCGTAGGTCCGGATCACCGGGACGCGTGCCTGCGCCGCCCTGATGGCGACGGGCGCCGGTAGCGGACCACCGCCCAACAGGACCGCGTCAAAGGATGCGAGCACCTCGGACGCGACGGGGTCTTCCAAGGCCTTGACCAGCTGTATTGCCACCAGGGAGATGTATCGACGAGTTCCGGTCATCTCGGCGGCGGCGCGCACGAAGTCGGGTAGCGAAAAGCCCGTCGAGACGTCGAGGACCACCGGCTCGGTTCCGGCCTGAATGCTGCGCAGCAGCACCTGCATTCCGGCGATGTGATGGGGTGGCAGCGCCAGCAGCCATTGGCCGGTCCCGCCCAGGCGGGCGTGTGTTGCGGCCCCACTGGCGGTCAGCGCATCCCCGGTGAGCATGGCGCCCTTGGGTTTTCCGGTGGTGCCGGAGGTTGACACCACCACCGCGACATCCTCGGCGATCGGTTCGTCGGCGGCGAGTTCGGAGGCGAGGAAATGTGCCTGATCGGCGTCATCGGCGGGTACGGGCAGCACTGCGTCGCCGCGACCGTCCAGCAGTTCTGCCAGGCGCGGGAGCAGGCCGAGCATGGTTTGCCCGCTGGGTACGGGCAGGGCGCGCAGTAGCCGGGTCACGCCGGGTGGTCGGTGGCCTGACCGGAGCCCGGTTCGTCACGATGGTCCGCGGGCTCGCGCGGATCATCTAGAGGCCAGCCCTTTTTCGCCAGTCGCTCGCGGACGCGCTCGATGTCGTCGCTGGTCGGCAGCTCATCGGTGACCTGGGTGATGAGTACGGCGATATCGATGTTGTCGAAGTCGCCGCGGGCCATCAGTTCGCGGGCCACGGTCTTGACCTCGTCATTGCTCAACCTGCGGCCGAGCAGTGCCAACAGCGGGACATAGTCGGGCGGCGGGACACCTTCGGGGTATCCCGCCCGAAGCCAGGTGACGATCTTGCTCAGAAATGCGTTCACGGCCTCAAACTCCTGTACGGACGGGCGGCCGTCCTCTTCGTATCGACTTGGTACGGATCGTAGTGCTGTTGGTTGGTGTTGTCGCCAGGCAAAACTAGCCGCAATCAGCCAGGAGGCCCGCGCGCAGTTCGAACAGTCAGCACCCGGAAGGTTAACGGAATGTGAACTCCTTGCGGGAAATATCAAACTGGCCGGTCAGCGCACAAACTTGGTCGTCCATCAGCTGGTCAAAGTCAAGGCCTTTACCCCAGAATTAGCGCCATGGACGCAACCATGATCATTCTGGTGCTGTTGATCGCAACGGCACTGGCCTTCGACTTCACCAACGGGTTTCATGACACCGGTAACGCCATGGCGACGTCCATCGCAACGGGTGCGCTCAAGCCCAAGACCGCGGTTCTGCTTGCTGGCGTCCTGAACCTTGTCGGCGCCTTCCTCTCTGTCGAGGTCGCCGTCACGGTGACCACCTCGGTTATCAAGGTGCAAGACAGCAAGACAGGTCATCTGCTGCCCAACATCACCCCGTCCATGGGCCTGACGATCATCTTCGCGGGCCTCATCGGCGGCATCCTGTGGAACCTGCTGACCTGGCTCTTCGGTATTCCGTCCAGCTCGTCGCACGCACTCTTCGGCGGCCTTATCGGTGCCGCCCTCGCCGCCATCGGCCTCTCGGGCGTGAAGTGGGACGGCATCCTGCAGAAGGTCATCATCCCTGCGTTCGCCGCCCCCCTCATCGCGGGTCTGGTCGCGGCCGCCGGCACCTGGCTGGTCTACCGCATCACCCGCAACGTGGTGAAGAAGCGTCGTGAAGAGGGCTTCCGCTGGGGCCAGATCGCCACCGCCTCCCTGGTTGCGCTCTCGCACGGAACCAACGACGCACAGAAGACCATGGGTGTCATCGCGCTGGCGCTCATCACCACCGGCCACCTGAGCGGAAACGTCAAGGAGACCGGCCTGCCGTTCTGGATCATCGCCAGCTGCGCCATCGCGATCGGCCTCGGGACCTACCTCGGTGGATGGCGTGTCATCCGGACCCTGGGCAAGGGTCTCGTCGAGATCGAATCGCCTCAGGGTCTGGCTGCCGAAGCGTCCTCGGCCGCGATCATCCTGAGCTCCAGCGCCGCCGGTATGGCCCTGTCCACCACACACGTGGCCACCGGTTCCATCCTGGGTAGTGGTGTCGGCAAGCCCGGTGCCGAGGTGCGCTGGGCCGTAGCCGGCCGCATGGTGCTGGCCTGGCTGGTCACCTTGCCCGCCGCCGGTATCGTCGGCGCGCTGTCCTACTGGCTCTCCAAGGGCGTCGGCGATCTCACCACGCCGATGGTCGGCGACCTGATCATCTTCGCCCTGCTGGTCGGGCTCTCCGGTTACATGTGGTGGCGTGCCCAGCAGGAGAAGGTCGACTCGAGCAACGTCAACGCCGATTGGGACGACTCCACCAACTCGGTGGTGCCCGCCGATGTCCGCGAGGCCAAGACCGAAGCGTCCGGCGAGAGCAAGGATGCCTCGAAGAAGGACTCCGCCAACGACACGGCCTCGGTCTAACCCAACCCCAGCGAAAAGAAGGAATCCTCCATGAACTACTTGGAAGCCATCGGCAAGGTGCTCGTTGTTGGGTTGGTCCTCGGTGCGGGTCTGCCCGCGTTGTTCGCGGCAGGCCTGGTCGCCTACTCCTCGGGTGCCGGCGGCGCCAATGACGACGGCACGGTCACCGCACCCAACCCGGCCGTGAAGTTCCTGGGGCTGGCGCTCTTCACTTTGGTGGGAGCGGTTGTCGTGCTCGCGCTGTTGTGGATCACCCGGACGACGATCATCCACCACACGGGCATCGACTTCTTTCCGTTCGTCAAGAAGTAGCGAGACCAACCAAAGACACCCGGCGGAAGCTACCGCCGGGTGTCTTTGCGTAATGGGTGGTCCGGTGGGATCTGCACGAAGATCAGCGTGACACCGTCAGGTGCCGCCACATGCATTTCATGCAAACCCCACGGCTCTTGCTGTGCGGCACGGCTTATCGAGGCACCGCGGCTCTCCAGCTCGGTCTGCGTCGCATACACGTCGCGTACCTGGAGCCAGAGGGCACCCGGAAATGCGGTGAGGGGGCCGTCGGCGCGGCCGTGCCCGGCGATCTCGATGAGGGACTGTCCGGCGAAAAACACCATGCCGGCTCCGTAGTCGCGTGCGATGGCGAGCCCCAGGGTGTCCCGGTAGAACGCCAGCGTCGCGTCATAGTCCTTAGGCCGCAACAAAATTCGGCTGGACAATATCTCCATACCCGTGTGTATCACGGGCGCCGGGATATTAAAGGGTTTCGCGCCCCGACATTGCCACCTTTGTCACCAGGCTGGGCGCCACTGCGTTGGTGGCGGCCGACATCACCGAGATTCGCGGGGCGATACGCACCGGCCGGGTACGGGCCGCCAGCACCATCCACTCCGCGGCCTCAGCGGAGGTCAGTGCCGCTGCGTTGGTGTATGCCTCGGTCGGCGCGATCATCGGGGTACGCACCAAGGGGAAGTAGAGCGTGCTGGTGTGCACGTTGTACTTGCCGTATTCGGCATCCACGATGCGGCTCACCGTCGAGAGTGCGGCCTTGGAGGCGTTGTACACCGCGAACTGCGGCACCACGTCCGTGAGCACTCCCCAGGTCGCGACGTTGATGATGTGGCCGCTGCGACGTTCGACCATGCCGGGTGCGAACCCGCGGATCAGCCGCAGGGGCGAGAAGTAGTTGAGCTGCATGGTCCGCTCGGCGTCATGCCAGCGGTCCAGAGACTCGTAGGTTTTACGCCGGATGGAGCGACCGGCGTTGTTGACCAGGATGTCGACGCCGCCGTGGCGCTCGTTCACGGTCTGCACCAGCTTGTCGATGGCGTCCAGGTCGGACAGGTCGCATGCGATGGCATCCGCGGTGCCGCCGGCGGCGGTGATGCGCGCGGCGACCTCGTTCAGCAGGTCTTCGCGTCGCGCCACCACGATGACCTTCGCGCCGAGCTTGCCGAATTGGTATGCGGCCTCCTCGCCGATACCAGAGGACGCTCCGGTGATGAGGACGCGCTTGTCCTTGACCGAGACACCGTAGTTTGCGTCGAACTTCGCCCGAATGAGCGATGGGCTGGGGAAAGGCTGCATCAGGGCGCGCGCAAAGGCGATGTTCAGTCGCTTGCTCACCGAGTTCTTACTCACGAGTAAGAACTGTATGCCCCTCGCGATGAGTGCGAAATGCCGGGCCTGGGTGACTTAGGTCTCGAAGGTATGCCTTACCGGCGGTGTCCTACGCTGGCCTCACTCATCCCCTATGACGACAAGGACGTGGCTATGGGATCGCTGGCAGGTAAGACCATCATCATGTCGGGAGGCAGCCGCGGCATTGGGCTGGCGATCGCACTCCGGGCCGCGCGTGACGGTGCGAATGTCGCGATCATGGCGAAGACGGCCGAGCCGCATCCGAAGCTTCCCGGCACCATCTACACCGCCGCCGAAGAGATCGAGGCCGCCGGTGGTCAGGCGCTCGCGATTCTCGGCGATGTCCGTGACGACGAGGTGGTCGCCTCGGCAGTGGCCCAGACGGTCGAGCGGTTCGGCGGGATCGACATTGTGGTCAACAATGCCAGCGCCTTGAATCTGGCTCCCTCGGAATCGATTTCGATGAAGGCCTATGACCTGATGCAGGACATCAACGCGCGGGGCGCCTTCTCACTGTCCAAGTCGGCGATCGGCGCTCTCAAGGAGGCGGACAACCCACACATCCTGACCCTGTCACCGCCGATCACGCTGGAACCCAAGTGGTTCGATCAGACCACTACCGCGTACACCATCTCGAAGTTCTCCATGAGCTTGGTGGCCATCGGGCTGGCTCATGAACTGCGTGAGTACGGCATCGCGTCGAACTCGCTGTGGCCGCGCACCACGATCGACACCGCCGCAATCCGCAACATCCTCGGCGCAGAACTGGTGGCCCGCTGCCGCTCGGCCGAGATCATGGCCGACGCCGCGTACGAGATCCTGATCAAGCCCAGCCGTGAGGTAACCGGAAACAGCTTCATTGACGACGAGGTGCTCACCGAGGCAGGTGTCACCGACTTCTCGAAGTACCGCCAATGCGCCGAAGAGGACCTCGAACTCGACTTCTGGATGGAGCGCGCGGCGCGGTAACCGCCCGCACAATCGAGTAGTCGGTTACTCGCGCTTCTCCGCGACGCTGCGGCGACGATTGCCCCACTCAGTTCGCATAGAGGGGTGTTCGCGATGTGTAAGACCGAGCCTCGACGATGGACGGATCTGTTCCAGCCGCGCATCATGCTGCCCGTCGCTGTCGCGATCGCCGCGGTCGCCGCTGGGCCATTTGTCCACAGCCCTCTGCTGCTGGGTGTGCTCGGGTTTGTGGGGTTACTGGCGTTGACGCTGGCGCTGTTCCCTGCGATCAAACAGGTGGAATTCGGTCTGCCGTCCGGGTTACGGATAACTGCCGACCTCACCCGGCGGGAAGAAGAGCTGGCGCGGACATTTGAGATCCAGAAGCCGATCTTCGAAGAGTGCGCGAGCCTGCTGTGTGATGACCCAGACGTCGGCAAGCGATTGATGGAAACCGCCATCGCTCAGGCCACCCTGAAGTGGCGAGGGCCGGTGCATCAGTCGATCCAGATCTTCACGTTGTGCTGGTTTGTGCATGCGCTGATGGCGCATTCGCGGCTCACGCTGACCGGGCGGCCCGCCGCCGGGCCAAACCCGTTGTCCCAGTTGACGCAGGTTCAGCGGGTGGCCGCGGTGCTCAGCGCCTTCGCCGACGTCGGCATCGATGATCTCTCGGACATGCTCGGGTTGACGCCGTCGCAGGTGCAAGCAGAACTCCGGGTTGCCGACGGCGTTCTCGCACCGATTGCCTATGCCCGGGGGTTGGACCGATGAGTGATCCGGCCGTTCGCGGGCTGTTGCGCTCCGTCGCGCGTGATCGGCGAGCGGTACATGTCGACGTTCCCCGATCGGTGGCGACCGGAATCGGACAGCTGCGAGGCCAGATCTTGACGTGGTATCTGGTGGCCGGGGCGGTGGCCATCGTGATCGGCACTGGCGCGGTGGGTACCCGTGTCGCGCTCGCCCAGTCGGCGGGCGGGGGGAGTGATGTGCCTACGCCGGTAGTCAATTCGGTCTCCACCACACCAACGGCGGCACCGGTGACTGTCACCGCGACGGAAACCGGTACCTCGACCAGGACGGTGACGGAGACGGTGACCTCCCACTCGACGGCAACCGTAACGTCGACGTCGACCACGACCGTGACGGAGACATTGACCACCACCGAGACAACCACGGAAATCGTGCCGACCACGATCACCAGTACGACGACCGTCACCGTCCCCACGACGGTCACATCCACGACGACTGTCACGGTCGCCGCGCCGTCGTCGGGCGGTCGCTGCAGGCCCAATCCGTGCTGAGCGGGCGCTTGGGTCTTAGTAGTGCCAGGGGTAGGGCGACCAGTCCGGCTTGCGCTTCTCCAGGAATGAGTCACGGCCCTCGACGGCCTCATCGGTCATGTAGGCCAATCGTGTTGCCTCACCGGCGAACAGCTGCTGCCCGACCAGCCCGTCATCGGTGAGGTTGAAGGCGTACTTGAGCATTCGTTGTGCCTGGGGCGACTTCTCGTTGATGGCGGCGGTCCACTCCAGCGCGACCGTCTCCAGGTGTTCGTGGTCAACGACCTCGTTGACGGCGCCCATGTGATGCATCTGTTCGGCCGTGTAGGGGCGGCCCAGGAAGAAGATCTCACGGGCGAATTTCTGCCCGACCATCTTGGCCAGGTAGGCGCTGCCGTAGCCACCGTCGAAGCTGCCCACATCGGCGTCGGTCTGCTTGAAGCGCGCGTGTTCGCGGCTGGCCAAGGTCAGGTCGCACACCACGTGCAGGCTGTGTCCACCACCGGCGGCCCACCCATTCACCAAGGCGATCACCACCTTTGGCATAAAGCGGATGAGGCGCTGCACCTCCAGAATATGCAGGCGGCCCGCCCGGCCCGGGTCCACAGTCTCGGCGGTCTCGCCTCCGGCGTACTGGTAGCCGGTGCGGCCCCGGATGCGCTGATCGCCGCCGGAGCAGAATGCCCAGCCGCCGTCCTTGGGGCTGGGGCCGTTCCCGGTGAGAAGCACCGCCCCGACATCGGAGGTCATCCGGGCGTGGTCCAGGGTTCGGTAGAGCTCATCGACGGTGTGCGGCCGGAAGGCATTGCGCACCTCGGGCCGGTCGAACGCGATCCGGACGGTCCCTTGGCTGACGTGCCGGTGATAGGTGATGTCGGTCAGATCCTCGAATCCCGCCACCGGCTGCCAGCGAGTCGGGTCAAAGGGACTGGCGGTCTGCCCGTCGTCTTGGGTCATGGCTCCGACTCTAGAGGCCGCCCGATGTGCGGCCGGTCGACGCTACCCGTGAACGACTACGCCGACGACTGTGCCGACGTGGATGTCGTCCACTGGGTGAACAGGCCCGGCGGCGGCTGCTGGCACCAGGCCCACTTGCCACCCTCCTTGCGGAACTGGTTCGGCTTGGTCTGGGTTTGGGTAGCGGCACCGCCAAAGCTGTAGGTCGCGGTGATGTCTCCGGTGGCGCTGTCGCCGATGATCTTGATGTTGTCGATCGCGAACTTCTCGACGGTGGTGTTCTCGCGGATCACCTGCAGCACGGTCGCGGCATAAGCGAACTGGTCGCGGCCGACGATCGCCTTGACCAGGGTGGCGCGCTCGCTGCTTCCCGCACTCGGGAATCGTTGTGCCACACTGCTGGACAAGGTGGAAGTGTCGCCGTACATCAAGGCTTCCTCGGCGCCCTGCCACGAGTTGATCGAGGGCACGAGCTTCTCGTCCGCGGTGCGGCTGGACACCTGGTAGCGCGGGCAGGTCAGGGCATTACCGGCGTCCAGATCGAGGCTGCCGAGGGCCTTGCCGAGCTGGGCGGTGACTTGACGGATCTGGTCTTGATCGCTGACCTGTGAGGTCGCGGGCGGCGGCGGGGGAGTCTCCGAGGGTTTGGTGAGCGTCTTGTAGACAGTGCACCCGGACAGAGCGGTAGCCAGCGTCGCGGCGACCACTATCGCGCGCGCTGACTTGCGGAAACGTGTGGCACGCACCTGAGGCATCGTCGAATACCTTCCCCGTGAGATATGTCAATGGCCAGATCATTAGCCTGGCGTAAGAAATCTAACTCATGGTGGCTCGGTTGTATTCCCGCGCCAGGTGCCGGGGGTCAGCGCCGCGTGATCGGGTGGCGGCTCAGAATCGAGATCCGATTGAACGTGTTGATCATGATGGCCGACCAGACCAGCACTGATACCTGATCGTCGGAGAGATGCGCCCGCGCGGCGGCGTACTGCTCATCGGTGAGGTGGCCTGCGGTGACCTCCGTCACGGCTTCGGCGATCGTCAGGGCCGCGCGCTCGACATCGGTGAACAACTCGGCCTCCTGCCACACCGGCAGTACTGCGATCCGCTGAGCTGACTCACCTTCCTCGAGCGCGACCCGGGTGTGCAGATCGAGACAGAACAGGCAGCGATTGAGTTGGGATACGCGAATATTGACCAATTCCAGCGTTGTTCGCGAGAGCCCGGCCTCGGTGGCCTGGGCGCGGAGTTCGGCGGCGGCTTTGGTCAGCCCCTGGTAGACAGACGGAGTCTGCTTGTCGATGTAGACGCGCTTCGCGGTCATCCCTGGCGGGCCTCGACCGCGGCCAGTGCCTCCGGTGTCACCGGGTCGACGATGTCGTCGAACTCATGGTGCTTGCCGACGAATTTCCGGACGTACGGGCACACCGGCACGATCCTGCGCCCGGTGGACCGTGTGGATGTCAGGGCCGACTCAACGAGTGTCCCGGCGAGGCCGCGGCCGCCGAACTTCTCGTCGATCTCCGTGTGATAGAAAATCCGCACCTTCGTGCCGCTCAGCGCGGTATCCAGGTATTCGGTGAAGCCCGCGCGTTCGCCGTCTGCCGTTATCTCGAATCGGTGGTTATCGGGTGCGTCGGCGACCGTGGTGGTGGATTCGGATCCGTCCATGGTGACCAACTATGCCGCACGCACCGTGAGTTCGGCCGATGATGAGGACATGAGCAATACCGAGACAGCCCCGACGGAGACCCGCTGCGAGGGCGGGCCGTGCCCGCGGGATGGACGTGGCCGTCCGGTGGTCGAAATACTCACTCCCCGAGAGGTTCCTCTCGGGGGGCCACGTGCGATGACGGTGCTGCGGACCCTGCCTCAGGCCGGGAGATCGCTGATCGGCGCCTGGTGCTTCGCCGACCACTACGGACCCGACGACATCGCGCAGTCCGGCGGCATGGATGTGGCGCCCCATCCGCATACCGGACTGCAGACGGTCAGCTGGCTGTTCGCCGGAGAGATCGAGCATCGCGATAGCAACGGAGTGCACGCGATGGTGCGGCCGGGGGAGCTCAACCTGATGACGGGTGGGCACGGCATCTGCCACTCGGAGGTGTCGACGGCCCACACCACCACGCTGCACGGCGTACAGCTATGGGTCGCGTTGCCCGATGAATCCCGGGACGCGGCACGGGATTTTCAGCATTACGCGCCCGATGCGGTCGCCGTGGGTGGGGTCAGTCTGCGTGTGTTTTTGGGGACCCTGGCGGGGCAGGTATCGCCGGTGCGCACTGCCACGCCGTTGCTTGGTGCCGAGCTGACATTGCAACCGCGCAGCCTGGTGCGATTCGACGTCGATCCCGGTTTTGAGCACGGGCTGCTGGTGGACACCGAGGCGGTGGAGTTGTCCGGAACCAGGTTGTCGCGGGGCGAGCTCGGATACGTCGGTACCGGCGTCGATCAGCTCACCGTGCTCAACCCGACCGATGCGGTAGCGCGGGCGATCCTGTTGGGCGGCAGGCCGTTCGGTGAGCAGATCGTGATGTGGTGGAACTTCGTCGGCCGTGATCACGACGAGATCGCGGGGTTTCGCGAGGAGTGGCAGGCCGAGTCCGAGCGCTTCGGGCAGGTGCAGGGATATGAGGGTGCGGTGCCTCGTTTGCCTGCCCCGCCACTGCCGACCGTGCGGATGGTCCCGAGGCGCAACGCGCCGACCGCCAACCCGGGAATTTAGATGCCGCTGAACAGAATTGTCTCGTACGTCCGTGCCACCGCCTGGATGAGTTTTCTGCTCCAGTGGTGGACCGAGCCGGTCCCGACGGGCTGGCTGCGGGCCTTCCTGCGGGAACGCAAGCTCGACCGGACCGTTCGCAACCTCATCGGCGGGTATGCGTTGATCTTCGCCGCGATCTGCGTGGCGGTGCAGTTCAGCGACACCGGGCCCCGAAGCACGGTGGGTCGCGCCATCGTCGTGGTGTGCGCGCTCGGCGCGCTGGGGTGGGCGGTGCGCTGGGTTGTAGGGCCGTGGCCTTCTCTGCGTGAAGCGGTCGCGTTTGTCGCCTTCGCCGACGTCGGAATCGCGGTGGCCTGCTGGCAGGACTCCGACCCGCTGGCAGGTTTGGTGGGAACGGTGCTGTTCACGCCGGTCGGCGCGTACGTCAGCTTCTTCCTGGGTAACCGGCTGCTGCTGGCGCACGTGGCGTGGTGCGGCCCGGTGATCTTCGCGCTGTCGCTGCGTCTGCTTGCCGAGGGCACGGTGGGTGCGGCGATGACCGCGGTGGTGAAAGTGACCAGCATGCTGGTGGTCGTGGTGTTGATACCCATGGTCATCCAATTCGGGATCGCGGTGGTGCGCTTGGATGCGCTGGCGGCACAGCGGGATCCGCTCACCGGGCTGCTCAACCGGCGCGGCATCTACGGCGAGTGGCAGCGTCTGCACGGCGGGTTGATGCGTGAGCACGGGTTGGAAGGCGACCGAGTGGTCGCCGCCGCCATCGTCGATATCGATCGCTTCAAGTCGATCAACGATCAGTACGGCCACGGCACGGGTGACCGGGTGCTTGTCGACCTGGCCAACGCGTTCGTGGGCGAATCGATGCGGGGAAACACGGTGGGCCGCTCGGGCGGCGAGGAGTTCATTGTAGTGACAATCTGCCCTGCGCATGCCGTCATTGATTTCGCCACCCGGCTCCGGGAAGCGGTGACGGCGTCCAAGCCGGCAGGCATCGCGGTGACCGCGAGTGTGGGGGTGGCGGCGCAGCCGGTTTCCAGTGTGGCGTCGGCGGCATCACGAGAGGCCATCGATGTACTGACCGCCTGCGCCGATCGTGCGATGTATGAGGCGAAGCGCAATGGCGGTAACCAATCTCGGATCCTTCACCCGGGATTGGATTCCGGTGATCACTACGTGTGGCAGTCGGGCGCCTAGCCTTCCAGCGGATCAAACCGGAAGACGGCGGCAATCCCGGCGAGAGCTTCGAACTCATCGGGGGTGCCCTCTTTGACCAGTCCGGCGTTTCTGATGAAGCCGACTCCGGTGGGTACTTCGACCGGAAACGCGCGCAGCACAGGTCGGGAATCTTCGGGCGACAGCTCGATGATCCGGACCCGCTGGGTGCGGCGGCCTTGGGTCAGGGTGCCCTCTTTGGCCTTGCGTGCATTGGTAATCCATGACGATCCGGGAACTCCGCCGACGGCATAGCGGTGGCCGTCGAGTGTGAACGGGGTGATGGGAGTCGGCCGCGGCTTGCCCGACTTGGCGCCCGGCACGGTGAGGACCACCATCGGCAATTTGAGGCCTATCTTGTGCCCGCCGATGACGACCTTGTTGAAGTATCTGAGCCATTTGGGAACGGGCTTGATGTCAACTGGCATGACATTAGGGTACGCCCCTGGGGTCGCGCTGACTAGGGGGTTCTACCGTTCAAAATGTCGCCGAGGAGACGGTTCACCTGCTCTTCGGCCACCAGTGCGTTGAGGCCCAGATCGGAGAGCTTTCGGGAGATTTCCGTGTGGCCGGACAGGATTGCCAGCAGCAGGTGCTCGGTACCGATGTAGTTGTGGCCCAGCCGAAGTGCGGTGTGCAACGTGGCTTCCAGTGCCTCCTGCGCATCACCGTCGAATTCCGCGGTGGGCAGTTTCGGGGCGACGGTCTCGTAGTCGGGTAGCGCCCGCACGGGAATTCCTAGGGCTTCGGTGCTTATCCCGGACTGCGAAACGATAAGTGCGGCGAGTCCTTTCGGATCACTTACGGTTCCGGCCAGAAGGTGGTCGACGGTGATCGGTGTGCCATCGGTGAGTGCGAACCCTGCTGCTGCCACGACTGATCGCCGGGCCCGGTCGGTGAAGCGGGAGAACATCCGTACCGATGGCACGAAGCGCTTCTGCGCCGCCTGCTTGGAGACGCCCATGCTGGACCCGATTTCGCTCCAGGAGGCGCCAGAGCGTCGGGCCTGGTCTACGAAATGTCCGATCAGGGCATCGGCATGATCGGAGAGCCGTCCGGCCAGCAACATCGCATCGGACAGGCGGTCCAAGGCGGTGCCGTCGGGATGCATCCCGCGCACCGACTCGATCAAGTTGTCGAGAGAGAGGGAGAAGTCGGCCATGCGTCAACCTTAGGTTGACGATATCGCACTGTCAACTGAAAGTTGACCAGTTGGTGGCCTTAACTGGCGCGCGGGCCGAACCGCCGCCGTGCCGCGTGGACGGCTCCGATCGAGCGGCCCAAGCGAGCCGCGACTTGTGCCGCGGTGGTCGACGCGTCCAGGGCCTTGTCGATCTCCTCGGTGGTCCAGGGCTTCTGCCAGTTCAACGGATGATTCCCGGCGTCGGCGAAGTAGCGCTGGGTTCGCCGGGCGGCCCGCTGGTTGATCCGCTCCCAGCGTTCGCGTTCTGAGTCACCGATTCGCTGCAGTCGCTGCGACTCGGCCGTGGAACAGCCCGCGCACCGGCAGCCCGATTGAAATCCCGCGAGACCGTGAACCGTCAGCATCTGCTCTCCTTTGCCTATCCATCGATGCGAGCAGATTCGCACCCGGTTGCGGTGCGGCTCTAGAAGCCAAAGTCACTTTCAGGGCTTCTCGTCGGACGTTCTGAATTGCGTGCGACGATCGCAGGTGTGGAGTTGCCCGCGTTAGACGATGTGCTGGACCGGCTGCACGTGGTCGCGCTACCCATGCGGGTGCGATTCCGCGGCATCACCACCCGTGAGGTGGCGTTGGTCGACGGCCCTGCGGGCTGGGGTGAGTTTGGTGCCTTTCCCGAATATCAGCCGCCTGAGGCCTCAGCCTGGTTGGCCGCGGCGATCGAGGCCGCCTACTACGAGCTTCCGGAGCCGCGGCGCACCCGAATTCCGGTCAACGCCACCGTGCCCGCGGTGGCCGCCGCGGCGGTGCCCGAGGTGCTGGCTCGTTTCCCGGGCGCCCGCACCGCCAAGGTCAAGGTGGCCGAGCCCGGGCAGACCCTGGATGACGACATCGCGCGTGTCGAGGCGGTCCGCGCGCAGATCCCCACCGTACGGGTGGACGCCAACGCGGGATGGACCGTCGAGCAGGCCGTTGAGGCACTGAGGGCACTGACCCGCACGGGCGCTCTCGAGTACGCCGAACAACCCTGCGCCACGGTCGAGGAACTGGCGGAGGTGCGTCGGCGGCTCCCGGATGTGCCGATCGCGGCCGACGAGAGCATCAGGCGTGCAAGCGATCCGATGCGTGTTGCGCGGGCTTGCGCGGCCGATATCGCGGTGCTCAAGGTGGCCCCGCTCGGCGGGGTGGCCGCGCTGCTGGATATCGCCTCGCGGATCGGTATGCCCGCGGTGATTTCCAGCGCCCTGGACAGCGCGGTCGGTATCGGTATCGGTTTGCGTGCGGCCGCGGCACTGCCGGTGCTCGAGCATGCCTGCGGATTGGGGACCGGGGGATTCTTTGTCGAGGATGTGGCGCAGGCGCCGACGCCCGAGGACGGTTACCTGCCGGTGTCGTCGTTCACACCCGACCCGGATCGGCTGGCGACACTCGTCGCCGCCGCAGACCGCCGCGACTGGTGGCGGCGCCGTGTGGCCGACTGCTACCCGCTGCTGAACCGGTAGGTTCTCTCAACGTGCCTCTCGCGAACATCAACGGCATCCAGATCAGTTACGACGATCGTGGGCCCCTGGCGCTCGGCGCCTCCGGTGATCCCGTCGTCTTCATCTCGGGGCGCGGTGGTGCCGGGCGCAGCTGGCACCTGCACCAGGTACCGGCATTTCGTGCCGCGGGTTATCGCACCATCACCTATAACAACCGGGGGATACCGCCGACCACCGAGTGCGCCGACGGTTTCACCCTGCAGGACATGGTGGCCGACGCCGCGGCGCTCATCGAGAGCCTCGGCGCGGCTCCGGCCCGATTGGTCGGGTTTTCCATGGGCGCGCTCATCGCCCAGGAACTCGCGCTCACCCGTCCGGACCTGGTGACCGCAGCGGTGTTCATGGGAACGCGGGGGCGCGAGGACTCCACCCGATCGTTCTTCCGCAAGGCCGAGCTCGAACTGTCCGCATCGGGTGTGCAGGTGCCGGCGGCATATCAGGCGGCCATGCGTCTGCTGTTGAACTTCTCGCCGAAGACCCTCAACAACGATGCCGCGATCAAGGACTGGATCGACATGTTCACGCTGTGGCCGGAGCCGACCTCGGGTGGCATCGATCACCAGCGCAGTGCCATCCCTGCCCCCGATCGGCCCGGCGCGTACTCAGGCATCACGGTTCCGTCGCTGGTCATCGGATTCAGCGACGATATGACCCTGCCGCCATACCTCGGCCGGGAGGTGGCCGAGGCCATCCCCGGCGGCACCTACGTCGAGATCGCCGACGCCGGGCACCTGGGCTTCATCGAACGTCCCGACGAGGTCAACCGCGTAATCCTGGAGTTCTTTGCGAGCGCCTCACAGGCGGTATGACACCCTGATGGCATGAACCCGTCGACCGCACAGGCCCATGCCGTCGTCGACGAGCTGATCCGCGGCGGCGTCCGCGATGTCGTGCTGTGTCCGGGGTCGCGCAACGCACCCCTGGCCTTCGCATTGCACGATGCGGACAAGGCCGGCCGGTTGCGTCTGCATGTGCGCATCGACGAGCGCACCGCGGGCTTCCTGGCGGTCGGTCTGGCGGCGGCCGGCGGCGCTCCGGTGCCGGTGGCGATGACGTCCGGCACGGCAGTAGCCAATCTGGGGCCCGCGGTGGTGGAGGCCAATTACGCCCGCATTCCGCTGATCGTGCTGTCCGCCAACCGCCCCTACGAACTGCTCGGCACCGGTGCCAATCAGACAATGGAGCAGCTCGGCTACTTCGGCACCCAGGTTCGCGCCGCGATCAGCATCGGTCTGGCCGAGGAGGGCTCGGAGAAGCTTGAGGCGCAGAACCCGCACTGGCGTTCGGCGACTTGTCGAGTGTTGGCTGCCGCCAAGGGATCCCGCACTGCCAATGCCGGCCCGGTGCAGTTCGACATTCCGTTGCGCGAACCACTTGTGCCCGATCGCGACGGGGGCGCGATACCCGCGGGCCGCCCCGGCGGGATGCCGTGGACCTACACCCCGGACGTGACGTTCGACGAACCCGTCGAGATCGACCTGACCCCCGATACCGTGGTGATCGCGGGGCATGGCGCGGCCGCGCACCCCAACCTGTCGATGTTGCCCACGGTGGCCGAACCTACTGCGCCCCAACCCGACAACCCTGTGCATCCACTGGCGCTGACCCTGTTGCATCCGCAGCAGGTGATCATGCTGGGACGGCCGACCCTGCACCGTCAGGTGTCATCATTGTTGGCGGACAATAGAATTCCGGTATACGCGTTGACCACCGGCCCGCGCTGGCCCGACGTGTCCGGCAACTCCCAGGCCACCGGAACCCGGGCAGTCACGTCCGGAAATCCGGATGCCGCGTGGTTGCAACGGTGCGCGCACGCGCACCAGAAGGCGCTCGACGCGGTGCGCGTACAGCTGGGTACTCATCCGCTGACCACCGGTTTGCATGTGGCGGCCAAGGTATGTGGGTCATTGCGCGACGGCGACCAGCTGGTGCTCGGCGCCTCCAACCCGGTACGCGATGCCGCGCTGGTCCCGTGGGGTGCCCGAGATGTTCGGGTGCGTTCCAATCGTGGGGTCGCCGGTATCGATGGCACGGTGTCCACCGCGATCGGTGCGGCGTTGGCGCATAAGGGGGGTCGTACCGTGGCCCTGATCGGTGATCTCACCTTCGTGCACGACAGCTCGGGGCTGCTGATAGGCCCGACCGAGCCGCGCCCCGAGAACTTGACCATCGTGGTCTCAAATGACAACGGCGGCGGCATCTTCGAACTGCTGGAACAGGGCGATCCGAGATTCGGTGACGTGTCCTCCCGCATCTTCGGAACCCCGCACGATGTCGACATCGCGGCCCTGTGCCGGGCCTACCATGTCGATTCGCAATCCATCTCCGTGGAGGAGCTCGGCCCCGCACTGGACGAACCCGCCGGGGGCATCAGGGTTCTGGAGGTCAAGGCCGACCGCTCCACTCTGCGTGAACTGCACGCCGCCATCAGGGCTGCCCTGTGAACCGACGCTCCCGTGTCATCAGGAGGGTCAGGATCGGGGTGCTGATATTGGCGGGACTGATGACCCTGCAGTCACTGCTACTGGTCGCGGGCGCCTGGCGAAACGACAAGGCCATCGAACGAGATATGGGTGTCGCGCTGGCCGAGGTGCTCAGCGCCGGGCCGCGGCGATCCACCATCGAGTTCGTCACGCCCGAACGAGTCACGTACCGGCCGGAATTGGGCGTTCTCTACCCGTCCGAGCTCAGCCCGGGCATGCGCATATATGTCGAATACGACAAATCCGACCCGGATTTGGTTCGCGTACAAGGGCGTAACGCCTCATTGTCGATAGTTCCGGCCGGGTCCATCATCGTCGTGGTCTGGGCGGTCGCTGGAACGGTGCTGCTGGGGCTTGCATGGATACAGCGGCGAAGTGCGGCGCCCATTCACGCTTAAGTTTGCGTGACGTATGCCTGGGGGCAACCTAACTGCCAGGTGACGCTGACATGCTGTCTACGTGCGCATCGCGATCGTCGCCGAGTCGTTCTTGCCGAACGTCAACGGAGTTTCCAACTCGGTGCTGCGGGTGCTGGAGCACCTCCGCCGCACCGGGCATGAGGCCGTCGTCATCGCACCGGACACTCCCCGTGGACAGGCCCCCGCTGGTACCGAATACGACGGAGTGCCCGTGCACCGGGTGCCGGCCGTCATGTTTCCGAAGGTGAGCACCCTGCCGCTGGGCGTGCCGCAGCCACGCATGGTGCGGATCCTTCGTGATTTCGCGCCCGACGTGGTGCACCTGGCCTCACCCTTCGTCCTGGGATACGGCGGGTTGCGTGCCGCCCAGCATCTGGACATCCCCACCGTCGCGGTCTACCAGACCGATGTGGCGGGTTTCGCCGACAGCTATGGCGCCGGTTTCGCCGCTCGTGCCGCCTGGCGCTGGACCAAGCATCTGCACGGCCGTGCCGACCGCACCTTGGCCCCGTCTTCTTCTGCGATGGAAGACCTTGCCGCGCACGGAATACCACGAGTGTTTCGGTGGTCACGCGGTGTCGACATCGAACGCTTCGCGCCCTCGGCGCGTGATGAGGATCTGCGCCACTCCTGGTCGCCCGAGGGCAAGCCGATCATCGGGTTTGTCGGGCGTCTGGCTCCCGAGAAACATGTGGAACGCCTGGCGGTGCTGGCTCAGTGCGATGACCTGCAGCTCGTCATCGTGGGCGGGGGCGTGGAGCGAGACGCACTCGAAAAGCTGATGCCCACAGCAATTTTCACCGGAGAGCTGACTGGGTCGGCGCTGTCGCGGGCATACGCCAGCCTCGATGTCTTCATTCACCCGGGCGAGCACGAAACGTTCTGTCAGGCGGTGCAGGAGGCGCTGGCCAGCGGGGTCCCGGCCATCGCTCCGGATGCCGGTGGACCACGTGATCTGGTGATCCCGGGACGCAACGGAATGCTGCTGCCGGTGGCTGATTTCGAGGCGCGGCTGGGAATGGCCGTCGATCATCTGGTGCAGCCGGCGACCCGCAGCCGATTCTCGGCGGCCGCCCGCCGGGGGGTGCTGTCACGCACCTGGCCCGCCATCTGCGACGAGCTGCTTGAGCACTACGCCGCCGCGGCGGGCACCACGCTGGGCCGCGGCATCATGACGGCCTAGTGCGCTGTACCGTCACGGTATGAACCGCGCCACCCTGGAAAAGGACCCGCACGAGGTCGCGTCCATGTTCGATGCGGTGGCCAAGCGATACGACATCACCAACACCGTGCTGTCCTTCGGTCGTGACCGCGCCTGGCGCCGTGCCACCCGCGAATCGCTGAAACTGAAGCCAGGGGACAAGGTGCTCGACATCGCCGCGGGCACCGCGGTCTCGACGGCAGAGCTCACCCAGTCCGGCGCCTGGTGTGTGGCGGCGGATTTCTCGGTCGGCATGCTCAAGGCCGGTGCGCATCGCACTGTGCCCAAGGTGGCCGGAGATGCGACGCGGCTACCGTTCGCGGATCACTCGTTCGACGCGGTCACCATCAGCTTCGGTCTGCGCAACGTCGTCGATCACGTCGAGGGACTGCGGGAGATGGCGCGCGTCACCAAACCTGGTGGCCGCCTTGCGGTGTGTGAATTCTCGACTCCGGTCAACCGGCCTTTCCGCACGCTGTACATGGAGTACCTGATGAAGACGCTGCCCTCGGTGGCGCGCGCCGTCAGCAGTAATCCGGACGCGTACGTGTATCTGGCCGAATCGATCCGGGCATGGCCCGATCAGGAGGCGCTGGCGCAGCAGATCATCTCGGCCGGATGGTCGAATGTGCGGTGGCGCAACCTCACTGGCGGCATTGTCGCCCTGCATGTGGCCACGCTCTGACCACAGGCTCCCATCAGCTGAACGGCGGGCGTGAATCGATGCGGCGTGAGCCGCCACCGGCCACTCGCCAGGCGCGCGCTACCGCGTCATGGTCTTCGTCGGTCACCAGATTTCCCATGAGCCGCACCGCGACCCGCATCAGCACCTGAGAGCGCATGCCGACCGGACCCATGACGGGCAGGAAGCGCGGCAGGGTCAGCAACGCCGCGAGCCGTCGCGCGATCGAGAACGACCGGCCATACCGGTCGCGGAGCAGCTCCGGCCACAACTGTGCGTAGTCGTGGGCGTCGAGCACCTCGGCGGCCAGATGACCGGTCTCCAGACCGTAATCGATGCCCTCGCCGTTGAGCGGGTTGACGCACGCGGCGGCGTCGCCGATGAGCATCCAGTTGGGGCCCGCGACGCCGGACACCGCACCGCCCATCGGCAGCAGTGCCGAGGCGATGGAGTGCAGGCGGCCACTGAGCCCGAAGTCTTCGCGCCGCAGCTCGGTGTAGTACTCGATGAGCGGACGCAGCGCGGCATCAGCGGGGCGCTTGGAGGTGGCGAGTGCGCCGACGCCTATGTTGATCTGCCCGCCGCCCAGCGGGAAGATCCAGCCGTACCCGGGGAGCACCTGGCCCTCGGGTGAACGCAGCTCCAGATGCGAGGTCATCCATTCCTCGTCGCCGCGTGCCGACTCGATGTACGCGCGACCGGCGACGGCATACACGGTGTCCTTGTGCCACTCGCGCCCGAGGACCTTGCCCAGAGGGGAGCGCACACCGTCGGCGACGATGACGGCCTTGCAGGCTATCTCGCCCGGGCCGCTGTCGTCGAGCACCCGTACCGAGGTGACCCGGCCCGCCGAGTCGCGTTCGACGTCAACCGCCTTGGTGGATTGGGCCATCTTGGCCCCGGAATCCACCGCCACCTGCCGGATCTTGTCGTCCAATTCGGTGCGGCGCACCGCGCTGCCGGTGCCGCCGAAAGATGGCCCGGGCCAGGGCACTTCGATGTCGCCGCCAAATCCATGCAGCCGCAGACCCTGGTACCGGATGTGCTCGTCGAGCCATGGTTTCAGCCCCAGCAGCTCCAGCTGTTCGACGGCGCGCGGGGTCAGCCCGTCACCGCAGGTCTTGTCTCGGGGGAACACCGCCGAATCGACCAGGACCACCTCACGCCCGGAGCGTGCCGCCCACGCCGCGGCCGCCGATCCGGCTGGTCCGGCACCGACGACGACCAGGTCCGCTGACGTCTGCACCTTCACAGTATGTTGGACCGGTGAGTAACTCGACCACGGTGGCCGGAGTTGACCTCGGTGATCCCGTATTCGCCGCGAAGGTGCGCGACCATTTGGCCGCGATCGAAACCCTCATCGTGACCGAGCTTGGGCAGTCGGACCCGCTGTTGACGGAGTCGGTGCTGCACCTTTTCCACGCAGGCGGTAAGCGCTTCCGCCCGCTGTTCACGGTGCTCGCCGCCCAGACCGGACCCGATCCGGACAACGACGAGGTGATCCTCGCCGGCGCGGTGTGCGAGCTCATTCACCTGGCCACGCTGTACCACGACGACGTCATGGACGAGGCGCAGAAGCGTCGCGGCGTGCCCAGCGCCAATGCTCGCTGGGGTAACAACGTCGCGATCCTCGCCGGGGACTATCTGCTGGCCACGGCCTCGCGGCTGGTGTCCCGGCTGGGGCCCACCGCGGTGCGGATCGTCGCGGAGACCTTGGCCGAACTGGTGACGGGCCAGATGCGGGAGACCGCCGGGGTGCCGCAGGGCGGTGACGAGACCGAGCACTACCTCAAGGTGATCCACGAGAAGACCGGGTCGCTGATCGCGGCGACCGGACGCTTCGGCGGCATGACCTCCCGGTGCGATGACGAGCAGATCGAGCGGCTGAGCCGTCTAGGTGCCATCGTCGGGACCGCGTTCCAGATCTCCGACGACATCATCGATATCGAGAGCCTCACCGACGAGTCCGGTAAGACACCTGGCACCGACCTGCGCGAGGGGGTGCACACGCTGCCGATGCTGTACGCCCTGCGCGATACCGGGCCGGAGGCCGATCGGCTGCGTGTCCTGCTGGCCGCGCCGATCACCGACGATGCCGAGGTGGAAGAGGCTTTGACGCTACTGCGGGGATCGAACGGGCTGGTTCAGGCGAAGTCGGTGGTACTGGACTACGCCGATCGCGCCAAGGCCGAGCTGGTCGAGCTGCCCGCGGGTGCCGCCCGCGACGCGTTGGGCGTGCTCATCGAATACACCGTCCGTCGTCACGGCTGAGCGCGCGGAACCCGAGCGCGCCCTGCTTCGTTAGCTTGGGTGAACCGAGTAAACGGAAGGGAAGCTCATGTCGACGGCAGGACCGAGCCACGCCAACGGACTGAAGACAGTGCTCCTGCTGGGCGGCATGTCGGCGATGATCGTGTTCATCGGCTCGCTGTTCCACAGCAAGAGCATCCTGCTGCTGGCCGTTCTGTTTGCCGTGGGCATGAATGCGTACGTGTACTTCAAGAGCGACACCTTGGCGTTGCGTGCCATGCACGCCCAGCCGGTGACGGAACTGCAGCAGCCCGCGATGTACCGGATCGTGCGGGAGCTGGCGACCGTGGCACGCCAGCCGATGCCCAGGCTGTACATCAGTGACACCAATGCGCCCAATGCCTTTGCGACGGGCCGCAATCCGCGTAATGCCGCGGTCTGCTGCACAACGGGCATCATCGATCTGCTCTCTGAGCGTGAGTTGCGTGCCGTGCTGGGCCACGAACTCTCGCATGTCTACAACCGCGACATCCTGATCTCGAGTGTGGCGGGTGCGCTTGCGGCCGTCATCTCGGGGCTGGCCAATATGGCGATGTTCATGAACTTCTTCGGTGGTGGCGGCGACGATCGCCCGAATCCCTTTGCCCTTTTCCTGGTTTCGATGCTGGGGCCGGTGGCTGCCACGGTGGTGAAAATGGCGGTGTCCCGTTCACGTGAGTATCAGGCCGACCAGTCGGGCGCCGAACTGACCGGAGATCCGCTGGCCCTGGCCTCGGCCCTGCGCAAGATCTCCGGCGGGGTGCAGGCCGCACCGTTGCCGCCGGAGCCGCAGCTGGCCAGCCAGTCGCACCTGATGATCGCCAACCCGTTCCGGGCCGGCGACCGGGTGGCATCGCTGTTCTCGACACATCCACCGATGGCCGATCGTATTGCGCGCCTTGAGGATATGGCCCGCTTCTAACGGCTCGACGGCAACCGGACCGTGCGTCCGGTCTGCGCGGCCAGCCGGTCGAGTACGGGCGCATCCGGGGCGACGGGCTGTGGGGTACCGAACTTCCCCGACCGTGCGAATGCTCCGGCACGCTGCTCAACTAGGCCCAGCGCATTCTCGACGAGGTCGGCGGGCAGGTCCGCGGGAACGCCGGTGGACTGTGCCAGGTCCCAGCCGTGGGTCAACAGGTCGGCCATCCGGATCCGAAGCTGGTTGTCTCCGGTCGTGTGGGCGAATGGGCCGGGATAGGTCTGCTCGAGCACCCCGGGGCGTGTCAGCGTCTCGCTCAATGCCAAGACCGACTGCTGATACGCCGCGGCGGGATCATCGTCGGCGCCGCCACCGGGCCCGCCGAAGCGCTCGGACAGCGAGTAGTTCACGTCGATCAGATGGTTGACCAGCTGGCGCAGAGTCCACTCGGCGCACGGCGTCGGCTCGTCCCACTGCTCCGGGAGTATTGCGGTGACGAGTTTTCCGACGGCCGACGAGGCCCGCAGAAAGTCCTCGGTGGCACTCATCAGCGATACACCATCACCGTGGTGGTCCCGTGTGCCACCAGCCGGCCCTGGGAGTCGACAACCTTGCCCTCGGCGGTCGCGACCCTGCGCCCTGGGTGCAAGACCGTGCCCGTCGCGATCAGCTTCTCGCCGTCGGTGGCGACGGTACGGACATAGTTGACCTTGAGTTCGAGTGTCCCGTAACCGATTCCAGCCTCCAGCGTGGAGTGCACGGCGCAACCCATGACGGAGTCGAGCAGCGTCGCGCAGATTCCGCCGTGCAGGGTGCCGAGGGGATTGGCGAACTCGGGCCGGGTGACCACGCTGAATGCGACGGAACCGAAGCTGATTTCTTCCAGCTGCATCCCGAGTAGCCGGGAAATGGGTGGCGTCGCCTCTGGCGTTCCTCCCATGCTCTTCAGCAGTTCGAGTCCGGACAGGTTCTCGATTTCGATGGTCATACCGCACCTTCCGCGTAGACTGATTGGTCCATATCGACGGTAGCAGGGCATGGACCGATCGGTCCATTTGGATGAGGAGGCTGAGGTGACACCGGGTCCACGGCAGCGGCTGATCGATAGCGCGATCGCGATGATGCGCGAACGCGGGGTGCATGGCACCGGCCTCGCTGATCTGCTTAAACGCAGCGGCGCGGCCCGGAACTCCATTTATCAGCACTTCCCGGAGGGCAAGGGTGAGCTCATCGCCGAGGCCGAAAGGGAGGCCTCGGCGCAGGCCAACGCGTTCCTTGGCGCGCTAAGGGAGCGTGGCGATACCGAGTACGTCCTCGCCAAATTCATCAAGTGGTGGACAAACCAGCTGCAGACCCACGACTTCGACACCGGATGCCCTCATGCGGCGGCTGCGCTCGCGGGTCCGGGGGAGGAGCAGATCCGGACCGCGGCCCACGACGCCTTCCTGGGGATGCGGACTCAGCTGGAGGGTTCGTTGCGGGACTCGGGCCTGGTCGACGGCGCAGACGGCGTGGCGTCGCTGATTGTCAGCGCGATCGAGGGGGCGCTGCTGCAAGCGCGGGCGGCGCGCTCGGTGCAGCCACTGCGCGAGGTTGAGCGCGAACTCGTGGCGCTGATTCGCGCTCGACGGCAGTAGGGGCGAAAACCCTTATTCCGGTTCGACTTCCGAGAGATCGGTAGCGACGTGGAAGGGCGGAGTGCTCTTCCCGATCACCCGATACCGATTCCACGGGTCGGGGTCGCCGATGAAGGCATCCCGCGCGCTGTGGGTGGTGCGGATCGTGGCATGCACGCGTGCCTCGTCGCCGACGATCGCGGTCAGTTGTTCGTTCGGCCTGATGCGTCCGATCCATCGGTAAATGCCGTCGATCGGCTCGCTGTACCCCTTGAGCTCCAGCTGGACCGGTACCTCGACACCGCGAACGGTCACCGTCGCCTCGCCGATGTAGTCCGAATCATCATGCGGGCTATGGCTGAAGACGCTGTTGGTGTCGTCCTGTCGGGGAAGGGTCATGACTCTCCTCTTGACAACCGGGATACCGCCCCGGCAAGCTCGCTGGCATATACGTAACAAAGAGTACCCGATACTATTTAATACGGGTACTAAACCTTGGGTGATCAGAGGGCAGCGACGTGACGTCCAGTAGTTACAAAGACATCAACTACACCGACTACGAGTTCAGTCAGGCCACCACGGTGGACGGTGGCGTTCCTACGCGTCGTCGCCGGGTGGGTGATCGGCTCAAGACGGCGCGCCGATTGCTCTTCGAAGCCACAGAGCTCAGCTACGACCCCGAACTGGACATCGACTGGGATGCGCCGCTGAGCTCCGGGATGCATTGGCTGGCGTCCCATCGGGTGTCGCTCTACGGCACCCCCGAGTGGGGTGCGCTGTCGGTGGAGCAGCGTGACGAACTGGCGCGCCAGGAGCTGGTCAGTCTGCTGAGTTTCGTCGTGGATGCGCAGGGTGCGCTGGCGTCACTGATGTTCCGGGATGTCATCGAGGGCAACACGCTCGCCGATGACTACACCCGCTTTCTGTTGGCCAGCGTTCGCGATATCAGCCGCAACGCGACCATGGTCGGCCGGCTGATCAACAAGACGGGGTTGGAGCTTGCGCCCGCGCCTATGGCCGTGCAGCGACTGCAGCGGTTCTTCGTGCCACTCATTCCGCATGGTCCTCTCGGTCGCGGATTCATCCTCTTGCTGCACAGGCTGATTCATCAGCTGATGAGTGAGCTCGAGGCCGACGAGCAGGCGCAGCCTGTGGTCCGGCAGGTCGCAAAGATCTGCGTGCTGGTCGGCCGCCGTCAGCTCGAGTTCGCCGAGGACGAGCTGTACCGCGCGGTGGATGCCCGGCGGTATCTGCCCGCTGCCCCGGCTGATATCTCGGTTGCGCTGTTGACGGTCTTGGCGACCTCGCTGATCGTGCGTCCGCAGGTGTACCGCAGCGTGGGCCTGACCGAGCGGGCCGGCCGCAGGGCGGCGGCGCGGAGCGAGAACAGTCGCCACCGCAATCAGGTGTTGTTGCGGCGATACCTCGATATCGCCCAGGACGCAGGAATGTTCACGACCAGCGCCGCGCGGTCGATTCTCGGAGGTCGCGGCCTTTTATGACCCCATTCGGGGATTGACAAACCAGGGTGCAACGTTAAGACTCAAAGTAACGGGTACTGAAAGTAATGTATAAAATTGGAGGGTGGGATCAATGACGACCATCGACCAACCAACGGCTCTTCACGAGGCCGGCGCTTCGTCGGTGCGGGGCAAGTCCGTGGGCGATCGGCAGAAGACGGCGCAGCGACTGCTGCGTTCGGCCGCGGAACGTGCCTACGACGGTGAGGTCGACATCGACTGGGACGCCCCCGTGGTTCCTGGGTTGTACTGGACAACTCCGCAGCGGACGTCGCTGTATGGCACCAAACTGTGGGACAAGCTGACTCAGGAACAGCGCATCGAACTGACGCGTCATGAGCTCGGCTCGGTACTCAGCTTCGGCATCTATGTGGAGACCGGTCTCAGCGCCATGCTGTGGCGGCAGGTTGTCGAGCAGAACGGGGGAGCGACCGATCACGGCCGTTACGCGCTGACCGAGGTCAGCGAGGAAGCGCGGCACTCCACCATGTTCGGTCGTCTCGTGAACAAGCTCGGCGTCGAGCCGTACACCTATCCCAAGTTCGCGACGCGCGTCATCCGGCTTCTGGGACTGGCGCCGCTGGGCCCGTCGGGCCTGGGCGGGCTTTTGCTGGTCGAAGAGGTGTTGGACCGCGCGCAGCGCGAATCGATGATGGATGAGACGGTGCAGCCGCATGCGCGTCAGCTGATGAAGATCCATGTGCTCGAAGAGGCGCGGCATATCACCTATGCGCGTGAGGAATTGGTGCGTCAGATCGCTGAACGAGGCCCGGTGTCCAACGCATTCCATCGCGGGGTTTTCGCCCTTGCGGTAATCGGTATCTACCCGGTGCTCTTCAACCCGAAGGCATACCGGTCGGTGGGGATTCATCCGCTGCGCGGCCTGTACGCCTTCTTGACGTCACCGAACTACCGCGAGAACGCGACATGGGTTTCGGAGCCGCTGATGCGCTTCATGCACGAGATCGGTTTCCTGGACGGCAAATTCACCGGGCGACTGTTGCGGATGTCGCGGGCGATGCCAGACGACATCCTGGCCGAGATCAAGTCGCGATAAGCGCGAGAGCAGAACTGGCTCGTTGCCGGTGGCAATGAGCCAGTTCTGCCGTGCCAAGGGTCCACCTTCGAAAACAGAAAGCGATTGCGCCACATGACTGTCACCGACACACCGTCCGAAGAACAGCAGCCCGACACTGTGATCGACAGCGGCTCCGCCGATCCCATCCGGGTCCGGGCGCTGATAGTCGGCACCGGCTTCTCGGGCATCGGTGCCGCGATCGCGCTGCAGAAGATGGGGGTGCCGTTCCGCATCCTTGAAAAGGCTGGCGAAATGGGTGGCACCTGGCGCGACAACACCTATCCCGGTGCGGCATGCGATGTGCCGACGCACCTCTACTCGTTCTCGTTCGAGCCGCGGTCGAACTGGGATCAACTCTTTTCCAGGCAGCCCGAGATCTTCGACTATCTCAAGGAAGTCGCCGCCAAGTACGGCTTGTACCGGCATGTCACCTTCAACACACGCGTCACTCGCGGGTACTGGGATGAGAGTGAGTACCGCTGGCATGTGTTCACCGAGAGTGGGCAGGAGTACATCTGCCAGTTCCTCATCTCGGGGGTCGGCGCCCTGCACATTCCGAGCATCCCGGAGATCGATGGCCTCGAGGGTTTCGAGGGGCCGGTCTTTCATTCCGCGCAGTGGAACCACGACTTCGACCTCACCGGCAAGAAGGTCGCCGTCATCGGTACGGGTGCCAGCGCCATTCAGTTCGTCCCCGAGATCGTCGGCAAGGTCGGCGAGCTGAAACTCTTCCAGCGCACGCCGCCGTGGGTATTGCCGCGCAGCAATGTCGAATTCGGGCCGGCGGCCAAGCGGGCGTTCGCGAGCATCCCGGGGCTGCGGGCGTTGTTCCGCAGCGGCATGTATTTCGGCGCCGAGGCGGGCGCATACGCGATGAACCGGCGCCCGGCCCTGCTGAAAGGCGTTGAGCTGCTGGGCCGTGCGTACATCAAGAGCCAGATCTCGGATCCGGACGTGCGCCGGAAGGTGACACCGGATTACCGGGCCGGCTGCAAACGCCTGCTGGGCTCGGCCACGTACTACAAGGCGATCGAGAACCCGAAGACGGAATTGGTCACCGAGTCCATCACGCGGGTGACCGCGGACGGTGTGGTCACCAGCGACGGAATCGAACGCAAGGTCGACGCCATCATCTTCGGCACCGGCTTCCACGTCACCGACTCGTACAAGTACCTGGATCTGAAGGGCCAGAACGGCGAGGATCTTGGCGACCGTTGGTCGGCAGAGGGTGTCACCGCTCATCGCGGCATCACGATCGCCGGCATGCCCAACCTGTTCTTCCTCCTGGGCCCCAACACCGGCCTGGGCCACAACTCGATCGTGTTCATGATCGAGTCGCAGATCCACTACGTCACCGAGGCCATCAAACACGTTGATGAGGCCTACGCCCAGGCGATTGTGCCTACCCGCGAGGCCCAGGACCGGTTCAACGCCGAGGTTCAGCGCAAGCTGCAGGGCTCAGTCTGGAACAACGGCGGTTGCCAGAGCTGGTACCTGGACGAGCATGGCAAGAACCGGACGTTGTGGTCCGGATTCACCTTCGAATACTGGTCGCAGACAAGAAAAGTCGATCCCACCGAGTATGAGTTCGAAGGTGTGGTGCGCCCGGCTGTGCGCAAGACCATTCCCCTCGCGGACGGTCCCCGGCAGACCTCGCCAAGTCTGTCCGCACGCTAGGCCGCCACTTCCGCCCAACAGAAGCGAGAAACCATGAAGAACTTCGACAACAAGGTCGCCGTCATCACCGGTGCCGGTTCGGGTATCGGCCGCAGCCTGGCCTTGAATCTGGCCCAGCGCGGCGCGCGGTTGGCGCTCTCGGATATCGACACCGCGGGCGTGGCCGATACCGCCGGGCGTTGCGAGAAGGCCGGCGCGACCGCCATCCCCTTTGAACTCGACGTCGCCGACCGGGCCGCCGTGTACGCCCATGCGGCCGACGTCAAGAACGAGTTCGGTCAGGTCAACCTGGTGTTCAACAATGCCGGGGTCGCACTGTCCGCCGACGTCAAAGACATGGAATGGGATGACTTCGACTGGTTGATGAACATCAATTTCTGGGGTGTCGCGCACGGCACCAAGGCCTTTCTGCCGCATCTCATCGAATCGGGCGATGGCCACATCGTCAATGTGTCGTCGGTGTTTGGATTCATGGGCATCCCGTCTCAGAGTGCCTATAACGCAGCAAAATTCGCTGTTCGTGGCTTCACCGAGGCGCTGCGTCAGGAGATCCGGGCGGCCAAGTACCCCGTCGGAGTCACCTGTGTGCACCCCGGCGGGATCAAGACCAACATCGCCTCAAGTGCGCGCGGTATCCCGGAGGGAGTCGACCGGGAAACCGTCCGAAAGGGCTTCCAGCTCGCGGCGATCACCCGGCCGGACTCGGCGGCGCGGATCATTCTGCGGGGTGTCGAGAAGAATCGGCCCCGGGTGTTGATCGGTCCCGATGCCCGGGTGTTCGACGCCATACCGCGCATCATCGGACCGCGTTACGGGGATCTGATGGCGCCGTTCTACGGACTCGGCAAGTACGGGCCGGGCAAGAAGATCGCGGCGCGTTTCGGTATCGAGCTCTAGGCGCCGTCGATGACAGACACCGTCACACCGGATGCCCCTAAGGTGACTGGCAATCCCCACGTACATTCACTGGAGGTCGTCGAGATCATCAGGGAGACAGGGGATGCGGTTTCCCTGGTGTTCGAAGTGCCCGATGCCCTCGTCGATGCCTTCCGGTATCGACCGGGTCAATTCCTCACGCTGAAAATCCCCAGTGAACAAACGGGATCGGTGGCCCGCTGCTACTCGCTGTCCAGCTCACCGCATCTCGATGACGACCTCGTCGTCACCATCAAACGTACGGACGGCGGTTACGCGTCGAACTGGCTGTGCGACAACGTCGTCGTGGGTGATCACCTCACCGTGCTTACCCCGTCCGGGGTTTTCGTGCCGCGGTCGCTGGACGGCGACTTCTTGCTGATCGCGGCCGGTAGCGGCATCACCCCCATGCTGTCCATCGCCAAGTCGGTGCTGCTGGGTGGTGCCGGAACGGTCTACTTGTTCTATGCGAACAGGGATGAGCAGAGCGTCATCTTCGGTGCCGAGATCGACGACATCATGGTGGAGTTCCCGGACCGGCTGCGGGTTGTGCACTGGCTCGAATCCGAGCGCGGATTGCCCACCCGTGACGCCATGGCCGAGTTGTTCAAGGCCTACACCCGGTACGGCACCTACATCTGTGGCCCGGCGCCGTTCATGGACGGGGCGCGCGCCGCGTTGTCGGCCGTCGGGATGCCGGCCAGCCACATTCACGTCGAGCTCTACCAGTCGCTGACCGGCGACCCGTTCGCCGATATCGTGGTCCCGCAGGGTGGCGGGGACACCGCGGAGGCGACGGTGGAACTCGACGGCACACAGGTCACCGTCGAGTGGCCCAGGAACACCCCGCTGCTCGACGTGCTGCTCGCCCAGGGCTTCGATGCGCCGTACTCATGCCGCGAGGGTGCCTGCAGCGCGTGTGCCTGCACGGTGCGCCGCGGCGAGGTGCGGATGCTCCGCAACGACACCCTGGTCGATGCCGACCTGGCGATGGGGCTGACGCTGGCCTGTCAGGCCGTTCCGGTCACCGACAGTGTCGATATCGTCTTTGACCAGTAGACGCGAGATTGTGCGCGATCTTGGATATGGTCACGGGATGCGTACCCTGCCGATCCTTGGCGCTGTGACCAGCGCGATTGCCGCCGTCGTGCTGGCGGGCGTGGCGTCCGCCGACCCGGACACCCCGAATCCTCTTGACCCGTCCGGGCTTCCGAACGTCAACGGCCTCACTCCGGTGTCACCGCTGGAGTACAGCGTCTTGGCGGACACGGCATACGGCTTCACTATTCCCGGTGGGATCTCCTGCATGATCAAGCGCGCCGATGCCAGCTATGGCTGCAGCGGCCCGCTGCCCGGGGCGCCCAATGGAGCGAACCTCGTCAGCGGCAGTAACGCCCCCGGTTTCGCCAGCACCGACCGGCCGATCTACGGCCTCGGCGGCGATGTCTTCAAGCCCCTGGCGCCGGGGCATCGCCTGAGCTACCGCGAGGTCAGCTGCGGCCTGGACGGTGGCGGCACCTTGACCTGTGTCAACAACCGCTGGCAGAACGGCTTCGTGGTGGGTCCGGGCGGCAGCTACACCACCTAGCCGCTGGTTAGATTGGTCGCATGCGTCTTGGGAACCTGCTGATCGCCGTCCTGTGCGGCATCGTCCTTGTCGGCTGCGATAGGGGAGAAGCACCCACGGACGCCCCCGCGCAGGAATCCACCAGTGCGTCGGCCTCCGCCGCGGCAACCCCCACCGCGGCCGTTGACCCCGCCGGCGAGCCCGCCTGCCCCAAACACGGCGGTCGCTGGGATGCCGCTCAGGGCTGCGTCATCGACGAGGTCACCCCGCAGGCCACCCAGCACCTGCTCATCCCCGTCCAGTGGGATTCGTCCTTCCCCGAGCTGCAGAAGGCGACCGACGAGCTGGTGGCGGATATCCGCGCTAATTTCCGCAAGTCCGTCGAGCGTGCGGGAGCCCCACCCGAAGGCAAGCCGTGGGCGCTGCAGGTCAGCTTCGAGGCGTATCAGGGCAAGGGTGTGCATCCCTCCGACAGCGTGCGGTTCTCTATCAGCGAGTCACTCGGCGGCTATCACCCGGGATTCGCTTTTCGCACCCTGGCCTTCGACCGCGTCACCAAACAGCCCATCACCATCGGGTCGCTGGTGATCGACCCGGCGACGGCTCTGCCCAAGATCGCCGCGCTGGTCCGCGCCGATCTGCGCGCGCAGCTCGGCGGTGTGGGAACCGAATTCGTCGATACCGGAACAGTTCCGGAGCCAGGCAATTTCACAGAACTTTCGCTGGACGGCGACGCGCTGCTGTTCTCCTTCGAGCCATACCGCGTGGCCGCGTACGCCGAGGGGCCGATGCAGAGCCGGGTGGCGCTATCCGAGCTGCGCGATGTGGTGAAGCCCGAGTACCTGCCCGCCTGATCAGAACCCGGTGCCGTGCACCTCGTGGCCGGGTGTGGCCGCCATGAGTCCGCGGTAGGCCTGCTCCACCGTGGAGCCGTGGTTGATCACCCCGTCGACCTCACGGGCGATCGGCATCTGGATGCCGTACTCGTCGGCAAGGGTCATCACCACGGAGGACGCCTTCACGCCCTCGGCCACCTGATTCATCGATTCGATGATCTCGTCGATGGTCTTGCCCTTGCCGATCTCCTCGCCCACGTGCCGGTTGCGGCTGCTGGCACTCGTGCAGGTGACGATGAGGTCGCCCAGGCCCGCCAGGCCGGGAAACGTCTCGGGGTTACCGCCCATGGCCACACCGAGTTTGGTCATTTCCCGCAGTGCCCGCGCGATCACCATGGCGCGGGTGTTCTCGCCGATGCCGATCGCATACCCCATGCCGCTGGCGATGGCGAAGACGTTCTTGAGTGCACCCGCCATCTCCACACCCACCACATCGTTGGTGCTGTACACGCGGAAGCGCGACGTGCGGAACAGCTCGCCCAGGCGCGCTGCCTGGTGCTGATCGGGCATCGCGACCACACCAGCGGCCGCATACCCGCGAGCCACCTCCTTGGCGATGTTGGGCCCGGCCAGGATGCCCGCCGGGTGTCCTGGCAGCACTTCCTCGATGATCTGTGACATCCGCATTCGGGAGCCCTGCTCAAGACCCTTGACCAGCGACACGATCGGCACCCACGGACGTAAGGATTGCCCGATCTCGGTCAGTACCTCGCGGAAGCTGTGTGAGGGAACGCCCATGATCACCACGTCGGCCTGCTCGATGGCCTCGTGCAGATCCGAGGTGGCGCGCAGGCTCTCGGTCAGCTCGACCTCGTCGCTCAGATAGCGTGAATTGCGGTGCCGTTCATTGATATCCGCGACGGTTTCCGGCGAACGGGCCCACTGCAGGGTGGGGCTGCGGCGCGCCACAATCGAGGCCACCGTGGTGCCCCAGGATCCGCCCCCGAGGACGACGACTTGTGGTTCACGAAGTGCTGCCATGCCCGCCAGGGTATGGGCCCGATGCGCCACGAATATGGACTTCGGCAATATGAGTGCGGTGTTGATCGATGTGACGCTCACGACCGGGCTGACCACCATGGCCGCCGATGCCGCCGAAGCCGAGGGGGCCGGCTACGCGGGTATCTGGACATTCGAGGGCGCGCACGACCCGTTTCTGCCGCTGCTGCTGGCCGCCGAGCACACCAGGGATGTCACCCTGGGGACCTCCATCGCGGTCGCCTTCGCGCGAAATCCGATGCTGTTGGCCAACATTGGCTGGGATCTGCAGGCCTACTCGGGCGGGCGATTCATCCTCGGGCTCGGCACGCAGATCAAACCGCACATCACCCGTAGGTTCGGCATGCCGTGGAGCAGTCCCGCGGCGCGGATGCGTGACATGGTGCTGGCGGTGCGCGCCATCTGGCAGTCGTGGCAGGAAGGCGGGCGTCTGGACTATCGCGGCGAGTTCTATCAGAACACCCTCATGACGCCGATGTTCATGCCTGATCCCGCCGAGGTGAGCGCCTTTGGCCCGCCACCGATCTGGCTGGCCGGTGTCGGTAGCGGGATGACCGAGGTTGCGGGCGAGGTGGCCGACGGATTTCTGTCGCACCCGTTCTGTACACCCGACTACCTCGCGCAGATCACCGTGCCGACGCTGGCACGTGGCGCGCAGAAGTCCGGAAAGACACTCGCCGACATTCAGATCCACCACTCGCCGATGATCATCATCGGGCGCGACGACACCGAGCTGGCGGGTGCGCGGGCGGCGGTGCGCAAGCAGCTCGCCTTCTATGGGTCCACGCCCGCCTACTGGCCGATCCTGGAGCTGCACGGGCGCTCAGAGGTTGGCCCGAAACTCAAAGAGCTGTCCAAACAGGGCGAATGGGATGCGATGACCAATCTGATCGACGACGAGTTCGTCGATAACGCGGCGATCACCGTGACCGACCCCGCGCAGGGCGCGCGCCAATTGCGGGACCGCTACGGCGATCTGGTGCACCGGTTGGGTTTCAACACCCCGTACCGGCCCGATCGTGCACTGCTGGCAGCGCTGCTGACCGCCTGCGCAGAGGCTCGCTAGGCGTGGGTACCTGAGATCGCCACCCCGGCCCCCAGGCCGACAATCATGAAGCCGCCCGCACCGCCCATGGTCTCCAGGCGCTTGGGTGAACGGGCGAACCAATTGCGCGCGGTGCTGGCCAGCAGTGCCCACAGGCTGTCCGAGACAAGAGCTATCGCGATGAACACGATGCCGAACAGGAAGATCTGGGTCGGCACCGAGCCCGCGGCAGGATCGGCGAACTGCGGCAGCACCGCGGCGAAGAACAGCGCCGTCTTCGGATTGGTCAGGCCGACAATGAAGCCCTGCCGGAAGACGTGTCGTTGTCCTGCCGCAGGCCGGTCTGCGTTCAATGCCTCGTTGAGTGACTTGCGGTTCCGAATCGCCTGTACGCCAAGGTAGATCAGATAGGCCGCGCCAACCAGCTTCACCGCCGTCAGCGCCCAGGAGGAGGCGGTCAGCAGGGCGCCCAGTCCGGCTGTCGCAGGCGCCACGAACACCGCAGTACCCGCCGTATTGCCCAGCACGCTCAGCAGGCCCGCGCGGCGGCCCACGCTGAGCGAACGGCCAACGGAAAACAGCACGCTCGGTCCCGGAATCACGATGAGGGCGTACGCGACGAGCGCGAAGCCGATCAGGTGTGACGGCGAGACAGCGGGGATCATCGACCGATCCTGCTACCGGTAGTTCACGAACTGCAAGGCAATATCCAGGTCCGAGCCCTTCAGCAGTGCCTGGACGGCCTGCAGATCATCACGCTTCTTGCTCGACACCCGGATCTCTTCGCCCTGCACCTGCGACTTGACACCCTTGGGGCCCTCGTCGCGGATGATCTTGTTGATCTTCTTGGCGTTCTCGGTGTCGATGCCCTGCTTGAGGGTCCCGGTGAGCCGGTAGGTCTTGCCGCTGGGCTGCGGGTCGCCCGCATCGAAGGCCTTCATGCTGATATCCCGGCGGATCAGCTTTTCCTTGAAGACGTCCACGGCTGCCTTCAGGCGCTCCTCGGTGGAGCTGATCAGCTCGATGGTCTCGTCACCTTTCCAGGCGATAGTGGTGTCGGTCCCACGGAAGTCGAATCGTGTGGTCAGCTCCTTGGCCGCCTGATTGAGCGCATTGTCGACCTCCTGACGGTCGATCTTGCTCACGATGTCGAACGATGAATCCGCCATGACTGCTCCTCTTTCTGGTCTTCGTATGTTCCGTATCCAGTCGGTTTGCGTTGGCACGACCCTATCGTTGTATCCTGCATCGTCTGATAAGGCGGGTTGCCCGAGCGGCCAATGGGAGCGGACTGTAAATCCGTCGGCTTACGCCTACGCAGGTTCGAATCCTGCACCCGCCACAGCACTCAGGCCCCCTTTCGAGGGGGCCTGAGGTGTTTTTCAGGGGGATGCGCAGATTGTGCCCGGTGTATCGGCTCAGCGCAGATGGCCGGCCAGCTGTCCCTGCTCGCCGAAGAGTTCGGTGTTCCAGCGTTCCACGAGGTCGGTGTTGTCGAACTCATCCGGATGGAAACCGGGCCGGTTGTAGGCCCTGACGCGGGCGAGCACGTCCCGGGTTACGAAGGGTGAATGCCGCAGTTCGGCAATGCTTCTGAACAACCTGACGGGGTTGTACGTCGCCCGGTCGAGAAGCAGCGACATCAGGGTGTCCAGGAGCGTCCCGCACAGGAACACCGTCGTGATCAGCCGCATCGCCCACGCGCGCATGCGCTCGGTGCCCCCGACCGTTCGATAGACGTCGAAGGCCACGGCGCGATGTTCGGACTCCTCCAGCGCGTGCCAGAGGAGCATCGAGCGGACCTCGCCCTCGCCCAGCAGATCTTGCGCGCGCTGATCGGTCAGCAGGGTCTCGGCGAGCGTCGCGGTGTAATGCTCCAGGGCCGCCGTCATGGCGAGGTTGAATCGAGGCGGCAGGTACCGCGTGTAGAGACTCATCCCTCGCTTGGTCAGCCGGTCGACGATGCCCGTCGGATAACCCATCTGCTGCAGTCGCTCGTTGAGTTCGCGGTGCTCGCGCCCATGTGTCACCTCCTGACCGATGAACCCGGCCACCTGCTTTTTCAGCACGGGGTCGGTGATCTGGTCAGAGAAGTGTTTGACGGACCGGATGAAGTAGTCCTCTCCCTCCGGGAACACTGCCGACAGCATCGCGATGATGTGGCTCATCACCAGATCGCCCTGCACGTAGTGGCGATTCAATGAACCGGTCGGATACCGGAACGTGATACGCCTTGTCTTGATGGGCCGGGCGGCTTCGTCAACAGGGGTGTTCATAGCGGCTCCTGGGTGGGTGTTTCACGGGTGGCTCGATTGACGCCCTCGGCAGGCCAGGGCTCTGGGTCGGTGTCGGGATGATGACGCCAGATGGAGCTGGCGACGACGTAGTGGGCGATGAGGGCGATTCCCCAGCCCAAGAGGGGATAGATGAACCACGGGTATGCCGTGCCATGGTCGAACTGCCAGGTAAGCGCCCAGATCGCCACGAGCAGGACCTGCACAGCGGCGTAGGTGCTGGCGTGGATCCGGAAGGCAGTTCGATTCATCTGCCCGATCCATGCCCGGCGTTTTCGATCGATCCGTCGCTGTTCCTCGTCGGCCCGGCGTTCGGCACGTTCCACTGCTCGTTCAAAGGCGTCATCGCTCACTGCTTGGCTCCTCTCCTGCGATCGTCAACTCGGGCAAGGCCAGTAATCTCCAGGGCGGCCTGATCGAGGATCTTCTCCACTGCGGTGGGATCCACCCGGCCTGCCGACGGCATGATCCGCGCGGAGAACCGGGCGAGGATCTTCTCGAATGAGTCGCCGCGGCCGAACCGTGCGCCGGTGCGCAGCTCCACGCCTGCCAGCACGTCAGCTCTGCTGGTCAGTGCCCGCTGGCCCTCGGCTGACGCGCGGTAGACCGTCCGGCCCTCGCGTGTCTGGCCGGTCAGGAGGCCTTCGGCGGCCAGTGCTTCGACTGCGGGATACACGGTGCCGGGCGATGGTTGGTAGCCACCGGCACCGAACAGCCGTGATAGTTCGGACATCAGTTCATAACCGTGCATGGGCCGCTGCGCCAGCAGCGCCAGGAGCACGAGGGGCAGCTCGCCATGACGGAAGAAACGTGCCATGACCGTGCCTCCTCTCCGCGCCTACGAAACTATTACGAAAGTAATATCGAAACTATTACGAAGTCAATGGCTCGGTGAGTGGTTCGCCAGGGAGGCACTACATCTGTTGTGGTTCATTTCCGGATCAGCCCCGTGCCAGCGCGAAGAGTGGGGAAATTGGTGCGACCATGCCCGCATGGCTGAAGACGCGGCGGTGGCACAGGCTCGGGTCCTGCTGCGGTCGCTGTATGAGCATGTGGACTATGTGTCGCAACAGATCGACAAGGCCGAGCGGCAGATCGACCGCCACGCGAATCTTGCTGCCCCACGCCATCATCGGCGCTTGCGTGCCATGCGCAAGGAACTTGACGAGGCGCATCGCCTTATCAGCGGCCTGCACGGTTGTTACCCGGCCACGCGTGCGACATCGCGCGAGACGTCGTACTGATCGGCGCCGGGACGGTCTAGCCAGCGGTCACCGTGAGCTGATCTTGTCCCTCGGCGATATGGGCCGTGGCATGAAAGGTCTTCCCGGTGTGCGACACAAGAAATCGATAGTCACCGGCCACCGGTGCGGAGATGACCACCTCGCCCCAATCGTCGGCCACCATGGCAATATCGTGGACCTCGCCGGGCGCCGAGTCGATGCTGATCACAGCACCGGCCATCGGGCGCCCGGCGGAGTCTCGAAACGAGATGCCGACCACGTATCCTCCTGTGTCCGGATTCTCTGATTACCTGAAAAGCCTTGTCACATACCGCCACTCTTCCACGTCGACATGTTGTTGAAGACGGCGCTGTTGATCCGGGTGGCGGAGTTGCCCGAGTTGGCGCCGTTGGTGTGAATGCCGACGCCGTAACGGTTGCCGTTCTGCAACACCCACACCGGTGAACCGCTCTGACCGCCCGTGGTGTCGATGTCGTAGGTGATGACGCGGTCGGAGACCGACTTGGTGCGTTGCGCCATGAACCACTGCTCGCCGTTCTTCTCGCCGGGATACCCGGACAGGTTCAGTGCGGCGGCCTTCAGGAAATCGTCATTGCGAGTGGCGAAACCGAAGTACCCCGTCTGATCGCCCGGACGTGACGACGCCGGCAGGATGATCGCGCCATAGTCGTTGTCGCGATTCTGGTTCTGGGTCCAGCCGGTGACGCTGCGGAAGGCGGTACCCACGTGCGTGCCGAACGGTCGGACACCGGCATTGCGCCCGGGGATCACCTGGATCGAGCGCACCCAGCCGCCATCGGCATGCATGTAGACGCAGTGCCCGGCCGTCATCACGGTGCGGGGAGCGATCAGCCAGCCCGTTCCGACATAGGTGCGGTTGTTGGCGGAGGTGATGATCAGGTGGCAGATTGCGCGCCAGGGGAACGTGGTGGTGTTGCCGACCCGAACGCGATCATCGGTACCGATGATGACCTCGGCGCTGTTGGCCAACTCGGGGTAACTACCCAGAATGGCGTCCAGTGGTGCGAGTTCCGACTCGTCGGTGCTCAGCCCGTCGACGGAACCCAGTTCACTGACTGTGGATTCACCGTGTGCTTGTGTTGCGGCGTTGGTGGTTTCGGTGTCGGCGTTGCTCGCTTGTGCCGACGGTAATTCGTGTTCGGTAACAGCGGCCGCACCGGCGGCCCCTGAAATTTCGTACTCGGTCTCGGACGGCTTGTGATTCGTTGACTTGACTGCGGTGGCCATTTTTGTCTCCCTGCATAGGGTGTGAGTTCGAGCTAGGACGTATTCATCCTGTTCGGTACCGGAGATTGATTCATGCGTAGTGCGGTACTCGATCTCACACTGCGGGAGCAGTTTTCGTGTTCAGTTCTGGGTGGCGCGGGCGGCGGAGACGATAGCCCACGCCACCTCGGGGTGCTTGATATCGCTGTGCGCACCGCTGAACTGGGATTGGCTGGCGTCGTCGATGACCTTGTTGGCGTCAAGCCGGTAGAAATGCCCGCGCTGGAAGTCGTACGGCTTTCCGGCCACGGCAAGCTCGAGTGCCGTGGCGGCCGGGTCCTGCTGGTATCCGTCGTGACCCATTGCGCCCCAGCGGAACCAGGGGTCCTGTCCGGCTTGGCTGTCCTGTCGCGCAAGCATGCTGGCCGCCGGATACCACCAGCCGACCGCGCGATCGGCGGCGGTGTATGTCGACAGCAGCGGCCCGTCCACACGCTCTTCGAGCCCGGCCAGGCCGCCGGGACCTCGTCCCGGATCGAAGAGCAGCTTGCGGTTGAAGGTGAAGTGGGAGAAGGCGCCCTGGATCAGGGTGAGCGACTTGACGGGGCTCGTGCCGGTTGTCGGAAGCCCTGCCAGCGCGTAGGAGACCAGTCGCGCCCCGAAACTGTGTCCGATGAGGTGAATACGGGGCGGGCCGTCGGGGCCCGACAGTGAAGCCAGCAGCGGACCGAGGCCGCGCTGGCCGATGACTCCGGCCCGATTCTTCATCTCGTAATAGCTCATCGTGCGCAGGATCTCGCGAGCACCCGACCACAGCGCGGCGAAGGGATTGCCAAGTCCTTGTGCGGCACTCGTCGACTTCGGCGCCATGGCGGAGGCTTGCCCGAACACCGCGAGCGGATCACCCTTCACGATGTCGGACTCGCCGCTGTCTTCCTGCGACTGGGCGGGGGTGGTCACCAGTCCGGCGGCCAAGGTGTGGAACTCGATGAGCTTGGCGGACTGCTGCGGTTTCTCGTCGAGCAGCTCGCCCATCTTTTTCAGTTGCGCGGCCTGGCCGGGGAAGCGTGGCGTGAGCGCCGCGGCGAGCTCCGCGCCCGTGGAAGGTACGGGCAGCGCGCTGTCCGGGCTGTCGTCGGGCAGCAGCACCGACGGCCAGTTGATTCCTGCGACGGCCACACCGGCGGTATCGCCGCCGAGCTGATCGGCGATCAACGAGAACATCGCGGTGTAGAGCTGGCGGGCGGAGGTCACACTGTTGTTCCATCCGTGTGACATCAGGAACAGATCGGTGATCCCCCCGGCCGCGACTGCGGCCGGCAGACCGCCGTCGCCGTCACCGGTGGCGTCGTTGAGTGAGCCATCGGCATTGAAATCCGGTTCGTAGTACGGCAATCCTTTGATCGTGATCATGGTGTACTCGCTCGTCTCTAGGTGTTGGATAGTGCACGCATCAGGTCGACAAGCCCCGCGCCCTGAAAGAACTCGTGACGCCCCAAGTCGACGGCCGACTTCAGGAAGATGTCCTTGACCTCTTGTGGTTTACCCACGAACTCCGTGCGAGCCGACAAAAATGCGGCGATCGCACCCGACACATGTGCGGCGGCCATCGAGGTCCCGCTGTCTTCGATGTAGTTGGCGGCCCCCTCGGTGCCGTCGTCCTTCAACAGGTCAATGCCCTTGGCCATGAGACCGGTTGCCGCAGAGGTGATCCGCTCACCAGGGGCCACCAGGTCGGGTTTGCGTCGGCCATCGAGGGTCGGCCCCTTGGAGGAGTCGAACGTGACACCACTGGTATGCGGCCGGTACCGGTGGACCGAGCCGACGGTGATGGCGGTGGCAGCATTGCCGGGATCGGTGATGGTGGAGAGCTGGCCGTAGACATCGGCCGTCGTGCCCAAGATCGCGGCGCCCACACCGGCCGCAGCAGTGCCGGCCCCGAGGTTTCCGGCACTCACGACGCAGACCACCCCTGACCCGGTGAGCAGATCGAGCTCGCGGCACAGCGGGCTTTGGCCCGCCGCGTAATCCCTTGGCATCCATCCGCATCCCAGCGACAGATTCACGCCGTGGATCTGTAGATCGTTACCGTAGCTGTTGATCTCGCGCACATAGTTGAGGGCGTCGATGAGCACACTGGACAGGGTCTTGCCATCGTCGTCGAGGACCTTCAGGCTCACCAGGTTGGCGTGCGGCGCCACCCCGGACAGCCGCGACCCCTGCGCCAACACTCGCGGAACCCATTCCGGCAACCCCTCGGCGGTCGGTTGAGTGGACGCGATCCGGATGAGTTTCGGGTCGGTGGGGGATTCGCCCGCGATGATGCCGGCCACATGGGTGCCGTGTCCGTAGACGTCGACGAGCGGCCCCTTCGAGGCCTCCGGGGACAGCGTGAAATCTTTGTGCAGCGGCATCACCGAATCCGCGGTGAGGGTGCCGTTAGCGGCGAAATGGGGATGCTCGGCATCGATTCCCGAATCCAGCACGGCCCAAACGACTCCGGTCCCGCCGGAGCCATAGGTACGGATCGCCGCATCGGCCTTGATCGTGGTGAGTGAGCGGTCCAGATGCGCCTCCACCACCAGATCCGGCCACACCCGCCGGATCAGCTGCAGCGCTTGTTGTGCGCTTTTGGCGGTAGGGGACTTGGCGCCGCCACGGACCAGACGCTGGATTTCATCGGGGGTGAGCATGCACCGTACATAGTGGCGGCCGACGGGCGTTGGTGTGGGCGGCTCGTCGCGCAGTACCCGATGGAACATGTGCAGGAATTGGTCGCGCACATCGTCGGGGTCGACGCCCGCGCCGACGAGAAGCTCGATCAGCACCATCCTGCGATCGTCATCGTCGGTGACCAAGGCGTTGGCCTCGGCCGGCAGTGCCGTCTGCGGATCGGCCAGGACCATCGGGCTGATGACCGATGGCCGTTTGGGCCCGCGTGGCACGGGGCTGCTCATCGCACACCGAAGGGCATGAATCCGGTGGAACTCATCTGACGATTGTGAACCCAAACGTCCTTGTCGGTCATGAGTATTCGCCTACTCGGTCGATCCGCTGGCCCACACGGGCGTCCACGGTGCGAAAGGATTCGCAACACCGTCCAGGGCGGCGTCCAGGGACGGGAAGTGCCGGAGCAGCACCGAACGCATCGAGTTGTCCTTGACCCACGCGATGCCTTCCGGCGTGTAGATCTCGGGCCGGAAGTCGGTTGTGAAGAATCTGTCGCTCTCCAGCCGGCGGGACGCCATCAGCACGAAGATTCGAAAAGCGGTGTCGCTGAACCCAAATCCCTTCGGTTTGGGCTCCGCGTACAGCCCGACCATCAGATCCACTCGCTCGACATCGCCGTATATGGCCGCGAGCTCCTTGGCCACCACGGGGTCGTCGGTGAGCTCGCCGAACGAAGACACTGGCCGCAGACGCAGCATCCGCCGGAACTCGTTGTAACGGGGCACGCCCCGTTCACGGACCCGAAGAACGTCGATGGCGGCGAGGTCCAAAATGGATCCGTCCGGCCGCTCCAGACGTTGCAGATGACGCGGGAAGTTATGCAGAGTCAGCGCACCCGGATTGGCACGGCCGAACGAATAAATGATGTTCTCTATCGACGTCTCGCTGAAGCGGGTTCGCACATGTTGTACGGCCAGATCCGGTAATTCGTGTTCGGCGATCACGGAATCATCGGAGGCCGACCGCAGCACAAAACGATCGGGAATTAGCGGGTGCATGCGGTACACCGCGACAAATTCTTCTGTCAGCGAATATGGCACGTTATGCAGACTTGTGGGGGAGCCGGGTATACCGCGCAGCAGAGCGTTATGCGGCTGGCGCCGAAATAGGTAGCCTAGGCGCTCGCCCAGAATGCCGGACCAGTTGGAGTTCATCGCGAATACCGTGGTGGGGTGCCCGATTATGGCGGGAGTCCAGTCGATCGTGTGGATTTTCGCCATCAGCGCGGTGTTGACTAGGCGGGCCTTGTCGTACAGCTCCTGGTCGGACATTTCCGGATGACAGGCAGCCAGATGCTCGCAGATCGCGTTGTGTTCCCGCATGAACAGCGAATGCAGGATGGCCAGGCCGACCCAGAAGTTCACGGCCGTCTCTGATGTGCTGGCCAGCGCCTCGACATCAGCAGGCGGCAGGCCTTGTCCGTCCAGCCGTAGCGTGCCCCCGGACCCAGTGCGCAGCGCATCGGCGATGACGCGGGTGCCGCCGTAGACCTGCGATCCGTCCCACCAATGGGTGTCCTGCGTGACGAACGTCGGGGGACCGGACGCATCGGGGCATGGGTCGGGTGCGGTGCGGCGTATCTGCATCGGCCGTTGTGGCCACGGATCGTTCCCGTCGAGCGGAACCGTCCATGGCTCGGCTTCGACGGTGTTATGGCTGAACCAGTCGTGGACCTCGAATTGGATCCATGCCGCGGCCAGCACGTTCAGCGTTGTCGCCGGAATGAACTCGTCGCGGGTCAGCAGCCTGCGGCTGATCAGCCGCGGGTTCGGGTCCAGGAGTTGTTCGGAGGACTCGGGGAAGGTCTGGGCAAGGGGCGCGTTACGCCCGAACCGGCTGCCGACCGACCCCATCAGCGGATGTTCGAGGTTGTTGTAGGTGCCGTCCAACGTCCGGGCACTGCGGTAGGCGGCGTCCTCCGGCGGCGGTGATCCACCCGGCGCCCGCCCCGTATCGAACAGATTGTCGGCTCGCAGCGCGTTACGGAGCCCGATGAGCACTGCGATGCCGAATGCCGTGGGCAGGCGTGACCACCCGACCGACCGATCAATTCGTGTTGCAAGCCACGAGGCCAATGTGGTGGCTGATGTGGCGGGTCCACTCTTTTTCGCCATACCGTAATGCTGACAAATTCTGACGCGTCAGAACGTGAGTATTGCGCTACTCGATACCCACGAAATCGGATTTCCGATCGCACCGGGAATACCTCGTCAATTCACGCACATGGGCGCTGGCCGCAGCGCAGGATTGAGTAGTCGTGTACTCATGCGCGGCACCTCCGGCATTCACGACACTGAGAACGTCACCGTGTCCGATGGATATCGACCGTCCCGGACCACTAATACGGGAGGACCGGACCGCGATGGGCGCCACCGATGAATCGATCGAAGCGACGCGTACCTACCTTCGGTACAACGAGAACATGGACGCGGCACCTCCCGGCGAGGAGGAAGCCATCGACAAGATCGTCAAGGTGCTGCACAGGAACAATCAGCGGGCCTTCCGGAAGTATCGGCATGCCGTTCGTGATGCGCACGCGAAGAGCCACGGCATCTTGCGCGGGGAGCTGACGGTCTATCCGGACCTGCCACCGCACCTACGCCAGGGCATGTTCGCAACGCCCGGTAGTTATCCGATCATCTCCAGGTTGTCCACCACGTCTGGCCTGCTGCGCAGCGACCGGATCCGGGGCGTGCGGGGCCTGGGCATCAAGGTCCTGGGTGTGGCGGGCCCGCGGACGCTCCCCGATGACGAGGCCACCACCCAGGATTTCGTGTTGGTCACCCACCGCGAGTTCCTCTTCGCCGACGCGAAAGCATATCTACGGCGGGGGATGCCCACGGCCTGGTTGCTGGCACGGCTGCCGGACACCGCGCTGAGACTGGGTAGCAACCTTCTCGGCGGGGTGGCGAAACTGCTTCCACGCGTGGGACTCTCACTGCCAGAATCGGTGGCCGTGTTCGTTCGTCCCAACACCCACATCCTCGGTGACACGTTCTATTCCTCGGCGCCGCTGCGGTACGGAGAGTATGTGGCCAAGCTCAGTTACGTACCGCTCTCGAAGTCCGTGCGGGACCTCGAAGGGGTACTTCTGCCGGACGACATCGCCGACGACGAGTTCCGCCACCTGGTATCAGAGTTCTTCCGGCACAACAGTGCTGAGTACGAACTGAGGGCGCAACTGTGCACCGACGAGAAGACCATGCCCCTGGAAGATGCCACCGTCGCGTGGCCGGAAGGGGACTCCCCGCATCGGGGAATCGCCAAAATCGTCTTCCCCGTGCAAGATTCATATGGTGACAAGAGGCGGGTGTTCGGCGACGACGTACTGTCCTTCAATTCATGGCGCGCCCTGGCCGCGCATCGGCCATTGGGGTCGATCAACAGGTTGAAACTTCGGGTTTACGAGGCCTCCAGCAACTTTCGGCATGAGAAGAACGGTGTGTCGCGGATGGAGCCGGCCGGGGTTCAGGATCTACCGGACTGAGATGGTTGCGATGACACGTGCGATCACCAAACCAGCCGCGCCGGAGAAACCGGCCCCCGGACTGGCCCACGCAAACCGCCGTCGCGATCTAAACTCTTTTTCCATGTCGGGGAGCTGGCAGTTGCTCGACCGCCCAAACGAATTCGAGGCTGTCCGCGCGACGCTGTCGGACAGCCTGTCGTGCGGTGTGGTGCTGGTCGGCTCGGCGGGAGTGGGCAAGACCACCCTCGCGCGCACGGTCACCGACTCACTGGAATGCCAGGTTCGCTGGGTGGCGTGTACCGAGTCGTCGCGGAACATTCCGCTGGGCGTGTTCGCACACTGGATACAGACAACCGGATCGCGTGACCCGGCTGCGCTCATCGCTGCGGCGCGGGAATCCATTGTCGCGACGCCACATCCGATCATCGGGATCGACGATGCTCATCTGCTGGATGATCTGTCGGCGACTCTGCTGCATCAGATCGCGGTCGGCCATGCGGGCCGGCTGGTGGCCACCGTGCGTAGCGGCGAGCCCGTTCCCGATGCGGTCACCGCATTATGGAAGGACGATTACCTGCGCCGGTTCGAACTCGAGGCGTTCACCAAGCAGCAGAGTGTCGCCCTCGTGGAATCGGTGCTCGGCGGAGCCCTCGAAGGCCTGAGCGCCGACGTGATGTGGGAGTCATCCGGTGGAAATCCGCTGTTCCTGCGACATCTGGTGGAAGGGGCCGTCGAGGCCGGATCCCTCACCGCCGTCAACGGCGTGTGGCAACTGCGCGGTAACACGGTTGTCCCCTCGGGGCTGGCCGCGCTGCTCGGAGATCGCCTCGAACAGTTGGACGGCGACGTACTCAACGTGCTGAAACTGCTGTCCTTGTGTGAACCGCTCAATCTCGACACATTGTGCGAGATCGCCGGTGGCGATGCTCTGGACGGTGCCGAGCTCAGCGGCTTCGTCCGTGTCGAAGCCGACGGCCGGCGGATGAATGTGCGGTTCAGCCATCCGATGCTGGGCGAGGTGATCCGGCGCAGAGTGGGCACCGCATCGGCCCGGCGTCTGCGCGGTCAGCTGGTGCGGGCACTCCGCGAGCGTGACATCGACTCGGCTGCCAAGCGCATCCGGCTCGCGCAGCTGTCGGTCGGCAGCGACGAGGCCACGGACCCGGCCCTCCTGGTCTCCGCCGCGAAGGACGCGGTGTATCTGTCCAACCTGCCGGTGGGTGAGCATCTGGCGCGCTGCGCGGTGGAACGTGACGGAGGCCTGCGCGCGGCCGAGGTGCTCTCGCGCGCTCTGCTGTGGCAGGGCCGGCCCGAGGAAGCCGAGCAGGTGCTCGCCGAGTTCGATCCGGACCAGCTCGATGAACTCTCGCTGGTCCTGTGGGGCCTTCCGCTGGTGTCCATCGCGTTCTGGTCGATGGGCGATGTGCGGCGTGCACACGAGCTGATGGCACTGCTGCGTGAAAGGGTGCAACATCCCGCCCTGAAACTGGTCGTCGACGCGACGGGGGCGGCGTTGGCCGTGCACGAGAACCAGTTCGACGAGGGGCTGGCGGCGGCGACGCTGGTGCTGTCGGATCCGGAGGCTCCCCGGCAGGCGGTGGAATTCGCGGCGTTCGGTATCGGGCTCGCGCTGCCCGTCGCTGGCCGCGGCGACGAGTTCGAGCCGATCGCCGCGAGGTGCCGTGCGCAGAAAAGATCCACCGACGGCATGATCGCGGTGATGGTGCGTTACTGCGATGTGCTGGCACTTGTCTACACGGGGCAGCTCCGGCTGGCCGACCGCCGGGTCACGGAATACACCGAATTCTCCTCGGCCGGGCAGTTTCTGGCGTGGGCGATAGCGCGCATCATGGCCGGTTTGGTTGCCGTGCACCGTGGCGCCTTCCCGACGGCGATATCGTCGATCGAACAGGCGCTGGCCGCGCTCAATGCCGAGAAGCCACTGCCTTGGCAGCTGCCCGCACGGCTATTGCTGGCCCGCGCCTACGCCGCACTCGGCAAGGTCGAAGATGCCGAGCGCGTGCTGACTGAATCCGGAGAACACTCAGGACAGTTCGTCGCATTGCACGACCCCCAGCTGTTGATCGCGAAATCCTGGCTTGCGGCCGCGCGCGGTGCAGACCGGTCGGCGGTCGATATCGCCCGGCGCGCGGCCGACGCCGCACACACCGCGGGCCAATACGCGGTGGAGGCCGAGGCCCTGCACCATGCGGCGCGGTTCGGTGACCGGACCGTGGGTCGCCGCATCGGGTCGCTCGTCCCGCGCGTGCATGGTCCGCTGGTGCAGCTGTATGCGCGGCATGCGGTCGCCGTCGGTGCCTCCGATGCCGCGGCGCTGGATGTGGTGAGTGGTGAGTTCGAGAACGCGGGCCTGCTGCTCTCAGCCGCGGATGCCGCAGCGCAGGCGGTGGCGTTACGCGGTCGCGATGGAGACCGGAGCAAGAGCGCCGAATCCGCTGCGCGTGCACTGCGGATCGCAGGTCAATGCGGTGGTGCCGCTACGCCCGCGATCCGGGCCGCCGCGCGCCCGCTGCCGGTCACCGCACGTGAACGTGAGATCGCGGCGCTCATCGGGGAGGGGTTGTGCAATCGCGAGATCGCCGAGCGCCTCACGCTGTCGGTGCGGACCATCGAGGGCCACATCTACCGGGCGTGCATCAAACTCGATGTCGCAGACCGTGATCAGCTTGCCAAGATCGTGTGGAGCGACCTGGCGAACCCGCAGGAATAGGCGTACCGCCCGTTGCCCGCGGCGGTTCATTCGTCGGCGGCGTTCTCCGCATCCGGTGGCTGCAGAACGGTGCGTTCGTGCACCAAGTACCCGGATGCGACGGAGAAGAGGACGGTGATGGCCGAGCCGACGTCTCCGGGTATCTCGACATTGAACTTGCCGAGGACGAAGACCAGCACGACCGAGATCGCGCCGGCGGTGCCACTGGCCGCAACCTTGGTCGTGGGTATCGGTGACGGCTGCCGGATTGCTTGTCGTTCAAGCGTTGTCATGATCGGCTCCCTTGGGTGATGGGTCTGCTGAAACGGTAGGTCTCGCGGGCCGGTACCCGCACGAGTAGCGGGCTACTTCGTTCCTGGCGGGCGATGAGATGACGCGCTGCGGCCTCGCCGGGGCGGCACCGACCGCGCCCAAATGCAGGTAGTGGATCACTCGTTCGAAATCGCGCGACGCTGCCGACCATTGCTGGTAGCCGAGCTAGTGCGTCTATCTCCCGTTGGGCGTCTACGGCTTCCCATCACGTACGTCAGGAAAGGACGGACCTGGAAATGACTAACACCGACTCGCAGATCTACACAGGAAGACAAGTGGTTGTCTTCGCACCGGCAACGGCGCGCGGAAACAACGTCACCACGCTTGCAGGTATCGCGGGGATCTCGAACATCGTACACAGCAGCGATTTTGAGAATCAAGCGATGGATATCAGCGCCGTCGTCGACGCCGATGCCACGGTGTTCGACGAGCTCGGTCTGGCCGTCGTGGATTCCGACCCGGAGCAGACCATGGCACTTCAGGCCGCGGCGTCGGCCGGCGGCACGGTGTTATCCGTGGAACCGGAGCTGATCCATCACGCACTCACGGTCACCTCCGCCGAATATCTCAGCGGCTACCAGCATGGTGTCTCCGACCTCTTCGCGCGGTTGCAGGCCGACACCGCGACCGTCGAAGAACTCGCCGCTGCCTATGCCGATAACGACTCGTCGACGTGGGGCCTGCAGGCCACGAGAACAGACACGAGTTCAAAGACCGGCCGCGGGGTTCGGGTGGCGGTGCTGGACACGGGCTTCGACGCCGCACATCCGGACTTCAAGAAGCGTCACGTGACCATGCAGTCGTTCATCGACGGCGAGAGCGCCGACGATGGGCATGGGCACGGCACACACTGCATCGGTACCTCGTGCGGACCGCGATCCCCGCGGGGGAGTCGTCGTTACGGAGCGGCGACCGAGGCCGAGATCTTCGCGGGCAAGGTGCTGAGTAACGCCGGGTCGGGGGCCGACGGCGGTATTCTCGCGGGCATCAACTGGGCGGTGGCCAACAACTGCGCCGTCATCTCGATGTCGTTGGGCGCCAACGTCGATAAGACGTCCCTCGCCTATGAGGCGGTGGGTCAGCGTGCGCTGGACCGTGGTTCGCTGATTATCGCCGCGGCGGGGAACAACGCCAACCGCAGGATCGGAAACTACGGCTTCGTCGGCGTGCCCGCGAACAGCCGGTCGATCATGGCCATCGCCGCGGTGGATTCGTCCTTGAACCCGGGCTGGTTCTCGGCGCGTTCGAGCACCAAGACGAAGGCTGCCGGCCGCATCGACCTTGCCGGACCGGGTGTCGATGTGTACTCCGCGTGGCCGATGCCGAAGCGCTACAACTCGATCAGCGGAACCAGCATGGCCACGCCCCATGTGTCCGGTATCGCGGCGCTCTGGTGCGAGGCCACGGGGCTCACCGGCCGGCAGCTCTGGGCGGTGCTGTTGCAGCACGCGGCACCGCTCAACGTTCCGGCCGTGGATGTGGGTGCCGGGCTAGTACAGGCCCCACAGTGACGGCGCAGCGGGTCACCGTGACGATCGAAGAGCGTGATTTCGACGGCACGGTGGCCGCGTTGCGGGCCGCCGGCATGGCCGGTATGCAGGTGCACCGCGAGATCGGCGTGGTATCCGGTGATATCGCGAATGCCGCTGCGCTGGTGGATATCCCCGGAGTAATGGTGGTGGAACCCGAGGGGCGGACGCATATCGCCCCGCCCAATGCGGGTATCCAGTAACGGGTCACCTAAGCCGGTGGGGGCGGTGCGACAGCGCACCGCCCCCACCGGGTGTCTACTAGCCGGCCAGCCGGCGCGCGCCCAGCGCACCGACACCGCGGTGGGTGACACGGCGGATCAGTGCCCGGCGCTGGGCACCGATCGATACCGGGATGGCACTGACGGTGGCAGGCCCCGGGCGGGCGTCGTCACATTCCAGATAGGTCGCAGCAACACCGGGAAGGGCCCGCAGATGTTCGGCGAGCCGCTCGAACTCGGGGCAGGCAGGCGCGGTGACCACGAAGATGGACCGTAGCTCGGGCGGTACACCCGCGGCATTGGCGTGAAGGGGTGCGACCGTGTGCCCGGCCACCCGAATAGCCTCGAAAATCGGGGTGGCCGAATTGATTGCACCGGGATGCTCACGAAGGTCATGTGCGGGGCCGGCCTCGACCAGGATGAGCAGGCTGACGTCCGGCGAGACGCTGTACGGGGCAGTTCGCGTAATCATTTCGACTCCTCCCGGCACGGGATGTGTGGCTCGGTTTCGTTGTGTAAAAGCGGTACACAACGATCCTGATCCGACACGGTCCCGATGACGCGAGTAGCGAGGTACCCCATACGAAGGCATCACGCGTGGTGGGCATCACCCCGATGGTGCTGTCTACAGCAGCCGTTGACGCGCGGCAACGAGCACCGAACAGTGCGTGCGACCCAGCACGCCGCATCCGTTGGGGCCGACCAACTCCTGCACGTGTGCCGCATCGCCGGCTCCGAGAACCACCAGCTGTACGGAATGCCCGTGGCGTACCAGGTAATCCAGCGTGCCGCCCACCGGATCGAGTACACGGATGTCCAGGTCGGAGTGCCGCACCCGTATCGGCGCCAGGCGTCGCTCCAGCAGGACGGACGCCACCTGACGGTCGCCGCGTGCCAAGGTGGCGACCCGATGCCCGAAGAGAGGCATCGGGCGATGGCGCAGCAGGACGCGCATCGGTGCGCGGCGCAGCCGTGCCTCGTGCGCCGCGAGTTCCAACGAGGCCACCGACTCGTGGGTCTCGTCGACCTCCACCACCACTGAGGGCTCCGCACCGGCCGGTACCTGGCCATCACGGATCACCGCGACCGGGCAGCGCACCGACCGGAGAACTTCCGCAGCAGTGGATCCGACTTTCCTGCTGTCGGAACCGCTGATGCCGATTGCGCCCACGCACAACATGAGGGCGTTGCGTGAGGCGTCCAGCAGCACGTCCGCTACCCGTCCGTGCCGGATATCGACGTGAACCTTCACTGGCTTTCGCGTCGACCCGATCTCGCGGACGGCATGCCGTAGTGCCATCCCGGCGGTGCTTGGCTCGTTGTCGAACTCCGGGAACTCCGGCTGGGGAGCCACGTGGACCAGACGCAGCGGTACGTCACGGTGCAGTGCCTCATCGACCGCCCATAACGCGGCCCGAACCGCGGATCGTGAACCATCGATGCCGACGACCACCGCGGACTGGGAGGTGGGGATCTCGCTCATGGCACTGCCCTAGCCGCGGATCTCGAACACATCGGCAAGCGATCGCCGGGGCGTCGGGGGCGGGACGCGACCGAAGGTCGGAGCCAGGCCAACCCGGATCAATGCCTGCGGGTGCGCTCGCCCGATGGTGGCGCCGACGACCTCGCGACTGGCGGTCAGTTCCAGCATGTGCGTGATGGTGCAGGTCGCCATCCCGGCCAGGGTCGCTTCCAGCAGCACCTCGGACAGCAGCTCGCCGCAGCGCAGCAGGTGTTTTGGGGTGTCCCTGGCGGTGGAAAGCGCCAGGACCTTGGCCCGATCTTCCTGCAGGCCGGGCCGTGTGGTCCGTTCTGAGACGACCGGGAAGGTGCGGCCGATGTCGACGTGATCGCTCTCGCCGGCCGACACCAGCGCACTGCGCGGAATACCTTCTCTCAGCGTGAACGATGCTGTCCACCAATCGAGTTCGTTTTGGTAGGCCGAATCGTAGATACGCAGGGCATCGCTGAGTGCCGACGCCTCGGCCAGTCTCGGCCGCATCGCATCGTCGATCACATCCAGGATCACCGCCCGATCGGAGATCACCGAGTTCAACATCCGGGCGAACTGCGACCAGTTCGGCGGCGACTCGAACGGAAGGCGATCGGTGCGGCGCTGCAGGATCGCGTCCGCACGTCGACGATCACCCACCACCACGACGGATCTGGGCAAGAACGTGATGGCCGCGAGATGGTCGGGGTTGTCGGGGTCGGGGATCCGTTCCACCCGCGCCATCCAGCCCGCCGAGGCCATCGCTACCCGGAAATGGTCCAGAGCCGCACCGCAGCTGATGATCGCTTCGCGGCCCCTGTCGTCAGTTCTGTTCACGCAGCGCGAGCGGTCCAGGTATAGGTGCAAATCACCAGCCCCGGAGCCTGGGTCGACGATCCAGCGCCATGGCTGAGTGTTGTGCAAAGACGGTGCACGGCACGCAAGTTGGATCGCAGTCCGGACTACGTCGATGTGAACCATCGTCTTGGGCATGTCGGGCTCCGCTCACTGGTGGTGATATCGACTCTCGGTGACACATCTGGGCGCGGACAGGGCATTTGGTCACCGGCCACGGACCCGAAGTCCCCGGGTATGTGGCCCGGGAAACGCGGAGAGGGCCCTGGTGGGCGAGAACTGGTGACTTCCGACCCACAGATCAGGGGCACATGGCCGGATATCCGCGTCCCGCGCCCGGCAACGATGAAGTCATGCGCGCAATGCGATCGACCGCCAGCCCCACGTACGTCGGTGCAGAGATCCGTGAAACACACACGGGTATCGTCATTTTGGCTGGAGGGCGGGCATACAAACTCAAAAAACCCGTGGTCACCAACCTCCTCGACTTCAGCACCCTGGAGCTTCGCGAAAGGGCTTGTGCCCGCGAGGTGGCACTCAACAGCCGCATCTCAAGTGACAGCTACATCGGTGTCTCGCACCTCACCGATCCCGAGGGCGGGCCGGGCGAACCGGTCGTGGTGATGCGGCGCTACCCGGATGCCGCGCGATTGTCGGCGATGGCCAAGGCGGGCCGGGTCACCAAGTCGCATCTGGATGCGGTCGCGGAGGTGCTGGCGGCATTCCACAAGCGGGCCGATCGCAGCCCGTCGATCGACGAGGCCGGAGCGCTTGACGCTGTCGTCGACCGTTGGGAGGACACGCTGACCTCGTTGGAGAAGTACATCGGAACGGTGCTCGCCGCGGACGACGTGCGCATGGTCCGGACACTTGCGACACAGTTCATCTCCGGGCGGGCGGTGCTGTTCGCACAGCGCATCGCCGATCACAGGATCATCGACGGGCACGGTGATCTGATGGCCAGCGACGTCTTCTGCCTGCCCGATGGTCCGGTGATGCTCGATTGTCTGGAATTCGAGGACCGGCTGCGGCACGCGGACAGCCTCGACGATGCCGCATTCCTGGCCATGGATCTGGAATTCCTGGGACGGCGGGACCTGGGCGAGTACTTCATGAATCGCTACGTGGAACTATCCGCCGATCCCGCGCCGGAGCCGTTGCGACACTTCTACATCGCCTATCGATCTTTGGTCCGGGCCAAGGTTGATTGCACCCGGTTCGCCCAGGGGCAGCGCGCGGCCCTGGCCCGGGCCACCAAGCATGTGTCGATGGCGCTGAGCCACCTGAGTGCGGCAACGGTTCGGCTTGTGCTGGTCGGCGGTGGACCAGGCACGGGTAAGAGCACCTTGGCGCGCCGGATATCGGAAAATGTTGGTGCTCAGATTATCTCCACCGATGAGGTGCGCCATCAGTTGCATCGTCTGGGCGTGATATCCGGCGGAAAGGGGGTGCTCGACGCGGGGCTCTATTCCCCTGAGAACGTGGCCGCCGTGTACGACGCTGTGCTCCGCAGAGCGCGGGTATGCCTGGCCGGAGGACACACCGTCATCCTCGACGCGACCTGGCGCAATCCGCGACATCGGTTGCGGGCGCATCAGCTCGCATACGAAGCCGGAGCGCCGATGGTGGAGTTCTTGTGCATGGCGCCGCTGGTCACCGCCCAACATCGGGTGGCCGCCCGTCACGACGGAGTGTCGGACGCCAGCGGTGATATCGCGGCGGCGTTGAGTTCTGAGTTCGTCGGTGTGGACAACGGGTGGGGCGAGGCGCACGTGATCGATACCCGGTTACCGCTGGACCGGTCGACCGCCGAGGCCGAGGAACTGTGCCGGCAGGCGTTGTATGCCCCCGTGCCATGCCACCCCCGGTAGCGCACGCGAGCCGTCACTGATCTCGGTCATCGTCTGGCGCTGGCGGCAGCGACGTTGTCCACGATGGCCCGACAGAACGCCGGCAGGTCCTCCGGGGAGCGACTGGTGATGAGGTTGTGGTCGATGACCAGCTCCTCATCGAGGACATGGGCCCCGGCATTGCGCAGGTCCGTGCGGATACTGCGGTACGAGGTGACCGTTCTTCCTTGCAGTACACCTGCCTCGGCAAGGGTCCACGGCCCATGGCAGATCGCGGCCACGGGCTTGCCGGATCGCACAAACGCACGCACGAAATCCACCGCATCCGCATCGGCGCGCAGTTTGTCGGGATTGACGGTGCCCCCGGGAAGCACCAGCGCGTCGTAGTCGTCCACGGATGCCGTGCCGACCTCGCGGTCGACGTGCAGCGTCCCAGCCGGCGACAGATCGTGGTCACGCGCGGCAATCTCACCTGATCTGATCGAGAGCACTATTACGGTGCCACCGGCAGCCACGACCGAGTTACGTGGCTCCTCCAGCTCGACACGTTCGACTCCGTCGGCGGCCAGTATCGCGATCGTCCGATCCTGAAGAACAGCGGACATCGTCGTGTTCCTTTCGTTGGGCATCACATTCGTGTACCCGGTTTGCGCCTGTTCATGCATGGACTGGGGATTTCGCTGTGCCGGCAGCCGGATAGCGCCTGCATGCATAAACCGCGTCAGAACGGGTACCCCGCCGGGGAGACGGTCGGAGGGGTGAGGCCCGGGGCTGGTCTTGTCGATCCAGCCTATGAGGAGAAGTAATGTCGACCATCGCATTTCAGGACCGGCTGTGTCGGTGACCGTTCCACTGAGTCATTCGGGTCGGGGCGAACGGCCGCGTCGCGCTGCGGCATACGAGCGGGCGGTCGTGGTGGTGCCCGCGCACAATGAAGTCGACAATCTGCCGAGCTGCCTGAGCGCCGTGGTCACTGCAGCGGCGTGTTTCCCGGCGCCGACCCTGACGGTCGTCGTTCTGGACGACTGCGATGACCAAAGCATACGTTTGGCGGGGAAGTACGGATCCGATGTGCATTTCATTGAGGTCCAGGCCCGTAATGTCGGGGCGGCCAGAGCGGCAGGCTTCGAGTATGCGCGGACGGTGTGCGCAGTAGCGGCTTCGGCGCAGCATCGGGTGTGGTACGCCACCACCGATGCCGACAGCCGGGTTGATGCCGATTGGCTTGTGCGCCAGACGAATTCGGGCGCGGACATGGTGCTCGGCGTTGTTCGCGTCGAGAACTGGCGGCAGACACCGGCGGGTGTGGTGCGCCGCTATCTGAATGCGTACCGCGCGAAGCGCAAGCCGGACGGCCATGGACATGTACACGGTGCGAACATGGGTTTTCGCGCCGACAAGTATTGGAAAGAAGGCGGATTCGCGCCGATCGGCAGCGGGGAGGATGTCGATCTTGCCCGGCGATTCGAACTGAGGAACTACCGGATACACCGTGATGAGGCGCTATCGGTCGAGACTTCAGCCCGTCGCGCGGGAAGAGCTCCCGAGGGATTCGCGGCGTACCTGCGGTCCTTCTCACGCCGCGAAGGCGCGGGATGACGGCCGATCTCGTGCGCCGGTGGCTGCGCGCCGGTGAGCTGGCACTCCCGATGCCGGGAGCCGGACATACCGCCGCGCGGTGGTGGAAGCTTGCCGCGCTGACTCAACACGACGTGACCGCGGGACGGCTTGCCGAAGCGCACTGCGATGCCACGGCGATCCTGTGTGAGCTCGACGGCCCTGTTCCCGGCCCGGAACAGCTGTGGGGCGTGTGGGCGGCCGAGGCGCCGAACACGATGGTCACCGTCGCACAGCGGGACGGTGACTGCGTGCTGGATGGAACGAAGACTTGGTGTTCGGGTGCTGGTTCATGCACCCACGCCCTCATCACCGCCCGGCGAGAGGACAACGCGCGGGGACTCTATGCCGTTGACATGAGCCAGCCGGAGGCGACCGTGCTGCCGCAGATTTGGCAGAACGCGGGCATGCGCGAAAGCGATACGCGTTCAGTGCAACTGAGTGGCGCAATCGGCATACCCGTGGGAAGGCCTGGCCAGTATCTGGACCGGCCGGGCTTCTGGCACGGAGCCATGGGTGTGGCGGCCTGCTGGCTCGGCGGGGCACGCGGTGTGGCCGCACCCCTCTACCGGGCCGTGGCTGAGGCGCATCGCGGGTCTTCTGGTGATCCCCATGCACAAGCTCACCTCGGTGCGGTGGATGCCGCGCTCGCCGCGGCAGAGGCCATTCTCATGACGGCCGCCGCCTACGTCGACGCCGAACCTCACAGTGAACGTACCGAACTCATCGCACGCCGCGTCAGGGCTGTTGTGGAGCATGCTGTGGACCAGGCGATCGTGCGCACCGGCCGTGCGTTGGGGCCCGGGCCATTGGCGCTCGATGCCAGGCATGCCCAGCACGTTGCCGATCTCACCATGTACGTCCGGCAGAGCCATGCCGAGCGGGATCTCGCGGCCCTGGGCAGGGCGGTGTCCAGATGAGTGTCGCCAACGCCGGTAACTGCGAGCGGCTTGCCGAACGGCCGATTTCGGCCGGCGGTACGTCCCTTGCGGAGTGGCTCGCGTGGCCGCGTGAGTTTCCGATCCTGGATCTGGACGAGTGCCCGTTCCTGGTCTTGGTCGCGCCGCACCCCGACGACGAGACCTTGGGATTCGGCTGCACGGCAGCCATGTTGCGCGCACGGGGAGTCGACGTCGTCGTGGTGTCGGTGAGCGATGGCGGCGGCGCGTATCCGGATCTATCGCCCACCGAACGCTGTTGGCTGGAACGGGATCGCCATGCCGAATTACTTTGCGCTACAAATATTCTTGGTCTTGATCCTCCGGTGAGGCTCGGTCTGGCCGATGGTGCGATTTCCGAGAGGGAAGAGGAAATGGGCGGCCTCCTCGCCGAGATTCTCGATGCCGCGCCGCCTGGGGCCTGGTGTGCTGCTACGTGGCGTGGCGATGGTCATCCGGACCACGAGGCCGTCGGGCGCGCGTCTGCCACCGCCGCGGGCCGCACCGGTGCGCTACTGCTGGAGTACCCGGTCTGGATGTGGCATTGGGCCGTGCCGGGTGATAACGCGGTGCCATGGCACCGAATGTGCACGACACCTCGTGACCGTGCAGCATGCGGCTTAAAGCGGCAGGCTGCCAATGTTTTCCAGACACAGCTGCGTCCTCGGTGGCCGGGTGCGGAGGCGATACTGCCGTCGCACGTCGTCGATCGGCTCCTCACCCTTGGTGAGGCGGTGTTCCGCTGATGGGGCGGGTACCGGACACCTTCTTCGACGAGATGTACGCCATATCCGACGACCCGTGGCAGCTCGCACAGCGTTGGTATGAACAGAGGAAGTACGCGATCACCATGGCGATGCTGCCCCGGCTGCGCTATCGCCATGTCTTCGAACCCGGATGCTCCGTGGGGGTGCTCACCGAGCAGTTGGCGGCACGTTGCGAACGGGTCACCGCGATTGACCTAGTGGATTCGGCGCTCGAATCCGCGCGTGCGCGTATCACTCGGTGTGGGCTGTCGGATCGGGTGAGCTTTCATCGGCAGTCGTTGGATTCAAGTTGGCCTGCAGAAGATTTCGATCTAGTGGTTTTGTCAGAGGTTGCCTACTACCTCGATGCTGCCCTGTTGCGTGACGTGCTGGACCGTGAGCTAGGGCAGATGCCGGAAGGAACGACGGTTCTGGCCGCGCATTGGCGACATGCGGTGACCGAGTATCCGTTGACGGGCGACGAGGCAAATCGGCTGATCGGTGCAACGGCCGGGCTGTACCAGGGCGCCGGTTACCGTGACGACGATGTCGCCATCGACGTGTTCGTAGTTGGCCAGGGGCCGTCGGTCGCGGCCGCGACCGGGGTGCCCGGAGCGGGCTCGTAGTTGCTATTGATGCTGTTGCGCCGGATCGCGGTTCTCGGCGAGAAAGATCGGGAGAGGGGCCTGTTTGGTTCTGGCATCCGGTGGGTAGTCCTGTTCTGACGCCACATAGCGAAGGAGCTGAATATGACCACGTTCACCATCCCTGGGCTTTCCGATGCGCAGGGTAGGAAGATCGCCGATCTGCTGCAAACACAGCTCAGCACCTACAACGACCTGCATCTCACGCTGAAACATGTGCACTGGAATGTAGTGGGCCCCAACTTCATCGGGGTACACGAGATGCTGGATCCGCAGGTCGAGCTGGTGCGTGGCTACGCCGATGAAGTCGCCGAGCGTATCGCCGCGTTGGGCCGGTCCCCGCAAGGCACGCCCGGCGCCATCCTGAAAGACCGTACCTGGGACGACTATTCGGTCGGCCGCGACACAGTGCAGGCTCATTTGGCGGCGCTGAACTTGGTATACGACGGCGTGATCGCGGACATCCGCACCGCAATCAAGACGCTCGACGATCTGGACCTCGTGTCGCAGGATCTGCTGATTGGCCACGCCGGCGAACTCGAGAAGTTCCAGTGGTTCGTGCGGGCGCACCTGGAGAACTCCGGTGGTCAGTTAGCCGGTGGAGACGCGAGCACCGAGAAGAAGGCTGCGGCTCAGGCCAAGAAGAAGGCGCCGGTCAAGTGACGGGCGCGGCCCGTATGGCCCGCATGTGGTGAAGGTTACTTCCCTTGTGGTTTAAGGGCACTGGATATGGGAAGCCCGCAAGTAGGGGTGGTGAGTACCGACTGCCGCGTGCCTACGTGGTGACAAGAGGAAAGGAAATGTATGTCTGACAAGAGTGGTCCCGAAGAAGGTATCGAGGGCGTCGTTGAGGGCGCAAAGGGCAAGATCAAGGAAGTCGCCGGTGCGGTAACGGGCCGCGACGACCTCAAGCGGGAAGGCCAGGCGCAGCAGGACAAGGCTGATTCCCAGCGTGAGGCCGCGAAGAAGGAAGCGGAGGCCGAAGCCGCGCGTAAAGCCGCGGACGCAAATGAGGCGCGCGAAAAGGCCCAGCGGTAGCTACCGATCGACAGCGGCCCGTCCCCAGTGCGGGGGACGGGCCGCTGACTGGTTTACGTTCCCGGGCGCAGGTTTAGGACTTCTGGTGAGGGGGAATCGCCTACCGGACATGGTTCTACTACGGAGGTGAATGTTGTGCCGAACTCGTCGATCAAGAACGAGAAAATGTACAAGGAACTACGGAAACAAGGTGATTCCAAGGAAAAGTCGGCAAGGATCTCCAATTCGGCCGCTGCCCGTGGAAGCTCCGCGGTAGGGCGCAAGGGCGGTAAGTCGGGTTCCTACGATGACTGGACCGTGGTCGAGCTTCGCAAGCGCGCCAAGGAACTTGGATTGTCGGGCTATTCGCGGCTGGCCAAGAGCGAACTGATTGGCAAGCTGCGCAACCATTGAGCCGCGGGCGGTGAAATCACCGGGCGGCCGTGGGTGCGGGCCTACCCTCGGCGATGAGTTGTCTGCCGAGTTCGTAATCATCGTCAGCGTTATAGGTAAGCACCGCGACCGTCGCAGCGTTGGCTTCGTACCAAACGGTGAATCCCTCGGTGCTACTGATCATCCGGCTATCTTCGTAGCCGTCGCCCCAGGCGTGGTACTTCACCGTGGCCTCGCCAATGGTGGTCCAAAACCCCCGTACCGCATCCCAGATAGCCTCATGGCCCGCAGCGGAGGCTCCCGCAACCGAGCCCTGGTCGATCGCGTCCTGCCAGTGTTCCACTGTCAGATATCGCCCGGCGATGGCGTTCCATGCACGGGCGACATCTCCGGCGGCGTAGACTCCGCTCGCGGACGTGCGCATGTCGGCGCCGACGACGATTCGCGAATCCTCCACCCGTATACCGGCTTTAGCGGCGAGGCGGCTTTGTGGTGTGACACCCGTGGCGGCAAGAGTGAGATCGCCAGCGACGGTGACACCAGTGTTGAGCCTTACGCCCTTCCCGGTGATTTCCTCGACCTCCACCCCGCCGATGTAATGCACCCCTGCCGCGGTCACCAGGTCGCGCAGGCGCTCGCCGGCCTCTCTGCCAAGCCGCGTTTCTTGAGGAAGGGATTCGGGTGCAACCAAAGTCACCGACACACCGCGTAGCGACAGGGATGCCGCGGCTTCGCAGCCGATGAACCCGGCGCCGACAACGACCGCGGCGTCAGCGGTGTCCGCTACGTCCCGCAGCACGGTGGCGTCGGTCAATGAGCGCAGCAGCAGAGCGTGGTGCCCACCCGGTACGGACAAGGGGGAGGGTGCCGCGCCGGGCGCAAGGATGAGGCTGCGGAAGTCATAGCGCTGCTCGCCCGCGTACACAGCACGGTCATCGACGTCGATGCGGTCTATCGCTGTACTGCTGATGAGTTCGATTGCGCGCTCGTCGTACCAAGACGGGGGATGCAGGATGACGTCATCTGTCTGTCTCCGCAGATACTGCTTGCTCAGCGGCGGACGTTCATAGGGGGAGTCGGGGTCTGCGGTGAGTATCTGCACCGGTGCGCTCGCGTTGTGCTCGCGGAATGACTCCGCTGCCGCGACGCCTGCCGGGCCACTACCGGCGATGATCAGGCCTGGTTCACTCATGGCCCCCGGATACCCGCATTGGTGTCTCTCACACGGGTGATGCGCGACCGAAAGTAGACGGGTCTGTGCCCCGGTAGAGCCGTTTTGGTTCCGCCGACGTCAACGGGTACCCTCGTGAGGGCTTTATGCCCCCTTAGCTCAGTCGGTAGAGCGTTTCCATGGTAAGGAAAAGGTCAACGGTTCGATTCCGTTAGGGGGCTCGGTAGACGGCAGGCGGAAACGCCGGCTCTGTCTGCGGGGCGGTGTAGCTCAGCTGGTTAGAGCGCACGACTCATAATCGTGAGGTCGGGAGATCGAGCCTCCCCACCGCTACCACCCGAACATAGAGACAACGAACGAAAGAGGGCAACTGCAGTGGCCTCCAGCACAGACGTCCGGCCCAAGGTCACCTTGGCATGTGAGACGTGCAAGCACCGTAACTACATCACCAAGAAGAACCGGCGTAACGACCCTGACCGGCTGGAACTGAAGAAGTTCTGCCCGAACTGCGGATCGCACCAGCCTCACAAAGAGTCGCGCTAGCCGGTGGTTCTCGTGTCGCTGAAACGCGACACGAATAGGCAAGCCTTACTTGGTATCGATCAACATCAGTAGGTAGGTTCCGCCCCGTGGCTTTATCGCAAGATCTTGTCGGAACTCACTACCGATACCCCGATCACTATGTGGTCGAGCGGGAGAAGATTCGCGAGCACGCCGACGCGGTGAAGAGCGACCACCCCGCTCATCACGAAGAGGCCGCCGCTGCGGCTCTTGGCTACGGCTCGTTGGTCGCTACGCCGACCTTCCTCTGCATCTTCGGATATACCGCTCAGGCGGCCTTCTTCGAGCATGCGAACATCGGGATCAGGGACGAGAAGATCGTCCAGGTCGACCAGGAGCTCAGAATCCTGCGCCCGATCACTGCCGGAGACAAGCTGTCTTGCGACGTGTACCTCGACTCGATCCGGCGCTCGTTCGGTGCCGACATCATCGTCACCAAGAGCCTCATCACCAATGACAAGGGTGAGCTGGTGCAGGAGCTGATCACGACTCTTGCCGGGCGCACTGCAGAAGACGGAGAAGAAGGCGGGTTCAACTGATGGCATTGCGTGAATTCAGTTCGGTCAGCGTGGGAGATCAGCTGCCGGAGAAGATGATTCCGCTGACCCGGCAGGATCTTGTGAACTACGCCGGTGTTTCCGGCGACCTCAACCCCATCCACTGGGACGACGAGACCGCCAAGCTGGTGGGACTCGAGGACGGCGCCATCGCGCACGGCATGCTGACCATGGGCCTGGGTGGCGGTTACGTCACCGAGTGGATCGGCGACCCGGCGGCGGTGACCGAGTACAACGTGCGTTTCACCAGCTTTGTCACTGTTCCTAATGACGGTGTGGGCGCGGAGATCGTCTTCAACGGTCGGGTGAAGTCGGTCGACGAGGACACCAAGTCGGTCACCATCGCGCTGACCGCCACCACCAACGGCAAGAAGATCTTCGGGCGCGCTATCGCGACTGCGACGCTGGCGTAGTCATGGCGCTCCAACTCGATATCGTCGGAATGACGCATAAGTACTCCAGGACCTACGTGGTGGGGCGGGAGAAGATCCGCGAGTTCGCACAGTCGGTCAAGGCTGTGGATCCGGCCAGCCTCGACCCGAGCGCGGCGGCCGAGCTCGGACATGACGGCCTCATCGCGCCCCTGGCCTTCCCGGCGGTGATGGCGCTGCTGGTGCAGAAGGAATTCTTCCGCACCTATGACGTCGGCATGGACACCATGCAGATCGTGCATTCGGAGCAGAAGTTCGTGTATCACAAGCCCATCACCGAGGGTGATGAGTTGTCGTGCGACTTCCAGGTCGACTCCCACAAGGAGGCCTTCGGCGTGGACATCGTGACCACCCGCAACATCGTGCGCGATCAGAATGGCGAGCTGGTCATGGAGGCCTTCACCACCCTGATGGGCCGTGACTCGGACCGGATGGCCGATATCAAGCTCCTCTGAGAAAGGGCCCCACCCGTCTGCGCGCAGATCGGTGGGCAATTTCAGTCTGGGGATGGCCTCGGGGTACACTCGAGATTCGGGGTTTTCCCACCACAACGCGCCTGTCGGGTACTCGGGAGGCGCGTGTGTTGTGTGAGGCCCTGGCCACCAGGTTGGCATGCCAGCCATAGGGGTGTAGCTCAACTGGCAGAGCAGCGGTCTCCAAAACCGCAGGTTGCAGGTTCAAGTCCTGTCACCCCTGCAACACCCTGGAGTAAGCACTAGGGAAACAGAGAGGTACGGAAGGGCATGAGCGACGAGCTAGACGAGTCCGGAGTCGACAGCGACCGGGCCGTCACCTCGACCAAGCCGCTTCGCCCGACGGGTAAGCGGACCCGCCGTGCTGACGTCTCGACCGCGGCTACGGAGCTCACCGAATCCGGTGGCTCCGAGACCGGTGAGGTCAAGAAGAAGGCTGCGAAGAACAGTCGGAAACCGGCCGCCAAGAAGGACAAGACGGGACCTTCGCGCAATCCGCTCGTCCAGCTTTGGGTGTTCCTCAAGCAGGTTGTGGCCGAGCTGCGCAAGGTCATCTGGCCGAACCGCAAGCAGATGGTCAGCTACACCTCGGTGGTGCTGGTCTTCCTGGTGTTCATGGTCACCCTGATCGGTGTGATCGACCTGGGCCTGGCCCGGCTGGTCATGCTGGTGTTCGGGTAGTAGAGAGACGAGAGAGGACAAACGGTGACGACCTTCGATGGCGACGCTGCGAGCGAGCCAGAAGACACCGCTGATACCGCCGTATCGGTCGACGTGGTCGACGAGAGCACCGAGACCGAGGCGACGGCTCAGGAGCCGACCGAGTCGTCTTCGGATGCGCCGGTTGCCGAGGCTGAGGCCGATGAGGACGCTGACCCGGCCGTCACGTTGAAGGCTCAGCTGCGCCGCGAGCCGGGCGAATGGTACGTCGTTCACTCGTACGCCGGTTACGAGAACAAGGTCAAGGCGAACCTGCAGACCCGTGTGCAGAACCTGGACGTCGGCGACTACATCTTCCAGATCGAGGTGCCCACCGAAGAGGTCACCGAGATCAAGAACGGCCAGCGTAAGCAGGTCAACCGCAAGGTGCTGCCCGGCTACATCCTGGTCCGGATGGAACTGAACGACGAATCTTGGGGTGCTGTCCGCAACACCCCGGGTGTCACCGGTTTTGTCGGCGCCACCTCGCGTCCGTCGCCGCTGGCCCTCGATGACGTGGTGAAGTTCCTGCTGCCGCAGACTCCCGCCAAGAAGCCTGCCAAGGGCTCGGCGACCGAGACCGCAGCCGCTGCCGCCGAGACCGGTGGCCTGGAGCGTCCGGTCATCGAGGTCGACTTCGAGGTCGGCGAGTCGGTCACCGTCACCGACGGCCCGTTCGCGACGCTGCCCGCCAGCATCAGCGAGGTCAACGCCGAACAGCAGCGTCTCAAGGTGCTGGTGTCCATCTTCGGCCGCGAGACCCCGGTCGAGCTCAACTTCACCCAGGTGGAGAAGCTCTAAAAAGACTTCGGACCGCATGCCGGTTCGCAGAGCCCGTACGAAAACGTGCGGGTACGGAAGGAAAGTAGGAAGACCCCAATGGCCCCGAAGAAAAAGGTCGTCGGGCTGATCAAGCTGCAGATCAAGGCCGGCGAAGCCAACCCCGCGCCTCCGGTCGGTCCCGCGCTCGGTCAGCACGGCGTCAACATCATGGAGTTCTGCAAGGCGTACAACGCCGCGACGGATTCGCAGCGCGGAAACGTCATCCCCGTGGAGATCAGTGTCTACGAGGATCGCAGCTTCACCTTCGCACTCAAGACCCCTCCCGCCGCCAAGCTGCTGTTGAAGGCCGCCGGTGTGCCCAAGGGTTCCGGTGAGCCGCACAAGACCAAGGTCGCCAAGGTGACGTGGGATCAGGTGCGCGAGATCGCCGAGACGAAGAAGGAAGACCTCAACGCCAACGACATCGACGCCGCCGCCAAGATCATTGCCGGCACCGCGCGCTCGATGGGCATCACCGTCGAATAGCACCGAACCACCAGTGGTAAGGCCCGCTTCGGCCTGCACGACCACGACCAACAATTGATTGGATACCAATGAGCAAGAACAGCAAGGCATATCGCGAGGCCGCCGAGAAGGTGGACCGCGAGAAGCTGTACAGCCCTCTGGAAGCCGCAAAGCTGGCCAAGGAGACCTCGTCCAAGAAGTACGACGCCACTGTTGAGGTCGCGATGCGCCTCGGCGTCGACCCCCGCAAGGCTGACCAGATGGTCCGCGGCACCGTGAACCTTCCGCACGGTACCGGTAAGACCGCTCGCGTCATCGTCTTCGCGGTGGGCGACAAGGCCGAAGCGGCTGCCGCCGCCGGCGCCGACGTTGTCGGTAGCGACGACCTGATCGAGCGGATTCAGGGCGGCTGGGTGGATTTCGACGCCGCCATCGCCACCCCGGACCAGATGGCCAAGGTCGGCCGCATCGCTCGTGTCCTGGGCCCGCGCGGTTTGATGCCGAACCCCAAGACCGGCACCGTGACCCCGGACGTAGCCAAGGCCGTCACCGACATCAAGGGCGGAAAGATCAACTTCCGCGTCGACAAGCACTCCAACCTTCACCTGATCATCGGCAAGGCCTCGTTCGATGCCGAGAAGCTGGCGGAGAACTACGGTGCGGTGCTGGATGAGATCCTGCGTGCCAAGCCGTCGTCGGCCAAGGGTCGCTACCTGAAGAAGGTTGTGGTCACCACCACGACGGGCCCCGGCATCCAGGTCGATCCGAGCGTGACCCGGAACTTCCTCGAGGTCCAGTAGCCTCCCACGCGCATTAGCTGCACAAAACCCCCGTTTCCCCTTCGTGCCGAGGGAGGAAACGGGGGTTTTGTCGTGAGTAGGGACCAAAGACCGTAGCGGTCCAGATCCTTGGCGTCCTACCGTGAAACAACGGGTACGACGGGAAGGAATGCCATGTCGGTGCGCTCTATCCCACTTCAGGACAGCGCGAGCGTCGGGACGCTGGTGTCGGCCCGTCATCTGCTGGACGCGATATCGCACAGCGACAAGAACATCGGCGATCTCTACGTGGGTGGACTGCGATGATGCCGCTGCTGGATTCCGTCGCCGGTGCCACACTGGGTGCAGCGGGTGGAAGGGAAACGGACATGATCACGGTGTTCCTGGTCGACGACCATGAGGTGGTACGCCGCGGTCTGGCTGACCTGCTCGAAGAGGAAGAGGACTTCTCGGTAATCGGGCAGGCGTCTTCGGTGGCCGAGGCGATGGCACGCATCCCGGCACTTCAACCAGACATCGCAGTGCTGGACATTCGCCTTCCCGACGGCAACGGCGTCGAGCTGTGTCGCGAGTTGCGTTCCAAGCTGCCGAATCTCAACTGTCTGATGCTGACCTCATTCACCGACGAACACGCCATGCTCGACGCGATCATGGCGGGCGCCGGCGGCTACGTCATCAAGGACATCAAGGGGATGGAGTTGATCTCCGCGGTCCGCACCGTGGGCGCGGGGCGCTCGCTGCTGGACAACCGGGCCGCCGCCGCGTTGATGAACAAGCTGCGGGCGGCGGCGGACAACCCGTCGCCGTTGGCCGGGCTCACCGCGCAGGAGCGCACGTTGTTGGAACTGATCGGGGAGGGGCTCACGAACCGTCAGATCGCGGAACGAATGTTCTTGGCGGAGAAGACGGTCAAGAATTACGTCTCACGTCTGCTCACCAAACTGGACCTTGAACGCCGCACGCAGGTTGCCGTGCTGGCCACCAAGCTCGCACGTGACAACCAGGGCCTGCACGGCTGACGGGTTCGTGTTCACCGGGGAGCAAGGTGTGCGAGAGTTGAACTGTGGTCGAGGATGTTGGTGCGCAACCCAATCGGGTGACGGCCGAGCTTGCCCACTTGCAGCTGCGTGAATTGCTCGCTGAAGTGCAGGGGCGAATCGAGCAGATAGTCGATGGCACGCGTGGGCGCATGGATGCCCTCCTCGATGCCGTCATGGCCGTCAGCTCGGGGCTGGAGCTGGACGCGACCCTGCGGGAAATCGTCTGCGCGGCATCGGAGCTCGTCAGTGCCCGGTACGGTGCCCTCGGCGTGGTGGGATCGGACGAGAAACTTGCCGAGTTCGTCTACGAGGGCATCGACGAGGCGACCCGCGAGCTGATCGGACCGCTGCCCACCGGTCACGGTGTGCTCGGCGTGGTGATCGACGAGGCCAAGCCGCTGCGCCTGCGGGATATCGCGGCGCACCCGGCCTCGGTCGGGTTCCCGGCGAACCATCCGCCCATGAGGACCTTTCTGGGTGTGCCCGTGCAGGTGCGCGGTGAGATATTCGGTCGGCTCTACCTCACCGAGAAGCTCGACGGGCAGGAGTTCACCGAGGATGACGAGGTGGTGGTGCGCGCGCTCGCCGGGGCGGCGGGGATCGCCATCGAGAACGCCCGCCTCTATCAGCACGCGCGCCGCCGTGAGCAATGGCAGCGCGCCACCGCCCACATCACCGCCGAGCTGCTCGGCGGTGCGGAACCGGGCAAGGCGCTGCACCTGGTGGCCGCCAATGCCGCTCTGCTCGCCGAGGCAGACTTCGCGTTCATCGCACTCCCCGTCGGCGCGAGTGACGACGTCGTCGAGCTGGTGGTGTCGGTGTGTATCGGGGAGGGTGCAGAGGTGCTGTGCGAGAAGGTGATCCCTATCGACGGTTCGACCTCGGGCAGCACCTTCGTTGATCACGAGCCAAGGAATGTAGGCCGGCTCGCGGTTGACCTCACCGAAGGTACCGACCTGGCGTTTGGGCCGGCGCTGGTCCTGCCCCTCGGCGGCGGGGAGTCGACGGCGGGTGTGTTGATTCTGCTGCGCACCGTCAGCTCGGTGGCCTTTGACGAGGAGCAGCTCGACATGGCGGCCTCCTTCGCAGGGCAGGCTGCGCTGGCGCTGGAACAAGCCGAGGTCCGCCTGGCCAAACACGAACTCGATGTGCTGGCCGACCGCGATCGTATTGCCCGTGACCTGCACGACCACGTCATTCAGCGGTTGTTCGCCGTCGGACTGGCGATGCAGAGCACGCATCGGCGATCTGCGGATCCGGCGGTAGCGGCTCGTCTGGCCGACCATATCGACCAGCTGCACGAGGTGATTCAGGAGATCCGGACCGCGATCTTCGATCTGCACACCAATGACGAATCCTTGCGTGCCACATTGCGTTCCACCATCAACGAGCTCACGGCCGATTCCGGCTTGCGCGTATCGGTGCGCATGAGTGGGCCCCTGGACGTCGTGCCCGCGAGTACCTCGGGAGATGCCGAGGCGGTGGTGCGTGAGGCGGTGAGCAATGTGGTCCGGCATGCGCGCGCTAAGGAGTTGTCGGTGACGGTTTCGGTGGACGATGAGTTGGTTGTGCAGGTGGTGGATGACGGCATCGGGATCCCGGAGGTGGTTGCCCGCAGCGGCCTGAGCGGGCTTGCCAATCGGGCCGCGGAATCGGGTGGCACGTTCAGCGTCTCGGCGATGGACACCGGCGGTACCCGCTTGGTGTGGTCGGCTCCGCTGCCCTAGCCTTCGCACTCGGCTATCCGCCGGCGCAGGAATGCACGTCCTGGGTCGGAACCATTGGTGGACAACGCTGTTCGGTACCACTGTGCGGCGTCGGAGTTTCGTCCGGCGCGCCGAAGTAGGTCGGCGCGGACGGTGGCCGCCAGATTCGATCGCGCCAATCGCGGATCGTGGGCTACCTTCTCCAGCGCGGCCAGTCCTGCGTCGGGGGTATCGCGCAGACCGATGGCCAACGCCCGGTTCACCAGCACCACTGGTGAGCCCGTCATCTGGGCGAGCCGGTCGTAGGCCTGGCAGATGGTGTGCCAGTCGGTTTCCTCCCAGGAGGGCGCGGTGGCGTGCAGGGCGGCGATCACCGCCTGCGGTAGATAGGGGCCGGTCGAGCCGGCGGCCTGCCGTAACTGGCTCAATCCACGGGCGATGCGCTCGTTATCCCATCGGGTCCGGTCTTGTTCGTCCAGGGGCACCAGCGCGCCGTCACGATCCATGCGTACCAGTCGTCGTGAATCATGAAGCAGTACCAGTGCGGCCAGTGCATTGGCCTCTCGTTCCTGCGGCATGAGCTTGCTCAGCTCACCGGCCAGCCGTACCCCCTCGTCGCAGAGCTCGTCGCGAATCGCCGACGGCCCGCCCGTGGACCAGTAGCCCTCGGTGAAGACCGAATAGATGCAGCTGAGTACATGCGGGGTGCGTTCGGGCAGGAGCTCGGCAGGCGGCACCCGCAGGGGAATGTTCGCCGTGCGAATCTTGGCCTTGGCACGGGTGATTCGCTGACCAATCGCGGCCTCACTGTGCAGGAGTGCCCGGGCGATCTCGGCGACCGTCAGCCCCGATACCAGCCGCAGCGTGAGGGCCAACTGGGAGACTCGCTCGAGCGCGGGATGGGCACAGGTGAACATCATCCGCAGCTCATCATCGTGCACATACTGGGGATCGGAGACGTCGGTGCGGGCGGTGATGTCGTCGACCACGGCGGCCAATTCCTTTCCCGGACGCAGCGTCTCGCGTCGCAACCGGTCGCGCGCCCTATTCCGTGCGGCTGTGAGCAACCACCCGCCCGGATTGTCGGGTATTCCGTCGCGTGGCCAGGTGCGCACAGCATCAGTGCACGCTTCCTGAACGGCGTCCTCGGCGACGGTGAGGTCTCCCGACCACCGTGCGAGGGCGGCGACCGTTGGCCCCCACTCCCGCCGAAAGACGCCGTCTAGGTTGGTCATCCGGTGTTAGAAACCCGAGACGCCGGTGAGCTGCCGCAACTGCACCGCCGATGCCGGCAGCTGCGAGGCCAGCTGGATGGCTTGGTCGCGGTCATCGGTGGTGAGCACGTAGAAACCGTTCGCGATTTCACTTCCCTCGACGTACGGGCCGTCGGTGAGCACAGTCTCTCCGTCGCGGACCCGGACCGTGGTGGCCGTGGACGGGGGATGCAGCGGTCCCGCGATCTTGATGTGCCCACTTGCCTTCTCACCGAACACCCCGTGCTTGGCCGCCACGGCCTCCCATTCGGGGCTGCCCGGTACATGTGCGTGTTCTCCGGGCTCCAACAGCAGTGCGAGCCAGCTTGTGGATCCCTGTCCTCCGAATTCCTGGGAGCAGTGGACCAGTGGCCACACTTCGACCGCGCCGCGCTTGGCCTCCGGGATGTCCCGGGCCAAGGCAAGGGCGTCATCGAGATTGTCCGCCTCCAATACGTAGTAGCCGTTCGCGACGTCGGCGCCCTCGGCGAACGGACCGTCGGTGATGACGGGGGCATCGGGTCCGCCGGTGATCCGGACGCTGTCGGTTTCGGGATACAGCGCGTCGCCAGCGCGGATGACTGACGCTGCCTTGGCCTGGAAGTTCAAGTAATCCGTCAGTTCCTGCGCAGCCTCGTCGGGGGTGCGTTCCTGCTGGGGACCTATGAGTAGCGCGAGGTAATGCATGGTGGAGCCCTCCGTCGGTATCAGTGAGCGGAACTCTGCGATCCACTCTCTACCTGTCTGACGAACCGCGCATCACCGTTCAGACACCTCGCGGGAAAAAAATTTTCCGGATCCGGCGCAACGGTCAGGCGAAGACGGTCAGGGCTCCGGGAACGACATCGATATCGATCGGCAGGGGCGCCACCGGATCGCCGTCGGCATAGGCGGTGATATCGGCGGCGGACAGCCGGACACGCCGCGACCGGAAGGTGCTGACCTCGGGCAGATCGACATGGGTGCCCTTGTAGACCGTGGGGGAGAGCCGCAGCAGGCGCAGCCGTCCGCCTGCGGCCACCACGGTCACATCCAGCAACCCGTCGTCCAGAATGGCATTGGGGCAGATGCGCATTCCGCCGCCATACGAGGTTCCGTTTCCGACCGCGACCAGGGTGACATCGGTCTCGATCACCTGGTCATCCAATTCGATGCGGAACAGTAGCGGCCGCAGCTTCGCCGCTTCCAACGCCATGGCGATGTCATACCGGCGCCGGCCACGGGGCCAGCTCATCCGGTTGGCCCGATCATTGACCAACGAGTCGAATCCCGATGCCACCACGGTGGCAAACCAAGTTGTGTGTCCGTTGTATTGCACGCGCCCGCAGTCGATCACCCGGGTGTTTCCGGACGCGATCACGTCGGCGGCGGCAACCGGGTCGCCGAGCGGGATGTCCAGCATGCGGGCGCAATCATTTCCGGTACCGATGGGGATGACGCCCAGCGCTACCGGGGTGGACGCGACCGCCTGCAGCGCGATGCTCACCAGACCGTCTCCGCCCGCGGCGACGATCCCGCGGGCGCCCGTGCGGGCGGCTTCCTGGGCCAGTGCGTGCGATTCCGACGCCGATGACGCGGCGTGATGCGTCACCGTCAGCCCACGCGCTCGCAGATGCGCGATGGCAGCCTCGGCTGCCTGCGCTGCGCCGTGACCGGCTGCCGGATTCGTCAGGACGGTGAGGTGGGTCATCGGCATTACTCGCTGACAGGAATTAGCTTGCCGGGGTTGAGAATTCCCCGCGGATCGACGGTTCGCTTCACCGCCTGCAGTATCTCGATGCCGAGCTCGCCGACCTCATCGACAAGCCACGGCTGATGATCGCGCCCTACCGCGTGATGGTGGGTGATGGTGCCACCCGCGGCGACGATGGCGTCACCCGCGGCCTTCTTCGCCTTGCCCCATTGGGTCATCGGATCCTCGGCGGCCGCGCACACCACGGTGAAGTAGAGCGAGGCACCGGTGCGATAGGTGTGCGAGATATGGCACAACACCAATGGCGGGGTGCCTTGGGCGCCCAGTGTTTCAGAGAGTGCAGTGGTGACCGCCATACGCAGGGTGGCGAGGTTGCGCCATGAGGTCGCGGTCTCCAACGTCTCCACCACCGCGCCGGCGTCGATGAGGGCATCGCGCAGGTACGGTGCATCGAAACGGCCGTGATCCCAAGCCTTGCCGGGCTCGTCGCCGAGGGCGGTGCCACCGGCGGCGCTGAGAACGGCCGCCACTTCGGCCGAGCGGGCGGCGACATGCCCCGGGGTGCCCTCGACCGTGGTGATCGCCAGCACTCCGGCGGCAGGGTTCTTCCCGCCGATGTCTTTGGCCAGTGCGAGATTGAGTCCGCTTTCGGCTTCATCGGACAGCCGCAGCACGGTGGGTGCGGCATCGGACTGGACCAGTGTGCGCAGCGCCTGGGCCCCGGCATCGAAGGAGGGGAAGGACCAGCCCTGGTACCAGGTTTCCTCGGGGAGCCGGTGCACGCGCACCGTCACCTCGGTGATGATGCCGAGGGCTCCTTCCGATCCCAGGAAGAGCTGCCGTAGGTCGGGTCCGGCTGCCGACGCGGGCGCCCTGCCCAGCTCCAGATCTCCGCGCGGGGTGGCGATCCGGACCGCATCCACCATCGCGTCGAAGCGCCCGTATCCGCTGGAGGCCTGCCCGGAGGAGCGGGTGGCGGCAAAACCGCCGATGCTCGCGAACCGGAAGCTCTGCGGAAAGTGTCCGAGCGAAAAGCCTTTGGCGCCAAGGAGTTCTTCGGCCTTGGGCCCGGTCGTTCCGGGCAGTAGCACGGCCGTTCCGGATTCCTCGTCAAGGGAGACCAGGCCGGACATCCGCCCAAGGTCCACCGCGATGACTGCGGTGAATTCGCCGCGCTCGGGGTCCAGCCCGCCGACGACGCTGGTGCCGCCGCCGAACGGTACGACCGCGATGGCCTGCTCACCGCACAGCGTGAGGAGTGCGGACACCTCGTCATGCGATGCCGGGTAGACGATGGCGTCGGGCGCCTCCTGGACGCCGGTGGAGCGCCGGCGCAGCAGGTCCGGGGTGCTCTTGCCGCCCGAGTGTCGCAGCCGGGCACCGTGATCGGTGCGCACATGCTCAGTGCCGAGCAGATCCGACAGGGCGGTCAACTGCTCGTGGGTGAGAGAGCCGGGGGACAGGGTGACGGTCGATTCGTCGCGACTGACCGGATCCCGTTCGGGAATGCCCAGCGCAGACGCCAAGAGCGTCTTCACCTGAGGTGAGAGAGTCTGTCGTTTTTCGGCCACGCCCCAGGCGTCCCACTCCATCATGCGTTACAGTATTACATACGATGACAAGTTGTAACGCAGATTTCTGGTGAAGGTTGAGGTGACATGACGGTCGAGACGACAGACATCGCCGGGGTCGCGGAGGTCCCGGCGGATCCCGTCACTGAACGCATCCTCGATGCCGCGCTGTCCTGCGTCACCGAGTTCGGGGTGCGTCGGACCACACTGGTGGAGGTCGCCAAGCGTGCCGGTGTCAGCCGTCCGTCGGTGTATCGGCGCTGGCCCGATGTGCGCTCCCTGGTCGCCGAACTGCTGACGCGGGAAATGGCCTCGATCCTGCCCGCGACCGGACAGGGGCATGCGCGCGATCGCCTGGTCCAGTCGGTGGCAGGTCTGGTCACCCAGGTGCGTGAGCACTCGATTTTCGCGGCAATCCTGCGGTCCGATCCCGAACTCCTGCTGACCTACATCGTGCGGCGGTTGGGCACCAGCCAGCGCGCACTCATCGGCTGGACCGCGCTGCTCATCGCCGAGGGTCAGGCGGACGGATCGATTCGCACCGGTGGCCCTGAGCAGATGGCGGCGATGGTGCTGCTGATCGGCCAATCGGTTCTCCAGTCGGCGCGCATCGTCGCCGACATTCTCTCGCCGGATGAGCTGGTGAATGAATTGGCCGCTGCCATCGACGGATATCTCACGGCTTGATCCGCCCCTTAGGAGAGTTCATGACAACCCAGCTCAACAGCACACGACGCAGTGCCGATCTCGCCGCGCTGGCCGGTGGCGCTCCGGTTGACGTCCTCGTCATCGGCGGTGGTATCACCGGTGTCGGGGTGGCACTCGACGCGGCGAGTCGCGGCCTGCGTGTCACGCTGGTCGAGAAGCACGACCTTGCCTTCGGCACAAGCAGATTCAGTTCCAAGCTGGTGCACGGCGGATTGCGCTATCTTGCTTCGGGTCAGGTGGGTATTGCCAGGGAAAGCGCGATCGAGCGGCACATCCTCATGACGCGTACCGCCCCGCACCTCATTCACCCGCTCGCGCAGGTGGTTCCGCTGCACCCGGCGGTGAGCATGTTCAGCCGGACCCTGGTGCGGGTGGGATTCGTCGCGGGGGATGGGTTGCGCAAGCTCGCGCACACCTCGGCCGACGTGCTGCCCCGCTCGCGCGCGATCGACGCGGGTGAAGTCATCCGCCGGGCCCCGACCGTGCGGCGCAACGGACTTCGCGGTGGATTGATGGCCTTCGACGGGCAGCTCGTCGACGATGCACGGTTGGTGGTGTCCATCGCACGCACGGCGGCGGGTCTGGGTGCCCGCATCCTCACCAGAGTGTCCGCCGAGCAGGTCACCGGCGACGGCGCGATGCTTCGCGACGAGCTGACCGGCAATACCATTGCGGTACAGGCGGGTTTGGTCATCAACGCCGCCGGGGTATGGGCCGGCCAAGTCGATCATGACATTAAGCTGCGTCCTAGCCGTGGGACACACCTGGTGTTCCGCGCGGCGAGCTTCGGCGGACTTGCCGCCGCCCTGACTGTTCCGGTGCCCGGCACGATCAACCGTTTCGTGTTCGCCCTGCCCGCCATCCACGATCGGGTATACCTCGGGCTCACCGACGAGCCGGCGCCCGGTCCGGTACCGGATGTGGCCGAACCCTCTGCGGCGGAGGAGCAGTTCCTCCTCGACACCGTGAATACGGTGCTGCAGACCTCACTGTCCGAATCGGATGTGGCGGGACGCTTCGCGGGGCTGCGACCACTTCTCGACGGTGATGACTCCGCGACCGCGGACCTGTCCCGTAAGCACGCGGTCCGGGTATCTGAGTCGGGTGTCGTCAGCGTGGTGGGCGGCAAGCTGACTACCTATCGCAAGATGGCCGAGGACGCCCTCGACGCGGGTCTGGAACGCCGGCCGCTGGCGGCCTCGGAGTGTGTGACGCAGAACCTGACCGTGGTGGACGACTGGCCGGGTGCCGTGGGTACCCGGGTGGTCGACGATGTCGATATCACCTGTGAACAAGTCGAATTCGCGCTCACTCATGAGGGTGCGCTCGACACCGATGATGTCCTCGATCGTCGTACCCGTATCGGGCTCGTGCCCGCCGACAAGGAACTGGCTGTCGGCGCGGTTCAGGGCCTCGTCGACTCCTACTTCTCGCAGGTGAACTGAACTACGTCGATCCAGCCCTCCCGGAAGGCATCGGCGCAACCTGTCAGGTACTTGATGTACCTGTCGTAAACCTCTTGGGATTGAAGGGAAATCGCTTCGTCCTTGTGTGCGACCAGGTTCTCGGCCCAGCAGTCCAGGGTGCGCGCATAGTGGAGTTGCAGCGCTTGGTGGCGGGTAATGCGGAAGCCCGCCTGCGCGGCATGCTGGTCCACCATCGGTACGGAAGGCAAACGGCCACCAGGGAATATCTCGGTGAGCATAAAGTGCATGAATCGAACCCGCGACATCAGTAGCGGAACTCCCCTGCGCTTCAATTCCTCCGGGTGAAAGCTGACAATGGTGTGCAGCAACATCTTTCCATCGTCAGGAAGTATCCGGTGGGCCATCTCGAAGAAGCTGGCGTACCGTTCGTGGCCGAAATGCTCGAAGGCGCCGATGCTGACGATTCGGTCGACGGTGCCGTCGAATTCCTCCCACCCGGCCAACCGAACCTCGTGCGTGCGCGAACTTTCAGTGGAGTCGAGAAGCTTGGTGACGTGCGTGAATTGGTTTTTGCTGAGGGTCAGGCCGATGACATTGACGTCGTAGTGCTCGAGGGCGCGTTTCAGGGTGGAACCCCAACCGCAGCCGACATCCAGCAGGGTCATCCCGGGCTCTAGACCCAGTTTTCCGAGCGCGAGGTCGATCTTGGCCTGCTGTGCCTGCGCGAGTGTCAGGCTCTCGGGCTCGAAGTATGCGCAGCTGTAGGTCCTACTGGGGTCGAGAAACAGCGCGAAGAAGTCGTCAGACAGGTCGTAATGTGCTTGTACATCAGAGAACTTAGGGGTCAATCTGGACATGCGAAGGCCTCTCGCGAGAGATGGCGCTGTGCCCCGAACGGCGCGCGTGCGATTGATCGGATCTAGGGGTGGCTGTTACCCCGTGCCGAGGTTAAAGCATGACCGCAGCAGGTACAAGGATTCGGCGCAGAATTAACAGCCAGCTTGATCCCGGCGAAATCGTTCCCTACGGGACCTAATTAGCGGTCCGCGGCCTCGGATTCCGTTGCGTCCTCTGCGGGCTCTGATCGGGCGAAGTTCTCGGTGAGCTTGGCAATGACCCGGTTCCACAGCGGTTCGGGCAGATCGTGGCCCATTCCGTCGATCAGTGCCAACCGTGCGCCGGGGGTGGCGCGAGCGATGGCGCGCGCTCCCGAAGGACGCATCAGCTTGTCGGCCCTGCCGTGCAAAACCAGTGCGGGCGAGGTGATTCGGTTGTTGAATGGCACCAGGCTACCGGTCCCCATGATCGCGGCGAATTGCCGGGCGAAACCCTTGGGGTAGTAGCTACGGTCGTAGTACTCGGCAGCGTGTAGATATGACTTCGCCTCGGACTGGCGGTATTTCGGACTGCCGATGGTCCGGCCCACCTGCACGCTATTGGCGATGATCTGCTCACGGGTGGCGCCGGCGGGCGGAGGCGTCAACAGCGCCATCAGCTGACGTGGTCCGGGCGGTGGCAGGAACGGCTGGTTGTTGCTCGACATGATGATGCTGACCGTCTCGGTCCGATCAGGATGCTCGGCGGCGAAAACCTGCGCGATCATGCCACCCATCGAAGCGCCCACGATATGTGCCTGCTCGATGCCGAGATGATCGAGTAGACCGGCCGCGTCGGCCGCCATGTCCACCAGGGTGTACGCGGTGCCGGCAATTTTCACTCCGGCAAGGAATTTCGCCATCGTGGGAAGGAGCGATCCGCCCCCGGCGCGCACCCCGTCCAGCTTGGTCGACAGGCCACAGTCCCGGTTGTCGAAGCGGATGACACGGTAGCCCTGGCCGGCGAGCTGCTGGCAGAACTCGGTGCGCCAGAACACCATCTGCGCGCCAATGCCCATGATGAGTAGCAGCGCGGGGTCGGCTGGGTTGCCGAACTCCTCGTAGCACAGCTCGATATCGCCGACCTTGGCGGTGCTGGCCGTCATCTCAGATGTCTCCCTCGCGGTTGTGCTCACGGCTGATGTCGACAATGAAGTTGCCGAAGTAGCCTGTGAGTTCGGGGTCTTCCATCATCTGCCAGCGCGGCGCCAGCAGCTTCATGTACCGCTCGACGTACAGGAATTGCTTGCCGATGAGTACCAGCTCACGCGGAAGCTTGACGTCGTATTGTTCAGCGAGTGCGGACAGCTGCTTGCCGATCTCCGAATATGACATGTCCCCAAGGGATTTCATGGTCAGTGGAGTGGCGAAGGCCCGCATGTCCTGGGTGCCCTTATCGGCGTCGCCGGGATTGCCGACGGCGCCCAGCAGAACCACGATTTTGCCCGCGGCGCGATGGTCCTTCTTGACCAGTAGCGCGTGAATCAGCTCGCGCAACAGCCAGCGGGTCCGTGGGTCGATGAATCCGACGATGCCGAAGTCCAGGAATACGATCCGGCCCTCGTGGTCCACGAGAAGATTTCCCGCATGCAGGTCGCCGTGGAACAAGCCTTGACGCAGACCGGATTCGAACACCGAGAACAACAACGACTTCACCAGCTCGGTGCCGTCGAAGCCCGCCTTGCGGATGGCCGGCGCGTCGTCGATCCGGATGCCGTGCACCCGCTCCATGGTGAGCACCTTGGATGTCGTGTAGTGCCAGTGCACGTCCGGTACCCGGATGTTCTTGCCGAGCGACGAGGTGTGCAGGTGCTCCACCCAGGTCTGCATGGCCTGGCCTTCGGCGAGGAAATCCAGTTCCTCGGAAAGGTTTCCGGAGAAATCGTCCACCACGTCGCGGGCGGAGAGCATCCGGCCCACCTTGCCTAGTTCCAGTAGCGCCGCTCCGCGCTTCATGATCTGCAGGTCGGCCGCGACCCGGCGGCGGATCCCCGGACGTTGGATCTTGACTACCACGTCCTCGCCGGAATGCAGTGTCGCGTAATGAACCTGGGCGATCGACGCGGATGCGAACGGCTCGGAGTCAAAGCTGGCGAAGAGCTTTTCGGGTTCATCGCCGAGCTCGGAGATGATGAGTTCTCGAACCTGGGCTGAATCGGCGGGCGGGACGCGGTCGAGCAGCCCCCGGAATTCACGGGACAGCGGCTCGCCGAACGCGCCCGGACTGGACGCGATGATCTGGCCGAGCTTGACGTACGTGGGGCCCAGATCGGAGAAGGTCTGGGGAAGCTCGGCGATGACCTTCTGCTCGAAGCTGCCCTTCTTGGTGATCTTGCCCAGCACTCGGCCTGCGGTGCGGGCGACCTGCCAGCCTGTGGTGCCCAGCCGCGCGGCCTCGGAGAGCAACGCCACGCGCCCGAGCGGTGCAACCTGACGTCCACGGCCTTCACCTACGCTCCGGCCGGAACGTTCTTGGGCAGTCATGAAATGCAAGTGTGCCGCATCATGGCCGTGCGGCCCTAGTCAGTCCTGCACACAGAGCCCCGCGAGCGGGCGGTGCCCCTGTCGAAAGTTGCCAACAACTCCGTGGTCACGGGCTCCCACACGGGCTCGGGCAGATCGTGGCCCATGCCTTCGATGAGCGCGAACCGCGAGTTCCGGATGTTCTTGGCCACCACCCGCCCGTTCTGATACGGCACCAGCGGGTCATTGCGGCCGTGGATCACGACCGTCGGGGCGGTGATGGCGCGGGTGAAGCGCAGCAGGCTGCCGGTGCCGAGGATGGCATCGAATTGGCGCACGGTACCCACCTTGTAGTCGCTGCGGGCCCGGTGTTCCAGGATGCGCTGTCGCAGTGCCTCGCGGGAGGGCAGGTTGTCGGGCCCGTTGTAGACGATGCCGGTGTTCACCTCGAACTCGAGCCATTCCTCGGGCGTCGCGTTCTTACCGGGGGCCGTCATGGCGGTCTTGATAAGTGCCCAGGACGGCAACCGTGAGAATGGGCGGCCAGTCGCCGAGTAGATGATGCCGACGGAGTTGACGCGCTCGGGGTGGGTGCCCGCGAAGACCTGCACGATCATCCCACCCATCGAGGCACCCGCTATATGCACGGTGTCCAGGTCAAGGTGGTCGATGAGGGTACGGACGTCCTCGGCCATGTCGAGGAGCGTGTACGGGACCTCACTGCCCACGCCGAACGCGTAGCGGACCACCCGGCGCCGGACCGATCCCGGCGCCTTGTGTCCGTCCAGCTTCGTCGACAGCCCGCAATCGCGGTTATCGAAGCGGATCACGCGATAGCCTCGGTCGAGGAGTCGCTGGCAGAACCCGTCCGGCCACATCGGGAGCTGCGCCGCTACACCCATGACGAGGATGACCGCGGGATCGCCCGGGTTGCCGAGGTCTTCGTAGAAGAGCTCGATATCGCCGTTACGTGCGATGCCTGATCGGGTGGGAACTTCGGAGGACAACGGCACCATTCCTGGATACCACGCCGTTTTGGATGATCGCCCCCATCTGCGGTAATCTCTCAGAGCTCCACCGAAGACCGTCGGTCACCTCTCGCGAGGTTGAAGGTTCAGGACACGTCCTGGCGGCCCACGCAGGAGGACGAGGTTTAGACTCGCGGACCAAAAGTCCGCGGATTTTCACGCCCCGACCTGTCTGCGTCGGGGCGTTCGTCATTTCAGACTCCTTCTCGATCTCAGGCCGTCATGTCCCAGGTGCAGCGACCGAAACGAGATGAGGAGGCAATACATGGCCAAGACTGAAAAGGTCACCGCCGTTGCCGAGATCACCGAGCAGTTCAAGGATTCAACTGCGACCGTGATCACCGAGTACCGCGGCCTGTCGGTGTCCGCTCTGGGCACCCTGCGTCGCTCCCTCGGAGCTTCCGCCACCTACTCCGTCGCCAAGAACACGCTGGTCAAGCGTGCGGCTGCGGAAGCCGGTGTGGAGGGCCTGGACGAACTGTTCAGCGGCCCAACGGCAATCGCGTTCATCAAGGGTGAGCCCGTGGACGCTGCGAAGGCCATCAAGACCTTCGCGAAAGAAAACAAGGCTCTGATCATCAAGGGCGGCTACATGGATGGCCGCGCCCTGTCAGTTGCCGAGGTTGAGCGCATCGCCGATCTGGAATCGCGCGAGGTGCTGCTGGCCAAGCTGGCCGGCGCAATGAAGGGCAACCTGGCCAAGGCCGCCGGGCTGTTCAACGCCCCGGCGTCCCAGGTTGCACGCCTGGCCGCCGCCCTGCAGGAAAAGAAGGCCAGCGAAGAGGCTGCGTAGAAGCGCCCCTTCGATCCGCCAGTACCAACCAAACCTGTTGTAAATCAAGGAAGGAACCAACATCATGGCAAAGCTGAGCACCGAGGAACTGATCGATGCTTTCAAGGAGCTGACGCTGCTTGAGCTGTCCGAGTTCGTCAAGACCTTCGAAGAGGTCTTCGAGGTCACCGCCGCCGCTCCGGTCGCCGTCGCCGCTGCCGGTGGCGCTGCCCCGGCCGCCGAGGCTGCCGAGGAGCAGAGCGAGTTCGACGTCATCCTGGAGAGCGCCGGCGACAAGAAGATCGGCGTGATCAAGGTTGTGCGCGAGATCGTCTCCGGCCTGGGTCTGAAGGAAGCCAAGGACCTGGTCGACGCAGCCCCCAAGCCGCTGCTGGAGAAGGTCGCCAAGGAGGCCGCCGAGGACGCCAAGGCCAAGCTCGAGGCTGCCGGCGCGACGATCACCGTCAAGTAGTTCGCAGTACGTTTCGAAACCTGGCCCCTGGGAGTCTTCGGACTTCCGGGGGCCGGTTTCGTTTTCACCCCGCACACTCGATTCCGTGATCGTCTCTCTGCTCATCGGCGTGAGCTGCTTCCTGCTGCTCCTCGCGGTGCTTCGCGCCCGGCGTCGTCGCACGCCCGAGGCGGTCGCACCCACACCGCGAACGCGGACGTCCACCGATGACGAGCTGCGCAGGCAACTGCTAACGCGTCTTGCCCGGGATATGCGAGCTCCCACCGCGACAGCGGTCCGTGCGGTGGCGGCCCTGCGGGATACCGCGGTGTCGGCACCGGCACCGACCACCGTGCCGATTAGCCACGAAGATCCCGACGAATTGTCCTGGGCGCCGCTCTAGATCGGCGCTAGGCCAGCGCGGCGATTCGGGCTGCGGCGTTGGCGGCCGAGCTGCTGAGCTGTTCGGGCGTATCGCCCAGTGCGATCAGCAGATCCGTGGTCATGGAGCCCAGTACCGGGCCGACCGCAGCGCCGTCTTCGCCCCAGAATCCGGCCAGTTCCAGCATGACAAACCCGTGCATGATGGTCCAGAACTTGGCGGCGGTCGCGGCGACCTTCGCGGCGTCGTCGGGTGAGCCGTCGATCCGGCCCGCGGCCATGGCGCGCTGCACGCTGCGATAGAGCTGTGTGGCGCTGGAGTGCTGGGGTGTCAGGTGCACGGTGTTGAACATGTTGCGGCTGGGGGCGTTGATGCCGTGCGCGCTCGTGACGCCGAACATCAGTCGGTACATGTGCGGGTGGTCGATGGCGAACTGGCGATAGACCATGCCCGTCACCATGAAATCGGCGATGGGGTCGCCGGTCTGGGGCACGTCGGACTGTGCTGCGGCGAACTGGCGCAGGCCTTCCTCGGCTACCTCGGCGATGAGCTCGCTCATGCCACCGAAATAGGTGTAGACCGCCATGGTGGAGGTGCCGGCGGCAGCGGCGATCTTCCGCGTCTGCAGTGCATCGGGGCCCTGCTCGTTCAGCAGCTGCACTGCCGCGGATACCAGGTCGACCCGGGGATTGCGTGCGCCGGCCCGGTCGTTTCCCTGACTGTTTCGCGGTATGGATGAGCTCATGGTCTTGCCATGTTCGCACAACGGGAGTAGATTCACCATAACGGCGTAATAACGATGTTATGCCAGCCAGTCAGCCCTGGAGGACACGATGACCGCCACAGTCCAGCCCACCGCCGTGGAGAGCTTGTATCTGACCGGAGTCTGGGAGCCGGTTCAGCAGGAAGTGACAAGTACCGACCTGAAAGTCACCGGCACCATTCCGGACTACCTGGATGGGCGCTACCTGCGTAACGGTCCCAACCCGGCCGCCGAGGTGGACCCCGCGACCTACCACCTGTTCAGCGGCGATGCGATGGTGCACGGCCTGTCGTTACGCGACGGGAAGGCGCAGTGGTACCGCAATCGCTGGGTGCGCACCGCGTCGGTGCGCAAGGCATTGGGGGAGGCGGCGGTCGCCGTCGGTACCTCGGCCGGCACATCGCTGATCGGACCCAACACCAATGCGCTCAGTCATGCCGGTCGCACCCTGGCGTTGGTGGAGGGCGGTATCGCCAACTACGAGCTCACCGAGGAGCTGGATACCGTCGGGACCTGCGATTTCCAGGGGACACTGCCGGGCGGATACACCGCCCACCCGAAAATTGATCCCGATACGGGTGAAATGCATGCCGTCTCATACTCTTTCGCGCGCGGGAACACCGTGCAGTATTCAGTCATCGACGTCTCGGGCAGGGCCCGCCGTACGGTTGACATCAAGGTCCACGGTTCTCCGATGATGCACGACTTCACTCTCACCGAGAAGTACGTCGTCTTCTACGACCTGCCCGTCACCCTGGACGCCTCGATGATCACCAAGTCGGTGCCAATGCCGGCGATTCTGCGCAAGCCCGCCCAGCTGGTCATGCAATCCCTGATTGGCAAGATCAAGATCCCCGGCCCGATCGCCGCCAAGGCGAGTCAACTCTCGGGGAAGTCGCCCTCGATTCCGTACTCGTGGAATCCCAAGTACCCGGCCAGAATTGGTGTGATGCCGCGTGAGGGAGGAAAATCCGATGTGCGCTGGTTCGAGATCGAGCCGTGTTACGTGTTCCACCCGCTGAACGGATACTCCGAGATGCGTGACGGCCAGGAAGTCCTGGTGATCGATCTGGTCCGTTACGACTCCATGTTCTCCGCCGACGTACTCGGCCCCAGCGATGCGCGCGGACTGCTTGACCGTTGGGTTATCAACCTGGCCAAGGGCACCGTCACCATGGAGCGTCGTGATGACCGCCATCTCGAGTTCCCCCGGATCAACGAGCAGCTGACGGGTAAGAAGCACCGGTACGGATATCTGCCCTGCATTGCCGGGGCATTCGAGTCCGACGGCAAGGTGGACGGCAGCCTGGTCAAGTTCGATTACCAGACGGGTACCGACAGCCGGACTGCGCTTGATTCGCTCGCGGTGGGTGAGATGTCGTTTGTGCCGAATCCTTCGGGAACTGCCGAAGACGATGGTGTGCTCGTCGGGTTCGGTCTCAGCGCCGGGACGTCCGACGGCAAGTTCGTGGTGCTGGACGCACAGACTCTGGAGCTTGCGGCAACGGTCGATCTGCCACAGCGAGTGCCGGCAGGATTCCATGGGAACTGGGACCCCCGCTAAGACCGTGGACGGCCCCTTGCCGGAGTCGTTGCGCTACACGGACGGACGGTACGTGTTCGAGCGGCGACCGGGACTGGACACCACGGCAGCCCCGCTGGCAGAGCGCCGGCGTTTCGCCGGGGCGCTGCACGCGATACACCGGCCATGGTTCGCGATCCGGGTGCCTCGCGGGGTGGGCATACTGACGACCATCGGCAGAAGATCCGGGAGTCCGCGCATCACGTATGTCAAGGCGGTGCGCGACGGGGATAGGACATATCTGGCCGCGATAACCGGTCGGCACACCCTGTGGGTCAAGAATATTCAGGCCAACCCTCAGGTAAGCCTGAGGCTCACCGACGGAACGTACTCCGGGGTGGCTCGGCCGATCGCACCCGGCGACCCGGTGTATGACGCGGCTCGCGAGCGATTCTGTGGTGTCGTACATCCCTTCGATTACGTCGAAAACATGTTCCACCGCACGGGCTTGCCATCGCGACGCAAGATTGTTGAACTGCATCGCGCCTGGTTCGAGGGCGGGACACCACTCGTCGTCGAACTCGACACACGCGCGTGACGCCGTCGGGAAATCGCCGCTGAAACCGCGCGATCGCGTCACACTCGTGACATGGAGATCACCTCGGCCATCAGCGCCATCCTCGGGGCGTTCGGGCTCTCGGGTGCCGCCGGACTGAACGCTTGGCTGCCGCTGCTCGCGGTGGGTGCCGCCGACCGATTCGGGTGGATCGAGCTCGGGCAGTCGTACGGCTGGCTGTCCTCCACTCCGGCGCTGATCGTCCTTGCGGTCATCTTCGTGCTCGACCTCATCGGCGACAAGATTCCGGCCCTCGACTCGGTCCTGCATGCGATCGGCACATTTATCGCACCGGCGTCGGGAGCCATTCTGTTCACCGCGGAAACGAGCCTTTCCGCGAATCTGCCACCGGCGGTAGGCGCGATTCTCGGCGCCATCACCGCCGGCAGTGTGCATGCCGGCCGAACGGTCGCACGCCCCTTTGTGACGGGCACCACTGCCGGCGTGGGGAATCCAGTGGTCTCGACCGCTGAAGACGGCACCTCGCTGGTGCTGACGATCCTCGCTTTGGCAGTGCCGATTCTTGCGTTTGTCGTGGTGCTGGTGCTTGCGGTCGCACTGGGATGGGTGGCCTTCCGGGCGATCCGCTGGGCGCGTGGCAGGCGCAGAACCGACTCGGCCAGCCCGTAGATAGCTCTCGCGATAACGGCTATCGCAGGACGAATGTGGATGGGGCTCATAGAGTGATCAAGACGAGAGAATGAAGGTGACATGAATCTGGCCGTACGGCACGTCTTTATCGCTTGCGCCGCGCTACTGGTGGCGCGGGTGACCATGCTGGACCATGGTCTGGCGGCGGTGTGGGGAGTGGACCGGGGTGACGACGCCCTCGGCACGGTGGAGTGGGCGACCGTCGCGGGTGACGTGGTAGCAGTGGTGACATTGCTTGTGTTCGCCCGGTTGGGAAATCACATTCGGCCGACGACCTTCCTGGCCGCCGGACTGGTGATCCTTGGCCTGTCGACGGCCGGGTCGTTGATACCGGGATCGGCGACACTACTTGCCTGGGTCATGCTGGTTTCGGCATTGGGCGCCGGGCTGACCGTGGTGGCCTCGATGCTGATCGTGCTGCATTCGACACCTAGACAGGGTCGCGGTCTGTCCTTGGGATTCTGGGTGGCCATGTATCCGTTGGCCATGCTGGCGGGTCAGGTTTTGGATATCAACTCGCCGCAGAACTGGCGCCCGATCACCTACGGGATCCTCGCGGCGACCGTCGTGGTGCTGGTGGTGGTTCTCACCCAGCCGCATCGCGAATTCGTCGGCACCTTCGACACCTTCGACCTCGTTGGCGCCCTGCTGTGGCTAGTGGGGGTATCCGCCCTGGCCTGGCTCCTGATCGACGAAGCCTCGCCGGTGCGCGCCGCGATCCTCGCGATCGTCGCTGTGGTGTCCTTCGGTGCGCTCTTCGCGCAGACGCGGCGCAGGGGCTCGGCGGCACTGATCGCCGCGGACGTGCTGACCCGTCCGGTTGTGCTGGCGGCACTGTTGGCCATCACCGTGCTCACCTTCCTGGTGCGGTTCGCCGACTTCGATCATGCGGCCATGTGGTGGTCGATCGATCGCGAGCAGGCACCCTCAGATACCCCCGCGTTCGCCCTCTTCGTCTCCGGACTGGTCTTGGCTCCGGTCGCCGGGTACCTCATCGACGCGGGCAAGCGCACGCTTGTCGCGGTGCTGGGCGTGGCGTTGCTGGTGGCCGGAGTGGTGGCGACCGTCATCGAACTGGATGCCGCGACGACAGAGGGCGGATTGTTACTGGGCTTGCTGCTATCCGGGGCTGGTATCGCGACGCTGGCCGTCTACCTTTTCTACGCGGTGTTCCATGGGGTTTCGCCGGTGCAGCTGACGGTGGTCGGGGGCCTGGCGGTCACAGCTTCTGCGCTGGGTGTAGTCCTCGGTCAGTTCGTTCGGCAGCGTGCAGAGGTGGATCTGCTGACCGGATACGGCCTCGCCCATCCGAGTGTCTTCGCCGATATCGTCGGGCTGATCGTCGTGCTCATCGCGCTACTGGCCGGGGCACTGCTCATCGTTGAGCGTCGACGGCATGCATCTACGGACGCGGAGCCCGCCGACAAGTAGTCGTGGACGCGAGGGCGGGCGGACTCGCGGAAGACCGGCAGTAGCGTGCAATAGACGCGTAGTGCCTGGTTATCACAGTTAGCCAGTCGACGGGCTGGTCTGGGCACAAACGCGATGCAGCTCCTGGGCATGCGCTAAAGTGATCCGAACCACAGCCTGGCCGGGTTGGTGGTGAAGTGTGCGTGTCGCGGAAGGATCGCCTGGTGGGTGCAGAAGTCTCCGTTGAGGGTTTGACCAAGTCCTTTGGTTCACAACGAATCTGGGAGAACGTCAGCCTGTCCCTGCCGCCGGGTGAAGTCAGCGTGCTGCTGGGGCCGTCCGGTACCGGTAAGTCCGTCTTCCTGAAGTCGCTGATCGGGCTGCTGCGCCCGGAGCAGGGTGCCATCTACGTCGACGGCACCAACATCATGGAGTGCTCCTCCAAGGAGCTCTATGAGATCCGCAAGCTCTTCGGTGTGATGTTCCAGGACGGCGCGCTGTTCGGCTCGATGAACCTGTACGACAACACCGCCTTCCCCTTGCGTGAGCACACCAAGAAGAAGGAATCCGAGATCCGCGACATCGTCATGCAGAAGCTTGACGTCGTGGGTCTGACCGGCCACGAGACCAAGTTTCCCGGCGAGATCTCCGGCGGTATGCGCAAGCGTGCCGGCCTGGCCCGCTCGCTGGTGCTGGATCCGCAGATCATCCTCTGTGACGAGCCGGACTCCGGGCTGGACCCGGTGCGTACCGCCTACCTGAGCCAGCTGCTCATCGACATCAATGCGCAGATCGACGCCACCATCCTGATCGTGACGCACAACATCAACATCGCCCGTACGGTGCCGGACAACATGGGCATGCTGTACCGCCGTCAGCTCGTCATGTTCGGCCCCCGTGAGGTGCTGTTGACCAGCGATGAGCCGGTGATCAAGCAGTTCCTGAACGGCCGCCGTATCGGTCCGATCGGTATGTCCGAGGAGAAGGACGAGGCCACCATGGCCGAGGAGCAGGCGCACCTCGATGCCGGACACCATGACGGTGGTGTCGAGGAGATCGAAGGCGTGCCGCCTCAGATCCAGGCCACGCCGGGTATGCCCGAGCGGGCCGCGGTCGGGCGTCGCCAGGCCCGGGTGCGCGAGATCATGCACCAGCTGCCGCCCAACGCGCAGGCCGCGATCCAGGACAGCTTCGCCGGCACCCACCAGTTTCGTGTGCACGACTTCGGTGACGAGCCCACCGGTGTCACCACCGCCACGCTGGCGCCGCCGCACGCCGAGCCGTCCACCCAGGCCATCGACACGAGCGACGACGACGCTCCCACGGGCCAGATCCCGCCCGTACGCGGGTAGTAGCAACCCGGCGAATGGCCGGGTTGATCGAGTGAGTGCGCCGTTGAGCGGGGGAGACCGCGACGGCCACATCGTGGTGGTGCGAGGCAGGCCGCCCACGTGACACCGACGTCTTGCCGAGGGTATACCGCATGCAGGTCATCACGGTCATTTGCCTGCGCCCGGTATGCGCTCGGCGTTGCGGAGAAAGAAACGCCGAAAATACTGGCGCTATCTCTTGACGGGCGGCGTGCGACGAGTCACTCTGTTTGGCAGCACGGACGTATGCGAATGCAGTGAGGCCGCCAGCCAGCACTGATCCGCGTAATTGACCGGGCAGTTGAAGGCTGCGCGATAGTACGCTATTGTTAGACGTTGCGCTGGCTGCCTCCTGCCCACCTTCCCTCGCCACGACGGTGTTCATTCGTGTTGTGATCGATCGGGTGTGTGTTTGGTCGTTGCTTGCGCAAAACATCGCAGATGCGCGGCAACACTGGAGGACCGATCTTGGCAGTCTCTCGCCAGACTAAGACCGATAACGCAACTACTAACTCCGTACCTGGGGCGCCCAGCCGACTTTCCTTCGCCAAGCTGCGTGAACCGCTCGCGGTTCCCGGCCTGCTGGATGTGCAGACGGAGTCCTTTGAATGGCTGGTTGGCTCACCCCGCTGGCGTGAGGTTGCGACTGCTCGCGGTGAGGTGAACCCGACCGGCGGCCTTGAGGAGATCCTCACGGAGCTTTCGCCGATCGAGGACTTCTCGGGCTCGATGTCGCTGTCCTTCAGCGACCCGCGCTTCGACGAGGTCAAGGCACCCGTCGACGAGTGCAAAGACAAGGACATGACGTACGCGGCTCCGCTGTTCGTCACGGCCGAGTTCATCAACAACAACACCGGCGAGATCAAGAGCCAGACGGTCTTCATGGGTGACTTCCCGATGATGACCGACATGGGCACCTTCATCATCAACGGCACCGAGCGCGTGGTCGTGTCGCAGCTCGTCCGTTCGCCCGGCGTCTACTTCGACGAGAACATCGACAAGTCGACCGAGAAGACCCTGCACAGCGTCAAGGTCATCCCCGGCCGTGGTGCATGGCTCGAGTTCGATGTCGACAAGCGCGACACCGTGGGTGTGCGCATCGATCGCAAGCGTCGTCAGCCCGTCACCGTGCTGCTGAAGGCACTCGGCTGGACCAACGAGCAGATCGTCGAGCGTTTCGGGTTCTCCGAGATCATGATGGGGACCCTGGAGAAGGACAACATCGCCGGTCCCGACGAGGCCCTGCTGGACATCTACCGCAAGCTGCGTCCGGGCGAGCCGCCGACCAAGGAGTCCGCGCAGGCGCTGCTGGAGAACCTGTTCTTCAAGGAGAAGCGTTACGACCTGGCCCGCGTGGGCCGGTACAAGGTGAACAAGAAGCTGGGTCTTGGCGGTGCCAACCCGGCCCTGGTGACTGCCACCACGCTCACCGAGGAAGACGTCGTCGCCACCATCGAGTACCTGGTGCGTCTGCACGAGGGCCAGACCACGATGACCGCCCCCGGCGGCCTCGAGGTCCCGGTCGAGGTCGACGACATCGACCACTTCGGTAACCGTCGTCTGCGTACCGTCGGCGAGCTGATCCAGAACCAGATCCGGGTCGGCCTGTCGCGTATGGAGCGCGTCGTGCGTGAGCGCATGACCACTCAGGACGTCGAGGCGATCACCCCGCAGACCCTGATCAACATCCGTCCCGTCGTGGCGGCGATCAAGGAGTTCTTCGGAACCAGCCAGCTGTCGCAGTTCATGGACCAGAACAACCCGCTGTCGGGTCTGACCCACAAGCGTCGTCTTTCGGCGCTGGGCCCCGGTGGTCTGACCCGTGACCGCGCCGGCCTTGAGGTCCGCGACGTGCACCCCTCGCACTACGGCCGCATGTGCCCGATCGAGACCCCGGAAGGCCCGAACATCGGCCTGATCGGTTCGCTGTCGGTGTACGCGCGGGTCAACCCGTTCGGCTTCATCGAGACGCCGTACCGCAAGGTGTCCGAGGGTGTCGTCACCGACGAGATCCACTACCTGACCGCCGACGAAGAGGACCGCCACGTCGTGGCACAGGCCAACTCGCCTGTGGATGCCGACGGCCGCTTCACCGAGGACAAGATCCTGGTCCGCCGTAAGGGTGGCGAGGTCGAGTTCGTCTCGGCGACCGAGGTGGACTACATGGACGTCTCGCCGCGCCAAATGGTGTCGGTCGCGACCGCCATGATCCCGTTCCTCGAGCACGACGACGCCAACCGTGCCCTCATGGGTGCCAACATGCAGCGCCAGGCGGTTCCGCTGGTGCGCAGCGAGGCCCCGCTGGTCGGTACCGGTATGGAGCTGCGTGCCGCCATCGACGCCGGCGACGTCGTCGTCGCGGAGAAGGCCGGTGTCATCGAAGAGGTGTCCGCCGACTACGTCACCGTGATGGCCGACGACGGCACCCGTCAGAGCTACCGGTTGCGCAAGTTCGCCCGTTCCAACCACGGCACCTGCGCCAACCAGAAGCCCATCGTGGACGAAGGCCAGCGGGTCGAGGTCGGTCAGGTCATCGCCGACGGTCCTTGCACCGAGAACGGCGAAATGGCCCTCGGTAAGAACCTGCTCGTGGCTGTCATGCCGTGGGAAGGCCACAACTACGAGGACGCCATCATCCTGTCCAACCGTCTGGTGGAAGAGGACGTGCTCACCTCGATTCACATCGAAGAGCACGAAATCGATGCGCGCGACACCAAGCTGGGCGCTGAGGAGATCACCCGGGACATCCCGAACGTCTCCGATGAGGTGCTGGCAGATCTCGACGAGCGCGGCATCGTTCGCATCGGCGCCGAGGTCCGCGACGGCGACATCCTCGTCGGCAAGGTCACCCCGAAGGGTGAAACCGAGCTGACCCCCGAGGAGCGCCTGCTGCGTGCCATCTTCGGTGAGAAGGCCCGCGAGGTTCGCGACACCTCCCTCAAGGTGCCGCACGGTGAGTCCGGAAAGGTCATCGGCATCCGCGTCTTCTCGCGTGATGACGACGACGACCTGCCCGCCGGCGTGAACGAGCTCGTTCGCGTGTACGTCGCGCAGAAGCGCAAGATCTCCGACGGTGACAAGCTGGCCGGACGCCACGGCAACAAGGGCGTCATCGGCAAGATCCTGCCCGTCGAGGACATGCCGTTCCTGCCCGATGGCACCCCGGTGGACATCATCCTGAACACCCACGGTGTGCCGCGTCGTATGAACATCGGCCAGATCCTGGAGACCCACCTGGGGTGGGTGGCCAAGACCGGCTGGAACATCGAGGGCAACCCCGAGTGGGCGCAGAACCTCCCCGAGGATCTGCAGTCGGCGCCGGCCGACACCCGCACGGCCACCCCGGTGTTCGACGGCGCCCGCGAGGAGGAGCTGACCGGACTGCTGTCCTCGACGCTGCCCAACCGGGACGGCGAGGTCATGGTGGACGGTGACGGCAAGGCACGGCTGTTCGACGGCCGTAGCGGTGAGCCGTTCCCGTACCCGGTGACCGTCGGCTACATGTACATCCTGAAGCTGCACCACTTGGTCGACGACAAGATTCACGCGCGTTCGACCGGGCCGTACTCGATGATCACCCAGCAGCCGCTCGGTGGTAAGGCGCAGTTCGGTGGTCAGCGATTCGGTGAGATGGAGTGCTGGGCCATGCAGGCCTACGGTGCGGCATACACGCTGCAGGAGCTGTTGACCATCAAGTCCGACGACACCGTCGGTCGCGTGAAGGTCTACGAGGCGATCGTCAAGGGCGAGAACATCCCCGAGCCGGGTATCCCGGAGTCGTTCAAGGTTCTGCTCAAGGAACTCCAGTCGCTGTGCCTGAACGTGGAGGTGCTGTCCAAGGACGGCGCTGCCATCGAAATGCGCGACGGCGACGACGAGGACCTGGAGCGCGCTGCCGCGAACCTGGGAATCAACTTGTCCCGCAACGAATCTGCGTCCATTGAGGACTTCGCCTAACCGATTTCTATCCCGCAAGGGGAAAGGGAGTTTACGTGCTGGACGTCAACTTCTTCGATGAACTCCGTATCGGCCTCGCGTCGGCGGATGACATCCGTAACTGGTCCTTCGGCGAAGTCAAGAAGCCGGAGACCATCAACTACCGCACGCTCAAGCCCGAGAAGGACGGCCTGTTCTGCGAGAAGATCTTCGGACCTACTCGCGACTGGGAGTGCTACTGCGGCAAGTACAAGCGCGTGCGCTTCAAGGGCATCATCTGTGAGCGCTGCGGCGTCGAGGTGACTCGCGCCAAGGTGCGCCGTGAGCGGATGGGCCACATCGAACTGGCCGCCCCGGTCACGCACATCTGGTACTTCAAGGGTGTTCCGTCGCGTCTCGGATACCTGCTCGACCTGGCGCCGAAGGATCTGGAAAAGATCATCTACTTCGCCGCTTACGTCATCACCGCCGTCGACGACGAGCTGCGTCACAACGAGCTCTCGACGCTTGAGGCCGAGATGGAGGTCGAGAAGAAGGCTGTCGCCGATCAGCGCGACGCCGACCTGGAGGCCCGCGCCCAGAAGCTCGAGGCCGACCTGGCCGAGCTCGAGGCCGAGGGTGCCAAGTCCGATGTGCGCCGCAAGGTGCGTGACGGCGGCGAGCGCGAGATGCGCCAGCTGCGCGATCGGTCCCAGCGTGAGCTGGACCGGCTCGACGAGATCTGGACCACCTTCACCAAGCTGGCTCCCAAGCAGCTGATCGTGGACGAGGTGCTCTACCGCGAGCTGGTGGACCGTTACGGCGAGTACTTCACCGGTGCCATGGGTGCCGAGGCCGTCCAGAAGCTCATTCAGACCTTCGATCTCGATGCCGAGGCCGAGAACCTGCGCGAGACCATCCGCAGTGGCAAGGGGCAGAAGAAGCTTCGTGCCCTCAAGCGCCTGAAGGTGGTGGCTGCGTTCCAGAACTCCACCAACAGCCCCGGTGGCATGGTGCTCGACGCGGTACCGGTGATCCCGCCGGAGCTGCGTCCGATGGTTCAGCTCGACGGTGGCCGTTTCGCGACCTCTGACCTGAACGACCTGTACCGCCGCGTGATCAACCGCAACAACCGCCTCAAGCGACTGATCGATCTGGGTGCGCCCGAGATCATCGTCAACAACGAGAAGCGGATGCTGCAGGAGTCCGTGGATGCGCTGTTCGACAATGGCCGTCGTGGACGTCCGGTCACCGGACCGGGTAACCGTCCGCTGAAGTCGCTGTCGGATCTGCTCAAGGGTAAGCAGGGCCGGTTCCGCCAGAACCTGCTCGGTAAGCGCGTTGACTACTCGGGCCGTTCGGTCATCGTGGTCGGCCCGCAGCTCAAGCTGCACCAGTGCGGTCTGCCCAAGCTGATGGCTCTGGAGCTGTTCAAGCCGTTCGTGATGAAGCGTCTGGTCGACCTGAACCACGCGCAGAACATCAAGAGCGCCAAGCGCATGGTGGAGCGTCAGCGCGCTCAGGTGTGGGATGTCCTCGAAGAGGTCATCGCCGAGCACCCGGTGCTGCTGAACCGTGCACCAACGCTGCACCGCCTGGGTATCCAGGCCTTCGAGCCGCAGCTGGTGGAAGGCAAGGCAATTCAGCTGCACCCGCTGGTGTGTGAGGCGTTCAACGCCGACTTCGACGGTGACCAGATGGCCGTGCACCTGCCGCTGTCGGCGGAGGCGCAGGCCGAGGCTCGCATCCTGATGCTGTCCTCGAACAACATCCTGTCGCCCGCGTCGGGCCGCCCGCTGGCCATGCCGCGTCTGGACATGGTGACCGGTCTGTACTTCCTGACCACCGAGGTCCCCGGCGATACCGGTGCGCATGCCCCGGCCGCCAAGGATCAGCCGGAGACCGGTGTTTACAGCTCGCCCGCCGAGGCCATCATGGCCCTGGATCGTGGCGCGCTGAGCGTGCGTGCACCGATCCGGGTGCGGCTGACGCAGCAGCGTCCGCCGGCCGAGGTCGAGGCCGAGCTGTTCGAAAACGGTTGGCAGCCAGGCGATGCCTGGGTCGCCGAGACCACGCTGGGCCGCGTGCTGTTCAACGAACTGCTGCCCCACGGGTACCCGTTCGTGAACAAGCAGATGCACAAGAAGGTGCAGTCGGCGATCATCAACGACCTCGCCGAGCGGTTCCCGATGATCGTGGTTGCGCAGACCGTCGACAAGCTCAAGGACGCCGGTTTCCACTGGGCCACGCGTTCGGGTGTCACGGTCTCGATGGCCGACGTGCTGGTGCCGCCGCAGAAGGCGGAGATCCTGGACCGCTACGAGAAGGAAGCGGAGCGGATCGAAAAGCAGTACCAGCGTGGTGCTTTGAACAACCAGGAGCGTCGCGACGCGCTGGTCAAGATCTGGCAGGAAGCCACCGACGAGGTCGGTAAGGCGCTGGAGGAGCACTACCCGGCCGACAACCCGATCACCTTGCTGCCCAAGTCCGGCGCGACCGGCAACATGACCCAGGTGCGCAACCTGGCGGGCATGAAGGGTCTGGTGACCAACCCGAAGGGTGAGTACATCCCACGGCCGATCAAGTCCTCGTTCCGTGAGGGCCTGACCGTTCTGGAGTACTTCATCAACACGCACGGCGCCCGTAAGGGTCTGGCGGACACCGCGCTTCGCACCGCTGACTCGGGTTACCTGACCCGTCGTCTGGTGGACGTCTCACAGGACGTCATCGTCCGCGAGCACGACTGCGGTACCGAGCGTGGTATCAACGTGACCATCGCCGAGAAGCAGGACGACGGCACGCTGATCCGCGACGCGCACATCGAAACCTCCGCGTACGCACGGACTCTGGCCGCTGACGCGGTGGATGCCGATGGCAACGTGCTGGTGGAGCGTGGACACGACCTGGGTGACCCGGCGATCGAGAAGCTTCTTGCCGCTGGCGTCACCACGGTCAAGGTGCGGTCGGTGCTCACCTGCACCACCGGTACCGGGGTCTGCGCGATGTGCTACGGCCGCTCGATGGCAACCGGCAAGCTCGTCGACATCGGTGAGGCGGCGGGCATCGTGGCCGCACAGTCCATCGGTGAGCCCGGTACCCAGCTGACCATGCGTACCTTCCACCAGGGTGGCGTCGGTGACGACATCACCGGTGGTCTGCCGCGTGTCACCGAGCTGTTCGAGGCGCGAGTTCCCAAGGGCAAGGCGCCAATTGCCGATGTCACCGGACGGGTTCGCCTGGAAGAGGGCGAGCGCTTCTACAAGATCACCATCATCCCGGATGACGGTGGCGAGGAAGTTGTCTACGACAAGCTCTCCAAGCGTCAGCGCCTGCGCGTCTTCAAGCACGAGGACGGTTCGGAGCGTCCGCTGGCCGATGGCGACCACGTCGAGGTCGGACAGCAGCTCATGGAGGGTGCGGCCGATCCGCACGAGGTGCTCCGTGTCATGGGCCCGCGTCAGGTGCAGGTGCACCTGGTCAACGAGGTCCAGGAGGTGTACCGCAGCCAGGGTGTGTCGATCCACGACAAGCACATCGAGGTCATCGTGCGCCAGATGCTGCGTCGCGTGACGATCATCGACTCGGGCGCAACGGAATTCCTGCCCGGCTCGCTCACCGAGCGTGGCGAGTTCGAGACCGCGAACCGTCGCGTGGTGGCCGAGGGCAACGAGCCCGCGGCTGGCCGTCCGGTGCTGATGGGTATCACCAAGGCATCGCTGGCCACCGACTCGTGGCTGTCGGCGGCGTCCTTCCAGGAGACCACTCGCGTGCTGACCGATGCGGCCATCAACTGCCGCAGCGACAGACTGAATGGTCTGAAGGAGAACGTCATCATCGGTAAGTTGATCCCGGCTGGTACCGGTATCAACCGTTACCGCAACATCTCGGTGCAACCGACCGAAGAGGCGCGGGCCGCCGCGTACACGATCCCGTCGTACGAGGATCAGTACTACAGCCCGGACTTCGGTTCCAACACCGGTGCTGCGGTGCCGCTGGACGACTACGGATACAGCGACTACCGCTAGATCGCAAGCAGGAGAAAGGCCCCCGGGGTTACACCCCGGGGGCCTTTCCCTTTCGCCTTGCGGCGATCCACGTGCGCCGCAAGGCACCCCCGGCCACGGCGACGAGAACCACGGGTGCGATGAGCCATTCGAGGACCGCGTCGATCGCGATGATCGGGCCGCGTACCGGGCACTGGTCGCGGAGCTCCGCGTAGAAGAAGCCCTGCACCGAGGTGAGGGCCGCCAGGCTTACCCAAAAGAGCGCCCAGGACCGACTGACGGCGAGCCCCGGGCCGTTCGAATTGAACGGAAGTACCGCGGCGAATATCGGCAATGCCACGCGTCCAATGAACTGTGGGTTGAGCATGCCAGAAGCCTATGTACGTAAGAGAAGTCGGTTCAGCGCATAAATACCTAGCCAGTCCACGCAATTCCACGCGAGTTGTGGACGGTGTGTCCGGGTTTCCCGTGCAATAAGTGTCTGCTCACGCAATGATGTTCCGATGACCGTTGCCAATTCCGAATCCGAGACGCCCGACGCCGGTTACTCACGTGGCCTATCCGCACGCACGGTGCAGATGATCGCAATCGGCGGTGCGATCGGCACCGGCCTGTTCTACGGCGCCGGTGGTGCCATCGAGAAGGCTGGTCCGGCGCTCATCTTGGCGTACCTGGTGGCAGGTCTGGCCATCTTCGTGATCATGCGGGCACTCGGTGAACTGCTGGTCTATCGGCCGGTGTCGGGCAGCATCTCCGAATACGCCGAAGAATTCATGGGGCGCTTCGCCGGATTCGCCAACGGTTGGACGTACTGGGCTGTGTGGGCCACCACCTGTATGGCGGAGATTACCGTCGCCGGGGTCTACATCCAGCGGTGGTGGCCCGGCATTCCGCAGTGGGTCACCGCCCTGGCTGTTCTGCTGATCCTGTTCGCGGCCAACCTGATATCGGTGAAGATCTTCGGCGAGGCCGAGTTCTGGTTCTCGATGATCAAGGTGACGGCGATCGTCGGCATGATCATCATCGGTATCGGTGTGCTGCTTCCCATTGCGGGCCTCGGGCCGGAGTCGGGCCCCACCGTCGCCAATCTGTGGAACGATGGCGGGTTCTTCCCGACCGGATTCAGCCAGGCGCTGCTGAGCTTGCAGATCGTTGTGTTCGCCTATGTCGGTGTTGAGCTCGTGGGTGTGACGGCGGGGGAGGCCGAGAACCCGAAAGTCACCCTGCGCAAGGCGATTAACACCCTGCCGTTCCGCATCGGGCTCTTCTACGTGGGTGCGCTGATCGTCATCCTGTCGATTCAGGGCTGGCGGAACTACCACAAGGGCGAGAGCCCCTTCGTCGCGGTGTTCGAGTACCTGAACATTCCGCAGGCGGCGAACATCGTGAACTTCATCTTGCTGACGGCCGCCCTGTCCTCGTGCAACTCGGGCATCTACTCCACGGGCCGGATGGTGCGCAGCCTGGCGCAACGTGGCGATGCCCCAGTGGGTCTGCAGTCGCTCAGTTCACGGCACGTCCCGATGTTGGCCATCTGCTTTTCCGCGCTGGCCATGGGCATTGGCGTATTCGTGAACTGGCTGTCACCGGACAAGGCGTTCGCCTACATCACGTCGGTATCGACCATCGGCATCATTTTCGTGTGGGGCTCGATCCTGGTGTCCCACTTGATTTACCGGAAGCGGGTCGCGGCCGGCGAGCTGCCTGCTTCGGATTACCGGCTGCCGGGGGCGCCGGTGACGAACATCTTGGCGCTGGCCTTCCTTGCGCTGGTCGTGGTGCTGCTGTTCTTCACGGAGGATGGCCGTACCGCGATCCTGGTGGGCCTGGTGTGGTTCGCGATCGTGGTGCTCGGGTACTTCGTGCACCACGGTGAGCCGGCCCAGCGTGAGAAACAAGACGCCTAAGCGCGGTCGGTATCGAGTCTGACCTCGACGCGCACTGTGTCCCCGGGCCCCTTGCCCAGCTGTTTCTGAATGTCCTTGCGGACCCCGAGTAGGTGCCTGCCGCCATATGGTGCCAGCGATCCCGTGTAGGTCACCGAGGCGTCGAACACGGCGTGCACCGGCACCCTGGCCTTGACTCCGAAGGTGTCGACAGCGGAGAACGGGAACACGATGTAGGCGCCGGGGTCCTCGGGCTGCTCGATCGTCGCCTCGAAGGTGATGGTGCCGGGGTCGCGGTAGTGCACCATGGCGCTTACGAACCGATGAGGTCGTCGATCTGGTTGATCGCCGACGACGCACCTTCGATGACGCCCATGTCCAGTACCTGTTGCAGCGCCTCGGCAGTCTCAAACGTGCTGACGTAGGTCGCCAGGGTGCGGCCGTCCTTTTCGGCGAAGGTGTAGAGGTTCGTCGAGACCGGCATGTTGTCAACCGGATTCAGATCTTCGTCGGAGAAGCCATCCCTGAACGCGAAGCTGTTCGGTTCATCGATGGTCGTGAGCTCCCACCAGCCCGCATACCGTGCGCCATCCGGTCCGGTCATGTAGTAATTCACCCGGCCGCCGGGCGTGAAGTCATGGTCGACGAACGTGGCCGGATAGCTTGGTGGACCCCATACCTTTTCGAGTTGACGCGGGTCGGCATAGATCTGCCAGATCCGGCTGATCGGCGCTTCGAACTCTGCGTCGATGGTGATGGTCAGGGTATCGATATCGTGAGTGACGTTGGTGACGGGCATGATTCAGTCCTTACCTGGTGTCTCGAGCGTCGATGTTGGGTATGCAATGAGTTCGTCGATGCGGGCGATCCTGCCGCGCCAGAACTGCTCAAGCTCGGTGAGCATGGTGCCGACCGAGCGAACCGCTTCCACATCGCCGCTGGCCAGCTGTTCGCGGCCGTTGCGCCTCTTTGTCAGCAGCCCGGACTTCTCCAGCACGGCGACGTGCTTTTGCACTGCGGCGAAACTCATGTCGTAGTTCGCCGCAAGCGTCGAGACCGAGTGCTCGCCGGCCAACACTCGCCGCAGGATGTCGCGTCGGGTGCGGTCGGAGAGTGCATGGAACATGGCGTCAGCCCTGTCCTCATCCGAGTCGGTCACAATTCCAATCTACAACCATTTGGTTGTATGTCAAGGGTGATGTCGGCGGGCGCGACAGGTGTCACGAGAACGGTCGAATTACGTCGTATCGACTGGTGGCCACGGTGTCGATGTTGGCATGGGCTCCAAAGGCTTTGACGCTCTCGAGCATGGCCATCGCGCGTTGGCTCAGCTGCTGTTGATCCGCGGCGCCGTACCAGGCCAGTGGGTCGGTGAGGGCCGCCGCGGGGAACTGCTCGAAGACGATGGCTGAGATCGCGGGTGCGTCGGCCGTGACGGCGCGTACGACCAGGTTCTGTTCATAGCCGATGGTCGACTGCAGCTCGAGCGCGTTGCGGGTATGCACGCCCTGCCACTGCTGACGCCAGGTGTCGAAGGGCATGTCGGCGGGCCTGCGCAGCAATGCGATGTTGGTGAAACCCGTTGACCGCGATCCCGGTTCGGGCTCGGGGGCTGGCAGCGGCACCGACTCTGTCACCAGATATCCGTGTGCATTGGCCGATGCTGCGGCGAGGATTGCCTCGATCTCGCGTATCGCCGGACCATATGACTGCTGAACCCACACGCTGACGGCGGCGGCGAAGGGCGGGTCCAGGGTTACCAGACGCAGGCTCGCGGCACGCACTGCGGCGTCATGCACGCATATGGTCAGGCCATGCGGGCCCGTGGCCCGGATCTTGTCCACAACGTTCGTGCGTAGCTGCTCAGACCACTCATCGGTGGCGGCGTCGAGCGGTTGGCGCAGCACGAAGACGACCTTCTCCACGCTTTTCTTTCTAGCGCACGAGAGGCGCACGGAATGGCATGTGAACAGATCTTGTGCGGTTGTCGTAGAAATGTAACACTGGACGCATGGCCGATACGCATGTCGTCACCAATCAGGTCCCCGCCCTGCGCGACTACAACGCCGCGACCAGTCCCGTGCTGATGGAAGCCCTCATTCGCGAAGGTGGTCAGTGGGGTGTCGACGAGGTTGTCGAGGTCGGTGCGCTCAACGGCACCGACCGCATGCAGCGCGCCGGCGAGTTGGCGAACCGGAACCGTCCGGTGCTGCACACCCACGACCGTTGGGGTCATCGGGTCGATGACATCGAGTTCGACCCGGCCTATCACGAGCTCATGCGGGAAGCAGTCGCTCACGGACTACATGGGGCACCGTGGGCAGACGACCGGCCGGGCGCTCACGTCGTGCGTGCCGCGAAGACCGGCGTATGGACTGCCGATCCAGGCCACATGTGTCCCATCTCGATGACCTACGCAGTGATACCGGCTCTGCGTGCCAATCCCGAGCTGGCGGCCATCTACGAGCCGTTGCTGTCCAGTCGTGTCTACGACCCGGTGCTTTCGGTACCCGCCACCAAGGCAGGGCTGACCGCGGGTATGTCCATGACCGAGAAGCAGGGCGGCTCGGATGTGCGCGCAGGCACCACCACGGCTACGCCGAACGCCGACGGCAGCTATACGTTGGTGGGGCACAAGTGGTTCACCTCGGCGCCGATGTGCGATGTGTTCCTGGTGCTCGCCCAGGCGCCCGGCGGCCTGTCATGTTTCTTCCTCCCGCGGATACTGCCGGACGGCACCCGTAACCGGATGCGGTTGCAGCGCTTGAAGGACAAGCTTGGCAACCATTCCAACGCATCTTCGGAGGTCGAGTACGACGACGCCACGGCATGGCTCGTCGGTGAGGAAGGCAAGGGCGTCAAGACCATCATCGAGATGGTGAACATGACGCGGCTGGACTGCACCCTGGGATCGGCCACCAGCATGCGCACCGGTGTGGCGCTGGCCATGCACCATGCTCAGCATCGCAAGGCCTTCGGTGAGTACCTCATCGACCAGCCACTCATGCGCAACGTGCTCGCGGACCTCGCCATCGAAGCGGAGGCCGCCACCATGGTCGCGATGCGGATGGCGGGTGCCACGGACCGCGCCACGCGCGGTGACGAGACCGAGTCCCTGCTACGCCGTATCGGCTTGGCCGCCAGCAAGTATTGGGTGTGTAAGCGGGCGACCCCACATGCCGGTGAGGCGATGGAATGTCTGGGTGGCAATGGGTACGTCGAGGATTCAGGACTGCCGCGTCTTTATCGTGAAGCACCGCTGATGGGAATCTGGGAAGGCTCGGGGAACGTCAGCGCCCTGGACACGTTGCGCGCCATGGCCACCAAGCCCGAGTGCATCGCGGTGCTGTTCAAGGAGCTTGCGCTCGCCCAGGGCCAGGACGAACGGCTGGACCGCCATATCAGCGGATTGCATTCGCAGCTCGGTGATCTGGATTCGGTTACCTACCGTGCCCGCAAGGTCGCCGAGGACATCTGCCTCGCGCTGCAGGGGGCGCTGCTGGTCCGTCATGGTCATCCGGCGGTCGCACAGGCATTCCTGGCGACCCGGCTTGCCGGTGACTGGGGTGGTGCGTTCGGCACTCTCCCCACCGGACTGGACCTTTCGCCCATCCTGGAGCGGGCGACCGTCAAGTCGGGTAGCTAGCCGGTGGACACACTCAAGACGATGACCTACGAGGTCACCGACCGCGTCGCGCGCATTACCTTCAACCGGCCCGAACAGGGCAACGCCATCATCGCCGAGACCCCACTGGAACTGGCGGCACTGGTGGAGCGTGCCGACCTGGATCCGCAGGTTCACGTCATCCTGGTGTCGGGCAGGGGAGACGGATTCTGCGGGGGCTTCGACCTCAGTGCCTATGCTGAGGCGAACGATGAAGGCATGGCGCAGTATTCAGGCACCGCACTAGATGGTGAGGTGCAGCTGCGCAACCACCTGCCGAACATCAACTGGGACCCCATGCTCGACTACCAGATGATGAGCCGGTTCACCCGCGGCTTCTCCTCGCTGTTGCACGCCAACAAGCCGACCGTGGTGAAGGTGCACGGGTATTGCGTGGCCGGTGGTACCGACATCGCCTTGCATGCCGACCAGTTGATCGTCGCTGCCGATGCCAAGATCGGGTACCCGCCCACCCGGGTATGGGGTGTACCGGCCACCGGGCTGTGGGCGCACAAGCTCGGCGATCAGCGGGCGAAACGTCTTATGCTTACCGGAGATTGTCTGTCGGGTAAGCAGGCATACGAGTGGGGTTTGGCGGTCGAAGCGCCGGAGCCCGATGATCTGGACGAGCGCACCGAGCGATTGGTGGCGCGGATCGCCGCGATGCCGTTGAACCAGTTGATAATGGTCAAGCTCGCATGCAACTCGGTGCTCATCAACCAGGGCATTGCCAATAGCGCCATGGTGGGCACCGTCTTCGACGGCATATCCCGGCACACCGCGGAGGCCCACGCGTTCACGTTCGATGCCATGACGAACGGTTACCGGCAAGCGGTCCGGCATCGTGATGAGCCCTTCGGTGATTACGGCCGCAGGCCCACCGATCTGTAGCGATGACTAACCCGGTCGAGCATCACCCGATGACCGCGCGTTCGGTCATCCTGAGCCTGCTGCTGGGTGCACACCCCGCAGAGCTGTCTGTGCGCGAAATACGTTCACTGACAACCTTGTTCGGAATCAGTGATACCACTGTAAGGGTGGCGCTGACCCGGATGGTCTCTGCGGGAGATCTTGCGCGAACCGAATCGGGATATCGGCTCGCCGAGCGTCTGCAGGCTCGTCAGCTGCGGCAGGACGAGGCCTGCGATCCGCACCGGCGCTCCTGGGACGGAGACTGGACACAGCTGGTTATCACCAGCGTGGGGCGCGATGCGCGTGACCGCAATGACCTGCGAACCACGTTGCGGCAAAGCCGTTTCGGAGAACTGCGCGAGGGAGTGTGGCTGCGTCCGGACAATCTGGACATCGAGCTGCCACCGTCGGTGACCGACCACGTCTGGGTGTTGCAGACCCGGACCGCGACCCCCGAAGCATTGTCCGCTCAGCTGTGGGATCTGCCCGGGTGGTCGCTCTATGCGACGTCCCTGTTGCGGTGGTGGGATCAGGCCGAGGCAATTCCTGCGCGATTTGTGCTGGCTGCGGCGATGGTGCGGCACCTGCTCGCCGACCCGGTGCTGCCGGATGAGTTGTTGCCGACGGACTGGCCGGCCGACGAAATACGTTCCCGTTACCGGGAGTTCAAGGATGAACTGGTGAAACTGCGCGACAATGCTGAGATGGAGGAGGCCTCCCTGTGAGTGAGAATGCTGTTCGCGTAGAGAAGGCAGGACCGGTGACCACGGTCATTCTCAACCGCCCTCACGCTCGTAATGCCGTTGACGGCCCGACCGCCGCGGCGCTGCTCGCGGCGTTCGCCGAGTTCGACGCCGACCCGGAGGCGTCCGTGGCGGTGCTCTGGGGTGATGGCGGAACATTCTGTGCCGGAGCAGATCTCAAGGCCATGGGCACCGACCGTGGAAATGAACTGCACCCGCAGGGCCCCGGTCCGATGGGCCCGTCACGGCTGCGGCTGTCCAAGCCGGTGATCGCTGCGATATCGGGCCATGCCGTCGCCGGTGGTATCGAGCTCGCGTTGTGGTGTGACCTTCGGGTGGTCGAGGAGGACGCCGTCCTGGGGGTGTTCTGCAGGCGCTGGGGCGTGCCGCTCATCGATGGCGGGACGATCAGATTGCCGCGGTTGATCGGGCACTCGCGTGCCATGGACCTCATCCTCACCGGGCGTCCCGTCGCCGCACCAGAGGCGCTGGACATCGGCCTGGCCAATCGCGTGGTACCTCGTGGGCAGGCCCGAGCTGCCGCCGAGGCGTTGGCGGCGGAGATCGCGGCATTCCCCCAGCAATGTGTGCGAGCAGACCGCGATTCGGCGATCGCGCAGTGGGGGATGGCCGAGGACGCGGCATTGGATAACGAGTTCGGCAGCATCGAGCGGGTGGCGGCCGAGGCGCTGGAGGGAGCCGGCCGGTTTGCCGCGGGTGCCGGCCGCCATGGAGCCGGGGTCTGAGCTGTCTGAGCCCGGGGCAGTAGTAGCGCCGACACACTCAGACTTCAGGGAGACCCACGGGATACGGACGTACTGTGGACACCGTGAGTGTGCGGATGGTTCCGGTATCGGCCCTGGTTGTTGCCGCCGTGGTGCTGGCTGGCTGCTCGCCGCGGTCCTCCGGGGGTGACGACGACGGCGGATCTCCCGATGTGCAGGTGACCACGGTTCCCGAGGTGAACAACGGGCCCGGTAAGGGTTTCAAACTCGGCGACTGCGGTGGCATGACCGATGCGGAAGTCACTGCAGCGGTGGGTAATCCAGCACTCAAGCGCGATGTGGATAGCCTGCTTGGCTGCCGGTGGTCCACCGGCCCCGGAACCGGAGATACGTCTTTGTCGCTGTACTGGTATCGGGGCAGCTCGGCACAGAAGGAGGCGTCCGTCGCGCGAAACCTCGGACATACGGTGGAATCGGTGACCACCAAGTCCTATCCCGGTTACCGCGTGAGCAATGTCGGGTTGTGTGAGCTGTCCGCGGGATCCGGGCCCGATTTCCTGCATTGGTCCCTGCAATCGGGAGACGTCAAAAACGACCCGTGCAAGGCCGTCGAGACCCTGATGGACTCACTGCTCAGCAAGGTAGGCAAGCAATGAAACGGATTGTCGGCGCGCTTGCCGCAGCGGCGCTGCTCCTCGTCAGCCCCACCGGGTGTGCGCGCACCGTCGACGGTTCCGCCGTCGCTCCGGGAGAGTCACTGAACTCCAACGAGCGAGGCGAGAACGACAAGCTGGACCCCTACGGATTCGCAAACGGCCAGTGTGGTCCGCTCGATGAGAAGACGATCGTGGAGACCGTCAAGGCTGCCCAGGTCTACCAGAATTTCTTTGGGGCACTGTGCTATTGGGTCGCAGCCGATGATGCGGGAAATCTCATCGACCTCTTGTACGCCTACTACGAGGGCGGTGACGTCGACCGCGATCGCACGTCGGCCGACGGGATGGGACAGAAGACCGCCGACATTACGATCAACGGCCGCAAGGGGTTCACCAGCACTGGCCCCGGCGGGGGCTGCGGGGTGACGGTTCCGGCCGGTACCGGTTCGTTGACCTGGTGGGTTCAGTACCGCAAGGGCGGCGATAGTTGCGCTGCTGCTCGCCAACTGGTCGAACACATCGTGCAGACGGTGTTGTGAGCGGTGGCTAGGAAGCCTTCTGAATGGTGTTGTTGCTTCCGTAGTTGTTGACCTTGGGTTCGCCCGTCTTGTAGGTCAGCTTGTTCCCGTAGCCGGTCACCGTCACTTCGGTTTTCAGCTCGTCGAACGTGACGGTGTTCGAGAAACCCGAGACGGTGACCTTGTCACAGGTGCCGGTGATGGTGAGGGTGTTGTTGGCGCCCGTGATGTTCAGGCGCTTGCCCTCGTCGCACGCGGCGGTCGTGGTTTGGCCGAAGTACCCGATCACCGTCTCATCCCCGATATCGACCTTGGCAGAGGTCGGTGTGGAGGGGCTGGACGAGGCCGAGGTGGACGGCGGAGTCCAGGTGCCGGGCGTCGGATTGCTCGAACCCGGTTTGATGGCACCGCAGCCCGTCAGTCCGAGCGCGACGAGGGCCAGGACCACATGATGGCGGGACATGACATCGATTATCCGGAGTTTTGGATGACGGCAGGGGGTTAGCCGGGAATGCGGTCGATGAAATTCATCATGCCCAGCTCGCGCCCGCGATCGATGACTGCCGGTTCACCGGACTTGTAGAGGACCTTCTGGTTGAAGCCGTAGACAGTGATGTCGTTGACCACGTTGTCGGCGATGATCGTGTTGGAGGACCCCTGCACTGAGATGGCGTAGCAGCTGCCGAGAGCGGTGATGACGTTCTGCGACCCGTTCACAAAGACGGTCGAATCGCTGCAATCGATAGTGGTCACGAGCCCGTACTGGGTGATGTGGGTGTCGCCGTTCTTCACCAGGCGAATGTTGTCTGCGAGGTCCGAACGGCCCGCCGACGAACTCGCCAACGCGGCGATGCCGGCGGTCGCCAGGACGGCGACCAGCGCTCGCTGCCCCACGGAAACTAGAACGTGTGTCATTTCAGCGTCCAGGTCACCCGATGAGAATAAGGCACCGGGCGCCACGACAGACTCGATGGGCTGACAAACACAAAGGTGACGATGGGGGAGATAGGGTCATAGCAGGCCATCTGCTCCACAAGGCCGCACCAAAGAGCACTGCACTAGAACGACTCACCCCCAGAAGGTGGACCACACGTGACGACCGAGCCCGCAACCGCGCACCGCAGGAACTCTGCGCGGGCAACACGGCTCAACCGCGACATGGTCATCAACGCCGCCTTGTCCTTCTTGGATCGGGCCGGCTGGGATGCGCTGACGATCAACGCGTTGGCCGTCGAGCTCGGCACGAAGGGTCCCTCGCTCTATAACCATGTGGACAGCCTTGATGATCTGCGCCACGAGGTGCGTGACCGGGTATTGGCCGAGATCGTGGGCATGCTGCACACCGTGAGCTCGGGGCGCACCAGCGAGGACGCGATCCTGGCGATGGCCGGCGCGTACCGCAGTTACGCACACCACCACCCCGGTAGATATGCCGCACTGACCAGGATGCCGTTCCTGGACGCCGTGAACCGTCCGACCATCGACGCACGCGAGCTGGCCAAGCCCGCGACCGAGGCCATCGGCGTCTACGGGCTCAATGAGGACACCGCCTTCCATGCGGGCGTCGAGCTGTGGGCCGCGATGCACGGCTTCGTCATGTTGGAGATGACGGGCTTCATGGCGGGCATCGAGATGGATCCCGATGTCGCGTTTACGGAGATGGTGCACCGCTTCGCGTCGGGTCTTGCCGAGCGCAAGTAGGCAAGTTGCCCGCGCATCGGTGAGTTGTCGATGACCTGCGCTTTGTCGCTGGTAGGCGAGTTTGTCTCACCGTGATCAGCCCTGGTATGGTAGGGCGCTGTGCCTGGCCGATGGCCACCACTGGGTTACCCAGCGGGGGTCAGATAGGGCGCCAGGTCAATTCGCATGCCCAGAGGGTGAAGGAGTTTTTCTTCGCGGCCGCGGTGCGTGCGACACGCCCGGCCTCGGGATACCGATACGGGCGAAAACCGCAGGACAACAGGGCCTTCATATGGGCTCGCAGTGCTAGAGCCCAGTAGTAGCTAGAGACAGAAAGCCGGTACATGCCAACCATCAACCAGCTGGTCCGTAAGGGTCGCCGGGACAAGATCGCCAAGGTGAAGACCGCGGCCCTTAAGGGCAGCCCGCAGCGCCGTGGCGTGTGCACCCGCGTCTACACCACCACCCCGAAGAAGCCGAACTCGGCGCTGCGGAAGGTGGCCCGTGTGCGGCTGACCAGCGCGGTGGAGGTCACCGCTTACATCCCGGGTGAGGGCCACAACCTGCAGGAGCACTCGATGGTGCTCGTGCGTGGTGGTCGTGTGAAGGACCTCCCCGGTGTGCGCTACAAGATCATCCGCGGCTCGCTGGACACCCAGGGAGTCAAGAACCGCAAGCAGGCTCGCAGCCGCTACGGCGCCAAGAAGGAGAAGAGCTAATGCCGCGTAAGGGACCCGCGCCGTCGCGCCCCCTGGTCAACGACCCGGTTTACAGTTCGCAGCTGGTTACCCAGCTCGTCAACAAGGTGCTGCTCGATGGCAAGAAGTCCATCGCCGAGCGCATCGTTTACGGCGCCCTGGAGCAGGCCCGGGACAAGACCGGCACCGATCCGGTCGTCACCCTCAAGCGCGCCATGGACAACGTGAAGCCCGCCCTCGAGGTGCGCAGCCGTCGCGTCGGTGGTGCCACCTACCAGGTGCCGGTCGAGGTGCGTCCCGATCGCTCCACCACCCTGGCCCTGCGCTGGCTGGTGAGCTTCTCGCGCGCTCGTCGTGAGAAGACCATGGTCGAGCGGCTTGCCAACGAGATCCTGGACGCCAGCAATGGCCTGGGCGCATCGGTGAAGCGCCGCGAGGATGTCCACAAGATGGCCGAGGCCAACCGGGCGTTCGCGCACTACCGCTGGTGATCTGACGGGCCTCACTTCACGGCGAGGCCCGCCCAGTTCGTCAATCCCCAATTCGAAGCGAAAGAGCGGAAACTTCTGTGGCACAGGAAGTGCTGACCGACCTGAACAAGGTCCGCAACTTCGGCATCATGGCCCACATCGATGCCGGCAAGACCACCACGACCGAACGCATCCTCTTCTACACCGGTATCACGTACAAGATCGGTGAGGTCCACGACGGCGCAGCCACCATGGACTGGATGGAGCAGGAGCAGGAGCGCGGCATCACCATCACGTCGGCCGCGACGACCGCTTACTGGAAAGAAAACCAGCTCAACATCATCGACACCCCTGGGCACGTCGACTTCACCGTTGAGGTCGAGCGCAACCTGCGTGTCTTGGACGGAGCCGTGGCGGTCTTCGATGGCAAGGAAGGCGTGGAGCCGCAGTCCGAGCAGGTGTGGCGTCAGGCCGACCGCTACGACGTTCCGCGCATCTGTTTCGTGAACAAGATGGACAAGCTGGGCGCCGACTTCTACTTCACCGTGAAGACCATCGAGGATCGTCTCGGTGCGCGCGCGCTGCCCATCCAGCTGCCGATCGGTGCCGAGAACGACTTCGAAGGCATCATCGACCTGGTCGAGATGAACGCCAAGGTGTGGCGTGGCGAGACCAAGATGGGCGAGAGCTACGAGACCGTAGAGATCCCCGCTGAGCTCAAGGACAAGGCCGACGAGTACCGCGCAGCGCTGCTCGAGGCCGTTGCCGAGACCGATGAAGAGCTGCTGGAGAAGTACCTGGGCGGCGAAGAGCTGACCATCGACGAGATCAAGGCTGCGATCCGCAAGCTGACCATCACGTCCGAGGCCTACCCGGTGCTGTGCGGCAGCGCGTTCAAGAACAAGGGCGTACAGCCCATGCTCGACGCGGTCATCGATTACCTGCCGTCGCCGCTGGACGTCGGTGCCACCACCGGTCATGTCCCGGGCAAGGAAGAAGAGCTCATCACGCGTGAGCCCAACACCTCCGAGCCGTTCAGTGCGCTGGCGTTCAAGGTGGCCACCCACCCGTTCTTCGGCAAGCTGATCTACATCCGTGTGTACTCGGGCAAGGTCGACTCCGGTGCTCAGGTGGTCAACTCCACCAAGGGCAAGAAGGAGCGTCTGGGCAAGCTGTTCCAGATGCACTCCAACAAGGAGAACCCGGTCGAGTCCGCCGCCGCGGGCCACATCTACGCGGTTATCGGTCTCAAGGACACCACCACCGGTGACACCCTGTGCGATCCGAACAACCAGATCGTGCTGGAGTCGATGACCTTCCCGGATCCGGTTATCCAGGTGGCCATCGAGCCGAAGACCAAGAGCGACCAGGAGAAGCTGGGCACCGCGATCCAGAAGCTGGCCGAAGAGGATCCGACCTTCAAGGTCAAGCTGGACCAGGAGACCGGTCAGACGATCATCGGTGGCATGGGCGAGCTCCACTTGGACATCCTGGTGGACCGCATGCGCCGCGAGTTCAAGGTCGAGGCCAACGTCGGTAAGCCGCAGGTGGCCTACCGCGAGACGATCCGCAAGACGGTCGAGAACGTCGAATTCACCCACAAGAAGCAGACGGGTGGATCGGGCCAGTTCGCGAAGGTGATCATCAGCCTCGAGCCGCTGGTGGATGCCGAGGACGGCGCCACCTACGAGTTCTCGAACAAGGTCACCGGTGGACGCGTTCCGCGCGAGTACATCCCGTCGGTGGATGCCGGTGCGCAGGACGCCATGCAATACGGCATCCTGGCCGGCTACCCGCTGGTGAACATCAAGGTCACCCTGCTCGACGGTGCGTACCACGACGTTGACTCGTCGGAAATGGCGTTCAAGATCGCCGGTTCGCAGGCTCTGAAGAAGGCCGCCCAGTCGGCCCAGCCGGTCATCCTCGAGCCGATCATGGCTGTCGAGGTCACCACCCCCGAGGACTACATGGGTGATGTGATCGGCGACCTGAACTCCCGCCGTGGCCAGATCCAGGCTATGGAGGAGCGCAGCGGTGCTCGTGTCGTCAAGGCACAGGTTCCGCTGTCGGAGATGTTCGGCTACGTCGGCGACCTTCGGTCGAAGACCCAGGGCCGGGCTAACTACTCCATGGTGTTTGACTCGTACGCCGAAGTTCCGGCGAACGTGTCGAAGGAGATCATCGCGAAGGCAACGGGCGAATAGTCCGCCGGAGCACCGCGCCCCTGGCGCAACACTGTAAGTAACAACAACAAGAGTCCAGGAGGACACAAGTGGCGAAGGCGAAGTTCGAGCGGACGAAGCCGCACGTCAACATCGGGACCATCGGTCACGTTGACCACGGCAAGACCACTCTCACTGCAGCTATCACCAAGGTGCTGCATGACAAGTACCCCGATTTGAACGAGGCGTCGGCCTTCGACCAGATCGACAACGCTCCCGAAGAGAAGGCTCGTGGTATCACGATCAACATCTCGCACGTGGAGTACCAGACCGAGAAGCGTCACTACGCACACGTTGACGCCCCCGGTCACGCTGACTACATCAAGAACATGATCACCGGTGCCGCCCAGATGGACGGCGCGATCCTGGTGGTCGCCGCGACGGACGGCCCCATGCCGCAGACTCGCGAGCACGTGCTGCTCGCTCGTCAGGTCGGTGTGCCCTACATCCTGGTCGCGCTGAACAAGTCCGACATGGTGGACGACGAGGAGCTCCTCGAGCTCGTCGAGATGGAAGTTCGTGAGCTGCTGAGCAGCCAGGACTTCGACGGTGACAACGCTCCCGTGGTTCGCGTCTCCGCGCTCAAGGCGCTCGAGGGCGACGCCGAGTGGGCCAAGACCGTTGGCGATCTGATGGACGCTGTTGACGAGTCGATCCCGGACCCGGTTCGCGAGACCGACAAGCCGTTCCTGATGCCCGTTGAAGACGTGTTCACCATCACCGGTCGTGGCACCGTGGTGACCGGCCGCGTCGAGCGTGGCGTGATCAACGTGAACGAGGACGTCGAGATCGTCGGCATCAAGGACACCGTCACCAAGACGACCGTCACCGGTGTCGAGATGTTCCGCAAGCTGCTCGATCAGGGTCAGGCCGGCGACAACGTTGGTCTGCTGGTCCGTGGTGTGAAGCGTGAGGACGTCGAGCGTGGCCAGGTTGTGGTCAAGCCCGGCACCACCACCCCGCACACCGAGTTCGACGGCAGCGTCTACATCCTGTCCAAGGACGAAGGCGGCCGTCACACGCCGTTCTTCAACAACTACCGCCCGCAGTTCTACTTCCGTACCACGGACGTGACCGGCGTGGTGACTCTGCCCGAGGGCACCGAGATGGTGATGCCCGGTGACAACACCGACATCTCCGTCAAGCTGATCCAGCCGGTGGCCATGGACGAGGGTCTGCGTTTCGCGATCCGTGAAGGTGGCCGTACCGTCGGCGCCGGTCGCGTGACCAAGATCCACAAGTGATCTAAAGACGCCAAGAAAACGGCGCTCACCCTTCAGGGGTGGGCGCCGTTTTCGTGTTTTCTCCTCGCCCAGAGGGAATCTGGCGAGGGCCTTGGCCGGTTTCGTCCCGTGAGACTCCCGCTCGGCGGAACTGGTCAGCGGGCGAAAGCGTGCCCGGAGGTGTTGTTGTCGTGCATCGTGTATGTCGACGCCACCTTGGCGCGCTTCTCGATCAATTCGGATAAAAGATTGTTCACCGCACTGGGATTGGGGTTGAAGGCATCCAGCCGGTGGCGCACCAAGCCGATTCCGGGCAGCCGGTCCAGCACCGCGGACGCGTTGGCATTGACCGTGGCGGCCCTGCTGAACAGCCAGCCCGAGAGCCGATGGTTGATGCCGTCAAAGGTTGTGCCCTGGAAGAATTCGTCCATTGCCGCGGGTCCCATCAGCATGGAGCCGGGTCCGGCGAGCACTTCCGCGAAGAGGCGCCGGACGGGTCCGGTACGCGCGCCGGACATGCCCGTGGCCAGTGCTTCGATCAGCTCGACGCGCCAGCGTGAGGCATCTCCGGAACGGGCCAGCAGGTAGTCGAGATTGCGCATGGCGTCGATGCCCGTGCGCGGCAGCAGGTCTTCGGTGACGCCGAACATCAGCGCCCATCGCAGCAGGTAATGCCATACGTCATCGATTTCCCTTAGCGTGCAAGATCTTCCGAGTCGGTAGTCGACAAGGAGCGCGCCGAGCATTGCCTCGATGAATCCGCACATGGACGCGTTGGAGATGGGAGCGCCGTATTCGGCGAAGTTGTCCTCGCCCCAGGCGCTGCGCAGGCCCCGCCGCGCCAGTGCGTGCACCAGACGAACGCGCATCGTCAGCTTGATCTGTTCGGAGCCGGGTACCAACCCGTCACGGTCGAAGATCATGGAGAAGAACCGATTCGTCTCTGCCAGCCGTTGGGCGCTCTGATAACGGAACCGGCCGGTGGCGCCGGTGGCTGCCGACACATCGGAGTTCATGACGGTGTCGAATACCGCGAAGGTCGCCATGACGGCGGTGGTTGCGGTGGTCACCTGGCGCGCCCGCAGCCGGCCCCGTTCCGCCTTGGCTGGATCCCACCATGGCGGCACGCGGTAGGCATCCGCGAACAGTGCACGCAGCGCCTCGGGAGGATCATCCAGGCTGTCGACGCCATGCTCGACGGCCTGTTCGAACAGTGCCCGGGCCTGAGCGGACCCGAGCTCGTGAAACAGCTCGGCGACGGCGTCCATCGGCTCGTCGCCCTGCCACATGTGATCGTCGAACAGGCGGGTCGCCGGGGTGGGGGTCACCTCGTCCTCGACGTCGAACCAGGGATCGAACAAATAGTGTCGGCAGTGGCGCCAGATCCACCCGAATTCGTTCTTGCCCTCGGGAATTGGGCGTAGATCCATGCCCGGCCGGAAGTAGTAGTCGAACGGGTGCGGATCGCCAGACAGTGGTTTGTCGACCACGGTGAGTTCGGGCATCCGGGCACCTCCTGGTTGTTGACGTCGACGTCATTGACAACGTGCATTGTCAATATTAGGCCGCGCGGGGAGAGCTCACAAGAGCGGACATCGCGGCTAGCTGGCGAAGGCATGCCCGGAGGTGTTGGTGTCGTGCATCGTGTAGGTGGAGCTGACCTTGTGGAGCCTCTCGAGAACGTTGAAGACCGGGTTGATGAGAAGGCTGGGGTTCGGTATCAGCCGTCCGTAGGTGATGCGGCGGATCCAGTTGATTCCTGGCAACCGATCGCGGATGGCGGCGGTATGCCCGCCGGCTGTCGCGACGGCTTTGACGATCGTGCCCGGGAGTCGATGGGGTATCCGTTCGAACTGGGTGTCGCGTAGGAATTCGTCCATCGCTTGCGATCCCATGAGAACCGAACCGGGACCGCCAATGACGGTCGAATACAGCAGGTCGCCTATTCGGTTCTGGAACCCGCCGGTAGTCAGCGAGGATAGGACTTCCACAAGTTCCACTCGCCATTTCGATGCTTCGCCGGATCGTGCCAGCAGGTAGTCGAGGTTGTGCATCGCCTCGATGCCAGACTTGGGGCACAAGGTCTCTGTCACGCCGAATAACAACGCCCATCGAGACATGTAGTGCCACACATCATCGATCTCCTTGAGTGTGCACGGTCGGCCGAATCGTTGGTCGAGCACCAATCCACCCAGCGCCCCGGCCTCGATGAATCCGCACATTGACGAGTTGGGAATCGGCGCACCAAATCTCGCATAGTTATCTGGACCCCATGCGGATCGAAGGCCCTTGCGGGCCAACGAATGTACAAGCCGCACGCGTAGGGTCAGCTTCATCTGTGGTGACCCGGGCCGCATGGCATCCCGATCGAACAGGGTGGCGAAGAACCTGCCGGTCTCGATCTGTCGTTGCGGACCCTGGTCGCGGAATCTTCCGGTGGCGCCTGTCGATGTCGAAACATCGGAGTTCATGACGGTGTCGAATACACCGAATGTGGCCATGATGAGGAAGGTGGGGACGGTGGTCCGATACAGCCGTTGTCGTCCACGTTCTGCCTTGGCGGGGTCCCACCATTCGGGCACTCGGTATGCGTCCTCCAGAAGGGCGCGCAGTTCGTCCGGCGGGTCGTCCAGGGAATCAATGCCATCGGTGATGGCCTGCTCGAACAGGGGGCGTGCGCGTGCCGAGCCCATCCGTTCGAACATGGCCACCACGGCATCCATCAGCTCGTCGCCTTGCCACATGTGATCGTCGAACAGGCGGGTCAGTGGCGTGGGGGTGACGTCGTCTTCGACGTCGAACCAGTTGTCGAACAGCACGTGTCGGCAGTGACGCCAGATCCAGCCGAACTCGTTCTTGCCCTCGGGAATTGGGCGTAGATCCATGCCCGGCCGGTGGTAGTAGTCGTACGGATGGGGATCGCGGGCCGACGGGCTGTCGACGGCGGTGAGCTTGGGCATGGTGAATGCCTCCTATCCGGCAATGTCGGCATCGTTGACAACATGTATTGCCAATATTAGGGGCTGGCTGGATCCCGCACAAGATGCCGCGCAGGTGGAGGATGATGAGCGCCATGAACGTGGTCGGACGCTTTCTGAAAATCCTGGCCTTCTCGTTGATCTGCGGGATCGTCGGGCCGATATTCATCGTGATGTATTACGTGATCGACCAACCCGCGACGAGTTGGATGCTGTACAGCGGCGTCGGTATCACCATTGGGATCGTGGTGTTGGCGTTCGTGCTGACGCTGGTCTTCACTCGAGCCGATGAGGCGCGTAAGCTGTTGGAGGCCAACGGAATTCTCGCGCTTGCCGACGTAATTGCGGCCAATGAGACCGGCATGAGGGTCAACGATCAGCCGGTCATCAAGCTGACGCTTCAGGTGCACGGGGACGGGATCGCCCCGTTCCGCGCCGAGACGAGGACCCGGGTGTCGGTGCTGCAGGTACCTGCCCTCTCGCGCGGCAAGCTCGTTGTGCTCGTCGCGCCCGGCACCGAGCAGTTTCAGATCGATTGGCAGCGCACCGCGTTACTCAGCGGTCAGGTACCGGCCAAGTTCACCAGCTCGTCGCAGGGCCGCGAGTATGACCTGACCGGCCAGGCCGGCCCACTCTTCGAGATCATGAAGGTTCTCAAGGCCAACGGCATTGGCACCGATGGAGTGGTGGACATCCGTTCTAATCCGGTTGTCCGCCAACAGATTGACGCCATTCTGCGCAAGACGGAGGGAGCTGAGCGGGCCTCGTCGGCCGAGCCTGGCCCCGGTGGCTCCGTATCCGACCGGCTTGCCGAGCTCGATCGGTTGAAGCTGGCATCACTGGTGTCCGAAGCGGAATACAACACCAAACGTGCGGAGATCCTCGCCGATCTCTAGGCCGATGGCGCGGCCCAGGGGATGGTGGCGTGCACCTCGATCGCCTTGCGGTGGTTCACGCTTCCTGATGACAGTGTTCATTTGTCCGCTGAGCGGTCCTGAATCTGGAACACGTTCTAGTGCTGCTGCTAGCCTGGCTTCAAGTGCAAAGGAGCAGACATGGCGGATCAGCCCTTGGCTGGAAAAGTGGCCTTCGTAACCGGAGCGGCTCGTGGGCAGGGACGGCAGCATGCCGTCCGGCTGGCCCAGGCGGGCGCGGACATCGTTGCGATCGACGTGTGTGCCCCCGTGTCGGAGTATGCGGGGTACGAGGCTGCGACACCGGAAGACCTCAAGGAAACGGTGCGGCTCGTGGAGGCTGCCGGGCGCAAGATCATCGCCGAGCAGGCCGATGTCCGCAACGGCGCGGCACTGCAGAGTGTGGTCGAGGAGGCCGTTGCCCAGTTCGGGCACATTGACATCCTCATCGCCAATGCTGGAGTGCTCAGCTGGGGCAGGTTGTGGGAGATGCCCGACCAGCAGTGGGAAGACGTCATCGACACCAACCTCACTGGCACCTGGAAGACCGTGAAAGCCGTTGTGCCGACGATGATCAAGGCCGGCAACGGCGGTTCGATCGTGATCGTCAGCTCGGTGTCCGGGCTCAAGGGCACTCCGGGTAACGGCGCCTATGTCGCCTCGAAGTTCGGCCTGACCGGACTCACCAAGTCGTTGACGATCGAACTGGCCGAGTACGGCATCCGGGTCAACTCGATCCATCCGTACGGGGTGACCACGCCGATGATCACCGGCGACGCCATGATGAAGTTACTGGCCGAACATCCCAATTATCTGCCGAGTATTGCGCCGATGCCGTTGTCGCCCACCAAGATGCTCGAGCCCGATGAGATCTCCGATGTGGTGGTGTGGCTGGCGGGCGACGCCTCCGGCACGTTGGCCGGTGCTCAGGTGCCCGTCGACAAGGGGCACCTGACCTACTGAGACAGCTCTAGCCCGGCATCACCACGACGGGAACCGGGCTGTGCCTGACGATCTTGGTTGCGCGGGACCCCAGGAAGACGCGGGCAACCGTGCTGTGGGGGCGGCTGCCGAGCACCAATAGCTCGCCGTCGAGCCACTCGGCGTTGTCCAAGGCGTCGTCCCAGCTGTCGCCGGTGACGACCTTGAGCTCGACCTCGGATTCGATCACTCCGTCCTGACGCAGTCCGGCCAGCGCCTCTTCGGACTGGGCGACCCAGCTGGCGAGCACCGCGTCCTCGGCCTCGGGGCCCACCCCGGCCGTCAGCATGGTGCGGCCGCGTACGGCGAAGGTGACCACGCGCAGCGGCGCGTGCAGACGTTGTGTCAGCCGAACCGCTTGGTGTACAACGTCAACCGCATCCTCTGTGCCCGGGTATCCGCAGGTGACCCGGCTGACCGTGCCGGCCTTCGAACCGCGGTAACCGCGGGGGCTGATGGCCAGGGGGACGGGGGAGGAGTGCAACAGCCGGTCCCCGGTCGAGCCCAGCACCACTTGCCCGAGGCTTCCTTCCGAGGCGGAGCCCACGACGAGTACATCCGCGTCAGAGTCCTCCACCGCTTCCAGCAGCCCGCCGGACACCGAGCGATGAGCCACGTTGTGGAATGTGACATCGATTCCGGCGCTGATCTTTTCAAGATACGCAGCGGCCTCGGACTTCGAATCGTCGGAGAGCTTCTGAGCCCATTGCGCGTACTCGGCGTCGATCTTGGCTTTCGACAGTGTGGTCCACGGCTTCGGTACCACGGTGGTGACTGTCAGGGAGGTCTCCAGAACGCGGGCAGATTCGACAGCCAGGTGCAGGGCGCCCTTGCCGCCCTTGCCCGAGAGATATCCGACGACGACGGTCATACCGGTTCCTTCTCGGGCAGTTCGGCTGGGTCGTTGGGTGCGTCGTTCAGCGCGCTGTGGTGCCGTCCCCACACCAGGTAGAACACCAGCACCACGGCAACCCATGACCCGAACGCGATCCAGGTGACCCAGGGCAGGCTGAACAGGATGTAGCCGCAGGCAATCACGGACAGAACCGGAGTGACCGGGTAGCCGGGAACACGGAAGGCGCGCGGCAGCTCGGGTTCTCGGATCCGCAGGATGATGACACCGATCGACACCACGATGAACGCGGTGAGGGTGCCGATCGACACCATGTTCGCGAGGCTGTTCAGCGGTACGAAGGCGGCCATGAGGCCCACGACGATCGCGACGATGATCGTGTTGTTCACCGGTGTCAGCGTGCGGGGATTGACCTGCGCGAAGACCGAGGGCAGCAGGCCGTCGCGGCCGATGGCGAACAGGATGCGGGTCTGGCCGTACATCGAGACCAGGGTGATCGAGAAGATCGAAATGACCGCGCCGACCGCGAGGAAGGTACTGGCAGAGGTACTTCCGGTGACCTTGTCCAGAATCAGGGCCAGGCCGGCGGACTGTCCCTCGAACTCCCGCCACGGCTGTGCGCCGAGTGCGGCAAGGGCGACCACGAGGTAGAAGGCGGTGACGATGAGGAGTGCGGCGATGAGCGCGCGCGGCATCGTGCGTTGCGGGTCCTTCACTTCCTCGCCGGCGGTGGACACCGTGTCCAACCCGACATAGGTGAAGAAGATCGTTCCGGCTGCGGCGCCGATACCGCTGACGCCGAACGGCGCGAAGTCGGAGAAGTTACCCGCCTGAAACGCGGTGAACGCGATGATCGCGAAGACCGTCAGAACGGCGAGTTTGAGCAGCACCATGACCGTGTTCACGAGCGCGGACTCACTGGTTCCACGGATGAGCAGGATCGCGCACATGACAATCAGGACCACGGCCGGCAGGTTGAGCCAGGCATGCGGCACTCCCGGATCGACGTTGTCCCAGGGGGCGGCGCTGATCGCGTGCGGCAGATGCGATCCGAAGACATTGACCAGAAGCTTGTCGAGGTACTGGCTCCAGCCCACCGCGACCGCGGCCGCTGATACGCCGTACTCCAGCAGCAGACAGGCGGCCACCACCATCGCTGCCAGCTCGCCCAACGTGGTGTACGCGTAGGAGAACGAGGAACCCGATACCGGTACCGCGGAGGCCAACTCGGCATAGCAGAGCGCTGCCAGTCCTGCGGCGAGACCAGCGACCAGGAACGAGGCCATCACCGCGGGGCCTGCCTTGGGCACGGATTCGGCCAAGATGAAGAAGATGCCGGTGCCCACCGTGGCGCCGACGCCGATCATGGTGAGTTGGAATGTCCCCATCGATTGCCTCAGATGCCCGCCGGCGCCGTGGGCAGTGGGAGCCCCCGACGTGGGACGGCGCCGCAGCAGCTGCTGGGCAAGGCTGGGTGACGAGGGTGCCATTGTGCCTCCTGGGGCCGGGCGAAACCTACCGGCTTTTGGCCAGCGCATCAGCGAACTGGCCTATTGCCCAATCGATTTCGTCCTCGGTGATGACAAGGGGTGGTGCAAACCGGAGAGTCGCGCCATGCGTGTCCTTCACTAAGACGCCACACTCTGCCATGCGCAGACTGATTTGTCTTCCGGTTGCCAGATTCGGATCGATGTCGACCCCGGCCCACAGCCCCAGTGAACGCACCTCGGTGACGCCGTGGCCGATCAGAGCATCCAGGCGTCGTCGCAGATGCCCACCGTGAACCGCCGCCCGCCGCTGGAACTCACCACGCTCGAGGATTGCCACGACTGTCGATCCGATGGCTGCGGCCAACGGATTTCCACCGAAGGTGGAGCCGTGTTCGCCTGGATGCAGCACGCCAAGCACGTCGACGTCGGCGACCACGGCGGAGACAGGGACCACGCCACCGCCCAGCGCCTTACCCAGTAGGTAGACGTCCGGGACCACGTTCCAGTGGTCACACGCGAACATCTTGCCGGTGCGCGCGAGCCCGGCCTGGATCTCGTCGGCGATGAACAGCACATTGTTCTCGGTGCACATTGCGCGGACCGCGGGCAGGTAGTCGTCGGGCGGAATGATGATGCCGGCCTCGCCCTGAACCGGTTCGAGCAGGACGGCGACGGTGTTGTCGTCGATCGCCCGTGCCAGCGCAGCGATGTCGCCGAACGGCACCATGCGGAAGCCGGGTGTGAACGGGCCAAATCCGCCGCGCGCCGTCTCGTCGGAGGAGAAACTTACGATGCTGATGGTCCGGCCGTGGAAGTTGTTGTGAGCCACCACGATGTTGGCCTGTCCGGCGGGCACTCCCTTGACGTCGGTGCCCCATTTACGGGCGACCTTGATGCCACTTTCCACCGCCTCGGCCCCGGTGTTCATCGGCAGCACCATGCCCTTGCCGCAGAGGCGGGCGAGGTCGCGACAGAACCTGCCGAGACGATCCGAATGAAATGCCCGGCTTACCAGGGTCACCGTGTCGAGCTGAGCGTGGGCGGCCGCGAGAATCTCGGGGTTGCCGTGGCCGAAGTTCACCGCCGAGTAGGCGGCCAGACAATCCAGATAGCGCTTGCCGTCCACGTCTTCGATCCACGCGCCCTCGGCGCGGTGGGCGACGACCGGTAGCGGCGCATAGTTGTGTGCGCCGTACTGCTCGGCCAACTCGATGTATTCGGCGCTCTTGTATGAGTCGGGTGACATGCCGGGGGCCTCCGTGACGGTCACGAGTGCAGCTCCAGCGTGCAGCATTTCACCGAACCGCCACCCTTGAGAAGCTCGGAGAGATCGATACCGATCGGTTCGAATCCGGCGGTGCGGAGTTGTTCGGCGAATCCGGTCGCGGTGGCGGGCAGCATGACGTGGCGACCGTCGGACACCGCGTTCATCCCGAGCACGTAGGCGTCGGTCGAGCTGGCGATGATCGCGTTGGGGTACATGAACTGCAGCCGGGCTTGCGAGGCCTCACTGAACGCCTGCGGGTAGTACGCCACGGTCTGCGGATCCAGTACGGCCAGCGCGGTATCCAGGTGATAGAACCGCGGATCGACGAGCTCCAGTGTTACCACGGGAATGTCGAGCATTCGCGCCACTTCCACATGAGACCGGACGTCGGTGCGGAAACCCGTGCCGGCCAACATGACGTCGCCCGCCAGCAGGAAGTCGCCCTGGCCCTCATTGGTGTACCGGGTATGCATGGCGCGCAGTCCGTGCACACGCATCCATTCGGCATGTGCGGCGGATTCGCCGGCGCGTTCGCGGTGGGTGAACCGTGCGACAACGGCGTTGCCCCGCAGCACGACTCCGCCGTTGGCCGCGTAGACCATGTCCGGTAGGCCCGCTACGGGAGGCAGGATGTCCACCGTGTGGCCCAGGCGTTCGTAGGTGGCGCGCAACGTATCCCACTGGGCGGTGGCCAACGTCGGATCGACCGGGTTGGATATGTCCATCCAGGGATTGATCGCGTATTCCACGGTGTAGTACGTCGGCGGCACCATCACGTAGTGACGCGTCGTCGGTGTTCTGTCTGGCTGTTGGATGGGGGAGCCGGCCGGGTGTCCACCCTCGTGCACAACGGTCATGCGCTGAGCGTAGGAGAGGCAATTTCCGCAATCAATCTCTATACGTTGTCTGAGTCACCGCGATTCATTGCGTCCAGGCTGTGAATTTGGCATTCTATTGCAGAACTGAGCAAGGTTGCCGGAGGAGGAACGTGAATGGCCGAGCTCGATGCCACCGATGAGCGGATTGTGACGCTGTTGATGCGCAATGCTCGGGCGACGTACGCCGAGATCGGTGAGGAGGTCAACCTGTCGGCCCCCGCGGTCAAGCGTCGTGTCGACCGGCTGGTTGCGACGGGGGTGATCAAGGGGTTCACCACCGTGGTGGATCGCGCTGCCGTGGGCTGGAACACCGAGGCCTACGTCCAGGTGTACTGCCAGGGCACCATCACGCCGGAAGCCTTGCGGCGGGCATGGATCGACATTCCCGAGGTCGTCAGTGCCGCGACGGTGACCGGAACCTCCGATGCGATGTTGCGGGTGCTGGCACGCGATATCCAGCACCTCGAGCGTGCGCTGGAACGCATCCGTGCCAGTGGGGACATCGACCGCACCGAGAGCATCGTGGTGCTTTCCAACCTGGTGGACCGGGCGCAGGTCCAGGGGTAAGAGGCAGGGGCGATAGGCCTGACATTGCCCGTGTCCAGTCGTGTAAGAAGAAACCCATGAGCGATGCGGATCGAGGGGTACTGATCATCGGCGGCGGGCTGGGGGCGGTACGAACCGCCGAACAGTTACGCCGCGCCGAGTTCTCCGGGCCGATCACCATCGTGAGCAGCGAGGCGCACTTGCCCTACGACCGTCCGCCGCTGTCCAAGGACGTCTTGCGGGACGCGGAGAAGACAATCGATGCGGTAGTGCTCAAGCCGCGAGAGTTTTACGACGAGAAGCAGATTGAGCTGCGACTCGGTGCCAAGGTGGTCGCGCTGGACCCTGCTGCCCGGACGGCCACGCTGGATGACGGCAGCACCCTGGAGTACGGAGAGGCCGTCATCGCGACCGGCCTCGTTCCCCGGCGTATCGCTGCCTTCCCCGAGCTGGACGGCATCCACGTCCTGCGCACCGCCGATGACAGCTTCGCGCTGCGAGGCGACGCCGAGAAGGCGCGGCGAGCGGTGGTGGTCGGGGCCGGATTCATCGGGTGTGAGGTCGCGTCCACATTGCGTGCCAACGGAGTTGATGTGGTTCTCGTCGAACCGCAACCGGCTCCGCTGCTGGCGGCGATCGGACAGCAGCTCGGCGACCTGGTTGCCCGGCTGCATCGCAATGAGGGCGTAGACGTTCGGGTGGGAGTAGGCGTAGACGCGGTCGAGGGAGACGGGCGGGTTCAGTCCGTCACCTTGTCCGACGGCACGCGCCTGGACTCCGATCTCGTCGTGCTGGGTATCGGGAGCCGGCCCGCCACGGACTGGTTGGACGGGTCGGGCGTCGAGGTGAACAACGGCGTGGTGTGCGATGCGGTGGGCCGTACCGGCACCCCGCATGTCTGGGCGTTGGGCGATGTCGCCGCGTGGGCGGATGCTGACGGCCGCCCCAGCCGGGTGGAGCATTGGAGCAATGTCGCCGATCAAGTCCGCGCGCTCGTACCCGCCTTACTCGGTCAAGAGCCGGCGGCGAATGCGGCTGCCGTGCCGTACTTTTGGAGCGATCAGTACGACGTGAAGATCCAGTCGCTCGGACATCTCGGCGACGCGGATACCGTGCATCTCATTTCCGATGACGGCCGGAAATTCCTGGCATATCTGGAGCGCGACGGTGTGCTCACCGGCGTCGTCGGCTGCGGGATGGCCGGCCCGGTGATGAAGATGCGGGCCAAGATCGCCGCGGGAACGCCCATCGCCGACGTGCTGGAGTAGCGCCTGTTCCTTGCGCCCGCGAGCTCAGTCCAGCCCGCGCAGGCCCACCTCTGCGGCATCGAGGCCCTTGCCGAGCAGTGTGGTGAGCGTGGCGGACTCGTCGGCGAGCCATTGTTCGTAAGCGGCGAGTGCCACTCCGAGCAGGGTCCAGGCAACGGTCTGCGGTAAGAGGGTGCCGGGATCGGTGCCGGTGCGTGCGGCCACGAACTGCGCGATGACGTCGCGCCAGCCGGTGTACATCAGCATCGAGTATGCCTGTAACGCAGGGACTTCCAAGATCAGCCGCATCCGCATGCGGTGGCGCGGGGTCTCATCGGCCGGAAAGTCGTTGAATGTCAGCAATGCCTGGCGCAGGGCCGTGCTGATATCCACCGTGTCCGGTGTCTTCTCCAGCAGTGCGCGCATCACCTCAAGGTGGGAGTCGAAGTCTCCCCACACGATTGCGTTCTTGGAGCTGTAGTAACGAAACACCGTACGCCGGGCGATACCGGCCGCTGCGGCGATGTCGTCGACGCTCACGTCGTCGAAGTTGCGCTGCGCGAACAGTGCCATGGCAACTGCGGTGATCTCATCCCGGGTTGTCGAAGGGCGCCGTCCCACGCGCGCCGGCTGCGCACTCATGCCGAGAACTGTGCCATTTCCTGCCACCCTCTTCCCTTTCTGCACTCGATGCCATTATTATCGTGATCGTTGCCACAGTCCAGACTCACAAGGGAGTGAACAGATGGCCGAGCCCACCACTGTCGCCGGACAGACCACCGACACCGAGTTGGTGCAGGAATCGCTGGTCGAAGAGGTGTCGATCGACGGGATGTGCGGCGTCTACTGAGACGCCCCACCTCGATGAGCGCCATGATTGACGAGGCGCCCTCCGGTTTCGATTGGACCCGGCCCTGGCAGTTGCACCCCCAGGTGTCGTTGCGCCCCGAGCCGTTTGGGGCGCTGCTCTACCACTTCGGCACCCGCAAGCTGTCCTTCCTGAAGAACCGCACCCTGCTGCAGATCGTGCAATCGCTTCCCGACCACACCAGCGCTGAGAATGCTTGGCGCGCCGCCGGTGTCGAAGACGGCCAGGCCGCTGCATACCAGCGGGCACTGGCCGTGCTGGCGGATTCGACGATGATCGTGACCCGAGAGGACGCTTGATGAGCGCTCCCGCTGTACCCCGCCTGGTGGATCAGTTCGAACAGGGACTGGATGCTCCCATCTGCCTCACCTGGGAACTGACCTACGCCTGCAACCTGTCCTGTGTGCACTGCCTGTCATCGTCGGGCAAGCGTGATCCGCGCGAGCTGTCCACCGCGCAGTGCAAGGGCATCATCGACGAGCTCGAACGCATGCAGGTGTTCTACGTGAACATTGGTGGCGGGGAACCCACTGTGCGCTCAGACTTTTGGGAGCTCGTCGACTATGCGACCGAGCACCATGTAGGGGTCAAGTTCTCGACCAACGGTGTGCGCATCACCGAGGAGGTGGCGGCGCGGCTGGCCGCGAGCGATTACGTCGATGTGCAGATCTCGCTGGACGGCGCGACCGCAGAGGTGAACGACGCCGTGCGCGGCGCGGGATCGTTCGCCATGGCGGTACGCGCGCTGGAGAATCTGGCTGCCGCCGGCTTCAAGGACGCCAAGATCTCGGTGGTGGTCACTCGTCACAACGTGGACCAGCTCGACGAGTTCGCGGATCTGGCGGCAAAATACGGTGCAACGCTGCGGATTACACGGTTGCGGCCTTCTGGGCGCGGTGCCGATGTGTGGGACGAACTGCACCCCACCCCTGCGCAGCAGCGTCAGTTGTACGACTGGCTGGTGCTCAATGGTGAGCGGGTGCTCACGGGTGATTCCTTCTTCCACCTGTCGGCGTACGGCGATGGCTCCGGTGGTTTGCCAGGCCTGAACATGTGCGGTGCTGGCCGGGTGGTGTGCCTGATCGATCCGGTCGGTGATGTCTACGCGTGCCCATTTGCCATCCACGATCGGTTCATGGCCGGAAATGTGGTGTCTGATGGTGGATTTGATGAGGTGTGGAAGCACTCACAGTTGTTCAACGAGTTGCGCGAGCCACAGTCCGCGGGCGCGTGCGGCAGCTGTGGACATTATGACAGCTGCCGGGGCGGCTGTATGGCGGCGAAGTTCTTTACCGGCTTGCCGATGGATGGACCCGACCCGGAATGCGTACAGGGCTACGGCGAGGCGGCCCTGGCCGCAGATCGCGTCGTGCCCAAACCCAGTGGGGACCATTCGCATTCGAAGGGTAAACGCAGCCCGGCCTCGGGCCCAGTTGCGCTGACCCTGACTCGCCGGCCCCCATCGCGCGCGTGCGACGAGAACCCCCTTTCCAACGTACGAGCAGGACGGTAGATGGCGCGCAACACATGGTTCGAAACGGTCGCGATTGCCCAGCAGCGGGCCAAGAAGCGGCTGCCGAAGTCCGTCTACAGCTCGCTGATCTCGGCCAGTGAGAAGGGGCTGACGGTCAGCGACAACGTCGAGGCGTTCGGGGAGCTTGGATTCGAGCCCCACGTCGTCGGCATTCAGCCGGACCGTGAACTGTCGACAACAGTGTTGGGGCAAGAGATTTCACTGCCGGTGATGATTTCGCCAACCGGCGTTCAGGCGGTGGATCCCGATGGTGAGGTGGCTGTGGCGCGGGCGGCCGCCGCGCGTGGAACCGCCATGGGGCTGTCGTCCTTTGCGAGCAAGCCCATCGAGGACGTGGTGGCTGCCAATCCGAAGACGCACTTTCAGATCTACTGGCTGGGCGGACGCGACGATGTGGCTCGGCGCATCCAGCGCGCGAAAGATGCTGGAGCGGTGGGGCTTATCGCCACCCTGGACTGGAGCTTCTCGCACGGTCGCGACTGGGGGAGCCCGTCCATACCCGAGAAGATGAACCTGCGGTCGATGATCCGGCTGGCGCCGGAAGTGGTGACCAAGCCCGGCTGGCTGTGGTCGTTCGGCAAGGGCATGAACATCCCGGACCTGCGGGTGCCGAACCAGGCGGCCCGCGGCGAGGCCGGCCCGCCGTTCTTCGACGCTTACGGGCAGTGGATGGGAACCCCGGCGCCCACCTGGGACGACGTGCGGTGGATGCGTGAGCAGTGGGACGGTCCGTTCATGCTCAAGGGTGTGATGCGCATCGATGACGCCAAACATGCTGTAGATTGCGGTGTTTCGGCGATATCGGTGTCTAATCACGGTGGTAACAACCTCGACGGAACACCTGCGTCGATTCGGGCATTGCCGGGCATCGCAGCGGCCGTCGGTGGTGATGTCGAGGTGCTGCTCGATGGTGGCATCCGGCGGGGCAGTGACGTCGTCAAGGCGTTGGCCCTTGGTGCCCGTGCGGTGATGATCGGACGCGCGTACCTCTGGGGCCTCGCGGCCGCCGGTCAGGCCGGTGTCGAGAACGTCCTGGACATCATGCGTGGCGGCATCGACTCGGCGCTGATGGGACTTGGCAAAAAGTCTGTGCACGAACTATCGCCAGATGATCTTTTGATCCCCGAGGGATTTGCTCGGGGCCTGGGGCGGCACTAGTTCAGCGCAGCGCGAATCGAACGCGGTGGCGGCGTCGTCGATGTGGCGGCAGGGACTGGCGTGACAATCGGTGCGAAATAGCGCCTAGCGCATAAGCCGACGGCCAGCAAGGATGTAAAGACCTCGATCGTGTGCGCCAACTTTGGATGCATTTGACGTGAATTCGGCCTACCATCGGCGGGTGGCTGTTCCGACTGTCTTGAGCACCGCCATCTCTCCGGAGCTCGCAGACGCGGCCATTACGCTGTTCACTCCGCTCGGCTCAACCGAGCAGCACGGGCCGCACTTGCCGCTGGACACCGACACCCGCATTGCCAACGCTGTGGCTACCGCGGCGGCCGGGGAGCTGGCGGCCGATACGGGTCAGGGTCGGACCGCTCTCGCCCCGGCCATCGCGTACGGATCCAGCGGAGAACATCAATCCTTCGCTGGAACGATCTCGATCGGGACCGAGGCGCTGACTCAGGTCCTGGTTGAGTACGCCCGGTCAGCCACACAGTGGTGCCGGCGCATCGTCTTCGTGAACGGTCACGGCGGGAATATCGAGGCGACGGTCTCCGCAGTGCGGCTGCTGCGTTCCGAGGGGCGCGATATCGCATGGTGGGCATGTGCGGTCGAAGGCGGCGACGCTCATGCCGGACACGTGGAAACGTCTCTACTGCTACATATTTCACCGGAGAACGTGCGTCGTGAGGAAGTGCTCGCCGGAAATTCGGCACCGCTGCGCGAACTGATGGCGCCTATGCGTGCGGGCGGAGTAGCGGCGGTGAGCGCCATCGGTGTGCTCGGAGATCCGACCACCGCCAGCAGCCAGGAAGGCGCACGGATGCTCGCGACGATGACTCGACAATGCGCCGACGCGGTGCGCCGTTGGACACCCGACGCGGACGGGCGGCTGGTATGACCACCAGTGACGAGCCGGCGCAGGGCGTGTCCGCACCGCACGGACGGTTACCCGACGGATTCGCGGTACAGGTGGATCGGCGCGTTCGCGTTCTCGACGAGGGCTCGGCGCTACTGGGTGGCTCCCCAACCCGGCTGCTGCGATTGGCTCCGGCCGCGCGGACCCTGCTTTCCGGTGGACGGCTCGAGGTCCGTGACGCGACCAGCGCGCAGCTTGCCCGGACGCTGTTGGATGCGACCGTCGCTCACCCCCGGCCCACGGGTGGGCCCGGATATCGAGACGTGACCGTCGTTATTCCTTGCCTTAACAATGGATTTGGCCTTCGTCGGCTGCTACGGGCGTTACGCGGGATGCGCGTGATCGTCATCGACGACGGTTCCACCATTCCGATCCTGGAGTGCGATCTGGAGGGCATGCACTGTGACGTGACGGTGGTACGTCACGAAGAGAGTCAGGGCCCGGCAGCGGCCCGCAATACCGGGCTGAAGCTGGCGACCACGGATTTCGTCGCCTTCCTTGACTCGGATGTGGTGCCCAGGCGCGGCTGGCTGGAGGCACTGTTGGGGCATTTCAGTGATCCGGCTGTTGCTCTGGTTGCCCCTCGGATTGTGGGATTAGTCTTGAGCGACAACGCGATTGCTCGCTATGAGGCGGTCAGGTCCTCGTTGGACCTCGGCCTTCGTGAGGCGCCCGTCGTTCCGTACGGCCCGGTGTCGTATGTCCCCAGTGCGGCGATCGTGGTTCGCCGGGCCGCGATAGACGATATCGGTGGGTTCGACGAATCGCTGCGATGCGGTGAAGACGTGGATCTGTGCTGGCGGCTGATCGAGGCGGGGTCTCGGCTTCGGTACGAACCGGTGTCCCATGTGGCTCATGATCATCGACTGACACTTCGAGAATGGTTTGCGCGCAAAGCATTTTATGGAATGAGCGCTGCGCCGCTGTCGACGCGTCACCCCGACAAGGTGGCGCCGATGGTCATCTCGCGATGGACACTGCTGGTGTGGATTCTGGCGGCGGTGGGTTCTGGGATGGGCTATCTGGCCGCGGCGGGCATGGCCGCGCTCGCGGCCGGGCGTGTCGCGCGGACATTGCGGGGAGTGGACACCCCGCCGCGTGACGTCCTTCGGGTGGCCACCCAGGGTGTGGGCGGTGCTGCGTTGCAGATCGCGTCCGCGTTGTGCCGCCATTACTGGCCATTGGCGTTGGTGGCCGCCGCACTCTCGCGGCGCAGTCGCCAAGTGCTCGTGGTGGCCGCCATCGTTGACGGCGTGGTGGATTGGATGAAGCGCAACGACAACTCGGCGTCTCCCGATGATCGCATCGGCCTGCTCGAGTACGTATTGCTGAAGCGTCTTGACGACATCGCCTACGGGATTGGCTTGTGGTCGGGGATCGTGCAGGAGCGCGATCTCGGTGCGCTTCGACCGGAATTACGGCCCTGAGTAGGCCGATCCACGCGGATGCGCTCATCGTGGGCGCGGGCAGCGCGGGTTCGATTCTGGCCAGCCGCCTTTCTGAAGACCCGTCGTTTCGTGTGGTGCTGGTCGAGGCCGGGCCGGCGGCCTCGGCGGACGAGGACGGTGTGCGCGACGGGTACCGTCTGCCGATCGGCCCGGACAGTCAGATAGCCACCTACTACTGGGCCACGTTGACATCCACCGGTGATCAGGCCGAGTTGGTGCGCGGATCGGTGGTGGGTGGCTCCGGCGCGATCAACGGCGGTTACTTCGTGCGGGGCCGGCCCACGGATTTCGATGGATGGTCGGTGCCGGGGTGGGACTGGGTGGATGTGCGTGATGACTTTCGCGCGATGGAGACTGATCGTGACTTTCGGGATGATCCGCTACACGGCTCATCGGGACCCATACCGATCGGGCGCAGGCACGAACAGAGTGCCGCGGGAAGAGAACTGGCGGATCTCGCCGTCAAAGCCGGCTATCCGGCGGTGGCAGACCTCAACGGCAAGGCCGGTGTCGGGGTGGGATTGGTGCCACTCAACATCGACAGCGGCATGCGGATCGGGCCGGCGCGTGCGTATCTGGAGGGAGCGGGCTGGCGCCCCAATCTCGCGGTGTACTCCGGTACTCGTGTATTGCGGGTGCTGTGTGGTGGCGGGCGTGCCACCGGGGTGCAGGTGGCGGTGGGGAGCTCGGTGCGAACTCTGACCGCTGATCGAATCATATTGAGCGCGGGTGCGATTGAGAGCGCCAAGCTGCTACTGCTCTCCGGGGTGGGACCGGCCGATGACCTGCGCGCGGTGGGGGTCGAGCCCATTGTCGACCTACCCGGTGTGGGGACCCGCGTGATGGACCACGCGGAGTGGGTGCTCGACACCGGCGATGGTGGGCAGCCGGGGTACCCCGTACTGGACACCGTCTTGCACACCGACCGTCAGATGGGTCTCGAGATACGCCCGTACACAATAGGATTCGCTGCCATGGCAGGTGCTCAGGTGAATGGCGCCGATGCCAGGCAGATCGGCGTAGCGTTGATGACCCCGAGGTGCCGGGGTCGAGTCGAATTACGTTCGGCCGATCCTGCAGCGCCGGTGTACATCGACTTGAGGTACGACAGCGAGACCGCCGATATGGATCGCTTGCGGGACGGAGTCCGTCTGGTGTCCGAGCTGTACGGTCGGCGGTTCGGTGGTCCGCGGTGGTCCACATCGCAACATCTGTGCGCGACCGCACCCATGGGTAATGACGAGGACAAGTACGCGGTCGTCGACAAGTACTGTCGTGTCAGGGGAATCGACGGGCTCTTCGTCATCGACGGGTCGATCATGCCGACCATTCCGAGCCGCGGACCGGCGGCCACAATTGCGATGATCGGGCATCGAGCGGCCCAGTTTGTTGCGTGGTCGTAACGAGGATGCGAATCTTGGCGTCTACCGCACACGAGCACGCCATCGGCCGCACAATTGGACGATGTCAACTCCCGATGACACCGTCAGTCCACATCCGGAGGCCGCGCACGATCATGCGGGTGTCCAATCGCATCTCGAGGGTGCCGACTACCTCGCGCGGCGGCAGCTGAGGTCGGGGACCGCCGGCTGGGTGCTACTGGCCGGGCTCGGCGTGAGCTACGTGATCTCCGGCGATTACGCGGGCTGGAACACCGGCCTGAGCAAGGGAGGTTTCGGTGGCATGGCCATCGCGGCGGTAGTCATCGCCGCGATGTATCTGTCGATGGTGCTCAGCATGGCAGAGATGTCGTCGGCGCTACCCACCGCGGGTGGTGGTTACACCTTCGCCCGGCGTGCCCTGGGCCCATGGGGTGGATTCGCAACCGGGACGGCGATTCTCATTGAGTACGCGATAGCTCCGGCCGCCATTGCCACGTTCATCGGAAGTTACGTCCAATCACTGCATCTGTTCGGGCTCAAGGACGGATGGTGGATCTACCTGGCTGTGTATGCGATCTTCATAGGGATTCATCTCAGTGGTGCGGGCGAGGCGCTCAGGACGATGTTCATCATCACCGGGATCGCGCTCGTAGGCCTGATCACCTTTGCGATCGGCGCCGTCGGCCGATTCGACGCGAAGAACCTGACCAACATTCCTGTGGATGAAACAGCAGCGGGCGCATCGGCATTACTGCCCTACGGGTATTTGGGAATCTGGGCGGCGGTGCCGTTCGCGATCTGGTTGTTCCTGGCGATCGAGGGCGTGCCGCTTGCGGCCGAGGAAGCGCGAGATCCCGCGAAGAACATCCCACGCGGCATCGTGATGGCGATGCTGGTGCTTGTTGTCACCGGGACGGTCGTGCTGTTCCTGGTGCCCGGCGCGGGCGGTGCCGAGGCGATGGGACAGTCGGGTAATCCCTTGGTCGAGGCGCTGGGAACCACCACGGTCGCCAAGGCGGTCAACTACATCGGGCTGGCCGGCCTCATCGCCAGCTTCTTCTCGATCGTGTACGCCTACAGCCGGCAGACCTTTGCGTTGTCCCGTGCCGGTTATCTGCCGACCCGGCTATCGGTCACCAACAGCCGCAAGGCTCCCGTGCTGGCATTGATCGTGCCGGGAGTCATCGGATTCCTCTTGTCGCTCAGTGGCAAAGGCGCGATGTTGCTCAACATGGCGGTTTTCGGTGCGGCGCTGAGCTATGTGCTGATGATGGTCAGTCACATTGTGCTGCGTGTTCGCGAGCCCGAGATGCAGCGGCCGTACCGAACCCCAGGCGGCATCGCCACCAGCGGGTTCGCACTGGTGATCGCGTGTGCGGCGGTAGTGGCGACTTTCATCGTCGATACCACCGCGGCTTTTGCCACGTTCGGGGTGTTCATCCTGTTTATGGCGTACTTTGGGCTCTATAGCCGACACCACTTGGTCGCCAACTCCCCGGACGAAGAGTTCGCGGCGCTTGCAGAAGCCGAGAACGAATTGAAATAGGCATATTATGAGCACTTTTCGCCACACCGCAGGGCCGGTCACCTACCAGTTCGGATCGCTCGCCGAGGTTCTCGCGAAGGCCTCGCCGCCCCGATCCGGCGACGAGCTCGCGGGCTGTGCGGCGCAGTCGGATGCCGAGCGGGCCGCCGCACGCTGGGCGCTCGCCGAGGTGCCGCTGATGACGTTCCTCTCCGAGGAGATCGTCCCGTACGACACCGACGAGGTCACCCGGCTCATCATCGACAGCCATGATGCGGAGGCCTTTGCCGTCATCTCACACCTCACTGTCGGCGATTTCCGCGACTGGCTACTGGAGACGATCACCAAACCGCATGGGGCACAGTCGCTCAAAGATATTTCCGCTGGACTGACCCCTGAGATGGTGGCAGCCGTCAGCAAGCTGATGCGTAATCAGGACCTCATCGCAGTCGGCGCCGCGGTACGTAACCACAGCGCCTTCCGCACCACCATCGGTCTACCGGGCACTTTGGCGACCCGATTGCAGCCCAACCATCCTACCGACGACGCACGGGGTATCGCCGCCGCCACCCTCGACGGCCTGCTGCTGGGATGCGGTGATGCCGTCATCGGCATCAACCCCGCGACGGACTCCCCGCATGCCGCGGCCGACCTACTGCGCCTCATCGACGACATCCGATTGCGATTCGATATCCCCACACAATCGTGTGTGCTGGCACATGTGACCACCACGATGGAACTCATCGAACGAAATCTACCGGTGGACTTGGTATTCCAGTCGATTGCCGGGACCGAAGGCGCCAACGAGAGCTTCGGGGTCAACCTTGCACTGCTGCGTGAGGCGAACGAGGCCGGGCGTTCGTTGGGGCGCGGCACCGTGGGCAACAACGTCATGTACCTGGAGACGGGGCAGGGATCAGCGCTCTCTGCCGGAGCCCATATCGGGGTGGGCGGCGTTGCCGTTGATCAGCAGACACTGGAGGCCAGGGCATACGCGGTCGCGCGCGAGGTGGAGCCGCTGTTGGTCAATACCGTCGTGGGATTCATTGGGCCGGAATATCTTTACGACGGCAAGCAGATCATCAGGGCCGGGCTGGAGGATCACTTCTGCGGCAAGCTGCTGGGACTTCCGATGGGGGTGGACGTCTGCTACACCAATCACGCCGAGGCCGATTCAGATGACATGGATGTGCTGCTGACGGTGCTCACCGCCGCGGGGGTTGCATTCGTCATCGCCGTGCCCGGAGCCGATGACGTCATGCTTGGGTATCAGAGCCTGTCCTTTCACGATGCGCTGTTCGCGCGCCGTACATTCGGCCTGCGGCCGGCGCCGGAGTTCAACGAATGGCTTGAGCGCATGGGGATGCTGGAGCGTGACGGTGGGCTGCGTGAAATCGCGGTCAGCGACTCGCCATTGCGAGCGCTGTTATGAGCGATGTCGCGAGCAACGGTGCCGCACACGATATCTGGGACACGCTGCGTCGATCCACGCAGTCCCGAATCGGGTTGGGGCGCAGCGGTGATGCGTTGCCGACCACTCGAGTGCTGGAGTTCGGGACCGCGCACGCGGCCGCCCGGGACGCGGTGCACACGCCCCTGGATGCGCGCGCCCTGGCCGGACGCATCGACGGACTCGGGTTGGGTACGCCGCTGTTGGTGACCAGCCGGGCCGGCGATCGATCCGAATACCTGCGCCGTCCTGACCTGGGGCGGGCGCCCGCCGACGGCGCACTGGATGTGCTCTCCGATTCCAACGCCGATATCGGCATCGTGCTCGCCGACGGTCTATCGCCGCGAGCCCTCGACGACCACGGGGTGCAGCTATTGCAGGCGCTGCACCAGCGGCTTCGCGGGTACTCGATCGCGCCACTCGTCATCGCGACGCAGGCGCGGGTGGCACTGGGGGATCACATTGGTGCCGCGCTGGGCGTCGATACGGTGCTGGTGCTCATCGGCGAACGCCCGGGGCTGTCGGTGGCCGACAGCGTCGGTATCTACCTCACACACAATCCGATGGTGGGATGCACTGATGCACAACGTAATTGTGTATCCAATATTCATCCTCCGGAGGGGCTGGGTTATGACCAGGCGGCGCAGGTCGTCTCCGCTCTGGTAGCGGGGGCGCGTGAGATCGGCCGTTCCGGTGTTGACCTCAAGGACATGACGGGCGCGGGTAACCAGATCGAGGGGGCCGGTCCGGCATTGCCCACGTAGCGGGAGGCCCTCCGGGGCCAACCGGGTGGTTGGTTACCATCGGCTGATGGCCCTCGACCCTCGCACGCCGGTCCTCGTCGGTACCGGACAGGTCAACCAGCGCACAGACGCCGACAGCCCGTTCTCCGAGATCCCCGAGCCCATCGAGCTCATGGAGCGAGCGGCCCGGCTGGCCGCCGAGGACGCGGGGGCGCTGGACCTGCTCACGGCCGTCGACACGGTGTCGGTGGCGAACATCTTCTCGTGGAAGTACCGCGACCCCGGTGCGCTCCTCGGCGAACGTCTGGGTGCGGCGCCCAAGCGGACGTTCTACACCGGTCCCAGCGGCAACTCGCCGCAGCTGTTGGTCAACCACGCGGCTGCCGACATTCTGGCCGGGGACGCCGATGTGGTTCTCATCGGTGGGGCCGAGATGTGGCGCTCACGCAACAAGATGATGGCCACGGGAGTGCAACCGTCGTGGACCACTCAAGACGAATCCATCGCCGAACCAACCATTCTCGGCGGCCGGATGGATCAGGTGGGCGGCGCCGAGACCACCATCGGCCTCATCTCTCCCGGCCACGTGTACCCACTGTTCGAGCAGGCGATCCGGGTTGCCAATGGTGTGTCCATCGCGGAACATCGGACCGCCATCTCTCAGCTGTGGCAGCGGTTCAACGCGGTGGCAGTACACAACGCTCACGCCTGGTCCAACGACGCATACACCGCCGAGGAGATCGCTACGCCGGGTCCCGACAATCGGTGGATCAGCTCGCCCTACACCAAGCTGATGAACTCCAACAACATGGTCGAGCAGGGTGCGGTGCTGCTGCTGACGTCCGTAGAAACAGCGCGACGGCTCGGAATTCCGGAGGACCGCTGGATATTTCCGCTCGCGGGCAGCCAGGCCAACGACACTTTCGCGCTCAGTGAACGCGATGAGCTGCACCGGTCTCCGGCCATCCGCCTCGCGGGAAGACGTGCGTTCGACATCGCCGGGCTGAGCACCGACGATGTGGACCTGATCGACATCTACTCGTGTTTCCCCTCGGCGGTGCAGGTTGCAGCCACCGAGTTGGGGCTGGCGCTCGATGATCCTGCGCGGCCGCTGACGGTCACCGGTGGGCTCACGTTCGCCGGTGGTCCCTGGTGCAACTACGTCACCCACTCCATCGCCACCATGGCAGAGCGGCTCCGTGAACTCCCGGGTGCGAAGGGGCTGATCACGGCCAACGGCGGATACCTGACCAAACACGCGTTCGGAATCTACGGAACCGAGCCGCCCGCATCCGGGTTCAGGTACGAGGACGTGCAGGCAGAGGTCGATCAGGAGCCCAAAACTGAGGCAGCCGACGGGTATTCGGGGGCAGCGACCGTCGAGGCCTGGACCGTCAACTACGGACGAGACGGATCTCCATTCCAGACGTTCGTGAGTGTCCGCACGCCCGCGGGGGCGCGTACCTTCGCCAAGATCGAAGACCGGGATGCGGCGGCGCAGATCGCGGATACCGATATCGCAGGCGCGTCAATCGAAGTCGCGGCAGACGGGTCGGCCCGGCTCAGTTAGTACCGGCCGCTACCGCAAGCTGTAGCGGATGGGCAGGTGCTTGATGCCCCCGACGAATATGGTGGACATCCGCTCGACATCCCCGTCGATCTCGATGGATTCCAGCCGGGGCAGCAGTGCCGAGAAGAAACTGTTGACCTCCATCCGCGCCAGCGCGGCACCCAGGCAGAAGTGCACGCCGAATCCGAACGCCAAGTGTTTGTTGGGATCTCGACTCACATCGAAGGTGAACGGATTACCGAAGGTGTCTTCATCGCGATTACCCGAGGGGTAAGAGAGCAGCACCGAATCACCCTCAGCGATGGGGACACCGCGAATCTCGGTATCGGCCGTCGCGGTTCGCATGAACTCCTTGACCGGCGTCACCCATCGGATCATCTCGTCGACTGCCAGCGGCATGAGATCGGGATTCTCGCGCAGCCGTGCCAGCTGGTCCGGATGCTGCAGCAGGGCTTCGAGCCCACCGGCGATGGTGGCGCTGGTGGTGTCGTGCCCGGCGGTGGCGATAATCGTGTAGTACGAGGCGGTGTCGACGTCGCTGAGCAGCTCACCGTCGACCTTCGCGTTGGCGATCGTTGATGCCAGGTCATCGGTGGGGTTCTCGCGGCGGGACGCAGTCAGACCGCTGAAGTATCCGAAGAAGTCCAGCAGGGCCAGCAGCTGCTCCTCCGGAGTGGCGCCGCGCTGGAACTCGGTGTCATCGCCGCCGAAGAGCTCCTGGGTGAGCTTGAGCATCCGGTCGAAGTCCGATTCGGGAATCCCGAGCAGAGACATGATGACGTACAGCGGGAAGTGCACCGCGACGTCCTGCGCGAAATCGCAGGTGCCGCCGGCCTCCATCAATTTGTTCACGTATCGGGTGGCCAGTTCGTCGGTGCGGAGTTTCATGTCCCGCATGGCCTTTGGCCGGAACCAGTCGGCTCCGATGGCGCGCAACACGCGATGCTTGGGATCGTCGATATGCACCAGGGTCTTGAGCTCGATCCCCATGGCCGCCTGCTTGTCCAGCTCGGCCTCTTGCTCGAGGTTCATCAGCAGCGGACGCGGTTCGTTGATCCAGAGCGTGTTGTCGCGCTCGACGTCCATGATGTCGTCGTGCTTGGTGACCGCCCAGAACGGTCGATAGTTGTCGGTGACGACTCTCGCCACGGGCTGTTCATGCCGTAACAGGGTCAGCGCGTCGTGCAGGCGGGGCTCGTCGGCATAGGCGGTCGGATCGGCCAATACTCGGCCGGCTTCCTCGATTTCAGACAGTGCGGTGGCCATAGCCGGAGTGTGCGCGCGGCGCACCATAGATTTGTCTATAACGGCAAAATTTGGCTGCCGAAGGTGTTTAGGCGGGGGTCACCCAGGTGGTGATCTCCGCCTTCACCACTTCCTTGCCGTCACGATCGGTGATGCTGATCGGCACCACCACGTCGGTGCCCTCGGTGATCGAGGCGAAGTCCAGGCCCTCCAACTTGGCGACCGCGCGCAGCGAGGTGGTGGCCTTACCGAGGTACTGCACATTCATCGCCTTGGGAATCCACCGATGTGAGGACGGGGTGGTGGCCTCCATCAACATGCCCATCGCGACCTCGGCCAGGTTGCATGCGGCGATCGCATGGAATGTCTTGAGATGGTTGTAGACGAAGTACCACTTGGGGGCGGTCACCTCGCAGTAGCCCGGCTCCATCCGGTGCACATGCGGCACCACGGAGGCGAAGTAGGGGACACGGGCCATCATGGCGGCGGAGAACAGGGCGGAGCCGCCGGGCTTGTTCTGCAGACGCTGCCAGGCCTTATAGGTGGGAGATGCACTCACAGCACGTACCTTACTCGAAAGTAAGATGACTGCGAACCCGGCCGCCGACTCCTCCTCGATTCACGGCCAGAGCCGGGTGCGCTCCCATCCGTCGTCAGTGCGCTGGTAACTCAGCCGCAGATGTTTCCGGTCGCGGGAGCCCTGCCAGAACTCCACCTGCGTGGGCCGTACCGAGTACGACACCCACTCAACCGGTGCCAGCTCCGGGTCGTCTGCCAACTTCCGGTGGGCCTTGTCGAGCTCGGCGTCGATTTCCGCGGCGTCCGCCAGTGGCTGGCTCTGCCGCAGTGTCAAGGCCATGGCGCGGGATCCGATGGGCCTGCTCAGGAAGTCGGCAGCGCTCGCCTGTGCACCGTCGTCGACAACCGTGCCCACCACTCGCACCTGCCGCACCACCGCCGGCCAGTGAAAGGTCAGCGCCGCGACAGGATGCGATGACAGATCGCGGCCCTTCTGACTCACCGAGCTCGCCGCGAAGTGCCAGCCGTTCTCGTCGATGGCCTTCACGATCAGCACCCGTGCACGCGGTGCACCCTGCGCATCGACCGTCGAGATCGTCATCGCGTGCGGTTCGGGAACGCCTGCCTGCACCGCCTGCTCGATCCATTCGGCGAACAAGGGGTGCGGTTCGTCAGGGGTGCCGTCGATGTTGAACGGTGGGGCACTGCCGGAGAGGACGGGCAGTGCCCGCAGAAATGAACGCCCTCCATCGGCTTCTGACCAGCGCACGTCACGACCTCCTCAACGGATCTTGTACTAGCGTTCCAGAGGTCCCCGGATGCGCAGGTCAGGGGCTCGCAGTTGCTGCTGCCGGGTGGGTGCACCAGGGATTTGGCCGCAGCCGCGGGATAAGGCATACTGTTCGGGTTGCCGTGAACCGGTTGCAGTGCCTTGGGTCGCCCATGGTGCGCTGCGAACGGTGACGGCGAACCACAAGCGCCCTTACGGGCGCGTCGGCCCAGTCCAAGCGACGAGAATTTTCGACGCGGACGACTGCGCGCGAGGGCGACACGCCCGACCGCGGGGGTCGGTGAACTACGACAGGTAAACAGCGGCGGTATCGGGTGGTGCGCTTCGGCGCGCTCCGGACCAGTGATAGTAGAGGTAGGAAGCGTGGCGGGACAGAAGATCCGCATCAGGCTCAAGGCCTACGACCATGAGGCCATTGATGCCTCTGCGCGCAAGATTGTTGAGACGGTGACCCGTACCGGCGCGAGTGTCGTTGGACCTGTGCCGCTGCCAACCGAGAAGAACGTGTATTGCGTTATCCGGTCGCCGCACAAGTACAAGGATTCGCGCGAGCACTTCGAGATGCGCACCCACAAGCGGCTCATCGACATCCTCGACCCGACGCCGAAGACGGTTGACGCGCTCATGCGCATCGACCTGCCGGCCAGCGTCGACGTGAACATCCAGTAGGAGAACCAGAAACCATGGCAAGAAAAGGAATTCTGGGCACCAAGCTGGGTATGACACAGGTGTTCGACGACAACAACCGGGTTGTCCCGGTGACCGTCGTCAAGGCCGGACCCAATGTGGTGACCCGCATCCGCACCCCCGAGCAGGATGGCTACAGCGCCGTTCAGCTGGCGTTCGGTGAGATCAGCCCGCGCAAGGTGACCAAGCCGGTCACCGGTCAGTTCGCTGCCGCGGGTATCAACCCCCGTCGCCACCTGGCCGAGCTGCGTCTGGACGACGAGGCCGCTGCCGCCGAGTACGAGGTCGGCCAGGAGCTGACCGCCGAGATCTTCAGTGATGGCGCGTACGTGGACGTCACCGGAACCTCGAAGGGTAAGGGCTTCGCCGGAACCATGAAGCGTCACGGCTTCAGTGGTCAGGGCGCAAGCCACGGTGCGCAGGCCGTGCACCGTCGTCCCGGCTCGATCGGTGGCTGCGCCACCCCGGGTCGTGTCTTCAAGGGCACGCGGATGTCCGGACGTATGGGTAGCGATCGCGTCACCACGCAGAACCTGGTGGTGCACAAGGTTGATGCTGAGAACGGCGTACTGCTGATCAAGGGTGCCATCCCCGGACGTAAGGGTGGCCTGGTTGTGGTCCGCACCGCTGTCAAGCGAGGTGAGAAGTAGTGTCTGAGGATTTTTTGAAGATCGCAGTCAAGGCTCCGGGCGGCAAGACGGACGGCTCTATCGAGCTGCCGGCCGAATTGTTCGACGCCCCAGCCAATATCGCGCTGCTGCACCAGGTGGTGACCGCTCAGTTGGCCGCAGGCCGTCAGGGCACCCACTCCACCAAGACGCGTGGCCTGGTGTCCGGTGGTGGCAAGAAGCCTTACCGCCAGAAGGGAACCGGCCGTGCCCGTCAGGGTTCGACCCGCGCCCCGCAGTTCACCGGTGGTGGCATCGTCCACGGCCCGCAGCCGCGTGACTACAGCCAGCGCACGCCCAAGAAGATGATCGCCGCCGCCCTGCGCGGTGCGCTGTCTGACCGGGCTCGCAACGGCCGGATCCACGCGATCACCGAACTGGTTGCCGGACAAGAGCCCTCGACCAAGAGCGCCAAGTCGTTCCTGGCCGAGATCAGCGACCGCAAGCAGGTACTGGTGGTGCTGGGCCGCGACGATCTGACTTCGGTCAAGAGCGTCCGGAACCTGCCGAACGTGCATGTGCTGGCCTACGACCAGCTCAATACCTATGACGTGCTGAAGGCCGATGACGTGGTGTTCAGCGTCGAGGCCCTCAACGGCTTCATCAACGCCAAGAAGAAAGAGGAGGTGTCGGCCTGATGGCAACCATCGCTGACCCCCGCGACATCATCCTGGCCCCGGTGATCTCGGAGAAGTCGTACTCGTTGATCGAAGACAACGTGTACACCTTCATCGTCCACCCGGACTCGAACAAGACGCAGATCAAGATCGCCATCGAGCAGATCTTCAGCGTCAAGGTCTCCTCGGTGAACACCGCCAACCGGCAGGGCAAGCGCAAGCGCACCCGCACCGGTTTCGGACAGCGCAAGAGCACCAAGCGCGCCATCGTCACCCTGGCACCGGGTAGCAAGCCGATCGACCTGTTTGGAGCCCCCGCGTAGTCGGGGAGTAGAGGACTAGAGAAGACATGGCTATTCGCAAGTACAAGCCGACGACCCCCGGTCGCCGCGGCTCGAGCGTCGCCGATTTCTCGGAGATCACTCGCTCGACTCCCGAGAAGTCCCTGGTTCGCCCGCTGCACGGCACCGGTGGCCGTAACGCCCACGGCCGCATCACCACTCGTCACAAGGGTGGCGGCCACAAGCGTGCCTACCGGTTGATTGATTTCCGTCGCCACGACAAGGACGGCGTCAACGCCAAGGTCGCGCACATCGAGTACGACCCCAACCGCACCGCGCGTATCGCGCTGCTGCACTTCCTGGACGGCGAGAAGCGTTACATCATCGCGCCGGTCGGGCTGTCGCAGGGTGACGTGGTGGAGTCGGGCGCCAACGCCGACATCAAGCCCGGCAACAACCTGCCGCTGCGCAACATCCCGACGGGTACCACCGTGCACGCCGTGGAGCTGCGTCCCGGTGGTGGAGCCAAGATGGCCCGCTCTGCCGGTGCCGGAATCCAGCTGCTGGGCAAGGAAGGCGCTTACGCCTCCCTGCGTATGCCCAGCGGTGAGATCCGCCGTGTCGACGTGCGCTGCCGCGCCACCGTCGGCGAGGTCGGCAACGCCGAGCAGGCCAACATCAACTGGGGTAAGGCCGGCCGTATGCGGTGGAAGGGCAAGCGCCCCACCGTCCGTGGTGTCGTGATGAACCCGGTCGACCACCCGCACGGTGGTGGTGAAGGTAAGACCTCCGGTGGTCGTCACCCGGTGAGCCCGTGGGGCAAGCCCGAAGGCCGCACCCGCAAGCCCAACAAGGCGAGCGACAAGCTCATCGTCCGTCGCCGGCGCACCGGCAAGAAGCGCTAGGAGTAAGCGATGCCACGCAGCCTCAAGAAGGGCCCGTTCATCGACGACCATCTGCTCAAGAAGGTCGACGTACAGAACGAGAAGAACACCAAGCAGGTCATCAAGACCTGGTCGCGTCGGTCGACCATCATCCCCGACTTCATCGGCCACACCTTCGCGGTGCACGACGGGCGCAAGCACGTCCCCGTCTTCGTCACCGAAGCAATGGTCGGTCACAAGCTGGGTGAGTTCGCCCCGACGCGGACCTTCAAGGGTCACATCAAGGACGACCGAAAGAGCAAGCGGCGCTAATGACTACAACGACTGAATACCCATCGGCCAAGGCCGTTGCACGGTTCGTGCGGGTCTCGCCGACCAAGGCACGCCGGGTCATCGACCTGGTGCGCGGCAAGTCGGTAACCGACGCCATCGACATCCTGCGGTGGGCGCCGCAGGCAGCCAGCGAGCCGGTTTCCAAGGTCATCGCCAGCGCTGCTGCCAACGCGCAGAACAATGACGGCCTGGATCCCTCCACCCTTGTGGTGACGGAGATCTTCGCCGACGAGGGCCCGACCGCTAAGCGCATCCGTCCCCGCGCGCAGGGTCGTGCATTCCGGATCCGCAAGCGCACCAGCCACATCACCGTGGTGGTGGAGAGCCGTCCCAAGTCCGAGAAGGGTGGTAAGGGCGGAACCTCACAGGCCGCCGCTCGCGCCCGCCGGGCCGAGGGCTCGAAGGCTGCCGCCAACAAGACCACCGCTGAGGCGAAGGGAGGCTCGCGCTAGTGGGCCAGAAGATCAATCCGCACGGTTTCCGGCTCGGTATCACCACCGACTGGAAGTCCCGCTGGTACGCCGACAAGCAGTACGCGGACTACGTGAAGGAAGACGTGGCGATCCGCCGCCTCCTGGCCACTGGCCTGGAGCGCGCCGGCATTGCCAAGGTGGAGATCGAGCGCACCCGTGACCGGGTTCGCGTTGACATCCACACCGCACGTCCCGGCATCGTCATCGGCCGTCGTGGCACCGAGGCCGACCGCATCCGCGCCGACCTGGAGAAGCTGACCAAGAAGCAGGTGCAGCTGAACATCCTCGAGGTGAAGAACCCCGAGGCCGAGGCGCAGCTGGTTGCCCAGGGTGTCGCCGAGCAGCTCTCGAATCGTGTGGCGTTCCGTCGCGCGATGCGCAAGGCCATCCAGTCGGCCATGCGTCAGCCGAACGTCAAGGGCATCCGGGTGCAGTGCTCCGGTCGTCTTGGCGGTGCTGAGATGAGCCGCTCGGAGTTCTACCGCGAAGGCCGGGTGCCACTGCACACGCTGCGCGCCGACATCGACTACGGCCTGTACGAGGCCAAGACGACCTTCGGCCGTATCGGTGTGAAGGTCTGGATCTACAAGGGCGACATCGTCGGTGGCAAGCGCGAGCTCGCCGCCTCGGTGGCCGCGCCTGCCGGTGACCGTCCGCGCCGTGAGCGTCCGGCCGGTGCCCGTCCGCGTCGTAGCGGCGCCTCGGGTACCACCGCGACGAGCACCGAGGCCGGCCGTGCCGCCGCTGAAACCCCGGCCGGAGATGCTCCGGCCGAGACAAGCACGGAGAGCTGAACATGCTGATTCCCCGTAAGGTCAAGCACCGCAAGCAGCATCACCCGAAGAAGAAGGGCACCGCCTCGGGCGGTACCACTGTTGCCTTCGGTGACTACGGCATCCAGGCGCTGGGCCACGCATACATCACGAACCGGCAGATCGAGTCCGCTCGTATCGCCATCAACCGGCACATCAAGCGTGGCGGCAAGGTGTGGATCAACATCTTCCCGGACCGCCCGCTGACCAAGAAGCCCGCCGAAACCCGCATGGGTTCCGGTAAGGGTTCGCCGGAGTGGTGGGTTGCGAACGTCAAGCCCGGTCGTGTGCTGTTCGAGTTGAGCTACCCGAACGAGGAGACCGCGCGCGAGGCCCTGACGCGCGCGATCCACAAGCTGCCGATCAAGGCGCGCATCATCACACGAGAGGAGCAGTTCTGATGGCAGTGGGAATTTCCGCTGGCGAACTGCGGGAAAGCACCGAAGACGAGCTGATCACCAAGCTGCGTGAGTCCAAGGAAGAGCTGTTCAACCTGCGCTTCCAGATGGCCACCGGTCAGCTCGCCAACAACCGTCGGCTGCGTGCGGTGCGCCAGGAGATCGCGCGCATCTACACGGTGATGCGTGAGCGCGAGCTCGGATTGGCCGCAGGACCCGATAGCGAGGACAGCAAGTGAGCGAGACCAAGAAGGCCGCCGGGCCTAAGCACACCCCGGCCACCGAGCAGCCGCGTGGGCGTCGTAAGACCGCCATCGGCTACGTCGTGTCGGACAAGATGCAGAAGACCATCGTGGTCGAGCTCGAGTCCCGTAACCGGCACTCGCTGTACGGCAAGATCATCCGCACCACGTCGAAGGTCAAGGCCCACGACGAGAACGGTGACGCCGGTGTCGGCGACCGCGTCTCGCTGATGGAGACCCGTCCGACCTCGGCCACCAAGCGGTGGCGCCTGGTCGAGGTTCTTGAGAAGGCCAAGTAAGCAGATACGCGTAAAGCGCGCCGTTCCCGAAAAAGGGGCGGCGCGCTTTTGCGTTGGGCGTGCATTGCGCCGAGTGCATACCGCACGCAGATGCATCCGGCGATTTGTCTGCGTGCGGTATGCGTTCGACGACTAGCGCCGCAGGAAGTCCACGACCGTCTGCTCGAAGGCCTGCTTGGCTTCGATCATCACCCAGTGGCCGCTGTTGGGGAAGATGTGCAGCTCGGCGTTGGGGATGAGCCGCATCGGCACGATCGCCATGTCCGGCGGGCTGACCCTGTCGTCGCGGCCCCAGGTGAGCAGGGTCGGGCACTTGATCTTGTGCATCATCGCCCAGTACGGCGCGATGTCGGCGTTCGCGAGGAACTGCTGTTGCATGGCAAAGGCTTTGGAGCCGTACATCAGCTGCGCGGTTTTGTGCGCGTCCGGGTTGATCGCCGCTTCCCAACGCTCCTCGATGAGTTCCTCGGTGACCACGGCGGGATTCCACACCATCGAGTTGAGCCAGCGGACCAACTTGTCGCGATCGGGGTTGTCGGTGAACTCCTGCAGCAGGCGCAGGCCCTCGCTGGGGCTCGGGCTGAAGATGTTCGGTCCTACGCCGCCGATGGTGACGAGTTTGGTGATGCGATCGGGGTGCTTGATCGCCAGGTTGATGCCGACGACCCCGCCCATCGAGTTCCCGACGATGGCGGCGGATTCGATGCCGAGGCCGTCCATGAACCGGATGACCGAGGCGCCGGCCGTCAGGACCGGGTGCCCCTGCACGGCGTCGCTGACGCCGAACCCGGGGAACTCCAAGACGTAGGTGTGGAAATGCTTCGCGAAAACCTCGAGGTTCCCGCGGTAATTGCGCCACCCGGTCACGCCGGGCCCCGAGCCGTGCAGCAGGATCAGCGGCTCGCCCTCCCCGGCCTCGTGGTAGCGCAGCACACCCTCATCGGTGGCCAGTTCCTTCTTGGTGCCCTCGTATGTCACGTCCACGACATAAGAGTAGAACGTGTTTCAGTTTCCGGTGACGGCGGTGCCCGCTGAGTGGGTGATCCGCGCACGTGCCGTCCGGGCGCGGATCAGGAGTGAGTAAGGGCCCGGTAAGAGTCATTTCGGATGGTGCCAACCTCTGTAAATGTGTGGGCCGACCTGTCTACGCTGGACGAATGAACCGATACGTCAAGCGTGGATCGGTCGGGGTTTCGATATTCGCGGTATCCGCGGCAGCCGCCGCGGTGCTCACCGCACAAACGGAGAGCTCTCCCACCGCCAGAGCGGCAGGCTGTCCGGACGTGGATGTGTCCTTCGCGCGCGGGACCAACGATTCGCCGGGCCTCGGCGATGTCGGCAAGGCCGTCACCGACGAGATCGTCGAGCGGCTCCCGGGCAAGAGTGTCGACATCTATGCGGTCAATTACCCGGCCAGTTTCGATTGGGTCCGTGCCGGCGACGGCGCCAATGACATGAGCTTCCACGTCCAGGAAGTCGCCCGAAACTGCCCGAACACTCAGTTCGTGCTTGGCGGTTTCTCTCAGGGCGCAGCCGTCGTCGATGTGCTGTTCGGCAAGAACGGAACAGGTCTCACCTTCAACAACCCGCTCCCGGCCGACCTCGAAAAGCGCGTCCCCGCAATCGTATTGATCGGGAATCCGAAAAATTGGCAGGTTGCCGGCATGAATCTGGACCTGGAGATCCGGGACGATCTGCGCAGCAAGGTCATCGACATCTGCAACCCCGGTGACGGGATCTGTGATCCGGCAGGCGGCGGACTCGGCCCGCACATGCAGTACAAATCCGACGGATCGGCCGACCGGGCCGCCGATTTCGTCATCGGCCGGCTCAACGCGGTGGCCGCCAGCAGTAGCGCCACGACACCCAGCGGCAGTTCGACGAGCGGCCCGGCGTCGACGTCCAAGAGCGCCAATCCGTTGAGCGCGACGACCTCGCCCGCTGCCACGACGCCATCGCCCACCACATCGGCACCGCAACCCTCATCGTCCACGCCGAAGCCGGTGGCGGCATCGCCGACGCGCAAGGCGCCGGCGTGGATGATGCCGTCGACCGATGGTCCGGCAGCCGACGCTCCCGCCGCGGTGGCGTCGACCAGCAGCATCACCGCGCCCGACCCTGCCCGGCACGGCCCTCCGCCGGGTCCGGCATCCGGTGGTCAGTAAGCCTGCATGACTGTTTCGAGTACCCACACGCCAACTCCATCGGGCCGGGCCGACACTCGCCGCGCCATCTGGAACACCATCAGAGGATCCTCCGGGAATCTCGTCGAGTGGTACGACGTCTACGTCTACACCGTCTTCGCGATGTACTTCGAGAAGCAGTTCTTCGATGAGACCGACGAGAACTCAACGGTCTACGTGTACGCGATCTTCGCGGTCACCTTCATCACGCGGCCCCTGGGGTCGTGGTTCTTCGGCAGGTTCGCCGACCGGCACGGCCGCCGTGCCGCGCTGACCATCAGCGTCTCGCTGATGGCGGCGTGCTCCATGGTGATCGCCCTGGTGCCTTCGCGTACCAGCATCGGAATGGCCGCACCGATCGTGCTGATCCTGTGCAGGCTCGTCCAGGGCTTCGCGACGGGAGGCGAGTACGGCACCTCAGCCACCTACATGTCCGAGGCGGCCACCCGCGAACGGCGCGGGTTCTTCTCGTCGTTCCAATACGTGACATTGGTCGGCGGCCATGTGCTTGCCCAGTTCACGCTGCTGATCATCCTGACCGTCTTCGACAAGGATCAGGTTCACGAATTCGGTTGGCGCATAGCCTTTGCCGTAGGAGGTGTGGCCGCGATCGTCGTGTACTGGCTGCGGCGCACCATGGACGAATCGCTCAGCGAGGAGCAGCTCGCGGCCATCAAGGCCGGTGCCGACACCAGCTCCGGGTCGATGCGCGAGCTGCTCACCCGGTACTGGAAACCGCTGCTGCTGTGCTTCCTCATCACCATGGGCGGCACTCTCGCGTTCTACACGTACAGCGTCAACGCACCGGCAATCGTCAAGACCGCCTATAAGGACCAGGCCATGACTGCCACCTGGATCAATCTGGCGGGGCTGATCTTCCTCATGCTGCTGCAACCCATCGGCGGACTCATCAGCGACAAGGTGGGCCGCAAGCCGCTGCTGCTGTGGTTCGGCTTTGGGGGAGTGGTCTACACGTATGTCCTCATCACGTATCTGCCGCAGACGCGGTCGCCGATCGCATCGTTTCTGTTGGTGGCCGGGGCTTACGTCATCCTGACCGGATACACCTCGATCAATGCGCTGGTGAAATCCGAGCTTTTTCCGTCTCATGTGCGCGCGCTCGGGGTAGGGGTCGGCTATGCGCTGGCGAATTCGGTGTTCGGCGGGACCGCGCCACTGATCTATCAGGCGCTCAAGGAGCACGGTCAGGTGCCGCTGTTCATCGCCTACGTCACGGTGTGCATCGCGATATCGCTGGTGGTGTACCTGGTCTTCCTGAAGAACAAGGGCGATACCTATCTGGACCGCGAGCAGGGCTCGGCTTTCAATCGGTAGCACCCCGTCGAGACCGAGGTTGTGGCGAGAATGTGCGAGACGAATCCGCCAGAACCAAGGTTTCGGCGAGGGGAGTCGGCGAGGGGAGCGGGTGCGGTGGCTCGGATTTGTATCCGACCTGCGGGTTCACCTACACTAGGGCGGTTGTCTTGTGGGTGCTGGGCGCCCTGGGGCAGGTAGGCATTCCCACCAGGTGAAAACCCGGGGATGGCGCGCGCCCTGAAGACAACATGACCGCGTGTGTCGGGTCGGAATCCGGCACACATCCACTTCCAGGTCACGTAGGAGAGACCAGTGATTCAGCAGGAGTCACGGCTGAAGGTCGCCGACAACACCGGTGCCAAGGAAATCTTGTGCATCCGCGTGCTCGGTGGCTCGTCGCGACGCTATGCCGGGATCGGGGACATCATTGTGGCGACCGTCAAGGACGCCATCCCCGGAGGCACCGTCAAGCGTGGTGACGTCGTCAAGGCCGTCGTAGTCCGTACCGTCAAAGAGCGTCGCCGCCCGGATGGCAGCTACATCAAGTTCGATGAGAACGCCGCCGTCATCATCAAGGCCGACAATGACCCGCGTGGTACCCGTATCTTCGGGCCCGTCGGTCGCGAGCTTCGCGACAAGAAGTTCATGAAGATCGTTTCGCTCGCCCCGGAGGTGCTGTAAATGAAGGTGCACAAGGGCGACACCGTTCTCGTCATCGCCGGCAAGGACAAGGGCGCCAAGGGCAAGGTCATCGCGGCCTACCCGGAGCGCAACCGTGTCCTCGTCGAGGGCGTGAACCGCATCAAGAAGCACACCGCACAGTCGGCAAATGAGCGTGGCGCGCAGTCCGGTGGGATTGTTACCCAGGAGGCCGCCATCCACGTGTCGAACGTGATGGTGATCGACTCCGACGGCAAGCCCACTCGTATCGGCTACCGCATCGACGAAGAGACCGGCAAGAAGGTCCGCATCTCCCGCCGCAACGGGAAGGACATCTGATGACCACTACCGAAAACGCACAGCCCCGTCTGAAGACTCGCTACCGCGAAGAGATCAAGACCGCGCTGAACGACGAGTTCAAGTACGCCAACGTGATGCAGATCCCGGGCGTCGTGAAGGTTGTCGTCAACATGGGTGTCGGCGACGCTGCGCGTGACGCCAAGCTCATCAACGGCGCCGTCACCGACCTGGCCGCGATCACCGGCCAGAAGCCGGAGATCCGCAAGGCTCGCAAGTCCATCGCACAGTTCAAGCTGCGTGAAGGCATGCCGATCGGCGCCCGAGTCACGCTGCGCGGCGACCGCATGTGGGAGTTCCTGGACCGTCTCGTGTCCATCGCACTGCCGCGTATCCGCGACTTCCGCGGTCTGTCGCCCAAGCAGTTCGACGGCAAGGGCAACTACACCTTCGGTCTCACCGAGCAGTCGATGTTCCACGAGATCGACGTGGACTCCATCGACCGCCCGCGGGGCATGGACATCACCGTCGTCACCTCGGCGACCAACGACGACGAGGGACGGGCCCTGCTGCGCCAGCTCGGCTTCCCCTTCAAGGAGAACTGATATGGCAAAGAAGGCTCTGGTCAACAAGGCCGCCAAGAAGCCCAAGTTCGCCGTGCGCGCGTACACCCGGTGCAACCGGTGTGGCCGTCCGCATGCCGTGTTCCGCAAGTTCGGCCTGTGCCGAATCTGCCTGCGGGAGATGGCACACGCCGGCGAGCTGCCAGGCATTCACAAGAGCAGCTGGTAAGCCACTGATCAATAGGCCGGGACTCATCGAGTCCCGGCCTATTGTCGTCTCTCCAGCGGTCCGGACCTTCAGGCCATTACGCTTGCGCCCGTGCCCGAGAAGCGAGACATGACGCGGTTGCTATTGGCTGTGCTGATGCTCCTGGCAGCCGTCGTGGCATGCAGTCCCACCACAGCCGCGGACCCGACGATCGTCAACACCCGTGCGGGCGCGGTGCGCGGCCACATCGACGACGAGGTGCGTGTCTTCACCGCTATTCCATACGCGGCGCCGCCGGTCGGCCCGCGACGGTTCACCGAGCCAGAACCCGTCGAGCCGTGGTCGGACACCCGCGATGCGACGGGCCCGGGCGTCGAATGCCCGCAGCCTGGGGCCGAGAGCGATCTGACCCAGAGCGAGGACTGCCTGGTCCTCAACGTCACGATGCCGCGCCACACCCAGGGGAAGGTGCCGGTGCTGGTGTGGATTCACGGCGGTGCCTTCATCGCCGGTAACGGTGTCGGCTACAACGCGCGAAAACTGGCCGTCCAGGGCGGGATTGCCGTCGTCACCATCAATTACCGGCTGGGGACGCTGGGATTCCTGGCCGCGCCGGGCCTGTCCGAGGTGATCGGCAACTACGGATTGCTGGATCAGGAGGCGGCGCTGCGCTGGGTGCGTGACAACATCGCCGCGTTCGGTGGTGATCCCGGTCAGGTAACCATCGGTGGCCAATCGGCGGGCGGCGTATCGGTATGCGATCTGATGGTGGCGCCGAAGGCCTCCGGGCTGTTCCGGTCGGCCATCATGGAGAGTGCCCCGTGCCAGGCTCAGGCCCCCGTCTCGTCCGCCGTCCGTGACAGCACCGCCTATGCGGCCGACGTGGGTTGCCCGGCCGGGCCCGGTTTTGCCGCGTGCTTGCGCGCGTTATCGGTTGATGCGCTGCGGGATTCGCCACAGTTCACCGGCATCGGACTGCCGGTGAGCCCGGTGACCGGGACACCGGAGCTTCCGGCGCCGCCGCTGGACGCGTTCACCAGCGGCCTGTCGTCTCCCGTGCCCGTCCTCATCGGCAGTAACGCCAACGAGGCCACGGTGTTCGAGGCCCAGCAGTATCAGCACAAGCCCGTGCCCGGCGCCGAGGAGTATCAACGTGCGCTGGAAAGCAAGTACGCGGACCGCGCCACCGAACTCGGACGGCGATATCCCTTGTCTGCCTACGGCGGGAACGTGCTCGCCGCGCTGGCGGCGATCGACACCGACAACAGCTACGCGTGCCCGACCCTCGATATGGCCGAGGCCCTGGTCAGGAAGGCGCCGGTGTACGCCTACGAATTCGCTGACCCCGCCGCGCCGGTAGAGCAGCAGTATCAAGGCGCGCCGTTGCCGTTGGGCGCCTCGCACGGTTCGGAATTGGGTTACCTGTTCGATCTGTCCAGACCGTTAAGTCAGGAATCGGCGGCCCTGTCTACGCAGATGATCACCTACTGGGCACAGTTCGTGAAGATCGGGAATCCTAACGGCAGCGGTCAGCCGGAATGGCCCAAATATGTGCCTGGAGGTGCGTTCCTGCGTCTGGCGCCACCGGCGCCCAAGCCGATGGCGGGCTTCGCCGACAGCCATCAGTGCGGGTACTGGCGGTAGCCGCCGCTGCAGGCCGATCTGGGAACGCTCGTCATCTAGACTCAGCCGGTGGTTGACCGCCGGCGAGATATTCAAGGTTTGCGGGCGGTAGCCGTTCTGCTGGTGGTCGCCTATCACAGCGGTCTGCCGGTTCCCGGTGGATTCATCGGCGTCGATGTCTTCTTCGTCATCTCCGGATTTGTGATCACCCGTCTGCTGCTGCGCGAGACCGACCGGACGGACCACATCGATCTGCGTCGCTTCTATGCGCGCCGGGTACGCCGTCTGCTGCCCGCGCTCGCCCTGTTGATCGTCGTGGTGCTGCCGATCGCCGCAGTCATCCAAAGTCCGCTGGGGTCAATGCAGGTCGCCGCACGAACGGCCGCCGCCGCAGCCCTATTCGTCTCGAACGCGGTGCTTTTCCTGGAGCCCTCCGGATACTTCGCGGCGCCGGCGGCGATGAATCCGTTCCTGCACACCTGGTCGCTGGCGGTCGAGGAGCAGTTCTATCTCATCTTCCCGGCCACGATGGCGTTGGCCGCCTACGTGGCGGCCCGTCGGCGGGCAAGTCGCTTGGTTGTCACCTTCTCACTGCTTCTGGCGCTGTCGGTGGCATCGCTGCTGCTCGCGATCTACCTGACGGCCAGCGATGGTCTCCCGTTCCATGCGCACAATGCGGCCTTCTCGTTCTACAGCTCGCCTACGCGCGCATGGGAGTTCGGGGTTGGTGCGCTGATCGCCTTGGCGGAGAGCCGGATACGCCGATGGGATACCCGAGTCGCGTTACCGATAGCGGCGCTCGGCGCGGCCGGCGTCACCTGGGGCGCCGTTGCGATATCCGCGGCAGACCCCTTTCCGGGAATCAATGCGCTGGTCCCGGTGCTGGGCGTGGGCCTGCTGATCATCGCTGGGACCGTACCGTCGCGCCAGCCTGTCGGCTGGTGGCTGTCGTCGGCGCCGATGCAATGGATCGGGGATCTGTCCTACAGCTGGTACCTGTGGCACTGGCCGCTCATCGTTTTCGTCAACAATCTGCTCGGCGCCGAGCACCGATGGCTGGTGCCCAGCGTGGGCGTGCTCTCGTTGCTTCCGGCCTGGTTGTCCAAACGGTATGTCGAGGACCCGATCCGGACGGGACGGAAACTGGCCGATCTTCGCGCGCCGCGACTCGCGGCGGCGTCGGTCGGTGTGGCGGTCTTCGTTTCGGCTGTGACATTCGGTGCCGCGCAGATAGCCACACCGGAGATTCGCGACGCGCGTGCGCAGCGGGCAGCCCATCTGGATGTCGGCAGAGGGTGCGTCGGCAACATGCCGGATGCCGAAAAGACCCGTCTGGACTGTCTGTGGCCCCAAGGCGCGGATGTCGATTCGCGGTCGGTCGTCCTCGTCGGCGATTCCAATGCCGGACAGTTCGCCGAGGCGCTCGTCCCGGCGGCGACGCAGCAAAACCGGTCGATGCTTCTCGCGACAAACGCCGCCTGCCCTTTCGTGGAGCTCGTGCTGGATCCGTCGCCGCCCGGCTGCACCGACTTCGTACAGCGTTGGACGAGTGCGTTGGCAGGCGTCCAGCCGGGCCTCGTGGTGATCGCTTCCGCCTCCAGTGACTACTTCCTGGCCGATCAACATGTGCGGTTCCGGCTTCCAGATACGCAGGAATGGATCACTGATGACGCCGGTAAGGGCCGGTTGTGGCAGCTGGGTATGGCCGCGGTGTTGCAGAAGCTATCGGAGGCGCGTGTCCCCGTCGTGGTGGTGAGTACCTTGCCGCACTTCGTGAACTGGGATCTGTACAAGTGCCCGGGGTACGAGGTCTGGCTGTCGCCCACCCGCTGCGGTCGCTCCGAGGCGCTGGCAGAAGTTCGGCGCCAGCAGAACACGGCTGCGACCGCCGAGCAGCGTGCCGCCCAGGGGCTCGTCGGGGTGTCCACCATCGACCTGGGGCCGGTGGTCTGTCCGGATGGCGTATGTCGCACCAACATCGATTCTCGGTGGGTGGCGCGCGACGGCGGACACATCACCGTGGGCGAAGCTCAACGGCTGCAGCCGGAATTCGCGCGTCTCATCGCTGAACGCGCCCGCCCGTGAGTCGACACGCGCGCCGTCACCGGTGGTGTCCCGGCACACCTTCGGCGGCTCGTCCGATTCTGACTCAGCAACCTTCGCCGCTGTGCCAGCGAGTTCCGGTGAACCGGCGCTCGCGCCTCTGTCGAATGCGGCCCGGGTAGTCGGACACTTTGCTATCGATTCAGCGCCTGGTGTGTGTCAGCAGGCCAGGAACGTTGCGGGGCTGTGGCCTGTGCTGGAGTTCTCTGCGCAGTGTTGCGCATCTCGCAACGAATGGCTGAGTTAGCGGCGGCGGTCCAGCTGGTATACCTTTGTGAGGCCACATTGCTGATAGTCCGGCAGTGGCTCGACAAACTCGCTGATCTGGAGGGTTGGTTAGCGAGAGGGGTCGAAGAAATCATGTCTGAGCAAATATGACGAATGGACACACCGATGCAGGTCTCGCAGGGTCGACGAGAAATCAGCAAGGCGCGGTTGCGCACCACCGGCGTCGCGGCGCTCGCAGCGCTGGCGCTTGTGGCGCTTCCCGGTGTGGCCAGCGCGGATCCCGGGGTGCTGCAGTCCACTGATCAGCTGGGGCTGCGCTTCGAGACGAGCAGCACACCTCAGCCCGAAGGGGCAACCACCACCGTCACAGTGCGTGCTGCGGATGGGAAGGTCGTGCAGACGATCTCCGAGCCCTTCAAGGGCTTCCTCGGCAACGCCGATGTCGAGCTGCTCGACATCGACCAGGACGGGCGTGACGATCTGCTGGTTCAGGTGGATGCGCGCGTCAAGGACGGAAAATGGGCGATCTGGCACGCGGTGGGCACCAACCCCAAGTTGTCGCGTGTCGGAGTGGTCGACGGGCATCCCGAGGCTGCCGGACCGGGCCTGATCAGGACGCAGACCGAACAGGGCACGTTCTTCTACACGATCAAGGGCAACGCACTGGCCACCGCGCCCGCACCTGCGGCCTAGCCTCGCGGTCTTATGCCGCTTGGTTAGCCAAATGCGCTGTGGTGCACTCTATTAGGTATGCCTGAGGCTCTGCACCCCGTCTTCCAGCCGCGTTTCCAGACCGTCCTCGCACGTAACCCGGGGGAGGCGGAATTTCAGCAGGCTGTCTACGAGGTGATGGCCAGTCTTACCCCGTTGGTCGGCAAGACGCCGGACTATGACCGCTGGTCGATCCTGGAACGCATCTGCGAACCCGAGCGGCAGATCATCTTTCGGGTCCCATGGATCAGGGACGACGGTGCTGTCGAGATCAACCGCGGCTATCGGGTGGAGTTCAATTCCGCGCTGGGCCCGTACAAGGGCGGTCTGCGTTTTCATCCGAGCGTGAACCTGTCGATCGTCAAATTCCTCGGCTTCGAGCAGATGTTCAAGAACGCGCTCACCGGCCTCCCGATCGGCGGCGGCAAGGGCGGATCCGATTTCGATCCCAAGGGGCGTTCCGACGCCGAGATCATGCGCTTCTGTCAGTCCTTCATGACCGAGCTGTACCGGCACATCGGCGAATACACGGACGTGCCCGCCGGTGATATCGGCGTGGGTCAGCGTGAGATCGGGTATCTGTTCGGGCAGTACAAGCGCATCACCAATCGCTACGAATCGGGCGTGCTGACCGGTAAGGGGCTGCCCTGGGGCGGATCTCAGGTGCGTACCGAGGCCACCGGTTACGGCGTCGTACTTTTCGCGCAGGAGATGCTCGCGATGCGTGCGCAATCTCTGGCCGACAAGACGGTCGTGGTGTCCGGCGCGGGGAACGTCGCGATCTATGCCGTCGAGAAGGCCCAGCAGCTGGGCGCGAAGGTCATCGCCTGTTCCGACAGCGACGGCTACCTTGTCGACGAACGCGGCCTGAATCTCGAACTGCTCAAGGAGATCAAAGAGGTCCGGCGGGGCCGGCTCTCCGAGTACGTCCAGGAGCGCGGTGGCGGAGCGCGTCAGGTCACCGACGGCACGATCTGGGAGGTGCCCTGCCAGGTCGCGCTGCCGTGCGCCACGCAGAACGAGCTCGACGGCAAGGACGCCCGCAGGCTCATCGAGAACGGCGTGCAGCTGGTTGCCGAGGGTGCCAACATGCCGTGCACTCCCGAGGCGGTGAAGTACTTCCAGGACGCGGCGGTGCTGTACGCCCCCGGCAAGGCCTCGAACGCCGGCGGGGTGGCGACGAGTGCACTGGAAATGCAGCAGAACGCCAGCCGTGACTCGTGGTCGTTCGAGCAGACTGAAAGCCGCCTGCAGTCGATCATGCGGTCCATCCACAGCACCTGCGTGGAAACGGCGGATCACTACGGCGACCCCGGAAACTATGTGACAGGCGCCAACCTCGCCGGATACACCCGCGTCGCCGATGCGATGGTGGCCCTGGGCGTCATCTGAGAAACCGTGTTCGGCGGTTCGGCCCCGGCCGTGCATGTGCTTTGTTATCAGTGACATATGCGCAGGTACAGCGTGCTGGCGCTCGCGGTCGTCACGGCATTGGGCGGTGCCGCGGTGGCGCATGCCGACCGGCCCGAGCCGGTGCCGCTGTACGGCACTTACGACACCTACCTGGACCATTCGCGGCAGACATTCGAGGGCAGGCCCGATGCCTCGGAGCCCTCGACCCAGGCTGCGAGCTTCACCACCACCTGCGGCGCGCAGGGCTGTGTCGCGCATTGGTTGCGGCTGGCCGAGCTTGCCGACAATCCCGATGCGCCCGCACTGTTCGACTACCGGTGGAATGACGATCGATGGGAATCGGCCTCGGACTATCCGTTCCACTGCGGCGATGGCGGCGCGGTGATCGCGGCCCGGTCCGACTTCCTGGTCCCGAACGGCGATGGCAGCTTTTCGGGCGAGCGCACGTTCACCGTGGGGGAGCCGGGATGCCCCGACGACGGACCGGGCACCTACTGGCTGCCATTCACGCTGACACCGACCGGCTGACCTGCCGCCGTCGATTTGGTCGGTACGTCCAGGTCACCTACACTTGACCGGTTGCCTGGGCTGTGTTTCGCCTATGGCCGGTCGGTATGTGCTTTCAGACTCCATGGATCGCACTATCGATGCACGACCCCTGACCGAACCCGGTCAGATACGGAAGATCACTTCGCAGTAGGCCCACCACGGGATGTACCAGGCCCTTTACGGGAACCAGTACGAGCGTGCTGTATGGGAACCGCGGCGAGAAAGGTTGATGGACTCTGTCATGACTATGACTGATCCGATCGCAGACTTTCTGACACGTCTGCGCAATGCCAACTCGGCATACCACGATGAGGTGACCCTTCCGCACTCGAAGATCAAGGCCAACATCGCCGAGATCCTCAAGCGCGAGGGCTACATCACCGATTACCGCACCGAGGACGCCCGCGTGGGCAAGAGCCTGGTTGTCTCGCTCAAGTACGGCCCCAGCCGTGAGCGCAGCATCGCCGGACTGCGCCGCGTCTCGAAGCCCGGTCTGCGTGTGTACGCAAAATCCACCAATCTGCCCAAGGTTCTCGGTGGCCTTGGCGTGGCGATCATCTCCACGTCCACTGGTCTGCTCACCGACCGCCAGGCGGCCCGACAGGGCGTGGGCGGCGAAGTCCTCGCGTACGTCTGGTAAGGGAGGACTAGAAACATGTCGCGTATTGGAAAGCAGCCAGTGCTGGTTCCCGCCGGAGTGGACGTCAACATCGACGGCCAGAACATCTCCGTCAAGGGTTCCAAGGGCACTCTGGAACTGACAGTGAGCGAGCCGATTGCGGTCTCGCGCAACGACGATGGCGCCATCGTGGTGACCCGTCCCGATGACGAGCGGCGCAACCGCTCGCTGCACGGGTTGTCCCGCACCCTGATCGCCAACCTGGTGACCGGTGTGACACAGGGTTACACCACCAAGATGGAGATCTTCGGCGTGGGCTACCGCGTCGTCGCCAAGGGATCGAACCTGGAGTTCGCGCTCGGTTACAGCCACCCGGTGCTGATCGAGGCGCCTGAGGGCATCACGTTCGCGGTCGAGACCCCCACCAAGTTCTCGGTCAGCGGAATCGACAAGCAGAAGGTTGGCCAGATCTCGGCCAACATCCGCCGCCTGCGTCGCCCCGACCCCTACAAGGGCAAGGGCATTCGCTACGAGGGTGAGCAGATCCGCCGCAAGGTCGGAAAGACAGGTAAGTGACCATGGCTCAAACGAAGACAGAAGCGAAGCAGCACGAGCCCGTCGGCAAGAGTGTCTCGGAGGTGCGCCGCACCTCGCGTCTGCGCCGCCACGCACGTCTGCGCAAGAAGGTGTCCGGCACGGACGCACGGCCGCGTCTGGTCGTCAACCGTTCGGCCCGCCACATCCACGTGCAGCTGGTCAACGATCTCACCGGCACCACCCTGGCGGCGGCCTCGTCCATCGAGCCCGACGTGCAGGCAGTGGACGGCGACAAGAAGGCGCGCAGTGCTCGGGTCGGTCAGCTGATCGCCGAGCGTGCGAAGGCTGCCGGCGTGGACACCGTGGTGTTCGACCGCGGTGGCTACACCTACGGTGGCCGGATCGCCGCACTCGCCGACGCCGCCCGCGAGAACGGGTTGGTGTTCTGATGTTCGTGACTTTCAACGGAAGGAATGCATGATGGCGCAGCGCAATTCGGGCGCTCCCGACAATGCGGGCGGCGCCAACGAGGGTCGCGACGGCGGCCGTGGACGCCGTGACAACCGCGACGACCGTCGTGGTGGGCGTGACAACGCCGAGAAGAGCAACTACCTGGAGCGCGTGGTCACCATCAACCGCGTCTCCAAGGTCGTCAAGGGTGGTCGCCGGTTCAGCTTCACCGCACTGGTGATCGTCGGAGACGGCAACGGTCTGGTGGGCGTCGGCTACGGCAAGGCCAAGGAAGTTCCGGCCGCCATCGCCAAGGGTGTGGACGAGGCTCGCAAGAACTTCTTCCGCGTTCCGCTCATCGGTGGCACCATCGTCCACCCGGTTCAGGGCGAGGATTCCGCCGGTGTCGTCATGCTGCGTCCGGCCTCGGCCGGTACCGGTGTGATCGCCGGTGGCGCTGCCCGCGCGGTGCTTGAATGCGCCGGCGTGCACGACATCCTGGCCAAGTCGCTGGGTAGCGACAACGCCATCAACGTGGTCCACGCAACCGTCGCGGCGCTCAAGCAGCTGCAGCGCCCCGAAGAGGTTGCGGCCCGGCGTGGTCTGCCCATCGAGGACGTGGCGCCGGCCGGGATGCTCCGGGCCCGCGCCGAGTTCGCAGCTGCGGCAGCACAGGGAGGCAGCCATGGCTGACGTGAAGATCACCCAGGTGCGCAGCACCATCGGAGCCCGATGGAAGCAGCGCGAAAGTCTGAAGACACTGGGTCTGCGCAAGATTCGCCAGACCGTTGTCCGTGAGGACAACGCGCAGACCCGCGGCCTGCTCCAGGTGGTTCGCCACCTGGTCACCGTCGAGGATGTGAAGTAAGCAATGACCATCAAACTGCATCACCTACGCCCGGCCCCGGGCTCCAAGACCGAGCGCACCCGCGTCGGCCGTGGTGAGGGGTCCAAGGGTAAGACCGCGGGTCGCGGTACCAAGGGCACCAAGGCACGTAAGAACGTGCCGGTGACCTTCGAGGGTGGGCAGATGCCCATCCACATGCGGCTCCCGAAGCTCAAGGGCTTCAAGAACCGCTTCCGCACCGAATACCAGGTGGTGAACGTGGCCGACATCGAGCGGCTATTCCCCGAGGGTGGCGACGTCACCATCGAGGCCCTGGTTGCCAAGGGTGCGGTGCGCAAGAACGAGCTGGTGAAGGTGCTCGGCAACGGAGACCTCAAGGTCAAGGTGTCGGTGACTGCCAACAAGTTCAGCGACTCGGCTCGCGAGAAGATCACCGCCGCAGGCGGATCGGTCAACGAGGCCTAGTAAACCGCTTTCGGAAAGGGCGTCCACCTTCGGGTGGGCGCCCTTTCTGCTTCGCCGAGTGCATACCGGGAGCAGAGCTATCGCGGGAACTGCCTGCGTGCCGTATGCACTCGGTGAAGCAGAGGCTCATATCTGCGGACGTGTGCCCAGCACATCCCGGAACAGTGCCTGACGTAGCGCCAGTTCGCGGGGATCGCTGAACAGGTGAAAGCCCAATCGGTTCATCACGTAGGCGAATCCGATACCGGTGTCGGGGTCGGCAAAGCCAAACGATCCACCGAGCCCGGGGGTTCCGAATGCCTTCCCGGACGACCCAAAGACGCAGTCCCGAAACGGTTTGCAATACCCCAGTGAGAATACCGAGTCGACATGCAGCACCTTGTCGCGAATGCCTCCGCTAGGAGGGACGGCGGGCTCTGTCACCGTTTCGAGAGTGGCCGGTGTCAGACCGAGTTCGGCCCCGCCGGTTGCCGCGCAACCATATGCGCGAGCCACCGAGCGGGCCGAGCCGATCCCGTTGGCGGCGGGCATCTCCACGGTGCGCACCTTCTCTTGGTTGAAGTCGGTCATCGCATCGATATCGTTGGGCAGGTTGGCACTTCGGCCGGTGAGGCCGCGAGGATTCAGAAGTCCCAGTACAAATCGGGGCGGCATGGTGTTGAGGTGCAGCAGTGCTTCGTGCCGCTTCCAGCCATGTAGTTCGGCCACCCGGCCGCGGTCCACCGAGGCGGGCAATCCGATGTGCAGATCCAGGCTCAGCGGAGCGGCGATCTCGTCGGCGAAGAAGCGTCCTATGGTGCGGCCGGCAGGGTCGGTGCGACGGATGAGCTCGGATTCGTACCACCCCAGGGTGAGTGCGTGGTAGCCATGTCGGGTTCCCGGCGTCCACGCTGGTTTTTGGGCGGCAAGCACCGCGGAGACCTTGGTTGGGTCGGTCAGGTCTGCCAGCTTCAGCGGCGCGTCGAGTGCGGGCAACCCGGCCTGGTGGGACAGCAGTTGACGCACCGTGACATTGGCCTTCCCGGCCTGCGCGAACTCGGGCCAGTAGTCCGCGACCTTTGCGTCGTAGTCGAGCAGCCCGCGCGATGCGGCGACGGAGACGGCAAGGGATGCAACACCTTTGGTGGTGGAAAACATGTTGACTATGGTGTCTTCACGCCACGGGTCCTTGGTGAGGCCATTGCGGTAACCACCCCATAGGTCGACGACCTTCACACCGTCGCGGTATACGGAGAAGGCGGCACCGATTTCGTCTCCGCGCGCGAAGTTGGCGCGGAATGCGTCGGCGATCTTGCCGTACCCCTCATCGACATCGCCTCCGATCAGAGCGGGTGACACCGTCATCTTGAGCGTCATTCGACAGTCATACCATCGGGCACGCGGGCCGGACGGTGATTCAGTCGTCTAGGTCAGGATCATCTCCGCACCCGCGTTGGCTACGTGCGGTTAGCGTTTCCGGTAGATGTCGGCGACCCAGGCCTGTTTGCAGAATCGGTCCTGGGCGGCGGGCGGGTCCACGCCCGCGTCCGTCAGGGCCTGATTGGTCTTCTCGGCTTGCCCCGGGGGAACGTCGTCGTAGTTGAAGGAACACAGCGTGTTTCCGTTGGTGTACCAGGTGCGGGCGGGATCGGGTGGATCCGGCCAGTCCGCTGCCTGTACGAAGAGCGAGCCGAGTCCCACGACCTTGTCGTTGACGAACCGGTAGAGGGTAACCCTGCCCGATCCAGCCCCGGTGCTGGCGTAGAACGCGGTGAAGTGTTCATCGGTAGTCCGGAAGTCCGGATAGCCGATCACCTGTCCCGCTTGGGCGAACTTCCCCGAATCCTTGTTGGCCCGCCACACATTCAGGACATCGCCATCGGAGCCGACGGTGTCCACCACGATCAGCTCATCGCGGCCGTCGCGATCCAGGTCGGCGAGGAGCGGGGGAGTTCGTTCCGGTTTGTTGACGGGAACGGTAAAGGTCTGTCGCTCAGTTCCGTTGGGCTCGTAGACCTTGACGGTGATCGGTGGCGTGCCCAGCACCTCGAATGTCAGCTTCGCCGAATCCTTGGACCGCAGCACGCAGTCCAGCGCCGGGTCTGGGTCGGGTTCGACAGCCTGTGGCTTGATCGACGAGCACAGCGCTAGAGCGTCGAGCCGACTTGGCACCGAGCTCGTCGGTGTTCCGGAGTGGTGGATGCCGCCATGTGTGCATGCCGCGAGCGTCAATCCTGCGCCGAGAAGTACGGTGGCGTGCCACTTTGTCATGCGCACCTCATCGCGTGCCCTGCCGGTACAGCGTTGGTACCCACGGCTGCAGGCAGAAATGTTCCGCGGCTGTGGCCGGGTCGACGCCGGCTGCGCGTAACGCATCCATCCGTGACCCCAGCGCTCCCGGCGGGTCATCGGACACGTTCATCGCGCATTTGACGTTGGCGTTCAGGCGCCACTTCGGATCGTCGAGAGGCTTGTTGTCGACGCGTCTTTCGGTATCCAGCAGCGCCAGCACCGCCAGCTTGTTGTCGACGAACCGGAACAGCGCTGCCACGCCGGCGTCGGCGCCGTTGCGCGAGAAGATTCCGATGAATCGATCGGATGTCAGCCAGAATCTCGGGACGCCGAAAATCGTTCCGGTCATGTCGAATTGATCGGAGTTGGGCCGCGAGCGCCACACATCCATAAGGTCGCCCGCCGGGTCGCCGGTTGCCCTGACCACCAGCAGCTCCTCGCGCTTATCCTGATCCAGGTCATGCAGGAAGGGCACGCGCTGCTGGAAGATCGAATTGGGGACGCGAATGGATTGCAGCTGTGCACCACTGCCGTTGAACACGCGGATGGTTCCCGTGGGAGTGCCCAGCACCTCGAAGATCACCCCGCTGCCGTCCGAGGTGCGAATTGTGCAATCCAGTGCCGGATCCGGTTGTGGATTTCCGGGTTGGGCCGCGACGGTGTCGCAGGCCGGCAGCCCGGCCAATCGTCCGGCGTTCTGGTCGGCGGGCGGTGGCGCGTGCTTGGCGTTGGCGATGGTGGTGGCCATCAGCTGATCTAGCAGGCCCGCGTCCACCGGATCGGTGCCTTCCACCTCGAACACCACCGAGCGCACCCTGGCGAGCAGCACACGTTGTCCGCGCACCCCCGACGACTGTTTATCGGCGGAGGTGTCATCAAGGTCGGTGCTGGCGCTGGTGTAGACGTAGGTCTGCACTCCGTCGACGATCGGTCCGGGCGCGAAGGAGTCGGTGACGTGCCGATTACGCACCTCCGGCTTGGCGAAGGTCGGAAACGCCCTGTCGTACTGGCCGCATTTCTTGATCCAGTCGGTGGTCAGTGCGAATACGTCGGTGTTTTCGCGTTCACGATTCACCGTGACGACGATGCGGCCACCGGCTGGATCTGTTTCGTGCAGCGTCGATGCCGCGTAGTAAAGGTTCCAGTCCGAGCCGTCCGGTGTCCTCGAGAAGGATTTACCGAACGGTGTGTAGAGGCATTCGGGCGGGCGGGTTTCACCGTCCGTCTGGCCATGTATGCCCAGCCCGGAGCCATCATCGGCGGCGATATCCGGTGGGCGAGTGTCCCCTTGTCCAGGAAAGTCCGCGGCCACAGGCAGTAGACCGGCAAGCTCGGCATTGTTCCGCCCACCCAGATCGGTGTGGTTGGGGTGAAACTTGCCGCGATACTCGGGAAACAAACCCGGATAGCTGCGGGCGGGGGCGGCCGTCGTCGATGATGTCGATTGCGATGGGGTCAGTTCGCGCGACCCGGACGTATCGATACACCCCGATACCGTGGTGACCGCGAGTACCGCAGCGACCTGAGCCAACAGCTTCTTGGCCGTTGTCTTCTGTACACGTGTCATCGTTGCCCCTCCGCCAGCGAATGGTTCAGACCCTACGCGCCGAGCAGAACAGCAGCACGGATTTGTAGCCGCGAGCGTTGCCGCATTCGTCGGTACGCTCAAGGCATGTTCGCCTTTACCACGCCCACGGATGTCAACGACCTGCTGGCCAAGGTCGACACCGCACGTCACCGGGGAGTACCCCGGGACTGCATCCTGGAACTCGATCTGCTCGAGGTGCCGCCGGAAACCGCCAACTTCGATCCGCTGGGCCTGGTCTTCTCCGGAGCGAGCAGGCCGCTGTCGCTGCGGCACACCATTGCCGCCATCCACCGTGCGATCGACGATCCGCGGGTGGCCGGCCTCATCGCCCGGGTGCAGATCCCGCCCGCCGCTGCCGGAGCCGTCCAAGAGCTTCGGGCCGCCATCGAGGCGTTCAGCGCGGTCAAGCCGAGCGTGGCGTGGTCCGAAACCTACCCGGGCACCCTGGCCTACTACTTGGCGTCGGCCTTCGGCGAGGTGTGGATGCAACCATCCGGCACCGTGGGACTCATCGGATTCGCGGCCAGCGGAACCTTCCTGCGCGGTGCACTCGACAAGGCCGGGGTTGAGGCGCAGTTCCTCACACGCGGTCAGTACAAATCGGCGGCCAACCTGTTCACCGAGGACGGCTACACCGAGGCGCAGCGGGAAGCTGACGGGCGGCTGTTGGAAAGCCTGTCCGAACAGGTTCGCGACGGTGTCGCCGCATCGCGCAAGCTCGACCCGGCAGAGGTGGACGCCCTGGCAGACCGGGCGCCGCTGCGGCGCACCGATGCGGTGACCGCAGGCCTGGTCGACCGCATCGGATATCGCGATGAGGCGTATGCGCGCATCGGTGAATTGACCGGTGTGCACGCCGATAAGGAACCCCCGCTGCTGTATCTGGCGCGCTACGCCCGGGCCACCCGGCCACAGGTGCCGAGCCTGCCCGCCCTGCCCGGGCGGCCATCGCGGCGGACCATCGGCGTGGTCACCCTGGCGGGACCGATCGTGAGTGGCCGCAGCGGGCCACGGCTCTTTCCGCCCGGACCGGCCAGCGGAGGTGACGTGATCGCCGAGGCGCTGCGCGACGCGGTCGCCGACGATTCGGTGGCCGCCATCGTGTTGCGTGTGGACAGCCCCGGCGGCTCGGTCAATGGCTCGGAAACTATTTGGCGAGAAGTGATCCGGGCGCGTGAGGCGGGCAAGCCAGTGGTGGCGTCCATGGGTGCGGTCGCCGGATCCGGCGGTTACTACGTGGCCATGGGTGCCGACGCGATCCTCGCCAACCCGGGCACCATCACCGGATCCATCGGGGTGATCACCGGAAAGTTCATCACCCGTGGGCTCAAGGAGAAGCTCGGGGTCGCCTCGGACACCTTGCGCACCAACGCCAACGCTGATGCGTGGTCGAGTAACGAACCGTTCACCGACGAGCAGCGCGATCTCGTCGAGGCTGAGATCGACATGCATTACGAAGATTTCGTGCAGCGGGTCGCCGACGGGCGAAACCTCAGTGTTGACGCCGTGAAAGCGGTTGCGCAGGGCCGGATCTGGTCGGGCAGGGATGCGCTGGCGCATGGCCTGGTTGATGAACTCGGCGGGTTCCGCGAGGCGGTGGCCAAGGCCAAGAAGCTCGCGGACATAGATCCCGATGACGACGTGCGGATCGCGAGCTTCCCGAGTTCACCGCTGACGGCGATGCTGCGGCAGCGGACGTCCTCGCAGCCCGCCGCCGCGGCCGTCACCGATGCGGTGCTCGGGCGGGTGGCGCAATTGGCCTTGGAAACGGTGCAGCGCGCCCAGCGATCCATTGGCGGCGCCCAGACCATGATGTTGGGCGACTACCGCTTCTAGTCGCACCGCACCAGCATGTTTCGCCGGGACGGGGGCTGACACCGACTAACGTGTCGAGTGCAGCTGCCGGCGGAAGGGCGTGGTGTGAACACCGAGCTGACCGTATTTCAGAGACGTGTGCTCGCTGTCCTCACCGCGGTGGGTGTCGCAGTGGGTATCTATTTTCTGCGCGGCTATTTCATCCTGATCGTGGTCGCCGGGGTAGCCGCGTATCTGTTCACGCCGGTGTACCGGCGCCTGGGTCGGCGATTCGGCTCGGGTGTGGCCGCGACCCTGACGCTGTTGTGCGCGCTGGGGTCGGTCGTGGTCCCGGTCGGTGCGCTGGTTTACGTTGCGACCGTACAGATCACCCGCATGGTCGACAGTGTCTCCAACTGGGTGGACGACACCGATATAACCGCACTCGGGCAACGGGCGTTCGCGGTGGTCAACGACGTCCTGGCCCGGATCCCATTCGTGCACGTGCAGTTGACCCCGGACAGCCTGCGGCAGTCGATCGCATCGCTGGCGGAGAACATCGGGCAAGGGGTGCTGCAGGTGCTGCAGAGCGCGGTCGGCAGCGTCGCATCGGCGGTCGCGGCGTGCATCATCTTCCTGTACGTGTTCGTCTCACTCCTGGTCAAGCAGGACAAGGTGCTTAACCTGCTGCGGCAGCTCAATCCGCTGGGGGAGGAGATCACCGACCTGTACCTCGACAAGATCGGTGCCATGGTGCGCGGAACCGTCAAGGGGCAGTTTGTGATTGCGATGGCGCAGGGTGTCGCCGGTGCCGCGTCGATTTATGTCGCCGGGTTCCGGCAGGGTTTCTTCTTCTTCGCGATACTGCTGACGGCGTTGTCGATCATCCCGCTCGGGGGCGGCATCGTGACGATTCCGTTCGGTATCGGCATGATCCTCTTCGGCCACCCGGTCGGCGGACTGTTCGTCATCGCCTGGCACCTGCTGGTGGTCTCCAACATCGACAATGTGCTGCGCCCCTTCCTGGTACCGCGCGGAGCACGTCTGGATCCCGCCCTGATGCTGCTGGCGGTCTTCTCGGGTATCGCGGCCTTCGGCTTCTGGGGAATCATGCTGGGCCCGGTGCTGATGATCGTCATCGTGACCACGATCGACGTGTATCTGGCCGTCTACAAAGGGGTTCCGTTTGAGAGCTCCGATGCCGACGAACCCGAGGCGCCGAGGCGGGCCTGGTGGACACGGTTGCGTTCGCGGGTGGCGAGCTAGCCCAGCGTCGCGTCGACGTACACGATGTTCGGGAATATGGTGCGCAGCAATGGGTTCGGCGGCTCCAAGTTGAGCCGTGCGTACAGTGCCTCGTTCTCCTCGGTGACCACCGACCATCCGTGTTCGGCCAGCCAGTCCGCCGCCATTTGACGTTCTTCGGCGTAGACGAGCGATTCCATATCCAGATCCAGTGTGTCTCCGGCAAATTGACGAGTCAGCTCGCGTGCCTTGGAAAAATCGGCGGTCTCCAGGCCGGGCACCTGCTCACACACGAGGCGGCTACCCGGCGCGCTGAGCTCGGTGATCGACGCGAACAACCGATCCTGTGCCTCCGGCGGCAGGTAGATCAGCAGTCCCTCGGCAGACCACACCGTCGGCTGCCCGGGGTCGAAGCCGGCCGCCTTCAAGGCCGATGGCCAGTCGTCGCGCAGGTCGATCGCTACAGTCCGGCGCTCGGCGCTGGGCGATGCTCCCAGTGCTGCCAGGTTGTCGGTCTTGAACGCGATCACATCTGGCTGATCGAGCTCGTACACCGTGGTGCCCGCCGGCCAATTCAGGCGGTAGGCCCGGGTGTCGAGTCCGGACGCCAGGATGATGGCCTGGCGCACTCCGGCCGCCGTGGCGGACTCGAAGGCGGTGTCGTAATACCAGGTGCGACTTGCCATTCCGTTGGCCATGCCGTCCACGGTGATGCCCAGCTGTACCAAACCGGCCATCTGCTCGGGGTCGAAATCACCCGAGGCCAGCTTGGCGAAGTACTCGATGCCGACGGCGCGCACCAGCGGCTCCGCGTAGGGATCGTTGATCAGCGCATTGGGTACGCGACTGGCCAGCGCTCGTTGGGCTGCCACCATCGTCGCCGTCGCCCCGACGCTCGAGGCCAGATCCCAGCTGTCGTCATCGGTCCGCGTCATCGAGGCTCCTTAGAGGTTGTCGGGGTGCCCCGACCATAGTGCGCCGCGCTCCGGGATTGCGCACCCCCGGGCCCGTGGCCTGCGCAAATTCGGTTGCGTGCGCCTGGGATCGAGGGGTTTGCTGTTCCGGCACAGAGGGCAGCCGAGAGATCAGGAGGTGAACGTGGCCGATACAGCGGTGCGGCCATGTGCGGCCGCGACACCGGGCAGCGTGATGAAGCTGCACCGGCATTCCGTGATGCTCGACGGAAGGTCCTACACGATCATCAGGCTGCGCGCCGAGGCCGATGTGCGCCTCTCCACCAACCGGTTTCATGAAACTTGGCACGTGTTATCCGATGAGCCCGGCGCCAAGACGCTGGCACGGCTGCTGTGGGGGCTTGCCTATCAGCGGCAACCCGGCACGCTGGTGCTCATCGACCGTGCGCATCTCGATCCGAATCCGTTCGATGCCGAGCCCGCGGACCCGATTGTGCTGCTGCCGTCGCATCTGACCGTGCTCACCCGGCAGGCGGCCCGGGCATTGCGTCGGCGTCCGCCGACCACGCCCGACGGAACCGTGCGCTGGCGCACCCATGGACTCGACAGCAGGGCCGCTGAGTTCCGGGCGTGGCGGCAGCTGCCCGCGGGGCAACGGGAGTACCCGTACACGCCGGCACCGACCGGGTGGGAGAGCGTTGAACGAATCGGCGGAGTGCTGGTACTGGCGGGCGGGCCGCAGACATTGCGGCAGTGGGCCACCTATGCCGAACTGATGCGCATTACGGAGCCATGGCACACGGACTATGAGTACCTGGCCGACCGCGACGGCGAGATTCAGATCTTCCTGAACTATCGCCGTGAGGTCGCCATCGCGAAACAGGCACGAGCCGACGTTCTGTCGGCGCCGTATCCGGCCGATATCGAGCAACTGCGAGAACGCATTTGGCAGCGAGCCGCGCAGATTCGGTCTCGCCACACGGGAAATACCGGTGAACGTTCGGTGACCAGCCCCGAATCGCGGACGCGCGGTGGTAATTTCGGCCGGTGAATGCCATGAGGTGGATTGCTGCCGTCGTATTGTCCGTTGCGGCATGCAATGTGGGTACTCCCGCCGCGTCCGCGGCGCCGGGATGCCGCCAGCTGGACCCCACCTTGCCCTGGTACGGCGAGGTCAGGGAACGGCTCCAGGCCGCGATCGACGCCAACAGCACGTGCACCGGGACCTGGAAGCGTGCCACCAAGGCGATCGCGCTCTTCGACTGGGACAACACCGAAGTCAAGAACGACATCTCCGATGCGACCCTGGCCTGGATGCTGCGGCACGACAAGATCCGCCAACCCGGGGACTGGCACTCCACCAGCCGTCACATCACCGAGGTGGCGGCCACTGCGCTGCGTGAGGCATGTGGCACCGCAACCCCCGCCGGCCGCCCGCTGCCCACCTCGACCAACGCGGCATGCGCCGACGAGATCCTGGCGATCCGCGAAGGCAAGACCCATGACGAACAGGAAGCCTTCACCGGATACAACCAGCGCTGGAGCAACGGCGCGTACGTGTGGACAGTCGCGCTGACCGCCGGCTACACCGCCGACGAGGTCGCGCAATTCGCGCAGGCGGCCAAGCGCGAGAACCTGGATGCGCCGATCGGAGCCACTCAGACCATCGGCACCACCACCGTGCCGGGGTATGTGCGGGTCTATCCGCAGATCAAGGACCTCATTGCCACCTTGCAGGCCCATGGCGTCAGTACCTGGGTGATCTCGGCGTCCTCGGAGGTGGTGGCCAAGGTGTGGTCACCGGAAATCGGGATTCCGACAAATCAGGTGATCGGAGTGCGCAGCGTCTATGACGCCAACGGAAGGCAGACCCCGCACGTCAAGGGCTGCGGCGGACAACCCGATGGTGCCGACACGGTGATCACCTACGTCGACGGCAAACGCTGCTGGGCCAACCAGGTGGTCTTCGGTGTGCAGGGCCCCGCCGCCTTCGAGCCCTACGACGTCAACAAACGGCAGATTCTTGCCGCCGGCGACTCGACCACCGATGTCACCTTCGTCGACGACGCCACCGCTGCCCACCTCGTCATCAACCGGAACAAGACCGAACTCATGTGCCGGGCCTATGACAACGCCGACGGCAAATGGTTGATCAATCCGATGTTCATCGACCCCTATCCGCAGCGTATGGAGCCGTACCTATGCGCGACAGACGGCCGGACCAACCCGGATGGCAGTACGGGGCCGCTGCTGCGTACCGATGGCACCGTCATCCCCGACCAGAAGGACACCGTCTTCTCCACCGGTATGTAGCGAACTGTTAGTCTCGTATCCGGCCCGGGCGTGCCCTGACGGCCGCCGAAACGGTTACCCAACGCTGGGATCACCAGCTGATTCATCTAGCAGATCACATGGCGAGCTGCAGGATGCGCAGGAGGATGTGTGCTTTCCGCTTTTGTCTCTGCTCTCAGGACAGCTGACCTGAGGCGGAAGATCCTCTTCACGATCGGGATCGTGATCATTTATCGGCTGGGTGCGACCCTGCCGTCTCCCGGCGTGAACTACGCCAACGTCAAGTACTGCGTCGAACAGGTCAGCAGTGGCGACTCGGCGCAGATCTACTCGCTGATCAACCTCTTCTCGGGTGGCGCGCTGCTGCAGCTGTCGGTTTTCGCGGTCGGCGTCATGCCGTACATCACCGCCAGCATCATCGTTCAGCTGCTCACCGTGGTCATTCCCCGGTTCGAGCAGCTGCGCAAGGAAGGCCAGTCCGGCCAGGCGAAGATGACGCAGTACACCCGCTACCTGTCGGTCGCGCTGGCGCTGCTGCAGTCCACCTCGATCGTCGCGCTCGGTGCCAGCGGAAACCTGCTGCAGGGCTGTGACCGCAAGGACGAGATCGTCTCGGACCAGTCGATCTTCTCGCTGAGCGTGATGGTTCTGGTGATGACTGCCGGATCCACCCTGGTGATGTGGCTCGGTGAGATGGTCACCGAACGCGGAGTCGGCAATGGTATGTCGCTGCTGATCTTCGCCGGCATCGCGGCCCGGATCCCTGCCGAGGGCAAGACCATCCTCGACAGCCGCGGTGGTGTCACCTTTGCCGCCGTCTGTGTGGCTGCGCTGCTCATCGTGGTCGGTGTCGTATTCGTCGAACAGGGCCAGCGCCGCATTCCCGTCCAGTACGCCAAGCGCATGGTCGGTCGGCGCATGTACGGCGGTACCTCCACCTACTTGCCGCTGAAGGTCAACCAGGCCGGTGTTATCCCGGTCATCTTCGCCTCCTCGCTGCTGTACATCCCGGGTCTGATCACTCAGCTCGTGCGCAGCGGTGGGAAGGACAAGACCGGCTGGTGGGATCGATTCGTCAGCACCTACCTGACCGATCCCAGCAACTACTGGTACATCGCGATCTACTTCACGCTGATCGTGTTCTTCACGTTCTTCTACGTGTCGATCACCTTCAACCCCGACGAGCGTGCCGACGAGATGAACAAGTTCGGTGGCTTCATCCCCGGTATTCGCCCCGGCCGTGCGACCGCTGACTACCTGCGCTACGTGCTCAACCGCATCACGTGGCCGGGCTCGATCTACCTGGGTGTCATCGCGATCTTGCCGAACTTGTTCCTGCAGATCGGGAACTCCGGTGGTATGCAGAACCTGCCGTTTGGTGGAACTGCGGTACTGATCATGATCGGCGTCGGCCTCGATACCGTGAAGCAGATCGAAAGCCAGTTGATGCAGCGTAACTACGAAGGGTTCCTGAAGTGAGAGTGGTGTTACTCGGCCCGCCCGGGGCAGGCAAAGGCACGCAGGCGCAACTGATTTCGGAGAAGTTCGGCATTCCGCAGATCTCCACCGGAGACCTTTTCCGGTCGAACATCAGCGAAGGCACCGAGCTGGGAATCCAGGCCAAGCAGTACCTGGACGCCGGCGACCTGGTGCCCAGCGAGGTCACCAACAAGATGGTCGAAGCGCGCCTCGACGAGGCCGACGCCGCCGACGGCTTCATCCTCGACGGGTTCCCGCGCACCGTGGATCAGGCTGATGCGCTGGCCGCGATGGAAGAGGCTCGCGGAGTCAAAATTGACGCCGTGCTGGAGTTCCGGGTGCCGGTGGAAGAGCTGGTGCAGCGGCTGCTGGGCCGCGGCCGCGCCGACGACACCGAGGACATCATCCGCAACCGGCTCAACGTGTACCGCGCCGAGACCGCACCGCTGCTGGAGTACTACCAGAGCGTGCTGCAGACCATCGATGCCGTCGGCACCGTGGACGAAGTGTTCGCGCGGACATCGCAGGCTCTGGGCCGGTAGCGGCGAGTCGGTAGTGGGTCGTTAGTGGGTCTCTTCGGCCGCAAGAAGACGGTGGAGCAGCGCACCGCCGGAGAACTCGATGCCATGGCCGCCGCGGGCGCCATCGTGGGCGCCGCATTGGTCGCCGTTCGTGACGCCGCGAAGCCGGGCATTTCGACGCTGGAGCTGGATCAGGTCGCCGAGTCGGTGATCCGGGACGCCGGCGCGGTGCCGTCGTTCCTGGGTTATCACGGCTTCCCAGCCTCGATCTGCTCCTCGGTCAACGACCAGGTGGTCCACGGAATACCTTCGGCGACAGCGGTCTTGGCCGACGGTGACCTGGTCTCCATCGACTGTGGCGCGATCCTGGATGGATGGCACGGGGATTCCGCGTGGACCTTTGCGGTGGGCACGGTCATCCCTGTCGACGAGGCGCTGTCGGAAGCCACCCGCCTGTCCATGGAGGCCGGTATCGCGGCGATGATTCCGGGAAATCGGCTGACTGACGTATCCCATGCGATCGAGCTGGGCACCCGGGCGGCGGAGAAGCAGTTCGACCGGGCATTCGGAATCGTGGATGGCTACGGCGGCCACGGTATCGGTCGCTCGATGCATCTTGACCCGTTCCTGCCCAATGAGGGAGCCCCCGGCAAGGGGCCACTCCTCGCGGTGGGGTCGGTGCTCGCCATTGAACCGATGCTCACGCTGGGCACCACTCAGACCCGGGTGCTGGCCGACGATTGGACCGTGGTCACCACCGACGGATCGCGGGCCGCGCACTGGGAGCACACGGTGGCCGTCACCGAGGACGGCCCCCGCATCCTGACGCTGCGCCCGTAGCTACGTGCCCTTGATGGACGCCGTGCGCTCCGTGCTGAAGACGGCCACGCAGGCGATCGAGTGGTCACCCTGCGCCCACGAACGTTTGGTCGGGTAGAGGTAGGTGATCTCGACCCCGTCGTCCTCGAATGCGCTGGGGGAGTAGCTCTCCAGCGCGGTGCTGCAGCCCTCATTACCCTTCTCGTCCAGTACGGACTGTGGGGGCACGGAGCTCCCGGAGAGCGGCAACAGTGCGTACACCTCTGCCTTGTGCGGCTGCGCACACGGAATCGCCTTGGTCGTCGTGTAGAAGTCTTTGTCGCCCAGATCGGCCACGCAGTCGCCTACGCGCAATTGGGTGACATCCATATCGCCGGACTGGGTGACGTGTCCGGAATCGTCACGCTTGGGCTTGTCGTTGATGCCCGCCGCGATCACGACAATCGACGCGATCACCCACAGGGAGCCGAGCGCGATGCCCGCGATGGCCAACCCGCGGCCGTTCTGACCGGTTCGCTTGATCTGGTTCAGGCCCAGGATGCCGAAGATGATGCCCAGGATTCCGCCGAGGCAGGGGATGATGCCGAAGATCAGCGCCGTGATGGCAAATCCATTGGTGCTCCGTGCACTTTCCACGGGGGGATAGGCGCCCGCCGCGGGATAACCGTAGGGCGCCGACGGGTATCCCGGAGGTGGCGGTGGGTACCCACCCGCCGGGTTCGCCGGGGGATAGGGCGGATAAGGCTCGACACCCGCAGGCCCTGCCGGGGGAACGGGCGGATATCCACCCGTTGGGGGTGGCCCGACCGGCGGGTACCCGGGGCCTGTCGGAGTCGGATACGGCGGAAACTCCGGTGGCCCGGGATCCGAGGGCGGCGGCCCCGAAGGCGGTTGCGTCATGTACGGACTTTAGCAAACACGCGGTGGCGTGGGAAGATTCGCCGATCAGCCGGAAAGGTTCGCCAGGAAGGCCTGCACCTCGGATGCGACAGGAAGCAGACCTGACTCCTGGGCATCGATTAATGATGGTGCAGCACTGTCCTTTTCGGAGACAACTAGCGAAAGCTCGGTGCCGTCGGGTCGGCTGGTCGGCCATTGGATCGCGATCGTGGGATCCAGCGGATTGATGCCATGTTCGCGGCCCGGGGCATACCCGGCGGAGCACAGGTAGACCACCGTCGAGGCGTCCTCGAGGGCGAGGAACCCGTGGCCGACACCCTCGGGCACGTAGACCGCCCGGCGGTCTCGAGGGTCCAGCAGCACAGCGTCCCACGCGCCGAATGTCGGTGAACCAAAACGGATATCGACCACTACGTCATATACGGAACCGGTCAGACAGGTGACGTATTTGGCTTGCCCGGGTGGCACGTCGGCGAAGTGGATCCCGCGCAGCGAACCGGCTGCCGAGACCGAGCAGTTGGCCTGCTGCAGGTCGAACGGGTGGCCGATGGCCTCAGCAAGCGCTGCGCCCTTGAACAATTCGAGGAACACTCCACGACTGTCGTGATGCTGTACCGGAGTGATCTCGAAGGCGCCGGGCACCGATAACTCACGAATCTGCACGTCACTGCCCCTGTTTCGCGTAGCGGGCTTCCACGCCATCCTTGATGGGACGCCACCAATCCTCGTTGTCCTGATACCACGAGATTGTCTCGGCCAGCCCGCTGGTGAAGTCGAGATGTTTTGGCGTCCAGCCCAATTCATCTCGCAGCGGGGTGGGATCAATGGCGTAACGCAGGTCGTGGCCCGCGCGGTCGGTGACATGATCGAAGTCGTCCGGCGACTTGCCCATGAGTTCCAGAATGGTGCGCAACACCGACAGGTTGTCCCGTTCTCCGTCAGCCCCGATGAGATAGGTGCGTCCGATGGCGCCGTCCTCGATGATGCGCCACACCGCACTGTTGTGATCGTCGACGTGGATCCAGTCCCGGACGTTCGCCCCGGCCCCGTATAGGCGCGGACGGCGGCCCGTCAGGATGTTGGTGATCTGCCGCGGAATGAACTTCTCCACATGCTGATACGGCCCGTAGTTGTTGGAACAGTTGGAGATCGTCGCGCGCACTCCAAACGATCTCATCCAGGCGCGCACCAGCAGATCCGCCGAGGCCTTGGTCGCCGAGTACGGGCTCGACGGGTTGTATGGAGTGGTGTCGGTGAACCGATTCGGGTCATCGAGCTCGAGATCGCCGAACACCTCGTCGGTGGAGATGTGGTGCAGCCGCACATCATGGCGGCGCACTGCTTCCAGCAATGTGTAGGTGCCAATGATGTTGCTGTGCAAGAACGGTGACGGGTCCGCGAGCGAGTTGTCGTTGTGCGTCTCTGCGGCGAAATGCACCACCACATCGTGAGTGGAGACCAGCCGATCCACTGTCTCGGCATCGCAGATATCGCCCTGTACCAGCTCGACCGACGCGGTGACCGGAGTCAACGACTCGCGGGTACCGGCGTAAGTCAGCGCGTCGAGAACGGTCACCGAGACATCGGGGCGCTCACGGACGGTCGCATGTACGAAGTTGGCTCCGATGAAACCGGCGCCGCCGGTCACCAAGATTCGCATGCACTAACCCTAGTGGGGGATTACCGAAGCGTGTCCGCCAACGAGGTCAATGTGTCGACCAACCCCTTATCGCCCAGGACCTGAATGAGTACCTGGTTCGCGCCGGCGTCGAGGTGTTCGTGCAATCGTGCGGCGATTTCCTCGGCCGTTCCGTGCGCCACTACGGCGTCGATGAAGGCGTCACTTCCCGGCGAGGTGACGTCCTCGTCGCTGAAACCAAGTCTCTTCCAGTTGTTTACGTAGTTGCTCAACTGAAGATAGAAGTCGACGGTGCGGCGGCCGATCTCGCGTGCGCTCTGGGCGTCGGTGCTGAGCACCACCTTGTGCTCGGGAATGAGCAGTGCGTCCGGGCCGATGATCTGCCGGGCTTCCCGGGTGTGCTCGGGCGTCGTCAGATAGGGGTGTGCGCCCGCGGTGCGATCGGCCGAGAGCCTGAGCACCTTGGGGCCGAGCGCGGCCAATGCCCGGCGCTGCTTGGGTACGCCCGCGGCATCCAGCCCGTCGAGGTACTCGACAAGGGCGTCGTACGGCTTGCGGTACTCGGCCGAGGCCTCCGGATGCCCGGCACCCACTCCCAGGAGGAACCGCCCCGGATAGGCGGCCTCGATCCGGTGAAACGAAGCCGCTATCTCGTCGACGGGAGAGGTCCAGATGTTCACGATGCCGCTGGCGACCGTGAGATTCTCGGTCGCCTCCAGCAGCGGCTCTACGTACGCGAGATCCGAGGTGAACACACCCCCGATCCACACCGATCCGTAGCCGAGATCCTCGATGGCCTTGGCCTGCTCCGGGGTGACCGGGCCGCCCTTCCATATCCCGTACTTGGTGAGGTTCGATTCGCCCATGCTGCGTTCCAACTTCGCAGGAGGTGTCGCTATTCCTCCACCGATTCTTCCGGATGCGCCGCGGGTGCCGGGGCAGCGGGCGTGTATTCCTTGGCCTGCTGTGTGCGGTTCAATAACTCCGGCACATCGATACCCGAAACCTTGAGGCTTTCAATCACTTTGGCCACTGCCTGCGGACTCACCCCGAAAAGAGTGCCCAGCGCGTCCTGGGCGTCACCGGAGCCCCCGATGATGGACAGCCTTTCAATCTCGCCGATCGGTTTCGACGCGGCCTCCGTCGCCTGCACCACCGACGCCAGGATGTCCGGCAGGGTCAACAGCCGGGCGGCCTCTGGCGTGTAGGCGTTGAGTGCTGCGGCGACCTCCTTCTTACCGTCGGCCTCGGCTAACAGCTTGGCCTTGACGCCGTCGGCCTCGGCGATCAGCTTGGCCTTCGTGCCGTCGGCTTCGGCGATCAGCTTGGCCTTGGTGCCGTCGGCGGCCGCTTGCTGTTCGATGCGGTAGGCGTCGGCGGCTGCCTTGCGGGCGTCGGCTTCGGCGGAACCCTTCTGCCGCTCGGCCTCGGCATCAGCCTGCGCCTTCAGGATCGCGGCCTGTCGGCTACCTTCGGCGATCGCGATATCGGCCTGACGACGTGCCTCGGCCGGGGCGATGACATCGGCTTGCAACGCGGCCTGGGCTTGCTCGGTACGACGCTGCTCCACCTCGGTGCGGGCCTGCACACGCGCGGCTTCCGCCTGCTCGCGGGCGATACCGACATCTTTTTCGGCGCGGGCCTGGGCGAGCGGACCGGCCTGGTCCGCCTGAGCGTTCTCCGCCTCCGTCTGCGCGCGCAGCCGGGCCAGCTCCACATCGCGCTTCTGGGTCGCGGTGGCGATGGCGGTATCGGCTTCGGCCTGTGCGATGGCACCCGCCTGGCGGGCCTGCGCGGACTGGATCTGCGCGTCCCGTTCGGCTTCGGCGGTGCCGACCGTCGCATCGCGGCGGACCTCGGCGATCCGGCGCTGGCCGAGCGATTCCAGGTACCCGTTGCGGTCGGAGATGCCCGCGATCTTCAGGACGTCGACCTCCATGCCGATGCGGGCGAGGTCACCGCCTGCCTCCTCGACGACGCTGCGTGCCAGCGAGTCACGGTTGGAGTTCAGGTCCTCGACGGTCATGGTGGCAGTGATGCCGCGCAGGCTACCGGCCAGGATCTCGTTGATCTGGCGCTGCAACTCCGAGAGGTCGGAGGTCAGGAAGCGTTGCACCGCGGTCTGCACTGCCTCGTCGTTGGAACCGATGCGCACCAGCCCGACGGCCTCGACGTTAACGGGAACACCGTTGTTGGACAACGCATTCTGCAGGTTGATGTTCACGTTGAACGGTTCGAGCGACATGATGTCCACCCGCTCGATGCCGGGCATCTTGAACCGCGCGCCACCGCGCACCACCTTGGGCTGGCCACGGCCCGTGAACACCGCGACCTCATTCGGCGGCACCTTGACGTAGTTGCGCACGTAGACCAGCGGCAGCGCCACGAAGAGCACCAGCGCCGCGACGGCGATGATGACGATGATCAGAAGTGAACTCATGCGGGGTCCTTAGAGGTTTGGTTTGGAATGCCAACGACGTGCAGGTATTCGTGGTCCACGTCAGCGATGTAGACCGTGGCGTTCTTGGCCAGTCCGCCGGGTTCATCGGTGATCGCGCGCGAGCGCACCCGGTTGCCATCGGCATCGGTGAACGCGACCTCGCCCCAGCCGCCGCCGGAAGGCACCTCCAGGGTGATGGTGCCGAGCCGTCCGATGTAGGACACGCGCCCCGAATGCGAATTCGCCTGCTGACGCCGCAGGTACGTCAAGAAAAGTTGCAGGATCGACACCAGCGCAACCGCGCACACGGCTGCAATGATTGCTGTCGGCAGCGTTGCGATGCCCAGGGCCGAGCCGATGAATCCACCGGCGCCCGCGCCGGTCAGGGCGGCGGAAACCGAGGTCAGGCTCAGAAACGGCATCCCGTCGCCATGGCCGATGTCGGTAAGCAGCAGAGCCGAGAGCACGGCGACTCCACCGACCGCGAAGGCCGCCAGATATCCGACTGTCAGACCGTCCACACGACCCCCTCCCCGTTGCCGACGGCGATGTTCGCCACTACCGACATAGGTACCATGTATCCGCCCCGCTGGCTATGTGTTGCCGGGCTGAACAGGCGCTCGTGTGCCCTGGCGCGGTACCGTCAGTGGGTGGCTCACCTCGCGGCAGTGTCGACGGACGCGCATCGGGACATCACCGATGACGCGGTCGTGATCGTCGGCGGCGGTCCCGTGGGGTTGCTGGCTGCCACGCTTTTGGCGCGCCGGGGAATTCGCGTTGTTGTGCTGGAGGCGGCCGGCTCGAAAGATCGCCAGCGCCACCGGAACTGCGCGACGTTCGTCGGGCACTCGACATTGCGGCGATACGACCGGGTGGCACCCGAGTTGGGTGCCCGTCTGCGCCAGTCCGCGCTCGCGGTCCATGGTGTCCAGACCTTCTACCAGGGCCGCCCGGTGTTCGTCATGTCCTCATACGCCCCCTCGCGGATACCCGGTCCGTGGAACCCCGCGGCATGGGGAATGAGCTTGTCGCAGCGCACCATTGAAGAAGAGAGCCTGGCCGAGGCGCTGAATTTGGGCGTGGAGTATCACTGCGGGATTGCCGTCACCGACATCAGCACCGACCACACCGGCGCTCGGTTGACGCTTTCCAGCGGCGATCGGCTGCGCGCGAGCTACGTCATCGCCGCCGACGGCTCCAGGTCGGCCATTCGGCAGGCGCTGGGCATCGGCATGTCCGAGCGCCCGCCGTCGCCCCCTTCCGCGGTGATCGACGTCGAACCGCATCCTGACGGTGTCACGCTCGATCTGCCGGTGCAGATCCAGTACCACCATCCCGATCTGGGCGGACGTCACGCCATCCGGCTGCCCTACCCGGACGGTCTGCGCCTTGACGTTCAGTTCCTGCCCCACGATGAGGCCACGCCGTCGACCGAACTGGTGCGTTCCTGGGTCACGGCGCTCACCGGGGATACCTGGTACGCCGACCACATCAGGTCGGTCGAGGTGCATCAGACCGTGCAGGGCGTGGCCAGCAGCTACACCGACGTGAACCGTCGGGTGCTGCTCGCGGGTGAGGCCGCCCATCAGTTCGCCCCGCTGGGGGGCCGCAGTCTCAACTCGGGCGTGGCCGACGCTGCCGCGGCCGCCGAGGCCATTGCGGAGGCGCTGGGGGAGCCCAGCGATCTCGCCGCCGCCTGGCTGGCGATCAACCGCAGCGCTCGCGAGCGGCGGCGCTCGGGTGTGCGTAACCGGATACTGTCCGTGCGGGCGCAGCGAGTCCTGGATGGTTCGGACGTTTCGATGCGGGCCAGGCGGACGATGGCCGCCAAATCCGCACCCCATATCTGGATCGCCGGCGCCTGGCTGACGGCGGGTCTGGTGCGACCCACGGCGATTCCGCATATCAGCAGGTCGGGAGTCACCTGGTCGTAAGACCTCCGGGCGGTTCTGACGGCCCGTTCGCCGGTTTGGTTTGGGGGCGTTACGCGGGTATCCTTGACCAACGGTGCGGCTTACGTGCCGACTGTCTGCGTGCCCTGTCCTGGATTTTCCTGTCACCGGCTCACGTTCGAGGTCGGTGAGTGTTGCCGTGTCCATGCCGGCGATAGCCGGAGCAGGCAATAAGAATCGCGGAGGATATGGCTAAGAAAGACGGAGCCATCGAGGTCGAGGGCCGGGTAGTCGAACCCCTGCCCAATGCGATGTTTCGCATTGAGCTGGAGAACGGACACAAGGTACTTGCCCACATCAGCGGCAAGATGCGGCAGCACTACATCCGCATCCTGCCTGAGGACAGAGTGGTAGTGGAGTTATCTCCCTATGACCTGTCCCGCGGTCGGATCGTTTACCGGTACAAGTAACGACAAGAACAGGATTGGGAACGTGAAGGTCAACCCGAGCGTCAAGCCGATCTGCGACAAGTGCCGCGTCATTCGCCGGCACGGGCGGGTCATGGTGATCTGCCAGGACCCCCGCCACAAGCAGAGGCAAGGCTAGTCAGAACGTCCGCAAGGACCTAGCTGACCAGCTACATAACTGAATGAAGACCTCCCAGAACCACTGACCGGGTACGCCGGACAGACACCCCCGGAACGGAGGCCGGGGCCCCAACCTAGAGGGGGCGGACTGGGAACAGACCTTCGTTGAATGAAAGAGGAACTGCCGCATGGCACGTCTAGTAGGCGTCGACCTACCGCGCGATAAGCGTATGGAAATCGCGCTCACCTATATCTATGGCATTGGCCGGACCCGCTCCAAGGAGATCCTGGCCGCCACGGGCATCAGCCCCGAGCAGCGCAGCAAGGACCTGACCGATGATCAGGTGACGCAGCTGCGTGAATACATCGAAGCCTCTCTCAAGGTGGAGGGTGACCTGCGCCGCGAGGTGCAGGCCGACATCCGCCGCAAGATCGAGATCGGCTGCTACCAGGGCCTGCGCCACCGTCGCGGCCTGCCGGTGCGCGGTCAGCGGACCAAGACCAATGCGCGCACCCGCAAGGGCCCGAAGCGCACCATCGCCGGCAAGAAGAAGGCTAGGTAACCCCGATGGCACCACCGAAGAAGGGCGCCGGTTCCGGCCCCAAGAAGGCGCAGAAGACCCGCCGCCGGGAAAAGAAGAACATTCCCCTCGGCGCCGCGCACATCAAGAGCACGTTCAACAACACCATCGTTTCGATCACCGACCCGCAGGGCAACGTGATCGCGTGGGCGTCCTCGGGCCACGTCGGCTTCAAGGGCTCGCGTAAGTCGACTCCGTTCGCCGCGCAGCTGGCTGCCGAGAACGCCGCCCGCAAGGCGCAGGAGCACGGCGTCAAGAAGGTCGACGTGTTCGTCAAGGGTCCCGGCTCCGGCCGCGAGACCGCCATCCGCTCGCTGCAGGCCGCCGGCCTCGAAGTGGGCGCGATTTCCGATGTCACTCCGCAGCCGCACAACGGTTGCCGTCCGCCCAAGCGGCGCCGGGTCTAAGGGAGGCTTGAACTAATGGCTCGTTATACCGGACCCGTCACTCGCAAGTCCCGTCGTCTGGGCGTCGACCTCGTCGGTGGCTCCAGCGCGTACGAGAAGCGTCCTTACCCTCCCGGCCAGCACGGCCGCGCGCGGATCAAGGAGAGCGAATACCGTCAGCAGCTGCAGGAGAAGCAGAAGGCCCGCTTCACCTACGGCGTCATGGAGAAGCAGTTCCGCCGTTACTACGCCGAGGCCGTGCGGTCCTCCGGCAAGACCGGTGAGCAGCTGCTGCAGATCCTGGAAAGCCGTCTCGACAACGTCGTGTACCGCGCCGGCCTGGCCCGGACTCGCCGTCAGGCGCGTCAGCTGGTCTCGCACGGTCACTTCACGGTCAACAACGTGAAGGTCGACGTGCCCAGCTACCGGGTGTCGCAGTACGACATCATCGACGTCAAGGAAAAGTCGCTGAACACCTTGCCGTTCGAGGTTGCACGCGAGACCGCCGGCGAGCGGCCCATCCCGGGCTGGCTGCAGGTTGTCGGCGAGCGCCAGCGCATCCTGGTGCACCAGCTCCCCGAGCGCGCGCAGATCGACGTGCCGCTCACCGAGCAGCTGATCGTCGAGTTCTACTCGAAGTAATCGCCGGTAGCGATCCTGCTACAGGCCCACTGACCGGCATCAAATAGCGGGTGCCGAGAAGGAGATAGAAAAGAATGCTGATTTCTCAGCGACCCACCCTGTCCGAGGAGACGCTGGCCGAGAACCGGTCGCGCTTCGTCATCGAGCCCCTGGAGCCGGGATTCGGCTACACCCTGGGCAACTCGCTGCGGCGCACCCTGCTGTCGTCCATCCCGGGCGCGGCCGTCACCAGCATCCGCATCGACGGTGTGCTGCACGAGTTCACCACCGTTCCCGGGGTGAAGGAAGACGTCACCGACATCATCCTCAACCTCAAGAGCCTCGTGGTGTCCTCGGAGGAGGACGAGCCGGTCACCATGTACCTGCGCAAGCAGGGACCGGGTGCCGTCACCGCCGGTGACATCGTTCCGCCCGCCGGCGTGACCGTGCACAACCCCGACATGCACATCGCGACCCTGAACGACAAGGGCAAGCTGGAGATCGAGCTCGTCGTCGAGCGCGGTCGCGGCTACGTCCCGGCCGTGCAGAACAAGGCCTCGGGTGCCGAGATCGGTCGTATCCCCGTCGATTCCATCTACTCGCCGGTGCTCAAGGTCACGTACAACGTCGACGCCACCCGCGTCGAGCAGCGCACCGACTTCGACAAGCTGGTGCTGGATGTCGAGACCAAGAACTCGATCACCCCGCGTGACGCCCTGGCCTCGGCCGGCAAGACGCTGGTTGAGCTGTTCGGTCTGGCACGTGAACTCAACGTCGAGGCCGAGGGCATCGAGATCGGGCCGTCGCCGGCCGAGGCAGACCACATCGCCTCGTTCGCGCTGCCCATCGAGGACCTGGACCTGACCGTCCGGTCGTACAACTGCCTCAAGCGCGAGGGTGTGCACACCGTCGGCGAGCTGGTTGCCCGCACCGAGTCGGATCTGCTGGACATCCGCAACTTCGGTCAGAAGTCCATCGACGAGGTGAAGATCAAGCTGCATCAGCTCGGCCTGTCGCTCAAGGACAGCCCGACCAGCTTCGATCCGTCCGAGGTCGCCGGATACGACGTTGCCACCGGCACATGGTCGGACACCGGTTCGTACGACTTCGATGGCGATCAGGACTTCGCCGAAACCGAACAGCTCTAAACACAATCCGTCCCGGTCCTACCTGATACGGGGGCCGGCCCCGAATAGGAGATAGTCGCAATGCCAAAGCCCACCAAGGGTGCCCGTCTCGGCGGGTCGTCTTCGCACCAGAAGGCGCTGCTGGCCAACCTGGCCACCGCGCTGTTCGAGCACGGCCGGATCAAGACCACCGAGACCAAGGCCCGCGTGCTGCGGCCCTACGCCGAGAAGCTGATCACCCACGCCAAGAAGGGTGGTCTGCATAACCGGCGCGAGGTGCTCAAGAAGATCCGCGACAAGGACGTCATCCACGCCCTTTTCGAGGAGATCGGTCCGTTCTACGCCGATCGCAATGGTGGTTACACCCGCATCATCAAGGTCGAGAACCGTAAGGGCGACAACGCGCCCATGGCGGTCATCGAGCTGGTGAAGGAGAAGACGGTCACCTCTGAGGCCGACCGCGCTCGCCGGGTCGCTTCGACCAAGAAGGCCGAAGAGGCGAAGGTCGAGGAGACTCCTGCTGAGGATGTCGTCGAGGTCGAGACCGACACTGCAGACGATGCGGCTGCCGAGGCGGAAGGCGCGGCGGATGCCGCAGCCGACACGGCTGAGGCTCCCGAGGCCGAGGACGCAGACAAGAAGGAATGACCTTTGGTCACACCTGAGAACCAGCCCGCTACCGGAGACGGTGGCGGGCTGGTTCGTTTACGGCTCGATATTGCCTATGACGGAACCGATTTCGCGGGATGGGCCACTCAAGTCAACCAACGCACGGTCGCCGGGGTGCTGGGTGCGGCATTCACGACGATCGTGGGCGAGCCGGTCTCGCTGTACGTCGCCGGGCGCACCGACGCGGGCGTACATGCCACGGGTCAGGTAGCGCATCTCGACATCCCGCATGCTCGGCTCCCAGAAATCCTCGGTAGATCCCGCTCCGCGGATGCGCCTGAGTTCGGCAGGCTGATCCGGCGGCTGTCGCGTTTCCTGCCCAAAGACGTGCGCGTGCTCGATATACGGCGTGCCCCCGAGCATTTCGACGCGCGGTTCTCGGCCCTGCGGCGGCACTACGAATACCGGTTCTCCACGGCGCCGTTCGGAGTGCTGCCTCTAGAGCGGCACGATGTCGTCGGATGGCATCGCCCGCTGGACGTCGGGGCCATGGCCGAGGCTTCGCAGAAACTATTGGGGCTGAATGATTTCGCGGCCTTCTGCCGCCATCGTGACGGCGCCACAACGATCCGTGAATTGCAGCGGTTCGACTGGACGGTCGATGGACATCAGGTGTCCGCGCACGTGAGCGCCGACGCGTTCTGCTGGTCGATGGTGCGGTCGTTGGTGGGTGCGGTGCTGGTAGTGGGGGAGGGCAGGCGGCCAGTGCAGTGGTGCGCGGACCTGCTCAAGAAGGAAAGGCGTTCAAGCGATTTCGCTGCTGCACCGGCGCGTGGTCTGACACTGGTCGGTGTGGACTATCCGCCCGATGACGAGATGGCGGCTCGCGTGTTGATCACGCGTGATGTTCGAGTCCGGAAGGACTGACTACTCGCTGGGCTCGGCTTCGCCGTGGCGGTTGAGTTTCGAGGCAACGAACGCCGCGGCCTCAGCGGGAAGTCCGGTGCGTTCATACGAGGTGTGGGCGTCCCAGCTGTTGTTGGGACCGGCCATGCAGATCGGGTCTCCTTGATTGCAGAGATCGATTGCCCGCGAGCCGAATACGCCGGCGATACCGCTCAGCGGGCCGCCCGTACGGTGGGTGGCGTTGCCGAACGTCGCGATAGCCGCGATGCGGTCGCCCACTGCGGGAGGTAGGGGGCGGTTGAACCCGATGCCCACGTTCGGAACACCGATGATCGTGTCGATTACCTCCGCACCCATCGAGTACCCGCCGATGACGAGCTTGGTCCGGGGGCAACTGGCTGCCACAGCTTGCAGGTGATTGCTCAGATCATTGGCCCCGCCGCCGGCCGAAAAGATGCCGGCGTCGTAGTTGACGGGGTAGACGTTCATGCTGGCCCCGGTCGCCTCGATGCGCGGGGTCAGGGAGTCCACGAACTCACCGCCCACGCGGCCCAACCCGACTGGCTCCTTGCGACCCCGTGCAAATGAGACGTCTACGTCCGAACACGGATCTGCCGACGCGTGAGGCACCGCATAGACAAGCCCGACAACATTCGCTGCCGACAGCGCGAACACCGTCAGGGCGACAAGATAACTCAGGACAACGCCGACCCTCGTGCCCCGCTGATGCGTGGTCACACCACGATGCTACGGGTCAGCGAGGTCTTGTGTGCCCTTTCTCTAGAGCTTGCCCGCCACGAAAGACGCAGCCTGAGCGGGCAGATTTGTCTGCTCGTAGGTCTGGTGCGCGGTCCACGAGCGGCCGCCCTCCTGGCAGACCGGGTCGCCGGGATTGCACTGATCGATCCACCGTCCGGCGAGGGGGCCGGTCATGCCACCGCCGCGCCGGTCGATGTTTCCGAAGGTCGCGATTCCCCTGATCCGGCCAGCGACGTCCGGCGGCGGGTTGTTGGCGACGTCGTCCACGACGGTCGCGCCCATGGAGTATCCGCCGATCACCAGCTTGGTGTTCGGGCAGGATGATGCGACGTCGCTGAGGTGTGCGCGCAGGTCATCGGCACCTTCTCCGGTGGAGAGCAGTCCGGCGCTGTAGTTGACGGGGTAGACGTTCATGCTGCCGACCTTGGGGCCGAGGGCGTCAACGAATGCCTGACCCACGCGGCCGAGGCCGGGCGGCTCATCACGGCCGCGAGCGAAGGAGACGTCCACGGCGGCGCACGGGTCGGCGGTCGCGGTCACCGGCTGCGAGATGGTCACCAGGCTGATGAACATGAGCAGAGCGGCGAGCGGAAATCCCCACCGGCGGACGTGCGCGATTGCAGGTGAAACAGCACTGTACGTCGTCACACGGGAATGCTACGGGTAAGTCAATCTAGTTGTCATATCGGTGCGGTATGGGCCATGTCACCTGGGCGGAAGCGACCCCAGGAACTCAATCATCGCGGTGTTGACCGCGTCAGGCCGCTCCATCTGCACGAAGTGTCCGGCCCCCTCGACGATCAGCACCGACCGCAAACCGGGAACGAGATCGGCCATAGCCGTCATGGGGTCGCGGCCGAGCATTTCCAGGACCGGATCAGCCGATCCGGCGATGAAGGTCACCGGTACGCCGATGGGTCTGTCGTGCAGGTGCTCATTCTGGGACCACACCAGATCCTCGGCCCGGTACCAGTTGAGGCCACCAGTGAATCCCGTGCGCGTGAATTCGGCCGCGTAGTAGTCGAGATCCTGCTCGGAAAGCCAATTCCATGGCAGGGGAGGGGGACTCGGAAGGACATCTAGGTAGCCGTTACGTTTGTCGCCCACGCGTGCCGGGTGGTCCCAACAATCCAGATAGCGATTTGCCCCGCTGAGAGCGTGGAACAGTGTGGCCAGGAATGTCTTTGGCTGCGCATCCAGCTCGGACTCTGCCACGCCCGGCTCCTGGAAGTACTCCAGATGTGTGAAGTGCTGAGAGGCAAGGTAATTGAATCCAACGCTCGGTGTTACCGGGAGTCGCCGGGTGCGCGGTACCGACAGCTGGATCAGTGCGCGAACTCGATCCCTCGCCCAGGCGGGCATGTCCCACACCAGATGTGCCCCGAAATCGTGTCCGGAAAACACCGCATCGTGCAGATCCAGCGCGTCTAACAAGCCGACGAGGTCGTTGACCGTCGTGCTGCGGTTATAGGCGGTTACGTCCCGCGGCGCCGTGGTGCGTCCATATCCGCGCATATCCGGCGCGATGGCCCGATATCCGGCTGCAGACAGCGCGGCCAGCTGGTGGCGCCAGGTGTACCAAAGCCCGGGAAAGCCATGGCACAGAACAACCGCCGGGCCTTCGCCCTGTTCGGCGACGTGCATGTCGATTCCATTGACCGACAGCTGACGGTGGGTGATCTGGGAAACAGTCACCCAGGCGAGGCTAGTTCACCCGGGCGGCAGCGAAGTCCGCAGCCTGCGCAAAGAGTGCCGGCGGGTATGTGGTGTGGGACTTCCAGCTCTCGTTGTCGCCCGCCATGCAGACCGGGTCGCCGTCATTGCACAGGTCAAGGACGCGATCGGAGTAGGCGCCCGCGAGGTTCTGGATCGGGGCGAAGCGGTTGACGATGTTGCCGAAGGTGACGATCGCCCGAATGCGGTCACCGACCTCCGGGGGAACCGGATTGGTGAAGTTGAAGAAGTCCCCGATCGAAACGGGACCCTGGAAACCCAGCGCGGTGTCGACGACACCGGCGCCGAGGGAGTAACCGCCCACCACCAGCTTGGTGTTGGGGCATGAGTTGGCCACCGATTGCAGGTGGGCACTCAGGTCGTTCGCTCCGCCGCTGACGTCAGTGTTGGCGTCGTACCGGACCGCGTACACACCAACGTCTTTGACGCGGTTGCGCAGCGCGCTGATGAATCCGTCGCCGATGTTTCCGACGCCTGGCGGCTGGGAACGCCCGCGGGCGAAGGAAACCTCGACGTTGGGACAGGCCGCCGAAGCGGTGGCGGGGAGGATGACCGCGAGACCCGTGGTCATCATGATTGCCGCAACCGAAACAACCGCCGCGCGTGCGGCGGCGGTGAACAACTTACTGGCTGGGCGTGGATTCGGCTGTAGCGTCACACACTGAGGTTACGGATAATTCGCTGTCACTGCCATGTGATTTCAATCCCGCAGGTAAAGAAGCCGAGAGCCCGGCTGCGCTGGATTCGGCATCCGCCGAGGTATCCGCGCCCTGATGTGCCAGAACCAGACCCGCGAGAATGACCGCGGCGCCCACGTACTGGATGGGTGCGATGGTTTCCCCGAGCAGCACCCACCCCGCGATCACCGCGCACAGTACTTCGGTGAGCGCGATCAACGACGCATAGCTTGGCTTGAGTCGGGCGATGGCGGCGATGCCGGTGAGATAGGCGATCGCGGTGGTGACCACTCCGAGAATGAGGATGGGCACGTAGACCGGTGCATGCCAGCCCGCGACCTGCACATCCTGAGTGGAAAAGGTCATCGGCATGATCCCGGTGAGCCCGAAGCCGCCGACCGCGATGGTGCCGACGAGTAGCCCGCTGGTGGTCAGCGTGATCGGTTGCAGCCCTTGCGCCTTGCCGCCCGCGCGGTGTGACGAGATGAAGTAGTACGCGGCGCACACCGCCGCGCCCAATCCCCACAGCACCCCCACCGGCTCTACGCGGGATCCGCTGAAGATGTTGAGTACCAACAGCATTCCAACTAGCGCGAGAGCCGCGCCGGCAAGTACCCGGGTGTGTGGACGGTGCCGGGTGGACAGCCAGGTCCAGGCGATAACCAGGATGGGGCTCAGGAACTCCAGGAGCATCGCCACGCCGACCGACATGTGCCGGACGGCGCCGAAGTAGCAGAACTGGGCACCCGCCACGGGAATGATCCCGTACAGCACAACGACTTTGGTGTGGCGCCTAGCTTCGGAGAACCATCCGGGTGCCGCGATGCAGGCGGCCACGACCATGACCGCGGCGCCGGTGGCCAGGCGCGCGGTGACGACGGCCGTCAGAGACCAGCCTGCCGCCATGAGTGACTTGGCGAAGGGGCCGGAAAATCCGAAGGTGGCGGCTGAGGCGAGGGCGAGGATCACGCCCGCCCGGAAAGTGGCCCTGTCGTTCACCGCACCTCCCGCGTGTCATGAGTAAAATCGAATACGGTCATGACCGTATAAGTGAAGGATGTCAGGTGTCAAATGCTTTTCACTCATGACACGGAGCAGGGGCTGAAATCTGCGGCTGAGCTGATCAACACCGCCCGCAACGATCGGGAACTGCTCCCTGATCCGGACGCTCTACCGCCGCTGTTGGATCGGTACGGCTGGACCGGCAGGCGTGACGGCGATGAGGCCGAGCTGCAGGCCGTGAAGACGCTACGGACCCGATTGGGCGATATCTGGGCGCATATCAACGACGAGGAATACGTGGTTCGGCAGGTCAACGCGTTGCTGGCCGATACCCACGCCTCGCCGTGGCTCACCCGGCATGTCGAGGAACCCGATTGGCACCTGCACATGGCGGCCAGCGACGCGCCGCTCGCGGACCGCCTCGGTGCCGAGACCGCCATGGTGTTCGCGGACCTGGTGCGCACCGGCGAACAGCGGCGTTTGAAGACCTGTGCCGCCCCGGATTGTGATGCCGTCCTGATCGACCTGTCGCGCAACAGATCCAGGATGTTCTGTGACACCGGAAACTGCGGTAACCGGCAGCATGTGGCCGCCTACCGGGAGCGCATGCGCGACGAGCCCTGAAGCCGCGAAACTTCTACTGTGCGAAAGCCTGTATCGGCCGGCCCAGGTAGGCCAACTCATCGCTGACCGTCACGAGGCGGACCTGGATGGTCTCGCCACCGGCGGTCAAGAGGATGTGGTCGCCGTAGCCATTGGGCTGGTCGATGATGACATCCGGCCGGGCCGGAAGTGCGTCGTACTCGCTGCTGATGATGTGCAGTGCCGTGCAGTTGCTGGGAAGTGCGGTCGGCTGCATGCCGTCCACCACGGCCAGCGTGCATCGAGGGTCGATAAAGCCCGGGCCACTGGCGAATTGGATGCGGTTGGCGTCGCCGATCGAGGTCACCATGACATCCCACATGTGGGGACGGTCGGTGTACACGACCACAAGTGCTCCGATCGCCACCGCTCTGAGCACCACCTGTTGGCATACGTAGAGTTCGGCGCGGACCACCACGGTGTGAACGCCCTGGCCGGACAATCGTGCGGCGATCGCGCGGCCGGACATATCCGAGCCGATCAATTGTCCGCAGCCCGATGTCGGCAGATGAATGCCGTCGAGTTCCTCGTTGCTCATCTCGATGCTGCGGGTCAGGTACTCCAACCCGATGGCCCCCACGGGAAGTCCGGCGAAGAACGCGTCGCGCTGACTCCCGTTCAGTGAGGTCATGCCCGTGGAATGGCGTATCGGAAGTTGTTCGTCGGTTGCCCACCGCACCAGTGCGCCAACCGATGTGCGGCCCTTCGCGGCCGGGCGCAGCCGAACCGTCACGGTGGTCTCCAGCGTGGGCCGCGCCCACAGTCCCGTGAGGGTGGCATCGGTGATGTACCACGGGTCAATTCCCATCGCGACGTTGTAGGAGTCGATGAGCATGAGCCCGCCCCACTCCTCATGCATGGGTGCGCCCGCGTACTGCCGGAGCATTTCGGCGCTGATCCGGTGAATCTGGCCCGCCTGCAGGATGGTGCTGGCGCAGTGGGCCGCCGCCAATGCCCGGCGGACCCGTGCGGTGGCGATGACGGCACATCGTTCCGCGCCGCGCCGGCTGCCTCCGCGGCGGAAGACCGCGTCGACGTTCGCGCCGGGGTCGAATCTCAGTACCACCCAGACGGTGCGGATGGCGACGGCAGGTAGCGGGCCCACCAGCCGGTCGTACCCGCCGCGCAGGACCGTGCCCTGTGCGGTGCGTTGGCCGTTGCTGATGACGTCGATGCTCTCCAGCTCGATGTCGTTCTGATGCATGCACTCCCGCAGCACGCGCAGGGGCACCAGTGAGTCGGTGGCGCAGTGGTCCGGGGTGATGACGGAGGGGTGGCGTTGGGTTGCGCTGACTTCCAGCACCGTGATGAGTTTGCCGTTCTCCCAACGAGTTCCGGTCCAGCTGTCCTGGCTGCTGGGGGTGTCGGCGATGCTGCCCGAGCTTCGGTAAGTGCGGCCCGTCAGATACTTGAATCCGGTAACTGCCCAATGCCTGACCGTCTGACCGCCCCAACGGCCGAGGACGAGCGCCAAGGCCACGATCGCGATCAACAACGCGGCCCACCACGGCCAGCCGAACAGCAAGGAAACCAGGACTGCGGCGAGGATCAGCAGCTGCGAGATCACCATGATCTGGATGGGCATCGTGGCCCGACGCACCTGTTCCGGAGCCGCCCCGCTCGAGGTCACCGTTCCCCCTTCTGTCCCACCGTCATGCCGCGCCGACCCGACTCGGGCATCGCGGTTGCCACCCGCAACCTATCGTGGTTGCCCAGTATTGCAATAGGCTGCATGGCCGTGTGGCCGGTACGTAGGATCTGACAAGATCCGGGGGCAGGCCTAGAGGCATCGTTAGGTCGTAGATCCGAGTTTCGCAGATTTCCTGGAGGGGGGACGATGGCGCGACAACCGACAACCCGGCTGCAGGTCAGCGGGTACCGGTTCCTGGTGCGACGTATGGAGCACGCACTGGTTCGCCGTGACGTCCGAATGATCCACGACCCGATGCGGTCGCAGTCCAGTTCGCTCATGGTCGGCATCGTGCTGGCCACCGTTGTTGTTGCCGGTTGTGCGATCTTGGCGTTCTTTCGGCCCAACATGCCGCTGGGCGACCAGCCCATCGTCATGGCCAAGGACACCGGTGCCGTCTACGTCCGGATCCAGGACACGCTTCACCCCGCGCTCAATTTGGCATCGGCCCGGTTGATCTCCGGGAACAACGAGAATCCCAAGCCGGTCAAGGACTCGGAGCTGGCCAAGGCGCGTCGCGGCCCGCTGGTGGGGATTCCCGGTGCGCCGGCCTCCATTCCGGGTCCGTTGACCGGGGACGACACCATCTGGACGGTGTGCGATGTCGCGACGCCCCCGCCGAGTTCCACCGTCACCTCCACGGTGATCGCGGGCAAGGTGACCCTCGAGAACGGCAACCAGGAGATGCCGAAGGACAGGTACGCCCTGGTGACCGTGAACAGCCAGATGTATCTGCTCTACGACGGCAAGCGCGCCGCGGTGGATCTGACGAACCCCGCGGTGACCCGCGCGCTGCGTCTCGAAGGTGTGACACCCCGGCCGATATCGATGAACGTGCTCAACGCCATTCCCGAGGTTCCGGCCATCGCTCCGCCGCCCATCCCCGACGCCGGAGGGCCTTCGCCCATCACCACCGGTGGTGTTCGCGTTGGGTCGGTCATCAAGATGAGCCGGGCGGACTCTGCCGAGTACTACGTGGTGCTCTCGGGCGGGGTGCAACGCGTCAACGAGGTCACCGCCGATCTGATCCGGTTCTCCGACTCCCAGGGCGCACAAGACATCGTCTCCGTCGCTCCGGATGTGATCTCGGGACACCAGAGCCTCAATGTGCTTGCCGTACAGACATTTCCGGACCGTGCCGGGAAGATTGTGGACGTCCCGGAGAAGTCGGTGCTGTGCAGCAGCTGGAAGCCCGGGCAGGAGAAGACGCAGGAGCACGCCTCGACCAAGCTTTTGATGGGTAACTCGCTGCCGTTGAAGACCGATCAGGTACCGGTGGTGCTGGCGCAGGCCGACAAGGAGGGGCCCAACCTCGACACCGCCTACATTCCGCCCGCGCGTAGCGCATTCGTGCGGTCCACGGGCCTGGGTGGCGATACCGGGCGTGCCGAGTCGCTCTATCTCATCCTCGATACCGGCGTGCGTTTCGGCATCGGGAATCTGGAGGCCGCCAAGTCTTTGGGGCTCACGGTTGAACCCGTTCCGGCCCCGTGGCCGGTCGTCGGGCTGCTGCCGCCGGGGCCTCGACTGAGCAAGGAAGACGCACTCGTCGTGCACGACGGAATGCCGCCGGACAAGACAGGTTTGGCGATCAATCCGTCCACATCGAGCACACCGCCTGCTTAAAAGAGCGTGTTACCGCCGCTATTCGGTGGAGTTGTCGCGGCCCTGCCGCAACTTGCGAACCGGTGCGAGCATCGCCAATGCCGCGGCGAGAAATGCCGCGCAGACCGCTATTCCGATCAGAGCGACACGGCGTGGCCGTGGGTCGGGCGGCGCGGGTGCGGGCGGCAGCTGCAGCTTCTTGGCCGCGTTGGCCCGGGCGAGGTCGCTGGTGGTACCCAGGTCGTCGCTGACGGCGGCCAGCGCGTCCACCACGCCGTAGCCCAGATAAGGGTCCCAGCCGCCGGGCGGGCGGTGTGCCGTGTTCTTGATGCGGTCCATCACTTCGCGCGCGCTGAGCTGAGGGAAGCGTGAACGCACCAGCGCGACAACGCCACTGACCACCGGCGCGGAGAAGCTGGTGCCCTGAATGGGTACCGGGCCCTGCTCGCCCATGTAGGCGTTGGTCAGCGCATCGCGATTGGGGTCCAGCGACACGATGTCTTCACCGGGCGCCGAGACATCGACCCAGGGGCCGCCGAGACTGAACTTCGAGGGTTGCCCATCCGGGCCGATCGAGCCCACTGTCAGGACGAGGTCGTTGTACCAAGCCGGACTCACCGTTTCCAGGACGGCATCCCAGTCCGGGGTGTTGGGCCGCGCCGGATCCGGTGGTGGGTTCTGGTTCTTGCACTGGCCGTCGCCGACATTTCCCGCGGCGACGACCACCACGACGTTCTTGACGTCCACCGCGTACTGCAGGGCGGCGCCCAGCGGTCGGTCATCCAGGAATTGTTTGGCGGAGGCGCACGCCACCTCGGAGATGTTGATGACGGTGGCGCCCAGGTCGGCCGCGGTACGCACCGCCATGGCCAGGGTGTCGACGTTTCCGACGCCACTGATCTTCGAGGGATCGTCCCTGTCGCCCCCGCCGCCCTTGTTCTTCACCGCGAACTTGGCGCTGGACTGGCGAATGGTGATGAGGCTGACGTCGGGTGCGATACCGCTGAACGCGCTCGCCCCCGTGGGATCCGGTGCAGCGGCGATGATTCCGGCCACGATGGTGCCGTGCGCATCGCAGTCCTGGGTGCCGTTGCCGCCCTCGAAGACGTAGTCGCCGCCCGGGATCAGTGGTGGCAGCCGCGGGCTGCGCGCCACACCGGTGTCGATCACCGCGACCGTCTGGCCCGCGCCGCGCGATAGCTGCCATACCAACGGCAGATCCAGCCCGCGCTGCTGTGTGGGCACCTTGTTGAGGTCGCGCTTGGGGTCAATGCCGGGGAATCGGCACAGTTCCTTCTGCTCCGTGGGCTCGATGGGAGCGGCGGGACGCGGGCCGGGAAGCATGCTCGGATCGACGGGAAGTGGTGCGAAGGCGCGTGCGGTCGCCAGCATGTGCATCGAACCGGTCGCCAGCTGCGATGCCATCGCCAACATCACAACGGCTGCAGCGGTGGCGACGCGGCGGGCCACGCCCAGGTTCATGGCAGGTTCAATCCCCGCACGGCGCTGTACACGCCACACACCCAGACGGCGATCGGAACGATCAGCGATAGCGCGATGTATTCGATGATCTCCACCGTGCGGCGGGCCACCGGTGAGTACTTGCGAGCGGACACCAGGAAGCCGAGGGCAATGGCCGAACCGGCCGCGATCGCCGCAAACACGGTGGTGAACACCGCCGCCGTCGGGTACGCGACCGCGATGAACGCGAATGCCGCTGCCGGAATGGCCAAGCCGCCCAGGTTGATCGCGACGGTCTGTGCGAGATCGGCGTGCGAGCGTGCCCGCAGCATCATCGCCAGCGCGATCAATCCGGCGAGCACCACACCACTGAATCGGTGCGCACCGGTGGGGTGATGATCACCGGCTCCGGGGAAGGTCAGCGCGGCCAGCATGGCGCCCACCGCGGTGACGGCGGATGTCCCGCACACCAATCCGGTCAGTACGGCGTGCGCCCGCAGCGCCTTCTCACGAAGATCGGGCAGCGGCGGAAGTGCCGTGGCGTCCTCGACGTCATCACCCTCGGTATCGAGTCCGTCGAGACCTTCGATGGCTTCGATAGGTGCCGTCGAATGTTCAGGACGTGAGGGTGCGCCCTGCGTGGGCACCGGGGGAAGCGGTAGTCGGGCGAGCGCCATGGCCACGCGCGGGGACAGTGCCACCGCGCAGATGCCGACCGAGCCGAGCACGGCGCCGAGGCTATAGATCGGAGGCTCGAAAAGTACATAACCCAGGGCCGCTCCGAACCCGAGCAGCGATGCCGAAGCGACCGCGACAAGGGACATCGTTCCGGTGCCGGTCGCACGCATGGCGAGGATGGATACGACCATCGCCACCATGAGCGCCAGCATCACGTGTGGGGCGCCGTACTTTCCCGGTACGAACAGCGCTCCGGCCACCGCCGAGAAGCCGACAGCGCAATGGCTCAGCATCACCGAGGCCAGGGAGTCGTCATAGACCCGGTTCGCGAACACCGCGGCGGTGATGGCCACCAATGCGATCGCTACGGCGATGATGGGAAGAAGCAGGCCGGGATTCGTGGCTCCGGCACGTAACAGCGCCGTCGCACCGAGCACCGCGGCCAGGCCGCACGCGGAGGCGCCGAGTATCCGGGCGGCGGTCCGGCTCCACGGATGCGCCGACACGGTCCGGAAGGTAGAGACAGCAAGGAAGACGTCGTCGAACAGCGGATCCGGTGCGGCCACATCGGACGCGGTCAGAATCAGTTGATCACCGTCGCGGACCTCCAGCTCACCAAGGGTGCTGGACATCTGCAGCGGTGGCTGACCGGGCCGGGACAAACGCCAGTGCGTTTCCACGGCGTCCTCCGGGCTGGTCAGCTCGGGGACGCCTACATGTTGGTTGATGATGTCGACGATCGAGCCGACCAAAAGGGCCAGCGGAACACTCGTCGGCAGCGCCAGGTCGACCTGGGTGCGCTCAGCCTGGATGGAAACGCGGCACAGTTCGAGTACCGCCGAACGTTGCTCGGCGCCCGACTGCGCATGTGTCATGCTGTGCCCCCTACCTGCCCCCACGGTCATTGATCTTTGCGCATGCACACTAGCCGAACGCTGCTGAGCGCCGCCAGCGGTTCGATGCATCCGGGCGAACGCCATCCACGCGACCAGCGGCTGCAGCGATCTTGTGAGCGAATTCGTTGCGGCACCGGATATAACGGCCCTATCCTGTAGCCCGCCGTGGGCTGGGCGGTAGCGTGGGTGCCACAGATTGCCACGAGATGTGACGCGGGGGAACCGGAGGGCCAGGGTGAGCACGGGGTGAACACCACAATATTCATTCGTCGGCCTCGGCTTGCGGTGCCTCGTGTCCCGGGCGGCGAGGTCAATGTGCAGCCGCCGCCGGAGATTCCGCGGCCGGTCCCGTCGCCGATCATTGCGAAGATCATGCCGCTGGTCATGGTCGTGGCAATGGTGGGCATGATCGCCTTCTTCGTCACCTCGGGAAGCTTCGGTGGTGGGGCAGGCGGCGGGATGATGCGCAGCCCGATGTTCATGCTGTTCCCGATCATGATGATGGTCTCGATGGTCAGCATGGTGTCCAACAGCGGCGGCAAGGGAGCCAAGACCAGCGAGATCAACGAGGATCGCAAGGATTACCTGCGGTACCTCGAAGTGGTGCGCAAGAACGTCACCGATACCGGTGCGGCCCAGCGCAAGGCGCTGCTCTGGAACAACCCGGACCCCGCCGCGCTGTGGACATTGGCCGGTGGCCGCCGCATGTGGGAGCGGCGTCCCGGAGACAGCGACTACTGCCATGTGCGTGTCGGAGTAGGGGATCAGCGTCTGGCGGCCCAGTTGGTGGCACCGGAGATCGGCCCGGTCGAGGAGCTGGAGCCGGTCGCGTCTGTGGCACTGCGGCGATTCGTGCGTACGCACTCGCTGGTGCCCGAGCTGCCTATCGCGTTGAACCTGAGAGGTTTTGCGGCCGTCACCATCGACGGTTCGCCGGAGGTGGCGCGAGGCATGTTGCGCGCCATGATCTGCCAGCTCGCGATGTTCCACGGGCCCGACCAGTTCTTGGTGGCGGCGGTGGTCAATCGGCATGCCGCCCCACACTGGGACTGGCTCAAATGGCTTCCGCACTCGCAGCATCCGAGCGCCTTCGACGGCGTCGGCTCATCTCGGCTGGTCTACCACTCGCTGGGTGAGGTCGAGGAATCGTTGGCGTCGCTGATTACCGAGCGGGAACGGTTCTCGCGGACCGCGCAGCCGTCCCCCGACCGGCCGCAGATTCTCATCATCGTCGACAGCGGCACGCTGATCGGGTCCGAACGCCTCATCGTCGACCACGGCATCGATTCGGTGACCCTCGTGGAGATCGGCACCAGGGTGGATCCGCTCGCGGCCCGTCGCGGTATGCAACTGGAGCTGACCGAACGCGGGCTGGGTGCCAAGGGCAACGTCGGGTCCGAGGTCTTCGCCCACCCGGATCACCTCACCGTCACCGAGGCGATGGCGTGTGCGCGCCGCTTGGCGCCCTATCGGGTGCTGACGGGCAGCGGCGACGAGGTTCAGATCCAGACCGAGGTCAGCACGCGCTGGTCCGACATCGTGGGTATCGGTGATCCCGGACTACTCAACCCGGAAGTAGTGTGGCGCAACAGGGTTGGCCGTGACAGGCTTCGGGTTCCGATCGGTATCGCGGTCGACGGCACTCCAATGGAGCTGGATATCAAGGAAGCCGCCGAGAACGGCATGGGTCCACACGGGCTCTGCATCGGTGCGACCGGTTCGGGTAAGTCGGAGTTTCTGCGCACGTTGACACTCGGCATGATCGCGACCCATTCGCCGGATGCGCTCAACCTCGTGCTCGTCGACTTCAAGGGTGGAGCGACGTTCCTGGGTCTGGATCGGGCACAGCACGTCGCGGCGATCATCACCAACCTCGCCGAAGAGGCGAACCTGGTGTCCCGCATGAAGGACGCTCTTGCCGGCGAGATGAACCGGCGCCAGGAGCTATTGCGCGCCGCGGGCAACTTCGCCAATGTCACTGAGTACGAGCGTGCGCGCGCTGCTGGTGCGTCCCTCGCCCCATTGCCGGCACTGTTCATCATCGTCGACGAGTTCTCCGAATTGCTGAGTCAGCATCCGGATTTTGCGGAGTTGTTCGTCGCTATCGGCCGTCTGGGCCGGTCGCTACATGTGCATCTATTGCTCGCTTCGCAACGTCTGGATGAGGGTCGTCTGCGCGGGCTGGAATCGCACCTGTCTTATCGGCTATGCTTGAAGACGTTCTCTGCCAACGAATCCCGTGCCGCGATCGGCGTGCCGGACGCCTATCATCTGCCCAACACCCCCGGTTCCTGCTACCTCAAGGACGACTCGGGGGAGCTGACGCGATTCCAAACCTCCTACGTCTCAGGTCCATATGTGCCGTACGGACCGGCGCGTCGGGCCGTCTCCTCGGGAGGCGGAGGTGCAGCGCCGCGCCTCTTTACCGCTGCGCCGGTGGCGCTGCAGATGCGTCCGGTGGAAGTGGTCGAAGATGACACTCCGGCCGCGTCCGAAGGGGCACCAGGAAGGTCGGTCATCGACACGATCCTCGATCGCGTTGAGGGGCATGGCAATCCGGCTCACGAGGTGTGGCTTCCGCCATTGGACGATTCGCCCACGCTGGGCGACCTGATTCCTCGTCACGGTCGTGCTGGTTTCGACGCGGTGGGCAGCCTGACCGTTCCGATCGGAATCGTGGACAGGCCGTACGAGCAGCGGCGCGACCCGTACATCGTCGACCTCTCCGCTGCGGCGGGCAACGTCGCCATTGTCGGCGCACCCCAGTCCGGGAAGTCGATGGCTGTCCGCACCCTGGTGACCTCGCTCGCGGTGACACACAGTCCCGCGCAGGTGCAGTTCTACTGCCTGGACTTCGGTGGTGGCACGCTCACGTCGTTGGCGCAGCTACCGCATGTCGGTTCGGTGGCCAGCCGCCTGGAATCAGATCTGATCCGGCGGACTTTCGCCGAAATGCTGACGATCGTCAGATCGCGTGAGAATGCCTTCCGCGCCTATGGAATTGACTCGATGGCCGAGTACCGGCGGCGCAAGGGTGCAGGTGACCCACAGCTTGCGAATGATCCATTCGGTGACGTGTTCTTCATCATCGATGGCTGGTCCACCGTACGGCAGGAGTTCGAGGCTCTCGAGCCACAGGTAACCGCGCTTGCGGCGCAGGGGCTTGGTTTCGGTGTGCACACCGTGGTCACGGCGTCGCGCTGGGCCGAGATCCGTCCGGCCCTGAAGGACCAGATCGGCACGCGCGTCGAGCTTCGTCTCGGTGATCCACTGGACTCGGACTTCGATCGCAAGCTGGCACAGCTCGTGCCCGATGGCAGGCCGGGCCGGGGTATCACCCGCGACCGTCGGCACATGCTCATCGGATTGCCACGCGTCGACAGTGTCTCGTCGAATCAGGACCTTGGTGAGGCGATCAGTGCGGCCGCGGCGAGCATGCGCCAGCGCAGTACGGCGGAAGCGCCGAAGGTTCGCATGCTGCCGCACAAGATCGATTACGCCGCACTGGTTCCGCAGGCACCCCAAAACGATCAGCCGAACCTGCGCATCCTCGTCGGTATCAATGAAACCGAGCTGGCCCCGACGTTCCTGGAGTTCGGCGAGCAGCCGCACATGATGATCTTCGGCGACAGCGAGTGCGGCAAGACCGGCTTGTTGCGCACCATGTGCCGCGAGATCGTCCGCACCACCACCCCGGAACAGGTGCAGCTGTTCATCGTGGACTATCGGCGCACCTTGCTCGGTGTCGTCGAGACCGGGCATCTGGCCAAGTACGCGATGTCGAGCAATACCCTGGTCGATGAGGTGCCTGCGTTGATCGAGCTCCTCAAGTCGCGCATGCCGGGACCCGATGTGACTCAACAGGAATTGCGGGACAGGTCCTGGTGGTCCGGCCCGGAGATCTACATCCTGGTCGACGACTACGACCTGGTGGCGCTGGCAAGTGGAAACCCGCTGCTGCCACTGGCGGAGTACCTACCGCACTCGAAGGACATCGGCCTGCATGTTGTGATCGCGCGCCGCACCAGCGGTGCCTCGCGGGCGATGTTCGAGCCGATGATGGCCCGCATGAAGGACTTGTCCTGCATCGGTTTACAGATGAGTGGCAACAAAGATGAGGGTGTGCTGCTGGGGACGGTCAGACCGAGTGAGCAGCCTGCGGGGCGCGGCACCCTGGTCATGCGCTCGGGCGGTCAACAACTGATCCAAGTCGCCTGGAGCGATCCGCAGTGATTCTGGATCGCGACCCGCAGATAGGGACGCGGGTGGCGATCGAAGTGACCGAGACCGCAGTCCGAGCGCGAACCGACGCCGGCATCCGTGAGGCCGGACATTCCGATGTTCGGTCGGCGGTCGCCGCACTCGATGACGAGATGGCCCTGTTACCGGGGCGCGTGGTTCCGTCCCGCGCGCTCTGGGCAGCCCTGTTCGAGTCGTTGCTCACTGACCAGAATGCCCCGGTCCGCCTCGATTCCATGCAGCTGATCCATCCCACGGCGTGGAGTCCTGGACGACGCACCACGCTGTCGAATGCCGCGCGGATGATGGCCGCGAGACTGACCGTGCGTTCGCGCGCCATCGCACTGGCCGAGCGCGGTGTGCGCACCGATTTGTCGGGGCGCTCCCTGGTGGTGGTCGAGGTGTCGCCTGGTGAGGTCGCCGTCATCGTTGTGGCGCACGGCTCCGCCGGTGAGCCGGAGGCGACGGTTCGTCATCTCGAAGAACGGTCCTGGGAGGCCAAGAACGCCGCAGACGTTGCGCGCGCCGTGGCACGTGCCGTCGAGGATGTGGTCCGCAGCGAGCCGACGGGAGTCGCCGCGATCCTCGTCGACTCGGCCGATAGTGAGATGGGTGAGGCGATCGTCGACGCGGTCGATCGGATCGGCTTGACTCCTGGGGTATCGCAGGTCGCCGAGGATTCGGTATTTCGCGATGTCGGTCAAGCTCCGCGGGGGCCGGCGTTCGTCGATGAGCCGGCCGAAGAGCCCGTTGTGGCCAGAAGGCCCGAATGGACACCCGCATCGCCCGCGAGATCCGCGCCGCGGCTTCCCGCGTGGTGGCCGCTTGCCGCGATTGGTCTGGCCGCCGCAGTGGTCGTCACCGGTGTTGTCGTGACCGTGGCCTCCGCGCGGGAGCGGCGAGCGTCGCCGACGGCTCCCGTGGTGGCGACATCGCTGCTGGTAGAGGGGCATGTGCAGTTCATGGTGCCCGCCGAGTGGGCGGTACGGCGTATCCCTGCGGGCGGTGCCGGCTCAGCGAGGGTCGAGGTGATCTCACCCGCGGACCCCGAGACGGTCGTGCATGTGACCCAGGTGCGGGTGAAGTCGACAGAAACCTTGGCCTCAACAGCCGAGACGCTGCGAGCTGCCATGACGAAGGAGCCGCCGGGGGTATTCACCGATTTCAAGGCCGACGACCACAAGGCGGACCGGCCAGCTGTTACCTACACCGAGGTGCGCGAGGGCCATGACATCGCATGGACGGTGCTTCTGGATGATGACCTGAGAATAGGAGTTGGCTGCCAGTCCAAGAAAGATAGCTATAATGATGTCGAACAGGCTTGTGATCTGGCAATCAGAACTGCGCATGCGGTAAAATCGGGTAACTAGAAAGATTGCTGAAAAAAATTTTGAAAAAGATGGAACCGATCTGACGGTCAGGCCATCGTATGTAGTTGTAAGGACAAAACCGGCCAGAAACCGGAAGTCACACCCGTGACTGGCCGGGCCTGGGGACAAGGGAGGACATAAAGTGGCTGTTTTTCAGAATGACCTGGCGTTGCTCGACGCTACGTCGAAGAAGATCGAAGGCAAGCACCAGGAGTTCACCGCGATCCAGAACCAGCTGCGGGACCGCGTAGCGGTGGGCACCAGCACGTGGCAGGGTCAGGCGCGGCATGCCTTCGACGAGGCGATGGCTCGCTTCGACCAGGAGATGGGCGACATCCAGAAGGTGCTCCTGCAGATCTCCGACACCATGGAGTCGAACAAGCGTCGCATCCAGGAGATGGATGAGGGTCAGACCTTCTAGGTCTAGCAATAGTCATCAGAGACATCACATAGCAAAGGGGAACGAACATGCAGATTACCTATAATCACGGCGAGATCGACGCATTGGTTGCAGATGTCAAGGGCATTATCGGCAAGATTCAGGCCGGCCTCGAGGAACTGCAGCACGACGTCAATCCCTTGATCCAGCAAGCTGAGGGTCAGGAAGCGACCGCGTACCAGGAGTACCAGAAGGCTTGGCACCAGTCCGCTGAGGACCTCAACCAGATCCTGACCCAGCTCAACTCCAAGGTTGACCAGGGTAACCAGGATGCGCAGCACACCGACCAGAGCGCTGCGGGCGCCTGGCACGGCTAAATCGCCGACGGTTTGTTCAAGACCCTGTGGGGCCTTGGTGGGGGAGAGCCACCAAGGCCCCACAGTTTTTTTGTGGAAGTGTCCGGGGTGCTCACAGGGCGGGCTCGACCGCGTTTTGACCTGCGGTGACGTCGCCCGGTAAGCTCCTCCGTTGGCGTGCGGTATGTCATCGCACACGAGGCTCGGGTCACCACTGGTCGCCGAGATCAACCTCCACCGTCCGCCATGACCAGCGCTCCGAACGGCAACAGCCGTCCGGGGATCCACCCGAGTAGACAAGGAAAGACTGTGCCTACCTACACGCCGAAGGCGGGTGACATCACCACAAGCTGGTATGTCATCGACGCCACGGATGTAGTGCTCGGCCGTCTTGCCGTTCAAGCAGCCACCCTGCTGCGCGGCAAGCACAAGCCGACCTACGCCCCGCATGCTGATGGTGGCGATTTCGTCGTCATCATCAACGCAGAGAAGATTGCCCTCAGCGGCAAGAAGCTCACCGACAAGTTCGCCTACCGTCACTCGGGCTTCCCGGGCGGTCTGCGTAAGCGCAGCATCGGCGAGCAGCTGGAGAAGTTCCCCACTCGCACGGTGGAGAAGGCAATCATCGGCATGCTGCCCAAGAACAAGCTTGGCCGCCAGATCGAGCGCAAGCTGAAGGTGTACGCAGGTCCCGAGCACCCGCACGCCGCGCAGCAGCCGATCCCGTTCGAGATTAAGCAGGTGGCTCAGTGACCGATATCGCCGAAGAGCAGACCCCCGAAGAGAACGCGGACATCTCAGTGGACGGCGGCGACCAAGCGGTCGTCGAGGTCGTTGTTGAGGATTCCGCCGAAGAGACTGCCGTCAAGGCCGCTCCTCGTGGGCCCGTCGTCATCGACAAGCCCATCCAGACCGTTGGCCGCCGCAAGGAGGCCGTCGTCCGCGTGCGCCTCGTCCCCGGCACCGGCAAGTTCCACCTGGATGGCCGCACTCTGGAGGAGTACTTCCCGAACAAGGTGCACCAGCAGCTCATCAAGGCGCCGCTAGTTTCCGTCAACCGTGTGGACAGCGTGGACATCTACGCTCACCTGTCCGGTGGCGGCCCTTCGGGTCAGGCAGGCGCGCTGCGTCTGGCTATCGCCCGTGCGCTCATCATCGTGGAGCCCGAGGACCGTCCGGTGCTGAAGAAGGCCGGCTTCCTCACTCGTGACCCGCGTGCGATCGAGCGTAAGAAGTACGGTCTCAAGAAGGCCCGTAAGGCGCCTCAGTACTCGAAGCGCTGATCGACTCTGTTCGTCCGCGTATTGCGCCGGCACACGACCTGTGTGTCGGCGCAATCGCGTTATTGGGCCAGTTTGATATGACTGGTTATGGAAGGTTTACTGCATGGGCTCACTATTCGGCACTGACGGTGTGCGTGGTGTCGCGAATGCCGAGCTGACAGCCGAGCTCGCGGTCGCGCTGGGCTCGGCCGCTGCGCGGTCGTTGGCCAGTGGTCGCGCCATCGCGGTCGTGGGTCGAGATCCGCGCGCCAGTGGTGAGATGTTGGAGGCCGCGGTTGTCGCGGGTATCGCGGCAGAAGGCGTCGACGTGCTGCGAGTCGGTGTGCTGCCCACCCCGGCGGTGGCATACCTGACGGGTGCCTACGGAGCGGCCTTCGGCGTCATGATCTCGGCCTCGCATAACCCCATGCCGGACAACGGCATCAAGATCTTCGGCGCCGGCGGTCACAAGCTTGATGACTCCGCCGAGGATGCCATCGAGGCGCAGCTGGACACTCCTGCGGCACGTCCGACCGGGGCGGGCATCGGGCGTGTGCGCGACGCCGTCGACGCCCTCGACCGGTATCTGCATCATGTTCACAATGCCGCCACCCATCCGCTGAGCGGAGTCACCGTGGTGGTCGATTGTGCGCACGGCGCGGCCTCCGACGCGGCGCCCTTGGCCTACCGCGCCGCGGGTGCTCACGTGATAGACATCAATGCCGACCCCGACGGGCTCAATATCAACGACGGTTGTGGGTCAACGCATCTCGGTCCACTGCAGGCGGCCGTGAAGGCCCACGATGCTCACCTCGGGCTTGCGCATGACGGCGACGCTGACAGATGTCTTGCGGTAGACGCGGATGGGAACGTCATCGATGGCGACGCCATCATGGTCGTGCTCGCCGCAGCGATGGCGGAAGCCGGTGAGCTCACCGATAACACGCTGGTCACCACGGTGATGAGCAATCAGGGATTGCATATCGCCATGCGTTCGGCGGGCATCGACGTCAAGGTGACCGGTGTCGGTGACCGCTATGTGCTGGAGGAGTTACGCGCGGGCCAATTCGCCTTGGGGGGCGAGCAATCCGGTCATATCGTGTTGCCCTCGCTGGCCACTACCGGAGACGGGATCGTCACCGGCCTGCGTCTCATGTCCCGGATGGCTCAAACAGGTAAGTCATTGGCTGATCTTGCGTCCGCGATGCGTAGCCTGCCGCAGACGCTGATCAACGTGCCGGTCTCGGATAAGCACACGGTGGCGAAGGCACCCGAGGTGCTTGCGGCCGTCGCCGCTGTGGAGTCTGAGCTTGCGGGCAATGGCCGAATCCTGTTGCGTCCTTCCGGAACCGAGCAACTCGTTCGTGTCATGGTGGAGGCCGGCGAGCAGTCGACCGCACAGCGCCTCGCCGAGCGGGTGGCCGAGGTGGTCGGCGCGGTCTAGGCACGCGCCAGGCTGCGGGTGTACAGCGCGGAACCCGCGGCGTCGCACAGGGTGACGGTGAGATCGCCGCTTGTGCCGTCGATATCGACCTGCCCAAAATGCTGGTAACCGTCCAGCGGTGACTGCTGATCCGGCGGTGCCGCGTGGACGTAATCCGCTCGCGGCCCGAAGGTTCCGTCGAGTGGCTTCTCCTGGCCGGCGCCGGCATGCAGTGGACCCGACACAAACTCCCAGAACGGGTCGAAGTCTGTGAAGGCGGCACGCGCAGGCGAGTATTCATGCGCCGCGGTGTAGTGCACATCGGCGGTCAGCCACACCACATTGCGGACCTGTCGCGCTTTCAGTTGCGAGAGGATGTGTGCCAGTTCGGTTTCTCGCCCCAGAGGGGGGCCGTTATCGCCATTGGCGACGGCCTCGAAGTTCGTCTTGCCGTCGGGTACCACCAGCGCCAGCGGCAGGTCATTGGCGACGATTTTCCATACTGCCTTGGATGAGGCCATGGCGTTGATCAGCCATTCGGTTTGGCGGGCGCCGAAGATGGCGCCATGCTGCTGCCGGTTGGTGGAGTTGGGATCCTTGTAGCTGCGCATGTCGAGGATGAACACGTCCAATAGCGGACCGTATGAGACTCGTTGGTAAACAAGGCCGTCAACGGCTTCGCGGCGTTCGGTTGGTTGCCATTCATGGAATGCCCGGTGCCCGCGTTGTGCGAGCACATCGACTCGCTTTTCGGTGTACTTGTCGTTCTCCAGAATCTCGCCCGGATACCAGTTGTTGAGCACTTCGTGGTCATCCCACTGCACTAGTTGCGGAACGTGCGCGTTGAAGTAGCGGTAGTTTGCATCGGTGAGGTTGTACGCGTGTTGGCCGCGATACTGGTCGAGTGTCTGTGCCACATCGCTTTTCGCCTCGGATACCTCGTTGCGCCATATCCGTCCATCGGACAGGGTCAATGTTTCCTGGATCGGAACATCCGCGTACACCGTGTCCCCGCTGTGCAGGAAGAACTGCGGATTCCGGTCCGCCATGGTGCGGAAGATCCTCATCCCACCGACGTCTGGATTGATGCCGAATCCTTGTCCCGCCACATCGCCGGACCAGATCAGTCGCACGTTTCGTGCGTCGGTCGGTGCTGTCCGGAAGACGCCGGTAACAGGCTCACTCAGGGCTCCATCGGAGTCCAGTGTGACCCGGTAGTGCACCTCGGAGTCCGCGGGCAGGCCGGTGAGACGCAGTCGGCCCGTCCCGTCGGTCTCGGGTGTGAGGATCGGCCCGGTGAAACGTCGCACGTCCGAGAAGCTTTCGGTGGCAGCTGTTTCGACGAGCATGGTGGCCGGGCGATCCGAGCGGGCCCAGACCAACGCCCCGTCGGAGCGGGGGAATCCGCTTGCGACTCCATGCGTCAGTCTCGGACGAGTAGTCACCAACGCCGGCCCGCATGCCGCGGCCGGAGCAACAGCGAGCCCAAGCAGGGCGGCACGCAGGACCGTGCGGCGCGGAATGGCTGTCATCCCACCACCTTCGGGGTGGCAGGCAAACGTACGCCGAACGCTACGCGAACGGCGTACGAATCACAGCAGCTCGCGCAGAGCCTCGACATGCTTGATCCGGCCTGCCGCATCGGCGGCGAGCGGAGCGACATTGAGAGTCGTCACACCTGCCTCCTTGAAGGCCGCAACCCGTTCGGCGACAAAGCTCTTGGGCCCGATGAGCGAGATGTTCCTGACCAGCTCGTCAGGCACCGCGTCGGTCGCCTCGGCCTTCTTGCCCGCCAGGTAAAGCTCCTGGATGGTGTCGGCTTCCTTGCCGAAACCGTATGCGGTCGCGAGGTTGTGGTAGAAGTTCTTGCCCTTGGCGCCCATGCCGCCGATGTAGAGCGCCAGGCTCGGCTTGACGAATCCGTACAGCGCTTCGACGTCGTCACCGATCGCGAGTGCGGGCCCGGCGTAGACCTCGAGCTCGCCGAGTGACGGGTCGCGCTTGCCCTTGCCTTCGGCCAGGGCGGCCCCCCACACGTCATTGGCCTTCTCGGGAAGGAAGAAGATGGGCTGCCAGCCCTCGGCGATCTCGGCGGTCAGTGCCACGTTCTTGGGGCCAAGAGCGGCGATGAGTACCGGAATGCGGTCGCGCACTGGGTGATTGATCAGCTTCAGCGCCTTGCCCAAGCCGGTGCCCTGTTCGGGAGGCAGTGGCACGGTGAAGTACTTGCCTTCGAATTCCAGGCGTTCCCGACGCCACACCTTGCGGCAGATCTCGACGGTTTCACGAGTGCGGCCCAGGGGAGCGTCGTACTTCACGCCGTGGAATCCCTCGATGACCTGCGGGCCCGAGGCGCCGATGCCCAGGACGAACCGGCCGTTGGAGACATAATCCAGACCGGCCGCCGTCATGGCCAGCAAGGTGGGGGTTCGGGTGTACAGCTGGAAGATCCCCGACGCGAGCTTTACGGTGGATGTCTTGGCAGCGAGAAACCCGAGCTGGCTCGCGGCGTCATACGAGTAGGCCTCGGCGACGAACGCGATGTCCAACCCGACTTTTTCCAGCTCAGCGAGCTCGTCAACGACTTCGGTGAATCCGCCGGCATAGCTCAGCGTGGTTCCAATGCGCATGCGGCGACCCTACCCGACCAAGCGGTTGAACGGGAAGACGCATGATCCACAGATCGGTGAAAAAAGATGGAACCGGAAGTGGCATGCACCCGTCGTAGTCAATATGGGAGAAACCTCGATCAACGTCGCTGGTGTCCGGGGGGTCGCTGGGGAGTTCGACAGCGTGGCAGAAGAGCTGCAAAAAGCCATTCAGCAGCTGCGTGGGTTGTCTTTCGGTGGGGCATCGGCCGGACGGTGGCACACGGCCAAGGGCGACGCGGTCAGGGATGGGCTGCGCGAGGTGGTCACTCACCTCGAGGACTGGCAGCGCACCAACACCGCGATCGCCGAACAACTCCGTGCGACCGCGCAGCGTTATGCGGATCGGGATGCCAAGAACAAGGCAAGGGTGGCTGCAGCCAATGGCCGGTAAGTACGACATCGAGTCGCTGCGCAGCGAGGGCATCCAGGCGATCGCGAACTCGCAGAACTACACGACCACCGCGATCCGGGGAAACGGTAAGTCGCCGGTCACGATCACCAACCCGGATCTCACCGCCAACGAGCGCCAGCTGTTCGATTGGTACGACATGGACGCCGGCATGGACCTGAACAAGCTCGGTGCGGATCTTGAGCTGTTCAAGAGCGCGGTGACCACCATGAAGTCCGCCGCCGAACGTCAGCACGGACAGCTGCAGCAGCTCATGGGCATGTGGGAAGGCAAAGGCTCGGAGGCTGCGAATCAGTTCCTGCGAACGCACAACTCCACCGCCGATGCGGTGACCAAGGAATTCGGGCAGGTATCCACCGGTCTGGACGGGTTACGCGAAACGCTCTGGACCATCGTCGATCTCAAGAAGCAGGCATCGACCATGGTCGATGGGTTGGTGACCGATCGTGCGTCCTTTGACAGTGCCGTCGCCACCTACAAGACCGGTACCGGCGACAGGTCGGTGGCCGACGAGACCAACGCCACGAAGATCGGTCCGCACGTCCAGCAGAACATCGAGGGCAAATGGCTTCCCGCCATGAAGGCGGCATGGGGCAAGGGTGGCGAGGCGTACGACACGTTCACCAGTGCGCTGAAGCAGGAGCTGCCCGCGGAGTTCAAGAACCCGCCCGGCCAGCTCGGACCGGAGTACGACTCGGACACCGAGTCCCCGCAGAACTCCACGGACAGGGACAGGGACAAAAACAAGGGCGGCAAGCAGGAGTCAGATGCTGCCGGGGGTGGCCAGAGCAGCGCCGCCAACGGGTCCGCCGGCGGCGGCGCGGGCGGCGGGATGCAGGGCACGGCGACCCCGGCCTCCGCGATGGGTAATCAGGGCGGGCAGATGGCTGGCGGTGGGCAGCAGGGTGCCGGCCAGGGGCAAGGGCAGCAGGGGATGGACCCGAGCCAGATTGTCAGCGGGTTGACCGGGGCCATGACGGGTGCGCTCGGATCCATCGGCCAGGCGGCCAGTGGCATTGTCAGCGCCATCACGGAGGGCCTCTCCAGCATCCCGTTCGACCAGTTGGGACAGGGCGGCGATGCCGGCGACGAGAAGCCCGAGGACAAGATCGAGGGGAAGGCCGACGAGGCTGCCGACAAGAAGGACCCGGACACCAAGATGGCGGCGGCCAAGGATGCGGCGATCCAGGAGGCCCGCTCGGATGCGGGCGCGACGTTCGCCACAGATGGCAAGCCGATGCAGGGCCCGGGCGTTCAGCTGGCAGGAGCAGGTGGCGTGGAAGCCACTCCGGCCCCTGCGGGTCAGACCACCCCGGGTGCGCCGCTCGGGACCACGACGCCGCCGGGGGGTGCGGTTCCGCCGTCTACCGGTGGCCTGTCTGCCGCACAGCCCGCCGGATCGATGTCGCCGGTAAACCCACCGCCGGTCCACACACAGCAGCCGAACGCGGCCCAGCATCCCGAGCCTGCGCAGCAGCCCTCACCCGTGCCCTCGGTGGGGCCCAGCGGCCGGCAGGCTCAGCCTCAGGCCGCGGGGACGGATGCCGGGGAGACGCCGTGTGAAATCGCCGCCGATGAACTGCCTAAGGCTGGGCGATGATCGACATCACCGACGCCCTCGCAGGCATCGTCTCGGATTTCGAGAGCACCCTGGATCAGCTGCGGGATGACGCCGACGCAGCACGCGGCGACATGATGCTCGATGAGTCCGCCGAGGTCACGGAACTTCAGATGCCCATGCAGATCCATATGACCGAGTCCGACTTCGACGAGGACGACATCTACCGCTGGCAGCGATGGCGGCGCTGACTACCTCAGCAGCGATTGCACGCGATCGATCTGGCTGATCTCCAGCGCAGCGGCGTCGGGCAGCGAGGTATTCGGTAGTTCAGCTGCCGGGTCCGCGAAGTCGCGGTAGCGCTTGTCTCCGGCAAGCTGGAACAGCAGGTATCCGGTCAACAGGGCACGAGTGTTGCGCTGGGTTGCCCGGTTCGATCCGCCGAGTCCGACAAACCTGCGCAGCCAGCTGTGTTCCGGTAGCCCGCTGGACTTCGCCTTCGCGACGTTCCGCAACTCGGCACCGGGCCACGCCTGCGAGAGCGCCAGGGCATTCGATCGCAGCGATTGGGCGTCGTCGGTGCTCGTGACAACGAGGCCGGGGATGGTCAACGCGGCGGCACTGCTCTCGACGGGCGGCTGCGTCGCGCTGGGAAACAGCGCGACGACGGCCTTGGGGCCCGTCGGCCGGTTCTTCTTGTCCACCAGCGCTGAGGACCGCGCGGCCGCGAACACCGCCGCCGAGGCCCCCAACCCATGACCGGCCAGCGCGAGTTTGGTCGGATGCACGCTGATCTTGCCGTCGCCGAGGCGCACCCGGGTCACGATCTCGAGTGTTGTGGCCAAGTCGGCAGCCAGATTCAGGTGTGACGGGATCAACCCCTTCTCGGTGTCCGGGGCTGCCGCGACGATTCCCCAGGATGCGAGATGTTCCAGAGTCGCTCGGTACTTGTTCGTACCGGTCAGCCAGTCGTGTCCGAACGCCACCGCAGGCAGATTGAAGCCGGAATCCGGTGTGTAGACGACGCCGCTCACCCCGGCGAAGGCCAGGTCGCCACGCAGAACCTTGTGCGGACCACGACGGGTCAGAGCTTTGAATAGCGTGCGGGTACTCGCCATGGCATGACCGTAGCTGATCGTTGTCGTTGCGGACCGCAGCGGGAACTGAACTACCCTGGTGGGCTATGTGCGGAATCGTCGGGTACGTCGGCCACCGGGACGCCCTTGGTGTCGTCCTCGAGGCGCTGCGGCGACTCGAGTACCGGGGCTATGACTCGGCGGGGGTTGCGCTGGCCGACGGCAGCGGCGGGCTGCTGGTGCAGCGCAAGGCGGGCCGGCTGGCCAACCTGGAATCCGCGATCGCGGAATCGGGAGAATCCTTCGGCGCTACCACCGGCATGGGGCACACCCGCTGGGCCACCCACGGTGCCCCCACCGACCGCAACGCTCACCCGCATCGGGATGCGACCGGCAAGGTCGCGGTGGTCCATAACGGGATCATCGAGAACTTCCCCGCATTGCGTGCCGAGCTGGAGGCCGCGGGCGTCGAGTTCGCCAGCGACACCGACTCCGAGGTGGCCGTGCATCTGGTGGCGCGCCAGTACGAATCCGGAGACACCGCCGGCGACTTCGTGGCGTCGGTGCAGGCTGTGGTGCGACGGTTGGAGGGGCACTTCACCCTTGTCTTCTCCCACGCCGACGACCCGGGCACGATCGTGGCCGCACGCCGGTCCACCCCGCTGGTCGTGGGTATCGGCGACGGTGAGATGTTCCTCGGGTCCGACGTCGCCGCGTTCATCGAATACACCAGGGAAGCCGTCGAACTGGGGCAGGACCAGGTTGTGGTGATCACCGCGGACGGCTATCGCATCACCGACTTCGCGGGTAACGACGACGCCGATAATGCGCGGGTCTTCACGATCGACTGGGACCTGTCGGCCGCGGAAAAGGGCGGCTACGAATACTTCATGCTCAAGGAGATCGCCGAACAGCCGGCGGCGGTGTCCGACACCTTGTTGGGGCACTTCGACCTTGGCCGGATAATTCTCGATGAGCAGCGGCTCTCCGATCAGGAACTGCGCGATATCGACAAGGTGTTCGTGGTGGCCTGCGGTACGGCATTCCATTCGGGCCTGCTGGCCAAGTACGCCATCGAGCATTGGACACGGCTGCCCGTGGAGATCGAGCTCGCGAGCGAATTCCGCTACCGCGACCCGGTTTTGGATCGCAGCACGCTCGTCGTCGCCATTTCGCAATCGGGTGAGACCGCGGACACCCTGGAAGCGGTGCGGCACGCCAAGGAGCAGAAGGCCAAGGTGCTGGCCGTCTGCAATACCAACGGTTCACAGATTCCCCGTGAATGCGATGCGGTGCTCTACACGCGGGCCGGGCCGGAGATCGGTGTCGCCGCGACGAAGACATTCCTGGCGCAGGTGACCGCCAATTACATTGTGGGCCTGGCCTTGGCACAGGCTCGCGGGACAAAATACCCCGACGAAGTGGCTCGTGAGTACCACGAGCTGGAGGCCATGCCGGAGTTGATCGAGCGCGTCATCACCGCCATGGATCCGGTCGCCGAACTCGCGCGGCAGTACGCGCAGTCCTCCAGCATCCTGTTCCTGGGGCGCCACGTCGGATACCCGGTGGCGCTGGAGGGTGCGCTCAAGCTCAAGGAGCTGGCGTACATGCACGCCGAGGGATTCGCGGCCGGAGAGCTCAAGCACGGGCCGATCGCGCTGATCGAAGAGGGGCTGCCGGTCATCGTGGTGATGCCGTCACCCAAGGGCATGGGGTTGCTGCATTCGAAGCTGCTCAGCAACATTCGTGAGATTCAGGCTCGCGGGGCGCGGACGATCGTGATCGCCGAAGAGGGCGATGAGACGATCCGGCCGTACGCGGACCACCTCATCGAGATTCCGGCGGTGTCGACGTTGTACCAGCCGTTGCTCTCCACGATTCCGATGCAGGTGTTCGCCGCGGCGGTGGCGCAGGCCCGGGGATACGACGTGGACAAACCGCGGAACCTGGCCAAGTCGGTAACCGTCGAATAGCGGCGTCTACATCCTGTGGCGCGCCAACCCTGCGTCGACAACCCCGCGGCGTACCGTCTGCATCGCACACCCACCAGTTCCTCGACGGCGAAGAGGGAGCGAGGGGAGCCCACGATTCATGAAGTACTACTACAGCGCCGAGCAGATTCGGGAAGCCGAGGCACCGCTGCTGGCCGCCCTGCCCGAGGGGGCCCTGATGCGGCGTGCGGCATACGGATTGGCCACGATCGTCGCTGACGAGTTGTCGCGGCGGGCCGGCGTGGTGGTCGGGCGGCGTGTGTGCGCGATCGTCGGTTCCGGAGACAACGGGGGAGACGCCTTGTGGGCGTTGACCTTCCTGCGCCGGCGCGGAGTATCAACCAGCGCGGTGCTGCTGAATCCCGAGCGGGCCCACCGTGCGGGCCTTGCCGCCTTCCGTAAGGCCGGCGGCCGGGTGGTGTCCGCGGTGCCCGGCGATACCGATCTCGTTCTGGATGGCGTCGTAGGAATTTCGGGGACCGGCCCGCTTCGGCCGGGAGCCGCCGAGATCGCCGAACAGATCAATGCCGAGGGCATTCCGGTGATCGCGGTGGACATCCCCAGTGGCGTAGACGTGCACACCGGCACAGTGGACGGAGCGGCCTTCCGGGCCGCCGTCACGGTGACGTTCGGTGGCTACAAACCCGTTCATGCTCTTGGTGATTGCGGCGAGGTCCGGTTGGTCGACATCGGGCTTGATCTGCCCGCCACGACGATCCGGGAACTCGACGCCCACGATGTGGCCCTCGCCTGGCCCATTCCCGGACCTGCCGATGACAAGTACACGCAAGGCGTGACGGGTGTGCTGGCGGGATCGCACACCTATCCGGGGGCCGCCATCTTGTGTGCGGGTGCGGCCGTGGCTGCCACGGCCGGGATGGTTCGATACGCCGGATCGGCTGCTGCCGAGGTGGTTTCGCATTGGCCGGAAGTGATTGCCACTCAGACGGAAGAGGCCGCGGGCCGGGTACAGGCATGGGTGATCGGTCCCGGATACGGAACCGGCGAGCGCCAGACGCGAACCCTGCGGCGGGTGCTTTCGGGCGGGCTGCCGGTACTCGTCGATGCCGACGCCCTGACGATCCTCGCCGAGCACCCCGAGCTGGCTGATCTCGTGGCAGCACGCGACGCCCCGACGCTCCTGACCCCGCATGCCGGTGAGTACCGCAGGCTCGCAGGTGAACCTCCGGGCCCCGACCGGGTTGGCGCCGCGCGGTCGTTGGCGCTGCGGCTGGGCGCCACGGTGCTCCTCAAGGGCAACGTCACCGTCATCGCACAGCCGGACGGAACCGCGTACGTAAACAAGGCACACGGGTCATGGGCGGCGACGGCGGGCTCGGGCGATGTGCTCTCGGGTGTGATCGGTGCGCTGCTGGCCGCCGGAGTTCCCGCCGACAAGGCCGCGGCGATGGGGGCTTACGTGCACGCCCGCGCGGCGTCTGCCGCCGCGGCAGATCCCGGTCCGGGTAAAGCCCCCATTTCGGCTTCCCGTCTTCTTGGGCATCTACGTTGGGCGGTCGCCGAAATAGGGTGAGAATCGGCTTATGTCGAATCCCCGCGATCAGTTCAGTCTTTCGGCGCACGCCGGAAAGATCAACGCCTCGTCCTTCAGCCCCGCATACACCGGCCGGTTGTCGACCGCGCCCATCCCGGCCCTACGCCTCCCCGACGAGCCGATGGATCCGCAGGCTGCTTACCGGTTCATTCACGACGAACTGATGCTCGACGGCAGTTCGCGGCTCAACCTGGCCACCTTCGTCACGACCTGGATGGATCCCGAGGCCGAGAAGCTGATGGCCGAGACGTTCGACAAGAACATGATCGACAAGGACGAATACCCGGCGACCGCCGCGATCGAGTCGCGGTGCGTGGCCATGGTGGCCGATCTGTTCCACGCCGATGATCTATCTGCCGAGGACCCGTCATCGGCGATCGGGGTATCGACCATCGGGTCCAGTGAGGCGGTGATGCTCGCCGGGCTGGCCCTCAAGTGGCGCTGGCGCGCCAAAATCGGTGACGGCTGGAAGGGCCGCACGCCGAACCTGGTGATGGGGTCCAACGTGCAGGTGGTGTGGGAGAAGTTCTGCCGGTACTTCGACGTTGAGCCGCGGTATCTGCCGATGGCGAAGGACCGGTACGTCATCACTCCCGAGCAGGTGCTCGACGCGGTGGACGAGGACACCATCGGGGTAGTGGGCATCCTGGGCACCACCTTCACCGGTGAGCTGGAGCCGATTGCCGAGATCTGCGCGGCGCTGGACACTTTGGCGGCCACGCCCGGCAAGCCGGATGTCCCGGTACACGTGGACGCCGCCAGCGGCGGATTCGTGGTGCCGTTCCTGCACCCAGAACTGCACTGGGATTTCCGGCTGCCCCGGGTGGTGTCGATCAACGTCAGTGGGCACAAGTACGGCCTGACCTATCCGGGAATCGGCTTCGTGGTGTGGCGCAGCAAGGAACACCTGCCCGAAGACCTGGTGTTCCGGGTCAACTACCTCGGCGGAGATATGCCGACGTTCACCCTCAACTTCTCCCGCCCGGGTAATCAGGTGGTCGGGCAGTACTACAACTTCCTGCGATTGGGGCGGGCCGGTTACGCGCAGGTGATGCGCTGTCTGTCGGAGACCGCCCGCTGGTTCGGCGACGAGCTGAACAAGAGCGAGCACTTCGAGGTGATCACCGACGGCTCGGCGATTCCGGTGGTGTCGTTCCGGCTCAAGGGCGACCGCCCATACACGGAGTTCGACATCTCGCATTCGTTGCGGGCCTTTGGCTGGCAGGTGCCGGCTTACACGATGCCCGAGGACGTCACCGATGTCGCGGTGCTGCGGGTGGTGGTGCGCGAAGGCTTCTCAGGTGATCTTGCCCGTGCGCTCCGCGATGACCTCATCACGGTGTTGAAGGGGCTTGACGAGCTGAAACCGAACGGGCACTTCGACGCGGTGCAGCCGTTCGCGCACTGATACGGCGGGCTGGAGCGCTGCGACTCGGGGATCTGACGCGGATGGGACAATAGAGCCGGTGACGACAACTTCGACGACAACGGACGGCCTCCCGCCGAACACGGGTGAGACGACCGCGCAGGCGGTCGTCGACCTGGGTGCCATTGCGCACAACGTCCAGTTGCTGCGTGAGTACGCCGGCGAGGCCCGGCTCATGGTGGTCGTCAAGGCCGACGGCTACGGGCACGGAGCCTTGCCGGTGGCGCGTGCCGCGCTCGCGGCCGGGGCCGACGAACTCGGTGTCGCCACCATCAGTGAGGCGCTGCAGGTCCGCGCGGGTGGGATCGACGCGCCGCTGCTCGCCTGGCTGCATGCCCCGGGCGCCGACTACGCCGCCGCGCTGAAGGCCGATGTCCAGGTCGCGGTGTCCTCGCTCGATCAGCTCAGCGAGTTGCTTGACGCGGCGCAGTCCACGGGGCGTCAGGCGGTCACGACCGTCAAGGTGGATACCGGGCTCAATCGCAATGGGGTACCGGCCGAGTACACCCGTGACCTTTTCGAAGCGTTGGCGAAGGCACAGGCCGAGCAGTCAATCCGGGTGCGCGGCATCATGTCTCATTTCGCGTACGCCGATCAGCTCGGTAATCCCACCATCGACATGCAGAAAGGGCGGTTCGACGAGGCGCTCGGGTTGGCACGTGACCTGGGGTTGCGTTATGAGGTGGCACACCTGTCGAATTCGGCGGCCACGCTGACTCGTCCCGATGTCCGATATGACATGGTGCGCGCGGGTATTGCGCTGTACGGCGTCAACCCGATGCCGGGCGAGATACAGACCGGCCTGATTCCGGCGATGTCGCTCACGTGCGCGGTGTCGTCGGTGAAGCCGGTGCGGGCCGGTGAAGGAGTGTCCTACGGACACGTATGGACGGCCCCGCGCGATACCAACGCGGCCCTCATCGGGATCGGTTACGCCGATGGCGTGGTCCGTGGACTGGGTAACCGCTTCGAGGTAGCCATCGGAGGGCGCCGCTACCCGAACATCGGCCGTGTCTGCATGGACCAGTTTGTGGTTGACCTGGGAGACAACGAGGCTGGGGTGCGGGCCGGCGATGTCGCAACGCTTTTCGGCTCGGGTGCGGCGGGCGAGCCCACCGCGCAAGAATGGGCGGAGCTGCTCGACACCATCGCCTACGAGGTGGTCACCTGCCCTCGCGGCAGGGTGGTGCGAACGTACCGGGATTCCAGGACCGTTGAGCAGTAAGTCGAACGCCTGGCTGGCCGGCGTGGCGGGGCTCGGTGCGGTGGTGACGGTGGCCGGTGTCGGCACCGCGCGCTCGATCGGTAGACGCAGGTTCGATGATCCCTACCGCGACGAGGATTTCGACCTCTTGGAGACCGATCGCGGCAGCATCGTGATGACCGACGACGGTGTGCCGCTGGCGGTTCGGGAGGTGGGTCCGTCGAACGCGCCGCTGACCGTCGTGTTCGTACACGGTTTCTGTCTGCAGATGGCGTCCTTTCATTTCCAGCGCCGCGAGCTCGCGAGCCGCTGGGGAGACAACGTCCGCATGGTCTTCTATGACCAGCGCGGACACGGGCGCTCGGGTCTGCCGGCTCCCAAGTCATGCACCATCCGTCAGCTCGGCGATGATCTCGAATCGGTGCTGCGGGTGTTGGTACCCCGGGGTAATGCTGTCCTGGTGGGGCATTCGATGGGCGGCATGACCATCCTTGCCCACGCCGGACGTCATCCCGAGCAGTATGGCCGCAGGATTGTCGGGGTCGGGTTGATCGCCAGTGCGGCCGAAGGTCTTTCGCACACCGCTATCGGTGCGGGGTTGCGCAATCCAGCATTGCGGGTGCTGCGCACGGCCGTGCACTACGCGCCGCGACCCGCCCACCACGGCCGCGGCGCGGTCAAGTCGCTCGTAGGTCCGGTGCTGCAGGCCGCCTCGTACGGAGGTCAACGGGTGAGCCCGACGCTCGTGAGGTTCAGTGAGCGCATGATTCATCAGACACCCGTCACGACCATCGTGGATTTTCTGCGGGCGCTCGAGGAGCACGACGAGACGGCGGCACTGCCGACCATCGCGCCGCTGCCGAGCCTGGTGGTATGCGGTGATACCGACATGCTCACCCCGCTGGTTCAATCGGAGTCCATGGCAGCGCAATTGGGGTCGAGCGGACACAACGAGTTGATCCTGGTGCGCGAATCGGGGCATCTGGTGCAACTTGAACATCCCGTAATCGTCAACGACGGCATCGATCGTCTTGTCAGGCGCTCGACCCCAACACTTTTCGCTGCCATCAAACAGCGTCTGCGTGATCGGACCGGACTGTGATCGATGAGTCGGGACGCATCGCGTTGCCCACGCTGCAGGACACACTGGATTTCGGGGCGCGGATCGGGCGTGACCTCGCCGCGGGCGACGTCGTCGTGCTCGACGGTCCGCTGGGGGCGGGAAAGACCGCATTGACCAAGGGAATTGCGTTGGGCATGGATGTCGACGGCCCCATCACCTCGCCGTCGTATGTGCTGGCCCGCGTCCACGAGGCGCGGCGCCCGGGTGCACCGGCACTGGTGCATGTGGACGTCTACCGGCTGCTGGAACATCACGGTGCCGACCTACTCGGCGAGCTCGACTCGCTGGATCTCGATACCGACCTGGACGACTCGGTGGTCGTCGTGGAGTGGGGCGAGGGGCTGGCGGAGCGGTTGTCGGAACATCATCTGGATATCCGGCTGCAACGTGCACCCGACTCCGATGAACGCACCGCAACCTGGCATTGGAGCCGTAAGCCGTGAGCGTGATACTTGCCCTGGACACCGCCACCCCTGCGATCACGGCGGGGCTTGTGAGGCGGGCATCGGATGGATCGGTGCAGGCCTTGTCCGAACGAATCACCATGGGTGCCAAGGGGCATGCCGAGGCGCTTACCCCCAATATCGGGGCGGCGTGTGTCGAGGCCGGGGTCGCGGTCGGTGAACTCGACGCGATTGTGGTGGGTTGCGGTCCGGGTCCGTTCACCGGACTGCGCGTCGGGATGGCGACCGCCGCGGCGATGGGTCTGGCGCTGGATATCCCGGTGTATCCGTTATGCACACTCGACGCGATCGGCTATGACACCACCGGCAGCGTGCTCGTCGTCACCGACGCGCGCCGGCGCGAGGTGTACTGGGCCGGTTACCGCGACGGAACACGCATCGGCGGCCCGGCCGTCGACGCGCCCGCGGACGTCTCGGTGCAGGGCTACGACTTGGTGGCTGGATCACCAGATCACACAGTGCTTTTCGATCTCCCCGTGCTTGACCGTCAGTTCCCGTCGCCGTCGCGGCTGGTACAGGTGGTCGACTGGGGCCAGCCTCCGGGTCCCCTGACGCCGCTGTATTTGCGTCGCCCCGATGCCAAAGAACCCCGTCGATGACGGTCGAGCTGAAGCCTCTTCGCCGGCGCGACACCCGTCGGTGCGCCGAACTTGAGGCGATTCTGTTCGCAGGTGATGACCCGTGGCCGGAGTCGGCCTTTCGCGCGGAGCTCGCGTCCCCTCACATCCACTACCTGGCGGCCAGGGACGGGCACACGCTGGTGGGATACGGCGGCATCTCCCGGTTGGGACATCACGAACCGGAGTACGAGATTCACACCATCGGCGTGGATCCCGCCTACCAGAAACAGGGCATCGGACGGCGTTTGTTGGACGAGCTGCTCACGCATGCGGATCGCGATCCGGGGCCGGTGTTCCTGGAGGTGCGCACCGACAACGCGGCCGCGATCGCTCTGTACCACGGCACCGGATTCGAGACCGTCGGCGTGCGCAAGCGGTATTACCCGGGCAGTGGGGCCGATGCGTTCACCATGAAACGCCCTGCGCAGGGCATTGTGAAATAGGCTGGTGCGGCCATGACAGTTATCCTCGCCATCGAAAGCTCCTGCGACGAAACCGGAGTGGGTATCGCCGAGCTGACCCCCGACGGGTCGGTGGTGTTGTTGGCCGATGAGGTGGCTTCCAGCGTCGACGAGCACGCACGTTTCGGTGGGGTGGTGCCGGAGATCGCGTCCCGCGCGCATCTGGAGGCACTTGGCGTTACCGCCCGGCGCGCGCTGGACATCGCCGGCGTGCAGAAGCCCGACGTGGTCGCTGCGACCATCGGTCCGGGTCTTGCGGGTGCGCTTCTGGTCGGGGTATCGGCCGCCAAGGGGCTGGCATTGGCCTGGGGTGTGCCCTTCTATGGGGTGAACCATCTGGGCGGGCACATTGCCGCCGACGTCTACGAGAACGGGCCGCTGCCCGAATGCGTGGCGCTGTTGGTCTCGGGCGGGCACACCAGCCTGCTGCATGTGCGCTCGCTGGCCGAGCCCATCGAGGAGCTCGGTGCCACGGTGGATGATGCCGCCGGTGAGGCCTACGACAAGGTCGCGCGGCTACTCGGTCTGGGGTACCCGGGCGGCAGGGTGCTCGACGAGCTTGCGCAACAAGGAGATTCATCGGCTGTCCCGTTTCCGCGAGGCATGATGAGGCCACAGGATGCCCGGCACAGTTTCAGCTTCTCAGGGCTCAAGACGGCGGTCGCGCGGTATGTGGAGAAAACTCCCGACTTTGTGCCCGCCGATGTCGCTGCGGGCTTTCAGGAGGCGGTCGCCGATGTGTTGACCATGAAGGCGGTGCGCGCGGCGGCGGACCTGGGGGTCTCGACGCTGCTGATCGCCGGTGGTGTGGCCGCCAACTCGCGGGTACGCGTACTTGCCGAGCAGAGGTGTGCCGAGGCCGGTCTGACGCTTCGCGTGCCACCGCTGCGGTTGTGCACCGACAACGGCGCCATGATCGCTTCCTTCGCGGCGCATCTGGTGGCTGCGGGCGCCGAGCCCTCCTCGCTGCAGGCCGCGGCGGATCCTGGGCTGCCGGTGGTGAAGGGGCAGGTGCGGTGACGGGCCCCAGCGACAGCGTGGCCGACCGCCTTGCCATCGCCGATCTGTTGTATCGATACGCCGAGCTGATGGACGCGGGGGACTTCGACGGAGTCGGGGAGCTCCTCGGCCGCGGCTCCTTCGGCGGCGAGCAGGGCAGTGTGTCCGGCGCCTCGGCCATCACCAAGCTCTTCTTCACCACCACTCGTCGCTACCGCGAGACCGGCGGCACACCGCGCACCAGGCATCTGGTGCTCAACCCGATCGTCGAGGTCACCGACGACGGCACAGCCTCGGCCCGGTCGACGTTTTGCGTGGTGCAGGCCACCGAGCAGCTGCCGCTGCAGCCGATCGTCGTGGGCCGATATCGGGACACATTCGCCCGGGACGAGCGGGGTTGGTACTTCAGCTCGCGCCGGGTGGATGTCGAGATGATCGGCGATGTGTCGGCACATCTGCTCATGGATCCCGAGACTCTGAGCGGGTAACGAGAACCCAGCCTTGAGCGCTAGCACTCTCATGTATAGAGTGCTAGATGGCGATCGGTTGGACGTCGTGTCGGCACCCGCGACGACGGCGCGACACTCATCCGGCCGCCGAAACATCTGTTGACAATCCAGGCTCATGGGCATCAGGCCCACCGAGCCACCCTGAGAGGGAAAGGGATCACTGTGGCCGTGAACATCAAGCCACTCGAGGACAAGATCCTCGTTCAGGCCAATGAGGCCGAGACCACGACCGCTTCCGGTCTGGTCATCCCGGACACCGCCAAGGAGAAGCCGCAAGAAGGCACCGTCGTCGCAGTTGGCCCCGGCCGCTGGGATGAGGATGGCGACAAGCGGATCCCCCTGGACGTGTCCGAAGGCGACGTCGTCATCTACAGCAAGTACGGCGGCACCGAGATCAAGTACAACGGCGAGGAGTACTTGATCCTGTCGGCTCGCGACGTGCTGGCTGTCGTTAGCAAGTAACACCGTGTGACCGCCCCGGAATCGGCCTGCACCGCAGGCGATTTCCGGGGCGGCACGCGTTTTTACCTATTCCTGTCCGGTACTGAATCAGCCGAATAGAGAGAACACATGAGCAAGCTGATCGAATTCAATGAGACCGCGCGCCGCGCCCTGGAAGCCGGGGTCAACAAGCTGGCCGACGCGGTCAAGGTCACGCTCGGTCCCCGTGGACGGCACGTGGTGCTGGCCAAGGCATTCGGCGGTCCCGTCGTGACCAACGACGGCGTCACCATCGCCCGCGATATCGACCTGGAGGACCCGTTCGAGAACTTGGGCGCCCAGCTCGTCAAGTCGGTGGCGACCAAGACCAATGACGTCGCCGGTGACGGCACCACCACCGCCACGGTGCTGGCCCAGGCGCTGGTCAAGGCCGGCCTGCGCAATGTGGCCGCCGGTGCCAACCCGATCGCACTCGGCGCCGGTATCGCCCGCGCCGCGGACGCGGTGTCCGAGCGGCTGCTGACGGTCGCCGCCCCGGTATCCGGCGAGCACGCCATCGCCCAGGTGGCCACGGTCTCCTCGCGTGATGCCGAGATCGGTGAGCTGGTTGGCCAGGCCATGACCAAGGTCGGCCGGGACGGCGTGGTCAGTGTCGAGGAATCGTCGACCATTAACACCGAGCTGGTCATCACCGACGGTGTGCAGTTCGACAAGGGCTACCTGTCGCAGTACTTCGTGACCGACTTCGACGAGCAGAAGGCGATCCTGGAAGACGCGCTGGTGCTGCTGCACCGCGACAAGATCAGCTCGCTGCCCGATCTGCTGCCGCTGCTGGAGCTGGTGGCCAAGGAGGGCAAGCCGCTGCTGATCGTGGCCGAGGACGTGGAGGGTGAGCCGCTGTCCACCCTGGTCGTCAACGCGATCCGCAAGACCCTCAAGGCCGTCGCGGTCAAGGCGCCGTTCTTCGGTGACCGCCGCAAGGCGTTCCTGGAGGACCTGGCGATCGTCACCAACGCCCAGGTGGTCAACCCCGATGTGGGTCTGTCGCTGCGCGAGGCGGGCATCGAGGTGCTCGGCACCGCACGCCGCATCGTGGTGAGCAAGGACGAGACGGTCATCGTCGAGGGCGGCGGCACCGAGGACGCCATCAAGGCGCGTGTCGCTCAGCTGAAGGCGGAGATCGAGACCACCGACTCTGACTGGGACCGCGAGAAGCTGCAGGAGCGCCTGGCCAAGCTGGCCGGCGGCGTCGCGGTGATCAAGGTGGGCGCTGCCACCGACACCGCACTCAAGGAGCGTAAGCACCGTGTCGAGGACGCCGTCTCGGCGGCCAAGGCCGCCGTGGAGGAGGGCATCGTCGCCGGCGGCGGCAGCGCCCTGGTGCAGGCTCGTTCGGCGCTGGACGGTTTGCGTGTCGAGCTCAAGGGTGACGAGGCCAAGGGCGTCGACGTGTTCGAGGCCGCGCTCTCCGCACCGCTCTTCTGGATCGCCGCCAATGCGGGGCTGGACGGAGCCGTCGTGGTGAGCAAGGTGGCCGAGCTGGACGCCGGACACGGCTTCAACGCGGCCACGCTCGAGTACGGCGACCTGATCGCCGATGGCGTCATCGATCCGGTGAAGGTGACCCGTTCGGCCGTCATCAACGCGGCGTCCGCCGCACGGATGATCCTGACCACGGAGACCAGCATCGTCGATAAGCCGGCCGAGGAAGCAGATCACGGGCACGGCCACCACGGCCACGCCCACTAGATAGCGCTACGAAAACACCCCCGGCCTACGAGGACCCGGGGGTGTTTTCGTCTGTCGGAGGTTTACTGAACAGATGGCTACTCAGATGTCACGACTGACGGCGGTTGCCCTGGCTGGGCTGTTGCTCTCGGGCTGTGAGGCGAACTTCAGCCTGGGGTCGTCGTCCCCCGAGCTCGCCAAGGCGAAGCTGGAGCAGGGGCTCAAGGACGGAATCAGGGACAAGACCGGGGTCGCGCTCACCAGTGCCTCGTGTGACGGGCCGCTGAAGGGTGAGAAGGGTGCAACGCAGCGGTGCGCGGTCGTCGACGGAGAGGGGAAGACCATCGGCGTCACGGTCACCGCGACCGCGGTCCAGGGATCGCAGATTTCTTTCAACTGGAAGGTCGACGACCAGTCGGCGGGTTCCTCCGCCTAGGTCGATCTCCGCAAACGTTGGGCCCCCGCCGCCATCTGGTCGCGGGGGCCCAACGCGTGCTGTACGTATTACGCGGAGCGACGTATCCCGCGGCGCAGGATCAATTCGCGCTCGGACTCCGAAAGTCCACCCCAGATTCCGTAGGGCTCGGCGACGGCCAGCGCATGTGCGCGGCACTGCACCAGCACCGGGCATGCCCGGCACATCTCCTTGGCCTTCATCTCGCGTTGTGCGCGGGCGCGGCCGCGTTCACCGTCGGGATGAAAGAACACTGACGAATCGACCCCTCGGCAAAGGCCCTTCATCTGCCAATCCCAAATATCTGCGTTGGGCCCAGGCAATTGCTGTGGCTGCGGCATGTGGTTAACCCTCTCGCTGCGCGCGCAGTCGACCTGCGCGTGAGTGAAGTAGCACCAGACGTGTCGCCGATGACAAGCGGTGTACACAAAGTAGGTGCGCGGTCGAAATCCAGTCAATAGGCGATGATCATGGCAACATCACGCCACTAGGTCCAGAATTAACATCACGTTCATCGTCTTTGCTCTTCGTTGGTATGTAACGCTCGCTCACCTGCGTGGTCAGCCCGTTTTGGCCGTGGGTTTTCCGTTTCCTTAACGCGGCGTTCGGCAACTGTTTACGCCATCCGTTGACGTGGATTTAACATCCGCTGCATCAACTGTTAACTCCATTTCTTGGGGAATTGGTACCGTGACCGCGCCCATGGTGACTTTCCGATCGTCCGCAGCCGCCGCGCTTACCGCCGCAGCCTTCGGTCCGCATCCAGCAATCTGGCCATTGCCTCCCGCCGCCACGCCCGAGGATGTCTGGTTGCGTGCCGTGGCGCTCGGGGGAGCCGGACGCTATGCGGCCGCGCATGCGGAGCTGAACGCCATCGCGGTGTCCCGGCCCGGCGGCTTGGCTTCGCGCACGCTGAGCACACGCGCATCCCTCGCGCGTCAGCTCGGGTGGCATGCACAGGCGCGTGGGTTGGACGGCCGAGCGTTGGCGATGGCCGACGCTGATGCGGAGGCTCGATCCGATGCGCTCATCGGGTTGGCGGCCGATGCGCTGGGACTGGCCCGGTTCCCGCTTGCTCAGTCTTTACTGGATCAGGCTGAGCCATTGTCTGCGCACGGTGATGTTCGTTGGCCGTGGCGCCTGCCTTTGCGGCTGGCCTGGGTGCGCGCCGAGCTGGCGATGGTCTCCGGAGACGGTGCGCGGTCGCTGCGGTACGCCCGCACCGCCGAACGTCTCGCGCGTGACGTGCCTTCGGTAAGGCACCAGGTCAAGACGGCGATGGTGCTCGCGGCGGCGCTCAGCAGCGCCGGTGATTTCGATGAGTCCGCGGTCGTCGCCGCCCGCGGATTGCAGGCTGCGACGGTGAACGCACTGGTGCCGCTGCGCTGGGCGCTGGCGGCGATGTTGGCGAGTCTGCCGGCCTCCGGAGATGTGGGGCAGGGCCACGAAGACCTTGTTGCTGTTCGCCGCGACTGCGCCGCCTGGATAGCCCGTGCGGGCGGCCGTTGGCGTCTTGAGGCGGTGGACTAAATGCGTTCCCCGTCTGCAGCCAACGCTATTGTCCTAGGTAACAGCACCACCACGGTGCATCACACGTAACGCTGGGGAATGCGCAGTCGATGACAAGTACGGAGAGCGGGCTCGACGACGTCGTTGCTGCTGCCGTCAAAGGCGATCGCGACGCGCTCTCCGAGGTACTTAGTGCCATCCGGCCCGTCGTGGTGCGATATTGCCGCGCGCGGGTCGGCACTGCGGAAAGAAGTGGTCTCTCCGCGGACGATGTTGCGCAGGAGGTGTGTCTCGCGGTGATCGCAGCGCTGCCTCGCTATCAGGATCAGGGACGCCCGTTCCTGGCTTTTGTGTACGGCATTGCCGCGCACAAGGTGGCCGATGCGCATCGTGCGATGGCTCGAGACAAGTCCGATCCGGCTGAGAGCCTTCCGGAACAGTTCGACCGCCATGCGGGGCCCGAGCAGGAGGCGTTGAACTCCGAGTCGGCGCGACGGATGCAGGCCCTGCTGGAAGTGCTGCCCGAGAAACAGCGCGAGATCCTGATCCTTCGGGTCGTCGTCGGTCTGTCGGCGGAAGAGACCGCCGATGCGGTGGGTAGTAGTGCGGGCGCGGTGCGGGTGGCGCAGCACCGGGCATTACAGAGACTGAAGGCAGAGATGACGCGGGCGGGCGGTGATCACCGTGGCTGATGGACGCGGATGGTTCCCCGGCGGCCAGGGCTGGCAGGAGAACGAGGGTCCCGAGGACCTCGCGGCACTGCGGCGCACCAATCGGATGATCGATGCCATCGCTGCAGATCTGCCGGTGGCGACTTCCGATTCCGACGAGTACGCCGTGGCGATGATGTTGGCGGCGTGGCGCGAGGATGTTGGGCGCGAACCGATGCCGGCCAAACCCACTCTCGGGCAGGCGCGTAACGCACTGCGTGAGCGTGGCGTCCGTTCCCGGCTGCTGGCCACGACGGTGGGTTCGGCCGCCGCCGTCACCTTGCTCTTCGGCGGATTCGGCGCGGCAGTTTACCAATCGCATCCCGGGGACGCGTTGTATGGGCTGCGAACCTCGTTGTTCGGCGCGGCGCCGGCGGTGCGCACCGACCCCGTGGTGCTCTCGGCGCAGACCGAACTCGCCCAGGTGGAAAAGCTTATTTCCCAAGGTGATTGGGAGGGCGCGCAGCAGCAGCTCGGGGTGGCAGCTGCGCGCGTCAACGAGGTCGGCGATGCCCAGCAAAAGGCCGAACTGGCCAGCCGGGTACAGCAGGCGGAGGTCAGGATCGACGCCAAGGACCCTGTGGCGACGGTGCCGCCGGAGATGGCGACCGAGACTCCGCGAATTATGCTGTCACCGCCGGTTATTGCGGCCACCACGACCTCGACGACTTCCACGACGTCGATATCGACCTCGGCATCGGATACGACGTCCACGACGCCATCCACATCCACGTCGGAGACGACCGCCACCACCTCGTCGCCGACGGAGACGACCAGCTCTCCTGGTTCGACATCAACGAGCACTTCCGGCTCCGCTGGCTCCACCTCGACCACGGTGCCGGTGACCTCGACACCGTCGATATCGACATCAACGGCTACATCGACCCCGTCCATCGTGACGGAGACGACGACGGCACCCTCGGCGCCCGTGACATCCACGTCGGTCCCGGGGGTGACGACGTCGGTGCCGAGCGTGACGGTCAGCACCGTGGTGCCGTCTACGGCATCGATCGTGACCGCCCCGACGACTCCCGCCGGAGTGACCATCGTCACCACCCCGCACGGAGCCGCTGACACTCCGGTTATCACCGCGCCGACGACGATTCAGGCGCCGTCACCGATCACTCGGACCCCCGACAACTCGGTACCGATCTTCCAGGCACCCGTGAACAACCCCGGTTCCATCAACAGCCCCGGCTCGGTGAACAGCCCGGGTTCCGTGAACAACCCGGGCTCGGGGAGCATCAACGGATTCCCTGGCGGTGGCGGAAGCGCGGGTTCGGGGGTAGACGGTCCGTCGCGGCACGCACCGCCGATGACTTCGGTGCCGGTGGCGCCGGCCAATCCCGGGGGTGGGTCGTCCAGCCACGGCAGCGGCTCGGGCGCGAGCGCCGGCGAGTAAGCCGAAAGCGGCTAAATCAGCGGAATCCGTCGCGGTCCGTCGCTGCCTCGTTGAGTGAGGCGTCCGCGTATCCGCGGCAGTAATCCCAGGTCACATAGGCTTCCGGCTCGGGATCGAAGGCCGGTTCGTGCGGACGGACGGTTCCGTCAACGAGCAGCTGCAGCAGGTTCGCGCGGAGCATGTCCCAGTCGTGATAGTGGTCCTGCTGGCATTCGTCACAGCAAACGACCAGCCCGCGAATCCCCTTGTGGGCGAGTAGCGCCTCGTAGACCGCGAGATCGGCGAGATCTTCCTCGACCGCGATCCGCTCCTGCGGGTCGAGCGGCTGGCCCGGCTCGATCGCATCGAGCGCGGCCGACGGATCATGGGGATCGTCGGCGAAGGGGTCAGGTGGCAATCCCGGCGGAAAGTGGTCGCGCACACTCTTAGAGTACGCAATTCGCGGGTTCGCGCGCCAGCTCACCTGGGGCATGTCCGGGGATATCGAGAACGACGCGAGCCGATAGGATGGACATAATCCGCTCTATTGCGCATCCATAGCGCACTGGGGATGTATACGACGGCTATCTGGCATGGAGGCTTGAATGACCATTGCGGCAGGGTCCGTCCACACCGGCGGCGACGATCCGCACAAGGTCGCCATGCTCGGTCTGACCTTCGATGATGTGCTGTTGCTGCCCGCGGCATCGGATGTGTTGCCGAACGGTGCGGACACCTCGTCTCAACTGACCAAGCGGATCAGGCTAAATGTCCCGCTGGTCAGCTCGGCAATGGACACCGTGACCGAGGCCCGGATGGCCATCGCGATGGCACGTGCCGGCGGGATGGGCGTGCTGCACCGCAACCTGTCGCTGGAGGATCAAGCCGGCCAGGTCGAGACCGTCAAGCGGTCCGAGGCCGGCATGGTGACCAACCCGGTGACCTGCTCGCCCGAGAACACCCTCGCCGAGGTCGACGCGCTGTGTGCGCGGTTCCGGATCTCTGGTCTACCGGTGGTGAATCCTCAGGGCGCACTCGTGGGGATCATCACCAACCGGGACATGCGATTCGAGGCCGATCTGTCCAAGCCGGTCGCCGAGGTGATGACCAAGCCGCCGCTGATCACCGCGCGCCAGGGCGTGACTGCCGACGCTGCGCTGGGGCTGTTGCGGCGCAACAAGATCGAGAAGCTTCCCATCGTCGACGGCGACGGCCGCCTGACGGGCCTTATCACGGTCAAGGATTTCGCGAAGACCGAGCAGCATCCCAACGCCACCAAGGACAGCGACGGACGGCTTCTGGTCGGCGCGGCGGTCGGTGTGGGCGATGACGCCTGGACGCGAGCCATGGCGCTCGTGGACGCGGGTGTCGATGTGCTGATCGTGGACACCGCGCACGCGCACAACCGCAAGGTGCTGGACATGGTCGGCAAGCTCAAGGCCGAGGTGGGCGAGCGCGTCGACGTGGTCGGCGGGAACGTCGCCACCCGGTCGGGTGCCGCGGCGCTCATCGAAGCGGGCGCCGACGCGGTGAAGGTCGGCGTGGGCCCGGGCTCCATCTGCACCACCCGTGTGGTGGCCGGTGTCGGTGCACCGCAGATCACCGCGATCCTGGAGGCCTCGGCAGTCTGCCACCTGGCCGGTGTTCCGGTGATCGCCGACGGCGGCATGCAGTATTCGGGCGATATCGCCAAGGCGCTTGCCGCCGGCGCGTCCACGACGATGCTCGGCTCTCTACTGGCGGGCACCGCCGAGTCGCCCGGTGAACTGATCTTCGTCAACGGCAAGCAGTTCAAGAGCTACCGCGGCATGGGGTCCATGGGGGCCATGCAGGGACGCGGTGCGGCCGGGAACACCGGGCGGAGCTACTCGAAGGACCGTTACTTCCAGGACGACGTGTTGTCCGAAGACAAGCTGGTGCCCGAGGGCATCGAGGGCCGGGTTCCGTTCCGCGGTCCGCTGTCGACGGTCATGCATCAATTGACGGGCGGCCTGCGTGCTGCCATGGGGTACACCGGGGCGTCGAGCATCGAAGAGCTGCAGCGCGCTCAGTTCGTACAGATCACCGCGGCCGGGCTCAAGGAGAGCCATCCGCATGACATCACCATGACGGCCGAAGCGCCGAACTACTACGTGCGTTAACAGTCGGCACCGCAAAGGAAGTCAACATGCGTGACCTCGTCGAAATCGGCATGGGCAGAACAGCTCGTCGTACCTATGAACTCGATGACGTAAACATTGTCCCGTCGCGCCGCACGCGTTCCTCGCAGGACGTGTCGACGGCGTGGCAGCTCGATGCCTACCGCTTCGAAATTCCGGTGGTGGCGCACCCGACCGACGCGCTGGTTTCGCCGCAATTCGCCATAGAACTCGGGCGGGCCGGCGGGCTGGGCGTCATCAACGGCGAGGGATTGTGGGGCCGGCACGCCGATGTCGAGGCCCGCATCGCCGAGGTGGTCGAGGTAGCCCAGAAGGAGCCCGAGCCTTCCGCCGCGATTCGGCTGCTGCAGCAGTTGCATTCGGCGCCAATCGATCCCGAGCTGCTGGCGACGGCCATCGCCGAAGTCCGCGGTGCCGGAGTGACCACCGCCGTGCGGGTGAGCCCGCAGAATGCGCAGCTGCTGACCCCGCACTTGATCTCTGCCGGTATCGACCTGCTGGTCATCCACGGCACCATCGTCTCGGCCGAGCGGGTGGCCCGTGACGGCGAGCCGCTCAACCTGAAAACCTTTATCTCCGAGCTGGATATCCCCGTCGTCGCCGGTGGCGTTATCGACCACCGCACGGCGCTGCATCTGATGCGCACGGGTGCTGCCGGTGTCATCGTCGGGTACGGGCAGACCGCGGGTGCGACGACTAGCGGAGAGGTGCTGGGCATCAGTGTCGCGATGGCCACCGCCATCGCCGACGCCGCTGCGGCCCGCCGTGAGTATCTCGACGAGACGGGTGGCCGGTACGTGCATGTGCTGGCCGATGGCGACATCCACACCTCGGGTGACCTCGCGAAGTCCATCGCCTGCGGTGCCGATGCCGTCGTGCTGGGGACGCCGCTGGCCGCCGCCCAGGAGGCCGCCGGTGACGGGTGGTTCTGGCCGAATGCTGCCGCGCATCCCTCGCTGCCTCGTGGCGCACTGCTGCAGGTGGCGGTGGGGGAGCGGCCGCCGCTGAGCGAGGTGCTCGTCGGGCCTTCCGATGACCCGTTTGGCACGTTGAATCTTGTTGGTGGGCTCCGTCGTTCGATGGCGAAGTCCGGATACTGCGATCTGAAGGAATTTCAGAAGGTCGGGCTGACCGTCAACTCTTAGACATGTGTCTACTTAGGGTGACCTAATTTACATTACCCCCCTCGTTGTATTCCATACTGGGCAGTAACGTGACCATGCGGAGGTAGCCAACGATGTCATCACCGGCAGCAGTCCCTGTGAAAGCTGAAGCAGATACCGACTTTGACGTCCTCATCGTCGGATCCGGATTCGGCGGGAGCGTCACCGCCATGCGATTGACCGAAAAGGGTTACCGTGTGGGCGTCCTGGAGGCCGGCCGCCGGTTCTCGGACGAGGAGTTCGCCGAGACGTCGTGGAATCTGCGCAAGTTCCTGTGGGCGCCGATGTTCAAGTGCTTCGGGATTCAGCGGATCCACCTGCTGAGCAACTGCATGATCCTGGCGGGTGCCGGGGTGGGCGGTGGATCGCTGAACTACGCCAACACCCTGTATGTGCCGCCGGAGCCGTTCTTCAACGATCCGCAGTGGCGCGGCATCACCGACTGGCGTTCCGAACTTTCGCCGCACTACGAGCAGGCGCAGCGGATGCTCGGTGTGGTGAAGAACCCCACCTTCACCGACGCGGACCGGCTCATCAAGGAAGTCGCCGACGACATGGGCGCCGGCGACACCTTCGTCGCCACCCCGGTGGGTGTGTACTTCGGGCCCGAGGGCGCCAAGGCGCCCGGAATCAAGGTGGCCGATCCCTACTTCGGCGGCGCCGGACCCGACCGCGTGGGCTGCACCGAGTGCGGTTCCTGCATGACCGGTTGCCGGGTCGGCGCCAAGAACACCCTCGTCAAGAACTATCTGGGACTGGCCGAATCTTCTGGCGCCCAGGTCATTCCGCTTACCACCGTCACGGCTGTCGAGGAGGGCGCCGACGGGATATGGCGAGTCGCTACCAAGACCACCGGTCGCTGGGTGCGCAAGCGGCGCAAGACCTACACGGCCAAGTACGTGGTGCTGGCGGCCGGTACCTGGGGCACCCAGAACCTGCTGTTCAAGATGAAGGACAAGGGTCTGCTGCCCCGGCTGTCACAGCGCCTGGGCGTGCTGACCCGGACCAACTCCGAATCCATCGTCGGTGCAGGCCGATTGGAGTACAAGGACGATTTGGACCTCACCCACGGAGTGGCCATCACGTCCTCGTTCCATCCGACCAGCGATACGCATATCGAGCCGGTGCGCTACGGCAAGGGCTCCAACGCGATGGGTCTATTGCAGACCCTGATGACCGACGGAGACGGGGAGAAGTCGCGGTGGCGTCAGCTCATCGAGGCCGCCCGTGCCGATCCGAGGGGCACCTTGCGCATGCTCAACGTGACGCAGTGGAGCGAGCGCACCGTGATTGCCCTCGTCATGCAGCACCTAGACAACTCGATCACCACCTTCACCAAGAAGACGCTGTTCTGGCGGCGGCTTGACAGCAAGCAGGGCCACGGCGAGCCCAACCCCACCTGGATTCCCGCGGGCAACGAGGCCACCAGGCGACTGGCCGCCAAGATCGACGGTGTGGCCGGTGGCACCTGGGGCGAGCTGTTCAACATCCCGCTGACCGCGCACTTCCTGGGTGGGGCCGTGATCGGGACGAGTCCGGAGGACGGCGTCATCGATCCGTATCACCGGGTGTACGGCTACCCGACCATGTACGTCGTGGACGGTGCGGCCATCTCGGCCAACCTGGGTGTCAACCCATCGCTGAGCATCACCGCGCAAGCCGAGAGAGCGGCGTCGTTGTGGCCCAACAAGGGCGAGACGGATCTGCGACCGGAGCAGGGTCTGCCGTATCAGCGGATGGCGGCGGTGCCCCCGTCGCACCCCGTCGTCCCGGCAGGTGCGCCCGGTGCATTGCGGAGTCTGCCGATCGAACCGGTGCGGTCGGTCAGCTAGTCCCCCGCAAGCGGGAAGTAGCCCCAGCGCCACTAAGCTAAGCCGGTGGCGCAAACGGAGCAGCATGGCGACCGACCGGTTCTGGTCATTGACTTCGGGGCACAGTACGCGCAGCTGATCGCGCGGCGCGTGCGTGAGGCGCGGGTGTTCTCCGAGGTGATCCCGCACTCGGCGAGCATCGACGAGATCAAGGAACGCAACCCTCGGGCTATCGTCCTGTCCGGTGGTCCGTCGAGCGTCTACGAAGAGGGTGCACCTCAACTCGACCCCGCCGTATTCGACTTGGATGTTCCGGTTTTCGGTATCTGCTACGGCTTTCAGGCCATGGCGCAGGTGCTCGGCGGAACCGTCGCACACACCGGCACCAGCGAGTACGGCCGCACCGAGCTGAAGGTCGTGGGCGGAGACCTGCATGAGGGCCTGCCCGGCCTTCAGCCCGTGTGGATGAGCCACGGCGATGCGGTAACCGAAGCACCCCAGGGTTTTACCGTGGTCGCCAGCAGCGAAGGTGCTCCCGTGGCAGCGTTCGAGGATCGGGCGCGGCGCCTGGCCGGGGTGCAGTACCACCCGGAGGTGCTGCATTCGCCGCACGGACAGCAGGTGCTCAGCCGCTTTCTGCATGAGTTCGCGGGCATCGAATCGACATGGACGGCAGCCAATATCGCCGAATCGCTGGTCGAGCAGGTGCGCGCGCAGATCGGAGACGGGCGTGCGCTGTGTGGGCTGTCTGGCGGCGTGGACTCGGCGGTGGCGGCGGCCCTGGTGCAACGCGCCATCGGCGACAGGCTTACCTGTGTGTTCGTCGACCACGGACTGCTGCGCAGCGGCGAGCGGGCGCAGGTGGAGCACGACTTCGTGGCGGCCACGGGCGCCAAGCTGGTGACTGTCGATGTCGCGGAAAAGTTCCTGGGTGAGCTCGCCGGTGTCAGCGACCCGGAGACCAAGCGCAAGATCATTGGCCGTGAATTCATCCGGGCGTTCGAGGGCGCCGTCTCCGATGCGATCGGTAACTCGGAGGACGGTATCGAGTTCCTGGTGCAGGGCACGCTGTACCCCGATGTCGTCGAATCCGGGGGTGGCAGTGGCACTGCCAACATCAAGAGCCACCACAACGTGGGCGGACTCCCCGAAGATCTGACCTTCACCCTGGTGGAACCGCTGCGGCTGCTGTTCAAGGACGAGGTCCGTGCGGTGGGCCGTGAACTGGGTCTGCCCGAGGAAATCGTTGGCCGCCAACCGTTCCCGGGGCCGGGGCTGGCCATCAGGATCGTCGGTGAGGTTACTTCCGACCGGTTGGATACTCTGCGCCGTGCCGATGCCATTGCGCGCGAGGAACTTACCGCCGCTGGTCAGGACCGCAACATCTGGCAGTGCCCGGTGGTGCTGTTGGCCGATGTGCGTTCGGTTGGGGTGCAGGGCGACGGACGCACCTACGGGCACCCGATCGTGTTGCGTCCGGTGTCCAGTGAGGACGCGATGACCGCTGACTGGACCCGCCTGCCGTATGAGGTGCTGGAGCGGATCTCGACGCGGATCACCAACGAGGTTCCCGAGGTGAACCGCGTGGTGCTGGATATCACCAGCAAGCCGCCCGGCACCATTGAATGGGAGTGAGCTGCCTAGGTTCGGTTACGGCGGGTTGGAACTGCCACCAGCGCAACGCCGATGGCGATCGCCACGGCAATCGCGATCCAGCCGAGCAGATTGCTGTGCACTAGCGCTCCGAAGTCCTGGCCGGTCAGGGCCCAGCCTCCGACGAGCAGGGCGACCATCCCGGACAGTGCCAGCAGGATGGATGGTCTGCCCTTCTCTTCGGCATCGGCCTCCGGTGTCGTCTCCACGGAATTTTCCGCGGTGAGCTCATTGTCGGTGCCGGTCGTTGGTTCGTCGATGTTCTCAGACACGTTGCACCTCAATGCTTCCTACATTTGCCGTTGCGTTGATCGTCAGGACGGGGCCGACACCCTTGGGTGAGGGCAGGCAATCGAAGCTGCCCATGCCCACCTCGCACGAGGTGCGTACATTCATCGAAGGGGGAACGAGCACCTGTATATCGCCCATCCCGACGTCGAGGTAAACCGTTTTATCGTTGGTGAGCGTGACCTGCGTGAGGTCAAGGGTGATCGTGCCGACGCCGACCTCGTAGTACTCCTCGATATCGGAAGCCTCTGTGACACGGTAATTTTGGTCGCCGACGTTGAGTGACACCTCGAGCGGACCGATCGAGGATGCTACGACGACGAACCCGGCCAGCGGTATCGCCAGAAAGAGCAGTGAGTAGCCGCTGCGAAGCCATGCACCCACCAGCAAGCCCACCCCGAGGACGACCAGTGCCGCTGCCGCGACCACGACGGGTGTCACCCAGTTGGCGCCCAGCAGTCCGATGGCCACGAGCAGAGCACTGACGATGAGTGCCGCGCCGATGGTTACCTTGGGTACGGGCGACTTGGGCTTGGCCGGAGGCGCCGGCAGGGGAGCCGGATCGGGTAGATCCCAGGCGAAAGGGGCCGCCCGCAGTGGATCCCAGTTGGGTGGAGGAGGCGGTAAGAGAGGGCTGGTGGCCGCGGTATGGCTGTTCGGTTCGCCATCTTCGGCCGGGCCGGGCTGCGTCGTCGAACTCGCCGGAGGTGGTGGGGTTTCGGTCTGGCGCTGATAGAGCAGATACCAGCCCCCGAGCAGGACAACGGCACTGACGAATCCCCAGGGATCGCGGTCGGGGTCGATGAAGGGTCCCCCGACAAGCAGCAGGACGATGATCCAGAAGACCATCTTCACCTTGGACTCGTGGTACGGAGTGGTGTAGCGGGCGGTAGGCATCAGCAGCCAGCACGCCACATACATGATGGCACCTGCCCCGCCGAAAATTGTTGTGACCACGAAGATTACGCGCACCAGCAGCGGGTCCACGTTATACCGGTAGCCGATTCCCGCGGCAACGCCTGCCAGCTTGCCGTGCCCGGGCAGCCGCAACGGCCGCGTGCGCCACATGTCTCCGAGCGTGGAGGACGGCGTCCGTTTGGTGGTGGTATCCGTGTCCATGACAGCTATGTTGCCCAGTCGCGGGCATGTCCGCCATCAGGATTCACCCTGATCTTTGCAAGGCAGGGGTTCAGGGATAAGCCCGATGCCCTATGGAGCTTTGCCATGGCAGTATCGCAGAGGTGAGTCCCACGTTTCGGAATGCCTTCGCCAGCGGGAATCGGCTGACTGCCGCCCCGCCCTTGCGTCGGCGTACCGGTGGCCGGGTAATCGCCGGGGTCGCCGGGGGGCTCGCCGATCATCTCGACGTTCCGGTATTTCGGGTGCGGTTGGCCTTCGCAGTGCTTGGCGCTGCCAGCGGAATGGGCATCGCGGCGTACGGGCTGCTGTGGCTGCTGATGCCGCCGGGCGACGACGTCGCCGCTGTCAGTGCGACGGACCGCAGGCGGGCGACGGGGCTATTGCTGTTGAGTCTTGCCGCGCTGATCATCTTGATGTCGACGGTCAGTGGTTCGACGGCGGCACTGGTTTTCCCCATCGTGCTGGCACTGGTCGGGCTCGCCGTGGTGTGGCGCGAATTCGATTCGCAGGGGCCGAGTTCGGCCGTGCTGGGAGAGTCGGGCAAATCGTCGCTATTGACCTTGGTCCGGGTGATTGCCGGTGCTGCACTGGTCTTCGGCGGGATCGCGGTGGTGGTCTTGCGCAATGTTGATCTGTCCTCGCTACGCGACTCGTTGGTGGCGATCGCGGCCACCCTGGTGGGCGCAATGCTGCTGACGGTGCCGTTGTGGTTGCGGTTGTGGCGTGCCCTCGGTGCCGAGCGTGCCGCGCGCATACGTACCGAAGAGCGGGAAGAGATCGCCTCGCACCTCCACGATTCGGTGCTGCAGACGCTGGCACTGATCCAGAAGCGCACAGACAACCCCGGCGAGGTACTGCGGCTGGCTCGCAGCCAGGAACGCGAATTGCGCAGCTGGTTGTTCTCCGCGGGGGTGTCCTCGGACTCGTCTCTGGCGCAGGAGCTACGCACCGTGGCCGGAGAGGTGGAGGATGCACACACCGTGGTGGTCAGTTCGGTGATCGTCGGTGATGCCGACCTCTCTCTGGAACCCGAGACCAGACGAGCGCTGGTCGGGGCAACCCGTGAAGCACTCGTCAATGCTGCCAAGCATTCCGGCCAATCGGATATCAACCTGTATGCCGAGGTGGAACCCGGCCAGATCAGTGTTTTCGTCAGGGATCGGGGCAAGGGGTTTGGTCTGGAGGCGGTGCCACAGGACCGGCAGGGCATCGCACGCTCCATCAAAGCCAGGGTGATGCGCCGGGGTGGGCAGGTGCAGATCAAGTCGGAGATCGGCAAGGGCACTGAGGTGCGAATTACCATGCCGTACAAGCCCTACGACGTCGACGAGAAAGAAGAGTGATGCTGCGGGTATTCCTGGTCGACGATCACGGGGTGTTCCGGTCCGGGGTGCGGGCGGAGCTGGCCGGTGAATCGGATATCGAGATCGTGGGCGAGGCCGGTTCGGTTGTCGAGGCGGTCGCCGGAATACGTTCCAGTGCACCGGATGTGGTGTTGCTCGATGTGCACATGCCCTCCGGCGGTGGGGTCGCCGTCATCAACGGAGTCGGCGGCTCGGGGCCGGTCTTTCTTGCGCTCAGTGTGTCGGATGCCGCCGAGGATGTCATCGCGGTGATTCGTGCGGGAGCCAGAGGCTATGTCACCAAGACGATTTCGGGAAGTGAGCTTGCCGAGGCCGTGCGTCGGGTGGCGGGTGGGGATGCGGTGTTCAGTCCGCGGCTTGCCGGATTCGTGCTCGATTCGTTCACCGGGCGGTCGAATACCCCAGAGCCGGCACTGGATCCGGAGCTGGATTCGTTGACCCCACGCGAGCTTGAGGTGCTGCGGCTCCTGGCCCGCGGATACACCTACCGGGAGATTGCCGAGGATCTGGTGATCTCGGTCAAGACGGTGGAGACGCACGCCTCTAATGTGCTGCGTAAGACCCAGCAGTCCAATCGCAACGCGTTGACCCGCTGGGCGCACACTCGCCAGCTCGACTAGGTCTCGTCGAACCGGAGTTTGAAGGTTCGGGATTCCAGTTGGTCGATAAATTCGTTGAGCGTGTTGGTCTGAACTTGCAGGTATTCCCAGCCTTCCGAGGCATACATCAAATACGTGGGTCCGTTCGGGTTACGGGTATCGATGGCGATATCGCCCCCGCCAGCTGCCGCCACATGTAGATACCCTGGGTTGTGGGCGCCGCCATCGGCACAGGCCTGAGTTAGAGAGACGATTTGAGCAGGGGCGTAGATATCGATGTAATCATCGGTGTCTAGACAGCCATTCTGGAGAATGGTTGTGCTGGTGAGATATTGACGCCATAGTTCGGGGACTGGCCACCCCATGGCCTCTTCTACCGTATCGATTTCTGCCTCTAGGTACCCTCTGCGGTATGTGAGGTGCGGATATTCCTTCAGTGCGGCTTCGTTGAGCGCCGATAGTGGTAGTGGCTTCTTCCCGTTGGAGAGCACTGGCACGGTATACGCAAAACCAAGTTCACCGGGAAGCATGGCGGGTCTCCCGGCCGCGATGACGGAACCAAGATCGAAGGTGACCTGCAGACTTCCGTTGTTGTTCAGTGCGTGTGGTGCCGTTTCTCCCAGGGCGCGAAAGCCACAGGATTCCGGAACGCGAAGAAATAGGGTGCCTTGTTTGCGCCAATGGAAGTTGTGATCGTCGAAATCCCGGATCAGTTCGATCTTCCACCTGCCGCGTACCGAGGCGACGTCATACCTGACCCAAGTGCCGGGCAGGTAGTACGTCTTTTCACGCTGATCTGCAAACTCGGTGTATACCTCCACGACGATGTGCTCTGGGCCGTGTGCCAAAACTTTGAATGTTTTGATGTGACACGGATTGTCTTTCTCCGTGCGGATCATCAGGTGGCGCCAGTACGGCTGCTTGCCGGGCACGCCTTTGTAGTTGGGTGAAAGTTCTTCCAACGCTGGACCGATCGATAGCTTCTTCAGGCCTTCGGTATCAGAGGTGTTGATTGCGTGGAGGTATCCCTCGACGAGGGCGCGTACCTCATGGGACTGCGGTTCGTCACTCATGTCAACCACCCCGTTAGATCTAGTTTGCTGGCTGTCAGGGTACTAATCGTGTGTTGACGGTTGTCGGGGGGTGGGTGTTTACTCGTTCTATCGAACATATGTTCTAGTCGAGTGTGTCTGGAGGTGCGGTTGTGACGGCAGTGACGGCCGCCGACGAGATGCTGGTGAACCGTGCTGACCAGCTACAAAAGCTCCGGCAGCAGATGGCTGCGATATCGGGAAAGGTTGGCGGAGACAGGTCATCGGCGGGGCGGTTTCACGAAGCGTTACCGGATGCTCAATCTTTGCTGCCGGTATCCGATGCGCTGGCCAGCTCGATAGGGCACGTGTTGCGGCGCGGCACGGTCGCGGTGGCCAGCGGGGCCCGGTCGTTGCCCTTGGATGTGGTGGCTTCGGTGACCGCGGCGGGCGGGTACGCCGCGATTGTGGGTATGCCGGAGGTGAGTGTGCTGGCGGCGGTGGAAAAGGGAGCGGACCTGAGCCGTTTGGCGTTGATTCCTCGCCCGGGTCTGAGTGCGGTGGAGGTGGCCTCGGTGCTTATGGACGGGATGGATCTGGTGGTGCTGGGTCTGGGGGGACGAAAGGTGACCTCGACGTCGGCGCGCGCGATGGTGGCCCGGGCGCACAGCAACGGATGCACGCTGTTGGTTGCCGAGGGGGACTGGGAAGGCGCCGCGGTGCGGTTGCAGGCCCGGGTAACCGGCTATGACGGGGTGTCCGCCTGTGGCCTGGGCCGAATTCGTGGCGTGCGGACGACGGTCCGGGCAACGGGGCGCAGGGCGTCCAGAGCCGCCGGGGCGGCGACGTCCAGCTCAAGAGCTGCCGGGGAGGTGTGTGGCAGCCGTGGCTCGATCAGGTCCGCCTAAACGACAGCGTAAAGCTCCACGGGTGCTGGCGATTTGGTGCCCGGATTGGCCGGCGGTGGCCGCTGCGGCGATGGCCGACCTTCCTGCCACCCGGCCCGTGGCGGTGACCCTGGCCAACAGGGTCACCGCGTGCACTGCCGCCGCGCGGGCGCTGGGAGTCCGCCGGGGTATGCGCCGCCGCGAGTCCCAGGCCCGTTGTCCACAGCTGCATATCGCGGTGGCCGATGTCGATCGCGATGCGCGGTTTTTCGAGCCGATGATCGCCGCGGTGGATGACCTGGTGCCGGGGGCCGAGATTTTGCGCCCGGGGCTGATGGCGCTTCCGGTGGCCGGTGCGGCCCGGTATTTCGGCAGCGAGCAGACCGCGGCCGAGCGGCTGGCCGATGCGGTGTCGGTGGCCGGGGCCGAATGTCAGGTGGGCATCGCCGATCAGATGTCCACGGCGGTGTACGCCGCGCGGCATGCGGCACTGGTACCGCCCGGTGGGGATGCGGAGTTCCTGGCGTCCTTGTCGATCAAAGAGATGGCCGCCGAACCCAGCCTGTGCCATCCGCAGCGTGAAGACTTGGTTGATCTGCTGTGGCGCATGGGAATACGCACCATGGGTGCCTTCGCGGAACTAGCGCGGTCCGATGTCGCCTCACGGTTCGACGATGACGCGGTACAGGCGCACCGCCATGCGCGAGCCGAATCGCAGCGTCCTCCCTCGGGGCATGCGGTCCCGGCGGAGCTGGGAGTCGCGCTGCCGTGCGATCCGCCGATCGACCGGGTGGATGCGGCGGCTTTCGCGGGACGCACGCTGGCGATGAGCCTGCACGAGGTGCTGTCCTCGGCAGGAGTGGCCTGCTCCCGGTTGGCCATTCACGCGGTGACGGTGGACGGCCAGGAGCTGTCGCGGGTGTGGCGGTGTGCCGAGCCGCTCACCGAGGAGGCGACGGCCGACCGGGTCCGCTGGCAGCTTGACGGCTGGCTTGCCCGGCGCCGGTCTCTGGATGGGCCGGTGGCGATGTTGCGGTTGGAGCCGGTCGAAGTGGTGGCCGCCGAAGCGCTGCAGTTGACGTTGTGGGGAGCGGTGGGCGCCGAGGAACGCCAGCGGGCCCGCCGCGCATTGACACGAGTTCAGGATCTGTTGGGAGAGGAGTCGGTACAGGTGGGAGTGGTCAGCGGTGGGCGGGGCCCAGCCGAACGAATTACTTTGGTGCCCTTAGGGGATGAGTTGCGACCGCGGGCCGATCCTGATGCGCCGTGGCCCGGGAGGCTGCCCGATCCGGCTCCTGCGGTGCTGCTCGGTGAGGATGGCGAACCGGTGGAGCTGTTGGATGTCGATGGAGCGCCGGTGACGGTGACCGGGCGGGGAATGTTCTCGGGGGAACCGGCCAGGGTCCGGCGGGGCGATGGCCGTTGGGAGTTGAGTTGGTGGGCAGGGCCATGGCCGATCGATGAGCGATGGTGGGAGGAACGGGAACCGACTCCTACCCGGGCATCGGTGGCCGCCCGGGCCCAAGTGCTGCTGGAAGGCAAGGGCGGTGGTCAGGCGCTGCTCCTGCATTTTCGGCGGCAGCGGTGGTATGTGGAGGGCGTTTATGAATGACGGCCTCGCCGGAATTAGCGCGCGCCGTCAAACCTTCGCGCGAAGACGCTGACTCGTTCGATGAATCGCTCGAAGAACACCTCGGGGTTGGTTTCCACCGCGATCTGCGCGTTGGGTTTCTGGCCCCACTGCCCCTTCCAGTCCGCGATGGTCATGGCGCGGGTCAGATCACCGGTCAGCTCGACATCGACAGTAGCGGAGCGGGTTTGGACCAGTGATGGCTCCAGCGCGACTGCGGCGGCGAACGGATCGTGCATGTGCGCCAAGAAGCCTTCGTCTTGCTTCATGTGGAACTCGAAATAGAAACGCACGGCATCTTCGATGAACTGCAGCAGCGAGTTGTTCGCCGACGAACGGCTGGATGGAAGATCGAGCACCGACAGGGGGGTGGTGATGGCGCCCGCGGCCTCGGCCAGTCTGATCAGATGTTCCGGTGTCATGGCGATGGTCTCGGTGAGATTCAGGCCGCACACGATCGGAAGTTCTTGTACGCCAGATGCTCCCCAGGCGGCGTACACCTCTGCCGTCGCACCCGGGTCGACTACGACATTCCATTCCGCCACCGGTGTGGTGTTGCCCGGGTAGTCGAAGGAGCCGCCCATGATCACGAGCCGTTTGAGGAGTTTGGGCAACTCGGGTTCGGTGCGCAGGGCCAGCGCCAGGTTGGTGAGCGGGCCGGTCGCCAGGCCCACCAGCTCACCGGGGTGTGCGCGTGCCGCCCGCACCCAGGCCTCGGCCGCGTCGTAATCGGTGAGCGTGCGGGTGGAATCCGGCAGTGCGGCATATCCGAGGCCGGTGGGTCCGTGGGTGTCTTCGGCGGTGCGCAGTGCCGCGCTCAACGGCTCGGCGACGCCCTTGGACACCGGGATTTGCGGGGCCTTGCATAGCTCCAGCAGGCCCAGGTTGTTCGCGCAAACATGGTCCACCGAGACATTGCCCGCAGTAGAGGCGATGCCGACAATCTCCACATCCTCGCTAGCGAGGAGAAAGATCAATCCCAGTGCGTCATCGACTCCGGTATCAACGTCGGCAAAAACGGGAACCATGGACGTCAACCTACCGTCAGTTAGCTCCGTGTACGGATACGACAAGCGGTAGAGCACCGGCACATCAAAGTCATACGACTGACTGAATCTATGGCTAGTATTGCTTTCAGGGCATCCGGTCTATCGCCGGGCGGTCGGTGAGGACGGAGTGTGGGATGCATCAGGACGAGTTACCGCAGACGACCACTGTGGCGGTTGTGGGTGCCGGGCTGTCGGGTCTGACGGCTGCCCGCGCACTGCACAGGCAGGGCGTCGACGTGATTGTGCTGGAGGCGGCGGACCGTATCGGTGGGCGGGTCATGGGAGAGACCACGGTGCTGGGCTCACGGCTGGACTTAGGCGGCCAGTGGATTGGCCATGATCACCACCGCGTCATGGGGCTTGCCGCCGAACTCGGCCTTACTCAGTTCCCCATGCACACGGGTCCGCTGCCCGCGGTGATCGACGGACCCCGCCGCGTGAAGATCCCGTCCCTACTGCCGAGCGTGCTCATTCTCACCGGCCTGGAGGTGTTCTCGCGTCTGAGGACGCCGAAGCGCTGGCACGCGACCAGCGCGGCCGAATGGCTGCGCAAGGTGCCCGGCCACACCACCCGGCGGTTACTTGAGGTCATCGCTTTGATCTCCTGGACGGCGGACCTGGACCGGATGCCCATCCCCGCGATGATCTCGATGATCCGGCATCAAGGTGGTCTGCGGACCATGCTGTCGACCAAGGGCGGCGCGCAGGACTCCCTACTCGTCGAAGGGGCGGGTGCGCTCGTGGAAAGTCTGGCCGCCGAACTGGGGCCCCGAGTGAAGCTGGGACACCGCGTTACTTCGGTCAGCCGGAATGAACACGGAGTCACCCTCGACACAGCCTCGGGTCAGGTGCACGCCACGAAGGTCATTGTCACCGCGCCGCCGCCCACGGCGGCCCGCATCACCTTCAGCCCGCAGCTTCCGGCCGAGCGTGTACAGATGCAGCAGAACATGTACATGGGGTCGGTATACAAGGCGATCGCCGTGTACGAGAACCCTTTCTGGCGAGAGCGATCCGGCGGCGAGTTCATGGTTCTCGACGGCCCGGGCCGGGCAGTCTTCGATACCACCGCTCCGGGCGGTCCAGGCCACCTGTGCGTGCTTGTCGCCGGTCCCGAGGCGCGTGAACTTGATGGGCTCGACACCGCCGGCCGTCGCCGCGCGGTGCTCGGCTCACTCTCCGAGCATGTCGGTCCGGAGGTTCTCGAACCGGCAGGCTGGCACGAGAAGTCCTGGCACCTCGACGAACATGCCGGAGGCGGATACATGGCTTTGCCCGATATCGGATTCACCGAACAGTTGCCGCTCCCGTCGGCGCCCCTGGGCGATATTCATTGGGCGGGTACCGAAACGGCGCACGACCACCCGGGCTACCTGGATGGTGCCATCGAGGCGGGCACCCGGGCGGCCCGGGAGGTCACCAATGCACTCCGGGAATGAGGCGTACCGCCCTCATCACGGGGCCCGGAACACGCAGCTTTGGCACGGCCGCAACACGTTTGGCGGCCCTGGGGCGGCGGCGCGAGGTCGAAACATCCTGACGTTCGTCGACCGGCTCAAGGCCGCGAGCGGCCCGAGAATCGGGATATGCCAGATACATCTGGTGCATGATCCGGCGGGTCAACTTCGGTGTCATGTACCTGCCGATGTCGGCGTAGGTGCCCATCGGATGATCGATGCGGGTCGGCTTTTCGACGAGACCGCGAATCACCATGGCAGCGGCGTGTTCTGGGGTGAGTCCCGGCACCACATTCAGTTTGTGAGAAGGCTGAATCATCGGCGTCTTCACCAATGGCATATGGATATTGGTGAAAGTGATGTGATCCGACACCGTCTCGGTCGCGACCACATCGGAGAAGGCATCCAGTGCCGCCTTGGTGGGGATGTACGACGCGTACTTGGGATTACGGGTCTGCACACCGGCCGTCGAGACGTTGACGACGTGGCCGAATTTCCTTTCCCGCCAATGGGGAAGAAGCGCCAGCACCAGCCGCACAGCGCCAAAATAGTTGATCGCCATGACCCGCTCGTAGTCATGGAACCGATCGACCGTGTTTATCGCCGAGCGGCGAATGGAGCGACCGGCGTTGTTCACCAAGTAGTCCACATGCCCGAACTGGCCGAGGATGCTCTTGACCGTGTCGTCCACGGCCGAGTAGTCGGTCAGATCGCAGCGGAATGAATACGCCTGCCCGCCGTCCTCACGGATCTCCGCGACCAGGCTGTCGAGCGCCTCGGCATCACGCGCCACCGCGAAAACGATGCCGCCGCGCTGGGCGACGGCGATGGCCGCGGCCCGTCCGATACCGCTGGATGCCCCGGTGATGATGACGTGCCGGCCCACCAATGGCCCGGCGGGATCGTCGCGGCGGTATCGCTCGGGGTCGAGGTTCTTGCGCCAGTACTGGTAGAGCTTGCCGGCGTAGCTGCCGAATGGGGGAACCGTAATTCCACTGGGGCGTAGGGCTTCCTGTGTGGATTCGGAGACGAAGGTGGGCATGATCTCGGTGATGTCGATGACCTCGGGCGGGATGCCGAGTTGGGTGACCACCATGTTGCGCCAGACCTTGAGCGTGCCGCGCGCATTCAGGAACGGGGTGGCGATGGCGTGGGGAAGCGACCCGCGCACGGGCGGCAGGCCCGCGGCAGGGGCAATGCCGGAGTAGATGTCCCGCAGGTAGGTCACCTCGGGGTTGGTCAGGTGGAAGGCCTGCCCGTCGCGGCCCTCCTGGTGCATCAGCTCGACGGTCGCATCGACGACGTAGTCGACCGGAACGATGTTGGAGCGTCCCGCCTTGGGCAGCATCATCGGGGTGAACCGGGGCAGGCGCGCGAGCTTGGCCAGAATTCCGAAGAAGTAGTACGGACCGTCGATCTTGTCCATCTCGCCGGTCTTGGAATCGCCGACAACGACGGCGGGCCGGTAGATCCGGTAGCGCAGACCGGGTTCCGAGCGCACGAGCAGTTCGGCCTCGAACTTGGTCTGGTGATACGGCGTCGGCAGGTCCTGGTTGACGTCGAAGTCTTCTTCGGTGAACTCGCCCTGGTAACTTCCCGCGACCGCGATGGAGGAGATGTGGTGCAGGGTGGCGCCGGTGCGTTTGGCCAGTCCGATGACCGACCGCGTGCCCTCGACGTTCGCGGCGCGCTGTGCCTTGTCGTCCACGGTGATGTCATAGATCGCGGCACAGTGCACGATGTGATCGGCGGTGACCGGATCTCCCTCGGTGGGCAGGCCGAGATCGGCCTGGGTGAGGTCACCCACCAGCGGCTGTACGCGGTCATCCCATTGTTCGGCGAGCTTTTCGAACCGTGACAGGGACTCGCGCCGCACCAGAACGGCGACTTCCGCATTGCGCTGGGTCTCCAGGATTCGGGTCACAATCCGCCGTCCGATGAATCCGGTGCCGCCGGTGACGATGTATTTCACGTGCTACCCCTGAGACTGTTAGGCCGCTTATCGGCCCGTTTGGAGTCATCGTTGCCGTTTTGGGGTATTTCGTCAACGATGTGTGACAAGTTCGTCATTGGGGAGTTAGCCATGGGGGATACTCCAGGAATGTCACGCGTTCGGGTGTTCCGTGCTGCGCGCGTCACGGGCAATGCTGCCTGGTGGACGTTCGTGGTAGCCGCCTTGGTGAACAGGGGGTTGAACCTGCGGGGCTGGGATTACGGGTGGACTGCCTATACCCCGCTCACCGACGGCATGCCGCGCCGATACGCCGACTATGTGCCGTTCAGTCCAGCTGCCGTGCAGTTGGTGGGCGTGGTCGTATGGATCGCCTTTGGTGTCGTGGTGGTCGCGGCCATCGTCGAATTGGCCGTCGTTCGGAGGTGGACGGCCGTGGTGTCGGTGGCCGTGCCGTTCCTTTCGTTGTGTCTGATCACCTATGCGTTCGGTGGGCTCGACAGTACGATCGCCTGGTCGCCGACCGCGGTGCTGGTGTTCGTGCTTGCGGCCATTGCGGTACGGCAGATATGGATGCGCCGGTTCGCTCCGGTAGTGGGGGAGTAGCGGTGATCGACACGACCCCTACGACTTCCGTGATGCCGGTGGGAGTCGTTGCCAGCAGGTCGGCTCCCGTGCTCTGGGCCATCCAGTACGCATTGGCATGTAGTCCGCTGGTTGTCGCGGTGGCGGCGGTGTGGGCGGTGACGGCGCCGCCGGCCCACGCCAGCACGCCGCTGGAACATGTCGCGGGCGTGTTGGGGCTGCTGTGCATCTGCGGTGCGCTGGCGTGGGTGGTGCTTCGCCCGCTGCAGCGTTATCGCGCATATCGGTGGGGTGTCCTGGATGACGATCTGCTGTATATCGCATCGAAGACGTTGTGGCTCAGGTTTTTCTGGGTCATCCCGTTCGCACTGGTGCGAACGGTGGAACTGCGGCAAGATCCGCTGTCGCGTGTGTTGGGGTTGGCGATGGTGGTGGTGCGCGCAGATCAGGGCGAGCTGCGGATCGTGGGGCTGGATGCGGCGACCGCACATGATGTTGTCGAGAAGCTGTTTGGGCTGGTGGACGAGGCTTCGGTCTACCAATGATGTGACGTTGTTCCAGGCCCACTGCGTGGTCGTGAGTGTTAGCATCGCCTCGCTGTCGCGAACTAAATATGTTCTCCGACAATAATTCTGGTTGTTAACTGGACTCAGGCAGGGAGCGTGCTGATGGAACGGAAGTACGGCTGGGGTCGGGGTGCAATGGCCATCGCATGTTCAGCACTGCTTGTTGTCGCCGGTTGCGGCAAGCAGACCGCGCACTCACCGGAATCGAGCTCGGCATCTGAGGACGCCAAGGCTGACGGGCCTGCGCGCAATCCGTACCTCTCGGCGGAGAAGTACGGCATCACGCATATCGATTCGGCCCAGACCGATAGCTTTGCCGACCCCATCCCGCGGGGTACCTTCCACGTCGATCCGGCCGCGATGCCCCGGGTGCCCGGTGGCCCGGTCAACATCATCACGATGGCCTCCACGTCGCCGCGATACATGTGGGTGAGCTCGTCATCGGGTGTCCGTTATGTGGATGTGTCCGACGGCGGGTTCCGTCAGGTGGCGTCACTGGAAACCCCAGGAGTGTCGCCGATCTCGGTGCAGGATCTCGATGTGGTCCTCAATCAGAAGTTCGGCAGTGTCGAGCAGATCGAGGCCGCGATTCGGGACCATTGGGGCGGAGCCACCTGGAAGCGGCTCACCAACGGCGTATACGGCGCGGTCGACAAGGACAACGAGCTCTACTACGTGACGCAGAACGCGGAGATCCTCAAGTTCGGACTTGAGGACAAGGACAACCCGGCTGCGGGCATCAAGGTCGAGAAGACCTACAAATTCAAGCCCTATCTGGGAACCGGCATGACGACTCTGGGCATTCCGGAGAGCATCGTCGGAGTCTCGATGACCTACGACGGTCATCTGTTGGTGCAGTCCAACCGGTCGCTGACGGTTCTCGACCGCGGGCTCGACGCGCCGCCTATCCAACAGATCCGGTTTGGCGACGATGAGACGGTATCGAATTCGGTTGCGGTGGATGCTAATAATGGGATCTACGTGGCCTCGGACAAGCTGATGCGCAAGATTGTGTGGACCGGGTCGAAGCTCTCGACTGACGAGTCTGACGGCGCGTGGTCATCGCCCTATGACTTCGGGCGTCAGCCTCCGGCGGTGAAGTTCGGTATCGGTACGGGGTCTACGCCGACTTTGATGGGGTTCGGCAAGGATTCCGACGAACTCGTCGTCATCACCGATGGCAGCGACAGGATGAAGTTAGTTGCTTTCTGGCGCAACAAGATCCCGGACGGATTGCAGCAGAAGCCGGGCACCAAGTCCAACCGGATCGCCGATCAGATCCAGGTCACCGCTGGCCTGAAGGAGCCGTTGCCGGAGTTCATCCAGAGTGAGCAGTCGGTGGTCGTCAACGGTTACGGGGCTTTCGTGGTCCAGAACATTGGCGCAGGCGGAGCCCCGGACCGGTTGGTAGACGTGCTGGCCAACGGCCCGGTGTCGCCGGCGCCGCAGGGCGTGGAGCGATTCGAATGGGATCCCAAGGGGCATCGGTGGGCATCGGCGTGGACGAGGGGCGATGTGGTGTCGACATCCATGGTGCCTGCGGTATCCACCAGCTCGGGCATCGTCTTCCTCAACGGATACACCAAGGCCGAAGGATGGGAAGTGACCGGTCTGGACTGGAAAACCGGAGAAACGGTGCACCGCACCGTATTCGGTCAGTCAAATCTGGGGAACGGTGCGTACGCGCTGATCGAGGGTTTACCCAATGGGGATCTGCTATTCAACAGTGTGGGCGGCCCGTTCCGCGCGAAGATCGCAGGCTAACCGCCGACGAGTTTTTCGACAGTACTGACGAGTGCGGCACGGTGGATGGTCAGGCGCTCGGGTGAGAAGGGTTCCGAAGCCGCAAGACCGCGCAGGGCCGGCGATGCGCCGAGCCACGCGGTGGTCAGCCCGAGCGTGAGGGCCAGAATGTCGGCCGGCTCCACGCCGTCCGCGGGTAAGCCTGTCGCGGCGATCGCCGCGACTTTGGCCGCGTAAGCCGCAGTTTCGGCTGGGCCCGCGACGGGCCGTTCCAGCTGCGCCCAGGTGGCAAGCCTCAGGTGCTCGGGATGCTTGATCAGGTGGTCGAACAAAGTGCCCGCGTAGCCCGGCAGATCGTCGGGCGTGAATGGGACGGCATCGGACATCCGTTGAATCGAATGGGCCACGACGGTGTCGAACAGCGTTTCCTTGTTGGTGAAGTAGACGTAGAGCAGCCGTTTGTTGGCACCGGCCGCGGCGCCGATCCGGTCGACACGGGCACCGGCCAGTCCGTGCTCGGCGAACTCTGCGTACGCGGCATCGAGCAGCCGCTTCTTGGTGGCAGAGGCGTCGGGCGGCATCCCAAGAGCCTAGAGGCATGCCGCCGCGTGATTTCGGCAGCGCACCGGCTGGGGCAGCGGTTATGCCCGCCAACCCAGCCGGTGCGCCCCCCGTCAGGCCAGGTGGCTGTTGAACCAGTCGGCGATGTGGCCGACGGTGCGGTCGACGATGTCGGGCTGGTCGTAGTACTGGAAGTGGTTGGTGCCGTTCTCCCAGATGAGCTTCTTGTCGTCGGAGGGGATCGACTCGAAGTGCCGCCGGGCCGCCGCCGGGTTCATGCAGGTGTCGGAGTGGATCACCAATGCGGGTTTGTCGAGCTTGGCGGCACCGGGCACGGTGCTGTAGTCGAAGTGGTCGAGGTCGCTCATGATGGCGTAACGGTTCTCCCAGCCCTTGAGCGTCCACGATCCGTACCAGCTCCACACCAGTGGGCCGGGCAGCCCGGCATCAGACCCGGCGACGGGGTCGCCCAGGTCAGGAGAGACCAGGGGCGCGTAGATGACTTCGCCGGTCTGCTCGTACCGGGTCTTGGCATCGCGTGCCCGCTCGAGCCGGGCATCCAGTAGCGCTTCCAGTTGTTCGGTGGTGGGTGCGGTAGCCGGATCGAAGGGGTTCTCGCTGACACCCGCGGCGATCATGAACAGATCGGTCTCGCGATCGCGGTAGTAACCGGTCACCGAGGCAACGGCCTTGATCCGGTCGTCGTATGAGGCGATGTCGAGCATTTCGGGTCCGCCTTGGCAGACGCCGGCCCCGAAGATGCGCGATGCGTCGACGTCGTCGCGCGTGAGCAGGTAGTCGATGGCCGCTACCGCGTCCTCGTTCTTCATCTTCGGATTCTCGAGGCGGCGCGGGGTGCCGCCGCTCTCGCCCACGGTGCGCGGGTCGAAAGCCAGCGCCAGGAAACCCTCGTCGGCCAGACGGGTGGCGTAGTGAATCGGGGCCTGCTCCTTCTCGAACGAGTACGGGCCCAGCAGGACCACCGCAGGGAAGGGGCCGTCACCGGAAGGGCGGTGGACGACACCGACGATGTCCTCGCCATGCGAGGGGAAGGTGACCTTCTCGGGCGTGTAGTTGCCGTGGTGTGGCATTCGCTTCTCCAGATTCTCGCTAGGTGCTTGCCCGCCGCGCCAGGTGCGGGGCCTTGTCAGCATACATGTATATATCTAGTTAGTTACTTTGCCAATAAGGGCCGGTCGAGCGATTGAACTATAGAACATATGTTCGATAAACTGTTTGAATGGGCTGGTCGCAAGGTCCCCCGACGTGGGCCGAAATGGAGCGGGTGCTTGATGGGCGCCCCAACCGTCACGCGCCTCCGGGGGATGGCGGGGACGGTCCGGCGTGGAGCCGGAAACGCCCGCCCTATGAACCGCCCACTCGTGAGCGCGGCCGGTCGGCGGTGCCGTACGCGGAGCTGCACGCGCATTCGGCGTTTAGCTTTCTAGACGGTGCCAGCCTGCCCGAGGAGATGGCGCAGGAGGCCGCGCGGCTTGACCTCAAGGCGCTAGCCATCACCGACCACGATGGTTTCTACGGAGTTGTCCGTTTCGCGGAAGCGGCCAAGGAGCTCGGCCTGCCCACCGTGTTCGGTGCGGAACTTTCTCTTGGCGGGCAGGGTAATACGGAGGATTCGGTACACCTGCTGGTGCTGGCGCGGGGCCAGGAGGGGTATCGGCGGTTGTCGCGGCAAATGGCCACCGCGCACTTGTCGGGAGGAACGTCAAAAGACCGAAAGGGTAAGCCGCGCTATGACCTTGACGCGCTTACCGAGGCAGCGGGTGGGCACTGGCACATCCTGACCGGGTGCCGTAAGGGGCATGTGCGACGGGCACTTGCCGCCGGTGGCTCGGTTGCGGCTGAGGCGGCACTGGCCGATCTGGTCGGCCGGTTCGGTGCCGACCGTGTCAGCATCGAGATCAGCAGGCATGGCCACCCGGATGAGGATGACCACAACGCGGAGCTTTCCGCATTGGCTCCGCGGTTCGGTGTCGGTGTCATCGCTACCACCGCAGCGCATTTCGCCACACCCGAGAGTGGGCGCCTGGCCATGGCAATGGCGGCGGTGCGCGCGCGTAAGAGCCTCGATGATGCGGCGGGATGGTTGGAGCCGGTGGGGGGTGCGCATCTGCGTTCGGGAGATGAGATGGCGCGGCTGTTCTCGCATTGCCCGGAGGTGGTGACGGCGGCCGCCGAGTTGGGGGAGGCGTGTGCTTTCGATCTGCGACTCATTGCCCCGCAATTGCCGCCGTTCGACGTCCCGTCCGGCCATACCGAGGACAGCTGGTTGCGGCATCTGGCCCTCGAAGGTGCCGCGCGTCGGTACGGTCCCCGGGCGGGGGCGCAGAAGGCTTACGCTCAAATCGAGCGCGAGCTGGAAATCATTGCCCAACTCAATTTTCCGGGCTACTTCCTGGTGGTGCATGACATCACCCAGTTCTGCCGTCGCAGCGACATCCTGTGCCAGGGGCGCGGCTCTGCCGCCAACTCGGCGGTCTGCTACGCGCTCGGGGTCACCAATGTCGACCCGGTGGCCAATGGTCTGCTATTTGAACGGTTCCTATCGCCTGCTCGCGACGGCCCGCCGGACATCGACATCGATATCGAATCGGACGAAAGGGAACAGGCCATCCAGTACGTCTACAACAAGTACGGCCGCGAGTATGCGGCGCAGGTGGCCAATGTGATCACCTATCGTGGCCGAATGGCCGTGCGGGACATGGCTAAGGCTCTAGGGTTCGCGCAGGGGCAGCAGGACGCCTGGAGCAAGCAACTCGGGCACTGGGGCGGCTTGGCCGACGCGGCGGAGGTTGACGGCATTCCGTCGCAGGTGATCGACCTGGCTCAGCAGATCAAGAATTTTCCCCGGCACATGGGCATTCACTCCGGCGGCATGGTCATCTGCGATCGCCCGCTGGCCGATGTGGTGCCCGTCGAATGGGCGCGCATGGAGAACCGTAGCGTGCTGCAATGGGATAAAGATGATTGTGCGGCAGTGGGTTTGGTTAAGTTCGACCTACTCGGCCTTGGCATGCTCTCTGCGCTGCACTATTGCATCGACCTGGTCCGCGAACACAAGAGCATCGAGGTGGACCTGGCCCATATCGACCTCTCTGAGGCGGCGGTCTACGAGATGCTGGCCCGCGCCGATTCGGTGGGGGTCTTCCAGGTGGAGTCGCGCGCCCAGATGGCCACGCTGCCCCGCCTGAAGCCCACGTGTTTCTATGACTTGGTGGTGGAGGTGGCCCTGATCCGGCCGGGACCCATCCAGGGTGGCTCAGTCCATCCGTATATCCGGCGATACAACAAGATCGACAAAGATTGGGAGCATGACCATCCCTCGATGGCGGCTGCGTTGGATAAAACTCTGGGAGTGCCGCTGTTTCAGGAACAGCTGATGCAACTCGCCGTCGATGTCGCGGGGTTCAGCCCCGCCGAATCCGATCAGCTGCGCCGGGCTATGGGATCCAAGCGGTCGCCGGAACGGATGGAAAGGCTGCGGAGCAGATTCTATGAGGGCATGCGGAACCTGCATGGCATCACCGGAGAGCTGGCCGACCGCATCTACGAAAAGCTCTACGCCTTTGCCAATTTCGGCTTTCCGGAAAGCCACGCGCAGAGCTTCGCTTCGTTGGTGTTCTATTCGTCTTGGTTCAAGCTGCATCATCCGGCCGCATTCTGCGCGGCGCTGCTGCGTGCACAGCCCATGGGTTTCTATTCGCCGCAGTCCTTGGTGGCCGATGCTCGTCGGCACGGTGTCACCGTGCACGGTCCCGATGTGAATGCCAGCTTGTCCTATGCGACGTTGGAGAATGCCGGCCTGGAGGTGCGGATCGGGCTGGGCGCCGTCCGCCACATCGGAAGCGACCTGGCTCACGCCATTGTCGAGGAACGAAAAACGCATGGCCCGTTCGCTTCTCTGCTCGATCTGACCGGTCGCATCCAATTGACTACGGCGCAGGTCGAGGCGCTGGCCACTGGAGGGGCGCTGGGTTGTTTCGGCATGTCCCGGCGTGAGGCGCTGTGGGTTGCGGGTGCGGCCGCTGCGCAGCGCCCCGACCGGTTACCCGGAGTCGGGGTGTCCTCCCGGGTTCCGGTGCTGCCGCCGATGGGGGAGGTGACTCAGGCTGCTGCCGATGTGTGGGCCACCGGAGTCACCCCCGACGCGTATCCCACCCAGTTCCTGCGGAAACAGCTCGACGAGCTGGGTGTCGTTCCGGCCAGGGGGCTCTTCGATGTGCCGGACGGGTCGCGGGTGTTGGTGGCGGGGGCGGTCACCCATCGTCAGCGGCCTGCCACCGCAGCCGGGGTCACGTTCATCAATCTTGAGGACGAGACGGGAATGGTGAATGTGGTGTGCTCGGTGGGGCTGTGGGCGCGGTACCGCAAGCTGGCGGTGACCGCGCAGGCGCTGATCATTCGTGGCCAGGTGCAGAATGCCAGCGGAGCCATCACCGTGGTGGCCGATCAGCTGCGACCACTGGACCTGCGTATCAGATCCGCCTCGCGGGACTTCCGTTAGACGCTGCCTTCGAAACCATGCTGACGCCAGGCCTCGTATGCGGCGATGGCTGCGGCATTGGACAGGTTGAGTGATCTGCGCCCTGGTAGCAGCGGGATGCGTACCTTCTCGGTGATGTGTGGATCGTCCAGGACCTCGGCATCCAGGCCGGTCGGTTCGGGGCCGAACAGCAGCACATCACCCGGCTGATAGGCGATGTCGGTGTAGCTGACGGTCGCATGAGTGGTAAAGGCATAGACCCGTTGTGGATGCATCGATTCCCAAGCAGCGGAAAGGCTTTCGTGGACCGTCACCGACGCCATGTCGTGATAATCCAGGCCGGCGCGGCGCACCTTGGCCTCCGACAGGTCGAATAGCGGCTGCACCAGATGCAGCTCGCACCCGGTGCCCGCCACCATCCGGATGGCATTGCCGGTATTCGGGGCTATCCGGGGTTCGTGGAAAAGGATGCGGAACACGGGTGACAGTATCCCTGCTCCTCGCGGCGCGACATGGCGCAGGATGGGACTATGCGCAGTCCGGCAAGTTATGAGCGTGGGACTACAGACGAAGCCGCCTGGCGGGCAGTGACTACATCTGCTGACGCCACGCTCGCCGGTATCGCGCACGGATATACCGAACTTCGCGAGTGGTCCTACCGGCCCGTCGAGCGCAGCGAGGTTGCCAGTGTCGAGCCGGTGCTCATCATCGAACTCGATGACCCGCTGCTTGTTGCCGATGTAGCGGATCATGCGTCCCCACGGATGTGGCAAGCATTCGGTGCGGGTATCAGCCAGGGGCCAACCTCCACGTTGCATTCGGGTACGCAGCACTGCGTTGAGGTGCGGCTGACGCCGCTCGGGTTGTATCGAATGTCCGGCGTGGCGATGGACGAAGTGAGCAATCGCGTGGTCAGTCTTGAAGACCTGTTCGGGCAGAACGGCCGATATCTACCCGAACGCCTTGCTGTTGAGCCTGATTGGACACGCCGTTTCGACCTGCTCGATTCGATGTTCATGCGCGCCGTGGCTGATGGACCCGAGCCTGACGTCGAGGTCGAATTTGCCTGGGATTGGCTGAATCGCACCGGTGGGACCGCGATCATCGGGGAGATACTCGCCGAGATCGGTTGGAGTCGTGCTCGATTGGCGAGACGTTTCCGCAGCCAAGTCGGACTGACACCCAAGGCGGCTGCACGCGTGCTTCGTTTCCGTCGCGCAATGACGTTGTCTGCACCGGGCCACCGATCGCTCTCCTCGATCGCATTGGCTTGCAGTTACTTTGACCAGGCGCATTTCAACAGAGACTTCCGGATGCTCGCTGGGTGTTCACCGCGGGAATGGGCCGGATTACGGCACGACGACTTGCTGGGATGCGGGATCCCCATGGCCGGCGAACATTTGTACAAGACGGGGGCGGATGGCGGGCCTAGCGTCGGTGCTATCAGATAAATCCATACGAGGAGGAACCCCGACGATGACTGGTGAACCGACGTACTTCGAGATTGGTGTGCCCGATGCGGTACGCGCTCAGAAGTTCTACCTGCAGCTCTTCGGCTGGACACCGCACGCAATGGGTGAGACTGGGCAGGCTTGGCTTGAAACGGGGGGCGTGCGAGGCGGACTGCACAACGATGATGAGGACCGCCGGATCGACGTATTCTTCGGGGTCCCGGATATTGAGGCCGCAGTCTCATCCGTCCGCAAACTCGGCGGTGAAGCCGAAGATCCCAGACCTGAGGAGCCTGATTTCGGCAGGTTCGCATTCTGCAGGGACGACCAGGGCGTACGGTTCGGCCTGCATCAGCCTGCCCGCCACACTGCATGATGGACTGGTATCCGACAGTCCGCTAGCACCGGGAGAACAGATCGTGGCGCTCTCGATCACAGTGGCAGATTTCCAGGACAGTGCGCTTCTGGCATTCTTGCAGGCCCACCTGGACGATGTCGCGCCGACCGCGCCAACGGAGAGTCAGCACGCTCTAGATGCGGTGGGCCTGCAGGATTCCGGAGTCAGACTGTGGGTTGCCCGGGACGGGCACGATCTGGTCGGAACTGTTGCGCTGGCCCAGATCTCTGCACAACACGAGGAACTCAAGAGCATGCGGACCGACCCGAACCGACGGGGTCAAGGCATCGCCTCAATGATGCTTCTGTATGTCCTTAATGACGCCAGGAATCGTGGTGTGAACAGGGTTTCGTTGGAGACCGGCAGTATGGACTTCTTCGCTCCGGCCCGGGCGCTCTACCGTAAACACGGGTTTATTGAGTGTGGCCCCTTCGACTCCTACATCGAAGACGCCAACAGCACCTTCATGACGCTAGCCATCCAATGGTCGGCCTAGTTGTAAGGGCATGAGGTAACGATCTTCCCGTCCGCCAAGCCCTTGGTGTTCATCGTTTCGAGCATGCCGGATAGTGCCCCATCTCCCTTGCCGGAGAAGAGAGCCCATGTGTCGCCTTGCAGATGGCTTTGACTCACTGCTGTACCAGCGTCACAGCTTGCCTTTCGCTTAGCTGTGGTATCGCCATTGACTACCTGAAACTGCCACGAATGTGCCCTTTCCTGATACGAGCACAACAGAAAATCGAGTGCAGGCACACAGCTGAATCCGTTTGATGCCAACCATGTGCCGAGGTCGGTGTTGTCGGAGAACTTGATGGGATCGGCATAACTGACTGGGGCACAGCTTATTAACGCTGCCAGCGCAACCAAGATAGCCTTCATGATTCCCTCCTCAAGTCCAACCCGATGAGCGCACTGTACGCCGAAGAGCCTCGGGGTCTTCGTTCAATCCACGGGGAGGATCGGCAGCGTGGTGGGCAACCTCAGGGGTGTCAGAGCTTGTATCGGAGGTACATCAGGGCAAGAAACAAGACTACGAAGACGCCAAGCCCGAATCCCGCGAGCACGCTCTCAAGGGCCAGCGATATGCATGCGATGGCGACCGCCGGAGCGACGGCCCAGTAAAGCCATTTCTGGAGGGTACTTTCGCGCGGTTCCGCGAGTACGCAGATGCCTCCGCTGACGGCCGCCATCAATGCGACGTAGAAGTCGGGGTCCGGCGCTCTCATCGCTTCACACTCTATGTGGGCCACATTCAGAGTGGCCGATCCTGTTCAGCGGTAAGCGATGTTCGGCTCGTGGAACATGGTGCGACGGCCCAGGGCATCACCCCTGCAGCCGGCCAGACTGTGTGCAGGTTATTCGGACTTGTTGAACATGTATCGGGCTATTTTCCACGCACCGTCTTCTTTGTGGAGGACAAACACCTCGCGGTTGGACTCGGTGCTTCGGGTGCCGTCGGCCAGCACGGTCTGAGTGCCTTTGCTGCGAGTTAGGGCATACGCGATGTCGTCACTCGCTATGACGAGTTCATCGATGGTGAACGTCACGTTGAGGCGGATGGCACTGAAGATTTGTTCATATGCTTCACGCAATCCATCCCCTGTCGCGGTGGGCTGAGCAGTCGGCATGAAGACTCCGCCGGCGGTGTAGCAAGAGGCGGCCAAGGCTGCGTCGCTGTTGTTCAGCGCTTGCTCATACGTGTAGAGCAGCGTCTTGACGTCGTGTTCGTTGGTCATCTGATTCCTGTCGTCTTTCCGAGAATTTGCATTCCATGGAATACAGTACAGGAAACGCCGATGGTATATTCCATGGAAGGTAATGCTCGGCAGGACGGGTGGATGTGTCATGGCAGATTTAGAGCTGATGTTCAGAGAGCTGGTCAGGTGGGAGATCGGGCTGTGGAACGCCGTGGATGTGCGACTGCGTACCGACTTTGATCTGCCGCTGAGTCGCTATGAGCCGATGCGGGTCATCGAGCAGCACGGCTTGTGTCGGGTAAACGACATCGCCACCGACTTGCTCATCACGGTAGGCGGTACCAGCAAGCTCGTCGACCGCATCGAAGCCTCCGGGCATTGTCGGCGTCGGCCCAATCCCGAAGACGGGCGCTCCTCGGTCATCGAATTGACGCCATCAGGCAAGCGTCTGCTAGCCCGGGCGAAATTGGCTCTGGAGGAAGAACTTTCCACCCGTTTGGGGAAGGTGCTATCCGCTGGCGAGCTACAGCAGTTCGCGACCATCTTGACCAAAGTCCGCGCAGCGGAACAAAACAGCAGTGCGAAGAATAGGGGAGTGTTGTGACCACGACCATGCGGGCCATCGTGCTGGACGCCCCCGGGCCTCCGGAAGCTCTGAAGATCCGGCAATTACCGGTCCCAGAACCGGCCGAAGGCTGGGTGCTTATTGCGGTGAAAGCGTTTGGCCTGAACAGATCTGAACTGCACACCCGCCTGGGCCTAGCGGAAGGAGTCACCTTTCCGAGGGTGCTCGGGATCGAAGCGACCGGTGTGGTGGCAGCGTGCCCTGGCGGTGAGTTCGCGGTGGGGCAGCAGGTGATGGCCATCATGGGTGGCATGGGCCGGGAATTCGATGGCGGATATGCCGAATACACCTGTGTGCCTGTTACGCAAGTGACCGCATTTTCCAGCGACCTGGACTGGGCCACGATTGGCGCGGTACCGGAGATGCTGCAAACGTCATATGGATCCTTGACGGTAGGACTGGATGCCGCGGACGGTCAGTCGCTCCTTATCCGGGGCGGCACATCCTCGATCGGCATGGCCACTGCGATCTTGGCCAAACAGCGCAATATGACTGTGTTTTCCACCACGCGGAACCCCGGAAAAGCCAGTGCGCTAGCCAGGATTGGCGTTGACCACGTCCTTGTCGACGACGGCCAGATAGCACGCCAAGTCCGTGATCTCCTCCCCGGCGGCGTCGATACCGCACTGGAACTTGTCGGTACCCCAACACTGCCCGACACTCTGCGTGCCACGCGCGTGCATGGGGTGGTGTGTTTCACCGGAATGTTGTCCAACCAGTGGACAGTGGATGAGTTCTATCCCATTGAGTACATCCCACGGGGCGTCCGCCTCACCTCGTACGGAGGAGGCGCCGCCGACCTACCCGCACATGTCCTACAGGAGTATCTCGACGGTGTCGCCTCCGGCAACATTGCTGTTCCTATCGATCGTGTCTACGCCTTCGACGAGATAGTCGAGGCGCACACGGCAATGGAAGCGGGCCGTGCGAGTGGGAAACTCGTTGTGACAACCACGTGACCGTGTGACGCCGGCCCCGCGGACCAAGGCCGAGATCGCATGGTCACCCGTCGGACCCGCCCGGCATGATGTCAGGCATGGCCGAGCACTGGACTGACCGTGAGATCACCGGAGAGACCTTCTACGACGAGGACTTTCGTGAACTGCGCACCGAGCGCGTGGTTTTCACCGAGTGCGACTTCAGCGGCGCCAATCTCACCGAGTCGCTGCATGTCGGCTCCGCCTTCCGGAACTGCACCTTCCGCCGCACATCGCTATGGCATTCGGAGTTCCGCCAGTGCAGCTTGCTGGGCTCCACGCTCACCGACTGCCGGGTGCGCCCTTCGAAGTTCACCGAGACCGACTTCACGCTGTCCTCGCTCGGCGGGCTCGATCTGCGTGAGATGGACCTGTCGGACTGCCGTTTCCGGGAGGCCAACCTGGTCGGCACCGATATGCGCAAGGCCAATCTGCACGGCGCCGACTTCACCGGTGCCCGCACGCAGAATCTCAAACTCGACGGTGCGGACCTGCGGGGTGCCCGCATTGACCCGACGTTGTGGACCACCGCAACCCTGATGGCCGCGAAAGTCGATCTGCCCCAAGCCGTCGCGTATGCCGCAGGGCACGGACTGGACGTGCACGGCGGCTAAGGCGGGCCCGTCTCTTCGAAAGAACTCAGCCCTTGAGGCGGATGCGCCAGCGCACGAATCCGGCCATCACCAGCGCGAGTAGCGCCAAGATGCCCATGTCGAACAGCCAGGTTCCCGCATCGTGATTCCACAGCTCGTCCTGCGGCCCCACCGGCACCAGCTTGCGCAGGTCGGTGGTCGCGGCGGTGGCTGCGAAGCCCCATCGCGAGGGGAACAGGAACGAGAACTGTTCCAGCCCCGCACGTCCCGTCACCGGGATGAGTCCGCCGCTGAAGACGATCTGCGTCATGGTGGCGATCACCAGCATCGGCATCACCTGCTCGGCGGAGGTGGCTAGTGAGGACAGCACCAGGCCCAGCACGGTGGCCGCGCATGCGGTGGCGGCAACGGCGACCCACAGCTCGAAGTTCGCGTTTCCGAGCAGCACCGCGCCCTGCGTCGGTCCACCGCGGACGATCACGATGACGGCCGTCATGATCGCGGACTGCACGATGGCGGCTCCGCAGTAGGTGACGATCTTGGCGAGCAGATATGCGGTGGCCGACAGGCCCACTGCCTGCTCACGGCGGAAGATCACCCGTTCACCGATCAGGTCACGGATGGTCAGCGCCAGACCCAGGAAGCTGGCACCGAGGTTCGTCAGCGCCAGCAGCAGTCCAGGTTCGTTCGGGTTGTCAGGCAACGCCACATTGAAACCGGCACTACCGGGTACCGACAACACCAATCCGGCAAGGACGAACGGCAGTAGCGCCAAGAAGATGAAATAGCCGCGGTCGGCTAGGATCAGCCGTCCCTGGCGGCGCGCCACCGTGGAGACCTGCCGCAGCAGACTTGTCTTCGGGGGCTTGCCGAGGTCGCCAGGCTGTACCGGGGCGGTGACGGGTTTGTTCGCAGCGGGATGCCGGGCCAGATAGGCCTGGTGCACACCGTCCGGGTCGGCCGCGGCATTGGCGAAGATGTCGGCCCAGTCGGTCGTGCCCATCTCTTGGTTGATGCTGCGTGGAGGTCCGCAGTATGCGGTCTTGCCACCGGGGGCCAGCAGCAGCACCTGGTCGCAGTAGCTCAGATAGGTCAGCGAGTGCGTCACCACCACCACTACGCGGCCGGCGTCGGCGAGCTGGCGCATCAGGCTCATCACCTGACGGTCCAGTGCCGGATCCAGGCCCGAGGTGGGCTCGTCCAGGATCAGCAGAGACGGACCGGTCAACAGCTCCATGGCCACCGAGGCGCGCTTACGCTGCCCGCCGGAGAGCTTGTCGACGCGCGTCTCCGCGTGCTTGGTCATCTCGAGTTCCTCAAGAACCCGGGACACGACCTGTTCGCGGTCTTCTTTGGTGGTATCCGGGGGCAATCGCAGCTCGGCGGCGTAATGCAGTGCCTGGCTCACCGTCAGCTGCGGGTGCACCACATCGTCCTGTGGCACCATGCCGATGCGGTTTCGCATGACGGCGTACTCGGCGTGGACCCCGTGACCTTCGAAGGACACCTTGCCCGCCGACGGTTGGGTGTTGCCGACGATCAGCCGGGCCAGGGTGGACTTGCCGGCACCTGATGGGCCGATGACCGCGGTGAGTGATCCGGGGCCTGCGGAGAAGCTGATGTTGTCGAGCAGCTTCTTGCCGCCCTCGACGGTGAAGTCGATACCCTGCACCTCAAGCCCGCCGACGCGGGCGGCTGTCGTCGGTTTGACCAGTGTGCCGTCTTGAACGACGAGGTCGACGTTACCGATGGTGACGGTGTCACCCTCGCGCACCGTTGCCTGTTCAACCTGGACACCGTTGACGAAGGTGCCGTTGATGGTGTGCAGGTCCTGGATTTCCAGGCCACCGGCCGACGGAAGCAACAAGGCGTGGTGCCGCGAGGCCAACACGTCGTTGACGACGATCGTGTTGTCGGGGGCGCGACCGACGGTGATGGCACCGGGTGACGGTTTGGGTGCGCCGCCGATGCCGAGCGCGCGCATCGCACGGGTGCCGAACGGCTCGACCGGCTCGTGGGCGTAGGCGGCGGGGGGCACTGGGGTGGGTTCCGACGGATACTGCTGGCGCGGGCGGGTGGGCCCGGACGTTCCATAGGTTTGGGGCCCCGAGGGCGGTGCGCCGTAGGGGTGCTGCTGGCTCGGCGGCTGCCCGTAGGTCTGCGGAGCGGATTGGTAACCGCCGGTGGGGTAGTGCTCCTGAGTGCCGGTATAGGGGGCTGGCTGCAGACCCGAGGCCGGACCACGCATGGTGGGGGGAGCGATTCCCAGCTGCGTTTCGCTGCCGAGACCGCCCAGGGCGAACGTCAGCCGCGGTCCGCCGGGGTCGCCGAGGTTGACCACGGTGTCATCCCGCACCTCGACCCAACCGACCTGACGGCCGTTGACGAAGATGCCGTTGAGGCTGCGCTGGTCCTCGGCGATCCATTTACCGTCGACGAACCTGATTATCAGGTGAATACGCGACACCAACGGGTGCGTGATGCGTACATCGGCGTGGATATCGCGGCCGATATGAATATCGTGCCCGGGCGCGAACTTTCGCTCGTCACCGTCGAATACCACCGTGAGAGTGGGTGCTTCCCGACCAGTCATCGCTATCGACTGTATCGGTTCACAGCGAGTGGTCAGTCTTCCCGCGCCGGAGCTGTGCACGGGCGCGGGAAGACTCGCACTCGTGAGCTGCGCCCGATCCGGCAGCCGGGCACTGTGTCAGTCGGCGGTCAATTGGCGACCGTAAATCGCTCGTGTCGGTGTGCCGGGTGTTCAAGTTCGTCGGCTACCGCGACCGCGAAATCTTCGGCCGAGATGCGCTGGCCCGCTGGGGAGTCACCTGCGACGCGGTAGGAACCTGTGCGCTCTCCCGGCTCGATGAGCGGCGCCGGGGAGAGGTACACCCAGTCCACGTCTTGTCCGGTCCGCTCGAGTATCTCCAGCGCGGCAGCCTGAGTCAGTGCCTCGGCGCGGTACGCCTCCGGGAACTCTGGGGAGTCGACCAGGCGTATTCCGTTGACACGGAGCGTTCCCGCACCGCCGACGACGAACAGCCGGGTGCCGTGGAGGTTTGCGGCGGCTGTGCTGATCGCGTCGATGAATTCGCTGTGTGGTTCACCGGCGCGGCTTGGTCCGATCGCGGAGACCACAGCGTCATGCCCGGCAGCGACTGTTGCCACGAGAGTGCTGTCGGAGAGTGTTCCGGCACCGGCGGTGTCACTACCTCGGCGGCTGTAACCGGTCACCTCGTGTCCGCGTCCGCGTAGCTCGGCGGCGATCCGCGAGCCGACCATTCCGGTTGCGCCGAATATCGCGATTTTCATGGGGCGAGTCCCTTCTTCAATCCGTGTGAACGCCCCAAAGGTATCCAGTGGTAACTTGGTACCTCAAAGTAACTAATGGAGTTTTTGATGTCTGCCTCGTCACAGCCCGTGGATGACTGGTTGGGAAACCTGTTCGACACGGAATGCCCCACCCGGATCGTGTTGGACAGAGTCGGGGATAAGTGGACAGTCCTGGTGGTCGCGGCCCTTGCCGACGGACCCTTGCGGTTTACTGTCCTGCGCGATCGCGTCGGCGGCATTACCAGCAAAGTGCTCACGTCCACGCTGCGCTCGATGCTCCGCGACGGGCTGGTGAAGCGAATGGCTTATGCCACGGTCCCGCCGAAAGTGGAGTACCAGCTGACCGAGTTGGGCGTTTCGCTTCGCGAGCCCATCGACCAATTGCGGGTGTGGGCAGAGCGCAATGTGGCGCAAATCGTGCGCAACCGGGAAGCCCATGATGGGGACTTGTCATCAACCGACGCGGTCAGGTGAGTGCACGACACCAGCGACTGTGTCGCTCACCGGTGGTGACCTGGTCGCGCCGGACGCTCACAGGTTGTGCAGCAGAAACAGCGTTCTGACGAGGACGGACACGCACAGCGCCGGCCAGTACCAAATGTGCCAATGCCGCCAGTGCCCGATGCCCATGGCGATGGGTGCGGCCATGCACGTGAACAGGGTCAGCAGCGACCAGACGAACACCGCGGCTGCCGCGTCGGCCTGTTCGGGTGCGGCGCCGCTGAAGGCGAGCGGGAAGATCGAGGCGAACGCGACGACGCCTGCCGCCGCGGTCACCAGCACCCACAGCAGCCAGCTGACGACGGACTCGGCGGTTCCCGGTCTCTGGTGTTCGGGCGCCGCCGTCATGGCAGCGATGCTATGTGAGCACGCAGTGGGTTCTGCTGAAAATCGTGGCCATGCACTGATTGCAGTGGGTGCATCGGGAATGGGCGGCCCGGTCGGCCGCCACCCGATTCACCAGATCCGGATCGGCCAGCAGCGCACGTCCCATGGCCACGAAATCGAAGCCCTCCGCCATCGCCAGGTCCATGGTGTCGCCGCCGGCGATTCCGCCCAAGAGGATCAGGGGCATGTCCAGTTCGGCGCGAAACCGGCGGGCATCGTCCAGTAGGAAGGCGTCGCGGTAGGGATAGGACCGGAAGAACTTCTTTCCGGTGAGCCGCACGCCCCAACCCATGGGTTTGGGGAAGCCGCTGGCGAGCTCACGGATCGGCACCTCGCCGCGGAACAAGTACATGGGGTTGACCAGAGAGGATCCCGCAGTCAGTTCCAGGGCATCGAGTCCGCCGTCTTCTTGCAGCCATTTCGCGGTTTGCAAAGACTCCTCGATCGGGATGCCGCCGCGGATGCCGTCGGTCATGGTGAGTTTCGCGGTCACCGCCAGCCGATCGCCGGCCACCTTCCGCACTGCTTGCACCACCGCGCGCGCCACCTTGGCGCGGTTGGCCAGCGATCCGCCGTACTCATCGCTGCGCCTGTTGAACAGTGGGCTCAGGAAGGAACTCACGAAATAGCCATGGCCCAAGTGGATTTCGACGGCGTCGAAACCGGCCTCGATGGCAAGCCGGGCCGCGTTCGCGTGCGCGGCAATCACGCCCTCGATATCGGAAGTGCTGGCCCGGCGGGCGAATTTCATGCCCAACGGGTTGAAGAACCGGATCGGGGACAGGGCACGTGACCCGTTCGATCGCGCATTGGCCACCGGACCGGCATGGCCGATCTGCGCCGAGACGGCGGCGCCGGTGTCGTGGATGGCGCCGGTGAGGCGCCGCAGCCCGGGCAGGGCCTCTTCACGCATCCAGACCTGGCCGTATTCGGTGCGTCCCTCGGGGGCGACGGCGCAATAGGCAACCGTTGTCATGCCGACCCCGCCGAGTGCGGGTCTGCGGTGATACTCGATGAGATCGTCGGTGACGAAAGCGTCCGGTGAGGCGGCCTCGAATGTGGCGGCCTTGATTGTCCGGTTGCGCAATGTGATGGGGCCGAGTCGCGCGGGCGCCAACACGTCGGGAACTCCAGCGGCGTCATTGCCCATGAGCGGGAGATTACGCCGCGACCACGGACGGCGAATTCTGGATGCGGACTCCTAATTTTCGGTAAGCCCGGTGGATGTACGTTCGTCGTATGACCTCCCTGAATCTGTCAGCCGACGAAGTTCTGACCACCACCCGTTCGGTGCGCAAGCGCCTTGATTTCGACAAGCCCGTCGAGCGCGCGGTTGTCGAGGAATGTCTGAACATCGCGCTGCAGGCACCGACCGGCTCGAACCATCAGGGCTGGCACTGGGTGATCGTGGAGGACGCCGACAAGAAGAAGGCGATCGCCGACATCTACCGCGAAGGCTGGAACAAGTACGCCAAGGGCGCAGGCGCCACCTACGCCGAAGGCGACACCCGGGCCGAGCGTAAGGAAAAGGTTGTGGACTCGGCCGGCTACCTCGCCGAGAACTTCGAGCGGGCGCCACTGTTCCTCATTCCCTGCATCGAGGGACGACTCGACAATCTGCCGGTGGTCGGCGCGGCCTCGTCGTGGGGATCGTTGCTTCCTGCGGTGTGGAGCTTCATGCTCGCCGCCCGTAACCGCGGTTTGGGATCGGCCTGGACGACATTGCACCTGATGGACGACGGTGAGAAGCGCACCGCCGACATCCTGGGCATCCCGTTCGACAAGATCACCCAGGGCGGGCTGTTCCCCATCGCGTACACCGTCGGCACGGACTTCCGGCCTGCCAAGCGCCAGCCCGTCGCCGACGTCCTGCACTGGGACACTTGGTGAGAGCTGGAATACTGGCCGTGTGACGGCGACTCGACTTGATGGCAAGACCACCCGCGACGAGATCTTTGTGGAGCTGGCCACTCGCGCCGCGGCGCTGACCGCGGCGGGCAAGACCCCAGGCCTGGGAACCATCCTGGTGGGGGACGACCCGGGTTCGCACGCCTATGTTCGCGGTAAGCACGCCGACTGCGCCAAGGTGGGCATCAACTCGATCCGCCGCGATCTGCCCGCGGATATAGATCAAGCCACACTGTGCGCCACCATCGACGAGCTGAACGCCAACCCGGACTGCACCGGCTACATCGTGCAGCTGCCGCTGCCCAAGCACCTCGACGAGAACGAGGCGCTGGAACGCATCGACCCCGATAAGGACGCGGACGGGCTACACCCCACGAACTTGGGCCGGCTGGTGCTGGGCAAGGAAGCCCCGCTTCCGTGCACGCCGAGGGGCATCGTCTATCTGCTGCGTCGCTATGACGTCAAGCTCGACGGCGCGCACGTGGTGGTGATCGGTCGTGGCGTCACGGTGGGCCGTCCCCTCGGGCTGCTGCTCACCCGCCGCTCGGAGAACGCGACGGTCACCCTGTGCCACACCGGAACCCGTGACCTGGCTGCCTTGACCCGGCAGGCCGACATCATCGTCGCCGCTGCCGGCGTGCCGCACATGGTGACGGCGGACATGGTCAAGCCGGGTGCCGCGGTGATCGACGTGGGCGTGAGCCGGGTCGACGACAAGCTGACCGGCGACGTGGCCGAGGACGTCTGGGATGTCGCCGGGTACGTCTCGCCCAACCCGGGCGGAGTCGGACCCTTGACCCGAGCGTTCTTGCTTAGCAACGTGATCGAGCGAGCGGAACGTTCGTGACGACTACCCGGGGCATGTACGGGGCGGCTCTTGATGCCGTCCGCCGCTTCGCCCGTGAGCAGTGGCCGATTCTGGTGGTATCGGCGGTCTTTCTGGTGGCGCTGGGATTGGTGATCGCGGATCGGTGGCGCCGCGGTGCGCTGGTCGTGGGGATCGCTGTGGGAGTGGCCGCGGCGCTGCGGTTGGTGCTGGCCGATGACACCGCGGGCCTGTTAGCGGTGCGCAGCAAGACCTTTGACGTCGGTGCTCTCAGTGCCGTCGCTGCGGTGATGGTCTACCTGGCGTTGACGATCGACCCGCTGGGCACCGGATAGACCTACTTGAGCAGTTGCGCCGAGCGTGCGATGGCATCGGCTTGCTCGCCGAAGAACTGCTCCGACGGTTCTCCGCTGGGGCTGCCGGTATTGCTGGTGGCGATCTGCCAACGTTGATCGCCCTGCCCGACAAACGCCACGTAGATCTTGGGTGTGACGGCGGACGGCGGCTTGCCCTCCGCGACCGGAGGCTTCTCCAGCTCCAGGCTTGCCGAGGCTCCGGGCAAGTTGGGGCCGTCCCATGAGTCTCGTTTATCCGCAGTGACTTTCGACTTACGGCTCTTGACGAAGTCGCTCACCGCATCGGCATTCGACGATTCGAGCCAGCCCTTTACCTCGGGTGCGGCCGTGTTCTCGTCGGAAGCCGTCAACTTGCGGATGCGCACGTACTGCGCGAATTCCGTTGACTCCCACTTGGGCCGGACTTGGAAGGTCACCTGCCCCTTGTTGTCGTGCACTCCGTCGGCGAAGGCCACCCAGTCATGCGGGAGGGTGACGTAGATGCCCAGTTCGGGGATGAACTGCCGAGTGTGCCGTTCGGTGGGCGCGCTGCTGGCGCTGGATTCGGACTGGTTCTTGGTGTCCGAAGGTGACCCCGCCGATCCACAGCCGGCGAGTGCCGGGGTCAGGAATGTGGTGGTGACAAAGAGGGCTGCCAGCAGGCGGCGATCCGTACGCACGGGTACACCGTAGCGGCACGCGGCCTATTCGTCTCTGTGAATTGGGGCACCCGATTCACAGATCTTCTACTGGTTGAGTGTCGCCCGGATACTCACGGTGACGTACGGCAGCGCCAGTCCCGTCGACTGGGCAAGCGCAGGATGGGTGGACAGCAGTTCCCGAACCTGCTGCAGGGTCTTCTTCCGGGCGGCTTCGGGGGCGGTGATGCAGTAGCTGCGTGAGGCCACCATATCCAGAAGTGCCTGAGGGGTAAGGTAACTCGTCCATTCGACCTGGTGTCGTTGCTGCCCGCTAAACGGCGCGGGCAGGCTGACCGTGTGGTTGAACGGATCGTCCTCACTGCCGATGATCCTGCCGAGGTCGGCCACCCAGCCCAGGCGCTCATCGCGCGTGTTCCACACCAGCCCCAGCCGCCCACCCGGGCGCAGCACGCGAGCGACTTCGGGAATGGCGCGTTCGGGATCCACCCAGTGCCAGGCCTGCGCCACGAGCACCGCATCCACGCTGTTGTCGGGTAACGGAATCTCCTCGGCGGTGCCCAGTAGTGCGGGGGTTTCGGGAAGCGAATTGCTCAGTACTTCAAGCATTTCGGCGAGCGGATCCACCGCGATCACGTTGAGCCCGCGTTCCACCAGGCGGGTGGTGAGTTTCCCGGTACCGGCGCCCAGATCCAGGACATCGTGCGCTCCGTCGGGCAGCAGCCAGTCGATGGCCTCGGGCGGGTAGGACGGTCGGCCCCGTTCGTAGGCGGCCGCCTGTGAACCGAACGAAAGCGAGGGCTCTGCGTGTGCGTCCGGCATTCGCGCTCCTCGGGTTCCGTTTACGAAGCCTGTGTTGACTTGGCCAGGGCGAGTGTCTCCCGAACCAGCTCGCTCACCGCGTCGAACTCGATGAGGAACGCGTCGTGGCCATGCAACGATTCGACCACCCGCAAGCCGGTACAACCGGGGAGCAGGTCGGCTAATTCCTCCTGCAGGCGCAGCGGGTACAGCCGATCGGACGTGATACCGCCGACGACGACGGGGACGGGGCAGCCGCGCAGCGCCTTCTCGACACCGCCACGGTTCCGGCCGACGTCGTGGCGGTTGAGTGCCTCGGTCAGGATGACGTAGCTTCCGGCGTCGAAGCGCCGAACGAACTTGTTGCCCTGATGCTCCAGGTAGCTCTGCACCGCGTATCGGCCGTCGGCCCACGGATCCTCGGGCCCGTCCGGGCCGACCTGGGGATCATTGCCGAACCGGGTGTCCAGCTCGACCTCTCCGCGGTAGGTCAGGTGTGCGATGCGCCGGGCGAGGTTCAAACCCTTCTCGGGGCTGCGTCCGCTGCCGTGGTAGTCGCCGCCCTGCCAGTTTGGATCGGACCGGATGGCGGCGATCTGCGTGCTCTGGGTGCCGATCTGGTCGCCGGTGGCGCGTGCACCAACCGCCAGCACCAGCGCCGCACGCACCGAATCCGGCTGCATGACGGCCCATTCCAGCGCGCGTGCACCGCCCATCGAACCGCCGACGACGGCGGCGATCTCGGTGATGCCGAGTTGTGCGAGTGCGGCGATGTCGGCGTTCACCTGGTCACGTACCGACACCTCGGGGAATCGTGAGCCCCAGGGCTTTCCATCGGCGGCAAGGGAAGTCGGGCCGGTGCTACCGCGGCAGCCACCCAGCACGTTGGTGGCGATGGCGCACCACTGGTCGGTATCGATCGCCGCGCCGGGGCCGATGATTCCTTGCCACCACCCGCCGGTGATGTGGTCGGGGCCGGCGGGTCCGATCACGTGTGAGTCGGCGGTCAGCGCATGACAGACGAACACCACGTTGTCGCGGCGGGGTGAGAGCTTTCCCCAGGTCTGTACCGCGACGGTCGCGTCGTCGATGACGGCACCGCTTTCGAGTGTGATCGAACCTATTGACACATAGGCGATCTCATCGCCTTGTGGAAGGGCGATGTTCGGTGCCGGAAGCTGGTGGTCGGCGGAGCCGTTTGCGCGAAGATCGTCGGTCAAGGTCATGATGATGCCACCGCTGCGGGCTGTTTGAGTCGCCGCACGGCGGCGAATCCGGTGTCCAGATCGGCCAGGATGTCGTCGATACCCTCAATACCGACGGCCAACCGCACCAGGCCGGGTGTGACGCCGGAGGCCACCTGTTCGGCGGGCGCGAGCTGTGCGTGTGTCGTCGTGGCGGGGTGTATGACCAGCGATCGCACATCGCCGATGTTGGCTACCTGACTGTGCAGTGTCAGGGAATCGATGAAGGTGGTCGCCGCCTCGGCTCCTCCGTCCAATTCGAATGCGAGTACCGCACCGGCACCCTTGGGGGCCAATGATTTCGCGCGTTCGTGCCAGGGGGAGGTGGGTAGCCCGGCGTAGTTGACGCCGGTGACCTCCGGCTGGGCGGCGAGGTACTCGGCCACCCGCTGTGCATTTTCGACGTGGCGTTGTACTCGCAGGCTCAACGTCTCAAGTCCCTGCGCAATGAGGAAGGCATTGAACGGGGAGATGGCGGGCCCGAGGTCACGCAACAGCTGAACACGCGCCTTGAGTGCGTAGGCCGGTGCGCCCAGATCGGCGAACACCACACCGTGGTAGCTCGGGTCCGGCGTGGTGAATCCGGGGTGGCGGCCCTGGGTCCAATCGAAGGTGCCGCCGTCGATGATCACGCCACCGATCGCATTGCCGTGTCCACCAAGGTATTTGGTGGCCGAGTGCACCACGATGTCGGCGCCGTGGGCCAGCGGCTGGATCAGATAGGGAGTGGCGACAGTGTTGTCGACGATGAGGGGGACGCCCGCTTCGTGCGCGATCTTCGAGATGCCCGGAATGTCGAGAATGTCGTTCTTGGGGTTGGAGATCGATTCGGCGAAGAGTGCCTTGGTCTGTGGCGTGATGGCGCGGCGCCAGGAGTCGAGGTCGTCGGGATCCTCGACGAAGGTGGTTGAGATTCCCAGGCGCGGCAACGTGTAGTGCAACAGGTTGTATGTGCCGCCGTACAGACGCGGGCTCGACACGATGTTGTCGCCGGCCTGCGCGATGTTGATGATGGCCAATGTCGCTGCCGCCTGCCCGGAAGCCAGCAGCAGCGCCGCCACGCCGCCTTCGAGGGCAGCGATGCGCTCCTCGACGACATTCTGGGTCGGGTTGCCGATACGGGTGTAGATGTTGCCCTCTTCGGACAGCCCGAACAGCGCTGCCGCGTGCGCGGTGTCGTTGAAGACGTAGGACGTGGTCTGGTAGATCGGCAGGGCCCGGGCATTGGTCGCCGGGTCCGCGGTCTGGCCCGCGTGGATCTGCTTGGTCTCAAACGCCCAGTGGGCGGTGGGATCGATATCGGTCATGGGAACCTCCTGGGTGGTCGGTGCGGGGCTGGCGGTTTAGGGCATGCGACAGCGACAACACCGACAACAGGAATGCAGGGACTCACCCCCGGGTGACGAACGCTTCATTGGGCCAACCTGTCTTCTCGGGGCCCGTCATCGGACCCGCGCTTGCCGTGTGGCCGACTGTCCTTTCATAACCCAGTCGGCTACTCAACCTGGTCATCACCCGGGGCACCCCACCGCGGTTGGAGGGTTGCCGACCAGCGAGCCGGGGCTTGACGCTGGTACTCATGACCGCTTAAAAGCGTATCGCAATGCACCGAATGGTTGCCACCAGGTATGCAAGGCGCGGCTCGGCGGTGTCTGCGGGCCACGATGGGAGCGCGATCACAGCCCGTCCGCCCGCCTAGGCTCGGAAGCGACGTGATACTGAATAGGTCATCCGTGTGACCCACGGGATGCCTGAGATTTGACCGACCAACAAGTCCGATCAACGATGCCGGGAGTGACCATGAGTGCGCAGCAGCCGACCATCATCTACACGCTGACAGACGAGGCGCCGCTGCTTGCGACGTACTCCTTCTTGCCGATCATCCGGGCCTTCGCGGGCCCCGCCGGTATCGACGTCCAAACCAGCGATATCTCCGTTGCCGCACGCATCCTGTCCGAGTTCGCCGAGTACCTCCCCGAGGATCAGCGCGTTCCGGACAACCTGGCCGAGCTGGGCCGCCTGACGCAGCTGCCTGAGACGAACATCATCAAGCTGCCGAACATCAGCGCGTCGGTGCCGCAGCTCCTCGCTGCCATCAAGGAACTGCAGGGCAAGGGTTACAAGCTGCCCGAGTACCCCGGCGATCCGAAGAATGAGGAAGAGGAAGCCATCAAGACGCGCTACACCAAGTGTCTGGGCAGCGCCGTGAACCCCGTTCTACGTGAAGGTAACTCGGACCGCCGTGCACCCCGCGCGGTGAAGGAGTACGCGCGCAAGCACCCGCACAGCATGGGCGAGTGGTCGCAGGCATCGCGCACCCACGTCGCGACCATGAAGGAGGGCGATTTCTACCACGGTGAGAAGTCGATGACGCTGGACCGCGACCGCAAGGTCAAGATGGTCCTGACCACCACGAGTGGCGAGACCATCGTGCTCAAGCCTGAGGTCAAGCTGGCCAAGGGCGACATCATCGACAGCATGTTCATGAGCAAGAAGGCGCTCTGCGACTTCTACGAGGAGCAAATCGAGGATGCCTACAAGACGGGCGTGATGTTGTCCCTGCATGTCAAGGCGACCATGATGCGCGTCAGCCACCCCATCGTCTTCGGGCATGCGGTCAAGATCTTCTACAAGGACGCCTTCGAAAAGCACCAGAAGCTGTTCGACGAGTTGGGCGTCAACGTAAACAACGGACTCTCGGATCTCTACAGCAAGATCGAGTCGCTACCCGCCTCGCAGCATGAGGAGATCATCCGCGACCTGCACGCCTGCCACGAGCATCGGCCCGAGCTGGCCATGGTGGATTCGGCCAAGGGCATCTCGAACTTCCACTCGCCCAGCGACGTGATCGTCGACGCCTCGATGCCCGCGATGATCCGGGCCGGCGGCAAGATGTATGGCGCCGACGGCAAGCTCAAAGACACCAAGGCCGTCAACCCGGAGTCGACGTTTTCCCGGATTTACCAGGAGATGATCAACTTCTGTAAGACCCACGGCCAGTTCGATCCGACCACCATGGGCACCGTTCCCAACGTCGGTCTCATGGCACAGAAGGCCGAGGAGTACGGCAGCCACGACAAGACGTTCGAGATCGCCGAGCCCGGCGTTGCCGACATCGTCGACGTCGAGACCGGTGAGGTGTTGATGTCGCAGAACGTCGAGACTGGCGACATCTGGCGTATGCCGGTCGTCACCGATGCCGCCATCCAGGATTGGGTCAAGCTGGCCGTCACGCGGGGCCGCGAGTCCGGGATGAATGTGGTGTTCTGGCTGGACACCGAGCGTCCGCACGAGGTCGAACTACGCAAGAAGGTCAAGGAGTACCTGCAGGACCACGACACCGAGGGTCTCAAGATCCAGGTTGTGCCCCAGGTCTGGGCCATGCGCTACACCCTGGAACGGCTGATTCGCGGCAAGGACACCATCGCCGCGACCGGCAACATCCTGCGCGACTACCTGACCGACCTGTTCCCGATCCTGGAGCTGGGTACCAGTGCCAAGATGCTGTCCATCGTGCCGCTGATGGCAGGTGGCGGACTGTACGAGACCGGCGCCGGCGGCTCGGCACCCAAGCACGTCAGTCAGCTGGTCGAAGAGAACCACCTGCGGTGGGACTCGCTGGGTGAGTTCCTGGCGCTGGCCGTCAGCCTGGAGGACCTGGGCATCAAGACCGGTAACCCGCGGGCCAAGATTTTGGCTACCACGCTGGATGCGGCGACCGGGAAGCTGCTGGAGAACGACAAAAGCCCGTCGCGCAAGACCGGTGAGCTCGACAACCGCGGCAGCCAGTTCTACCTGGCCCTGTACTGGGCGGCCGAACTTGCCGCGCAGACTGAGGACACCGAACTCGCCGAGCTGTTCGCGCCGCTGGCCAAGCAGCTGGTCGAGAACGAGGACGAAATCGTCGCCGAGCTTGCCGCCGTCCAGGGCAGCCCGGTCGATATCGGCGGCTATTACGCGCCGGACCCCGACAAGACCGCCGCGGTGATGCGGCCGAGCCAGACCTTCAACGCCGTTCTGGCCTCCGTCCAGGTATAGCTCACTGCGTCGAGTGTGAAACCTGGGCGGCGAATCAGTCGAAACTCCGCCACAGGTTCACACTCGACGTGATCCCTAGCCGACGTCGGAGGCCGCGGCGCGTTTGGCGGCGACCAGCGGGTCGATCAGGTCGGTGATGACCTCGGTGACCTGACCGGGCGCTTCCAGCATCGGCACGTGCCCCATGCCCGCCAGGGTGATCCGCCGTGCATCGGCAGGCAGGCCCTGGCTGATGAGCTTCCCGAATCGACCCGGGGGCACGATCTCGTCCTTCTCACACAGCACCAGCTGTGCCGGCACCGAGATGGTGTTCAGGTTCTGCAGGCCCGGTGCCGGCAGAATCGACGACAGCGACGGCAAGTAGGCCGGGCAGTGCGTGATGTCCTCGAAAATGCTGTGGAAGTCCGGCAGGCTCAGCGCCTCTGTCTCGCCGCAGAGGGCGCGGGCGGTGGCGAACTTGACGAACGGCAGGCCCGCCGCACGGCGGCCCAACAGCCGGGAGAACGCCAGCCAGGGGAGCATGGCCGCGAACTTCACCACGATCTCCGCCTTCAGCGGCGAGTACTTGGTCCAGCCGCCGGCAGGCGCGATGGCGGTGACACTGCGAGCCCGGCCGCGTAGCGCCAGTCCCAGCGCGATCCAGCCGCCCAGTGAGTTACCCACCAGATGGGCGGTCTCCCAGCCCTTCTCATCCATGATCTCTTCGACCTGGTCCAGGTAGGTATCGACCGAGCGCTGCGACAACGGAGGCAGCGCGGGCAACGGTCCGCCGCCGTTGTGTCCGGGGTAGGTGGGTGCGAACACCTCGTATCCGGCATCGGCGAGCTGCTCGGCCACGGTCTCCCACACCGACTGCGACAGCATGAACGGATGCAGCAGCAGGACCGGCTCGCCCTCACCCATCTCGATGGGCGCCCGCTTGCTCGACGACTTCGACAAAATGGCTTCCAGCATGCGGTCCTCCTAGTGCGCCAACATCAGCGTTGACATTACTGTCTGTTGCGTCAACTTACCGTGCCCCGTGGTGCCCATCACTGTCGGCTGTTCTTCGCCTCAGCGGCTCATCACTGTCAGACCTCTCGACTATCGTCGGCGATCGATGAGCACCGAGAAGATCACCGTCACCACCATCAACGTCAACGGCATTCGTGCCGCGGTGAAAGAGCGGTCCGCGGAGAACCGGGGGCTGCTGCCCTGGTTGGAGCAGACGACCGCCGACATCGTGTGTCTGCAAGAGGTGCGTGCGGAGAACGAGCAACTCCAGGAGGCGCTGGCACCGGCGCTGGCCGCGGGGTGGCACGTGGTGAACGCCTCGTCGAGCGTGAAGGGACGTAACGGCGTGGGGATTCTCAGCCGCGTCCCGGCCACCTCGATCAAGGTGTCGCTCGACGCCGATGGCGGCGAGTTCGACGAAGCCGGGCGGTATCTGGAGGCCCAGGTCGGTGATCTCACGGTGGCGAGCATCTACCTGCCCACCGGGGAAGCGGGCACGGCGCGCCAGGACGAGAAGGAACGATTCATGGCGGCGGTGGGCGCCAGGATGGCCAAACTGGTTGCGAGCGGGCGCGACACGGTGATCTGCGGTGATTGGAACATCGGGCATACCGAGCGAGACATAAAGGCCTGGAAGGCGAACCAGAAGAAGGCCGGGTTCCTGCCGGAGGAGCGGGCCTGGGTCGGCTCACTGCTCGCAGCCGGATGGGTCGACACCTTCCGGCTGCTGCACCCCGGTGTTGACGGACCGTACAGCTGGTGGTCGTGGCGGGGTAAGGCCTTCGACAATGACGCGGGCTGGCGCATCGACTACCACCTGGCGACCGCCGATCTGGGGCAGCGCGCACACGCGGCGCGGGTCGAACGCGCCGACGCCTACGCGCTTCGCTGGTCCGACCATGCGCCGGTGACGGTTGAGTACCGGCTGCACTAGCCGATTGAGCGTCCTGTGCTCGGGTAAATGGTTTTGACCGGTCATGCCAGGATGGATGCACTATGACTGCCGACAGGACCGCTGAAACCGCCGCCCGGGGACGCCTGTTCTCTGGGATTCAACCCACCGCCGATTCTCTCCATCTCGGAAATGTGTTGGGCGCGGTGCAGCAGTGGGTGCGGTTGCAGCACGAATACGAGGCGCTGTTCTGTGTTGTCGACCTGCATGCCATCACGGTCGCGCAGGACCCCGAGGAGCTACGCCGACGCACGCGCGCAGTAGTTGCCCAGTACGTGGCGCTGGGTGTTGACCCGGCCGAGAGTGCGATCTTCGTGCAAAGCCATGTCCCGGCGCATACCGAATTGGCTTGGGTACTGGGATGTTTGACCGGCTATGGCGAGGCGTCGCGGATGACGCAGTTCAAGGACAAGTCCGCCAAGCAGGGGAATGACGCCACCACCGTCGGTCTGTTCACCTATCCGGTGCTGATGGCCGCCGACATCCTGCTGTATCAGACGAATGTGGTGCCGGTGGGCGATGATCAGCGTCAGCATCTCGAGCTGACACGCGATGTGGCGCAGCGGTTCAACGGCCGCTATGGCGAGACCTTCGTGCTGCCGGAGACATTCGTGCCGAAGAATGCGGCGCGGATCTACGACCTGCAGGACCCGACGGTGAAGATGAGCAAGTCCGCCTCGACGCCCGCCGGGTTGATCAACTTGCTCGACGATCCAGCGGTCTCGGCCAAGAAGATCAAGTCGGCGCAGACCGACAGTGACCGGGAGATTCTTTTCGACAGGGAAGCCAAGCCAGGTGTTTCGAACCTGCTGAGCATCCAGTCCGCGCTCACCGGCGCCGATATCGACACACTCGTCGACGGCTATGCCGGGCGGGGTTACGGCGACCTGAAGAAGGACACCGCCGAGGCGCTTGTCGAGTTCGTCACGCCGGTGCGTGACCGGACAAACGAGCTGCTCACCGACACCGCGGCGCTCGACGACATCCTGGCGGCAGGTGCGGCGCGCGCCAGGGAGCTGGCAGAGAAGACTCTCACCGAGGTCTATGACCGGATAGGGTTTGTCCGGCCCGCGAGGTAGCGAACAGTAGAGGCGGTGAGTGGTGGCCGAAGACGATAAGCCTGGGATTCTCGACCGCTATCGCGCAAGGTTTCCCTGGTTCGACCACATCATGCGCATGCAGGAGCGCTACCAGAAGGTCAACGGCAACTTCTACGCCGCCGGAATTACGTATTTCACAGTCTTTGCGCTGTTTCCGCTGATGATGGTCGGATTCGCGGTCATGGGCTTCGTCTTGTCCAGGCGGCCGGACACGATTGCGGAGTTACGGGGCCGAATCAGCGGGGCGATCTCCGGCGAAGTGGGCAATCAGCTAATCAATCTGATGGATACCGCGATTGCCTCGCGTACCAGCCTGGGCATCGCGGGCCTTGCGACGGCGGCCTGGGCCGGGCTGGGGTGGATGGCCAACGTGCGGGCGGCACTGAGCGCCATGTGGGAGCAGCCCAACGACTCCGACGGGTTCGTACGGGGCAAGCTCTCAGATCTGGTGGCATTGGGGTCGACGTTCGTGGCGCTGGCTCTCACCATCGCGGTCACCGTTGTCGGTAATGAGAAAACGATTCTGCGCATACTCGGCTGGTTCGGGCTGCATGACGTCTCGATACCGGCAGTGCTGCTCAAGGTCGTCACCATCGCCATAGCGACCGTGTTGTCGTGGGCGCTGTTCACCTGGATGATCTCGCGGCTGCCCAGAGAGCGGCTGCCGTTCTCCAGTGCGGTGCGGGCCGGGCTCATCGCGGCGATCGGCTTCGAGCTGTTCAAACAGGTCGCGTCGATCTATCTGAGCGTGATCATGCATGGCCCCGCGGGCTCCACGTTCGGTCCGGTGCTGGGCATCATGGTGTTCGCCTACATCACTGCGCGTCTGCTGTTGTATGCCACCGCGTGGGCGGCCACCTCCGATGAGAACCGGCCCTTTGTCTATGTGCCGCCGCCCGAGCCGGTGGTCATCACTACGCGGATCGAGACCGTCGAGCGGCCCACCAAGCTGGGTGTCCTCGCCGCCTTCGGCGCTGGAGCTCTTGGTGCTCTGGGTATTTCGTGGCTAGGCCGCGGCGGCGACTAGCGGTTTAGGCCTGGCGGCGGTTGAGTGATCGCGCCGCCAGGATGAGACCGAAGACGATCATCGCGCCGATGATCGTCACACCCACCCGGACCGGGACGCTGTTGACCGCATCCGTGGTGAGACCGGCGGCTTGGGGCGTGGCCGCGTTGTCGGCATGCGGCTTGGTCAGCAGCGCAGGGTCGGGATCGACGAGCTTGCCGATCGAGGCGTCGCGTGGCGTCGAGAACCCGTAGTCGAGTAGGTGGGCGGCCTGCTCCCACGGAGCTATCGGAAGACGCGTACCCCGCAGCATGGTGACCACCAACCGGCGGCCGTCACGCTCGGCGGCGCCGACAAAGGTCTGTTGCGCGTCGTCGGTGTATCCGGTCTTTCCGCCGAGCGCGCCGGGGTAGTTGTAGAGCAGCCGGTTGTCGTTCGTCATCTCGTAGGCCGGATGATCGTCGGGCTCACCCGGTTTGGCGGGATGGCCGGGGAAGGTCGCCTTCGGAGCCGACACCAGATCGGCGAAGGTGGGGTCTGCGAATGCGTACTTGTAGAACAAACCCAGGTCGTAGGCCGAGGTGCTCATGCCGGGGCCGTCGAGACCGGAGGGGGTGGCAACCCGCGTATCCCGCGCGCCGAGTTTCTGCGCCATGTCATTGATCTTGGCGACGGTCTCGGACATGCCTCCGAGCTGGACGGCCAGCGCGTGTGCGGCGTCGTTGCCCGAGTTCATGAGCAGACCGGTGAGCAGCTGCCGGACGGTGTAGGTGCCGCCGACGTCGACACCGACTCTGGTGCCCTCGCTGTTCGCGTCTTCTTGGGTACCCACCACCGCCTGGTTGAGGTTCAGGTTGTTGATGGCCTCCATGGCGACCAGCACCTTGATGACACTGGCGGGTCGGTGCCGGGCGTGGGGGTCCTTGGCCGCCACCACATTTCCCGTGTTCAGGTCGGCGATGAGCCAGGATTCCGCAGAGACGTCATTGGGGACGGGCCCCGCCCCGTTAGGAGTGATCACATCGCAGCTTCCGAGCATCTCGCCGCCGATGGGCTTGGCGGGCACCGGGAGTGGCGCGGGCGGATCGCCACCGGCCTTGGGAACCTCGGAGGTGTCGACTGCCGGTGGCGTGACGACCTTGTAGGGGCACCCGCTGGTATCCGGCGGCGTGAACCCGGGCTCGGCAGTAGCCAACGGTGTGCTCATGGGGAGGGCGGCGACGATCAGCCCGGCGGCGGTGGCCGCGGCGAAGCGCGTCGCGGCTGCTCGCAGCGACGGGCGGCGATCGGGCGCAGGAATCCAGGTGGTCATCGCCTTGCCACAGTAAGTGACCACCACCCTGAACTGGGGGATGTTACGTCTGTGTCGGATGTGACTTCTGGGTCGACTACTCCGACGGCGCGATATCGGCCAGGTTGATATGGCCGACGGCCGACGATCCGATGCAGCCCAGCCAGAGACGCCCGCCGGACTCCACGATGCCGGTCGTGGTCTGCAGCAGTGGGTCGCGCCCGCGGATGTTCACCACCGCGGCCCCGGTGTCCGGATTGAACGCGACAACCCAGGCGTCGGCCGCGACGGCGGGCTGAATCGATTCCGGAAGCCGCCAGAGGAGTTTGCGTAGCAGCGGAGCGCGCGGCACGAGTGTCTCCAGCGCGGCATTGCGCGGCCCCGCCATCGCGACCCAGATCCGGCCATCGGAGCCGGTGCTGATGTTGTCCGGCATGCACGGCAATTCCTCGACGAGCCTGGAGGTCTGTCCCTGCGCAGAACCCGACAGCGCGATCGTGCTCAGGCGCCGGCCAATGGTTTCGGCGTACACCAAGCGAGACTCGTCGGCGGTCAGGGTGACGCCGTTGGTGAAGTACAACCCGTCGGCGATGGTGGTGACGGTGCCGTCGACATCGCGGCGGAATACCCTGCCGGTGCCGCGGCCCTCGATGGCGGCAGCCCGATACTCCTCGAAGGGGAAACGTGCCGTTGACTCGCTGAAATAGATTGTCCCATCGGATGCTTCGGTCACATTCGAGCAGAAGATGAGTGGAGAGCCATCGACCTTGGTGACAAGTGGCTCGATATCTCCGGAGGCCGGATCGAGGGCCAGCAGCTTGTCGCGGCTGCAGATCAGCACGCGTCCATCGCGCGCGACATGCAGGCCCAGGGGTGGGTGCTCGGTGGTCGCGATGTGTGTGACCTCGGCGCCGTCGGGGGAGATACGGAGCATCTTTCCGTCCACCACACCGGTCCAGATGTTTCCCGCGGCATCGGCCACGACATCCTCGGGTCCATGACCCGGGAGCGGCACCACCGTGAGCGGGGGTAGGGGCCGTGGGTTCAGGGATAGTGCCCGCACTCCGGGCGGCTGCCAGCGGACGGGGTCAATCGACGGCTTAGCCATGGGCTCACCTTATTGCAGGCCTAGGCTCAAGAGGTGGCAGTTCCGGTTCGCGATCGCACCGACGAGTTCGAGGCGCTGCGCCCTCGGTTGCAGGCGGTGGCCTACCGCCTCACCGGCAGCGTCGCCGACGCCGAGGACATCGTCCAGGACGCGTGGTTGCGCCTGCACTCTACGACCGTCGAGATCGAGGACCTCGCGGCGTGGCTGACCACCGTGGTATCCCGGCTGGGCCTGGATCGGCTGCGGTCGGCCGTCCATCGCAGGGAAACCTATGTGGGGGAGTGGCTTCCGGAGCCGGTGGTCACCGGTTTGGACGGCAATGATCCGCTGGCCGTGCTGGTGGCCAGTGAGGACGCGCGCTTTGCGGCGATGGTGGTGCTGGACCGTCTGGCACCCGATCAGCGCGTGGCCTTCGTCCTGCACGACGGATTCTCCGTGCCCTTCAAGCAGATTGCCGAGATCCTGGGCATCAACGACGCGGCCGCGCGTCAACTCGCCACGCGTGCGCGTCGGACGGTGAGTGCGACGCCGCAGCCGGTGGGTGATGCCGAGCATAATGAGGTGGTCGGCCAGCTGCTCGAGGCCCTCATGTCCGGCAGTGTGGAAGCCGTTGTCCGACTGTTGCATCCGGATGTGACGATGACGGGGGATTCCGATGGCAAGGCACCCACCGCGGTGCGGGTCATCCGCGGCCCCGATAAGGTGGCGCGCTTCCTGCTCGGATTGCTGGACCGTTACGGCCCGCAGATGATTCAGGCCATCAATCCGGCGTTGGTGAACGGACAGTTCGGCATGTATCTGACCGAGACAGACACCGACCCGGATTTCAGGCCGGTGCTGCCCCGGGTCAGTGGATACACCGTGCGCGACGGCAAAGTGCTGGCGGTCTGGGATGTGAGCAATCCCGACAAGTTCAGCGGCACGCCGTTGCGCAGGGGCTAGGCGTCCGCTGTGTCCTCGATAGCCCATGGAACCCGGCAGGCATCGCCGGAATTGAAGCCCTGCTCGGTGATTCCGAGGGCGGCGTAGGTCCGGGCGCGCATGTTCTCGACGCCGACCTGGTAGGTCAGCTCAATCACCCCGGCGTCACCGAACCGCCGGCGTAGATCCTCGATCTGCTCGTCGGTGATGTCATGCGGATTGCCGGTCATCGCATCGGCATAGGCGATGGCTGCCCGCTCGTCGTCGGTGTACAGCGGCGAGGTCGCATAGTCGTCGATGGCCTTGAGGCGCTCGACGTCCAAGCCGTCGAGCCGCTGCAGCATGGAGCCGAAGTCGACGCACCATGAGCAGCCCACCGTGCGGGCGGTCCAGAACACCGCGAGTTCTCGCACGCTGGCCGGCAGAACCTTGGATGCGCTGCCCAGCATCTGCTCGTGCATCGCGGCGGCCACCATCAGCTTGCGGTGGTGGGCAAGCACCGTAAACGGTTCGGGCACTTGGCCGTATCGCCGCTTGGCGACCCGGTACATGATGCGTGTGAGCAAGGAGGCTTGTTGCGGGGGGACGGGATTGATACGGGTTGTTCTGCGTGATTGTGCGGTCATATCCGTATGACGAGGCAGCCCTCGGATGTGTGACAGGGCGCGCCTCGGCATAGAAAAAACCGCCGGGCGTGAGCATTGGCGCTCACACCCGGCGGTGCAGACGGATCGATCGGCTAGCGCGCGAACATCAGTGCGCGCTTGACCTCCTGGATCGCCTTGGTGACCTCGATACCGCGCGGGCAGGCGTCGGTGCAGTTGAACGTGGTGCGGCAGCGCCACACCCCGTCCACGTCGTTGAGGATGTCCAGGCGCTCGGCGGCGGCCTCGTCGCGGCTGTCGAAGATGAACCGGTGTGCGTTCACGATCGCCGCGGGACCGAAGTAGCTTCCATCGCTCCAGAACACCGGGCAGCTGGTGGTGCAGCAGGCGCACAGGATGCACTTGGTGGTGTCATCGAAGCGCGCGCGGTCGGTCTGGCTCTGGATGTGCTCACGTGTCGGCTGGTTGCCGCTGGTGATCATGTACGGCTTCACGGCGCGGAATGCGTCGAAGAAGGGTTCCATGTTGACCACGAGGTCCTTTTCCACCGGCAGCCCGCGGATCGGCTCGATGGTGATGGTGAGCGTCTTCTTGGGCTTCTTGGGCAGCAGATCCCGCATCAGGACCTTGCAGGCCAGCCGGTTGACACCGTTGATGCGCATGGCATCCGAGCCGCACACGCCGTGCGCGCAGGAGCGGCGGAAGGTCAGCGTGCCGTCCAGGTAGCCCTTCACGTACAGCAGCAGATTCAGCAGCCGGTCCGTCGGCAGGCACGGCACGCGGAAGCTCTGCCAGCCGGCGGCGTCCGGATCTTCGGGGTTGAAGCGCTGAATCTTGAGCTCCACCATGACCGCGCCCTCGGGGACCGGCGGCAGCGGCGGGTCGCCGGCTTCGGCTTTCTCGATAACCGCAGTCATCTCAGTACTTCCGTTCCATCGGCTCGTACCGGGTCTGGACAACGGGCTTGTAGTCCAGCCGGATATCGGACAGCAGCTCGGCACCCTGCTTGTACGCCATGGTGTGTCGCATGTAGTTGGTGTCGTCCCGGTTCGGGTAGTCCTCGCGGGCGTGGCCGCCGCGGGATTCCTTGCGGTTGAGCGCACCGACCACGGTCACCTCGGCGAGTTCGAGCAGGAAGCCCAGCTCGATGGCCTCGAGCAGGTCGCTGTTGTAGCGCTTGCCCTTGTCGTGCACCGTGATCCGGCTGTACCGCTCCTTGAGCCGGTGGATGTCCTGCAGCGCTTGCTTGAGCGTCTCTTCGGTGCGGAACACCGCGGCGTTGTTGTCCATCGACTGCTGCAGCTCGGTGCGGATGTCGGCCACGCGCTCGTCACCGTGCTCGGAAAGCACGTCCGCCACCCACTGGGTGACCATCGTGGCCGGGTTCTCCGGCAGTTCGACGAAGTCGTGGGAGTCGGCGTACTCGGCTGCGGCGATACCCGCCCGGCGGCCGAACACGTTGATGTCCAGCAGCGAGTTGGTGCCCAGCCGGTTGGCGCCGTGCACCGAGACACAGGCGCACTCGCCCGCGGCGTACAGCCCGGGAACCACGTTGTCGTTGTCGCGCAGCACCTGTCCCTTGATGTTGGTCGGGATGCCGCCCATCACATAGTGGCAGGTGGGGTATACCGGAACCAGCTCGGTGACCGGGTCGACACCCAGGTAGGTACGGGCGAATTCGGTGATATCCGGCAGCTTGGCTTCCAGCACGTCGGCACCGAGGTGGCGCACGTCGATGTAGACGTAGTCCTTGTTGGGGCCCGCGCCGCGGCCCTCCAGCACCTCGAGAACCATTGAGCGCGCGACGATGTCGCGAGGTGCCAGGTCGACGATGGTGGGGGCGTAGCGCTCCATGAACCGCTCGCCGTCGGCGTTGAGCAGACGACCCCCCTCGCCGCGCACGGCTTCGGAGATCAAGATACCCAGACCGGCAAGGCCTGTCGGGTGGAACTGGTGGAACTCCATGTCCTCCAACGGAAGTCCCTTGCGGAACACAATGCCCAGGCCGTCGCCGGTCAGGGTGTGTGCGTTGGACGTCGTCTTGTACATACGGCCCGAACCGCCGGTGGCGAAAACGATTGCCTTGGCGTGGAACACATGGATATCGCCGGTCGCGAGCTCGTAGGCGACCACGCCGGTGGCCACCGGGCCGTTGGGCGTCTCGGTGAGTACGACATCCAGTGCGTAGAACTCGTTGAAGAACTCGACGTCGTGCTTGACGCAGTTTTGGTACAGCGTCTGCAGGATCATGTGCCCGGTGCGGTCGGCGGCGTAGCAGGCGCGGCGCACCGGCGCCTTACCGTGGTCGCGAGTGTGGCCACCGAAGCGGCGCTGGTCGATTCGACCCTGGGGTGTCCGGTTGAACGGCATACCCATCTTCTCGAGGTCGAGGACGGCGTCGATGGCCTCCTTGCACATGATCTCCACGGCGTCCTGATCGGCGAGATAGTCGCCGCCCTTGACGGTGTCGAAGGTGTGCCACTCCCAGTTGTCTTCCTCGACGTTGGCCAGCGCGGCGCACATGCCGCCCTGGGCGGCGCCGGTGTGACTGCGTGTCGGGTACAGCTTGGTCAGTACCGCCGTACGAACGCGAGGTCCGGCCTCGACCGCGGCACGCATACCCGCGCCGCCCGCGCCGACGATGACGACGTCGTACCGATGTTCCTGAATCATTGTGGAAATCGCCCCTAACCGATGTTCGGGTTGAAGGTCAGCAGGACGTACGTGCCGAGCACAACCGTGAAGATGATCGACAGTGCCAGCAGGCAATTGAGCCAGAACCGGGTCGAATCCTTACGGGTGTAGTCGGCGATGATCGTGCGCATGCCGTTGCCGCCGTGCAGCTGAGCCAGCCACAGCATCGTCAGATCCCAGGTCTGCCAGAACGGGCTCGCCCAGCGTTGCGCCACGAAGTTGAAGTCGAGGCGGTACACGCCGTTGTCCCACATCAGCATGATGAACAGGTGGCCCAGGGCCAGGAAGATCAGGACGATGCCCGACAGACGCATGAAGATCCACGCGTACTTCTCGAAGTTGGGCATACCCGATGCCCGCCGGGGTGCGCGTGGATTGTCCAGTGCGGCAGGGCGGTCGTAGTTGCGCTCCATGACGGGAGCGAGGCGGCCACTGGCGCGCGCACTCGCGTTCGGACCGGTCTGAGGTGTTGTCATAGGAAACGCTCCGCCATGTGCATGAGAATCCGGGTTACCGCGGGAACCATCACCACAAACCAGACGCCGCCGATGATCCACAGCATGAGCCGCTGATAACGCGGGCCCTTGGACCAGAAATCGACGAGGATTACCCGGACGCCGTTGAGTGCGTGGTAGAGCACCGCCGCGACCAGGCCGAGTTCCATCAACCCGACGATCGGGGTCTTATAGGTCTCGATCACCGAGTTGTACGACTCGGGGCTCACCCGTACGAGTGCGGTATCCAAGACGTGGACAAAAAGGAAGAAGAAAATCGTGGCACCGGTAATGCGATGCAGGACCCAGGACCACATTCCTGGATCACCACGGTATAGCGATCGCTTGAGGCGATTACCTTCACGGCCAGATGTGGCCGTATCGGGCGTCGCAGTCGTCACGTGGGCCTCCAACACCAATGGTGGACTGGGGCCAAACGGCGCGGTAAATGGGGGCGTCCATGACGCGCAACCGATGGCCCAACGGTGGTCGGCGAACCGTCATCCGAACTCTAAACCCATTCCGAGGTGGCGCCGAAATCGCGTGAGCGCGAAAAAGCGCCGAAATGCACCGTACTCCAAAGTAAGTTAGGTAAACCTTGCACGAGCAAATGATGAGCCGACGCGACTCTCATGGGGTCGACAGGGAGGATTCCCGATCATGTTGATCGACTGGAATGAATTGCGGGACAAAGCATATGCGATAACCAAGCATGCGTATGCGCCCTATTCGAAGTACCCGGTGGGTGCGGCCGCGCTCGTCGACGATGGTCGGGTCGTCGTCGGCTGCAATGTGGAGAATGTCTCATATGGGCTAGGTCTCTGTGCGGAGTGTTCTGTGGTGTGCGCCCTGTTCTCCACCGGTGGAGGGCGGCTGGTTGCGCTCTCCTGCGTCGATTCGCGCGGTGAGGCCCTGATGCCCTGCGGCCGGTGCCGCCAGCTACTTCTCGAACACGGCGGCCCTGACCTGCTGATCGATCACTCGGATGCGCCACGAAGACTCGCGGAGCTGCTCCCGGAGGCTTTTGGCCCCGATGACCTGGAACGAGGCCGGATCTGATGGCAAACATGTACACGTTCGATATGCCGTCGATCATCGCTGCCAAGCGTGACGGCGGAGAACTGAGTCCGGGAGCCATCGACTGGCTGATCGGCGAATACACCCGTGGCGCCATCGGTGAGGAGCAGGTCGCGGCGCTGCTGATGGCGATCTATCTGCGCGGGATGAACTCCGCCGAGACGACGGCATGGACCGCGGCGATACTGGCCTCGGGGGAGCGGCTGAATCTGTCCGGTCTGTCTCGCCCGACCGTGGATAAACACTCCACCGGTGGCGTGGGGGACAAGATCAGCCTGCCGTTGGTCGCGGTCGTGGCCGCCTGCGGGGCGGCGGTGCCGCAGCTGTCCGGCCGCGGTCTCGGGCACACCGGCGGCACGCTGGACAAGCTTGAGTCCATCGCGGGCATCCGGGTCGACCTCACCAACGAGGAGATACGTCACCAGCTTTCCGATGTCGGGGCAGTGATCTGTGCGGCCGGGGCCTCATTGGCGCCCGCCGATCGAAAGCTGTACGCGTTGCGGGATATCACCGGCACCGTGGAATCGATTCCGCTCATCGCCGGGTCGATCATGAGTAAGAAGCTGGCCGAGGGCACCGCCGCGCTGGTCCTCGACGTCAAGGTGGGCGCCGGGGCATTCATGAAGTCCGAGCAGCAGGCGCGCGAATTAGCCTCGGCGATGGTCGATCTGGGCACCGCACACGGAGTTGCCACCAGTGCGCTGCTGACCGCGATGGATACCCCGCTCGGGGCCACCGCGGGAAACGCGGTCGAGGTGCAGGAATCACTTGACGTGCTGGCGGGGGGAGGCCCCGATGACGTTGTCGCCCTCACGGTGGCTCTGGCCCGCGAGATGCTCGCCGCTGCCGGTATCGACGGCAAGGACCCGGCTGCGACGTTGACCGACGGCACCGCGATGGACGTGTTCCGGGCGATGATCAGTGCGCAAGGCGGGGATCTTTTGGTGCCGTTGCCGGTCGGCCAGTGCCAGGAGACTGTGCTCGCTCCGTCCAGTGGTGTGGTGCATCACATCGATGCGATGCCGGTTGGGGTCGCCGCGTGGCGGCTCGGGGCCGGGCGCAGCCGTCCCGGAGAGTCGATACAACATGGCGCGGGCGTGCGTATTCACCGGCGCCCGGGTGAGCCGGTGGTCGCCGGCGAACCGCTGTTCACGCTGTACACCGATACCCCCGAACGGATGCCCGCAGCGCTCGACGCGCTGGAAGGTGGATGGGGTATCGGTGCGGCGCCGCCCGCTGCCGCACTCATCATCGATAGACTTTCGGTGTGACGGCCGAACTTGATTTGGTGTCAATCACCCAGGCTCCCAAGGCGCTTCTGCATGACCATCTCGACGGGGGGCTGCGGCCCGGCACCGTCCTGGATCTGGCCCGGGAATCTGGGTACGAGAGCCTGCCTGCCGAGGACGAGAGTGCCCTGGCTTCGTGGTTCCGTACCGCTGCGGACAGTGGCTCTCTGGAGCAATACCTAGAGACCTTCGCGCACACCGTGGGTGTGATGCAGACGGCGGCGGCGCTGCACCGCGTGGCCGCCGAGTGCGTGGAGGACCTCGCGGCCGATGGCGTGGTGTACGCCGAGGTGCGCTTCGCCCCCGAGCTGCACATCGATGCAGGCCTGACCCTCGACGACGTCATGGACGCCGTGCTGGCCGGTTTCGCCGACGGGGAACGGCAGGCGAGCGCGGCCGGCAAGCGCATCAAGGTCCGCACCCTGGTCACCGCGATGCGGCATGCGGCACGGTCGCGGGAGATCGCCGAGCTGGCTGTGAAGTTCCGCGATCGGGGTGCCGTCGGGTTCGACATCGCCGGAGCCGAGGCGGGCTATCCGCCGAGCCGCCACCTCGATGCCTTCGAGTACATGCGTAATGCCAACGCCCGGTTCACCATCCACGCCGGTGAGGGGTTTGGATTGCCCTCGATCCACGAGGCGATCGCCTTCTGTGGTGCCGACCGGCTGGGCCACGGTGTGCGCATCGTCGACGATATCGACATCGATCCGGACGGTACGGCGCATCTTGGCCGGCTGTCATCGCTGCTGCGTGACACTCGCGTGCCGTTGGAGCTGTGCCCCAGCTCGAATGTGCAGACGGGAGCGGTCGCCAGCATCGCCGATCATCCCTTTGACCTGCTGGCACGGTTGCGATTCCGGGTGACCGTGAATACCGACAACCGGCTGATGAGCGATACCTCGATGAGCCGCGAGATGCTGCGGCTCGTAGAGACGTTCGGGTACGGCTGGAGTGATCTTCAGCGGTTCACCATCAACGCGATGAAATCAGCCTTCATCCCGTTCGATGAACGGCTGGCGATCATCGATGACGTGATCAAACCCGGATACGCGGTCCTGATCGGTTAAACCGGCTAGCCGCGCACTACTCGCGGCGCAGCCGCGCTTCCATGGCGCGCTCCAGCGTCCGCCAGCTCTCGGCCGCATCGGCGAAGGGGCCCTTCGGCTCGTCGTGCTTATCCGGTTCGAGCAGATGCCCGACCAGCTTGCCCAGCGCGGTGTCACCATCCAGCTCGGCGTCGACGCTGTCATCCTCGGAGTATTCGGCGACATCGGTCAGCAGCTCCACCGCCAGCTCGAGCTGATCGCGGTCCACCTCGTCGATGCCGTCTTCCAGGTCATCGGCCAGGCCCGTGAACACGTAGATGTTGTCGTCGGTGATGTCGATCCGCAGCGAGCCGTCGGTGGCGGCGGTACGGATGTCGTCATAGGTGCTCAGGTCGGACAGGTCGTGATCGTGCTCGTCGGCCAGATACCGGGCCAGTGCCCGCTCGGAACCGAACACACTGATTCTTCCGTTGCGTCCCAGGAAGATCGGCTCGTCGTTGAGGTAGCAGCGCAGTGTGTAGAACGTCCCCGAGTTGGTGATCATCTGGATCGGGTCGATACCGACTTCCAGCCAGAAGTCCTCGTCGCCGCCCAGAACCGGGGCGTCCTCGTCTTCGGTGTCGTCGTCCTCGGTGTCTTCGTCTTCGTCGCCGGACTCGTCGTCAGCGTCGTCGTCGGAGCTCTCGGCGTTCGAGTCGGATTCCTCGTCGAGCAGTTCCAGCTCGTCGTCATCCTCGAGGTCGTCCTCGTTGTCGACGGCATTTTCCGCGGCAGCAAGCAGCTCGGCATCGGCGGCGGCGGAGAGCTCCTCATCGACATCCGGGGTGGCGGCGATCTCGTCGATGGCATCGACCACCGAGTCCCAGGACTTGCCCACGATGGCACCGATCTGGTTCCACCGCTTCAATCCGTCTTTACCGGTGAAGCTTTCGGCCCCGCCCGACAGCGTGCCCAACACGGGGTTGCCGTTGATGAGCTTGTTGATGGGTGCCAACTCGCAGACCGCGCCGATGGAGGCCACGATCGCCAACGTGGCGCGCAGCGTGTCGACGGCGTCCTCGCTCGGCTTGTCGGCAACCAGCTCCGGCACCCCGATCAGATCGAAGCGATTGTCGTCGTCGGGCTCGAGTTCGTCGGCCGACAGTGCACCCAGCGTTGACCACGCGGGATGATCGACCAGATCGTTGTCGTTGTCGGTCCGTACGAAGGCCACCAGATCGGCCACCGACTCGAACACGTACAGATCGTCGTCCTTGCCGAGAAACGCCTCCCACTCGTCTCCGGCGTCGCGCCACCGCGGGGCCCACAGGGTGACCACGTCACCCTCTGTGAGCCCGAGTTCGATGGGAACGATGTCAGCAGCCATGCGGCAAGCCTAGCCAGAACGGCTGAGTTGAGCGAAAGACCCACCGCGAGAGCCGGCACACGCGCGGCGAACAGAGCTGCCCGGACCCCGGTGGTCTACGACTGGGCATTCGGCCGCGGCGCGGCCGTCAGGGTGACAAGAGCCGCAAAAGCATTGTCACGCAACGCGAATCTTGTGGCCGAGGCGTGCAGTTGCAGCCACCCGCCGGAGACAGCGCGCACCCGGAGCACCCCGGTGGTCGACCCTGTCCGCAGCTCTTCGCGCATGTTCCTCACCACCGCGGCGTCCTCGGGATGGATGCTCTCGGGCCGATCGGGGTCGTAGCGCCATGCCAGGTCGGGGTAGGGCGTGTCGATCCATTTGAGGACGGCGAAGGTGTCGACGTTGATCAGCACCCGATGTGCTCCAGGGATCGCGACCGCATCCAGGATCTGCTGCGCCAGTCCCACCCGAGGTTCAGCGGGACTGTTCTGCACCCGTGTGCACACGATCCTGTTGATGCGCGCCACGGTCCCTGTCGCATCGGTTTCCTTGGATGCCCGCCCGGCGTAGTGGACTTGAAGGGTGTTTCCCTGGTGGTCGGCGGCCAGGCATGTTCCGCAGAACGTCGACTCGAGTTCGGGGTTGACGGCGTTGGCCATCAACTCGATGTTGTGTGGACTCGGCAAGACGGGGGCAAGGCCTTCGGCAATGGCTTGTTTCTCGGATCTGTTCTGTGGGTCGAAACCCATCACGTCGAAGTACCCCTCGGTGAGCGTTGTGACCGAGGTGTCCAGATCGCCCAGGCACGCCCCCGCAACGGGACGCGGCGGCGGCTCGAGGTCTGCCGGTCCAAACCACACCTGGACGCCGTGAACATGCACCTGTCCCATCGCTATCGGATGCACGCGCACGATGCGATCCCGTGCCGGCGTGAGGGCCTCTGCGGGATCACCCGTGCGACGGCAGTCGGCGATCGCCGCCTCGATCAATGGGCGGTGCCGGTTGCGGCCCAGCACCGATTCGAGCGGAGTCATGTTGCGGGCCTGCGATCCGATAGCTATGACCGTGGGCACGTCACTCAGGGTCTCTAGCAGCATCCAATCGCCGGCCATGCCGGGATGTTAGCAATTTTTGAGCGAAGATCCGGTGGGTGCGTCCGGCCCCGCTACCGGCGCCGATGAGTGATGAGTGCGACGGTCGCATCCTCATTGAGCCGAACGAGTTGGGTAGAGCAGTGCAGCGGTTCCCAGCTGTCGTCGTGGCAGCGGAACCGGATTACCGCCTCGGTCGCACCAAACACGGCGTTATCGATCATGAAGTTCAGGTTCGCCTGGTCGTCCGGGTGAATCTTGGGGCGACCCAGCGGGTCAAATTCCCAATGCCATTCCGGGGCAGGAGGATCGATCCACTTGATCAATTTCCGCGAAGCGATCATGACTAACGCGCGATACATGCCGGGTTCGGCGGTGGCCTCGAGGATCTGCTGCTCCAGCAGCGGGACCGGCGGCGCCGGCTGGCCGACTCGCAGGTTGATCGCGCGCCCCAAACGCTCGGGGACGCCCTGCTGGTTGGGTTCCAGAACCAGTCGGCTGGCGAAATGGCACAGCGTGGGATTCCCCTCGCTGTCCACACCGGGCCAGGTGGCGCTGTAGGTCATGCCTTCGGTCGCCGTCACGATGAGCCCCAGGACATCTGTTTCGCCCGGATTAGGCGCCAGGTAGCGATACAGCTCGGGCATGCTGATGTGGGCATGCGGCTCGGTGGGAGCCATTCCCATGGCCAGGGCGGCACCGTCACTGATGTGTAGGGCGCCGGTATCGGCGTTGAGCACCACCGCACCGCCCTCGCGCGGGGGATCGGCGGAGGGGCGTGCTGCGCCCGTCCACAGCCAGACCCCGTGCACGCGACCGTCGGGCATGGCGATCGGCCGGATGTCGATCACCGAATCCGAATCGGGTGGCCCGATGCTCGCGGCCTTGTTTGCCTTTGTCGCCGCAGTGATGACTCGGCGAATCAGACCGAGATTTCGATTACGGCGCAGGAACGCGCTGAGCGGAATCATGTTCCGCGGCTGACTGCCGGAGGCGATGACGGTGGGCTCGTCGCCAAGTGTCTCCAGCAGAAGCCACTCGCGTGCCACCTTCGGATGTTATCAGCGGAGCACATGCCGGCGATCGATCAGCGCTCGGTGTTGAGCAGGGCCGCGAGTATTCCGAAAAGGTTGCGCTGGGCAGGTCAGACGCGATATTTTCTGCTGGCTCCCGCGATCGGCGGGCTAAGTGCGGACCCTGTCTCTTCGGGCCGCGCCCGCAGCGTGGATGCGCTCTGTGTGGCGGCCGTTCGGCCGATCACACGCGTGCATTTTGGTCGCCGCGAGCACCTACCGGTGCACATATGAGGGGTCGGTAGGTGTGACGGTGACCCCCGGCGCCTCATCGGGTCGGGTGACGTGTGATTCCTTGGCGCAGATCCGCCTTCGTCTTTTCCGCTAATGTGCCCACGTGAGCATGCCGGCGCTGAGAATGGCGCAAACCTATCTGCCGTTTCTGCGGCCGCTCAAGTTCGGCGCGTACAACATGGGCACTCGGCTATTCGGGTGGCGCATCGATCCCGAATTCCGCCTCCTGGGCCGCTTGGGGCCCATCTCGGAGGCGGTGGACATCGGCGGCAACTGGGGTCAGAGCATCTGTGCCCTGCAGCGCACGGCGGCGCCGGACCGGATCGTTAGCTTCGAGCCCAATGCGGTTCTGGCTCAGCGGCTTAGACGTCGATATGAAAGCAAGACCGTACACGTGCATGCCTGCGGACTCTCCGACGCGGACGGTACCTTCGATCTGTTCGTTCCCCGATACCGGAACTTCGTTTACGACGGTCTGGCCTCCCTCGATGAGAACGAGGCGCGCGGCTGGCTCAACCCGGACACCCTGGCGGGGTTCGACGCATCCAAACTGACGATCGAGCGCCATCCCGTACAGGTTCGGCGGCTTGACGACTTTGGCCTGGACCCTCAGGTGATCAAGATCGATGTACAGGGTCTGGAGGCCGCGGTCATTCGTGGTGGGCTAGCCACGATCGCCGCATCACGTCCGGTGATGATCATCGAGACGCCGTCGGATGAAGTGGTGTCCCTGCTGCAGCCAGCCGGGCTGAGGCCGTACGCCTATCGAGACGGACGGCTCAGCCAACACTGGCGGGACACCAAAAATACGGTCTTCCTGACCGATTCGCACCGAGACCGCGGGGATTTGTAGCTCGAAAACCGTTACGGCTGCGGATTCTTGAGATCCGCCAAGAGTTGGGCTAGCACGCGTTCGCGGTGATCGAAGGCCTGGCCCGCGGCGGCGGCCGCGGTGGCCACCACGATCTGTCCGACGATCTTGGGCGACAGTTTGGTGACAGAGTCGTCGAGTCGCAGGTTGGTCAGCGCACCATTGCCGTTGGCTTCCGCCTCGACATGACCCTGCGCCGAACGTGCCCATCCGCGAAGGCCTTTCAATTCCTCGACGGCGCTGTTCAGAATGTGGCCCCCGGCACGGGCCCGCGTCATGGTCTCCTGATACTGCTGTTCGAGTGCCCGGAAGAAGGTGAGGTCAGGCTCGGTCATCAGGATCTCCTTTCCAGCTGCTCTTCGGACTGCCGCAGCTCGATGTCGGCGACTTGAGCGGGCGTCGCGAGACCGATCTTGTCGAGGAGGTATTCGGGGATGCCGCTTTCGGCAAGCTCCTCGCGCCGTGCCGCACCGCAGCGCGCCGCACCGAGCTCGCACAGGTTTTTGATCTCCTGTGCCAGTGCCGACGCACCACGACTAAGCATGTCGGGTTCGATGTGAACCTCAAGCGGCAACCCGAATTCTGAGACCTTGACCCGCAGCGTGCGAGCACGATTTGTCATATCAATGCTCGCACGCGGTTCGGGCCGCGGCACCCCTGAACTAGGAAGTGGGTCGGTAGAATCCATGGAATCCCTGCCCGGCGTTGGTGGTGCGGATCGGGGAGATCTGCACCGGATCACCGGCCTCGACCATCATGCCGTTGCCGATCACCATGGCGACGTGGCCATCCCACACCGCCAGGTCGCCCGGCATGACAGATCCCTGATCCACCCGGACACCCACACCCTGCTCCTGAGCAAGGCGGGGGATGTCGACGCCGGACTCGCCATAGGCCCACTGGGTCAGGCCACTGCAGTCCAGACCGACGCCCGGCTTGGTGCCACCCCACTCGTAGGGCACACCGACCTGGCTGAGCGCTTTGCGCACGGCTTCCGCCGCGGCCGCGTTCGGGGCCTGGCTGGTGCTGCCATCGGGCAGGAACAGCTGCGCGCCCTTGCCCATGCTGCGCGGGTCAAGCAGCATCTTGGCCGCACTTGCGTTGGAGCTGCCCAGTCCGCTGCTGGTCCCGCCCGCGGTGGAGGAGGCGTGGCCGCCACCGGCACCGAATGGGTTGGCCAGCGCACCGGCGGCAATGCCGCTCATGTTGGCGCCGCCCAGGGCGCTACTTGCGCCACTGGCGCCACCACCGCTGAGCATGCCGGTGAGGGCCTGCGGAATCTGACCAAGGCCCTGACCCATGGAGCTCATGGTCTGGGTGACGCCGCTCGCGACGCCCGACATCGCCTGCGTGCCTGCTTGGAGGCCGCCCTGCATGGCCGACATCGCGGGCTGGACGCTCCCGGACGCGGGGGTGGAGGGGTTGCCCATATCGGCACCCGCCATCCCCGTGAGTTCGCCAGCCTGTCCGGCCAGCTCTCCTTCAAGCTGTGCGGTGTGCTCGGCGACTCGCGCTGTGCATCGGCTGGCGGCTTCTGCCAACTCCGCGGCAACCCCAGGAACCCAGAGCAATGGTGTCAATGCCTCGGAGGTGTGTTGGAACTCCTGGAGGGCTTCACCGATCAGGGCGCTGGCCCGGCCGGTGGATTCTGATGCCTGTCCGACATTGGCGCCCATGGCGCCGCTGCGGGTGGCCATGCTGCTGAGCGCCTGACCGGCCATGCCAGCGAACTGCCCCAGAGCCTGGGCCGCCGCACCGGCGAAGGTGCCGATGAGCTGGCTTCCTGCCTGCATGCCCTGTTGCATGACCTGCTGCATGACCTGCATGCCGCCCTCCAGCATCTTGCTGGGGTCCTGGCCCTCCTTGAACTGGCCGTTACCGACGGTGCCCGCCATGTCCATGGCCGGCCCGATCAGCCCCGCGGAGAAGGGGTTGTTCTCGAAGCTCGGATAGTTCGTGTTGACGGCCTCGGACAGACGGCTGGGCGAGATTGGACTTGTCTCAACCATGGTTACGCCTCGATTCCTTCGACGGTGGCGCTGATGTTCTGGCCGATGTTGTCGTCATCGTCGTCGTAGCCCTTGCTCGCCACATTGGTGGTGACACCGGACTCGGTGACGCTCATGGCGAGCTGACCGACGTCCAGCCCTTGCTTTGCGGAGGTTGCGGCGAATGCGCCCAGGTAGTGCGCGCCAATCGGACCGAAAATCGGCGCCAGTGCGGCGACCGGGAAAATGCTGACTGCGGTGCCTACCGCCGCGAGCGTTCCGCCCATACCCAGCTGAGCTCCGCCAACGCCACGCAGAATGTCTGTGTCGGCTGCTAATCCGTCTGCCATGTCCCCTCCATCTCTCCGGTGGTTCGGCTACCGCCTATTTTCGGGCAGTTTTCGCCTTGTACTTGGATACGACGGGGGTGGTCGCGATTCGGTTCCATCTTTCTCAAACTTTTTGAAAGATTTTTTGGCAACGTGGCCACCCCGTTGTATTACCTGCTCAGCATAGCTGGCTTGGCTTTGCCAGGAACGATAAAGAGGCATAGAGCCGTACTGTGCCGAAAGTGACGCCCATCACATGCCTCCCGCCTCTGGGATCGGCTGGATCGAAGCTTGCTGTTCTAGGGTCTGGAGCATGCATGTGCACGTAGTCGAGCATCCGCTTGCCGCGGCCCGGTTGACCACTCTTCGCGATGCAGGCACGGACAACGCGGCCTTCCGCGCTGCGCTGCGGGATCTCACCCTGATGCTGGTCTATGAGGCGACCCGCTCGGCACCGGTGGAGTCCTCCGCGGTGCACACGCCGGTGGCGGTGACGACGGGGTTCCGTTTGGCCAATCCGCCGTTGCTGGTCCCGGTCCTGCGGGCGGGGTTGGGGATGGTGGATCAGGCACATGCCCTCATTCCCGAGGCGCGCGTCGGGTTCGTCGGCATGGCGCGCGACGAGCAGACATGGCAGCCCACCCCGTATCTGGAATCTCTTCCGGCCGACTTGTCGACACAACCGGTGTTCGTCCTGGATCCGATGCTGGCCACCGGTGGTTCGATGGTCCATACGCTCGATCTGTTGCATTCCCGCGGTGCCTCCGACATCACGATGTTGTGTGTGGTCGCGGCGCCGCAGGGGGTCGAGGCGGTCCAGGAGGGCGTTGCGCGCTACGGCCCGTCGACATCCGCGCGGTTGTTCACCGCCACCATCGACGAGGGTCTGAACGACGCCGCATACATCGTGCCGGGCCTGGGCGATGCCGGCGATCGTCAGTTCGGTCCCAGATAAGTCGGGCCGAGTCAGATGTTGCGGGCGTACGCCTCCAGCTCGGAGACCACCACGCCCGCCCAGATCCGAGCGACGGTCGCATCGGTGATGACCGGCTCGCGGACCTCGATGTAGCACTTGACCTTTGGTTCGGTTCCCGAGGGGCGGATCACCAGCCGGATGGACGATCCCCCGATTTCGCCGGACAGTATCACCGCGTCGGTGCGCTGCTGACCCCGTCGTTCCCGTAGGTCTTCGACGGTGATCGGGAACCCGGACAGCGCAGTGGGCAGGTTCGCCCGCAGGCGCGTCATCATCGCCGTGATGTCGGCGAGAGAGTCCATGCGCAACGAGACCTGCGAGGTGACATGGATACCGTGCCTGATCGCCAGGTTCTCGAGCTTTTCCTCCACACTCGATCCGAGCTCACGCAGATGTGTCACGAGGTCGCATGCGAGCACCGCCGCGGAGATACCGTCCTTGTCCCGCACGGCGGCCGGATCGACGCAATGCCCAATGGCTTCCTCGTACGCGTAGACCAGGTCAAAATCTGCCGCTCGGACAAGCCATTTGAAGCCGGTGAGGGTTTCCACATGCCGTGCGCCGAGGGATGCCGCGATGCGCGCGAGCATGCGGGAGGAGACCACCGTGCTGGCTACCACCGGCGGAGTGGGCGATGGTGGCTGCGTTGAGAGGATGTAATCACCAAGCAGCCAACCGGTTTCATCGCCGGACAGCATGCGCCAACCGGTCGTGGTGGGAATTCCGATGGCACAGCGGTCGGCGTCCGGGTCCAGCGCGATGGCCAGATCCGCATCGATCTCGGCGGCCCGGGTCAGTACCGCGTCCGCGGCTCCCGGCTCTTCGGGATTCGGAAAAGCGACCGTCGGAAAGTCCGGATCCGGCTGGAACTGCTCGTCCACCACATGAATATCGGTGATACCCGCGGCATTCAGCACGGCCACGGCGGTGGCGCCGCCGACTCCATGCAATGCGGTGAGGGCGATGCGGACACCGCCGGAGCCCCGCCGCACCGTGGCGGCACGCTGGACGTAGGCATCCACCAAGGTGTCATCGGCGGGGGTGACGGGGGTGCGGGGAATCTGATCAGCGAAAGGGGCTGCCTTTGTTGTTGATTCGATATCACGATCGGTTGGGGAGATGATCTGAGCTCCTCCCGACCAGTACACCTTGTAGCCATTGTCAGCGGGAGGGTTGTGGGATGCGGTGATCTGAATGCCTGCCGCCGCATCCAGATGACGTACCGCGAATGCCAGCACCGGCGTGGGCAGCGGGCGGGGGAGCAGTACGACCTTGAACCCCTCGGCAGCAAGGACTTCCGCCGCGCCCTGTGCGAACTGCTCGGATCCGTGTCGCGCATCGCGACCCACCACCACGGTCGAGCCGCCGAGGCACCGATCCTTGAGGACCTTGGCCAGTGCGTAGGTGGTGCGCAACACCACCGCCAGGTTCATGCCGTTCGGGCCGCCCCGGACGGCGCCGCGCAGGCCCGCCGTGCCGAAGACCAATGGCTCCGAGAATCGTTGCGCGAGCTCCTCCTCGGAGCAGGCGCGTAGCTCGGCTGCCGTCTCGGGGTCGGGGTCATGGTCGATCCAGTCCTGGATCGTCTGCGCCGCGACGGTCATAACCGGCCAATCACCGAGCTGAGAAGTTGGCCCATGCGAGTGGCCGACGCGCGCCCGGCGGCCAGTACCTCGTCATGGTTGAGAGACTCTCCCGTCATGCCGGCCGCAAGGTTGGTCACCAGTGACACCCCCAGCACCTCGGCACCGGCCGCGCGGGCCGCGATCGTCTCGTGCACCGTCGACATGCCCACCAGGTCTGCCCCCAACGTGCGCAGCATCCGGATCTCCGCGGGGGTCTCATAGTGCGGACCGGGAAGGCCCGCGTACACCCCCTCGGCGAGGCTGTCATCGATTTCCCGTGCGAGTGCCCGTAATCGCGTTGCGTACGCATCGACGAGGTCGACGAACTGCGCACCCACCAACGGTGAGCGGGCCGTGAGGTTGAGGTGGTCGCTGATCAGCACCGGCTGACCCACCGTGTACTCGTCGCGCAATCCTCCGGCGGCGTTAGTGAGCACGATGGTGCGCGCACCGGCGGCGCAGGCGGTGCGCACCGGGTGCACGACGTGGCGCAGGTCGTGACCCTCGTACGCGTGGATCCGGCCCAGCAGGACCAGCATCCGCTCGCCGCTGTCGCCAATGGGTACCGACAGCACCGATCCGCCGTGTCCGGCAGCGCTCGGCGGGCTGAATCCGGGCAGGTCTGCCATCGGGATCGTGGTGGCGGGGGTGCCGAGCGCCGCGGCCGCCGGAGCCCAGCCGGACCCGAGAACCACCGCGACGGGGTGGGACGCGACGCCGGTGCGCGCGGCGATCTCCGCCGCGGCACGCGCTGCCTCGTCGGCCGGAGTCTCGTCGGTGCTGTTGCCTCTTCGCCCAAGTGGCTCATCGGTCACAGCTACGCAGCCTAACCATGATGGGATACTCATCTAATGCCCTTGAGCACCGGAGCGTCGTCCGCCGCGCATGCCCAGGCCGCTTGCACGGTCGTGGACGCCGCGGCAACGGATCTGGTGGCGTTATCGCACGATATTCACGGCGAACCTGAGTTGGCCTTCCACGAGGTTCGCAGTGCTATGAAAACCCAGCGGCTGCTAGCCGAGCGCGGATTCGAGATCGTGACAGGTCAAGGCGGTTTGGACACCGCATTCCGTGCCACCTTCGGGGACGGTCCGCTGGTCATCGGTGTTTGCGCCGAGTACGACGCGCTGCCCGGCATCGGACATGCGTGCGGGCACAACATCATCGCCGCCTCCGCGGTGGGCACCGGGCTGGCTCTCGCCGAGGTTGCTGACGCACTCGGACTCACCGTGGTGGTTATCGGCACTCCAGCGGAGGAATACGGGGGCGGCAAGGCACTTCTGCTCAAGGCGGGTGCTTTCGACGACATCGCGGCCGCGGTGATGTTGCACCCCGGGCCGATCGATATCGCCGGAGCGCGGTCACTCGCGCTGACCGACGTGATGGTCACCTATCACGGCAAGGAATCACACGCGGCGGTCGCGCCGCACCTGGGAATCAACGCCGCCGATGCGGTGACGGTGGCTCAGGTCTCGATCGGTCTGTTGCGTCAGCATCTGTCACCCGGACAGCTGATCCACGGCATCGTCACGGAGGGGGGAGAAGCGGCCAACATCATTCCGGCTCGTGCGGCGATGCAGTACACGATGCGCGCCGTCGAATCGTCGTCCCTGCGCGAACTGGAGGAGAAGGTGTACGCCTGCTTCGCCGCTGGTGCGGTGGCCACCGGATGCAGCCATGAACTGGTCGAGTCGTCGCCGCCATACCTGGAGCTGACGCCCGATCCCTGGCTGGTCGGAGTGTTCCGCGAGGAGATGGAGTCCTTCGGCCGCACGCCGGTGCCCGCCGAGTTCGAGGCAGCGGTGCCCCTGGGTAGCACCGATATGGGCAACGTGACGCAAGTGCTGCCCGGTATCCACCCGGTCATCGGCATCGATTCGGGCGGAGCGGTCATTCATCAGCCCGATTTCGAAAAGGCGGCCCGGGAACCGGGCGCCGACCGAGCTGTGGTTGAAGGAGCGAAGATGTTGGCGCGCACCGTGATACGGCTTGCTGAGAATGAGACAGAGCGATCCAGGGTGCTGGATCGGCTGGCGCGCAGGACGGTGACAGTGTGAGCGAATCCCTGTCCGCCGTCGCGGAGCGTTGGCTCGCGGAGAATTCCGAGACGCTAATCCGGTGGCGGCGCCACATTCACGCGCATCCCGAACTGGCACGCCAGGAGCACGCCACTACCGAGTACGTGGCCGCGCGGCTGGCCGAGGCCGGACTCAACCCGAAGGTGCTGCCCGGCGGGACGGGAATCACCTGCGACTTCGGGCCCGAGGACGGTCCACGTGTGGCATTGCGCGCGGATATGGACGCCCTGCCGATGCAGGAACGCACCGGCGCGCCCTACTCCTCGACGGTGCCCAATGTCGCGCATGCCTGCGGGCATGACGCACACACCGCCATCCTGCTGGGCGCGGCCATGGCCCTGAATTCGGCTCCCTCGCTGCCCTCGGGCGTGCGGCTCATCTTCCAGCCCGCCGAAGAGGTCATGCCGGGCGGCGCGATCGACGTGGTGGCCACCGGGGCGATGGCCGGTGTGACGAGGATTTTTGCGCTGCACTGTGATCCACGCCTGGAGGTGGGCAAGGTGGCAATCCGTGCGGGGGCAATCACCTCGGCCGCGGACACGGTCGAAGTCACGCTGCATTCCCCGGGAGGGCATACTTCGCGGCCGCATCTGACGGCCGACCTGGTGTACGGGCTCGGCACCGTCATCACCGGATTACCGGGGATGTTGAGTCGCCGGATCGATCCGCGCGCCGGCACCGTCATGGTGTGGGGAGCCGTCAACGCAGGGCAGGCGGCCAACGCCATTCCGCAGATCGGCTCGCTGGCGGGCACGGTGCGCACCGGTAGCCGGGATGTGTGGATCACCCTGGAGGACACCGTCCGCGACGTGATCGAGGGACTGCTGGCCCCGCTGCGTATCGACTACACGCTCAACTACCGGCGTGGTGTTCCACCCGTCATCAACGAGTCCGACTCGACGCATATCTTCGTGCGGGCCATCGAGGACATCGGGCTGGATGCACTCGCGGAGACCACGCAGTCCGGCGGTGGCGAGGACTTCTCCTGGTATTTGGAGGAGGTGCCCGGTGCGATGGCGCGGCTGGGGGTGTGGTCAGGATCGGGCCCGCAGCTCGACATCCACCAACCGAACTTCGATATCGATGAACGGGCTCTGGGCGTCGGCGTGCGGACGCTGGTGAACCTCGTCGAACAGAGTGCCGCGCAGGGTTCCGTCTAGCTCGTTCCGGGGCCGATATTGCGTGAGGCGCGGGTGCGCAGACCGTGCACGTAATCCTCTGGCGCGCCTGCGATTTCCGCCGCGTCGGCCATCACGCCCAGGTATCGGGCCGACGGTAGTCCGCCCTCGTAGGCATTGACGACGTAGAGCCAGGCCAATACCGGGTCGATGGTCGTGTCGGAAGACTCGCGGTCGATCCGGCAGCGAATCTTGGTATGGATGCCGAGTTCGGAACCTTCCCAGCGATCAAGGTTCTTCTCGTCGGCCCCGGTCATGTCGTAGAGCACAACGAAGACCTTCGAATTGGGGTCTTGCACGACGGTGGCCAGCGCGCCCTCCCAGCCGATGTCCTCGCCGCCGAAGGTCAGCCGCCAGCCGTGCAGCCAGCCGGTGCCCGCCATGGGGGAGTGCGGCGCACGCTGCAACATCTGCTCGGGATGCATGTTGGAGCCGTAGGCGGCGTAGAGCGGCACGGGGGCAAGCCTAGTGGTCCTGTGTTGTAGATGACGGCAGGGATGGTGGCAAGTTCCCCCATCGTGGCAAGCCGGGTCGGTTCGGTCCTTGTAGGTTTGATGCCGTGGCGACGCGCATCGTGATCATTGGTGGAGGACCAGCGGGATACGAAGCGGCGCTCGTGGCCGCGGCCCATGAGCGAAGCACCACCGAGGTGACGGTGATCGACTCGGACGGCATCGGTGGCGCCTGCGTGCTCTTCGATTGCGTGCCGTCCAAGACGTTCATCGCGTCCACGGGTGTGCGTACCGACCTGCGGCGCGCCCCCAACCTGGGCTTTGACATCGACGTGGAGCACGCCAAGATCTCGCTCCCGCAGATCCACAACCGTGTGAAGCGCCTTGCCGCCGAGCAGTCGGCCGATATCGCAGCGCGGCTGCGCAACGCCGGGGTACGGCTGATCTCTGGACGTGCCGAGCTGGTCGATCACGTGGTCGGAATGGCATATCACCGGGTCAAGGCCACCGCCGCAGACGGAAGCAGCACCATTCTGGAGGCCGATGTGGTGCTCATCGCCACCGGCGCCAGCCCGCGGGTGTTGTCCCATGCGCGTCCCGACGGTGAACGGATCCTCACCTGGCGTCAGCTCTACGACCTGGAGGAATTGCCCGAACACCTGATCGTGGTCGGATCGGGTGTCACGGGTGCGGAGTTTGTCCACGCCTACACCGAGCTGGGAGTTCAGGTGACGGTGGTGGCCAGCCGCGACCGTGTGCTGCCGCACGAGGACGAGGAAGCCGCCCTGGTCCTGGAGGACACGCTGGCCGAGCGCGGTGTGACGCTCATCAAGAATGCTCGCGCCGATGCGGTGACCCGGACCGAGACAGGTGTCCGCGTGGCGATGGCCGACGGCAGGGCGGTTGACGGCAGCCATGTGCTCATGACCGTGGGGTCGATTCCCAACACTGCGGGCCTGGGCCTCGAGCGCGTCGGGATCAGCCTCGGCTCCGGCGGCTATCTGACCGTGGACCGGGTGTCGCGCACCTCGGTGGCAGGCATCTACGCCGCGGGTGACTGCACGGGTCTGCTCCCGCTGGCCTCGGTGGCTGCCATGCAGGGCCGCATTGCCATGTATCACGCCCTCGGCGATGCGGTACAGCCCATCAGGTTGAAAACCGTTGCTGCTGCAGTGTTTACCCGCCCGGAGATCGCTGCGGTGGGGGTGTCCCAGGCGGCCATCGACAATGGAGAGATTCCGGCGCGGACGGTCACGCTGCCCTTGAACACCAATCCCCGGGCCAAGATGTCGGGCCTCAAGCGCGGTTTCGTGAAGATCTTCTGCCGTCCGGCCACCGGTGTGGTGATCGGCGGTGTCGTGGTGGCCTCGAATGCCTCCGAGCTGATCCTGCCCATCGCGATCGCGGTGCAGAACCTGCTGTCCGTGAACGACCTGGCGCAGACCTTGTCGGTGTACCCGTCGCTGTCCGGTTCGGTAACGGAGGCGGCGCGCCAGCTCATCGCCCACGATGACCTGGACTGACCTCGGACGACATGCGCCACAGCGGCACACATCACAGACGAGAGCGCTACCGGCCGGTAACGTGGGTTTCTGGAAGGACTCCGGGGCCCGGTAATGGGCGTGGAAGGGAGCAGTCGTGAGTGACGCAACCAGCCCATCGGCGGGTGGACCCACATACACGTTCCTTGGACCGCAGGCCCGTTCGTTGAACTGGGAGCGCCTGGGATCTGAGCAGTTCGATGTCATCGTGATCGGCGGCGGTGTGGTTGGCGCCGGATCGGCTCTGGATGCCGCCACTCGCGGGCTGAAGGTGGCGTTGGTCGAGGCGCGTGACTTCGCCGCCGGGACATCGAGCCGCTCCTCGAAGATGTTCCACGGCGGCCTGCGCTACCTTGAGCAGCTCGAATTTGGGTTGGTTCAGGAGGCATTGCGCGAGCGAGAGTTATCGCTCTCGACATTGGCGCCGCATCTGGTCAAGCCGCTGCCGTTCTTGTTCCCGTTGACCAATCGGTGGTGGGAACGTCCCTATATTGCCGCCGGGATTTTCTTGTATGACCAGATGGGTGGCGCGAAATCTGTTCCCGCCCAGAAACATCTCACCCGCGCCGGCGCGCTGAGGCTGGCGCCCGGACTGAAGCGCAACTCGCTCATCGGCGGTATCCGCTACTACGACACCGTGGTCGACGATGCTCGGCACACCATGAATGTGGCCCGGACGGCGGCGCACTACGGGGCCGTGGTCAGGACATCCACTCAGGTGGTCTCGCTGCTGCGTGAGGGTGATCGCGTCACCGGTGTGGTGGTGCGGGACACCGAGAACGGCGCTGAAACCGAGGTTCGCGGGCATGTCGTCGTCAATGCGACCGGGGTGTGGACCGACGAGATTCAGGCGCTGTCGCGCACCCGTGGCCGGTTCCGGGTGACCGCGTCCAAGGGTGTGCACATCGTGGTGCCACGGGACAGAATCGTCAGCGAGGTGGCGATCATCCTGCGGACCGAAAAGTCGGTGCTGTTCGTCATCCCGTGGGGTAACCACTGGATCATCGGGACCACCGACACCGAATGGAATCTCGACCTGGCGCACCCGGCAGCCACCAAAGTCGATATCGACTACATCCTGGACAAGGTGAACACGGTGTTGGCAACACCGTTGACGCACAACGATATCGATGGCGTCTACGCGGGATTGCGGCCGCTGCTGGCCGGGGAGGATGACGACACGTCGAAACTCTCCCGCGAGCACGCCGTGGCGGTCGCCGCTCCGGGGCTGGTGGCCATCGCCGGTGGCAAGTACACGACGTATCGCGTGATGGCCTCCGATGCCATTGACATGGCAAGCGAATTCGTGCCGGCGCGAGTGGCGCCCTCGATTACCGAGAAGGTGCCGCTGCTGGGCGCCGACGGATACTTCGCGCTGATCAATCAGACTGAACACGTCGGGGAGACCTACGGTCTGCACCCCTACCGGGTACGGCACCTGTTGGACCGATACGGTTCGCTGATCGGCGAGGTCCTAGCTTGTGCGGGATCGGATCACAGCCTGTTGCAGCCGATCGCGAAGGCGCCGATGTACTTGAAGGTCGAGGCGCTCTACGCGGTGGCGGCCGAGGGTGCCCTGCACCTGGAGGACATCCTCGCCCGGCGTATGCGCATTGCCATCGAGTACCCGCATCGTGGTGTCGACTGCGCCCAGGAGGTCGCCGAGCTGGTGGCTCCTGTGCTTGGCTGGTCCGCGGAAGACATTGTGCGTGAGGTGGATACCTACCGTGCGCGGGTCGACGCGGAGGTACGTTCGCAACGTCAGCCCGACGATGCGTCGGCGGATGCATTGCGGGTGGCCGCACCCGAGGCGCGGTCGTTCATCGTCGAGCCGGTGACCGACGTATTGTCGCCGTCCAAGTAAGACGCGATATAGGTTGCGCTGGTGAGCCCCAGAAGAAGGGCTCCTGAGCCGCCTCTACCGGTGCGAGACGGCCTGGGGCCGGTGCGAATCCGCTTGCGCGAAGATGGGCAAGTGGTTGACGAGCTGGTATCCCGATTCGGTTCGGACGCCGCCGGCAAGGTGAGCCGTGGCGAGGTTGTCGACGCCGCGGGTGCGCCGATCACCACGGATACGCGCCTGCGCTCGGGATCGGTGGTGTACACGTATCGCGACGTGGCCGTGGAGGTTCCCGTACCCTTCGCCGTCGACATATTGCATTGGGACGAAAACGTTCTGGTGGTCGACAAGCCGCATTTCCTGTCAACGATGCCGCGCGGGCGGCATGTCGCCGAGACAGCGCTGGTACGTCTGCGCAGGACGCTGGACCTGCCGGAACTGGCACCCGCGCATCGCCTGGACCGGCTCACCGCGGGGGTGCTCCTGTTCACGGTGCGCCGCGAGGTCCGTTCCGCGTATCAATCGCTCTTTGCGCAGCGGCAGGTCGCCAAGACCTATGAGGCCTTGGCGCCCGTCGATCCCGGAGTGGCTCTGCCGGTCACGTTGCGGAGCAGGATCATCAAGCGGCGCAGCATCCTTCAGGCGGTCGAGGAGCCGGGGCCGGCGAACGCCGAGACCCATATCGAGCTGGTCGATCACGATGGTCCGACAGGCAGATATCGCCTGACTCCGAGCACCGGCCAGACCCATCAGCTGCGGGTCCATCTGAACAGCCTGGGCATCCCGATCGTCAACGATCCGCTGTATCCGCAGGTGCGCGAGGTGGCATCGGACGATTTCGCGCATCCGTTGCAACTCCTGGCGCGCTCTTTGGCGTTTCGTGACCCGTTGACGGGCAAGGACGTCCGGTACGAGTCGACGAGGACTCTAGGGCAGTGACGCGCGGAGATGTTCGGCGTAGTCCCGCAGGTAGCGGCCCGGTAGATCTCTGGCCTTGTCCAGGTACTCGCGCAGTAGCGTCTCGTCACCGACGTACTCGCTCAGACATTCCAAGCAGCCGATCTTGTGATGTTCTTCCTCGATCGTGTGCCAGGATTTTTCGATCAGCGCCCGGATGCCGGGATATCCACCCTGTGCCAGGGAGATGAGAGATAGGCGTTTGGTGTACTCATCGGTGCTGTCGTAGAAGGCCAGCAGAACGGATTCGGTATCTGCTTTGAGCGGCCCCAGCTTTCGGATGGAAGCCGCGAATTGGTATCGCGCGTCGTCGTATTCGGTGCCCTCGATGATTGAAGCCAGCCGGGCGAGTATCAGGAAGTCTTCTCGCTCAAGGTCGCCGAGGTTGGACAAGTTGGGTGTGTTCGACAGCCACGCGATCATCCGGCCGATGTCCCAGCCCCGAGCGATGAGGTAAAGCAAGGCCGTCAGCTCGTCCTGGTTGAGCCGGCCGACACCGCCAGTGACGAGTAGCTCGGAGAAATGGGCTTCGACGTGTTTCCAGTGCGGATATCCGATCTCGTTGCCGGGGTACTCCTGTAGCCAATGCTTGAACCGCGTCGCGTGGGTCCGCAGCACCCGATCAGCGGCGAGAGCGGTCACTGGGGTGTGGCTTCAAGGTCGGCTACCCGTGCGCGTAGTCGCTCGATTTCGGCGGTGAGCTCGGCCTCCCTGGCGGCGGCCTTCTCCTGATAGGCCTTGCCGAGATCGGACAGGTGCTGCTGGTCATAACGGGGAATGATGCTGCGCGAGCAGTTCCAGTCGAATGCCTCCACGGTCACTTCGATCTCGCGGCGGGTGTCGTCGTGCACGGTGCCGCGGCCAAAAACCTTGAGGCGCTGCTTGCGCGGGTAGTCGACGAAGAACATCGCCAGCCGATTGTCGGCGGCGAGGTTTCCGAGGGTCACGAATTGGTTGTTGCCCGGAAGATCAACGAACCGCACGGTGTTCCCGCCGAGATGACGCACGAATCCCGCCGGGCCGCTGCGGTATTGCAGATAGGGCCACCCCGTCGGGGTCACGGTGCCCAGACAGAATTGGGTCGCCTCGGCGATCATCCGTAACTCCCGTGATCCCAGATCGTCGGGGCCGTCATCCGGGCGTTCCAGGTGTGTGCCGTAGGCGACGTAGCTGCCGTTGACTCGCTGGCGCTCGATCGCATCCGTGCCGAAGGCGATGTAGTGATAGTGGTTGTTGCTCATGGGTATACCGCGATCTCGATGAGGTTTCCGTCGGGGTCCCTGCAGTAGTGCGATGTCATCGCGCCCAGCGCACCGATCTTGGTCACCGGCCCCTGCTCGATATCTATCCCACATGACGTGAGATGCTCGCGGACCTCGTCGGGGGAAACGTCGGTGATGAAGCACAGATCATCGGAGCCGGCCGCCGCGGCCAGGCCGGTGAACCACTCCTCCTGGGTTGCCGTGACTGGCCGCAGGTTGATCTTCTGAGCGCCGAATGTCAGAGCCGTGCGGCCGGCGGGGCCGAAAGTCTCCCGAGTCATGCCAAGGACACGCTGATACCAGGCCGCAGTGGTGTCCACGTCGGTGCAGTTGATCACCACGTGGTCAAACCGTGTCACCTTCATTGCTGTCTCCTCATCGGCGCACTCTCAGTCCCTTCGGCGTCCGCCCGAAACCGGCTTCCAGTAACGCCGTGCTCACTGCGGACTCTCCGATGTCGAAAACCGATCTGCCATCGATTTTTTCGACTACTAGACCATCGAGCCCACCGGCGCGTACCAAATCCATCGTGCCCAACGCCGCGGCGTGCAGCATCGTGGGATCGGTCACGAAACTGAGCAGCGACTTGCCGCCCCTTTCGATGTACAGCACCAGATGGCCATCGACGAGCGCCACGAGCGCCCCGGCTTTGCGGCCCGGTCGATGACCGGAATCGGACGCGGTCCGTGGCCACACCAGGGCCGCACCATACGGATTGGCGGGGTCGGTTGCCGCCAGCACCGTCGCCCGCTGCGGCGTGCGTTCGTCGTCGACCGTGTCGAGGTATTCGCGCAGCCTGTCGACGGTCGAGGGAGAAGCGAACTGCGCACCCCCAAGTGATTCGACGAAATAGCCCCGGCGACAGCGCCCGTTGTCCTCAAACGTCGACAACACCTTGTACAGCCAGGCGAAACCGCCCGCGACTCCCTCGGCGACGACGCTGCCCTTGGTCACCACGCCGTACCGCCCGAGCAGCAACTCGGCCTGTGTGTGCGAACGTTCAGTCCCGTCGGCAAGCCTCTCCGGGAGCAATGACCACCGGCCGGCGACCGCGGGATCGACCGGTGCCGCGGTGGGGATTGGTGTGTAGGCACGCAGCCTCGGAGCTCGCCGGTTTCGGTGCGTCGTACGCGATGTGGCGGCGGTGCCCAGGAGCGCTCGCAGCGGCGCAAAGGTGTCACCCGTCACCTGTCCCGCCCACACCAGATCCCATAACGCCGCGCGTGTCGCCCCGTCGCCGAACTGGCGGAAAAAGAATCCACCGCCGGCGGCGAGGCCATCGAGAATCGCGCGGTGTGCCTCGTCCAGAACCACCGAATCGGGTGCGGCCAGTGTGGCCGGTGCGACCTCGCTCGGATGCAAGGCGATCCAGCCGTCCTGCGCGGTGATCGAGCCGTGTCCAGACCACACCGCCTCTCCGGAGGCAAGCAGCTCATCGAGCATCTGGGGCGAATAATCGCGGACCCGGCGCGCCAGAATCAGTGGCTCCCAAGCAGATGCGGGTATCGGCACCCCGGCCAGCTGGTCGATGACGGTGGCGACTCCGTCGACGCCGCGCAGGCTGGAATCGAGGTACTGCCAATCAGGCAGAAACCGTGCGAATGCCGATGTGCTGACGGGCTCCACCTGCGCGCGCAGCGCAGCCAGGGACCGTCGGCGCAGGATCCGCAGGACCTCGGCATCGCACCACTGTTCAGAATCTGTTGCTTCGGAGGTGAATTCGCCACGTACTAACTGGCCGCGTGCGGCCAGTGCCGCCAAGGCGTCGGCGGCAACACGAATACCAATACCAAAGCGTTCGGCGGCCTGCCCGGTGGTGAATGGGCCGTGTGTCCTGGCGTATCGGCCCAGCAGCTCCCCGAGCGGATCGGCCGTCGCGTCGGTGAAGGCCGCAGGCACACCCGGCGGTACCGGCACCCCGAGCGCGTCACGCAGACGTGCCGCATCCTCGACGGCCGCCCACCAGGCGCGCTGCCCGTAGTGGGTCTCGATCACCCGGTGCGCGGCGACGAGCTCGCGCAGCCAATCGGCCCCCGCGCCGGAGCAGCGGGCGCTGACCTCTTCGGCGGTGATGGGGCCCAAGAGGCGGAACAGATCGGCGAGGCCCTCGGCGTCGCGGGCCTTGCGTTCCTCGGCGAGGCGCTGCAGTTGTTTCTCGGTCGTCTCGATGACTGCCGGGTCGAGCAGCTCGCGCAGTTCCACCCGTCCCATAAGCTCGGCGAGCAGGCCAGTGTCCAGCGAGAGAGCAGCGGCACGTCGCTCGGCCAGGGGGCGGTCCTCGTCGTACATGAATCCGCCGATATAGCTGAACAGTTGTGCGGCCGCGAAGGGAGAAGGTACCTCGGTCTGTACCTCGACGATCCGGATCCGACGCTGCTCGATACTCGACATCAACCGCACCAGGGTGCCGATGTCGTAAACGTCCTGCAGGCATTCGCGTAACGCCTCAAGCACCATCGGGAAATCGGAGTGCTTGCGTGCGACATCGAGCAGTTGCGCGGCGCGCTGGCGTTGCTGCCACAGTGGTGATCGGCGCCCGGGAGTTCGGCGTGGAAGGAGCAGAGCGCGCGCGGCGCACTCGCGGAACCGCGCCGCGAACAGCGCGGACCCGCCGACCTCCCGCGTGACGATCGCCTCGATCTCGACGGCGTCGAAGACGAAAAGGCTTGCCCCGGGTGGACTGTCATCGGTATCGGGCAGTCGGACCACGATCCCGTCGTCGGTGGCTGTGGGTGACTCGCTGACCCCATAGCGCTGTTGGAGCCGATCGGCGACGGCCAGCGCCAATGGGCCGTTGACCCGCAGTCCGTACGGCGAGTGCAGCACGATGCGCCAGTCGCCGAGTTCATCGCGGAATCTCTCGACGATCAGTGTGGTGTCGGTGGGGACAGCGCCGGTGGACTGCAGCTGATCGGTGAGCAGCTTTCGTAGATTGCCGATCGCAAAGTCATCGAATCCCATATCGGCACAACGTTTATCGAATTCGGCGTCATCGGCTGCGGCCAGCTCGCCGGTCAGGTGTCCCAGTGCCATGCCCAGCTCTGCGGCCCGCCCTACCGCGTCGCCGCGCCAGAACGGCAACCTGCCCGGTTGGCCGAAGGCCGGGACCACGATCACCCGTTCGTGGGTGATCTCGGTGATGCGCCAGCTGGTGGCCCCTAAGGAGATGACGTCCCCCGGGCGCGACTCGTACACCATCTCCTCGTCGAGTTCGCCTACCCGTGATGGCTTCTCGCCCTCGGCGCCGGCATACATGTACACCGTGAACAGGCCGCGATCGGGAATAGCGCCCCCGGACGTGACTGCCAGCCGTTGCGCGCCGGGCCGTCCGGTGAGCGTTCCCGCGTCTCTGTCGTAGACGACGCGCGGACGCAACTCGGCGAAATCGGTGGACGGGTACTTGCCGCTGAGTAAGTCGAGCACGGCGTCAAACGCACTGCGCGGCAGGGAGGTGAAGGAGGCGCTGCATCTGACCACGTCGAACCAGGTCTCGACGTCCAGCGGATCCAGTGCACATGCGGCCACGGTGTGTTGCGCCAGGATGTCCAGCGGATTGGCGGGTACCTGCAGGGTTTCGATATCACCGTCGAGCATGCGTCGCACCGTGACCGCGCAGCCCAGCAGATCGGTGCGGTGCTTCGGGAAAAGAACACCCCTGGAGATCTCGCCGACTTGGTGTCCGGCCCTGCCGATGCGTTGCAGTCCGCTGGCCACCGACGGTGGCGCCTCCACCTGAACTACCAGATCCACGGCGCCCATGTCGATTCCGAGTTCGAGGCTGCTGGTGGCCACTACGCATCTGAGCCGGCCGGTCTTGAGGTCCTCTTCGATGTTCGCGCGCTGCTCCTTGCTGACCGAGCCATGATGCGCCCGGGCCAGCAAGGGTGCGGCACCGTAGGTCTGCCCGCTGCCCATGATGTGCGCCGGGGGCCCTCCTGGTACGCCGGGATTGGCCACCGGGGTGAGATCCACCCCCAGACGCTCAGCGTGAATCTCGTTGAACCGAGCGGTGAGCCGCTCGGCGAGGCGACGCGAATTGGCAAAGACGATGCTCGAGCGGTGCGCCTCGATGAGGTCGACGATGCGCTGCTCGACATGTGGCCAAATCGTGTTGGTGCCCGCGTTGGAGGCCTCGGCGTCGGGGTAGGTGTCTGGGGCGCTCATATCTGAAACGGGCACCACCACCGACAGGTCGAAGGTCTTCGGGCTGGCGGGGGCGACGACGTTGGCCGGGGCGCGACCGGACAGGAAGCGGGCGACCTCAGCCGCGGGTTTCACCGTCGCCGACAGGCCAATTCGCTGTGCTGGCCGGGAAAGACGATCGTCCAGCCGTTCAAGCGAGAGCGCAAGGTGCGCACCGCGTTTGGTTCCGGCCACCGCGTGGACCTCGTCCACGATGACGGTGGTGACCGTTTCCAATGTCTCGCGTGCGGCGGAGGTCAGCATCAGGAACAGTGACTCCGGGGTGGTGATGAGGATGTCCGGGGGAGAGGAGATCAGCGCCCGGCGGCGTTGCGCGGGGGTGTCGCCCGAGCGCACCCCGATAGTGATGGATGGCTCGGCCAGGCCCATCCGCTGTGCGGTGCGGGCAATCCCGGCAAGGGGGGCACGCAGGTTCCGCTCGACATCGACGGCGAGCGCCTTGAGCGGTGAGATGTACAGGACCCGGGTTCCGCGCCGAGCCGGAGCCGCACCGGCGGCGATATTCAGCTCGGGGTTGGCGCCGGCCAGGGTGTCGATGGCCCACAGAAACGCCGCGAGGGTTTTGCCGGACCCGGTGGGGGCGATGACGAGGGTGTTGTCGCCCTTGGCGATGGACTGCCATGCACCGGACTGTGCCTGGGTGGGAGCCGGGAATGATTCGGCGAACCATTCCCGGGTAGGTGCCGAGAACCGGGCGAGTGGACCGGACTCGCTGCTCATCGGACCATCGTGCCAACAGGGGCCGACAATTAATCGGCACCCATGAGGTCCACCACTGCTTTCGGGATGTTCGGTACCCGCCGGACGGCGTCGATCATGGCGTGCGCGGAGGTATCGGCCAGCCAGTCGACGTCCAGATCAGGATTGATGGCCCGTTGACGTGCCAGTTCCTGGTTGAAGGTCAGCCAGGCCCGGATGACCACGCGCAGGGCGGTGACGAGATCCGGGGTCAGTTCGTCGCCGGCGACATGTTCGACGACGGCCATGATGCGATCGGTCTGCTTGTCGTATTCCTGCTGCTCTATCGCTGCGACGGTGGGATCGGCAGAATCGATCATGCGGAACACGGTCACCGGCGCGTAGGGATGCTCCTCCTGGTAGTGCAGGTACACCAGAAGAGTCCGCCGGAGCCGCTCGAAACCGGAAAGAGTCGGATCCATATCCAGCGAGATGGTGGCGTCGTAGAGCCTGTCGTACTCGGCCTGCATCACCGCGGTGTAGAAGGAGCGCTTGTCGGGAAAGTAGCGGTACAGCAGCGCTCGTGACACACCCGCCTGCTCAGCTACCTCGTCCATGCGGACGTCGTCATAGTGACGTTCGCCGAATAGTTGCGTACCGAACTCCAGTAGCTCGGCACGTCGGTCCTCAGGGGTGAGCCGCCGACGGGGCGATGAGCCGCTCGGGCGAACTGCATCGGAGTCGTCGGTCATCCAGCAGATTTTACTAGGCAGCAGGGTCGTGGTTGGCCCGATCGGTGTGCACGGACGAGGGGCGGACGGGCTTCATCAGATCTGCTATTACGAGAACTGCTGGCCCTCTAACTACACTGCGTCGGTGGCTAAGCACATCGACCCCGAGGACATGGCCATCTTTGGGCGTGTCCTGGATCAGGCCGCCGCGCTTGCACCCGATCATCCCGATTCGATTGCCGTGCAACGCGGCGTCGCGAAGCTGTTCAAAATTCTCAAGAGGCAGCGCCGCCGCGAGGCGCGCCAGGCGGAGCTGGAAGCCGACCGTGCGGTGATCGGGGCCACTGCGACCGGATCGGCCGATCGGATCGATGACGAGACGGCCGGCCTGCCGCTGCGTGGTGGGGACGCGGTCGGGACGCTGCGGCGTCCCCAGCATTGCTACATCTGCAAGGTCAGATACACAGAGATCGATGCGTTCCACCACCAGCTGTGTCCGGATTGTGCGCCTGCCAACAGGTCCCGGCGTGATCAGCGCACGGACCTGACCGGGCGACGGGCCGTGCTGACCGGTGGCCGCGCCAAGATCGGGATGTACATCGCCCTGATGTTGTTGCGCGACGGTGCCAGCCTCACGATCACTACCCGATTCCCGCGGGACGCGGCGCGCAGATTCGCCCAGCTGCCCGATGCCGCGAGTTGGCTCGACCGGCTGAGCATTGTGGGTATCGACCTGCGTGACCCCGCCCAGGTGGCTCGTTTCGCCGATGAAGTTGCCGCGCAGGGACCGTTGGACATTCTGATCAACAATGCCGCCCAGACGGTCCGCCGCAGCCCGGGCTCCTACACGTCCTTGGTTGACGCAGAACAGGCGCCTCTCAGCGGCGCCGCTGCACGTGTCCCGATTACGGCGATGGGAGATTCCAGCGAGTTGCATCCCCATACTCTGGCGCTGGGAGAGGGTTCCGAAGCCGCCGCACACTCGCTGGTGTCGTTGGCCTTGACAGCAGGTTCGGCCACCCCGGACCGAATTGTCGACGGCACCGCCGTCGACGCCGGTGGGCTGTTGCCCGACCTCGTCGACACCAACAGCTGGGTGCAGACGGTCGACCAGATTGACCCGCTGGAACTGCTTGAGGTGCAACTGTGTAACAGCGTGGCGCCGTTCATTCTGTTGTCACGGCTGCGGCCCGCAATGCGTGCCTCGACGGCCCGGCGCAAGTACGTGGTGAACGTATCCGCGATGGAGGGCAACTTCTCGCGCGGTTACAAGGGGCCGGGGCATCCGCACACGAACATGGCCAAGGCCGCGTTGAACATGCTGACCAGGACCAGTGCGGGTGAACTGTTTTCCGAAGGCATCCTGATGACTGCGGTCGACACCGGCTGGATCACCGATGAGCGTCCACACACCAGCAAGATGCGCCTGGCGCAAGAAGGGTTTCGCGCGCCGCTGGATCTGGTGGACGGTGCGGCCCGGGTTTACGACCCCATCGTGCAGGGCGAGCGCGGCGTCGATCTCTACGGCTGCTTCCTGAAGGACTTCCAGCCGCACCCGTGGTAGTCCATCCGATTAGCCCGTCCGACTAGCCGAAGTGCACGCCCTGAGCCAACGGCAGCTCGGTGGAGTAGTTGACGGTGTTCGTGGCACGCCGCATGTATGCCTTCCATGAGTCGGAGCCGGACTCGCGGCCACCGCCCGTCTCCTTCTCTCCGCCGAACGCTCCGCCGATCTCGGCGCCCGAGGTGCCGATGTTGACGTTAGCGATTCCACAGTCGGATCCGTCGGCGGCCAGGAAACGCTCGGCCTCGCGCATGTCCAGGGTGAAGATCGCCGAGGAAAGGCCCTGGGGCACTGCGTTGTTCAGTGCGATCGCCTCGTCGAGGGTGTCGTAGCCGAGCACGTACAGAATCGGGGCGAAGGTCTCCCGGTGTACAACGTCACCCTGTTCGGGCATCCGCACCACGGCGGGGGTGACGTAGTAAGCGCCGTCACCCAGATCGCGGCGTTCGCCGCCGATGACCGTTCCGCCCTGCGCGCGGGCGGTTTCCAGTGCGTCCTGCATATCGCGGAACGACTTCTCGTTGATCAGTGGGCCTATCAGGGTCTGGTCGCTGAATGGATCGCCTACCGGAAGCTGGCCGTAGGCGTTGACGATGCGTTCGACCAGCGCATCAGCGACAGAGTGGTGAACGATCAACCGCCGCAGGGTGGTACAGCGCTGGCCCGCGGTGCCCGCGGCCGAGAACACGATTCCGCGCACCGCAAGATCCAGATCCGCTGAGGGCGTCACGATGGCCGCGTTGTTACCGCCCAACTCGAGCAGCGACCGGCCGAAGCGGGCAGCCACCCGCGGGCCCACCTGTTGGCCCATCCGCACCGACCCTGTCGCACTCACCAAGGCGACGCGTGGATCGTCGACGAGTTGTTCGCCGACCTCACGGCCGCCCTGGATCAGTCGGCTCACCTCCGGCGGCGCCCCCACGTCGGCGGCGGCGCGGTCCAAGAGTGCCTGGCAGGCAACGGCAGTCAGTGGTGTCAACTCGGATGGCTTCCACACCACGGTGTCACCGCAGACAAGGGCGATCGCGGTGTTCCATGACCACACGGCTACCGGGAAGTTGAACGCGGAAATGACTCCGACCACGCCCAGTGGATGCCAGGACTCCATGAGTCGATGCCCGGCACGCTCGGAGGCCATCGTCTTGCCATAGAGCTGCCGGGACAGTCCGACCGCGAATTGGCAGATGTCGATCATCTCCTGGACCTCGCCGAGTGCCTCCGAGACAATCTTTCCGGCCTCGATGGTCACCAATTCGGCCAGATCCTTCTTGTGCTCCGTCAGCAGCTCGCCGAGACGGGCCACCAATGCACCGCGCACGGGCGCCGGGGTGGTGCGCCATTGTGAAAATGCCTGGGCGGCTTCGGTGATGGCGTTATCGACATCCTCCGTCGAGCTGGCCGCGAGCGTGAACAGCGTGTCGCCGGTGATAGGGGTACGCACCGTGACGCCGCCACCTTCTCCCGCTCCCGTGCTCAGTTCTACGTCCGCGCCGATCCACCGCAGCGCGTTCTGGGCGCGCGTGCGCAACTCGTCGGCGGTTGGCAGCACCTCGGGGGATGCGGTAGGCAGTGTGGTGGTCATCGATCGGCTCCTATCGTGAGGTCAGATTGTGCGGCGATGGCGGCGTAGAGCGTGTATGGATCGTGGATGTCCCGCCCTATGGCGCCCGACATCCAATCCTTCGAGTAGTCGGCGGCGTAATCGTCGGCACTATCCCCGTATGCGCCGTCGTCGTCGAGATTGGACCGGAATATCCCAGCGGCCGAACGCGGCAGGAAATCCTCGTACACGATGGGGCGGCGCACGATCTCACCGTCGGCGCCGACGTCCGTGCGGAAGTATGCGAGTTCCTGCTCGGCCAGACCGGCCTCGGTATCGGGAAAGTGATCGGCCCAAATAGACGCGGCCCGTTCGGGATCTGCCTGTGCGGTGTCGATGGCGATCATCGCGGCGTCGTAGCGAGTGCGGCCGGTGGGGGTGAGGGCTATGCCCCGTGCCTCGACTTCGCCGAACCGGACCCGCAGCGTGTCGCTGGTCACGGTGCCGTCGGGCATGAGGAAACGGCGTGGCTCGGCCAGTGCCCGGAATGAGGTCTGCCGCAGGAGGACATCGGGTCCATGCCAGCGCGGTGGCCCCTGGATCGCGTCGATCATGGTGATGCCGCGTGCCGTCATCTGCCGGTACAGGTCGTCGATATCGAGCACGCGCGGTGTCAGATGGTTGATGTGTGTGCCGCCCACGCCGGCGATGTCCGCGGCGACCGGTGAGACCGCGGAAAGCTCGTCATACCAGGCCCGATCGATGGGGGCCGTGGACAGTGCGAACGACTTCACAGCTTCGCTAATGAAGTCCTCGGCCTGCGCCGGGGTGGCTCCGCCCGCAGCGCTGATTAGTCGCGCGTGGGCCAGCAGCGCCGGATCGAACAGCTCTCGCCGCCGTACGAAGTGATCCACGCGCGTGCGCAGTTCCGCGTCGAAGAACCGGCGGTCGGCGGTCGCAAGCATGGAGGTGAACACTCGGAAGGGGTTGAGTGCCAACTCTTTTTCATCGATGGGCCGAAATGCCGTCGAGACCACGGGTACCGGCGACGCGGCGTCACGCAAGTCGTAGAAGTCAACGGGATACATCCCGAACGCTTCGAACAGGTCGGCGACGGCGGCGAGTTCTCGCGGGCTGCCCACCCGGATCGCGCCGTGGCGCTCGGCGGTCACGCGATCGATCGAGCCGAGCCGTTCGGCATCCGGATGTGTTGTGGCGTAAGTCTGGTTCACTTCGGTGCTGACATCGACCAGCGTGTTGTACGCGGGAACTTCCGTCCCATACATCTGGGACAGTGCCGCCGCGAAACCTGCGCGTAGTTCCCAGCAGGGGATGAGATCGGTCATCGAATTCGTCCTGTAGTTGGTCTCACAGTTGACGTGATTGGCCTACGCAAGTTCGTTCCTTGTGGTCCGTGGTCGCGGTACTCTGCCTCCGTGACTGCGGATTCCGAGAGAACGCCCGAGCGTCCGCTTGATGACGTCGACCGGATTCTGGTGCGCGAGTTGGCTCGCGATGGCCGGGCGACCCTGGCGCATCTGGCGGCAAAGGCCGGGCTGTCGATCTCTGCGGTGCAAACTCGTGTGCGGCGGCTGGAATCTCGCGGTGTTCTCACCGGATATGCGGCCAGGGTCAATCCGGAGTCGGTGGGCCAACTGCTCTCGGCGTTCGTGGCAATCACCCCTCTCGATCCTTCGCAACCCGATGATGCTCCGGCACGGCTTGAGCACATTGACGCCATCGAGTCGTGCCACTCGGTGGCGGGCGAGGAAAGCTACATCCTCCTGGTGCGAGTGCCCTCGCCGCGTGCGCTCGAGGAGCTGCTGCAGCTGATCCGCACCACAGCCAATGTTCGCACGCGAAGCACCATCATCTTACAAACTTTTTACGATGGCCGCCAGCTAGTGCCGTAAATATTCTTGTCTTGATGTAGAGAAGTCGTAAATACTCCGTTAGTGTGGGTCCTATGACCGCACTCATGTTCCCGGGGGCCCACGTAGGCTCCACGACCGATGACGAGGCGACGCGTCCGGACCCGGTGACACCGGATCGGGTGCATGAGGTGCTGCGGCGCAGCATTCTGGCCGACGGAATGGACCTCGTGCTCGACCTGGAGCGTTCGCGCGGGGCGCATCTGGTGGATGCGCGCGACGGGACCACCTATCTCGATATGTTCACCTTCTTCGCGTCGTCGGCGCTGGGGATGAACCACCCGATGCTCGCCGAGGACGGTGAGTTCCGTGCCGAACTGACCCGGGCTGCCATCAACAAGCCGAGCAATTCGGATATCTACACCGTCGAGATGGCCAGGTTCGTCGACACTTTCGCGCGAGTGCTCGGTGACCCGGCGCTACCGCACCTGTTCTTCGTAGACGGCGGAGCGCTGGCGGTAGAGAACGCACTAAAGGTGGCATTTGATTGGAAGAGCCGCTGGAACGAGGCGCACGGAATCGATCCAGCCTTGGGCACCAAGGTATTACACCTGCGCGAGGCCTTCCACGGCCGAAGTGGCTACACCATGTCGCTGACGAACACCGATCCCAACAAGGTGGCGCGGTTCCCCAAGTTCGACTGGCCGCGCATCGATGCGCCGTACCTGCGCCCCGACGCCGATATCGAAGAGCTGGAGGCTGCCGCACTGGCACAGGCCCGCCGTGTGTTCGCCGAAAATCCGCACGACATAGCATGTTTCATCGCCGAGCCAATTCAGGGTGAGGGTGGAGATCATCATTTCCGCCCCGAGTTCTTCCACGCCATGCGCGCGCTGTGTCACGAGAATGACGCCCTGTTCGTCTTCGACGAGGTGCAGACCGGGTGTGGCCTCACCGGTACGGCGTGGGCATTCCAACAGCTGGGCGTGACGCCCGACATCGTGGCGTTTGGCAAGAAGACGCAGGTGTGCGGGGTCATGGCGGGCGGTCGTGTCGATGAGGTCGCCGACAACGTCTTCGCCGTCAGCTCACGCATCAACTCCACCTGGGGCGGAAACCTGGTCGATATGGTGCGCTCTCGCCGCATCCTGGAAGTGATTGAGTCGCAGCGGCTTTTCGGCAATGCGGCTCGGATGGGCGAGTACCTACTGGACCGTCTGCAGACCCTGGCGCTGCGGCACGGCGAGATTGGCGACGTGCGGGGCCGCGGGCTGATGTGCGCGTTCAGTCTGCCGACCACGCAGGAGCGTGATCATCTGGTGGAGCGCCTGTGGTCGCAGGAGCACGTGATCCTGTTGCCCAGCGGCAAGAACAGTGTCCGGTTCCGTCCGCCGCTGATCGTCAGTGCCGAGGAGATCGACGCTGCGGTGGCCGCGGTATCACGGGTGCTGGCGCAGTCTCCCCAGGCATAGCTCACCAGGCGTAGGGGGAGTGCTCCCGCGCCGTCCGTAACGCGGAACCCCACCATGCCAGCTCATCGAGCATCGTCTTGGCGGCGGTTTCCGCGTCGCGGCTGTCGACGAGCTGGCCGGCGTCATCGAATTGGCTCCACACGCCGTGGAAACTGACCACGTCACGGGTGGTCACGGCATGCAGTTCGGCGAAAACCAGGCGCAGCTGCTCGATGGCGCGCAACCCTCCCGACATGCCGCCGTAGGACGTGAATCCGACCGGCTTGGCCTGCCACTCGCTGTGATGCCAGTCGATCAGGTTCTTCAACGGGGCGGGGAAACTGTGGTTGTACTCCGGAGTGACCACGAGAAATGCGTCGGCAATGCGCAGCCGTGCCGTCATCTTGGCCAGATGGGCGGTGTCGTCGGCCCCCGGTCTGCGGGAAAGGTGAAGGGGAAGTGGGTATTCCGCGAGGTCGATGTAGCCGGCATGGAACGACGGATGATGCCGGGCCTTTTCTGCGATCCAGTTCGCGACAGTGGGGCCGAACCGACCGTCGCGCGTACTGGCGCAGATCACGGCAAGGCGCAGCGGGGTGGTTGACGTGTTCACTCGCCCATCGTCGTACCTAAAGTGCACTCGAGGTCAAGTGGTTTCTTTCCGTCACGCCAGCATGGCGTCGGCGAAGCGGCGCACGGCGGCGACGGCTTCCTGCTCGGCACTCGTCGAGCCCGGGTAGTCGTCGCGGGCCCGCGATTCGATGCCCCCGGTGGCGGGGTCGAGCCGTACCTCGGCGACCATCTCCGCGGTGGTCGGTTCGCAGACGGCCCAGCTGTAGAGGCGATCGGAGTCCCAATCGGCTGCGCGCGCGGATACATAGTCGGCATCGTCGACACCGAGTGAGGTCAGTGCCGGGCGATCGTCCATGCGTTCGTCGGCCCGCAGGGCGCGCAAGTACCATGCGCCCGCATTGATCTCGATGGTTTCCATGAGTCTAGAAACGCGTCGAGCGTGAAACCATGGCGGCAATTCGGTGAGAATCCCGCCACAGCTTCACGCTCGGCGACAACAGTCTTACTTGATCTCGGCGATCACGGTGCCTTGGGTGATGGCGGCACCTGCCTCGACGCTGAGCCCGGTGATGGTGCCGGCCTTGTGCGCGGTGACCGGGTTCTCCATCTTCATGGCCTCCAGCACCACGATCAGCTCGCCGGCCTCGACCTCCTGGCCCTCTTCGACCGCGACCTTGACGACGGTGCCCTGCATCGGAGCGGTCACCGAGTCGCCGGTGGCGCCGCCGCCACCGTGGCCGCCGCGCTTGCGCGCCTTGGGCTTCTTGCGGATGACACCGTTCGCGGCGCCACCGCCTCCGCCACCGAGCGAGATGTCACCGGGCAGCGACACCTCGAGACGACGGCCGCCGACCTCGACGACCAGCTTCTGGCGGGGCAGAGCCTCGTCCTCTTCGCCTTCTGCGGCGTCGGCGGTGAAGGGCTCGACGGTGTTGTCCCACTCGGTCTCGATCCAGCGGGTGTGCACGGTGAAGCCGTCCTCGTCGCCGATGAAGGCGGGATCGGAGACCACTGCGCGGTGGAACGGGATGACGGTGGCCAGACCCTCGACGTTGAACTCGGCCAGGGCACGCCGCGAGCGGGCCAGCGCCTCGTTGCGGTCGCGGCCGGTGACGATCAGCTTGGCCAGCATCGAGTCGAACTGTCCACCGATCACCGAACCGGCCTGCACACCCGAGTCCAGGCGCACACCGGGGCCGGTGGGGGTGTCGTAGACCTTGACCGGGCCGGGGGCGGGCAGGAAGTTACGGCCGGCGTCCTCGCCGTTGATGCGGAACTCGATCGAGTGGCCGCGCGGCGTCGGGTCCTCGGTGAACTCGAGGGCCTCGCCATTGGCGATCTTGAACTGCTCCAGCACCAGGTCGACGCCTGCGGTCTCCTCGGTGACCGGGTGTTCCACCTGCAGACGGGTGTTGACCTCGAGGAATGAGATCAAGCCGTCCTGGCCGACCAGGTACTCGACGGTGCCGGCACCGTAGTAGCCGGCTTCCTTGCAGATGCGCTTGGCGGACTCGTGGATCTCCTTGCGCTGAGCGTCGGTCAGGAACGGCGCGGGCGCCTCCTCGACAAGCTTCTGGAAGCGGCGCTGCAGTGAGCAGTCGCGGGTACCGGCGACGATGACATTGCCGTGCTGATCGGCGATGACCTGCGCCTCGACGTGGCGCGGCTTGTCCAGGTAGCGCTCCACGAAGCACTCGCCACGACCGAAGGCGGCGACGGCCTCGCGGGTGGCGGACTCGAACAGCTCGGGAACCTCTTCCAGGGTGCGGGCCACCTTCATGCCGCGGCCACCACCACCGAAGGCCGCCTTGATGGCGATCGGCAGACCGTGCTCCTTGGCGAAGGCGACGACCTCGTCGGCATCCTTCACCGGGTCCGGGGTACCGGGCACCAGCGGGGCCTGGGCCCGTGCGGCGATGTGGCGGGCGGTGACCTTGTCACCGAGGTCGCGGATGGACTGCGGGCTGGGCCCGATCCAGATCAACCCGGCGTCGATGACGGCCTGGGCGAAGTCGGCATTCTCGGAGAGGAAACCGTAGCCGGGGTGGACAGCGTTGGCGCCGGACTTCTCGGCGGCCTCCAGGATCTTGCCGAAATCCAGGTAGGACTCGGCGGCGGTGTTACCGCCGATGCCGAAGGCCTCGTCGGCGAGGTGAACGTGGGGCGCGTCGGCGTCGGGCTCGGCGTAGATCGCGACGCTGCCCAGGCCGGCGTCCTTCGCCGCGCGGATCACCCGAACGGCAATCTCGCCGCGGTTGGCGACGAGTACCTTGCTGATCTTCGAGCTGGCGTGATTGGGCACCGGGCCTCCTGTTGTTGGTTCTTCGCGCAAGCGGCTCATCGGGACTCCTACTTCCTGAGTTTTACCGCTTTCTTAGAGTCTCGGCAGTGAGTTTATGCATCCATGGCATCAAACACACATCCGGGATGGGGTGTGCCGCCCCTGTTTTTACCTACTGATGAGTAGGTTTAGGACAATCTTCGTTTGATGCGCGCCAGCATCGCCGACATTCCGCGCAGCCGCAGTGGGCTGATCAGCTCTGCCAATCCGAGTTCGGCGTAGAAGTCGTCGGGTACCGCCAAGATTGCCTCTGCTGACTGGCCGTCCAGACCCTGATGCAGGATCGAGGCGAACCCGCGCGTCGTCGGGGCCTCGGCGGGCGCGCTGAAGTACAGCCGGATGCCGGAACGGTCGCTGGCGTCGACGTCCAGGAACAGCGGCGACTGGCACTCCGGCACCGGTTCCATCGCCGCCTGCTCCAAATGCGATGGCAAATCAGGCAATTCGCCCGAGAATTCCAGTAACAAGCGCAGCTTGTCCTGCCCGTCGACGGCCTTGAAATCGGCGACGATCTCGGCGAGTTCGGCGGGGAGGCTCATGCTGCAGGGGGCGCGCCTGGTTTGTCGCCCTTGACGATCGGCGTGCGGACCCGGTTGCCCCATTCGGTCCACGAGCCGTCGTAGTTGCGCACACCCTCGACACCCAGCAGGTGGGTGAGCACGAACCAAGTGTGGCTGGAACGCTCACCGATGCGGCAGTAGGCGACGATGTCCCCCTCGGCGGCGATGACGTCGCCGTAGATCTCGTCCAGCTCGCGACGGCGACGGAACCTGCTGTCTTCTGCGGCGGCCTTGGCCCAGGGGATCGAGACGGCGGTCGGGATGTGTCCGCCGCGCAGCGCGCCTTCCTCCGGGTAATCGGGCATGTGGGTGCGTTCGCCGGTGTATTCGGCGGGGGAGCGCACGTCGACGAGCGGTCCGTGCCCGAGGTGGGCCAACACATCGTCGGCGTAGGCGCGGATCGGGGCGTCGTTGCGATCCACCACGGGGTAGCCCTCGGTGTGCTTGGACGGAACGTCGAGGGTGGTGTCGCGACCCTCGGAGATCCACAGATCGCGTCCACCGTCGAGGAGCCGGACGTCCGGGTGGCCGAACAGCGTGAATACCCACAGCGCGTAGGCAGCCCACCAGTTGGACTTGTCGCCGTAGATGACGACCGTGTCCTCGCGGCGGATCCCCTTGCGATTCATCAGCTCTGCGAACTGCGCGCCGTCGATGTAATCGCGGACCGTGCTGTCGTTGAGGTCGACGTGCCAGTCGATCTTCACCGCACCGGGGACGTGCCCAATGTCGTAGAGCAAGACGTCCTCGTCGGACTCCACGATGGACAGTCCGGGAGTGCCCAGGTGTCCCGAGAGCCAGTCCGCGGAGACTAAGCGTTCGGGGTGGGCATAGGCGGCAAATTCGGGGCTGGGGTCGGCCGGGAGGGTCACGTTGTGAGCCTAGTCGCGTTCGAGGGCGGTCGGCTCATCGAGTTGGATACCGAGTTCAGATACCCGGTGCGTTGCTGGTCGCGGTGCGAGAATTCGCCAACTCCGGACTGGACGTACCACCCGCAGAGCCCGATCGCGTCATCCGTTCTCGGTGAACGCACCGGGCGCTGTATGCCGACAGGACACATGTAACGATCACGTTTGCATAGCTCACTCTGGTGATCGTGTAGGGGACGATGAGCTCGGGGTTGACAACCAGCACCGTCTTGACCGCTGGGTGTGACCTGAGGAGACGGTAGGCGTGAGCGAAACCGTAGACGAGTCGGTCCTCCGGCGTGTCGTGCTGTTCCACGACGGACTCGACTTGGTCGAAGAACTTTGCCAGCTCGGATTGTACAAACGCGTCGATTAGCAGCTCGCGGCGAGGAAAGTGCTTGTAGAGCGTTGCTCGGACGATGCGTGCGCGCTTTGCTACATCGCCCATAGACAGCTTGCGTAGTCCGGTTTCGGCGGTCCACATGAGAACTGAGTCCAATATGGCGGGGCGTCGCATCCGGATATACCGCGGCTATGAATGTAACTGCCGCCAAAGTTTCCACACTCAGGTGAGAATAGTCTCTTGACACTTCGCCCCGCGTTAACGCTCCGTGGAGAGCGTCCTGGAACTGTCGATATATTTGCGTCTCAGTGCATTCACCTTGTTGATATGTCTTGGATATTCTCAGGGCTGAGGTCGATCGATTTCATCGACCGGGTTGCCTGAGATTACCGACAAGTTGTCCCTGCTCGCCAAAAAGTTCCTTTTGCCAATGTTCGAGGAGGTTGGTGGTGTCGATCTGATCGGGATGAAAGTCGCGCTTGAAGAAGGGTCTCATGTCTCGGTGGAAGCCCTTCCACATGGGGTTTCGCAACATTTGAACTGTCTCTTTCAACACCCTAAACGGCTGGCGCCGTCCCTCGGGGTCGGCGGCCGCAATGGACAACCATGAAAACAGGACGACTATAGGGATTCCGAAATTCCCGGCGAAGTACATCCACCGAATGCGTGTGGATTCTGGTACCTGTAAGTATCTGTACACATCAAAGGCAACAGATTTATGTTCCAGCTCCTCTAGGGCGTGCCAATTAAGGAGCTTCTTGACCCCGGGGTCATGGGCCATAGCCTGTAATTCGGGGCTTTTTAGAATATTCTCGGCCCAGGTCGCGGTGAAATGCTCGGCGGCGACGGTGAAACCCAGGAAGAAGTGGCGGTACCGTGGGAGTCTGTCAGGGTCTGGGTATTGTTTGTCGAGAAACTTCTCCATGCGCTCAGTACTTTCCAATATGTACTCGAACCACGCCGTGGGATAGCCCATTGCAGTTAGCTTCTCGTTGAGTTCGCGATGCTGATTGCCATGCACCTTTTCCTGGCCAATGAAGCCCATGACGCGCTTCTTTAGCTCAGGGTCGGTGATCTTGTCCATGTAGCGGCGCACAGATCGCACGAAAATATCTTCGCCGGGAGGAAATATCGCCGATAGGAAGGCGATCGTGTGACTAAACATGATGCTGTTATCCGCGAAGTACTTGCTTTCCGGAGGAGAAGCATCGAATCCAAAGTCCATTCGCCGCACGCGGGGGTACGCCTGTTCGGCCAAAACCATCGTTCGCTCCCTGATCGTCATCATCGACACAACCATTACGGACAAAACCGTAACGTTACTATCTGTAATAGTCAACGCCGGCGGTGTCCTTGCTTCATCTAGCCTGCTGGACTCGTAGCGCGCGGTGCCGCCCGCGGCGTCACGGCCGCAGCGTGGCGTACACCAGCCACGTCAACACCAGCGCGACCGCCATGAGGACGGTCAGTGCGATCAACGGACCGCCAAACCTGATGCAGCCGGCTCTGGTGGAACAGAATGGGTATGGCGACGAATGAAGTCGTCGCTATTTGGGTTCGCCAAGCGCTTACGTAGTTCATCGAATGGCCATGGCCATAGGACGGGTACACCGTTTGGGCCGAGGTACCAACTATCACACCCGGAGGACCACACGGTGCCTCCGAGCGCAGCAGTCAACTCTCGATAGAAGCGATCCGTTGCTACCGAAGTGGGCTCGATTTCCACTACACGATATCTCTTCATGTGTTTGAGCCAGTTGACCACGTAATCGGCCTGAGTTTCGGCGATAGGCACCAGCGATGCGTTTCCGATCGGGCTATTAGGGCCCATCAGGGTGAACAAGTTTGGAAGCCCTGGGATCATCGTGGTGTTATGCGCTCGCGGCCCCTCGCTCCATGCCTGCTCGAGGGACAAGCCGGTAGGGCCGATGATTTGCATAGGTCGCATATATGCGTGAGCCTCGAAACCAGTTGCCAATACTAGGGTATCGAGTTTATGGAGGTGGCCGTCGGATGTCACTATTCCGTCCGGACACACGCGATTGATTGCCTCGGACACCACCGCCACACTGGGCCGTTGGATGGCGCGGTAAAAGTCGGCTGAATTTATCAACCGCTTACACAGCGGTTCATAGTCCGGCGTCATTCGCGCTCGCAGTTCGGGATCCTGCACTGTCGCTAGACTTTTGCGCGCCAAATATCCGAAAAGGCGCCGCTCCCACCCTTGCGCAATCGGAGCCCGGGCCGCGACGTTAAAGGTCACGTTCGCCATCCGATACATCGCCTGATTCAGAACCGGCGAGTGCGCTAGTAGGAAACGGAACCATTGAGGTATCGGCGGATTAGGGACAGCAATGACCCACTGTGGAGTCCGCTGGAACAGTGTCACCTTCGCGGCGATCTCCGACAATGCTGTGGTTATCTGCACCCCCGTTGAACCAGTTCCAACTATACCGACGCGGGCATCGACGATCTCCGCGTCATGCTCCCAACGCGCGCTGTGAAAGATCTTTCCCCCGAAAGTTTCCAGCCCCTCAATGCTGGGAGTGCGTGGGTGATGGAGCACTCCGGTGGCGCACACCAGCACATCCGCTGAGTGTTCGCATCCGTCAGCGTCAGTGAGAACCCACTGGCCTCCCGTAAACTCTGCTCGGATCATCTCCGTCCCGAACTGGATGAAGCGGGTGAGATCTTTTTTGGCCGTGACATTCTCGAAGTATCTCTGGATTTGACTGCCGGGGGCGAATAGATGCGTCCAGTCAGCGGATAGTTCGTCTCGGTAACAGTAGTAATGTGCGGGGACGTCACATGTCAGCCCTGGATAGGCATTTTCTCGCCAAGTGCCACCGACATTCTGCGTCTTCTCGAAGATCACAAAGTTGTCGCTACCGGCGGCTTGGAGTTTCATCGCCATCGCCAGCCCGGACATGCCGGCGCCAATGATCGCCACCTTGGGTAGTCCTGCCGCAGGGGTTTTCCGAAACTCGCGTGCTTTCTGCCTCTGCACGATTCGGGTCGCAACTCGGTCGATGACCTCAATGGCGTTGCTTGTCGGGTGTGTCACGCGAACGGGGGCTCTCACCACTGCGTCGAGAACCATCGACACGCCCTTGTCCGTGGACAACTTCGGGTACCGATTCCACGCATCTTGCGCCGGCGCAATCATGTCTGTCTGGGTCAGCGGTAAATTCACTGTGGTCCAACGGATTCCGTCAGCGAGCATCTCAGGCGCGGCCGAAAGTGCAAACTGGTCCAGCGCCCCCTTGGATGCCATGTAGGCGGCGAATCTTGGCGTGCCAGCGAATTGAGTGCCTGCCGTCGACACATTGATGACTTGGCCACCACCGTCCTGGCGCATGCGTTCCACCAGCGGGATGGTGAGCCAAGTGACTCCGAAGAAGTTGAGTTGCATGACGCGCTCGTAGTCGTGCATTCGATCGACGGATTCACGCACGGTTCTCCGGATTGATCGGCCGGCATTGTTTATCAGCACGTCCACTCCGCCATGCTCGTCCAACACCTGAGAAACCAGTGCGGCGACTTGCAGCTGGTCGCTGAGGTCGCATTGGAAATATGACGCATGACCGTCGGTGCTGCGTGATTCCTGGGCAAGTTCCTCGAGCAGCTGGACACGCCTGGCAACCAGCAACACATGGGCGCCGGCCTGCATGAGCCTCAGCGCGGTGCCGCGCCCGATACCGGACGAAGCGCCCGTGACCAGGATGCGTTTGCCTGACACTGCCGAACGTAGTTCATCCGAAAAGGTGCGTCCGGCGATCAGTCGCCGCCCTCGACGGAACTGACGTGCGAGATCGGCTTCCAGGAGTGCGTTGTACGCCCTGTCCATGGGGCTGATCGGTGTGCTTTCACTGAGATTGGGCATCGCCAAGAATCCTCTCAAGAACACTCTTCACGATGCGCGGATAAGGTGGGACCGCCACTGAGGCAACGGAAAACGGCAGTCGTGAACGCACGACAGGACGTACGTAACTGAACGTGTCGAATCCGTACTTGCCGTGGTACGCGCCCGTGCCGCTGTGGCCTATGCCGCCAAACGGTACGAGGGGACTCGCGAGGCTCAGCAGGCCGTCGCCGATGTTCACTGAGCCAGATCGGGATGAGTCTGCCAGCGTTCGATAGTCTCTGTTCTTCGGCCCGAACCAGTACATGGTGAGAGGTGAATCATTTTGTCCCACATAACCGACAACGTCATCGATGTGCTTGTAGGGATACACGCAGAGCACAGGTCCGAAGATCTCCTCCCGTGACACCTCCATCTCAGGAGTTACACCGGTCAGGATGGTCGGGGCAATCTTGCGCTCGGCGGCCATCACCGTGCTGTCTTTTGTTGCGGATTCCCACCTCTTGGCGCCGGTGCGTTCGGCACCCTCGATGAGCGAGAGGACTCGACGGTAATTCTTGTCATCGATGATTGATGTATAGCCGGATTGTCCTGCGGGCAGAGGATATCGGCGTTCAGACTCGGCGAGGAAGCTGTGGATGAACTCCTCCACGCCGTCCTCGGGGACGAAAACATAATCGGGACAGATACAAGCTTGCCCGCCGTTGACCAGCCGCAGGGCGGACAATACTTTCGCGGCGCGTGTGATGTTCCCTTGATGTGCGATGACTGCGGGGTTCTTTCCGCCGAGTTCAAGAGTGACCGGCACAAGGTTCTTGCCCGCCGCACTTGCGACCAACGCGCCGACGCGACGCGACCCCGTAAATAAGAGATGGTCAAAACGTAGTTGGCTAAACTCCTCGCCAGATCCATTTGTTTCGCTGAACACCGCAAGCTCCTCGGGAGCAAAATACTGTCGCACGATCTCGCTGACAACTTCCGCGGTGGCGGGTGCTTGTGGTGATTGCCAGAGCATCACCCGATTGCCCGCGGCCAATGCGGACGCCGCCGGGCCGAGTGTAAGTTCGGACGGAAAGTTCCACGGGCCCATCACTCCAACGACGCCTTTTGGCTCGCTTCTGGTGGTTTGGTCAATCCCCAACGCACTGAGTAGTAGCGATGATCGTCGGACCTTCATCCAACTGCGGAGCTTTACGCGGTGGTAGGCCATATCGATAATCGGTGCCAAGGCAAACAACCCGCTGAACTCGCGTGATCGGTATCCGAAATCTTCCGTTGCCGCGTCGGCTAGATGTCCAATGTTCCGATAGAGCATCGAGCCGAACCGGCTGAGTCGGTCCTTGCGCACAGCCAAGCCGGGGAACCCCTCACGGGCAAAAGAAGCTCGCTGCAACGTAAGCAGATCCCCGGCATTCAAGGCGATGTTGTCCATCATAGGTCCTTAGGCGTAGTAAACGTGCTGTTAGCCAGTGTATTTGGATCGCCACATACAAAATCCTCCTGTGGGACAGCGCGATCCAGGCTCGCCTTGGTCTCCGGAATGGCGTGAGCGCTCCTTCGGAGAGCCTTTTCAATAGGAAACCGAAACGCCACTGCTAGAACATTGATGGCGTACATCAGACGCCACGCATGTGCCTGTGGCCGACGAACCAGCGCGTGCGCGACACCCCAAGCGGCCTCATCGGCCGACTGACTGGGGAACCGCCGTTGCAAATTCCCCGGTGCGCTCATCTTGGTGCGCACGCTCCCAAGGTAGTACTGCGTGATGACTACGCCGTCCTGTATCGCTTCCGGAGCCGCGGCGCGAAGAAACCAATCCAGCGCGCTCTTCGAAGCAAGATAGAAGCCCCACTTCGGATTGGGGGGACCCAGCACACCACTGGTCGATATGTTGACTATGTGCCCCGACCCACGTGCCCGCATGTATGGCAGGAGCGCCATAGTCAGCCTTACCGGTCCGATGTAATTGGCGGCGACGCTCGCGTGGAGGTCCTTCGGTCGCCGGTAGGATAGGTGGATTGCTCGATTGAGTGATTTACCCGCGTTATGTACCAGGACGTCGACACGTCCGTACTTCGCCAATACTTTGGATGCAAAGCTCATGATTTGAGCGTCGTCTGCCAGGTCCATGGTGTGGATGTCAATGTGGCCGCCGGCCTGGCGTATCTTCTCGGCGACTTGCTCGAGCAATTGTGTGCTGCGCGCGCAGATCACCACGTATGCACCGGCTGCCGCGCAGTGGCCTGCAAGGCTTGCGCCTAGACCGGAAGATGCTCCGGTGATCACCACCACTTGTCCCCGCAGCGCCTGCTCCAGCAAAGCTGGATTACGAAGCATCCTGGGCGAGGTGATTCGTCCTAGGAAACGCATCCACCGTGTGGAGTGTTTGTCCTCCGCATTTGCCGACCAGGACGTCGGTAACACCAACTCTTGCGCGCTAGACATCATTCGCCCACTTCTTCGAGTACGAACTCGGCCAGGTATTGAACGACTTCCGAGTCCTTGACAGGCTTCCACTTCGGCGCAAGTAGCTTCATGTACCGCTCCACGTACAACAGTTGTTTGGCGACGAGAACGAGGTCCCGAGGAAGACGGAGCCCGTAGGTCTGTCCGAGCTCGAGGATCTTCTTGCCTAATTCCTGGTAGGACACATTGCCCAGCTCCGCTCCCGAGAGCGGCTCGGTGACCGACCGTAGATCGGTCACTACTTGGCCCGTGAAAGTTGAACGTTTGACCGCGCCTAAAGCCACCAGATGTCCACCGGCGGCGCGCAGGTCGTTGTTGATCACGAGATCGACGATCAGTTTGCGTAAGAGTGAAGCTCGGTCGGCATCGAACCGACCGACTATCCCCCAGTCCAGGAAGACCAAAGCGCCTGACCTGTCGACAAGGACGTTTCCCGCATGCAGATCGCCGTGGAACACCCCAGCCTTGAAGATTGAGTCCAACAGCACGAGCAGCAATGTCCGGATGGCTCTCGAACTGTCTCCGCCGAAACGTTCCTCGACCGCATTGACGTCGTCGACACGCACACCGTCGATATGCTCCATGACAAGTAGGTTCGCTGTGGTGAACTGGCCGAAGACCACGGGCACCCGGGCATGGTCGGCGAATCGTGACTGCCCGACAAACTCCGCCCATGCCGTCATCGCAGCGGCTTCATTGCGAAAATCCAACTCGCTGAACAGATTATCTGTGAAGTCTTCCACAATATCTCTAGCGGCGAGCATTCGCCCGGAAGGAAATAGCTCCAGCATCCTTGCCGCTACCGACAGGATGCGGGTGTCCGACACGATGCGTTCACGGATGGCGGGGCGCTGAATCTTGACCACCACCCGTTCGCCTGTGATCAGAGTGGCCGCATGAACCTGCGCTATCGACGCAGATGCCAAGGGGTGAAAGTCGAAATGAGAGAAGATGTTCGCGACAGGCTCACCCAACTCCCTATACAGCGTCTTGCGCACCTCGACGGAGTCGGCGGGAGTGGCGCGATCGAGGAGCAACTGAAGCTCGTTGGCCAGCACCTTGGGAAACACGCCGGGTGAAGAGGCCACTAGTTGGCCCAGTTTGACGTAGGTGGGACCTAATGCCTCGAATCGCTTTCGCACTTGCGCAGCGGCAGGTTGGGAGATTCTTCCACGAACCCGTTTCGAGAAGAGCACATGGGCCGACCCGATGCTCATGTGCCACGCAGTACTCGCAACCCGAGATCCGGTTCTGGCAATTGACACGAGCATGGTGTTTACCGGACGCCCCAAGACGAAAGGATTTGCCGAACCTCTGCACTATCCCGAGTGATCCCCACAGGATCCGCCAGACTGGTGCGTGAGAAGCGAGGTGCGGGCGCAGGGTGAGTGACGCCGTCGACACTCAGAAATCCCTTGCGCGCCTTGTTGTGTGGATGATTCTCGACCTCATCCAGTTCAAGAACGGGTGTTACACACGCGTCCGAATCTGCGAAGATCTCAGCCCATTCATCTCGGGACTTCTCTTTGAGTTTGCCCGAGATCAATTCAACGAGCTGAGGCCAGCCACGTCGATCCAACTGGAATGGCAACTCAGGGTCGTCGATCCCGAGCACCGCCAGTAGCTCCGCATAGAACTGCAATTCGACGCACCCCACCGCGAGATGCTTACCATCGGCACATTCGTAGACGTTGTAGAAGGGCGCCGCCGCGCCCTCAAGAACGTTCTGTCCGGGCTCCTCATTCCATAAACCCGCGCCGCGCATGCCGTGCAGAAACGCCGTGAACAGTCCCGATCCGTCGATCATCGCCGCATCAACGACCTGTCCCCGGCCTGACCGGCCGCGCTCCACGAGGGCCGCCGCGATGCCGAGCGCCAGGAGCATCCCCCCTCCCGCGAAATCTCCGAGCATGTTGGCGGCAGGGTAGGCGCGACCGGCCCCGCGGCCGGACACCGCGAGCGCTCCAGATAACGCGATGTAGTTGAGGTCGTGGCCAGCTCTCGGCGCAAGCGGACCGTTCTGGCCCCAACCCGTAAGGCGGCCGTAGACCAGGCGGGAGTTCTGATCGATCAGTTCTTGCGGACCCAACCCTAGACGTTCGGCGACGCCCGGGCGAAAGCCCTCGATGAACACATCCGCCTGCTCGACAATATTGAGGAGTTCAGCAAGGTCTTCTTCACGCTTCACGTCCAGTTCAATGACATACTTGCTGCGATCCAATGGTCCTTCGGGCGGTGCTATCCCTCTGTCGGCAGGCCCCTTTCGGTCGACTCGCAAGACCTGAGCGCCCATATCCGCCAAGATCATTCCGCAGAATGGTGCGGGCGCCAGACCCGCCATTTCGACAACCTTGATTCCTTCTAGCGGTCCCACAAGTCCAGATCCTCCTTGACGCGGTTTCGGGAGCGTCGCCGCCACCTGGGTCCTGCGGAAAAGATTAGATACCAAACGAAATCGGTTCTATGACCTAACTTCTCACCGGACTTGACTTGAATTTTCGGGCTCGCCAGCCATCCTGACCAGTTCGCTCCGCAAGAGCTTGCCCGTCGAATTGCGGGGAAATTCCGCTACAAATCTCACCGTGCGTGGGACCTTGTACCGGGCAAGATTGGCCCTCACGTCCACGATCGCTGAGGCGTTGGGCTTCTGTCGTAACGATGGCGCAAATGCGCCTACCAGCGGACCCTGCGATCGGGCGATCCTGAACGCGTGCACTCCACCGGCCAGTCCAGAGGGTCGGAGAAATCCCCTGCGATAAAGCACTCCGACGCTGATGGCCGTGTCACGGATACGCAAGAGCAGTGCTGATCTAAAAATACCGGAAAGGTACGGCACCATAAGGACTTTCGCCCGTCGCTATCGAACCGGCTCGGAATCTCGGGGGAGCCCGAGGATCCGTTCGCCTATGACGTTGAGCTGTACTTCTGTCGTCCCGCCGTACACGGTCATGGGGCGTGCAGACAGGGTTTTTTCCATCCAGCCCCTTGCCGCCTTATCCGTGCCATCGCACACGCCGGCTAGCCCCAGCTCAGCGTGACAGAAGTCGGCGATCTGCTGACCTAGTTGTTGGCCAAGGAGTTTCGCGACACTTGCGGAAGCTCCCAAGTCCAGCCCGAGGAGCTGTTTGAGTAATGTTCGGCCTTGAAGCAGCGCGACGGTCTGAGCGTCCGCCACCATGCGTCCGACCGTCTCCAGCGGCGCGGACGTCGAACTGGTCCGACGGACAAAATCCAGGAGGTCCTCGATTGTCGCGTCGGTAGGCATGCCCTTGCCGAGGGCCACTCGTTCATTGCCCAAGGTGCCACGCGCCACTTCCCAACCGCCGTCGACCTCACCAACTAGTCCCGAATCGGGAACAAAGACGTCGTCGAAGAAAACTTCGGAAAAGAGGGTTCCGCCAGAGGCTTCGCGAAGTGCCTTCGCTTTGACTCCTGGTGTGCGCATGTCCACCAGAAAGTATGAAATACCCTGATGTTTAGGGACATCGGGATTGGTCCGGGCAAGGAGTACACCCCACTCGGCCATAAAACCCAATGAAGTCCAAACCTTTTGGCCGTTGACAATCCAGCCGCCGTGGACCTTCTTGGCCTCGGTGCGCAGCGACGCCAAGTCTGAGCCAGCTTCTGGCTCGGAAAATAGTTGGCACCATAATATTTCGCTACGGAGTGTGGGGCGGACCAGTTCGTGTTTTTGCTCTTCCGTACCGTGTACAGCCACGGACGGCATGAGCCACGCCGCGAGTCCAAGCTGCGGACTGACGATGCCGGCACGTTCCTGTTCCTGTGCAATCACCACCTGCTCGACCGGTCCAGCACCTCGTCCCAGGGGTGGGTCGAGGAACGGCATGACCCAACCGTTATCACCTAGCCGCCGCAAGAGGTCTCGTTCTCCCAGGCCGGCGATTTCTGCGAGTTCGGCACGAACTTGGTGCCGGTATGCCTCGGCCTCCGGGGGGAGCTCCGGTTCTACCGCGCGAAAGCTGCCGTTCAACGCGTATTGCGCCACTGATGTGGCGATGTCCCTGCTCCTCCCGAGCACACCGCGAAGCGCAATCGCCCTGCGGTAGTGCAGGTGTGCATCATGTTCCCAGGTGTAGCCGATACCACCGAGAACCTGCATGGCGTCGCGTGAAGCCGACACTGCGGCGTCCGGGGCGAGGAGTTGGGCAACGGTGGCGGCGTAGTTGGCTGTTTCATCGTCGCTGTCGAGAGCGCGCGCTGCATCCCACACAGCCGCTCGGGCCTGTTCCACCGCGACAGCCGCGCGGGCGCAACGGTGCTTCACCCCTTGGAACTGGCCGATTGGCTTACCGAATTGGACACGGATCCTTGCGTATTCGGTCGCCGTGTCGACACACCAAGCGCCGACTCCTACGGCTTCGGCTCCGTAGATCACCGAGGCCAGCGAAACCACCGTTTTACGGTCGATATCGAGAATACGATCGGCGGGAATCACCACCTGCTGAGCAGACAGAATCACCGTAGAGCGATTCAGGTCGATGCCCAAGGCAGCATGTGTGGTGAGCGATTCGGTATCAACGGCGGCCCACTTCACGCCTGTCTCAGTATCGATAGGGAGGATCACGACGGTCGCGTGCGCGCCGCCATAGACCGCGGACTCGCCAGTCACCGACAATGCTCCGGTGTGCAAGGTGACGCCGCTCAATGGGCGGTCAAGTGCCACAGCGGCTGGTGCTGCACCGCTGACCATCTGGGGCAGCAGCTCAGTTCGCGCTAGCCCGGGAGCGGCGTCGAGTACTGCCGCCGCTAAAACTGTTGGCGCATAACCTGATGGAATCAGATGACGCCCCATTGCTTCCAGTGCAACCGTAGCTTCTACCAGTCCGGCGCCCGACCCGCCGAGCTCCTCGGCTACGTGGAGACCGAGCAGCCCCTGAGCCGCCAGCTCGTGCCAGAACGTGGGCAACGGCTCAATGTCGCCAGAGTCGATGCAACCCACGGTCGCACGTATCGCGTCGGCAGTTAAGTAGCGGCGAGCGAATGCGTGGACTGAGTCCGCGAGGTCCAACTGATCACGCGTGATAGCTATGCTGGACCGGCTTGATGTGCTGGTTTCCATGGGGGTTCCTCTAGTCAGATTTAATAGGAGCGTGACGCGTCGACGGCGCGCCGCATTATGCGAGTGCGTTCAGGGCGGGCCTGCGCTGTGCGTATTCGATGATGACGTCGGCGACCCGATCCGGTTCGTCGAGGTGGGGGCAATGTCCGGCATGTGGCAACACCACCAGCCGTCCGCCGTGAATGCGGCGGACGAGCCTACGCGCCCCCGAGACCGGCACCAGGCGATCTCGCCCGCCGTGAATCATGGTCATCGGCATAGTGATACGGTCGGGTAACCGAACTCTGTCGACCTCGGCCTTAAACTGAACGGCTAGCTTCGTCAATCGCCTGGCCTGGCTCCGGCTATCAAAATGCTCTGTGAGTTTCGCGATCATGGCGGGATCTACCCGGTCTTTGCGCCCGTAGCAGAGATATGCAGTACTCCAGCTGAGCAGCGACCGGGGCAACAGCGGGATAGCCGGCCATGCGAGCGCCAGAATCTTTAGCGGCGAGTTGGCACCCAACGACATGACCTGCACGGGATATGTCCAACCGACCCCCGCGGGATCGACCGCGACAAGATAGCCCACTTCGTGGACGGGATTCGATTCTCCAGCAACAAGAATTGACAGTAGTCCGCCCAAGGAGTTGCCCGCCAGCACCACTGGTCCTCTCGCGGAATAAGTCCGAATCAACCCTCGCGTGAACTGCAGGAGTTGGTCGAGTTTCGGCCCACTGCGCAGCCGACTTGCCGAGCCAAAGCCCGGCAAGTCGACTGCGACAGCGTGTACACCCCGCCTTGCGCACCGTTCGAGGACCGGCCGCCAACATTCTGCAGAGTGGCCGAAACCATGCAGCAGCAATACGGTCGGGCCGCTGCCAGCTACGACTAGTTCACAGGTGCCGTATCCGCCGTAGGTGGCATAGCGCCGGCTGATCACCGACTCATTCATGGATGGCGCACACGACTTAGACCCAGGCGCCGATCTGCTCGGGCAACCTTGATGTGTCCCACGGCCCTTCTTGTTCCACCGTGTGTGTGATCGTCCAACCTTGAAGCAATAAACCCATATCTACCTCTCAGTGATTGCACTGGCTTCTGCGCGAAGCGACTTAGCTCACCAGTTCGGAAAGTTTGATGAGGGAAGAATCGAGCTCTTTTGCGGCCGTGCGCTCGATCGCAGAACCGATTGCGCCGACCATCATCTGGCTGATGAAATCGGCCTGCATCGCCATAACCGACTGATCACCCTTGGGCTCCACGCGCAACGTCATGGTGATCTCGGCGCCCGCCATTCCGGTGCCGCTGAGCGCGACGTTCTTCGGCGGGTTGTAGTCGGAGACCGTCAGGGTCAGAGTGTTAGCCATGCCCATGACGGTGAGCACTGCCGTCAGTTGTGTGCCATCGCTCACTTCGGCGGGGGGTTCGCTCACCCACTTGGTGAACATGGTGTTCCATTCGCCCCAACGGGAGTAGTCGTTGGCTAGCGCCCAGACCTTCTCTGCCGGAGCGTTCATTTCGCGTTCGATGGTGATACTTGCCATTGTGATTCCTTTCAATTTCGGGTGTTGACGACGGTCCGCTTCAGCGATTTGCTGGACGGTAGGCAGTGATGACGGCGGAGCCGCCCAGGCCGATGTTGTGCTGTAGCGCCACTTTCGCGTTCTGGACTTGCCGTTTGTCGGCTGTTCCACGAAGCTGCCAGGTGAGTTCGGCGCACTGCGCAAGGCCGGTGGCGCCCAGGGGATGCCCCTTTGAGATCAGCCCGCCTGATGGGTTCACAACCCATCGGCCGCCGTATGTGGTGTCGGCGTTGTTGACCAGATGGTGCGCGCCCCCTTCTTCGCAAAGCCCCAAGGCCTCGTAGGTGAGAAGTTCATTGGGTGCGAAGCAATCGTGTAGTTCGATGACATCTACGTCATCGGGGCCGATCCCGGCCTGCGCATACACCTGCTGGGCGGCCACTCTGCTCATGTCGGCGCCGACAAGGGTGGACAAACTGCCCGAATCGAAGGTGCCGGGTGTATCGGTAGACAGAGCTTGCCCAACAATTTCGATCGCCCGGTCTCCGAGCCCGTGGCTGTCCACAAAACGCTCACTGGCAAGAACGGCCGCGGCGGAACCATCCGAAGTAGGCGAGCACATCGACCGAGTGATCCCTGCCGCGGCATAGATCAACTTGTCGTTCTTGATCTGTTCTTCGGTGTACTCGTCTTGGAATTGTGAATAGGGATTGTTCTGGGAGTGCCGATGATTCTTCACCGCGATTTTCACAAAATGATCAGGAGAAGATCCATATTTCCGGTTATGTTCCAGCCCTGCGGCTCCGAACATCCATGGTGCCGGTGGAAATGATATCTCCTGTAATTCCGCCATGGCCAGCAAGTGGCGTTGCATGGGCTGCTCGCGATCATCATACGTTGATCCGAGAGCCCCTGGCTGCATTTTCTCGAAGCCTATGGCAAGGGTGCAATCTGTTACCCCGCCTCGTATCGATTGAGCAGCGAGAAAGAGTGCGCTGGACCCAGTCGAGCAATTACTGTTCACATTGAAAACAGGTATGCCCGTCAGTCCCAGCCCGTAGACCGCGCGATGGCCGCTGCAGGATTCCCCGTAGCAATACCCCGCATATGCCTGCTGGATCTCATCGAATGCGATACGGGCATCCTCAAGTGCCTTGGTGCCCGATTCAAGCGTCATGTGAGGGTAGTCCCAATCGCTGCCGTCGTCATTCTTTCGGCGGCCTGGTTTCTCAAATTTTGTCATTCCGACGCCGATGACAAAGACCCGATTGGACATGTAGATCTCCTAGATTTCTATCTGTTCTGAATGCAAGAAATGGCAGCGTCGTCGCGTTGGCTACGAGGAAAATTCGGCGATACCGTCGGTAATCACGAACTTTCCCGGTTTCTCATTTCCTGCTGTCTCGAAGCTCAGCACATGCCGCTCTTTCGACTGGGTCTGCCACGCACGGGTGGTGATAATCTCCCCGGGAATGGCAGGCTTGGAGAGTCGCACTGCGAGGCGCTTCAAGGTTGACGAATCGCCCGGAGAAACGGCGCCTATCAGCGCGTGGGATACAAAGGCAATCGTGCACAGCCCGTGGATGATAATTCCGTTCAGGCCCATTTGCTTTGCGAACGCGTCATCCAAATGGATGGGCATGGGATCACCCGCAGGCTCCGCGTAGCGATAGGTCTGGTCCTCATCGAACTGTTGGACAAATTCATAGTGAGCGTCCCGCGTGCGCAACGACTCGTCAAAGGTATGGTCGGGGCTTACCGTGCCCACCGATCCGTCAAACTCTCCTCCCCGGAAGAAGCCGATGAAATACTGCTCGTTCACCAGGTCGTCGTGAGTGGTGCTTCGGGTTTCCATGAGTGTCGTGACCACGACCCCAGAAGATTTTCCCTCGATCCCAATCGGTTTGGCGCGCACACTGAGCGTCTCCCCGGGCCTTATCGGGCGGTGGAGTCGGAAATCATGCTCGCCATGCAAGATTCGGAACACTAAAGGGTCTGGAACCATCGATATGGTGGCTTCAGCCATCAAGTTCATCGCTGGCACGACAGCGAACACCGGTGGCGCGACAACCCCCCGTAGATGGCTTTCGATGGGGTCATTAGTCGCCTTTGCGTACGCGACAGTTCGGTCCGCCGTAACCTCGAAGCGTTGCTCCTCACCCCAAACATCAAGGCGCTCTAGGTTATAGCCCTCTCTGCTGGCGACGGTCATCTCTTCTCCTCTGGATGTCACTCGATTGGTTGCCTACGTTATAAGTGGAGTCGTGAGGGCACAGTGACATAACAGCTCGAGCTGCTTGACACAATGTGCAGCTGGCCGATCAAATGGGGACGTTGGGACTTCCTCCGCGTGACCCGGTTCAGCAGTGTCCCCGCCGTGCTCCTGCATCCGCGACAGATATCTTGAGGTGATATGCCCGACGAGCTCAGATACATCGAGCCCACGATCCCGATCCATCGCCTGGAGGCCATGTTGGCTCTGGCGGTCCGGAAGGGCTGGGAGGTTGACGATCTGCTGCGCAAAGCCGGAGTGTCGCCGGCATTGCTGGTCGATGGCCGTTCGCGGATTACACGCAGTCAGCTCATCATCGTGGTCCAAGAGCTATGGGCGCACACGGACGACGAGATGTTCGGCCTAGGGCCTGCACCGATGCCACGCGGCACATTTCGACTTCTGGGATGCGCGATGTTCTACGCGGCGGCAGATGTTAGGGCCGCCGCCACCCGCTTTATGGAGATGCATCACGTACTGCCCAGCATTCCGTCTGCGTCGCTTGAATACCGTGGCACTGATATCGCACTCATTCTCGACATCAGTGCAGTACGGCAGCCCATTCCGTTGTTGGTGGACGCATTGCTCGCCGGTTCGCACCGGCTCCTGGAATGGTCGGTGGGGCGGCGTATAGACCTGACGTGCGTTGAGGTTCCACATGAAAGAGTGGCCGGTCTCGATGACTATGATCAGATCTTCGGCGCGCCAGTGAAATTCGGCGCGCGGGCGCCTGCATTGGTGATTGATCAATCGATACTGTCGGCGTCGATCATGCGCAATGAATCCGATTTCGACGAATTCATACGACGGGCACCCTCGGATTTGCTGTTTAGGCCGCGTCGCGACGGCCTTTCGATGACTGAACGTGTTCGTCGGCTCACCGAACAAGGGATCGGCGGGCAGTGGCCCACAATGGTCGATATGTCACACCGACTCGGACTCAGCGCCCCGGCGGTCAGACGAAAGCTTCATGAGGAGCAGACTTCGGTACGACGCATTCGTGACGAGGTTCTGCGCGATGCGGCCGTGGCGAGCCTCGCCTGCGGTGACGAGACCATCGCGGAGCTCTCTAAACGTTTGGGGTTTTCCGAAGCCAGTGCTTTCACCCGTGCCTTCCGAAGGTGGACGGGCAGCGCACCGCGGTCATACTGTCCCGATAACGCCTTGTAACCAACTAGTCCGAACTAGTGATTCGAGACTCATAGTCTGCGCGCGTCTGACTGTCGTAAGCGTCAAGCATATGGTGATTGACGCCCACCAACTTCATGGCAGGTGCTATCACAGAGCGCGGCATCACCGCTAATACCTTGGTGATTGGAGTCAGGCGCTTGGGGACAAAGACCGGAAACCGCCTACGGCCGACTGCGCGCACTGTTGCCGACGCAATGTCTTCAGGCTGGACAGTTTTCAGGAGCCAGTGATCTGCCACGCCCGAAATTAGCTCAGTGTTGACTAAGCCCGGCATGACACACACGACCCCGATGTCATCGGGCTGAAGCTCCAGGTTCAACGACTCGGACAGCCCCACAACCGCATACTTTGTGGCGCAGTAGGTGGCCAATCCCGGAGATCCGAACTTGCCCGCCGCCGAAGCGATATTGACGAGCGTCCCACCGCTCGCCATCACCCGAAGGGCGAGCTGACAGCCCCACATCACCCCCCGGACATTGATGTCGAGCTGCCGCTGTATCGACTCCAAGGACTCAGCACCGAACGGGGAAATCGGCATTATCCCAGCGTTATTGACCATAACGTCGAGCCGTCCATGGGTATGCATCGTCGTCGCGATGAAGGATTCGAAGCTCTCGTAATTCGTAACATCCAAAGGCAGCCCAACAGTGTTGCCGCCAAGCTGCTCAGCCGTTTGTTCGCAGAGCTTCTTATCCAGGTCACCTATCACCACGTGCGCGCCGTGCTTAACGAACTCGGCCGCAATGGCCCGACCGATGCCTCGTGCACCGCCGGTTATCGCGACGATTTTTCCACGGAGGTCAGTTTTGGCCATGACGAAGTCTCCAGTCCGGGTCGATGCACAGAGCGGTGGCTCATGCGAAATCACTAAGTGCGTGCGATGCTACGGATTACTTTGCACAAGAAGATATGACAGAAACGCGCAATGCCTTGACCTTACTGATTGACAAGAATGTCGCTGTGAGCCTGAGCCAGTTTTCAAGGCGAGACCATGGCCTAGCTTGAGAGCGATCTCTAGACGGAACCGATCGTTGTCGACTGGTTGCCCCAGCATGGCCACCCGCCAACGCAGTATCAAGATAGTATTTGCATTGGGCTGCAACATAATTGACTGACCATGGCAGCGGCGGCGTCAACAAGCCGCTACCGCCTAACAAGACACCCGTCGATCACAGCCCAGTCACAGAAACGTCACCAACCCCCCGCTCTCGCACGCAGTGCGCGATGCTGGCCGGTGTTATGGACATCGGCGGAGCCAGGACCGTTGATCCTAGTGGAGAGGAGACATCAACACCGGATTGGAGGATGTCCGTCAGCTGGTATTCGGCCCTCGAATGACGCTGTCGCTGTCCAGCATCGGAGCCACGGACATGTATAGCTGTTCAGCCGCCACTCGGCCCGGCTACTCACGGTATGTGTAGACCAAACGCTGCGGCGGCGGCGCTCGACCGCCTGTGTAGGAAGCGATGACCTGTCGTAATCGTTAAAGCCGCGGGATGTGTGCACTCGCCGAATCGGCATTATGCCTGGACAGCGTACGCTTGGAGATTTGCTGGCTGGGCTTTACCTGATCGAGGAACCATGAAATTAGAACGGACCGATATCTGTATCGCAGCTCGGGGTGTTCGGTGAACGAAGAACATAGATGTGATTGTTCCGGGCGGGCTACAGATTTTCCGATATTGACCGGTATGCCGTCAGGTGCCTGCTGGGGCTGCTTTGGTTACGTTGAACCGTATCTAGCCGAAGCCGACTACTGGGTTTCGATGCCCGTTCATCTGGTGGTGTAAGCCGATGCCGGATGGGGAGTTGAAATCGGACCGTACGTCTTCGACCGCAAGGACATTCACCGACTACGGTCTGCGGTCGATTCTTATCAACACGCATCAGAGGGGCAAGTGGCCCATGTGGATAGTGATATTCGGCGTGCGATTTCCGACCGTTACGGGACACGATCGACAACGATCACGCCTGAGCCTCAACGCGCAACCGGGGTCAACTGTGTGAAGATCCTGTGCCCTGACGGTGCGCTGATGCACATCAATGCAGCGGGACGTGCCGCTTTAGGTATTTCCCCGCTGGACACCCAACTTGGCATGCCGTGGTTGGAGATCCTGCCGTCCGTGGTGCGCGACAGCGGACGGTACGCGCTCAATAGCGCGGCGAGCGGGATCGCAGCGCGGTTTCTTGGACTAAGTGTCGAACCGGACGGAACAACCCGACAATGGGCGAACGAACTGGCACCGGTTAGAGGAATCGATAGCCATATCACCGAAATCCTTTGTATCTCAATGGATATAACACTGATTTCTCATGGCGCCAACTTCGACAACCCTCCTGCTGCGGAGTCTCGTTGATCTGGTACACGTGGTCGCCCTCGGTCTATCGAGAACGTACCTCACAGCCTTGCCCGATCAGTCGCCGACACCTGCGTTCAGTCGCGTGGAGCCAGCCCACTGACCTCGGCCACGATCTCCAGTGACCGCAGCTGCAGCTTCCGGTCGGGCGCATTGGGCACCACGATGAGCTCATCGGCCTCGGCCAGCTGCGCAAAGTCGTCCAAGTATGCGCTCACCTGATCTGGAGTGCCGACCGCGAAGTACTTTGTCATCGCCTTGATCTGTTGCCCGGCAGGGGATTCCAGTGCGGCAAGGGCCTCGTCATCGGTGAGGCGCGGACCTCCGCCGCGATGCAGGAAAAGCTTGGCACGTTCGATCAGCGCCGACCGGTACTGCTCCCGGGCGGTGTCTTCGTCGTCGGCGGCGATGACGTTGACCCCGGCGATCACGTACGGCTCCGGCAGCTGCTCGGAGGGCTGGAACTCCCGCCGATACAGCGCCACCGCATCCCGCAGCGCGGGAGGCGCGAAGTGGGAGGCGAAACCGTAGGGCAGGCCCAGCACCGCCGCCAGCTGTGCGCCGAACAACGACGACCCAAGGATGTAGAGCGGTACGTGTGTCCCGTGCCCCGGTGTCGCGGTGACCCCCGGGACCCGGCTCTGTTCGCTCAGATATGCCTGCAGCTCGATCACATCCTGCGGAAAGTGCTCGGCATCGGCGGGGGAGTGCCGCAACGCGCGCAGCGTCACCTGATCCGTCCCCGGGGCGCGGCCGAGACCGAGATCGATGCGTCCAGGGTGCAGGGTTTCGAGGGTGCCGAACTGCTCGGCGATCTGCAGCGGGGAATGGTTGGGCAACATGATGCCGCCCGCGCCCAGTCTGATGGTCGACGTCTGGGTGGCCACATGTCCGATCAGGACACTGGTCGCCGACGAGGCAATGGACCGCATGTTGTGGTGTTCGGCGTACCAGACGCGGTGAAATCCCAGCGCTTCGGCGTGCCGCGCGATCTCGACGCTGGCGGCGAAGCTCTCGGCCACGGTCTCGTGCGGCGCCACCCGCGCCAGATCCAGAATCGACAAAGGTCTCGCCATGAATTGGAGCAACCCGCGGCGTTTCTTCGCTATTCCCCCGTGGGACGCACCATAGACGGTACAAACGTATGGTGCCCTTCCTTCCGACCGCAGCGGAACTGGCGGGTGCTCTCGCCGAACTGCTCGACGACCTCCAATCCGAGCTGCCCGCATCCTCGGTGCATCGCGCCCGTGTCGGGGCCAACATCGCCAGGATTCTGCAGCGAGAACTAACCACGCCCTCGCAGCCGCCTGCCGATGACCCGTCATGGGAGGACCTGGCCGAGGCGGTGCGTAGTGAACTCGCGGTTGTCAAGCCCGGGTACGACGCCTGGGAGGGCGAATGATCGACCTGGCCGACGGGCTCACCCGTTACCTGCACGACGAGTTCGGCAAAAAGTTTCAGGTTTCTGGCGTGGTTGGCGTTTCCGCGGGCGCCCGACGGCGAAATGTGCTGGTGGATGCCACTTTCGGGGGTGAGACCCTCAAGCTGGTCGCGACCATTGTGCCCGCAGTCGTGCAGCAGGTGCCGGTGGGTAGTGAGGCCGGGGTGCGTGAGCTGGCACGCAGCCACGGTGTTCCGGTGCCGCGGGTTCGTGGCGTGTGTTCCGAGGCCTCATATGTGGGTGCGCCCTTCATGATCTCCGAACGCATCGCGGGCGAGACGGTTCCCCGTAAGGTGCTGCGGCTGGTGCAGTCCACCGGGATTGAGGATCTAGTGGCCGAGCAGCTTGGTGCGGCGATGGGTCGGCTGCATGGGATAGATCCGGCGATGGCGCCGCCGGATCTGCCCGGTGACCCGGAGGCCGAGCCGGCGGTCGTCCTGCTGGAACAGATGCGTGAGGGGGTGGCGGCGCTGCTTCCGGATCGGCCGGTGTTCCAGCGCACGCTGTCCTGGCTGACCGAGCGCATGCCCGGTCCACCCGCTCGGCGATGCCTGGTGCACACCGACATTCGCAATGGCAACGTCATCGTCGGCGAGGACGGCTTGCGTGCGGTTCTCGACTGGGAGGGCACGACTCGGTTTGGAGATCCCATGCGCGATGTCGGCTGGACCGCGCTGCGGATGTGGAGGTTTGGTGTCGACGAGCGCGAGTTCGGTGGCTTCGCGGGCCGTGAGGTGTTTGTGCGTGCGTACGAGGACGCGGGCGGAACATTTGACGCCGACAGGTTCCAGTGGTGGAAGGTGCTGGGGACGCTGTGGTGGGGTGTTGGCCTTGCCGCGCAAGCGAAGTCGTATCTGGACGGTAGCGTGCGGGACATTGTGATGGCCGCAAGCGGTCGCCGGATACCCGAGATCGAGTGGGACCTGTTGATGTTGACGAAGCCGGAAGGTCGCTGATGAACTTCGAACTGCCGCCCGAGCTTGTCGACTATCTGGCCGAGCTCGACGAGTTCATCGACCGCGAGATCGTGCCGCTCGAGCAATCCGATGACAACATCCGATTCTTCGATCACCGGCGCGAAGATTCCCGTACTGACTGGGATCGTGGTGGCCTGCCCAATGGTGAGTGGGAGGAACTACTCGGGGAGGCACGTCGGCGTGCCGATGCGGCCGGTCACCTTCGGTACCCGTTTCCGGCGGAGTTCGGCGGACGTGACGGGTCCAACCTCGGCATGGCGGTCATCCGTGAGCACCTGGCGCGGCGCGGTCTCGGACTGCACTGCGACCTGCAGAACGAGCACGCCATCGTCGGTAATAACGTGGGGCTGCTTCTCATGCTGGAATACGGCACCGCGGAGCAGAAGGCCCAGTGGGTCGAGGGGCTCGCCAGCGGCACGAAGTTTTTCGCTTTCGGTATCACCGAGCCCGAACACGGCTCCGATGCCACCCATATGGAAACCCGGGCCACAAAGGATGGGTCGGACTGGATCATCAATGGTGAAAAGACCTGGAACACCGGTGTGCATATCGCCGACGCGGACCTGATTTTCGCCCGCACCTCGGGCGATCCGGGTGACGGGCGCGGTATCACCGCGTTCCTGGTGCCCGCGGATGCACCCGGGTTCAAGGTCGAGGAATACCTGTGGACCTTCAACATGCCGACCGACCACGCCCATATCTCGCTGACCGACGTGCGGGTCCCCGATTCGGCGGTCTTCGGTGGGGAGGGCCGCGGGCTGGGTGTGGTGCAGCACTTCTTCAACGAGAATAGGATTCGTCAGGCAGCGTCCAGCCTTGGGGCGGCGCAGTTCTGCATCGACCGGTCTGTTGAATATGCCAAGGAGCGCAAGCCTTTTGGGAAGCCGCTGGCATCGAATCAGGCCATCCAATTTCCACTTGTCGAGCTGCAGACCCAGTGTGAGATGCTGCGCGCGCTGATTCACAAGACGGCGTGGTCGATGGACACCTACGGACCGTTCTCGGTCTCTGAACAGGTCTCGATGTGCAATTACGTCGCAAACCGGTTGTGTTGCGAGGCCGCAGACCGGGCCATGCAGGTTCATGGCGGCTTGGGGTACTCGCGGCACATGCCGTTCGAACACATCTATCGCCATCACCGCCGGTACCGGATCACCGAGGGCGCCGAGGAGATTCAGATGCGCCGGGTGGCCGGGTATATGTTCGGCTTCATGAATCAAAAGGCGCCCAAGGGGGTCTAGTGGGCGAAACGTCGGTACCCGTTGTGGTGGTCATGGGTGTGGCAGGGGTTGGCAAATCAACCGTGGCGCAGGCCCTGGCGAAGCTCCTGGGTGCACCCTGTGCTGAGGGTGATGATTTCCATCCGGACGCGAACATTGCCAAGATGTCGGCCGGAATCCCGCTGGATGACACCGATAGATGGCCATGGCTGCAGCGGATCGCCGAATGGATGGCCGAGCGCGGACGGGAGGGGACGGGCGGGGTGGTCACCTGTTCGGCACTTAAACGCCGCTACCGTGACGTTCTCCGCGTGGGATACCCGGATGCGTTCTTTGTGCACCTGTCCGGAGACAGGGCGCTCATCGGCGACCGGATGTCGCATCGCTCAGGACATTTCATGCCGACATCGTTGTTGGATTCGCAGTTCGAGATTCTCGAACCGCTGGAACCCGACGAGCGGGGTGCGGTGCTGGATGTCGGTATCGGGCCGGATGAACTGGTAGCGGAGGCTTTGAGGCAGATCGGCGCATGAACGCCGACCTGATTCTGCTGGCCGAGCCGGCCAAGATCCCGCACACCACCAGTGACGTTCGGCTACTTGTTGCCGTGGTGCTGAGCATCGGCGTGATCATCGCGCTCATCACCAGGGTCAAGATGCATCCGTTCCTGGCGCTGCTGCTCGGATCGGGAACCCTGGCCGCCGTCGCCAGTGTGCCGTTCGACAAGCTCCTTGGGTCCTTTGTGACCGGATTCGGCTCGACCATCGCCGGTGTCGGGCTGCTCATCGGGTTGGGGGCGATGCTGGGCCGCCTGCTGGCTGACTCCGGTGGCGCCAACATCGTCGCCGATGCCGTGCTCGCGCGGTCGGGTCCACGCCTGCTGCCCTGGGCGGTGGCGCTGATCGCGGCCGTGCTCGGGCTGCCCTTGTTCTTCGAAGTGGGTGTGGTGCTGCTGATTCCGATCGTGCTCTTGGTGGCACGCCGGGGAAATGTGCCACTGCTGCGGGTGGGAATTCCCGCGCTGGCGGGCCTATCCGTATTGCACGGACTGGTTCCGCCGCACCCAGGTCCCTTGGTGGCGGTGGACGCGCTGAAGGCGGACTTGGGTGTCACCCTGGCGTTTGGTCTGCTGGCCGCGGTGCCCACCCTGATAGTGGCGGGGCCCCTCTATGCGCGGGTGGCAGAGCGCTGGGTGGGGCCACTGGAGATCCCTACCGCGACCGCACCCGAAGCCGATCGAAAGGGGTCGGCTCCGAGCGTTGTCGCGGTGTTGGCGACGATCTTGCTTCCGGTGGCCCTGATGTTGGCGAAGGCGCTCTCCGATGTGGTGATCGACAATCCGAAATCGTTGGTGCAGAGGATTTTCGACACCGCCGGTACGCCGCTGGTAGCGCTACTGGTGGCGACACTGGTGGCAATGGTGACGCTGGGCACGGCATCTGGCCTGGACCGCGCGGGTGTCTCGGGAATCATCGAGAAGTCGCTCGGGCCCATCGCGGGCATCGTCTTCATCGTCGGTGCCGGAGGCGGATTCAAGCAGACCCTTATTGATGTGGGGGTCGGAGATGCCGTGAGCACCTGGTCGGAGAAATGGCATATCCCCGCGCTGGTGCTGGGCTGGCTCATCGCGGTGCTCATCCGATTGGCCACGGGTTCAGCCACGGTGGCGACCATCACCGCCGCCGGTATCGTCTCCCCGCTTGCCGCGGACATGTCTACCGCGCACGTCGCGCTGTTGGTGCTCGCGATTGGTGCCGGGTCGCTCTTCTTCTCCCACGTCAACGACGCCGGATTCTGGTTGGTGAAGGAGTATTTCGGGATGACGGTCGGCCAGACCCTCAAGTCATGGTCGGTGATGGAAACGGTGATTTCGGTCGTCGGATTTGCGATGGTCCTGCTGCTGAGCGCCGTTGTATGACTCGTCTAACTCTTTGTCGCACTCACGAACTGTGAGAGTCCCCGCACCTCTTGCTCAATGTCGTGAAATCCCGAGTTCCACAGCACCGAGGTGATGTCATCGCGGTCGAAGCCGTGTAAACCGTTGCGTGCCGCCATTTTCACGGAGAGCGACCGAACGAGCCTGGGGCCGCGGGTGCAGCTGGTCATCACCGCGATCCGGCCGCCCGGCCTGAGCACCCGGAGCATCTCATCGAGAACCTTGAAGGGCTCGGGTACCAGATACAGCGCGGCGAAACAGCACACCGCATCAAAGCTTCCGTCGTCGAACGGCAGGGTGCGGGCATCCGCACGCAGGTATCCAACCCCGTTCGCGATGTTGGTCCGGACCGCGCGCCGCAGCATGGGCTCGGAGAAATCGAGCCCGACTGCCAGACCGTCGGCGGATAACTGGCCGCCCAGGTATTTGGTGAAGTTTCCTGGCCCGCAGGCGACATCGAGCAGTGTATGGGCCGCGTCGAGTCGCAGGGCCCGTGCCGCACGGCGCCGTTCTGCCGACGGCGTGATGCCGGTGTAGAGCACGGTCTGGCCCCAGCGCCACGGCCCTTGATAGACCGCGGCCACCAGGGGATTGTTCATGGCGCGCTGGGCGACGCGCTGAGGCTGATCAGAGGGCGGCGGAAGCAGATCCAGGTAGCCGGCCGACGAATGCGCACCCGCGTCGAGTGCGTCGGACCAGACGAGCTCGCCGAGGCGATCCAATGCGGTCGGGGTTGTCATTGGGCCTCCTGCAGCCTGTCGTCGTCGTGAAGGTGCTGAGCGAAAAAGGCGTAGACCCGTTCCCAGGCGTCGGCCTCCGCCTCGGGGGAGTACCCGAATCCGGCGATCCGCATCAGTGGTTGCATCGGCAGCTGGTTGGCGAAACTGTGCCCCGCGTCGTACTTCTTGATGTCGTGTTCGATGCCGTGGGCGTCCAGTGCCTTGCGCAACCGGGGCTCGCCCCGAATCACGAAGGGGTCCCGAGTGGCCAGGCTCGCGACGACGGGGCACGCTCCCTCGAAATGGTCGCCGTAGGGGCCGGGCATTGCACCGTAGAAAGGTGCGGCCGCATCAAACCCCTTGGTGGAAGTGATAAGTACGAATCCACCGCCCATGCAGAAACCGGCGACACCGACCCCGCCCGTGGTGTAGGGCAGCGACAACAGGTGATCGCGCGCGGCCAGGATCTCGTCGATGGCACGACCCCGGCGGGTGATGAGATTGGTCATGACTCGGCTGATGCACCGGATTCGTCCACGGGAGTACAGGTCGGGCGCCAGGGCCACATAGCCGTTGGCCGCCACGTTCTTGGTGATGCGACGCAAGTCGGGAGTGGACCCGTTGATGTCGTGCAGCACCACGATCGAGGGCCACGGCCCGTCGCCCGCAGGCTTCTCCAAGATGCCTGTGACTTCACCACTTTTTGTGGGGAAACTGATGTCCGCCATAGCGCTCCTGTGATCGATCACAAATATTGTTTACAGTGATGTTAAGCTAATTGGAAAGGTAGGCTCCAGCGCTGATGGCTGTCAATACCCCATCGGGCCGGTCCCGGGGGCGCCCCGCGCGCACGCCCGAGCAGCACGAGCAGATGCGCGCACGCATCCTTGCCGCTGCCGGTGCCGTGTACGCCAAGCACGGGCAGCGCGGCACCACCGTGGCGCGCATCGTCACGAAGGCCCACCTGTCCCGGCCGACGTTCTATGTGTTCTTCGACGGAACCGACGATGTCATCACCGCATTGGTCAACCACACCCAGTCGCAGCTCAACGGAAGGCTCTACGCGGTGATCGCGGAGCCGGCCGATCCGATCACCCAAATCGTCGCGGCGGTGGACGTTTACCTCGATACCACCGAGGAGATGGGCGATGCGGCGCGGGTGTTCCACATCGAGGCCCACGATCCTGCTTCCTCCGCACATCGATTGCGCCAGGAGAACGAGGAGGTAATGGTCGAGATGCTTCGTGGCCGGATCATCGAATCCGGTCGCCCTGCACCATCTTCAGAGGCCTTCCGAATGCTGTTCGGAACCCTGCAGGCGGGCAGTTACCGCTACTTGTCGACGCCCGGCAGCGATCGCCGGGAGGCGCGCGCCGCGATGCTGCGGGCGGCGGTGGCGCTCGTGGGCACGCCGGAGGACTGGCGTCAGGCCGCCGAGCGTCCCGACCTGTTCGGGCAGCAGGGCTAGATGCTCAGGTACTGGGGCGACAACACGATGGAGTACAGGATTGTTCGGTAGGCCCGAGTGGGATCGGTAACCCATTGGCTCACCAGGAAGTACAGCGTCTGAGTGCCATCCGCGTTCATGGTGATGCTGACGACCTGGGGCCCATACGGCTGCAGCAGCTTGTGTGGATCACGGGAGATGAACGGATCATCCGGTCGTGGATCGGACGGATCGTTGCGGATCAGCACCGTCATGGGCTCGCTGACCAACTCCTGAGGAGTGCGAAACAGCTTGAGTCCGATGTGCGCGTCGCCGGAACCGTTGGAATCGAGCAGGCCGAAACCACCTGCGGGTAGGGCGAATAACTGATTCTCGCGGTCTCCGCCACCACGGATCTGGCCAATCTTCTCCCACGCCGACGAGTCCAGGAAAGCCGGATCGTCGATCGGAGGTGTGAGCCACGCACACCGCGGCGCCCAGGGCCCGGTTCCGATGTTTCCCGCCACCAGCATTCGGCGACCAGGCGCCGAAACCCCACTCGGCTGCGAGATCCCGGCCATGACACCGATCGGCTGGTAGGACGGTTTGCCCGGCTCGCTCACGTCGTAGACGGTGGTGTCCGCCGAGACGAAGGTGCTGCATCCCGGCGACGGAATGCACGAGGCGAACAACAGCGAACGCTGCGCCAGCTCCGCAGATCCGGTGGGCAGGAGCCGGGCACCGTCCTGTGCATCCGATGGCAGCGCAAGCGGTTTGGAACGTCCCCCGAGTGCCACCGAGGGGCTGGCAGGGTCGACGGGAATGAGCTGAATGCCGTCACCGGTGTTCAGGTAGTCGCCCGTCCACAGGCAGGCGCCGCGGTTGGTGTGCACACCGAGGTCGAAGGAATCGTCTCGACAGGCGGTCTGAAAGCTGGCGTTGACCGATGGCATGTGCGGAATCGGGTTGCCCTGGGCATCCTTGAATTCCTGCTGTTGAGTCGGCCCGAGCATGACGAGTGAGTCCAGCAACGGCACCATGCGGGGCGGCAGTGGGGCCGGGGTAGGAGTATCCGGATGGAATGGCTTTGGCGGCAGATGCTTTTCGTGGCGGATCCACAGTGAGGAGGCGGGCACCCCGAGCCTATTCAGCAGTTGGCCCAGCAGCGGCACGCTGACGCCGATCACATTCGAGGGATCGCCGTCGATGCCTTCGACGAACCAGCTGCCCAGGCCGTCGAGCGTGAAGGCGCCCGCCACCTGCAGGGGCTCGCCGGTAGCCAGATAGGCCTCGAGATCTGCTGCCGATGGGTTTCCGAAACGCACTGTGGTCGAGCGTGTTTTACTGACACGTGCGACAGGCTTGCCCTCGACGACCCGCACCAGGCAGTGCCCGGTCAGCAGCTGAGCGGACCGCCCGGCCATCAGCCCCCAGCGGCGGCGCGCTTCCTCCACGGTGCCCGGCTTGCCCTGCAACATGCCGTCGAGCAGGAGCATCGAATCGCAGCCCAGCACTACCGCGTCGGCGGCCACCTCGCCGGCCAGGGTCGTTGCGACGTCAAAGGCCTTGGCGCAGGCCAGCACTTCCACGGCTCGCTCCGGGGCGGTACCCGAGGGTTGGGTGGCCATGACGAGATGCTCGTCGACATGCGAGACGATGACGACCGGGTTCAGGCCGGCCTGCTCCAGGATCCGTTCGCGCGCGGGAGAGGCCGAGGCCAGGACAAATGCGCTCACGGGGCCGGTGACGGCCGTCTAGAACGTGCCCTGCGGGCGCGCCAGCTTCGCGCGCTCGAACAGGGTGACTCGCTGCCAGCTGTGCGGGCTGTAGCGCAGCATGTCGATCGGCTCGGCCCAGAGGTTCCGGGGCTTGCGGCTCTCGGTCTCCGCCTTCGAGGCCAGCGCGCTGAGCGCCGCGACCAGGGCCGCGATCTCCTCATCTGTCGGGTTGCCGCTGAGCACCTGCACGTCGGCGGCTTTCACCTTCCCGGAATCGCTTTCAGCGGTTACGGTTTCGCTGGTCTCGTCGGTCACGGACGCACCTTCTTCATTCGTCACAGCGGAATGTTTCCGTGCTTCTTCGGTGGGAGCCGCACGATCTTGCGATCGAGCAAGCGCAGCGAGGTGGCGATGTAGCCGCGAGTGTGCGATGGCGGGATGACCGCGTCGACGTATCCGCGCTCGGCAGCCATGTACGGGTTCACCAGGGTGTCCTCGTACTCGGCCTGCAACTGCAGGCGCAGGGCGTCCACATCGTCACCGTTCTTGGACGCCTCGGCCAGCTGCGAGCGGTACACGAATCCGACCGCACCGGAGGCACCCATGACCGCGATCTGTGCGGTGGGCCAGGCGACGTTGACGTCAGCGCCCATGTCCTTGGAGCCCATGACGCAGTACGCGCCACCGTAGGCCTTCCGGGTGATCACGGTGATCTTCGGAACGGTGGCCTCGCCGTACGCGTACAGCAGCTTGGCGCCACGCCGGATGATGCCGTTGAACTCCTGCTCGGTGCCGGGCAGGAAGCCGGGCACATCCACCAGAGTGATGATCGGGACACCGAAGCAGTCGCAGGTGCGGATGAACCGCGCGGCCTTCTCCGAGGCATTGATGTCCAAGCAGCCCGCGAACTGGGTGGGCTGGTTGGCGACGATGCCGACGCTGCGGCCGTCGACACGGCCGAAGCCGACGATGATGTTCTGGGCGTATCCGGCCTGCACCTCGAGGAACTCGTCGTCGTCGAGGATGCGGGTGATGACCTCGTGCATGTCGTACGGCTGGTTCGGGGAGTCCGGAATCAGCGTGTCGAGCTCGATGTCCTCGTCGGTGAGGTGATCTTCGATGGCGCCGTCGGTCGGCTCCGGTCCCGGATAACGCGGCGGCTCGGAGGCGTTGTTGGACGGCAGGTAGCTCAGGATGTCGCGGACGTAGTCGAAGGCGTCCTGCTCGCCGGAGGCGACATAGTGCGTGGTGCCGGACTTGGCCTCGTGGGTGTGTGCGCCACCCAGCTCCTCCATGGTGACGTCCTCACCGGTGACGGTTTTGATGACGTCGGGACCGGTGATGAACATCTGGCTGGTCTGGTCGACCATGACGATGAAGTCCGTCAGCGCGGGCGAGTAGACGTGACCACCGGCGGCCGGGCCCATGATGAGCGAGATCTGCGGGATGACGCCCGAGGCGATGACGTTGTTGTGGAAGATCTGGCTGTACAGGCCGAGGGAGACCACGCCCTCTTGGATGCGGGCGCCGGCACCCTCGTTGATGCCGATGAGCGGGCGGCCGGTCTTGAGGGCCAGCTGCTGCACCTTGACGATCTTCTCGCCGTACACCTCGCCGAGGCTGCCGCCGAACACCGAGACGTCCTGGCTGAAGATGCACACGTCACGGCCGTCGATGGTGCCGAAACCGGTCACCACGCCGTCGCCGAGCGGGCGCTTCTCGCCCAGTCCGAAGTTTGAACTGCGGTGCTTGGCCAACGCGTCCAACTCCACGAACGAGCCCTCGTCCAGTAGCGCGTAGATGCGCTCACGGGCGGTCAGCTTGCCCTTGGCGTGGATCTTGTCGACGGCGGCCTCGCCGACCGGATGCAGTGTCTCCTCGCTGCGCCGACGCAGATCGGCGAGCTTGCCCGCGGTGGTGTGGATATCGGGCTCGGTGGTCGTCATGGGTCCCGATGTTATCGCGCTGCACCCGGGAGAACGCGCATGGGCCTTAGAGAGTTCTCAGAAATTTTCTCGAATGGATGTTCACCGATAGCGGTACATAGAAGGAGATGGACAAACAGCCCGCACTGGATGCCGACCTGGTGTTCACGATCGTGTCCCGTTTCGACCAGCTCGAGGGGGCCGACGCGGAGGTCGCGGTGCGTTCGGCGGCGGAACTGGCCGAGTGTCCGGTGGGTGTCCGCTGGTCCGAGGACGCCGAGCCCACGGTATGGCTGGAACGCGAGGGGCTGGCCCGATCCACCGACGAGCTCCTGTTGCACCGGCTGCGGCACCATGACTCGTGAGTCCACTCCTCGGACCGATATCGCTGCCATGCTCCTGGACCGTGTCGGCGACAGACATCTAGGGCTCCGTACCCGCGACCGCGACTGGACATGGGATGAGGTGATCGGTGAGTCCGCCGCACGAGGCGAACTCGCGCGGAAGCTGCGGGCCGAGGGGCCCTTCCACATCGGGATCCTGCTGGAGAACGTTCCCGACTTCATCTTCTGGCTGGGCGGTGCCGCACTGGCCGGCGCCACCATCGTGGGTATCAATCCCACCCGAGGGCCTGTCGAGATGGCCGCCGAGATTCGTCATACCGACTGTCAGCTGATTGTCACCGACACCCGCAATCTCGATCGGTTGCGGGATCTCGAGCTGGGTCTGACGGTGGACCGGTTTCTGGTGATCGACACGCCCGAATACCTGGCGCAGATCGACGAGAATCGCACTGCGGCATCGGTTTCCCATGGAGTAGGTGCGCAATCGCTGCTCCTGCTGCTGTTCACGTCCGGAACCACGGGTGCTTCCAAGGCAGTGAAATGCAGTCAGGGTCGCCTGGCGCAGATCGCGCACCTGGCCACCGACAAATTCGGGCATCACCGCGGCGATGTCGACTACTGCTGCATGCCGCTGTTCCACGGGAATGCGTTGATGGCGCTGTGGGCCCCGGCGCTGGCCAATGGCGCTACGGTCTGTTTGATTCCCACCTTTTCGGCGTCACGCTTTCTGTCCGACATCCGGTACTTCGGCGCGACGTTCTTCACCTACGTCGGTAAGGCACTCGGATATCTGTTGGCCACCGCCGAGCAACCCGACGACGCCGAGAACCAGCTGGTGCGCGGATTCGGCACCGAGGCCTCGCCGGAGGATCAGGCCGAGTTCCGGCGACGATTCGGTGCGGAGCTGTTCGAAGGTTATGGATCCAGCGAGGGTGGGGGAGCCGTCGTGCTCGATCCCAACGCGCCGCCCGGCGCGCTGGGGCGCCCGGTGCATGAGGGCGTGGTGATCGTCGACCCGGAGACGCTACGAGATTGTGTTGCAGCAGTTTTCGATGAGCATGGACGTGTGCTCAATGCCGATGACGCGGTCGGTGAGATTGTCGACAAACAGGGGCGGCGCGGGTTCGAGGGCTACTACAAGAACGACGACGCGGATGCCGACCGCATCCGTAACGGGTGGTACTGGACCGGTGACCTCGGCTATCTCGATGCAGCCGGGTTCATCTACTTCGCGGGTCGTCGCGGTGACTGGATCCGGGTAGACGGTGAGAACACGTCGGCGCTGACCATCGAGCGGGTGCTGCGGCGCCACCCGGCGGTGATCGCGGCAGGTGCCTATGCGGTACCCGATCCGCGTTCCGGTGATCAGGTGATGGCATCCATCGAGGTGGCTAATCCGGAGGAGTTCGATGTGGAAGGGTTCACCGAGTACCTCGCGAGGCAGGAAGGCCTGGGTAGCAAGGGTATTCCACGTTTCCTGCGGGTGTCGGCGAACCTGCCGGTGACGGGCTCCAACAAGGTGCTCAAGCGCGACCTGCAAGCGCAGCGCTGGCATACCGATGAATCCGTGTTCCGTTGGGAGGGAAGGGGCGCGCCGGTGTATCGGCGGATGAGTGCGGATGACAAAACCGCACTCGATGCTCAATTCACGGCATATGGGCGACAACGGCTGCTGTAGAGCGCAGTATTGACGACAAGTCAGCGAAAGGACAGCCCCCGATGACTGACGAAATGATTCGCGAAATCGACAGCGGCACAGTGATGACCCGGTTTGCCCGGGGGTGGCATTGCCTGGGACTGGCCGAGTCGTTCCATGACGGTGAGCCGCACGGTATCGAGGCGTTCGGCACGAAGTTGGTGGTGTTCGTCGACTCGCGCGGCGAGATCAAGGTGCTGGACGGATACTGCCGTCACATGGGCGGCGATTTGTCGCAGGGCACCATCAAGGGCGACAACATCGCGTGCCCATTCCATGACTGGCGTTGGGGCGGCGACGGTAAGTGCGCGCTGGTTCCGTACGCCAAGCGCACCCCGAAACTCGCGCGCACTCGCAGCTGGCCCACTCTTGAGGTGAACGGTCAGCTGCTGGTGTGGCATGACCCGGAGGGGTCTGCTCCACCGCCCGAGCTCAGCCCGCCGACGATCGACGGCTATGCGGAAGGTAAATGGTCATCATGGCAATGGAACTCGATCCATATCGAGGGATCACATTGCCGCGAGATCGTCGACAACAACGTGGATATGGCGCACTTCTTCTATATCCATCACGCCTATCCGACGTACTTCAAGAACGTCATCGAGGGGCAGACCGCCAGCCAGTTCATGGAGTCCAAACCGCGGCCCGACTTTGTTCCTAACCCCGAAAAGCTTTGGGAAGGAACGGGTGTGCGCTCGGAGGCCACATATTTCGGCCCGGCATACATGATCGACTGGATTCACAACGACCTCGGTCCCGGATTCACCGTCGAAGTGGCGCTTGTCAACTGCCACTATCCGGTGACGCACGATTCTTTCGTGCTGCAGTGGGGTGTGGCCATCCAGGAGATGCCCGATCTGCCACCGGATAACGCGCGTAAGCTCGCCGCCGCGATGGCCAGATCATTCGGCGACGGATTCCTGGAGGATGTCGAGATCTGGAAGAACAAGACGCGCATAGACAATCCGTTACTCACTCAGGAGGACGGTGCCGTCTATCAACACCGGCGCTGGTACGAGCAATTCTACGTGGATCTGGCAGATGTCACGCCGGACATGACAGAACGCTTCGAGATCGAGGTGGACACCACGCATGCCCACGGGGTGTGGGTGCACGAGGTCGAAGAAAATCTTGCCGAGCGGGCCGCCACGGCGTCGCGCTGAGAGTCCTAGGCTGAGCGTGTGACCTCGGACAGACTCACCCTTACCGACAGCCCCGGTGGACAGTGGCGCCGCATCGACATCGTCGAGGAAACCGGATCCACCAACGCCGATCTGGTGGCACGCGCCGCGGCGGGGGAGGACATCGACGGTGTTGTGCTGCTGGCCGAACACCAGACCGCCGGCCGGGGCCGTCACGGCCGCAACTGGGGCGCGCCCGCGCGCACGCAGCTGTCGATGTCGGTGGGCATAGGAGTCGGTGAGGTGTCACCGGACCGGTGGGGATTGGTGCCGCTGCTGGCCGGAGTGGCGATCGTCGATGCGGTCGCTGAGGTGTCGGGCATTCAGGCCGGGCTCAAGTGGCCCAACGATGTGCTGGTGGAGGGTCGCAAGCTGTGCGGGATCCTGGCTGAGGTCGCGACACCGCAGCCGGCCATTGTGCTCGGTCTCGGACTCAACGCCACCTTCACCCAACACGAGCTGCCGGACCCCAATGCGACGTCCCTGGCGATCCTGGGCTGGGCCAATCCGGACCGCAACGAGCTGGCGCGCGCGGTGCTGCGTGAACTCGCGGGCCGCATCGCGCATTGGCGTTCCGCGAGGGGAGTCGATGAGCAGCTGTTGGAGGATTACCGCGCCCGCAGCGTCACCCTGGGAGCGCGGGTGCGGGCCGAGCTGCCGGGCCAGCGTGAACTGATCGGCGTAGCCGTCGGGCTCGGTAACGATGGACAGCTCCGTATCGAGGCCGCAGACGGCACCGTCACCGCGGTGACGGCGGGCGACATTACGCATCTGCGCCCGCTCGGCGACCAGTAAAGTCCCTGCACGTGGGGTATCCGGAGAACGTACTCGCCGACGACGAGCAGGTGGTGTTGCACCGCCATCCACATTGGAAGCGACTGATCGGCCCGGCCCTGGTGCTGATTCTGTCCACCGGCGTGGCGGCCTTCGTCGCCGCAATGGTCGATAACACCGACTGGCAGCCCACCGCGAAGAACGTGGTGATGATCGCGATCGGTGTTGTCTGGCTGGTGCTGGTCGGCTGGCTGAGTGTGTGGCCATTCTTGAACTGGCTGACCACGCATTTCGTGATCACCGACCGGCGTGTGATGTTCCGTCAGGGACTGTTGAGCCGTTCGGGAATCGATATCCCGTTGGCGCGCGTCAACAGCGTCGAGTTCCGGCACGGCTTGGTGGACAGGATTCTGCGCACCGGCACCCTGATCATCGAGTCGGCATCACAAGATCCGTTGGAGTTTCACGAGATACCGCGAGTGGAGTACGTCCACTCGCTGCTGTATCACGAGGTCTTTGACACCCTCGGTTCAGAGGAGGGCGACAGCCGCTCCACCGGGCGTGGCCGGGAACGGCCACCCGCCACGTGATGCGCTGAGCCGTACAAGCCACGGCCGACCTCGGTGCCGTGATGCACGGTGGTGCTGTTGGGCAGCCCCGTGGGCGGGTGCAGCGGGGTGACGTTTTCCGAGTCTGCGCCTGATCCGTCGTCGTCCACCTCGGCCGCGACGAAAGCCACCGGAGTCTCGTGGCGCCCGAACTCGTCAGGAAACACCCAACGGCGGAAGGCCCAGAACCGGAACGCCATCTGCAGCAAGTTGCCGATGAGGTATGCGCTGATGAAATCGGCGATGTTCTCGACCGTCAGGCTGACGTTCGGCACGCGCAGCTCAAAGATGTAACTCGACACCCACAGCGGAAGCATGGCGATCAGCACGCCAATGCCGCTGACCGCGAAGAACAGCAGCGCCTCGTGGTGCCGTTCCCGGCCGCCGCGGTCCCGGAAACTCCATTCCCTGTTGAGGATGTAGGAGGCGATGACGGCGATGATGCCGGAGATGATCTTCGCGGTGAGTGGTTTGGGCTCCAGGATCGTCAGCTTGAGCGCGTAGAAGATGCCGGAGTCGATGATGAACGTGGTGGCTCCGACGATGCCGAACTTGATCAGCTCGTGGTGCCGCTCGGCGACAGGCCGGATAAACCGGGGCAGCCGGGCGATGGTGGCATCGGCGAAAGACACAAATGGCGAGTGTACGGAAGATGGCATGGCAGTGCGAAGCGGTCCACGGACCTCATGTGGGTACGGGCGTGTACGTGATCACCTGATCCCGGCTGCTGACGACGGCTGAGACGGACCGTTCCGGCGGGGCCGTGTGGCCAGCATGACAACATATGTCTGTGCCCGAAACTCCCGTCGTCACCATGATCGGTGGTGGTCAGCTGGCCCGGATGACCCATCAGGCGTCGATCGCGCTGGGTCAGACACTGCGGGTGCTGGCACATGCCGCCGATGAGCCGGCGGCTCAAGTCACCCCCGATGTCGTATTCGGTTCGCATACCGATCTTGATGATCTGCGCCGCGCGGCGAAGGGGGCCACCGTGCTCACCTTCGACCACGAACACGTCCCCACCGCGTTCCTGGAGACCCTGCAAGGCGAGGGCGTCAATGTGCAGCCACCGCCGTCGGCGCTCATCTACGCGCAGGACAAGACGTTCATGCGACGCAAATTGAAGAGCATCGGGGCTCCGGTGCCCGGATTCGCCGATATCAAGACCGTCGCCGACGTCGAGCGGTTTGCCGCGGAGACGGGCAGCCGGGTGGTGCTGAAGGCGGTGCGGGGCGGATACGACGGCCGTGGCGTGTGGATCACCGACGATCTGGATGAGGCGCGCGCGGTGGCCGCCGAGCAGCTGGCGGCGGGTGTGGATCTGCTTGCCGAGGAACGTATCGACATGCGCCGTGAGCTGTCGGCGATGGTGGCGCGCTCACCGTTCGGACAGGGTGCCGCCTGGCCTGTGGTGGAAACCGTTCAGCGGGATGGGATTTGCGCCGTGGTCATCGCGCCGGCACCCGAGCTGCCCGAGGGACGGGCGATGGAGGCCGAGCAGCTGGCGCTGCGGATCGCCACCGACCTCGGTGTGACCGGATGCCTGGCGGTGGAACTGTTTGAAACCAATGACGGCCGATTGCTGGTCAATGAGCTGGCGATGCGACCACACAACTCCGGGCATTGGAGCATGGACGGCGCGCGGACCGGGCAATTCGAGCAGCACCTGCGGGCCGTGCTCGACTACCCGCTCGGCTCCACCGAACCACTGGCTCCCGTGACCGTCATGGCCAACGTGTTGGGTGCACCTGAGACTCCCGCGATGTCACTCGATGAACGGATGCACCATTTGATGGGCCGCATCCCGGAGGCGAAAGTGCACTTGTACGGCAAGGGCGAGCGTGCGGGCCGCAAGCTCGGGCACGTGAATATCCAAGGCCGCGCGGATGGTTCGCCGAGCGATCCGCAGTATGTGGCCGAGGTGCGTGAGCGTGCCGAGCGTGCCGCGCACTGGCTCTCGCACGCGGTATGGACCGATGGATGGCAAGCGACACACTGATGAGCGCTTGCGCGAAGAAGCGGAGGCACTGATGAGCTTGCGCGAAGAGGCGAAGGCGCTGATAAGCGGCTGCGCGACGATGAGAGGACGCTGAATAGTGAGTGCACGGGTCGGCCTGATCATGGGCAGCGACAGTGACTGGTCGGTGATGTCGGATGCCGCGAATGCTTTGGCGGAGTTCGCAATTCCGTTTGAGGTGGGCGTTGTCTCGGCACACCGCACCCCGGCGCGCATGCTGGAGTACGCACAGACGGCCGCCGACCGGGGCATCCAGGTGATCATCGCCGGGGCAGGCGGCGCCGCGCATCTGCCCGGCATGGTGGCCTCGGCCACCCCGTTGCCGGTCATCGGCGTTCCGGTGCCACTGGCGCGGCTGGATGGTCTGGACTCCCTGCTGTCCATCGTGCAGATGCCCGCGGGTGTGCCCGTCGCGACGGTGTCGATCGGTGGAGCCCGCAACGCCGGGCTGCTGGCCGCGCGCGTCCTGGGGGTCTCCGACACGACGCTGCGGGACAAGGTGGTTGCCTTCCAAGCGAGCATGGAAGCAACCGTTTTGGAGAAGGATGAGGCGCTGCGGCGCAGACTATTAGGCGACTAAATTGACCGTGACGTACAGTTAACGGCGACTAACTGTTCGATCCTGGAGGCTGTGATGGCTGGAAACCCGTCGTTTGACCTGTTCAAGCTGGCAGAAGAGCATGACGAGTTGCGTGCGGCGATCCGTGGCCTGGCTGAAAAAGAGATCGCTCCCTACGCCAAGGATGTCGACGAGAAGGCCCGGTTCCCCCAAGAGGCCCTCGATGCGCTGGTCGCCTCGGGCTTCAATGCCGTGCACGTTCCCGAGGAGTACGACGGTCAGGGCGCCGATAGCGTGGCCGCCTGCATCGTCATCGAAGAGGTGGCCCGGGTCTGTGCGTCATCGTCGTTGATCCCCGCCGTCAACAAGCTCGGCACCATGGGGCTGATCCTCAGCGGCTCCGACGAGCTCAAGAAGCAGGTTTTGCCGTCCATCGCCAGCGGCGAGGCCATGGCCTCTTACGCGCTGTCCGAGCGCGAGGCCGGCAGCGACGCGGCCAGCATGCGCACTCGCGCCAAGGCGGACGGCGATGACTGGATCATCAACGGCAGCAAGTGCTGGATCACCAACGGTGGCAAGTCTTCCTGGTACACCGTGATGGCGGTGACCGATCCCGAGAAGAAGGCGCACGGCATCTCGGCCTTCATGGTGCACAAGGACGACGAGGGTTTCACCGTCGGCCCGCTGGAGCACAAGCTGGGCATCAAGGGCTCGCCCACCGCGGAGCTGTACTTCGAGAACTGCCGGATTCCGGGCGACCGGATCATCGGCCAGCCGGGCACCGGTTTCAAGACCGCGCTGGAGACGCTCGATCACACCCGGCCCACCATCGGCGCGCAGGCCCTTGGGATCGCGCAGGGTGCGCTCGACGCCGCGATTGCATACACCAAGGACCGCAAGCAGTTTGGCCGGTCCATCAGCGACTTCCAGGGTGTGCAGTTCATGCTCGCCGATATGGCGATGAAGGTCGAGGCCGCCCGCCTGCTGGTGTACACCGCGGCGGCTCGTGCTGAGCGCGGCGAGAAGAGCCTGGGCTTCATCTCCTCGGCCTCGAAGTGCTTCGCCTCTGATGTGGCCATGGAGGTCACCACCGATGCCGTGCAGCTGTTCGGCGGCGCCGGGTACACCACCGACTTCCCGGTGGAGCGGATGATGCGCGATGCCAAGATCACCCAGATCTACGAGGGCACCAACCAGATTCAGCGCGTGGTGATGACCCGCGCCCTGCTTGGTTCCTAACTCGCGTTAGGAGAGCGTACGGGTGACCTTTTCGGAGGTGACCCGGCGTTCTTGCGCGCCCGGATCCGGATTGGCCACCTGCACCAGGGAGGCTCCGGCGATGAGCACTGCCAGCAGATTCTCGATCAGCTTGTCCGGGCTGTCCCAGGAACCGGTGCTCAGCACCCGATCCTCGGCCGTGATGCCTTGCGCCGTGGCACTTTCCCGTGCGGCAGCGGCAACGTCCCCGACGTTGCGGCCGTTCATGGCGGGCCCGGCACCGGCGGGCGAGAACCGGTCGCCGTGTACCCGGACTGCCGTCGAATAGTCGGTCAATCCCAGCGGCAGGTCCGGTACGGGGCGCCCGAACGCGTCAAGCGACAGCACGCACACCTCCTCGGCATCCGGTTCGTCGCCAAGCGTGCAGAACGCCACGTCGGCATTGTCCTCGCCGCCGAGCACCACTTCGGCTCCGGCCCACCAGATTCCAAGCAGTACGCCCGCTGTCTGCCAATGTGCGGGCAGCCGCACCGCGACCGTGGACCCGGGTCCGGCACCGAATTCGTCACGCAACATGTTGGCGGTCTTGGCCGCCCAGTTGGCCAGCGTCACCGTCGAGAGTTCGATGCGTTCGCCGGAGGCGTCGTCGTAATAGGTGACCCGGGGGGCTGGGTTGTTCACATCGCCCAGCAGCAGGGAGGTGAGATCCATCAGTTGACGCAACGCGGGCCGTTGGCCGCCGTGAAAATCGGCGACGGGGGCGGGGGCGGCGCCTCTTCTTCGGTGGAGGAGCCGGTTTCCGAGGCGGCAGGTGTGGTCTCACGGCCAGATCCCGGGCCTTGGTAGTCGTTGGACAGCACCACGCGCACGGTGTGCTCGGCCAGGCCCGGTTTCTGCACTACCTGCAATCCCAGCGCCTCGGCCACTGCCTTGGCGCCCACGTCGTCCGACTCCGCGGCCTGAACCTGGCTGTTGCCGGCATGCTCGGCCTCATTGTTGCCCACCTTGCCTGCGGTGAATCCCTTGCCCACCAACAGTTCCGACACCGCAGCGGCCAGGCCGTTGATCTGGGTCTCATTGACGACGTCGGCGATCGTCTGGTCCTTGGAATAGGTGGCCTCTTCGGTCTTGCCCTGGGCCTGCTGGTCCAGCAGACCGGATACCCAGCTGCGCACCTGATCGGGATCGACCTTCACGACGCTTTGGGTGCCATCCTCGGTCCAACCATCCTCACGCAGAATGGGAATGGTCGCGAATGCCACGTTGCCCCCGGACAGCTTCTGTAGCTGCTTGATGAAGTCCATGACGTCCCAGCCCTCACTGAGCACCACGGTGCGCGTGATCGCATCGCGCAGCTTGCCCAGCGTGGAGGGGTTGGTGAGTGTGCCCCCGGAGAGCGCCGAGTGCGCCAGTGACGACATCACCACCTGCTGGCGGACCACACGATCGAGGTCACCGCGCGGCAGATCGTGGCGTTGTCGCACGAAACTCAATGCGTTGGGGCCATCGAGTGTCTGCGGACCGGCGGGAAAGTCGGCTCCCGACATCGGTTCGTACACAGCCTCGTTCAGGCACACGTCGACACCACCGAGCGCGTTGGTCATCAGCACGAATCCGAGCATGCTGACCTCGGCGTAGCGATCGACGGTGACACCGGTCAGCTTGGCCACGGTCTGGGTGAGCGCCGAACGCCCGGCGTCGACGGATTCGCGTTCGGCGGCTTCCAGTGTCTCGCCGGATTCGACGCGTTTCTGACGGTCGTTCTCTTTGGCTTCGCCGTAGACGCCGTTGATCTTTCCCTTGCTGCCATCCGGGACGGTGACATAGGAGTCGCGGGGGATGGAGATCGCCGTTGCGGATTTTCCGTTGCTGGGGATGCGGATGAGGATGATGGTGTCGGTATTGGTGGCGGTCTCGTCCCCGGCCCTCAGCATGGACAGCTCGTCCTGCGAGAGCGGATTGCCGTGTGCGTCGCTGCGACTGTCGACGCCCACCATCAGAATGTCGATCGCGCCGTCATCGGGCCTTCCGGCATTGCCGAACAGACCAGGCAGATCGAACCGGGCGATGTTCGGATCGATGTTGCCGATCTTTCCCCAGGCGGCGCCGGTGACCACCATGACGGCGACGGCGGCGAGCGTCGCAATACCCCGCCACAGAGGGCGCGGCGTCTCCGTCTGCGACGAGCCGCTCGCGCGAGGAGCGTGAGGGTCGGTCACGGTGATCCGTTTCTTTTCCGGGCCGGGCGTTCGCCGGGCAACGAGTCTCAAGCCTCGTCAAGGCTACGTCGGGGTGGCTCTCATCCCTCGGAAGCGAAGTCGGCGTGCCAGACTCTCGGTGTGCTTGTTATCACCGGAGCGGGCGGTCAGCTCGGCACCCATCTGATTGCCCGTGCCGCGCTTCGCGCCCTCCCTATCCGCGCCCTGAACTCGGCTGATTGGGATATTGCCCGCGACGGTGTGCCCGATGGTGCGGTTGCTGCAGGGGATACCGTGATCAACTGCGCCGCGTACACCGCCGTGGATGCCGCGGAAAGCGACGAGGCCAGGGCGTACGCGGTCAATGCCGAAGGTCCTGCCCGGGTGGCCCAGGCGTGTCGCGAGGTTGGCGCCAGATTGATCCATATCTCCACCGATTACGTGTTCAGCGGTGAGTTCGGTGATGCCGACCCACGCCCGTACCGACCGGGTGACGCCACGGCTCCGGCCGGTGTGTACGCGCGCACCAAGGTCGCCGGAGAACGGGCCGTGCACGATGTCCTACCGACAGCACAGGTGGTGCGCACAGCGTGGGTCTACACCGGCGTCAACGGGGATTTCGTCGGGGTCATGCGGCGATTGGCCGCCGGGGACGGCCCGGTGCGGGTGGTCACCGATCAGACCGGCTCTCCGACCTACGCCGCAGACCTTGCCGAGGCATTGTTGAACCTCGCGGCCTCCGATGTCCGCGAACCGTTGCTGCATGCGGCGGGGGGTGGAGCGGTGAACCGGTTCGACTGGGCGAAGGCCGTGTTCGAGCTGGTCGGGGCGGATACCTCGCGTCTGCAGCCCTGCCTGTCCGTCGATTTTCCGAGCGCAGCGCCCCGGCCGGTGTACACGGCACTTGACGGCGATCTGTGGGCCGAGGCGGGTCTGGCACCGTTGCGTCCGTGGCGGGACGCGTTGGCTGAGGCGCTGGCCACACATCAGGGGTAGGTACCCTCAAGCACCGTGCCTGATCCTCATCGCCCGAGTGGCTCGTCGGTGCCGCTCGAGCAGATCGCCGTGGTGACGGTGACGTACTCGCCTGGCGAGCATCTCCATCGCTTCCTCAGAACGCTGCGCCACGCCACCGATCGCCCGCTGCGGTTGATCCTGGCCGATAACGGTTCCACCGACGGAGCGCCCGAAGTGGCCGCCGAGGAGCCCGATGTCGAGCTGCTGCGCACCGGGGGCAATGTCGGCTACGGGAAGGCCGCCAACCTTGGGGTGGCGCAGGTTGATCCCGAAGCCGAATGGATCGTGATCGCGAACCCCGATGTGCAGTGGGGGCCGGGAAGCATCGATGCGCTGCTTGAGGTCGCGCAGCGCTGGCCCGCCGCGGGCGCGCTGGGTCCGCTTATTCGTGAGCCCGATGGTTCGGTGTATCCCTCGGCGCGAGTGGTGCCGTCGCTCGCGGGGGGTGCGCTACACGCGCTGCTGGGATCGGTGTGGCCCACCAATCCGTGGACCGCGGCGTATCGCCAGGACCGGATGGAGCCGTCCGAGCGCATCGTCGGATGGCTCTCGGGATCGTGCCTGCTGCTGCGGCGCAAGGCCTTCGATGCCATCGGCGGATTCGACACGCGCTACTTCATGTACATGGAGGACGTTGATCTCGGAGACCGGCTGGCACGTGCGGGCTGGCAGAACGTGTACGCGCCGAGCTCGGAGGTCGTGCATGCGAAAGGTCATGCCGCCGGGCGTGATCCGGCACGCAGCCTTACTGCGCACCACGACAGCGTCTACATCTACCAATCAGACCGGCATCCACATTGGTGGCAGGCACCGCTGCGTTGGAGCATTCGGGGCGCACTGGCGGCTCGATCTGCGATCGTGGTGCGCTCGGCCATCCGTGCCAATCGGCGCCGGGACAAGCAAGGAGGGTGATATGTCTGACCACGTGAAAGCCGATGCCGTCATCTTGGTGGGAGGGCAGGGCACCCGGCTGCGTCCACTGACGCTCTCGGCGCCCAAGCCGATGCTGCCGATCGCCGGCTTCCCCTTCCTGACGCATGTGTTGTCGCGGGTCGCCGCGGCCGGGATCGATCATGTGGTGCTCGGAACGTCGTACAAGGCCGAGGTCTTCGAGTCGGAGTTCGGCGACGGGTCCAAGCTGGGCCTGTCGATTACCTATGTCACCGAAACGGAACCGCTGGGTACCGGTGGAGCCATCCGGAATGTGCTGGACCATCTGCGCCACGACACCGCCCTGGTGTTCAACGGCGATGTGTTGTCCGGCTTGGACTTGAAAGACCTTCTCGCGCAGCATGAGCAGACCCAGGCCGACCTGACATTGCACCTGGTACGGGTCGGCGACCCGCGCGCGTTCGGTTGTGTGCCTACCGATTCCACGGGCTGCGTGACCGCATTCCTGGAGAAGACCGAAGATCCGCCCACCGACCAGATCAACGCCGGGTGTTACGTGTTCCGGCGCGAGCTGATCGAACAGATCCCCTCCGGGCGGCCGGTCTCGGTTGAGCGAGAAGTCTTTCCAGGATTGCTCAGCAGTGGCGCCAAGGTATGCGGATACGTCGACACGAGCTACTGGCGCGATATGGGCACTCCCGAGGACTTCGTGCGCGGCTCGGCGGACCTGGTGCGCGGTATCGCGCCCTCACCAGCGATCCCCGAACATCCGGGCGAGGCGCTGGTGCACGACGGTGCCTCGGTGGCACCGGGCGCGCTGGTGATCGGTGGCACCGTGGTGGGCCGGGGCGCCGAAATCGGGCCGGGCGCACGGCTTGACGGCGCGGTCATCTTCGACGGTGCCCGCATCGAGGCGGGTGCGGTGGTGGAACGCTCCATCATCGGGTTCGGCGCCCGCATCGGGCCGCGCGCCTTGGTGCGTGACGGCGTGATCGGGGACGGCGCCGATATCGGTGCGCGCTGCGAGCTGCTGCGCGGCGCCCGGGTATGGCCCGGAATCACCATTCCCGACGGTGGCATCCGGTACTCCTCGGACGTCTAGGGACTCGGCCGCACATCGGCGTCGGACGGCGCGTACTCGGCGGAAGAGCCGAACATGCCTGAGGGGTTGGCGTTCTCGATGATCGTCGACGCCTTCGTGCTCGAGAGCGGATTGTCCAGCGATTCCTGGGTGCCGAAGAACGGCAGCAATATCGGCGTGGTTGCCCCAGAGGCGTACACCATGGTGAAGATCCGCAACACGGGGTGATCGGAAACCAGTTCCTCGATGACACCGCGGGACGCGAACTGGGTTTCGGTACACAACGCCTTACCCCCCAGGAAATCGTGGACCAGGGTTGATTCCCTGAGGAAACCGATCACGTCCTCGCCGAGCGCGACCTGTGGGGGATAGCAGGTGCGTGTTTCCTTCACCGATCGGTGGGTGACGGCGATCAGGGTGACCTTGATGACCGCCAACCGGACGGTCCGGGAATCGATATCGATGATGGTGCTGCCCTGGTTCGTCGATCCGGGAGCCAGGAACGCCCCGCCGGCACCGCCGGACGAGCCGGCATAGATCAGTCGTGCCTGGGCGGACATCGCCGGAGTTTCGCGATAGTCCCCGAACTGACTCCCGAGTGCGTTCAGGTGCCCGGCCACGTTCTCGGGTGTAGGGGGTTCTGCGGGTGTGCCCTTGGGATAGACGACGACGCGGGTCAGGGTGGCCGGGACGTCGACGCGAAACGATCCACGGTTGTGGTACGTGGTCTTGGCCAGGACGTGGATGATGGGGCCGGTCGAGCCCACCGGCGTCAACTCGGTCTGCACGTCTATCAGCGGAAGCGAACTGTGCGTCATGTACTCGTTCTGAATCCAGAACTGCACCAACCCAATGAGGGGAAACAGTGCGACGACGGCGATGCCGGTTCTGGTCAGGGCGCCCGCCGCGTACCGGCTCAGATACAGCACCCAGCACAGGGCGACGGCGCCCAATGCCAGCGCGACTCCTGTGATGCCCCCTAGCTGGCTTGCGGGACTACGCAGGTCGAGCAGCCAGACATAGGCGGCAAGACAGATGACGAATACCTGGCTGGCCAGGGGGGTGAGCACAGAACTGTGCCGGTACTTCACAATCCCCCCGATCGCCAGCGCGCAGGTGATGCCGATGGCAAGGAGTAGCGCGGTGCCCAGCAGATCCCACGCGTTCTGGGTCAGCGTGGCGTTCTTGGCGGCCAGCCACAACACGATCGTGCCGTCGATGGCGATGCACAACACCAAGAGCGCCCGGACTCGCGGTCGTAAGTCCCCGACGGTGAACGTGTGCTGGGGCTCGTCACCGCCGGGGGACGGCTCGCGGTCGGGCTTGGTGATTCTCGCGCTGCCACCGAAGGGGGTCTCAATCTTGATGTCCATGTGCGTCCCCTCGCAGAATCGCCGCTGATGAGGGGACGATACGACGGCTCGTTAGGCCGGACACGGGTAATGCACTACCCGACTTTCAGCGCAGTCTGGCGCGGGCCCGTTCGGCCAACACGACCACCGAGGGATCTTCGGCCGGAATCTGGTCGATGGGCCACCAGCGCAGGTCCAGTGATTCGTCGCTGACGGTGATCTGGGCGCCCTCGGGCGCGCGCGCCAGGAACTGCAGATCGAGATGGCGAGTCGGCACACCCAGCGAGCATGTGATCGGATGTACATGTATGCCAAGCAGATTCGGCTCAAGAGTGAGGTCTGCTATCCCGGATTCCTCGGTGGCTTCACGCAGCGCGGCGGCCCGGATGGTGGCGTCCTCCTCTTCGCAGTGGCCGCCCAGCTGAAGCCATTTACCCACGCGCGGGTGCAGGGTCAGCAGCGCCTGCGACCCGTCGTGGTTGACCACCAGCGCCGAGGCGGTGATATGGCCTGCGGCGCTGCGGCGACGGCAGGCGTCCGGATTGGCGTCGAGAAAGGCCAGAACGGAGTGCCGCAGGCTGTCCTGCTCGGTATCGGGCGTTTCCCACGCGGAGAGCAGCTCGACGGCGGAAGCTTGCAGACCCGAGATGCGGCTCATCAGAGCTCAACCAGCATCTGGCCGGCAGGAAGGGGAGTGCGGGGTTCCAGCGTCTTCTCGGGGTATCCGTGCGGATATCCGATGGCGATGGTCCCCATCGGTTCCCATGAGGCATCCAGCTCGAGCTGCCTGCGGACGACATCGGCGGCGAAGATGGTGGACCCGATCCAGCAGCTCCCCACGCCCCGCGCCGCCAGCGCCACCAACAGTGCCTGCACCGCCGCGCCCACCGCGACGGCGAACATGGTGTGTTCGGCCGCGTTGCGGCGCTCGTCCGGGTAGTCGTGGGCACCGTCGGGAACCAGGAACGGAATCACGATTTCGGGTGCGTCGTAGAGGATCTGTCCGCGGGCCACCCGTTTCTCGACGGATTCCGGGGTGCGTCCGTCTCCGCTGAGATCCACGGCCCATGCCTGTTTCATGGCATCCAGCAGTGCGCGCCGTGTCGCCAGATCCCGTACCCATACGAATCTCACCGGATGGGTGTGATGCGGAGCGGGCGCCGTCAACGCCTCGCCGATGGCTTCCCGTAATAGATCGGAATCTACTGCGATATCAGCGAATTGACGGATAGAGCGGCGCACCAGCACCGCATCGCGGCGCCCCTGCTCCAGCGCTTCCGCGGTGCCGAGCCAGAACAAATCGTCGGGGCCCGAGCGCTGGAGGTCGCGAGCCACGCTGCCGTCGTCGGGCACCGACAGACCCCGCACCACCGCAACTGGTACATCGGTGAGCTTGCCCTTGACAAGGTCGGCGGCGGCGGCGATCTCGTCGACGATGGCCACCTCTGTCACCTGAAGTTCGTTGCCGTGCTTGTCCTTTGCACCGGCGTAGCCATACAGGACAGGGATGCCGGAGGAACCGATGGCGGCATCGGTCTGGCCATTGCGCCAGGCCCGTCCCATGGTGTCGGTGATCACCACCGCTACGTTCACGCCCAGCTGTCGCGACAGTGCTGCCCGCACCGCCGCGGCGCTGCCATCGGGGTCGGTGGGGAGCAGTACGAGTTCGGCGGTATCGACATTGGACGCGTCGATTCCGGCGGCGGCCTGCACGATGCCGATGGTGTTCTCGGTGATCAGTGTCTTTCCCTTGCGGGCCAGCACGCGGACCGACTCGGAGTCGATCAGTTTGCGCCGCAAGGTGTCCCGCGCTTCGGGATCGGTAGGCGCCGCGACGATGCGGCCCTCGGCCTTGGAGATGATCTTGCTGGTGATCACGATCACATCGCCGTCCCGGATCCATGGCGCCGCCTCGGCGATGGTCTTGGCGACATCGTCGCCGGGGCGGAATTCCGGCAAGTCCGCAATGGGTAGAATCTCCACCGGAGCTGCCGAACCATGTTCCGGTGCAGGGGAATCCGCAGATGAGGTCATAGGGTAACTCCGGCCAGGTCGAGTCCCGCACGCACCATCGCCGCCGTCGCGTCCGGGTCGGTCATGAGCAGCGGAATCGACCGTACCTGAACTCCCGCAATGTGAGCGGCGTCACCCTCGTCGACCAGCCAGCCGTCCAGGATGCCGGTCTGTGAGCGGGCGCCGAAGTGTTCCCCGACACCTTGTGAGCTCACCTCGACACCGATCACGCGCAAACATTCGTCGGCCATTCCGCGGAGTGGCTTACCGGACACGATTGGCGAGTACCCGATGACCGGAGCGGTGGTTGTGCGGAGCGCCCCGCGAACTCCGCCGACCGCCAGGACGGCCCCGATGCTCACCACCGGATTGGAGGGAGCCAGCAAGACGGCATCTGCCTCGGCGATGGCTTCGGCAACGCCTGGGCCGGCCTTTGCTTCGTCCGCGCCGACGAACGCGAAACTGTGGGTCGGTACCTGTGCTCGGTGTTGCACCCACCACTGTTGGAAGTGGATGGCACGCTGCTCCCCATCGGCGGGGTCGGTGATCACCACGTGGGTCTCGCAGCGGTCGTCGCTGGCGGGTAACAGGCGGACTCCGGGCCGCCATCGATTGCATAACGCTTCGGTGACCGCTGATAGCGGGTAACCGGCTCGCAGCATTTGACTGCGTATCAGGTGAGTGGCCAGGTCCCTGTCGCCGAGCGAGAACCAGTCGGGCTGGGCGCCGTAGGCCGCCAGTTCCTCCATGGCGTTCCACGTCTCGCCCCGGTGTCCCCAGCCGCGTTCCGGATCCACCCCTCCGCCCAGGGTGTACATGCAGGTGTCCAGGTCAGGGCAGATCCTGACGCCATGCATCCAGGCGTCGTCGCCAATGTTCACGATGGCGTTTATCTGATGCTTGCTGGAGTCCGATCCGAGCAAGCGTTGGACGCCGAGCAGGAAGCGCGCTCCGCCGACGCCGCCGACGAGGACGGTGAGTTTCACGCTGACCGACACTAGTGCGCCGGCAATGATGCGACACGCCACGAGGGCGCCACGCCGATTTTGTCGGTCGTAGATGGTATGAATTTTCGTCCTTCGCTTGACCCCGGCAGCGAACACGTGTGTAATCACACCAGTGTCATTCCTCGGGCTGGGTTTGGAAGTTGCAGGCGCAGACCGGGATTCGATCAGATGTTCGAATGGAATGGCCGGGAAACGACAATGTGGCACGAAACCGGGCACGACGACTGCAAGTGGGAATGGTGAGGAGGCGGGACGATGCTGTTCGGGCACAATGAATTTGGCGCACACGACGAGCTGAGTTCCGGCGTCGGCACGGGTGCGACGGGCTTGCCGCCCGCACGTCCGCATCTGACGTTGGTGCAGAACGATTTTGATGCGCTGATTGGTGTCGCTGATGATCAGTGGCAAGAGAAGGCGCTGTGCGCACAGACCGATCCAGAGGCGTTCTTCCCTGAGAAGGGCGGGTCGACTCGCGAGGCCAAGCGCATCTGCCAGGGCTGCGAAGTCAAGGACGAGTGCCTTGAATACGCACTGGCCAACGACGAGCGGTTCGGTATCTGGGGCGGGTTGTCCGAGCGTGAGCGCCGTCGCCTGAAGCGGGGCATCATCTAACTCCGCGTTCGATCGGGCGGTTAGTCGCCCTCATCGGTGATGGTCGGGTCGATCACCGATGGTTCCACCCCCAGGTGGGTGGCAACCTGCGCCACCAGCAGATCGTGCAGGAGATCCGACAAATCCCCAGATTTCTTCGCGCGTAATTCGATCGGCTTGCGGAATAGGACAATTCGCGCCCGGGTGGTGTTACCCCGGGTATCCACGCCAGCGGGAATAAGCCTTGCCAGCGGGATCGGTCCGTCGGCGATCACCTCCGGCGGCCATTGCACCGACTCGGGATCCTTGGGTTGGATGCGCGGAATCTCGTCTACCGCGACATCGAGACCCTCCAGCCGCGACTGCCACGCCCGCTCGATGGGTTCATAGGCCTCCAGCACCGCCATATCGAAGCGCTCGGCGCGTGAGCGCCAGCCGGGAACGGTCGGCGGCAAGAGCGGGCCACGAAAATCGCGCCCCCTTCGGGAGCCCTGCGAGCTCGATCCGCTCGCCGAGCCGCCGCGCCGTCCGTCACGTGCCATACGGGAAATGGTAACGGTGTGACTGCTGTGGCTGACGAATCACAACGAGCCGATCACCCCGGGGTCTCTGCCTGATCACCGGAGGGTCTCAGTGGGTTCACAGCGCGTGTCTGCGGGTCGGAACGTGTTTGCGCACGCTAGCCTCAACGTTTGTGAGAGCCCCCCGTCGCTGCTGTCGACCCGGGTGCCCGAGTTCCGCCGTGGCGACGTTGACGTTTGTCTATGCGGACTCGACGGCCGTGGTTGGGCCGCTGGCCACGTCCAGCGAGCCGCATTCGTGGGATCTGTGCGCGCAGCACGCGAGCCGGATTACCGCGCCCCGTGGCTGGGAGCTGGTCCGGTACAACGGCCCCCTGCCGTCGAATCCCGAGGATGACGACTTGGTTGCCCTGGCCGATGCGGTCCGGGAACCCACCGGAGTGCGGATGGCCGCGGCGGGATTCAGCGAGCCCGCACTCGATATGGGAGGGCCTGCCACCTCGGCTGCTCCCCGGCCCGTGCATCCGGCTCCCGTCGGGCGGCGCCGCGGACATCTGCGGGTTCTGCCGGATCCGGCAGAGTAGTTCTGATCAGGTGCTTTCGGCTTGGCCCGGTGACATTCTGTACCCTCTCGCCGGACGTTCACGTTGGGCACTCGCCGACCACTAGGCTGGCCAGCGACACCTAACGTCCCTCGCTCGACAGATCAATAGGAGTGCTCTCGTCATGGCCCGGTCCGCCGACGCTGTCCACGCAGTCATCAAGGCGTACGACGTTCGTGGCCTCCTGGGCGAGCAGATCGACGAGTCCTTCGTGTTCGACGTGGGTTCTTCGTTCGCACGACTGGTCAAGGCGGAGCAGGCCGACGCCGGCGCGCCATTGCGGATCGTGGTGGGCCGCGACATGCGCGACTCGTCGCCTCCGCTGGCTCAGGCGTTCACCGAGGGTGTCACCGCTCAGGGCGTCGATGTCGTGCAGATCGGACTGGCATCCACTGATCAGCTGTACTTCGCTTCGGGGCTGTTGGATTGCCCGGGAGCCATGTTCACCGCCAGCCACAACCCGGCCGCGTACAACGGAATCAAGCTGTGCCGCGCCGGTGCCAAGCCGGTGGGCAGGGACACCGGCCTGGCCATCATCAGCGAGGAGCTGATCAACGGGGTGCCCGCGCACGACGCTGCGGCGGGCACGATCACCGAACGTGATGTTCTCGCCGAGTACGGCGAGTTCCTGCGGTCACTGGTTCAGTTGAGCGGGGCACGCCCCCTTCGGGTGGCTGTGGATGCGGGTAACGGTATGGCCGGACACACGACACCGGCGGTGCTGGGTGCGATTCCATCGATTGCGCTCGCGCCGTTGTACTTCGAGTTGGACGGCAACTTCCCCAACCACGAAGCCAACCCGCTCGACCCCGAGAACCTGCGCGATCTGCAGGCCTTCGTGGTGGCCGAGGGTGCTGACATCGGCCTCGCCTTCGATGGCGACGCCGACCGGTGCTTCGTCGTCGATGAGCGCGGACGGGCCGTATCTCCTTCCGCGGTAACCGCTTTGGTAGCGCGTCGAGAGCTGGAGCGGGAAATCGGCGGCACCATCATCCACAATCTGATCACCTCGCGTGCCGTCCCCGAGCTTGTCGTCGAGCACGGCGGAACACCGGTGCGCTCTCGCGTCGGCCACTCGTTCATCAAGGCATTGATGGCCGAGACGGGCGCGATCTTCGGCGGTGAGCATTCCGCGCACTACTACTTCCGGGACTTCTGGGGTGCCGACTCCGGAATGCTGGCGGCACTGCACGTGCTGGCAGCCCTGGGCGAGCAGGACCGGCCGCTTTCAGATCTCATGTCTGATTACGAGCGGTACGCATCCTCCGGCGAGATCAACTTCCGCGTCTCGAATGCCAAGGCATGTATCGACGAGGTGTTGAAGTCCTTTGGCACACAGATAGTTTCGATCGACCATCTCGACGGCGTCACCGTCGACATCGGTACCGGAACGTGGTTCAACCTGCGCACGTCCAACACCGAGCCACTGCTGCGCCTCAACGTCGAGGCCCGCACCGACGAAGATGTGGCGGGTGTGGTCGCGCGCGTCACCGAGTTGGTCGACCGCACCGAGGCCGCGACCTGATGAAGGCCACCATCGATCTGGACGACGCCGAGGCGCTGTTGGCGGCCGACCGCGATGGTTCGCTGCAAGCCGCTTCGATGGCCGGCTCGCAGGTTCGGGCGGTTGGTACAGCCATCGCCGAGGGTGCCCTGGACCCGCTTCACGTGGAGGACCGGTCGCGCGCGCTCGTGTGGGTCGCGGGCCGCGGCACCGCCGCAACGGCGGGAGCGGTTCTGGCTGGGGCGCTGTCGGATACCGCGAGTCTTCCGTTCGTTACCGCCACCCGGGCTCCGGTGTGGGTGGGCCCACTCGATGTCATGGTGGTCGCCGGTGACGATGCCGGTGATCCTGCCCTCACTGCTGCGGTGTCGATGGGTACCCGTCGGGGTGCCCGGGTGGTCATCGCCGCACCCGACGAGGGTCCCTTGGCGGATTCCGGTGCTGGCCGGGCGATTTCACTGGCGCCCCGGTTGCGGGTGCCCGACACTTTCAGCCTTGCTCACAACCTCGCTGTTGGGGCGGCAGTGCTGGGGGTGCTCGACAGGGCCATCGTGCCCGACGTCATGGCGATCGCCGATGAAGTGGATGGCGAGGTATCCCGGAATACCGTGGGCCGGGAAATCTTCACCAACGCCGCCAAGGTGATCGCGACGCGATTGACCGGTGGGCCCGCGGTGTTCTGCGGGGATCGGTCGGTCACCGTGGCGCTCGCGCAACATGCGGCGGCAACGCTGCTGCGGCTGACGCAGCGCACCGCTACCGCGTGCGGCCTTCCGCAAGCGTTGGCCGCGATGCGGGATGCGTTGTCGAGCAGGAGCTCTGGTGAGAGCTCACTGTTTCATGACGAGTTCATCGACGGCCCCCGCGGCGATGGCCCACCGCGGATACTTGCTCTTGCCACCGATAGCGACTTCCAGTCGGTTGCGGCGCGGATCGATGGTGTCGATGAAGCGCAGCTGGTGAGCACCACCGATCTTGGTGACGTGGCGGCCCGACCGTCGGAGCTCGCGCAGCTGATGATGCTCGCGACACGACTCGAAATGGCCTCGGTGTACGCCCGGCTCGGCGGGGGGAGATCCGGGCTGTGAATCTGCTCAGGGGGGCGATAAGGACGTACGCCTGGGGCTCGCGGACGGCGATCGCCGAGTTCACCGGACGCCCAACACCGACACCGCATCCGGAAGCCGAACTGTGGCTGGGTGCGCACCCTGCCGATCCGGCCTACCTGGAAACCGGTGGTGGCGCAGAGTCATTACTCGATGTAGTGGCGGCAGATCCGGCAGGGCAGTTGGGTCCGGCGTCGGTGGCTGAGTTCGGCGATCAATTGCCCTTCCTGCTCAAGGTGCTGGCGGCGGACGAGCCGCTGTCCCTGCAAGCCCACCCCAGTGCGCAGCAGGCGGCAGACGGATACGCGCGGGAAGAGGCGGCGGGTGTCCCGCTCAACTCTCCGGTGCGCAATTATCGGGATCGCAATCACAAGCCCGAACTGGTTGTGGCGCTGGATCGTTTTGAGGCGCTGGCAGGCTTTCGAGACCCCGGTGACACCGTCGAACTCTTTCGCGCGCTCGATGTCGGCGAGCTGACACCCTATGTGAATCTGTTGGCCGGACAATCCGATGCCGATGGGCTGCGCGCCCTGTTCACCACCTGGATAACCCTTCCGCAGCCCAGCCTGGATCTGTTGGTGCCTGCCGTGCTCGAGGGTGCCGTGCGTTATCTGTCGTCCGGCCACGAGCGTTTCGCTGGTGAGGCGCGCACGCTTCTGGAGTTGGGTGAGCGGTATCCGGCGGACGCCGGAGTACTTGCCTCCTTGTTGTTGAATCGGCTCACGCTGGAACCGGGGGAGGGGATTTACCTGCCCGCCGGAAATCTGCATGCGTACCTGCGTGGTCTGGCCGTCGAGATCATGGCCAATTCCGACAACGTGCTGCGCGGCGGGCTTACTCCCAAACACGTCGATGTACCCGAATTGCTTCGGGTGCTCGATTTCTCACCCGCCGCCGAAAAACACCTGCATGTTGAGACCGTCACCGACGGTGCACAGACTCGGTACCTCACGCCCGCCAGGGAGTTCGCGTTATCGCGATTCGATCTGGTGGATGGCGAACGCGTACCGGTGGAGGTAAAAGGACCGCGGATAGTGCTGTGCACGCGGGGCAGCGTGCGGTTGGACGGTATGGGGCCGGACCTTGACGTTCATGCGGGACAGTCGGTGTGGATACCGGCCGACGGCGGAGATGTGACGCTGACCGGGCAGTCCGATGCCCGTGTATTCATGGCAACAGTTGACGCGGACGCGTGACCGTCCGTCAGCACAATGCGAGCGGGAACAGAAGGAGAGTCGATGTCGGCAGGCGGCAGTAAGAGGGCGATCATCGCGGCGCTGGCGGCGAACGCGGGTATCGCGGCGGCCAAGTTCGTCGGATTCCTGATCACCGGGAGTTCGTCGATGCTCGCCGAGTCCGTGCACTCGGTGGCGGACACCTCTAACCAGGGGCTGCTGCTCTACGGGCAGCGCGCCGCGAGTAAGGAAGCAGATCGACTGCACCCGTTCGGATATGGACGTAGCCGATTCTTCTACTCTTTTGTGGTCGCGCTGGTGCTGTTCACGCTCGGCTCGGTCTTCGCCCTCTATGAGGGCTATCACAAGATCCACGCTCCCGAGCATCTGCAGTCGCCCATTGTCGCGATTGTGATCCTGGTGTTGGCCATAGGTCTGGAGGGCTACAGCTTCCGCACCGCCTTCGTGGAATCCAAACCGCTGAAGGGCAAAGCCAGCTGGTGGCAGTTCATCCGAAACTCCCGTAACCCGGAGCTTCCCGTCGTGCTGCTCGAAGACACCGGTGCTCTGCTGGGGCTGGCCTTCGCGCTGTTCGGCGTCGGCATGACGATTCTCACGGGCGACCCCGTGTGGGATGGGATCGGCACCATGGCGATCGGTGTGCTGCTGGGCGTCATCGCGATCGTTTTGATGGTCGAGATGAAGAGCCTTCTGATCGGTGAAGGTGCGACCGCAACGCAGGAGCGCGCGATCCTGGATGCGCTGACCGGCACCGATCACGTCGAGCGGGTAATCCATTGCCGTACTCAGTATCTGGGTCCCGAGGAACTTCTGGTCGCGGCCAAGATCGCGATCGCGCCCGATGCGGATCTGCCGTTGGTCGCCGCCACGATCGATGCCGCAGAGCGGCGGGTGCGCGAGGCGGTGCCGATCGCGCAGGTGATCTATCTCGAGCCCGATCTGGATCGTTCGGCCGTCAATTCTTAGCCGGCCGGTGTGATCAACAGTGGTGAGCACGGGGGTTGTGCAAGACTGCCGTAATGCCAGGTAGCGGATTGTGGCGAACCAAGTCTGTCGAACAGTCGATCGCGGATACCGACGAGCCGGAAACGAAGCTCCGTAGGGACCTAACGTGGTGGGATCTCACCGTTTTCGGGGTCTCTGTGGTCATCGGAGCCGGAATCTTCACCGTCACGGCATCGACGGCCGCCAATGTCACCGGTCCGGCGATATCGCTGTCCTTCATCATGGCTGCGATCGGGTGTGGCCTGGCCGCGATGTGCTACGCCGAGTTCGCATCGACCATTCCGGTTGCAGGCAGCGCCTATACGTTCTCCTATGCGACATTCGGTGAGTTCGCGGCCTGGATCCTGGGATGGGATCTCATCTTGGAGTTCTCGGTTGGTGCGGCCACCGTCGCGAAGGGCTGGTCGAGCTATCTGAGCACGGTATTTGGGTTATCTAGTGGCACAGTGCATCTCGGGTCGCTCAAGATCGACTGGGGCGCGCTGCTCATTGTCTCGGTGTTGACGGTGCTACTGGCCGTCGGCACCAAGCTGTCTTCACGGGTGTCCCTCGTCATCACGACCGTCAAGGTCCTGGTGGTGCTGCTGGTGATCATCGTCGGCGCGTTCTTCATCAAGGCGGCCAACTACACACCGTTCGTTCCACCGGCGGAGGCAGGAAGTTCCAGCAGGACCGGTTTGGATCAGTCCCTGTTTTCGTTCATCGCCGGCGGCTCCGGAAGCCAGTACGGCTGGTTCGGGGTGCTGGCGGGCGCCTCGATCGTGTTCTTCGCGTTCATCGGGTTCGATGTCGTCGCCACCACTGCGGAGGAAACGCGGAACCCGCAAAAGGATGTGCCGCGCGGCATCATCGCCTCGCTCGTCATCGTCACCGTTCTGTACGTCGCGGTCACGGTGGTGCTCTCGGGCATGGTCAAGTACAGCGACCTGCGGGCGGCCGATTCGCACCCGAATCTGTCCACGGCATTTCACCTCAACGGTGTCGACTGGGCGGCCAAGGTCATCGCCATCGGCGCGCTGGCCGGCCTGACCACGGTGGTGATGGTGCTGATGCTCGGACAGATCCGCGTCATCTTCGCGATGTGCCGTGATGGACTGCTGCCCCGCGAACTCGCCCGGACGGGATCGCATGGCACACCCATACGCATCACCCTCATCGTGGGCTTTCTTGTCGCGATAGCGGCGTCCCTTACCCCGATAGAGGGGCTGGAAGAGATCGTCAACGTCGGGACATTGTTCGCCTTTGTGCTGGTGTCGGCCGGCGTCATCGTGCTGCGGCGCTCCCGGCCCGACTTGCCCCGGAGCTTCCGCACACCGGGTGTGCCGTGGCTGCCCGTGGTCGCGATCCTGGCGTGCGGGTGGTTGATGCTCAATCTCGCCGTCCGCACCTGGACGTTCGCATTGGCCTGGATGGTCATCGGCGTGATCGTCTACTTCGCTTATAGCCGCAGGCACTCGGTGCTGGGGTTGCGGGTAGCCGTCGAGAAGTAGCGCGCTCCCTATCTCTCCGTGGGTCCCTTGTGGGTGACGCACACCACCAGGCACTTTACAAAACATAGCTATTTGTCTAGACAAGCGACGAATCATGTCCTATCGTCAAATCTGTTCGGTGACGTACCTCACGCAGATATAGACCGAGGAGATAGTGACGATGACGTCAAACCTTGATGCAGCCCATGACCTGCCCGTCCAGTGGCGCGACCGCAAGCGCCACATGTGGCTGTACGGGATGATCCCGCCCACGGCGATCTTCATTGCGACGGCGCTGGTTTATGCGATGAACCAGCTCGGATGGCAGCAGTTCTCGCCGTTCTTCTTCTGGATCGGCCCACTGCTGGTGTACGTGATCCTGCCGCTGCTGGATCTGCGTTTCGGTGCCGACGGCGAGAACGCACCCGATGAGGTGATGGAGGCGCTGGAGAACGACAAGTACTACCGCTATTGCACGTACATCTTCATTCCCTTCCAATACGCGAGCTTCTTCCTGGGGGCCTACTACTTCACCGCCACCGACCTGAGTTGGATCGGGTTCGACAACGGCATCAGCTGGATCTCCAAGCTGGGTATCGCCTTGTCGATCGGTGTGCTCGGCGGCGTCGGCATCAACACGGCCCACGAGATGGGGCACAAGAAAGACGAGCTGGAGCGCTGGCTCTCGAAGATCACTCTGGCGCAGACGTTCTACGGCCACTTCTATATCGAGCACAACCGCGGACACCATGTGCGCGTCGCGACACCTGAGGATCCGGCCAGCTCGCGATTCGGCGAGACGTTCTGGGGCTTCTGGCCGCGCAGCGTCTGGGGCAGCCTGAAGTCTTCGTGGAATCTTGAGGCCACCCGCATGAAGCGGCTGAACCGCTTCGTGCTGCACCCCAGCAACGATGTGGTGAACGCCTGGCTGATGACGGTGGTGTTGTTCGGGGTCACCATCGCCATCTTCGGCACCGCGGTCATCCCGTACCTGATCATTCAGGCCATCTACGGCTTCACCTTCCTGGAGACGGTGAACTACCTGGAGCACTACGGGCTGCTGCGGCAGAAGGTCGCCGGCGGGCGCTACGAGCGCTGCACCCCCAAGCACAGCTGGAACTCCGATCACCTGGTGACCAACATCTTCCTGTACCACCTGCAGCGGCACAGCGATCACCACGCCAACCCCACCCGGCGCTACCAGACTCTGCGCAGCATGGACGGTGCTCCGAACCTGCCCAGTGGCTACGCCACGATGCTGACGCTGGCCTACTTCCCGCCGCTGTGGCGCAAGGTGATGGATCAGCGGGTGCTGGATCACTACGACGGCGACATCACCAAGGTCAACATCCAGCCCAGCAAGCGCGCCAAGATTCTGGCCAAGTACGGCGTAACCGAACAGGCGGCCTGACATGTCCCAGTACCGTTGCCCCATATGTCAGTACGTGTACGACGAGAGCACGGGTGCCCCTCGCGAGGGGTTCCCGGCCGGGACGGCGTGGTCGGAGGTTCCCGACGACTGGTGCTGCCCCGACTGCGGAGTGCGCGAGAAGGTGGATTTTGAAGCCCTGCAAGGAGCGGAATCATGAGCGACGACGACTACAAGTTGTTCGAATGCATGCAGTGCGGATTTCAGTACGACGAGGCGCTGGGCTGGCCAGAGGACGGTATCGAGCCGGGCACTCGCTGGGATGACATCCCCGAGGACTGGAGCTGCCCGGACTGCGGGGCCGCCAAGGCCGACTTCGTGATGGTGGAGATCGCGCGGCCATGACATTGACCGAGTACACCGCGCCTGCCAGGCTCCACGGTGTGACGCCACGAGTGCCGTATGCCGAGGCCGCGCGGGCGCTGCTTCGCGAATCGGTGCTTGATGCGCTCGGAGACCTTCTGCGTCATCAGGATTGGTCGGCAGTGACCATGTCGGCGGTCGCCCGCCGGGCAGGAGTCAGCCGTCAGACGCTGTACAACGAATTCGGTTCCCGGCAGGGGCTGGCTCAGGGATACGCCCTGCGGCTGGCCTTGCGTCTGGCCGACTCCGTCAACGACGCGATCTACGCCAACGTCGGTGATATCCATGGCGCGTTGCACCAGGGATTTGCGGCCTTCTTCGCCGAGAGTGCCGCAGACCCCATGGTCATCTCGTTGTTGACAGGCGAGGCCAAGCCCGAACTCATGCGCCTCGTGACGGTCGACAGCGCGTTGATCGTGCTGCCGGCGTCGGCGCGGCTCACCGAGTCGTTTGCGAACAGCTGGGTGGCCGCCAGTGGAGAAGACGCGGCCATCCTCGCGAGGTCGATTGTGCGGCTGGCGATTAGTTACGTGTCGATGCCGCCGGAATCGGATCATGATGTGGCGCTCGATATGGCGCGCCTGCTGTCCCCGTTCGTGGAGGCCAACGCGCTCACCGACAAGGCCCCCACAAGCGGCACGGGCCCCCAGTGACCTGCGCATCCATAAATCTCGCTACCTGATCTAACTATCCGTTGCTTACACGCGCTAACCTGGTGACGGACCCGTGTGTGTCAGTTGAATTGACATGCAGGAATTATTCAAGCGACGCGATTGAGGTGGCGATGACCGAGCTGGTGGCCGACGTACGCAACGGCATTGATTACAAGGTGGCCGATCTTTCCGAGGCCGAGTTCGGCCGCAAGGAGATCCGTCTCGCCGAGCATGAGATGCCCGGCCTCATGGCGCTGCGTCGCGAGTACGCGGATGTATTGCCGCTCAAGGGCGCTCGCATTTCGGGCTCGCTGCACATGACGATCCAGACTGCGGTGCTGATCGAGACGTTGACGGCCCTGGGTGCCGAGGTGCGCTGGGCTTCTTGCAACATCTTCTCCACCCAGGACCATGCGGCGGCGGCGATCGTCGTCGGCCCGCACGGCACCCCGGAGGAGCCTCAGGGCACCCCGGTCTTCGCCTGGAAGGGCGAGACGCTGGAGGAGTACTGGTGGGCCGCCGAGCAGATGCTCACCTGGCCGAACGAGCCGGCCAACATGATCCTCGACGACGGCGGCGACGCCACCATGCTGGTGCTGCGCGGCGCGCAGTTCGAGCAGGCCGGCGTGGTGCCCCCGGCGGACGACAACGACTCGGCCGAGTACAAGGTCTTCCTGAACCTGCTGCGTGAGCGGTTCGAGACCGACAAGGACAAGTGGACCAAGATTGCCGAGTCGGTCCAGGGTGTCACCGAGGAGACCACCACCGGCGTGCTGCGCCTGTACCAGTTCGCCGCTGCCGGCGAGCTGGCGTTCCCGGCCATCAACGTCAACGACTCGGTGACCAAGAGCAAGTTCGACAACAAGTACGGCACCCGGCACTCGCTGGTCGACGGCATCAACCGCGGCACCGACGTGCTCATCGGTGGCAAGAAGGTGCTGATCTGTGGCTACGGCGACGTCGGCAAGGGCTGCGCTGAGTCCCTCGCGGGGCAAGGCGCTCGTGTGCAGGTCACCGAGATCGACCCGATCAACGCGCTGCAGGCGCTCATGGACGGGTTCGATGTCGTCACCGTCGAGCAGGCCATCGGCAATGCCGACATCGTGGTGACCGCGACCGGTAACTACGACATCATCCTGCTGGACCACATGAAGGCCATGAAGGACCAGGCGATCCTGGGCAACATCGGCCACTTCGACAACGAGATCGACATGGCGGCCCTCGAGAAGTCCGGCGCCACGCGGCTCAACATCAAGCCGCAGGTCGACCTGTGGACCTTCGGGGACTCGGGCAAGTCGATCATCGTGCTGTCCGAGGGGCGTCTGCTCAACCTGGGTAACGCCACCGGACACCCGTCGTTCGTGATGAGCAACAGCTTCTCCAACCAGGTGATCGCGCAGATCGAGCTGTGGACCAAGAACGACGAGTACGACAACGAGGTGTACCGACTGGCCAAGCACCTGGACGAGAAGGTGGCGCGCATTCACGTCGAGGCTCTCGGCGGCACGCTGACCAAGCTCACCAAGGATCAGGCCGAGTACATCGGCGTCGACGTGGAAGGCCCGTACAAGCCGGAGCACTACCGCTACTGATCGCCGCTCATCCGCGTAGAGGCCCCTTGCACTCCGGTGCCGGGGGCCTTTGCGTAGGCTGACCAGCCGTGGGCCAGCTGATTGCGATCGAGGGTGTCGACGGCGCGGGCAAGCGCACGCTTACCGCCGCGCTGACGAAGCGCTGCGGATTGCAGGGGTTATCCGTTGCGACGCTGGATTTTCCGCGCTACGGACGCTCGGTGCACGCCGATCTCGCGGCCGAGTCGCTCAAGGGCGGGCACGGCGATGTGGTGTCCTCCGCGTACGCGATGGGACTGCTGTTCGCCCTCGACCGCCGCAGTGCGCTCGGTGAGATAGCCGAGCTGATCGCCGCGAACGATCTGGTGATACTGGATCGCTGGGTTGCGTCCAACGCTGCCTATGGCGCGGCGCGGCTGCATCAGGACGGCGGCGGCGACATGGCGCGCTGGGTCTATGAGCTTGAGTACCAACGCTTTGGCCTGCCGCATCCCGACCGGCAGGTGTTCTTGAACGTTTCCCCGGAGCTTGCTCAGCAGCGGGCGCGGCACCGCGAGGAGCAGGAGAGCGCGCGCACCCGCGATACCTATGAGCGTGATGCGGATCTGCAGTCGCGGGTCTCCGCGGCGTATGCCGATTTGGCGCAACGGAATTGGGGTGGCCCATGGGTGATCACCGACGGCGCCGACCCGGATGCATTGGCCGAGAGGCTCCTGCGCCGAGTGTGAAGATTCGGCGGGTATTTCGCCGAATTACCGCCGTGGCTTCACGCTCGACGGGTGTGACCGTAGAGGCTCACCATTCACTGGCTTCGGCCTCTTCCTCGCGGTCGACATGCCAGCGCACCGAGGAGACGGCTGGTTCCATGGACAGGCGGCTCACCGCGGACTCCAGCAGTGAGTCGTTGCGCTCTTCGGCGCTCAGCTTCGCCACCACGCGCACATGCTTGCCGTCTTCGACGTCATAGGACCGCACCGATTGCAGCGCGAATTCGGGCCTGCTGACGGCCTGCACGGTGAGTGCGCGGATGTGCGCCTCGGTTTCGTCGGTGGTGGTGACCTCGAACAGGTACGCGGCCGGCCGGGCTTCGCGGCCGATGGCAGGCTGGCGATCCAGCAGATGTCCGAGCGGCCGCAACAGCACGTTGGCCAGCACGATGGCGGCGGTGCCGACTATCGCGACGTCGTACATCCCGCCGCCGGCCAGTGCCCCCACGGCGGCGGTGGCCCACATGGTGGCGGCGGTGTTCAGTCCGGTGATGGTTGCGCCCTGCTTCATGATCACGCCGGCGCCGAGGAAACCGATGCCCGAAACAATCTGTGCTGCAACGCGAGTCGGGTCGGCGCCGGGGCCGTGGAAGCTGTAGCCGCCCATGATGACGAAGAGTGTCGCACCCAGGCACACCAGCGCGTTGGTGCGCAGGCCGGCATTTTTGGCGCGCCACTGCCGTTCGATCCCGATGACGCAACCCAGGCCAAATCCCAGGGCTACGCGGATGATGACATCCCAATGACTCATGATGGGTCCCGTTCTCTTGCAGTGGCTTCGAGGTGCACACAACGGTGTGGTGCAACAAGAGCGCCTTCGAGCGCGACCCTGATGTGCGTTAGAAGGCGCTGTGGATACTCGGAGGTTGACTATCGGACATAGTCGCGTCACCTCCTAAGCGTGTGCGCAAAGCGCGCATGAACCACTGCTGAACAAAGCGCCATCATTAAACACCCGTCTGCCGGTGACCGGCAAGGCGTCCGCGTGCTTCGTGGATATCCACGCCACATTGGGGGCGGGACGGCAGGATTGGTGCGTGTTCTTCGATCTGAGTGTGCGAGATTTCCTGGACCGCGCGGAGCTGGTGTATCCCGACCGCGTGGGGGTTGTCGACGAGCCGGTGCAACCGGCGCCCTCCTGGGGAGCGGTGACCTACCGGCAGCTTGCCGAGCGGGCGCGCGGGCAGGCCGCGGCACTCGACGGTCTGGGCGTCGGACCGGGGGAGCGGGTCGCGATTGTCTCGCAGAACAGTGCGCGACTGCTCACCTCGTTCTTCGGGGTTTCCGGGTGGGGACGCATCCTGGTACCCGTCAACTTTCGGTTGGCTCCCGCTGAGATCGAGTACATCGTCGAGCACTCACGGGCTTCGGTACTGATAGTGGACCCGGACGTGCGTGGGCTGCTCGACACCGTGCGCGCCACTCATAACTTCGTGCTGGGAGAGGATGACGCCGCGATATTCGGTGAAATCGGTACACCGCAGCGCGCCGATCCGAGACCCTGGTCGTGCACCGAATCAGACACCGCCACTTTGAATTACACCTCAGGAACCACGAGCCGGCCCAAAGGTGTGCAACTCACTCATCGCAACATCTGGATCAACGCGGTTGTTTTCGGGTTGCATGCCACCCTGCGTGACGACGATGTGCTGCTGCACACGTTGCCGATGTTCCACTGCAACGGGTGGGGGTGGCCGTATGCGGCGACCGGAATGGGTGGCCGGCACATCGTGCTGCGCAAGGTCGACGGTGACGAGATCTTGCGGCGTATCGCAGAGCATGGAGTCACCGTGATGTGTGCGGCGCCAACGGTCGTCGATTCTGTGCTGGACGCGGCGGCCCGTTGGCAGGGGCCCATCCCCGGCCGGGACCGGGTCCGGATAATCGTCGCGGGTGCGCCGCCCCCGACGCGCACCATCGAGAGGGTGCGTGCCGAACTCGGCTGGGAGTTCATCCAGATATACGGGCTCACCGAGACTGCACCGCTGATCACGATGAATCGCTTTCGGTCCGAGTGGGCCGATCTCGACGACCATCAGCAGGCTCGCATGCTGGGCCGCGCGGGAGCCCCGGCGATAGGTGTGCGGGTGTCGATCGCCGAGGACGGTGAGGTACTCACTCAGTCGAACACGAATCTTGACGGCTACTGGGATCAGCCGGAAGCGACCACGGAAGCGTTGGCGGGCAATTGGTTTCATACCGGTGATCGCGGATCGATGTCCGACGGGTACCTGAGCATCTCGGACCGCAAGAAGGACATCATCATTACCGGCGGCGAGAACGTGTCGTCCATCGAAGTGGAAGACGCGCTGATATCTCATCCAGGGGTCCGTGAGGCCGCCGTCGTCGGAGTGCCCGATGACAAGTGGGGCGAAGTGGTTACCGCTGTCGTGGTGATCTCGGTGACAGATCCGGGGACAGATCCGCCGACCGGGCCGGATCTCATCGCGCACTGCCGGGAGCATCTGGCCGGATACAAGTGCCCCAAACGCGTCGAGTTCGTCGATTCCTTACCCAGAACCGCGACCGGGAAGGTTCAGAAGTTCAGGATCCGCCAGCAGCTCGCGTGAGACTAGTTCGCAACTCGCCCCTTTGGTACCCCGGTTTTGTCACGATCTAGTGACACGATGGGCTCTATGAGGCAAAGGATCCTTGTTGTCGACGATGACGCGTCATTGGCAGAGATGCTCACCATCGTGTTGCGCGGGGAGGGCTTCGAGACGGCAGTGGTGAGCGACGGTACTCAGGCGCTCACCGCGGTCCGTGAGCTGCGTCCCGATCTGGTTCTGTTGGATCTCATGCTGCCCGGGATGAATGGCATCGACGTATGCCGGGTGCTGCGTTCCGATTCCGGTGTGCCGATCGTCATGCTGACCGCCAAGACCGACACCGTCGATGTGGTGCTCGGCCTGGAGTCGGGTGCCGACGACTACATCATGAAGCCGTTCAAGCCCAAGGAGCTCGTCGCACGTATTCGTGCCCGGTTGCGGCGCAACGACGACGAACCCGCCGAGCTGCTGAACATCGCGGGCATCGACATCGATGTCCCCGCGCACAAGGTGACGCGCGAGGGCGAGCAGATCTCCCTGACCCCGCTGGAGTTCGACCTGCTGGTGGCGCTGGCACGCAAACCGCGCCAGGTGTTTACTCGTGATGTGCTGCTCGAACAGGTGTGGGGCTACCGTCACCCGGCTGATACCCGGCTGGTGAATGTCCACGTGCAGCGGCTGCGGGCGAAGGTCGAGAAGGATCCCGAGAATCCGACCGTGGTGTTGACCGTTCGAGGAGTGGGATATAAGGCCGGACCCCCGTGATCTTCAGCTCGAAGCGGCGCATTCAGCGGCGATCGGCACCACTGGTACGCGGACTGAAGGCACTGAGTCGAGCGGTCGGGTTCACCTGGCGCCGTTCCCTGCAGGTGCGGGTGGTGGTGTCGAATTTGGCGCTGTCCTCCCTGGTCATCCTGATTCTGGGATTCGTGCTCACCAGCCAGGTGACCGACCGCATTCTGGAGTCGAAGATTCGGGTCGCGACCGAAGAGATGGAACGCGCTCGCGTCATCGTCAGCGATGACGTCGGTGGCGAGGAGACGCGGTCGCTGCAGAGCAGTCTGGAGCTGGCCCGTAACCAGCTGCTGAACGGCAGCAAGGGATCCGAAGGCGGTGGCGCCGGAGCGTTCGACGCGGTCCTGCTGGTGCCCGGCGACGGTCCCCGCGAGGCGACGTCGGCTGGCCCCGCCACCCAGATCCCCGGCCCGCTGCGCGAATTCGTCAAGGCCGGTCAGGTCAGTTACCAGTATTCGACAGTCCACACCGAGAGCTTCTCCGGGAAAGCTCTGGTCATCGGCTCGCCGACCACGTCGAAGGTCACCGCGCTCGAGCTGTACCTGGTCTTCCCGCTGTCGAACGAGGAAAGCACGATTTCGCTGGTGCGCGGCACCATCGTCACCGGCGGTGTGGTGCTGCTGGTGCTGCTGGCGGCCGCCGCGCTGCTGGTCGCGCGCCAGGTGGTGTTGCCGGTGCGGTCGGCCTCGCGCATTGCCGAGCGATTCGCCGAAGGACATCTGTCCGAACGCATGCCGGTGCGCGGTGTCGATGACATGGCACGGCTCGCGGTGTCGTTCAACGACATGGCCGAAAGCCTCTCGCGGGAGATCACCCAGCTGGAAGAGTTCGGAAACCTGCAGCGCCGCTTCACCTCCGACGTCAGCCACGAACTGCGTACACCGTTGACCACGGTGCGTATGGCGGCCGATCTTATCTACGACAACCGTGAGGAGCTCGACCCGGCGCTGCAGCGTTCCGCCGAACTGATGGTCAACGAGCTCGACCGGTTCGAGACGCTGCTGAGTGACTTGCTGGAAATCTCGCGACACGACGCCGGTGTGGCCGAGCTCGCCGTGGAGCAGGTGGATCTGCGCGACACCGTCAAGACCGTGGTGGCTTCGGTCAAGCACCTGGCGGACGAGTTGGACACTGAAGTAGAGCTCGACATGCCCGATAGCGAGATCATCGCGGAGGTGGATCCCCGTCGGGTGGAGCGGATTTTGCGCAACCTTGTCGCCAACGCGATCGACCACAGCGAGCACAAGCCCGTCACCATCCGGATGGCCGCCGATATCGACAGCGTCGCCGTCACCGTGCGCGATCGCGGAGTTGGACTGCGTCCCGGTGAGGAAAAGCTGGTGTTCAACCGGTTCTGGCGTGCCGACCCATCGCGCAAGCGTCACTCGGGCGGCACCGGGCTGGGGTTGGCGATCAGCGTCGAGGACGCTCGGTTGCATCAGGGTCGCCTGGAGGCGTGGGGAGAACCGGGCAACGGGGCGCTTTTCCGATTGACGGTGCCGTTGGTTCGTGGGCATAAAGTGACCACGAGCCCGCTTCCGTTGAACCCGACCAGCCGTCCGAGTGCTGGTGCGCGCCGGCCGGTTTCGCGGGGAACTCAGCCAGGGGAACGGGGAATCCAGCCGGGGGAGCAGGAGACCACACCAATGCGTACCTCGGGTGCCAAGGCCGACCACGTGCGGGAGTTGTCCTGATGCGCCGCCGGGTGGCCGCGGTACTGACCGTGGTGGCACTCGGTATCACCGGCTGTGCCGGAGTGCCGACCTCGTCCTCGCCACAGGCCATCGGCACGGTGCAACGGCCATTACCGCCAGGGATGCCGGCACCCACCCCGGGGATGGAACCCGAGACGGTGCTGCGCGAATTCTTGAAGGCGACCGCGGACCCCTCGAACAGGCACCGTGCGGCGCGCCAGTTCCTCACCGAATCCAGTTCGCGGACGTGGGATGACGCGGGCGATGCGGTGCTGATCGAGTCGCCGTCATTCGCCGACCAGCGCGGTGTCGATCGATGGACGATCAATGTGCGCGCCAACAAGTTGGGCACACTGTCCGACATCGGGGTCTTCGAGATGCACCAGGGTGATGTTCAGGATCCCCAGTTCACGCTGGTGAAGGCCAATGGCGAATGGCGGATCGATTCGTTGCCCAATGGGGTGTTCCTTGACTGGGGACAGTTTCAGTCCACCTATCGCCGGTACACGGTGTACTTCGCCGACCCGGCGGGTCGCACGGTCGTGCCCGATCCGCGCTATGTGGCGGTCAACGATCCCGATCTGCTGGCCACCGAGCTCGTGTACAAGCTGCTGTCCGGCCCGCGCCCGGAACTGGTTGGGGCGGTGCGCAACCACCTGAGCGGCCTGCGGTTGCGCGGCCCGCTGACCCGCGTCGACGGCAGCAGGGTGGACGTGGGGCGCGGATACGGCGGCGTGCGCGTGGAGTTGGAGGGCAACCTCACGCCCGATCAGCGGACCCGCCAGTTCCTTGCCGCGCAGGTGATTTGGACGCTCTCGCGGGCCGGTATCGCCGGGCCGTACGTCTTGCAGGTCAACGGTGCTCCTCTCGACGAGCAGTTCGCGGAAGGCTGGAGCACCCAGAACGTCGCATCGACCGACCCTGGCGCATCGGAGGGTGCGGGGGTGGGCCTCTACGGATTGTTGAACGGGTCCATGGTGACGGTCGACCGTGATGCCGCGGTGCCCGTGCGCGGATCGTTTGGCCAAGTGGGAAACCAGGTTTCGGCTGCGCTCTCACGCAGTGGGCGTCAGATTGCCTCGGTTATCCGGGTGCAGGGCGGAGATGATCCGCAGATGTCGCTCTGGGTGGGTGCCAACGGCGCCAACGGCAGCGAGGCGGTCGGCGGTAAGACGCTGACCCGCCCAACCTGGGCGCTCGACGACGCGGTGTGGACGGTGATCGACGGCGGCCGAGTGGTCCGGATAATCCAGGAAGCCACCACGTCGATGGTGGCGGTGCTGCCCGTCGAATCATCCGCGGTGGCGGAGAAGTACAAGGGCCCGATTAGCGAGTTGGCCTTATCCCGCGATGGCACGCGCGCCGCGATGATCATCGATGGCCAGGTGATCCTGGCGACGGTGATACAGACCGACAGCGGCGACTATGCCCTGGCCCATCCGCGCCGGTTGGGCTACGGACTCGGGAACTCCGCGGTGTCGCTGGCTTGGCGCACCGGCGACGACATTGCGGTGGCGCGCAACGACGGTTCACATCCGGTGGCGAATGTGAACCTCGACGGAGTGAACTCGGATCTGAACGACCAGAATCTCCTGACACCGGTCTCGACGATCGCTGCCTCGCCGGCGGCGATCTACCTCGCCGATGCGCGGGGCGTGCTGCAGCTGACGGGACTGGGTACCCCCGAAGTGCGATGGATCGAGGTACGTCCGCTCATGCTGCCGCAAGCGATTCCGGTGCTGACGGGCTAGTTGTCGGGGATCATCTCCGTGGCGAGCAGCGCCTCGGGAATTCCGAAAGCATCCACCAGGGTGCTCAGATGCGGGCGCAGCTCCTCGCACAGTTGATTGACACCGCGCCTGATGGCCTTCGCTCGTTCGGTCGAGACATGCCGGTGCATCAGGAACCATGACAGGTCCGCCTCGAGTGTGCTGTAGACAAACAGATCGCACAGCTTCTCCAGCAGTTCCTGCGCTGACTTGCTGTCGCAGCTGTCGATCGCCTCGATGAAGGCCTCCAGCACCACCCGTTCGGTGTGGGCCGAGCCCACCTTGAGGATGTGGTCCTGTGCGGAGTTGAAGACCTCAAAGGGGTCCTCATCATCGGATTGGGCGCGCTGCATCCGGGTGGCCGCGGTGCGCAGCAGATGATCCTCGCGATTGCGCAGCAGCCGCAGCTGGGTGCCCCTGTTGCTCAAATCGGATTCCTCGACGTCCTCGTCGGAAGAGTCCAAGATGGTCTGGATGACCTGCCGGGCCGCGGAGCGTTCCAGGATCACGTCGCGGGCCATGCCTGCGATGAACCGGGTCCAGCCCACAGCATTGAGACCACGCACATCCTCGGCGTAGGCCGACAGGAGTTCCTTGGCCACCAGCTGGGTGAGCACGGTGTTATCGCCTTCGAAGGTGGTGAACACGTCGATATCGCGGCGCAGAATGGTGAGCTGGTTGGCGTCGAGATAGCCGGCCCCACCGCACGCCTCGCGGCACACGGTGATGGTGTTTTGGGCGTGCCAGCTGGTCATCGCCTTCAAACCCGCTGCGGCACTTTCCAGCTGGCGCTGCCGGTCCGCGTCCACCTCGTCGGCGGTCTGCACCTCGTGCAGTTCCTCGGTGAGCTCGTTCTGCGCGAACGCCAGTGCGTACGACCGGGCGATCAGGGGCAATAGCTTGCGCTGATGCACCAGATAGTCGGCGATGATCACCTCGTCGTCACTGTCCGGCGTGTCAAACTGCTTGCGTACCAGGGCATATCGCGAGGCGATGGTCAGCGCCTTGCGCGCCGCCGCACCGGAGGTCGCGGCGACGCTGACCCGTCCGCGGATGAGTGTGCCCAGCATGGTGAAGAATCGCTTGTTCTCATTCTCGATGGGCGAGGTGTAGGTGCCGTCGGCGCCGACGTTCGCATATTTGTTGAGCAGGTTGGCGCGAGGCACCCGCACGTTGTCGAACACAATGCGCCCGTTGTCGACCCCGGCGAGGCCGCCCTTGTATCCGCAGTCGCTGGTGGTGATGCCGGGTAGATCATTGCCCGCCTCATCCCGGATGGGTACCACGAAGCAATGCACTCCCCGGCCGGATGCCTCCTCGCCGGGCCCGCCGGTGACGAGCTGAGCGAAAACCGCTGCCACAGTGGCGTGCTCCGCGGCGCCACCAATGTAGTCCTTACGTGCCAGCGAGCCCTCCGAGTTCAGAACGAAGTCGCCGGTCTGGCTGTCATAGGTGGCGACGGTCTGCAGGGCCTGAACATTGGAACCATGGCCGGTCTCGGTCATGCCGAAACATCCGAGTACGTCCAGATTGATCAGCGGGACCACGTATTGCTTGTGATGGGTTGCGGTGCCGAGGTTTTCGATGGCACCGCCGAACAAGCCCCATTGCACGCCGGCCTTGACCATGAGGGACAGATCGGCATAGCCGAGCATCTCGATGCCGACGATCGCGGCTCCGACGTCGCCGGTGCCGCCGTGTTCTTTGCGGAATCCCGCGTGTGGCAAGCCATGTGGAACCAGCTCGCGCATGATGCGCAGCGATCGCGTCCGTGCCTCCTCGAGTGTCAGTGAGGGGTCGGGTAGCAGATCGGCGCGGTTCAGGTACTCACGAGCGGCATCACGTATCGGGCCGAATCGGCCGTCGAGCGCAACGCGCAGATTCGAGGTGAGGACTTCGGGATCGGCAGGTGCTGTCCGGGTCTCCATATGCCCGAGCCTAGTCAGGTCGATCCGTCGGCTTGGCGTTCTAGGGCAAACCATTTGCTTATACCGACCAATGGTCTAACATACCGACCAGTGGTCTATTAAGGCTGTGTGAAAGGAGATCGGGACATGAGTACTGCGTCCATCACGGTCGATCCGGCCCTGCGTACCCGCGCATTTGCACGGGTCATCGGCCCCTTTGTCGCGACGGTCACCGCCATCATCGCCGTGCGCGCGGCAGATCTGCGCTTCCTGGGCGATAGCTTCTTCACAGAGCCGATGTGGTCGTGGCTGTTCGGTGCCCTGCTGCTGTTTTGTGGGCTGATGGTCATCGCCTTCCATCAGTTTTGGCGAGGACTCGCGCCGGTGATCATCTCGCTGTTCGGATGGTTCCTGGCCCTGCGAGGATTCGTGCTGCTGGCGTTTCCTCAGCTGATGCAGAAGGGAGTCGACGCCTCGGTGCCCGCAGTCGGCCCGGTCCGTTTCTTCTTCCTGTTTCTGACGGTTGTCGGTGTGTACCTGACCTACGTCGGCTGGATCAGGAAGCGCTGACGTATGCCACGTGTGGTGAAGCATCCGGAGGTGCGCCGGGCCGAGTTGCTCGATCTGGCGATGACTCTGTTCCTGGAACGCGGCTACGAGAAGGTGAGCCTCAACGATCTCATCGCCACCTCCGGCATGTCGAAAGGTGCTTTCTACCATTACTTTTCTTCGAAAGAGGCCCTGGTGGCCACGCTGGCGGAGCGTAGCGCCGACCAGGCCTTCGAGGTGCTGAGTCCGGTGTTCACCGAGCCGGGCGTGGGGGCGTTGGAGCGGCTGAACGCCGGACTGCGCGCTAGCTACGAGGTGAAAATGGCGCTTGGTGCACCGGAGAGCATCGCGGCGATGGTGTCGATGTTCAGCCCAGAGAATCAGCCGCTGCTGCGCCGGATCTCGGCAATCTGGGAGGACAAGTTCCGTCCCGTGCTTACTGAGCTGATCACTCACGGAGTCGCCGAGGGGGTGTTCCAGACATTCGATCCCGAGGGCGTCGGCGACATGATTCAGGGCTTCGCGGCCAACATGGGCTCTACCGTGCAGAGGATCGTGGCCGCGCCGGATGCCCCGGCGCGCGCGGAGGCTGTCGATGCGGCGGTCCAGCGTCAGCGGCTCTACGGCATCGCCACCGACCGCATTCTCGGGCTACCCGACGGGACGGTCGACGTACTGGACCGTCGTCAGATCGAGAGGCTGGTCGCGGCACTTTAGGCCGGGGTGAGTGCTATCCGGTCAGTCTGTCGGACCCCGCGGGCACAGTGACCCCATGCTTGATCTGGTGCTGCCACTGACCTGTGGCGGATGTGGGGCACCCGCCACCCGGTGGTGTTCGGCGTGTGCGTGTGCGTTCACCGCCGAGCCCGTGGTGGTCACGCCGCGGGTCGATCCGGGTGTGCCCGTTCTTTCGCTCGGGCGGTACGCGGGCGCTCGTCGGCAGGCGATTGTGACGATGAAGGAGCGCGGTCGTCGTGATCTCACCGATCCGCTGGGTGCGGCATTGGCACGCGGTGTGGCGCAGCTGCTGTGCTGGCACCTCGTCGAGCAGCCGGTGACATTGGTTCCCGCTCCCACTCGATGGACGTCGGCACGCGGGCGAGGCGGTGATCCGGTGACCGCCGTGGCCGCGGTCGCTACCCGGATTCCGGGTGTGCACCTTGCGTCCCTGCTGCGCATGAGGGTGGGGGCGCGTGATTCGGTCGGGCTGTCCATTTCGGCCCGGCAGCGCAATGTGTCCGGACGCGTCGCGCTGCGCCGGGCCCGGACACCGGATACGGAATTGGTGCTGGTGGACGATGTCGTGACCACCGGCGCCACCGCTACCGAATCGGTCAGAGTGTTGAAATCGGCGGGATTTCGAGTCGCCGCCGTGCTCACGCTGACGTACTCCTAAAGATCGTATGACGATCTCGAAACGACTCTGACGAATCGGTGGCAAGGCGAGTGAACACGGACTACCGTCGGGGCCAACAAGCTATGAACGTTCCGCGCTTGGGCGGTCGAACCGCCTACCAACACGGGCGCCTGCGTCCGGTTTGGCGGAGGAGGTGGTCACCAACCCCAACGCCGGCGGGCTGCCGTCTCAGCGTTTCAGGCGACTCCGGCGTACTTCAAACATCAAACATGCGCGTCGCCAACATCTTTAGTCCCTAGCGGAAGGGTTGAGCGCAAGCGCACTCTCAGTACCGGAGGTATGAGTTGTCAAGCACATCAAAGGCATCCGTTGCACTCGAGGACGGGGAGCGGACAGCCCAAGCCGATATCGTGGTCAAGGGCCGAAACGTGGAAATCCCCGATCACTTTCGAATCTTTGTGAACGACAAACTGTCCCGTCTGGAACGTTACGACAAAACCGTTTACCTCTTTGATGTAGAACTCGAACACGAACGCAACCGGCGTCAGAAAAAGAGCTGTCAGCGCGTGGAGATCACCGCGCGGGGCCGGGGGCCGGTCGTCCGGGGCGAGGCATGTGCCGACACGTTCCACAGCGCCCTTGAAGCGGCCGCCGCCAAGCTGGAAAGCCGGTTGCGACGGGGCCGTGACCGCCGCAAGGTTCACTACGGAGACAAGACGCCGGTATCGCTTGCCGAGGCCACCAAGGTTCTGCCCGCCGATGCCTTCACGCCACCCGCCGAGCTCAATGGCGCACACAGTCACAACGGAGCCGAGGTCGATGACGGTCACGGTCCGGGACAGATTGTGCGGACCAAAGATCACCCGGCCAAACCGATGACGGTCGACGACGCGCTCTACGAGATGGAATTGGTCGGCCATGACTTCTTCCTCTTCCACGATGAGTCCTCGGGCCGCCCGTCGGTGGTGTACCGCAGGCACGCGTACGACTACGGCCTGATACGCCTCGGGGAGTAGTAGGGCGCGCGGATCACCCGCGCAGGAGAAACCCCGCACCTGGTCCGCGACCGGTGCGGGGTTTCTCATATCGGGAGTGCTTGTCGTGTCGCGGCACAGATCTGCCGTAACGCCGCGGCGAGATCGGGCGGTTCGGGGGTGGCCAAGGCCAGGCGGAGCGCATTCGGCGCGTGCGGCGCTGTCGAGAACGCATCGGCAGTCGACACCATGATCCCCACGTCGGCGAGGTCACGCGCCATCACGTCGTTGCGTGCGTGCTCGGGGAGCACGAGCCAGCCCGAATACGAACCGGGATGCGCGTGATAGATCAGGCCCGCGAGTTCGGTGCGGGCGATCGACTGCCGCCGACGGGCATCCGCGCGCCGCAGTTCTTCTAACCGTGTGACGGTGCCGTCGGTCAGCCAGCGGGTGGTCAGTGCGCTGGCGATGGTCGAGGCGCCCCAGCTCGTCGCGCGCAGCGCCCGGATCACATCGGGGCGATGGGCAGGCGGCGTGACGATGTATCCGATCCGCAGCCCGGAGGCGAGATTCTTGGACATGCTTCCCACGTAGAACGTCCGCTCGGGTGCGATGGTTTGCACCGGGGACGGCGCACCCGGATCCAGAAACGCGTAGGTCGCATCCTCGATGATGTGGAAATCGTGCCGATCGGCCAACGTCGCGACGCGCTCACGCGCGCTGGTGCTCAGTGTGTATCCCAACGGATTGTGCAGTGTGGGAATGAGATACAGCGCGGAAATGGGTCGCCTGCCACACAGCCATTCGAGGTAGTCGAGGTCCATCCCGGTGGTGCCGGTCTGGACCGGTGCCAGCTCGAGGCGTCGTGCGGTGGCCAGCAGCTTGATGCCTGGATAGGTCAATGCGTCGGCGGCGACAATCGTGCGGGGTGTGGCTATCGCAGCCAGAACGGTGTCCAAACCCTGCTGGGCGCCGCCGGATATCAGGACGCGGTCCGGCGCGACGTCGATGCCGCGGTCAAGTAAGTAGGTGGCGATCGCGGCACAGTCACGATCTCGGCCGCCGGGAGGCTGCTGATGCAGCAGGCTTGTCAGATCGCCCTCGGCCGCCAACGCGCGTAGAGCCTGCCGCAGTTGATCGTCCTGGCCGCGGGATAACGGCTGATTGAAGGAAAGGTCCGCCGCACGCTGTTTCGCTGCCACGCGGGCGGGCTCTACTCCCGCGAAACCGCTGAGGTCCCGCACAAAGGTGCCCCGGCCAGGCTCCCCGACGACGAGGCCGGCGGCCGTCAGGTCGCGGTACACCCTGCTCGCCGTCGCCACCGCGATCCCGTACCGGCCCGCCAGTGCGCGGTGGGTGGGCAACCGCGTGCCCGCGGAAAGCGTTCCGGTCCGAATCTGTCCGGCGATCTCGTCGGCGACCGTGGCGTGACGGTGAATGCGCACGCGCTCTCCCGATTGTGACTAGGACAATTTATTGATTGCACTAACTTACGTACCTACCGTCGAATCGTGACGACCACTGACCTTTCGGTGCTGGAGTTTCTTCAGCGGCACGTCGCCGGTACCTCCCGGCCCGGTGACACCATCCACATGCGGTACCCGACTGCCATCTCGCGATATCTCGAGTTCGAGATCGTTGCCGTCGAGGCCGGCTCGGCAACCGTGCGGGTGGCGGCCGATCCATCCCGGCACGGGAATCAGCAGGGCACCGTGCACGGCGGATTCTTGGTGGAGCTGGCCGATGCCGCCATCGGAACCGCGCATTCCACCCTGATGCAGCCGGGGGAGACGTTCACCAGCATCGACATCCGCGCGGCATTCCTGCGGCCAGTCTGGGAGGACACCCTGATCGCCATTGCACGCTCCGCACACTCGGGGCGGACCATCACGCACTACACCTGTGAGGTGACCCGAGGCGACGGCAAGGCAGTGGCCACGGTGACCAGCACCGTCATGACGCTGCGCGGTGACCGGGCGGCCGGGCGATAGTCGAGGTCGTACCCGAAACGGCTCGGTGGCACGTGCGCCTACGATGGGACTCGGCTGTTGACGGATGAGCCGCTTGCGCAAATATCGAACATTTGTGCAAGTCCTAACGAGTACAGGGGTTATTGACGTGCTGTCGAAGTTGCTGCGCCTTGGTGAAGGTCGCATGGTCAAGCGTCTTAAGGGCGTGGCCGATTACGTCAACACCCTGTCCGATGACGTCGAAAAGCTCTCCGATGCCGAGCTGCAGGCCAAGACCGACGAGTTCAAGAAACGCCTGGAAAAGGGCGAAACCCTCGACGACCTGATGCCGGAGGCATTCGCGGTCGCCCGCGAGGCGTCCTGGCGGGTGCTGAGTCAGCGGCACTTCGACGTGCAGATCATGGGTGGCGCCGCACTGCATGCGGGCAATGTCGCCGAGATGAAAACCGGTGAAGGCAAGACCCTCACCTGCGTGCTTCCTGCATATCTCAACGCCCTGGCCGGTAAGGGTGTGCACGTCGTCACCGTCAACGACTACCTGGCCAAGCGCGACTCGGAGTGGATGGGCCGCGTGCACCGCTTCCTGGGTCTTGAGGTGGGCGTGATCCTCTCGCAGATGACCCCGACAGAGCGCCGCGACGCCTACAACGCCGACATCACCTACGGCACCAACAACGAGTTCGGCTTCGACTATCTGCGCGACAACATGACCCATTCGCTCGACGAGTTGGTGCAGCGCGGGCACGCCTTCGCCATCGTCGACGAGGTCGACTCGATCCTGATCGACGAGGCCCGGACCCCGCTGATCATCTCGGGCCCGGCCGACGGCGCATCCAACTGGTACACCGAGTTCGCGCGGATCGTGCCGCTGATGGACAAGGACACCCATTACGAGGTGGACATCCGCAAGCGCACCATCGGTGTGCACGAGCTGGGTGTGGAATTCGTCGAGGACCAGCTGGGCATCGACAACCTGTATGAGGCCGCCAACTCGCCGTTGGTGAGCTACCTCAACAACGCCATCAAGGCCAAGGAACTGTTCAACCGGGACAAGGACTACATCGTCCGCGACGGCGAGGTGCTGATCGTCGACGAGTTCACCGGTCGCGTGCTGTTGGGCCGCCGCTACAACGAGGGCATGCACCAGGCCATCGAGGCCAAGGAGCGGGTAGAGATCAAGGCCGAGAACCAGACGCTGGCCACGATCACCCTGCAGAACTACTTCCGCCTCTACGACAAGCTCGCCGGCATGACCGGAACCGCGCAGACCGAGGCGGCCGAGCTGCACGAGATCTACAAGCTGGGCGTGGTGTCGATCCCCACGAACCGGCCGATGGTCCGCAAGGACCAGTCCGACCTCATCTACAAGACCGAGGAAGCCAAGTACATCGCCGTCGTCGACGACGTGGTGGAGCGGTACGAGGCCGGCCAGCCCGTCCTGATCGGTACCACGAGTGTTGAGCGCTCCGAGTACCTTTCACGGCAGTTCACCAAGCGTCGGATTCCGCACAACGTCCTCAACGCCAAGTACCACGAGCAGGAAGCCCGCATCATCGCCGAGGCTGGGCGCCGTGGAGCCATCACGGTGGCCACCAACATGGCCGGTCGCGGCACCGACATCGTGCTGGGTGGTAACCCGGACTTCTTGGCGGATACGCATCTTCGCGAACAGGGCCTGGACCCGGTGGAGACCCCGGACGAGTACCAGGACGCCTGGGATGCGACGTTGCAGAAGTTCAAGGACGCCGCCGAGACCGAGGCCAAGGAGGTGCAGGAGGCCGGCGGCCTGTACGTGCTGGGTACCGAGCGCCACGAGTCGCGGCGTATCGACAACCAGCTGCGCGGACGTTCCGGACGTCAGGGCGATCCGGGCGAGTCCCGCTTCTACCTCTCGCTGGGTGATGAATTGATGCGGCGCTTCAATGGTGCTGCGCTGGAAACGATTCTGACGCGCATGAACGTTCCCGATGATGTGCCGATCGAAGCCAAGATGGTGACCAGCGCCATCAAGAGTGCGCAGACCCAGGTCGAGCAACAGAACTTCGAGGTCCGCAAGAACGTCCTCAAGTACGACGAGGTGATGAACCAGCAGCGCAAGGTCATCTATGCCGAGCGTCGCCGCATCCTGGAGGGTGAGGATCTGCAGCCGCAGATCGAGGAGATGATCACCGACACCATCGCCGCCTACGTAGACGGCGCCACGGCCGACGGCTATCACGAGGACTGGGACTTCGAAGCGCTGTGGACCGCGCTCAAGACGCTGTACCCGGTAAGCATCAAGCCCGAAGAACTCATCGCGTCCGATACGTATGGGGAAGCCGACGAGTTGAGCCCCGCGGACCTCAAAGCGGCATTGCTCGATGACGCCAAAAGGGCTTACAAGGCAAGGGAAGCCGAGATCGACGGGCTGGCCGGCGAGGGATCGATGCGTCAGCTGGAGCGCAACATCTTGCTCAGCGTGATCGACCGCAAGTGGCGTGAGCATCTCTACGAGATGGATTACCTCAAGGAGGGCATCGGCCTGCGGGCGATGGCGCAGCGTGATCCGCTGGTGGAGTACCAGCGTGAGGGCTACGACATGTTCACCGCCATGCTCGACGGCCTCAAGGAGGAGTCGGTTGGCTTCCTGTTCAACATCAACGTCGAGGTCCAGCAGCCGGCCGACGGAACGGTCGCTCCGCAGCCGGCGCCGGAAGGGCTAGCCGAGTTCACTTCCGCCGCAGCGCAAGCAGCGCAAGGGGAGTTGCGTGCCAAGGGGCTTGATGAGTCGACGCCAGAGCTGACGTACTCGGGTCCGGCAGAAGACGGCTCGGCGCAGTCCCGGCACGAAGGCGGCGGCGCCTCGGCCTCGGGCGGCGGCACGCGGCGCGAGCGCAGGGAAGCGGCGCGCAACGCGGGACGCACCTCTAAGCCGGCGAAGTCGCGCCGCAAGCGGTAGCGGCCGTCAGCGTCAGCCGAGCTGCAACGCGACCACCAGCCAGCTGCCCCGTACGGACTGGATGCGGCCGGCGAACGCCCTGATGCGTCCGCCGCGCTCGAATGTCCCGAATATCTCTGCGGCGTCGTCCGCGCAGCGGCGCACCCGAATCTTCGACAACCGGGCAGTGGCGGTGACCGGGGTCCGCGAGGAGCGTGCCATCACCGCGGACAGTGGCCCGTCACCCAGCAGCGGGCGCAGCTGAGTGACCGGACGGCGCCGGTCCATGACTTCCAGCACGCGGCGCATTGCGGCATCGGCGAACGCAATCGCCTGGGGCGGCGGAGACTGTTCGCGCAGATGTGTTTGACGCTCGATACCCGCTGGCCGAGTCCGTGATTGGTGCAACCTCGCTGGACGTGGTGTCTGACAGGCCGGCGGCAGGCTGGCCAGCACCGGCGCCGGTTCGTAGTCGGCCACCCGAGTGACATAGCGATGAGACATTTTCCCCCTCCAGTGAAATGAGCCCCCTCATTTGCTCTGCTGGAGAGATGCAGATTATTGCGATCATGATCGCACAGCCGGTGGTCAGGGCGCCAGGGTACGGTGAGCAAGACGTTCGGCACAGCGGCGCCGTTGGGTACAAGTGGTGAGTTTGAGGGGAAGGCGGCGCGGATTGTGGTGACCCGGTTGTCCGCGCTCGACGCATCGTTCTACTCCCGCGAGGACAGCTCTACCCCGATGCATGTCGGCTCGTTGGCGATCATCCGCAAGCCCCGCGGCGGCTTCACGTATGAGGAGCTTCTCGCGCTGGTGGAGAGCCGATTGCCGCAAGTTCCGCGCTATCGGCAGAAGGTCAAGGAGATCGGGTTCGGGCTGGCTCGGCCGGTCTGGCTCGACGATGTCGATTTCGACGTCACCTACCACATCCGGCGCTCGGCACTACCGTCGCCGGGAAGTGATGGTCAGTTGCAAGACCTGGTGGCGCGCTTGACATCTCGCCCACTGGATCGATCGCGGCCATTGTGGGAGATGTACCTGGTGGAGGGGTTGTCCAAAAACCGCCTGGCCATCTACACCAAGACACATCAGGCCCTGGTGGATGGCCAATCCGCACTGGAACTCGGGCAGGTCATGTTCGACCGGACGGCCCGCACGCCGGACTTCGGGGAGGACATCTGGGTTCCCGGGCATGAACCGAGTACGAACGAGCTGATCGCCGGCGCTGTTTCGGAATGGTTGGCGCGTCCCGGTGCCCGTCTGGAGGCGGTGCGCACCGCGGTCGCCGATGCCGCATCACTGACGGGCGAGATCGGTGAGCTGGGGGAGCGGATGGTCAAGGTGGTGCGCACCGCGGCTCGCGGTACCGCACCGCGCGGCCCGCTCAACCAGCGCGTGTCGCGCAGCAGGCGGTTCAGCGTGGTGACCACCAAACTGGCCGACTATCGGCGGGTGCGCGCCAAGTACGATTGCGATGTCAACGACGTGGTCTTGGCGGTAGTCGCTGGGGCGCTGCGTAATTGGCTGATGAGCAGGGGGGAGCCGGTCACCACTGCCTCCACGATTCGCGCGATAGTGCCGATGTCGGTGTACCGGGACGGGGATCTGGATGTCCTCGCCGAGGGGGCCGCCACCACCGAGGTGTCACCATTTCTCGTAGATCTCCCGGTCGGGGAGGGTAACGCCGTGGTGCGGCTGTCTCAGATCGCGCATGCCACCGAATCGCACTCTGCCGCATTTAGTTTGGTGGACGTGCCGAACATGGCCGCGCTCTCGGGATTCGTGCCGCCGACCCTGCATGCACTGGCGGCCCGCGTCGCGACCACCCTGCCCAATCGGTTGTTCAATCTGTTGGTCACGAATGTTCCTGGGCCGCAAGCGCCGATGTACCTCGGCGGTGCGCGCTTGGCGGAGATCTACCCGGTACCTCCCTTGTTGCGCAATCAGGTGTTGTCGATCGGGCTGACTTCTTACAACGGCGTTGTGTACTACGGGATCAATGCTGATCGCGACGCGATGCCCGATGCCGACATGCTCCCGGTGTTGATCACCGAGGCGCTCGATGAACTGCTGGAGGCGGCGCAGTAATGCAGGTTTATATCCCGGTGACGCTCGCGATGCTGCGTGAACTGGTGGCCGATGGCGAGCTCTGGCCGGTGAACGGCACTGCTTTCGCGGTGACACCGGCGCTGCGTGAGGCCTACTCCGCGGGTGATGACGAGGAGCTGTCCGAGGTGGCGATGCGTGAGGCGGCGATGGCCTCGCTGCGGCTGCTGGCCAATCATGACGGCGAGAACCAATTGCCGGCCCGGCGGGCGGTGCTGGTGGCCGACGCCGACGATGCCAAGCTGCGTCCGGACCTGGACGATGCGGTGGTGCGGCTGGCGGGCGCGGTACCGATATCCGCGGTGGTGGCCGCGCACGTCGACCTGGCGCAGGCTGAGTCCGATGTGGTGCGCGCGGCCGAGGTGATCGATGCCGCAGACCTGGGCGATGAGGATGCCGAGCTGGTGGTCGGGGACGCTCAAGACCACGATCTAGCCTGGTACGCGACTCAAGAACTACCGTTCCTGCTCGACCTGCTGTAGGCGGCATGACGTGGCCGATTGGCCTGTTTCCGGCCAGTAACCTACGGTAGCGTAGGTTACGCCTGGCAGGGCATCTCCTTCATCACCGGAAGGTCATTGGCTGTGAAATTGTCTTCCTGGCTCGACGCGTCCGCCTCGGGTGCGCCCAAGTCGCGCCATGCCGCGGTAAACGTCTTGCGTGGCTTGGCTTCCCGCATCACCACCCCGCTGCTCCCGGACGACTATCTGAGTCTGGCCAATCCGCTGTGGTCGGCCCGGGAACTGCGCGGCCGCGTGGTCAGCGTGCACAAGGAGACGAGCGATTCGGCGACCCTGGAGATCAAGCCAGGCTGGGGCTTCCACTTCGACTATCACCCGGGTCAATACGTCGGGATCGGCGTGCTGATCGACGGACGGTGGCGTTGGCGGTCGTACTCGCTGACATCGGCGCCCGTGCACGCCGGTGGTTCGGGGCGCACCATCACCATCACCGTCAAGGCGATGCCCGAGGGATTTCTCTCGACACACCTGGTCAACGGCCTCGAGCCCGGCACGATCGTGCGACTGGCGGCCCCTCAGGGGAACTTCGTGCTGGACGACCCCGCGCCACCGGCGATCTTGTTCCTCACCGCGGGTAGCGGCATCACCCCGATCATGTCGATGCTGCGTACGTTGGTACGCCGGTCGGCGGCGGCTGAGTTACCCCTGCCGGATGTCGTGCACCTGCACTCGGCGCCCACCGAGGCCGACGTGATGTTCGCCGGTGAGCTCGCCGCGTTCTCCGAGGAGCACCCGTCGTACCACTACCGTCTGCGGACGACGAGAACGCAGGGACGTCTGGACCTTTCAACACTGGCCTCGGAGGTGCCGGACTGGGCGCAGCGCCAGACGTGGGCGTGCGGTCCGGAAGGCATGCTCGACGACGCGCAGCGGGTATGGGCCGACGCCGATCTTGCCGATCTACTGCACCTGGAGCGATTCGCGGTATCGCGGGCCGCGCCCCACGGGCAGGGTGGTCTGGTCACCTTCGCGCGCAGCGGTAAGCAGCGCGCGGCCGATGCGGCGACCTCGCTGATGGAGGCCGGGGAGGAAGCCGGGGTGCAGATGCCCTTCGGGTGCCGCATGGGGATCTGTCAGACCTGTGTGGTGTCACTGCTGGAAGGGCACGCGCGCGACCTGCGAAATGGTGCCGAGCACGAGCCGGGATCGCGCATTCAGACCTGCGTTTCCGCAGCCTCGGGGGATTGCGTGCTCGACGTATGAGGTTAACGGTCTAGTAACCTACGGTGCCGTAGGTTACGCTATCGTAGGCACGAACCGGCGAAGGGAGCTCACGGATGGCGATTTCGGATATCCAGGAATTCGCGCACCTCACCGAGGCTGATGTCGAGGCCCTCGGCAATGAGCTGGACGCGATCCGTCGGGATGTCGAGGAATCGCTCGGAGCCGCCGATGCACGGTATATCCGTCGCACCATCGCCGCCCAGCGTGCCCTGGAACTGAGTGGGCGTGTGCTGCTGACCGCGAGCAAGAAGCGGTCTGCCTGGTGGGCTGGAGCGGTGACGCTCGGGGTGGCCAAGATCGTCGAGAACATGGAGATCGGCCACAACGTCATGCACGGCCAGTGGGATTGGATGAACGATCCCGAGATCCACTCCTCCAGCTGGGAGTGGGACATGGTGGACCCGGCCTCGCACTGGAAGCAGACCCACAACTACATCCACCACAAGTACACCAATGTGCTGGGCATGGATGACGACGTGGGCTACGGTCTGCTGCGCATCACCCGCGACAAGAAGTGGACACCGTTCAACCTGGGCAACCTCGTCTACAACACGCTGTTGATGCTCCTCTTTGAATGGGGTGTTGGCACACAGCATTTGGAGCTCGGCAAGGTAGCCCAGGGGCGCGCCGACAAGGCGGAGTTCCGCGCCAAGCGTGACGAGGCGCTGGCCAAGATGGGCAAGCAGGTCGCCAAGGACTACGTGGCCTTCCCGGCGCTGAGCGCGCTCTCGCCCGCGGGAAGCTATCGCAAGACGGTGACCGCCAACCTGTTGGCCAACGTGATCCGCAACATCTGGTCCAACGCGGTCATCTTCTGCGGCCACTTCCCGGACGGTGCCGAGAAGTTCACCAAACAAGACCTGGAGAATGAGACACAGGGCCAGTGGTACCTGCGACAGATGTTGGGCAGCGCCAACTTTGACGCCGGTCCGGCGATGGCCTTCATGAGTGGCAACCTGTGCCACCAGATCGAGCACCATCTGTTCCCGGATCTGCCGAGTAACCGGCTCTCTGCGGTGGCGGTACGCGTGCGCGAGCTGTGCGACAAGTACGACCTGCCGTACACCTCCGGGCCGTTCCTGCTGCAGTACGGCAAGGCCTGGCGCACCATCGCCAAGCTGTCACTGCCGGACAAGTACCTGAAGTACACCGCGGACAATGCGCCGGAAACACGCAGCGTCAAGATGTTCGACGAGCTGGAGCCGCGCGAGCGGCGCGGTCTGAAGTCGGCGTTCGCGGCGGTACGTGAACGCAGAAGGGCGCGTCGCGGCGCCAACGCCTGACGAGAAAACCTAAAAGCCCCCGAACGCGCAATGCGTCGGGGGCTTTTAGGTTAGTGGTGGCCGGGAACTACCCCAGGCCGGATACGGACAGCCACATGGTGGCCCAGGCGGCGACACCGCAGGCGAAAATGGCTGCCACATTGGCGATTCTACGAACGTAGCTCGTCATCTCTTAACCCCTGACCCTAGTTGGCTGTTTCCGTCGCAGCCACTGATGGAAACGCTAATCGCCATGTGCTGTTCGCGCGATTCGAGAAGGCTTCCGCAACCAAGAGTTAGGCCGTTGTTAACACAGAGAGCAGCTGTCGCACCGCGATCACTCGTTTCGCGGACGCGCCGGTGAGCTCGTCGAGGGCGCACTCGGGGTCTGCGGGTGGGCCAAGATGCTGGCAGCCGCGCGGGCAGTCCTCGATGGCCTCGGACAGGTCGCTGAATGCGGCGAACACGTCTGCCGGCTTGATGTGGGCCAGACCGAACGACCTGATGCCCGGGGTATCGATGACCCAGCCCGATGGATGCAGCGGCAAGGCCACCGATTGGGTGGATGTGTGCCGGCCCTTGCCGACGCCGGTCACCTCGCCCGTCGCGCGGTCGGCTTCGGGGACAAGCCGATTGACTAAAGTTGACTTACCCACCCCGGAGTGGCCGAGTAGCGCGGTGAGACGGCCGGTCAGCACATCCATGATGGGCTCCAGGGGCGCGTCGCGTCCCGCGACGATGACCTGAATATCGAGATCTGAGAACTGTGCTGCGAACGAATCTGGATCTGTGAGATCGGTTTTGGTGAGAGCCAGGATGGGAATGAGGCCTCCCGCGTACGCCGCGATGAGCGCACGCTCCACCAGTCCGGTGCGCGGCGGGGGATCGGCTACCGCCACCACGATGAGCAACTGATCGGCGTTCGCCACAAAGACCCGTTCAAACGGATCAGTGTCATCGGCTGTGCGGCGCAACACCGTTCGCCGTTCCTCCAGCCGTACGATGCGTGCCAGCGAGTCGGGTCGGCCGGACAGGTCGCCCACCAGGCTGACGGTATCGCCCACCACGATCGGAGTGCGGCCGAGCTCACGGGCACGCATCGCGGTCACCTGTTCGGTGGGGTCGTTGTTGAGCACGCACCCCCAGCGGCCGCGGTCCACGGTGACCACCATCGCGGGCACCGCGTCGGCGTGATCGGGACGATTCTTGGTGCGAGGCCGCGAGCGCCGGCCCGGCCGGATGCGGGCGTCAGACTCGTCGTACTCGCGTGGGCTCAAGAGGCGCGACCGCCAGATTGGGCCAGCATGTCGGCCCACATTCCGGGGAAGTCGGGCAGTGTCTTGCCGGTGGTGGCGATGTCGTCGACGGAAACGCCGGGCACCTTCAGGCCGACGAGGGCTCCGGCAGTGGCCATCCGGTGATCGGCGTACGAGCCCCAGACGCCGCCGTGCAGATCGGTGGCGACGATCCGCAGCCCGTCTTCGGTCTCCTCGCATTGTCCACCCAGAGCGTTGATCTCATGGGCAAGCGCCTTGAGCCGGTCGGTTTCGTGCCCGCGCAGATGCGCGATCCCACGCAGTGTGGAGACGCTCCCGGGTGCGGCGAGGGCAGCCAGTGCCGCCACCGTCGGGGTCAGCTCGCCAACCTCGCCAAGGTCCAGATCGACACCGCCATAACCGGTCTGGCCGATGACCTCCAGATGGGAATCCGTCAGTGACACTGTCTGGGCGAACTGGCGCACCACGTTCTCGATCTGGCGGGCGGGCTGAGTGGATTCTCGCGGCCAGCCACTGATGCGCACACTTCCGCCGGTGGCCAACGCCGGCGCGATGAACGCCAGCGCGTTCGACAGGTCAGGCTCGATCACCCAGTGGTGTGCGGGAATTGGCTGCGGATCGATATGCCAGCGCCCGGGGGTGGAATCGTCGACCGCGATGCCCGCCTCACGCAGCATCGTCACCGTCATGACCACGTGTGGACCCGACGGCAGCACGTCCGCGGTATTCACCGCCGTCAGACCTTCGGCGAACGCGGCGCCGGAAAGCAGGAGACCGGAAACGAATTGGGACGATCCGGAGGCATCGACACCGACCTGGCCGCCGCGGACCTGTCCCGCGCCGGCCACTGTGAACGGCAGGTGCTGCCCGTCGATGCCGACTCCGATGGCGCGCAGCGCGTCCAGCAGCGGAGCAATGGGACGGGCGCGTGCCTGATCGTCGCCGTCAAAAATGGTGGGGGCGTGACGAAGTGCTGCCAGCGGTGGCAGGAAACGAAGGACTGTTCCGGCAAGCCCGCAGTCGACCCTCGAGGTGTCTCCGTCGCCGGTCCCGGGGGAGATCGTCAGATCGGTACCGTCGCCGGTGACGGCAAACCCGAGGGCTTGTAGCGCCCCGATCATCAGATCGGTGTCGCGGCTGCGCAACGCGCCGGACACGGTGGAGGTGCCGCCCTCACGCGCCGCCAGGGCCGCGAGCGCGAACGCTCGATTGGTCTGAGATTTCGAGCCGGGCATGGTGATGGTCGCGTTGACGGAACCGTCGATCGTCGGTGCCTGCCAGAGTCCGCTTGTCACCGCCCTATTGTCCCGGACGCATACCTGTGGTGTCGGCCCCGGGTGGCACGATGGCGATATGTGCGGACGGTATGCGGTAACGATCGACCCGGCGCTGCTTGCCGCGGAGATCGACGCAATCGACGAGATAAGCACAGCGAGTCAGGCGTCGGAATCTGCGCAGCAGCTTCCCGTCATCCCGAACTACAACGTCGCCCCCACCGATCCGGTGCTCACGGTGGTGGCGCGGCATCGCGAACCCGGCGACGTTCCCACTCGTCGTATTCGCGCCATGCGCTGGGGGTTGGTGCCGACATGGGCCAAGGCGCGCGAAGACGGTCGGCCGCAGGCCAAGGGTGCGCCCCTGATCAACGCCCGGGCGGAGACCCTCACCACGGCCGCCACCTTCCGCGTGGCCGCGCAATCCAAGCGGTGTCTGGTTCCGATGGACGGCTGGTACGAGTGGCGTAAGCAGGAGGGCGCCAAGACGGCGTTCTATATGAATGCCGGCGACGGAAAGCGGTTGTTCGCCGCGGGCTTGTGGTCGGTGTGGAAGCCCACCGGTCTGCAGGGACAGGACGCGGCGCCGCTGCTGAGCTGCACGATCGTCACCACCGATGCGGTCGGTCCGCTCCAGGAAATTCATGACCGGATGCCGTTGATGCTGGCTGCTCAATCGTGGGATCGCTGGCTGGACCCCGACCGCGATCTGGACCAGAGCCTTCTGCGGGGAACAGGGGACGCAACCGGAATCGACACCCGGCAGGTCTCCTCATTGGTCAACAGTGTCGCGAACAACGGTCCTGAACTACTGGCGCCCGACGACGGATCCCAGCGGGTGGGGGAGCAGATCACCCTGCTGTGACGGATGCGGTCACCGCGTTAGTAAGCCGGACCAGATCATCGGGTGCCAGTGCCATCTGCAGCCCGCGCTTGCCCGCGCTACACAGAATGCGTTCCCAGGTCAGGGCGGACGAATCGATGACGGTGGGTAATGGTTTGCGCTGCCCGAGCGGAGAGATTCCGCCCACCACGTAACCGGAACTGCGTTCGGCCGCCGTCGGATCAGCCATGGTGGCCTTGGCCCGGCCGAGTGCGGTGGCGGCAGCCTTGAGTGAGAGCGTCGCGGGTACCGGGATGACCGCGACCGCCAGATCCGCGCCGCGATCCAGCGAGATCAGCAGTGTCTTGAAGATCTGTTCGGGAACCAATCCGGAACCAGCCAACGCGCGCACCGCCTCATCGCCGAACGCGTTTTCTCCGGGCCGGTGTTCATACGGCAATAGTTCATAGTCGACTCCGGCCGCGATCAACGTGGCGACGGCCGGAGTGGCAGCTTTGGCGGCCTTGGAACCCACGATCTGGACAGTAGCGCTCCGGGTCCAGTGAATTTGGAGTTGACAGTCGAGATACTTTGGGAAATACCCCGGCATGCGTCGGTGTTGAGCAGTGTGTCCGCAGAGAGCGGACTATGGTCCTCAACACGGAAGGGGTATTGCAGGTGACAATGGCGTGCCTCGAACGTCCGATGTCGGTGCCGATCCGTATGGTCGGTGTCGCTACCGAAAGGACCGCCGTGACAGACACTGCAGATCCCGTTGATCAGCCGATTCAGGTGGATACCAAGGCGGAAACTGAGGCCGAGCGGGCCGCACGCTTTCAGCGTGACGCGCTCCCGCTGCTGGATCAGCTCTACGGTGCTGCGCTGCGGATGACACGGAACCCCGCCGATGCGGAGGACCTGGTGCAGGAGACGATGGTCAAGGCGTACGCCGGGTTCGGGACCTTCAAAGAGGGCACTAACCTCAAGGCCTGGCTGTACCGGATTCTCACGAATACCTACATCAATATTTATCGCAAGAAGCAGCGCCAGCCCGCGGAGTATCCGACCGAGGAGATCACCGACTGGCAGCTTGCGGCGAACGCCGAGCACACCTCTACGGGGCTGCGGTCGGCGGAGATCGAGGCACTTGACGGACTGCCTGATGACGAAATCAAGGAAGCGTTGAATAAGCTGCCGGAAGAATTCCGGATGGCCGTGTACTACGCGGATGTCGAAGGCTTCCCGTACAAGGAGATCGCCGAGATCATGGATACGCCGATCGGCACGGTGATGTCGCGGTTGCACCGTGGCCGTCGCCAGCTTCGCGAATTGCTGGCCGAAGTGGCCAAGGACCGTGGGTTCCTGCGCAACAATGAGTTGGCGGAGGGCCGGGCATGACCGACGGTGAACTGAAGAACAGTGTCGATAAGGGTGGCAACTGCGAGGTATCGGGTTGCGCCGAGGTGATCGCGGAGGTCTGGACCCTCCTCGACGGTGAATGCAGCGCAGAGAACAGTGCGCGGCTGCGGCATCATCTCGAAGAGTGCCCTGGCTGCCTGCAGCACTACGGCATCGAAGAGCAGATCAAAACACTCGTAGCCCGCAAGTGCGGTGGAGAAAAGGCACCTGACGGGCTACGTGAGCGTCTTAAGTTGAAGATCACTCAGACCACGCTCATCGAGCAGCGGGCCGAGAACTCCTAGCGCTAGCTGTTGGGACGCTTGCCGTGGTTGGCGGCGTTGTGCTTACGGCTGCGCTTCTTGCGACCACGCTTGGCCATGGGAATCTCCTTACCGATCAAATGGGTTCCGGGTGCGAGCCCGGCTGACATGCCAGCTGCGCGTGGTGCGCGCCGGTGTGTGTATCCAGTCTCTCATGCCGGGGCGGGTGGTTGAAAGCGTGGATCCCGTAGGTGTGGTTCGATACTGAGGACCGGTAACCGGATGTCGACGAGAGCGAGGTGGCGCGCAGGTGGCCGAGGAAGTACACGCCGAGATCGTGGCCAGCGTGCTGGAAGTGCTCGTCAAGAAGGGTGACGCGATCGCCGAAGGCGACACGATCGTCCTCCTGGAATCCATGAAGATGGAGATCCCGGTGCTGGCTGAGGTGGCGGGAACCATAGGCGACGTGAGCGTTTCGGTGGGCGACGTCATCCAGGCCGGCGACTTGATCGCCGTCATCGACGACTAGATCGCCACCGCATGTCAACTCTCGGTGATCTGCTTGCCGAGCACACCATGCTTCCCGGTGAAGCGGTTGATCATCTGCATGCCGTGGTGGCCGAATGGCAGCTGCTAGCTGACCTCTCTTTCGCCGACTATCTGATGTGGGTGCATCGCGACGACGACTCCTTTGTCTGCGTCGCTCAATGCCGGCCCAACACCGCCCCGACGATCATCGACAGCGATGCCGTCGGCACCGTCGCGAAGATCGCGGATGTTCCGTTGGTGGAGGCGGCGTTCGCTTCGGGGACCATCGAGCGGGAAAGTGATTCGGATCTGACCGAACACGCCTCCGAGCTGAACGTGGAGGCGGTCCCGGTGCGCTGTGGGGACCGGACCGTGGCCGTACTAACCCACCAGACCGCACTGGCCTCCCGACTCAAGAAGGGCGTGCTGGAGCGCGCGTATCTGGAGTGCGCGGGCGATCTGCTGCTGATGCTCACCGAGGGCACCTTCCCGAACGTGGCGGACCAGGCGATGTCGCGCTCCAGCCCCCGGGTGGGTGACGGATTCATCCGGCTCGACGTATCCGGTGAGGTCCGATACGCCAGCCCCAATGCCTTGTCGGCGTATCACCGCATGGGCTTGGCCAGCGATCTGCAGGGACATGACCTCATGGAGGTCACCAAGCCGCTCATTTCGGATCCCTTTGAAGGCCAAGAGCTCGCGGCGCACGTCCGTGATGTGCTGGCCGGGGGGCCGAGTATGCGCATGGAGGTCGACGCACGTGGTGCCGCGGTGCTCATCCGCACCTTGCCGCTCATCGTGCGCGGCGCGTCGGTGGGGGCGCTGCTGCTGACCCGTGACGTGACCGAGGTCAAGCGCCGCGACCGGGCACTGCTGTCCAAAGACGCCACCATCCGCGAGATCCACCATCGGGTGAAGAACAATCTGCAGACCGTGGCCGCGCTGCTGCGGCTGCAGGCCCGGCGCACACAGAACGAGGAAGCTCGCGAGGCGCTTTTCGAATCGGTACGCCGGGTGTCGTCCATCGCCCTGGTCCACGACGCCCTGTCGATGTCCGTGGATGAGGAAGTCAACCTCGACGAGGTGATCGACCGGATCATGCCGATCATGACCGATGTGGCCACCGTCGACACCAAGGTGCGAGTCTCGCGCGAAGGTGCGCTCGGGGTGCTCGACTCCGACCGCGCGACACCACTGATCATGGTGATCACCGAGCTGGTGCAGAACGCCATTGAGCACGCCTTCGAGGAGGGTGCGCAGGGTCAGGTGGTTATCAGGGCGGAGCGCTCGGCCCGCTGGCTCGATGTCGTCGTGCATGACGACGGGCGGGGATTACCCGAGGGATTCAGTGTGGAGACGTCCGACCGGCTGGGATTGCAGATCGTCAGGACGTTGGTGTCGGCCGAGATCGACGGCTCACTGGACATGCGCAGCGACGCCGAGGGTGGAACAAATGCGGTGCTTCGGGTGCCACTGGGCCGGCGTGCCCGCCTGATGGCCTGAAAGCTTCTGCGCGGCAATCAATCCGGCCCAGAGCAGCAAAGAACCCGGCACCAAATTGTGCCGGGTTCTGCGATGCTGCGGCGTTAGACGGCGCTGCGGGCGCGAGCGCGGGCGTTGCGACGCTTGAGGGCGCGGCGCTCATCCTCGCTGAGGCCACCCCACACACCGGCGTCCTGGCCCGACTCCAGCGCCCAGGTAAGGCACTCGGTCGTCACCGGACAGCGGTTACAGACGAGCTTTGCGTCAGCGATCTGGGCAAGGGCCGGTCCGCTGTTCCCTACGGGGAAGAACAGTTCCGGATCCTCGTCGCGACAGACCGCCTTATGGCGCCAATCCATAGTTGTGCACTCCTTTTTCATCGCGCGCCACAAGCGCACGAGATCAATGTTTTTCGGCTGTTAACGCGTGCGTACCAAATGTTTCTGCACTGTTGCTTCCGATCGTTTCACAAGCTCAGCAGAAGTCAATAGCGTGAGTTAACACGTGGTCAATCTCACTCGGGGGTGGTGTCTGCGGACTCCACATTCGTTTGTACTACACTGATCCGATCTGCGCCTTGAATCTGGCGAGATTCCCCCATTTTCCCAGGTGGCTTAGTGCTACCGGTGAGTAACATCACGGCCTGCCGGAGATCGACTACGTCAAGTAGTACATCCGATCTGCCCCAGGTGTGACGTAGACCGCGTCGCTGCTGTGAGTCGGCTGTGTCCGGAACGGGCTGTCGCCCAACACTATTGCCTTCCCGGCCGGTCTCAGGAGAGGGCGTCTGCGGGTTTTGCCGGGGCCACCACGTCGAGAACGTCGGGTTCGGCGGTGAAGGTCAGCTCGCTGCGGAACCCGAGGAAATCGCCGTCGACCTGGGTGGCGATAGGTGCTGACGCGCGTATCCGTACCCATGCGACGTCATCTTCGCGCAGCAGGTGGCTGGCCGCGGGACGGTCCGGGCGGGGTGCTCCCACCATGTGGCGGACCAGGCGAAGGTTGGCCATCACGTTCATGCTCTTCGATGCGAATACGCCCAAACCGCTCTCGAAACCGGTGCCCGGGTTTGTCCAGATGGCGCGCTCGTTGGCGTACGTCCACGGGTTGGAATTGCAGATGAACGCGAAGTGGATGCCCTGCTGCGGCTCCTGGCCCGGCAGCTCGACGGTGAGGGTTGGCTGGTGGCGCGCGGCGCGGAAGAAGCTCAGCACCGCGCGTGTCACATACCGTCCGGCCGTGACCTGCTTGCCCTTGTTGCGGTGAGCCTCCATGGCGGCGACCACCTCGCCGTCCAGGCCCATTCCGGCGTTGAAGATGAACCAGCGCTCTCCGCAGTGCCCGAGGCCGATCCGGCGCCACCGTCGCTGGTCACGGCGGTGTGCGTCGAGCAGATCGACCACCTGATTGGTGGCCTGCACGGGGTCGGCCGATATCCCCAGCGTTCGGGCGAACACATTGGCCGAGCCGCCGGGTACCACCGCGATGGCGGGCAGCGGCCCGGGCGCGGGATGTCCCGGCTGGCCGAGCAGGCCGTTCACCACCTCGCTGACCGTGCCGTCGCCGCCGTGTACGACGATGACCGCCGCCCCCTCGTCGGCTGCGCGCCGGGCCAGCTCGCTGGCGTGGCCCCGGTGGTCTGTGTGCAGAACCTGAAGATGCACTCGACTCTCGAGCGCGTGAGCCAGCAGGTCACGCCCGGCCGCCGTTGTCGAGGTGGCATTGGGATTCACGATGAGGACCGCACGCACGGGGCATGAGCCTAGCGGGACCTTCTTCACGCAAGCTGCCCATCGCTGCGGCGAAGTGTCCACCTAGGCTTGTCGGGTGACCACAGCCGTTCCGAATACCGTTCGCCGCGCCGGGACGATCGTTGCCGGTGAAGGCGCCGTGGGGCTGGTCATCGCGGTGGTCCTGGTGGTGCGGGCGGCCGGTGGCGCCGACCAGCATCTGGTGAACGGGTACGGCACCGCCGCGTGGTTCGCGGTATTCGGCACCGCTGTCCTTGCGGCGGGTCTGGCCCTCGCCACGGGGAAACGTTGGGGCAGAGGGATCGCGGTGATGATGCAGCTGCTGCTCCTGCCCGTCGCGTGGTACGCGGCTGTGGGATCGCATCAGCTCGCGCTGGGCGTACCGATCGCCATCGTCGCCGTGGTGGCGCTGGCGCTGCTGTTCAGTCCCACTGCTCAGATATGGGCCACCGGCGACGAATCCGGCCCCGACGAATCCGACTAGCGGTCCGAGGCCAGCTGCGCCAAGGCCGGGCCCTGCAGCCGGTAAGTGATCCAATCCGATTGCGGATTTGCGCCTATCGAGTCGTAGAACTTGATAGACGGTGTATTCCAGTCCAGCACAGCCCAATCCAGCCGGGTATAGCCGTTGGCCACACATTCGGCGGCCAGCGCCGACAGCAGGGCCTTCCCCAGGCCGGTGCCGCGCTGTTCGGGCTTGACGTACAGGTCCTCCAGATAGATGCCGTGTTGACCGGTCCAGGTGGAGAAGTTCAGGAACCACACGGCGGTGCCGCAGACCACCCCGCCCGCCTCTGCGACATGGGCGAAAAGTGCCGGAGCCGAACCGAATAGCGCCTTATGCAGTTGCTCCGGGCTGATGTGGCATTCATCGCGCGCCTTCTCGTACTCCGCCAGATCCTCGATGAGGCCGACGATGGCCGGGACATCCGCTTCGGTGGCACGGCGAATCTGGGTGTTACTCACTGTGGGCTCCTAACCCTGCCAATATGGTCCGGAATTTGACGGTGGTCTCCGACAGTTCGTCCTGGGGATCCGATTCGGCGACCAGGCCGCCGCCCGCGTAGGCGCGGATCGCCGTGCCGTCCGCCGACAGCTCGGCGCAGCGGATCGAGACGGCCCAACGGCCGTCCCCGCTGCTGTCGCACCAGCCGACCGCGCCCGCATAGAACCCGCGATCACCCTCGATGCGTGCGATCAGATCGGCCGCCGCCTCGGTGGGGGTTCCGCACACCGCCGGAGTGGGGTGTAATGCCATTGCCAAATCAAGTGCAGTGGTGGAACTTTGGCGTAACCGAGCGCTGATGGAGGTGCTCAGATGCCAGAGTGCTGCGGTACGACTCAGCGTCGGCTCCGGCGGAACCTGGACATCCACGCACAACGAGGACAGATCCTCGCGCAGCTGATCGATCACCACGGAGTGTTCGTGGCGGTTCTTGTGCGAGCCCGCGAGGTCTTCGCCCGTGCGCCGGTCTTGCGATGGATCACTGGACCGAGGGGCCGAACCGGCGAACGGGTGACAGATCACCATGTCTCCGTGGCGCTCCACCAACAGCTCCGGGCTGCAGCCCACCATGGTGTGTCCACGGAACCGCTCGCCTGCGGGGGAGAGGTCCACGCAGAAACTGTTGGCGTCGGGGTCGTTTCGGATCAGCCGATGGGTCAGCACCAAGGCGTCCACCGGGGCATCGGCCTGTAACTCCAGCACCCGTGCAAGGACCACCTTGGACAGGCCTCCGGTGGTGTCACGCAGCACCTCGACGGCCTCGGTGACACGCCGCAGATGCTCAGAGGGCTCCGGTACTTGTTGTGTCACATGAATATTCGGCATGGTGCCGTAGAACTCGTGGGGCTGCCCGCGCTCAACTGTCGCCGGAACCGTCAGTGCTGCGGGCCTGGAGGTGTCAAAAGGTAGCGCACCCACCAGCATGCGGTGCCGGCCTGTGCGCAGGGCTTCGGCGGCACTCGCGACATCGTCGTAGGCCCTCTCGCGGCCATACGCGTACAACGCGTCGGCCGCCCGCGACATCACGAAATGCGGGTACGCGGGCGAGTCGGTGGCCGTCATGGTCAGCTAGACGGTACCGGGTGCCTGTACCCGGTCAGCCCAAGTGCGGCCACCTGACGCTGGCCGTGCTCATGCCCGCCCACCGCGATCGAGGCCGTGGCCATGCCCAGCCGGGTGCCCTCTTCCAGCGGCAGGTCGATCCACCTGGTCATGAGGGCGCGCGAGAAGTGGCCATGACCGACCAACAGCACATCGCGCTGGGTGAGCTCGGCGGCGATCTTGGCGATCACCCGGTCGGCCCGGGCCTGCACCTGTGCTACCGACTCGCCGCCGGGGCAGCCGTGCGTCCATACCAGCCAACCCGGGTCGTTCTCGCGGATCTGCGGTGTGGTCAGGCCCTCGTAGTCGCCGTAGTCCCATTCGGCGAGCTCCTCGTCGGTTGCGTCGATCGTCAGACCCGCCAGTTCGGCGGTCTGGATCGCCCGTCGGCGCGGACTGCTCACCACAACCGGATCATTCAGATCGAGATTGGCCAGCACCTCGCGCGCCGCCACAGCCTGGGCGCGACCGATTTCCGTGAGATCCAGGTCGGTGCGACCGGTATGCCTGCCGATCTTTGACCACTCCGTTTCGCCATGACGTAGCAACAACATTCGGTTCTGAGGGGCAGACACGCACTTGATTGTGCCGTACCGACTTCCGTCGTGATCGTGTTCGGCATGCCAGTATGTGGACGTGACTCGGGTGCTGGCGGTAGCCAATCAAAAGGGTGGGGTGGCCAAAACCACGACGGTCGCGTCCCTCGGCGCGGCATTGGCCCAGGCCGGCAAGAAGGTGCTGCTGGTTGACCTCGACCCACAGGGCTGTCTGACGTTCTCGTTGGGGCAGGATCCGGACCGCCTGGGGGTCTCGGTGCACGAGGTGCTGCTGGGGCAGGCCGATATCAAGGAGGCGCTGCTCACCACCGCCGAGGATCTGACGCTGCTACCTGCGAACATTGACCTGGCCGGCGCCGAGGCGATGCTGCTGATGCGGGCGGGACGCGAGTACGCGCTGAAGCGGGCGCTCGAATCGCTGGGGGACGACTTCGATGTGGTGATCATCGACTGCCCGCCCTCCCTGGGGGTGCTGACACTGAATGGTTTGACGGCGGCCGATTCGGTGATGGTGCCGCTGCAGTGCGAGACCCTGGCGCATCGAGGTGTCGGACAGTTCCTGCGGACGGTGACCGACGTACAGCAGATCACCAACCCCGGGCTGACGCTGTTGGGTGCGCTGCCCACCTTGTACGACTCGCGGACCACGCACAGTCGCGATGTGCTGTTGGACGTGGCCGACCGTTACGAGCTGCCGGTGCTCGCGCCGCCGATTCCCCGAACGGTGCGCTTCGCCGAGGCGAGCGCCTCGGGCGCCTCAGTGCTCGCTGGCCGCAAGAACAAGGGCGCGCTGGCCTATCGCGAGCTGGCGCAGAGCCTGGTGAAGCACTGGAAGAGCGGCAAGGCCATGCCGACCTTCACCCCGCCGGTGGACTGAGTCGGGCACTCCGCGCGGGCGGGTTATCCCAACGCGAAGACTCGCGACCCCCGCTGCTCCACCAACGTGTTGCCGACCACGGCGCTGATGACAGGACCCTTTTCGTCGGCCGGATCACGGTGTACGGCAATGGATTTCCGGAATTCTCCGGTGGTCATGTTGAAGACGTCGATCCCGCCCTCGACGGGGATCAGTAACTCACCGGCCATGGCCGTACCTGGCCCCAGTGGCTTCTTGGTGGTGGGCAGGACGAATCGGTAGGAGAGATCGAAGCCGCCCAGCACCAGCACCTGATTGCCCGTCCACCAGGTGACGACGTCGCCGGCCTGGGCGGCGGTGTTGGACTGGACCACCTCGCCCGGTAGGGCTGTCGCGCCGACGCGCATGCCGTGGTCGTCGAAGACCACCAGCTCATTGTGCGTGCCGGGCAGATACACGGCCGACCGGGTGTCCGCGACCGCGAGCACCTTCGCCGCGGAGCCGCGCTCGACTCCGGGCAGCGCCGCCGAGTAGAGCTCCTCGGGCTTGTCGTTGTCTTTTGGTGTGGGCTTTTGCAGCGTCAGCCGCAGGGTGGAGTCCTGCGGGCAGGTTTCCAGCACCGCGAGCACGCTGGACCCGACGGCACCCGATTTCAGCGTGCAGTCCACGCGGGGCTGGCTATTGGGGTTCAGGGGAGCGACGACTCGCCCGTACTCCAGGGTGCGCACCATGTCCGAACGCCACAGTTCCAGCCGCGTACTGCCGAGCGCCAGCACGTAGGTGCCGTCGGTCGACAACGAGACCTTCGGGTCATTGGGGCTGCTGCGCAGCGGGCCCCGGCGGCCGGTCTGTCCGTCGATCATCGTGACCTGGCCGCATCCGCGTGCGTCTCGGTAGACGGCCACCGCGTCGTCGATGAAGCCGATCGCGCCGCACAGATCGAGATTGCGGCGCGCGTAAGACCACAGTTGGGCCCCGGTTACCGGGTCATGGGCCACTACTTCGTGTCCGTCGGCGCTGACGACCGCACCGCTGGCGATGACCGGCCCCTTCGTGGCTCCACTGGAGGCGGACCATAGTTCGCGCACTGAGTCGGGAACCCGGGTAGCACTCATCGGGCGCTTGATGTCCCCGGCTGCGGGATGGCTGACGGTGGCGCGGGCGTCGCTGGTCCACCAGATCGTGACACCGGTAACGGCGACCACCACGGCGATCACCGCCGCAGCAATGATGTCGGCCCGTGTGCGCCGCTCCGGTGCGATCACGCCGTGGCGGTGGTGGCAGCGGCCGCGTTCGGACGCCGACGGCGGCGGCGACGGCGCGCAGCAGCAGGCTGGTCGCCTTCTGCGGTAGCCACTGCCGCGGGCGCTTCGGCCACCGCACCGTCGGCGGGCTCGCCCGCGCGGGTACGCCGACGGGTGCGGGTCCGCTTGGGCTTGTCGCCTTCGGTGCGCTCGGCCCGGGGCTCACGGCGCTTCGGTCCGCCGGCGAACTTGGGACCGACCGAACCGGTCACATCGGCGGGGATGTTCAGCTCGGTGAACAAATGCGGTGAGGTGGAATAGGTTTCGTCGGGGTCGGGCACGCCGAGGCCGAGTGCCTTGTCGATCAGCTGCCAGCGTGCGATGTCATCCCAGTCGACGAGGGTGACCGCGATGCCGGTGCGCCCGGCACGACCGGTGCGTCCGATGCGGTGCACATAGGTCTTGTCGTCCTCGGGGCACTGGTAGTTGATGACGTGGGTGACATCGTCGATGTCGATGCCGCGGGCGGCCACGTCGGTTGCGACCAGCACGGTGATCTCACCGGAGCGGAACGCGGACAGCGCCTTTTCGCGCGCGATCTGACCGAGGTCACCATGTACCGCGCCGACGACGAAACCGCGCTCGGCCAGCTCGTCGGAGACCTTCTGGGCGGTGCGCTTGGTACGGGTGAAGATCATGGTGGCGCCGCGGCCCTCGGCCTGCAGGATGCGGCTGACCAACTCGATCTTGTCCAGCGCGTGTGCGCGGTACACGAATTGCTCGGTTGAGTCGTGCACCGACGACGAGTGGGGCGCCTCGGCCCGGATATGGGTCGGACGATTCATGAACGTGCGGGCCAGGGTGATGATGGCATCGGGCATGGTGGCCGAGAACAGCATCGACTGCCGCCCCGACTCGGCGGACGGCGCCAGCGCCAGAATGCGCTCGATATCGGGCAGGAAGCCCAGATCCAGCATCTCGTCGGCCTCGTCGAGCACCAGCATCGCCAGGCCACCCAGCTGCAGGTGACCCTGCTGTGCCAGGTCGAGCAGGCGTCCGGGCGTCCCGACAACGACATCGGCGCCGGCGCGCAGGGACTCGATCTGCGCCTCGTACGGGCGTCCGCCGTAGATGGAGACGACGCTGAAGTCGCGGTCGCCGGCCGACAGGTACTTGGATGCCTTGATGAGGTCTTCGTAGACCTGGATGCACAGCTCGCGGGTCGGCACCACGACCAGGGCGCGCGGGGTGCCGTTGAGCGGCCGGTCCTCGACGCCGGTGGCGATGCGGTGCAGCAGCGGGACGCCGAATGCGTAGGTCTTGCCCATACCGGTGCGGGCCTGGCCGATGAGGTCGGAGCCGCCGAGGGCGAGGGGAAGGGTGAGCTCCTGGATGGCGAACGGATGCTCGATTCCGACCTCGCGTAGGGCGCGAACGATCTCGTCGCGGACCCCGAGCTGGGCAAAGGTGTGTTCGATGTGACTCATGGGGGTGTACGTACCTTTCGTGTTTTCGCTCAGCGCGCACGATCGGTAGGTCGGATTCCTAGGATTCCAAGGGGCCGGGCTCGCGTCTATCGGCGAGGGCAGCACGTGCACGCACATTTCCTGTGGGAGAAATCCCTGGGTGCTTCGTGGTCAGGGCGTTCGTCCTGCGACCATGGTAGCGGGTGAGCTGCGTTTTTCCGATTCGCCGTGCTTTGCCGCGCAGATCGGTGTTCTGCCGCGGGCCCCCGACTAGAGTTCCAGGCATGAGTACGGACCTCGATCCTCCCGGCGTCAATCAGCTGTTCGCGGTGATCGCGTACGGCGAGATCGCGGCGTTCTACCGGTTGACCGACGAGTCCAAGATGGCGCCCGATTTGGCCAGCAAGATCGCGATCGCCAGCATGGCGGCCTCGCAGATGCGTCACTACGAGGTACTGCGGGATGCGATGGAGGCCAACGGAGTTGACGTGCTGGCGGCCATGGAGCCGTACGTCAAGACCCTGGAGAACTACCACTCGCTGACGCTGCCGCGGACCTGGCTGGAGGCCATGGTGAAGGCGTACATCGGCGACTCGCTGGCAGCCGACTTCTATGGCGAGGTCGTGGCCTCGTTACCGGGTGAATCGGCGGCGGTTCTCAAGTCGGTGCTGGGTACCACGGGGCACTCGGAATTCGTTATCGCTCAGGTGCGTGAGGCCGTCAAGGACAACCCGCAGCAGCGCAACCGGCTCACCCTGTGGGGGCGGCGGCTGCTGGGTGAGGCGGTGACGCAGGCGCAGCACGTGCTGGCTGGGCACGATGAGCTGGCCGAGCTGGTGATGTCCGGTGATGCCGGTTTGGGCAACCTCAACGAGTTCTTCGAGCGGCTGCAGAAGGCGCACACCGAGCGGATGGCCGTCCTCGGGCTCGCGTAGCGGCGAGAGCTACTTGGCGCAGCGCGCGATGATGCTGTTGCTGCTCTGCACCGCCAGTATCTGACTCTCGCTATTGGTAATCGAGCAGTTGACCTGGCTCGCGAAGCTCGTCGCGGTGATCGAGCCGCCGGTGATACCGGGGCTCGGGGTCACGATCATCGTCCAGGGCAGTGAGGCGCCGAGCACGGTGCGTGTTGTGCCGTTGCCGTCGGTGTAGGTGATGGTGAGCAGATCGCCCGGCGTCTGGTTACCCGTCACGTAGTACGCGAATGCCGCGGGAGTGATCGGCCGCTGGCCTTCCGGCGGAAGCATCGGGTTCGACGGGGGAGGCTCGGGCGGCGGCGCCTCGGTGGACGGCGCGGTGGACGGCGTCTCCTGCACAGGCGTGCTCGTCACGGTTGTCGTCGATGGTGGCGTCGATGTCGCCGAGGGCGGCGGCGGGGGCGCGGTGGTGGTCACCGGAGTCAGCGAGGGCACGGGTGTGGTGATGGCGGCGGCCGGCGGCTTGTCCTCGCCGCCACTGAGCACGACCGCCGTCGCGATGACGGCGATTGCCAGCACGGCTCCGGCGATGGACGCGACCCATTTCCAGTTCTCGTTGGAACCCGGGGGCCGGTACTCGAAGTCCTCATCGAGACCCGAGTACTCGCGGTACTGCGGGGTCGTCTGGGAGTCGTACGGGTCGTCGTAGGGCTCGTAGTCGCTCGAGTACCGAGAATCTCCGCGATAACCGACCATGATCAGCGCTTCCTCTCAGCCCCAAATCAAATGTGAAATCTGATGCTGATGTTACTGCTGTGACTTAAGGACTGGCACGATCATGCGAGGTGTGTCGGCGTGAAGCGCGTCGGCTAACCTCGTCGATACGAGCTCAATGGCGGCTCAACAACTTGGAAAGGTGTCCCCGTGGAGATCAAGATCGGTGTCACAGATAGCCCGCGCGAGCTGGTCATTTCGAGCGATCAGACCCCGGCTGACGTCGAAAAGGTCGTATCCGCGGCGCTGGCCAAGGAATCGGATGTGCTGAACCTCACCGACCAGAAGGGCCGCAAGTACCTGATCTCGGCGGCCCGGATCGCCTACGTGGAAATCGGCGTTGCCGACGCGCGACGCGTCGGCTTCAGCGGCTAGTCCAGCGGCTGCAGCGGAACGTGTGAGAGCCCGCCCCAGGCAAACCCGACGGTGGCGTTGACCGCGTCGTCCTTGGAGATGGGCTTCTCGTTGTCCAGCCAGTAGCGGGCGCTCACCTGACTGATCCCGACCAGGCCCACGGCCACCATGCGGGCATGGTGGGGGTCCAGTCCGGAATCGTGGCTGACCAGGTCGAAGACCGCGTCGGTGCAGGCGCTGATGGCGCCCTCGACGCGCTCGGTGACCTGTGGGACGCCCACCAGATCGTTTTCGAAGATCAGCCGGTACCCCTGGCTGTCGTGCTCGACGAAGTCAAAGAACGCCATCACGGCGGCGCGCAGCCGCTGGCGGTTGTCGGTGGTGGTGCGCAACGCCTGTCGCACACTGGAAACCAGATTGTCGGCATGCTTGTGCAGCACCTCGAGGTACAGCTCCAGCTTGCTCGGAAAGTGTTGGTACAGAACAGGTTTGCTTACGCCCGCGCGTTCTGCGATCTCATCCATTCCGGCTGCGTGGTAACCGCGGTCGACGAATATCTCGCTGGCAGAGCCCACCAGTTGGCCGCGGCGCTCGTCGCGTGGCAGCCGTCCACCACGCCGCGCATTTCCCTGAGTCGAATCTTGCGTCGCCACCGTCGAGTTCACCGTGCCTCGACGCCCGGCCAGATTCGCAAGATCACGCATGTCCTTATCCTCTGCGCACACACGACTTGATGGTCGCGCACGCCACCTCACTCAGCCGGCTATTCAATCCGCCTGAACCCGAACTACAGACAGTACTCCTGGCATCCGGCGGCGTGCCCGAGGCGGGATGGCCTGTCGCTATGCCATCCTTGCCCGGTGACCTACGACCGGCACCAATGGGCGCATAATCGTAGGTCCATGCCAGAAACCATGAGTCGACTCCCCGTGCAGGAGTCCTCCGAACGCTACGAGCCACTGCGCGCCCAGCGCGATCCGCTCGCCGAGGGAAGCGGACGCATCCGTTCCGATCGGCGCGATCGCGACCGCTGGCGCAAGCAGACCTGGCTCGGTCGTTTCATCTCCACCTATGGGTGGCGCGCGTACGCCATCCCGTTGCTGGTCGGGTTGACCGTCTTCGTCGGCTACCAAACCGTCACGCAGCGTGAACCCTCACATGCGGGTACCGGCCCCAACGAGCCCGTCGCCGATCCGCCATCCATTGGCGCGCTGGGTGACGCGATCATTGGCGCTCCGCCCAAGGGCCTCACCCAGTTCGACGCGACCCTGCCCACCGGCGTGCTGCCGGAGGGGGAGTCGTTCACCGAGGCCGGCGCCAAGTCCTGGCACGTCGTACCGGGTACGACACCCCAGATCGGGACGGGTGCGGCGAAGGTGTTCGCGTACACCATCGAGGTCGAAGACGGCATCGACACCATGGGATTCGGTGGTGACGATCTCTTCGCGCGCATGGTGACCGAGACACTGGCCAGCCAGAAGAGCTGGACGCATAACCCGCAGTTCGGGTTCGTCCGGATCGACTCCGGCACACCTGATTTCCGGATCTCACTGACCTCGCCGGCGACGGTGCGCGAGGGCTGCGGCTATGAGATACAGCTCGAGGCGTCGTGCTACAACCCGCGATACGGCGAAAACGGTGACCGGCGCGTGTTCATCAACGAAGCGCGGTGGGTACGCGGTGCGGTGCCGTTCCAGGGCGACATCACCTCGTACCGCCAGTACGTCATCAACCACGAAGTCGGACATGCCATCGGTTATCGGGTTCACGAACCGTGTGAGCAGGACCAGCAGCTGGCGCCGGTGATGATGCAGCAGACATTCAGCACCAACAACAATGACGCGGCGAAGTTCGACGCGGATTCGATCAAGCCCGACGGCAAGAGCTGCCGCACGAATCCCTGGCCGTATCCGATTCCGTAGCGGCAGTCCCGGCTCGGGAAGGGTTGGCATCCCGATACTGTTGATGCAGCTGTAGCCCTTTCAGACAGCCCTGAGGAATTCGAGTTACAGGAGTCACGGTGCCCACATTGCCGCCGTTGGTAAGTCCCGCCGCCGATCTGACCCGCGAGGAAGTCGCGCGGTACAGCCGGCATCTGATCATCCCTGACCTGGGCGTCGATGGGCAGAAGCGACTCAAGAATGCCAAGGTGCTCGTCATCGGTGCGGGCGGCCTCGGATCTCCGACACTCTTGTACCTGGCCGCCGCGGGTGTCGGCACCATCGGCATCGTCGAGTTCGACGTTGTCGACGAGTCCAACCTGCAGCGCCAAATCATCCACGGCCAGTCCGATATCGGCCGGTCCAAAGCGCAGAGTGCGCGTGACTCGGTGCTGGAGATCAATCCGCTGGTCGAGGTGCGGTTGCATGAGCTGCGTCTGGAACCCGATAACGCGGTGAACTTGTTCTCGCAGTACGACCTGATCCTGGATGGCACCGACAACTTCGCGACGCGCTACCTGGTGAACGACGCCGCGGTGCTCGCACACAAGCCCTACGTGTGGGGCTCGATCTACCGTTTCGAGGGGCAGGTATCGGTCTTCTGGGAGGACGCGCCCGACGGGCTCGGCTTGAACTATCGCGACTTGTACCCCGAGCCGCCGCCTCCGGGCATGGTGCCGTCCTGCGCGGAGGGCGGCGTGCTGGGCATCCTGTGCGCATCCATCGCCTCGGTGATGGGTACCGAGGCCATCAAGCTGATCACCGGGATCGGTGACTCCTTGCTCGGCCGGCTCATGGTGTACGACGCGCTCGACATGACTTACCGCACCATCAAGATCCGTAAGGATCCGGCCACGCCGAAGATCACCGAGCTCATCGACTATGACGCGTTCTGCGGCGTGATCAGCGACGAGGCCTCGGCTGCGGTGGCAGATTCCACAATTACCCCCCGTGAACTGCGCGAATTGCTCGACGCCGACAAGAAGGTGGCGCTGATCGACGTGCGCGAGCCGGTCGAATGGGACATCGTCCACATCGACGGTGCCGAGCTGGTGCCCAAGTCGACCCTGGAGTCCGGTGCCGGCCTTGCCAAGCTGCCGCAGGACCGTCAGGCGGTGCTGTACTGCAAGACGGGGATTCGGTCGGCAGAGGCGCTTGTGGCCGTCAAGAAGGCGGGTTTCGCGGACGCGGTACACCTCCAGGGCGGCATTGCGGCCTGGGCCAAACAGGTGGACCCCGACATGGTCATGTACTGATCGATGGAAACCAGCAACAGCCACGTATTGCGGGACTTCCCATCTGTGACTGCCGACACGAACTCCGAGCGAACACAATCCAGTTCATCGCAGGCGGTAACGTATCCCGCGTGACTGTGGACCGCCCACCCGAGCACGTGCTCGCGACTTACGGGCTCAGCGGCGTCAAACCAGTCCAGCTAGGCCCGACATGGGAGGGTGGCTGGCGCTGCGGTGAAGTGGTGTTGTCACTGGTAGCGGATCATGCGCGTGCCGCATGGTCCGCCAAGGTGCGCGACACCCTGTTCATCGACGGGGTGCGGTTGGCCCGGCCGGTTCGCTCCACCGACGGACGCTATGTCGTATCGGGTTGGCGTGCGGACACATTCGTTGCGGGTGCGCCCGAGCCCCGGCACGACGAGGTCGTGTCGCTGTCGGTGCGCCTCCATGAGGCCACTTCCAAGCTGGAACGTCCCCGATTCTTGACCCAGCCTCCCGTGGCGCCCTGGGCCGATGTCGATGTGTTCATCGCGGCCGATCGTGCGGCCTGGGAAGACCGGCCGCTGCAATCCTGGCCCTCTGCTGCCCGGGTGTCGCCCGGCTCGCCCGATGGCCAGCGATCCATCGATCTGATCAACCAATTGGCGAGTCTGCGGCGGCCCACCAAGAGTCCACCGCAGCTGGTCCACGGCGACTTGTATGGCACCGTGCTTTTCGCGGGCGCGGCCGCGCCCGGTATCACCGACATCACCCCCTACTGGCGTCCCGCGTCCTGGGCGGCAGGTGTCGCGGTGGTGGACGCACTGTCCTGGGGCGACGCGGACGACGGTCTTATCGAACGCTGGGCGACCTTGCCGGAGTGGCCGCAGATGCTGTTGCGGGCCTTGATCTTCCGGCTGGCCGTGCACGCACTGCACCCCCGTTCGTCGGCACAGTCCTTCCCGGGGCTGGCGCGCACCGCGGCTCTGGTGCGGCTCACGCTGTAACGCGCATCACTTTCGAGCCTGGATGTGACGCGTTCGGGGACCCTCACCGCGACATGACAGACTCATGTGAGCGAGATGTGATGGCTCGGTCATCGCCAGCAGCGCCGCTGCAACAAGATTTTTCTACCTTGCTTGCATGGCGAACAACACGGCAGCAGCCCCAATTGCACGGCGCGGACGCTGGATTGAGAACTGGGATCCGGAGGATGTCGCCGCCTGGGAAAACGGCGGTGCGAAAGTGGCGCGGCGCAACCTGATCTGGTCGGTGGTCGCCGAACACGTCGGATTCTCAGTTTGGTCCATCTGGTCGGTGATGGTTCTGTTCATGCCGCAGAACGTCTATCACATCGACGCGGCCGGAAAGTTCTTCCTGGTGGCCATGCCCACCCTGGTTGGTGCCGTGCTGCGGCTGCCGTACACCTTCGCCACCGCATGGTTCGGCGGGCGTAACTGGACCATCTTCAGTGCCCTGGTGCTGGCGGTGCCGACCTCACTCACCTTGTACTTCATGGCGCACCCGGAAACGTCGTACACCACCTTCATGATCGTGGCGGCGGTCGCGGGATTCGGTGGTGGAAACTTCGCCTCCTCGATGACCAACATCAATGCCTTTTACCCGCAACGGTTCAAGGGCTGGGCGCTGGGCCTCAACGCGGGTGGCGGGAACATCGGCGTCCCGGTGATTCAGGTGCTCGGCCTGCTCGTCATCGCCACCGCCGGGAACCGTTCACCGCACTGGGTGGCGGGTATCTACCTCGTGCTGATCGCCTTCGCCGCCGTGGGTGCGGCGCTGTTCATGGACAACCTGGCGAACCAGAAGACCGACGGCCGCTCGCTCATCAACGTGATGAAGTACCGGGATTCGTGGATCATCGCCTTCCTGTACATCGGCACCTTCGGGTCCTTCATCGGGTTCAGCTTCGCGTTCGGGCAGGTGCTGCAGCTGAACTTCCTTGCCGGGCTCGCTCACAGCGGCCTGACGCCGGCGCAGGCGGCGGCGCAGGCATCGCTGCACGCCGCGCAGATCGCGTTCATCGGGCCGCTGCTCGGCTCGCTGGCCCGACCGTTCGGCGGCTGGCTTTCGGACCGCACGGGTGGCGGCAAGATCTCGCTGTACGCCTTTGTCGCGATGATCTTCGGCGCGGGCATCCTGGTGTCCGCCGGAACCATCGACGACCGCACGGCCGGCGCGCCCTCCGGAGCCATCATGACCGCCTACGTCGTGGGCTTTATCGTCCTGTTCGTCGTCTCCGGAATCGGTAATGGCTCGGTGTACAAGATGATTCCGTCGATCTTCGCCGCCAAGGCGCATAGCGCCGGGCTCGATGAAACCTGGTCGCGAACCATGTCCGGTGCCTTGATCGGTGTGGCCGGAGCCATCGGCGCCCTCGGTGGTGTGGCCATCAACCTGGTGCTGCGTGCCTCCTACCTCAGCGCCGCAAAGTCGGCCACCATGGCGTTCTGGGTGTTCCTCGCCTTCTATGTGGTCTGCGCGGCGGTCACCTGGTACGCCTACGTGCGGCGCCCGGTGGGAGTTCCGGTGCCGGTAGTTCTCGATTCCAAAGACGAAGTGGCGGTGTGAAAGTCATGAACAAGAAAGTCGTCGTCATCGGCCACGGAATGGTCGGCCACCGATTTGTCCAGGTGCTTCGCGAGCGTGACGCCACCGATCAGTGGCAGGTCACCGTCCTCGGCGAGGAATCCGACGCCGCGTACGACCGCGTGGCGCTGTCCTCGTACATCGAGAGCTGGGACCGGGACTCGCTGGCGCTCACCGGAAACAGCTATACCGATGACCCCATGGTGACTCTTCATCTCGGCGACCGGGTGGTCGGCATCGACCGGGCCGGGCAGACGGTCACCACCGAAGCCGGCACCGTCCTGGACTATGACGCACTGGTGATGGCCACCGGTTCATACCCGTTTGTGCCCCCGGTGCCCGGTGGCGACGCCGACGGTTGCTTCGTCTACCGCACCATGGATGATCTGGATGCCATCAAGGCCGTCGCCGACAAGTCGCCGGGTGCTGCGGGTGTCGTCATCGGCGGTGGCCTGCTCGGCTTGGAGGCTGCGAATGCGTTGCGCCTCATGGGGTTGGCCCCGCATGTCGTGGAGCTCAATCCTCGCCTCATGCACCTGCAGGTCGACGAGGGTGGCGGTGCCCTGCTCACCCGGCTGGTCACCGACCTCGGACTGACGGTGCACACCAGTGTGTCCACGGCGGCCATCGAGAAGGCAGAAGACGGAACGCTGTCCGTACAGCTGTCGGACGGGTCCACGATCGACGCCTCGGTGCTGGTGTTTTCGGCGGGCATCCGGCCGCGTGATGAGCTGGCCAGGGAATGCGGGCTTGAGTTGGCCGAACGCGGAGGCATCTTCACCGATGCCGGTTGCCAGACAAGCGATCTGCACATCTATGCGATCGGTGAAGTAGCCGCCATCGAAGGTCGTTGCTATGGGCTCGTCGCGCCCGGGTACACCACCGCCGAGATTGTCGCGGACCGGCTACTCGGCGGCACTTCCGAGTTTCCGGGCGCCGATCTGTCCACCAAGCTCAAGTTGCTCGGGGTGGATGTTGCCAGTTTCGGCGATGCCCACGGTACCTCCGACGGTGCCCTGGAGGTCGTCTTCAATGACGCAACCAAGGGCACCTATGCCAAGCTTGTGGTCTCCGATGATGCGCGAACTCTGTTGGGCGGCATCCTCGTCGGTGATGCCAGCGCCTACGGCACCCTGCGGCCCATGCTGGGCCGGGAATTGCCGGCAGACCCGGCCGCACTGATCGCGCCCTCGGGTGCGGAGATCGGCGTCGGCGCACTGCCCGATGACGCGCAGATCTGCTCGTGCAACGCGGTGACCAAGGGTGCGATCTGCAGTGCTATCTGTGAGGGCGCCACCGATGTGCCGGCTCTCAAGGCGGCCACCTGCGCCGGAACATCCTGCGGTAGCTGCATTCCGATGCTCAAGCAGATCCTGGCCGCTCAGGGTGTCGAGCAGTCCAAGGCACTGTGCGAGCATTTCGCACAGTCGCGCGCCGAGCTGTTCCAAGTGGTGCAGGTGACCGGGATCCGGACCTTCTCGGAGCTGATTGCCAAGCACGGCACGGGAACCGGCTGCGACATCTGCAAGCCCACGGTCGCGTCCATCTTGGCCTCCACGTCCAGCGATCACATTCTGGAAGGGGAGCAGGCCGCGCTGCAAGACACCAACGACCACTTCCTGGCCAACATGCAGAAGAACGGCACCTATTCAGTGGTGCCGCGTCTGCCGGGCGGCGAAGTGACTCCGGAGAAGCTCATCGTCATCGGCGAAGTAGCAAAGGAATTCGGGCTGTACACCAAGATCACCGGTGGTCAGCGCATCGATCTCTTTGGTGCTCGCGTCGAACAGCTCCCGCTGATCTGGAAGCGGCTCATCGACGCCGGTATGGAATCCGGGCAGGCTTACGGCAAGTCCCTGCGCACCGTGAAGAGTTGCGTGGGTTCGACGTGGTGCCGGTACGGGGTTCAGGATTCGGTGGGCATGGCCGTCGAACTCGAGTTGCGCTATCGCGGACTGCGTTCCCCGCACAAGCTCAAGATGGGCGTGTCTGGATGTGCCCGCGAATGCGCCGAGGCCCGGGGCAAGGACGTTGGCGTCATTGCCACCGAGAACGGTTGGAACCTCTATGTCGGAGGTAACGGTGGCGCCACCCCGGCGCATGCCAAACTGCTCGCCGGAGATCTGGATTCGGAGACGCTGATCAAATACATCGACCGCTACTTGATGTTCTACATCCGCACCGCGGACCGGCTGCAGCGCACGGCGCCGTGGCAGGAGGCGATCGAGGGTGGCCTCGATCACATCCGGGCCGTGGTGTGCGAGGACTCGCTTGGTATCGCCGATGACCTGGAGGCCGCCATGGCCCGCCACGTTGAGGGCTATTCCGATGAATGGGCGGCCGTCCTGGCCGACGAGAGCAAGCTGCGCCGATTCGTGTCGTTCGTGAACGCGCCCGAGGAACTCGATTCCACCATCGCATTCGACGACAGCGGTCCGCGGAAGGTACCGGTGCTGTTGGGTACTCCGGGATTCAGGTCTGCCGCCGAGTCCGCAACGTAGCGGGCCGGTGGGGGTAATACTCGGGTAACACAACTCGGGTAGACATGACATACACAACGAGAAGGAGGGCCGGAGATGACAATTCTGGACGCGCGCCCCCGTCTGAAGCGATACCAGTACGTGTGGTCGACGGTCTGTGCGGTGGATTCACTCACCCCGGGCCGTGGTGCTGCGGTACTCCTTCCGGACGATGTACAGGCCGCACTTTTTCTGCTGTCCAATGGAGAGCTGTACGCGGTCGGTAACATCGATCCATACGGCCAGGCCGCGGTCATGTCGCGCGGTTTGACCGGTGACCGTGGCGGTGAGCCTACGGTGGCATCACCGCTGCTCAAGCAGGTCTTCTCGCTAATAGACGGGCGTTGTCTCGATGATGCGTCGCGCCGGTTGCCAGTCTTCGAGGTGCGGGTGAGCAATGGAAATGTCGAAATCGGAATGCTCAGGAGCCGACACCGGAACGCGGTTGCCGCGTAACGAACAAGAGCGTCGGCTCGACGGATTCACTATCGGTGTCACTGCTGCGCGCCGGTCGGAGGAACTGATCGCGCTCCTGGAACGCCGGGGTGCTGCAGTGGTGTACGCCGCAGCCATCCGGATCATCCCGCTCGCGGATGACGCGGAGTTGCGTGAGGCCACCGAGCTCGTCATCGCCGACCCGCCCGACGTCACGGTGGCCACCACCGGAATCGGGTTCCGTGGCTGGATAGAAGCCGCTGACGAATGGGGTGTGGCTGAAGGTCTCAAGTCGGCGTTGGAGTCCGGGCGTTTGGTCGCCCGCGGGCCGAAAGCCACTGGGGCGATTCGCCAAGCGGGTCTGCGTGAAGAGTGGTCACCGGCGTCCGAGTCGTCAGCGGAGGTGCTGGATAGGCTCCTGGAAGAGGGTGTCGAGGGCCGGCGTATCGCCGTGCAGCTTCACGGTGCTGCCACCGAGTGGGAGCCCATCGCCGATCTCTGTGAAGCGCTGACAATCGCTGGCGCGCAGGTTATTCGGGTGCCGGTGTACCGCTGGGAACCTCCGGAGGATCAGCGGCCGATGGACCGCATGATCTCCATGGCCATCAATGCCGAGCTGGACGGGATCAGTTTCACAAGCGCCCCCGCGGTGGCATCAATGCTTGGTCGCGCCAAGGCAACCGGGCGATTGGATGAGCTACTGTCCGCGCTGCGGGGCAGAGTGGCGCCGCTGTGTGTCGGCCCGGTGACCGCGGCGCCGCTGGAAGTACTGGGTGTGCAGACAACGCAACCCGAACGAGCGCGGCTGGGGGCGTTGGCCCGGCACGTTGCTGATGAATTGCCTAGGCGTGCACCACGTTTCCATGCCGGCGGGCATGTTGTGAGTGTGCGCAGCTGCGGGATTGCGGTTGACGGCGAGACGCGTCAGATCTCTCCGGCGGGAATGGCGTTGATGAAACGGCTGATGGTGCGTCCCGGTCAGGTGGTGTCTCGCGAAGATCTGTTGGGTGTCCTGCCCGGCGGCGGAGACGACACCCATGCGGTGGAGACGGCGATGACGCGCCTGCGGTCTGCGCTCGGTGCGCCAAAAGTGATTCAAACAGTGGTCAAGCGCGGTTACCGGCTGGCGATCGATCCGACCATGATTGGGGAATGCCATGGATGACGGTCTTCGCACATGCGGTTCGTCCGCTGTCGAATACGTCTTGGTCGCGCATGGAACGCGTTCGGCCGCCGGCGTGGAGAACATCGCGGCGCTCGCCGAGGCGGTGTCGCTGCGCATAGGTGCGGTGCGCACCGCATTCGTCGACGTGCTGGGTCCTACCCCGTCAGAGGTGCTGTCGACGATCGAAGGTCCCGCGGTCTTGGTTCCGGCCTTTCTGGCATCGGGATACCATGTGCACCAAGATATTCCGCAGCATGTTGAGCTGAGTGGACATCCCAATGTCGCGGTGACCCAAACATTGGGGCCCGATCCGGTGCTGGCCAGTGTGATGGCCGAGCGGCTGCGCGAGGCCGGGTGGCGTCATGGTGACGCGGTGGTGCTCGCGGCGGCAGGGTCTTCCGATCCCCGGGCTCGCCATGAGGTGCACACCGCGGCGAACATGCTGGCGCATCACACCGGCCCCGTCAGGGTGGGCTATGTCGCCACGGGCGAACCGCGGGTGCCCGACATGGTCGCAGCAGCGCGTGCGACCGGTCGGCGCGTCTTCATCGCGTCGTATCTGTTGGCGCAAGGTCTGTTTCAGGAGCGCCTGGCTGCGTGCGGCGCCGATGGTGTCGCACAGCCGTTGGGTGTGCATCCCGAGATTGTGAATCTCCTGGTGCGCCGATTTGCTTCGGCGGCGGTGCCGGGTGGGCTAGAAACCGTGGCGGACGTCGCGTAACGCGATTCGTCCGTCCACCGCCAGCACGCCCTCGGCCCTCAACAGTTCGAGCTGTCGGGTGCGGATATGAGGTGCGGGGCGACCGCTTGCCCCGATGACACGATGCCAGGGTAGGTCGGCCGAGTCGGTTCGCATGATCCATCCGACGATTCGTGCACTGGAAAGGCCTGCCGCGTCGGCGATATCGCCGTACGTGGCCACCCGACCGGCCGGTATCGACGCGACCAGCGAGCGCACCAGCTCTACTTGTTCTTCGGTGACGGCCGCCATGTTTACTCCAGGTGTGACCGTATCGCGGCGGCGGTTTCGGTGGGTCGTGATTGGGACACCATATGGTCGCAGTCGACGTCTACCAGCTCGAACCGGTCGCCAAGCTTGGCGGCAAGAGCATCCAGCAGTCCGGTGGTGACATAGGGCGGTGAGGTGCGGGTGGCGCGCAACAGGGTAACGCGAATGATGTTGTCCGGCAGGGCGATATCGCGTGCCAGCTCGCTCCACGCGGTGACCACGGCAGGCAGGTGCATGCGCCAGCCCCACCGGCCGTTCGGCAGTTGGATCAGGTGTTCATCCAGTTCTGCCTCGATGACGTGGTCCGGTACGTCCGACCACGCTCCGGCGACCTTGTCCGACTTTGCCTCGGCGCGGTCGGTGTAATCCGGATAGGCCACCATCTGCTCGGCGATCTGACGCATCCAGTCACCGTCCAGTCCGATCGCCGGGTCCAGCAGCACGAGCGACTTCACGAGGTCGGGTCTGCGTGCGGCCAGATGCAACGCGGTGGCGCCGCCGAATGAGTGCGCCACCACCACAATGGGCCCTGATTGCGTTTCGTCGAGCACCGCGGCAACTGCATCGGCATGCGCTTCCAGCGACCATGGCGCGGGTGCGGGGGAGCGCCCGTGGCCCAGTAGATCCAGTGTCAGGGTGGGCACATCGGGGAGGTGCTCGTCGAGAAGCGGCGCCCAGCGCTTGCCGTGCCCGGTGAGCCCGTGCAACGCCACCAGACGCACGGGTTGGTCGGGGCCGTACCGGTGGGTCTTCAACGTCGGTGTCACCCGCGGAATCCTGCCACGATCCGCGGGTGATCTCCGCGCGGGACACCCAGGTCAGGTCCGGTTGTCAGACCCTCGTGCTGTGATCTGCACATGCTGGCGCCGACCACCTCCCCCCGATCGTGGGATGGTGCGGCGGCAGATCTGCTGGACCCGGCCCGGCAAGGCCGGTTCGTCGTGGTCGGCGGTAGCGGAACCGGCAAGACGAGCCTGCTGGTAGACATCGTGGCGGCGCGGACCGCCGCGGGTGCGAGCCCGGAATCCATTCTCGTGCTCACCGGTTCCACCCGGGCCAGCGTCGAGCTGCGCAGCCGGATCTCTGCGGCGGTGTTCGAGCACCGCGGAACCATCGCCATCCGTGAACCCATGGTCCGCACCGTGCACTCGTATGCCTTTGCCATGCTTGCCGCCCACGCGGCCCGTCAGGGCAATCCGCCGCCGCGTTTGATCACCGCTGCCGAACAGGACAGCATTGTGCGGGACTTATTGTGCGGCAACGCTGAAGACAATGGCGGCTCCTGGCCCGCCTCGCTGCGGCCCGCGCTGACGACGGCCGGGTTTGCGACCGGTGTTCGAGATTTCATGGCGCGGTGCACCGAGCGCGGTGTGGACGCCAGAGACCTTCGCGCTATCGGGCGGCGGCACAACCGACCGGAGTGGGTCGCGGTTGCCGACCTTGCGCGACAGTATGAGGAGGTCATGCTGCTGCGGTCCTCGGTGGGGATGGCGGCTCCACAGGCCACGGTGCCCGCACTCGGCGCAGCCGAGTTGGTGGGATCGGCGCTGGAAATCTTCGCTGTCGATCCGGGAATCCTTGCCGCCGAACGCGATCGGATCGGCCTTCTTCTCGTTGACGATTCCCAGCATCTTGATCCGCAGGCGGCGCTGTTGGTGCGACTGCTGGCGGGGGGCGCCTCGCTGTCGGTGTGCACCGGTGACCCCAATCAAACCGTGTTCGGATTCCGCGGGGCCGACGCCCGGCTGTTGCAGACCGGCGCCGACGACGGGGCCACGACCATCGAACTTCACAGTTCATATCGCTGCGCGGCACCGGTCGCCGAACTTGCGAACACGGTGGCGAGACGGCTGCCGGGAAGCTCGCCCGCCCGCGTGATCGAGGGGGCGGAGAGTGCTCCGGGGGCTGCCGTGCGTCTTGCCGCCGTGCCCACCGAAACCGCGGAGGCATCTCTGGTTGTCGACCTGCTGCGACGCTCCCACTTGATCGATGGGGTGCCGTGGTCTCAGATGGCGGTCGTCGTCAGGTCGGTGCCGCGCAGTGGCGCGGCTCTGCGCCGCGCTCTGCAGTCGGCCGGCGTCCCGGTGCACGCGGAGTCCTACGACGGTCCGGTGGCCGCTGTTCCAGCCGTACATGCGCTGCTGCTGGCGGTGTCCTGTGCGCAAGGCAGTCTGAACGACGAGGATGCGGTGACATTGGTGACCGGCCCGATCGGGCGCGTGGATCCGGTAGCGCTCAGGCGGTTACGCCGCCAACTGTTGCGGGCCGAGGAAGCTGCGGGAGGGGATGCGAACAGCGCTGCGCTGTTGCGTTCGGTTCTGGTGGACGCCGAAGACACGCGCCTCAGGGTGCTCACCGATATCCAGGCCGCACCACTGCGGCGCGTGCGTGCGGTGATCGCCGCTGTGCGCGAGGCCATCACGTCTGATGCAGGCGTCCTCGATGTGCTGTGGGCAGCCTGGATCCGATCGGGTCTGCAACGCCGTTGGGACGGGCTGTCGCAACGTGGGGGTCCACTGGGCGCGCAAGCAGACCGGGACCTCGATGCGGTGTCCGCACTGTTCGACCTGGCATCCGAACATGTGGCGCGCACACCAGGCATCGGAGTGACGGGATTGATCGACCACATCCGGTCGTTGGCGCTCGCGGGTCAGCGCGCGGCGGGTGAGCCCGACGCGGTCTCCATCGTCAGTGCGCACGCTGCCGTGGGCCGGCAGTGGGATGTGGTCGCGATCCCCGGTGTGCAAGAAGGGCTGTGGCCGAACACGGCGCCACGGGGCGGGGTGCTGCGCACCCAGGAGCTGATGGATGTGCTGGCGGGCATTGACCACGCCGCGTATGTCGACGGGGCGGCGGTGGCACTCGCTGAGGAGCGTCGGCTGCTGCTGCTGGCAGTGGGCAGGGCGGCTCGCCGCGTTCTTGTCTCGGCCGTCGACAACGAGAATGCCGATGTGGGCGGCGGCTCCGCGATGGCCTCCCGTTTTCTCACCGAGCTCATGGTCGCGCATCCGCAATGGGTGATGCCGGAATATCGCGCGGGAGTGCCGGAGTCCCGGACCTTGACCACCGCCAGTCTCGTCGGCGAACTGCGGGCCGTCGTGACCGCATCCGCGGGTACCGTGAGCGATGCCCGTCGTCGCGCGGCGGCGCGTCAGCTGGCTCGCCTCGCGGAGGCCGGTGTTTCCGGCGCAGACCCCGGGTCTTGGTACGGGCTCGCCGATGTCAGTAGCGAGGATCCCCTATGGCACGCTGAGGACGGCCCGGTCCGCTTGTCGCCGTCCAATGTCGAGACGCTGATGGCCTGCCCGCTGCGCTGGCTGCTGGAACGGCATGGCGGCACGGATCTGACCGATCCGCGCCGTGCGCTCGGAACATTGGTGCATGCGCTCGTCGGTGAGCATCCCGCGGATAACGAGGCCATGTACCGCGAGCTCGACAAGGCTTGGGAATCAATGTCATTCGAGTCACAGTGGTATGCGCGTAACGAGCTACGCAGGCATCATGAACTGCTGGAGGCCTTTTCCGCGTGGCGTATGGCGACGCGCGGTGAACTCACCGAAGTTGGTCGAGAGATCGGCGTCGACGGAGTGCTCACGCACGCCGATCACCCGCAGGTGCGGCTGGTCGGTCGCATCGACCGGTTGGAACGTGACGCCGAGGGACGCGCCGTCGTCATCGATATCAAGACCGGCAAGAGCCCCGCCACCAAGGACGACGCGCAACAACACGCCCAGCTCGCCACCTACCAGGTCGCCGCTGCCGAAGGTCTCATCGCCGGACAACCCGCGGGTGAGCCCGGTGGTGGCCGATTGGTGTACGTCGCGAAACCGAACCTCGATGACGGGGCCACTCAACGCCATCAGGATCCGTTGACGCCTGCCGCTCAGCAGGCCTGGCGTGACACCATCCACACTGCGGCGGCCAACACGAAGGGGCCGCTGTTCATCGCCCGGGTCAATGATGGATGCGGGCACTGCCCGCTACGCGTATGCTGCCCCGCACAGGCAGAAGGGCAGGCGGTGTGCCAGTCGTGAGCACCTACTCTCCTTCCGAACTATCCAGGGCTTTAGGGCTTTTCGAGCCCACCGACGAGCAGGCCGCCGTCATCGGCGCGCCACCTGGCCCGATGGTGGTCATCGCGGGTGCTGGGGCGGGTAAGACCGAGACGATGGCCGCGCGGGTGGTGTGGTTGGTGGCCAACGGCTATGCCACCCCTGGCCAAGTGCTCGGGTTGACCTTCACACGCAAGGCGGCGGGCCAGTTGTTGCGCCGGGTCAGATCGCGACTGGCCCGGCTGGCGGGAAGCGGGATCATGGCTCCCGTCAGGGCCGACGAGCCCGATCCGGTGATCGCCACGTACCACGCCTATGCGGGAAACCTGCTGCGCGAGCATGGATTGCTGTTGCCCATGGAGCCCAACGCGCGGCTGCTGACGGAAACGCAGTTGTGGCAGCTGGCGTTCCGGCTGGTCTGTGACTTCGATGGGGATTTGGACACGGAGAAGACGCCCGGCGCGGTCACCGCTCAGGTGCTCGCGCTGGCCGGTCAGCTGTCCGAACATCTGGTGGACACCACCGATCTGCTCTCCTCGCACGATGAGCTGGAACAGCTGATTCACACTCTGCCCCCGGGCCCGTACCAGCGGGAGGGCCGCCCAAGCGCCTGGCTGCTGCGTCTGATCGAGACACAGCATGAACGAACGCAGCTCGTCGCGATCGTCGCCCAGCTGATGGAGCAGATGCGTGCCCGCGGTGTCCTCGATTTCGGAGCACAGATGTCGCTGTCGGCCCGTCTGGCCGCCGAACACCCCATCGTCGGACAGACCCAGCGAGATCGTTATCGGGTAGTGCTTCTCGACGAGTACCAGGACACCGGGCATGCTCAGCGCATCCTGTTGTCGTCGTTGTTCGGGCGCGGCGTCGATCCCGAGCTGGCGTTGACGGCGGTGGGTGATCCCATCCAGTCCATCTATGGCTGGCGGGGCGCCTCGGCGACGAACCTGCCCCGATTCACCACCGATTTCCCGCTGCCGGACGGTTCACCGGCGCCCACACGGGAGTTGCGCACCAGTTGGCGTAACCCGCCGGAGGCTCTGCACTTGGCCAACGCCGTGTCCGAGGAAGCGCGACGGCGCTCGGTGGCGGTGCGGCCGCTGCGCCCCCGCCCGGACGCTACCTCCGGCAACATCGCCTGCGCGCTCTTCGGCGATATCGTCGCCGAACGCGAATGGGTCGCAACGAAACTGGCCTCTGTGTACGAGGGGGCACGTCGCGGCGGGAACCGTCCGCCGTCGTCGGCGGTGCTGGTCCGCCGCAACAGTGATGCCGCCCCCATGGCTGAGGTCCTTGCTGCGCACGGTGTTCCGGTCGAAGTGGTCGGCTTGACGGGTCTGCTCGGTCTTCCTGAGGTCGCCGACACCGTGGCGATGCTTCGTCTTGTCGCGGACCCGACCGCGGGTCCGGCTGCCCTGCGGGTGTTGACCGGCCCGCGATGGCGCCTTGGCGCTCACGACCTGGCCGTGTTGTGGCGGCGGGCGATGGGGTTTGGTCGCGCCGGCTCCGACATGGCAGGGGAGAATGCCGACATACCGTGTCTGGCCGATGCCATCAGCGATCCCGGTACACCCGAACAGTATTCGGTGGAGGGCTGGACGCGCCTGACGGCCTTGCGGCGGGAACTGACCGCATTGCGCACCCGGCTCGGTATGCCGCTCACCGACCTGATCTGCGAGGTGCAGCGAGTGTTGGCGCTGGATGTCGAGCTCATCGCGGGGCAACGCAGCAGCGGCCTGGACCAGCTGCGCGCATTCACCGATGTGGCCGCCGGATTCGCCGAGGCTGCCGACCAGAGCGACCCGGTGAGCGTGATCGCCGCGTTCCTGCAATACCTGGATGCGGCATGGGAGGTCGAAAAAGGCTTCGCGCCGGTGGAAGTCGCGAGTAGCCCGGGCAGGGTACAGATTCTGACCGTGCATTCGGCCAAGGGTTTGGAATGGGATGTGGTGGCGGTTCCGCATCTGAGTGCCGGGGTGTTTCCCTCGGGTGTGGCCGCGCCGACCTGGCTGACAAGTGCCACCGAGCTGCCGCCATTGGTGCGCGGTGACCGCGCCACCCTCGGAGATCGTTTCGGGGTTCCGCAGCTGGACACCGAGGGCATCACGAACCGCAAACAACTCTCCGACGCCATCGCGCGACACAAGGACAGCCTGGCCACTCGCCGGATCGACGAGGAACGCCGACTGCTGTACGTGGCGGTCACCAGGTCGGCCGAGCATCTCTTCGTCTCCGGACACCACTGGGGCCAGACCGGACTCAAACCCAAGGGGCCGTCCGATTTTCTGGTCGAGCTGCGCGATGTCATCGAAGACGCGATCACCCAGGGCATCCCGTGCGGAATTGTCGAGGAATGGGCCCCCGCGCCTGCGGCCGGCGAGCGCAACCCCATGCTCGATCAGACCGTTGAGGCGCAATGGCCCGCCGACCCGCTGGCGGGCAGGCGCGGCGATATCGAAGCAGGGGCGCAGCTGGTGCGCGAGGCGCTCGCCGATACCGCCGCGCCGGCCGAGGATGAGGATCCCGACGGCTGGGCCGCCGATGTCGACGCTCTACTGCGCGAACGAGAGCAGGCCCATCGTCGTCCGGAACGGACTCTTCCTCAGCATCTTTCGGTGACCAGCCTGGTCGAGCTGCGTCAGGATCCGCAGGCGCTCGCGCGCAGGCTTGCCCGCCCGCGCCCCACACGTCCGGACCTCGAAGCCCGGCGCGGCACCGCCTTCCACTTCTGGGTGCAGCGCCACTACGGAGCGGTGCGTCTCATCGATTTCGAAGATCTGCCGGGCGACGGCTACGGGGAGTTCGAAGACGCCGAGGATCTCGCGGCCCTGCAGTCGGCCTTCCTCGCCTCGGAATGGGCGGATCGCACGCCCGTCGATATCGAGGTGCCGTTCGAGATCTCTGTCGCCGGGACCGCCGTCCGCGGCCGGATCGACGCGGTGTTCGGACCCGACAACAGCACAGAGGGAATCTGGACAGTGGTGGACTGGAAGACCGGGCATGAGCCGTCAGGTACCGAGATGGAAGCCGCAGCCCTGCAGCTGGCCGCGTACCGGCACGCCTGGGCGGCGTTGCAGAACATCGATCCGGCGCGGGTGCGCGCGGTGTTCCACTACGTGCGGACGGGGCGCACGGTGGCGCCTGCCGAACTGCCCGAGCTGCCCCAGGCAACCGAACTCGCGAAGCTGACTTCGGAGGCAACTTCGGCGCCAAGTCGCTAGCCAACGCGAATGACGGGCGCCATGTGAGTAGATTGACACCCGTGCAACCGGTGACTCGGACGCGATCGGCATATGGCCGGTAAGTTTCGCCAGCGGTTCCGTGGCATCGACCAGGCGCTGACCGCACAGCCAGACCATGCTCTTGTCGGCGTCCTGCGTATCCCGCAGAACGCCGCCAGCCCATGGCTCGCCATCGGAAAACGAATCCTCATCGCGGTCGGCACGCTCTTCGCCGCGGTGCTCGTGGTGTACGCCGATCGCAGCGGCTACCGCGATGTTGCATCCACCCCGGAGGAAAGCGATCCGCTCAGCTTCCTCGATTGCTTCTATTACGCGACCGTCTCGCTCTCCACCACCGGCTACGGCGACATCACCCCGTACACCGAGGGCGCGCGGCTGGTGAACATTCTCGTGATCACGCCGCTGCGGCTGCTGTTCCTGATCGTTCTGGTCGGCACCACGGTGGAAGCGCTCACCGAACGTTCGCGTCAAGCACTCAAGATCCAGCGATGGAGGTCCCGCGTGCGCAACCACACCGTTGTCGTCGGATACGGCACCAAGGGAAAGACCGCCGTCCAGGCGATGCTCTCCGATGGCGCTACCCCGGCCGAGATCGTGGTCGTTGACGAAGACCAGATGGCCCTGGATTCGGCGGCTGCCGCAGACCTGGTGACGGTGCGTGGCAGCGCTACCAAATCGGACGTGTTGCGGCTCGCCGGTGTGCAAAACGCCAAGTCGATCATCGTGGCCGCCAACCGGGACGATACCTCGGTGCTGGTCACGCTCACCGCACGTGAGTTGGCGCCCAACGCCAAGATCGTCGCCGCGATCCGCGAGGCAGAGAACGTGCACCTGCTGCGCCAGTCGGGTGCCGACTCGGTGGTGGTCTCCTCGGAAACGGCGGGACGGCTGCTCGGCATCGCCACCTCGACACCGCGCGTCGTCGAGATGATCGAGGACCTGCTGACCCCGGAGGCAGGGTTCGCGATCGCCGAACGCGAGGTGGAGCGCAGCGAGGTAGGCGGTTCGCCGCGTCATCTCTCGGACATCGTCTTGGGTGTGGTGCGCGACGGCACCCTGCACCGGGTGGATGCGCCAGAGGTCGATTCCATCGAGGCCTCCGACCGCCTGCTCTACGTCCGCAACGCCGGAGCATGACATGACTTTCCGTCTTCGCAACATTCCGCTGCTGTCACGCGTCGGGCTCGATCGGGCCGACGAACTGCGTTCCAACCCTGAGGAATTGGCGAAGGGTTGGGCCGAGGCGGGACTGATCACGCTGGACGTGCGGGGCCGGGTGAACATTGTCGACGGGCGGGTGGTTCTCGAAGACGCCGCACGCATCGGCGATGTGCCGCCGGAGCATGCGGTGTTCCTCGGGCGCATCCCGGGCGGCCGCCATGTGTGGGCGGTGCGCGCCGAACTCGACGACAGTGCGCCCCTGCTGGATTTGCGCCGCTCCGGACAATTGTTCGACGACACCAGTGCGGCCCTGCTGGCCACCGCGATGGCGATGCTGGCCTGGCACGACAGTGCCGGTTACAGCCCCGTTGATGGATCGCCGACCACTCCGGCCAAGGGCGGTTGGGTCCGGGTGAATTCGTCGACCGGCCAGGAAGAATTTCCGCGCACCGACCCTGCTGTCATCTGCCTGGTGCACGACGGCGGTGACCGCGCGGTACTTGGTCGTCAAAAGTTCTGGCCGGAGCGGATGTTCTCGCTGCTGGCGGGTTTCGTCGAGGCGGGCGAATCGCTGGAGGCGTGTGTGGCCCGCGAGATCGCCGAGGAAGTGGGTCTGACCGTCACGGATGTGCAGTACCTGGGCAGCCAGCCGTGGCCCTTTCCACGATCGATCATGCTGGGCTTCCATGCCGTGGGCGATCCATCGCAGCCGTTCTCGTTCAACGACGGTGAAATCGCCGAAGCAGAGTGGTTTACACGCGATGAGGTGCGCGCTGCACTGGAAGCAGGGGATTGGACCACCGCGTCCGACTCGCGCCTGATGTTGCCCGGGTCGATTTCCATCGCCCGGGAGATCGTCGAATCCTGGGCTTACGCCTAAATCAACCGGGCCCTGGGTTTAGACGCCGAGCTTGGCCTTCACCTGGGACAGCGACGGATTGGTCAACGCGCTGCCATCAGGGAACTTCACGGTCGGCACGGTCTGGTTTCCGCCGTTGACGTTGGCGACATAGTCGGCCGCGGCCGGGTCCTGCTCGATATCGATCTTGGTGTAGTCGATGCCCGCGGCCTTCAGCTGCGTCTCGAGCCGACGGCAATATCCGCACCAGGTGGTGCTGTACATGATGAGGCTGGAGTCGCTCGCTGTAGTCACACCGGCATTCAACGTCATACCCCTGGTGGGTGTTCCTCCGGGGGTATGTGAGATGTCTCAACGCCGAGAACGGGGTCAGCGACCGGTGTTGTCGGCGGTTGCTGCGAAGATGGCGGGGTGGCGCGTTCTCTCCTCGATGGTCTCGACGATGAGCAGCGTGCCGCCGTCACCGCGCCGCGCGGTCCCGTCTGCGTGCTCGCCGGAGCGGGCACCGGTAAGACCCGCACCATCACCCATCGCATCGCTCACCTGGTCGAATCCGGGCATGTCGCTCCCGGTCAGATCCTCGCGGTCACCTTCACCCAACGGGCGGCAGGGGAGATGCGCGGGCGGTTACGCGACTTGGGCGTGGGATCGGCTCAGGCCGTCACGTTCCACGCCGCCGGTCTGCGGCAGCTTCGCTACTTCTGGCCGCAGCTGGTCGGCGATACACGCTGGGAGCTCATCGACAGCAAGTTCACCATCGTGGCCCAGGCCGCCAACCGCGCCAAGCTGAGCACCAGCACCGACACCGTGCGCGACCTAGCCGGTGAAATCGAGTGGGCCAAGGCCTCTTTGATCAGCCCCGAGGCCTATCCGGCGGCCGCGGCCAAGTTCGCGCGGGATACGCCGGTGCCCGCCGAGCAGGTCGCGAAGGTCTACGCCGGTTACGAGAAGCTCAAGGCCCGGCCGGACGGATCAACCCTGCTTGATTTCGATGACCTGCTGCTGCACACCGCGGCAGCCATCGAGAACTCCGCATCGGTGGCCGACGAGTTCCGGGATCGCTATCGCTGTTTCGTAGTCGATGAATACCAGGACGTCACCCCACTGCAGCAGCGGGTGCTCGACGCGTGGCTGGGCCCCCGCGACGACCTGACCGTTGTGGGTGACGCCAACCAGACCATCTATTCGTTCACCGGCGCCACCCCGCAGTATCTGCTGGGCTTTTCCCGCAGATTTCCCGAAGCGACAGTGGTCCGTCTTGAGCGTGACTATCGCTCGACCCCGCAAGTGGTTTCGCTGGCCAACCGGCTGATCGCCGCGGCGCAAGGACGGGTGGCGGGCAGCAAGCTGCAACTTATCGGTCAACGGGCCGAAGGGCCTACCCCCAGATTCTCCGAACACGACGACGAGGCCGCCGAGGCGAAGTCCGTGGCGAAATCGATTGCGACACTGTTGGAATCCGGAACCCCGGCATCGGAAATCGCGGTGCTGTACCGGATCAACGCGCAGTCAGAGGTATACGAGGAGGCGCTCACCGAGGCGGGCATACCGTTCCAGGTGCGTGGTGGTGAAGGGTTCTTCACACGCCAGGAGGTGCGGCAGGCGCTGGTGGCGCTGCAGCGTGCCGCTGAGCGAGATCATGCAGACACTCCTGTGCCGCAACAGGTTCGGGAGATTCTGGAGCCGCTGGGTTTGTCGGCAGAGGAGCCGCACGGCGCCCAGGCGCGTGAGCGGTGGGAATCACTGCGCGCGCTCGTGGAACTCGCCGAGGAAGAATGTGTCCGTCTGCCGGAGCTGGATCTGTCGGGGCTCGTGCGCGAACTGCGGGTGCGGGCCGAGGCGCGTCACCCACCGACCGTGCAAGGCGTGACGCTTGCCTCGTTGCATGCGGCCAAGGGCCTGGAATGGGATGCGGTGTTCCTGGTGGGGCTGGCCGACGGCACCCTGCCCATCTCGCATGCCCTGTCGCGTGCCGGCGATATCGAACCGGTCGAAGAGGAGCGGCGGCTGCTGTACGTCGGGATTACCCGTGCGCGTGTGCATCTGAACCTGAGTTGGGCGCTCGCGCGCGCGGCCGGTGGCCGCAAGTCCCGCAAGCATTCGCGGTTTCTCAACGGAATCGCCCCCACCGCGCAACTCCCGGCCGCTGCTACGCCAAGACGTCGGGGCAGCGGTGCGCGCTGCCGAATCTGCAATGCCGCGCTCAGCACTCCGGCGGCGGTAATGCTTCGGCGTTGCGAGAGCTGCCCATCCGATATCGATGAGGAACTCCTTGTCGCGCTCAAGGATTGGCGGCTCAAGACAGCCAAGGAGATGAAGGTGCCCGCGTTCGTGGTGTTCACCGACAACACCTTGATCGCCATCGCCGAGCTTCTTCCGGGGGATGACGCCGCCCTAGTGGCCATTCCCGGAATAGGCGCGCGCAAGCTGGAGCAGTACGGACCCGATGTACTGCGTTTGGTCCGTGCCAGAGCCTCGTAGTTCCTTGTTCAACACGTGTCTAGCGCGCAGCGCAATCTCGTCCTAGGCTCGCCCCATGGCCGACGATGACCTCCGCGATTTCGAAGCAGGCACCTTCACGCACGAGGGTGAAACCAAGATCGTGTTGAGAAAGGGCAGTGGACCGGCGGTGATCGTCATCGCCGAGATGCCGGGAATCACCCCGAAGGTCGCCAACTTCGCACGCAAGGTGGCCGACATCGGCTGCACCGCCGTCATGCCGCACCTGTTTGGGAATCCCGGACAGAACACGGACCCCCGGGAAGAGGGGTGGTTGCGTACCGCGACCTATATGGCGTCCTCGATGTTCCGCGGCTGCGTGAGCCGCGAATTCACGGTCCTGGCCACCGGAAAGAGCTCCCCGGTGGTGGCGTGGTTGCGGGCACTCGCTCAGAACGAGCACGAGCGCAACGGCGGTCCCGGGGTGGGTGCCATCGGTATGTGTTTCACCGGGGGATACGCGCTGGCCATGGCGGCCGATGACAGGCTGTTGGCGCCCGTGCTGTCGCAGCCATCGCTGCCGTTCGGGCTCACCAAGTCGCATCGCTACAACATCGATATTTCTCCGGAGGACCTGCAGAAGGTCAAGCATCGCTGTCAGCACGACGGGCTCACGGTGCTCGGTATGCGCTTCACCTCCGACAAGCTGGTGCCTGCCGAGCGATTCCAGTTCCTCAGAGATGAGCTGGGGGATGCGTTTGTCGCCATCGAATTGCCCGGCGACGTGGCCAACCCCCATTCGCCGATGCCGGCGCATTCGGTGGTCACCGAACATCTCATCGACGAGCCGGGACAGCCCACGCGCGCGGCCCTGGATCAGGTATTGGATCTGTTCCGTTCCCGACTACTGACATCTGTGTAACCGGAGATCCGGAAAAGATGCCAGTTCGGAAAAACTGGTTTTGAAGTATCGCCGCAGGTCAAAAATAACTTGTCAACCAATAGATGACCTTTTACTCTGGGCTTCAGGAATTCGCGAGGATTCCAGACCAGACCTGTTCACGAGTGAGTAGACGGAAGGAGGAGCGATGAACACACCCACCAATTACGGCGACACCTTGTGGCGTGATGCCCATGGTGCCTTTGTCGTATCGCCGCTCGCTCCGCCGTCGCTCCTGACGCATGCCGCCGCTGCCAAGCCGGCGGCTCAGAGCATGTCGGCCGTCGGCATTAAGCACCGCGCCGCCGTCGCCGCCGCGAATGTCGCGTCCGTGAATAGGGGATACATCTAGGTAGCCCCTCAACCGCCTCCCAGGCCACGGACCCGACACCACCGGGATCCGTGGCCACTTTTGTTTGAGCCCCAAAACCTCAGACGTGGTTCCGGATCTCGATCGATAAGACACCGATACGAGACCAGCAGTTTTACGAGGAACCGAAGAGGAAGCAGGTGAACGGACACATGATGACCGTCGAAGTGGAGGCCCGAAGACTCGCGCTACCGTGCCACGTCGCGGATGCGGACCTGTGGTTCGCGGAAAGCCCGGCGGACCTGGAACGGGCTAAGACGCTGTGCGCGGACTGCCCGATCCGGACGCAGTGCCTGGCTGCGGCGCTGGATCGCGCGGAGCCCTGGGGCGTGTGGGGTGGCGAGATCCTGGAGCAGGGTGCCATCGTGGCGCGTAAGCGTCCGCGTGGACGCCCGCGCAAGAACTCGCTGCCGGCCGCAGATCCCGCCGCGGCATGACCCGGCATGTTGTGGGCCTCGACAACCAATGCTCCCCATCGCCATGTGGCGGTGGGGAGCATTGTCATCAGGGCGTTTTCGCGTTCGGTTCGAAGAACCCCGGCATCCATTCCTCGGCGATCGCCGCGTAGTTCACGTGCGCGCCGAGCTGCACCAGAACCCCGATCATTCCGCCGAGCGTGCGCAGCAGCATGACGTAACCCGGCGGCACCGTCATCTGACGTGCCAGCTTGAATCGTTCGGTGAATCCCTCGTCCAGGAGGTCCGTCGACGCCACCGCGGCTTGCTGGAACCATTCACGCGTGAAATGGAATTCACCGGAGCGCAGCGGATCGACATAGGGCCACAGCGGCCGGATGTAGTCCATCACCTGATCCCCGGACAGCTGGACCTCCGGTGGCATGAATCCGAGCTGCTTGATGAGCCGGATCACCTGCTCCCACTGCTCATCTCGGGCCCAGCACAGCACCTCGCCGAATTCGGGCGGAATGCCGCCGGGGTGCTCGGAGACCGCGCCGAAATCGATGATGCCGAAACGCCCATCGGGTAACAGCATGAAGTTGCCCGGATGCGGGTCGGCGTGCACCAAGCCCACCTTTTCCGGTGACTTGACCGTGAATTCGAGCATCAAGGCGCCGGCGGAGTCCCGTTCCTCGCGGGTGCCCTCGGAGATGATCTTCGAGAGCCGCCGCCCCTCCATCCACTCGGCGATGATCACCTTGGGTGCGCTCGCCACCACCGCCGGGACGAAGAACTTCGGATCTTCGGTGAAGGCCTTCGCGAATGCACGCTGGTTGGACGCCTCCTGGCGGTAGTCCAGTTCGGCCTCGATGCGGTCGCTGATCTCGGCCACCAGCCTGTCGATATCTGCTTTGGGCGCAATCTGTTTGGCCAGCGGCGTCATCCGCTGGATCAGCTTGAGATCGGCGCGCAGCGCATCGTCGGCGCCCGGGTACTGGATCTTGACGGCCACCTCGCGGCCGTCCTTCCAAATCCCTTTGTGTACCTGGCCGATGCTGGCCGAGGCGACGGGCGTGTCGTCGAAGGACTGGAATCGGTCGCGCCACTTGGTGCCGAGCTGTGCGTCGAGCACGCGATGTACCTTGGCCGCGGGCAGCGGCGGTGCCTCGCTCTGCAGTTTGACCAGAGCCTCACGGAATGGATCGGCGAACTGCGGCGGTATCGCCGCCTCCATCACCGACAGGGCCTGGCCGACCTTCATGGCGCCGCCCTTGAGCTCGCCGAGCACGTTGAACAGTTCGTCGGCGGCCTTCTCCAGGAGTTCGGCATTGACCTCGTCGGCCGAGGTTCCGGTCAGCCGTTTACCCACCCCGATGACCGCGCGACCGGCCATACCTGCGGGCAGGCTTGCCAGTTTGGTCATTCGGCTGAGCCCGCCGCGGCGAATATCTGCCATGTCACCTCATATCGTTCAGTGTGGCGTCGTTGCCTCACGTCTTCACGGAATGCTAGCTGGCAGCAACGGGCTCATCCTCGCGGAATCCGGGAACCCAGTCGCCGATGATCTGCGCGTACGGGACCGTCGCGTCGAGCTGGGCCAAAATGCCCGACAGACTGCCGAGAACGCGGAACATCATGAGATAGACGGGCGGCAGATCCAGATGCCGGCCGGTCTGGAACTGTGCCCCACGCAGGTCACTGGATTTGGCGGCGACCCGCTGCATCCACTTGCGGCTGAAGTGGAACTCGTCGGACTTGAGCGGATCGATGAACGGCTTGAGATACTCGTCGATCTCCTCCGGTGAGACCTCGGTGCGCGGCGGAATGAATCCCTCCTCGCGCATGAGGGGGATGAGCTCATCCCAGATCCCGTCGCGCTCCAGACGCCAGATGGGGCCCAGGTTCGGAGGGAACCCGCCCTCATGGGTGGCGACGGCGCCGAAGTCCATGACGCCGAGGCGCCCGTCGGGCAGCAGCATGAAGTTTCCGGGATGGGTGTCCGCGTGCAGCAATCCACATCGGTACGGGGAGCTGACCGTGAACTTCAGCAGCAGGCGGCCGCACTCGTTGCGTTCGTCTTCGGTTCCGCTGCTGATGATTTCGGAGAGCTTGCGGCCCTGCATCCATTCGCTGATAACGACCTTGGGTGCCGAGGCCACGACCGGTGACACATAGAACTCGGGGTCGCCTTTGAAGGCCTTCGCGAAGGCCCGCTGATTGGTGGCCTCGATGCGGTAGTCAAGTTCTTCCTCGGTGCGCTCGATCAGTTCGTCGATGATGCTTTTGACGTCTGCTCCGGGCACGATCTGTTTGAACAGCGAGGACAGCCGTTGCATGGTTTTCAGATCTGAGCGCACGGCCTCGTCGGCACCGGGGTACTGCACCTTCACCGCGACAACGCGCCCGTCGCTCCAGACAGCCTTGTGTACCTGGCCGATGCTGGCCGAGGCGACGGGCTTGTCGTCGAAGGACTGGAAACGTTCGCGCCACTTGGTGCCCAGCTGTGCGTCCAGCACGCGGTGGACCTTGTCGGCGGGCAGCGGCGGGGCATCGCTTTGCAGCTTGGTCAGCGCCTCGCGGAAGGGTTCGGCAAAGGCCGGCGGGATGGCGGCCTCGAACACCGAAAGGGCCTGCCCGAGTTTCATGGCCGCGCCCTTGAGCTCGCCGAGAACCTGGAACAGCTGTTCGGCCGCCTTCTCCATCATCTCGGCGTTGACTTCGTCCTTGGACTTGCCGGTCAAACGTTTTCCGACGCCCAGCGCGGCTCGACCGGCGATGCCTGCCGGTAGGGATGCCAGTTTTGCAGCGCGCGCGGCGCGGCCACGACGGATCTCAGCCATGCGTTACATCATGCCGGGGGCGGCGAGAGTCTGACAACGCAGGTTTTCCATCTCACCTACGTGGCGGCTGGAGCCTTGCTGTCCTCGTGGAACCCTGGAACCCACTTGTCGATGATGGCGGCGTAGTCGACCGGGGCGTCGAGCTGTGCGGCGATACCGATCAGACCGCCGAGAACCCGGAAGAACATCAGGTAATTCGGCGGCAAGTTCATCTGCCGGCTGGTCTTGAACGACTCGAGGAACTCCTGGCTGCGGAAATCAGTGGCCTTGGCGGTGAGCCGCTGCAGCCACTTGCGGCTGAAGTGGAAGGTCTCGTGGTTGAGCGGTTCGATGTACGGCTCAAGGTAGGAGTTGACCTCTTCGTGAGACACGGAGGTTGCGCTCGGCGGAATGAAACCCTCCGAACGGAGTACCTCGGTGAGCTCTTCCCACTTCTCGTCGCGGGCCAGGCGCAGGATTGGACCGAAGCCCGCGGGCAGACCACCCTCGTGCGCAGCGCAGGCGCCGAAGTCCATGATTCCGAACCGGCCGTCTTCGAGCAGCATGAAGTTCCCGGGGTGGGTGTCTGCGTGCAGCAGTCCACACCGATACGGCGAGCTGATGCTGAATTCGAGGAGGAAATGCGCGCACTTGCTGCGTTCCTCTTCGGTGCCCTTGGCAATGATTTCGGAGAGCTTCCGGCCTTGCATCCACTCGGTGATGATCACCTTGGGTGCCGAGGCCACGACCGAGGGGACGTAGAACTCGGGGTCGTCCTTGAAGGCCTTGACGAAGGTGCGCTGGTTGGTGGCCTCGATGCGGTAGTCGAGTTCTTCCTCGGTGCGCTCGATGAGTTCGTCGACGATGGCCTTGATATCGGCGCCCGGGGCCACCTGCTTGAACAACGAGGACAGACGCTGAATGGTCTTGAGGTCCGAGCGGACGGCCTCGTCGGCGCCCGGGTACTGCACCTTGACGGCGACGGTCCGGCCGTCCTTCCAGACGGCCTTGTGTACCTGGCCGATGCTGGCCGAGGCGACGGGCTTGTCGTCGAAGGACTGGAAACGTTCGCGCCACTTGGTGCCCAGCTGTGCGTCCAGCACGCGGTGGACCTTGTCGGCGGGCAGCGGTGGGGCATCGCTTTGCAGCTTGGTCAGCGCCTCGCGGTACGGCTCCCCGAACTCGGGGGGAATAGCGGCCTCCATCACCGAGAGCATCTGGCCGATCTTCATGGCCGCGCCCTTGAGCTCGCCGAGAACCTGGAACAGCTGCTCGGCAGCCTTCTCGACGAGTTCGGCATTCACTTCGTCTTTGGATTTCCCGGCGATCCGCTTACCCACACCGAGTGCGGCACGGCCCGCGATTCCGGCCGGAAGCGATGCGAGTTTTGCGGCGCGTGCGGCGCGGCCACGACGGATCTCTGCCATGTGCACATCATGCCCGGTCGTGATGAAGTTAACAAAAAGTGGGTCTTCGTCAATTTCCGGTGAAATAGGCGCCGCACGGGCACAACGGATGTGCGGTCCAGTGCCGGGCCGTCAACGCGTGAGTGGCCAGGTCGAGTTCAAGCGTCGCGTTGAGCGTTACCAGTGGTCCCGGCGCCTGTCCGCGAATCGCCGACAGCACTCGGTCTATCTGCGCCAGCGCCACCGCCGCGGTGCCCAGCACCGTGGCCGGCGCGGCGACACCCACGGTTCCGGTGAGTTGAGCGGCCACCGCGGGCCACTGTTCGTCGCGATCACGCCGGTGGCGGTCGGCGCATTGCAGGCAACTGGTGATACCAGGTAAAACCATGGGCCCAATCAGACCGGTGCCGTCGCGCGCCCGGACGGACAGATGCGGCACCTCGGCATCGGCCAGTACCCGAAGTAGCCGGGTGTCGGCAATCAGGTCATCGGCGAGTATCGCCAAATCTACGTGTTGCCAAGACTTTCCGTGTGCCGACTGGGTTGAGCGCTGGATACGCGCCGAGGTGTGCCGGAGCGCCTCGGTGAGGGCGTCGGACAGCGGGCCGCGGCCCACGAGCCGGATCACCGGCGAAGCGGCCGTGACGGATCGGGTGCGCCGGATGACGGCGCCGGTGTCGACCAATTCCTCCAGTAGCGACCGGATGTCCTCAGCGTCATGAAAGTCCTTGACGCACTGAAGGCCAAGGATCTGACTCCAGGTGAGTTCGTCGGTCAGGGAGTGCAGCAGCTGGCGTACCGCCGCGGCGGGCGCGGTGGATGAGGGGCGCACGATCACCGCATGACGCGGCATCCACCCGATCTGAACCCCGTCATCCGGCCTCGGCAGCACCGGACGTGCCGGATCGAGGGTGAAGGTCGGCTCGCTGGACATGACCCACTGTGGCATATCCGGCGTGCGCGCCGGGCGGCTGAAAGCCGTTTATCCACAGCCTTATTCGACCCCTGACCAGCGCCGAATGTGTGAGCCGCAGAATTTCTCCGGTTTTATTCGGATGTGCCCGGATCGAGCTTCTCGATCTGCGCGATCGGGTCGTCGATGGCGTCGGTGTCTCCGCCGACGATGCGATCGATAAAGGCGGCCGGGTTGTCCAGGTCGCTGGCATCGGGAATCAGATCGGGGTGTGCCCAGATCGCGTCGCGCTTGTCCACACCCACGGCGTCGGTGAGCCTGCGCCACAGATCTGCGGCCTCGCGCAGCTTGCGCGGCCGCAGCTCCAGGCCCACCAGGGTGCCGAAGGTCTGCTCGGCCGGGCCGCCCGTGGCGCGGCGGCGCCGCAAGGTCTCGCTAAGGGCCGCGGTCGCGGGGATGCGCTCGCCGAGCGCGTCGGTCACCACTGTCTGCACCCATCCCTCGATGAGCGCTAGCAGGGTTTCCAGGCGTTCCAGGGCCTGCTCCTGTTGCGGCGTGGTCTTCGGCTCGAAAATGCCTTGGGACAGAATCTGTTCCATATCGGACGGATCGCCCAGCGAAGCGGGGTTGAAGCCGCGTGCGGCTTCTTCGATGGCGCTCATGTCGATCGAGATGCCCTTGGCGTACTGCTCGAGGGTGTCCATCAGCCGGATGGTCAGCCAGCCCACGCCGCTGAACAAGCGGTGGTGCGCGGCTTCCCGGGCGGCCAGGAAGGTCATGATCTCGCTCTTGGACTGTTCAAGGCCCTCGGAGAACGCCTCGATGGCGACCGGAAGCAGAGCCGCGGTGCCCTTGGGGCCCAACGGCAATCCGATATCGGTGGAGGTCAGCACCTCTCGGGACAGCTGTCCGAGCGCCTGGCCCAGCTGCGATCCGAAGGCCATGCCGCCCATCTGGGTCATCATGCCCAGCAGCGGCCCGGCCATGCCCTGGGCCTCTTCGGGCAGGTTCGCCGCCCACATGCCTGAAATCTGTTCGGCGACAGGGTCGACGAGCCGCTTCCAGTTTTCCAGGGTGTTGTCCACCCAGTCGGTCGCGGTCCAGGCTGCGGTTCGGGTGGCCCCGGCGGGCAGCGCGGTGGCTCCGTCGAGCCAGGTGTCGGCCAGGTGCACCGCATCGGTGATCGCCGATTGGGTGCCCTCGGTGATAGGCGCGACGAAACCGATTGAGCTTGAAGCGAGTTGCCGGGCGATGTCGTAGTTGACCGCGCCAGCGGACTGACCACTGGCCGCACCGGCGGCAGCCCCGCTGAACATCTGGCCCAGCTGGGTGAAGATCTGCCCGAGGTCGGCGGGATTGAATCCACCAGATCCGAAGCCGAATGGGTCCGCGCCCGACGGTCCCGAGCCGGGGCCCGGCCGCGCGCCGTCGCCCGGCTCACGGTCGGGGTCGTCGCCAGCAGCGAATCCAAAGGGGAGGTCGGCCATATCTCCACGGTACCGCTGGTAGACATGGCCGGATCACGCTGTCAGTGAACGCACCCGTTTTGGCATGGGATCAGGCCAGGAAGCGCGCCCGGACCTCCGGAGGCGGCAACGGGCAGGTGTCGTACCGCCCGAACACCCGGTATCGGGTTCGGGCGACCAGCCGGTAGAGCGCATCGCGGATGGGGCGCGGAACCAGTGCGATGAGGGAGGCTCGTCGGGTGCCGCCGAGATAGTCGATGATCCGCACCACTCCGTCGGACCGGATATGAATTCGTTCGGCAGGATCGCCCGGGTTGTCGACGATCACGAAGGAATCGACACCGACGAGTTCGGGGTGCCGCGCGACCACCTGCTTGCCGTATTCACTGTCGAGCGCCGCGAAGCGCATCGTTCCGACCTTGTCGTCCCGCAGGATCTTCTTCACCGCCCCGTTGCACAGTGCGCACACGCCGTCATACAGCAGGACGGGGGCATGATCGTTCATCGGACCTCCACCATGAGACTACCGACGGGGTCCCGAGCAGGGCTTGCCATAGGGTGCAGGCATGAATCGCCGCGTAGCGACGCTGCTGGTCGCGCTGGTCCCGATCATCGCCTTCGCGTTGTTGATGTCGGTGATCACCGTGCCGTACGTCTCCCTGGGACCGGGCCCGACCTTCAACACCCTCGGTCAGGTCGAGGGCAAGGAGGTCGTCGACATCAAGGGCACCAAGGTCGACCCGGTGTCGGGCCACCTCAACATGACGACGGTCTCCCAGCGCGACGGACTGACATTGGCCGACGCGCTGCGGTTGTGGGCGAGCGGGCGTGAGCAGCTGGTTCCGCGGGACGCGGTGTACCCGCCTAATCGGTCCAAGGACCAGGTGGACAAGGAAAACGACCTCGAGTTCAAGAAGTCCGAAGAAAGTGCCGAATTCGCGGCGCTCGGATACCTCAAGTACCCGACGGCGGTCACCGTCCTGACCATCAGCGATGACGGACCGTCCAAGGGCAAGCTGCAGGAGAACGACGCGATCACCGCGGTGAACGGGCGACCGGTCGCCAACCTGGAGGAGTTCACCGGAGCGCTCAAGGCGACTAAGCCCGGTGAGGTGGTGACGCTGGACTACAAGCGCAAGAACCCCGAGGGCAGCAGTAAGACCGAATCGGTGAAGATCACGCTCGGCAAGAACGGGGATCGTGACTACGGGTTCCTGGGGGTCGGAGTTGTGCAGGCACCGTGGGCGCCGTTCACCATTGATTTCAACCTGGCCAATATCGGTGGGCCGTCGGCCGGGCTGATGTTCAGCCTCGCGGTGATCGACAAGCTGACGCCCGGTGAACTCGACGGTGGAAAGTTCGTTGCCGGAACGGGAACCATCGACGCCGAGGGCAAGGTGGGGCCCATCGGTGGAATCACGCACAAGATGCAGGCAGCCAAAGACGCTGGAGCAACGGTGTTCTTGGTGCCGGCGGCCAACTGTGCCGAGGCCAAGACGGACGGTGGGCAGGGGCTCACCATGGTCAAGGTCGGCACCTTGGCCGAAGCGGTTGACGGGCTCAACGCCCTTGATCGCGGTGGTCAAGCGCCTAGTTGTTAGCGAGCCTCACCACCCACGATGCTGGCCGATGCCCACTGTTCTGCGGCTACAGTGGGCCTGAGAATCGAAGCGCGAAAATTGAGCCGTGCTTGAACACTCGACGAGGAGCGTAGCGACGTGGGAATGCGGCCGAATGGGGCTCTGCCACGATTGACCCGACGGAGCCGGCGACTGGTCGCCGCGGCGTTGGTGATCGTGGTGTTGTTGTTGATCGGCCCGCGCCTGGTCGACACCTACATCAATTGGCTGTGGTTCGGTGAGCTCGGATTCCGTGGCGTATTCACGACCGTGCTGCTGACCCGGCTGGCCTTGTTCCTGATCGTCGGAATCTTGGTCGGTGCTGTGGTTTTCGCGGGCTTCGGATTGGCATACCGGGCGCGGCCAGTGTTCGTGCCCACCAAGGGGCCGGGTGACGCGCTGGCGCAGTACCGTGCTCTGATCCTCTCGCGGGTGCGGCTTTTCGTCATCGGTGTTCCGGTGCTTATCGGTGTGCTGGCCGGCATTGTGGCCCAAAGCTATTGGATGCCCGTGCAGCTGTTCCTGGAGGGCGGGGACTTCGGTATCAAGGATCCACAGTTCGGCCTGGATCTCGGGTTTTTTGCCTTCGAGCTGCCGTTCTATCGATTCGTGCTGACGTACCTGTTCATCGCGGTCTTCGTCGCGCTCATCGTCAACGCCCTGGTGCACTACATCTTTGGTGGCATTCGGCTGTCCGGTCGTTCGGGCACGCTGTCGCGTCCGGCACGCATCCAGCTGGTGACTCTTGCCGGAATTCTGGTGCTGCTCAAGGTCGCCGCCTACTGGCTAGATCGGTACGAACTGCTTTCGCACACGCGGGCCGGTAAGCCGTTCACCGGCGCCGGTTACACCGATATCAACGCGGTGCTGCCGGCCAAGCTCATCCTGCTGGCCATCGCGGTGATCTGCGCGGTCGCGGTGTTCTCGGCGCTGGTGCTCAAGGATCTGCGGATTCCCGCGATCGGCCTGGCGCTGCTGCTGCTGTCCTCGTTGGTGGTCGGCGCCGGCTGGCCGCTCATCGTGGAGCAGTTCAGCGTCAAACCCAATGCCGCGCAGAAGGAAAGTGAGTACATCGCGCGCAGTATCAAGGCGACGCGCGACGCCTACGGACTGACCGACGACGTCGTGACTTACCGGGACTACAGCGGTACCGCATCGGCGCCCACCGGCAGTGAGCAACTGGCCAAACAGGTTGCGGCCGACCGTTCCACGATCGCCAACATCCGCGTTTTGGATCCCAACATCGTGAGCCCGGCCTTCACTCAATTGCAGCAGGGCAAGAACTTCTACGCCTTCCCCGATTCGTTGTCGATCGATCGGTATCAGGACAGGAGCGGCTCGCTGCGCGACTATGTCGTTGCCGCACGCGAGCTCGATCCGGCCAAGCTTCGTGATAACCAGCGCGACTGGATCAACCGGCACACCGTCTACACCCACGGCAACGGATTCATCGCCGCACCGGCCAACACCGTGCGCGGGGTGGCCGATAAGCCGGACGAGAACGGCGGGTACCCGGAATTCCTGGTGAATGCCGTCGATGACAACGGCAAGGTTCTTTCCGACGGCCCGGCGGCGCTGGCTCAGCCGCGCGTCTACTACGGCCCGATTATCGCCAGCGACACCAACGACTATGCGATCGTCGGCAAGAACGGTGACGATCGTGAGTACGACTACGAGAACAACTCCGGAACCAAGAACAGCACCTACACCGGTACCGGCGGCGTGCCGGTCGGCGGTGCGCTGGCGCGGACGGTCTTCGGTCTGAAGTACGCCGAACGGAACTTCCTGTTCTCCAACGTGATCGGGGACAACAGCAAGATCCTGTTCAACCGGGACCCAAGCCGGCGGGTGGAAGCGGTGGCGCCGTGGCTGACGGTCGACAGCGGGACCTACCCGGCGATCGTCGACAAGCGCATGGTCTGGATCGTCGACGGCTACACCACGCTGGACAACTACCCGTACTCGCAGCAGACGTCGTTGTCGGAGGCCACCTTTGACAGCCAGGTCGGCAAGACCGGGGGAGCGCTGCCCAACCAGCAGGTGTCGTACATCCGGAACTCGGTCAAGGCGACGGTGGACGCGTACGACGGCACCGTCACCCTGTATCAGCAGGACGAGAAGGATCCCGTGCTCAAGGCATGGATGAAGATCTTCCCCGGAACGGTTAAGCCGAAGAGTGACATCTCGCCGGACCTCGCGCGCCACCTGCGCTACCCGGAGGATCTTTTCAAGGTGCAGCGGACGCTGTTGGCGCGCTACCACGTCAACGACCCGGTGACCTTCTTCTCCACCAGTGATTTCTGGCAGGTGCCCGATGACCCGAACGCGTCCACCGGTTCGCAGCCGCCGTATTACATCGTCGCGAAAGATATTACGAAGAACGACAATTCGGCGTCATTCCAATTGACCAGTGCGCTGAACCGTTTCCAGCGTGACTTCCTGGCTGCCTATGTCAGTGCCAGCTCCGATCCCGAAACCTACGGGAAGATCACCGTTTTGACGGTTCCCGGAACGGTGCAGGGCCCCAAGCTGGTGAACAATGCGATCACCACCGACAACCAGGTGTCTTCGCATGTCGGCATCATCAAGAACCAGAACATCCTGCGGTGGGGCAACCTGCTGACACTGCCGGTGGCCAACGGTGGATTGTTGTTCGTCGAGCCGCTGTATGCCTCGCCGGGCCAGGGTGATCAGTCCTCGTATCCGCGCCTGATCCGTGTGGGCATGTTCTACAACGGCAAGGTCGGCTACGCGACCACGGTCAGGGATGCTCTGGACATGGTGTTCGGGCCCGGTGCCGGTGCGACGGCCACCGCCCCGGCGGCCGAACCCGGAAATGTGAACCCGCCGCCGCCCAGCGGTCAGAATGTTCCGATCGTTCCCCCGGCTGCCGTGCCGCCGGCGGGGTCCTCGGAACTGTCCTCGGCGAAGGCCGCCGCGCTGCAGGAGGTTCAGCGGGCCATCGGCGAGGTGAAGGACGCCCAGAAGAGTGGCGACTTCGCCCGGTACGGACAGGCCCTGAAGAGCCTTGACGACGCGATGACGAAGTTCACACAGGCCAAGTAATTTCCGCCGAATGTCGACTTTTCGGGCCAAAGTCCGAGATGGAAGTCCGGAAAGTCGACACTCGGCCGAGGCGTTCGTGGGTGCGTAACTGCAGGCCAGGTAAACGATTTGGCGCCACGCACTGCGCCCGGTAACCTTGTGTTCACCACCGCGGGGTGGAGCAGCTCGGTAGCTCGCTGGGCTCATAACCCAGAGGTCGCAGGTTCAAATCCTGTCCCCGCTACTAGGTACGCAGGCCAGAGACTCAGTCTCTGGCCTGCGTCATTTTTACTCTGAGATGTTCGGCCACTCTCGCTGCCCGGCTCGGTAGCATCCCTGCGATGGCCATCAAGCTCGAAAACGTCGGCATCGCCGTTGAGGATCTCGAAGCCGCTATCGCGTTTTTCACCGACCTCGGGCTCACAGTCCTCGGTCGCGCCACCGTCAGCGGTGAGTGGACTGACACGGCCGTCGGTCTGGACGGCAATCACGCGAACATCGCGATGCTTCAGACGCCAGACGGCCATGGTCGGATCGAACTCTTTGAGTACATCCACCCCGAGGCAATCGCGTCGAAGCCCACTCGTCCCAATGACATTGGCATGCATCGCGTCGCGTTCTCGGTCGACGACATCGATGAGGCCATGGAGATAGCCGCCAGGCACGGCTGCCATCCGCTTCGCGGTGTCGCCACCTACGAGGACGTCTACAAGCTCACGTACCTTCGCGGTCCCAGCGGCATCCTCGTGATGTTCGCCGAGGAGCTGAAGAAGGGTTGAGGGAGGGTTGGCGGGCCGACCCGCCGAGACATGGAACGCCGTGGACTCGGCAATCCTGCTGACGGTCGCGAAGCATCGCTGAGCCGCGCGGCGAGGGCTATCCGTGGCAGGTGGCGGTTGAGTCCTGCGCCGCGGCGGTGTTTTCGACCTTGACTTTGCCGTTGACGATCAAGCGGCACGTCGCTTCGGCCCCTGCGGACTGGGCGCTGACGAAGTACGGGGGATCGGTGATATCGCTGGTAAAGGTCCAGGTCCAGGTGCGCTGAGAGCCGTCAACGGGCTGCTCACGCATATGCCCGAGGCTGTCTCGCCAGGTGATCGCCGTTAACGGGCGATCTGAACTGATGACGTAGAGAACAGTGTCCGGGGGCTGCGGAGTGATGGCGAGCGACGCGCCGAATGCTGTCGCACCGACCGCAGTGGTGCAGACGGTGATCAGAGTTGCTGCGAGTGCCACGGATCAGCCCTCGTCGCTCTCTGGGGTCGAGACCATGAGCTTCATTGCCCGTCCTTATCTTGTTGTGCTGAGGGCACAGTACGCCCGATCACGTTCACGCCGTGGCGATTTGACGGTCTGAATTCAGAGGAATCGATCCCCGTCGCGCGCGTGGACCCCGGCCGCGAGATGATGGGCATATGGGTCTCATCGCGTTACCAAATGCCGTGCTCTCCGATGCCGATATCGCCGACGCATTGAGCCGCGCTGTCCGGGTGATCAACCCCGTCCTGACCGTGCTGGCGCAGTCCGATCCCTTTGGACTCAAGGAGCGCACCTACGAGCTGGGCGAAGGCGACGGAGTCGTTGACAAGGCGCTTGATGCCCTGGCCTGCGCTCTGAACACGGCCACTACCCCGGGCACCCGCGCCTGGGAGCAGCTGGACACGCGCGGAAAGGTGCACTGGTGGGTGCAGCGCGTGGGCGCCGTCAACACCGTATTTGTCGCGTTCCCAGGGATTTTCGGTGCACTCGCCGCACGGCTGCCTGTGCAGGACCTGCTGGGATTCTCCAACCAGGCCATTGTCCTGGTGGCCATCGCCCGCGAGCTTGGTATCGGTGATCACCAGGAGCAAGTCCGGCTGCTGGCGAAGGTGCTGTGCAATCGCACCCTCAGCGATGCGGCGCTGGCCGGCGCCGACGATCAGGACCCGGAGACGCCGCGGAGCTGGTCGCCGTTCGCCCTGGCTCGCACCCTGTGGCACCTGGCGGGCATCCTGCGGGCCATCGGCGATGAGCTGGAAAAACGGCCGCAGCCCAAGCCGATTTTCCGTTATTTGGGAATGCTGCCTGCGGTGGGCAGTGTGGCCGGATATTTCGGCGAGTACGGGGCTCTGCGGCGGGCCGCGACTGCGGGGGAGAAGAGCATCGCCGCGCAGTCACGACCTGCGTACGCCTAACCGCGTCCTAGTCGCCGAGGTTCTCGTCCAGGTGGGCCCGGACATTATCCCAGAGGTCCAGAACGTCCACGTTGAGCTTCTCCCAGATTTGGATGATGAGGGGGTCGGCCGCGTCCACGAGCCCCAAAAGTAGGTGCCCCGTGCAGATTTCCGTGTGCCGCCTGCTTGTGGACGCGGTCATCGCCAGCTCGAGTGTCTGCTGGGCGCCCGGAGTGAACGCCATTTTCTCGGTTGGCGGCTCCTGGCCCAACGGCACGATCTGCTGAATGACCCGTGACCCGTTCTCAAAGCGGACTCCGGCGGTAGCGAGCAGCCGAGCACCCAGGCCGGTGCCTTCGCCGAGCAGACCCAGCAGGAGGTGTTCTGCTCCGAGATAGTTGCGCTGGCGTTCGCGTGCTTCCTCCTGTGCGATCACGATGACCTGTCGCGAGCGCTCGTTGAACAGATGGAACATGACCCTCCCTATCTCCGGCTCAAGGTACATCTTGCCGGAGCAGGGTTCGGTGATGAGTTACTGTCACGGCATGAGCGCTGTGAAGGTCTTGGCTGGAACCGGTTTCGTGGCAGTCGCACTGCTCTCGGGATGCTCGGGTGTCATCAATCAGGGTGGGGATACCCCATGCAAGGACTTCATCGCTGCCGAGGAGCAGAAGCAGAACGACGCGGTGAGCAAGATGCTCAAGGATCAGCGTGGGCGTGATGCCTCGAATCTGGAGATCTCCGCGACACGTACCTCGGTCACGATGTACTGCAAGACGCTGGGGAACGACAGCAGCAAGATCCGCGAGGCTCCCCACATCTAGGTAGGGCCTTCCACACAGTGTTTGCCTGGCCGCGGATATGTCCGGCTGGGGTTGCGGGCAATCGCCCCGCGCTGCGCTGGGCAATCTGGTCACGGCAGTGATAGGAACCACATCCGTTCCTGGGCAGTGATCCGCGTCATCGGGTACGCTCGCGCGGTGCATGACCGAAAACCCCAGGTAGGACTACTATTATAGTCGCTGATGTAATTAGTTGCGACAAGTTGCTCAGTCACCCGCGCGGGCTGGTGTGGGAACTGATCAGCTCACCCGACATGTACCCGATGTTCTTTACCGGGGTCGGTTCCTGCGAGACCTTGATCGAGAACACCGAGACGGGACCCGATCCCGAATACCTGGTGCTGTCGGCCAAGACCACGGCCCGCGTTCGGCTGATTCTCAGCAACACCAAGGAAAGCCTCGCCATCGAGGGCGTCGATAACGACGGTCTGATCTCCGTCCGGTTGTTCGAGGAACGTTCGGCGCAGACCCGGGTACGCATCACGGTGTTGCGGGCGGCCTCCGTCTTACCGCCCGGTATCAAGAAGCCGAGCGTGGCGGTAAACCAGTGGTTGATGGATGGGCTGGACAAAATCGACGACTATCTGTCCGGCGCGTCGACTTCCACCGTGTCCAACATGGGTGATGGCGGAAATATTCAACTCAGCATCGCCCGGCTGATGGTGGGGGTCGGCGTGGTGCGTATCCCGCGCCCCGACCGCGGACTTCGCCAGTTGGGCTCACTGGCGCGGTGGGGATTTACTCTTCAGGGTGGATACGCGGCCGCGGCGGCCCGCGCCCCCAAGCAGCTCGCGATTGCCGATGACGCCGGACAGCTGACCTTCGAGCAACTCGACCGGCGCGCCGAGGCGATGGCTACCGGTCTGATGCGCGACGGCGTCAATGAAACATCCAAGATTGGCCTGCTGGCTCGCAACAACATTGCCATGGTCGAGTGCCTCATTGCCTTCGGCATGCTCGGTGTGGACGTGATGCTTCTCAACAACGCATTGGCAGCAACCCAGATCCAGATTGCTGTGGCGCGGAACAATCTCACCAAGGTGTTCGTCGACGACAATCTGGATGAACTCGTCAGGTACGTGCCCTGGGAGGTCGAGCTCGTCAGCACCGGTCGGCGCAGTGCCATCAATGGCCGCCGCGGGCTCGATGACTTCGTTGTCGCCGACAAGCCGGGAGTGTTGCCGCCCACCCGTCCCGGCCACCAGGTGGTGCAAACCTCCGGAACGTCAGGAACCCCCAAGGGAGCGTTGCGGCCGACGCCGCGTGGGTTCGCCGTCATTGCCGCGATGCTTTCGCGGATGCCGATGAAGATGAACGAGACCATGCTCATCTCGGCGCCTGTCTTCCATGCCTGGGGACTGGGCTGCCTGCAGATCAGCACCCCGCTGCGCGCGACGGTGATCCTGCAAGAGAAGTTCGATCCGGAAGAATGCCTGCGGGCCATCGCCACCCGCAAGGTGACCACGCTGATTGCCGTCCCCGTGATGTTGCAGCGCATCGTCGATCTGCCCGCCACGGTCCGCCAGAAGTACGACACCTCGAGCCTGCGACTGGTTGCATGCAGCGGGTCGCCTCTGAATGCCTCACTGGTGCAACGGTTTACCGAGGCGTTCGGTGAAGTGCTCTACAACTTCTATGGCTCCACCGAAGTGTCTTGGGCCACCATTGCCGACCCCGCGGATCTTGCGATCGCTCCCACCACCGTGGGGCGGCCGCCGTTGGGCACCACCATCGCGATTCTCGATGCCGACCGGCGCCCGGTGCCGCGCGGCGTGACGGGGCGAATCTTCGTCGGCAATGAGATGTTGTTCGATGGGTACGTCGCCGATCCGTCTCCGGCCTCGGTCAACGGTCTGCTGGACACCGGCGATCTGGGTCACCTGGATGCCGATGGTCGTCTGTACATCGATGGGCGCGACGACGAAATGATCATCTCCGGCGGTGAAAACGTGTTTCCCCGGCCGGTGGAAGACGCGTTGGCCTTCTTGCCGCAGGTTGCCGATGTTGCCGTCGTCGGGACCTCCGATGACAGCTTCGGTCAGCGGCTGTCGGCGTTCGTCGTGCTGCACAAGGACGCCGGTCTCGACGGAGACATGGTGCGCGCCTTCATCAAGAATCGGCTCAGTAAGTTCCATGTGCCCCGCGACGTGTACTTCGTCAACGCGCTGCCGCGTACGTCCACCGGCAAGGTCATCAAGCGACTGTTGCTCGCGGACTGCGCGCGCGATGGGATCAGGCCGGAGTAGTCACGCCTGAAGGGGGGAGGCGGTCCACCCGCTCCATCGGGAAACATCGGTCAGCACCATAGGGCCGGCTGGCGGAGTTTCTCGATACTGCCGATATTTGTTGGCAAGCAGGCTGATCCAGGCCGGATCGGGCTTGTCGAGTGTCCGGGCTATGCCATCGGCGCGCGCCCACCACAACGCTGACCAATCCTCGTCGTAGTGGTCCACTAGGAAGCTGACGGCGGGATTCGCGGCGACGTTGCGCAGTCGCTGTAAATCGTTGCGTGACTTCGGCTTGTGATCAACCGCCCAGCAGATGACATCATCGGCGACCACGAAGGTCACCGGAACCAAGTGCGGCACAGTCGATGCGTGCACCGTCGCCAGCCTCGCCACCGTCGCCGTTCGGAAACGGCTCCGTGCGTCGGCCGGGTCGAGTCGCACGCCTAGTGCGCGCCCCCGTTGCAGATGTTGGACAGCACGTGGAAGTTGTTGACGCCGTCGAACAGTAGGCCCCCCACCGCAGCGCCACGATCGATGATCTCGGGGGAGGAGCGCACCTCGGGGGCGGCCACCAGCCACGTTCCGGAGAGGTCGTAGGCGCCGCTCAGGCCGTCGGCGTAGGCGGTGAGCTGCTGGCGGGGCCCGGGTTCGGTGATGCCGTCCAGGTTGGCGCGTACGCCGTCGTTGACTCGTCCCCACATGTCGCGGGCCTGCCCAATGGCATCGACCTGACGGTCCAGGCCGGAGTAGGCGGGGTTGTCGCCGCGCAGGTACATCAGGGCCTCGGTGACGATCGGGCCGTTGTTGGCCGGGTCATCGACGGCCTTGGACATCTGGTTGATCGCGGCGCAGGTCGATTCGTCCGCGCTGGCCACCGGGAGGCCCGCGCCGAACGGAATGAGGGTGCTGACGGCGACCGCGAGCAGACCAGATCGAACCCACGCCATGAAGTCCTCCAGAGGTGAAGCAAAGCTACTTGTCTCTAATTGATCAGCGCAGCCTATCCGAAGTGAGGCATTCCAGATACCTGAGCGGTGCCCGACGGTCAGCTAACATCGGCGAGCATGACTCTGGTTGCGGAGGGGCTGGCGCGGACTTTCAAGCGTCAGGTTGCGGTTGTTGAGGCCGACATCACACTCGTGCCTGGCCAAATCACCGGGCTGGTCGGGCCGAATGGCGCTGGAAAGACCACCTTGTTACTGATGCTGGCTGGTCTGCTGCAGCCCTCCGACGGCAGCATCCGAATAGACGGCGAGGTGGTAGATCCCGTTCGGCTCCGCGAACGTGTGGGCTGGATGCCCGATGTGTTCGGAACGTGGGAATCATTGACCGCCCAGGAGATCTTGATCGCTTTTGCGCGGTTGCACGGCCGGTCGATAGCGCAGGCGCGGCAACGTGCGGCGGCTCTGCTTGCCGAAGTGCATCTGACCGATTTTGCCGGGCGTCCGGCGCAGGAGCTCTCGCGGGGCCAGAAGCAACGACTGGGTTTCGCACGCGCTTTGGTTCATGAACCCCGTGTGCTGCTACTCGATGAGCCCGCCTCCGGTATGGATCCCAGATCCCGTGTCGAACTGCGTGATTCGCTGAGAGCTCTGGCGGATGGAGGTTGCGCGGTACTGGTTTCCTCACACATCCTGAGCGAGCTGGGGGAGCTGGTCGATCACGTCGTGATGATGAGGGCGGGCTGCACCACGCCGCCGCCGGCCGCATTGGGGAGCACGTGGCGGATCCGCCTCTTGGGTCAGCCCGTTGGCGCGTCGACTCAACTGACCTTCGCAGACGATGATGAGGCAGCTCAATACCTTGCGCACACCGTCGGTTCAGGGACCCGGGTGCTTGAGTTCGCGCGAGCGACGAGCGCCTTGGAAGATGCGTATTTCGCACTGGAAGCGGAACGTACATGATCGCGTGGTGGCAGCCCATCGGGACCATTGCCGGATTGGAACTGCGTCAACGTGTCCGGACTACACGTTGGTGGATGACCCTGGGGGCCGCCTTCCTGGTCATCACCCTGCTGGTATTCGGTTCGCGCTATGCCGCAACGGCAACCGGTGATGGTTCGGCCTCGGGCTGGGACCGGGAGTTCTATGCGATAGTCGGCGGGTTCGTCCTGCTCCTCGGGTTGGTGGTCGCACCAAGCATGACGGCGACATCGATCAACGGCGATCGCAAGGACGCGAATTTGGCGGTGGTACAGGCGACTCCGATTACCGCGGTGCAACTGGCAGTCGGCAAGCTGCTCGGAGGCTGGACTGCCTCGCTTGCGCTCCTCGCGGTATCGGCGCCCTACCTGATCTGGGCGGTATTGGTGGCGCCCTATTCGATCGTTACCTCGTTGTTGGGCATCGCCGTCGCCGCGTTGTTATTCCTGTGTTACTGCGGTATCGGACTCGGGTTCTCGGCGCTGTCGGCGCGCCCGGTGAGCTCCGCAGTGCTCACCCAACTGACAGTCTTCTTCCTGATCCTTGGCCTGCCGGCGATCATGGGCCTACTCACTCCGTTTGTCCGGGAGACGTCCGTTGTGCTGCGGCCGCGATGGGACTACTACAGCTCGGTGCCCACCAGCTGTAGGGAAGAGCCTCAGACGGTCACGGTCACCCATACCGAGCGAACCTGGTGGCTGGTGGCGGCCAACCCTTTCGTAATGGCCGCCGATGCGGTATCGCAGAGCGATCCGGCGTTGACTGCTAAGCCGGAGTCGCGCGGTGACGTCGTTGTGCACGAGCCCTATGACACGATCCTGCTGTCGCTGGCACGGGATGTGTCGCAGCTGCGGTCAGGATCCGAGGATAACCGGGACATCGGTTGTTCCGAGCGTTCCCGTAGCTGGGTCGAAGAACAGGAGCAACGCAGTCGTTTCGTGGGTGACACCTGGTATCTGGGTCTTGTGGTCAATCTCGCGTTGGGTGCGGGAGGCCTCGCGATTGCCATACGCCGCTTACGGGTGCCGGTCGAGACGTTGCCGCGCGGAGTGCGGATCGCCTGAGGCACAAACCACTGCGGCCCCTCCGGGTGAATCCCGAAAGGGCCGCAATGGATCTTGATCAGTGCATCACTTGAGTTCTGCGGAGCTCAGCCCCAGCAGGCGGCGGGCCACCACCAGCTGCTGGATCTGCTGGGTGCCCTCGAAGATGTCCAGGATCTTCGAGTCGCGGCCCCACTTCTCCAACAGGGTGCGCTCGGAATAGCCAGTGGTGCCGGCCATTTCGACAGCCTTGAGGGTCACATCGCTACCGACCCGACCGGCCTTGGCCTTGGCCATCGACGCTTCCATCGAGTTGGGGATGTTGTTGTCGGCCTGCCATGCGCTACGCAGGGTCAGCAGGTACGACGACTCCCAGTCGGCTTCCATGCGCAGGAACTCGGCCGCGGCCGCGTGCTGAGCGTGAGCAGGCCGGTCGTAGGAGATCTCGATGCCGGCGTCTTCAAGAATCTTACGCAGTTCCTCGAGCGAGGCCCGCGAGACTCCGACGGCCATGGCCGCGACGATCGGGCGGGTGTTGTCGAAGGTGCTCATCACACCGCCGAAACCCTTTTCGGTGTTGATCTCCGGATCGGACAGGATGTAGTCCTTGGGGATCCGTGCATTGTCGAAGCGGATGACCGCGGTGTCGGACGCCTTGATACCGAGCTTCTCCTCGAGACGCTCGATCGTCACGCCCGGGTGCTCACGCGGAACCAGGAAAGACTTGATGGCCGGACGGCCCTTGGTCTTGTCCAGGGTGGCCCACACCACGATGTGGGTGGCACGCGAACCGGCGGTGACGAAGATCTTCTCGCCGTTGATGACGTACTCGTCACCATCGAGCTTGGCGGTGGTGGTGACCGCGGCGGAGTCCGAACCGAAGCCGGGCTCGGTGATGGCCATGGCGGCCCACACCTTGCCGAACTTGTCGGCGTCTTCCTTGGTCGTCACGCTCGACACCGCGGCGTTGCCCAGCCCCTGGAAGGGGATGGTCAGCAGCAGACCGCAGTCGCCCCAGCTCATCTCGAGGGCATTCAGCAGCGCGGACATGTTGGCGCCGTTGACGTTCTGCTTCTCGGTGTTCTCCTCGGCGCGGAAGGCCTCGGCACCGGCGAAGGCGAACGTGCCCGCGGCGGTGACGCCGGCGAACAGCGTCTCCAGGGTGTCCAGCTCGACGGGGTAGGTGTGCTCGGCCAGGTCGTACTTGCGGGAGATCGGCCGTACCAGCTCGGCAGCGCCCTGGTGCCCCTTCTCCTGAACCGCCTGCAACTTCTTGGGGAGTTCCAAATTGATTGCCATGGAAAGACTTTCGTTTAGTAGAGGTTCGGGGCTTAGAGGACTACGACGCCTTCGGCGACACCGATGGCACGCAGGTTGCGGTACCAGCGCTCCACCGGGTGCTCCTTGGTGAAGCCGTGGCCGCCGAGTAGCTGCACGCCGTCGAGGCCGATCTGCATGCCCTTGTCGGTGGCCAGCTTGCGGGCCAGGGCGGCCTCGCGGATGAACGGCAGGCCCTGCTCGGCACGGGAGGCACCGCGCAGCGTCACCAGACGAAGGCCGTCGAGCTCAATGGCGATGTTGGCGCACATGAAGGCAACGGCCTGGCGCCGGGCGATGGGCTCGCCGAATGCCTCGCGCTGCTTGACGTAGGGGATCACGTAGTCGAGCACGGCCTGGCCGGTGCCGACCGCCAGGGATGCCCAGCCGAGACGGGCCAGTGCGACGGCCTCCGAGTAGTCGGACTCTCCGGCTCCGTCCTCGCCCAGCAGGCCGGCGGCGGGAACCGCGACGTTGTTCAGGTTCAGCCGGCCCAGGGCCGCGCCGCGAATACCCATGCTCGGGTCTTCCTCGACCGTGATGCCCTCGGTGCCGGACTCGACGATGAACAGCGACGGGCGGCCGTTGTAGTTGGCGGCCACGATGAACAGCTCGGCCTGGGCGGCAGCGGGAACCAGCGACTTGACGCCGTTGAGGCGGAAACCGCTGGGGGTGCGGGTGGCGGTGGTCTTCAGGCTGAACGGATCGAACAGTGCCTGCGGCTCGGCGATGACGACAGAGGCCTGCGGCACGTTCTCGCCCGCGAACTCCTTGAGGTAAGTGGCCTGCTGGTCGGCGCTGCCCCAGTTGGTCAGTGCGGAAGCCACACCCGACGGCGCGAGGATCGGCAGTGCCAGACCCAGGTCGCCGTATGAGAGAGCTTCGGCGACAAGGGAGTTGGTGACGGTCGAGCGCTGCGAGGCGATGCCGTCGAAATCCTCGGGGATGTTGATGGCGGTGACGCCCAGCTCGGCGACCTTGCTCAGCAGATCGGCGGGGTAGGTCTTGTTCTTGTCCGACTCGTAGGCGGCCGGACGGATGACCTCGACGGCGAATTCCTTCACCGTGTCGGCGATCATCTTCTGCTCGTCCTCGGGAGTGAGGTCGAAGTAGTCGGCGTTCGCCTTGTCGAGGCGCTTGGGGGCGCCCTTGCTGCCGGTCACCTTCTTGAAGGTGCGGTTGGCAACGCCGAGGGTGGTGAACAAGCCCTTCGTGGTCTCGAAGATGCCCTTGTTGAAGGCTCCGCGCAGGTTGTACTTGTCCAGCAGCTCCGAACCCGCGATCGGGGTCAGCACCGCGATGAGGATGTCGATCGCGCCGCGCTTGTGCTTCTGGAGGCCGACGCCGGTCTCGTGTTTCGCCAGGCTCTTGCTCTTGGCGGCCTTCTTCTCGTCGCGCGGGGTCAACGTGTTGGTCATGTCACCAGCCGTTTCTGGGGTCAAAGTGGGGTTCTGCCGGAGTAACTGATCGTTACCTTACTCCGAAGTAAGAACCGTATCTTACTAAGCGGTAAGGTCCGCACAAAACGAGGTGCATGTCACACCGATGGACCCCGCGGCACGCGGGCTCTACCGCTCGCGGCGCTGGGAGTGCGAGAAGCTGGGCCCTCAGGACAGGGCGCGCAGTACTTCCTCGTGCAGCAATGCGTTGCTTGCGACGGCACTACCGCCATGTGGGCCGGGCTCACCGGCCAGATTCGTGAAGGTGCCGCCGGCCTCGCGGACCAGGATGTCCAGCGCGGCCAGGTCCCACAACGAGACCTCGGGTTCGGCCGCGATGTCGACCGCTCCCTCGGCCACCAGGCAGTACGAGAAGAAGTCGCCGTATCCCCGGACCCGCCACACCGCGTCGGTGAAGTCGATGAATCGATCGCGCGTACCGCGGTCGGCCCAGCCCGACAGGCTGGAGAACGACAGACTGGCAGACGCCAGCTGGTCGACCCCGGAAACATGGATCAGCTCGTCCTCGCCGGAGCCGACCCGGCGGTGGGCACCGAGCCCGGCGGCCGCCCACCACCGGCGGGACAGCGCCGGGGCACTGATCACTCCGACGACGGGGACGCCGTCTTCAAGCAATGCGATGAGCGTGGCCCAGATGGGGACGCCACGTGCGAAGTTCTTGGTGCCGTCGATGGGATCGACCACCCACTGCCGACCGCTGAAGGCGGCCTCTCCGCCGTATTCCTCGCCCAGCACCGAGTCCGCTGGACGTGCTCGATGCAGCAGGGAGCGCAGGACGGACTCCACCGAGGTGTCTGCGTCGGTTACCGGCGTCAGGTCGGGCTTGGTGTCCACCCGAAGATCGAGCGCGCCGAACCGCGACGTGGTGATTTCATCGGCAGCATCGGCCAATTCGAGTGCCAGCCGACGATCTTCGCGCAAGGAGACGGTGGGCGTCATGCCTGCAGTCCTACCATGGACGTGTGTGGGAATTCGTGGTGCTACTGCTCATCGGCGGCTCGCTGGTTTTCGTCATCATGCAGATGCGACGCGGCAGGCAGGCGCAATCCGGTACGAACGCGGCGCAAGGGACCCTGTTGGTGACGGGTGTGAGCCCTCGTCCCGAGGGAGTGACGGGTGAGCAGCTGGTTACGATCACCGGTGCGCTCAATGGTCCGACGGTCGCCGAATACATCACCTATCGGCAGATCGTGCGTGACGTCAACGATTGGCCGCGCATCGGCGATCTGATTCCGGTGCTGTACTCACCGAAGAATCCCGAGCGTTGGGATGTGTTGTTAGCGCCGTCGCCGGGGGCCACCACTGCGCAGCAATACCCGAGCGGGCCGCCATCGATCGAAAACATCGATCCGGTACCCCCTCCACCGCCGCCTGCAACGCCGCCGCCACCTCCGGCAGCTTTTGGGGGTCCGTCGTCAGCGGAGGATCCGGCCAAGAAGCACGAACCGCCGCCGCGGTACTACGAACCTCCGCCGCTGTAGCTACGCGGTCTGCTGTAAGAAGTTCGCCAATGCGACGAGGCGATTCTCGGTCTCACGCTTGAACATTCGCTCCGCGATGGGCTCGATGATCGCCGGCCTGCAGGTGAAGGTCATGGTGTATGTCGCCAGCGACATGTCCTCGCGGTGCTCGGTGGCGAGGTCGGTGTCGTCACTGTCGATCGGTTCATGACGGAGCGAGGCGGCCCACTTGCTGAAGAAGGGCGGCGTGGATTCGAGCTTGATGGCCGCCAGATGCGGTGGTTTGAACGTGACGTATCGGGTGCGAAATGAGTAGCCGCCCAGGATCCAGCGCGCGGTACAGACAGCCACCTTGCCAACGTCGGCCTTGCCGCCCTCCACCGACGCGCGGCGTAGCAGGGTGTCCCATTCCAGTCGCCGGCCGTAATCGTGGAGCAGGTCGAACGTCCGCTCGCAGCTGGCGGGCATGACCTGTGACACCACGATATGGACGGTCACGGATGAGCCTCGTGGGCGAAGACCAATGTCATGGTTCGCCGTGTCGTCCGGTTGCGGCGAGCAGGTCGGGCACGGTCTCGAGCTTCACCCGGGGGCGGCCCTGTGGCTCGCCAGTTGCGCGCTCATGCGAATCGATGGTCAGCCAATCAGACTGGGACACGATGTGTGGTTCGTGACCCAAAAGCCATTCCTCCAGGGCTGCGGTATCTGGTGCGGCGCCCAGGTCGGCGGTCGTCAGATCCGCGAGCAGCGTGTCGACCGTCTCCTGTGAGTCGCTCTTGTTGGTTCCGATGACGCCGACCGGGCCACGTTTGATCCAGCCGACCACATACTCGTTCTCGCGGCCCTCGATGCGTCCCGCGTTGTTGAGGATGACCCCACGTCGGGAATCGAAGGGCAATCCCGGCACCGGAACTCCGCGATACCCGATGGCACGCACCACCAGGTGGGTGGGCAGCGTCTCGCGTTCGCCCGTGTCGCGGGCCGCGACGTACCCGTCTTCATCTACTAATTCGTTGTGGCCCACAGTGATTGATTCGACCTCGGTATCACCGTGCAGCTCGATGGGGGAGGTGCGAAACCGGAACACCACTCTGCGATGGCCTTCGGTGTGCGGTCGTTCCGAGAACTTGCGCAAGGTGTCGATGTTGGTGCGGGTGGGCTTGGGTGCGGCCGCCAACTGCTCGTCGGTGATGTCGGCCAGGTCGTCAGGGTCCACCACGACGTCGACGCCGGGCAGATCGCCCATCTCGCGCAGCTCCAGTGGGGTGAAGGTGGCCTGCAGCGGTCCGCGCCGGCCGATGATAACAACCTCACGGATCGCGTTGTGGTCCAACGAATCCAGGGCGCGATCGGCGATGTCCGTGGTGTGCAGCGACTCCGGATCCATGCCCAGAATGCGTGCGACATCCAGGGCCACGTTGCCATTGCCGACGACCACCGCGCGTGCGCCCGACAGGTCGACCGACACCTTCTGGTACGTGGGGTTGGCGTTGTACCAACCCACCACGTCGACGGCCGCGATGCAGCCCGGCAGTTGATCGCCCGGGATGCCCAGGGGCTTGTCGGACTGGGCTCCCACCGCGTAGATCACCGCGTCATAGCGCGACGCTAATTCCTCGGCGGTGATCTGTTCTCCCACTTCGATATTGCCGAAGAACCGGAAGCGCGGGTGCGTTGCCGTCTTCTCGAATACCGCACTGACCGACTTGATCTTGGGGTGATCCGGTGCAACCCCAGACCGGACCAAACCCCAAGGGGTGGGCAGCATTTCGAGCATGTCAACATGCACGTCGAAATCGGGGTGTTTGAGCAGCGATCCGGCGGCAAAGAAGCCCGAGGGCCCCGCACCGACGATGGCGACGTGAACGGCGCGCACCCTCGTCCATCCTTATCTGCCCGCCAGGGGGCAGCGGCTGTCGTCGGCTATGGGCTGGCCGACAGGGGGCTGGCCGCGGTCCTGTGCGGACGGGTTACCCCACCGATGCTAGCGACGGTTACGAGGGTGCGCGGGTAGACCTGCGGACTAGGCCCGCATTTCGTACACACCGGACAGCGCCTCGACCCGATTCCAAATCGCGTCGAAGCGTTCGGAATTGAATACCGGTTCTGAAATCACGTCCTTGGCCCACTGCCGTTGGGACGCGGTGGCCTCGCGCTTGCCGATCAGATCGACCGCGTACTGCGAGAAATCCCGGTTGAGGATCTCGAAGATCTGGTCGATGAGCTGCTCGTCGGCACCTCGCAGCTTGGCCTGTTCCAGGATCAGACCGCCGTAGACCACCAGGGTGAACAGCTCGCCGATGCTGAGCTGCAGATCCAGTCCGGCGCTCTTGATGGCGTCCTTCTCCGCGGCCACCAAGGTGGCCAGCGCCTCGGCGCGCTCGGTGAAGGCCGCGACATTCGGGATGCCGGCGTTCTCCGCGAACGGCTTGCGCCAATCGTGGAACTGGACCTTACCCAGGCCACTGGCCGGGCCCTGGTTGAACAGAAACTCGTCGTCGCGGGCTTCCAGCTGCACTCCGGGAACCGCGAGATCCTGGGAATGGTGCAGGTAGGCGGGCATGAACTTGAGGATCAGCGCCAGGTTGACGGCCACCGTGCCCTCGAGCTTGGGCAGGCCGGCCACGTCGATACGTGCCGCGGTGGTGTAGGTCTCGGCCTCGAATGCCTTGGCCGACATGACATCCCCCAGCAACGCCAGCACCTTCTCGGCTTCGGTGGTGGCCTTCATCTTGGTGACCGGGTTGAACAGCAGGTAGCGCCGATCCTCGGGGCTGGCGGTGCGGAAGTAATCCACGGCGCGCTCGCTGAACAGCTTCATGCCCATCAACCGGGCGTAGGCGTCGACGAACTCGCGGCGCACGTGGTCGAACTTGGTGACCGGGCTGCCGTACAGAATGCGGTTGTGTGCGTGGGTGACCGACTCGTACAGGGCGTGAGTCGACAGGCCGATGCCGCCGAAGCACAGGTTGAACTTGCCGATGTTGACGGTGTTGAGCGCGGCGCTGAAGGCGTCGGCGCCGACGTGCAGGATGTCGTCCTCGCTGACCGGGTACTCGTCGAGTTCGAACTCTGCGACGTACATCTGCGACGGCACGACGTTCTTGATCACCGTGTAGTTGGGGTGCTCGCTGTCGGCGAGGAAGAAGACGTACTGGTCCAGTCCGTCGCGGCCTTCGACCCGGCCGAACACCGACACGATGCGGGCGCAGTTGCCATTGCCGATGTAGTACTTGCGGCCCGATGCCTTGTATCCGCCACCTTCGACCGGAGTGAGCACCAGGTCGGTGGAGTAGATATCGGCGCCGTGGGCCTGCTCGGACAGGCCGAAGGCCGCGACGGCCCCACCGTCGAGCAGGTCGGCAGCGCGCTTGCGCGGGTCGGTGTTGGTGCTCTGCCACACCGGCCCGAGCCCGAGCACGGTCACCTGCCACGGGTACCAGTAGTTCAGGCCGTAGAAGCCGAGGATCTCCGACAGCTTGGCCACCCGGGCGGTGTCCCAGCGCTTGTCGGTGTTCCCGGCGCCGTCGGCGGCCGGGGTGAGGAAGGTTGCGAACAGCTTCTCGCTCGCCGCGAAGTCCAGGAAGTCCTGGTAGAAGACCTTGTCGACATAGTCCTTGAGCAGGCGCGTCTTGCCGCGATTCTCGAACCAGTCGACGGTGGCCTTCAGGAGCCGGCGTGTTTCACCGTCGAATTCGGCGAAGTCGTCCTGGGTGGGGTGAAGCAGCTCGGTCTTGGGGGCGATGTTCGTATCCTGACTCACGGTCAGGAACTTACCAGTGCGTCAGTTTGGATAGGGAGGGACGGGGATTTGAACAGCACGTGCACAACCGTCGGTGGGTCAGTTGGCGTCGCGTGCCGTGCGCCGGTCGGTCTGGTCACGTTGGTGGGTGCAGTGCCGGTGGCGCCGCCGTCCCAGGCGGGCCAGCGCCATCAGCGCCAGGTCGTCGGCATCCATCGCGGGCCGGTGCGGCACGTAATCATCGAGTAGGGCTACCTCGACGCCCTGCTTGTCCAGGTCATCGCGAATGCCCGCCGTAAACGTCGAGTCGGCGCTGCGGGGTTGAGTGTGGTGCGAAATCCTTTGTGTTGCCAGCGATCTCACCATGATGATGCCGCCCCGGCCGCGATCGGCGATGCGGTGGCCAAATCGATGGGTGAGGTAGAGCGTGCGCATTCGGTTCAGCACCGGTTCGCCGAAGCGGCTGCTGCCGCTGTCTTCGTCGGTGATGCATACCAGCAGGCCTACGTCGATATCGTCGGTCGCCGCGGCGAGCTCGCCGGTGAAGACGTCGGGCGATGCGGTTCGCACGCTCACGCCCGAGGTCACGGCCAGTGTGTAGGCGTCGGCCCGTCCGCCGTGCGCCGCGAGCACCACGTTGATGCCGTTCGCGGCGATATGGCGCGCGAATGCGGTCGCCGTTTCGGTCTCTCCGGCCGCGATAACGGCCCATGGCCCGTACCGTGATCTTGGTAGCGCGGCCAGCTGCCGCCCGAAGGAGTACATGTCTTTCGAGTCCCCCGGGTAGCTAAGTAGTTGAGTATTGCATTTCTTGTTGAAATTCGATATATCAAATTCAACGGAATAGTAACAGCCGGATAGTCGGATCGGGGTGGAAATGACGAAGTCCGCACCCGCGGTCGTGCGCGCAACCCAGGTTCTCGACTACCTGGCAGCGCGGCCCGTTCAGCCGCTGTCGATGACCGAGATCGCCGAGGCAATAGGCGTCAACCCGGCATCGACGCTCGCGATACTTCAGGCGCTCACCGAGGCCGGATACGTCGTTCGCCATCCCCGCCACAAGACGTATTCGATCGGTCCCTCCCTACTGATTACCGGTCATGCCGCCCGGATGCGATTTGAGATCGCCGACGTCGTGGACGCCGAGGTGAAACAACTCGCCACCGCTTTCGGCACGGCATGTACGGGGTCGATGATCGCGGGGGAGGACGTCGCGGTGATCGCGTCGTACGGTCGCTCACCCAGCGGTGGCAGCTACCAGGTGGGGCAACGCATTCGGCTCAGCGCGCCGGCGGGCCTGGTGTTCATGGCGTGGGCGTGCGATGCGGACGTGCGGCAATGGCTGCTTCGCGCTACTCCGGTGATTACCGATGAACTCTGGGACGGGATGCAGGCCATGCTGGCCGGCATTCGTGCGCAGGGATATTTCGCGTCCGTGCACAGTGATCGTGTCGACAAGTTCTACATGCAGTTCGGCGAGGCAGCTCGCCACGGCAGCGTTGGCGAGAAGCGCGACATCATTCAGTCGGTGCTCGCCGCTCTGTTGGCCCGCATGGGCGAGCCGATCGACTTCAGTGAGCCACGCCGGATCGGGTTCCTGGGGGCGCCTGTGTTCAACGCCGAGGGAGAGGTTGCCGTGATGCTCAGCGTGCTGGGAACACCCGACAGCCTCACCGAAGCCGAGGTCACCGACGCGGGCAATCGTCTGCGCTACAGCGCCGACCACATCACGTCGGTCACCCACGGCAGGCAGGGCGCCAGCACCTAGACATCGGGTCGGAATATTGCGCTCAGTCAGCCCGGTAGCCTGAACAGTTGTGGATCTGGACTGCCAAGCCGACATCGCTGACCTCGACACGACCCTCACCACGGTGGAGCGGGTGCTCGACGTCGACGGTCTGCGTGCCCGGATCAAGACACTCGAAGAAGCCGCCGCCGACCCCAACCTGTGGGATGACCAGGCGCGCGCCCAGCAGGTGACCAGCCAGCTCTCGCACGCACAAGGTGAGCTGCGTCGTGTGGAAGCACTGCGGCAGCGTCTCGACGATCTGCCGGTGCTCTACGAGCTCGCCGAGGAAGGCGATGACCCCTCGGTGGTGGCAGAGGCCGATGCCGACCGTGCCAAATTGCGCGAGGACATCGAGGCCATGGAGGTCCGGACGCTGTTGTCGGGCGAGTACGACGAACGCGAAGCCGTGGTCACCATCCGGTCCGGTGCCGGCGGTGTGGACGCCGCGGACTGGGCCGAAATGCTCATGCGCATGTACATCCGCTGGGCCGAGGCGCACAAATATCCCGTCGAGGTTTTCGACACCTCCTACGCCGAAGAGGCGGGTATCAAGAGCGCGACCTTCGCAGTGCACGCACCCTTCGCCTACGGCACGCTGTCGGTCGAGCAGGGCACGCACCGGTTGGTGCGAATCAGCCCGTTCGACAACCAGAGCCGGCGGCAGACTTCGTTCGCTGATGTCGAGGTGCTGCCGGTGGTGGAGACGACCGATCACATCGACATTCCCGAAGGCGATCTGCGCGTCGACGTGTACCGATCCAGCGGCCCGGGTGGTCAGTCGGTGAACACCACCGACTCGGCGGTGCGTTTGACTCACATCCCGACGGGGATCGTCGTCACCTGCCAGAACGAGAAGTCGCAGCTGCAGAACAAGGTCGCGGCGATGCGCGTGCTGCAGGCCAGGCTGCTGGAGCGTAAGCGGCAGGAGGAGCGCGCCGAGATGGATGCGCTCAAGGGTGATGGCGGCAGTTCATGGGGCACCCAGATGCGCTCCTACGTGCTGCAGCCGTATCAGATGGTCAAGGACCTCCGTACCGAGTACGAGGTAGGTAATCCCGCGGCGGTACTGGACGGGGACATCGACGGATTCATCGAGGCGGGAATTCGGTGGCGCAATAGGCGCGATGACTAGCGCCACCGAGTTCAACGCGGCGAGCCTTCGCCTCCACGAGCGCTGGAACACCCTGTGGTCCAGCGAGGTTGGTCGCTGGCTACTCGACAGCGGTCTGCAGATCGTCATCGCCGTCCTGGGTGCGATGATCCTCGTGCGCTTCATCAACTGGGGCGCGCACAAGATCACCCGCCGGCTGGACCGTTCGTTTACGCAGAGCGATGCGCTGGTGCGCTCCGAGGCCAGTAAGCATCGCCAGGCACTCGCCTCCGTCGTCTCCTGGATCGTCGTGGTGCTGGTCGTTGTCGTCACCACCGTGCACGTCGTTGGGGTGCTGGGCATCTCGATAGGCGGGCTCGCAGGTCCCGCCGCGGTGCTCGGTGGCGCGCTCGGTTTCGGCGCCCAGCGCGTCGTCCAGGACCTGTTGAGTGGCTTCTTTCTCATCACCGAAAAGCAGTACGGCTTCGGTGATCTGGTGGAGCTCTACGTGCAGGGACAGACCACCGAATCCCGGGGGACCGTCGAGGAGGTCACCCTGCGGGTGACCAAGTTGCGTTCCAGTGAGGGCGAGGTCATCACCATTCCGAATGGGTTGATCGTCAAGGCGGTCAACTTGTCGAAGGACTGGGCCCGCGCGGTCGTCGATATCCCGGTGCCCACGAGTGTGGACCTGGCCCGGGTCAACGATGTGTTGTACGACGTCTGCCAGCAGGCGCTGGTGGACCGTGATCTGTCGCAACTGCTGCTCGACGCCCCGTCGCTGATGGGTGTGGAGAGCATCGAGGTGGACCGGGTCAACGTGCGCATGGTGGCGCGGTCGCTGCCCGGTAAGCAGTTCGAGGTGGGCCGGCGGCTGCGCGCCAAGGTCATCGCGGCGCTGGCCAAGGCCGGCGTGGCGTTGGTGGGAGACAGCCGCCCGGTGGTGCGCACCATGTCGTCCTCGAGCTCCGGAGAGCTCAAACGTGACACCAAGCGCGAGGAGGGCCGCGAGGAGGGCGTTGACACCAAACCCCAACCGATCGTGAAGGACGAGGATCTCAAATGAGTGAACCTCGCCAGGAACCGCTCTGGGAGAAGCTTCTGTCCTCGGCGGCCAAGATTCGGGCAAAGGTCAGGATCCGCACCTCGACCGCCATGCTCATTCTTGCGTTCGTCGCGGCGAGCTGGCTCTACGAGATCAACAAGCCCGAGCCGGCGCCTCCGCAGCCGCCGCCGGGATACACCTGGGTGCCCAAGCCCAGCGTCACGACGACCACGCCGCGACCGGTACCGAGCACCACGAGGCGTCCGACGACCACTACGGCGCCCACCACGACCACGACGACGGAGCCCACGAACACCATCGTCACGACATTTCCGACGCTGACACCCAGCGGAACGCCGCCGACACCCCCGACGACAACCCCACCTCCGCCACCCGGATGGTTGCCCCCCTGGCTGGTCCCGCCGCAGCTTCCGCCGCCGGGTGCACCTCCCGCGACGCCTCCAAGCCCCGCGCCGTAGTGCGCCCTCACGGTCATCACGGGTTTCCCGGCTAGACTGGCGTGCCGTGATCAGCCTCGAAAAGGTAACCAAGCTCTACAAATCGTCGGCTCGGCCCGCGTTGGACAACGTGAGCCTCGAGATCGACAAGGGTGAGTTTGTGTTCCTCATCGGACCTTCGGGTTCGGGCAAGTCGACATTCATGCGGCTGCTGCTGGGCGAGGAGCTGCCCACGAAGGGCGAAATCCAGGTTTCCAAGTTCCACGTCAACAAGCTGCGCGGCCGCGAAATCCCGCACCTTCGGCAGACGATTGGCTGTGTTTTCCAGGACTTCCGGCTGTTACAGCAGAAGACGGTCTACGAGAACGTGGCCTTCGCGCTTGAGGTGATCGGCAAGCAGACTGACATCATCAACCGCATCGTGCCCGAGGTACTGGAGATGGTGAACCTGACCGGTAAGGCCAGCCGGCTGCCCTCGGAGTTGTCCGGTGGCGAACAGCAGCGTGTCGGTATCGCGCGCGCGTTCGTCAACCGTCCGCTGGTGCTGCTGGCCGATGAGCCGACCGGAAACCTGGACCCCGAGACCAGTGAGGACATCATGGCGCTGTTGGAGCGGATCAACCGCACCGGCACCACCGTGTTGATGGCGACACATGACCATCACATCGTCGACTCGATGCGCCAGCGCGTCATCGAGTTGGAGCTCGGCAAGCTGATCCGCGACGAGCAGCGCGGTGTCTACGGGGTAGATAGGTAAGTGGAATAGAACATGCGATTTGGATTCCTGTTCAACGAGGTCCTCACCGGCCTGCGTCGCAATGTGACCATGACGGTGGCGATGATCATCACCACCGCGATCGCGATCGGATTGTTCGGTGGTGGTCTGCTGGTGATATCGCTGGCCAAGAACTCTAAGGCCATCTACCTGGACCGCGTGGAGACGCAGATCTTCCTCACCGAGGACCTGTCGGCCAGCGACACCGACTGCAGCAGCGATATCTGCAAGGGTCTGCGCGATGAGATCGAGAAGCGTTCCGATATCAAGTCGGTGCGCTTCGTGAATCGCGAGGACGCGTACGCGGACGCGGAGAAGCGGCTGCCGCAGTTCCGGGACCTGATGAAGGACGTGAGCAAGGATGCGTTCCCGGCCTCGTTCATCGTCAAGCTCAAGAACCCGGAGACGCACGCAGATTTCGACGAGTCATTCGTCGGCAAGCCCGGTGTGAAGGGTGTGCTCAACCAGAAAGATCTGATCGACCGCTTGTTCGCGGTGCTGAACAGCCTGCGTGACGCGGCGTTCATGATCGCGTTGGTCCAGGCTGTCGGTGCGGTTCTGTTGATCGCCAACATGGTTCAGGTCGCCGCATACACCCGGCGCACCGAGGTGGGCATCATGCGTCTGGTGGGTGCCACCCGTTGGTACACGCAACTGCCGTTCCTGTTGGAGGCGGTGATCGCGGCGCTTGCCGGTGTCGCGCTGGCGGTGATCGGTCTGATCGTGGCGCGGGTGACCATCCTCAACGGCGCGTTGGAACAGTTCATTCAGGCCAACCTGATTGCCCCGATCACCTATGGAGATGTGTTCCTCGCGTCGATTCAGATGGCGGCGCTGGGCATTCTGCTGGCCGGAGTGACCGCCTATGTGACCTTGCGTCTGTACGTGCGTAGATAGGTCCTGGCGATGAGTAAGAAACCGACCGACGGGCGCCAGATCATCGCGTCCAATCGCAAGGCGCGGCACAACTATTCGATCCTCGACGTCTACGAGGCCGGGGTGCAGCTGGTGGGCACCGAGGTCAAGACCCTGCGCGAGGGCAAGGCCTCTCTGGTAGACGCCTTCGCCACCATCGATGACGGCGAGGTCTGGCTGCGCGCGTTGCATATCCCGCAGTACGACCACGGAACCTGGACCAACCACGCACCGCTGCGGAACCGGAAGTTGTTGCTGCACAGAGCGCAGATTGATCAGCTGGTCGGCAAGGTTCGCGATGGCAACCTGACGCTGGTGCCGTTGTCGCTGTACTTCCTGGACGGCAAGGTCAAGGTGGAGCTGGCGTTGGCGCGCGGTAAGCAGGCGCACGACAAGCGTCAGGATCTGGCCAAGCGGGACGCGACCCGCGAGATCACCCGCGAATTGGGGCGGCGCGCCAAAGGCATGTAACCCGAACGGGTTACGCGGCCACCGCCAAGGCCTTCTCGTGTCTGCGCTGGCGCTCGACGGTTACCAGGTAAAAGGCCCATGCGAACGCGAAACTCGTGAAGAGGCTCGATACGAAGTAAAGCCATGGGCGCCGGATGCCGCGGCGGTACCCGTCGATGATCGTCATCAGCGGTAGCAGAATGACATTGCCGATCGTGTAGTCCTGGCTGGCCGAGCCCGCCGCGGGATTGACGAACATCAGCTTGATGTAGTCGATCCACCCGGTGATGGGGTTGGACACGTGGTACTCGGCGACGTACCGGATGTTGAAGTACCAGCCCAGTGCGATCGAGGCAATGCCGACGGCGTAGTACACGATTTCGAGCAGCGATAACGCGGGACCCGTTGCGGTTCGGGCGAATATCGGTCGATTCGAGGCGACGATGAGCGCGATGACGGCGATTCCGAGGATCGCGTGCACGATGAGCGACACCATGTCCGGAGCCTGACAGCGCTCTGAAGTTTTGTCAATAGTGACATAACTTGCCTTGATTGATCCTTGCGGTACCTTTCGAGCATGGTCAGACCGGCCCAGACCGTCCGCAGTGAGCGGACCCGTGCCGCCCTTCGGCAGGCGGCGATCGTGCGCTTTCTGGGTCAGGGCGTGGAGGACACCTCGGTCGAGCAGATCGCCGCGGATGCCGGAGTCTCGTTACGTACCTTCTATCGTCACTTCGAGTCCAAGCATGACCTGCTCTTCCCGGACTACGACCTCGGTTTGGAATGGTTTCGCAGCGCGCTGGACGCCAGGATTCCCGGCGAGCCCATCCTGGAATCGGTGGAGTCGGCGATCTTCAGTGCGCCCTATGACGTCGACGCGGTGGTCAAGATCGCGACGCTGCGTAACCAGGAGCTCGACCGCGCGCGCATCGTGCGACATATCCGGCAGGTTGAGGCCGAGTTCGCCGAGGCGATCGAGGAGCATCTCGTTCGCGATGGTGACGGCGACACCAATCCTGATGTGCGCCTGCGTAATACCGTGACGGCGCGCAGCATTGCGGCGGCAGTCTTCGGCGCCATGGACGCGTGGATGCTGGGCGAGAATCGCTCGCCCGAGGAGCTTGCGCGGCTCAGTCGTACCGCGCTGGACTTCCTGAAGGCGGGAATTGGCGACGCCTCCTGAAACTAAGTTTTGTCACTATTGACAAAACTTAGGCGCCATGTCAGCGTGAGGCATGGCGGACTTCGAGGCGATCGTGATCGGCGCGGGGCACAACGGACTTACCGCAGCGGCGAAGCTGCAACAGTCGGGTCTGCACACCCTGTGCCTCGACGCGAAGTTGTACGCCGGCGGTATGGCGTCGACGGTGGAGCTGTTCGACGGCTACCGATTCGAGATCGCCGGATCCGTCCAGTTTCCGACATCTGCTGTCTTGAGTCGCGATCTCGGGCTCGACATGTTGCCGACCGTCGACCTCGATGTTGTGTCCGTGGCACTCAGGGGGATTGGTGACGAGCCGCTTGTCTACTACAGCGATCCGATGAAGCTGTTGACCCATCTCAACGAGGTGCACGGAGCCGAGGCGGTCAACGGCATGGCGGGGATCATGGCGTGGAGCCAGGCGCCCACGAGGGCGTTGGGGCGATTTGAGGTGGGGCGGCCGCCGAAAACGTTCGATGAGATGTACGCCTGTGCGACAAATGAATTCGAGCGGGCAAGCATCAACGACATGCTTTTTGGATCGGTCACCGATGTGCTGGACCGCTACTTTCCCGATAAAGAAAAACATGGCGTGCTGCGCGGAATGCTGGCGTTTCTGGCGCTCAACATGACCTATCGCGGTCCGGAAACTCCCGGTAGCGCTGCCGCACTGGCCTTCGGGTTGGCGATGCCGGACGCGACCGCGTTGCAGATGAAGAAGCTTCGTGGCGGCATTGGGGCGTTGACCTCGCATCTGCACGATCACTTCGTCGGGCACGGCGGGGAGGTGCGGCTCCGCAGCAAGGTGACCCAAATCCTGACATCTGATGGTCGGGTGAGCGGCGTCGGTTTGGAAGATGGCTCGACAATCACCGCGCCGGTTGTTATTTCTTGCATCGCACCGGATATCACCGTGGTGGAGATGTTGGACTCCTCTGTTGTTCCACCCGATCAGCGGGACCGATTCGCACGGGTCGATCACCGCGGCAGCTACCTGCAGATGCACTTCGCTCTCGACGCGCTGCCGGAGTTCGCGGCGCCGTACCAGGATCTGAACAATCCGGAGATGCAATCGACGGTCGGGATGTACAGCACGCCCGAGGAGTTGCAGGCGCAGTGGGAAGACTGTCGCCGGGGTGTGGTGCCCGCCGATCCCGCGGTGGTGTTCCAGATTCCGTCCCTGCATGACCCGCAGCTGGCGCCCGAGGGTAAGCACGCGGCCTCGGCGTTCGCCTTGTGGTTCCCCGTGGAGACGGGGCATGCCCGGTATGGCGAGATGAAGGTAGAGATGGGGGAGCGGGTGATGGACAAGATCTCCCGGCTGGCACCGAATTTCAAGGACACGGTGCTGCGGCACACCACATTCACGCCCCGCCACATGGGCACCATGTTCGGGGCGCCGGGCGGCGACTACTGCTTCGGGCTGGTGCACGCGGACCAGATCGGCGTCAACAGACCGGGGCCACGCGGATACCGGGGCGATCCCTTACCCGTCGAAGGCCTATATCTCGGGAGTGCGGGATGTCATGGAGGACCGGCGATTTCCTTCATTCCCGGATACAACGCCGCGCTGGAAGTGTTAGCAGACGCGCGCTAGAGCGCTCCTGCGCCGTGACCCCCTTCGCGCCGCCCGGCCGCGCCGCCCCCTTCGCGTCGACCCCCCTCGCGTCGACCCCCCTCGCGTCGAGACCAAGGTTGTGGCGGGTTCGTCTCGCATTTTTTCGCCACAACCTCGGTCTCGGCGACGGCGGCTAGAACGCTCGGCTGCCCGCAGGGGACAGCACGAATCCGTGCGGGCCGTCACCGGTGAAATTGTTGGGCAGTAGGCAGATCGTCTCGCGCTGCTCGCTCACCCCGCAGGTGATCACCTTGTCGGTGCCCTTGAGTCCGTAGGTGATCTTCTGGCCAGAGGTCAGCGGCCGATAGGCGCTGGGGTCCACGGGTGCCGGTCCGGCCGGGGAGGCGTCGGGCCGCGCGACGATCTCCTGCTGGCCCAGGTCGGCCATGTGGGTCAGGCTCGCGGTCGGAGTATTGAGCGACACCGCGGCGACGTTCTCGTCACCCGCGACGCCGGGGAGCTTGCCCCAGCAGGTGCCGTCGACTCCGGTGGCGCGGGAGTTCGAGGTGATGCGGCAGCGCAGGCCATCGGGGGTGAGGAACTGCACACCCGTGGTGGCGTACGCCGAGTACGTCTCAAAGGCAGTGGGCTCGACCGCCGTGTAGCCGTCAAGGCTGGGTATTGACGGCTCGGCGTACGCCTGAGCAGCGAATACGGTCGCGCCGGCCGCAACGGCGGCATAGGTACTCAGCAGCATGCGCATGGCGGTGACTCCCCAGGTTTGGCGATTTCCCGCACGTTACCGTGGCGTGGACGGGTAATTCGGTGGCTTCATGGATCTGCGGCGGTAGGATGGAGTGTCCCACCGAAGGTCGGTGGGGTGACGGGGCTGAAAGGTTTCGACAGCGAGTCTCGACTTAAGGGAAGCGTGCCGGTGCAGGCAAGAGACCACCGTAAGCGTCATTGCAACCAATTAAGCGCCGATTCTCATCAGCGCGACTACGCACTCGCTGCCTAAGCGACTGCGTGTCTGTCAGACCGGGAGCGCCCTCGGCCCGGACCCTGGCATCAGCTAGAGGGACAAACCTACGGGTTCGGTCGCGGGACCCGTAGGGACATCAAACAGCGACTGGGATCGTCATCTCGGCTTGTTCGCGGGACCGAGAGATCCAAGTAGAGGCATAGCGAACTGCGCACGGAGAAGCCTTAATGAACGGCCGTTGGACCCGGGTTCAATTCCCGGCAGCTCCACCGATAGCACACAGATAACTTCATATTTGAGACCTCCTTGCCACCGAGCAAAAGTGTCATACCCGTGGAGTACCACTGGATGCACAACCGGCAAGGAGGTCTCTGTATGCGGATAGTCGTGATCCAAAGAAGCGCTCATCCGGGCGACGTGCTGCGCACTCGGGACGGCGCGGGGTCGCTCCCGTGGTCGTCGGTTGTGGAGGTGCTCGACCGGCACGAGATCCCAGACGGCTTGCCGTTCATTGTCGACGACGACGGTTCTCTGACCGGTTACGATCGACTCAACACGTATCTACTTGCCGCGTGGCGTCAACGCGCCTACGACCTCCTAGTCCCACGCGAAAGCGCGTCAGCGATGCCGTCATGCAGGCCGTCGTCGATGCTACGACCAACATCCAGAACAGCGCTGATATGCCGCACCAAACGGCAGATCGAAGCGATCACCGGGCGAAGTCACGACGCTGTTGCGCACGCATTCGTCCAGGACCGAATCGAGAACAGTTCGTACCGACTGAGCGCTCGCTTCGAGCAACTCACCGCGAACCTGACGAGAGGCGACAGCCTGAATGACGCTGCGGTTCGCAAAGACCGGCAGACCATCGCTGAACTACGCCAGAAGAACCGCGATCTACACGATCAACTCGACCGCTTTGTCACCGCGCTGTTCGCGCGGCATCTCGACACCCAGACCGAACGACCGGAAATCGAACTTGTCACACGTATCCGGCGGGGGCAGGGAGGGGAGTGACCAGCCGTCTGCACACCATAGCGTCACACCTACGCCGGGCGGCGCCAAACAGTCACGCGGGCATGGCGAGCGGCATGTTGAATGTCTCCTGCGGAGCGAACTCCCGCACCTAATCGACATCGAGAGCGAAAGCTCCGCGGGACCGTGCCAAACACCTCGATCAGCCGGGAACGCAGTCCATACACACCCTGCTGACGCTGGCGACGCAGCAGGTAAATGTCGCCGCGATCCCAGTCAGTATGTCGCGCAGATGCCGAGTGCCAGGACACCAACAGGTGCCAGGCTCATCGATAGCTGCACGAGGCGGTGCTTCAACCACGCAATCTTGCTCATCTCCACTAGCTGCTTCGAAAGAACTGGGAGGAGCTCGGCGTTTTCAAGCCGCTCCTGAACAGTTTCGGGCATGAGATGTCGTAGATGTCCGAAGTAAATGAAGTTGTAGGCGGACTCTGCTTTAACTTCCGTCTTCCGAAGACGCGGGCGTACTACCCATGCAGCGCATAGAACGGCGGCAATCAGCAGAAGGATGCCAAGCACGTACCACGCCACCGCCCACCCGCTGAGGTTGCTAAAGACGCGCTTATCGCCAGACAGTGTGACGACTCCGGCGAGCAGCGCGGCTTCGATTGTCAGGGCGAACGATGCCTTTGTGTCGACCTTGCCAGTCCAGTCAACAATCGCGGCGTGGATTTTCCAGCCGGTATCGATGGGGTCGGGAGTCATCAGATGCCCCAATAGACGGTTGAGCCGTAGACGGTGTTGTACGTACCACCGATTTGTACGGAAGAGTGCAGCTTAGACCAGCAGTTCTGCCGATATCCGTTCGGCTCGTAGTAGAGGAGGTTATCGGTAAGTTCGCCGTATACCCGGTCGGTGATGTATGTCGTGTGACCATTCTTCAGGTCGCTGAGCTTCGCCGCGATGTTCGGTGCCGCACCGACTGAGATGAGGTCGCTGTTGTTACGCGCGCCGCCGCGGACGATCAGGGACTCACCTGTGTCGATGCCGACGCGGTGGCTGATGTTGCAGAAGTCTTCGCCGTCACTCCAATTCGATTTGATGGCAGGTCGAATAACCTCAACTACTGCCCAATTGATCGCAAATGCAGCACGCACCGCATTCCAATTTTTATCGTCGCCGATGAAAATCGCCATGACACGATCGCCGTCGAAGGACCGGATCTCTCCGCCGAAGTTCCGCAGAATCCGCGTAGCGCTGTTGACGAACGCGCGGATGATTTTTGCGGCAGCTTCCTTTTTGAGGGTTTGTGCGATCTTGCTCGAGTCGGCAAGATCGGCGTAGGCATACGTTGCGTCTATAAGTCGCCCGCCATTCCTCATGACGATGTCTTCGGTGGTGGGTACCACGGTTCCGTTCGTGATGCTCCAAGCGGCAGTCATAATGTCCGCAACGCTGGATTCGACCGTTGGGATCAACTTTGCTCCTCATCCGGATCCGACTGTCTGTCGAACGTGGGACGCGCGACGGGGTTTACGAGAATGTCCAGTGGTAGCTGCTCCGGTAATAGCTGTAGGTCTTATCTCCGATGTTCATCGAATATGTTCCTTCCCACATGCCCTTTCCTTTAGCCAACTTGTGTGAGTCCGAGAGGGCGTCGTAGGTGCCCTTCCCGATACGAGTCACATAGCCAGCCTCGGTCCCGTCACCGCGGATGTCGCTGAGCTTTGCTGCGAGATTGGGTGCGACACCTATCGAGATCATGTCGTCGCTTCCCCGAAAGCCTGCGCGGGCGAGCAACGTGTCCGCGGTTGCGATGCCACTTGTCTGCCTGAGTGTCCAGCCAGCCTCCTTGAGAGCAGGAATCTCTTTGTGAAGCGCGGGCGTCACGATGGTGTTGACTGCCCACTTGATGCGCATTGCAGACTTCACGGCGCGATCTTCCTTGTTTGGTCCAGTAAAAATGCCCATGACGCGATCGCCATCGAAACTCCGGATGTGGCCGTCCAGATGCCGAATGATCTTCGTACTGACATTGAGGAAAGCGCGGAACGTCCGGGCCGCATCCTCCTTATCGGCTGTGGCCGCGAGACCTGAGGAGTTGAGCATGTCTGTGTATAGATAGGTGGCAGAAATGAGCTTGCCTTCGGCGTATCCGAGGTCGACGGCTTCGGGAACAGACGTGTTGGATTGCTGCGTCTTTATGACAGTCATCCGCTTGTTGACTGTCTTTTCGAGTTGCTCGTTGACCTCGTCGAGTAAACCCATGTCACCTCCAGCGCTCCAAGGAAGCTCACTCTATTCGAGACGTCTGACATAGGAAGCGAACATCCGCGATCACCTTCGGGGCCGTTGCGAGAATCCGAGCGGGCACGTGCCTCCTCTGTCGACCTGTTTGGCTGGGCGGCACACCGATAGTGACAGGTTGACTACGGGATTGTGCCCCCGCCGTCGGCGGTGCCGATCTTGATCGGTGTTCGCGCCGTCATCCGTACCGGGCGGAATGCGCCAGACACGGATGACACTGTGAACATGACAGTTAGCTCCACCGTGAAGAAACAGGTCAGGGATCTAATCCCTGACCTGTTCTCTTTTCTATCAAACCCCGATCAACAATCGGGGTCTAGGCCATGCCGGTCATGGCATCACTGTGCAACGGCAGGCCGCGCAAAGACGGCTCTCAGTAAATAGTCCCGCACTGCCTGCGTGACTACGTAACTCGTGGAACTGTCGCCATTCGCAGCATATGGACCTGTCCCGCTGCGGGGGACATTTGCGGTCTGTGTACAGCGATCACTCGCGCTATCTCAACTTGGAAGCTTTCGACCGCGTAGTCAGGGTCTGGGTCTGGCGGCACCGTCAGCGGCTTACCCAGGGCGTCGAGGAGTTCGACCTCGTAGTAGGCCCTTTTCCCCAGCCCGAACAGCATCTGAAGATTTTCGAGGTGCTGGCGATCGGGCATGCATACTGCCCAGGCGTGCGCGAAGTCGCGATTGGAAGTGACATACAGCTTGTTGATGTCGTAGATGCGCCCGCTTGCGAAGTCGGGAACCTTCGATTGAGCACGGGCCTGCTGAATGCCAGCGCGCATGCATTCGGCGTAGAAGCTCTCCTGTTTCGCGATTGGCAGCAGGAGCTCACCGACCTTTCGCCCAGACCAACCCCCATGCCAGTAACGCACCGATCGGATTTCACGACGGTTCGTACTCATCGGGCGACGACCTTGCCCGATGAGTTGGCCGATAGCAGGGTGAAGACGACCGAGGCCAGCGGAAGCTCGGCACCCAAGTCAGCAACAAGCTCGACGTCGTCGGCAATCGGCACTACCCCACCGTAGGACTGTCTTGCGATGAAACTCGTGCGCGACACCCGCCAGGTCTTCGCATGGTCGTCGCCCGGTTCACCCTTCCGGCACCGTCCGGTTCTTCAGATTCCTGCAAGATGGGTCGGCGTACGAGCGGACCGCCCGCTTGATCGCATCGAGGTACTCGGGCGGTGTTGCTCGGACAAACCGCATGAAATCTCGTTGGCCGCCCGTCAGGCATCGTGATCGTCGTCGGCGATGTCTTCACCGAATGCCTACACAGGATTCGGTGTCGGCGAGGACTGACCATTCAGGACTTGAAGGAACGGGGGCAAGCTAGGCGTCGGACTCGAGAAGCACACGTGTTGGTGTCTCCAGTGTTGCAGGGCGATGATTGGGCAGGCTCGGTGTCGGGGGACTGTGTGGCCGGCTTGTTGAATCGAGGAGCTGTTTCGAACGTCGCGCGATCCGCGGCGATTAGCAGACGGGTGGGTTGGTGATAGACGCGATGCCTTGGAATGACTTCCTTCGAACTCCAGCGGTGGCTGGCGCCGCTGCGTTGATAGCCGCTTTGGTGGCCCTTTTTGGGGTTACCACCACGACACTCGCGGAGAATCGCCGACGTACACAACAGTTTCGTGTTGACGCCGTAGAGGAAGCAATTAAAGAGCTCCATAGGTCTCTGCATGCGATTCGGCAACGTCACTTGACCTTTCGGGAGGGTTCGAAAGCGGGCGAGGAGCTGAAGGAGAAGCGGCGTGACGAGGCGACCGCGCGGAACGCAACGCTGCCTGCTGCGCGTGCTCGCCTGAAGGTCGTTGGACTAAGTACAGGTAGCTTCGAGGCGGCGCACAGAGCTGTTGATGCCTTTTCTGAACGCAGTTGGGACGCTACAGACCCCGATGATCCTCCGCTAACGCGAATTCCAGACGATGAGATCTGGGCGAAGATGCGCGAGGCTCGAGAACAGATTTCAAAGTTCACAGATGATGTGACGGATGAAGTGAACCGTAAGCGCAAGTGGTGGAAAGCAACTGCAACGGTACTTGCCGTTCTTGTCGCAGCGGCCGTCTGTGTCGTTCTATCGGGAATACCGCTGAGCTAGTCCTGGTAGATGCGATCCTCGCTGCCGACCGTTTTGTTGAATCAGATCAACGGAGCGTGCGTCAGACGCCGAACGCTGCCGGGTAGACGATCTGGCCGCGCGGCGTTTCGCGCTGCGGGTCTAACGCCAGCGCGAGGAACGTGTCATCGGTGACGTCGAAGCCCGCGCTGACACCGAAGGCCGATGCCGGTGTGAATCCGAATCGTGGGTAGTAGAGGGCATGCCCGAGCACCACGATCAGGTTCTCGCCCAGACTGCGTGCGCGCTCGAGGCCGGCGCGAATGGCCGCCGAACCTGCCCCGGTGCGCTGACACCGTGGCAGCACCGCGCACGGCCCCAGGGCCAGTGCGGGTGCTGCGCCCACGGTGCACCGGGTGAGCAGTGAATGCGCCACGATTTCACCCCCGGTGTCGACACTCACGGTGGACAGGCCGTCGATCCATGCCGCCGGATCCGCGCGCAACGCATCAACCAAGTCGGCCTCGTCATGGGCAGGGAAGGCCGCGATATTGACCGCACGTATCGCCGAAACATCCTCGGGAAGCTCGGCGCGGGTGGTCCACGTCGTCACGACAGAAATCCTCTATCCGGAGAATGGTCAGCTACCTTGCGGCACTGATGATTTCAGGCATGCTACGTCTCCGGGGCGGCTCACGCATCCCATTATTTGCCAATCGCCACTAGTTCATTTCGCGGCGCGTTTGCACGCCACCGTGATGTATGCGATCTGGTGGTCAACATCGTGGCTCCACGTGACGCCTCCGCGGGTTCCGGCTCCGTCTCCAACGCCGCCACCGGCCTTGGTCTGGGTGGTGGTATCGGCCCACACCGCCGGGCCAATCCGGGTGCCGACCACCGAGCCGGCGTCCAAGGCGCAGTTGCCGATTCGTTCGTACTGAACTTTATAGCCCTGCGATTGCAGCTGGGCACCGAGTTCGCTGGGTGTCTGTGGGGATTTGGGTCCCGCGGAAGCGGGCGCCGCAGACAGCAATGCGAGCGAAGTACATGCCACTGCCGACAGGCCGAGGGTAGATTTGAACATGCCACACCTTCCTGGAGTGGTTCTGAAGGCGTTGGCGGCGGGAGACTTTGGCGAGACGACCGCCGCCAACGCTTTGGGTGAGATTGCACCGTTACGCACAACGGCAGCTGAGCTCCATGCATTCCCCGATGGGTGAGGCCACACTCACATAGCCGTTCTCTGGGGTACGGATGTACTCCAAATATGGCTTGCTGCTTTCAAATCCGACGTTGTCGGCGATGACGAGCGCGCCGGGTGCCAGCTTGTCCTCGAGGAGCTTGAGGATCGGCAGGTCGAGGTCCGGCCAGCCGTCAAGCAGCAGAAATTCGATGGGCCCCTCAACCGTCTTCAGCGTCTCGCGGGCGTCGCCCTCCAGGATGGTGATCAGATCGGACACCCCAGCCTCGGCGAAGGTCGCGCGGGAAGCCGCGATCTTCGTGGTGTTCATCTCGGTGGTGATGATGCGTCCAAAACCGTTATCGCGAACAGCGGCGGCCGAATGCAGGGTCGAGATGCCGTACGACAGGCCGTACTCGACGATCGTCTTCGGCTTGGCCGCGCGGACCAGGCTGTAGAGCAGCCGTCCGGCATCGGGCGCGATGGGGACGTAGGTGTTTTGGAACAGCTTGACGCGCTCCTCGACAGACTTTGTGTGGAAGGTGTCCCGGTCGACGGGGGGCGCATCATGCGACGCGTTCTCGAAGAGCCGGTCCACGATCGTGGCGAATTCAGGTTCATGAAGTGTTGTTGTCATGCGTTTAGAATAGACGCAACGTCTCGTCTAGTCTAGGGTGATGATTCGATGAATGTTGTGAAGGAGACGGCGAAGGCTCGCGAGTCCGACGAGGCGCGCCGTCATTACGGAAACCGGCATGGCCGCAGCGAGACCGCGCGCGAAGCGATCATCCATGCGGCCGATGATCTGCTGGTCGCCAAGGGCTATGCCGGAGTCACCATGGAGGGCATCGCCAAGGCTGCCGGAGTGGCCAAGCAGACCGTCTATCGATGGTGGAACTCGAAGGCGGACGTGTTGATGGACGTCTTTCTGGAAGATGCCGCTTTCCAGCTCGATCCACCAGACCTCGGCGGCCTCGAAGCCGACCTGCGGCACCACTTGGCCACCACCGCACAATTTCTCACCACCGACGACGCCGGCGCGGTGTTCCGGGCCTTGATCGGCCAGTCGCAGCATGACCCGCAACTCGCCGATGCGTTCCGCGCCCGCTATCTACGCGAGCAGCAGGCGCGCGACCAGATTCCGATCGCGCGCGCCGTGCGCCGAGGGGAGCTGCCGTCCGATGCGGATGTTGCTGGTCTGGCCGAACGGTTGGTGGCGCCGTTGTACTACCGCGTCATCGTGACGGGTGAGTCCGTCGACGGCGGGTTCGTCGACAGACTCGTCAAAGATTTCTTGCGGCGATCGGAATAGTGTCAGCTCGATTGACATTGAACCTGTTATGACCGAGACGACCCCCAATGATTTCCACGCCAATGTCATGACCGAGATCCGCGAAACCGGCGGTGCCGGTGGCTTCTTTGCGCAATTCGACATGTTGATCCTGCATACCGTGGGTGCCAAGTCGGGCGAGCCTCGTCAGAACCCGATGGCCTACCAGCCGGGCGGGGAGGGTGGCGAGATCTACGTATTCGCCTCCAACAATGGGCGGGAGAACAGCTCCGGTTGGTACTACAACGCGCTGGCTCACCCGGATCAGGTATCGGTGGAGATCGGCGACGACCACTACCCGGTGGCGGTGCGTGATGTGGTGGGTGAGGAGCGCGACCGGATTTACGGGCTCCAGGCTGAGCGCTTTGAGAACTTCGCCGAGTATGAACGCAAGACCACCCGCGTCATCCCGGTCTTGGGGCTCACGCGCGCGGATTAGCGAGCGGCCCTGGCAAATTCACACCTACCTCACAGTCGAACGTTGAAGGAGGACTCGCCGGAGAGGTCGGTGCGCGCTTGCCCTGTTTTGGCCGGATTGTCCAGAACAATGGTCAATCGTCATGGGCGATCTACAAACTGGGCAGGCGCAGCGCTGGGTGCTGCAGAAGGGCCGGCTGGTCGCCGGTATTGCTGCGGCATTTGTCATGGCCATCACGGGTTTTGGCTGGGCCGGGTACAACACGACGGTCGGGCAGATCATCACTTCGCATGTGTTGCCCGGAGTGCTGACACCTGCCGGGCAGGATCAGAACATCTTGCTCATGGGCCTGGATAGTCGGCTTGACCAAAATGGCCAGCCGCTGCCGCAGGAGATGTACGACGCGCTGCACGCCGGTGACGAGACGTCCGGTGGATACAACGCCAATGTGCTGATTGTGGTTCACATCCCGGGCGATGGTGGTCCCATGACGGCGGTGTCGATCCCGCGTGACGACTACGTGGATTTGGCGGGTTGCCCCGGGTCGGTGTGTAAGGGCAAGGTCAAGCAGGCGTACGGATTCGCCTACCAGCAGGCGCTGGATCGGCAGGCCAGCGGCGGCTCCGATGTGGCGGGCGCCAACGATCTGACCGCGCGCGAGCAGGCCGCCCGCGAGGCAGGGCGCAAGGCCCAGATCGACACGGTGAGCAACTTTCTGGGTGTGCCGATCGATCATTTCGTGGAGGTGACCCTTGCCGCGTTCTTCCAGATCGCCAAGGCGGTGCAGCCCATCACCGTGTGCCTGAACCACGACACGATCGACGAGTTCTCCGGGGCCAACTTCCACGAGGGCGTTCAGCAGATCGACGCATCCCAGGCGATGGCCTTTGTCAGGCAACGACGGGACGAAAACGACGGCTCGTTTACGGACATGGACCGCACCAGGCGCCAGCAGGCCTTCCTCGTGTCGCTGTTGACCGCGGTTCGCAAGGGCGGGGTGATGTCCAATCCCGCTGCGATACGCAACATCCTGAACGTCGCACACGAGAACGTCGCGATCGACTCCGGGCTCAACCTCGTCGACTTCGCAGCGCGCGCCTCTCAACTGACCAAGCGGCCGATGTCTTTTTACACGCTGCCCATCTCTGACTTCGGCCACGATGCCAACGGCTCGGACGTCAACATCGTCGATCTGCCCACGATCCGGCAGATCGTGCATGACCGCTTCTCCGCCGATATCCCTCCCGCGCCGCCCGCTGCGGCCGCGCCGCCGACGGCAGTTTCTCTGTCGGCGCCCGTAGTGCTCAACGTTGTCAATGCGACGGATCGGGATGGGCTGGGTGCGGCGATCGAAGATGCCTTTACCGCCCGGGGATTCACGCGTGGTCGGGCGACGACGGCAGAGTCCATGTCGACCGAGAGCTCGATCATGTACGGCTCAGATGCCCAGGAGGGCGCGCAAGCGCTCGCCGATCAACTGCACCTGCCGATGACGGAATCCGGTGCGGTTGCACCCGGGACGGTCCAGTTGACGGTGGGCTCGCAGTTTCCTGCGGACGACTACATCGCGCACCACAGTGCCGGTAAGAAGGCCGATTCGTCGGCGGAGGCCAATTCCAGCGACGTGATGACCGCAGTGGCGGCAACGGGAACCGGTGTTCAGGCGCCGGCGCCGACCGACTTGAGCCAGATGGGTGCCGACGGCGTCGCGTGCGTCAAGTGAGCTGATCAGCCGTTGCGGAAACGGACATGCAAGGCGTGTACCTCTGCTGCGAGATCCGGCACCGGACCGTCGGTCTCGATACCGGGGGCCACTGCATTGATCGACAGCGCCGCGACCGGACTCGGGGGCGCACCAAGCGCGGTGAGCCACTGCGTCAGCTGGGCCGAGGAGCTGGCGTACACGATCCGCCCTAGGCCGACCCAGGCATGGGCCGCCGAACACATTGGGCAATGCTCACCAGAGGTGTAGACGGTGGATGCCGCGCGCTCGCCCGGTGAAAGATGCTCGGCAGACCACCGTGCGAGTTCGAACTCGGGATGACGGGTCGAATCGCCTCCACCAACGCGGTTGCGATCTTCGGTCAGCACGGTGCCATCGGGTCCGGTGAGTAGTGATCCAAAGGGCTCGTCGCCCGCGTCAAGGGCTTCGGATGCCAGCTCGACACAGCGCCGAAGGTGGTGGATATCGTTGTCGTCCATAGCCTTCCCATCGTAATCAGGGGCAATGACCAGGCATTTTGACGGAACCTCATAAACTGTACTTATGCCTCTACCTCCGGGCACGCCCGACCTCGATGTGCTGGACCTGCTGGTGTCCGTTGCCGAGACGGGCAGCCTCGGGGCGGCGGCCCGCAGGCACGGCATCTCCCAGCCCGCGGCTAGCATGCGAATGCGGGCTTTGGAACGCCGTCTGCGGCTGGTGCTGCTGGAGCGAGGTCCCACCGGGTCTCGGTTGACCGACGCCGGACTTGCGGTGGTCGGCCACGCCGCCCCGGTCCTGGCGGCGGCGCGAGAGTTCGTTGCGGGTGTGGCGGCTCTGCATTCCGGTCACACGCCGCGTCTGGTGGTCGCTGCCTCGCGTACCATCGCCGATCACCGGATGCCGCTGTGGCTCACGGCACTTCGTGGACGGCATGCCGACGTCCCGGTGTCACTTGAGGTCGGCAACACGCAGCAGGTGTGCGAGCTGGTGCGGGCCGGAAGCGCGACCCTGGGATTCATTGAGGGACCGCACGCACCCGCAGGCTTGGCTGGGGAGGTGCTGGGCGCTGACGAGCTGGTCATCGTGGTGGGGCAGGGGCACAAGTGGGCGCGGCGCCGCAAGCCGGTGACGCTGCGTGAGCTCGCGACCACGCCGCTGCTGATGCGCGAGCCGGGTTCGGGAACCCGCGACACCGTCTGGGAGGTGCTGAGCCAGGTGTGCCAGCCGGCGGCACCGGCGGCGGAGCTGGGTTCAGCGGCCGCGATCAAAGCGGCTGCGGCAACGGGATTGGCACCCGCGGTGATCAGCCGCCTCATCGCGGCGCCCGAACTGTCGGCCGGGACGTTGGTCGAGGTGACGCTCGCCGACGGCACCGACTTCACGCGCCAGTTCCGGGCGGTGTGGCGACCAGGTGCTGCGCCGACTGGACCGGCACGCGCGTTGGTGGACCTCGCGGCCTCCGACGCCTAGGAGCGCAGCGACCGTAGGTATCGGCGGCGGAAGACCCATTGCGCCACCAGAAGCGCCGGAAACACCAGCCTCCAGAATCCGGATGGTGCAGGCTGCGTCAACGAGCGCAGCGTGAGGAACACCGTCCCGTCGTCGTTCCGGTGCACGATGAATGCTTCCTCGCCCGACACGGGATGGCCCGGCAACGTTCCGTACGCGAAACCGCACCGGTCGTCGGTGTTGGTCACGGTGACAACGCGTACCGGCTCGTGAACGCTGAATGGCCCCCATCCGAGGCTGATCTGAAACTCGGTACCCTCACACGCTGTCGCCTCCGGATTCACCCGGAACCCGCTGCGGCGCTTGACACCCCAGTTCAGCACTGCTTGCGAAGCCTCTTGCCATGCGTGCTCTCCGTGCCCGATGGTGACGGTCCGCTCGTATCGCCGTAAGGCGGGCGGGGTGGCGGGCCAGCCACTTTCGGTCAGGTATGTGGCTCCTGCGGGCTGATAGGTCAAAGGCTTTGAGCTCATCGCACCTTGCCGATTCGTCGCGCGGTAATGTCGTCGAAGGTCACTGTCTCTCCGCAACTTTCGCAGGCCGGATGGATATGCAGCACCGACCCGCATTCGTGTTCCCACACGCTCGGCGGAGGACCCTGCGTGACGAACTTGTCGCCCCAGTCCATCAAGGCGAACAGCACCGGCCGCAGCGCACGCCCCGATTCGGTCAGCAGGTATTCATAACGGGGAGGACGCTGTTCGTACTGGCGCTTCTCCAGCACGCCGGCGGCCACGAGCTTGCGCAGCCGGGTGGCCAGGATGTCGCGGCTGGCGCCGGTGTTGCGAACAATCTCGTCGAAGCGTCGATTGCCCAGCATGATCTCGCGCAGGGCCAGCAGGGTCCAGCGTTCCCCGATCACATCGAGGGTATTGGCTATCGAGCAATTTCTCATAGTCGTGAAATCCAACTTAGCACGTTATGCACTTGGTCACACTTAGTTGTGAATTCCAACTGACCGAGCGTATACCGGCAGAAGAGGAGTTCAACGGCGAATTCAGGAGGCAGGGCAATGAGAGATGCAGTCATCGTCGACGCGGTGCGTACACCCGTCGGAAAGGGAAAGCCCGGGGGATCGCTCTCGGGTGTGCACCCGGTCGATCTACACGCACACGCCATTCGCGCACTCGTCGAACGCACCGGGATAGATCCGGCTCTCGTGGATGACGTCATCAGTGGGGCGGTCGGGCAGGTGGGGGAGCAGAGTTCCAACACCGCGAGGTGGGCGGCGCTGGCAGCCGGATTGCCCGAGACAGTCCCGGCGGTCACCGTGGATCGGCAATGTGGCAGCAGTCAGCAGGCCATTCACTTTGCCGCGCAAGGGGTGATCGCAGGCGCGTATGACGTCGTGATCGCTTCGGGTATCGAGTCGATGAGTCGGGTACCCATGGGCAGCCAGAGCCTGGGCAAGGACTTTTTCGGCTCGGGGGTTGCCGGTCGCTATCCGGAAGGTCTCGTCCCGCAGGGCATTAGCGCGGAACTGATCGCGCAGAAGTGGAACCTGTCGCGCCGGGATCTGGATGCCTTCGCGGCCGAGAGTCACCGTCGCGCCGCGCAGGCCTGGGCCGAGGGGAGATTCGCGCGCGATGTGGCGCCGATCAAGGCCCCCAACGTCGATGGTGAGTTGGTTGAGGTGCTCACCGACGAATCCGTGAGGTCATCGACCACTGTGGACGTCTTGGCGGGGCTCAAACCCGCCTTCCGTAATGAGTTGTGGGAGCAACGCTTCCCGCAGATTGACTGGAAGGTGACGGCGGGGAATTCGTCGCCGATCAACGATGGCGCATCGGCTGTGCTCATCACCTCCAGTGAGACCGCCAAGCGTCTTGGGCTGACTCCGCGGGCCCGCGTGCATTCGGTGGCGGTGGTGGGTGATGATCCGTTGTACATGCTTACCGGAGTCATCCCCGCGACCGCGAAAGTCCTTGACCGCGCGGGTCTATCGTTGGCGGATATCGACGCCTTCGAAGTCAACGAGGCCTTTGCCTCGGTGGTTCTGGCCTGGCGGGCGGAGACCGGTGCCGATTTGTCCAAGGTCAACATCAACGGCGGCGCCACCGCCATCGGGCACCCGCTGGGGGCCAGCGGTGGGCGGTTGATGACCACACTGGTATCGGTGTTGGAGCAGACCGGCGGACGCTATGGTTTGCAAACCATGTGTGAGGCAGGCGGTTTGGCGAACGCGACCATCATTGAGCGGATTTAGGGCTGACGCGGCAAATTACGGAAGGGTTGTTCGCATCAACATCACGTTGTAGGCCGACCACAGCGACAAGTTGAAGTACAACTCCTTGCCGGTTGTCCACGGATGCAGGTACGGCGCGTAGGGGCCACCTGGCATCTGTGATTCGGTGACGATGACCTGTGGTGGACTCCACGGGCCCTGCGGCGCCGGGGAGGTCGAGAGCAGGACGTCTCCCTGCTTGTCGCCGTACATCACCAGGTACTTCTTGAGGTAGGTGTTGTATTGCGCCGACATCTCACCCACCGGGCCCGAGAGGATCGGGGTCGCCGCATTGGGGTCACCCGGCACCCAGGAGCCCCGGTCGGTGTTCCAGAACTCATGCTTGGTGGCGTCGGGCAGGTTGCCGGGCAACGCGCGCGACACGAAGCCGGATCCGCTTCGCCCGGAAGGGGTTCCGAAGATGTAGATGTAGCCGTCGTTGCCTTTGACGTAGGCGGCCTGTTGAAAGTTCTCATTGCCCGGCGTGAAGGGAACCTGGCTGATGGCGTCGGGGGAGGCCGGACGAATGCTCTGCGGGAAGGTCTTCCAGTTCTGACCGTTGTCGTTGGACACCGCGGTGGCCGAGTAGTTGGTGGTCCATTCCCCGGCGCTGTCCCAGCTCTTGATGGACATGTAGTTCATGTACTGCGTACGTCCGACGGAGATGGCGGCCGTGGGAATGATGCCCCGTTCCTGGGCGGCCCACTTGATGGGCGGGATGATCTGCTTGGAATAGCCGGGGCGTGACTGTGGAGATCCGGCGTACGGATTGGAGGTCGATCCCTCCGCCACGGCCAGGCCGCGTGAAAGCGACTTGTCCTGGGTGCGCAGCAGGGTGTTGTACCGCCACTGCTGGCTTCTCATTCCGCAGTATCCGTAGGTATCGCCAAAGGCCATCAGCACCTGGCGGCCGGCGGAATCGCCGTTGTCCCACATGATTCCGAGGTCGGTACCGGAGATGCTGAACTTCTGAAGGGTGTTGGCGCCGGTGTCCACCCCGGTCACCCAGCCGACGACCGACGTGCTCGGGGAGACGGCGGCCTCGGCGGCCGGGCCGACGGCAGGAGCCGGAGGAGCGGGAGCGACGGCAGCGGCCTGCTGATCTTGCAGATTGTTCGGTGAGCCGGGTTCTGGGGGGTTGGGCAGGCCCGGATGCGCCAGCTCCTGAGCCCATCCGGGCTTCTTCTTGGCGCTCTGTTGAGGCAGGACCTGCTTGAGGATGGCCAGCGGCAGCTTGCCCAGCTCCGGCAGTGGGGCCTTGTCATTGGCGCCCGCGGGCCTGCGGCCGATCGGGGGAGCCTGGCCGGGCATACCGTCGTCGGGAACCGGGGTCGGTGGCTGCAGGCCCGCGGCCGGGCCGGTGCATGGGTCGGCGTACGCCAGGGGCGCAACATCGATGGCGACGCTTGATCCGATAACGGCCGAGGTCATCAAAACCACGGAGATTCGGCGACGCCTCGACATGTCAGACCTTCCCGGGGCAGGACGCCATCTCGACGTCAGCAATTGACTCCCGTGACGATAGTGGCCTGTGGGGCCAATGTGGCTATTGGTGCATCGATAGGTATGTTCCCGTGACCGGGCTGAAATCAGCCGAGATGGCGGGCACTGATTTCTGGAGACCGTGATCAGTTATCTGTGGCGGAGGGCGTTGCTGCACTCGAATTACCCCGATTTGCTCAGTTTTCCGGCAACCAGCACGGCGCTCGACGTCGCGGACAGCTATCTTGACTGCCATGGCATCAGGGTCGAAGACGCCCACTGTCCGCGTGAGCACTCCCAACGGAATCGTCGAAGGCTTCGTGCGGGGAGGCGTGCGGCGCTTCCGGTCCATTCCCTACGCCCGCCCGCCGATCGGATTACTGCGCCTGCGGGCGCCGCAACCGGCTCTGCCGTGGGACGGGGTGCGTGACTGCACCGAATTCGGCGCGGCGGCACCGCAGCGGCGCCGCTACCGAGTGCTGGGGCCCGGGCGCGTGCAGCGGGCCAGCGAGGACTGCCTGACGGTCAACGTCGTCACTCCTGACCGCCCATCCAACGAACCGCTACCGGTGATGTTCTTCATCTACGGCGGCGGTTACCTCCTGGGTAGCTCGGCCACCCCGCTGTACGACGGCGGCTCGCTGGCCCGGCGCGGATGTGTGTACGTCTCGGTGAACTACCGGGTGGGAGCACTGGGCGCGCTCGATCTGTCATCGCTGTCCAATCGCGAACACACCATTGACGGCAACCTGTTTCTGCGCGATGTAGTGCTGGCCCTGCAGTGGGTGCATGACAACATCGCCACTTTCGGCGGTGACCCGCAGAATGTGACGATTTTCGGCGAGAGCGCCGGAGCGCACTGCGTGGAGACGCTGATGGCCACCCCCGCAGCCGGCGGCCTGTTTCACCGTGCGATCTGTCAGAGCACCGCCAGTGGAATGGCCGTGCCCGCCGATTCGGCTGCGCTTTATGCCCAGAAATTCGCCCACATCCTCGGGGCAGCACCGGAAGCGGCCGCACAGGCGGTGCTGCGTGCGACCCCCGCCGAACTGGGGGCCGCCCTCGACGCACTGATTGCCGACATCGTGACGAACATGCCCGGCGGATCGTTTGCGATCGGTCCATGCATCGATGGTCACTATCTGCCGCGTCACCCCGTCGAGGCCATGGAACACGGTGAGGCACATCGCGTTCCGTTGATCGTCGGGCACAACGCCGACGAGGCCAAGCTGTTCACGCGGGTGCTCAAGATGATGCCGTTGTCCGAGGAGGCGCTGGAGGGGATGCTGATGCGGGGCGGGCCCGTCCATCGTGACCGCATCGTGGCGGCATATCCGGGATATCCGGGGCGATCCGCACGGGTCAAACTCGCCGGAGATATGAATTTCTCGACGGCCGCCTGGCAAATGGCGGAGGCGCACCATCGGTACGCACCGGTGTATTTCTACCGGTACGACTATGCGCCCGGTGCGCTGCGCATGGCCGGAATGGGTGCCACACATGCCACCGAATTGCTCGCGGTGTTCGATAGTTACCGCGGTGCGATGGGCACTGTGATGGCGGGAGCTCTTGGCCAGCGTGATGCGGTGCGAGTCAGCAATGATGTGCAACGACGCTGGCTTGCGTTCGCGCGCAGTGGAATTCCCGGTGACGGTTGGCCGGTCTACGAGCCGTCGGATCGCGCGGTGATGGTGTTCGACCACGCCACGCGCGTGGAGCTGGACCCGGAGGCGACACGTCGCGCGGCGTGGGAAGGCTTCAGCCTCACCCTTTGATTTGACCATTGTGGCCCAACCGGTTGGTTACCTAGGATGTGCCGATGGCAAAGAAGCCCATCCGCATCAACACCGTCAACGGCACCGTCGAAGGATTCACCCGAGGCGGCGTGCATCGCTTCCGTGGGATTCCCTACGCTGAGCCGCCGGTGGGTCCGCTGCGCCTGCGCGCGCCACGCCCGGCCCAGCCGTGGACGGGAGTGCGCAAGTGCCGCACCTGGGGTGCGGCCTCCATCCAGCAGCATCGCTTCGCGATCATCCTGCCCGGCAAGCCGCAGAAGCTCAGCGAGGACTGCCTGACCCTCAACGTGGTCGCGCCCGAGGGGCCGGTCAGTGGGCCGTTGCCGGTGATGTTCTTCATCCATGGTGGTGGTTACTTCCTGGGTAGCTCGGCGACCCCGCTGTATGACGGCGCGAGTCTTGCACGCCGTGGATGTGTGTATGTGTCGGTCAACTACCGCTTGGGTGGGCTCGGCTGCGTGGACCTCTCGTCGCTGTCGGACGAGAAGCACACCATCGACAGCAACCTGTACCTACGGGACTTGGTGCTGGCGCTGCAGTGGGTGCGCGACAACATCGGTGCCTTCGGGGGTGATCCCCACAACGTGACGATCTTCGGGGAGAGCGCCGGGTCGCACGCCGTGAACACGCTGCTTGCGGTGCCCTCGGCCGCAGGACTGTTCCACCGGGCAATCTGCCAGAGCACCGCCAGCGGGCTGGTGGTCAGCGCCCAGGATGCCGTGGTGAACGCGCGCCAGTTCGCGAAGTATCTGGGTGCGACCGACTCGAACGCGGCCGAAACAGTTCTCTCCGCGAAGCCGAAGAATCTGGTGAAGGCCCTGTTCCGGCTGATCGGATCGGCCAAACACGTACCAGGGCTGTCGCTGCGGATCGGGCCGAGCGTCGACGGTGACGTACTGCCTCTCGATCCGGTCGAGGCCATGGAACGCGGTGAGGCACATCGTGTTCCACTCATCATTGGGTACAACGCCGAAGAGGCGACTCTGTTCACCAAGATCCTCAAGATCCTTCCGATCACCCCGGAGGCGCTGGAGCACGCGTTGTCCAAGGACGGGCCGGAGTTTGTTCAGCGCATTGTCGATAGTTACCACGGGTATCCGTCGGAGAAGGCGCTCCTACAGCTGGCCGGCGACCTGGCATTCGGCTCGGCGGCATGGCGCGTGGCAGAGGCGCACGGCCAATACGCGCCGACGTACTTCTACCGGTACGACTACGCGACGCGCGCATTACGCCGTTACGGGCTGGGACCCACCCACGCGATCGAACTCCTCGCGGTCTTCGGTACCTACCGGACCGTCGCCGGGCCCATCCTGGCGGGACGCAAAGATCGCGCCGCCGCACGGGCCGTCAGCGACGAGATGCAGAGGCGCTGGCTGTCATTCGCGCGCACCGGGAGCCCCGGTGACGGCTGGCCCGCCCACACGGTGCCGGAGCGTCAGGTGTTGATCATCGATAATCCGTCCAGGCTAGAGGCCGATCCCGACGGGGATCGGCGCCCGCTGTGGCAGGACGCCACGTCGATCGTCTGATCACGTGGCGGCGGTACCTTGGGCCCATGATCATTGTGACGAGCAACGACATCCCCGGGTACAAGATCGCCGCGGTGTTCGGCGAGGTCTTCGGTTTGACCGTGCGATCGCGGCACATCGGCTCCAACCTTGCCGCTTCGTTCAAGTCGATTGCGGGCGGTGAGCTCAAGGGCATCACTCAGTTGTTGCACGAGAGTCGTCGCGAGGCACTGTCCCGATTGGCGGCAGAAGCCGAGTCGCGCGGCGCGAATGCGGTGGTCGCGTTCCGATTCGAGACCACCGAGTACGCCAACACGGGCGTCGAGGTGTGTGCCTACGGCACCGCCGTCGGCATTCAGCCACTCCAATAGCGACCGTTCGGTAAGACACGGTTCACTTGATCCGGGCAGAATCAGGCGGGTGAGCAACGCGCGCGCCGGACAGCCGGCCCAGCCGGAAGACCTCATCGACATCGCCCACGTGGTGACGGCGTACTACGCGATTGACCCCGACCCGGGGGACGTGGCACAGCAGGTCGTCTTCGGGACCTCCGGGCACCGGGGGTCGAGTCTCGACGGCGCCTTCAACGAGGCGCACATCGTCGCTACTACCCAGGCCATCGTCGAATACCGGGCCTCGCAGGGCACCAGCGGGCCACTGTTCATCGGCCGTGACACCCATGCGCTCTCCGAACCCGCGTGGACCAGCGCCCTGGAGGTTTTGGTCGCCAATGGTGTTGTGGTGGACGTGGATTCACGGGACCGATACACCCCGACTCCGGCGGTGAGCCACGCCATCCTGCGGCACAACCAGGGCAAGACCACGGGGCTGGCCGACGGGATAGTCGTTACCCCGTCGCATAACCCGCCCCGCGACGGCGGGTTCAAATACAACCCACCGCATGGCGGCCCTGCCGATACCGATGCCACCGGGGCGATCGCCGCGCGGGCCAACGAGATTCTGCGCTCGGGCTGGCGCTCGGTGAAACGGGTCCCGCTGGCAGAGGCGCTGAAATCCGTGCAGCGGTATGACTTTCAGCAGACATATGTGGACGACCTCATCAACATCATCGACCTCGATGTCATCAAGGGCGCAGACATCCGGATCGGCGCCGACCCGCTGGGCGGGGCCAGCGTCGACTACTGGGCGGCCATCGCCGATCGCTGGTCGCTGGACCTGACCGTGGTGAACCCGCTTGTGGATGCCACCTGGCGGTTCATGACTCTGGATCATGACGGCAAGATCCGGATGGACTGCTCCTCGCCCGATGCGATGGCCTCGTTGGTGGCGTCGCGGGACAAGTACCAGATCGCGACCGGGAACGACGCCGACTCGGATCGACACGGCATCGTGACTCCCGATGCGGGACTGATGAATCCCAACCACTACCTGGCGGTGGCCATCGACTACCTGTTCAGCCACCGGGACGGTTGGGCCGCCGAGACCGCCGTAGGCAAGACGCTGGTGAGTTCGTCGATCATCGACCGGGTGGTGGCCGGGCTGAACCGAACGCTGCTCGAGGTGCCGGTTGGATTCAAGTGGTTTGTGGACGGGTTGATCGGCGGGACAATCGGTTTCGGTGGCGAGGAGAGCGCCGGGGCGTCCTTCCTGCGTCGTGACGGATCGGTGTGGACCACCGACAAGGACGGCATCATCGCCGCCCTGCTGGCCTCGGAGATCCTCGCGGTCACCGGGGCTACGCCCTCGCAGCGCTACGCGCAGCTGACCGAGAAGTACGGCGCGCCAACATATGCTCGTGTCGATGCGCCCGCGAGCCGTGAGCAGAAGGCTGTGTTGGGCAAGCTATCGCCCGAGCAGGTCAGCGCCACCGAACTGGCCGGTGAGCCCATCGTCGCCAAGCTGACCAATGCGCCCGGCAACGGTGCACCGATCGGCGGGCTCAAGGTTGTCACCGAAAATGCCTGGTTCGCGGCACGGCCGTCGGGTACCGAGGATGTATACAAGATCTATGCAGAATCGTTTCTGGGGGCAGAACACTTGCGGCAGGTGCAGGACGCTGCCCGCGAGGTGGTCTCATCGGTGATCGGGTAAGCGGCTGTCCCGGTAACGAGGCGGACACTGAACCGCGCCTGCCTTGGGAGATCTGGGTCCTGGTTGTCGCGTGCCTGGTGATCGCGCTGGGGTTTGGCGTGGTGGCACCCGCATTGCCGCAGTACGCGCGCAGCTTCGGGGTCAGTGTCACGGCGGCGACCGCGGTGGTGAGTTCGTTCGCCGCATTCCGGCTGGTGTTCGCACCGGCCGCCGGCGCGCTGGTGCAGCGGCTGGGGGAGCGCTGGGTCTACATGTCCGGGCTGCTGATCGTCGCGTTATCCACCGGGTGCTGCGCCTTCGTGCATGACTACTGGCAGCTGCTGGTGTTCCGTTCGCTCGGCGGTGTCGGCTCCACCATGTTCACCGTGTCGGCGGCCGCGCTGCTGGTGCGCATCGCGCCCGAAGAGATTCGCGGGCGTGCACAGGGTCTGTACGGGTCGAGCTTCCTGCTCGGGATGGTGGCCGGTCCGGTCTTGGGTAGTGCCGTGGTGGGCCTGAGTCTTTCGGCACCGTTCATCATCTACGCGGCGGCGCTGGTGGCCGTCGCCGTGCTGGTCCACTTCGGGCTGCGGCGCTCCACGCTGCTGGAGGTCGCCGACGAGCATCACGGCGCTCCGGTGACACTGAAATCCGCGCTGCATCACCGAACCTTCCTGGCCGCGCTGATGTCGAATTTCAGTGCGGGGTGGGCCATCTTCGGAATCCGTGGGGCCTTGCTGCCGCTGTTTGTGATCGAGGCGCTGCATCAGCGACCGGGCGCCGCTGGACTGGTGTTCGCCGCATTCGCGGCGGGGGACGTGTCCACGGCTTTTCTCGCGGGATCGTGGTCCGATGACATCGGGCGTAAGCCGCTGGTGGTGGCCGGGTTGGTGGTCTGCGGTTCGACCGTGGTGGCGATGGGCTTCACGTCGTCGCTGCCGGCGCTCATCGTGCTGTCGCTTATCGGTGGGATAGGCGCCGGTTTGTATGCGTCGCCGCAACAGGCCGCGGTGGCCGATGTGGTGGGCAGCCGGGGCCGGGCAGGGACGGCACTGGCGACCTTCCAGATGACCTCCGATATCGGGCTGGTGATAGGACCCGTCGTCGCGGGGGTCATCGCCGAGCACACGTCGTACGGATGGGCGTTCGTGGTGGGTGGTGCGATGCCGCTGATCGCGGCTGTGGCGTGGGTGTTCGCACCGGAGACGCTGGGGAGACTTGCGTCACCGCAGGTTAGGAGTATGCAGGAAGTAGCAGAGGATGTCGGCGGTCCTGAGCGCTGAGATTTTGAGAGCCCGTCGCCGTGGTGTAACTTCGTCCGAGCACACAACTAAACATGGGGCTATGGCGCAGCTGGTAGCGCACCACACTGGCAGTGTGGGGGTCAGGGGTTCGAGTCCCCTTAGCTCCACCAAAGAGGTTGCAGTTCAGGGACACTTTCCGTCAATCGGGGTAGTGTCCCTTCTGCTTGATGTCCCAAAGCTGTCCTAAGGATGTGCGAGCCTTCCTGGCCTCTTCAGCGCTGAGCGGTGAGGCGTTGCAGCTCCGCGATCGCGACCGGGAACGGGATTCGTTCCTGCTCGACGCGGCGATGCTGTGGCCAATCGGCGCTGACCAGGCACCGATAGACGGACCGTTCGCTGTCTGTGAGTGCGCCGAGGGGGTTCTCGGCTTGCGCGGCGAGACGACGGCCTCCTGGTGCGTCGCTGGTGCCGTACTGCTCGTATTGCTCATAGGCGGCGGCGTCCATCAGGATCGACTGTACGGTCGGCAGGACTTGGCGGAGTCGGTCGAGGATTTGGTAGCCGTCGGCGTCGATGTCACCCCAGTAGAGGACCTGTGATGCGCGCGCCACCCAGTCGAGTTGAGCGACGCGATGAGCGGCGTTGCCTTCAGTCCACACACTGATCAGTCCAGGAAAGCGCGGGAAAAGCAGTGCGGTGTCTTTGTTTTCGCACAGCACCACGACGCTCGGCTGATAAACCGGGCTGACGTTGTCGCCGAGCGTGTGCGAGTCCCATTGCCGCCCGCCGCTATCGATGTGTTGTGGGTCGCAGTACCGGAACCGAACCTCGCTGGGTCGCTGCGCGAGGTCGATGGACTCGATCCCGGCAAGCGCGGCGATCTCGCGGCGTTTGGAGTCGGTGAGCCATTTCGCGTGCACCCCGGCGATCGGAACTTGTCGAGGCGTTAACCCTTGCCAACTAGCGGGATTGGCGCGGAACCAGTCGGCGGCTCTGAGCAGGATGTCGAAGTCGAGTGCGTCCCAATCTCGGGTCCTGCGAAATACTGCCCCGATAAAAGCCGTGTCGAACTGCGCCTGTAGCCGGCTGAAACGGTACTGAGCTTGCTCGCGTCGGACTGTCCAGCTTCCGCCGGCGAACTGGACGCATGCGTCGAGGGAGGCGATGTCGATGTGCGTGGGGATTTCTTGAAGTGAGGTACCGACTCGGCGGGGCGTCTCGCGAAGGGTCACCCCGTCGGGGAGCAGAGCAGCAAACCACGTCGCCGCCCAGGGTTGAACGGTGTGCCAGCTCTTTTGCAGCGCACTCTTACTCGTCGACGGCAGCAGCGGCACCGTCAGTGGCTTGGGGAACGGCTCGTCGCCCGCAACGATCGCATGCAGGTGACTGTTCAGCCACCGGTCGAGGTGTACTCGAACGTGGTCGACTGTTTTCACAGTTGGTTCTCGGCGTTCTTCAATGTCATCTGCCACAGGCGGGATCGTTTGCGGTCGTCGATCGCGACTTCGTACACGACAGACGTTGCGTAGGTCATCGACATCGCCTTACCAACAGGCGTGGACACGATCGGTTGGAAGCCGAGTTTGCGCCACACATTCAGCGCCCGGAGCGTGTGCTCCGGGCCGGCTTTCGTCAGGGCTTCATCGAGGATGACTGTTGAGAATCGGGGCAGGGCAGAGCCTTCGCCGCTGACGTAGTAGCGGATCGCTGCGGCGAGGATGAACGACGTCAGTTCCTGCGTTTCACCACCGGACTGCTCACCAGAGAGCCGGTCGTAGGTGACTGACGGCATCACACCGGCAGGGTCGGATTTGCGGGCTTGCAGTTGCATGTGTTTGCGGACGTCAAACAATGTCTTGATCTTGTCGTCGGTAGATATCATGTGCATCACCGAGTCGAACCGCTCGTACCGGGCCGCGACGTCCTCATGCGACAGCGATTTTGTGGTGCGCGCAGCAAGCTCGCCGAGCGCGACCTGGAAATCCTTGGCTTCCTGCGGTTGTTCTTCGCGGACAATTTCCACTTCGAGGCGGCAGGAGCCATCGAAGTCGGCTTCGCGGAGCAGTGAGTTGACTTCATGCAGCCGGGACTTGATGTCGCGGCGAGCTGCTTCATAGCCTTCCGTCACCTGTCCGACGGTCATGTTGGTGTAGTCCATGACCTGCTGGGCGAACAGCTCCTGCGCCTCCTTGAGCCCCTCCAACGTGTTCTGGTTCAGGATGTATTCGTATGCCTCGTAATTCGCTTCAACCGCGCTCGCGATCTCGAAGTCCTTTGCCGCTGAAGCCTTTGGTAGCGCGTTGCCGAGCGGACCCGGCGGGAACGCGGCGTTGTATGAGTGCATCACCGCGAGAAGCGATTTCGCTGCGTCGTTCCGAGTCTTCGAGGCGGCTTGCAGCTTGGCGCCGAAGGCTCGAATCAGTGTTTGGGTGTTGGCTGGAACGAAGTGCTCACTGGCCAGTGTTTCGGTGCCGAAGGTCTCCCTAGCTTCAGCGTCAAGCCGCGCAGTGGTGGCGTCGTCGAGGGCAGCAACGCGCTCTTTGAGCTTTTCGATTTGCGCGTAGGCCAGGTCCTGGCGGGCAAGGTGCGTATCACGGTTCAACGTTGCTTGTTCGTACCACAGCCCGGCCCGTGCGGAGTCGCCTTGGGCTTTGGCGTGCGCCTTGTTCGCTGCTTCGGCCGCGTTCCGCAGCGCGATGACTTTGTCGCCGGACAATGCGTCGCGCTCAGCGATTTTCGCGGCGACGACGGCGGCTGCGGCGTGTGTGTCGTATGCCGGCCAGTTGTCTGCGGCGTCGATGAACCGCGTGTGTAGGTCCGCCGAGGCCGCGAGTTCGTCTTTTACGGTTTTCAGTTCGTTGCGGAGATCTGATGCTGCCTCCCATTCTGAGCGCAGGTCGGCGATTTCGGTGTGCAGTTTGGCGAGCAACGCTTCGGGTGAGAATCCGATGGAGCGTTGATCGGGTCGCAGTCCGCCGTGGACGCCGTCGTCGCCTTGGCGGACCTGCCCGTTGAGGCTGACACCTTTCTGGTTCGGGTTGAGTGCGTTGAGGGCTTCACCGTCGGCGACGCACATGTGCGCGAAGCGGTGGGCGATTTCGTGGGACAGCCAGCCGGTGTAGCGGTGGCTGGCGTATTGCAGCTTGGCTGCGAGTTGTTCGTCTGGTGCTTGGTGCAGATCCCGTGCACTGGTGGGGATTGCCTTGGAGCGGATGCGGGGTGGGCGTTTGTCGGCGTCGACTTTGCGGCGGAAGTCTTTGATCCGATCTTGCGGGACGAGCAGTGTTTGCGCGAACGAACCCATCACGCCTTCGGCGGCGGTACGCCACTGCTCGTGCTGAGTTTTGAGGTCGATCAGCTCTCCGACGAATTTAAGGTCTTCGGCGGGGATGCCGGTGATCCGCGCCCATTCGTCGCGGCGTTCGGTGAGGTGGCGGCTGAGGACGTCTTTGCGGCCGTTGTAGTAGTCGAATGTCTGTTGCTTGTCGTCGAGTTGGCGTTTGGTGTCGAAGAAGTATTGCTGCGCCGCTTCGAGTTCACCGTCGATGACCGTGGTCTGCGATTTCGCGTAAGCAAGGACTTGGGTCGATGCTGCGCGTTGTTCGTCGCGTTCGGCCACTGTTTCGGGGAGCGTGATTTCGTGGCCGATTTGCTCGGTGAGTCGTTCGCGTTGGAGGCGGACGGCTTCGAGGTCGCGGCGCGCGTAGGTGAGTTCGGTTTCGACTTCGCGTAGTCTTTCGCCGCCGCCGTTGCGGTATGCGCGGTCGGTGTCGAGCATTTCCTGCTTCGCCTTTTCGGTGGCAGCTTCGGCTGCGTCCCTGGCTCGGCGCGCTTGCTGTGCGGTGTCTTCGAGGGCGTCGTGTTCGGCGGCGAGCAGGTCGTAGCTGCGTTGGTGGAACCACCGGTAAAACGGGGTGTTGTGGTCCATTGAGCCGCGTTCGACGCCGAATCCGATGTCACGGTAGAACTTTCCGGTGGTGGTACTGCTGCTGTAGGTGTCCCACTGTCCTGGCAGGCTTTGCAGGATTTCGTGGCGCGTTTCGCGGTCGGTCATCTGCTGGTATGTTTCGCGGACCTTTTCCCATCCGCTGCGGGACTCGCGGACGGCGGCGAACAGCTCTTCGGGTTCGTCGAGGATGATGCCGGAGAACAGCCAGTTGACGGTGGGGATCTCGCTGCTCGATTGCAGTCGGTACAGCACGTCGGTGAGAGATTTTTCGCGGTCGCTCATCCCGAATTGCTCGAACAGCCATTGCCGGTTTCGGGTGCGGTTCTTCGCGATTGTCATGCCGGGGAATGCTTCTCGCAGTGCTGCTGGTTTGAAGACGGGTGCGTTGTGCGGTGACTTGGTGTACGGGTCGAGGTTGGTGATTGCGAACTGTCCGTCGATGTGGCCGTGAACCTCAGCACTTGGCTTGTCGTCGTGCGTATTCATGTACCAGGCGGAGAACATGGTGACGGTGCGACCGTCGATGTTGCACCACGTTAATGCGACACCACTCCATGTGGCGCGGCCTCCGCGCAGGTCGTAGTAGACGGTGCTGCGGCCGTCGCTGTCTTTGCCGTAACGGCCTCGGACGTAGGTCGGGATTGAGCGTGGAGAGGAGCCGCTGCCGCTGGATGCGCGGTTGAAGTCGCGGCCGGGATGTAGCAGCGCAGATACGGCGTCCATGAGGGTTGATTTGCCGGTGCCGGAGTCGCCGCTGATGACGGTGACCTCGGTGGGTGGTGCCGGGTCGAGTTGGAAATGCCCGTTAAACCCGCCCCAGTTGTAGGTTTGCAGGCCGTACAGGCACCAGCGGTCGATCCTCAGCGCGGTTGTCATTCCGTGTCACCAGCCTCGGCGTCGGTGTCATCTTCGCTGTTGGGACCGCCTAGCATTTCGGCCATGTGGTGCAGCGCGTCTGCTGTGTAGATGACGGGAACTGCGGGCGAGATTTCCCATTCTGTTGCGCCGTCGCTTGGTTTGGCGCCGACGATCAGGTCGGCTTCGTGGAGCGCTTCGAGGGCTGCGCTGGCGTTGGATGCGCGCGCAGTGCGGTTGCGGTCTGCGTCGGTGAGTAGGGAGTTGAATGCTTCCTCGAAGTCGCGCAGGGTGACCTTCGTGGTGGCGCGGTTCGCGAGGCGCGCGCGGTGCCAGCGGTCGTAGACGGTGAGCACTCCAGCGGCGAATTCACGGCTCATGCGCCGTGAACGCAACACCTTCAACGGCTTGTGTTTGTCGTCGGATGGTGTTATCTGCGCCTTGTACGCTATACGTTGCTCGGTGCTGATGATGATGTCGATGTAGAATTCATGGAAGCGTGACCGGATCAGTTTCTCGTGCTTTTCGAGGGTCTGCCATAGCTGAAGGTGCTTGTTGCCGTTGAAGACTCGATCCATGAGCAGGCGGATCATCACCTGGCGGACGTCGGCGTCAGTGGTGCCGAGATCGCCGTCGAATAGTGGCTCGTTGCGTGTTGTGAGTTCGCTCATTGTCGTATATCCGTGAGTTTGATGAAGGAGATGGCCGGCACTTCGCAGGCGATCACTTCTCCTTCTGGTCCGGTGGTTTCGATAGTTACTCGCCTACCGGCGTGTTCGTGGATTGAACCGTCGTCGCCGTGTCGGGTGGCGTAGGTGAAGTATGGGAATAGCTCAACCCAGCGGCGAAGATTGTGCGGTGCATCGGCCCAGACGTCCGCCAATGAGATTGTTACTCCGTCATCTGCATCCGTCAGGGCGCGGCTGATATGGGCTTCAATTTCGCGTGGATGCGGTTCGCCCCAGCGGGCGAGATAATCCAAATTCATTGGTGCGGCGTCGGATACGTCGCCGTTGTCCAATGGCGGGGTGTCTTCGGCGACCGCGCGGACGATTGGTGAGGCAGGTGCGGCACCAATGTCTGCGTTTACAGGTTCGGGCAGAGCATCGATAGGCAGTGTGCGACTGTCGTTGTCGCGGAGCGCTTTCCAGGCGCGCCGCAGTGCGTCGGTCCAACCGCCGCGGGCGAGGGATTCTGTCCGACGCCGGAATGCGTCTGCTGCGTCTTCGAGGTTGTCGGTAAATACGGTTAGGAGCGGAGCGAACTGGTTGTAGAGCCCGACGGGGTAGTCGCGCAATTCACGGATTTCGTTGGCGAGTAGCACTTCGGCTTGCTCGCTATTGATGATGGCGTCGGTGTTGCGTCCGAACTTCAATCTCAGTTCGGCATCGGAGAGGATGTCGCTGGCCTCGCGGGCGGCGCGGCCTTGCGAGTTGTCGAGCACCCTGCGCCATGCCTCGTCGTAGGCGTGGATGTGGGTGATGCCGTCCATCTCGTCGGCGGCGATTTCGTCGAGGAACTTGCGGCGCTCTTTCGGAAGTTGCTGCGCCGCATACACTATTCCGAGTCTGATGCGGCGTTGGAGGGCGCGAATGTTGTCGTACCAGTGTTGGAAGTCGTCGAGGGTGATACCCGCTTCTTCGCCTTCGAGGATGCGTAGTTCGCGTTCTTCGAGTGCGGCGATTTCAGCGCGGATGCGGGCCAGTTGGCGGTCGCGGTCGCCGCTGACCTTGGCGGCCATATCTTCCATCTGTTCGATGAGGACGCCGACCTGACGGGCGCCGGTGTCGCGGCGTGCGGTGGTGAGCTGTCGAAGCCATTCAAGGGATTCGTGGGTTTCTGCCGTGCGGCTATAGACGGGTGTTCCGGCTTCGCCATCAGGCGTCTTCCATAGCCAACCACCGTCCACCCAGCTTCGACACAGAGCTTGTACGGAAGCGCTGCCGCCATCGACTTCACGGGTGCGTGGTGTTGCGATTCCTGCCTGGTGCAGTGTCCGGAGGACTGTTTCAACATCCCCCTCGAACTCGTCCGCGGGGATTGCTTCACGGTCGGGCGCGAAGGTGTTGTCGAGCACCGTGACGAGCACTTCGGGGTGCTCTAGTCGGAGCAGGGTGACTGCCGCGTGTTTGCGGGTGACGTTCACAAGCGTGTTGTGATCGACGATCAACTCGGCAATCGGTTTCATGCGCGCACCATGTTCAACTAGCCCCCTGACACAAATTGTGGACTACTAGAGTCTGTTTACCTGGTGCTACCGACAAAACGCCTCGGGTCAGTGCAACGGCCCGGGTAAACACCTGGTCAACACCCACTTTCGCTGACATCGACGGGTGGACGCCTCACATCCAGCGCTGGCTGGCGCGGCGAACCCGATACCGAGGCCAGCTGGGACTAGTGCGGCGGCAGCTACGACGATGCGCATTCGGCTGGCGACGCTAATGGTTGTTTTCTCCCTCCGTTGAAGTTGAGCGGCAGATTGCAAGATCACGTGCAGGTCGGGGGTGGTAACGCCGGAGTCCAGGGTGCCTGCGGGCCCTGGCTTACGTGGTACCCGATCTATCTCCTTTGCCAAGCGCCCGGCTCGCCGGGGTTTCCTGGCCTACGATTGGCGCGTCGGCCGCACGCACGGCCACCATTCGGAGGGGAACGATGTCGATCGAAGACCTGATCAGCAACGCAAATGCTGGGCAGCTGGTGTTGCACATGGATGACGAGGCTTTCAACCAGCTGATCACGGCCTGCGATACCTACGTTGATTCGTTGCGCGATTTGCACCGCGATGCAACGAATCTGAGCTATCACCGTCTGGGGTTCTCGGAGGATCACCTTCCCTCGGGCGCCCAGCTTGCGCGCGAGTTCCAAGACAAGGCGGGCGCTCCGCAGAACAGTGCGGCAGCCACCTTCAAGTCGCACATCGATCGCGTCGAGGAGTTCAAGTCGCTGTTCATTGCAGCCCGTAAGGCGTACCAGCAGACAGACGAACACAACGCGCGCAACTTCAAGCCGGGCGATGGCCACTAGCCGATGCGTGCGGCCGGCCGTCGCGGCGGTGTCGGCCGCCTTGCTCGTCTCGTGCAGCCACTCGGGTATTCAGCCCAGCGCAAGCACCACGAGCGCCGTAACCACCACAACGTCCGCCGCTGCTACCAACGCTAAGGGTCGCCCCACGGTCACATTCGATCCGTGCACACAGATCCCGGCGGGTGTCATCGCACAGCAGAAACTAGATCGACGCCCGCCTAAGCCGAATCGCTCAAGCGACGGGGACATCGAGAACAACACCTGTGGTTACCTGGCGCAGAAAGACTACGGAGTGACGGTCGCCGCCTCGAACTACACACTCGACATGGACAAGAAGGCATACCCCGATTCGACGGAACTCGAAATCAACGGTCGGCGGGCGCGGAGCTTCCACCTGTTCGAGGGAAACACCGATACATGTGCCATCGACGTCGAGGCGCCTTTCGGTGTCTACGGGGTCAAGATCGACAGCACCTCTAGCAAGTTCGGTGAGTTCCCCGACTGCTTGGCCGCAGCACGTGCGCATCTGGATGCTTTCCTGCCCTATCTCCGTGCGTAGCAAACGGTTGGACTCTGGCCGGGACCGGTAACTACACGTATAGTTTTCCGGATATCCACGATCAGAGGGGGGCCTCTTATGCCTGAAGAACCGCTTAGCGTCCATCCCGAGACGTTGATCCGGCAGGCGAATCTGCTATTGGACGGAGTAGCTCAATCCAAGTCCGAGCACAGCGGCCACCACGACGCCCTCGCATCGACTGGATTCGGGATGCTCGAAGCCAGCAAGGCGGCCTTGACGAAGGCGCACGAGGCGCTGGTTGACCAGATGCGCATGCTGCACCACCAGCTGACCCAGCACGGGGTAGCGACGCAGGAGTTCAGCGGGTCGGTTGTCCAACTGGACGATCAGAACCGGGACGGCTTCAAGTGACCACCTGCGACGGTGTTGAGCACTGGGACGCCGAAGGGCTCAAAAACGTCATCGGGACCATGGATGGTATTCACACGTCACACGTCAAGCTCGGCGACACCCTCGACGGCGTGCAGGCCAACCTCGAAAGCTGGGGCGGACTCACGGCTGAGGCATGGCGGGCATATCACGGCAAGATACGCGTCGACGTCGATGCACAAGGACACCAAGCCAAGGCTGTCGCAGACAAGCTGCGACCTTTGTACGACGAAGTTTTGGGCATCAAGAGCCGGTTCCGCTACCTCAAGGCGACGATCGAGAACAACGGTCACTTCGGCGACGACGGCCAGATGGTGCACTGGAAGCTCAACAATGACGGCTCCATCGACACCGGCGGTACCACCAAGAGCGCCGATGAGGCCTTCGCCAGGCAACAACTCGAAGATGAGATGAAAGAGCTGCTGCACAAGGCCGATGGCGTAGACCGAGAGATCGCCGACGCGCTCGCGGCCATCACCACCCCGGGCGGGGTGCCGGCGAACGGGCCGCACTTCGGGCAGCCCGCGCCGACACCTACTCAGGAGCCGAAGCCGGACGATCCGCGCAAGCCTGACCCGACGATCGCTGCGGGTGCACTCACGCCCGCCGATCAGCTTCCGTTGCCCGCCAAGGACGGAACCCTGCCGAGCCTCACGGAAGCGAACGCACGGCACACGGGGCCGGAAAACGGCAAAGACTTCCTGCACAACAATCCCCGGCCTTCGCCGCTCCTTGCAGGGCTGTCGGCGAACGAATGGCGGCAACGGCTGGCCAACTTCAAACCAGGCGATCCGCTGCCCGATCCGCGAACTCCCACGGGCGACAAGAACATTGACACCATTGCACACGCTGCCGGGCAACAGAACACGACCTACGCATGGGGTGGCAACCGGGACAAAGACGGCCCATCTGTCGGCACACTGCACGGCGACCCTCCACCGGGCACTCCCGGTGAGGACCCTCTCGGCGGCGGTGCCCACAAGTACCAGGACAACCTGCGAACCGGCTACGACTGCGGCGGCCTGGTCCGCTACTCGCTGGAGCAGGGTGCAGGCATAGACGTTGACCAGGGCACCAACACCATTGACCGGGGTGGAAGGCTGGAGCGCGTGGCACCATTGGTCCCCGGCGCGAGTGTCGGCAACGACAACACCCAGGCTGGCAACATTCTGATATTCGGAGGCTCTCAGCCTTGGGCGGCCAACTGGGACACGACGCACACGGGCATCTACATCGGCAACGGGTTCATGATCAACGCGCCACAATCGGGCGACGCGGTACGGGTGGATGCTGTGAAGGGCCACGGTGACGCCGACATTCTGCGGATACCGGGATCATGAAACGAGCGATCGTCGTGCTGGCCGCCCTGGCAGTGGCCTGTACACCAACGGCGACGGAAACCAAACCTGTCGCCACAACCACCGCGATCAGTGATCCGGCGCTGAGCGCACGATTCACCAAGGTCCTGTGGCCAACGATCATGGACTACAGGTACTACGGCCAAGGGGACCCACAATCCCCGCCGGGACCGGATTCCGATATGGCCAAATTCAAGGCGGTGTTAGCGCCGGGAGCAACGGCCGACGTCAAGCACCGCGCACAAGGCATTGGCGAAGTGCTCGGACCCGATGGGGTAGCGCTCGGCGAGACCAACAATGTGAATCTCGCGAACACCTCAATTACGGATCTCAACGGTTCTGATGCGACGGTACTTGCTTGCTACACATACGACTTCACCGCGCGTAGCGAGTATCCCCACACCAACGACCACGCGGTTCCAGGCGCATCAGAAGTCACATTCACCCTGCATAAGGGCAACGACTGGCTCGTGAGTGACATCGCCAATAATCACACGGTGCCCGACTGCCAATCCAGTAAGGCGTAAATCGATACATGACCACTCTGATTTTCGCGGCCGATCAGGCCGACAAGGGCTCCGAATTGGCGGCGCTGGTGGCCTTTGTTTTTAGCAGTGGCGTTCTCGGCTCGATCGTTGGCATCGGTTCCTACGAGATGCTCGCTGATCTGGCCGCTCGCCATTCTAAGTACACCCGGTGGCTCGCATTCTGTTGCTTCCTTGTCGCATTCTGTGCGTTGGCATTCGGTGTCGGGGCGGGCGTAATTTCCGCTTTCACAGGCCAGTTTGATGGGCGTACCTACCTGGCGCTGGGAGGCCCCACGTTAGGGGGCTTCGCATACGCCCTCAACAAGTACTCGGCCGGGCAATCGGATCGACACGCCTTGGAGAGGTCGCGCATGATCGCTGAACTCACAGCTGAACGCCTAGCGACCCACGAAGCTGAAATGGCAATCGACGAAAGGCAGGCGAAGGCCCGGATCATGGATATCGAAATGGCCAAAGCTGAGCTCGACCTTCAGCGGGCCAGTCTCGAGCTTGAGCGGGCCAGTCTCGACCTTGAGCAGAAAAGGAAGCAGCTCGGACTCAGCGAATCACCGGACGACTCGGATCGATCCTGATTACGCCGCCCGCAACGGAGCCCCACTGCGGGGTTCCGCGAGCGGGGACACACCCTTAACATCGAACACACGTGTTCGATCGATGGGCCAGCCACTCGAGGTTCCCAACACTCAAGCGGGTCTATTGCCAGGTGTACGTCAACATGCGCCGGGCGCTGCTGGAGAGCGTTGGCGGGGCCATCGGGAGATGCATCATCTCGGTGCGCGCGGAGGGGCTCCGCATCGAGGAGTGGATGCGCGGCTATCAGATCGCGTGGATGCGGACGTAGGGTGGTCCAGATCGACGTGCTCAGTGACAACGAAATGTTGAGTGTGACGATGGCCCTCTGGTTAGCTCCGAGCATGTTCCATGTCGACCGGCCGGACGGTTTCTACGAGAGTCCGTACCGACGTCGCTATCGGTGAATGCTCAGATTGGTGTGTTGAATCTTTCAACAACCGTCGGGTTCCTGCAGGCCGCATCAAGTCTCAACAGGTCCGAATCTGTCCGGGAAATGACCTGCGTATATGCTCTCAAGTCAAGGGGTTCGAGTCCCCTTAGCTCGACCATAACGGGCCTACGCGAACCCCTGACCGTCACGGTCAGGGCGAGTCGGTCCGCTCTGGGAGAACCAACGCTAAGAGCCTCGGCAATGCCGGGGCTCTTGTGTTTTTTGTAGGGACTGGTAACGCGGTTGTGGCTGGTCTGGCGTCGTGTGACCGCTGTGCAGGCGGGGGATCGGCAAAAAGTGGTGTTGTGGTCGATGATGGCATCGTCGACTTGTTCAGCGGCCAGGTATGGCAGATCGCAGAGGCCGTCTTGACGGGCGTGGCACAGGAAGTAGCCGTAGCGGCGTCCACCTCGCCGGTGGCTTCGGTGTAGAGGAGGCGCGCAGATTCTGACTACCCGGCTCAAGTCGGGGCTAGCGGTGCGAAACTACCGGCCTCACATGCCGTAGAGGTCAAGCAGTTTCAGTGTGACGCCATTGGTCCAGCCGAAGCCGTCTTGCAGCGGGTACTCGCCGCCGCCTCCAACCCGCGCGCTGCCGCCCTCGACCACGTACTTCTCGACCAGCTTATCTTCTGTGGAATAGACGTGTTTCACGGTGTCGAGGAAGCGGACGCCGATTTCTTTGGCAAGCGCGGGCTCTCCATAGCGGCGCAAGCCATCGACCGCGATCCATTGCAGCGGCGCCCAACCGTTGGGTGCGTCCCACTGTTGGCCGGTGGTCGTGGTGGTCGTTAGCAGACCGCCGGGTTGCAGCAGCGTGTTGCGCGTTGCGATGGCTGTCATCTTGGCGCGCTCGGGTGACGCAACGCCGGTGAACAACGGATATAGGGAGGCCGCGGTGATCGCATCACGGGGCTGACGCAGCTGCCAGTCGTAGTCGCCGTAGTAACCGTGTTCGTTCCAAAGGTAGCGGTTGACTGCACTGGCGCGCTGCTGGGCGCGAGTCGAGAAGTCGGCAGTGCACGAGGCATCGCCCGTGATGGTGCAGCCTTTGGCGATTGTTGTCTCAAGTTGGAACATCAAGCTGTTCAGGTCGATTGGCACGATCGCGGTAGTTCGGATGCTCGCGAGCGTCTTGCCATCGCCGAGCCAGCGTGAGCTGTAGTCCCAGCCGCTCTCGGCGCCGGCCCGTAGGTCGCGCCATACTTCGTTTGCAGGACGGCCAGGTGCTTCCTCGGCGGTCTTGGTGTCTTCGAGATATGACTCATCACGTCTGGTGTCGCTGGCGTCCCAGTAGCGGTTGAGGACCGTGCCGTCGGGCATGGTAACCACATGGCGTGCCGCGGTGCCTGGCGGAGTTTCGTGCTCGCCCTGCATCCAGTACTCGTGCTCTTTGCGCAGCGCTGGCAGGTACTTTCGATAAATGCCATCGCCTTCCGCCTGCGCGGCGAGGTCCACCATGTTCGCGAAGAAGGGCGGTTGGGAGCGGCTCGCGTAATACGTGCGATTGCCGTTTGGCACATGACCTATCGTGTTGATGAGGTGCGCGAAGTTGTCGAGCATGTCATCGACGAGGTCCTCACGTCCGGACACCTGCAGGCCGAGCATGGTGGAGTACGTGTCCCAGTAATAGCCCTCCTGGAACCGTCCGCCCGGCACTACATACGGTTTGGGTAGCGCGATCAACGAACTGTTCGGCGGCACAGTGACGCTCGCTCGTGTGAGCCTGGGCCACAGCCAGTCGATGTGTTCGCGCAGTGTCTGGTTTGGCGGTGGCGTGATGTGCTCAGCGGCAGGTGGTGTGAAGTGCTGTTCGGTGAACGCCTTGAGGGAAAAACCCGGTTCTGCTCTTTGTTGCCGGTATAGCTGAACGATTGAGGCCGGGTCCGTATCTAACGTTGAATCGACAAAAGTCTTTTGATCGGGGTAAAGCTGTGCGCTCTGCACCGCAACGAAGAGATCGCCATAGAGTTGGTTTGGTGGCTGCGGCAGCGCCGTATTCGCGGTCGGCCGCGCCGGCTGTGTATCGGCCCGGTGGTCGCTTTCTGTCTGCGAGACACAGCTCGTGATGGTCATGCAGGCGGTGACTATTGCAAGGGTTTTGCGAAGCAGTGGTGCAGATTTCGGGTTAGTCAACCTGGCTGGTGCGGCCTGCAGTCGATTCAACGTGCGTGTCTCCTATTGTGGTTCTTGGGGTTTAGCCGCAGAGGTGACCTTACGGCAGGCCAACCGCAAGAAACCCGACGCCTGCGGGGTGCAGGCGCCTTCCTCGGTGGCGCAGTGACTGCGCCATCCGATGTCCAGGTCTCGTGCCGTGGATGCCTCTGCGGTGGCGTGGATAGGAGTTTATACGTAGGTCGGGAATGATGGTGGCGGTCCTCAAATTGAAGCCGCACGAAGACGGAAGTGGCTGACCGCGATTCGCCGCGAACCCCAAACATCATGGGGAGCTTGCAAGCTTTGCGCGTGACGTTTTCGACGCGACAGTGGCTCACTGGTCCAGTCCATTGCGACAAGCCGTTCTTGAACAAGCTGCGGACCGCTGTGGGTGCTGGGCAGAAGCTTGCGAAGGCGCCGGCTGTGGCACAGACATCCCAGCCCTGGCTGCTCGTGTGCTCAGTGATCGCTAGTCCGATCCCACGTCCGCACCGGTAACCAATACAGAAGGCATCTGTTTCTCATCTCGCCGCGTTGGGTTGAGCGGAGATACGCGGTCCCACCTGAAGCGGGCTATACCAATTGGTCTACTATCACTTTGGTGGTGCACGCTTGGTTTAGGCCCCGTGACTCTGTTCAATGCTTGTACGTGTGAACCTGATTCGGAAGGGAAGCGATGCCACAAAAGAGGCGACTGGTCTACGGAGATCACCCGAGTCAATACGTCGACATTCTTGAGCCGGCCGCGCCTGCTCTGGGCCTGCTTTTTGTTATCCATGGCGGTTTCTGGCGAGAAGCGCTGGGTGCTGAACTCACCGCACCGATAGCCGAAGACCTGTGCGCCGAGGGCTTTCTCGTCGCGAATATCGAGTACCGCAGGGTCGGCGGTGGCGGAGGGTGGCCACAAACATTTGACGATGTCACCGCGGCGGCCGAAGCGGCCAGACGCGCCAATCCAGATCTCACGCAATCATTTGTGGTGGGACACTCCGCCGGCGGACATCTCGCTCTTCTTGCCCTTGCTGCCGGATCGGCCGACTTCGCCGTCGCGTTGGCTCCTGTTAGCGACATCGACCGCGCATTGCGGGAGAATCTCGGTGATGGTGCTGCGGCAGAATTTCTTGGGGCCGTGGGAATTTCGCCGAATGAGGTTGCGTCGGCATCGCCGGTTCGCAAGCTTGGGCACCGGCGGCATCATGTCCTCGTACATGGCGTGCGTGACATCAATATCCCCGTCGAACACTCCCAGCACTACGTCTCCGCTGCGAGAGCACTGGAGACTCCCGCTGACTATTTCGAATTCTCCGAACTGGACCACTTCGATCTGATCGACCCGTCCTCGTCGGCTTGGTATGCGGCCAAACAGTGGATTCGGTGTCAGCTGAAGCCGAGGTAAGCCGGTCTCCGCCCGCAGGCCCGCCGCACGGATTACCGGTACGGCGGGCCGAGCGTGTGGCCCCGTGCTTAGGCCACGAAGACGGCGAGTTGCACCCTGATATCGACTCCGAAGTCGATGAATCCGCGGACTCGTACGCCGCCGTTGTCAGGCACAACATTGTGGACTTGGCAGACGGCGTTGCCCTGGAAGGGCACATCCTGGGCGTTGACTTCCGAAGTGGACACCATGACCACACTGAACGGACTCACGCCCGGAATAGCCAGGCGCGTTCGATATCCGCCGTGGGATGTCACAACAAATCGCTTCACGATGGCCTGAACGTCGGCCTCTTGGCTGTCGTTTTCTCCCACAGCGTCCAACGGCTCGGCCACCGTGTCAGTGAATGTCGTCTCGGAAACTTTCTCGCTAGTTGTCATTGTTCCTCCATGAATTGATGACGTCGGCAGGAATTGTGATGCACATAATTCCCAATGGGCCCTTAAATTTTCGGCCTCACAATGACCTCAGGCACGAGTAGTTGACTACCTGCGTTGAGAAGTAGTTAACGGCGCAGAACGCCAGGCGTGGATCGCACTTCGGTCAGCCGATCGCAGACTTCCGTGCGGCGATACGTAGCCGGATCTTTTGGCGTTCGGCTTCGGACATGCCACCCCACATCCCATGAGGTTCTTCGATCTCCAGAGCGTAGGTAAGGCAGAGCGTTGTCACGGGGCAGCGTCGACACACTGCTCTGGCGTGCTGTTCCCGGAGTCTTCGTTCAATGGGGCGTTCGTCGTCATCGGAGTAGAACAGGTCGTGGTTGGCGTTTCGGCACGCGCCCAGTAGCTGCCATGCGAACCCCGCGCTAAGAGCCGTCGTCTCGGCTACCCGAACATCTTCCACGCAAATCCTTCCCGCGCATGTCCGCTACCTTCAGCGTTGTTGACAGAAACCTCACACGAATTGGTTGCCTTGATGTGAATTAGACGTTGCACCAATGAAATCAACCGTCAGGCGGTGTCCATTCGTCTCGTAGGAGCCCAAAAGTGCACGCGCATTGCGTAAAGTGCGGCAGAGTGGGCGTCGGGCGAGGCCGGTGACCAGCCTGGTTCTGCTCTGCACTGTGATGTGTTAGCTGAGCTATCCGGGACGTGGAGAGGAAGGCGTCAGACCGTGACCCCGATAATGCGACGAATTTCAGAACGACGCGGTTACCGCATGTTCGCATTGCTCGCACTGATCTGTGCGTTGTGCGCCCCGCCTGTGGCCGCGGCTGACACTGTGCAGATCAGCCCGGCGAATGAACGTCGGCTCCAAGAGCTACTGGCAGAGCGAAACCGTATTGGAGCCGATTACCCGGGGCAGCTGAGTGCCGCGGTGTCGGCACTCTTTCTGCACGTGCCCTACGGTGCCAACACCTTGATTGGATCCGCTTCGGTCCCCGAGCAGTTGGTCGTTGAACTCACGCACGTGGACTGCTTCACGTACGCCGACTATGTCGAAGCGTTGAAGCGGTCCAGTAATCGCGCCGATTTCATCGCTCAGCTGACACAGATCCGGTACCGCGGGGGTGAAATCAGCTTCACGCAACGCCGCCACTTCTTTACCGATTGGGCCGCAGACGCTCCCATCAATGCCACCGATGTGACGGCCAGCCTCGGGGCAGCCGCGGAACAGGTCGCCAAGATACTGAATTTGAAGGATTCCGGCGGAAACTACCTGCCCGGACTCCCGACGCGGCCGCGCACGGTTACCTACATACCGAGCGCCCGTGTTTCCGATGGCGTCATCGCGAATCTCCACGACGGTGACTACCTCGGCGCCTACGCGACGGCTGGCGGGCTCGATGTCACCCATGTAGGAATCTTCCTGCACACATCGAACGGGCCGGTGCTGCGCAACGCCTCGTCATTGCGTGCGAACAACCAAATCGTCGACACGCCGCTGGGGGAATATCTGGGCACGGTTCCGGGAATTGTCGTACTGCGACCGATTTGATGAAGCCCACAGTGGCGCCTGCTTCTGACTAGGGGGCGGGGCTCAGCGTATCCGCCGAAGTGCTTACTCCTGAGATGCCACGGGAAGCGTTGGGCGGAAACAGGGTTGATGCCGCGGGACTCAGGGTGTCCGCCGATACGGATACCCCCGAGCGTCCTGGGGGTAGCAGTGGAACCCCTATAGCCGCGGGGTATCCCGGAGGTCCGTACTGCAGCGCCCCGATCACCGGTGGGGGTGGGGGCGCTACCGGGCCGGGGTCGGCGTATGCGATGCCGGTGCTCGCGAACAGCACCAGGGTGCTGCTCGCGAGCAGGACGGCTCCACCATGCTGACAAATTATGTTGAACAGAAACATGTCTCGCTCCTAGTTCAGGACGTAGGGGTCGCCATACACGGACAGTTGTGTTTGTTGAACCGCGCTGGCGACCGCGAATGTCGCGTAGGAGCGCACAGTCACCGGGCCGCCGCAGGCATCCACCTTCAAGTGGACGTCTTGCATATCTAGTCGCCCTACGCCTGCCGTCACCGGCATGGTGCCCATCGCGACGGTGGTGATCACGCCCGGTTGCAGGTCGGTTTGTACGAAGCCGCCGATCGCCCCGCTGCCGCCTACCTGTACTCCCGGCTGGCCGCTGACGGTCGCCCCGACCGACCCCGTCAACTGCCCGGTGCCGCCAATCTGAAGGCCCTGCGACACGTCGATCTGGCAGCCGACTTGGTAGCCCGCGACGAAATTGGCCGCGGTGACGGGATTGCTGCCGTTACCACCGATGTTCGCCTGCGCGGACAGCGTCATGAACGCCTCGCGCGAGTTCTGTGCGCCGGCCAGGTTTGGGGCCGCATTGATCACCTCGCCCGAGAGGGCAACGGTCAGATTCCAGCCATCGAAGGTCGTGCGTTGGCTGGATTGCGGAGCCATCTCGGCGGGGGCGGCCCAGCTGGATGCCGGCATCGCTAGGGCGCACCCGATGGCCACCACAGTCGCTCCGGCGAACCAACCGGAGCGCTTCGATCCATCCATAATGATCGCCTCCTCAAATAGTTTGTATAACACTAACGATTTGATTAAAACAGATGATCAAGATAGATGTACTGTTGGGGCATGACCGAGTTCCCGCCGGAGGATCACCCCAGGCCAGCGGGGTTGTTTGGACCACTGTTCGAGATTCTTCTGCGTCGCATGCATGTCGAAGTGGCTGCCGTACTGGGTGAGCACGAACTGCGACTCCTGCATATCGGCGTGCTCAACGTCTTGGATGCGGCCGGCAAGCAGTCGCAGGCGGACCTCGCCGACGCCTTGCGGGTAGACAAGACCACGATGGTTGGGCTTTTGAACGATCTGGAAGCTGTTGGCTTCATCGAGCGGCAGCGGTCCCCGGAGGATCGCCGCCGCCACGATGTGGTGATGACTCCGCTCGGAAAGCGCCGGTACGCCGAGATAGTCGACGGGCTCAGGGGAGCAGAGGCCCGGGTGCTCTCCGCCTTGAGTGCCACACAGCGATGTGAACTTTTCGTGTTGCTCGAAAAGGCATTCCTGGCGGAGTCCGGGGATGCCGCGGCCGACGGCGATTGATCAGGTGAGGCCGGTGACGAACCGGATTCGGCCCTGCACCGTGATGTGATAGCTGATGCGGTGGAGCACCGCATCGCTGTCGCGCACGGCCAGATCGACGAGTAGGCCGTCGAACAGACTCTGGATCGTCTGTCCGGGCTGTAGTCCGATGCCGGTGCGTGTCCTGAAACGCCAACGGTCGACGGCGAATCCGGCGTCGATCGCCTGATGCCGATCGAAGATCGAGCTCAGGGTTGCGAAGGGGATGGCGCTGTCCACCTGGAACCACGGGAAGGCCCCGGCAGGAATAGGAATGTTGTGCCGCGTCGTGATCGCCTTGAAGGCATCGCTCATGTTCGGGGAGATCAACGCTTGATTTCGTGACCAATCCACGCTGGTCTGTCCGGGCATGTTGACGATGGCGACGCCATTTGTCTGGAAGACAAAGCGTTGATCGACGATCGACGACGGTTGTTGCTCGTTGACCGCCAGCGCCACCGGAGTGAAGAAGTGTGACTGACTTTCGAAGTTCGGAATGAGGACCATGATGCACGCGCCTTTCGTCGCCGGATGAATGTTCTTCCAGCGCAGGGCCATTGCGATAGATCCGTTGTCGTGCTCGGCCGAACGTTGGTGATGCGACGGTATGGGGGCGCCGGAGCAGAGGCGCGAGTAGTGCGCTACCCGACTTCGGTTTACGGTCTCAGTGTGCAGCCCATGCTTTGGCGCGCTCCAGCTCGTTCAGGCCGAACATCGCGATCTCGCCGGGAACCATCCATGAGAGCGCATGCAACGTGTGCGCTACCCATTCCTTGTCAGTCACCACGGCGATCTTTTTGAAGGCCGAATGGCGCTGGAAAAGCATCCCGAAGCCCAGCTTCAGATCTTCGGCCAGCCCGCCGGAGCCAAAACCCTCGTAGTCGCTGGCGATGACCTCAACGATCCGTAGTTCATCTGACGCCAGTGATTGTTCGATGACTGGTGTGAACTCGCGTAGTTCGTCGCCGGCCAGCCTGCCGGACACCCGGAATCCAATGACGCCCTCCGGCATATCAGTCAATTTTTCGATCATCGTTCCATCGTGCTGCAGACCCGTTTGCCTATCAAGGCACGGGTGCACGCCGGAATCGAGCTTTGAGCGACATCGCATGTTTTTCCACCACGAACCAGCTCAGTGCCGCCAGTGGCAGGGTGAGTGCAGTCGCAACCAGGAAGAACAGGAATGGTGGCAGGACGGCGAGTCCTGCGACGGCCAGCAGCTGCTGGATGGGGAATGCGTAGATGTAGACGCCATACGACAAGTCGTTGCCTAGGTTGAGTCTTTTGTCATGGATGAGGGCACCGGACACGATGACCACATACGCCAATGGCAGGGCGCCGATTACTCGATAGTTGGAGGTCAGTCCCGAGAGCGCAAGAATGCCAAGGCATATCGCGACAAAGGACCATCGTGCGGGCAGGGCGTCTCGATACTGGTGTAGCAGCGCCCCGGCCGCGAACATCAGCGCAAACCGCGCCACCATCTGCGGAATGGTCTCCATCGCGAAGACCGGATACGACAGATATGCTGCGGCACAGAGGAATAACACGAAAGCGGCGGGAACAACCCATTGCCGCTTCAGTGCTCCCGTTATTCCCAGAGCCGCCACCGCGATGTAGCAGACGAATTCGAAGATGAGCGTCCAGATCGACCCGTTCCAGATGCCAGGCCACGGAATGTTGCGCGGTGTTCCGTCGATACCGGCGTAGAACACGTTGAGCATGGCGTTGTTGAGGAAGTACTCGAACGGTTTGGAAGAGCCCAATAAGCTCGCTGCCGAGCCGCCTTGGATGGCGACGCTGACGGGGGCGATGACGAACGCCGTGATCGCCAGGCATATCCATAAGCCGGGGAAGATGCGCAAAGCGCGGGCGATGAAGAAGTCGCGCGGACTGGGGTGGCGCATCCAGCTTGCGGTGATGAGAAACCCTGACAATGCGAAGAAGCCGTCGACACCTACTTGTGCCAGTAGTCCTTCGTATGCGGGGAACGGCAGGCGGTGTCCGGTGAGTGGCCAGGAATGCCACAAAATGACGGTCGTCGCCAACCCGAGCCGCCACGCGTTCAGCGCGTTCTGTCGAGGATCGAATACTTGTCCGAGAGTCATCTGACCCCCTGCGTAGAGCTAGGTGCGCACCCACTAGGTGGCGTTGTCGAACTATGCGGCGAATGCTTACGCCCGTTGCGCGGCCCCGTGCGACCGGGATGAGCGCACCATGCGCCCAATCAAGATCATGGATGACGATTTCTCGGCCAGATAATTGGAAAACGCCCATTTTCGACCTGGCTGGTCGGTGTAGGCGAGAATTTGGTTGATGAAACAGGTAGAGGTACCCGAAGAGCTGGTCGCCGCCGCGGCGAAGGCGCGGACCGTCGCGGTGCTCACCGGCGCTGGCATGTCCGCCGAAAGCGGGCTGCCCACCTTTCGCGATGCGCAGACCGGACTGTGGTCGAAGTACGACCCGATGACATTGGCGACACCGGAAGCCTGGAACGAAGACCCTGGGCTGGTGTGGGCGTGGTATCAGAATCGGCGCATCCAGCTGATGGCGGTGCAGCCCAACGACGGCCACCGCGCGTTGGCGCAGTGGGGATCTCGCCGTGACGTCAAGATTGTCACCCAGAACGTGGATGACCTCCATGAACGTGCCGGCAGTGCAGAGGTCACCCATGTTCACGGCAGCCTGCTCAAATCGCATTGCGACACCTGCCGGACAGGATTTGACGTGAGTGTCGCCGTGCCCGAGTCCGAGCGGGTCGCACCGCCCGAGTGCGACTGCGGCGGAAAAGTCCGGCCGAGCATCGTGTGGTTCGGCGAGATGCTTCCCGAGGTCGAGTTCGGTCACGCCGTCGCGCATGCGCAGAACTGTGAATTGATGTTGCTCATCGGGACCTCCGGCATCGTGTATCCGGCGGCGGGACTGCCGCAGCTGGCACTGAGTCGTGGGGCGACGGTTATCGAGATCAACCCGCAGGAGACCGACCTGTCCTACCGTGCGGATCTCGTGTGGCGGGCCACCGCTGCCACTGCACTGCCGGCCCTGGTAGAGGCACTTTCGCTCTAGCGGGCGGGCTGAGTACCGTTGGCCCGTATGGGAAACACACGAAGTATCGGCATCCCTCGGGTAGGTGTGGGGCACTGGACCAACGGGGCGGCCGAGACCGGCTGTACCGTCATATCTCTGCCGCCGGGCACATGCGCGTCCTGTGAGGTGCGCGGCGGTGCGCCAGCCTCCCGCGAGCTGGCCGCGTTGGCTCCGGACAAGTCGGTCGTCGCGATCGATGCGGTGGTACTGACTGGTGGTTCCGCCTTCGGACTCGCGGCCGCCGACGGCGCCATGCGATTCTTCGAGGAGTCGGGTAGGGGAGTGCCGTTCGTGCCGCCCACCCTTGCGCCGGTTACGTTATTTTAGATAACGTATCTATCGAGACGGGTATTCACCTCAACGTCGAGGTGAATGTGGATGGAGGCATGCGTGTTTGAGCAGCCGGGCAATGACATCCGATTCGACGGACGGGTGGCGATCGTCACCGGCGCCGGTGGTGGGCTTGGGCGCGAATACGCTCTACTGCTCGCCAGTCGCGGCGCCAAGGTCCTCGTCAACGACATCGGATCACCCGACGAACTGTTGGGCACCGGGAGCTCCGATACCCCGGCCAATTCGGTGGTCGCCGAAATTCACGCACTGGGTGGTGAGGCCATCGCCGACACGAATACCGTCGCCACCGGGGACGGCGGACGGGCGATTGTCGCCGCCGCCTTGGACGCATGGGGGCAAGTTGATGTCGTCATCAACAACGCCGGAATCGTCGGCCCGATCAAGACATTCGCCGAACTCACCGACGAGGACGTCGATACCGTGCTCGGTGTTCAGTTGCGCGGCCCGTTCAATGTACTGCGTCCGGCGTGGAAGGCGATGGTGGACCAGGGATACGGGCGGATACTCAACATCTCCTCCAGCAGCATGTTCGGCCAGGGTGAGGCGTGCACCTATCCGACCGCCAAGGCCGCAATGATCGGCATGACAACCAATCTGGGTCTCGCCGGACCGGCGTACGGCATCAAGGTGAACGCGCTACTCCCGGTCGGGTTCACGCGGATGGTGGAAAACATGCCCGAGCCTGCGCTCAGTTGGCTTCGTGAAACCTTCCCGGCGGCAGCCGTGGCGCCGGTCGCGGCCTTCCTGGTGTCCGAAGATGTGCCATGTTCCGGTATCAGCTTCAGCGCCGGTGGTGGACGTTTCGCACGGGTTCTCCTCAGCGAGACGCACGGGGTGACCTCGACGGATCTCACCATCGAGGAGGTGCGCGAGAGATTCGACGCGGCGATGGAGACTGCCGGCGCCGCCCCTATCGCCAACGTGGGTGATGAACTAGCGCTCTATGCGGCCGCGCTTACCGCGACATGATGGCGTGGTGTTCCTGGACAATGCCGCGACCAACTGTCGCATCAGCCCACAGTGGCTGACCTGGTACAGGTTCGATTGCTCTGCGGTGCTCCTACTGGGTTGCGTGGGATCAAAGACTGAACTGGACGGTCGGCAGACTCGAAAAGCACAACGCCACTGACCATATTCGTGATGTGGAGCGCGCAACCCGGCGCGCAACATCGATACCAAGGAACCTGACAAGTCGTCTGGGTGAGGTGGTGAACGATGGCCGATTTTCGGACAACGGTGTGCATTGTGGGAGCGGGCCCAGCAGGCATGCTGCTGGGCTTGCTATTGGCCCGTGCCGATATAGAAGTAGTTGTACTAGAGCAACATTCAGACTTCATTCGGGACTTTCGCGGCGATACGGTGCATCCCTCGACCTTGGAAATCATCGCCGAGCTTGGCCTGTACGATGAATTTGAACGGCTATCACACCAGAAGGTCTCAACTGTCGGTGTGGTGCAGGATGGGAAGCGTTTCAACATAGCCGATTTCAATAAGCTCGCTGTTCGTTTCCCTTACATCGCATTGGTGCCACAGTGGGACTTCCTGTCCCTTCTGGCGCGAGAGGCAAAGCGATACGACAATTTTCGGCTTCTCATGTCAACTCAGGCGCTGGGCGTGACGCGCGATCGCGGTCGCATCACGGGCGTCAGGTTTCGCGACCGTTCAGGAGAATTTCGTATCGAGGCGGCACTTACAGTGGCTGCCGACGGTCGTCATTCGGCACTGCGCAGCGATATCGCGTTTACACCGAAGGATCTTGGATGCGCCCTCGATGTTGTCTTCTTCAGGCTGCCCCGACTGGAAACTGATCCCGCAGAGGGCATTTGTGTGCGCCTGGGACGGGGAAAGATCTTCGGAGCTACCGATCGCGGCAACTACTGGCAGATGTCGTATGAGACAAGTCGCGGTGGTTTCGAAATACTGCGGAGTCAAGGGATAGAAGCCTTGCGTGCGGACTTGGCGCGGTTGGTGCCGTTCATGGCAGACCGAGTTGACGATATACGTGGGATCCACGATGTCAGCGTGTTGCAATGCCGTATCGACCGGCTTCGTCGCTGGCATGTACCCGGGCTGCTTTTCATCGGTGACGCGGCGCATGCCATGTCGCCGGTGGCCGGACTTGGCGTCAACCTCGCCATCCAGGACGCGGTGGCAGCCGCAAATATTCTGTGGCAGCCCATACGGCTTGCACAGGCAGCTGGTATCGAAATTGACTGTGCCGCTTTGGCGAAGGTTCAGCGCAGACGGTGGGCGCCGACAGTGCTGTCGCAAGGATTGCAACGAATGGTTCAGCGGTTCGGTATCGATGGCGCCTTGAGCGGAAGGCGGCAGCCGCGGTTCCCGGAGGTTCTCGATCGATTTGAAGTGCTGCAAAAGTCCATGAGCCACGTGATTGGTGTCGGGTTCGGGCCCGAGCACGTGCGCTCCCCGCAGCACGCCTGCGCTAGATGAGGAGATGGTTGTGCTGGAAGAAGTTGTGATCGTTGGCGGTGGTACCGCAGGTTGGATGACTGCGTCGTACCTCAAGGTCGCATTCGGTGACAGGATCGCCGTGACAGTGGTGGAGTCGGCGCGGATAGGGGCAATCGGAGTCGGCGAAGCCACGTTTAGCACAATTCGACACTTCTTCGAGTATCTCGGATTGGAGGAACACGAGTGGATGCCATCATGTTGCGCCACATATAAACTGGGCATCCGTTTTCAGGACTGGCGCAAGCCGGGCCATCATTTCTATCACCCCTTCGAACGTCAGCGGGTGGTAGACGGATTCGGTCTCACCGACTGGTGGCTGGACAATCCGAGGTCTGACAGCTTCGATCGCGATTGCTTTTTGATAGGTACCTTGTGCGACAACGATAAGTCGCCACGCCGCCTCGATGGATCGTTGTTCATGGGCACCGACGGCGAGAACACCGCATATCGAACGACACTGTCCGAACAGGACACGCAGTTTCCGTACGCGTATCACTTTGATGCGTCGCTGCTGGCGGACTTCTTGCGAGACTTCGCGGTACGCCGTGGCACCCGCCACGTAGTCGACGACGTAGTGGATGTTCTGCAGGACGATCGTGGCTGGATTAGCCAGGTGCGTACTCGCGCGCATGGCAGCATCGGGGGTGACCTCTTCATCGATTGCACAGGATTTTCCGGCCTGCTACTGGGACGTGCAATGGGGGAGCCCTTTGAGTCGTATCAGGGGAGCCTCCTCAACGATCGGGCGGTAGCCTTGCGCGTCCCGACCGACCGGGACCGCGGGCACCTGCCTCCCTACACGACCGCGACAGCCCAAGACGCTGGATGGATTTGGAGCATCCCCCTGTTTGACCGAATCGGTACCGGCTATGTCTACGCCGAGGATTACTGCAGCCCCGAGGATGCGGAGCGTGCTCTGCGCGACTTCGTTGGTCCGGAAGCGGAAGGGTTGGAAGCCAGTCATATTCGGATGCGCATTGGGCGGAGCCGAAGAAGCTGGGTGGGGAACTGTGTGGCGATCGGATTGGCCAGCGGGTTCGTTGAACCGCTCGAATCAACCGGGATCTTCTTTATTCAGCACGGCATAGAGCAGCTGGTAAAGCACTTTCCTGACGCGAACTGGGAGGAGAGTCTGCGAGACTCCTACAACCGCGTGATCAACCGATGTATGGATGGTGTCCGCGAGTTCCTCGTGCTTCATTACTATCTGGCCGCGCGCGTGGATACTCAGTACTGGCGTGACTCAAAATCCGTCCAGCTCCCTGCTGCTCTCGCAGAACGGATCGAGCACTGGCGCAGCAAGTTACCCGACACCGGGTCTGTCTACCCCCACTATCACGGATTCGAGCCCTACTCATACGTATGCATGTTTGTCGGGCTTGGTGGAATCCCGGCACGGCCGTCGACGGTTGTGAGGTACCTAGATGCGACGCGCGCGCAGCGTGAGTTCGACCTGCTTGCGCAACAAGCGTCACGTCTGCGGCATTCATTGCCGACCCACCGCGAGTATCTCGCTCAGATGTACTGAACCGCAAGAACCGAAGCTCGTACTCGGCCTGCCAGATCGATTCACTACATACGTGTGGGTTCAAGGTTTCGCCACCGCTGGCTTTGCGGTCCAGCGCCACCGTGATGTCTGGGCAGACGAGTGGTGTGGAGGCCGCCCCTGCGGACGGAGGATGAGAAGTGGACAAGAAACGAAACCCGAGGAGTCTTCGCGGATGATACTGGCGCCGAATGAAACACATGGCACAAAGGGACCCCTGCGCTCAAGGTGCGTGACCGTTATCGGCGCTGGTGTCGCGGGACTCGTGGCGGCGTATGAGCTGGAACAGCGCGGACACCGTGTTGAGCTTCTCGAGGCGCGCCCGACCGTGGGCGGGCGTTTGCATACGCATAGTTTCTCGTTGGGCCGAAAGGGACCCATCGCAGAACTTGGTGCGATGCGGATCCCAGCCCGGCACTGTCGAACGATGAAGTTGATCGATCAGCTCGGGCTATCTGATCGAGTACGGCAATTCCGCACCCTGTTCTCTGACGATTCCAACTACCTCGCAACACCCGATGGTCACGCACGAGTACGCGATGCGTCGCCGGCACTGGTAGCCAAGTTCCTTGCGGATAGTGCTCTAAGGCAGCGTTATCCAGATGATGCGGTGCTATGCGCATCATGGCTGGCCGCGAGTGTCAATGCAATTGCGCCCGATAGGTTCCGCCATGGTCTTGGCGCGGATCTCAATGTCGAGCTGCTCGATCTACTGCGGCGCATCGATCTATCGCCGTTTATCGTCACGCGAAGTGGTATCCAACGTGTTGATCTCAACCGGTTCTTCGCCAACCATCCAAACTTCGCGTGTGGAACCAGACTCAGGCTCTTCTTCGCCGATGTCGTTACCGAGACATCATCGGCACTGTTTCGCCTGGAGGGCGGAATCGATCAGATCGCTGTCCGTCTGTCGGCGCGGTTGCGCGGTCCAATCCACCGGGGGAGCCGGGTTACCGGCCTGCATGTTGTGCGCGACGGGGTATTCATAGAGACGCATCGCGGACTGAACACCGAGTTGATCCGGCGCGATTGCGTGTTGTGTACGGTGCCCTTCTCTGTTCTGCGTGGAATCCGGTTGTCCGGCATGACCGCAGACAAGATGACAATCATCCGCGATATGCGTTACTGGGCAGCGACCAAGATAGCTCTGCATTGTCGTGAGGCGTTCTGGGAGCGCGATGGGATAAGCGGGGGAGGTTCCTTCACCGGCGGATTGGTACGCCAGACCTACTACCCACCGGTCGAGAGCGATCCTCGACTGGGTGCGACATTACTAGCCAGCTACACAATTGGCCCTGATGCAGACTTGCTGGCGCAGATTCCGATGGAGCAACGCCTTGCCATGGTCCGCGCGGAACTCTGCAAGATTCACCCGGAGCTCAGTCAACCAAGCATGGTGTGCGGCAAGGTGATGAGAGCGTGGGGTGACGATCCCCTGAGCATGGGTGCGGCTTCGGTCAGATGGGGCAAGGATTCAGATACAGCGGAGGAAGAACGGGTGCTGGCGGCAGCACCTCAGGGCGGTCTGTTCTTCGCCGGAGAACACTGCTCGTCCGTCCCGGCTTGGATCGAGGGGGCTGTGGAGTCGGGGTTGAATGCCGTCAGTCAGATAGACGCCTACATGCAGTCGACCGGCGTGGGCGCCATGGTTTGTGACGGAGGCCGTGAGGGCGGTGCGGCGTGACTGCGTCTTCAGAACGTTCTGTCGATGTATTGGTCGTCGGCGGTGGGCCCACAGGACTCGCCATGGGAATGGAACTACGATCGCGCGGTGTCGATTTCGTGATCGTTGAGTCTGGCGACGGTACGGTCACGCATCCGAAAGTGAGTGGCATTGGCCCGCGGTCGATGGAGCTGTTCCGCCGCTGGGGGGTTGCGGAGAAGATCCGCCAGTCTGGTTGGCCCGGTGATCATTCACTGGATTGCGCATGGGTCACAAAGATCGGTGGCCATGAGTTGCATCGAGTTCGTGGATTCACCATGGATACGCGACCAGACTACGACCACACACCAGAACCGGATGCGATCTGTCCGCAGCATTGGCTGGCGCCTTTGCTTTATGCCGAGCTCGGCATCGCCCCCGCGGGTCCCATCTTGACACGTACCCGACTCGATAGCTTCGACCAGGACGACGAAAGTGTGTGCGGCCGGGTCACAGACCTCGTGACGGGTGCGCAATCGGAAATCCATGCGCGATATATGGTCGCGTGTGACGGTACTTCTTCAGACGTCAGGCACGCATGCGGTATCGCGGCACCGGCGTTGCACCGGACAGAGACGTTCCGCAACATACTGTTCCGTGCGCCCAAGCTACGCACGCAGCTGGGGGATGCGGCGGCCGGTTTCTACTATCTGATGATCTCCTCCGCGCTGAGATTTCCCGTTCGGGCGCTTGATGGTCAAGAACTCTATCGATTGACCGTCGGGCTGCAGGGCGATCGGGAGGCGATGGATGATGCAGAAGACTTGGTACGGAGAGCAATTGCGTTCAGCACTCCGGTTGAGGTGTTGTCAGACAACGAGTGGCGGCTGGTCCATCGCGTCGCGGAGACATTCCATCACGGCAGAATCTTCTTGGTCGGCGATGCTGCGCACACATTGTCTCCATCAGGCGGTTTCGGCATGAACACCGGAATCTGTGGCGCCGCCGACCTCGGTTGGAAACTAGCCGCCACATTGGGTGGATGGGCCGGGCCCCACCTGCTTGATAGCTATACGGTTGAGCGTAGACCGGTAGCCCTCAGGGGGGTGGAGGAGGCCAATCGGAATCTCGTCCGGGCGATGAAACGCGAGGTTCCGGATGGACTCGGGGATGATTCGGCGCACGGTGAGTGGTTGCGCGCCCGGGTTCGGGATGAGCTTGCCGACAGCGGGTTGGCGCGTGAGTTTGATGCGCCCGATATCCATCTTGGTTTCAGATATGAGAACTCTCCATTGGTGATTCCCGACTCCGAGGTGTGCCCCGCGGTGCACGTTCCGTCGGGCACAGAGGACGTGCGGCCCAGCACGCGCCCCGGATCACGCGCACCGCACGCCTGGTTGGCGACAGGAGAATCGACACTGGATCTGTTTGGCAATGGATTTGTACTGCTGTGCTTTGCGGCCTCCGGCCGGATCCGACGGGTGGAAAGAGCGTTCGCAGACAAGGGCGTGCCGTTGAAGGTTATCGCTGAGAGGCAGCGTGATATCGCCGAACTGTATGCGCGGCGATTCGTACTTGTCAGACCAGACGGGCACGTCGCCTGGCGTGGTGAACGGCCCCCGGTAAACCCGGAGGAACTTGTCGAACGGGTGCGGGGCTCGTACTCGAGATGACTGAAACTACGAATTATGGCGCGCTGCCACCATTTTCATTGACCGGATGGACTTCCGCCGATATCGCGAACCCGTACCCAGTGTACCGCCGGTACCGTGAGGTATCGACGGTCCATCGCGGCACCGACGGGACACATTATCTGCTCGGCTACGATGAGGTGGCGAAGGCGCTCTCTAGCAAAAGTTTTGGACGCCGCGCAGCGACTGCGGGTCATTCGGGGACTGGCGGCTTGGTTCCGGCTGAGTGCGCGGCCCTGCGGAGTATGGTGGAGAGCTGGCTGGTGTTTCTCGACCCGCCCCGTCACACCGAGATAAGATCCGTGCTCGCTGGGCGTTTCTCTCCTGCGGTAGTCGCTGGGTTGCGGCAGCGCATTGCCGAAATCGCCGTCTCATTGCTTTCACGCTGCGCCCTGGAACCGGAATTCGATTTGGTGCAGGCGTTTTCGGCTCCACTCCCGATCCTGGTGATTTCGGAGCTACTGGGCGTGCCAGCATCAGACTGGAAGTGGTTACGAGACAGGGTGATGGCCATTCAGGCGATAAGCAGCAGCCGAAGGTTGACGAGTGGCGTTGAGGTGTTTCGGCTCGCGGACGCCGCGGCGGCAGAACTCAGTGAGTACTTTGTATCGCAGGCGAGGCAGCGGCGCAGAGCGCCCAGAGACGACTTGGTGTCGTTGATGGCGTCCGATAACGCTCTTTCCTCTAGTGAAATCGCCTCCAGTTGCGTACATCTCATGTCAGCAGGACACGAAACGACGACGAATATCCTGGGCAAGGCGGTACTGGCTCTTGGCGCAGATCGGCGGGTGCTGAGCCTGCTACGGGCATCACGGGGTGTGCCGATCTCTGCCGTCGAGGAGCTGGTTCGATTTGATAGCCCGGTTCAGTCGGTGACCCGCTGGGCGTATCGGGACGTGTGTTTGGCGGGGAGCGACATTGCCCGCGGTACTCGGGTGGTCGCAGTGCTGGGTGCGGCCAATCGTGATCCCGCACGTTTTCCTGAACCGGATGTCCTGCGCCTGGATCGCGGTGCGGGCTGCGGTGTTGGGTTTGGGCACGGAATTCACTACTGCCTCGGTGCAGCGCTCGCCCGCGCCGAAATTGAGATCGGCCTCGATCTGTTGCTTGGCGTAGTCGGTGAGTTCACTGTCACAAGGGTGGAGTACCCATGCGACATGGTCTTTCATGGCCCCTCGTCGCTTGTGCTCCGCCGCAGCTAGCGTTCGTCGCGATGTTGATCGGCGCGAAGCAGAACTTTGTCGAGATGCCCTAGCACGCGGGTGATCGTTTCCCAACTGAATGGATTGGCGATGGCGGCGATATGTCCGTCTGGACGCACCAGGACGAGTTTTGTGCTCTTGGTGGCCCGGTATGCGCGGCATACTTCGGTTTCGTTTCCGGTAAGTAGATGCGTGTTGACGTCGGCGGTATATCGAGCCGCCAAGAGTTTCCGCAGCTGGGCGGCTTGAAATGGATCGATAGTTCCGATCAAGAGAATGTGATAGTTCGGTGAGTGCGTAAGTGCCATGACATCGCGGGCTGAGCCTCGGGGATTGGAGAGGGTCGCATAGGGTGCCCGATCGCCGGCGTGAGGGCCCCGGCCGCTGGCGTCCGAGTGATCTATGGCGGTACTGGTTCGGTAAGCAATCCATAGCTGGGAGAACATGTCAAAGAACAACTTGCGCACGGGCGGCAGTCGGCAGGCTAGCCCGATAGCACGCGTTGCGACGTGCGTCCGCATCCACAAGGCCACGGGGCTGGTTGATGTCTCTAGCTTGAATCCGATGTCAGTGCGGGCAAGCACGGCGGCGGCGACCGGGCGACGTTCGTTTTCATACGTTTCCAGGAGCGAAGCCGGCGCCTCGCCGTTGACAACCTGTGCAAGCTTCCACCCGAGGTTCACCGCATCGCCGACTGCAAGATTGAGCCCTTGTCCTCCCGCAGGGTTGTGAATATGGGCGGCGTCGCCAACGAGAAAGGAGTGGCCGATTCGGAAACTTCTGCTGATGCGGCTGTGAAATCGAAACATCGCTGCCCACACGATCTTCTGCAACTTCGCATCGACCGAGAAGTAGGACTCAAACCAGTGCCGCAGGTCGCTATCGTCGAGGCTTGCGTAGGCGTCGTGTGACAGGTTGTCCGCTTCCGGCCCGCGATGAAAGTCTGGGGGCACTACACCGAAGAGCCGATAGCGCCCGCTCGCCAGCGGAAGCACCCCCACGAATCCGCCACGTGTGAGATTCAGTCGCATCTTTTGCATACCAAGGTTAACCGCCAAGTCGACGTCAGCCAGAAGTCCCTTCTGCGTATACGTTTCGCCGCCAAACTCCTGACCAGTAAGACGCCGGACTGTGCTGCTCGCTCCGTCCGCGCCGACGAGCCAACGAGTAGAAATAGTGTTAGCACCCATGGAGCCCACAATGTTCACGCGCACCCCGTCGGCCATTTCAGCGATATCCTCTACCGCACTGCGCCATGAGACATGTATGCCATGCCTGGCAAGTGCGGCGACCAGAACACGTTCGGTTACGAACTGTTCTAAGGAAAGTGCGTAGGGAAACCTGGTTCGAGCTGCCGTTCCGGTGCCTGCTAAGGGCAACTCGCCCACGTGCCTGCCGTTCTCGTGAATGGCTACATGAGTTATCGGTACCCCGCTGGCAACGGCATGATCGGCGACTCCGAGACGGTCGAAGTGCTCCAGTGTCCGGGCGTGCACGATGGTTGCGCGAGATTGCTGTACGGGCCCGGGCTTTCGATCGACAATCTGTACCCGCACTCCGTGCTGCGCGAGCAGCAGGGCGGTGCATAGCCCGCTCGGTCCCGCCCCCACGACGAGAACGTCACAATCGAAATCTGTTTCCATAGCTCGTTTCACCTGCTGAACCTGTTGTCTAGTAAGAGGATTCCTGCGGCACTTTTCAGTATTCCGATGCTTGGCCGGGGGCTCATCCTGCGTGTGAAGCGATACACACCACGCATACGCATAGTTTCTATTGCGATGGCACTCAGCTCAGTGCCGCCTGATGAAGCCGGAAGTACCTTCGCGGTATGACCGCTGGTAACCCCAAAGATTTGATTCCGGATGAGACCCCGTACTTCGATGATCTCGCCGAGATGTACGAGAGCTTCACGGCAGTAAGGGACGCACGTACCAGTCCGATTCGTACATGGCTGGTCGAACATCTCCCTGCAGGCAAGCGCGCACTCGACGTAGGCTGTGGCACAGGCAACAACTGCGTCATGCTGGCCGAACATTACGACGATGTGGTGGGCGTGGACGTCGCCCAGCGCATGCTCGATTTAGCGGCCGTCAAAGAGAGCCGAGTGCCTATCCGCTACGAATGCCGCAGCGCGCTCGAGCTGTCCCCAGATGTTGATGGCCGATTCGATCTAGTGATGTCGGTGAACACGGTGTTCCACATGGGGTCGGCGGCGACGGTGCTACCCCGACTGCGCGAACTCGTAGCGCCCGGTGGACGACTGTTGATTGTCGATGTCACACGTCCGGATAGCGACGCTGACACCGGTGCCGCGTACTCCTATGCCTTCGACAATGCCCGCATCGTCTATGAGGCGTCCGGAAGTGCAGAGCTGGCGGCTTCTGCCCTGCGCATGATGCTGCAACCGCGGTGGCTGGAAATGAGATCAGTGATTACCCCGCAAACCGTTTCGGAGTTTCTCCGTGACTACACCGCCGTACTACCGGGTGTACGCATCACTCATGACCTGATACCCACTCTGGTCGCAGCTGCCTGGGACGCTGACTGAGATCCGGAACGGAGTGCATTGACAATGAGCGTGCTCAACGTGCCGAGAGTGCATTTCGCAGGTGTCGCAGTGACACGCCTGCCGACCGGGCCGCGCAGCGGGCTGTTGGATCTCGCTACCAACCAACCACTCACTCTTGACGGTCCATTTCCACTCGAGCGCCCGGCGCGGGAATACGACGAGTTACTGGAAGCCGGCGGCAGCCGATTCGATCACTCGGGCGCGTTGAAGGCCGACGGTCCATTTCACACCCTGAAGGGATGGAATTTCGGTGGGAACGGGCATTTTTGGATCGACGCAAAAGTGGTTTCCTGCGAGCGGGTGTCAGGTGTGGTGGATACCGATGACGTTCTCGTCGGACGAGACGTGGACTTCTGGGGGCACTACTGCGAGTACACGGCGAGCACGGCCAATCGGGCAAGGGTCTTCGACGTAGATCCTTCGTCAAACTGGACCACAACACTGATGATTGGCCAGTTGGCCCTTGGTCGCCTTGGCCGCTCCCATGATGTCGGATATCTGCTGACCGGTGATGTCAATGGATACTGCCCTCCGCGTTGGCAGAACTCCCGTCACCTCGACCAGGCCGGTGGTCATCCACTTGTGCAGTGGTTGCGGCGCTCCACGTTGTTCCAGTTCGCGATAGGCCGCGACGAGGGTCTGCAATGGCTGGAGGGCGCTGGGGCCTCACCGGCCCTTGCTGCGTTGCGTGCATTGATCGATTCCGGTGCGGCAGATGGCATTGTGGTCCAGTTTGCGTTGACCGGAATGGAAGCTCCGGTCGCTCCCGACGCACCTGATCGGTGGGGGCTGCGCGGAACAATTGGACCTTGGCGTGCCACGGAGCTGCGGACCTACCCAGCGGGCCGACTACTTGCTCCGCGATCACAGGGCGCCGTCGGCGAGGATGTTTTGCTTCACATGGCGAGCGTTCGTGTGGAGGGCTCAGAGGTAACAATGAACCTGGTTACCGCGATTCCTGCCGTGCGACGACGTGCGCGAGAGGGCTACCCGCCAGTCACCCGTGTTGACGAATTGATCGATATGGGGGATTTCGAACTGCAGACAACCGCGGGGGAAGTCATCGCCGTGGTGCCGCGAAAAGCCTATCTCGACAGCAACTATCACCTGACCTCCGGAATTCTCACTGTTCCGAGGCTTGATAAAAGCCAGGAGAATCCGGATGCTGCTCTGCGATTCGTCGGCGCCGGCCGGGTATTGCTGGAAGAAGCCGAAACGGTGGTGCAGTCAGACGACGCGAGCTTGTTCCTCGAACATCCGAACTCGCGCACTGGCGAGGACTTCGCCGTTGATATTTCCGTGCGTTCGTATTTCAGAGGAGAGCCCGCTGCCGCCCAGGCGATAGGCGTCCGGCAATTCTTCAACCCACGGGCGCTGCCGCTGGATTCGGCGGCGCAAGCGCCTGGAGCACGTCCGGAAGATGTAATGATCGTCGCGCTACGTGGGTCAGGCACTGCCGGGTACACGACGAACGTCACCGTGGGCACAGATGCCCACGGTTTTGGAGTTGTCACGGTGAAAGGCATCCGTGCCGGCACCACGCGGGTACTGCTGCAGCCTGAAGGGGCGCCACTGCCTGGGTTGGAGAGTGCTTGCGGCGCATACGACAATGACGACCAACTGGGCTATTGGCCTACCGTGGGCAGTATTTCAATACGGGTGCTCCCAGATCGTTGGTACCTGGACGACTTGCATGACAGCGCCATTAGTTTTGACCTCTTGTACCGAGAGGTGTTCGCGTACTACGAGCTGCTGTACTCGTTCATGCGGACAGACGTATTGAGCCTCGCTGATGAGTTCAAGGTTGAGCCCTACGCCAGGCTCATCTGGCATGTCAGCGATCCGGCACATCGCGACCGAACCTACTTCATGCCGTCGACTCGCGATATAAGTACACCTCAAATCCGTTTGTTGCAAAGGTATTTCCTCGCGCGCGAGGCCAAGCGTCAGACTCCGCCTATCCCTACTGGGCGTCGTGTTCCCATCGAGCCGATCACTACACGTAACGAACTGCACGCCGCCCTGGATCAGGCGTTGTCGATTGAACTGGCGGTAATGATCCAGTACCTCTATGCGGCTTACTCGATTCCTACTCACGACGCTGCGAAACGCTATGTAGAAAAGGGAATTTGGACGGAAGTGCAGTCCGCTCTGGCGTGCGGCCGCGGGCCGGGGACGCTGGACAACGGATACCGGGGGCTCCTGATGAACGTGGCCAGGGAGGAGATGATTCACTTCCTCGCCATCAACAACATCCGGATGGCAGTGGGCTTGCCGTTCCAGGTACCACGGCTGGATTTCGGGCGTCTGAATGGCACGCTCTGGACTCCACTGGAATTGTCTCTCGAACCATTTGGGCTTACTGCAGTAGAGCGGTTCGTGGAACTGGAACGACCGCACGAGCTGGTACCTGGCTTGGTGGGTGATCGACCCACACCGCAAAGACCTTATCGATACGGCTCATTGAGTGAACTTTACGCTGCGATTCGGGCCGCGATTCAGCTAATGCCAGATGTCTTGGTGGCCAAGAAATATCAAGGAGGGGGAGGACACCACCTCTTCATGCGTGAGTCGGTCAATGCAATCCACCCGGATTACCAGTTGGAAGTCGACGATGTTGCCAGTGCGATATTCGCGATCGACTTCGTTACCGAACACGGAGAGGGCGGAAGGATCGCATTGCCCAACGCTGGTGAAGAGTCGCACTTCGAGACATTCCTCGGGATCTCTGCGTCGCTGGCCCAAGAACGCATGAATACGCCACTAGCAGAACGTATTCCATGGAATCCGGCATACCCGGTGCTGCGCAATCCGACACTGCATACTGTGGACGCCGCAAGGTGCCATGTCACCAATGCGCCCGCGCGGGTGGCGATGACAGCGTTCAACCGTTCCTACCAGTTGGCCGCGCAACTCATGGTGCAGCACTTTGGCTACTGTCCCGCGGGCAACTTGCGACGATCTCCCGTGATGAATTGGGCGTTAGACATAATGGTCACCGTGCTGCGCCCATTGGGCGAGCTGATTGTCACCTTGCCATCCGGGCTGGCGGGAAAGACCGCAGGGCCATCGTTCGAGCTGGAAAGTGATCCGCGGTACATTCCGCGCCCCGAAATCGCGATGGCATGCATGGCCCGTGAAGCAGATGAAATCGCCACGCTGGCTCGCGACTGTCCTGGATTGACTGTTGCCGTGCCGGACGTTCTGACCTTCCTCGGGGAACAGTTCCGCGTCTTTGCAAGGGACCAACACTGATGGATGCGCAACGTCTCAAGGGACTGGAACTCACTCGCGCACAATCCGAGCAGTGGATGGCGGTGGATCCTGCTGACGGATCCGCAGGCAACGTGGCTCACTGCGTAGAACTCACCGGCCCTGTCGATTTTCTATTACTCGCGCAGGCATGCAATTTCGAGCTTATGGCATCCGGTGCCGACGTGATCAGATTCTCTGAACACGAGGGCCGCCCATATCAATGGTTATCTCGAGGACTCAGCAGAGATCCGCTTTGGGTGGACCTTACCGAAGAGGCGGACCCGGTCGCTGCGGCGTATTCGTGGATGCGCCGTGATTACACCGAACCACGCCCTATGACGGGTAATCCGCTCACGCTCTGGGCGCTGATCAAGGTGGGGCCGGATCACTATTTTTGGTACGTGCGGTCCCATCATGCCGTGATAGACGGCTACGGCGGCCTCGCGATCACCGCCCGGATCGCCGACCACTACTCGGCGAGGATTCAGGGTGAAGAGCCAGCTCCCTATCGCGGCCTTTCGGTGTCAGAACTCATTACGCTGGAACAGGAATACACGAATTCTGAAGATTTCGGACAGGACCGTGCCTACTGGGCCGAGCGCACGGCCGAGCTAGAAATCGCAGTACATCATCACGAGGCAGAGACGCGCAGCACGCTGGAGCACCGTGCAGAGGCCGGGCTTAGCGCAGAACTAGGCGTGAGGCTGGATGCTGTTGCCGAGATGGCGGGCACAAGCATTGCCAGGGTCCTGACGGCTGCGCTCTGCGGATTCGAATCAGTGCTGTCAGGCCAGGACACGGGCACAGTGGCGCTTGCGGTTGCCGGCCGGCGGACCACGGCGCTGAAACTCTCCGGCGGGATGATCTCTAACGCGATACCGATCGCGCTCCACTGTGGGTACCCGGTCACCAGAGACGGTTTGATCAAAGCCGCCGCCTCCGCAGTGTCCAGCGGTCTGCGGCATGCGCGGTATCGGTTCGAGGACATAAGACGCGACGCCGGTGCCGTGGGATATGGGAGGAATGCATTCGGGCCCACGGTGAACATACTTTTGGCCGACAACATCGTGCGGTTGGGCGTGGCCATGGGCAAGTACGAGATTCTCACCTCGGGGAACACCGAGTACCTGCATTTCGACATCTACCGATCTGGGCCCGAGAATCTCCTACATATCAACCTTATTGGGAACGATGCCTTCTTCACCGCGACAGATATCGGGGAACGGCTAGATCGGTGTTTGAGATACCTGCGCGAGTTCTTGAGTGCCCCTGGCGACACCCCACTCGGCAAGATCAACACACTCGATGATGCGGAACGGCGCCGGGTACTTACCTGGGGCAACGGCGAGGAGCTCGCGCAGGATGCCGTTCTGCCCGAAGATTCCTCGCTCGGGGAGATCTTCCAAAGACGAGTGGCCACTCACGTAGATGAGGTGGTGATCCGCAGCGACGGTACTTCGTGGAGGTACCGAGAGTTCGCACGCCGCGTCAATAGGCTGGCTCGACAGTTGATCGAACTGGGTGTTGGGCCCGAGACCGTCGTGGCGGTTGCGATGGTGCGCTCGGTGGACATGTTGGTGAGTATGTACGCGGTGATTGTCGCAGGCGGCGCTTACCTTCCCATCGATCCGGCGTCGCCGGAACACCGCAATGCACATATCGCAGAGGCGGCCGCACCGCATCTTGTTCTCACCAGGAGTAGTGACCCTCATACCCGAGGGTTGCCGGCATCTGTCCCCGTCATCGCGGTCGACAGGATTGACCTGTCGGAGTTCTCCGATCGCCCCGTCGTCGATGCCGATCGAAGGTGCTCACTTCGGCCGGGTCACATTGCCTACATAATCTTCACCTCTGGTTCGACCGGAAGGCCCAAGGGAGTAATGGTCGATCATGCGGCCATCGTTGCCCATCTGAGATGGATGCAAGCGCGATACCACATGAGTTCCAGTGATGTGGTGTTGCACAAAACCCCTCCCACTTTTGATGTGTCGGTGTGGGAGATGTTGTGGCCAATTTTATTTGGAGCGCGAGTAGTGATTGCCGCTCCAGATGGGCATACCGATCATGCCTACTTGGAGGCTCTCATATGCACCGAGCAGGTAACGATTGCCCACTTCGTGCCTTCCGTGTTGGAGGTGTTCGCGGCCGAGGCTGAGCTATCGGCCTGTCAGAGCGTGCGGATGATCATCTCGTCGGGTGAAGTGCTGCCGGCTGATCTGGCCAGCCGCCTACGCGCGGCCGGCATCGAGATACATAACCTATATGGACCCACGGAAACAACCATTGATGTTACTTCGCACCAAGTTTCGGAGTTAGATACCGATACGGTATCGATAGGCGCACCCGTCGCGGGTACCCGGCTCTTCGTGCTGGATGGATGGCTGAGGCCGGTGCCGCCAGGAGTGCCGGGTGAATTGTATGTCGCCGGAATGCAGTTGGCGCGCGGCTACGTCAACTGCCCGGGATTGACTGCGCAGCGCTTCGTGGCCTGCCCCACCGCTGCGGGGGAGCGCATGTACCGCACCGGCGATGTGGTGCGGTGGGATGCATCAGGGAACCTAGAATATTTGGGACGCAAGGATTTTCAGCTGAAGTTACATGGAGTGCGCATTGAACCGGGTGAGATAGAAGCCGTCTTGACGGATCATCCTGCCATCGACCGTGCCGTGGTGATAGCGCATTCGGAGGGGCGAGCAAAAGATCACAGGCTGGTGGGATACGTCGTGGCGGCAGGCGACTTCGGCGTGGGGCACGAGCGCGACACAGTACATCGCTGGCGTGACGTCTACGACGAACTGTATGGCGACGGGGCGCGAGATCAGCCGTCCCGACGTGGCTTGGGGGCCGAAGACGACTTCACAGGCTGGAATAGCAGCTACACGGGAGCTCCGATTCCGTTGGATCAGATGCGTGAATGGCGTGACATGACAGTGAACCGCATTCGTGAACTCGGACCGCGACGAGTATTGGAGATCGGTGTTGGCTCGGGGCTGATTCTGTCGAAGATCGCACCCCTGTGTGAGGTCTACTGCGGTTCGGATCTCTCGCCCGTGACTGTGGCCCGCCTGGAGCGGTGGCTGGGTGATGTGAAGGAGGCTTGGGCTGGGCGTGTCCACCTTATCGCCGGTGGGGCAGACGAATTGAGTGACTACGCCACCGGACACTTTGACACCGTCGTACTTAACTCAGTCGTGCAGTACTTCCCCAGCGCGCACTACCTGCGGCGTGTTGTTGATCGGGCCCTGCGGGTACTCGCGCCAGGCGGTGCGCTGTTCATCGGTGATGTACGAAGTTTGAGATATCTGCGGGAACTCGAGACCGGGGTGGAATTGGCACGGGGAAGTGATGGCCATTCGGGCGATGTACGTCGGCGCGTGCTGAGGCGATTGTCGAATCAGCGTGAACTGTTGGTGGATCCGCACTTCTTCTCCGAGATCGCTCACGAGTTCCCCGGCGTTGTGCACGACATCCAGCTCAAGCGGGGCAGCTCGATCAACGAACTGACTCGTTACAGATATGACGTAGTCCTACATAAGATGCCCAAACCAACTGTCTCCGTGAAGAAGGCGGCGCACGTCGAGTACGTCGATATAGATGCCATCCGGTCGCTACTCCTGGGGCAAGGTATGGAATGTGTTCGAGTGCTGGCTGTTCCGCATCGGGGCTTGTTGACTGAAATCCGGGCGGTCGACGAGCTTGCGAAAAATATGAAAGACCTAGCGACACCACGGGATCGTGAGGGCAGCGCCGCTGATGGACTGCCTGAAGGACTGTTGCCAGAAGATCTCCACACGGCGGCGGCCGAGTGCGGCTACTCGTGTGCGGTCACATGGTCGGCGCGACGCGGCTACATGGAGGCCGTCTTCGTGCAGACGTCCGCGTTGAACGGCAGATGCATCGTCGATGCCTACGTCCCCGGTACTTCGAGCCGTTCTGCTAAACCAACGTCGAACAAGCCGATGGCTGGTGTCCTGGCCGAGGCCGTGCGTGAGTTCGCCGCGGCACGGCTGCCCGACTATATGGCGCCGTCGGTGATCGTGGTGCTCAGTGAGTGGCCGTTGACCGCGTCGGGAAAGCTGGATCGTGCTGGACTGCCCGCTCCGTCGATGGTGCAGGACAGGTACCGTGCTCCCACCTCCGAAGCAGAGCGGCTCTTAAGCGGCGTATTTGCTGAAGTGCTCGGAGCGGATCGGGTCGGCGTCGACGATGACTTCTTCGCGCTGGGAGGGGACAGCATTCTCTCGACGCAGATCGTGGCGCGGGCGCGCAGGATCCCCGTGGTGTTTACGTCACGCGATGTGCTCGAGAAGCGCACGGTAAGACGGTTGGTTCAGTTCATAACGAGTGGAGAAAAAACCCCTGCCCTGCAGGAAGTCTCCGGCGGAGACGTGGGTGAGATGGAATTGTCGCCTGCGGCCCAATGGTTGATGGAGTTGGGAGGCAATGGTTGCGGCCGCTTCCATCTCTCCACGCTGGTCAGATTGCCTAGAGGCATCGATCGGCGCGCGCTTGTGTCAGTGCTCACTGCGGTGATCGGACAACACGCCATGATGCGCGCTCGGTTGTGCCGCAAAGAAGTGGGATCCCAACAGGAATGGCGAATGGTTGCGGGTTCGGCGAGCTCGATAGACGTCGATGCGCTGCTGATCCGCGTCCAAGTCGAGAGTGGTCAAGGTATTCCGGAAGGCGTCTGGGAGGCGGCGGTAAGCGAGTTGAACCCATTCTTGGGCAACGTGGTCCGAGCGGTATGGCTTGACTGCGGACCTGACGGTGAGGGCAGCTTGTTGCTGGTGGCGCACCACCTGATTTTCGATGGCGTGTCTTCACGGATCGTGCTGGAGGACCTGGCGGCAGCGTGGGCGGATATCGAGGCGGGACGACCGCTCGCCCTATCGGCGGGCGGTACCTCGATGCGAACCTGGTTGCATGCCTTGCGTGCCGAGGCGAGTTCGGCGTCCCGGGTGGCGGAGCTTGCGATGTGGAAATCGATGCTTGAGGGGCCAGATCCGCTGCCGGGGATTCGGGCGCTTGATCCGGCGGTCGACACCACCTCGAAAATCCAGCGAGTGCAAACATTTATTGACGCTGAAACAACTTCGGCAATTCTTGGCCCCGGGCTGGCAGGGGAGGAGCCTCAGCTTGGCGATATTTTGATGGCTGCGTTGGCAGTCGCCGTGGCACGGTGGCAGGGCCGAAGAGGCGTGGTGCTGCCGTCGGTACTTTTGCGGCTGATAGGCCATGGTCGTCAGGAGCTTGCGGGGGCGGACCTATCGCGGACGGTGGGGTGGTTTAACTCGATATATCCACTACGGATTGACTTATCCGGCATTCATTTGGACGAAGATCCAGCAGGTAGTCGCGATATTGCCGCAGCGGTATTGGCCGTCGCCCAGCGCGTGCAAAGTATCCCGGATGGCGGTGTTGGGTATGGGCTACTTCGGTATCTGAACCGAGACACCGCACAGGAGTTGCCTGCTGAAATGCCAGGCCGGATTTGCTTTAACTATCTCGGTCAAATGCAGACCGACACAAAGGATGCCGGTGCATGGAAGCCAATCGTCGAGGGGCTGTATGAATCCATGCCAGACCCCGGGCTGCCCGCCGCCGCGGCCCTGGACATCACCGTGGTTGTGATCGACGGCCGGATGATTGGGGATTTCGGATTTCCCACGTTGTTGTTTGAGATGAGGGAGGTGCAGGAGCTGGCCGAATTGTGGGCTGACGTGCTGTCCAGTTTGGCCGTAACAGTGAGTAGTAGGTAACGAAGGGCACGAGCCCTTGTTCGATGAGTTGGCAAGGTGCACAGCTGAGTTGATTGCATGGCGCAGTGTCTTCTTAACTTGCTTTAAGCCAGGCTCCTGGTTTTGCGATTACGGTTGATCATGGCCTCTTTCTGTAGGGTGGGGCGGATTGCAGCCTTGTTCTTGTTGATTCGAGTTGACCATGACAAGAGGTTGCGGTGGAGAAGGTTAGATGGAGTTCACAATCATTGCGGCCGTTGCGCGGTCGTAATGATCACGTAAGGCGCATCGTCGAGATACTGGATGTTGCGGCAAAGACGCGGCGCTGCAAGATACTTCTGCTGGAGTCTCCGGTCGGCAGCGGCAAGAGCCGGCTACTGCTCGAGTCAATGTTGTTGGCCGACCGCCGCGGCTACGCGGTGATCGATGGTCTCCCGGAAAAGCCGCGCGTCATGAAGTCCTCGATGACACGAGCCTGTCAGCTCGAGTCTCAAATCAAGGATCTGCTCAGGCGGGGGCCGGTTTTGGTGGCGGTCGATGATCTCCAATGGGTCGACACCCCGAGCGTGGAAGCGTTGTTGGGCTTGGTTGATAGGTTTGCAGGCGTCCCGTTGGTGTGGGAATTTGCGCTCAGGCCAGGAGGTTTGGATGATCTCGGCGGGTATTTCTTCAAGGCGATGAGCCGAGATGGGCGAGCCGAGTGGCTCCAGCCACTGGGAGCGTTATCTGAGTCGGCGATTGCCGAAGTTGTCGGTGATCTGCTCGACGCGGAACCCAGTCAGGATCTGGTGAGATTGTGCGAGTGTTTTGACGCCACTCCGCAGGTCACGGTGCAGCTGATTCAGGGGCTGATAGAGGATGGCGCGATCGAGGCAAATCACGGTGTGGCGAAGCTGAAGCCTGAGAAACCTGATCCTTACGCCGGTGAAACCATAATGGCACCAGCATGTTTGGCATCTCTGGTGTCAGATCGACTTTCTGGGCTGCGGGGAGTAAGTCGAGAGGCGCTGCAAGTGGCGGCCGTTTTGGGACGGGTCTTCTGTCCGGAAGATTTATCGGAGATGCTCGGATGTTCTCCGGCGGAGTTGGTGGCTCCCCTGTCGGAGGCCGTGGCCGCTGGTTTGATTGTTGCTCAAGCGGTTGACTTCGCCTTTCCGCATGATCTGATCCGCCGTGCGGTGCTGGGGAGCGTCCCGGCTCCCTTGGTCCCGCTACTGCATCGTCAAGCCGCAGCAATGCTGGTCGAACGAAACGGTGGGCACACGGAGAGGTCCGCTGTGCATTTGTTACATGGACACGCGAATGATGCGGAGGCGGCTGGGATCATCGCCCGGATCGCTGAACGATTGATGTCGGTTGCGCCTGAGTCAGCTGCCACCTTGGCATTGCGCGGAATGGAGAAGGCGCCCAAGGGTAGTCGTGTGCACCTGAGGATGGCCGGCATTGCGGTCGTTGGGTTGCTTCGGTCCGGCAGTCTAGCTCGAGCGGCCGAAATCGCTGAGCAGGTCATGCGCGACCCGTGGGAGGGAGCCGGCGTAATGGTTGACCGGGTTCGGGCGGGCCTGATTACCGCGATGGCACTGCGCGGAGAGACGGACGGAGCTTTTGTGCTGGCATCGAATTCACAAGGTCCTGCAGACGGTCGTGCTGTACGTCGTACCCAGCTGGTGCGGCTGGCGCTTTCGTTCTTTTCGCAGATCGAGTCTGTCGAGACTACGGCCGAGGGGATCCTGTCCGATTCGACATCATGCCCAGCCTCCATGACGATGGCGGCGATGTCGATACGTGCGACGGTGTCCTGGCGTCGAGGCAAGGCTTCCGATGCGTTGTGCGCAATCGAGGAATCGGTTGACCTGTGGCAAAGACAATCTGGGGACTCCTTTGATTCCTACCCGTTGTGGCAGAAGGCGTGGATGCTGCTGCGGATGCAGGAATTGGACGCCGCCGACAGCGCAATCGAGGCCCTCGGCCGGGTTATTGAGTCCAGCAGGACGGAAGTGCTGGTTCCGGTCTATTTGTCGTTGCGTGGATGGTGCCGACTCGCCCGCGGCGATGTGGCCGGAGCAGAAGTGGACGGCTCCGATGCGTTGAGCTTGTGTTATCGCTACCGGATGCAACTGCCCGTTCCGTGGCTGCACGCGTTTCTGGCATGTACTGCGCTACGCCGTGGCGAGCTGGGATTGGCATCCGACTGCGTGCAACGCCTTGACGAGTGTCTCCCGCACGATCAGCAACATCCGTTGTGGGGGCTGCGGTGCCTGATCCGCGCTCAGGTAAGTGCGGCCGGCGGTGAGCCTGGGACGGCCTTCCGAGCTCTGCTCGACGCTGGCGACAGCCTGGAACTGATAATCGCGGACCCTGCGTCTGCAGCCTGGTGTGTGCGGCTGGCGCGGAGTGTCGGCCACGAATCCTTTGCTCGGGATGTAGTACGGACCTCCCGGATGATCAGCGAGCTGAACCCGGATCAGCCATTCTTGGCGGTAGTGGCGGATCACTGCCGGGCACTGATGGACCGTGATGCCGTTATCGTCAAATCCCTTGCGGGCCAATATACGGACCCGTGGGTTCACGCTTCGGCGACAGAGGACGCCGGGGTGTTGCTGGCAGCAGTGGACCGTGCGGCCGCGGTAGCTGAACTCAGTGCCGCGATGGCGGTTTACGTGGAGTTGGGCGCGGACTGGGACGCTGCCCGGGTTCGGCATCGGCTGCGTGACCTCGGTGTCCGACGGCGGCATTGGAGTCACACCACGCGTGCATCCACGGGTTGGGCAAGTCTGACCATTGCCGAGGAGAAGGTGGCGCGGCTGGCCGCTGGAGGTCTTACCAATCGCCAGGTCGCGCGGGAGCTCTTTATCTCCGCCCACACAGTGGGGTTCCATCTGCGCCAGATTTACCGCAAGCTGGAGATTCGGTCGCGGGTAGATCTGGCAAGAATCGCGCCACCTGAAGTGTGCGATGTGCTGGGTGGCGAGCGGGGAGAAGGATGATCTGTGATTCACCCACAGGTGGTGGGGCTGCACGGGGAGGCGCATTTGTTGTCGCAGTTGTCGTGCTCATCGCGGCCGTAGCGTGCGTCTCTTCAGGTCCGCGTTCCAGAAAGCCGACCATTTCCGGTGATGGCACAGTGGTCACTTTCCCTGTCGGCGAAGACGTTCTGCGGTTGGATCTGCGCGACCTCCGTGTGAACGGAGCGGCGGAGCTTTCACGGGCGACCGTGACACGTATCGGTGCGCCGAGTGCGGTCCGGATAGACGATCGCGGTGCGGTGACGTGGAGCTATCCAGACAGCGGATTTACGTTTACCGCGACTGCTCGCGATGGCCGTCTCGTTGTCGATGTGACGAGTGATCGAGATCAGAACCTGGCATGGCCCATTACGGGCGCCGATGCCACTGACTTGCAATTGCCGCTCGGGGGCGGCGTGAGCATCCCGATTCACGATCCCACCTGGACCAAACCCGAGGTGGGTATCGTGGGCGACCATCCCATACAGGAATTGACCATGCCAATCTTGGGCTACTCCTACGTGGGCACCGGGGTCAGCTATGTCGTGCCCACGGATCTGGGCTCGACGCTGACGCTGGACTCCAATCTGGTGGGCACGGTGTCGCACACATTCAGCAAGAGCCGCGGCACCCAGAACTATGCCGTGGCTATGGCGATTACCGATGGATCGCCCACCGCCGCAGCACGGAATTACCGCACGCTGCTCCAAGAGCAGAACAAATTCGTCACCCTGGCCGACAAAATCAAGGCCAATCCGGACGTACAAAAGCTGATCGGGGCATTTCACGCGTACACGTGGGCCGGTGGGCGTGAACCTGAAACAGTGCTGAGACTGCGTGCGTTGGGGATACGGCGAATGTGGCTTGGGTATGACGACGATGGGGACCCGCCGATGAACTCCGCAGCCGTTGAGGCAGCGAAAGAAGCTGGGTATCTGATTGGGCCATATGTGTCCTTTGACAATGCCCAAGACCCGGCGGGGGAGATCGATAATCCCGGGTCGCGATGGCCGGCGGGCATCTATCCCAATGCCTGTGTCCACACCGCAGAAGGAAAGACAGTCAACGGATTTCAAGACCGCGGCTGCTACCTGAGCTCGCAAGCCCTAGCGCAGATGCCTGACCTCGTGCAAGCGCGGGTTCGCTCGCGCACGGCAAACGGTGCCAACAGTGTCTTTGTGGACGTCGACGCGACCGGTATGACTTTCGATGACTACACACCGGGCCACCCGATGACACAAGATCAAGACCGGCGTAACCGCGTGAATCGACTCGACGAGATTAGCAAGCGGTATGTGCTGGGTTCGGAAACGGTGGGTTCCTGGGCCGCGAGCACCGTGGCGTTCAGTCATGGATCCAGCACACCCATCATTTCCGCCCTGTGGCCCCTGGAACGGGACAAAGGAGTCTGGGGAGAGTATTGGGGGGAAGACGGACCTCAGTTCTTCTTCAAGCAAGTTCAGCTTCCGCCGGTGCTGCACGACACGATGTTCAATCCTAAGTATCGAATTCCACTATATGAGAGCGTATTTCACGACTCATTGGTCAGCACTGATAGGTGGGAGCTGCCGTTCAACAAGTTCCCTGCCGAGAAGCGGAATCGGGCGCTTTTAGCGCTGCTCAATCTGGCCCCAATGATGTATGCCTTGAATACAGACACCCTTGACCGTGAAGGGGCTGATTTAGCGGCCCTGCAGACGTTCTATTCCAAGCTGAGCGACACCGCGGGTACTGAACCACTGTCCGCATTCGAATGGCTCACTGCGGATCGACTCGTGCAGCAGACAGTTTTCGGAGACAGGAAGCTCACCGTCACAGCCAATTTTGGTGATGTGCCCTACGCCGATGTTGCCCCGGGTTGTGTGGCGGCAGAACCGGGTGGTGTCTTCTGTCCGTGAACTCACACGGAGTAGGCGGGCAGCACCTTCTCCCAGTTTTCGATGTCGCCGTGTACCGGGCGAAAGATGGGGTGCGGGCGCAGCCGCGTGGAACTGTTAGTCGCGAGAAGCTCCGGATTGCGTTGGGCCAGTTTGGTGTCCAGTAGCCAGCGTTCGTAGGCGAGTTGCCCGCGATGCACGTCGATCAATGGTTCGAACGCGGCCGCGGGAAAACCGATGAGCTCACGGTTGAACCGATAGCCGCGCTGGTCGGCCTCATCGGCGAGGCCCGCCAGGTAGGCGCCGACGGCGGCAACTGGCTCTGCCAGCGATGTGAACCGTTCCAGCTGCGGGTGGTTGCGGTATCCGCGGGTGCGTCCTTGCAGCACCTTCTGCGCCAGGAGACTCTCCCGCCAGCACGCGACCAGCCCCTTGGCATCGAGGTTGCATGGATGTAGGGACCACAGTCGCATGCCTTCTCTGTACCTGACGGCAGCGATGGTGGCCGCGCAGACACGGTGCTACAGGTTCACCAACTCGCGCGACCGCTGCCAAAGTTCCTCTTGTGCCTGCTGGTTGGAGCGGATCCGCACGGCGGGCAGTACGCCCAGACCCGGGGTCGACGTGAAGAACTGCCCGCTGATTGTCGCGAGGTCATCATCGAGCACCAGCCGAATGCCCATCCGGGCTCCCTGATCGGGGCGCCGCACGAATGGTGTGCGTGAGGCCAGGCCCGCCGCGGCGGTGAGGATGCGGCTGTCCCGAACCAGCCCGGTCGAGACCATGCCCGGGCAGAAGCAATTGACCGTCACCCCGGTGCCCTCCAGCCGCCGCGCGAGTTCCTGGGTGAACAGGATGTTCATCAATTTGGACTGTCCGTACCGGACCTCGGAGCCAATGGCGTTGTAGGAGCGTGGTTCTGCGAAACGGTCCAAGTTGATGCGCGGCCACGATCGGTGCGCCTCGGATGCGGTGATGACGATGCGCGCGTGATCCGCGGCGATGATCGGCTCCAGCAACAGGTTGGTCAGCAGAAACGGGCCGAGGTGGTTGGTCGCCGTCATCAGGTCAAAGCCGTCCACGCTGGGCTTGCTCGACAGGGAATGAATGCCGGCGTTGTTCACCAGGGTGTTGATCCGGGGGTGCGTCGCGGCGATCTCGCGGGCCGCTGCCCGCACCGAGTCCAGATCGGCGAGGTCGGCCTGGATGTACTCCGGCGCGGTGATCGCCCCGTTCTCGGCCGCCAGCTCCCGGATCGTGTCGGCTGCCTTGACGGGGTCGCGTGCCACCAGCGTGAGCAGCGCCCCGCGCCGCACCAGCGCACGGGCAATTTCCTTGCCGATCCCATTGGTGGCACCGGTGATGACGATCCGGGAACCGGCGACGGGGCGATCTGGATAGGTGGCCATGATCCTCCTCAATGAGTGAACTCGATGCATTCAAATGCTGACAGTATGTGAATGCTATGAGCATTGCAATGGGTGCGGTGGTGTCAAGGACGCAGATGCCAGAGGAGGGCGGCGTGAACTCGGGCTCACGATGTGGGACGAGGTCAGCACGGCACCCTATTGGCGCGCGTGTTGGACCGCAGATTCACTCCGACGGGGTCAACCCCAGGAGCGTTTGAATAGTGTTGCTAGGCTTTAGATCCCGAAAGTCAAGGTGATCTTCGCGCCCGGTTCAAGATGTGTTCCGGCGGCGGGATCTTGCGCGATGATCCGGGATTTCTGATGGGAATCATCCACGGGGACCTCTTTGGTCGCGACGCTCACCCGGCCCAGCTTGCGCAGCACCGGCTTCACGTCGGTCCACTGCAAGCCGACCAGCTGGGGCATGACGCCCGGTTGGATCACCGGAACGGTTGCACTCGATGGGCTTGACGGCCCTTCTTGGGTGGCGGGTGTCGAGCACCCTGCGAGCAGCCCCCCGGCAATGCAGATTGCGGCCACCGTTCTCATCGAGCCCCTTCCCAATACTTTTGGCGCAAAAGTCCTTTGGCCAGCTTACCGGTGGGGGTGCGCGGAAGGGTGTCGGTGAAGTCAAAGGTGCGGGGAACTTTGTATCGGGCGATGCGCTCGCGTAGGAATTCCGTCAGCTCGGCGACCAGTGCGTCCTGGTCGGCAGACGGGTCGGCGGGTTGCACCACGGCCTTGACCGCCTCGCCCATCTCGGCATCGGGCACTCCGATCACCGCGACGTCCAGCACCTGGGGGTGTAGTGCCAGGGAGTTCTCGATCTCCTGAGGGTAGATGTTGACGCCGCCGGAGATGATCATGAATGCCTTGCGGTCGGTCAGAAAGAGGAATCCATCGTCGTCGACGTATCCGATATCGCCCGTCGTCGTCCAGGTGTCATGCTCGGGATGGCAAGCGCTGCGGGTTTTTTCGTCGTCATTGTGATAGGTGAAGGGTCGTTCCTCGCGTTCGAAGTACACCAGCCCGGCCTCGCCGGTCGGCAGCTCTGTACCTTCCTCATCGCAGATGTGCAGCACGCCCAGTGCCGGGCTGCCGACAGAGCCCGGTCGCTTGAGCCAGTTCGCGCAGTCGATGAAGGTGACGCCGTTGCCTTCGGTCGAGGAGTAGTACTCGTAGAGGATCGGGCCCCACCAGTCGATCATCGAATGCTTCACCTCGACCGGGCATGGCGCGGCGGCATGGATCGCGACCTTCAAAGACGAAGTGTCGTGCCGCAGCCGGGTTTCCTTGGGCAGCTTGAGCATTCGCACGAACATTGTGGGTACCCATTGGCTGTGGGTGATTCGGTACTTCTCGATAGCCGCCAAGGCGTCATCGGCGTCGAAGCGTTCCATCACCACGGCGGTGCCGCCCATCGACTGCACAAAGCCGCAGAACCGCAAGGGCGCGGCGTGATAGATCGGTGCTGGCGACAGGTACACGGTGTCGGCGTTGAATCCGTAGAGATGAGCGAAGAGCATCGCGAACGGATTTGGTTCGTCGACCTGCCGATCCATGAGGGGAACCTTGATGCCTTTGGGGCGTCCGGTGGTTCCCGAGGAATACAGCATGTCCGATCCCGCGGGCTGCGAGGGCAGTGGTTCGTCGGCGGCGCCGGCCAGGGCGTCCTCGTATGAGCCGTACCCGGGTACCTCGCCGCCGAACGCGAGACGCTGCGTGACCGCCGGAATATCGTCGAGAATTGCCACGGCCTGTTCGCACACACCGGCGGCGACCACGAGTGCTGTTGAACCTGAGTCGTTGACGATGTAGCTGACCTCTGCGGGGGCCAGATGGTGATTGACCGACGTGATGTATAGGCCCGAACGCAATGCGGCCCAGTACACAACGAACACCTCGGGGGCGTTGTCGCTGAGCAATGCCACATGATCGCCCTTGCGCAGTCCGGTGTCGTACCAGTACCGGGCCAGCCGCCGGGATTGCTCGTCCAATTGTCCGTAGGTGAGGGTGGCTCCGGAGCCCGCCATGACGACGGCGGGCTTGTCGGGGAACTGGGCGGCGTGGGTACCTGGGTACACGGGCGAAGACCTTCCGACGGCATTGTCTGCGGGCGCCGTCGACTGTACTTGACGGGTGTCAAGTTCGATCCCGGGCCCCGCCTCGATTCAATACGAGCGGATGTCTTGTGAGCCTGGTGGCACGCCACGAAGATTCTGGTCCGTGACCGACGAACAGTCCGGCGCCCCGGCACCTACCGAGGGCCAGCCCACAACCTCCGTCATCGCGCGCATCGGCGTCGACTGGTGGGCAACCATCATCGCCGGTGTGATCGCCCTACTCGCGGTGGCCAATGTGCTGCCCAAGATTCCGTGGTGACTCGATGACGTCAAAGACCGAGACGCAGAACCCCGACGAGGCGTACGAAAATCCCGAAGCAAGCTTCACCTCGACGCGGCCACTGGACTACGTTCCAGGCATCGTGCTGCTCATCGGTGTGGGCTTGCTGGGCAAGTACGCGCAGATTTGGTGGAAGGACCTCGCCAAGGCGCAGCACTGGACCGTCCCCGATATCGAATATGTGTTGTGGGCCATTGTGATCGGTCTGTTGATCACCAACACCATCGGGTTGCACCGCATCTTCCGCCCGGGTGTGCAGACATACGAATTCTGGCTCAAGATCGGCATCGTCGCGCTGGGTGCGCGCTTTGTGCTGGGTGATGTCCTCAAACTGGGCGGCACCAGCCTGGTGCAGATCCTGATCGACATGACGGTGGCGGGCGCCATCATTCTGTTGGCGGCCAAGTGGTTTGGCCTGAGCGGAAAGCTGGGTTCGCTACTAGCGATCGGTACTTCGATCTGCGGGGTGTCGGCCATCATCGCGGCCAAGGGCGCCATCCGTGCGCGCAATTCGGATGTCAGCTATGCCATCGCGTCCATCCTGGCGCTGGGTGCGGTGGCGCTGTTCACCCTTCCGGCGATCGGCCACGGGCTCGGACTGACTGACTATGAGTTCGGCCTATGGGCGGGCCTGGCCGTCGACAACACCGCAGAGACGGTGGCCACCGGGCGTCTGTACTCCGAGCATGCCGGTGACATCGCGACGGTCGTCAAGTCCACGCGCAACGCACTCATCGGCTTCGTGGTGCTCGGGTTCGCGTTGTACTGGGCGGCCCGCGGTGAGGCCGAGACCCTCGCGCCTGGGATCAAGGCCAAGGCGGCCTTCGTATGGGACAAGTTCCCCAAGTTCGTTCTCGGGTTCCTGGCGGTGTCCACCGTCGTGACCCTCGGATGGCTGACCAAGGGGCAGGTCAACAATCTGGTCAATGTGTCCAAATGGGCGTTTCTGCTGACCTTCGCCGGAGTCGGACTGAACACCAACTTCCGGGAGATCGCCCGCAGCGGCTGGCGTCCCCTGGTGGTCGCGGTGATCGGTTTGGTTGTGGTGGCGGCGGTGTCGCTGGGCCTCGTTCTGTTGACATCACGGGTCTTTGGCTGGGGTGCGCACATCTAGGCCCGGTCTTAGGGAACCGCGGGGTGTCGTCACGCACACGTAACCGGCACGGACTGCGGACGCAACATCGCGCCACGATCCTGTGCGTCGATGTCCACAGAAGTCGCTGCCTCAACAGATGCCGGCGCAATCCCCGTAGATGCGCCCGAATCCGGGACCGCCGAATATGAGAACGAGCCGGTTCCGCCTCATTCGCGCCGAAGTCTGACCTCGGTCGGCGCGGTGTGGCTCGGATTCCCGATGATCCTGACCTGCGCGGTGTTCGGCGGTCTCATCGTCTACTCGGTGGGATTCTGGCGCGGCATGTTGGCGATCGCATTGGGGAATGCGGTGCTGACCGGCTATGTGGGCGCCTTGAGCTACCTGGCCGGTAAGACCGGAAAGAACTTCGCGCTCACCGCGATCGGGACGTTCGGGCGACGCGGATACCGCGTGGTCTGCGCGTTCCTGGCGACCGTGGTGATCGGCTGGTTCGCGTTTCAGACGGGTCTCACCGGCTCGGTGTTGGCAGGCAGCGCCGGATGGGACGCGCGGTGGACTGCTCTTGCCGCGGGTATCGGCTATGTGGCGGTGACGCTGGTCGGCATCCGGGCGCTATCGCTGATCGGTCTCGTCGCCGCTCCGTTGTATCTGCTGCTTGGTGGGGCGGCAATTGTTCTGGCCCTGCGGAATTCGACGCTGTCAGATGCCTTTGGGTACGGCGGGGCAGCGGGCTCGGCCGCGATGAGCATGGGAGCCGCGGTGACGTTGGTGGTCGCCTGCTTCATCGATTCGGGGACCATGACCGCGGACTTCACGCGATGGTCACGCAATGGGCGACAAGGCTTTTGGGCGTCGTTCGCGGCCTTCCCACTGGGTAACAGCATCGCGATGGTGATCGGCGGCATGATCGTGGCCCTGGGTGCTGCCCGTGCCCCCGCGACAGACGGTGGCAACTTCCTCGGTGCGCTGATCGATGCGGGTGGCTGGCTGGTGCCGGTATCCATCGCATTCGTCTTCGTCAACCTGGGATCGGTGTGCACGCATTGCCTGTACAACGGCGCGGTCGGGTGGAGCCAGCTCACCGGCCACAAGATGCGATTGCTTGCGGTGCTGCTGGGCGCAGTGGGGGTGTTGTTGGCGGTGCTTGGGGTGTGGTCGCATTTCGAGCAGTGGCTGACCCTGTTGGGTGTTGTGGTCCCGCCCATCGGGACGGTGCTGATCCTCGATCAGTTGGTGCTGCCGAGATACGGAATGGGTGTGCGCGAATCGGACGTTCGGTGGGAATCCTTCGGGGCATGGGGGGCGGGTGCGGTGTCGGCGTTGGCCGCGCACCTGTGGGCGCCACAGCTTTCGGATGCTCTCGTGGGAATCGGCACCGCTGCGCTGGTCTACATCGCGGCGCGACGCACCGTTCAGCAGGGAGCGGCGGTATGACGCGACAGGTCGATGCGCAACCGTATTCGTGGCCGTTCGACGGTCCCGTGGACCCCGAACACACCGCGGTACTGTGCATCGACTGGCAGGTCGATTTCTGCGGCCCCGGCGGATATGTCGACACCATGGGGTATGACCTGTCGCTGACGCGGGCGGGGCTGGCACCGACGGCCCGTGTACTCGCGGCGGCGCGCGCGGCCGGCATGACCGTTATCCATACCCGTGAGGGCCATCGGCCGGACCTGTCCGACCTTCCGGCCAACAAGCGGTGGCGCTCGGCCAGGATCGGCGCGGAGATCGGTGTGGCGGGACCCTGCGGACGAATCCTGGTGCAGGGGGAGCCGGGGTGGCAGATCGTGCCGGAGGTCGCCCCGCTGCCGGGCGAGCCCGTCATCGACAAACCCGGCAAGGGGGCGTTCTATGCGACCGACCTCGATTTGGTGTTACGCACCCGCGGCATTCGATACATCGTGCTGACGGGCATCACGACAGACGTCTGCGTGCACACCACCATGCGTGAAGCCAACGATCGCGGTTTCGAATGCCTCATCCTGTCGGACTGCACGGGCGCGACCGATCCCGGAAATCACGTGGCCGCGCTCAAGATGGTGACCATGCAGGGCGGAGTGTTCGGCGCGGTTGCCGATTCGAATCAGCTGCTCGCGGCGTTTTAGGCACCGGCAGATCAGGGGTCTTTACACCCAACGTCACGCGATAGGCGACGATGGAGGGGTGAACTGTCAGGAAGTGCGCGAGCAGCTGTCGGCGTGGGTCGACGGTGAGCAGGCAAGCGTTGCGCGCAAGCGTCTGGATGAGCATGTGCTCTCCTGTGCGTCCTGCCGGGAATGGCTAGGGCTGGCGCGCGGGCTGGAACGTCAGTTCGCCTACGCGCGTTCGGCTCCGACCCACGACCTGACCGGGCAGATCCTGGCTGCCGCTGCTGTCGAACCCCTGACCCGAACGGCCCGTTACGCGCACTGGGCCCGTCACAACATCAACCGGTGCGCTTTGGTGCTCATCGGGCTGCTCCAACTGGGAGTGGCCGGTATGCAGGTCGCCGGAATCGACTTCGGGATGGTGTCCTCGCATCACCACGGTGCGATGACCGGAGCACACCTCATGAACGAATCCACCGCCTGGGTGGTGGCGCTCGGTGTGGCCATGGTGATCGCCGGTGTCCGTCCGGCCGCCGCGGCCGGAATGGCAACGGTGCTGGGAGCATTCGCGCTCGTACTCACCGGGTACGTCATTAATGACGCTGTCAACGACCAGGTCACCCTGGCCCGCATCATCAGTCACTCGCCGGTGCTACTCGGATTGATCTTCGCGCTGCTGGTCCTGCGCGACTACCGCGCGGGGCGTACACCGCCCAACCAGCATCGTGCGGTGTTCCTGGATGAAGTGGCAGCCGGGGAGCGGCATCTGCGCTCCGCCGACAACTCAGCCGCCTGAGGCTCCGGCGCGACGGCCGGCCATAAATCCCCACACGAGGTCGATGGCGAGGAATGCCGCCAACGAGATTCCCAGCAGCGGTGTGAACCAACCGATCGCGATGACCAGCAAGGCAAGGGCCACCAGCTCCAGGGGCTTGAGCGCGAGCAGGCCTCCCCGCTTCGGCGGCACCGGCAGGCGCCCGCTCCTGGTCGGGCGTCGGCGCCACCACATCAGGTAGCCGCGGGTTATGACGGTGATCAGCCCAATGACGATGAGCGCCACGAGGATCTGATTCGGGATGCCGAACAGGATGCCCATATGGCCGTCGATCGCCCATTCGGTCGATTTCTGCAGCAGTGACCAGTCAGCGAAGTTACTGCGCCCGGTGATCTGTCCGTTCGATGGGTTCACCGTGATGGTGTCCAGCTGCGTGGGGAGATCTCGCTTGCGCTCGGCCACCAGCCAGGCCGTATTGGGCTCCGGCGGTGGTGTCATCCACAGCGGGCCGCGCAGCCCGGCCTCGTGCACCGTCTGCAGCACCTTGTCGACGCCGGCCAGCGGCTCTCCTGTCGGCATCGGGGCGGCGCCATGATGTTCATGCCCGGTCATGGGCTTGGCGGCCGCCGGATCGAGTTCGGTGGACAGCGCCGGCCGGATGGCCTGGGTGATGTTGCCGATATTGGTGCCGGCATACCGCGACCAGGTGAGCCCTGTTACCGAAAGTGCCAGCAGCCCAACGATTATCCAGACTCCCACGGCGCCGTGCCAGGTCAATCTGCGTCGGCGCGGGGTGGCATCGCGGTCGGGGAGTGCGATCCTGCTCAGCCGTGCGGTGCGGCGGCGGTAGCCGATCCACAGGAACAGGCCGCCAAGAGCCACCACCCACAACCAGCTGGCGGCGAGCTCGCTGTAGTTGCGTCCGAACGCGCCCAGGTGCAGATTCCGGTGAAGTTCGTCGAACCAGGCACGCACCGGCAGCCACTCGCCGTAGGTGGTCAACGTTCCCCGGATCTCGCCGTTATACGGGTCGACGAACACGGTGCGTGAGTAGTCGGCAGGCACGTCCTCGGTGGCGAAGACGATCCGCGTGGAGTCATCGGGGCGTGCGGGCGGGCGGATGGACGTCACCGTCCCTGCCGGTTGTGTCGCGGTGGCCGCCGCCACCTGTTGTGAGAGTGGCAGCTGCTGGGATCCCACCGAATCGACTGTGAGTTCATGGCGGTACACGGCGGCGTCGACCTGCCCCACCAGCGCATAGGCGAGCCCAGTGAGCGCTGCGACCAGAAGGAATGGCCCAACGAGGAGCCCCGCATAGAAGTGCAGACGCAGTACGATCGGTGCGAATCGTCCCCACGCGGTGTCGGGCTGGGACTCGCGGGCCTCGGGCCGATCCTCGGTATATGTCACGGGATATTGGTCGGATGAACCGGTTAAAGAGTTCCCGCTGTTCACCTCGGAACGTCTACGACATAGAGTAGGAGTCGTGGCCACCGGCACCGACGACGATCAGCTGCTTGAACTTGCGCTGTCCGCCGGTCGTGGCGACCAATCCGCGCTCGAATCTCTGGTCAAAGCGACCCAGGCCGACGTGTGGCGATTCGTCGCTTACCTGGCCGATACCGGTGTCGCGGACGATCTCACTCAGGAGACCTACCTGAGGGCACTCGGCGCCCTCCCACGCTTCGCCGGACGCTCGACAGTGCGCACCTGGCTGCTGTCGATCGCACGCCGGGTGGTCGCCGACCATATTCGCCACCTGAAGTCACGGCCGCGAATTGCGCATGGAGCCGATCTGGAAGAGGCCTCGCTGCGCCGCCCGACGCACCGGTTCGAGGAGTTGGTGGAGCTCAAGGCACTTCTGGCCGCGCTCGACGATGACCGACGCGAAGCATTGGTGCTGACTCAGGTGGTCGGTCTGTCCTATGCCGAAACCGCCGACGTGTGCGGCTGTGCGATCGGCACCATCCGCTCCCGTGTGGCCCGTGCCCGTGACGAGCTGATCGGCTGGGCAGAGCCCGACGATATGACGGGCTAACGCGACAAGCGTTCGGCGATCTCCTGGAGGTTGGCCTCCATTCCCACCCGCCAGTCCTGCAGGCGGCGTGACACGATGCGTGCCTCCTTGTCGGGCATCGCCTCGATGGCGGGCGTCAGTCCCGAAGGGCCTGGGCCGAGGCGTCCCCACTGCCGGACGATGATTCCGTCGCTTGCCGGCTCGACCTCGAAACCCCAACTCGCCGCATACGTGCCACCCTCGGAGAGCACGTTCCACACCCAGCGGGACTCGGGCTCGACTTCGGTGATCACCGAAATGGTTTCCCATTGGCTGCCATCTCCGCCATTGGTGCCCTTGAACCGCGCACCGACCGCAACCCCGTCGGCGCCGTCGAGCCAGTGGACGTTGATGAGTTCACCGGTGCAGTAAGTGGGGAAGGCAATATCGGTGACCAGGGCCCAAGCCTCGGCAACTGTGCCCGACATCCGTTGGGACACTTCGATAGTGGGGCAGTCGCGGTATCGCATAGGCTGATCCTACTTATGCGATGGAGGACCGGATGCGTATTGGTGTGACGATCGAGCCGCGGTTGCCGGGTGCTGCCGACTTTGCGCGGCGCGCAGAGCAGCTGGGCGTCGCCTCGCTGTGGGTGCCCGAGGTGTGGGGATATGACGCCCTGACGGGGCTTGCTTACCTGGCGGCCCGCACCGAGACCATCGGGCTGGGCACTTTCGTCGTTCAGCTGGGGTCGCGATCACCGGCAATGCTCGCGACGTCGGCACTGAGCATCCAGCAGCTCTCCGGCGGGCGCTTCATGCTGGGGGTTGGGGCGTCCGGGCCACAGGTGATGGAGGGATGGCATGGCGTGCGCTTCACCAAGCCGGTGCAGACCACGCGGGAGACCATCGACATCGTCCGGATGGTGGCACGGGGGGAGCGCCTTCAGTACGAGGGACAGGTGTACAGGCTTCCGTTACCGGGGAGCGCTGGAAAACCCTTGCGGCCCTTGGTGGCACCGCAGAATGTGCCCGTGTATGTCGCGGCCATGGGTCCGGCCAACCTGGCGCTCACCGGTGAACTTGCCGACGGCTGGCTCGGTAACTCCTTCATCCCGGAACTCGCCGAGGTGTTTCTCGGCCCCATCCGTGACGCGGCGGTGTCGGCCGGGCGGCAGCTGGGCGATATCGATCTGGTGGCGCCGGTCGCTCTTGAATTCGCTGATACCGCAACCGATGCTGCCGCAGCGGTCAGGCGTCACGCCGCCGGATACGCGTTCACCATCGGCGCCATGGGGGCCTCCGGCCGAAACTTCTACAACGAGGCATTCACCCGGCTCGGATACGGAGAGGGAGTTCGCGCGGTCGAAGCACTGTGGCGCGCGGGCGATCGCGATGCAGCCCGCGACGCCGTCCCCGACGATCTGGGTCGTCTCACCAATCTCGTGGGCACCGACGAGATGATCGGCGAGCGATTGCACCGCTATCGAGCCGCGGGCATCTCGACGCTGTTGGTGAAGCTCGAAACGCCCTTCGACGAGCAGCTGCGCGCGCTCGATCGCCTGTTCGCTCTGCTCTAGAGCGCATGCACCGCAGTGGCGATGGGGGTGTTGCCCTCGGTGAGGAAGAGGATGTCGTGCGTTGTGTTCGGCGCGGGAAGCAGCTCGGCGACTACTGCCGCGACATCGGCACGGGTGACAGATCCGCGTCCAATCTTGCTGGCGGACAGGGTGACTGAGCCGGTTGGCTCCTCATCGGTGAGTAGGCCCGGGCGCAGGATGGTCCAGTCCAGGCCATCGCGTGCCCGAAGGTCCTCTTCGGCGGCCGTCTTCGCGATCACGTAGGCGATCCACGATTCGTCTCCTTCGGTGGGTGCGGGCTCGCCGGCGCCGAACGCGCTGATCTGAACGAAACGCCGTACCTGTGCGTACTCGGCGGCTTCGGCGAGCAGGACGGCGGCGGCCCTGTCCACGGTGTCCTTGCGCGCCGGGCCGCTGCCCGGTCCCGCTCCCGCCGCGAACACGGCGGCGTCCGCCCCCGCGAGGGCCACCGCGACCGATCCCACCGCGGCCGACTCCAGGTCGAGAACCAGCGGCCGTCCACCCCATGACTCCACATCGGCGGCATGGTCGGGATTGCGGATCAATGCGACGGCAGTATCGCCGCGCGCCGCGAGCAGACGGATCAGATGTGCGGCGATCTGTCCGTGACCACCGGCGATGATGATCTTCTGTGGCATGCTCTTCCTCTCGTAGTCCACGATCGGCAACCCCGCCGATCGTTCGGTCATTCCCGGTCGCGGCCCGTCTCACAAGGTGTGCTTGTTAGCTGTCAACAATCTTTTGTTGGCCGTGATCCCTGGAATCTCATTACGCTCGGGCGTGCCGGACGTAGCTGGCTGACTTCTATGAGGAGTGGACATGGTCGAGATCCCAGGGACAATTGATCCAGTCCAACCGTATCGACCGCACGAGCGGCCGTTGGCGGGGAAGGTGGCCGTCATCACCGGCGCATCGGCGAACATGGGCGCGGCGCTGGCCCGGACGTTGGCTCACGATGGGGCCCGCATCGTTGTGCACTACCGCAGCGATAACAAGAAGGAACCGGCGGCCGAGGTGGTCCGGCAGATTCAGGAGGATGGCGGCGAGGCGGTCAGCTTCCAGGCCGACCTTACGGTCCCGGAGAACTGTACGAAGCTCGCCGACGCTGCCTTCGAGGCATTCGGCCGGTGGGACATCCTGATCAACACCGCGGGAATGATTGTGCGGAAACCCTTGGCGGATATCACCGAAGAGGAATACGACGGGGTCTTCAACACCAACGCCAAGACGGTGTTCTTCATGATGCGGGAGGCGGCGCGCCGCATGGCCGACGACGGCCGGATCCTGAGCTTCGTCACCACGATGGTCGGTGCGCTGGCGCCCACGTACAGTGCTTACGCCGGATCCAAGGCACCCGTTGAGCATTTCACCAAGGCACTGGCCAAAGAGGTTGGCGGGCGCGGGATCACCGTCAACTGCATCGCACCGGGCCCGCTGCAGACGAGCTTCTTCTACCCGGCCGAGTCCGATGACAACATCGCCTGGCTGCAGTCGATGAGCATCAACGGCAAGATCGGGCGCGGTGACGACATCCTGCCCGTGGCCCGATTGCTGGTTCTTCCCGAATCGGGGTGGACAACCGCACAGACCATCTTTGTCAACGGCGGCATCATCTCCACCATCAACTAGGAATTCTGTCCTCAATGACTGATACGACGGCCAAGCGCCGTGCCCTGATCATCTTGTCGTCCGCGCGTGCGCTGCCGCTCAGCTCACCGCCGTCGACGCCGCAGATCCCGATCGGGTTCTTCCACGTGGAGCTGGCGCAGGTGCTGGCCGAATTCGAGGGTGACTACGAGTTCACGCTGGCCACCCCGGACGGTGCACCGCCCCAGATCGACGTCAACGGCTTCTCGCTACCGTGGCACGCGACCGACCGGATGACCGAGGTCTATGCGAGCTCGGTCGCGGCGTTCTCGGCTCCCGATTTCGATATCGACGCATACCGCCGCGAGCATGCCGATCTTGTCGAGCGCCGCGAGCGTGAATTGCAGCTGCTGGAGCGCCATCTGGGCCGGCTCCCGATCACCGAACCGCTGCCCTCAACGGACGCGGAGGTGCGCGCGTTCCGCCCGGAGGTGGTGCGCCGGGTGGATGCTTTGGCGCCGCGGCCGTATCTGTCGCTCTCCGAGCTGATCGGCAGGCACCGAGACCCATCGGAGCCCTTCAGCCTCGCCGACTTCGATTTCATCCATGCCCCGGGCGGGCACGCTCCGATGGTCGATTTCCACAAGAACGCGTGGCTCGGCGAGGTATTGCACACCGCCCGGGAGAACGGCGTGTACATCTCGTTGATCTGTCACGCGCCGATTGCCCTGACCTCTACGAACCTGCGGGTGAACGCCGACGGCGCCGTCTACACCGTCGAAGACAACGTCTTCTCCTCGGCCGAGGTCACGACGGTGGGCAGAGAGGGTGAGACCGGCATGCTCGACCAGGGGTACGTACACATCCCACCCGGCCCGACACGTCTGGAGTACTTCGTGGACGAGGGGCTGCGCGAGGCCGGTTTCACGGTGACCACCGCGCCCATTCCTACCTCGCTGATCCTGCTCTCGGGCAACGAGATCGGCCTCGTCACGGGCAACGGCCCGCAGACGGTGGACATCCAGGCGGCCGATATTCGCGCCGCTGTCGACAAAACCTAGACTGGCACCGTGCGGAGAATTGTCGAGAACATCGCTTGATCCCGGTCACCATTGTCTCGGGTTTCCTGGGCGCCGGTAAGACGACGCTGCTGAACAACCTGTTGCGCAATACGTTGGGTGTGCGAATAGGTGTGGTGGTCAACGACTTCGGCGCCATCAACATCGACGCCATGCTGGTCGCCGGTCAGGTTGACTCGACCATGACGATGTCCAACGGGTGTCTGTGCTGCACCGCCGACGATGACGAATTGGGCGGCATGCTGACCGTGCTCGCCGGTCGCGACATCGATGCCATCGTGATCGAGGCGAGCGGCCTGGCCGAGCCGTTGCCTTTGGTGCGCATGGTGCTCGCCGCGGCCGCCGACGATAACCGGATCGGGTACGGGGGACTCGTCACAGTCATCGACACCGCCCAGTACGAAGATGTCGCGGTGCGGCACCCGGAGATCGCGCAGCACCTGTCATTGGCAGATCTTGTGGTCCTCAACAAGATTGACCTGGCCGATGCCGGCGACCGCACTCACCTGCGCGCCGTCGTCAAGGAACGCAACCCGCGCGCGTCGATCGTCGAGACCACCGGAGCCGATGTCGACCCCCGGCTGCTGTTCGACAAGAAGGAGCGCCCGGCACCGATCGGTCAGCTCTCGCTGGAGGACCTCATCCGGGAGGACCACGGCCATCATCAGCACGCCCACCACCACTACGAAACGGTGGAGTTCGCCACCGAGCAGTCTTTGCATCCGCGGCGGCTCATCGAGTTTCTCGACAGTCAGCCCGCCGGTGTGTACCGCATCAAAGGGTTGGTGCGGCTCGGTGACAGCACGCTCGCCGTGCACACCGTGGGGGATCACATCAGCATCGATAAGGCACCCAAGCGGGCGGGGCTGGCATCGGGAGCCAATCTCGTGCTCATCGGTACGCATTTGGACGGAGACACCATCACCGAGCGCCTGCACGCTCTTGTCGATGATGCACCGGACCCCGATCACGAACGGTCGATGCTGGTCCTGGGAAAGTATTTGCGCTAATCAGACGCCACGTCTAGTGTTACTTCTCGTGCAGCGTCAACTCGTAGTAGCAACCCGCAGCGGGGTCTGATCCAGACCGACCCCTCGCTGTGGGTCGAAGCTACTACCTGTCGGTCACTTTCCCTTTCGGATGAAAGACCGGCACATGCACTCCTCAACAACAATTCCCCCGCGGACCGACCCGTTCACAGACCGCTTCGGCGTCCCACTGCCACGCGGCCTGCGCGAAGAGGCAGGCGAGATGTCCTGGACCTCGTTCTGCCAGACCTATGAGCGCAACGCAGGCTCGCTGCGGCTGGGCCAGTGGTCCGAGAATGACGGCATCTACCAAGCGACGCTCGCCATCGGTGAGCGCATCGAATCGTCCACGGCCGCCGCGTGCGGGCCCATGGCCGCGCTGACCGCCATGCTGTCCGAACGCGGGATACAGATGGAGACGCTCAGCTTCCACCAGCTGCGGGACGGCGATCAGACCTTCACCTTTGTGCACGGCACCAACGGCGCCAGCACCGCCTGGGCGATGGGACGCGCGCATGATGCCATCGCGTCATCGCTCAGGGCGGTCACCGCATGTGCCAATCGTCTGGCCTGCTGACGCCCCTTCGGATCAGTGCAAGGGCCGCAGGACGATGGGCATGCCGTCGATCGGCAGCGGCATACCGGCGTAGTCCCACTTGGCTTCGTAGTTGGGATGGGCCAGCTCAAACCGGTACCGGCGCAACAGCCGGTGCATGACGGCCTTGATCTCCAGCTGGCCGAACACCATGCCGATGCACTTGTGCGCACCCCCACCGAACGGTGAGAACGCGTACCGGTGCCGCTTGTGCTCGTTGCGGGGTTCGGCGAAACGGTCGGGGTCGAACGTGTCCGGATCGGTCCACAGCTCGGGGAGCCGGTGGTTCATGCCTGGCCAGATGTTGATCATGGTTCCGGCCGGTATGTGGAACCCGAGTAGGTCGGTATCGCGCACCGCCGACCGGATGTTGAACGGCAGCGGCGTCACAAGGCGCAGCGCCTCGTTCATCACCAGGTCGAGGCTCTCCAGCTTCTCCAGCGAGTCGATGTCCAGCGGTCCGTCGCCGAGACGGTCCGACTCTTCCCGAACCCGTTCTTGCCATTCGGGATTCGCGGCCAGGTAATAAGCCATGGTGGTGGTGGTCGACGTCGTGGTGTCGTGCGCGGCCATCATCAGGAAGATCATGTGGTTGACGATGTCGGTGTCTGTGAAGGCATCGCCCTCATCAGTCTCGGCGTGACACAGCGCCGTCAACATGTCTGCGCCCGACTCTTTTTGGCGCGCAATGCTGACCCGCTCGGCAAAGTACTCCTCGAGCAGCTTGCGCCCCTGCAAGCCCTGCCACCATTTGAACGGGGGCAGACCGAAGCGGAAGATCGCGCCGCCGGCGCGGGTGGTCGCCACGAACGCCTTGTTGACCTTCTCGAGCCGCTCGTGTTGTGAATGCGGCTCATTGCCCATGAACACCACCGACGCGACATCGAGGGTGAGTTCCTTGATGGCCGGGTAGAACAGGAATCTGCTGTCGTTGGTTGGCCATTGGGCGACGATCTCGTTCGCGACCGAGTCGATCTGTTCCACGTAGCCGGCCAGGCGGCTGCGCAGGAACGCCTGCTGCATGATCAGGCGGTGTTCGCGGTGCTCCTGGAAGTCCAGCAGCATCAGTCCGCGGCTGAAGAACGGTCCGATGACCGGAACCCAGCCCTGTTGGGAGAAGTCTTTGTTCGCGTTGCTGAATACCGCCTGGGTGGCGTCGGGACCCAGCGCTGCGACGATCTTGCCGATGGGTGTCTGTGACCAGCTGACGGGGCCGCGCTCCTGGTACATGTTGAGTACCCAGTCGATGCCGCCGCGGAACATCTCGATCATGTGCCCGAGCATCGGCAAGCCCTGGTCGCCCATCACCGGCTTCAGACCGCTTCCGGGTGGCGGCGGAGCCAGCTCGCTCAGTGGCCAGTCGCGATTGTTGAGGTAATTCTCGACGTATGCCATCCCCGGAAGGGTGTTCATGGTGGGAAGACGTCGTTTGGCCTGGTCGATGAGGTAATCGGTGCTGCTGATCGTCGCCATGGGGCGTGGCTCCTTCGCTCGCGACGAGCACATCGGTGTGCTCCAGATCATCTTCGCCACAGGACTTGACGGGTGTCAAGTTCTGTTCATACGGTATTTCAGTGCAAACTGTGCAGGTGGTCAGTCCAGCGCGCAGTGGCACGCAGACCCGTGGCGATCGCCAGCGGGACGCGATCATGACGGCTGTCGCCGAGCTCATCGCGGAAAACCACAGCTTTGCCGACCTCTCGGTCAGCGCCATCAGCGAGCGGGCGGGCGTCGGCAGGTCGGGGTTCTATTTCTACTTCGACAGCAAGTACTCGGTGCTGGCGCAGATGGTGGGCGACGCGTTCGCCGAACTTGACGAGCTCACCGACTACTTCGCGCCGCGTGGTGAGAAAGAGACGCCCGAACAGTTCGCCAACCGCATGGTGGGCAGTGCCGCCGCGTCTTTCGCGCACAACGACCCGTTGATGAAGGCGTGCCAGGAGGCACGGATCACCGATCCGACGATCGCGGGTCTGCTCGACGACCTCACCGATGTCGTTATCGAGAAGATCATCAAGATCGCCGAGATCGAGGTGAATGAGCGTGGTGCCCAGCCAATCTCGGATGACCTGCCCGCGTTGGTGCGATCACTGGTAGCGCTGACCGCGTCGACCGTGTCGGGTGACAGTTCGTTTGTCGGCCGCAACGTGGACCCAGCACGGGCGCTCGGGGTTATCGAGACCCTATGGCGTGTCAGCCTTTTGGGGCGCTGACTGCGCCGTCTCTGATCGGCGCTGTAGTACCGCGCGGCGAACGCCGTAGCCGATCGCGCCCAGAACGGTAAGCGCACCGAGCCAGGGCAGGAGTAGTCCGAAGAGCAGCAGCACGCTGTTGCCCGCCGACACGAGCCCGTCCCAGCCGCGCTCGATCTGTCCGAAGAATCCCTGGTACTTGGGTGGTGTGGGTGGGAGGCCGACTTCTTCGGCCAGGAATGTCACGGTGACCGAGCTGTAGGCGACCTGTTCCCCGAGTTGATTGCGCTGCGCGCGCAGGCTGTCGAGGTCCGCCTGACGCTTGGACAACTCGGTCTCGGCTTGGATCAGAGCTTCGGTGTCCTTGGAGTCCCGCATGATGACCAGCAGCCTGTCGACGGAGGTCTGCAGGGCGGCGATTCTGGCATCCAGGTCCACTCGCTGGGCGGTCACGTCATCGCTCTTGGTGTCGGCGGACTTGACTTTGCCCAGCTCCTTGAGTTCACGAAGAACGCCGTCGAGCTTGGCGGCGGGGATACGCAGGACGATCGAGGTGTGCGCGCGAGCCGATCCTGATCCGGCGTCTTCCGAACGGCTCTCCACCCGGCCGTTGGCCGATTCGGCCAGGCCGGCCGCTTTGTCGGCGGCCTCGGACGGGCTGGAGACGGTGATGGTCATGGTCCCGGTCTTGACGATGTCGCGTTTGGCATCGATCGGCGGTCCGTGCTGCGGGGCCTGTTGCATCGAGTCGCGGAGCGGGGCCGCCGGGAGTTGTGTGTAGGTGGGCGCCGCGGTGGCGGGGTAGCCGCCTTCCTGGGGTGCTTCAGACCGGGGGTGCGAGCCTCCTGCGCAGGCCGTCGTGGCCATCAGCACTACTGCAATTGTAGTTGCCCAAGGTAACCAACTGCGGCGAGATTGCGTGTCATCAATCGTCATATTCCGAAGGTACCGTTTGCTATTGGACCGCGCAGAAATTCAAGATCGATGGCCGGTACGGTTCAGTGATGGCATACGAATTCACCGGTAAGCGATGCTTCGTCACCGGGGCCGCTAGCGGGATCGGACGGGCCACTGCGCTGCGTCTGGGGCGCGAGGGCGCCGAGCTGTTTTTGACCGATCGCGCCGCCGACGGGTTGGAGTCCGTCGTCGCGGAGATCAATGCCGCCGGAGGGAAGGTCAGCGCCTACCGGGCGCTCGATATCTCCGACTACGACGCGGTGTCCGCCTTCGCGGCCGACATCCTGGCGACCCACCCGAGCATGGATGTCCTACTCAACATCGCGGGCATTTCGGTGTGGGGATCGGTGGACCGGCTGTCGCATCAGCAGTGGCGTTCGGTGGTCGATATCAACCTGATGGGGCCCATCCACGTCATCGAAAGCTTCGTCCCCGCGATGATCAAGGCCCGCAACGGCGGCCAGATCGTGAATGTGTCGTCGGCGGCCGGGCTGGTGGCCCTGCCATGGCATGCCGCCTACAGCGCCAGCAAGTACGGACTGCGGGGCGTCTCGGAGGTGCTGCGCTTCGATCTGGCTCGGTACAAGATCGGCGTCACGGTGGTTGTCCCTGGGGCGGTCAACACCCCGTTGGTGCGCACCGTCGACATCGCGGGAGTGGACCGTGACAACCCCGACGTCAGTAAATGGGTGAACCGATTCGTGGGGCATGCGACCTCCCCGGAGAAGGTGGCCGAACGGATTCTGCAGGGTGTCCGCCGCAACCGCTATCTCGTCTACACCGGGATCGATATCCGGGCGCTGTATCTGTTCAAGCGCACGTTGTGGTGGCCCTACAGCGTGGCGATGCGGCTCGTGAATCTCGCCTTCACGAACGCGCTGCGGCCCGGACTGCAGAAGGCGGGATCGAATCAGCCGCCGTCAGATTCCTAACGCCACCAGCGGTCGAACGGGGTGACCGGGACGGTGCGCTTGTGCCGGGTCTGCAGGTACCAGCGCTCGATGCGGTCGGCGGCCTCGACGGTGACCGCCTTGCCTTCCAGGTAGTCGTCGATCTGCGCGTAGGTGACGCCGAGCGCGACCTCGTCGGGCAGTGCGGGCCGGTCATCTTCCAGATCGGCGGTGGGCACCTTGTGGGAGATGCTTTCCGGCGCGCCGAGGTGGGAAAGAATCTGCGCACCTTGGCGTTTGGTGAGCCCGGTGAGCGGGGTGACATCGACGCCGCCATCGCCGAACTTGGTGAAGAACCCCGTGACCGCCTCGGCGGCGTGGTCGGTACCGACCACGAGGTGCCGATGCTGACCGGCGACGGCGTACTGGGCGACCATGCGTTCGCGGGCCTTGATGTTGCCGCGGACGAAGTCAGATGGCGTCTCGCCCAGGGCGTCGGCGACCGCACTGGAAACCGCGTCAGAGGCGTCCTTGACGTTGATGACGATGGAGCGGTCGGGGTCGATAAACCTCAGGGCCACTTGGGCATCGTGCTCGTCGGCCTGCACCCCGTAGGGCAGGCGGACGGCGATGAACTCTGCCTGAACCCCTTCCAGTCGTGACTCCTGCGCCGCCAGCTGGCACAGCCGCCCGGTCAGGGCGCTGTCCTGTCCACCAGAGATGCCGAGCACGAATCCCGCTGTCCCGCTGGCCCTTAGATAGTCCTTGAGGAATCCCACCCGTCGCGACACCTCGGCAGCCGGATCGATCGTGGGGGAGACGTCGAGGGCGGACCGGATCTCTTCGCGAAGGGTGCTCATTGCCCGACTGTAGAACGCCGGATCAGCGTGCGCACACCTTGCACACCAGGTCCTGCCACGCGTCGCCGAGCTGAGCTAATGACTGGCCGTTGGAGACGGTGGCGAAGTGCACGTAGCCGGGATCGATGATCGACATCAGGGCGTGGGTCTGTGCGTCGAGATCGCCGGTGCATTCGAGCTGGGCCAGCAGTGACCGGATATGTGTGCGGACGAGCATGGTCGGCGGTGCTTTGTGCCAGGCGTCGGCGTCGGCAGTGGTGGCGCGCGCGAGGTCGAGGTGCCGTTCCAGGAAGGCGAGTCGGGCGCGCCCGAACGCGATGAGCCGGGTCAGTGGGGGCGCATCCGGTCCCAGCGGCGGTGGCCCGAACATGAAAGCCTGCTGCTCGATGTGTTCTTCGTGGTCCAGCAGGGCCAGCAGCAGCCCGGTGCGGCTGCCGAATCGGCGAAAGAGGGTTCCCTTGCCAACGCCCGCCGCGTTGGCGACGGCATCCATGGACATGCTCTCCGGGCCGACCTCGTCCAGGATCTGACGTGCGGCTTCCAGCAGGCGAACCCGGTTGCGAGTGGCGACGGCACGCTCCCGGGTGGGATTCTGCGCAAGGTCGACAGAAAGCAGGGGTATTTCTTGACCAGGCATAACGCCTCAATACTAGCCGTTGGGAATCAAACGGACCACGGTCCGTATTGTAAAAGGTGACAGAGAAGCAGGATGTAGGTGCGACAAACGCGCCGCTCTGATGAAAGGTGAGCAACATGGCAGAGAAGAACGTGCTGGCAATCGTCGGAAGCCTGCGTAAGGCATCGCTCAATCGGCAGCTCGCCGAGGCCGCCGCTGAGAGTGCGCCGGCCGGTGTGAGCGTCAATATCTTCGAGGGCCTGGCCGACCTACCGCATTACAACGAGGACATCGACGGCGACAACGCGCCCGCATCCGTGGAGTCGTTGCGTGCCGCTGTGGCCGATGCCGATGCGGTCCTGCTGGTCAGCCCCGAGAACAACGGCACCGTCTCCAGTGCGCTGAAGAACGCGCTCGACTGGCTGTCCCGTCCGTTCGGCAGCAGCGTGTTCAAGGGCAAGCCCACCGTGGTGATCGGAACGTCGGCCGGAAGGTACGGCGGTATCTGGGCGATTGACGACACCCGGAAGGTGGCGTCCATCGCGACCGCCAATGTCCTTGACGACATCAAGGTGGCCGTGCCGTCCTCGGCCTTCGACGGCAAGCATCCGCGGGAGCACGCCGAGACGGTCGCCGAGCTGACCAAGGCCCTGGACGCATTGACGTCCGTCAACGATTAATTCGCAAAGGCACCACTGGCGGTCATGCCCGGCGCCGTGCCGGGCATGACCGCCTTTGTCTTCGGCCCGTAGACGATTCAGCTTCTGGATCCGGCCCAGGTTTCTTTCATCGCGGAGACGGACGCGACGCTGATCGCACAAATCGCCAGCAGCATCAGCCCGACAGCCCAGTTGCCCAGAGCGTTCTGCAGCGGGCCCGCGATCAACGGTGGGATGGCGCCTCCGAAGACGCCGGCCACGTTGAACGCCACGCCGGTGCCGCTGTAGCGGGTGCCCACGGGATAGGACTCCGGAAGGAAGCTCGCCATCGGCCCGAAGGCGAGGCCGAACAGCACGTAGGTGATCGCCATCGCGGTGAGGTAGGTCCAAAACGGTCCGCTGCTCAACAGGGGAGTGACCAGTAACGTCCACGGAAGTATCAGCCCCATGCCGGTCAATATCACCCGCCGCCGGCCAAATCGGTCGCTGAGGATTCCGCCGACCGCGGCGGACGCCATGAGCACCACCGCCCCGAGCGCGCCCGCGGTCAGGATGGCCGCGCGGGAGAAATGCAACTCGGATCGGGCGAATCCAGGGAAGTAGGTGTTGGTCATGAAGGACAGCGTGAAAATGATCAGCATCGTCCCGCAGGTGAGCGCCAGCGTGCGAGGGCTCTCCGTAAGCACATGCCGCAGAGGTGATTTGACCAGCTTGTTTTGAGCCTTCGCGTTCACGAATTCGGGTGTCTCGGCGACGTGGAGCCGGATGTACAGGCCGACGGCCACCAGGAGCCCGCTGGCGATGAAGGGTATGCGCCATCCCCACGACAGGAATGCGGGGCTGTCTTCCCCGACGGTGACACTGACGACGAGGAACACCAGGCTGCTGAGCAATAGCCCTGTCGAGCTGCCAATCGGCACAGCGGTCGCGGCGCGGCCACGATCGCGGCTTGGCGAGTATTCGGAGGACAGCAGTGCCGCCCCGCTCCATTCGCCGCCGACCGCGAGGCCCTGCACGAGGCGCAGTAAAACGATGGCCGTGGGTGCGGCGGCCCCGATCGAGGCGGCGCCGGGAACCAGGCCTACCGCCATGGTGGCGAGTCCCATGGTGATCAGGGTGACCACCAGGGTGCCCTTGCGGCTGAAGCGGTCTCCGTAGTGACCGAACAGCGCGGCACCGAGGGGGCGTGCCAGAAACGCGGTGCTGAAGGTGGCGATGGAGGCGAAGAGCGCCAGAGAATGGCTGAGATTCGGGAAGAAGACCGCGGGGAAGACGAGCGCGGCCGCCGTTCCGTAGATATAGAAGTCGTAGAACTCGATGGCCGACCCGACTGCGCTGGCCATGAACACTCTGCGGGGGCTCGGTTCCATGCGTGGCAGCTTAGGGTGCGTGCCCGCCAGGTCCTGAAGCTGCGGAACGCGGCCGAGGACGCTCCGGTCCGGCGAACATATCGGTGTCCGATCCGACCGGGTACCGGGGTACCACTTCTGCGGGCGGGGCCGCCGCCGACGTGGGACTCTTGCGCTAGATCGCGATCTGTCCCCAGATTCGTCCACAGAACTTCACAGTTTCCACAGACTCGCCAGGCGAAAAGGTTTGCCCGGCGGTGAGCGATCTGCTAGCCGGTGTCGGTGCCCGGTGGTAGACACCACATATGTTCCAGCCATCTCGGAGGGCCCGGACACGCCCTGGTTACGACACGCCGGAATTTCAGGGGTGTCAGGTCTCACGACCAGGGAATTTCACGAATGTTGTTCAGAACATCTTGTATGGGTTCCGATTGTCGGACACTAGGTGTAGTGTCTGGAACACCGAAAGGCCGGGAACCACTCCGGGCCGCCCGGCCCGGATTTTCGCCAGATCTTCTGGCCGATCCCGGCGCTCAGCCACCACGGGCGGCGTGGAATTTTCCCGGGTGCTGGACTGCTGAAAACTTTGTTGAGATGTCTACGATCGATTCGCTGAGGAGCTACGCATGAGCATCACCGTCTACACCAAGCCCGCGTGCGTACAGTGCAACGCGACGTACAAGGCCCTCGACAAGCAGGGCATCGAGTACAACGTCGTGGACATCACCGAGGTCCCCGAGGCGCGCGATTACGTGATGGCACTCGGCTACCTGCAGGCGCCCGTGGTGGTGGCCGGTGACGATCACTGGTCGGGTTTCCGCCCGGACCGCATCAAGGCGCTCGCGGGCGCAGTCGCAGTCTCTGCCTAAATAAGTAGTAAGTAGTACGGGAGCCGGGCATGGCCCATCTGGTCTATTTCTCCAGCGTGTCGGAGAACACCCACCGCTTCGTTCAGAAGCTGGGTGTTCCCGCCACCCGGATCCCGCTGCGTGGCGATATCCAGGTTGACGACCCCTATGTCCTGATCCTGCCGACCTACGGCGGCGGGCACCCGGTGCCCGGTCAGGCCGCGGGATACGTCCCCAAGCAAGTCATCAAGTTCCTCAACAACGAACACAACCGGTCTTTGATCCGCGGGGTCATCGCGGCCGGCAACACCAATTTCGGCGCGGAGTACTGCTACGCGGGCAAGGTCATCTCAGCCAAGTGTGACGTGCCATATCTGTACCGCTTTGAACTCATGGGCACCGCTGAAGACGTGCAGCAGGTGCTGGCTGGACTCGACGAATTCTGGAAGGACACACCGTGGCGCCAACCGCGACAACTGCAGAACCTGTGACCTCTGCGCACGGCTCGGCTCACGGCGAGCTGGACTATCACGCCCTCAACGCCATGCTCAATCTGTATGACGCCGACGGCAAGATCCAGTTCGACAAGGACGCCGCCGCGGCTCGGCAGTACTTCCTGCAGCACGTCAACCAGAACACGGTCTTCTTCCACAATCAGGACGAGAAGCTCGACTACCTGATCGAGAAGGAGTACTACGAGCGCGAGGTGCTCGACCAGTACTCACGCAACTTTGTGAAGTCGCTCCTGGATCGGGCCTACGCCAAGAAGTTCCGGTTCCCGACCTTCCTCGGCGCGTTCAAGTACTACACCTCCTACACGCTGAAGACCTTTGATGGAAAGCGCTACCTGGAGCGCTTTGAGGATCGCGTGGTCATGGTCGCGCTGACGCTGGCCTCCGGTGATCTGCAACTGGCCGAGAAGCTCGTCGACGAGATCATCGACGGACGCTTCCAGCCGGCAACCCCGACATTCCTCAACTCGGGCAAGAAGCAGCGCGGCGAGCCGGTGTCCTGCTTCCTGCTGCGCATCGAGGACAACATGGAGTCCATCGGGCGTTCCATCAACTCGGCGCTGCAGCTGTCCAAGCGCGGTGGCGGTGTGGCCTTGCTGCTCACCAACATTCGTGAGCATGGTGCACCGATCAAGAACATCGAGAACCAGAGCTCGGGCGTCATCCCGATCATGAAGCTGTTGGAGGACTCGTTCTCCTATGCCAATCAGCTCGGTGCCCGCCAGGGTGCCGGTGCGGTGTACTTGCACGCGCACCACCCGGACATCTACCGCTTCCTGGACACCAAGCGCGAGAACGCCGACGAGAAGATCCGCATCAAGACGCTCTCGCTGGGTGTGGTGATCCCGGACATCACCTTCGAGCTGGCCAAGAAGAACGAGGACATGTACCTGTTCTCGCCCTACGACGTCGAGCGCACCTACGGGGTGCCGTTCGCCGACATCAACGTCACCGAAAAGTATTACGAGATGGTCGATAACGGCCAGATTCGCAAGACGAAGATCAAGGCGCGCGAATTCTTCCAGACCCTCGCCGAGCTGCAGTTCGAGTCGGGTTACCCGTACATCATGTACGAGGACACCGTGAACCGGGCCAACCCGATCGAAGGCAAGATCACCCACTCGAACCTGTGCTCGGAGATCCTGCAGGTGTCGACGCCCTCGCTGTTCAACGACGATCTGTCCTACGCCAAGGTGGGCAAGGACATTTCGTGCAACCTGGGCTCGCTGAACATCGCCAAGACGATGGACTCACCGGACTTCGCGCAGACCATCGAGGTGTCGATCCGGGCGCTGACCGCGGTGTCGGATCAGACGCACATCTGGTCGGTGCCCTCAATCGAGCAGGGCAACAATGATTCTCACGCCATTGGCCTGGGGCAGATGAACCTGCACGGCTACCTGGCGCGCGAGCGCATCTTCTACGGCTCCGAAGAGGGTGTGGACTTCACCAACATCTACTTCTACACGGTGCTGTACCACGCGCTGAAGGCATCGAATCGCATTGCCGTCGAGCGGGGCAGAAGCTTCGGTGGCTTCGAGAAGTCGAAGTACGCCAGCGGTGAGTTCTTCGACAAGTACACCGATCAGGTGTGGGAACCGGCCACCGAGAAGGTGCGCCAGCTCTTCGCCGATGCCGGCATTCGCATTCCGACACAGGATGATTGGCGGCGGTTGAAGGAGTCAGTGCAGCAGCACGGCATCTACAACCAGAACCTGCAGGCGGTGCCGCCGACTGGATCGATCTCCTACATCAACCACTCGACGTCGTCGATCCACCCGGTGGCCTCGAAGATCGAGATCCGTAAGGAAGGCAAGATCGGCCGGGCGTACTACCCGGCGCCGTACCTGACGAACGACAACCTGGAGTACTACCAGGACGCGTACGAGATCGGTTACGAGAAGATCATCGACACCTATGCCGCGGCCACCCAGCATGTGGACCAGGGCTTGTCGCTGACACTGTTCTTCAAGGACACCGCCAGCACGCGTGACGTGAACAAGGCGCAGATCTACGCCTGGCGCAAGGGAATTAAGACGCTGTACTACATCCGGCTACGGCAGATGGCGCTGGAAGGCACCGAGGTCGAGGGCTGCGTCTCCTGCATGCTGTGAAGCACTTTGGGTAAAGAAGCAGGCCAGGGAAAATGCTCCCTGGCCTGCTTCTTATTCAGGGGGAGGTCTCATCCACGCATGCGCTGGATAGGCAGATTTCGGTGCCAGCTGGGGCACAGGGCACGAGGATACGGCCGCCACTAACGCGCCAGCCGCTGTCCAAAGGCTTTGGCGACGAAGTGTTGACCGCGGACGGATGCAGAATCTCGATACGTCAGTTGAAACTGCGGGAGGCTGTTGCCAGACGGCTCGCTCTCCTCCATGGTTACGCGTTTGCCGCTGCTGAGTCCTTCTCGCGCATCGGCATGTCTCTGCGTGAAGCGTGATATTTGCTACCCGCGTGGACAGTGGCGAGCGAACGGGCGTAGTGTCGTGTCCTCGAGGGGTTTGCGCTGATTCGACGGAGGCGATGTGGCGGGGAATGGTGAGTCAACTGAACAGCTGGCAGCGGTGGCGGTAGCCCGCGACAAGGCTCGTTCCGATGAAACCATACAGAAGTTGCCGGTGCGTGATCTTGAACCCGGGCGCACTGCTGGATCTGACCTCGGGCACCGGCTGGCGGCTTTCGCTGTTGGGGGTGTTCTGGTGGTTGGTGCGGTGGCTGCGTTGCACCACCTGTACCGCAGCGGTGATAGTGCCACCGAGTTGATTGGCTGGGCCGGACTGCTGCTGCTGGCTATGACTGCGCTTGGTGGTGGGGTCAAGCTTGCGATGTGGGGCGTCAGGCCGGTAGCGGCCGCGCTATCTGACGCAGTGAAAGGGCGCCTGTCTGAGCCACTGCTCGCTGTCATGGCGGCCGCTGCGGTAATCGTTGGTGCGTTGGGTATGTGGTGGACGTTCCGTGGTGGGTACGCCATCTGGTGGCAGCACCTGACCGGTGAGAGTCAGTGGTCGCTCTTGCTGGGGGTTGGGCAGATGCTGGCGGCGGTGGTCGCTGGTGCCGCGCTGTTCACCGGCGGCCGGTATGTGACCGGCCTGGCCAAGAAAGCTCTCACGGATTCAGGTCTGCTCATCGAACGCGACCGCAGCGCCGGCAAGCGCCGCGCACCGGAAGGTTTGTGGCATCCGGGCCTAGTGGCCGCACTCATCGGCGGTGGTTTGGGTTTGGTGCTGCTGACGGCTGGGATTGCTCCGCGGTTGTATGTGTGGATCACGGGCCCGGACGTGTTTCCTGCGGTGGCGGCGATTGCGGGCACGTAGGTGTGGGGGATCGGTTCGAATCTGGGGTGGTGGAAAGGCCTTGTGGGTCTGTGGAAGTGGGCCACGGATGCTTCGCAGAAGGCGGCTGCGACTGCGGGTGTTGTTGCGGTGTTGATGTTTTCGGCAAGTGGTTTGGGTTTGGGGTGGTTTAGTCCGGCGACGGTTCCGCAGGCGCGGGCGGCGTGTCCGCCGGATTGTGGTGGTCCTGGTGGTAGTGATGGTCCGCCTGGGGGTGGGCAGATGTTTCAGCCGCCGAGTCAGGGTGGGCCGCAGATGCCGGACTATCAGGGCGGTATCAATCAGGCGCCGTTGGATCAGAACAGCGGCATCAGTATCTATAACACTCAGGCGCCTTCGGTCAGCAATAACGGTGTGAACGGGTCTAGTGGGCAGCAGGGGTCTCAGCAGGGGTGGGATCAGCCCGCGCACGGTACTCAGATGCCGGATTATCAGAACGCGACGCCGTATACCCAAGGACCGGGTAAGCCGAATCCGGATTTCAACGGCGGGCAGGCCAATCCGGGATCGCAAGGCGGCCAATCAAATCAGGGTGTGCAGCAGCCAGCGCAACAACCGCCGCAGCCGCCGCAACAAGATGCGAGGCAGCAGCCGAGCCAGTCACCGGATCAGCCGGATCAGCAGAAGATCGAGGATCTAACGCGTCAGCTGCAGGAGAAGCAGCAGCAGCCCGGTCAGGATCGGCAGCGCATTGATGATCTGACTAAACAGCTGCAACAGGGAAAGCGGAACCAGAAACAGCAGCAGTCGACGAAGTTCCCGTCGAAGGACAAGAAGAAGGACGACAAGGACGAGCAGGACGACCGCGACGATCAGTCGCAGAACACCGACCTGGCCTCGTTGCTACTCGGTGCGGCGTCGACGCGGCGTCGTAAGCAGGACGAGCAGGAGCAGGGGCCGGATACGCAGGCGCTTGGTCAGGATGCATCCCAAGCGGTGCAGGGTCTTCCGGGTGATGTGCAGACCTATGTGCAGTCCGGTCAGCAGATCGGGCAGTCGTCGGGGCAGGCCGCTCAAGGCTTCGGGTCGGCCGCGCAGGCTGGTGCTTCGCTGGCCTCGTCGGCGCAATCCGGAGCGGTGAACCCGCAAGATGCCATCACCTTGGTGCAGGGGGTTTCGCAAGGCATTCAGGGCACTGCGGACGCTATCAATGCGGGCAGTCAGATCGTGAAAACCGCTCAGGGACAAGCCGATCAAGTCGCCCAAGCGGTCGGCGATGCTAACCCACAGCTCAAACCGCAAACCGAGCAATTTACGCAACTCAACGACACCGTGTCTAAGGGCGCTGAGGGTGTCGGGCAGGTCGCCAGCGGCGTATCCCAGCTGTCGGGCGCGGTGAACTCGATGAGCAGCTTGGATCCGTCCGCTGCGCAGCCGGTGGATCTGCAATCCGGGCAGGCGCCGGCAGAGATGGCGGGGCGGTCCACTTCGACAAGTGGTCCGACTCGCAGTCAACCTGCGGAATCACCGGTCGACTTCAAGCAGGAACCAGCGCCCGACCCGATCCAACCGGAGCCCTTGACCAAGGAGGAAGCGCTGACGCAGTGGGACCAACTGCAGGCAGACACGAGTAACTACAATCGCGATGTAGCTGCGCACGATGAGGCGGTAGCAAGCTATAACCGCCAGTGCACGGCACGCCCCTTTCTGCTGCCGAACGAAAGCGGCGCCTATGATGCATGCGTCCTCCAGGACGGTAACCTCCGCAAGGCAGAAGACGCACTCCACAAACGAAAATCTGCACTTGACGCCCTGCATGATGTGCTTAAGGGCAGGCTTGAAGAACTGGGCGTGGTGATAACGCCTCCTGGCGTCCGGTCTTCTCCTAGCACGGGTTCTTCTCCAGGTGCCGCTGGCGAATCACCGAGTCGGGGCTTACCGCCGGAGGGGGTAAACCCGCCCGTCGAAGGAGAGGTGACGCCCGGACCAGCCAGCCGCCCTAGTGAACAAGCGAAAGGTGGGCAGAGTCTGTGGGATGAAAAGGGCGGTGAGTGGCGATTTGCTCCTGCTGATAAGTACCACAATCAACACTGGGACTACAACCCCCACAATATGCCAAAATCCCCATGGCAAAATATTCCGATAGGTGATCTGCCCTCGAAAATAGGTGGATGATGACTGTAATAAATATCGGCCCTTATAGTTATTTCGGAGACGAGGCGACTCTTGTATCTGGAGACCAAGATGGCCTACGCATATTAGAATCCGCATTGCGTTCCGCGCGAGAATCCGGTAACGCCACGTTCGATGGCGGAGGAATGGTAAACCAAGTGGTGCGACAAAATGGTGCGGCCGACATCGAGTTCGGGCGGCAAGCTATTATTTGGCGGTTTGACGGTGCAAAACTGGATGAGCTTATCGCTTTGACAGATTCCCTGATCAGGGCCGAGGCCCCTGCACATCAGTACTTCGACATAAGTAGCCCGACTTCGACTCTAGTAATCTCCGTTGGAGAGCATGTGTGACTGCAACTAGTGTCCGCGGTAGTCGACGGAAAACTGGGCGCGCCCGAGGGTGTTTACATGAATCAGACTGATGATCCTGCCGAGTCGGTTTCGGTTTGGCAGTGGCGGTTTGATTTCTATGGCCAGTACGGTCGCCCAGGCTCTACACCCGAATCTGACGCGGCCTATAAGGCTCTACCTTTCGGTGCCAGGGTAATGCTCGGCTGCAATATATTGGCGTTCTTCTTCGGTCCCATCTACTTCTTCGTTAAGGGTATGTGGCGCAAGGGCTTCACTGTCCTGATACTCACGTTGGCGATCGGCACCGTTCTGCTCGCGGTCGATGCGTCCGAGACGATGTATCAGGCCGCCAGCGCTGGACTTGGGGGAGTGCTGATGATGACGGCGGACTACTCCTATTACCTTGACCAGATAAAGGGCAGCAGGTCATGGAACCCGTTCGAGGGCATGAAGTGGCGGAAACGGCCAAGGTGAGAACCGAGGCCTTCGAGCGGCCGATTCTCATTCCGCCACGAAGGCATGTAGTCCCACCGAACCCGACTAATCAACAGAGGCACCGATGACACACGCCGAACCGTCGCCGTCCAAGACGAATCGCCAGGAAGTCTCCAAACCCCTCGGCGCGACCGATCCATGTGATTTGACGCTCCCTTTGTATGGGGCAACATTTGGCCAGGCGATAACTCGGTTCTTCCGTAGTTACGCCCGCTTTTCTGGCCGCGCGTCTCGCAGCGAGTACTGGTGGGTCCTGCTGGCACAAACCGTGGCCGCCAGCCTCCTCGTGTGTGGAGTGGCCCTCGGCACGGACAGTGCGCTCGGGCGTCTGTACATAGCCGTGCTCATAGGATTCGTTCTGGTATGGGCCATTCCGGCCTGGGCACTGACGGTCCGCAGGCTCCACGACGCCGATTTTTCAGGATGGATAGCCCTCCTAGCGGTCTTGCCCTACATAGGATCCTTGATGCCGATTATCTTCGGCTTCCTACCTTCAAAGCCGCGTGGAGAATGTTTCGACCGCCGTTGACGACAGCCAGCGCTACGACTATGGCCGCGGCCTTAGCTGCTTGCCAGGCCTCCCGAGTGCGTTGTCTCGAAGTTTCCGCTGGAGTGTTTTCAGAACCTCGGACATGCCTCTGGCGGGACGGCCGGCGAAGTGAACCGAGATCGTGGTAGAGCGTTACCGACGTACGAAATTCTGTTTACTATGTCGATATGACTCAAGGGATTTCGCGCCGCTGGCCCAGGGAGTGGGCTGGGCTCGCCGTGTCTGTCATTGCGGTGACCATCGTCGCGGGAGTCGGCGGCGCGGCCGCGACGCGCGCTGCGGACACCTACGGGCGCCTGCAACAACCTGGCTGGGCGCCACCGGCTTACCTTTTTGGTCCTGTATGGACGGCGCTGTATGTCTTGATGGCGATATCGGCCTGGCTGGTATGGCGGTCAGAGCCATCACAGGAAAACCGTGTGCCGCTCATCGTGTACGGCGTGCAGCTCGTTCTGAACATGGCGTGGACACCGCTGTTCTTTGGACTTGGCTGGCGGGGAGTGGCATTCATCGAGATCCTCGTGCTGTGGGGATTTGTTGCCGCGACGGTGGTGCTCTTCTGGAACAGAAGCCGTTGGGCCGCAATCTTGTTGCTTCCCTACGTGGCATGGACGACCTTCGCGGCGGTGCTGAATTTCTCGGTGTGGCAGCTGAATAGCTAGTGGTCTTGCCTGGACCGGTACCGGTGCAGAGCGATGTTTCTTTCCTCTGCGTGATCGAGGATGGGTGCCGGGTACCCGCGCGTATGACCGTCGGGGTGTTTCCACGGTGTGATAGCCGAGGCTCCGGGCAGGTGCCGTAGTTCCGGGATGTACTTGCGGATGTATTCGCCGTTCGGGTCGAACTTTTGCGCCTGAGCCGTGGGGTTGAAGACTCGGAAGTACGGCGCCGCATCGGTGCCCGTTCCTGCGACCCATTGCCAGCCGTGCGTGTTGGATGCGCTGTCGGCATCGATGAGATGGTTCATGAAGTGCCTGGCTCCGTGTGGCCACCAGATGTGGAGATCCTTGGTAAGGAAGCTTGCGGTGACCATCCGTACTCGGTTATGCATCCACCCTTCGGCAAGTAGTTGTCGCATGCCGGCATCCACCAATGGGTATCCGGTTTCTCCGCGTTGCCAGGCCGTAAAGCCTTCGCCAGGTTCGGTATAGGTCAAATGCGCTAGCGCATCGGTCAAGTCGGCGCGCGCGGAGTGCGGTTGGTGGTAGAGCACGTCGGCATAGAAGTCTCGCCAGGCAAGCTCCGACATGAACTTGGCGGCGTCTTGGCCCGCGATGGCTGCCAGGTCGGCAAGCAGCGTGCGGGGGTGTATTGCCCCGACTTTGAGGTAGGGCGAGATCCTGGATGTGGCGTCCATGTCGGCGCGGTCACGCCCTACGGCGTAGCCCGTCAGCTCGCGTGTGAGGAAGTGTTCCCACTGCGCGCGGGCCGCACCCTCACCCGCGGGAGGCAATGTGATGCTGCAGCTTTGGCTGATTTCGGTGAGTAATGACCTGGCGGGGCCTGATTGTGCAGGCTTGGGAGGCTTAACCCAGGAAGGACTGGTTTTCAGCTGGGCGGGGCGCGGCCAGTGGTGTTCGCGCCAGGCGCGCTCGAATGCGGTGAACACCCGATACGCAGACCCGTCTGATTTGGTGATTCGGCCCGGCGTCACTGCGTAGGGCGAGCCCGTCTCGATCCAGTCCACACCAATCTTGGCCAGCGCCGCCGATACCGACGTATCCCGGCGCCTGCCGAAGGGGGTCGTCTCCCGGGCCACGTGCACTTCAGTCGCACCGGAACGTTCCGCCAGTTCTACCAGGATCTGTTCCGGTGCACCGGAACACAGGGAGAGCCGCCCATCGAGTTGTTGATCAAGGTCAAGAACGTTGGCGGCAAGCCATGCATCCCGCGGGCGGGCTGCGCTGCGAAGCAACTGCGGGTCCAGCACAAAGAGGGCAAGTACGTCACCGCTCGCGGCGGCAGCTTGGAGCGCGGGATTGTCGGCCAACCGCAAATCGCGGCGGGCCCACCAGATAACGGTCACGAGCCGGTATGACTTCCCAAGAGATGTCCCAGGGCGGGACCGATACTGGGAGTCCGGAAAACATGCTGACGGTCCAATAGCGTTGCGGGAGAAACACGCTGACTTGCCATCGCGAGCTCGTCGGCACCCTCGCGTCCGAGCAGCAGTGCAGGGCCGAAGGCGGGCACGGGTAAGAGTGCGGGGCGGTGGACTGCCTGGGCCAGTGCGCGTGTGTAGTCGACGTTGCGAACCACGCCGGGGGCCACGGCGTTAACGGGACCCGATAGTGAAAGGTCCCACAGACACCGGTGATAGATGTCCACCAAGTCGTCGATACCGATCCAGGGCAACCACTGGGTGCCGGAGCCCAGGCGCCCGCCCAGACCGGCCCGGAAAAGCGGGAGCAGGAGCTTGAGCGTTCCGCCGCGTGGTGACTGAACGATGCCGGTGCGGACGGTGACAACGCGGGTCTCGGCACCCTCGCCGGCTAACGCTGCCTGCTCCCAACGAGCCACCACGTTGGAAAGAAAGTCTGCCGTCGGCGGGGGAGGACTTGTCTCGGTGAGTGTTTCATCGTCTCGGTTCTTCCCGTAGTACCCGACTGCTGAGGCGCAGACGAAGGTGCCGACACCTGCGGATGCGGCGGCTCGGGAAAGTAGGCGAGTGGGCTCGATTCGGCTTGAGGCGATCAGTTCCTTATGTCGCGGGGTGAAGCGTCCCGCGATGGTGGCACCCGCCAGATGCATAACGGCATCAACGCCTTCCAACGCGGCCGGATCTGGATTATCTGGCTCCCAATTTCGCTCCGTAGGACTCTTCGGCTCTCCGCGGACCAGGCGAATCACGCGGTGTCCACCGGTGCTGAGGAACGCGGTAAGTGCGGTGCCGACCAGGCCTGATGCCCCGGTGATGGCCACTGTCGAGGCATTCATTCCGTGGTCGGCGGCCCTCCGATGTGCCGCCAGATCCCAGGTGAGTTGCCGGTGCCGGTATGCGATGAGATCGGCGAGAAGCCGTCCCGGAATGGGAGTCTCGATTGTGTCGCGTACCCGAGTGCTGCTATCGCCGACGGGCTCGAACTCGTGAATGTGCCGCCAGGGCAATGCACCACTGACCGCCGACCGCAGTCCCGTCGCGACCGCCTCGTCGACGAATCGTCGGCCGGGCAGGAACGCTTCCCGATCGTGCCGGGCGATCCAGCGCAAGCCTCCCGGTAAATCCAGGACCGCAGTCCCGTCGCGCAGCGAGGCCGCCTCGGTACGCAACTCGACCGGCGCCCACGGCGCCGCCAAGCGATTGAAGGCGCCCGGCCTGGAATGCCAGGCGAACACGTCTTTGACGGGCGCGTCGACAATCACCGAACCACTGATACCCATAAGTCTCCGATCATCGGGAAGTCTAGTTCCACCGTCCTCTGCGTTGTCCCTCAGAAGGTGTCGTCACCTTGCGCGTGGATGGGAACTGCGATCTCGTTGCGTCGAGCGCACGAGAGTGTCCACGGCGGGTCGTAGAACCAGGCTTGCGGATCGCCCGAGGTCTTTATGTTGCTGTCGCGCAGGGTATTAAGCAACTCGTCGGTTCGTTTGGCGACGGCGGCCGCCGATCGGTCGCCGCTGAAGCGCAGCACCGCGAGCGTCTCGGCCGGCACTTCGGTGAGCCGAATGCTCTCGTCGCCGGGAGTGGGCAGGCTTGCCAGCGTCCATTTCGCCGGCATGTAAAACCGGATTATTGAACCACCAGTAGGACTTGACAATTGGCTTACCGGAGCCGTCATGGCGATGGTGTCGCTTTGTTGGGCTACCGGTGCGGTCATCGAGATCTTGGCCTGCCGTTGGTTCTTGCCGAAAATGTAACCCGCAAGGCGGCGAAAACCCTCGCTGCGTGCCCGGTCGTCGTCGGCCAAGACGGTGGTTTCTGCCGCGACTCGGCTGCTGTACTGCCTGATCTGGACCGAAGCAGTCAGTGGCCGTGACGAGTATTGCGGTTCTTCGGTCCCCGAACGGATTTCGACGATATTGCCCGCAGCCTTGAGTAGTTCGGCCCCCAGAGTCCACAGCGGCACGATGGCACTCAATTTCTTGCTCCTTTCGACAAGCGCTACTTCTCGAGATACGGGATGTGCAGCTTCGGGAGGGTGAATTGGGCGACGTCGATGTAGCCGATGCGAAAGTAGTTCGCACATCCGGTGAGGTACTTCATGTAACGCTCGTACACAACCTCGTCCTGAATGGCGATGGCCTCATCCTTGTGTTCCTCGAGTGCTGCCGCCCATAGGTCCAGGGTCTTGGCGTAATGCTGCTGCAGTTGGTGAACTCGCGTGCAGGTGAAGCCCGCCCGCTCGGCATGCTCTCGCACCATCTCGATGGAGGGTAATCGCCCGCCGGGGAAGATCTCGGTGACCATGAATTTGATGAAACGCGCCAGCTCGAAGCTCAGCGGCAGGCCCTTGGCGATGATCTCGTTGGGGTGCAGCCCGGTGATGGTGTGCAGCAGCATGACACCGTCGTCAGGCAGCGCGTTGTAGGCGAACCTGAAAAAGTCGTCGTAGCGGTCAAAGCCGAAATGTTCGAACGCGCCGATCGACACGATCCGATCGACCTTGCCGTCGAACTCTTCCCACCCGTGCAGCTGGACGCTCTTTGACCGGGTGCTCGAGGACGCCGCCAAAAGCTTCTCGACGTGCGCCTTCTGATTCTTGCTCAGAGTCAAACCGATGACGTTGACGTCGTACTTTTCCAATGCGCGATTGAGGGTGGCACCCCAACCGCACCCCACGTCCAGCAGCGTCATCCCGGGCTCCAGATGCAGCTTGCCCAACGCCAGGTCGATCTTGGCGATCTGAGCCTCCTGGAGAGTCATATCGTCGCGTTCGAAGTAAGCACAGCTATATGTCTGGGTCGGGTCGAGAAAAAGACGGAAAAAGTCATCCGATAGGTCGTAGTGGGCCTGAACATCGGCGAAATGCGGGCGCAGTCGCGGTGAGTCTGACATCTGGGCAAAACCTTTCCTAGGCGGTGCGGGGAACGTCTACCTGCCGGTCTTTCTTCTGCGGGTGTACGGGCGCTGCTGCACCGGGCATGTATGTGCAGCTCTGGGGTCATTCGGTGCTAAACGCCATCCGGATGGGTCGGTTACCTAAAAATTTGAGCTCGGGCTGTGGCGCCGCTCATAGACGCAATACCCATCCGCGGGCAGGTTTACTCCGAATACGGGGTGTGAGTGCAATATCTGGCCCCGACGGGGCACGGTCCGTCGCCGTCATCGGTAGTGGTGTGGCCGGACTAACCGCAGCTCACGTGCTTTCTGCCTACGACCGGGTCTCGTTGTACGAGGCCGATGGGCGTTTCGGGGGACATGCCCACACCCAGTTCGTCGATGCAGGCCAAGGCACCCCGACCGCGCTCGACACCGCGTTCTTGGTGCACAACGACCGCACCTACCCCACACTGTGCCGATTGTTCGACGAACTCGGTATCGCCACCTCTGACACGGATATGTCGATGTCGGTGCGTGATGACAGCACTGGGCTGGAATACGCGGGCGCAAGGGGCGTGCGCGGCCTCTTTGCTTCGCCCGCGACAGCGAACCCTCGCTATCTATGGATGCTGGCAGAGGTCAAGCGGTTTCATCGCCACGCCCGCCGATTGCTCGCTGCCCCCGATACGGACGACAACGCCCTGAGTCTCGGGGATTTTGTTCGGCAGCGGGGTTTCTCACAGTTTTTCCTCGGCCGCTTCCTGACACCACTGGTGGCCGCCGTGTGGTCGTGCCCGCCCGGGCAGGCCATGGCGTATCCGGCGCAGTACCTGTTCAGGTTCCTGGACCATCACGGCATGCTGTCGGTATTCGGGTCGCCGCAGTGGAAAACAGTGGTAGGGGGCTCGCGCACGTACGTCGACGCTGTGGTGCGCGGCCTACACGAGGCATTCACCGATTCCCCTGTCACCCAGGTCAGACGGATTCCCGCGGGCGTTGTGGTGACAGCTGCGGGGCAGCCGCCGAAGGTGTTCGATGCCGCCGTGATCGCGACGCATCCCGATCAGGCGCTGGCCCTGCTGGCGCAGTCGACCGCCACCGAGCGCGAGGTGCTGAGAGCCATTGGTTACGTGAGCAATTCCGCGCAACTACATACCGACGAGTCACTGTTGCCGCGACATCCCCGTGCCCGTGCGTCGTGGAACTACCTGTGCGGCCAAGGCGGCCAGGGCGTCGTGGTGACGTATGACATCACCCGGTTGATGAGACTGCCCGGTCCGTGCAGGTTTCTGGTCACCCTCGGCGGCGAGCATCTGGTAGACCCCGGGGCGGTGCTTGCCGAAATGACCTACCAGCACCCGGTCTATACGCCGCAATCTGTTGCTGCCCAACGCAGATTGTCAAGTCTCAACGATGGCCGTATCGCGTTCGCCGGTGCGTACCACGGATGGGGATTTCATGAGGACGGTGCCGCATCGGGGCTACGTGCCGCACAAGCATTGGGTCGGGACTGGCCGGTCGGCGTGGCCACCAAGCGCGAGCATCGCGTGGGAGCACGATGAGTTCGGCGACGGCGGTTCCCTGCCTGTACCGCACCCGGATCATCCATGTGCGGCGTTCGCCGGTGACACACCGGTTCGCCTATCGCGGCTACTGCTGGTACATCGATATCGACAAGCCGCCGCGCCTGCCCTTCGGTCTGCGCGCCTTCGCCAATTTCCAAGCACGGGACCATTTCCGGGGGGATGTTGACGACACGCTGCGCCAACGCGTGGATCGATTCTTGGCTGTGCACGGGGTAGAACTGGGCGGCGGTACGGTCACCGCGCTGCTGCAGGCACGGGTGTTGGGTCACGTCTTCAACCCACTCAGCTTGTACTGGTGCCATGATCGCCACGGCAATCTCGTCCACATCATTGCCGAGGTCCACAACACCTATGGCGGACGGCACGCATACCTGCTGCCCCCGACCGCCGATTCCACAGTGGACAAACAGCTTTACGTGTCGCCATTCAACGGTGTCGACGGACAATACCAAGTTCGAGCCACTCGCCCCGGCGAGACATTGAACATCAGTATCTGGTTGCAGCGAGGCGGACATCTGCCGTTCTTCGCCGCGGTGCGCGGCACCCGGCGCCGGGCCCGGGTCGGTGAACTGTTGTGGTTGCAGGCCGTCGCGCCCCTGGCCCCACTGATGGGTGCGGTGGCCATCCGTAAAGAAGGGATCAGGCTGTGGCTGAAAGGGCTACCGGTGGTAGAGCGCACACCTACACGCGAGAGGGAAAGGATAGCGTGAACGGTCATCTCGACAGCACCACTACCGATGCGCGTGATATCGGGGCGCATCGCCGACTGGATATCGCGCCGGTTCCTTCCGGGCCGCTGGCAGTGGCACGGGCGGTAGTAGCCGACAAGCTGCTGCGCCGTGCGGCCGCGCGGCTCCCGGTGCGGGTGATGTACCCGGACGGGTCCGTTGTGGGAGCAGCAGATACGTCCCTGCCCACCATGAGAGTTCGGCAGCCGACGGCACTGGCACGACGTCTGGGTCGATCCGGCTTGATCGGATTCGGCGAGGCGTACATGGCTGGAGACTGGGACTGCGACGATCTGCCCGGCTTTCTCACCCCATGGGCAGCATCAATGGGGGAGTTGATTCCCCCTAGCTTGCAACGCTTCCGGCATCTCACCGTGCCGCGCGCTCCACGGACTCAGCGCAACGAGCCACCACAGGCCCATCGCAATGTTGCGCATCACTATGACCTGTCGAACGACTTCTTCTCGCTTTTCCTGGACGAGACGCTGACCTACTCGAGTGCGCTGTTCGACCACATCCCTGGCTCAGCAGCGATGCTGGCGGATGCCCAACACCGCAAGATCGATCGCTTGCTGGACCACGCACAGGTAGGCCCCGGCACCAGGGTTCTGGAGATCGGTACCGGGTGGGGGCAATTGTGTTTATCGGCCGCCGCTCGCGGTGCGCACGTACGGTCGGTCACCTTGTCGAGCGAGCAACGGGAACTGGCTCTGCAGCGGGTACGGGCTGCCGGTCTGTCTGACCGAGTGCAGATAGAGCTGCGCGACTATCGAGACGTTCAGGGCCAATACGACGCTATCGTGTCGGTGGAGATGCTCGAAGCGGTCGGATTCGATTTCTGGACAACGTATTTCCAAACCATCGACCGTTTGCTCAAACCAGGAGGCCGACTGGCCCTTCAGGCCATCACCATGCCCCATGAGCGGATGCTGGCCAGCCGCAACACCCATACCTGGATACAGAAGTACATTTTCCCTGGCGGTCTGCTTCCCTCGGTACGGGCAATCGCCGAAACAACCACGGATACCACGCATTTGCGGACCATCGAGACAATGTCCCTGCGGCCGCACTACGCCGAAACACTGCGGCTATGGAGTAAGCAGCTCGCGGCCCGGCGCGCGAGCGTGCTGGCGCTTGGATTCGACGACGCCTTCTACCGTATGTGGCAGCTGTATCTGGCGTATTCGGAGGCCGGGTTCCGATCCGGATATCTCGATGTCCACCAATGGATTTTCCAGCGAGGTCAACAATGAACTTCTTCACCGTGATGGTGTGCTCGCTGTGCGCTGTGGTGGCCGTGCACAGTGTCACTTTCCTGATCGGCTACCGCATAGGCCGCTACAACGTGGTCGACGTCGCGTGGGGCCTAGGGTTCATCGCAGTTGCCGTGGTGTGTACCGCGTTCGGTGACGGTGATCGGCAGCGCCAGGTTCTGCTGCTCGCGCTCGTCGGTATATGGGGTGCCCGGCTCTCGTGGCACATGTGGGTGAAGTCGGCTGGGAAAGGCGAAGATCCGCGGTACCGCGACCTGCTTGGTGGCGACTTCTCGGTGCCGCATGTGCTGCGCAAGATCTTCGTCATCCAGGCCGCTGCCACCTGGTTGGTATCCCTACCCATCCAACGCTCAGCCGTGGAAGGGCCAACCCCTGAATCGCTGCGTCCCGTGGTAGCCGTCGGTATCGGGTTGTGGCTGCTTGGAATGCTTTTCGAAGCGGTGGGTGACTTTCAGCTGCGCCGTTTCAAACAGGACCCGGCCAACAAGGGCAAGATCATGGAGCAGGGCCTATGGGCCTGGACTCGGCACCCGAACTATTTTGGTGATGCCTGCGTGTGGTGGGGGCTGTGGTTGGTCACCATCACTGGCTGGCCATCGTTGGCAACGGTGCCGTACCCGGTGCTGATGACCTACTTCCTGGTCTACGCCACCGGAGGTCGCCGCACCGAGAAGGCAATGGCCGGGCGGCCCGGATTCGCTGACTACCAACGCCGGGTCTCATTTATCCTGCCGCGTCCCCCGAAACGCGAATCGCCATGAACATTCTCCGCGATGCGTTTAGGCTCACGGGCGTGACTGGCGACCTGGATACCCTCTTGCGCAATGTCGCCGACCGTGATTCCGCGGCATTCGCCGCTCTCTACGATCACACCCGCTCGCGTGTGTACGGTCTGGTGCTGCGGGTATTACGGGACCCCGGCTATAGCGAGGAGACAACGCAAGAGATCTACCTACAGATCTGGCGTTCAGCCCAAAGCTATGACCCGACCGCCGGATCGCCTCTGGCCTGGATCATGACCTTGGCTCATCGGCGCGCCATCGACCGCGTGCGCTCGGAGCAATCCGCTGCCGACCGCGAGTCGCGCTACGGCGCCGCCACTATCGAGCGTGCTGCCGACGAGGTCACTGAATCGGTGATCCGTAGCGAAGAGCAGCGGCAAGTCACTGAATGCCTCGACACACTCACGGATACACAGCGCCAGTGTCTACATCTGGCTTACTACGACGGTTTGACTTATAACCAAGTCTCACAACGGCTTGCCGCTAATCTGGCAACTATCAAGTCTCGTATGCGTGACGCAATCAAGGCGCTGCGCCGATGCCTGGGGACACCATGACCGAACCCAACGACCTCATCACTGCCGCGACTCCATACGCACTGCATGCGTTGCCCGACGATGAACGAGACGACATCGACCGGTGGTTGTCAGCCGGCGCGCCTGAACACACGCTCTCCTTTACCCAGGAAGTGCGTGCCACACGCGAAACCATGGCGGCCCTGGCGGTAAGCACCGCAGTCGAACCCCCGGCCCGGCTTCGCCCGCGCCTGCTCAAGATTGTGGCCCGGGATATCCAAAGAGATTCCGGGGCAAAAGATATCAACCGCTGGAGAGCACCTCTGGTGGCTGTTGCGGCCGCTACCGCAATCGGGCTGGCTGCGGCTGGGATCGGAACCATCCTGCGGCCTCCGCCACCATCTGCGCAGCAGGTCTTCACCGCAACCGATGTGCGAACGGTCAGCGGCTCCATCCCCACCGGCGGTACCGCGACCGTCGTCTACTCGCGACAGAAGAACACGGCGGTGTTGGTGATGAACAATGTCGCACCACCACAACCCGGCACCGTTTATCAAATGTGGCTGATTGGCGACCGCGGGCCGGAGTCGGCGGGAACCATGGATACTCAGGCCGTCGCACCGTCGACCACAGCGGTCATACCCCACCTCGACGACTCCACCGCACTGGCATTCACTGTCGAGAAAGGCCGGGGTTCAACCTCGCCGACGGGCCCGATCATCGCGCAACTGCCGCTGAACCAGTAGCCGTCGAGCGGACGGTCCGCAGACTAACTGTCCTGGCGGGCATTCCATTCGAGCATGCCTTCGGTGAGATAGGCGGCTTCACGCTTGTGGGCGGCCAACATCCGAGCTGCGGCGGGAGCTAGTGCACAGTAGCGGCCCCGGCAGTACGCCACGATGTTGGCGGCCGGGGGCAGGTCGCGCAGGCTGTCGTTGAGTTCGTCCAGCGGGATGCTCACCGCGCCTGTCAGGTGCCCGGCGTCGAACTCCTCGCGTGGCCGCACATCGATGAGAATCACTTCGGCCTTCTGCGTTCGCTCGATCAGTTCATCGGGGCCAATCGCCTCCACGTCATCGCCAAGTAACGAACGTGCTGCCTCGGCGGCCGCAGCGATGTACTGGTTGGCGACGGCCTGGGTCGCGACGATGAGGGCTGCGACTTCCGGGCCGCTGATCCGGTAGTAGATCTTGACCCCGTCACGCCGCGTTGTCACCAGGCCTGCATGTTTGAGGATCTGTAGGTGACTCGAGGTCGAGGTGATGCTCAGGCCCGTCAGCCCCGCGATCACTTCGACGGAGCGTTCGGCCTGCGTCAGCAATTCGAGTATCTCGAGACGTTTACCGTTGGCGAGTCCCTTGCCCACGTTGGCGACCTGATCATGCAGAGAACGGCGGAGTGCGCTGGTCATTACTATCTTCCAATCTTCCTTGGAATATGGTACCAATGATGGCGGGGGGCAACTACCAGGAGGTTCGCATGAAGTTTCTATTCGTCTTGCATGACCCGCCGTATGGAACGGAGCGCACGTTCAACGGCATTCGATGGGCGCGTGAGGTCGCCGGGGATGGCAATCAGCACGAGGTAAAGGTCTTCCTGTTTGGTGACTCGGTCGGTGCGGCGAAGGTGGGGCAGTCGACCCCGAACGGCTACTACAACCTCGCCTCCATGGTACGAGGATTGCTTTCCAAAGGAATCGCGGTGGGCTGCTGCGGTATTTGCCTGGACGCCAGGGGATTCGGCGATGAGGACCTTGTCCCCGGCGCCGCACGATCGTCGATGGCCCAACTGGCTGAGTGGACCGGCTGGGCCGACCAGGTCATCAACGTCTGAGCGCTCGGATCTACAGGAATGGACACAAGCATGCCCAAAACAATCATCGTTATCGGGGCTGGAATAGGCGGACTGAGCGTACTGGAGCACCTCCGGGCAGAGGGCGCGCGGGGATCCGGCCATCACGTGATCCTTATTGACGAGGCGCGGTCGCATACACAGGGCCTGTCACTGCCGTGGATTATGCGTGGTTGGCGCACCCCGGACGAGGTTGCGGTGACGCCCTCGCCAGTTGCGCTCGGAGGCGTCGACTACATCCGCGCCGCCGTTCAAGCCGTCGATCCCGAACGACGCACCGTCTCCTTGGATAACGGTGAGCAACTCGAGTACCACGCACTTGTCATCGCGGCAGGTGCTCGCAACAACATTGGATGGCTGCCTGGCCTGCCGGAGGCTGTCGAATCGGGCGTGGCGGTTCATTTCTACGACCCCGCTGCGGCGAGGGAGGCTCATCATGCGCTCGACTCCTTCACCGAGGGGCGCGTGGTCCTCCTCGTGGCAAGTACGCCATACCGCTGCCCGGCCGCACCGACAGAAGGTGCGCTGCTAGCCGCAGATCTCTTTTGCGAAAATGGAATTCGTGAACAGGTGACTATCGACATGTTCACCCCGGAGCCGCATCCCATGGTGACCGCTGGTCCGGTGGTCGGTGCACAGCTGATCGCGATGCTGGCGGCCGCAGGCATCGGCTTCTTTGGCGAGCGCACAGCAGTCGGTGTGGACTCGGAAAGCCGGCGCATCATGTTCGCGGACGGCACAACCGAGCCCTTCGATCTGCTGATCTTCGTGCCGCCGCACAAGCCGGCGATATCGGTCGGTGAGTCTCGAGGATGGATTCCCGTCGACAATGCGACATTGGCGACGCAGTGGCCCGGGGTGTGGGCACTGGGCGATATCGCATCGGTGACGGCGCCGTCGGGGAAGCCGCTGCCGAAGGCGGCTACCTTCGCCAAATCGCAAGCCCCCGTGGTCGCTTCGGGGGTTCTCAACTATCTCAACGATAGCGAATCGATACCCGCTAGGCCGTTTGACGGCCGCGGCGAGTGCTTCGTCGAGGTGGGCGGACACCGCTCCGGGCTAGGGCAGGGAGACTTCTATGCGCTGCCTGCCGCTCGCGTGATACTGGCCGAGCCGTCGGAGGCCACCCACGACCGCAAACAGCGCGAGGAAGCCGAGTGGATCCATTGGTGGCAACGCTAGCGGCCCGTCCGCGGTTCTTGCCCCGCGGGAACATCACGGTTCTGCTGCTCTCGCAGCTCATCGGTGGATCTGGCTTGGCCGCGGGTGTCACCGCGGGAGCTCTGCTGTCTCAAAGCGCTTTCGGGACAGAACTTTTAGCAGGATTGCCCAATGCTGCGGTAACGACTGGAACTGCTTTAGCGGCAGCAGTCATCGGCAGTCTGTCGCAGCGATGGGGCCGCAGGGGTGGACTGGCATTCGGATACGGCGCCGCAGCTATCGGGAGCGCCGCAGCGGTGGTGGCGATTATCACCTCCAATGCTGCGATTCTGCTGTTGGCCTTGGGTGCTTACGGTGCTGGCAGCGCGGCCACGATGCAAGCAAGGTATGCAGGGGCCGATCTCGTTCGCTTCAAGCATCAGGCACTCGTCATGAGCGTGGTCCTGATGAGTACCTCGGCCGGTGTCCTTGTTGGGCCTGCCTTGCTTCCGCCCGCGGAGGCGTTGGCGACGCACCTGAAGCTGCCCGCGATGGCCGCGCTGTTCGTGCTGGCGGGACTGGCCTATCTGGCTGCATTCATCATCATTGCGATGTTTCTGCGGATGCCGCGTGGCGAATCAGATTCGTCTCGACCAACTGATCGTTTCGGCGCCGCGACGCCGGCGCCGTCCGGCCCCGGGCTTCGTTTCGGCACGATCACGATATGCGGGGCCCAGGCGCTCATGGTCGCGATCATGACGATGACCCCGGTGCACATGCGCCACAATGGATTCAGCTTGTCCACCACTGGGCTGGTGATCGCCCTGCATATCGCCTCGATGTACCTGCCGGCGCCGCTGTCCGGCTACCTCGTCGACCGTTTCGGATCCCGGGTGGTAGGCCAGCTGGCGGCGCTCGTGTTCAGTAGCTCGGCATTGGTAGTGCTTGTGTCCCAGGGAAGCTCTCTGATCAGCATGACAGCAGCACTGATCCTGCTCGGATGGGGTTGGAGCCTCGGCGTCGTCGCCGGTAGCACCGCCGTCACAAATGCCACAACGAGTGTCACCCGAGCCCGAATGCAGGGACGCGTGGATGCAGCGATGTCGATTGCCGGCGCCCTCGCCGGACTCCTATCGGGATTCGTCGTCGCGACAGCCGGATTCACGTGGCTTGCCTTGGGCGCCTTACTTCTGGCCGTCGGGTACTGGCTCACCGTCACCCGGCCGGTGCGGATGGGGCGCTCGGCCTTGCTTGCTCTCAGCTTCATCGCGTTCGGATGTTCGCTGCACGACATTGCGACTCAAGTGGGCAGCACGGCCAGACAAGCCAACACGGTCACCCACTGAGCTGTGTGAAGCGATACTTGAACAACCAGGAGGACGCGATGAGACGGCTATTGACCATAGGTTACGGTGCGATCAGCTACGTGATCTTTCTTGCGTCATTTCTCTACTCGATCGGCTTCGTGGGGGACTTCCTGGTGCCGCGCACTGTCGACAATGGTCTTGCTTCCTCTGTCACAGACGCTTTCGTAGTGAATGGCGTCCTGCTCGGGTTGTTCGCCGTGCCCCACAGTGTGATGGCCAGGCCTGTGTTCAAACGTTGGTGGACACGGCTCGTGCCGTCGACCATCGAACGCAGCACCTATGTGCTCGTGTCGAGTCTTCTTCTTATTCTTCTATTTTGGCAGTGGCGCACGATGCCTGCAGTGGTCTGGAATGTGAGCTGGGCGCCGGGTCGCATCGGCTTGCTTGCGCTGTTTTGGCTCGGGTGGGCCATCGTGCTCGCCTCGACGTTCATGATCAACCATTTCGATCTGTTTGGGCTACGCCAGGTCTATCTCGCCTGGAAGGGCACGCCCTACAGCCATCTCGACTTCCGGGTGACGCTGCTCTACCGGCTGGTGCGCCATCCCTTGATGCTCGGTTTCATCATCGCGTTCTGGGCCGCGCCGACAATGACGGCTGGGCACCTGCTATTCGCAATAGCGACAACGGCTTACGTCTTGATTGCGCTGCAGTTCGAGGAGCATGATCTGCGCCGGGATCTGGGCGAGCCGTACCGTGAATACAGCGGCCGCGTGCCGATGCTGATACCTGGCGCCCGGCTCCGCAAGCGCGACGTTCAACCCAGCGAAGATCCCTCTGGCTCGTAGAAAGCCTGATAGCCGTCACGAGGAGTTATCGCTCACCGGCACGAGTGCGCCGAGCGTCGCGATCGCCTGCAGCACTTCCTCGGAGTTGGGGATAGCGGTCGGGTCAGCGATCCACTGGATCATGAGGCCATCGATGATCGCCATCAGCACCGTGACGATTGTCGGTAGCGACTCGGGTGGTTCGATATCCGTTCCGGCCAGCGCAGCCTTGGCTAAATCAACTGAATGCTGGCGAACCTCGGCATAACCAGAGGCAAGGCGGTCTCGTAAATCCTGCGAGCGCAGCGCGGGTGCGTAGGACTCGATGCAAGCGTGGACAGCGGGCCGGATCTGTGCGAAGGAGTCGATTGTCGCGGCCAACACCGCCCGTATCTGTTCATACGGACTGGTGGCCGCGCTCTGGTCAAAGGCCTGCTGGACGCGCTGGTTCCATGTGGCGAAGCACTGGCCCAGGGCGTCGTTGAGCAGGGCTTCCTTGCTGCCGAAGTGGTAGTTGATCGAGGCGAGATTCACCCCTGCGGTGCGCACGATGTCTCGCGAACTCGTGTTGCCGTAACCACGTTCCTGCAGGCAATCAAGGGCACCTTGCAGGAGCTTCTCGCGGACGGTGGCCGAATCTTGCATACCCACATACTATCGTGGTAATCAAACGTTTGTGACAAACGTTTGATCACCAATTGAGGAGCGAGTATGGCAAACGACATTGTGGGTTTCGTTGGTGTGTATAACGGCGATGGCGGCGTCCGCGGTGAGCTGGCTTGGGTGCTGGGCAAGCTGCGCGGCACCGCCTCGTGCGCGCTGTGCGACATCACCCATCGTGGTGTCCGAACCAACCCGCAGTGGAAGGACCTTGCCTGCACGTTGGGGGTGCCTATCGATTTGGTACACCGTAATGAACGGTCTGCCGAGATTGAGCGGCTCACTGGTGATGTGACTCCCGCGGTGGTGGCCCAGACCACTGACGGTGACTACGTCGTCATGGGGCCCGAAGACTTCACCGGCGCATCCGGTGATGCGGTCGCGTTTGTGCGAACGCTGCGTCACGCATGCGAGGTCAAGGGCTTGGTGTGGCCCGGCCATGATGTGGCAGAACTCGGCGAGTCGGCGCGATGAACGTGACCTTGCCTCCGGGTCCGCGGTTGCCGCGGTACGTGCAAAGCGTGCTGTATCTGAAGTTCCGGGAACGGTTCTTGCCGGCGATGCGCCGCAAGTATGGCGATGTCTTCTCGCTGCAGGTGCCCCCCTATGCGGACAACCTGGTTGTATACGCGCGCCCTGAGCACATCAAGGAGATCTTCGCTGCCGACCCGAAAGTCCTGCACGCCGGTGAGGGCAACCAGATCCTCAGTTTCGCGATGGGCGAGCACTCGGTACTGATCACCGACGAGGACGAGCACGCGCGGATGCGCTCGCTGTTGATGCCCGCTTTCACTGGTGCTGCCCTGCGCGGATACCGCGCCATGATCGAGTCGGTCGCCGCCGAGCACATCGGCCAATGGCCGGCAGCCGCAGAGATCAGTGGCCTGGACCGGATGAACGCGCTAACTCTCGACATCATCTTGCGAGTCGTCTTCGGGGTTACCGACCCAAATATCAAGGCCGAATTGACTACCCGGCTGCATGCCATCATCAACATCCACCCCGCGATCTTCGCGGGGTTACCGTACCCGGCACTCAAACGCTTCCCGCCGTGGAAAGGCTTCTACGACAACCAGTGCAAGATCGACGCGATCCTCTACCAAGAAATCGCCGCCCGCCGCGTGGCCGTGGATCTGCCCGACCGCAGCGATGTGCTTTCCCGGCTCCTGCAAGGCAAAGACCCGGCAGCAGCTCCTCTGACCGATGCCGAACTGCGTGATCAGCTCATCACCTTGCTTCTGGCCGGGCACGAAACTACCGCCGCCGCATTGTCCTGGACGCTGTGGGAACTGGCCCAGAACCCGCCGATTCAAGCTGAGGTCGTCGCGGCGGCGTCCCGTGGCGATGAGCGTTACCTGGAAGCGGTCCTCAAAGAGGGGATGCGCCGCCACACCGTCATCGCATCCACCGCACGAAAGCTGACCACCGACACCGAGATCGGCGGTCGGCCTCTGCCCAAGGGAACGGTGGTGAACACCTCGATCGTATTGGCGCACGCCAACGAGGAATCACATCCCAAACCCGCCGAGTTCCGGCCCGCCCGCTTCCTGGACGGAACGGTCGCTACGAACACGTGGCTGCCATTCGGCGGCGGCGTACGCCGATGTTTGGGTGCAGGATTCGCCCTTACTGAGGGCACGGTGATCCTGCAAGAGATCTTCCGGCACTTCACCATCAGCCCCGCAAAGCACCTATCCGCTGAAACACCATGGGTCCGCAACATCACCACCGTCCCCAAACACGGTGCACGCCTATGGCTATCACCCCTGCACGACAGGATGCCCGCCTAGTGGCCCACGCCGACAACAAGACGTTCGGCCGGATCAGCAGTTTCAGCGCACGCCGCCATCCCGCAGCTCGAAGTCACCGTGTCGAACTACCCGGTACCCTTCTTCACGCCTGCGAACCTCGCTGCTCGGGATCAGCTTTCGCGGGCCTTGTCCGCGTGCAGCGCCTTCACGCGTCGCTGTTCGCGTAGCACCTCTTGGTAGCTCTCGCGTTCGGCGATCAGCCATGGCGGCTTCTCCTCGAGCAGCTGATCGATCTGCTCAGTGGTCAGCGCGCCCTCGACACCCCCGCGGGTGAGACCGGAAATCGAGACGCCCAGCTTGGCTGCCACCAGGTTCTTCGGGTGCGGTCCATGCTTGCGGAGGTCTTTGAGCCACTCGGGCGGGTCTGCCTGCAGGGCGGCCAGCTCGGCGCGGGTGATCGGGTTCTCCTGGAACTCCGCAGGGGTCGCCTGTAAGTACACGTCCAATTTCTTCGCCGCGGTGGCGGGTTTCATGGACTGCGCGTTCGGCCTGCTCATGGCATCAGCCTATCGGTAGCCTGATGCGGTGACCCCGCCATCGCTCACTCTCGGGTACGTCCCCGGCGGGACGCCCGCGAAGTGGGCCCGTATCTGGGCGGAGCGTCATCCCGGGGTCCCGCTGCAGTTGCGAGCGGTCACCGCAGCCGACGCGGCGGACGCGGTGCGGGCCGGCACCGTCGATGTGGCCTTGCTGCGGCCGCTATCCGATTCGGCCGGGCTGGCGGTGATCCCTCTCTACGACGAGACGACGGTGGCCGTGGTTCCGGTTGATCACCATCTCAGTGCCGCCGACGCGATCACCGCGGCGGACCTCGATGGCGAGCCGACGCTGGTGCCGCTCGATGATGTCCTCGACTGGGACAACGTTCCCGGGGTTCCGGTGGAGCATCGGCCCGAAACCACCGAGGACGCCATCGAACTCGTCGCGGCGGGGTTAGGAACGCTCATTGTCCCGCAGTCCTTGGCGCGGCTCTATCACCGTAAGGACCTCACCTATCGCCCGATCGCCGACGCGCCCACGTGCCCGGTGGCGCTTGCCTTTCCGGAGGGCACGCAGTCGGCACTGGTCGAGGAGTTCATCGGCATTGTGCGTGGCCGCAAACCCGGTTCATCGCGGGGACAGACCGAGGCGGCGCCAAAACGTACCGCCCGGGAGAAGACCCTGGCCAAGCAGGCCGCCCGCGCCACCGCGGGCAAGGTCGCCCGTAAGCCGGGCCGAACCGAGCGTGGCCGGCGCTGACACCGAGTGAAGTGGTGTGCGCCGGTTAGACCGGGGTATGTCGTTTCAGGAACTCGGACACCGTTTCTCGTGCAGCGGAAAGCTCCTCGGGCTCTTTCCACCGTTCGATGAATTGCGCATCCGGTACCGCGTCCACAAGTGCGCGACTGGCGATCGCGGGATGGAACCTGTCGTCACCGTTGAGGACGAGCAGCGGAACCCGGATATTCTTCAATTCCGCGTCGGGCACACTGAAGACTCGATTGTCGTTGATGAACAACGCATTCCAATATTTCTGCCATGCGGTGTCATCGGCTTCGGGGTGAGTTGACGCCAAGCCTGTCGACCACTCGTCGAAGATCTCCCGAAATGTGGCGAGATTGTCGTCCTGGCCGATGGTCTGCGCCACCACCGCGGCGGTGATCCGTTCCGGTGCGGTGGTGGCGAGTTTGGCGATGAAGGAGCCACCGATGCACATGCCCAGGATGTGGAAGCGGTCGATGCCCAGGTGATCGAGCAGGCTCAACTGATCGGACGCATAGGTCGCCCAGGTCTCTCGGCCGGTGACCCTGGCCGAGGACTGGCCTGCGTTGCGCTGATCCATCGTGATGACGCGATAGTGGGCGGAGAGTTCCTGGATGGGGTTCCATGCGACGCGTTCCCAATACGGAATCGATGAGCGCAGGCCACCGGGCGCAAGCAACAGGATGGGGTGTCCGGAGCCCTGTTCCTCGTAGTAGAGGCTGGTGTTCTCTGCATCGAAAAAAGGCACGTCACGACTCTACTGATCGTGTCTGTTCGGCGATTGCGGTAATGAGGTGGCCCCGCTGCGTGGGTTGTTGTCGAGCACGAGAACATGCATGCGTAGTGGCATGCACGGCGGCGGCACGCGATGACGATCATGTCGCGCGAAACTCGCCGCACCGTATCTGTTCGGTCAATTGAGCGGACTCGGGTCTCGGCACTTGCCGGATGCTGGTATGACTGCCGTATGACACCCGATCAGTGGCTAGAAGCGCTGCGTACCGGGATTGCGGCGGTCGTCGCGACCCCGCCCGAGCATCTGGACCGGAAAGCGCCGTCCTGCCCTGGCTGGACAGCACGCGACGTCGTGGCCCATCTCGGCGGAGTGCACCGCTGGGCCGTGGGAGTCGTTATCGGTCACAAGATTCCGTACGCGGATGTCGACCCGGAGGCTCCGACAGGGGAGACCGTCATCGGGTGGTATGCCGATCGCGCAGATAGCCTGGTCGCTGCGTTGACGTCGAACGACCTTGATGCGCCGACGAAGTCGCCGTTCGGTGAGCGGCCGGTGCGGTTCTGGTATCGCCGGCAGGCCAACGAGGTGGCGGTGCACCGCTGGGACATCGAGCACGCATACCGGGGCTGGGACGCCGCCCCCATCGACGAGACCCTCGCGGCCGATGGCATCAGCGAGTGGTCGGAGCTCTTCACACCTAGGCGTATCGGGCGTGACGGCGGCACCCCGGAGGACCTACGGGGAGCGCGAATACTTCTGCACGCCAACGACGCCGACGGCTCCTGGCTGTTGCGTGCCGATGCCGACGGCATCGGCATCGTGGACGACGACGCGGAACCGGACGCCACGATTACGGCGTCGACGTCTGACCTATTGCTGGCGCTATGGCACCGGGTTCCGTTGTCACACTTGACGGTCGATGGAGATGTGGCTCGTGTCGAGCGGGTGCTAGATCTGGTCCGGATCTAAATCCGCAGGGCTGGAACGGCGCACCAACCACGTGGTGATAGTGGCGATGAGCAGCAGCGCCAGGCCAATCCACAGTGCGTTGAGTCCGATGCGGTGGTAGGTCGCCGCACCCAGGACGGCGCCGACGGTCAGGCCCGCCCAGAGTGTGATGTAGCGCAGCCACACCCACCGAGGGCCGCCGAAGAACGCATCGACGAGTCGCTGCCCGGCCTTGACCACCGTGCCGGTGATGTAGGTGAGGCCCACCTGGACTTCGCCGGAGCGCTGGAAAACCGAGTTCATGGAGCCCATCGCGAGTGCCGTCAGGAGCAGCGCCGCGACGCCCGCGCCTAATTCCTGGGTGATCGCCGCCGCCGCCACGGTGCTTGAGGCAACCGCCAGGACGGCGACCCGTTCATGTTCGCCGCTGATGCGTGATGCGACCGCGCCGACCATCACTCCGATGAAGAACATGCCGATCAAACCGGCCGCCTTGTACGCGGATTCCCAGTGCTGGGTGGCGGTTGACGCCGCCATCCTGGTCGTGTTCCCGCTCATGAAGGACAGGAAGTACCCGCCCAGATGCACGAACCCAATCGCATCGAGAAACCCCGCGACAGTGGATAGTCCGGTGGCGAGCACCATCTCACGCCGCCGGATCGACCACACGGCGAATCAGTGCTTGTGACCGGGGCCTTGAGCCCGCTTGTACAAGGCCTTGAGCATGTTGTCGCGGAAGGTCGCGTTGTCCATCAGCTTGATGCCCTTGTCGCACAGCCACGGATTGCCCAGCGCGCGGTGCATGATCCGCCCGCGGCGGTACTCCCGGCCCCAGGCGTCGTTCATCCGCTGCTGGTAGTTGGTGAAGTCCTGTGGCCCGGCGTTCTGCAACGCCGCCACCGCGCATTCGCCTGCCGCCAAACCGGATTCGAGCGCCTTGGAGATGCCGGCGCCACTGACCGGCTTACCCGCGCCCAGCGCGTCGCCGGCGAACAGCACGCCGGGACGCCAGGGCGGCCACGCGGTGAATCCCATGGGCAGGCGCCAGGCGCGCACACCCTTGTTCTTGCGCAGCTCGGCCAGGTCGGGTAGCTCCCACTCCCTGGGCAGCTTCTTCATGTAGGTGTCGAGCACCTGCGCGGCGTTGACGTCCTGCCACTTCTTGTAGCTGTTGACGTACCCGATGCCGATGTTGATGCGTCCGGCGCCGAGTGGGAAAACCCAGCCGTATCCGATCAACGCGTCGTTGTTGTGGTGCAGTCGCAGGTCGATGTCGAGCATGTTGGAGTCTTCGCGGTTGGCTTCCATCTCGGCCCGGATCGCAATCGCGGTGTATCCCTTGACCTCGGAGTCGAGGTTCATCGCGCGCTTGATGGGGGAGTAGGCGCCGTCGGCGACAATCACCGCGTCGGCCGAGATGGTCTCGCGAGATCCATTCGCGGTTTTGACTTCGATGCCCTTGACCAGGTCGCCGTCGCCGATTGGGGCCACTGCCTCGGTGGACTGGCGCACTTCCACGCCTGCGGACTCGGCGTGCTTGAGCAGCAGGGTGTCCAGCTCAGGGCGGCGCACCACATGTCCGTGATCGGGCATACCGGGACGCTTGGGGAAGGTGAGTTCCCAGACGCTGCCGCTGTCCACGCGCACACCATCGACGCGATGGAACTGGGCGACCTCATGGGCCAGGCCCATTTTCTGTAGGTAGCTCACCGCACGGGCGGTCAGGCCGTCGCCGCAGGGCTTATCCCGCGGGAACTCGGCCTTGTCGACGAGAACCACGCTGGCGCCGGTACGGGCGGCTTGCCAGGCCGCGGATGACCCGGCCGGGCCTCCGCCGACTACCGCAATGTCGTAGTGCTTCTCGCTCACGTATCAAATAGTAAGGGCCGAGAGCGCGGCTATTCGCCGTCGGGCTTGGTCACGCCCAGGCTCGAACCCGCACGGTTCTCGTATGCGCTGCGTGCGTTGGTGTCGATATCGAGGAACACGCGATCGGTTCCGGTCTTTTTGCTCATGAACCGGCGGACCTTGGTGGGCAGGGAGTTGACGATCGTGGTGACGGCACCGAGTGGCTTGGGGACGGTGACCTGCACGCGCGGTTTCTCGATGATGCGCACCACGGCCGCGGCGATGTCTTCGGGTTCGACGGGTTTCTGGGCGCCGGTCGAATCGGTGCCTGCGATCAACTCGGTGTTGGTAAACGTCGGCAGTACGGCGCTGACCTGGACCCCTTGTGGCTCGAACTCGTCGCTCAGCGCGCGGGACAGCCCGACAACACCGAACTTGGACGCGTTGTAGACGGCCATGCCGGGGGCCGCCATCAAACCGGCCACCGAGGCGATGTTGACGATCTGACCGCCGCGACGCGCCACCATCTCGGGAAGTGCCAGGCGACAGCCGTTGATGACGCCGTACAGATTCACCTCCAGCATCGACCGAATCGCGCCGTCGCTCGTGGACAGGAATGGTCCGATCGGCATGACACCCGCGTTGTTGATGAGCACATCGACAGGTCCGCCGGCACCGGCTGCCTCCAGAAAACGCTTGAACGAGGTGGGGTCGGTCACGTCCACGGGGTGGGCGTCGACATTGCCTTCTTCTTTGAGGCCCTCGACGGCCGCGCCGAGTGCCTCAACATCACGGTCGCCGATCACCACGCGGGCGCCGCGCCGCAGCAGGGCGGTGGCGGTGGCGTAGCCGATACCGCGCGCGGCACCGGTAATGGCGATGTTCTTACCCGTGATTTTGTCCATGACCACGGACTTTACACGTGTCAAGTTTGTGTCACTGGGAATTCTGCCGAATGAGTTCGACACGCTTAACCACAACACGTTGTGTTGCGCCGCGATGTCGGCCCCCAGGGGTAGTGTCTGTCCCACAGTCAGCGAATCCCGCGAATCTGTTCGACGTTCTCCAGGAGTGGTCTCGTGAGTGAAAAACTGAAGCTGGTCAGCCGCGTCTCGGCGATCAACTGGAACCGGGTTCCCGATGAGAAGGATGCCGAGGTCTGGGACCGGCTTACCGGTAACTTCTGGCTTCCCGAAAAGGTGCCGGTATCTAACGACATTCCGTCGTGGAACACCCTCACCGATTTCGAAAAACAGTTGACCATGCGGGTTTTCACGGGCCTGACGCTGCTGGACACGATTCAGGGCACCGTGGGAGCGGTCAGCCTGATCCCCGATGCGATCACTCCGCACGAGGAGGCGGTGTACACCAACATCGCGTTCATGGAGTCGGTGCACGCCAAGAGCTACAGCTCGATCTTCTCGACGCTGTGCTCCACGCGCGAGATCGATGACGCGTTCCGCTGGTCGGAGGAGAACCCGAACCTGCAACGCAAGGCCGAGATCGTCATGCAGTACTACCGGGGCGACGAGCCGCTCAAGCGCAAGGTTGCCTCGACCTTGCTGGAGAGCTTCCTGTTCTACTCGGGCTTCTACCTTCCGATGTACTGGTCGAGCCGAGCCAAGCTCACCAACACCGCCGACATGATCCGCCTCATCATTCGTGACGAGGCGGTGCACGGGTACTACATCGGCTACAAGTTCCAGAAGGGTCTGGAGCGCGTCGATGAGGCCACCCGCGCCGAGATCAAGGAGTACACCTACGACCTGCTCTACGAACTGTACGAGAACGAAACCGATTACACCGAAGACCTTTACGACGAGGTCGGGCTCACCGAGGACGTCAAGAAGTTCCTGCGCTACAACGCGAACAAGGCCCTGATGAACCTGGGTTATGAGGCGCTGTTCCCGCGCGAGGAGACCGACGTGAACCCGGCGATCCTTTCGGCGCTGTCACCGAACGCCGACGAGAACCACGACTTCTTCTCCGGGTCCGGTTCCTCGTACGTCATCGGCAAGGCAGTGAACACCGAAGACGAGGACTGGGACTTCTAGATCTTCTACTGCTGAACAGTCCCTCGACGCCGGGGGGCTGTTCGCCGAGAACAAATGAACGGCCGGTGAACTGTACTGATGTCACCTCGCGCTGTGAACCTGCTGCAGGGACACTATTAGCGTGACGAGCACATCGATTATCGGTTCGATCCTGTCTTGGCTGTCTGCGGGATACCCCGAGGGAGTACCCCCCACGGATCGGTTTCCACTGTTGGCGCTGTTGCGCCGCACGCTGACCGAAGAGCAGGTCAAGGAAGTCGTCGCCAAGCTGACCGACCCCCAGTCGTCTGCACAGATCGACGGTGTGGTGAGTCAGGACGAGATCGAGAAGTTCATCACGGACGTGACGAAGGATGAGCCGACCGCTCAAGACATTTCGCGGGTGGCCTCGCGCTTGGCCGCAGGTGGCTGGCCGCTTGCCGGCGTGGACTCCACCGCGCTCAACGCGTAACTAGAACGCCCAGTTGCGTTCTGGGCTGAGTACGAATCCGTGTGTACCGCGGAGATCGTCCACCAAACACGCCGTGGTCTTGGGTGCCGGGGTGGCACATGTCAACGTGGTCTGGCTGCCGTCGTCGTTGTGCACTGGGGCGGCTATCCGTACCAGGTGATGGCCGGGCAGCACTGGGACACGGGACAAATCGGGGTTGCCCTGCGATTCGCCCACGGTCGCAGGGGCGCCGTTGTTCCGTGCATAGCTACCCAGATCCAGTTGCGCCGACCCGGAGCCCTTAGGCCCGATGCAGGTCCACTGAAAATACGGATTCCATCCGGCGCTTTCACACAAAACCCCATCGGGTGTCGCGAACCGGTAGACCTTGACGCTGAAGTACTGCCGGGACTCGACGGCGGGGAGCCCGCTGATGTCGGGGAAGCCCGAGGGCGGGTCGGCGGCAGCGGAACCAGCGCTAACGGTTGTCGCGCACAGCAGCGCGACCGATGCGCACACGCCTAGCCTGACGCTGCTCTTCATACACGGAAATCTACCGCCCGCGTGTCGGAGCCGGTGCGGTGGAACCCGACGACGAGGGAACGGTCGAGGGACGGTCGATGATCGTCGAGAGCGGCCCGCCGATTCGGTACTTGGCCCCTCGGTGCTCGTCGGGGAGGCGATCACCCTTGCCCAGCAGCTTGTGGCGCAATGTCCCTGATGCGTACTCGGTTTGGTAGGCGCCACGTTCGGTCAGCACCGGAACGACGTACTCGATGAAGTCCTCGAAAGTGCCGGGGGTGATCGCGTAGGCCAGATTGAAGCCGTCGACATCGGTTTCCTCCACCCATTCCTGCAGGGTGTCGGCGACTTCGGCGCCCGAGCCGACCACACGCGGTCCCATGCCACCGATTTCGCCCCACTCGGCGATATCGCGCACCGTCCACTCCCTGCCATCATCGGTGGCGGACTGGAACGCTGCGACCGCCGACAGGATCGCGTTGGAGTCCACGTTTCCGATGGGTTCGTCCAGGCCGTAACGGGCCAGATCCACGCCCATCCAGCCGGACATGAACACCAGCGCGCCCTCGGCGCTGCCGTAGCTCAGCAGCTCTCGGTGCTTGGCGTGCGCTGCTTCGGAGTTCTCGCCGGTGACCACGGTGGTGAGGTTGAAGATCTTGGCGGAGTAGGGGTCTCGCCCGGCGAGCTCCAGCTCGCGGCGGATGGTGGTGACCGTCTGGCGTAGCAGCTCTTTGGTGGGGGCCGCGGTGAACACGGCCTCGGCGTTCTCGGCGGCGAAGCGCACCCCGCGCGGTGAGGATCCCGCCTGGTAGATCACCGGGGTGCGCTGCGGCGATGGTTCCACCAGGTGCACACCGGGGACGGTGAAATGCGTTCCCTCATGGCCGATGTGATGCACCTTGTCGGGATCGGTGAAGACACCACGCGCGGCATCGCGGACAACGGCGTCATCCTCCCAGGAGCCCTCCCAGAGCTTGTAGAGCACCTCCAGGTACTCGTCGGCGTGGTCATAGCGGGCATCGTGCGCGGGCTGGTCGGTCTGTCCCATGTTGCGCGCCGCGGCGGGCAGATAGCCCGTGACCACGTTCCATCCGACCCTGCCTCCGGTGAGGTGATCGAGGGTGGATAGCCTGCGCGCGAACGGATATGGGTGTTCGAATCCGGTGCCCGTGGTGACTCCGAAGCCAAGATGTTCGGTGACAAGGGCCATCGCCGAGACCAGGAGCAGGGGATCGGCGACCGGTATCTGCGCTGCCTGGCGGATAGCGGCCTCATCGCTGGCGTCGTAGATGTCGTAGGTGCCGAGTACATCGGCGATAAACAGTCCGTCGAAGCGACCGCGTTCGAGGAGCTTGGCCAGATTCGTCCAATAGGACAGATCCTTGTACCGCCACGACTGGTCGTCGGGGTGCCGCCATAGGCCGGGGGATTGGTGCGCAACACAATTCATATCGAACGCGTTGAAGCGGATGACGCGGGTCATCCCCTCAGCATCGGCACCCCGACGACATCAGTCACCGGTTGTACTCGGGATGAAACTTACAAAGTGGCGGTGTCGATCACGAACCGGTACCGCACATCGCTGGCCACGACGCGCTCGTAGGCCTCGTTGATGTAGTTGGCGTCAATGACTTCGATCTCCGAGCCGATGCCGTGCTTGGCGCAGAAGTCAAGCATCTCTTGGGTTTCCGGGATGCCGCCGATCAACGAACCGGAAATGCTGCGCCGGTTGGTCAGCAGCGGGAAGCCGGGGACCTCGATCGGGTGCTCCGGCAGACCCAATTCCACCAGGGTGCCGTCGACACCCAGCAGGCCCAGGTACTTGCCCATGTCCAGGTTCGAGGACACGGTGTTGAGAATCAGGTCGAAGCTGCTGCGCAGCGACTTGAAGGTGTCCGGGTCGGCGGTGGCGTAGTAGTGGCTGGCGCCCAAACGCAGGCCGTCTTCCATCTTCTTGAGTGACTGGCTCAGGACCGTCACCTCGGCGCCCATCGCCTTGCCGAGCTTGACGGCCATATGGCCGAGGCCGCCGAGTCCGACGACAGCGACGCGCTTGCCGGGGCCTGCGTTCCAGTGCCGCAAGGGAGAGAAGGTGGTGATGCCTGCGCACAGCAGTGGCGCGGCCGCGTCCAGCGGCAGGCTGTCCGGGATGCGCAGCACATAGTTCTCGTCGACGACGATGGCCTGGCTGTACCCACCCTGGGTCTGGGTGCCGTCACGATCCTTGGCGCCGTAGGTGCCCACCATGCCGCGCTCGCAGAACTGCTCCAGCCCGGCGAGGCAGCTCGAACACTCACGGCACGAGTTGACGAAACAGCCGACGCCGGCATGGTCGCCCGGCTTGAACTTGGTTACTTCGGAGCCGACCTCGGTGATGACGCCGGCAATCTCGTGACCGGGGACGATGGGGTAGTTGGCGCGGCCCCACTCGTCGCGGACGGTGTGGATATCGGAGTGACAGATACCGGCGAACTTGATGTCGATGAAGACATCGTGGGGCCCTACTTCGCGCCGTTCGATAGTGGTGGGAACCAGAGGGTCCTTACCGGAAACGGCGGCATAAGCCGACACGGTGACCATATATGCATCCTTTTGCGATAGTTAACATTGCTACCGATTAAAAGCCTACTCGGCCCCGCTTATTCCTGTCCGATGGGAGAGAGCGCCCAGAGCCCCTCGCCCACCAGCTGCAATTTCTGATCGTGATGCTGATCGATGGTGCTGCGATGGCCGACGCTGACGAGTGTGCAGTTGGGCACCTCGGTGCGAAGGAGCCGATAGAGCGCGAATTCCAGCCCTTCGTCGAGCGAGGACGTGGACTCGTCCATGAACACAGCCTTGGGCTTAAGAAGCAGCACCCGGGCGAATGCGACACGTTGCTGCTCGCCGGGGGAGAGCACCTTGATCCAATCGGATTCTTCGTCGAGCCGGTCGGACAGATGACCAAGTGCCACCTTGTCGAGCGTTGTGCGCAGTTCCTCGTCGGTGAAGGTGCCGGCTGGTGCCGGGTAACTCACCGCCTCGCGCAGATCGCCGAGCGGGAGGTACGGCAGCTGCGAGAGGAACAACGTTTCGTGTTCGCCGCCGGGGCGAGTCCAATCGCCATCGGTGTAGGGCCACAGCCCGGCCAGCGAGCGCAGCAGCGTGGTCTTGCCTCCGCCCGAAGGCCCCTTGATGAGTAGCGCGTCGCCCGCGTCAAGACTCAGGTTGAGGTCGTCGATCAGACTGTCGCCATTGGGTTTACGGACGTAGATGTTGTGCAGCGTGACGCCGTCCTCCTGATCGCCCGGCTCAAGCATGGGCAGCTCGCGCGACTGTGCGTCCGCGTGTAACAGGCCATCCAGCCGCATGACGGTGGCGCGGTAGGCGGCGAAGTTGTCGTAGGCGTTTCGGAAGAACGACAGGGAAGTCTGCAGCTGGCCCGCGGCGCTGGCGCTCTGACTTACGTCGCCGTAGGTAATCTGTCCGGCGATAAGTCGCGGAACCTGGAGCACCGAGTTGAAGACCGCCGCGGTTTGCGACACCGCGAAGTTCCAGCCGGTGAAGCCCATGCTCCGATACACCAGCTGCCAGAAGTTATCGATGATTCCGTCGAAGCGGCCTTTGAGCTGCTTGGCCTCGGCCTTCTCGCCGCGATAGAAGGCCACGCTTTCCGAGGTGTCGCGCAGGCGCACCAGCGCATAGCGGAACATGGCGTTGAGGCGTTCGTTGAGGAAGTATCTGCGGATCAGCGGACGCCCGATCCGGAAGGCGATCAAGGTCGTCACGATCACGTAGATATAGGTGAGAAAAACAAGGGCTCTGGGCATTTCGTATCCGAAGACATTCAGCGGACCCGATAGACCCCACAGGATGATGGTGAACGACGGTAGCGAGATGCATGCGTTCACGGCACCGAAGGCCAGGTGTGTCGAAGAGCTTTGAAGCTGCTCCGGCGCGGCCGACATGGCGACAAAGTTGTTGATATCGGCCTGGATTCGTTGATCCGGGTTGTCGATGGTGTTGTCGATGAAGCGTGACCGGTAGAAGGCGCGCTTGGAGAGCCAGTCGGCGGTGATGCGCTCGGTAAGCCATACACGCCACCGAATGATGAATGCCTGCAACAGATATAAATCAGTGACCACCAGCGCGATGTTGATCCCCGCCAAAAGGCAGAACCGGCGGATGTTGAGCCAGAAGAATGCCTTGGCATCCGGCATTCCGCTGCCATCGCGGGCCAATGCCTGGACGATGTACTGAATCGATGCCGACATGTCGTTGTAGTAATACGTGAATACCACTGACAGACGGACATTCACCACTACCGAGAGCAGCACGAGGGCCAGGAGGGCCAAGCCTCCCCGACCGTCGCGGCTGGTGAAGTACAGGCCGGTAATGCGCCAGAATTGCCGACCCCATTGGGTGAACCGAATGATCAAGAACGCGACGGTGAGGAAAACGGCCATGGTTACCGGCCACACCCAGCCGATCCATATCAGCGATCGCCATACCTCCGTGCCCCAGTCGGTCGCCGTCTTCATCGATCAATGTCCTCCGAATCAGTCACTATCCAGTTGACCGCGGAGTGTACGGGCACATGCTGAGCACGTCCTGACAAGCGCCAAGAGTGAACTACTAGACGATGGGTTCTTGGACGCGCGTTGCTGGGTGGATCACAACGCCGTTGGGGTGCGCTTCGGGTCTTCCTCTCTGTGCGCAGCCACCGCCACCACGATTGCCAGGATGCCGAAAAGTTCTGGTGTGCTGGGAACCTGGTGCATAACAAGTACACCGATCGCGGTCGCGGAGAGTGGGAGAAGTGCCAGGAGTACCGCGAAGTGGCTTCGCCCCGCGCGCCTCAGGATCACCTGATCTAGCCCGTAGGGGATGACGTTGGAGAGCACACCCATCAGGAGTCCCAGGACGAGGATGTGAACGACGGGTACCTGACCGTGGATGCCAGCGACGCCCACAGCCAGGGCCGGGGCGGTCACGATCATGGCGACCGTGAAGCCCACCGCGAGTGAGTCTGCCGGGTTGCCCTGCAGCGCAACACGTTTTCCAAGCACGATGTATCCGGCCCAGAACAACGCGGCCAGTAGTGCGAAGGCCATTCCCACCGGCTCGGCGGAAAGCTGTACGTCGGCGATCAGGACCACGCCGACGAGCGCGGCCAGTACCGAGAATCCGTCTCGAAGGGACCGTGATCCGGCGGCGGCCACGCCGATCGGCCCCAGAAATTCGATCGCCACCGCGGTGCCCAACGGCAGCCGGTCGATGGCCAGATAGAACGACATGTTCATCAGCGCGGTGACCACGCCAAAGCTCCCCGCCCACCACAACGCCCGGCCCCGCCAGGCCGCGCCCACGGGCCGGGCGATGGCGAGGAACACGAGCGCCGCACCACATATCCGCAGCCAGGCCACGCTCACCGGGTCGAGCCAGCGGAACAGGCTGACTCCGGCCGCCGCCCCGATGTACAGGGAGGTGCCGCTGACAAGCATGAGTACCGGCGCGGTGAGCCGGTGGTGCCCGGGTTCAGTCACCGCGCTGCCAAGAGCGTGCGGACCGCGTCGGCCAGATCGTCCTCGAGCCACGCGGGCAGGGCGGGCATGTGGCGGCGTACTGCGGCATACGGCAAGTCCACCACGGCCCGCGTGAGCCGGTCGCGTGAGCGCGCATCGGTGCGGCCGTAGATGGCCCGCGTCAGATCCCGCACTGAGGTGAACAGCGGCTCGTTCATCTCGTCGAGCGTGGAGCACGCGTCGGTACCCAGGACGTCGGCACTGCGCAGGGAAAGCAGCAGCCGGGCGTCCTCAGGGCATGCACGCGCGAAGGCGGGCACCGAAAGGGCAAGTGCCACGGCAATTTCAACAGGATCGGCGGAGCTGTGTAACGCATGGAGAGCGTGCTGGTGAAAGCGCTCAACTGCACGTAGCCACGTTGCCGACATGATGGCCTCGCGGTTGCCGAAGCGGTGATTGAGCGTCCCCGGTGGTGCGCCCGAGGCTTCCGCTATCGCCGCAATGGTCGCGGCTCGGGGGCCGCCGTCGAGCAGCAGGGATCGCACCGCGTCAAGGATGGCATCGCTGGTGTGTTTGCGTTCGGGAGCCATCTGGAATATTCGTCCTAATTCTGGTAAATCTGGAATATGGAACATCTATCCTATATTGACGAGCATGCGATTCGTATCGACGCGCCGCGGGGGCAGGTGTGGGAGAGTTTGCGGCGCTACGTGGACGCGGTCTTACGATCCGCCGAGCGCAATCCGCTCGGCGCTGTGTTGGGTACCCGTCCGCGTGCGGGCTTCGCGGTAGACCGCATCGACCCCGAACAACACCTGAGTTTAACTGGGCGGCATCGTTTTTCGCGGTACAAACTAGTGTTTGAGCTCGATGACGACTGCGGCGGCACTACCCGTCTGCGCGCGCAGACGTACGCGGACTTTCCCGGGGTGCGCGGCCGGATCTACCGCGCGCTGGTGATCGGCACCCGCGGACACGTGCTGGCGACCAATCACGTGCTGCGCTCGGTGAAACGCCGCGCCGTCGATGTGGGTTCGCGTTGAACTCAGCTACGAATTCAGTTCTCGTCGTGCCGATTCCTCGGCAAGCGCCCGCTGGAAGCTCCGGACGAATCCGACCTGAGTCTTCTTGAGCTGGCGTTCCAGCAGGCCCGGTAACCGGATCTTGAGATCCAGGGAGATGTCGGCGGTCAGCCGGGATTCGGGCTCGTCGGGGATGACGGTGAACCGGCTGACGTTGTGGCGCAGGGTTCTGCTCTCCAGCAGCGTGAGCTGGCAGCCGTCGGGATACCACTCGTACTCGGTCAGGGAATCGTCGGAGATTCCGAGCGTGGAGCTCACCGTTCGCACCAGCCGTGGTGAGCCGTCGTCAAACGATTCGACGACGGTCATGGTGCTGGTGACCGGTGGCCACGTCGGCAGATGTGGCCGTAGCCAACTGTCGACGGACTCAACGTCCTTGAGTACCTCAAGGACGGTTTCCGGCCGGGCTGCGACGGTGATGTCTAAGCGTTCCTGGATCACGTTCCATCCTTCCGCGGACTGCGGGGAACGTTAGCCCAATATGAGCCCAAATGGGGGCCTTTGTGGCAAGTTGATTGTAAATTACCAGTTCAGAACCGGTACTTAAGGTACGGATACTACCTGTAACGGATAGCTTTACGGGGTGCGCTCAAGGGTGAAAACCCTGATCTCGCGTCCGGTGCGGCCCTTGTACGCGGAGTACACCTCGAGCATCGCCTCGAAGCGCCGGTAGTAGTCGTCGCGCTCGGGGCCCTGGACAAGGGTCGCGATCACGTCGAAGGTCTGGCCGGCCAGTGTCACCTTGGCCCGCGGGTCGGCGAGCAGGTTCGTGGTCCAAGCGGGGTGCTTCTCCTGGCCGAAATTACTGCCCACCAGCGCGATTCGGTCACCATCATGCAGATAAAGCAGCGGAGAGACCCGAGGCTGGCCAGACTTGCGACCCGTCGTGGTCAGCAGCAGCGTCGACAAGCCCAGCGGGCCCAGCACGGTGTATCTGCTACCGGTGCGCTCCATAACGGCCCGGTCCAGTGGCGTCAGTTTCCGGATGGTCCACGAACCCGGTTTGGTGGCGGCGAACTTGGCCGCGACCCGCGACAGAGCACTGTCCGGATTGCCCCAGCGATTCTCAGGAAAACCCTTATCGCTCATGGGATTATCTCCGCCTTGCGGCCCGCGTTGAACCCGATTCGGGTGTATTCGGCGACCCCGGCCGTGGTGTAGGGGTCGGCGGCGATCAAGGCCTCGGCGTCCTGCGCGCTGATATCGCCGGTGACCAGCACGCCCCCGGTGCCGGCCTCGTTGCGGCCACTGATCAGCAGGTTGCCTGCCGCGATCTCGCCATCGAGCCACTCCAGGTGTGCGGGGCGGACAGCGTCCACGACATCGAGCGGTTGGGTATAGGTCAGCTGCAGTACGTGGTACATGCCGGGAGCGTAACGCGTGCAGCGGCGGGCACGGGCTGGGCGACGGGGGATCTAGTTGATGGGTCGGTTGACGAACTGCAAGTCATCGAGAATCCCGCGCGCCGCGACAATTCCGTCCCCGGTCTGCCAGATCTCGTTGTTGACCGCGAACACCCGGTGGTCGCGGGTGGCGCCGAGCGCCATCCAGGGCTTGGTGCTGAAAATCCGGGCGGCGCGATCCTTGGCCGACGGGCTGGTGAACGAGACGTAGACGATGTCGCCCTCGGCGGCCGAGAAGTCGTCGGTGTCGATCTCGATGAAGGGGGTATCGCTAAACCGTTGGGTGGCAGGACGATCCAATCCCGCGGTGGCGAGCACCGATGCCGGGAAGTTGTTGGCCCCGTATACCCGCACCGTCTGATCGGTGAACTGGACGATCGAGGCCTGGAAGTGTGCGGTGTCGTTCTCGCGGCCCACCTTCTTGGCGGCGTCGACGAAATCCGACCACAGTTTGTCGGTCTCCGCGGTCCGGCGGGTCGCCTTACCTACCAGCCGGACGTGCTCGGCCAGATCGTGTCCCGACACGATCACGGTGGGAGCGATGGCGCTCAGGTCGAGGTAGGAATTCTGCTCCCCATTGGAGCTCAGGATGAGATCCGGCTTGGCGGCGCCGATCTTGGCTAGATCCGGAGATGCCATCGGGCCGATCGACGGCAGGTCGTGGACCGTCGTGCCCAGGTATGACGGGGGAGAGGTCGCGCGGTCAGCCAGCCCGACCCCGACGATGCGATCCTGCAGCCCGAGCGCACACAGGGTGTCGATGGCGCCGCCGTCAAGGACCACGATCCGCTTGGGGTCTTGGGGTACCTCGGTCTCGCCCTGTGCGTGCCTCACTTCGCGTGGCGCGGCGGGGTCGAGGGCCGCCGGATCCTTGGCGCAGGACTCGTCGGGCTTGCGCTCATTACCCAACACGCCCGCGCCGGCAATCCTCGTCGTACTGGTGACCACGGTGCTCGCGGTCTCGTTGGTGGGTTTCTCGGTACAGCCGGCCACCGTCGCCGCCGCCAGTGCCGCCGATATCACGGCAGCGCCCCAGAACCTCACTGTCTGCACCCGGTTGAACTTACCGCGCGGGGTCGTGAACACGCGGGTAGGACCACGGCAGGGCCCGGTGACCACGTCCGCGCGGATGGTAATCAACCCTAAGTACGACTCTCTGTAGGACCCGCTCCGCGATCGGGGGTGGCGCGGGCTAGGATTCACCCCAGACATGCAGTCACTGGAACGACTGCGCGCTACGAGGAATCGGAGGAGCCGTGACCGCCGAAGCACCCCCCATTGGTGGATTGCAGGCCAGCCGCCCGTTCCCGCCCCGCACGGGCGCGCGGGGCACTCTGATCTATCGCTTGATCACGACCACCGATCACAAGCTGATCGGCATCATGTACCTGGTCGCGTGCTTCGCGTTCTTCCTCATCGGCGGCTTGATGGCGCTGTTCATGCGCGCCGAGCTGGCCGTGCCGGGTCTGCAGTTCCTGTCCAACGAGCAGTTCAACCAGCTGTTCACCATGCACGGCACCGTGATGCTGCTGTTCTACGCGACGCCCATCGTGTTCGGCTTCGCGAACGTGGTGCTGCCGTTGCAGATCGGCGCCCCCGACGTCGCCTTCCCGCGGTTGAACGCCTTCTCCTTCTGGCTGTTCCTGTTCGGCGCCATGATCGGTATCGCCGGCTTCATCACCCCCGGCGGCGCCGCCGACTTCGGCTGGACCGCCTACACCCCGTTGACCGACGCCATCCACTCGCCGGGTGCCGGTGCTGACCTGTGGATCATGGGTCTGGCCGTCGGTGGTCTGGGCACCATCCTCGGTGCGGTCAACATGATCACCACGGTCGTGTGTATGCGCGCCCCCGGCATGACCATGTTCCGGATGCCGATCTTCACCTGGAACATCCTGGTGACCAGCGTGCTGGTGCTGCTGGCCTTCCCGCTGCTGACCGCGGCGCTGTTCGGTCTGGCGGCCGACCGGCACCTCGGCGCACACGTCTTCGATCCCGCCAACGGCGGTGTCCTGCTGTGGCAGCACCTGTTCTGGTTCTTCGGACACCCCGAGGTGTACATCATCGCGCTGCCGTTCTTCGGCATCGTCTCGGAGATCTTCCCGGTGTTCAGCCGTAAGCCGATCTTCGGTTACACCACGCTGATCTACGCGACGCTCGGTATCGCGGCGCTGTCCATCGCGGTGTGGGCGCACCACATGTATGCCACCGGCGCCGTGCTGCTGCCGTTCTTCTCCTTCATGACGTTCCTGATCGCCGTCCCGACGGGTATCAAGTTCTTCAACTGGATCGGCACCATGTGGAAGGGCCAGCTGACCTTCGAAACCCCGATGATCTTCTCGGTGGGCTTCCTGGTCACCTTCCTCTTCGGTGGTCTGACCGGCGTACTGCTGGCCATGCCCCCTGTCGACTTTCACGTCACCGACTCGTACTTCGTGATCGCGCACTTCCACTACGTGCTCTTCGGCACCATCGTGTTCGCGACGTACGCCGGTATCTACTTCTGGTTCCCGAAGATGACCGGCCGCCTGCTCGACGAGCGCCTCGGCAAGTTCCACTTCTGGCTGACCTTCATCGGATTCCACTCCACGTTCCTGGTGCAGCACTGGCTGGGTAACCAGGGCATGCCGCGTCGTTACGCCGACTACCTGCCCACCGACGGCTTCACCTTCCTGAACTCGTTCTCGACGGTCGGTGCTTTCATCCTGGGTGCCTCGACCCTGCCGTTCCTGTGGAACGTGTTCAAGAGCTACCGGTACGGCGAGGTTGTCACGGTCGACGACCCGTGGGGCTACGGCAACTCCCTGGAGTGGGCCACCAGCTGCCCGCCGCCGCGGCACAACTTCTCCGAGCTGCCCCGAATCCGTTCGGAGCGCCCGGCATTCGAGCTGCACTACCCGCACATGTCCGAGCGCATGCGCGCTGAGGCACATGTGGGTGGCGGCCATAAATAACGGCCGCGATACGCAGCTGTGAGTGACCGCGTCACGGTTCTGATCACCGTCACCGGGGCCGATAAACCCGGCGTCACCTCGGTGCTGATGGGGGTGCTGTCCCGCCACGGTGTCGAGCTGCTGAATGTCGAACAGGTTGTCATTCGCGGCAAGCTCACGCTCGGTGTCCTCGTCAAGGCACAGGGTCGCAGCGAAGCTGTTGAGGCGCTGCAGGACGAGCTCGAAGAGGCCATGCATACCCTCGGATTCGATGTCGACGTCGAATTCGGTGGGGACAGTTCGGTGATCAAAGATCCGTCGACGCACACCATCGTGGTGCTCGGGAGGCCGGTCACGGCGCGCGCTTTCGGCGCGGTCGCCCGCGGGCTGGCCGGTCTCGGCATCAACATCGACCTCATCCGGGGTATCGCCGACTACCCGGTGACCGGCCTGGAACTGCGCGTCACCGTCCCGCAAGCTCAGCTGACCGATGTCGACCTGCACACCGCGATGGCCCAGGTGGCCGCCGACGAGCCGGTGGATATCGCCGTCGAGCACAGCAGTCTGGACCGGCGGGCCAAGCGGCTCATCGTTTTTGACGTGGATTCGACCCTTGTCCAGGGTGAGGTCATCGAGATGCTGGCCGATCGGGCCGGCGCGCGCGAGCAGGTCGCCGCGATCACCGAGGCCGCCATGCGTGGGGAACTCGACTTCGCCGAGTCGCTGCACCAGCGGGTCGCCACACTCGCCGGGCTTCCCGAGTCGGTACTCGACGATGTCGCCGACGAATTGGTGCTCACGCCGGGCGCGCGTACCACCATCCGGACTCTGCGTCGGCTGGGCTACTCCTGCGGCGTGGTGTCGGGTGGATTCCGTCAGGTGATCGAGCCGCTGGCGCATGAACTGGCCCTGGACTTTGTGGCGGCCAATGTCTTGGAGATCGTCGACGGCAAGCTCACCGGCCGGGTGATCGGGGAGGTGGTTGACCGCCCCGGCAAGGCCAAGGCATTGCGCCAATTCGCCTATGAGGCAGGTGTTCCGCTGGCGCAAACGGTGGCCGTCGGAGACGGTGCGAACGATATCGACATGCTTTCGGCGGCCGGGCTCGGCGTGGCCTTCAATGCCAAACCCGCGCTGCGGAAGGTGGCCGACGCGTCGGTGAGCCAGCCGTATCTGGATGTGGTGCTCTTCATCCTCGGTATCACCCGCGCCGAGATCGAGGCGGCCGATGCCGTCGACGGTGGCGTGCGTCGCGTCGATATCCCGGACGACTAGCCGCTGCCGGATCGGGCCTCAGCCCACCATCGCCGAGTCGGAAAGCGGCAGTGCACCGGTCACGGTGTGCCAGGCCTGGGCCAGCAGCTCGACACCGCGTATCAACTCATCGTCATGCTGGGTGAAGGGCACTCGCACGAATCGTTCCAGCGAGCCGCCGACACCGAACCGAGGGCCGGCGGCGATACGGACCCCGAGGCGCGCGGCCGCGGCGGCGAGCGCGGTACTCATCGGGGCGGGCAACCGGGCCCAGATGCACAGTCCGCCTTCGGCTTCCTGTAGCTCCCAATCGGGGAGCCGACGACGCAGCTCGGCCAATACCAGGGCGCGCCGTGCGCGCAGGGTCGCCCGCTGCACGGCCTCCACCTCGTCCGCGTGTTCCAGAAGCTCGGCGGCGGCCAACTGCTCCAGGATCGGCGTGCCCGTGTCCATGGCGGAGCGCACTGCCGCGAGCCGGGCGACCGTAGTGCGGTCGGCACGGACCCAGCCGACGCGCATCCCGCCCCAGAACGACTTCGACATCGACCCGATGGTGACCACCAGATCGGGCCGGGCCACCAGCGAAGCCATCGGCGCGGGGGTCGAGGCCTCGTGCCAGGCACCGACAAGTGACTCATCGACAACGGTGCGGGTTCGAGTCTGGGATATTATGTCCCCCAACATCTTTCGCTGCGCAAGCGGCATCGTGAGGCCGGTGGGATTGTGGTTGTCCAGCACCAGGTAGGCCAGGTTGGGGGCCGCTTGGCGGATGGTGGTCTCCATGCCGGTCATATCCCAGCCGGATTCGCGCTCGTGGGTGTGCATCGGTACCGGAACCGGGCGCCCGCCACGCTGGGTTATCGCATCGAGTGCGCCGTGGTACGTCGGCTGCTCCACCAGGACCCGGTCGCCGGGCTCCACGAAGGCGCCGAGGAGCAAGGCGATGGCCTGCTGGGCGCCGCAGGTCACCATGATCTGATCCTCGGTAGTAGGCAGCCCGCGTCGTGAGAAGTGCTCGGCGATACGAGGGCGCAGTTCTGGAATGCCCACCAGCTCATGGCCGATCCCCCGAAGATGGGTCGGCAGCTTGGTCAGGGCCACCTGGTAGGCGTCCAGTACCGCGGCCGCCGGCGCTGCGGTCGCGGCGTTTTGCAGGTCGATCATCGGGGTTGCCAATCCCGTTGTGGCCGAGGGTGATCGGTCGGGTCCGGGCAGGGCGGTAGTGCTGCGCGCGCCCTGGCGGCCGCGCAGATATCCGCTCTCGCGCAGTTCTGCGTACGCGGCGGTGACGGTGGTGCGGCTGACGTGCAGGGCACTTGCCAATGCTCGTTCGCTGGGGATGCGGGCCCCCAGGGGCAGACGTCCGTCGATCACGAGAAGCCGGATCGCATCCGCCAACGCTCCGTAGGCGGGTCCGGCAGACCCCGCCGTGCGCCATTGGCCGAGGTGACGGGCCAGGGTGTCTGCAACGACCACACGATCGGACATAAAAGCCAGTGTGACTCAACTGGCTATTGAAAGACAAGCCAGTTGGCCAGAAAATCGTGTGGTGACCGGGAAATGGATTGGATGGAGTGCGCGCGGTACCGCGCTGTTGGTGGGTCTGTACCTGTACGGGGTCTCGATGGCACTGATGGTGCGGGCGGGCCTCGGGCTGGACCCGTGGGACGTGTTCCATCAGGGGCTCTCCCTTCGGACCGGAATGAGCATTGGGCTGGCCTCGGCGGTGACCGGTGTCGTGGTGCTTCTCGCGTGGATTCCGTTGCGTAACAAGCCTGGTGTCGGGACGATCGCCAATATTGTTGTCATCGCCGTCGCCGTCGATTCCACATTGGCCTGGTTGTCCGCGCCCTCGGCGATGGCTGTGCGGGTGGCGTTCCTGGTCGGCGGCGTACTGCTGAACGCGATTGCCACGGTGCTTTATGTCGGCGCTGGGCTGGGCCCGGGGCCTCGTGATGGACTGACAACTGGACTGGTTCATCGCACCGGTCGGTCAGTACGGCTGATCAGAACCACCATCGAGGTCATTGTGGTGGGGACGGGCTGGCTGCTCGGCGGCAACGTCGGGGTGGGGACCGTGCTCTACGCGCTAGGTATTGGCCCCCTCATTCAGGTGGTGTTGCGGCTGCTGCCACGGCGGCTGCTGGCCGCCAGCGGCTGGGGCGTGGTGTTGAGCACGCAGCGTGAGAACGCCGCGTGCGCGGCGCCGTCGAAATCACCTCAGGATGTGGCGGCCTGACTGTGCCGGTCGAGTGACTCGGCATCGGCAAACAACTGATTGCGAACCGCTTCCGGGAGGTCGAGCAGTTTGGATGTCAACTCGGACACCACTGGGTTCTGGGCGAGTTCAAGGGTGGTCAGATCGGCATCCAGCTCGTCTGCGTAGCCACTATCTGTGAAGTAACGGACATCGATGCGGAAAGCGTGCGCGATGCTCTCCAGTGCTTGCAGGGAAGGGCGTCCTCGCTGCCCATTGCGCAGCTGTGACAGATAAGGCGCCGAGACCACGGTGCCGCCGGTACGCATGAACACAAGGAATTCGCTGTTGGAGTAGGGGCCGCGGCCCGGTGTATGCAGCACCGCGAACACCCGGTTAAGTCTGGCGACGAATTCCTCTTGCGCTCGGGAGTCCTTGAACGGATAGAGGGCATTGCGGTTGCTCTCAGCCGACGAATCGAGTTTTGATGTGCGACTATCGTCCGGAATATCCGATCCTTGAATTCGCCGGTTGGCATCGATCAGGCGGCCTAGAGCCGTCGTATCGCGACGCAGCTGAGACTGGAAGGCGTCCACTCGGCGACGCCATGCCTTGAGGTCATCCCATACCCATGATCGATCCTCGCCATGAGCTGCACGTTGCTGAATGCGACATGCCTCGGCATCGAGCTGTGCGATCAGTCGATGGTTAGCAAGCCCGATGTGGTGCACCGTGTCCAGGTAGGGATCCGGATCAAGATCGTTTGTCATATGGTTGCCTAGAATTCCTTCCGAGCTTGCTGACGTATGGATGAGGATACGCGATAGAGGTCTGGGCGCATGGTCAGGACGGCCCGCGGGATGGCTCCCGCTCGCCGCTTGCCGGGCTCGATGCGGCACGATGGCCCCGTGGCCGAAATTGATCCGGACCTTCTGCTCGATTTCCGCGATGTGCTGCTGCGCCGCAATCGCAAGGTGTTGGTAGGCCCGGTTACCTGGTCGGTGGAGCTTGACGAACGGTGGGTGGTTCTCGGCCCCAACGGTGCCGGGAAGACATCGTTGCTGCGGATCGCGGCGGCCATGGAGCACCCGTCATCGGGGGAGGCCGTGATCCTCGGCGAGCGGTTGGGCCGTGTCGATGTTTCCGAGCTCAAGGCGCGAATCGGACTGAGCTCGGCCGCGCTTGCGCAGCGGATACCGGATGACGAAGTAGTGCGTGACCTGGTGGTATCGGCCGGCTATGCGGTGCTGGGGCGCTGGCGCGAGGAGTACGAGGAGATCGATACGGCGCGCGCCATCGACATGCTCGAGACGCTGGGCGCCGAGCATCTGGCAGAACGCACGTACGGCACGCTCTCCGAGGGAGAGCGCAAGAGGGTGCTCATCGCGCGTGCGCTCATGACCGATCCCGAATTGCTACTCCTCGACGAGCCGGCGGCCGGGCTGGACCTGGGTGGGCGTGAGGAACTTGTGGCCCGGCTGGGTGAGCTCGCGGCCGATCCGGATGCGCCCGCGATGGTTTTGGTGACTCACCACGTGGAGGAGATCCCACCGGGTTTCAGTCACGCGTTGTTGCTGTCCGAGGGAGGGATTGTCGCTCACGGTCTGTTGGCGGATGTGATGACCAGTGAGAATTTGTCCCGCGCGTTTGGGCAGTCGATCGTGGTTGAGATGATCGATGGGCGTTACTTCGCGCGACGCGCCCGGCCCCGCGCCGCACATTCCAGGAGGCAGTAGTGACATCTACCCCCAACGATCCAGCGCCGCCGAAGCCGGCGGCGACCGTCGTACTCATACGTGACGGCGCCGTCGGTGTCGAGGCCTTTCTGATGCGTCGCGATAACGCCATGGCCTTCGCCGGGGGAATGACGGTCTTCCCGGGCGGCGGGGTGGACTCGCGGGATCTGCGTGCGGATGTGCCGTGGGTAGGCCCGGATGTCGCGTGGTGGGCCGAACAATTCGGCGTGACACCCGAGCTGGCATCGGCACTGGTGTGCGCGGCCGCGCGCGAGACCTTCGAGGAATGCGGTGTGTTGTTCGCGGGCACCTCGGATACCTCGATCGTCGAGGACGCGGCGGTCTATCACCAGGCGCGCAAGGATCTGTCGGACAAGTCCCTGTCCTTTGCGGAGTTCCTGCAGCGCGAGGGCTTGCTTTTGCGGGCAGACTTGCTGCGGCCGTGGGCCAACTGGATCACTCCGGAGGCAGAACCGCGTCGCTATGACACCTTCTTCTTCGTCGCGGCATTGCCCTCGGGACAGGATGCCGACGGCGACAACACCGAGGCGGTCGCCTCGGGATGGCAGACCCCCGGCGCCGCGATCTCGGCCTTTACCGAACGGCGCAGTTTCTTGCTTCCGCCGACCTGGTCCCAGCTCGACGCCGTGTCCTCGTCCGGTGCGACGGTCGCGGACGTGCTGGCTTCCGTGCGGGAGATCGCGCCGATCATGCCGATCTTGACCGAGCAGGACGGCCGATGGCTCGTCCAATTCGCCGATGTGGACCGCTACGAGGCGGCCCGGCAGGGCGCCGTGGAGATCCCCGAGGTGACCGGGACGGAGCTGACGTGACCGAACCCGAGTTCGTGTCGGTGCGCACCGCGCCCGAATACCCCGGCATCGGCACCATCGCACTGTCGCGTCCGCCCACCAATGCCCTTACCCGCCAGATGTACCGCGAACTGGCGCTGGCTGCGGCCGAGGCGAACGCGCGCGAGGACATCCGGGTCGTCATTGTCTACGGCGGGCACGAAATCTTTTGCACTGGAGATGATTTGGATGAACTATCGGAGTTGACCGCCGAGGAGATGTCGCGCAGCGCCGGTGACCGGCAGGCCGCGCTGACCGCGGTGGCGGAGCTGGCCAAACCGACAGTCGCCGCCATCACCGGGTACGCCTTGGGTAGCGGCCTGGAGCTGGCACTGGCAGCCGACTGGCGGATCGCCGGGGACAACGCCAAGGTCGGTTCGCCCGAGATCCTGGCGGGCATGATCCCGGGTGGCGGCGGCACGGTGCGGTTGGCGCGCGTTGTGGGGCTGAGCCGGGCCAAGGAAATGGTGTTCAGTGGCCGCCTGGTTGGCGCCAAGGAGGCCCTGCGGATGGGGCTCCTGGACCAGATGGTGGCACCCGACGACGTCTACACCGAGGCGGCAGCGTGGGCCCGGCGCTTTGTCGACGGGCCGCCCTTGGCACTCGCCGCCGCCAAACAGGCCATCGACCACGGCTTCGACAGTCCGTTGGCCGGGGGACTGGACAGGGAACGCGAGCTGTTTTGCCAGGTGTTCGCGACGCAGGACCGCGTGGACGGGGTGGCTGCTCAGCTGGAGATCGGCCCAGGGACGGCCCGGTTCAGGGGAGCCTAACCAGGCGTTAGGCTGACGGCCATGACGGAGATTTCGGAGCCGACGACCAAGGCCACTGCGGAGCAGGTCGCTGCTGCTTTTGAGGACAACAAACTCGCCCAGATCCTGTACCACGACTGGGAGGCAGAGACCTACGACGAGAAGTGGTCCATCTCCTATGACCAGCGATGCATCGACTACGCGCGCGGCCGGTTCGACGCCATTGTGCCCGTCGAGGACCAGCGCGAGCTGCCCTACGAACGTGCCCTGGAGCTGGGGTGTGGCACCGGCTTCTTCCTGCTGAACCTGATGCAGTCGGGTGTCGCGCGCCGTGGTTCGGTCACCGACCTGTCGCCGGGCATGGTCAAGGTCGCCACGCGTACCGGCAAGGAGCTGGGTCTGGACGTCGACGGCCGGGTCGCCGACGCCGAGCGGATTCCTTATGACGACAACACCTTCGATTTGGTGGTGGGCCATGCCGTGCTGCACCACATTCCCGATGTCGAGCTGTCGCTGCGTGAGGTGCTGCGGGTGCTCAAGCCGGGCGGACGGTTCATCTTCGCCGGGGAGCCCACCACGGTCGGCAACCTCTACGCCCGCGCGCTGGCGAATCTGACCTGGAAGGCCACGGTCCAGGCGATGAAGCTGCCCGGACTGGAGAGTTGGCGGCGTCCGCAGGAGGAGCTCGACGAGAACTCGCGCGCTGCCGCCCTCGAATGGGTGGTTGACCTGCACACCTTTGATCCTGCAGACCTGGAGAAGATGGCCACCAACGCCGGTGCTGTCGCGGTGCGGACCGCCAGCGAGGAATTCACGGCCGCCATGCTGGGCTGGCCCGTGCGCACGTTCGAGTCGACGGTGCCGCCCGGCAAGTTGGGCTGGGGCTGGGCGAAGTTCGCGTTCGGCGGTTGGAAGGCGCTCAGCTGGGTCGACGAGAACGTGTGGCGTCACGTGGTGCCGAAGGGCTGGTACTACAACGTGATGATCACAGGGCTCAAGTCCTCCTAATCCCTGGAATTCCCGCCGGTGTTCGAGCCTTCCGACGTTGCATATCTGTCGTCGGAGGCAGGCAGTGCGGACCTCGCACGGGCTTCGGCGTACACGTTCTCTGCGGGCACCCTGGTGGCCGATACGGCGGCTCTGCGTACCGAATTCGGTGACCGCGCCGCAGTTTTGGCACAGACGGTGCAGCTGCGCCGTAAGGCGGCGGCCAAGCTGGGCGACGTACAGGATTGGCTGTTTACCGATGACGCGCTACAGCAGGCGACACCTGCGGCAGTGGCGCGGCATCGCGCCGAGCGCCTGGCCGATCGGGTGGTTCACGATGTCACCTGTTCGGTCGGTACCGAGCTGGCCGCCCTCGACGGTGTCGCCGCGACGGTCATCGGCAGCGATATCGATCCGGTGCGAACGGCGATGGCACGTCACAACATTGGCAGGCAAGTTCTGATCTGTCAGGCAGATGCGCTGGCACCTTCCAGTCGCGCCGACGTGGTGATTGCCGATCCGGGGCGCCGCTCCGGCGGGCGCCGGCGGTTCGACCCCTCGGCATACTCGCCGCCACTGGACCTGGTGCTGCGGACATACGCGGATCGCGATCTGGTCGTCAAATGCGCGCCGGGACTGGACTTCACCGATCTACGGGAACAGACCGGATTCGGTGGCGAGATCGAGGTTGTTTCCCTTGATGGCGGCGTTCGGGAGGCGTGTCTGTGGTCGGCAGGGTTGGCACGGGCGCGCAGGCGCGCCACGGTGCTCTCGACGGCCGGCGACGGCTTCCAGCTGACAGATGTCGATCCCGATGACTGTGCATTTGCCGAGGCGGGCGAGTGGATCATCGACCCCGATGGTGCGGTGGTGCGTGCGGGCCTGGTGCGGCAATACGCTGCGCGGCATGGGTTGTGGCAGTTGGATCCCCGCATCGCGTACCTGTCGGGGGATTCGGTGCCCGCCGGTGTGCAGGGCTACCGGGTGCTCGACGCGCTGGCGTATAGCCAGAAACGGCTGCGCCAGGCGCTCGCCGCACGAGACTGCGGTTCTGTCGAGATCACCGTGCGCGGGGTAGACGTCGACCCCGCGGTGCTGCGCACCAGGATGAAGTTGCGAGGCGGTGTGGCGCTCTCGGTCGTCATCACCCGGATAGGTAGTGACGCAAGAGCATTCGTCTGTGCGGCTAGGTCCCCGGGCGGAACCCGTACACCTGGCCCTCGCTCAGCGTGACGATCACGCGCTGATCCGGTCCAATCGAGATGCCGACCGGGACGCCGGCGGCATCGGGTAGCGGATAGCGGTTGATGGTGGCTCCGTCCGGGGTGTTGAACACCACCAGAGCCAGGCCCTTGTCTCCGTCCTTGACCACGGCATAACCGACGTTTCCGGCGGCCTGGCTGGATGTCGAGAGCGGAACGAGGTCGTCGCGCCGCCAGGCGATTTCACCCTTGCTGCCGGAGTCTTTGATGGCCACCAGGGTGGCCTTATCGCCGGTTCCGGCGATGATGGTTCCGTCCGGTGCGACGGAGGGCGGTGTGACGGCGTTGAATCCCAAGGGCAGCGACCATTTCTGGCTGCCATCGAAGGTATGCATCGCGTGGAGCGAACCCTTGCGGTCATTGATGTAGACCGTTTCGCCATCTCGAGACATCACCGGGGAGCCGATCACGCCTTCGTCAATGATCTTGTTGGCCCACTTGTGTTTCAGGGTGATGTGGCCGTCGGCGTCGTACGTGATTCCCAGCAGCACGGGTACGGGTTTTCCTGGCTGCCACAGCGTGGTGACGATGGTGCCGGTTTCCGGGTCGTAGGCGGGTGAGGCGGATACCGGACATTGCGGTCCCGCCGCTTCGCAGTCACCCAGGCCGCGCCGCGGATCGGTCGGATCGACACCTTCGAGCAGATCCATGGGGGTGCCCACGACCTCACCGCGCTGCGCGTTGAAGATCAGTATCTGACCGAGGTGCGTGACGATGAGGAGCCGTCCGGGCTCGACGATCTTGGGTGTGGTGGGTGCGCCGATTACTGGCTTGCGCCACCGGATCCACTGGGTGGGGGGAAATGACACCACGGCGCCGGGCTGGCCCATGTAGATGTTGTTGTAGCCGTCGGCGAGCGGTCCGGACCATGGGCTGCCGGTGACCATCCGGGTGCACCAGCGCTGGCGCGCGGCCTTGTTGTTCTCCCACTCCATGAGCGTGCAACCGGCAGGGGTGTCGGCACTGACCGCGATGAAGTTGTCGATGCCGATGGCCGCGGCACTGCCTATCTGGCCCTTGGTGTTCCGGCTCCATTCCAGGGTCAGTTCGCGAGCACCCTCGGTGGGCGTGTAGCTGCTGTTGTGCGCGTCGGCGTAGCTTGCGGACCAGCCTGGCGCCGCTTTGATGTTGATCCAGGAATCATCGCCGGAGCATCCGGTGACGGTGAGGAGTGTCGCGAAGACCATGCTCGCGAGTACTCGTGCCCGGGAAAGCACGGTGAGACACTCCTTCCTTAGGGGGCGGTCCGGCCCATCGCAGGGTAGCGTGCGCGCTCTGCCGCGTCCCGTAGGCTGTGCGGCCATGACGACGATGTGGGGCGCTCCCCTGCACAAGCGGTGGCGCGGACAGCGCCTGCGCGACCCGGCACAAGCCAAATTCCTGACCAAGGCCTCACTGCGATGGGTGATCGCGAACAAGGCATACACACCGTGGTACCTGGTGCGGTACTGGCGTCTGCTCAAGTTCAAGCTCTCCAATCCGCACATCGTCACGCGCGGCATGCTGTTCCTGGGCAAGAACGTCGAGATCCACTGCACACCAGAGCTGGCCCGGATGGAGATCGGCCGGTGGGTGCACATCGGCGATGGAAACTCGTTGCGCGCCCACGAGGGTTCACTGCGGCTGGGCGACAAGGTGGTGTTCGGTAAGGACAACGTCGTCAACGCCTACATCGATATCGAGTTCGGTGACTCCGCCCTGATGGCCGACTGGTGCTATGTGTGCGATTTCGACCATCGGATGGAAGACATCACCTATCCGATCAAGGACCAGGGAATCGTCAAGTCCCCGGTGCGCATCGGGCCGGATACCTGGATCGCCACCAAGGTGACGATCCTGCGGGACACGATCGTCGGCCGCGGCTGCGTGCTCGGCGCTCACGCCGTGGTCAAGGGTGTCATTCCGGACTACTCGATTGCGGTCGGTGCCCCGGCCAGGGTCGTCAAGAACCGCAAGGTGGCCTGGGACGCCTCGGCTGCGCAACGAGCTCAGCTGGCCGAGGCGCTGGCCGATATCGAACGTAAGAAGGCGGCCGCTAACTCACCGGAGTGAGGGTGAACAGCGGGAACACCCGCGTGGTGCGCTTCGTGTACTCGGCGTAGGGCGGGAAGGCCGCCACGGCACGTTCCCACCAGTTCGCACGCTCGGCGTCGTCCGAGATTTCTTCGGCACGGACGGTCTGCACGTTCTCGCCGTCGCGCAGCTCGAAGACCGGATTGGCACGCAGATTCGCAACCCAGGCGGGATTCTTCGGTGCGCCGCCGATCGAGCCGACCGCGAGGTACACGCCCTCGTGTTCCACACGCATGAGCGGCGCCTTGCGGATCTGTCCCGATTTCGCGCCGACGGTGTACAAGATCACGACGGGGATGCCCTCTAACGTGGTGCCCTCGACGCCGCCGCTGGATTCGTAGATCTCGATCTGCTCGTCGACCCACTGTGGGTTGGTGGCGATGTATTCGAAGGTGAATTCGTTGGTCACCGTGGCTGCAACACCTGCCGTGGGCGTGCTATTTCAGGTCAGCCAGCAGATCCTCGATGCGGTTGTAGCTGATCTGCATGCCCACCTCCATGCCGGACTCGATGCGTCCGTCCCGATGCTCCTTGCAGCTGTGCTGTACCAAGACCCGCATGGTGGTGACCCCGTCGACCTCGTCCAGGGTGGTGGATACCAGGGCCGAGGCATCGGGCATCCCCTCGTAGACCTCGGTATTGACCAATCGGTGGGGTCTGTCGATCTCGTGGTACGCGCCGTGGAACCCGACCTCCATGTCCGGCGCGGATTCGCACGGTTGGCTGACTACATACCGCCATGTGCCACCGACTCGCAGATCGATATCGCAGACCTGCCAGTGCGCGGTCTCGAATCCCCACCAGCGCTTGACCAGATCGGGCTCGGTGAGCGTTCGAAAGACCAGCGCAGCGGGCGCGTCGAAGGATCGGGTGATGAGAATCGTTGTATCCGAGGGAAGTTCGACGGTGGCGCTGCCATACCGACTGCTCATGGGGTCTCCTCCTGTAGTTCGGTGAGTAGGTCGTCGAGCCGGTTGAGGCGCTCGTTCCAGGTGCGTTCAAACGCGGTCACCCAGTCATGGACGGGCCGCAGAGCCGCACCGTTGACCCGATAGAAGCGGTGCCGTCCATGTGAGCGCACCCGCACCAGATCGACGGCGCGGAGCACGCCCAGATGCTTCGACACTTGCGGCTGACCCATCCTGGTCCGCGCCACCAGATCGTTCACCGTGACCTCGCCGGTGCCGATGGCACTGAGAAGGTCGCGACGGCCGGCCTCGGCGATCGCGTTGAACGCATCGGCGGTGGTGGGGGTGCGGGCCATGAAGGAAACATATACCGATATAGGTATATGTCAAGCCCGGAATCCTCGGAAAATCAGCGGATTGCGGTACCCTGAGCGCGTCGGCGATGCCGACCGAAATCAGTCATTGCGGGGTAGTGGGAAGCTGAGTATGGACAGGCCGATCAAGACCCGCCGTATCAAGTTTCGCTACCAACCTGGTTCGCTGGATCGTCATTTTGTACAAGGTGACCTGGTGTCTAGCCACATGATGGCGATGCTGTCGGCGGTGTTTCCGGAGGGTGAGGAGTTCTTCATCCGGTCGGTCCGGCGTTACTCGGACCAGATCACCGATCCTGAGCTCAAAAAGCAGGTGGCCGGGTTCATCGGCCAGGAGATGACACACGGGCGTGAACATCGCGAACTCAACGAGCGCCTGCAGGAGATGGGCTATCCCACCGCGTTCGTGGAGCGGCTGGCTCGGCGGATTTTCAACTTCCAGACCCGGAATTATCCGCCGATCTACACCTTGGCCGTCACGGCCGCGTTGGAGCATTACACTGCGGTCCTTGCCGAGACCTTGCTGACCGATCAGCGTGCCTTGGACATGCTGGGTGAGGGTGAGGTGCGTTCCATGCTGCTGTGGCACGCCTTCGAGGAAGCCGAGCACCGGTGCGTGACCTTCGATGTGTACCGCGCCGTCGGTGGTAGCGAGCGGCTACGCATCTGGGTGATGCGCCGCACCACCATCGCGTTCATCTACACCACATTCTTCGAGACGGTGATCTCGCTGCTGCGTGATAAGGCCGCCTACAACCCGGTTCGCTTGGTGAAAAGCATTGCGGCGTTGCGGCACTTGCCGTTCCTGAGTCGTGAGGTACGTCGCCGCATCGGCGAGTACAACCGTCCGGGATTCCATCCCAACGACTCCGACAATTCCGAACTGATCGAGAAATGGCATGCCGAGCTCTTCGGGGAGAACGGACAGCTGACCGGCCATCTGCACTAGCCGAGGTGATGGTGGAGCGGGAAATCAAGACCAGACGGATCAGGTTTCGCTATCCGGCCGGTTCCCTGCGGCGTCACTATGTGCAGGACGACCTGGGCATGAGTCATGTGGTGTCGGTGCTTTCGGCGGCCTTCCCTGAGGGTGAGGCGTTCATGATTCGTTCGGTGCGCGCGGTTGCCGATCAGCTGACCGATCCTGTGCTCAAGAAGCAGGTGGCAGGCTTCATCGGCCAGGAAGCCACGCATAGCCGTGAGCACCGCGACCTCAACGAGCGGCTGCAGCAGATGGGTTATCCGACCGCGTTTGTCGACCGGGCGACCCGCAGGGTTCTGGAAACGCGCTCACGCTTCTCGTCTCCCCGGTACTGCCTTGCGATGACAGCCGCGCTGGAGCATTACACCGCGATTCTCGCAGAGACCTTGCTGACAGATCAGCGGGCCTTGGACATGCTGGGTGAGGGAGAGGTGCGTTCCATGCTGCTGTGGCACGCGCTGGAGGAATCCGAGCATCGCACGGTGGCGTTCGACGTTTATCGGGCCATCGGCGGAACCCATCGCATGCGAGTATCGGTCATGTGGTTCACCACATTTGGGTTCTTCACCCTTGCCGCATGTGCGTCGTTCATCTCGCTGTTTCGGGATCGGGACTTCTACAACCCCAGGATCTTCTTTCCGAGTGTTAGCCGGCTGTTCCGTTCGCCGTTCTTCTCACGTGAGGTGTTCCGGCGATTGATGTCCTACAGTCGCAAGGATTTTCATCCCGATGAGGTAGACAACACCGAACTTATCGCGAAGTGGAATGCCGTGTTGTTTGGCGAGCAGGGGCAGATCGCCGATCATTTGCACTGACCCTCAGTGTGTCAGGTACCGCGTCAACATGTTGACCAGCTCGTCCTCGAACAGCTGCGTATCGACCGGTCGTGGACCGGCCACCAGGCGGTGTACCAGTGACTCGATGGTCGCCACCACCATCCTTGCCGCCATGGCTGTTTCGGCTATCCGGACCTCGGGGTGTGTTGCCAGGAGCGTCTCGGCCGCAGCGACGACGGAATCTTCCGAGCGATGCAACAGGGCCAGGAACTCGGGTGGGCGCGGCGCCTCTTCGAAGAGCACCCGGTGCAACCGTGGGTTGTCGCGATGGTTGTCGATGGCTGCCCTGACGAAGACTCGCAGGGTGTCTTCGATCGAATTGGGCAGTCCTGCAGACAGATGCCGCTGGATGAGGGCGAACCCTTCTTCGGTGTGCGCGGTCATCAGCTCGACGAGGATGGAGTCCTTGTTGGGGAAGTACTGATACAGCGAGCCGATCGAGATATCGGCCCGCTCGGCGATGCGATTGGTGGTCCCGGCGGCGTAACCGAAGTCGGCGAAAACGTGAGCAGCCGCATCGAGGATGCGCCGCCGGGTGGACCCTGCGCGGTCCTGTCGTGGCTGCTTGCGTGGCTGTAGCCGGGTGTTGAGCATGGTGCTGGCACCTTCCCCAAAAGCGAGTACCGCTTATGTGAGTAATTACTCATAATAGTCATTGACCAGCATATATGGAAGGAAATGAGATGAGGACGGTCTATCTGGAAACTGAACTTCCCACCGATGCCGACCGGGTGTGGAGTGCCATGCGATATGCCGGCACCTTCCTGTACCTGTGCCGTGGATTGTTCGGCATTCCCGCGCTGACGGGGCGCACCGACCCCATGCGGGTGGGCGAGATCGGCACTGCATGGCTGTGGGGGTTGCATCTGATTCCGTTGTACCGACACACCATTCACGTGATCGAGGTCGACGAGAAGACCCGTACCGTGCGCACCAACGAGCGTGGCGGCATTCTGCGCACCTGGAACCACACCCTTCATGTGCAACCCCTCGGGGACGGTCGCTGCCGGTACAGCGATTCCATAGACATCGATGCCGGGCCGCTCACCGGGCTGGCAGCCAGGGGAGCGACGGCCATCTTCCGCTATCGACAGCGGCGCTGGCACAAGCTCGTCGACAAGCACCTGCTGCCGGAGGGGCCGGCCTATACCCGGGTGTGACGGCAAGGGTCATGGGCCGTGCGGTGTGGCAAACGTCACGGCCTCCATGCCCATTCCCGGGGAGAGCGCGACGTGTTAGCGTTTTAAACACTGTTTAAATCACTGTTCTTGCTCCCCTGGAAAGGAAGTCCAGCCGATGAGACGCGTTTCTTCGATGCGTGGCGCCACCATCCGTTTTGTCAGCGCCGTGGCCGTTGGGGCCGTGGTTCTGCCGACGCTCGTCGGTATCGCTGGCGGCTCGGCGATGGCGAATGCCTTTTCGCGCCCGGGGCTTCCGGTCGAGTACCTGGAGGTGCCGTCAGCCTCGATGGGGCGCGACATCAAGGTTCAGTTTCAGGGAGGTGGCCCTAAGGCTGTCTATCTCCTTGACGGGCAGCGCGCTCGCGAAGATTTCAGCGGCTGGGATATCGAGACCACGGCTTTCGAGGACTACTACCAATCGGGCATCTCGATGGTCATGCCAGTCGGTGGACAATCCAGCAACTACACGGACTGGTACCGCCCCGCTAAAGGCAAAGACGGTGTCTGGACCTACAAATGGGAGACCTTCCTCACCGGTGAACTACCGCAATGGCTGGCCGCCAACCGGGGCGTCTCGGCCACGGGAAACGCCATCGTCGGGCTATCGATGGCGGGTCCGTCCGCACTGACCCTGTCGATTTACCACCCGCAGCAGTTCATCTACGCGGGGGCGCTGTCGGCTCCGCTGCACCCGTCGGCCAATAAATGGCAGATCTCCATCTCTATGTCCGACGCCGGCGGGTTCAGCTCGGAGGACATGTGGGGGCCCGAGAGTGACCCCGCCTGGGTTCGCAACGACCCGTACCTCAACATCGACAAGCTGATCGCCAACAACACCCGACTGTGGATCTACTGCGGCAATGCGCAGGCCACCGATCTTGATAAGGACCGCAACGGCTTTGAAAACCTCGCGGGCGGAGTCATCGAGGGGCAGGTCATCGACGCCAACAAGCAATTCGCAGACGCCTATGCGGCGGCGGGCGGCAAGAACGCTCATTTCGAATTCCCGGCAGGCGGCATCCACAACTGGACCTACTGGGGGCAGCAGTTGCGCGCCATGAAGACCGACCTCGTGGGTTACCTGACCGGGTCGTAGGGGCGAGCACCCATATTGACATTTGAGCCAGTTTCGTTAACGTAGCCCACTACACCATTCGGTCTAGTCGGTGGAGGGTTGTCGATGGACACGTTCGACGTGGCGATCGTTGGCGCACGATGCGCTGGCGCCTCGCTCGCCATTCAGCTGGCGCGGCAGGGGCTCTCGGTGTGCTTGCTCGACAAGGCTCGATTCCCCACGGACAAGGCTTCGACGCACCTTTTCACGCCCAGTGGCACAGCAGTTTTGGAGCGTTTGGGTGTGCTCGACGACGTCGTGGATGCAGGGGCGACGCCACTGCGGACCATGCGGTTGCGTAGTAACGACGTGAGCGTCACCACCCGACCTGACCCCGGTGTCATCGGAGTAATGCTTGGTATTCGGCGCGAGACCTTCGACCCGATTCTCCTGGAGCACGTCGCCCGTGCGGGCGCTGAGATCCGTACCGGCTGTCGCGTCGACGGTGTCTTGACCGACAAAGGGCGCGTCGTCGGACTGGAAACGCAGAGTGGACCCATCCACGCCGAACTCGTAGTCGGCGCAGACGGACAGCATTCGCGAATCGCCGAACGTGTTGGAGCGCGGGAGTATCTGACCATCCCTGGCTCGTACATGCCGACGTGGTCATTCTACGAGGGTGCGACCCCTCCGTATGACCTGGTGATGGGTCGGGTCGGGGAGGGGAACGGTATCGCGCTTCCTTTGGATAACGGCATCTACATCGCCATGATGGGTACACCGATGGCCAAGGCCGATGCCTTTCTGGCGGACCGTTACGCGAACTTCGATGCCGCGCTGGCACGTTGGCCCGAGATGGCCGAGGCGGTCGCGGGAGCGACGCGCCGGGGGCCGTTGCGCATCCTGCGGCGCTGGCACGGCTACTTCCGAACGGCTGCAGGCCCCGGCTGGGTGCTGGTGGGCGACGCCGGCCATTTCAAAGACCCGGCGCCCGGGCAGGGAATGGCCGATGCGTTCCGCCAGAGCGAGTCCTTGGCGGCTCGCATCGTGGCAGGATTGGGCGGCGGCACCATCGACAAAGAATTGTTGGACTGGTGGCGATGGCGCGACCTGGATACAGTGGAAATGTATTGGGCCGCATCAACTCTAGGTGAGCTGACTAATCCTGCGGCCGTCACGGATGCGGCCTTCCGGACTCTGGGTAAGAGCGATGTGGCTTTGGAGCGGATGCTGCAGGCGATCCTGCCGCGTACCGTCAAGCCGCACAGTTCCCTCCGGTTAAGGGACGTTTCGCGGATGGTCGCGTACATTGCCGCCGCGGTGGCCACGAAGCCAGGCCAGTTGACTCCGACGGCCAAAGCGGCAATATGGCAAGCACGTCAAATCGGGAGGATTGCCGTTGCTTACCCGGGGCATCGGATCGGAGCACGCCGATACCGGGAGCTGCCAGTGCTGTCGTCCGGGCTGAGTAAGCCGAAGAGTATCGAGTCGCTACGTTCGGTATCCGAAGCAAGTTAGGCGTGGCAGCTTGGCCGCTAACGCCCCGCGCGATGTTTGAATAACTTGGTGAACCAGGCGGATGCGCGTACGAGGCTGCTGGAGGCGACCGAACAGGTGCTGCTCGAAGACGGTCTGGCGGCGCTATCTGTGCGTCGGGTGACTGGGCTGGCCGGTATGAACGTCAATGCCGTCAACTACACGTTCGGAAGCAAGGATGCGCTCTTGCGAGCTCTCATGCTGAGGATCATGGAACCTGCCCTTGCCGAGCGGAGTCGCCGCCTCGACGAGGTGATACGGACGCCGGGCCATACGGTCGAAGATCTTGTTGTCGCGTTTCTTTCGCCGCATGTGTCTGCCGACGCGCAGCAGATTGCTTTGTTCATGGAAATAGGGGTCAAACCGGTACTCGAGGGCGATGTGCGGTTTGAACAAACCCGGGAGGACATCGTCCAAGAGGGGATAGGCCGGCTGGTCGCGGCGTTATCGCCATTGCTGCCTGAAGTACCTACGGAGGTCCTAGCTTTTCGCGTAGAAACGATGCTCGGCATGTCCCTCATGCACGCTATGAACAGGGACTATCTCGCCGATAAATATGGCCTGGTGAAAGGGGAGCGCAACCAATACCTCATCGATGATGTGGTGCACTTCTTCTCTCACGGACTGGCGGCGCCGACACAGCTACATCGGCTCCCTGAGTCTTAGATGCTCTGATTCCCAGAGTGTTTGGCGGCGATGCGTCGACCGTAGCTGAACACTGTTGATCCAATGAGCACTTGAGGCGTCCAGGGTGCACCAGGTGGATTTACCCGGCGATGAGCCCGAGGTGTGTCTCGCCCACGTTGGTGATGATCAGGCAGGCGAGGGTGCCGACCACGATGCTGAGCACCGCGTTGCGTCGCCAGAGATGTATGCCCACTGTCGTCACCACGCCGACGATGGGCCCGGCGCCGTGTGACGGTCCCGTCAGGTTGATCGTCGAAAGGCAATACACGGCGAGAATGGCGATGGCGCCCAGTGGAATCCAGCGTCCCAGGTCGGCAGCCAGCCCGCTGTTCTTGATGGCGTTTCGGGCAGCGAAGGGTAGAGCCCGCAAGGCGAAGGTGATCACCACGGCGGAGACCAAAGCCGCTGCGATGTAAGCGGGTTCAGGCATGGCCTGCCCGCTCTTCCGTGCCGGAGTGGGTAAGGTGGTGCCGGACAACAAGAGTGACGGTGTAGCAGCACATGGCCACGAGAATCATCGCGCCAGGGGCGATCGCCAGTGCCGCGAGTGCCGCCGCCACCGCGAGCGCGATACCCGGGATATCCGGCCGCAAACGGTAGGTGTCAAGAACGAGCACCAAGAACATGGCGATGAGCACGAAATCCAGCCCCTTCAGTCCGCTGAGGAAGGAGGCTCCGGCGAGACCGCCGGTGGTCGCCCCCGCAACCCATGAAAGGTGCAGACCGCATTGGGTCCACAGAATCCGGCGCGAGCTCAACGCCCGGCGGTCCAGCGCGGTGATCAATGCGTAGGCCTCGTCACATAGCGCGAACATGCTGTACGACTTGCCCAGTCGGCTGGCGACTCGGTCAAGGGGGAATGACATCCCGTAGAAGAGATGGCGGGAATTGACGAGGAAAGTCGTCAGCGCTATGGCCGGCACTGATGCGCCCGCAGACAGCATGCCCATCAAGATGAACTCGACCGAGCCTGCGAACAGGACTCCGGAGATGATCGGTGCCAGCCACCAGGGGAGCCCATGAGAGGTGACCACGACGCCTAATCCGATACCGAGGGCAAACAACCCCGCCCAGACAACGCCAGCATGGCTGACTGCTTTGACCAGCTCATCCCGGTGTCGAGGCTGTGGCGGCAACACCTCCTGATTCATGTAGCAATCATAGAGTGGTACGCGAGCATGATGATTGTGCATATTGCTCATCGGGAGGTCATTCCGGCAATATAGATGCATGGACAGGCTTGATCGCGCAATAATCAATCAGCTGCAGGTTAGCGGTCGCCTGACGAATCAGGAGTTGGCTGACCGGGTCGGCCTCACCCCGGCACCGTGCTTGCGACGCGTCCGCCGCTTGGAGGCCGAGGGCGTCATCACCGGCTACACCGCGTTGGTGAATCCGGCGGCACTGGGGCGCGACTTCGAGGTGATCATCTACGCCGATCTCGTGGCCAAAGACCTCGCCACTGTGGCGTCCTTCGAGGAGCGCCTGGTCGCGATGGACGAAGTCGCCGAACTCAGGCGCATGTTCGGTATTCCCGACTACTTCATCCGGGTGCAGACCGCCGACCTCGCGGCCTATGAGCAGTGGTTGAGCATCAAGCTCATGGGCGACCCGGCGATTGCCCGCGTTGACTCGCGGTTGACCATGAAACTCCTCAAATCACGCCGCTGAGTGGACGTGATAACCGCCCTGAAGATGAGTTGAGCCCTGTCAGTGCTCGTCCGGTATTGGTGGAGAGAGATGGGACTACGTGCGCGTTCAGAGCAACCCATGCGCCCGTAGATCCGCTATGTACTTGGTGATGAGCGCGTGGTCGATATGTGGAATGTCGGCGCTGTCATCGTCGCTTCCGATCTTGTAGTTCTGCACCGCTTTTCGGAACTGATCGGTGGGAGTATCGGCGCCGCGGCGCGGGCGGCCCGGGGTGCGGTAGGCATCCAGGAGCGGAAGAACCGAGCTGCGCCGTTGGTCGTCCGGCAGACCTCTTAGCGCCGTCTCGAAACGCGACAGCCATTCGTCGTAGTCGTCGATGATGTCGATGGTGTGGCCGTCTTCGACAAGCCAATCCACGAAGGTGTCCACCGAGATGCCATCATTGTGCGGGTTCATCACGTCATATGAACGGAATCCCTCGGAGTTGGCCAGCCCCAGGGTGGTGATCGCCTCCGTGACGAAATCTACTGGCAGGCCCTCGTAATGGGCCCGGGGGCGGGAGCCGTCGCCGTCACCTTGATAGAAGCTGCGCGGTGCGATTCCGGTCAGTACCAGGCTCAGGAGCATGCGGGTGAAGGCATCGGTGACGTTGAGCTGACCGCTGTACTGGCGGTGGGTGAGGATCATGTCGGAGCGGAAGACACTGACCGGCAGACCACATAGGTCGTACGCCTCGCGTAGCAGCACCTCGCCCGCCCACTTGCTGTTGGCATAGCCGTTGGCGTAGCCCGGGCCGATATGCCGAATGGGGCTGACCGTGCGAATGTCCCCGTCCTCGTCGAAATCGGGCACCGCCATCGCGACCGCCATTGTCGACAGATAGGTCACCGGCTTGATCCGCGTCGTCAGCGCCAGCCGAATAACCTCAGCGGTGCCAAGAACATTGGGGCCGAACAACTGGTTGTAGGGCAGTACGTGGTTCACCAGGGCGGCGGGATGGACAATCTTGTCGACTTCGCGAGCCAACTGCTCCCAGGTAGCGTCGTCAATGCCCAGACGTGGCTGGGTGATATCGGCGGCTATTACTCGCAGGTGCCGCCGGGCCAGCGCGCGGAATTCATCGAGCAGCACCTGATCGGTGTGGCCATACGCGGCCTCGAGGCGAGCCAGGGCGTCGTCGTCATCATCACCGCGGACCAGGCAGATCAGCTGGCCACCGGACTGGGCCAGTCGCTGCAGCCACTCCAGACAGAGGAATCTTCCGAGGTAGCCGTTGGCGCCGGTGAGCAGGACTGTGCCCACCGCGCCGGAGAATCGCTCCAGTTCCGCTGCACTGCTGAGTGTTTCGGCATCAATAAACTTGTCGAGAGTGAGTTCGTTCGCGTTGATGACAGTCACATCTGAGCCGTGCACGCTGGCCGCGGTGGCGGCACCGCTTTCTCTCGCGCCCTCGACGTAGGCGGCGAGCTTGCGCAGATCAGCGGCGGGTCCGGTGATCACGCCGACCGGCACCTCGACGTCGAATAGATCGCGCAGCAGGTTTGAAAAGGTCAACGCCGACAGGGAGTCTCCACCGAGATCGATGAAATGGTGGTCCGGACGCACCGCGTCCGAAGACATGCCGAGCAGCGCCTGGGCCGCCTCGGTGACGGTCTCGATGACCGGTCGCTGCTGCGCGGTATCGCGCAGCTGTCGCAGCTCTTGGACGCGGGCTTCGGCGAGGTCGGCATAGAGCTGTTCGAGCCGATCGCCGTAGTGCTCGATCATCTTGGGGCGTATCGGCTTACCGACGGCCGCGAGCATGCCGCTCTCGATGCTGAACGGCGTGGTCTCGATGATGAAGTCGGCGGGAAGCTCATACGAATGCAGATGACTGACGCGTGCGGTCCGCTGCAGCGATTCCCGGATCGAGTTCTTCAGGTCGACGGGGTCCGGGTGGGCGCGTAAGGCTTCCTCGGTGGGCACGATCACCGCGAGCAGATACGCGCGTTCGCTGTTCCCGTAGACAAATATCTGGCGGACCAGCGGTGCACCGACGTACACCGTTTCCAGATTCGCCACCGCGACGAACTCACCCTGGGCAAGTTTGATGACGTTGTTACGCCTATCCACGTATACCAGCTCGTCGGGGGCGATCTCCGCCATCACGTCGCCGGTCCGGTAGTAACCGTCGGCGTCGAAGACCTCGGCGGTGACATCGGGCCGCTTGTAATACCCGGGTGTCGCGGTGGCGCTCTTCACCAGCAATTCGCCACGCGGATGGGGCTTGTCGGTGGTGTAGTACCCGAGTTCGGGGACATCGATGAGTTTGTAGTCGAGCACCGGCGGACGAGAGATCTTGCCGTCCCGGAACACGCCGCCGACCTCGGTGAGGCCATACAGGTCGAGCAGGTGGAAGTTGAGAGAGGATTCCAGGAAGGTCTTCATCTCAGGGGATAACGGTGCCGTCGCGAGCATGCCGGCCACCACGCGCCCACCCAGCACATCCTCGCGCAGTTCGGCTTTGGCTGTGCGATCGGCCGACGCGGCCTCGGCGCCCTCGGCGATGAGCGCGTCAACACGTGTCTGGTAGTGCTGGAACAGCATGTCGACTACCCGCGGTACCACGCCCATGTGTGTGGGGCGGGCCAGCTGCCAGTCCTCGAAGAGCGTCGATAGATCGCTTTCGGGAACGAAATAGCAGGTGCCGCCGGGGATGAAGGCGGTCAGTAGTCCCACTCGGCCTGCGAGGTGGTTGAGCGGCAGGAAGTTGACGTTGATGATTGGGGTATCCCGGTTGGGGGCCGCGCCCGAAGACCAGAAGCGGGTCACGGTCCACTCGGTGAACATGGCTCCCTTGGGGGCGCCGGTGCTGCCGGAGGTGTACATGATCAGCGCCGTGCGCTGGTCGTCTCCGGCGGTGTACAGCACGGGCTCGGGCAGCCGCCGGCCGTTCGCAATAACCTCCGCAAGCGGCTCGACGACGACCCGCATGCCGGCAGCCTGTAGACGCTCCCTTGCGGCGGCGAGCTTCTCACGATGATCGTCGGTGTCGGGCCGGTAATCGAACACCACCACCCGCTGCAGATCGGTGAGCCCCAATGCCGCCTCTACCGCCAGGTCCAGACAGTCGGCGCTCGCCGCCACCAGCCGCGGACTGGTCTCCTCCAGCATCATGCGCAGCTGGGTCACCGATGCGTTGTGTTGCAGTGGAATCGACACCGACCCGTTCATGAGAGTGGCAAGGTCCAGGGTGACGTAATCGGGGCTGGAGAAGCCGATGGTGGCCACGAAGTCATCGGCACCAATGCGATTCTCGCCGTGCTGCCACTCGGCGAGAATCGCCGAGATGTTGTCGAGAAGCTGTCCGTAGGTGATGGTTTCGAAGGCGGGCAACAATCGATCAACGGTGCGACCGGTGGCGGGGTCGGTGACCGATTCACGGGACCGGAAGCCCATCACCGGGCGTTCGGCATAGCCGGTCAGCAGAGCGTGAAGCACCTGTGACAACCGCAGGCCGGGCACCAGCAGAGAATCCATGACCTCCGGGTCAGGCCGTGCGGCCCGGAACTGGGGGTCGGACTCGAACAGCTTCGTCGCCAGGGCCGCCGCATCGGTGTCGTAGTTGGCCTGAGTATGGGCGGTCATTAGGGGCCTCTCTACCGGTCCGGCAGCGGACGCTCGACGATTACGCTGCGGCCGAACGGTTCCCGTTCGCGACGCTTGGCCGCCACATATACCTGAGCGGTTTCGTCGGCGACAGTCGCCCAGTCGAAGTCCGCGGTAAGACGTGCGCGCGCCGCTACGGCACGTTCGGCGGCACCGGCCGGGTCATCGAGGGTGCGTTTGACGGCATCCGCGATTCCCGCCACATCGCGCGGCGTGAAGGACAAGCCGGTCGCGCCGTCGATGACGGCCTCGCCGAGCCCGCCGACGTTGGATGTGACAAGGGGAGTGCCCGCGGCGGCAGCCTCGAGCGCCACGATGCCGAATGGCTCGTAGTGGCTGGGCAGCACGATGGCGTCGGCGCGGTGCAGCCACTGCAACAGCCCCTCATGGTCCAGGTTGCCCAGGAACTGCACGGACTTGACGACCTTGTGTTTACGCGCCTGCTCGAGGAGCCAATCCTGTTGAGTGCCATCACCGGCGACCGCCAACACGGTTCCCGGGTGCGCGCGCCGGATCTTGGGCAGCGCCGCGATGGCATCGTGGATGCCCTTTTCGTATTCAAGTCGCCCGACGAAAAGCAGCACCGGTGCCGTGCCGTCGGAAGGCAGTCGGGGAGCGAACACCCAGCGGGTGACGTCGATGCCATTTCGGATGACGTGAACTTGTGGCAGCTCCGGTCCGAACAGCTCGGTCACTTCATCGAGCATCGAGGCAGAGCACGTGATCAGCGAGTCCGATTCGCGGGCCAGCCACCATTCCACCGAATGCACCTGTCGACTGATGCGTCCCGAGACCCAGCCGCTGTGCCGGCCGGCCTCGGTGGCGTGCAACGTCGATACCAGGGGCACGTCGAAATGCTCGGCGAGGGTGATCGCGGGGTGTGCCACCAGCCAATCGTGGGCGTGGACGACGTCGGGCCGCCAATCGCCGGAACCCTTGAGGCCCAAGGCCAATCCGGCGCGGACCATCGCATGTCCCATGGCCAGAGTCCAGGCCATCATGTCGGTGCCGAAATCGAAATCGTGTGGATCCTCGGCAGCCGCCACCACCCGGACGCCTTCGGACATCTCGTCGGATGTCGGGTGACTCGCCGGATCGGTACCTGATGGGCGCCGGGTGAGTACCACCACGTCATGCCCGGCCGCGGCCAGCTCGGTGGACAGGTGATGCACATGCCGGCCCAGCCCGCCGATGACCACCGGTGGGTACTCCCACGAAACCATCAGAATTCTCATTGATGAGCCTCTCGCGCGACGGTCTTGTTCATCGTGGCAGCCTCCGGGCATCAAGCGCGCCGAACAGCCCGTCCGCACGGTTCCAACCGTCGGCCAAACGGATGGCGGCATCGTGCCGTCCACTGGCCAGTGCCGCGGCGATCTCGCGGGTGGCGTGCGCGTGCAGATGCGCGCGGTAGCGCGCGTAGTCGGCCGCCGAGTCCTTGCTGACCATGAAGGGCCAGTCGCTGGACACGGTCAGCAGTGCCTCACGCAGGATCTGATCGGCTACCCGGTTACGGGTGTGCGGTGCGGGTTGTTCGTTGAGTGCCTTGTCCACCGCGGTGAGGGCGGTGTCGACCACTTCGGTGTTCAGCTGCACCAGATCGGCCACCTTCTCGCCGTTCCACACATGCCAGTCCTTACCGGAACCCCATGAGCTGGCAGGCAAGTCGAAAGGCTTGCCCACGTATCCACCTTCGCGAGCCTGTTCCAGGGTGCCCACCTGGATTCCGGCCTCGGGCAGGGCGCGAAGCACACGTTCGAGCCACATCGGTCCCTCGTACCACCAATGGCCGAACAGTTCGGTGTCGAACGCCGCGATGACATGCGCGGGCCGCCCGATGCGGTCGGACTCGGCGATCAGGCGCTGGCGCACGGTATCCACGAAGTCGCGGACATGGACGTCGATGGCTCCGTCGGCACGCTCGGGGTCGTACGGCGCCTTGGCTTCCGGTGCCACATTGCGTCCGGTAACCCGCGCGGGCTTAAGGCCGGTGTCATGGTCGTAGGTGTGGAAGTCGCGGTAGGCGGCATGGCCGGGATAGCCGGACTTCGGTGACCACACCCGGTAACTGACCGTCAGATCGCGCCCGAACGCCACCACATCTGAGTCGCCCACCGGACGGCCCAGTGAGGTGTCTCCCTGCAAAGATGGCCCGTCCACCATGAAGTGGTTGACCCCTGCGGCCGCGTAACCCTCCTCCATGCCCGGGGCGTAGGCACATTCCGGCGCCCAGATGCCGGTCGGTGCATGCCCGAAACGCTGTGCGGCATCGGCCAATCCCTCGCGCAGGGCGAACTCGCGCAGCCGGGGGTGCAGTAGCGGCTGGAATGGATGGGCGAGGGGACCGCCCAGCAGCTCAATCGCCCTTGCATCGATGAGGCTGCGCAGCGGCCCGCTGCCACCATGTCGCCAGTACTGATCGAACTCATCGAGAGCGTTTGTGGCGCTGCGGTATTCGCGGACCCCGAAGGCGCGCAGCATCTCCGGGCTCGAGGCGGTGCCGGGTTCGGCGTCGGTACTGGTGATGGTGGCAGCCTCGAAGGCGCGCAGTTGCCAATTGGCCAGCCAGCTGTGCAGCCCGGTGAGGCAGTGTGGATCATCCAGCTGTGCGGCCACTACCGGGGTGATGCCGAGAGTGATCAGGTTTTCCCGGCCCTCGGCCGCCAGCGTCCGAAGCGCCTTGAACAACGGGAGGTAGGAAGCCGACCAGGACTGATACAGCCATTCCTCGCCAACCGGCCAGCGCCCGTGGTTGGCAAGCCATGGCAGGTGCGTATGCAGCACCATGGTGAACAGCCCAGGAACCTTCTCCGTCACGGAATCACCGCAATGGCAACCAGATCCAGACTCTGGTCAATGTCGCGTTCCCCCGCGTCGATGATTTCGAAATCCTCGGTGGTCAAACCTGTGATGTCCGCGAGCAGATCCTGTGGCCACGGCGCGCCGGCGACCGCACGCTCGATCTGCGCATCGATGATCGAACCGCCGTATTTGGCGTCGAGCTCGCGAAGCCGTGGCCCGTGAAAGACACCGTAAACACCGTCCACCGAAAAGCCGTTTTCCACAAGAAGTTCGGTGAGTTCGGCGGCATTCAGCTCGCGAGTGTGGAACGGATTCAGCGGGGTATCTCGCCCGGGGGAGAAGGTGATGCGATTCGGGGTGCTGATTAGAAGGGAGCCGCCGGGGCTGAGCACGCGGGCGCACTCGCGGATGAACTGCCCCTGGTCCCACAGGTGCTCGATGACCTGGAAGTTCACCACCACATCCACCGCACCATCGGTGAGTGGCAGGTCCGCCAGATTTCCGGCGCGCATGTCCACACGGGGATACCGGGCCTTCACGTGCGCAATCGCGGACTCGTCGTAATCCAGCCCGATGACGTGCTCGGCCACGCCGGCCAGCATGTTGGCGCCGTAGCCCTCGCCACTGCCCGCCTCGAGCACCCTGCGTTCTGCGCAGAGGCCGCTGAGCCGCTCGTACACCACTTCGTGGCGGCGGAACCAGTAGTTCTCCTCGGCGACCCCGGGCACGGTCCGCTCCCCGGTCAGCGCCAAGGCGTCCGGGTCATCGGCTGATGAGCCGCTTGCGCGAAGAGGGTCAGCCGGGTGCGGGTCGGTCAGGTGCGAGTTCATCGTTTGGCAGGCTATCGGGTGAACGCCGTGTCTTAATACTGGTGGCCCAGATCACAGGCCGGAAACCAGGGGTGAACCGGCTATGGTGTACGGGCGAACTCCGTATATTACCCGTGAGTAACTTTGTTCGCCGGATTAGTCACGAAACGTGACAGTGCGACTGGCGTAGTACGGGTGCGCGCGGAACCACCACGCAGCAGATGGCCAGCACACCGCTGGCAGACAGCGAAGAGGAAGGACGATCGGAGACTTATGACGAACATTGCGGTCCTGATCAAGCAGGTCCCAGACACCTGGTCGGAGCGCAAGCTCACCGACGGTGACTTCACGCTCGACCGGGAAGCCGCCGACGCGGTACTCGACGAGATCAACGAGCGTGCCGTCGAGGAAGCGCTGCTCATCAAGGAGCGCGAGGGTGGCGACTCGGTCGTGACCGTCGTGTCGGCAGGCCCGGAGAAGGCCACCGAGGCCATCCGTAAGGCGCTGTCCATGGGTGCCGACAAGGCAGTTCACCTGCTCGACCCGGGCCTGCACGGGTCCGATGCCATCCAGACCGGCTGGGCCCTGGCCCGCGCGCTGGGTCAGGTCGAGGGTGTCGAGCTGGTTATCGCCGGTAACGAGGCCACCGACGGCCGGTCCGGTGCCATTCCCGCGATCATCGCCGAGTACCTGGGTCTGCCGCAGCTCACGCACCTGCGCAAGCTGACCGTCGAGGGCGGCGTCGTCAAGGGCGAGCGCGAGACCGACGAGGGTGTGTTCGAGGTCGAGGCCACTCTGCCGGCCATCGTCAGCGTCACCGAGAAGATCAACGAGCCCCGCTTCCCCTCCTTCAAGGGCATCATGGCCGCCAAGAAGAAGGAAGTTGCCGTGTTGACCCTCGCCGAGATCGGCGTGGAGGCCGACGAGGTGGGTGTCGCGAACGCCGGTTCGACCGTGCTGTCCTCGACTCCCAAGGCCGCCAAGACCGCGGGCGAGAAGATCACCGACGAGGGCGAAGGCGGCACCAAGGTCGCCGAGTTCCTGGTTGCGCAAAAGATCATCTAAGACTCCCTAAATACAGAAACGAGAAAGCAAAGTTATGGCTGAAGTACTTGTGCTCGTTGAGCATTCAGAGGGTGCGCTCAAGAAGGTAAGCGCCGAACTCATCACCGCCGCCCGCGTTCTGGGCGAGCCCTCGGCCGTGGTGGCCGGTCCGGCAGGTACCGCCGCGCCGCTGATCGACGGTCTCAAGGAGGCCGGCGCCGCCAAGATCTACGTCGCCGAGTCCGACGTCGTCGACAACTACCTGGTGACCCCCAAGGTCGACTTGCTGGCGAGCCTGGCCGAGACCGCCAGCCCCGCAGGCATCCTGATCGCCGCGACCACCGAGGGCAAGGAGGTGGCCGGACGCCTGGCCGCACGCCTGGGCTCGGGCCTGCTGACCGATGTCATCGAGGTGCGTGAGGGCGGCAAGGCTCTGCACTCGATCTTCGGTGGCGCGTTCTCCGTCGAGGCTCAGGCCAACGGCGACGCCCCGGTCATCACCGTGCGTCCGGGTGCCGTCGAGGCCGCGCCGGCCGCCGGTGCGGGCGAGCAGGTTGCCGTTGAGGTGCCCGCGCCCGCCGAGAACGCCACCAAGGTGACCTCGCGTCAGCCGGTGGTCGGTGGAGACCGTCCGGAGCTCACTGAGGCCAACATCGTCGTGTCCGGCGGTCGTGGTGTCGGTAGCGCCGAGAAGTTCAGCGTCGTCGAGGAGCTCGCCGATTCTCTGGGTGCCGCTGTCGGTGCCTCGCGTGCCGCGGTGGACTCCGGGTACTACCCGGGTCAGTTCCAGGTGGGTCAGACCGGTAAGACCGTGTCGCCGCAGCTGTACGTCGCGCTGGGTATCTCCGGCGCCATCCAGCACCGCGCTGGCATGCAGACCTCGAAGACCATCGTCGCGGTGAACAAGGACGAAGAAGCACCGATCTTCGAGATCGCCGACTTCGGTGTGGTGGGTGACCTGTTCAACGTCGCACCGCAGCTCACTGAGGCCGTGAAGGCTCGCAAGGGCTAAATAACCCCATGGAGCCCTGGAGCCGCCACGCTGGCGACATCCAACCTCAGGGGGCGGCTGACGGTATGCCACTGGACTATCCAGAGCCTCGACCACCGAGTCGAGCGCCCTGGGTAGTCCTTTCGGCGTTTCTGGGCACGGTTGTGCTGGGGTTGGTGATTGGCATCGTCTCCGTCGGGTCTCAGCGCAACATCGTGGGTTTTGCCGTCATGGCCCCGGGAGAGTCCCCGATGACGCGGACGCCGGTGCCTCCCGCGCCGACCTCCGGGGTGATCCCGCCTCCCAACGGGTCCACGGGGCCACTCGGGGGCGCGACGTACGGGCCGGGCGAGAAACTCCAGCCCATCTCGATGCCCTCGTACATAGCGTTCGACTTCAACCTGCCCAAGGGGTGGGGGTGTCTGCACACCGAGAACAAACCGCTGGACAAGCGCATCACGTGCATGGACGAGGCCAACGTTGGTGGAGCGGCGGGCTGGATCGGTTCCAGTCGGTGCGCCGACGGATGCGTGAAGGCGGCCCAGGACAAGGTGCGTGCGAAACTACCGGTCGATGCTCAAGCCTGGAAGCCGATCGACGATGTCACGTCTTATGCCCGGATGACAGGAGCCCTCGGAAACGGCATGCGCGTGGTCCGGATCGCGATGACATGCGCCTTTGCCTCGACCTCCGGCGGATCCCGCGACACATTGGCGGTGGCCATGCTCACCGGTCCACCCGAGACCGAGGACACCCTGCAGAAGATCGCGAACGAACTACGTTCGCGAGTTCCGGCCTAGTGCTCGCCGCGCCGTCAGCGCTGGGGCCGAGACAGCAGATTAAATGGCGGAACGTTTCCCAATCCGGCGCCGAGCTGCGACTGTTGTATGCGAGACGAGAAAGGTAATCGCACAATGAAAATCACGGTTGTTGGTGCCACCGGTCAAATCGGTTCGCGGGTGGTTTCTTTGCTCATCGCCGACGGTCATGAAGTGGTGGCGGCGTCGCTATCCGCTGGCGCGAATGTGTTGACGGGCGACGGTTTGGTGGACGCGCTCACTGGATCGAATGTGGTTGTCGACGTTGTCAATTCTCCGTCTTTCGAGGACGGGCCGGTGATGGATTTCTTCACTGCCGCGGCGCGCAATCTCGTTGATGCGGCGAACCAGACCGGTGTCGGTCATTACGTCACACTCTCCATTGTCGGTGCGGATGGTCTGCCGGACAGTGGGTACATGAGGGCGAAAGTGGCGCAGGAAAACATCATCATCGAATCCGGACTGCCGTACACGATCGTGCGGGCCACTCAGTTCCAGGAGTTCGCAGAGTCCATCACCGACACACTGGTCGTCGGCGACGAGGTTCGTGTGCCCGACGCCCGTATTCAGCTGATCGCCGCAGACGATGTGTCCGCACAGGTGGCCCAGGCCGCGGAGGCCGAGCCGCGCAACGGCATCATCAATATCGGTGGACCGGAGAAGATTTCGTTCGCCGAGATGGCGCAGGCAGTGCTTGACGCGCGTGGTGACGACAAACCGGTGGTGGTCGACCCGAGTGCTACCTATTTCGGGACGCCTGTGGATGACTTCAGTCTGGTCACCGGCGATGACGGGGTGCTGGTGCGGACGAGATTCGCCGACTGGATCGCCCGCCGGTAATCGCGCTGCGCCGCCGCACCGACTCCCGCCGCGGTTCGTTGTCACCATGAAGCGCAAACCCGGTGAGTGATGTTGGTGCTGGTCGATGGGGAAGGAACTGCTCCCGTGCGGCGGGGAGCGAGTGTCCGCGTAGCGTCTGTTAGCTCCCTGTTTGCCTTAGGGATTCACTGGCGCAAGCACGCATTTGGTGTACTGAACGCCGCAATTAACGGATCGTGCATGGACACGACACGCTTCCGATGCCGTTCCGCCGCATAACTCGGCGAATCTCGCAGTCATGAGTACCGCTTCAGTTCTCATCGCCGCAGATCAATCCATCTCAGACGTAGCGGAGGGTGCCGGAGGTGCCCTACCGGGTCCTCGGTACACCCTGCTGCTGTCGAACGATCCCGCCGATATCGATGCCGTACAACGGCTTCGATACGACGTGTTTAGCAGCGAGCCCGGATTCCAGCTCGCGAGCACCCCGGCAGCGTTCGAGGGACGCGACGCCGACCGTTTCGACGAGCACTGCGATCACCTGCTGGTGCGTGAGGACACCTCGGGTGACGTGGTGGGCTGCTACCGGATGCTGCCCCCGCCCGGCGCCATTGCCGCCGGAGGGCTTTACAGCGCAACGGAATTCGATATCAGTGGGCTCGATGCGTTGCGACCCCAGCTGGTGGAGATGGGACGCGCCGTGGTTCGGGGCGATCACCGCAACGGCGCGGTTGTGCTGCTGATGTGGGCCGGAATTCTGGCCTACCTGGACCGTTGCGACTACACCTACGTCACCGGATGCATCTCGGTTCCCATGCAGGACAACCCCGAACACGCACCCGGCAGCCAGGTGCGTGCCGTGCGCGACTTCGTGATGAAGCGGCACGCCGCCGCGCCGGAACACACGGTGCGCCCCTACAACCCGGTCGTTGTCGACGGGATGGGGCTCGACGACATCAAGCCGCCCGCCAAAGTGCAGGTTCCCGCGTTGATGCGTGGATATCTGCGGCTCGGCGCGAAGGTCCTCGGAGAACCCGCCCACGATCCCGACTTCGGTGTGGCCGACTTCATGGCATTGCTCAACAAGGACGAAGCCGATGTCCGTTATCTCAAACGGCTGAGGTCCGTTGGTGCGGCGTCGGAAATCGGCGCGGCGGCCGGCCAGGAGTAACGATGGCACCCGAATTCGCTCACGCCTGGCTGCCGAAGGCAACCTGTGACGACAGCTGCATGCGGGCCAACACCATCGACGAACCAGGGCGGCTCACGCGGACCCTGCGAACCACGACGCGCATCGCGATGGCGATCACGTTGCTCACCTTTGCGCCGCTGCTGGGAATACCACTTCCCGGGCGGGTGCGCTGGCAGCGCGGATACTGCCGGTTGATGCTGCGCTGCCTGGGCGTCCGCATTTCCGTATCCGGCGGTCCGATCCGCGATATCCGGGGTTCCCTGGTGGTCGCGGGCCATGTGTCCTGGGTCGATGTCTTCGCCATCGGCGCCGTGCTCCCGGGCTCGTTCGTGGCCCGGGCAGATCTGATTGATTGGCCCGGTTTAGGCGTCATCGCCCGGATGATGCGGGTCATCCCGATCGAGCGAGGAAACCTGCGCACCCTGCCGCGGGTGGTTGACACCGTCGCGACCCGTCTTCAGGCCGGTCAGACCGTGGTGGCGTTCCCCGAGGGCACCACCTGGTGCGGTCGCGCGTACGGATCGTTCCGCCCCGCGATGTTCCAGGCCGCCATCGACGCGCAGCGGCCGGTGCAGCCGTTGCGGCTGACGTATCACTACCCCGGTGGCGAGCTGTCGACCGTTCCGGCTTATGTGGGCGAAGACACCCTGATGGCCTCCATTCGCCGCCTCACGGCGACACGGATGACAGTGGCGCATATCCAGGTGGCGGGGCTGCAATTGCCCGGTGAGAGCCGTCGTGATCTGGCCAGTCGCTGCGAGGCGGCCGTTCGTGCCGGTGACCGAACCCCGCAGCTCCACAGCCACCCGGAGCACCCGGAACCGATCGCAGCCTGACGCGATTGGACGAGCCCACCTGGGTGGGACCTATCCTGGATGCGTTATGTCTGCTGCTCGAACCCCAGCTGAAGGTGCGGTCTACCTGGACCATGCCGCAACCACCCCGATGCGCCCCGCCGCCATCGAGGCGATGGCGGCCACCATGGCCCAGACCGGGAACGCCGCCTCGCTGCACGGGTCCGGGCGTGATGCCCGGCGCCGGGTCGAGGAATCGCGGGAGTCGATCGCCGCGGCCCTGGGCGCCCGACCGTCCGAGGTGATCTTCACCGCCGGCGGTACCGAAAGCGACAATCTCGCCATCAAGGGCATCTACTGGGCACGTCGCGATGCCGATGCGCGACGAACTCGCGTCATCGCCGGCGCCGTCGAGCATCATGCGGTCCTCGATGCGGTGCAGTGGCTCGCCGACCACGAGGGAGCTGACGTGACGTGGCTGCCGGTGGATGATGCCGGCACCGTCACGGCCGCGGCACTGCGCGCGGCCCTCGCCGACCACGACGACGTCGCACTCATCACGGTGATGTGGGCCAACAACGAGGTCGGCACCATCAACCCCATTTGCGAGTTGGCTTCCATCGCTGCCGAGTTCGATATTCCGATGCACAGCGATGCCATCGGTGCGGTCGGCCAGCTCGATATCGATTTCGCCCTCAGCGGACTGTCGGCAATGAGTGTGGCCGCACACAAGTTCGGCGGCCCGATGGGGGTCGGTGCACTGCTCCTGCGGCGTGAAACCGCTTGTGTTCCATTGCTTCACGGTGGTGGCCACGAACGTGACATCCGTTCGGGCACGCCCGACACGGCGGCGATCGTGGCTATGTCGACCGCGCTTGTCGAGGCCGTCTCCGAACGGTGTGAGGGTTCCGCGACACTGAAAAAGCTTCGGGACGAGCTGATCGATCAGGTGCTGACCCAGATCGAGGGTTCCGTGCTCAACGGTGCTGTCGGAAACGGCAGATTGCCCGGGAACGCGCATTTCACCTTTGCCGGATGCGAGGGCGATTCGCTGCTGATGTTGCTGGACGCCAACGGCATCGAGTGTTCCACCGGCTCGGCGTGCACGGCGGGCGTCGCGCGGCCCTCGCATGTGCTCATCGAGATGGGTATCGACCCCGAAGCCGCGCGTGGATCGCTGCGATTCAGCTTCGGCCACACCTCCGCGGCCTCGGATGTGGCCCGTGCTGTCGAGGCGCTGCAGGTCGCTGTTCCGCGCGCCCGGGCCGCTGCCCTGGCCAGCGCCGGAGGCCGGTCATGAGGGTGCTGGCCGCCATGAGCGGGGGAGTGGACTCCTCGGTTGCGGCTGCGCGCATGGTGGATGCCGGACACGATGTTGTCGGTGTGCACCTGGCGCTGTCGGCGGCACCCGGCACACTGCGCACCGGATCGCGGGGATGCTGCTCGAAAGAGGATGCCGCCGATGCCCGCCGCGTTGCCGACATGCTCGAAATCCCCTTCTACGTATGGGATTTCGCCGATCGATTCAAAGAGGACGTCATCGACGACTTCGTCGAGGCCTACGCCGAGGGGCGCACTCCCAATCCGTGTGTGAAGTGCAACGAGAAGATCAAGTTCGCGGCGCTGGCCGACCGCGCCATCGCGCTGGGCTTCGATGCCGTGGCCACCGGTCACTACGCGCGGTTGCAGGACGGCAGGCTGCGCCGTGCGGTCGACGCGGACAAGGACCAGTCCTATGTGCTCGGGGTGCTCACACCGCAGCAGCTGAGCCGCGCGCTGTTCCCCGTGGGCGATAGTCCCAAGCCCGATATCCGCGCCGAGGCCGAGCAGCGCGGACTGCTTGTTGCGAACAAGCCGGACAGCCATGACATCTGCTTCATTCCTTCCGGAGACACCCAGGCTTTCCTCGGTGCGCGCATCGGCGTGCGTCGCGGGAATGTGGTGGACGCCGACGGCAGCGTGTTGGCCACCCATGCGGGGGTACACGAGTTCACCATCGGGCAGCGCAAGGGGCTCGGGCTGGTAGGCCCTGCCGCCGACGGCCGTCCCCGATACGTCACATCGATCGATGCCGACACGGCCACCGTTCGAGTGGGAACCGTTGAGGATCTCGAGATTTGGGAATTCGGGGGAGAGCCGGTGGTGTGGACCTCGGGGCAGGTGCCCGCCGGGCCCATCGAGTGCCAGGTTCAGGTTCGGGCGCACGGTTCGGTGGTCGACGCGGTTGTCGAACCGGGAGCCGAGCGTATTCATGTCCGGCTGCGTACCGCCCTGCGCGGTGTGGCGCCCGGGCAGACGGTGGTGCTGTACCGGCCGGACGCCGAGGGTGACGAGGTGCTCGGCAGCGCGATCATCACGCGCGGCTAGGTTCCCTGAATTCCCGCTGAACGCATGGCGATCGCGATGCGTTCGGCGACATACTGCCGTCCCGGTGCGGTCGGGTGCATCGGAATTCCCTCATCGCCTACGCCGGTGCCCGTCATCGACACGTAGCGCTGGAAATCGGATGCGCACACGCTGTGGTCGCTACTGGTCGCCGGGATGACAGGGGTGAACCCCGCCTTCGAGGATTCGGACACGATCGTGTCGTTGAGCTGACGTTGCAGACCATTGAGGAAGGTGATGGTCTCTTGCGTGTTGATCAGGCCGACCAGACATCCCTTGGCGTCCGGCGGAAGGATGGGCAGGTAGCCCACCGTGAACACGCGCGCGTTCGGGGCCGCCTGACGGATGGCGGCGTACGCGCCCGTGAGTTTCGGGCCCACCGAGGCGACGTTGGCGCTGAATTGCGCCTTCTTCTCCGGCGGGCAGCTCAGCGCGAACAGGCAGTCGGTGGCGATCTGCTCGAATCCGGCGTCGTTGCCGCCAATGGAGACGATCGCGACCTTGGTGGCCGGGGACAGCCCCGTGTTCTGCGGGCCGCGTGTGGAGGGTGTGTAGACGTCGGTGGAGAGCGCGCCGACACAGGAGTAGTCGGCGAATGTCATCTGCGGGAATGACGTGGCGACCAGATGCGCGACATTGTCGGTCGCCTGGTTGCAGGCGGTGCCGACCGGGCCGGTGATACCGGCGGCGTTAGAACCCGCCGCCATGAACGAATCTCCGATCGCGACCAACTGGGCGCCCGCCACGGGTTCGGCCGACGCGATCGCAGGGCCGGTGACAGTCGCCGCGAACATCGTGGCGATGCCGAACACCGTCGACAGCGTCTTGACCGCGCGCATGTATCCCTCTCATCCCCGTCGGCCGGCAGACGGCCCCGTCCAATCGTACTGAACGGGATATCGCCGTTTGCCCATGTCGACGTTACCGAGGGTTACACCTTGGCGGCCATCCGCTCGGCGCGCCTTGCCTGACGCTCCAGGTACTTGGTCTTGACTTCTTCGAAATCGCTGGCGGTCTTCTTGAGGCCGGTGATGATGCGGTGCAGGTCTTCGCGGTACCACTCGCCCTCGCCGTTGATGTCGTCACGCTCGAAGATGCGCCACTTGCGCAGCACCGGCTGGACGACCTCGGCAAGGTGTGACTGCGGGTCGTACACGCCGCCGGTGGCGATGGTGACCGCGTTACGGCGGAAGCCGGGGATCGTGTAGCCGGGCATCGTGAAGTTGTCGAGAACCTTGTGAATCGATTTCACCGCCTGGTTGGGTGCGATCTCGAGACCGGCCTCGACCATGTTGCGGTAGAAGATCATGTGCAGGTTCTCGTCATTGGAGATGTGTTTGAGGAGTTCCTGCGCGATGGGTTCGGCACAGGCGACGCCGGTGTTGCGGTGCGAAACACGGGTGGCCAGCTCCTGAAATGACACATAGGCCACCGAGTCGAACAGGCTGTCGGCGAACATGTGGTCGCCGCCCTGGCGGTTCTGCCCGGGGGAGAACCCGCGGGTCATCTGCTCGACACGCAGCTTCTCCAGTTCCACCGGATCGACGGACCGCGTGACGACGAGATAGTCACGAATCGCGATGCTGTGACGCTGTTCTTCTGCCGTCCACCGGTTTACCCAGGTGCCCCACGGTCCGTCCATGGTGAAGTTCATGGCGATCTCGCGGTGATATGCGGGCAGGTTGTCCTCGGTGAGCAGGTTGGTGATCATGGCAACCTTGGCGAGCTCGGAGAGTTTGCATTGCTCGGGATCCCAGTCCTGCCCGCCCAATGCCTTGTAGTTCTTGCCCTCGGACCACGGGATGTAGTCGTGCGGGTTCCACTCTTTGAACACGCCGAGGTGGCGATGAGTGTTTTCCTCCACCACGGGTTCGAGTTCGTGGAGGAGCTCGAGGTCGGTGTATTCCTTCTGCGGCACGGTGCGTCCTCGGATTCGGTCGAGTTATCTGTGTCTGAAAGTGACACTTATATTCGACCGGATGGCCGCGCACCGTCCTAGTGACGAAGGTCCTCTACCTGGGGTTGGAAAGTCCCTCCTCCCACTGGTTCCCGAACCGGACGCCGAGTGCGGCCCGACGCGGAAATCGCCGCGAAATCCCGCGTTCGATTGCGGCGGGCGACCGGCAACCGGGACCTGTACTTTCAACGGCTATGAATGGCCTAGTCGACCGGTTCTTCCGGATCTCCGAGCGGCAGTCGACGCTGGGGCGGGAAGTTCGCGGTGGGATCGTCACCTTTTTCGCGATGGCGTACATCGTGGTGCTCAACCCGCTCATCATCGGTGGTGAGCCGGGACGCGCGCACAACGCTGACGTGCTGGGCCATGTGCTGCCGGTGGGTCAGGTGGCGGCGGTGACGGCCCTGGCCGCCGGGGTGATGTCCATACTGTTCGGGTTCATCGCCAACTACCCGTTCGCGCTTGCCGCGGGGCTGGGCATCAACAGTCTGCTCGCCGTGTCCTTTGCGTCGCAGATGAGCTGGCCCGAGGCCATGGGTTTGGTGATTGTCGACGGCCTGGTCATTGTGGCGCTGGGTATCTCAGGTTTCCGCACCGCGGTGTTCCATGCCATTCCCGATGAGCTGAAGGCGGCGATCGCCGCCGGAATCGGATGCTTCATCGCATTCATCGGCTTCGTTGACGCCGGGTTTGTGCGACGCACCCCCGACGCGGCGAACACCACCGTGCCGGTTGGTTTGGGAATCGACAACTCGGTGGCCACCGTCCCGACCCTGATCTTCGCCGCCGGCGTGCTGTTGATGGGAATTCTGGTGGTGCGCAAGGTTCGTGGCGGACTGCTCATCGGCATCGTCGTGATGACGGGGATCTCGATGCTCGCGCAGGCGCTGACCGAGCGCGGTGCGCAGCCCGCCGATACCAAGGGATGGAACCTCACCGTGCCCGCGTGGCCGTCCTCGGCGGGTGGCATGCCGGACCTGAGTCTACTCGGTCAGGTGGACATGTTCGGCGCATTCACCCGGGTGGGTGTGCTGTCGGCGACGGTGCTGGTGTTCGCGCTGGTGCTCTCGAACTTCTTCGACGCGATGGGAACCATGACCGGTCTGGGTAAGGAGGCCGCTCTGACCGACGAGCACGGCACCCTGCCGGGAATCGGACGCGCGTTATCGGTGGAGGGTGTTGGTGCGGTCGTTGGAGGCGTCTCCTCCTCGTCCTCGAACACCGTGTTCGTGGAGTCTGCCTCCGGTATTGCCGAGGGCGCCCGGACCGGGCTGGCCAATGTGGTGACCGGTCTGCTGTTCCTGGCGGCGATGTTCTTCACCCCGCTGTATTCGGTGGTGCCGCTGGAGGCTGCGGCGCCGGCCCTGGTGGTGGTGGGCGCCATGATGATCGGCCAGCTGCGCAGCATCGACCTCACCCGCTTTGAGTACGCGTTGCCCTGTTTTCTGACCGTGGTGACCATGCCGTTTACCTATTCGATCGCCAATGGCATCGGTGTGGGGTTCATCAGCTGGGTGGTGCTGGCCGTCGTGTCAGGGGAGCGCGGGGCCCGGCTTCGGGCCGTGCATCCGCTGCTGTACGTGGTGGCGGGATTGTTCGTCGTCTACTTCGCCAAGGGTCCGATCGAATCGATCATCACCTAACGTTCTCGGGGTGAACATGTGGGCGAAGGGAACTGGCCTCGGCTCGTGGCCGGGGTTACAGGTGCGAGCCGCGACGGAGATTGTGGTGGCCGAGCTACCGCTGCCTCACCTCGTGGAGCTGCCCGCGCGCGGTGTGGGCGCCGATCTGATCGGCCGGGCCGCGGCACTGCTGGTCGATATCGCCCTCGACGTCTCACCTACCGGTTACCGGACGACCGCCCGGCCCGGCGTGGTGGTCCGGCGCGCGCGCGGATTCCTGGACGAGGACATGGACGCACTCGAAGAGGAGTGGGAGCGTGGCGGGCATCGGGGGAGCGAACGCGCGGTGAAGGTGCAGGGTCCGGGGCCGGTGACGCTCGCCGCACAATTAGAACTCGCCAACGGCCATCGCGCGATCACCGACCCCGGAGCGGTGCGAGACCTGGCGGCATCTCTGGCGGAAGGGCTTTCGCAGCATCAAGCCACGCTTTCTCGTCGACTTGGTGTTCCCGTACTGGTACAGGTCGACGAACCCTCTCTGCCCGCCGCACTGGACGGCAGACTGTCGGGAACCAGCATGTTCTCGCCGGTGCATCCCGTCGACACGGCGACGGCGACGGCTCTGTTGGGCCAGTGCGCTGCCGCGGTGGGTGGTGAACTGGTGGTGCATTGCTGTGCGGCCGACCCCCCGTGGGAGCTCTTGCGGGGCGCCGATATTCGTGGGGTCGCGGTGGATGCCGCGTACGTGGCGGATGCGCAGGCACTCGATGGGCTGGCTTCGGTGCTGGATACGGGCAAGGTGGCGCTACTCGGTGTGATTCCCTCCCTTTCGCCGACCGTGCCCGTCTCATCGGACGTGCTGGCGGCCAGTACCGCGGCGCTCGCCGACAAACTGGGCTTTGGGCGCGCGGTGCTGCGGGATCGCATCGGCATCAGTGCCGGATGTGGGCTTGCCGGAGCCGATCTCCCATGGGCGCGCAGGGCAACCGAATTGACGCGGAAGGTCAGCGATCTGATCGATGCCGACCCGGACGCGCTGTGATGGACGTCTACCAGGCCATCGCTACCCGCCGGGACGTACGCGCGGAGTTCACCGGAGAGGTCATCGACGATACGACGTTGCTGAAGCTGCTGCAGGCTGCACATCGCGCGCCCAGCGTGGGGAACAGCCAGCCATGGGATTTCGTGGTGGTGCGCGAGGTGGAGGTTCTGGAGAACTTCGCGGCCCATGTTGCCGAGCAGCGTGAGCGATTCGCGGACAGCCTCCCCTCGGAGCGGCGAAAGACCTTCGATCCCATCAAGATTGAGGGAATCTGCGAAAGCGGTACCGGGGTGGTGGTCACCTATGATCACGGCCGTGGTGGTCCGCATGTCTTGGGGCGGCACACCATTGCCGATGCGGGCCTGTTTTCGGCGGTGCTCGCGATCCAGAACCTGTGGCTCGCCGCGGTCACCGAAGGTATCGGCGTCGGCTGGGTGTCGTTCTATGAAGAACAGTTCCTGGCCGAATTAATCGGCGCGCCAACGCACATCAGACCGATCGCCTGGTTGTGCGTCGGGCCGGTGTGTGAGTTCGCCGAGCGGCCCGATCTGGAACGATTCGGCTGGCGCAGCGGGCGTCCGTTGGATGACGCCGTGCACTGGGGCCGGTACCGGGAGACTTAGCGTCCCTTGAAGTCGGGTTCCCGCTTCTCGAAGACCGCACCGATGGCTTCCTGCAAGTCCTCCGACGGCAGGAAGGCGGCGTTCCAGGTCGACACGTACTTGAGGCCGTCGGCAACCACACTTTCGCGCTCGCGGCCCAGCACGTCCTTGACGCCCTGCACCACCAGCGGGGGGTTGGCCGCGATCTCGGCAGCGGTGGCATGCGCGGCCGCCAGCGTTGCCTCGGGGGTGTCGAACACATCGTTGACGAGACCGATCTTCTCGGCCCGAGCGGCATCGATGTCCTTGCCGGTGAACGCCAGTTCACGCAGGTGGCCATCACCGATGATCGGTGGAAGACGATGCAGCGAGCCAATATCGGCGACAATCGCGACCTTGGCCTCGCGCACACTGAACTTCGCCTCGGCACTTGCATACCGGATATCGGCGGCCGCGATGAGGTCGACGCCGCCACCGATGCACCAGCCCTGCACCGCGGCGATCACGGGCTTGCGGCAGGCCGCGACGGCGGTCACCGAGGCCTGCAGCCTCCGTATCTCGTCGAGGAACTCGGTGCGCGGCTTGGCCAGCGCCTTATCGGCCAGCAGCGGCATGAAGGTGCCCGCCATCGCGGCCAGGTCCAGCCCGTAACTGAAATGGGAGCCGGCGGCCGCGAGCACGATTGCCCGTATCTCCGGGTCGGCGTCGAGTTCGGTGAAGATCAGCGGCAGTTCCCGCCAGAAATCGGGTCCCATCGCATTACCCTTGCCGGGCCCGATGAGGGTGACCTGGGCGATATGCCCCGTGGTCTCGACGGTGAAGGCTTTCCAGTCGCTCATGTGCGTGAGCCTACGGGTTCAGGCGGGCAGCAGACCCTTGCGGTCCTCGCGGAGCTGCTTGATCACCGACTGCCAGGACATTGCCCAGGACTGCACGTCGTCTCCGGACTGGCTTGTCATGAAACCGCGAATGATGCCGACGAGCACGGTGCGGTCGCCAACATGGGTGTACACCGGGCCTCCCGAATCGCCCTTGGCGATCACCGGACCGTTAAACCTGAACCAGCCGTTGCCAAGTCGGGTTACCGATCCACACGCATCGCCTGTGGTGAAGCCGGTGCGGCAGACCGGCATACCAATATCGGGAGTAACCGTGTCATCGCGTTCGAGCCGTTGACCGTTGGCCATGACATCGTTGACGGGCAATCCGTCATCGATCGAGATCGCTTCGTAGTCGATGGTGTATTCGTTCTCGTAGACCGGGCCCTCAGGGGGACGGTTGTCGTGGGCGAGGATCTTGTGTCCTATCGCCGCGAAGTCCCCATTGCGAACGATCCCGTCGCCGTTGACGCAGTGCCCGGCCGTGATGCCCACCCGAAGCCCGGGATCGACGAACCCGAGCGTGCAGCTCAGCGAGCCCTGATAGATGAGCATGCCGGGATACACCAGCGGCGGGTCAGCATGAGCCGACGCGGGGTTGGCTACGGGAAGCGCGCACAACACAGCGACGATGGTCGTTATCCAGAAAAACGGGCGCATGAGGGCTAGGGGACAACCATTCTCGCGGGACCGGACGGGCGGTCATCGGAGGGCGCGGGAGGCAGGACCATCGGCGGCGCCTGCGGATTGGGCGGTGCCTGCGGATTGATGGCCACGGGGCTCGCGATCTCGGGGCGGCTCGCGGCCGCCGCAATGTCATTTCGGATCTGCTGTTGCACCGTGGGCCAGGACAACGCCACGGTGGACTCCCGGCGGGTCTGATTGGCGGTGAAGCGCGCGCTCACGATGCCCACGATGGCGGCGTTGCCGGGAGAGGTGACGGTGTACACGGCACTACCGGAGTCGCCGTGGTCGGCGGGCAGGCCGTCGACGAGGAACCAGCCATTACCGAAACCGGCGATGGCGCCGCACGCCTCGCCGGTGGTGATTCCCACCCGGCACACCGCCAGGCCATCGCGGGGAACGACCGCCGGGTCGACCCCGAGCCGCAGTCCGTTGGGCAGCACGTTGTTAATCGGCACGCCCTCGTCGAAGGCGATGCCCTCGTAGTCGATTCGGTAGTCGTCGCGGGACAACGGTCCTTCGGGCTTGATGTTGGACTGGGCCACGGCGAGCTGACCGATGCGCACGCCGTCGCTAGTGAACACCGGTCCATTGCCGCCACAGTGACCCGCGGTGACGCCCACGCGCGCAGCAGGATCCACGAAGCCAAGGGTGCAGCTCAGTGATTCCTTACCGGGTGGGCGCTGGATGATCTCCATGCCTGGATAAATCAGCGGGTCCGCATGTGCGGCAGCCGGGTTCGCGAGGCCAAGGCCGCACAACACGATGACGGCCGCGGCCCACACCGGGAACCGTCCCCGCGGTTCGGTCCGTCGACCGTTGTCGCCGACACTGGTCACGCCGTAGCTCTCTGTCTGCCACGTTCACCGTCAATAAAGCCCCGACCAGTGTTAGGAGAGCACGCGGCACGACTCTCCGTGTCGCTACGAGCCTATGCGAACGTGGCGTCCTCTGGTGCAGGAAGCGTGGTGGGAGCAGGTGAATGCCCAGGTGGTGGGGGAGCGTCGGGTGCTTTTTCCAGGTCTTCTCGTAGTTGATTGACGACGGTCGACCAGGAAATCGCGGTGGTTTGCACCACACCGGTCTCGACGCTGCGGGTAGTTCCGCGGGCGATTCCGACAATGGCGCCGTGTCCCGGTGAGGTGATTGCGTACACCGGGCTGCCCGAGTCGCCGTGATCGGCGGGTAACCCGTCGATCTCGAACCAGCCGTTGTTGACCGTGGTGACGGTGCCGCAGGACTCACCGGTGGTGACGCCGTTACGGCAGACCGGCAGCCCGGTGTGCGGCTGGATCCCGCTGCCGCGCTCAAGCCGAATCCCGTTGGGCAGTATGTCGTTGATCGCTACGTCATTGCGGAATTTGATGGCCTCGTAGTCGATTACGTACTTGGTGCCGTCGATCCGGTCGCCGTCACGCAGATTGGAACCGGCGATGACGAGGACGCCGATCACATTGCCGGCCGAGTCGTACACCGGGCCATCGGTATCCATGGCGCAATGACCCGCGGTGAGGCCGAAACGCGCGTCGGGATCCACGAACCCGAGCGTGCAGCTCTGAGTCCCCTGGATGATCTCCATCCCGGGAAACACCAGGGGGCCATCCGCCAGGGCCGAAGGGGCCAACGTCACCGCGGCCAACGCAGCCATGCCGAGGCCGCCGCACAATCTGCTAGCAACAGACAATTCGTACCCCAGCCTGTCTCTCCGAGTAATAGGCAAAGCTTTGAAACACAGTGTAGGGATAGGTAAGGGATCAGTCGCGCTGATCGAGCAACTTGATCAGCCGCTTGGTGGCGATCAGTCGGTAGGAAGCATCGAGCAGCTCGGCGACCTCATCCCAGTCCACATCGGCGGTGCTGAAGTCGAGCCCCAGCCAGCCGTAGGGCCCCATGTACGCCGGGTAGTAGAAGCGCTCGTCCTGGAGGAGTGCGGGGCGCTCGGAATCATCCACCTTGACCAGCACGGAATACGGGTAGGCGATCATCTCGCCCTTGGCGTCTCCCCTGGCATCACCGCCGAACATCGCGAAGATCTTGCCCGCTTTGAAGACGGGCCGGCCCCAGGAGATCTGTTCGGCAGCCTCGGGTAGGGCGAGTGCCAGCTGGCGAAGTTCTGCCAGGCCGGGATCGTCCTCGGTGAACATGATGGGATGCGTGCCCATGGGCCCATCGTAGGGTTCGGGGACTGTCGGGCGGGTGGGTTAGCCTGCCGATGTGGATCCTGACGTGCAGCGCCAGTGGCGTGAGCTTGCCGACGAGGTGCGTGGGCACCAGTTCCGCTACTACGTCAAGGATGCCCCGGTCGTCTCCGACGGCGAGTTCGATCGCCTCTTGAAGGAGCTCGAGGCGCTGGAAGCGCAGTATCCCGAGTTGCAGACCCCGGACTCACCCACGCAGTTGGTGGGTGGAGCAGGGTTTGTCACCGAATTCGGATCGGCTGACCACCTGGAGCGAATGCTCAGTCTGGACAACGCATTCAGTTCAGAGGAGTTGACGGCCTGGGATGCCCGCGTGCGCGGCGATATCGGGGAAGAACCGGAATACCTGTGCGAGCTGAAGATCGACGGGGTCGCACTTTCGTTGGTGTATGAGAACGGCGTGCTGGTGCGCGGCGCGACGCGCGGAGATGGCCGCAGCGGCGAGGATGTCACCCTGAACGCCAGGACCATCGAGGATGTACCGGAAAGGCTCACGGCCTCAAAGGAATACCCGATACCCGTACTCCTGGAGGTACGTGGCGAGGTCTTCTTCCGGCTGGAGGATTTCGAGGCGTTGAATGCCTCGCTGGTGGAGGAGAGTAAGCCGCCGTTCGCCAATCCGCGCAACAGTGCCGCGGGCAGTCTGCGGCAGAAGAACCCGGCCATCACGGCCAGGCGGCGGCTGCGGATGATCTGCCACGGGCTTGGCCGCGCCGAGGGCTTCGCTCCGGAGAGCCTGCACGAGGCTTATTTGGCGTTGGGGCAGTGGGGTTTACCCGTCTCTACCCACACCACCAAGGTGCGGGGCATCGCGCAGGTTCAGGAACGCGTCAACCATTGGGCCGAGCATCGCCACGATGTGGAACACGAGATCGACGGTCTTGTCGTGAAGGTCGACACGGTGGCGCTGCAACGCCGCCTGGGCAGCACCTCGCGCGCACCGCGCTGGGCCATCGCCTACAAGTACCCGCCCGAGGAGGCGACCACCGAACTGCTCGACATCCGGGTGAGCGTGGGCCGAACGGGGCGGGTTACCCCCTTCGCCTACATGACCCCCGTCAAGGTGGCCGGATCCACGGTGTCGTTGGCGACCCTGCACAACGCATCCGAGGTCAAACGCAAGGGCGTGTTGATCGGCGACACGGTGGTGATCCGTAAGGCCGGGGACGTCATCCCGGAAGTTCTGGGTCCGGTTGCCGATCTGCGGAACGGGTCCGAACGCGAATTCGTCATGCCCACAACCTGTCCCGAATGCGGCACTGTACTGGCTCACGAGAAGGAGGGCGACGCCGATATTCGCTGCCCGAATTCGCGAAGCTGCCCGGCCCAGCTGCGTGAGCGGGTATTCCACGTGGCAGGGCGTGGTGCCTTCGATATCGAGGCACTCGGTTATGAGGCGGCCATTGCCCTGCTTTCGGCAGGGGTCATCGAGGATGAGGGAGATCTGTTCAGCCTCACAGCCGAGGACCTGCTGCGCACCGACCTGTTCAAGACCAAGAATGGGTCATTGTCCGCCAACGGAAGTCGGCTGCTGGAGAACCTGGACAAGGCGAAACAGCAACAGCTGTGGCGTGTCTTGGTGGCGCTGTCGATCCGCCACGTCGGTCCGACGGCGGCGCGCGCGCTGGCCACCGAGTTCGGCGAATTGGAAGCCATCGAGGGAGCCTCTGTCGAACAGCTGGCCGCCGTCGAGGGTGTGGGTGCCACGATCGCCGCGGCGGTGGTGGATTGGTTCACCGTCGACTGGCATCGCGCCATCGTCGACAAATGGCGCGCCGCGGGTGTTCGGATGGCCGATGAACGTGATGAGTCGATACCGCGCAATCTCGAAGGCTTGTCGATCGTCGTAACCGGTTCACTTCCAGGGTTTTCGCGTGATGAGGCGAAGGAGGCCATCATCGCCCGGGGCGGCAAGTCCGCGAGTTCGGTGTCCAAGAAGACGGCGTTCGTCGTCGTCGGTGATGCGCCGGGATCCAAGTACGACAAGGCCGTTGAGCTGGGCGTGACAATCCTCGACGAGGACGGCTTCCGGGCGTTGCTGGCCGACGGGCCTCCCGCCGACTCAGCGTGAAACTGCCCCTAGGGTTTCGGCGGAACCGACAGATCGAATACTCGTAGGTCGCCGTAATCCTTTGAGGAGAAGTGGGTTTCGACCCACTTCTGGACGTCATCGGCCACCCGCTTGGTGTCGCCGTCCTTCTGTGGTTGCGGTTTGTCCTGCTCCTTGTCTTTGTCCTTATCCTTGACGGATTCGGCATAGAACTGGACGGTGCCATCCTGCGTGTAATCGATGAACTGCTGCAGGGTGATGGGGTTGTCGCGGCCGGAGAATCCGCCGATCGCCATCACGGGTGCGTTGGTCTCCAACTGAATGGGAGCGGCGGTGCGGGTGTTGGTCGTCGCCACCGGCCATCTGGCGCCGGAATCCTTGATCAACGCCGCCAGTGCCGGATCCAGCGGCGTGGGTGCCTGGCCGCCGAACTTCTCCTCGTTGGCGATCGCCGGGCCGGACGTCGAGAGCCCCCCGACCTTCGGGGTGGTCACATTGGCGATGGTGAACGCGAGCGAGCCTCCCAATGAAACTGCAAGGGCCAGTGCGGCAATGGCATAGCGCAGGCGCGCGTTACGTTCGAGTGCGCCCAGGGCGAGGGCAACGGCCGCGACGATCCCGCCGATCAGCAGAAGCCAGCGCAGCCAGGGCAGCCAGGTCGGTATGCGCCGCAGTAGTACGAAGGCCATGACGGTGGCACTGAGCGTGAGCGCGCTCAGCCCGAACTTGCCGATGCGCTCGGACCGATGCCGCCACAACAGCACCGTGCCGATGGCCAGCGAACCGGCGATAGCAGGGGCCATGGCCGAGGTGTAATAGGGGTGGAACTGTTTGGCCATGTAACTGAGGATCACGTAGTTGGACACCATCCAGGTGCCCCACAAAACCAGGCCTGCTCCCGCGGGATGGGTGGTGATGGTGCGCAGGCGGCCCAACCAGCCCGCGGTCTGCGGCGTCCTGCTGACGATGACAAGTCCGAGGATCAGCGCGATGAACGCAGTGGGAAGCAGCCATGCGATGTGATCGGCCTGGGTGTCCTGGAACAGTCGGAAGATGCCCGGGGTACCCGAGAACGAAGGACCACTTCCCCGGCCGCCGCCCATCCCGTTCGAGTTGTCACCGAGCAGGCGGTCCAGGCCGTTGTAACCCACCGCCAGCGTCCATTCACTGTTGTCGGTGGAGTTGTCGACGTAGGGGCGACTGGCTGCCGGGGTCAGCGCGACGGCGGCCATCCACCAACCCGATGCGGCCAAGAGGGCGCCGGCCGCACCCAGCAGGTGCATAAGCGTTGTCTTCCAAGGCCATTTCGCGGATACCAGATAGGCCAGGAGCAGCGCCGGAGCCACCAGTAGACCTTCGAGTGTCTTGCACAGGAACGCGAACCCGATACCGACTCCGGCGAGCGCCAGCCAGCCGGCGGCACTGCGTGAGCGCTCGGAATCGATTGCACGCGTGGTGAAGTATGCGGCCACCACCATGCCAAACACCATGGGTGCGTCGGGATTGGAATGCCGGAACATCACCGAGACCACCGGGATGAGAGCGAACAGGGCCGCCGCGAGCAGGCCGGCACTCGGTCCGGCCTGCCGCCGTACCGTAGCGCGAATCAGTGCGGCGCTGACGATCGCGAGGATGGCCTGCGGGATCAGCATGCTGGCGCTGGAAAAGCCAAATATCCTGGCGGACAATCCCATCAACCACAAACCGCCGGCGGGCTTGTCGACCGTCACGTAGTTCTGCGGATCGAAGCTGCCGAAGAACCAAGCCTTCCAGCTTTCACTGCCTGATTGCACGGCCGCCGCATAGAAGGTGTTGGACCACCCGTTGTGGCTGATGTCCCAGAGGTACACCACGGTGATCGTCAACAGAATGGCAGCGAAGATGAGCCGTTCACGAGTCTGGCTCATGGACGCGTCGATGTCAGTCACGCCAGTGAGTGTGCAGGGCGACTCAGGGAATTGGCTGTGCCGTTCCTGTGAACAGGCCGCTATCGCACCAAGGTGGCGACGATCCCCGCCAGATAGCCGAGGCGGGCCACCTCCGAGGGCCGAAACTCCGGGCCGCCGGGACGGCCGAGGACCACGGCGGTGTCACTGGACCCCAGTGGCGCGGCGGCAAGCGTGGTGTCCATGTCTTTCCACAGCTGCGGTACCCATTCGGCAGCTGTTTCCAGGACCTGGGCCCGGCTCAGCGGTAGCCACGGGGCGGCGGTGGCCTGTGTTTCCGGGGCACCGGCGCTGCCCGCCACCCGAATGAAGCCACTGCCTTCCTGCCGCACCACGGTGCACCAGTTCGCGCGCAGCACATGCGGGGCCTCCTGGGCGAGCACTTCCAGGCGGGCGGATGACGCGGCGGCGGCCACTCTGTCGATCAGTTCCAGCTCGCGGTGTGCCTCCAGCAGCCCGGTGTGCGGGCGGATGGAATGCACATGCACCCCGTTCAAGGCCTCGGCGGCGGTGATCAACGAGTCGGGCATGGAACCGGGTGGCAGGTCGATGACCAGGTCATCGATGGCATACCCGGGACCGCGCTCGACGACGTCGAGGGACAGGATGTCCGCACCCACCGTGCCGAGCGCGACGGCGACCGATCCCAGACTTCCGGGTCGGTCGGCAAGTTGTAAGCGCAGCAGATAGGACGGCACGTCCAACACTGTGGCACAGGTCAGGTACGGCCGCCCTCTAGGCTATCTAGCCGTGAGCGCCATATCCCGTGACGAGGTCGCGCACCTGGCCAGATTGGCCCGGCTTGCGCTGACCGACGCTGAGCTGGATGGATACGCGGGGCAACTCGACGCGATCCTCGGCCACGTCAGCCAGATCAGTGCCGTGTCCACCGATGAGCTCGACGAGGTCGATGCGACGAGTTCTCCGCTTGATGCGGTAAATGTCACACGGCCGGATGTGATCGCCGACTGCCTGACCCCTGATGAGGCGCTGGCGCAGGCTCCTCGGGTGGCCGAGGGGCGTTTCGCGGTTCCGCAGATCCTGGGAGAAGAAGAGTGACCGACCTGATCAGGCAGGATGCAGCATCGCTGGCGACGCTGATTCATTCCGGCGAAGTGTCATCGGTTGAGGTGACTCGCGCGCATCTGGATCAGATCGCCAGTACCGACGAGACCTACCGCGCATTCCTGCACGTGGCGGGGGAGCAGGCCCTTGCCGCGGCCAAGGATGCCGACGACGCCATCGCACGTGGCGATCAGCCCGCATCGGGCCTGGCCGGTGTGCCGCTGGCGCTCAAGGACGTCTTCACCACCCGGGACATGCCGACCACGTGTGGGTCGAAGATCCTGGAGAACTGGGTTCCGCCCTACGACGCGACGGTGACCGCTCGGCTGCGTGAGGCCGGGATACCGATCCTGGGCAAGACGAATATGGACGAGTTTGCGATGGGCTCCTCCACCGAGAACTCCGCCTACGGCCCCACCCGCAATCCGTGGGACACCGAGCGCGTGCCGGGTGGCTCGGGCGGCGGTAGCGCGGCTGCGCTGGCCGCCTTCCAGGCACCGCTGGCCATCGGTACCGACACCGGCGGCTCCATCCGGCAGCCCGCGGCTCTCACCGCCACCGTCGGGGTCAAGCCCACCTATGGCACCGTGTCGCGGTACGGCCTGGTGGCCTGCGCGTCATCGCTGGATCAGGGTGGACCTTGTGCACGTACGGTTTTGGATACCGCACTGCTGCACCAGGTGATCGCCGGACATGACCCGCGCGACTCCACCTCGGTCGACGAACCGGTCCCCGATGTGGTGGCCGCTGCTCGTGCCGGGGCTGCCGGCGACCTCAAGGGCGTACGCGTCGGTGTGGTCTCACAGTTGCGTGGTGATGGGTACCAGCCGGGTGTGATGGCGTCTTTCGATGCGGCCGTCGAGCAGCTCACCGCGTTGGGTGCCGACGTGGTGGAGGTGTCCTGTCCGCACTTCGAATACGCACTTCCGGCGTACTACCTGATCCTGCCGTCGGAGGTGTCCTCCAATCTGGCTCGGTTCGATGCCATGCGGTACGGGATGCGCGTCGGCGACGACGGAACGCACAGCGCCGAGGAAGTCATGGCGCTCACCCGGGCCGCGGGCTTTGGCCCAGAGGTCAAGCGGCGCATCATGATCGGCACCTATGCGCTATCGGCCGGGTACTACGACGCCTATTACGGCCGGGCACAGAAGGTGCGCACCCTGATCAAGCGCGACCTGGAGCAGGCCTACGAACAGGTGGATGTGCTGGTCACCCCGGCGACGCCCACGACCGCGTTCCGGTTGGGGGAGAAGGTCGATGACCCGCTGGCCATGTACCAGTTCGACTTGTGCACCCTGCCGCTGAATTTGGCCGGGCATTGCGGAATGTCGGTGCCCTCGGGACTATCGGCCGACGACGGGCTGCCGGTGGGTCTGCAGATCATGGCGCCCGCCCTCGCCGACGACCGGCTGTATCGGGTCGGGGCGGCGTATGAGACGGCGCGTGGGCCGCTGCCGTCCGCACTGTAGAGATTCACAGGCAATTAGTAGGGATCCGGCCCTTCCGGGGCAGCAAGAGCTGTCATATTTGCATATATGCATATGATGGCCAGGTGCAGTGGTGCAGTGATCGCCGTCAGCGTGGTGGCAGCGGTGCCGGCGGCGTTGGCGATTTCGCAATCGGTTCCCGCGACGCCGCAGACGAAGATCCAGTGCTCGGTGCAGACCGATACCACCTGCGATCACTCCGGCGATCCTCATCTGACGGCGCGACCGAACCCCGGCAACATGGTGCCGCGGGCGACCATCCCGCAGACAAAGACACGCCCCAGCACAGTCTTGCCGCGAGCGTGACCGGCATGACGAGGATGTCGATACGTCGGATGGCCGCGGCCGGTGCATGCGCGGCCGTTCTGGCTGGAGTGGTGGTGACGAGCCGCATCGAGGCCCCGCAGGCGGTAGTGCAGGTGAAACCGGCCGCGTGCAGCGGATCGACGGAGCCCGACTGTCTCGCTCCCGGCGACAATCACTTGTCGTCGGCGCCTGATCCGGGGAACGCGCCACCGCAGGCCACCATCGTGACAACCAGGCCAGGCCCCACGGCAGTGCGCCCGGGGCGGTGACCACCCGCGGCGGGAGCTAGGTTGGCATCCGTGGCAGCGGCGCTGAAGCGAGTGCAAGTCAACAGCGGCATTGTTGAAGGCTTTGTGCGGCGTGGAATGCGCCGTTTCCGGGGAATCCCCTATGCCGAACCGCCGGTAGGGCTGCTGCGGCTTAAGGCGCCGCGTCCCGTGCAGCCCTGGGAGGGCGTCCGGCGCTGCACGAGATTCGGTGCGGTGCCCTACCAGCCCAAGGTGTTCACCCCGCAGAAACGTCGCAGCGAGAACTGTCTGACACTCAATGTGGTGACGCCGGAGGAACTACCCGACGGTCCGTTACCGGTGATGTTCTACATCTACGGCGGTGGGTATTTCCTCGGTGCCAGTGCCTCGCCTCCCTACGAGGGATCGATACTGGCGCGTCGCGGATGCGTCTATGTGTCGGCCAACTATCGCGTGGGGGCGCTGGGCGCCTTCGATCTGTCCTCGCTGTCTGATGCCGAGCACGTCATCGAAAGTAACGTCTACCTGCGTGATCTCGTGCTGGCCCTGCAGTGGGTTCGCGACAATGTCCGGGCCTTCGGCGGAGATCCGGACAATGTGACCATCTTCGGCGAGAGTGCCGGCGCCAGCGCCGTCGAGACGCTGATGACCACCCCCGCCGCCGCGGGGTTGTTCCACCGCGCGATCATCCAAAGCACCGCCAGTGGCCTGGCCGCCGGCGCCGACACGATCGCGCATGAGGCCCGGCGATTCGCCGAACTGCTTGGGGCTGGCCCTGATAACGCTGCCGAGACGGTCATGAACGCCTCGCCGCGGCAGCTCCTGCGTGCACAGCGCAAGTTGATCGCCGAGGGTGGATTTCCATTCGGGCCTTCGGTCGATGGCGACTACTTGCCAAGCGCTCCCGTCGATGCCATCGAACGCGGTGATGCGCAACGAGTTCCGCTGATCATCGGAAGTAACGCCGATGAAGCCAGGCTTTTCACCAAGGCCATCAAGGTGATGCCGCTATCTGAAGCCGAACAGCTGGAGATTCTTGCGCGCGGAGGCCCTGGGTATCTCGAGCGGATTGTTGGCGCCTACCCGGGATATCCATCGAAGGAAGCCCGGTTGCGGCTGGCTGGAGACATGTTCTTTACCTCTTCGGTGTGGCGGATCGCCCGGGCGCATCAGCAATTCGCACCGGTTTACGTGTACCAGTTCGACTATGCGCCCTGGCCCGTGCGGGCCGCCGGCCTGAACGGCTCGCATGCCACCGAGTTGCTCGCGGTCTTCGGCAATTACCGTGGTCCGGCCGGACCGCTCTTGGCGGGGAGCTTTACTCATCGTGATGCCTCGCGGGTGGTCGACGATGTGCAAGAGCGCTGGGTGGCGTTCGCGCGCAACGGTGTTCCGAGCGAGGACTGGCCGGCATACCGAGGACCGGACTGGCCGGTGATGGTCTTCGACCGTGTGACATGCGTCGAGAAGAACCTCGGCGTCGACCGCCGTGATGTGTGGGCGGGGTTCACGCTGAGCGCCCCGCAGCGTCCACCGAAGGCGTCGTAGCGCTGCCGCCCGGCCATGTCACGGGCATGATGGGGCCTATGCGTATCGGAGTGCTTACCGGTGGCGGCGACTGTCCCGGGCTGAACGCCGTCATCAGGGCGGTCGTACGGACCTGTGCCAACCGCTACGACTCGCAGGTCGTGGGATTTCAGGACGGCTGGCGGGGTCTGTTGGAGAACCGGCGCATCCAGCTGGCCAACGATGACCGCAACGACCGGCTGCTGACCAAGGGCGGCACGGTGCTGGGCACCGCCCGCACCAATCCCGACAAGCTGCGTGCCGGGCTGGACCAGATCAAACAGACCCTCGACGACAACGGGATCGATGTGCTGATCCCGATCGGTGGGGAGGGCACGCTCACCGCGGCGAGCTGGCTCGCCGACGAGAATGTCCCCGTGGTTGGGGTGCCCAAGACGATCGACAACGACATCGATTGTACCGATGTCACTTTCGGGTTCGATACCGCGCTGACCATCGCCACCGACGCCATCGATCGGTTGCACAGCACGGCCGAATCGCATCAGCGCGTCATGCTGGTGGAAGTGATGGGCAGGCACGCGGGCTGGATCGCCCTGCACTCCGGACTGGCTTCCGGTGCGCACATGACATTGATCCCCGAAGTGCCGTACGACGTGGAAGAGGTGTGTCGACTCATCAAAGGCCGCTTCCAGCGTGGGGATTCGCATTTCATCTGTGTGGTGGCAGAGGGCGCCAAGCCGGCCGAGGGCTCAATGGAGTTACGCGACGGCGGAATTGACGAGTTCGGGCATCAGCGGTTTACCGGAGTGGCGCAGCAGCTGGGTGTGGAAATCGAGAAGCGCATCAACAAGGAGGTGCGCACCACCGTGCTGGGCCATGTGCAGCGCGGCGGCACCCCGACACCGTTCGACAGGGTGCTCGCCACCCGATTCGGAGTGAACGCCGCGGATGCCGCCCATGCCGGTGAGTACGGGGTGATGGTGTCGTTGCGGGGCCAGGACATCGGACGGGTGCCCCTGTCCGAGGCCACCCGTCATCTCAAGCTGGTCCCCAAAAACCGCTACGAGGACGCTGCGGCCTTCTTCGGCTGATCGGGCAGGTTCGCCGAGCGCATACGTGGTGTGGATGATGCACGCGATTCACCTCCGTGCGGTATGCGCTCGACGGAGGGGCCTGTTGGGTAGGGCCAGCTCAGCCCTCGGGCGGCAAAGCCGACCTATTAGGATCGCAGCATGACAGAACTGCTGGACTACGACGATGTGCTGACCCGATACGAGCCGGTGCTCGGCATGGAGGTCCACGTCGAACTGTCCACGGCCACCAAGATGTTCTGCGGCTGCCCCACCACATTCGGCGCGGAGCCGAACACCCAGATCTGCCCCGTCTGTCTGGGGCTGCCGGGCTCGTTGCCGGTGGTCAACGAGAAGGCCGTCGAATCGGCCATCCGTATCGGGCTGGCGCTGAACTGTGAGATCGCCCCGTGGGGCCGGTTCGCCCGCAAGAACTACTTCTACCCGGACCAGCCGAAGAACTACCAGATCTCTCAATACGACGAGCCGATCGCGTTCAACGGGTACCTGGACGTCCCGCTCGAAGACGGCACCACCTGGCGGGTGCAGATCGAGCGCGCCCACATGGAGGAAGACACCGGCAAGCTGACGCATATCGGCAGCGAGACCGGCCGCATCTCCGGGGCCACCGAATCCCTGCTCGACTACAACCGGGCGGGCGTGCCGCTTGTCGAGATCGTCACCAAGCCCATCGAGGGCACCGGGGAACGTGCTCCGGAGATCGCCCGCGCCTACGTCACGGCGCTGCGGGACCTGTTGCGCGCGTTGGACGTTTCCGATGTGCGCATGGATCACGGGTCCATGCGCTGCGATGCGAATGTGTCGCTGATGCCCACCGGCGCCGACCAGTTCGGCACCCGCACCGAGACCAAGAACGTCAACTCACTCAAGAGCGTCGAAGTGGCGGTGCGCTACGAGATGCGCCGCCAGGCAGCTGTTCTGGATGCGGGTGAGGACGTCATTCAGGAAACCCGGCACTTCCTGGAGCAGGACGGCTCGACCAGTGCGGGGCGCCGCAAGGAGACGGCCGAGGACTACCGCTACTTCCCGGAGCCCGACCTGGAACCCGTCGCGCCCAGCGGCGAGCTGATCGAGCGGCTACGCGGCACCCTGCCCGAGCTGCCCTGGCTGCGGTTGGGGCGCATTCAGCAGGAATGGGGCGTCTCCGATGAGGTGATGCGCGACCTGGTGAACAACGGCGCCGTCGAACTCGTACAGGCCACCGTCGTCGAGGGGGCCAGCAGCGAGGAGGCGCGTTCGTGGTGGGGCAACTACCTCGTCCAGCAAGCCAATTCGCGCGAGGTCGAGCTGGCTGAGCTTCCCATCACGCCAAAGCAGGTGGCCGCTGTTGCCGCGTTGATCAACGACGGCAAGCTGTCTAACAAGTTGGCGCGCCAGGTGGTCGACGGTGTGCTGGCCGGAGAGGGCGAGCCCGAGCAGGTGATGACCGCCCGCGGGTTGACCGTGGTGCGCGACGATTCGGTGATCCAGGCCGCCGTCGATGAGGCATTGGCGGCCAACCCCGATGTCGCGCAGAAGATCCGCGACGGCAAGGTGGCGGCCGCGGGCGCCATCGTGGGCGCGGTGATGAAGGCCACCCGGGGGCAAGCGGATGCCGCGCTGGTCAAGGATCTGGTGCTGAAGGCCTGCGGCCAGGCGTAATCACACGCTGACTGGCGACTTCTCGCGACAAAGTGCGAGTGAGCACCGCGAAAAGTCGACAGTCGGCGAGGAATTAGTCCAGGTCGTCGTTGGCGCGGGGGAATCCGCCGCCCTTCGGGAACAGCGGGAACACCACGTCCTCGGTGGGGGTGGCGGTGCCGAAGTCCTTGTTGATGGAACCGCCCCAGACGTTCCCGTCGGCCGAGAGCTTGAGCGCGCGTACGTGACCGTGCTGCTCTTTCTGGCGGAGCACTTCGGGATCGCCAGTGACCGCGCCGGTCTCCGGGTTCTGGCGCACCACGACGGTGGTCTGGTTGAAGACCAGGTTGACCATCACCGAGCTGTCCAACGCGGCGCAGCCCGCCACCCCGGGTTTGTCGGGCCAGGTCCAGACTGTCGTGATCTTGCCGTCCTTGGTCAGCTTTTGTAGCCGGTCGCCGACGGGGGAGCGGTCGGTGACGTATAGCGCGCCGTTAGCAGCGTCCACGCACATCGATCCGCCGTCGCCGAGGCCGCTGATGGCGGTGGTCGGTGCGGCCTGGTCGATGGTGGTCGGCTGTTCGATGCGGATCACCTTGCCGGCCAGCGAGTTCGGATCATTGGCTGCGGCCGGATTACCGCCGGTGCCGGTCTGGACCACCAGCGTGGTGGGGCTGATGAACGCCAGCGATCCGGCATTACCGTTGGGGCCCTTCGGAATTCCAGTGAGAATGTCCTTGGGCACATCGCCGTCGGCGATGCGGATCACCCGGTTGTCGGTGGGGGTACTGATGTAAGCGTACATCAGCCGGTCCTGCTGGTATGAGGGGGAGAGCACGATATCGGACAGTCCACCGTCCCCGGAGGGGTCGACGGGGATGGTGGTCTTCACCTTCGGCTCGGCGCTCGTCGCGATCTCTTTGACGGCACCCGTCGCCCGCTCGGCGACCAAAGCGGTCTTGCCATCGCTGCCCATGATGAGGCCGCTGGTGGCTTCCAGGCATCCCTGCATCACGCCGTCGGCGGCGCACTGCTTGGGAAACGGTTTACCCGGCAACGGTGGCGGCGGGGTGGTCGTGGTCTGGGCAATCCCGCGGCTGGGGACCTCGGTGAACGGCTGATCCTGGGTGGGATCGAACCGCACGCAACCCGAGAGCAGGGTCACCGTCCCGGCCAACGCCGCCACCGAACCGACAATCAGTCTTCTCCCCGATGGCTCATTGGTCGGTCCCGTCGTGGGATTTGGCCGGATGTCGCCGGCCCTGCGGCTCCGGCAGCGAATGAGCATGCCCGCAAGATTACGGACCTTACGGCGTTGCTCGCCACATTCAGGCCTCCAATGGACTTACTCTTGGGCCGTGACCGGTCATTCGGACGATCCGCAGGTGTGGCGTAAGCCGCCCGAACTGGTCGACCCTGAAGACGATGTGCCGTCGGCCACCTATGGCGGCGATTTCGAGACCACGGCAATCCCGCATTACCAGGGGGAAAAGCTGACGAGCTCCCACGACGTGAAAGAGGTTGGACCGTTGTACGATCCAGCGCCGCTGCCCTATGCCGAACCTGCCACCACCCAGATATCTTCCGAGGCGGTGCAGGCGCGACATGCTGCGCCGTGGGGCACCCAAGACCCGACGGGCGACCGTCGCGGCACCCAAGACCTTGGACTGTTGTTGCTGCGTGTCGGCGTGGGCGCGGTGCTCATCGCGCACGGATTGCGCAAGGTTTTCGGCTGGTGGGGCGGCACCGGCCTCAATGGTTTCGAATCGACGCTGACTGATCGCGGCTTCAAGTACGCCGACATCCTTACTTATGTCGGTGTCACCGCAGAGCTCGGCGCCGGGGTACTGCTGATTCTCGGTCTGCTGACGCCGCTGGCGGGGGCGGCCGGGCTGGCCTTCATGGTCAATGTGCTGCTGTCTGACATGGTGTCCGACAAGGCGAACCGGTACGCGATCTTTTGGCCCGACGGGCACGAGTTCGAGCTGTTGATGATCGTCGCGCTCATCGCGGTGATCCTCGTAGGCCCTGGTCGGTACGGGTTTGACGCCGGAAGGGGCTGGGCCCGCAGGCCGTTTGTGGGCTCCTTCGCCGCGCTGCTGCTGGGCCTGGGTGCCGCGGCTGCCATCTGGGTGTTCCTCAACGGAACGAACCCACTCGCTTAGATCACCCACTCTCGCCGACACGTGATATTTGGTGTCGGCGACAGAAGTGCGGCGTAACCCGTAGTTTCGGCGGCGGTTCAGTGCGCCGATGAGGCGACGACATTGTTGCCGAATCCGGTGCGAAACCGATATTTCATGACGAATTCCGCTCTTGATGGGCGAAATGTCAACGGAAAACGTATTCTGCTCGCAGTCCGCCAAGCGAGGAGACGCGTATGAGCTCAGATAACCCCGTCGAGAGCAAGGGACTCAGGGGCGGCGCGATGGGGCTGCTGTCCAGCGTTGTCGTCGGGCTGGCGTCCACGGCACCGGCCTACAGCCTGGCCGCCACCCTGGGGCTGATCGTCGCCAGCGGCGGCGCCCTGCTCGCCGGCGTCAAGGCGCCCGCCATCGTGCTGATCTCGTTCATCCCGATTTATCTGATCGCGGTGGCCTATCAGGAACTGAACAAGGCCGAACCGGACTGCGGGACCACGTTCACCTGGGCGTCGCGCACCTTCGGGCCGATCGTCGGATGGCTGGGCGGCTGGGGGATCATCGCCGCGGACGTCATCGTGATGGCCAACCTGGCCCAGATCGCGGGCGCCTATTCGTTCACCTTCGTCGGCGACCTGGGCTGGTCGGCGGCAGCCAGTCTGGCTGACAGCACCCTGTGGTCCACAGTGGCGGGCGTTCTGTGGATCGTGATCATGACGTATATCTGCTACCGCGGTATCGAAGTCTCGGTGCGCTTGCAGTACGGACTCTTGCTGGTCGAGATGGTTGTTCTGGTCGTCGTCTCGATCATCGCGTTGATCAAGGTCTACACCCATAACGCCGAGGCCTACTCGCTGCTGCCGTCCTTGTCCTGGTTCTGGCCCGGGGGCTTGGACTTCGGCACCGTGATCGCACCGGCAGTATTGACGACGATCTTCATCTACTGGGGCTGGGATACCGCGGTGGCCTGCAATGAGGAGTCCGATGACCCCGGACGTACGCCCGGGCGCGCCGCGGTGCTGTCCACCTTCCTGTTGCTGGCCACCTACGCGCTGGTCAGTGTGGCCGCGGTGGCCTTCGCGGGAGTCGGCACGGAGGGGATAGGCCTGGGTAATCAGGAGAATGCGGCGGATGTGTTCGCGGCTATCGGTCCCGAACTGTTCGGTGACAGCTTCCTCGGACATGTGGGGATGCTCTTGCTCTCCGCCTCCATCCTGACGTCGGCCTCGGCCTGCACCCAGACCACGATCCTGCCGACGGCCCGCACGACCCTGTCGATGGGTGTCTACAAGGCCCTACCGGAATCGTTCGCCTCGATCCACCGCACGTACTTGACGCCGACCACCTCCACCGTGGCGATGGGTGCGGTCTCGATCGCGTGCTACGTGCTCTTTACGATCATCAGCACCAACCTGCTGACCGCGCTGATCGGATCGGTCGGCCTGATGATTGCTTTCTACTACGGGCTCACCGGCTTCGCGTGTGTGTGGTTTTACCGTCGGACGCTCACACAGAGTGCTCGCAATTTCATGATGCGAGGTGCGATCCCGTTGCTCGGTGGAATCGCGCTGACGGTCATCTTCGCTTACGGACTGATTCAGTACGCCAAGCCCGACTGGCTCATCGATGATGCCGGTAACAACGTCACCGTCTTCGGATACGGAGCTGTGGCGGTGGTCGGTATCGGCGCGCTGGTGCTCGGCGTGGTTGTGATGCTGCTGTGGCGGGTGGCCGCGCCGCCGTTCTTCCTGGGGGAGACGTTGCCGCGGCGCAGCGCCGATTTGGTGCTGGCTCCGGCCGGGGCCACCGCCCACTTCGGGGTGCCCGATGCGGTCGAGGCGCAACAGACCGTCATCGCCGGCGATCTGTCCAACCTCCCCGAGGGTGAGGTCGCGGTGAATCCGCAGACGGGTGAGGAGTTCACCAAGGATTAGAGCGAGGCCAACGCCGCCTCGGCCGCCGCGGCGGCGTCGTAGTCGGGTATCCAATCACCGGCCAGGATCGCGGTGAGTCCGGCGGCTTGCTCCTGGGCGCTGAGATCGGTGGCGCGGTAGATCGCGCCCGCTTGGCGTGCGTTCTGCTGAATACGACTTGTGCGGTCACGCCGCAGGGACTCGTACAAGGCCAGCCGCTGGGGGACATCGGCCACCGAAGCGCCCGCGAGAACGGTGGCGAGCACGACCGCGTCCTCGATCGCCATGTTCGCGCCCTGGCCCAGATGCGGGGTTACCGGGTGCGCGGCGTCGCCGAGAAGGGTGATGCGGTCAGTTGACCATCGGCCCAACGACTTTCGATCGTAAAGTCCCCACCGGAAGGTTTCTGGAAGTGCGTCGATAATGGCCGGAACGGGGTGTGCCCAATCCGCGAACTCCGCCGCGAGGGCCCGCACATCACCCGGTGCCGTCCACGATTCCTCGGCATCGAGATCGGTGGCCGTGAAGGCCACGATGTTCAGCAACCGCCCTCGGGAGACCGGATAGATGAGGAAACTGCGCCCAGGGCCGAGCCACATCTGCATCCGCTGGAGGTCGACGGAGTCGTCGAGGCGTTCGACGGGAATCAAACCGCGGTAGGCCATGATGCCCTCGCTGGACAGCTCAACGGGGCCTGCGACTATCTGCTGCACCGCCGAGTGGATGCCATCGGCACCGACGACGATGTCGGCGTGCTCCTCGGAGCCGTCGGCGAAGACGATGCGGGCTCCTTCGGCGGTTTCGATCACGTCCTGGCAGGGGCGCCCGAGGTGGACGGCCCCGGCGGGTAGTGCGCCCAGCAGCGCCTGTTGTAGTTCGCCGCGGTGTACGGGCAGGGAGGTCACCGGGCGTCCCGGGGTGACCGACGGCCACGCAGGCGGCACCGGGACATCTTCTCCGTGCCAGGTGCTCCACACGGTGCGTTCGATATGCGTGCCGACCTCCCGTACCCGATCGCCAAGGCCCACGGCATCGAGTGCGCGCTGGCCGTTGTTCGCGACGACGACGCCCGCGCCCACCTCGCGCAGTTCGTGCGCCTTCTCATAGACGATGACGTCGATACCGTTGGCGCGCAATGCCGCCGCTGCAGTGAGCCCACCGATTCCGGCGCCGATGACCGCTACACGCATGTTCGTGTCCTTTCGTTGGCTTCGACAATAACGTTAGCATGCTAACTATTGTCATGCTAACCCTTAGACTGTCGGGGTGCCAGGACAACCGAGCGGAAACAGTGCCCGTGAGATCGAAGAGCTGGTGGCGGCCACGGACGCGCTGTACTTCGCGATGCGCCGGGGGCGAACGTCGCCCGCGGGGACGCAGGCGGGGATGAGTCGCTCGCAGCTCGAGCTGCTGGCACCGCTACTGGACCGGGAATCGATGTCGGTGAGTCAGCTGGCCGGGACGGCGGGAGTGGCGGTGCCGACGGCCACGCGCGCGCTCAAGCAGTTAGAAGAACGGGGTGTGGTCGAACGCACCCGCTCGGCGTCGGATGACCGGTTGGTCCTGGTGGGCTTGACCACCGCCGGGCGCACTCGGGTGGTCAACGCACAGGTGGCCTTTCGGGCACGGCAGCACGCGGTCTTCGCCGAATTGGCGGGTGCTGACCGCCGTGCGATGACCACGAGCCTTACCCGGCTCGCGGCGCTCATCAACGACAACTTGGACGCGCGGCCCTAACGTTTCGCGAAAATAGTTCGGTGCCAGTCCTTTTCGGCGGTACCGGTGATGTCGCTCATCACGTGCTTGATGGTCAGATACTCCTCAAGGGAGTAGTCGGACATGTCCTTGCCGAAGCCGGACGCGCCGAATCCGCCGTGTGGCATCTCGCTGACGATGGGGATGTGGTCGTTGATCCACACGCAACCCGCCTTGATCTGGCGCGAGGCCCGCTGCGCGCGGTAGACATCGCGCGTCCATGCCGAGGCGGCAAGGCCATAGGCGGTGTCGTTCGCCTGCCGTAGTGCGTCGTCGTCATCGGAGAATGCGCGCACGGTGAGCACCGGGCCGAAGATCTCGTCGCGGTAGGCCTCGGATGTCTCCGCGACATCGGCGATCAGGGTGGGCCGGTAGAAGAATCCCGGCAGATCGGGTGAGCTTGCACCGCTGACGATTCGGCCGCCCTGAGCGGGGGCGCGGTCCACGATGCTCGCGACTCTGGCGCGATGGGGGGCCGAAATGAGCGGTCCGATATCGGTGTTCGGATCCAAGGGATCGCCGACGACGATCTTGTTCATCACCTCGCCGACTCCGGCGACGAAGTCGTCGTACAGATCGCGGGCGACGATCGCCCGGGTCGCGGCCGTGCAGTCCTGGCCGGAGTTGATGATCGCGCCGGCGACCGCGCCCTGAATGGCGGCATCCAGGTCGGCGTCGTCGAACACGACGAAGGGTGCCTTGCCGCCGAGCTCCAGCTGTGTTCGATGCCCATGAACGGCGGCCGCGGCCATCACCTTTCGGCCGACAGCGGTGGACCCGGTGAAGGTCACCAAATCCACATCGGGGTGGCCCGCGAGGGTGCTGCCCACGTCATCGCCGCGTCCGGTGACAACGTTGAGCACACCATCGGGCAGCCCGGCCTCGGTGGCCAGGCGTGCCAGCGTCAGTGTGGTCAGCGGTGTCAGCTCGCTGGGCTTGATCACCACCGTGCACCCCGCCGCCAGTGCGGGCAGCACCTTCCACACCGCCATCTGCAGCGGGTAGTTCCACGGGGTAATGGTGGCGACCACCCCGGCGGCCTCGCGCCGGATGCTGGAGGTGTGGTCGGGCGAGTATTCGGCCGTGGCCTTACCATCCAGATGTCTTGCGGCACCCGCGAAAAACTCGACATTGTCGATGCTGCCGGGCACATCGAACTCCGATGCCAGGCGCACCGGCTTACCCGTCTGGGAGACCTCCTCGGCCACCAGCGTGTCGGCGTTGGCTGCCATGGCGGCGGCCAGTTTGGCCAGGACAGCGGCACGGTCGGCGGGGGTTGAGCAGGCCCAGCCGGGCCCCGCGGCCCTGGCTGCCGCCACTGCCGCATCGGCGTCGTCGGGGGTCGCCAGGCTTAGTTCGGCGACGGTTGTCCCGGTCGCGGGGTTGATCACGCGATGCGTATCGCCGCGGGTTGTGACGAGGCGGCCATTGATCCAGCTGCTTGGTGCGCTCACCTGGCCACGGTATCGAAAATCGGTGCTTTAAGCCACGGATTCCATCGTCAATAGTCCGCTCTTAACGGTAATTCGTCGTAAAACATTGCAATGGATGACGGAATCCGTGCACAATCGAGTTCGTGACCAACACGAAACGGCGTCTGTTGCGGGTCGCCGATCCGGGTAACGGCTCGGCTGCATTCCAGCTCGATGAGGCTTCCAAAGCGATTGTCGAGGAGCTTCAGCAGGATGGGCGGCGCCCATACGCGACCATCGGTAAGTCGGTGGGCCTCTCGGAGGCGGCGGTGCGTCAACGAGTGCAACGCATGATCGACGCCGGTGTCATGCAGATCGTGGCGGTCACCGATCCAATGCAGCTGGGGTTCGCGCGCCAGGCCATGATCGGCATCAAATGCTCCGGTGACACCACTGAGGTGGCCGACCGGCTCGCGGAGCTGGATGCGGTCGACTACGTAGTGCTCACTGCTGGAACCTTCGACGCGATCGTCGAGGTGGTCTGCGAGGACGACGACGACCTGTTGGTTCTGCTGAACAAGCAGATTCGTGCCGTGCCCGGGGTGACCTCCACGGAAACCCTGGTTTATCTGAAACTAGTGAAACAACAATACAATTGGGGTACACGGTGACAACCGTCGATGTAGCACACGAGATCTCCGGCGACCTGCAGGAAAAGGCGTCCCGCCATCTGTGGGGCCACTTCGCCCGCCACGGTGAGGGCATATCGCCGCCCATCATCACGCGCGGTGAGGGCGTGCGGATCTGGGATGACCGCGGTAAGAGTTATCTCGACGGTCTTTCGGGATTGTTCGTCGTGCAGGCCGGGCACGGCCGCACCGAACTGGCGGAGGCCGCCGCCCGGCAAGCCGAGAAGCTCGCGTTCTTCCCGCTGTGGTCCTACGCCACCCCGACCGCGATCGAGCTGGCCGATCGGATCGCCGGGTACGCCCCGGGCGACCTGAACCGCGTCTTCTTCACCACGGGCGGGGGAGAAGCGGTGGAAAGCGCGTGGAAGCTGGCCAAACAGTTCTTCAAGCTGACCGGTAAACCTGGTAAGCACAAGGTGATTTCGCGCGCCATCGCGTATCACGGAACCCCGCAGGGCGCATTGGCCATCACCGGTCTGCCGGCGTTCAAGGCACCCTTCGAACCGCTGACCCCGGGCGGATTCCGCGCACCGAACACCAACTTCTATCGGGCCCCGGAGGCATACGCCCACGATCCCAAGGCGTTCGGGCGCTACTGTGCCGACCGGATCGCCGAGGCGATCGAATTCGAGGGACCCGACACGGTCGCGGCGGTCTTCCTCGAGCCTGTGCAGAACGCGGGCGGTTGCTTCCCGCCCCCGCCCGGCTACTTCGAGCGGGTGCGGGAAATCTGCGACGAGTACGACGTGCTGCTGGTGTCCGACGAGGTGATCTGCGCCTTCGGCCGTATCGGATCGATGTTCGCCTGCGAGGATTTCGGATACCAGCCGGACATCATCACCTGTGCCAAGGGCATGACCTCCGGGTACTCGCCGATCGGGGCGATGATCGCCACGGACCGTCTGTTCGAGCCGTTCAACGACGGTAAGACCACCTTCCCGCACGGATATACCTTTGGCGGACATCCTGTTTCGGCGGCGGTGGCTCTTGCCAACCTCGATATCTTCGAACGGGAGGGCCTCAACGATCGGGTGCATGAGAACGCCCCGGTGTTCCGGGCCACCCTGGAGAAGCTCCACGACCTGCCGATCGTCGGTGACGTGCGCGGTGAGGGGTACTTCTATGGAATCGAATTGGTCAAGGACAAGACGACCAAGGAGACGTTCAGCGGCGAGGAGAGCGAGCGGCTGCTGCGCGGCTTCCTGTCTGCCGCGCTCTGGGATGCTGGCCTGTACTGTCGCGCCGACGACCGCGGCGACCCGGTGATTCAGCTTGCACCGCCGCTGATTTCGGGGAAGCAGGAGTTCGATGCGATCGAGCAGATCCTGCGCGGGGTGCTCACCGAGGCGTGGGCGCGGTTATAGACATGCGAATTCTCATCGTGGGTGCCGGGGGAGTGGGCAGCGCGGCCGCGTTCATCGCGGCCCGTCGCGAGTTCTTCGAGGCGCTGGTGATCGCGGACTATGACATGGCCCGGGCGCAGGCGGTGGTGGATCGGCTCGGTGATCCCCGATTCACGGCGGCCCGCATCGACGCCTCCTCGGCTGACGATGTCGCGGCGCTGTGCCGGGAGCATCGAATCACCCACGCGCTCAACGCGGTCGACCCTCGATTCGTGATGAGTGTGTTCGACGGGTGCTTCGCGGCAGGCGTGACCTACCTCGACATGGCGATGAGTCTGTCGCATCGCCATCCGGAAAGACCGTACGAACTGCCCGGGGTTATGCTGGGCGATGAGCAGTTCGCCGCGGCCGAAAAATGGGAAGCCGCAGGGCTGTTGGCCTTGGTCGGTATCGGGGTCGAGCCGGGCCTGAGCGACGTGTTCGCGCGGTACGCCGCCGACCATCTGTTCTCCGAGATCGACGAGCTGGGCACTCGCGACGGATCCAATCTCGAAGTGCAGGGATACCGATTCGCGCCGTCCTTCTCGATCTGGACGACCATCGAGGAATGCCTGAATCCGCCCCTGATCTGGGAACGCAACAAGGGGTTCTTCACCACCGAACCGTTCAGCGAACCGGAGGTTTTCGACTTCCCCGGAGGCATCGGCCCCGTCGAATGCGTCAACGTCGAGCACGAGGAAGTGGTGCTCATGCCGCGCTGGGTGAATGCCCGGCGGGTGACATTCAAATACGGCCTCGGCGCCGAATTCATCAACGTGCTGCGCACCCTGCGCCTGGTCGGGCTGGACAGCACCGACCCGGTCAGCGTGCACGCCGACGGCCGCGCCGCCGCGGTGAGTCCTCGTGATGTGGTGGCGGCGTGCCTACCGGACCCGGCCGGGCTGGGGCATCTGATGCGCGGGGCCACCTGTGCGGGTCTGTGGGTGACTGGGACCGGTAAGGACGGCAAGCCCCGCGAGGTCTACCTGCATCACGTCGTCGACAACGAGTGGACGATGGCACGCGACGGTGCGCAATGTGTCGTGTGGCAGACCGCCGTGAACCCGGTGGTGGCCCTGGAACTGCTCGCCGAGGGTGCGTGGAGCGGCACCGGTGTGCTGGGGCCGGAGGCCTTCGACAGTCTCCCGTTCCTGGACCGGCTCAATACCTTCGGTGCCCCGTGGGGCATGCAGGACCGTTTGGCCGCCTAGCGCTGAACCCCTTGGTACGGATTCGGCACCCGGCCATTGCTGGCCGCCGACAGGATCGGCAGCGTCGAGAAGGTGACCGCCGGGAGACGCAGCGAGGTGCCGTCGACGAGTTCGGCGCGTGCCCAGGCGTGCCTGTCGAATCCGAGGCCCTTGACCTCTGTCCACGGCAGCGTCCGGGTGCTTGCCAGCGTTCGTACCTGCACTGATTCGGTGTCGACTGCGGTCCGATACCGGAAGATGGCATAGGACATGGCGGCGGGGATCAGCAGCAGCGGCGCGAGGACCGGGAGGTACAGGACGAACGTCAGGATGCCGAGCGCCAGGAACCCGGACATGAAATGCGCCATCGGCGACGTCCTGATGACTGTGCGCTTCTCCTCGGTCATCCCTCCATTGTCCCCGACGGTGAGGCCAGGGCGAGAATTCGGCCCGGAACTCAGTGGCTTCACGCTCGGCGAAGCCGCCCCTAGCAGGGATTTGACTCGGACCTCCAGAAACGACTACCGTACGCGGTGTGAACAACCCCGCCTTGCTCGTAGTAATCGGTATGCGCGTCGACGCGTAGCCCGAGTCCAAGGCAACTCGCGCACACTCGACGCGCAACCCTCGTACAGCAGACCGCTGGCGGGGGTTTTTTGTTGCCATAGGTTTTCAGCACGGACACAACAAGAGGACAGACCACCATGAGTGCACCTGCAAAGCCCAAGCCGGCTTCTGCTTCTGGGCCGGCCCCAGCAGCAGCTCCGGAAGCGAACACCGTCGCACCCCAGCGCGTCACCGGCGCGCAGTCGGTAGTGCGCTCGCTTGAGGAGCTCGGTGTCGAGGTCATCTTCGGTATTCCCGGCGGTGCGGTGCTGCCCGTGTACGACCCGCTGTACGACTCGGTGAAGGTCCGGCATGTCCTGGTGCGGCACGAGCAGGGTGGCGGGCACGCCGCCAGCGGGTACGCCCACGCCAGCGGCAAGGTCGGCGTCATGATGGCCACTTCTGGCCCGGGTGCCACCAACCTGGTCACCCCGTTGGCCGACGCGCAGATGGATTCCATCCCGGTGGTCGCGATCACCGGGCAGGTGGGGCGGGGCCTCATCGGCACTGACGCCTTCCAGGAAGCCGACATCTCCGGCATCACCATGCCGATCACCAAGCACAACTTCCTGGTGAACAACGCCGAGGACATCCCGCGGGTCATCGCCGAGGCTTTCTACATCGCCCAGAGCGGCCGTCCCGGTGCGGTGCTCGTCGATATCCCCAAGGACGTGCTGCAGGCGCAGACCACGTTCAGCTGGCCGCCGCAGATCTACCTGCCCGGCTATAAGCCCGTCACCAAGCCGCACGGCAAGCAGGTCCGTGAGGCGGTTCGGCTCATCGCCGCCGCCAAGCGTCCGGTGCTGTACGTCGGTGGCGGTGTCATCCGCGCGGACGCATCCCCGGAACTCAAGGAATTGGCCGAACTGACCGGCATCCCCGTCGTCACCACCCTTATGGCGCGCGGTGCATTCCCCGACAGCCACGAGCTGCACATGGGTATGCCCGGAATGCACGGCACCGTCGGCGCGGTGGCAGCACTGCAGCGCAGCGATCTGCTGATCACCCTGGGCGCGCGCTTCGACGACCGCGTCACCGGGCAGCTGGACTCGTTCGCGCCGGACGCCAAGGTGATTCACGCCGATATCGACCCCGCCGAGATCGGTAAGAACCGCCATGCGGATGTGCCGATCGTCGGCGACGTGAAGAACGTCATCGCCGAGCTGACCGAAGCCATCCGGAACGACCGTGCGACGGGTGCGACCACCGATCTGTCCGAGTGGTGGGAGTACCTCTCGGGTATCCGCGCGACCTACCCGCTGGGATACGACGCACAGCACGACGGCAGCCTGGGCCCGGAGTTCGTCATCGAGACGTTGGGCAAGATCGCCGGACCCGACGCGGTCTACGTGGCGGGCGTTGGGCAGCACCAGATGTGGGCCGCGCAGTTCGTGAAGTACGAGAACCCGCGTACCTGGCTCAACTCCGGTGGCCTGGGCACCATGGGCTTCGCGGTTCCCGCGGCCATGGGTGCCAAGATGGCGCGGCCCGAGGCCGAGGTGTGGGCCATCGACGGTGACGGCTGCTTCCAGATGACCAACCAGGAGCTGGCCACCTGCGCCATCGAGGGCGTGCCCATCAAGGTGGCGCTCATCAACAACGGCAACCTGGGCATGGTGCGTCAGTGGCAGACGCTGTTCTACGAGCAGCGCTACTCGCAGACCGACTTGGCCACACACTCGCGCCGCATCCCCGATTTCGTGAAGCTGGCCGAGGCGCTTGGCTGCGTCGGATTGCGTTGCGAGCGTGAAGAGGACGTCGCCAAGGTGATCGAAGAGGCACGGGCCATCAACGATCGCCCGGTGGTCATCGACTTCATCGTCGGTGCCGACGCCCAGGTGTGGCCGATGGTCGCGGCGGGCACCAGCAATGACGAGATCCAGGCGGCGCGGGGCATCCGACCGCTGTTCGACGATGATGAAACTGCGGAGCAGGAAGGGTCACGATGACCAGCACCCACACTCTGAGCGTTCTGGTCGAGGACCGTCCCGGTGTGCTCGCCCGTGTCGCCGCACTGTTCTCCCGTCGTGGCTTCAACATCGCATCGTTGGCGGTGGGTCCGACGGAGCTCAAAGGTATTTCGCGCATGACAATCGTCGTCACCGTCGACGATTTTCCGCTCGAACAGGTCACCAAGCAGCTCAACAAGCTCATCAACGTGATCAAGATCGTCGAACAGGACGAGGAGAATTCGGTGGCCCGCGAGCTGATGCTCGTCAAGGTGCGCGCCGATGCGACGGTGCGGGCGCAGGTCATCGAGGTGGTGAACCTGTTCCGTGCCAAGGTCGTGGATGTATCGCCGGAGTCGGTGACCATCGAGGCGACGGGCACCCAGTCCAAGCTGGATGCACTGCTGCGGATGCTCGACCCGTACGGTATTCGGGAGATCGTGCAATCCGGCGTGGTCGCGCTGTCGCGCGGCCCGCGGTCCATCGCCGCCGCCAAGTAATACTTAAAAGAGAAGGTAAGAAGGGAAAAGCACTGTGGCAGTTGAGATGTTCTATGACGATGATGCGGACCTCACCCTGATTCAGGGCCGCAAGGTCGGCGTTATCGGGTACGGCAGCCAGGGACACGCGCACTCGCTGAGCCTGCGCGACTCCGGCGTTCAGGTGAAGGTCGGTCTGCGCGAGGGTTCGAAGTCGCGCGACAAGGTCACTGAGCAGGGTCTTGAGGTCGACACTCCCGAAGAGGTCGCCAAGTGGGCCGACGTCATCATGATTCTGGCGCCCGACACCGCGCAGGCCGAGATTTTCTCTAAGGAGATCGAGCCGCACCTCAAGGACGGCGACGCGCTGTTCTTCGGTCACGGCCTGAACATCCACTTCGGTCTGATCAAGCCCCCGGCCAACGTCACCGTTGCCATGGTCGCCCCCAAGGGCCCCGGCCACCTGGTGCGTCGTCAGTTCGTCGATGGCAAGGGTGTGCCCGCGCTCATCGCCGTGCACCAGGACCCCAAGGGTGAGGGCCAGGCCCTCGCGCTGTCCTATGCCAAGGGCATTGGTGGCACCCGCGCCGGCGTCATCAAGACCGACTTCAAGGAAGAGACCGAGACCGACCTGTTCGGTGAGCAGGCCGTGCTCTGCGGTGGCACCGAGGAACTGGTCAAGACCGGGTTCGACGTCATGGTCGAGGCCGGATACGCCCCTGAGATGGCGTACTTCGAGGTGCTGCACGAGCTCAAGCTGATCGTCGACCTGATGTACGAGGGCGGCATCGCCCGCATGAACTACTCGGTGTCCGACACCGCGGAGTTCGGTGGGTACCTGTCGGGTCCGCGTGTCATCGACGCCGGCACCAAGCAGCGGATGAAGGACATCCTCACGGACATCCAGGACGGCACCTTCGTCAAGCGCCTCGTCGCCAACGTCGAGGGCGGCAACAAGGAGCTTGAGGGCCTGCGCAAGGAGAACGCCGAGCACCCGATCGAGGTCACCGGCAAGAAGCTGCGCGACCTGATGAGCTGGGTCGATCGGCCGATCACCGAGACCGCTTAGTCTCTGTTTATCTGAACGCAAGGCCCCCGCACTCCACGGAGTGTCGGGGGCTTTTGCGTGCGGGGTCTGTTGACTCTCGAAGTCATTTCGGCCTCCATCAAACCTGTCGGTCATTCGGGGGCGCTCTGTCGTGTACTTCGTTTAGGGTGCTCAGCAGCGACCTTGAGGGGTATGGCACGGGTTTCGATTGAGGGGCGGATTCTATGGCGTTTTCAGATGGGCTTGCGGGCTTAGCGAAGAAGATTCGCGATACCAGAGATTCGGTGCAGACTGAAGAAGCAACCAAGAATGCCTTCATCATGCCGTTCATATCGAACGTGCTCGGTTACGACGTATTTGACCCGTCGGAGGTAGTGCCCGAATTCATCGCTGATGTCGGTGTGAAGAAGGGTGAGAAGGTCGACTACGCGATCTTCAAAGACGGTCAGGTCCAGATTCTCATTGAATGCAAGAAGATTGGTGATCCGCTAGACCTTCGCTACGCATCACAGTTGTTCCGGTACTTCGCCGTGACCTCTGCTCGGATTGCGATTTTGACCAACGGTCAGCAATATCACGTCTACACCGATGGCGACCTTCCGAATCGTATGGACGAGAAGCCATTCCTCATATTCGACCTGCTTGACATCGATCGCACTTTGGTCCCCGAGATTCAGAAGTTTTCGAAGGAATCGTTCGACATCGATTCTGTTGTCAGCGCCGCCGAAGAACTGAAGTACATAGGAGGTATCCGTCGGATCATCGCTGCCGAAGTGAAGGACCCTTCAGAGGAATGGGTGAGATTCTTCGTGAATCGCATATACGAGGGACGAACCACCCAACGAATCCTGGAACAGTTTCGCCCGCTGGTCGCCAAGGCACTGAACCAGTACGTCGGTGATCAGGTGAACAGTCGGCTTAAGACCGCACTGGGCGATGATGCCCCAGACCCGAATCGGTCGACTGAACTCGTTTCACCGCCCACGCGGGCGTATGCCGCTGTTGGACAGGCAGTCACCGCAGAGCTTCCCGGCGAAGCTACTGACACCGCCGATCCCGACATCGTGACCACGGACGAAGAGCTGGAAGGATTCAACATTGTTCGTGCAATTGCGGTTTCGGAAGTAGGCCCAGAGCGCATCCATCATCGAGATGGGAAGTCGTACTTTGCGATCCTGTTGGACAACAACAACCGAAAGCCGATCATTCGGTTGCATCTGAACGGCAAGAGCGTCAAGTTCGTAACAACGTTTGAGGCCGGCAAAGATGGAATTCGCCGGGATATCAAATCTGTGGTTGACATCTATACGGTGGCAGCTGAACACATCAGGAAGACAATCCGCGAGTATGAACGTGGGGGTGCCTTGTCGGGACAGCCGTCGGGAGATGGAGAAAGCTCGCTGCCCTAGCCGTCCTCGGTGGATACTGGAAATCGATGACCACCTCCCGTCCGTCCACCGTCGCCTCCCGACTCGCCGCACCCGTAGCCGTGGGTGCGGTGGCTGTCGCGGGTTGTGCGGCGATCTGGCTCGGAGACCCGACAACGCCCGGGGGAGTGCTTCCGGTGTGCCCATTCAAGGCCCTCACCGGCCTTGACTGTCCCGCGTGCGGTGGTCTGCGGATGGTCTACTCGTTGATGCACGGTGACGTGCTGGCAGCACTGCGCTACAACGCGGTTGCCTTGGTGGCCTTGGGGTTCCTCGCGGTCTGTTTTGTCGCGTGGACGCGCAGCCGCTGGCGGGGGGCCGCTGATTGGAATCCGCCATGGCTGCGTGGATGGGTCGCGTCCATCATCCTGGTGGTGTTCGCGGCCTGGTTTGTCATCAGGCTGATTCCGATCGCGCCGTTCACCGCGCTCCGGGTGTGAGGGCCTAGGCGGACTGCTCCATAAGCTCGCGGGCGTTCTCTCCCAACGTAATACCGTCATCACCGATGAACAGTCTCGAGATCTCGCGAGCCAACGGCTCGAGTGTGAACGGCACAAAGGCAGGCTGCGCCACCCGTAGCAGCAGGGCCAGCACCGGGTCGGCGATGCGGGGAATCCCCAAATGGCGCCGCACCTTTGGCGGCACCACGGCAACAGACGGCACGGCGGTGACGAGGGTGATCGCGGCAACCGCCGCCGCCGTCAGTCCGCCGAAGCCTCGTGCGTTTCTGATCACCGACAAAGCGAATCGCATGCCGCCCGGCACAAAACCTTTGACCATCCGGTATTCGGATTCGATCGAGTCGTAATAGGCCTCCACCTCCTCGGAGGTCACCGGTACCGTGTCCGGGTCGGCTCCCATGAGTTCGGCGAATGTCTTGACTTCCAAGAAGAATTGGTCGCGTTCGGCTTTAGGGAGGCGCCGGGGGATAAGACGCCCCGGCGCGGGAGTGTTCTCGTAGATCCGTAGCGCCGCATGCATGATCGTCACATGCGCGAAGAGCACCAGGGCCGGGCCCTGCGCGTCGTAGGGCCGGTCGGTGCCGGGAATGACACCCTTCATGTTGCGGTGATAGTGACGCAGGTGCGCGGCGAGCGCGTCGGCACTTGCGGTGTCGCCGAAGATGATCGGTATCGGGACGCCGGCGGTGCGCTGGATGCGCTTGACGGTGTCGTCGAAGTCGACCTGATTGCGCTTGCTCTTGGTGAACACCGGATCGTGGTTGATCTCGACGGCCTGCAGCCCCTCATGGCTGCCCTCCAGGAGGGCGGTCACCAGCACGATCATCGGTGCCACCGAGGGATGCAGAAACACCTTCCAGGTCACTGAGCCGGGGCCGAAGTAGCCGTAATCCGGGTGTCCGTCGGGGCCGGTGCGTTGACCGGCGGGAGTGGCACCGTCTCCGCGGCGCCAGATTCGGGCTTTGGCATCACCGCGTGGCGGCATGCCCGCCGAGCGTGATGTTGCGGCGTGTGCAGCTGTGCTTGGCATCGTTGCCTCCCAGGGAGCGGTTCGCTTCCTCCTCATTGGAGACGTTAACAACGTCAGTTGTCAACAGTGGCGCGCACATCTGTTATCGGAGTGGCTCTCGTGTTGTGATCTCTGCCGATGAAACGCCAGCTACCGGCGGTTTGCATCGATCAGGTCAAGGCCCAGGGCGGTGGCGTCGTGGATGACCGCTTTACCGTCACGGCGGCTGCGCACCAAGCGTGCTTGCCGCAGAGCCGAGGTGTGTTCGGACGCTGATGCGGGGCTGATCCCGAGGTTGCGGGCGATATCACCGGTGGTGTGCTCCGCGGTCAGCACGCGCAGTACCGCGGCGCGGGTCGATCCGAGTATTGCCGCGAGTGGGTCGGATTCAGCACCGACACTGAGGGGCAAATCGATGGGGGCGGGGTACGCCAGGACGACCGGTTGCTCGCCGAGCTCACCGACCAGGGGTGGTCCCGCCCAGAAAACGCTGGGCGTCAACACGATGCCGCGGCCACGCAGCGCGATGGTGGTGCGTTGGGGACTGTCGATCTCTAGGCAGTCGCCATTCCATCGTGCGCCGGGGACAATCTTGCCGAGGGCGGCCCGCACACCGTGGCGCGCCATCACGCGTCCCTGCCGCACGAGTTCAATCTGATGGTTCGCCTGGATGTCGGGCCAGTACGGTTCCAGCACCGCTTTGTAGGCGCCTTTCGTCATGCGCCCCAATGCCACAGTGGCTTCGTGATCACCGGCGATGGCATGCCGGAGATACGGTGGCGCCCCGGCACCTTCGGTGGGGCCGCGCTCGAAGACGGCCAACTCTGCCAGCGCCTGCTGGCGATTCAGCTTTTCGATGGACCGCATACCCTCATCGAAGCTGTCGCCCAGCACGGTGGGCGACAGTGACCATGAAAAGTGGCTCACCACTGTACGTCCCGGTGCTGCCGCGATGGGAAATGCTGCCAGTGCGCGACAACGCCACCGCTCGCCCCACGGTGTGCGAATACCTTGCCGTAGTGCTCGTGTGGCGAACTTCATCTCCAACAATGGCGCAGGCATAGGCAGAAACCTCGTCAAAGCAAGGTCATTCGCTGTGAAGATGAGTCGCAACACGCTGGCCTACAACCCGCTGCGGACCGCTTTGACGAGCATTTCCACACAATATGCCCATACCTGCCCGCACACCCATGAAATGTCTGCGTGGAACTGTCGGGAACGCAAACTACCTGTGAAACCGCATGGGGATGCTGCGCGGTCCCCGGATGGCGGGGGCGCCCCGCCAGCTGACGGGGCCAATCACCTCGGGCCCGCGCGCCAGGATTTCACCGATGGCCACCGTGGTCTCCAGCTTGGCCAACGCCGAGCCCAGGCAATGGTGTGCGCCATATCCGAAGGCCAGCGGTGGGGTGCTCTTGCGGCCCAGCCGGAACTCCGCGGGATCGACGAACACCTGCGGATCGCGGTTTGCGGCGGCAATCGCGATGAGCACCGTCTGGCCCTCCCGGATCATGTGCCCGGCCAGATTGTGGTCCTCGGTCGCAACGCGCGCGGTGCCCTGCACCGGACCGTCGAGCCGGAGCAGTTCAGTAACGACCGCCGGGTCGCCGGGGTCGATCTCGTCGGCTAGCCGAAGGCCATGGGGGCGTGGGGCAAGCAGTCGAAGCATGCTCGCGCCCAGTAGGTTTGCCGTCGTCTCATGACCCGCGATGGCGATCATCAACGCCATGGTGACCACGTCTTCCAGCGACAGGTTGATATCGGATGCGATCAGGCTGAGAAGGTCGTCTCCGGGGTGTACGCGGCGGTCCGCGGCCAGCGGCAGAAGTTCGGTAGCGAGGGTCGCGCCCGCGGAGGTGCCGGCGAGGACAGTCTCGACGTCGGCGAAGGCCCCGAGCATCTGGATGATGATCGGGGACTCCTGGCGAAGGACGGCTGAGGCCGCATCGTCCAGGCCGAGCCATTCGCCGATGATCGCGATCGGCAACGGCAGGGCGATATCGGTCATGAAGTCGAAAGTTTCTCCAGCTTGCGGATATTCGACGACCTGAGCGGTGATGGATTGCACGCCTTCGCGCAGACCGGCGATGAAACCCGGGGTGAATACGTCGCGGACGGCGCCCCTGAGCTCGGTGTGGTCGGGTCCGTCGACGAAGAGCATGTTTCTGCCGAAGTCGGACAGGTCGAGGTACTCGGGGACCGAGGCCCGCATCTGCGGGCTGGCGAGGGGGTCGCTCGACCATCCGGTGCCACCCAGAACCTCGCGGGCCGGGTGATAGCCCAGAACGACCCAGGTTCCGGCATTGTCGTCCCAGACCACGTCGCCGCGGGCCCGCAGGTTTTCGTAGTAGCGGTAGGGATCCCGTGAGTCCCAGGGAATCCGGGGTGCGATGGGGTTAGCAGTGGTCATGGTGATCCAATCCGAAGGGCAGACCTCGCTCGCGGACCCACCCGACATGCTGTTTACCTAGTGGGGAAACGGGTTCGGCCACGCCGTCGAGATCATCGAGCAGTGCGTGCGTGTGCACCGTCGCGTGGAGCGTTGCCGACAGCGCGCTGATGTTCAGATTGATCCGGGCCAGGAATATCAGATCGCTGGGTATCGACATCTGATGCAGCGTCTGGAAGTTCAGCAGGGAACGGGTCGCGCTGTTCGATATCTCTCGGGTAAATGTCACCGGCTGAGCGCCTCGGATGTCCTGCACGGTCGCCCCGAGCCACTGAAAGACGTCGTCAGCAGACAGTGGGGCGTCGGCGGCGAAGTATCCGGCGTCGACCATCAGCTGGCGTAGGTCTTCGCGCCGTTCCTCGGCGGCCGCGCGAATCATCTGCACGAGCCGATAGCGCAAGGACTCGGGCACCACCTTGATGCAACCGAAGTCGACAAAACCGACGGACCCGTCCATCCCGAACCGATAGTTGCCCGGATGCGGGTCGGCGTGAAACAGATTCGCGTGCCGAAACGATCCGGTGCTGAAACGCCAGATCGTCTCCACCCAAACATCTTTGAGGTCCTGGTCGGCCTGTTGTGCGGCCATCCAATCCAAGCCGTCCAGATAGGCCATGGTGAGCACCCGATTGCCGGACGCTTCAGATATCACCTCGGGTATCCGGATAAAGGGATGGTCCGCGTAGAGCGCCGCGAAGGCCCTGATATTCGCCGCTTCGTGCCGATAGTCCAACTCCTCGGATATGCGTGCGGCCACCTCGTCGGCCATGAGTCGATGGTCCAGTTGTGGCCGCGGCCCGGCAATACCTGTTGCGAAGCGCAGGAAAGTGGCCATCAGCTCCGCGTTCGATAGATCGTGCTCGATGGCTTGTGCCACACCGGGATACTGGACCTTGACGGCGACCGGGCGGCCATCGTGGAGGGTCGCTCGATGCACCTGCCCGATCGACGCCGCGGCGATCGGATCATCGCTGAATTCGGAGAAGAGTTCTTCGACGGAGCTCCCAAGATCTTCTTCGAGGGCCTGGCGTGCCAACAAGGGATGCATGGGCGGTGCGTCAGCCTGCAGGCGCGTCAAGGCGTTTTGATATGGGGAAAGCTGGTTGTAGCCGTGGGATGCTATATCGGCGACCGAGAAGATTTGGCCGGCCTTCATCAGGACGCCCTTGGAGTGGCCGAGTAGTTCGGTGTAGCGCTCGGCGGTGCGTTCGTGGAACCGTTCGACGGCGCCGGTGTCCCCGGCCTTTTCGCGCAGGCCCGCGACGAGTCGCCCGCCTGCGGCTCGGGCGGTGAAGCCGGCCAGCGGCATGGTGCGCCGGATTCGGCCGCGCGGGATGGGATTGTCGCTCACAGCTGGGCACCAATCTTTGACGGGTCTCGCGGCTCCAATCCGAACGGCAGATCGCGCTCCCGCACCCACGCCACATGTCGTACCCCGAGCGCAGTGGTGGGCTCGGCGACACCGGTCATGTCTTCGACGACTGCGCGTGCGTCCACCGTGGCACCCAATTTGGACAGGGTTGACCGCACACCCAGCGGAACCCGGACGAAGTAGATGAGATCGGGCGGCAGCGCGACGCGTGCAGACAGTGAGTTCGGGCTGCTGGTGTCCAGGGTGGCCATATTCCGGCTGACCAGTTGGGCCGTATAGGTAACAGGTTGCGGACCAACAACATCCGGATTGTTCTGGTCCATCCACCGGTGCACTTCATCGGTCGTCATGGTGGATCCGGCGGGTATGAACCCGGCTTCGGTCATGATCGAGTGCAGGTCCCCGATTCTTTTCTGCAGGTTGGCGACGATCATTTGTATCCATGCCAGGCGCAGGCGTTCGGGAATGATCTTCACGGACCCGAAGTCGACGATCCCGATCGATCCGTCGAGGCCGAACCGGTAGTTTCCCGGGTGCAGGTCCGTGTAGAACGCCGAGGCGTGTTGTAGAGGGGAGAGGCTGAATCTCCACAGCGCCTCACCCCACGTGTCTTTGAGTTCACGGCTGGACTGCTGAGCCTGCGCCCAGCCGATTCCGTCGACGTAGGTCATGGTGAGTACCTGGTCGCTGGATAGCTCCGGCACGGCCTCGGGGACTCGGATGAAGGGATGCCCACGGAACAGCTCGTGGAATGAGGCGATGTTGGCGGCCTCGCGGCGATAGTCGAGTTCTTCGGCGATCCGTTCCGAAATGTCTTCGGCCGTCGCGCGTAGGTCAATGGCGACGCTGCGACCGAGCAGGGACAAGAAGGTCCGCAGGAAGGTCGTGACGAGTTCGGTGTTGGCAAGATCTTCCTGAATGGCCTGGGCCACACCGGGATACTGGATCTTGACGGCGACCTCGCGGCCGTCGTGAAGGACCGCGCGATGAACCTGACCTATGGATGCCGACGATATCGGCTCGTCGGTGAACTCGGCGTATGCCTTGTCCACCGAGAGCCCGAGCTCGGATTCGACGATGCTTCGTGCCAACGCGGGGTCCATGGGCGGCGACTGGGTCTGCAGCTTGGCCATCGCTCGCTCGTACGGCGAGATGCGCCCATCACCCATCGCGCTCGTGTCGATGCTCGAGAAGATCTGGCCGGCCTTCATCAGGACGCCCTTGGAGTGCCCGAGTAGTTCGGTGTAACGCTCGGCGGTCTTTTCATGGAAGCGGTCCACGGCGCCGGTGTCTCCGGCCTTTTCGCGCAAGCCTGCGACCAGTCGGCCGCCCGCGGCCCGGGCGGTGAATCCCGCCAGCGGCATCGTGCGCCGGATGCGGCCCCGGGGAACCAGGTCCTCTGTCATGACTACCTCCTACCGGTGAGCCAGAGCAGCTGTTAAAGTACTCACTGAGTGACACTAAGTGATTACTTGGGAGACGTCAATGGTTGAGATTTCCACAAAAGAACGCCTGGTCGCCGAGGCCATGAGGCTCTTTGGCGAGCAGGGGTACAAGGCGACTAGCGTCGCCCAGATCGAGAAGGCGGCCGGTCTTACTCCCGGATCGGGCGGGCTCTATCACCACTTCAAGTCCAAAGAAGCGCTGCTGGAGGCGGGCATCGATCGTCAGCTCGATCGCCGGCGCGCGATGCGTGACATTCGCGCGCTCTTCGGTGGACTCGGCGACCTGCGTAACGAACTCACCATGATGGGTCGCTACCTGCTGACCGTGCTCGATGAGGAGTCGCAGCTGCTGCAGATCGCATCGAGTGTTCCGGCCGGTCACCTGGCCCGGCTCGATACCGCCTATGCCGCACTCTTCGATGGCCTCTACGCCGAGCTCACCGACTGGGTACATGGCTGGGCCCCGGACATCGGCAAGGCGCAAGCGGAATCGATTGGGGCGCTGGGCGTCAACGCCCTCTTGGGCAAGCGTGCGACCAGTACGGTTTTCCGGGCGCCGACCGCCACCATTGCCGACGAGGACTACATCGCGGAATGGACGGCTGTACTGGCTACCAGGATCGAATCGCTGCGCTAGTCTCCGCCGGTGGCCATGACACCGGAGACCGTGCCCGTTGAGTCTGCGGTACCGCGCAGCCGGATCGTCGTCGCCTCCATGGTGGGTACAAGTATCGAGTTCTTCGACTTCTACATCTATGCCACCGCGGCGGTGCTGGTGTTCCCAACGTTGTTCTTTCCCAAGGGGGATGACACCGCGGCGCTGCTGTCGTCGTTCGCGACGTTCGGGTTGGCCTTCGTCGCCCGCCCCGTCGGCTCCATGGTGTTCGGGCATTTCGGCGATCGGATCGGCCGTAAGGCCACCCTCGTCGGATCGCTGATGACCATGGGGGTGGCGACCTTCGCGATCGGGCTGCTGCCCACCTTCGACACCGTTGGCTACTGGGCGCCCGCGCTGCTCTCGCTGTTGCGCTTTTGTCAGGGTCTGGGATTGGGCGGGGAGTGGTCGGGGGCTGCGCTGCTGGCGACCGAAACCGCCGAGGAGGGGAAGCGGGGCTGGGCGGCGATGTGGCCACAGTTGGGCGCCCCGATCGGATTCTTCTTCGCCAACGGCACCTTCCTGCTGCTGATGCTCGTCATGGGCTTCGACGCCAAGACGGCCACGACCAACCATGCATTCCTGTCCTGGGGTTGGCGAGTCCCGTTTTTGGCCAGCGCGGTCATCGTGGTTGTCGGCCTTTACGTCCGGCTCAAACTCACCGAGACGCCCGTCTTCACCCAGGCAGTCGCCGAGGGCAAGAAGGTGCGCGCGCCGCTGGCCGAGGTGGCTAAGACTTCCTGGCGCCAGCTCGTGATCGGCACGTTCGTCATGCTGGCCACGTACACGATCTTCTACGTCGTGACGACCTGGGCGGCGTCGTACGGAACGGGGAAGGTGGTCGACAAGTCCGGGGTCAAGCTCGCGATCAGTTACGTCGATTTCCTACAGATGCAGCTGATTTCGGTGCTGTTCCTGGCGGCGTGCGTGCCGATATCCGGACGGCTGGCCGACAGGTACGGCCGCAGACCGGTGCTGCTGACGTTCACGGCCGGGATCATCGTGTTCGGGCTGTCGTTCGGCTGGTTCCTCGACCCCTCGACGGTGAACAAGCCGATGATGTTGGTGTTCTTGAGTGTTGGAATGGCATTGATGGGCCTGTCCTTTGGCCCGATGAGCGCCCTGCTGCCCGAGCTGTTCCCCACGAACGTGCGTTACACCGGGTCGGGGATCGCGTACAACTTCGCCTCCATCATCGGAGCCGCCGTCGCGCCGTTCATCGCCACCTGGCTGGTGCACGACTTCGGCGTCGCGTGGGTAGGGGTCTACCTGTCGATCGCCGGTGTGTTGACATTCGTCGCATTGCTCGCCGCGCGCGAGACCCGTGGAGTGGATCTCGCCGAGGTCTGATTCAGCTGCCCAGGTCGATCGAGGGGAAGTAGATGACCTGCCCCACGGAAAGGTGATCGGGGTTTTCGATGAGGTTGGCCGCCGCCACCATCTGGACCGCGATCTGTGTCCGTGCGGTGTTGTAGTCGCCGTAGTTCTGCTGCGCCAGCTTCCAGAGTGTGTCGCCGGAGACGACGGTGTGGCGCCGGTTGAGCCGAGGCTGGATCAGCACGGAGCCGGGTTCGGGGTTGTCACCGCTGAGCTGATTCGCGATGGCAATCACGATCCAGAGCGTCCAATCGCCATACCAGCGGTCCGCGAGCACCTGCAGCGTCTCGCCCGGCATCACGGTGTGATGTCCCACGTTGGCGAGGTCCGGCATCAGCAGCCATTCGCCGACAATCAGGTCGCGCTGCGACACACCGCTGGGGCTTTCGAACACCCCACTCATCGAGAAGCTGCCGTAGAAATGTTCGGCGATTGAGCCCTTGGTGTCACCCGCCTTGACCTGGTAGCGATAGGTGACGTACGGAATCTCAAGTTCCTGCCCCACCTCGATGAGATCAGGTTCGGACAGATCGTTGACCACCGCGATCACGCGGTAGCGGCGTCCGTCGCCGTAGAACATTTCGGACAGTTTCCACAGGGTGTCACCACTGCGGACCGTGTATGGGCCACTGACAGGTAGTACATGTGTTTCGGTCATGCGCATAGCGTCATCCGGGTGTGCGTCCTGGGTCGCGAGTAGTGCGCTACTCGATATGGCGGGCCGTGACCACGGTTGTCGGCGACTGTGATGTCCGCCGCTTACGGCGGCACACTAGGCTATGGCGACGTGAGCGAACGTCCAGTCGTGCTGATTGCCGACAAACTTGCCCAGTCGACCGTCGAAGCACTTGGTGATGGTGTGGAGGTGCGCTGGGTCGACGGCCCGGATCGTCCCGCACTGCTGGCCGCGGTACCCGATGCTGACGCGCTGTTGGTGCGTTCGGCGACCACCGTGGACGCCGAGGTACTGGCAGCCGGCACCAAGCTCAAAATCGTCGCGCGTGCCGGCGTCGGACTCGACAACGTCGACGTCAAGGCCGCAACCGCCCGCGGTGTCCTGGTGGTCAACGCACCCACCTCGAACATCCACAGCGCTGCCGAGCATGCCGTCACCCTGCTGCTGTCCGCCGCGCGGCAGATCCCGGCCGCCGACGCCTCGCTCAAGGCGCACACCTGGAAGCGTTCGTCGTTCAACGGCACGGAGATCTTCGGCAAGACGGTCGGTGTGGTGGGCCTGGGCCGCATCGGCCAGCTGTTCGCGCAGCGCCTTGCCGCGTTCGGGACGCACATCGTCGCCTACGACCCCTACGTCTCGGCCGCTCGCGCCGCCCAGCTCGGCATCGAGCTGCTGACCCTCGACGAACTTTTGGGTCGGGCAGATTTCATCTCGGTGCACCTGCCCAAGACCCCGGAGACCGCGGGTCTGATCGGCAAGGAAGCCCTCGCCAAGACCAAGCCGGGCGTCATCATCGTCAACGCCGCACGCGGTGGGCTTATCGACGAGGCCGCCCTGGCTGACGCGATCCGCAGCGGTCACGTCCGCGGCGCCGGGCTCGACGTGTTCTCCACCGAGCCGTGCACCGACAGCCCGCTTTTCGAGCTCGACCAGGTTGTGGTGACCCCGCACCTGGGCGCCTCCACCAGCGAGGCCCAGGACCGCGCCGGTACCGATGTGGCGGCAAGCGTGAAGTTGGCCCTGGCAGGCGAATTCGTGCCCGACGCCGTCAACGTCGGCGGGGGAGTCGTCAGCGAAGAGGTCGCGCCGTGGCTTGAGGTTGTCCGCAAGCTTGGTGTGCTCATCGGGGCCGTCTCCGAGCAGCTGCCCACCTCGCTGTCGGTCGACGTCCGCGGCGAACTGGCCTCCGAAGACGTTGCGGTGCTGAAGCTTTCCGCGCTGCGCGGACTCTTCTCGTCGGTGATCGAGGATCAGGTGACCTTCGTGAACGCTCCGTCGATCGCCGAGGAGCGTGGCGTGAGTGCGGAGATCAGCACGGCCACCGAGAGCCCCAACCACCGCAGCGTTGTCGACGTACGCGCCGTGTACGCCGATGGTTCGGTCATCAATGTGGCGGGCACTCTGTCCGGCCCGCAGCAGGTGCAGAAGATCGTCCAGATCAACGGACGCAACTTCGACCTGCGTGCCGAGGGCGAGAACCTGGTCATCAACTACGCCGACGTGCCCGGTGCCCTCGGCAAGATCGGCACCGTGCTGGGTTCGGCAGACGTCAACATCCAGGCCGCGCAGCTGAGCCAGGACGCTTCGGGCGAGGCGGCCACCATCATCCTGCGTATCGACCGCAGCGCCCCGGACGCCGTACTCGAGGAGATCCGCGCTGCTGTCGGTGCGACAACCCTTGAGCTGGTGGATCTTTCATGACAAAGCTTGCGATCATCGCCGGCGACGGTATTGGCCCCGAGGTCATCGGCGAGGCGGTAAAGGTGCTCGACGCCGTACTGCCCGGTGTCGAGAAGACCGAATACGACCTGGGTGCCCGTAGGTACCTGGCCACCGGTGAGCTCATGCCCGATTCGGTGCTCGACGAGCTGCGCGGGCACGACGCCATTCTGCTTGGTGCCATTGGCGATCCCTCGGTGCAGAGCGGAGTGCTGGAACGCGGTCTGCTGCTGCACACCCGATTCGCACTCGATCACCACATCAACCTGCGCCCCGCCAAGCTGTACCCGGGCGTGACGGGTCCGCTGGCGGGTAACCCGGCCATCGACTTGGTCGTGGTGCGCGAGGGCACCGAGGGGCCGTACACCGGCAACGGCGGCGCCATCCGCGTAGAGACCCCGCACGAGGTCGCCACCGAGGTCAGTCTCAACACCCGCTTCGGAGTCGAGCGTGTGGTGCGCAACGCCTTCCAGCGCGCCGAGGCCCGTAGCAAGAACCTGACGCTCGTGCACAAGAACAACGTGCTCAAGTACGCCGGTTCGCTGTGGACGCGGACCGTCGACGAAGTCGCCGCTGAGCACCCGGACGTGCAGGTGTCTTACCAGCACATCGACGCCGCCACCATCCACATGGTGACCGACCCGGGCCGGTTCGACATCATCGTCACCGACAACCTGTTCGGCGACATCATCACCGACCTGACGGCCGCCGTCACCGGTGGAATCGGTTTGGCTGCAAGCGGAAACATCGACGGTTCGGGCAAGAATCCCTCGATGTTCGAGCCGGTGCACGGCAGTGCGCCCGATATCGCGGGGCAGGGGATCGCCGATCCCACCGCCGCTGTGGTGTCGGTGGCCCTGCTGCTGGATCACCTTGGCGAGAAGGAAGCCTCGGCGCGTGTGGAGAAGGCTGTCGAACAGCACCTGGCCACCCGGGGCGCGGAGAAGCTGTCCACCTCGGCCACCGGCGATCGGATCGCCAGCTTCCTGTAGTCCTGATCGAGTGCGAGCCTCACGCGGAAATCCAGCCGGAAAATCGCGTCAGGCTCGCATTCGGCGTTATTGGGCGGGTTTCTCCAGCTTCACCGGCACCAAACCGACAGCGGCCAAAGGGAACAACGCACACACGGCGAAGGCTGCGGAGAATCCCACCGCCGTGGCGATCGCCCCGAAAACCGGCGGTGCCACGGCGGCGGCCAGCAGCTGGCCGGTGTTCTGTGCGCCCAGGGCGCGGCCGCTCCAGAACGGTCCCGCGATTTCCGCGATCGATGTGTACGCCAGACCGTTGTCGGACACCGTGATCACCGAAGCCACCAGCATGACGACGACGCTAATGGACCAGTCCAGTTGATTGGTGAGGGCCAATAGCGCCATGGCGGCTGATGCGGCCACCGCGATGGCGCGGATCGGGCGCATACGTGAACCCCAACGATCAGACCACATTCCGGCGACAACCCGGCCGAGTGCGCCGGCCAGCTGCGCCACCGTCACCATGATGCTGGCCGCGCCGATGCTCCACCCTCTGTCGGTCACCAGCCACACCAGGGTGAAGGTCCACACCACCACCTGGGGCACCACCAGCAGCACCGACACCGCGTGGATCAGCCACAGCACCCGCGAACCGCGATAGGGGTTGGACAGGTGTTCCTCGGGTGCTTCCGAGCGCGGTGGTCGCGGCGGGTCGATGATGCCCACCAGGCAGATCGCCGAGGACACCGCACATACGGCCGCCGGAAAGATCAATGCCGTTGCCACGCTGTGACTTTCCGCGATGCGGGGGATCACCAGGGCGCCCAGCGCAACCCCGAGTGGCTGCGCCATCTGCCGGATGCCCATCACCGTGCCCCGCTGGCTCGGCGGGAACCACCCCACCACCACGCGCCCACTGGCCGAGTTGCACGCTGCCGCAGACGCCCCGCCCAACAGCAGGAAGACGCCCGTGAGCACCAATGACGGTGCCTCGGCCGCGGCGAACGCGGCCAGGGCGGTCAGCGCTAGACCGCTTACCAACGCGATCCGCTCACCGAATCTGTCGATGAGCGCGCCCCATGCGATGAGTGTCAGCACCATCCCGAAGCTGGGCATCGCCGACAGCAGCCCCGCGTTGGCGAGATCCAGGCCGCGTTCGGTGTGTAAGGCGGGGATGAGGAACGCCACACCGTTGATGAAGACATTGGCGGCGGCGGTGGACCCCAGGGAAATGGCCAGCATCGCCCAACGGCGTGCTGTACCAACCTCATCAACACGAACCATGAGTGCCATGGTTCCACATCTATCTCAAATTGTTGAACTAGTATCCCAATATATGGGATTTGCTAGCTGGCCGTCGCGAGCTTGTCGTGCTGCCGGTAGGTGCGATCGCCCCCGGTCTGTGCCATGCCGCGCGAGACGATCTGGCGCCGCGCAAAGTGACCGAATTCCTCGCTGATGCGGGTCATTCCCGGCAAGACATTGCGGCGCTCGAAGAACCAATTGACCACCGACGTCCCCAGGACCGCGGCCTGCATCGACTTGCTGTCGATAAGCCCCAGGTGGTCGGCATGTGTCTTGCCGAGGATGAGGCGGCTGTAGGACGAAAGATAGGCGCGGGAAAGCCGCATGAACGCGGGCTCGTCCGGCATGGACCGGTGTAGCGCCTGCGTCAGCGAGTACGAGTCCTCGTCGGGCAGGAACTCGGTATCGGCCTCCAGCCAGAACAACCGCCAGGTGTCCTCCTCGCTGGTGGGTACGAGTTCGGGGTGAATTCCCATGAGCTGCCCGACATATCGCCAGAAATGGAAGACTGCCTCGCGCTCAGTGTCCGAGAAACTCATGCCCATGGCCTGGCATCCCGCCAGATTGGCCAGCGAGAAGAGCATCAGCGTCCCCGCCAACTGGATCTGATTGATCGGGGTGTCCCAGTTCTCGTAATCCCAGTCATCGCGCCGATTCATGGCGCCGCGAACCAGCGCATGCATGAGACGGACTCGAGACACTCCCTTGAAACCGGTGGCGAACCGCTCGAGTCCACCGGGAGAGGTGACATCGATGAGCCATTGCGCCGTCTCGTGCAGCCGGCGCGGGGCCGCGGCCTGCAGATTCAGATTGCCGGTACCGACCAGGGGTTTGTCGGCGCGGGACGAGAGATAGCCCCCGGTGAGGGCAAGGCCGGGCAGTGCCAGGCCCAGGCCCACCACTCCGGTGCGCATGCTGACCCGCGCGGCCAGCTCAAGCTTCGCGTCGTCGAGCCAATACGGCCGGGCATCGACCTGTGTGAAGAACGCAACGAGTTCCTCGGGGGGATTGTCGACCGATTCGATGCCGGACTCCAATGCCATCTCGAACATCCGTCGCCCCTGGCCCGCCGGGAAACGCGCGAACATCGCGACCACGGCATCGGCGAGCGGGTCGCCGACGTGCGCGTACTGACGGAAGGTCTCCCGCTGCTCGGCGGTCGCGCGGATGTCCCGTCCGGCCAGGAAGCGTGTGAACACGTTGAACGGGAACTCGCGAAGTTGCGGCGGGTTGGGGAGCTTCTGCCAGCTCGAAGCCATGAATGAGGTCCTTTCCTCGTTGAACGGGCCATCTGGTGACACGTCTCACCATCTGGTGAGAATCATCACCAGAAAATGCCGTGAGGTCAAGAACCAAAGTGCGACAATCGGCGGATGCCATCCCGGACCTATGGCGGTGCCACCTCCGGCGAGCGACGCGCACGACGACGCGCGGCGCTCCTGGACGCCGCGCTGGACCTGGTCGCCGGTGGCGGCGTGAAGGGGCTGACGGTGCGCGGCGTATGTGCCGAGGCCCGGCTCAACGATCGGTACTTCTACGAGAGCTTCCGCAGCACCGATGAGTTGGTGCTCGCGATGCTCGATGAACAGATGCTGGCGGGATCGGCAGCCATCATCGAGGCCATCGCGAAGAGCTCGACGTCGAAGGATCCGGTGGTACGTACCCGTGCGGCCATCGGTAGCGGCTTGCGATTTCTCACCGCCGACCCGCGTCGGGGCAGGCTGCTGGTGGAATCGCAGGCCACCGAGGGGCTGGCGGCCCGCCGCCGCGATCTGGTCAAGACGCTGGCACAGGTGATGGCCGATCAGGGCCGCGTGCTGCTTCCCGCCGACGATGCGCTGGACCCCGATCTGGACCTGGCCACCTTCACGCTGGTTTCCGGTGGACTGGACTTGGTCACCACTTGGTTTCGTGGGGAACTCGATATCACCCACGACCGGTTGGAGGACTTTCTGGTGGCGTTGGTCACTCGCGCCAACATCCGGGAGGACCAACGTGAGGATGCCGAGGAAGGTGCAAAGCCCGGCAACTAGGCTCATGTAAATGCGCCTAGGACGTATTGCCAGCCCAGATGGTGTCGCCTTCGTCAGTATCGAGGGAGATGACGGCACCGAGACCGCCAGGGAGATCGCCGAGCATCCCTTCGGGACGCCCACTTTCACCGGGCGCCAGTGGCCGCTCGCCGACGTCAGGCTGCTGGCGCCGATTCTGGCCAGCAAGGTGGTGGCCATGGGTAAGAACTACGCCGCCCATGCCGCCGAGATGGGTGGTGCCCCACCGGAGTCGCCCGTGATCTTCATCAAGCCCAACACCTCGATCATTGGTCCGGGTCTGCCGATTCAGCTGCCGCCCAGCGCATCCGAGGTCCACCACGAGGGCGAGTTGGCGATCGTGATCGGCCGGCCGTGCAAGGACGTCCCCGCCTCCCGGGCGGCCGAGGTCATTCTGGGGTACACGATCGGCAACGACGTCTCCGCGCGCGATCACCAGCGTGCCGACGGGCAGTGGACACGAGCCAAGGGACACGACACGTTCTGCCCGCTGGGGCCGTGGATTGTCACTGATCTTGATCCCTCGGATCTGGCCATCCGCACCGAGGTCAATGGCGAAGTCCGGCAGAGCAGCCGAACCTCGTTGCTATTGCACGATGTCGGCGCGATCGTGGAGTGGGTGTCGGCAGTGATGACCCTGCTGCCCGGCGACGTGATCCTTACCGGAACACCTGAGGGCGTCGGCCCCATCGTCGACGGAGATACCGTGAGCGTCACCATCGAAGGTATCGGCACCTTGTCCAATCCTGTTGTGCGGAAGGCGAAGTAACAATGAGTGACACCACTGGATCTGGCAAGGTCCGGGTACGTTTCTGCCCTTCGCCGACCGGTACCCCGCATGTCGGATTGATTCGGACCGCGCTGTTCAACTGGGCCTATGCGCGACACTGCGGAGGCGACTTCGTATTCCGTATCGAGGACACCGATGCGGGCCGCGACAGTGAGGAGAGCTATCTGGCGATCCTGGACGCCCTGCGGTGGCTTGGCCTGGACTGGGACGAGGGGCCCGAGGTCGGTGGGCCGTACGCGCCGTACCGGCAGTCGCAGCGCAAGGAGCTGCACCTCGAGGTGGTGCGCAAGCTGCTGGCGGCGGGGGAGGCCTATGAGTCGTTCTCCACCCCGGAGGAGGTGGAGGCGCGCCATCTGGCCGCGGGACGCAATCCAAAGCTCGGATACGACAATTACGACCGCGACCTCACCGATGAGCAGCGTGCGGCCTTCCAGGCGGAAGGGCGCAACCCTGTTGTCCGGCTGCGGATGCCCGATCACGACGTCACCTGGAACGACCTGGTGCGTGGGGAGACCACGTTCGCCGCGGGTGTGGTGCCCGACTTCGCGCTGACCCGCGGTAACGGAGATCCGTTGTACACGTTGGTGAACCCCGTCGACGACGCGTTGATGAAGATCACTCACGTGCTGCGCGGTGAGGATCTGCTGCCGTCGACACCGCGCCAGATCGCCCTGTATGAGGCCATGATCCGGATCGGAGTCGCCGACTCGATACCGGTGTTCGCGCACCTGCCGTCGGTGCTCGGCGAGGGCACCAAGAAGCTGTCCAAGCGCGATCCGCAGTCCAACCTGTTCCTGCACCGCGACCGCGGGTTCATCCCCGAGGGGCTGCTGAATTACCTTGCCCTGCTGGGATGGTCGATAGCCGACGATCACGACATCTTCAGCCTGTCGGAGATGGTCGCCGCCTTCGACGTCGCCAACGTCAACTCGAATCCGGCGCGGTTCGATCAGAAGAAGGCCGACGCCCTCAACGCCGAGCACATCCGGCTGCTGGCCCCGGAGGAGTTCGTGGCGCGGCTGCAGACCTTCTTCGCCGCCCACGGGTACGAGCTCGGACTTGAGGACAGCGCCTTCGCGGTGGCGGCGGATCTGGTGCAGACGCGGGTTGTGGTGCTGGGCGACGCCTGGGGGCTGCTGAAGTTCCTCAACGACGATGTCTATGCCATCGATCCGGGATCGGCCCGCAAGGAACTGGGGGAGGCCTCACTGCCGGTGCTGGATGCGGCGATCGGTGCGCTGGAGTCCGTCGATGCCTGGACCACACCTGCGATCGAGGAGGCGCTCAAGGGCGCGCTCATCGAGGGACTCGAACTCAAACCCCGGAAGGCGTTCGGGCCGCTGCGTGTCGCCGTCACCGGTGCGACGGTGAGCCCGCCGCTGTTCGAATCTATGGAACTGCTGGGTTCCGAACGCACCCTGCAGCGGCTGAGAAACGCTCGGACCTGGGAAAATGAGGTAGAGGGTCAAACCGATTCGGGTTAATCGCCCTTGGTTTGGTAGTCTGCTCGTCGGCTCCAAAGTCCGCTGTCGGCGCGCTGACCTGCGGTTCTGCGAGGCCAATGGGGTATGGTGTAATTGGCAACACAGCGGTTTCTGGTACCGCCATTCTAGGTTCGAGTCCTGGTACCCCAGCGCAAATCATTTGCACGACAAGTGATTTGGTGTGATGCGTACCGGTGAGCTAGACTGTCAAGTCTGCGCGCCACGCGCGTTGCACGGAAATGTTCTAGCCCCCGTCGTCTAGCGGCCTAGGACGCCGCCCTCTCACGGCGGTAGCGTGGGTTCGAATCCCATCGGGGGTACCAGCTCTTCTTCGAAGCTAGCGCCAACTCTCGGCGCGGTAGTCACCTAACATCCGCAGTGCTTCCTCGGTCAGCTCGGGATGGCGGTTACGCAGGGTCCAGATCACAAATTTGCGTGCTTGTTGCGCGCCGGCCTTTGCGACGTCCACCTCGAGGTCGAGGGTCTCGGCGCACAATTCGCGGATCCGGTCGCCCTGCTCTCCGGATACCTCGCCAGAACTGAGGTGGTGGACCAGCGCATCGCTCAATGGCCGCTTGATCTTCTTATGGCGTAGACCCTCACGGAAAGAGTCGAACGCATCGCGCGCGAGCCGGCCCACCGCCGTGCCTACTGTTGCGGCGCCGTCGACCCGCCCACGGGCATCGCGGGCATGCCGAGCTTGCGGTGATCCCAGGACCGAATGCGGGTAGGGCGCACCCGGACCGCGATGCGCTTGTTGAGCATCGTCTCGACAAATGGCTTCATTTCTTCGGTGTACGGGGCGGTGTACCGCTCGAAGACGCTGACGCCCACCTGGAACAGCTTGTCCGGATCCTCGACGATTTCTGCCTGGCCCTCGATCGCCACGCCGCGCAGGGTGTCGTAGGTGAGTCCGTCCTCGATGAGGCATGTGATGGTGGGGTTGCGCTTGAGGTTGACCACCTTCTGCGACTTGGCCTTGGTCTCGAACCACAGCTCGCCGTCGATCACCGCGTACCACATGGCGACCAGGTGCGGCTGCCCGTCGGCGCCGATGGTCGCCATGGTGGTGTTGCGTGAGTTGTTGATGAACGCGGTGATCTCTTCGTCAGACATGACGATCTGCGAGCGCTGGTTGGTTCCCATCTTCGGAGCTTAAAGCCGGGCTGTTATCGCCTCTGATGCGGCCACGAGATCGGCGGCCCAGCGAGCGCCCGGCCGCCGGCCCATCCGATCGATGGGGCCGGAAACCGATATCGCCGCAACGACATTGCCGTGCCGGTCGCGAACGGGCGCCGACACACTGGCGACCCCCGCCTCCCGTTCGGCGGCGCTTTGCGCCCAACCGCGCTTGCGTACGTCGGCCAGAGCGCGCTCGGTGAATGTCGCTTCGGGCAGCACCGCGGCCTGGGTGGCGGTGTCGCTGTGGGCTAGCAGAACTTTGGCACCTGATCCGGCGGACATGGGCAGGCGTGATCCGACCGGCACGGTATCGCGAAGCCCAGCTGGTGGTTCGAGTGCCGCCACGCAGATGCGGACGGTGCCTTCGCGGCGGTAGAGCTGCACGCTCTCGCCGGTGATCTCACGCAGTTTCGGCAGCACCTGGGTGCTGGCGCTGAGCAGCGGATCGTTCACATGTGCGGCGAGTTCGGTCAGCCCGGCGCCGAGCTGCCATTGCCCGTCACCGTCACGGGAGAGGAGTCGGTGGACTTCCAGCCCCGCCGCCAGCCGGTGAGCGGTGGCCCGGGGGAGCCCGGTGCGTTCGCACAATTCCGCCAGCCCGCAGGGGGAGTCGCCGATGGCCGTCAGGACCTGCACCGCTTTGTCGAGGACGCCGATACCGCTATGCTGTCTCACGGAACGATACTAGCGTTCCAAATAATGAGACGCAATGAGCACGGAGCCAATGATGACTAGTGTCCAACAGCCCCGGACCCTGGCAGAGAAGGTCTGGGACTCCCACGTAGTGGTACGCGGAACCGGTGAGGGTGAGGCCCGAGAGCCAGACCTCATCTATATCGATCTCCATTTGGTCCACGAGGTGACCAGCCCGCAGGCCTTCGACGGCCTGCGGCTCGCCGGGCGGCAGGTGCGCCGGCCGGATCTGACGATCGCGACCGAAGACCACAATGTGCCGACGATCGACATCGACAAGCCGATCGCTGATCCGGTGTCGCGCACTCAGGTGGAAACGCTACGGCGCAACTGCCAAGAATTCGGCATCCGCCTGCACCCGATGGGCGACTCCGAACAGGGCATCGTGCACGTGGTCGGACCGCAGTTGGGCCTGACCCAGCCGGGCACCACAGTCGTGTGCGGCGACAGCCATACCTCTACACATGGGGCATTTGGGGCACTGGCGATGGGCATCGGGACCTCCGAGGTCGAGCACGTGATGGCCACGCAGACCTTGCCACTGAGGCCCTTTCGGACCATGGCCATCAACATCGACGGCCCCCTGCCGACGGGCGTCACCAGCAAGGACGTCATTTTGGCGGTGATCGCCAAGATTGGCACCGGCGGCGGCCAGGGCTATGTCCTGGAGTACCGCGGGCAGGCCGTCGAAGAGATGTCGATGGAGGCCCGAATGACTATGTGCAATATGTCCATTGAGGCGGGTGCGCGGGCGGGCATGGTCGCCCCCGACGAGACGACATATGCGTATCTGAAGGGTCGTCCGCACGCCCCCGAGGGGGAGCTGTGGGATGCCGCTGTGGCCGAATGGGACTCGCTGCGCACGGACGAGGGTGCTCAGTTCGACGCCGAAGTGCACATCGATGCCAGTACTTTGACGCCCTTTGTCACCTGGGGCACCAATCCGGGGCAGGGAGTGCCCCTGAGCGCGGATGTGCCTGATCCGGAGCTGATGGCCGATGAGGAGGAGCGGCTGGCGGCCGAGAAGGCGCTGACCTATATGGATCTCACCCCGGGTACCCCCATGCGTGAGATCCCGGTGGACACCGTGTTCGTGGGGTCCTGCACCAACGGGCGGATCGAGGATCTGCGCGCGGTGGCCGACGTACTGCGGGACCAGAAGGTGGCCGAGGGGGTCACCATGCTCATTGTTCCCGGCTCGATGCGGGTGCGTGCGCAGGCCGAATCCGAGGGACTGGGTGAGATTTTCACGGCCGCGGGCGCTCAATGGCGCCAGGCGGGATGTTCCATGTGTCTGGGGATGAACCCCGACCAGCTGTCTCCCGGGCAGCGGTGCGCGTCGACCTCGAACCGGAATTTCGAGGGCCGCCAGGGCAAGGGCGGTCGTACCCACTTGGTGTCACCGGCCGTCGCCGCGGCCACGGCGGTGCGGGGAAAGCTCTCATCGCCAGCTGATTTGGCAAAATCCGCGCTCTAGACCAGCAGGGAGAGGAAATAGTGGAGGCATTCGACACTCACACCGGAATTGGTGTGCCGCTGCGTCGTTCCAACGTCGATACCGATCAGATCATCCCGGCGGTGTACCTCAAGCGTGTCACCCGAACGGGTTTCGAGGACGGTCTCTTCGCCGGTTGGCGTGCCGATCCGTCATTCATTCTCAATCAGGAGCCGTTCAACCGGGGCAGCGTGCTTGTCGCCGGGCCCGATTTCGGCACCGGATCGTCCCGCGAGCACGCCGTGTGGGCCTTGATGGACTACGGATTTCGAGTAGTACTGTCGTCCCGTTTCGGAGACATCTTCCGGGGCAACGCCGGTAAGGCCGGTCTAGTCGCCGGATTGGTGGATCAGTCCAACATCGAGCTGCTGTGGAAACTGATCGAGCAGAATCCTGGTTTGGAACTCACTGTGAATCTTGACGATCGGACAGTGACCGCCGGAACGGCGGTGGTGCCGTTTGAGATTGACGACTACACCAGGTGGCGGCTGCTCGAAGGACTGGACGATATAGGCCTTACGCTGCGAAAAGTCGACGAAATCGAAGCTTTCGAGGCCTCTCGGCCGGAGTTCAAACCCCGCACTTTGGAGCCCTCCGAGTAGCTGATTGGGCGCCCTTGGGGGCCAAGGGCATTCCTTTTAGGTCGGCAAAAGGCTTAGAGAATTTTGCCGAAATTACGCGTGGCACTTGGAAATCAGGTGCAGTTGGGTTTACCGTGTTCGAAGTCGGTTCAAAGTGGACCACTGGCTTCGGAGGGTTTTACATGAACAAAGCAGAGCTCATCGACGTTCTGACACAGAAATTGGGCTCGGATCGCCGGCAAGCCACCGCCGCGGTGGAGCACGTCGTCGACACCATCGTTCGCACCGTGCATAAGGGTGAGAGCGTGACCATCACCGGTTTTGGCGTTTTCGAGCAGCGTCGCCGCGCCGCACGTGTCGCCCGCAACCCGCGTACCGGTGAGACCGTCAAGGTGAAGCCGACGTCGGTTCCGACGTTCCGTCCCGGTGCACAGTTCAAGGCGGTTGTCTCTGGCTCGCAGAAGCTTCCGGCCGACGGTCCCGCTGTGAAGCGTGGCTCCACCGCCGCCCCGGCGAAGCGTGCCGCCGCCAAGAAGGCAGCCCCGGCCAAGAAGGCTCCCGCCAAGAAGGCCGCCCCGGTCAAGAAGGCAGTCGCCGTCAAGAAGGCTGCTCCCGCCAAGAAGGCGCCCGTGAAGAAGGCAGTGGTCAAGAAGGCCGCTCCCGCCAAGAAGGCGCCCGTGAAGAAGGCAGTCGCCGTTAAGAAGGCTGCTCCCGTCAAGAAGGCCGTGACCAAGGCTCCTGCCAAGAAGGCTGCGACCAAGGCTCCCGCCAAGAAGGCTCCGGCCAAGAAGGCTCCGGCCAAGAAGGGCCGCAAGTAGTTTCAAGACAACATCGGGTCCCACCTCAGGGTGGGGCCCGATGTTGCTTTTGGGGGCAGTGTAGGCGGCTAGCCGCCGGTAGGCAGCGGGCTGTCCAGATGGTCTGCGGCCAGCAGTTTCTGGCCGTGCATCGACAGCACCCACATGCTGCCCTTGCGGTTACGTGACTTATCGGGGCGGACACCGTCGCGATCTGCCCACCATTGGATGAGGTCTGGGATGACCCGTCCCTGAGTGCATACCACCCGGATGCCGTCCGACCCGGCGATTTCGAGAATTCGGCGATGTGCACGCTTTCGATCAGCCCAGTAGGCCTCTTCACTGAGTGCGGGCTCGCTATAGATCACCGTGTTCAGTTCCTCGGCAAGCGGTTCGACGGTCTGCCGGCAGCGCAATCGATCGGCAGCGTGAATGGCACTGGCGCCGAATGCGAGTAATTGACTGGTAAGCGCTTCGGCCTGGGCGCGGCCTTTCTTGTCCAACGGACGCAGCGTGTCATCGCCGGAATAGCGTTCCTTTCGCCCCGCTTTTCCGTGGCGCACAATGATCAATGTCCGAGTGTCAATTTCGTGCTTTGCGAGATTTCGCAGCACTTTCCGATCAACGGCGTAGCTGACCGTCTTGATCGCCCGCGCCACCGACATCCACTGAATCTCATCGACCTCATTGTTGGCTTCAAACTTCCCGTCCAAAGCTTGTGCCGCCCAATATCTGACGCGTTTGGTTCCCTGGGCCACCGGGTAACTCACCGATGGCAATCGTCTGCCGAGCCGGGCGCTGAATCCGGTCTCCTCGGCGATCTCGCGGACGGCGGCGATGGCCGCCGTCTCACCGGGATCGAGCTTGCCTTTCGGTAATGACCAATCGTCGTACCGTGGCCTGTGCACCAGCGCCACTTCGATGGCTCCGGCAGTGTCTTCCTTGTACCGCCAGAGTGCGGCTCCGGCAGCAAGGACCGCAGCACCGGTCCGCGTCGTCGGATCGGGCACGAAAGCTCCTTCGGGGGAGAGTTGTTCAGCCAGAAGAACCTGGGCTAGCTCAGGTATGTGAGCGGTGCCGTTTCATCATTTCGACCTGATGGTCGCGCACCTCCTCGCCGTCCGCAGGCGAGGCCAACCACTGACCATCGGACTGCAGCTCCCAGCAGCGGGTCCGGGAGTCCAACGCGGAGGTGAACATATCGTCGAGCTGTGCGGTGAGCTTCGGATCGGTGACGCGTGCAAGCACCTCGACCCGTCGGTCCAGATTACGATGCATCATGTCGGCGCTGCCGATCCAGAATTCATCGATGGCGTTGAAGTGAATGATGCGCGAATGTTCAAGGAACCGGCCGAGAATGGATCGCACCGTGACGTTGCCGGAGAACTCCGGAACGCCAGGTCGCAACGCGCAGATCCCGCGCACCACCACCTCGACGGGAACACCGGCCTGCGATGCCCGGTACAGCGCGTCGATGACCTGCTCGTCCACCAACGCGTTCATTTTCATTCGGATGCGGGCATCCTGCCCGGCCCGATGAGCTGCGATCTCCTGGTCGATGCGGTCGATGATCCCCGCGCGAATTCCGTGCGGTGCCACTAACAGGTTGCGGTAGGACACCTTCCGTGAATACCCGGTGAGCGAGTTGAACAGGTCGGTGAGGTCCGCGCCGATCTCCGGGGCGCTGGTCAGCAGGCCGACGTCCTCATAGAGCCGGGCGGTTTTCGGGTTGTAGTTTCCGGTACCGATATGGCAGTACCGACGGATGGCGGACCCCTCGCGGCGCACCACCAGTGCAGTCTTGCAATGCGTCTTCAGGCCGATCAAGCCGTAGACCACGTGCACGCCGGCATCTTCCAGGGCTCGGGCCCACTTGATATTGGCCTGCTCGTCGAAGCGCGCCTTGATCTCGACCAGGGCGACCACCTGCTTACCGGCCTCGGCGGCGTCGATGAGCGAATTGACGATGGGCGAGTCGCCGGAGGTGCGGTACAGCGTCTGCTTGATGGCCAGCACCTGCGGGTCGGCCGCCGCCTGCTCGATAAACCGTTGCACGCTGGTGGAAAACGAGTCGTAGGGATGATGAACAAGCACATCACCGTCGCGCAGGGTGGAGAAGATGCTCTTCGGGGTCTCGCCCTGACCGAACGCGGGGTGGGTTGCCGGGACGAACGTGGGGTCCTTGAGTGCGGGACGGTCCACGCCATAGACCTGCCACAAGCAGGACAAGTCGAGCAAGCCCGGTACCTGCACCACATCGCCGGGATTCACATCCAGCTCACGCAAGAGCAGCTCGAGCATGTGCTCGGTCATATCGTCGGCGACCTCGAGCCGAACCGGTGAGCCGAACCGGCGACGAGCCAATTCACGTTCCAGTGCCTGCAGAAGATCTTCGTCCCGGTCTTCCTCGACCTCGAAATCGGCGTTCCGTGTGATGCGGAATGCATGGTGCTCCACGACTTCCAGACCCGGGAACAGCGCCGACAGATGCGCGGCGATGAGTTCTTCCATGGGAAGGAAGCGGGCGGTGTGGGCCGCCTGCGCGGCCTCGGCGCCTTCCGGACTGCGCAGCCTGACGAATCGATCGACGTTGTCAGGCACCTTGATTCGGGCGAAGTGCTGGCCACCTGTCTCGGGAACCTGGACGGTGATCGCGAGATTCAGGCTCAGGCCCGATATATAAGGGAACGGATGCGCCGGGTCGACGGCCAAGGGGGTCAGCACCGGAAAGACCTGGTCGGTGAAATACGACGAGAGGTAACTGCGCTCGTTCTCCGACAAGTCCGCCCAGGTGACGACGAAAATGCCGTTCTCGGCGAGTTCGGGCCGTACCGACTCGCTGAACACGCGGGCGTGCTGGACCGAGATCTCCTGCGTGCGCTCACCAATCAGTTTCAACTGCTCACGCGGCGACAGGCCGTCGGCCGAACGCACCGAGAGGCCCGTTTCGTCGCGGCGTTTCAGGCCGGCCACGCGGACCATGTAGAACTCGTCCAGATTGGAGGCGAAGATCGCCAGGAACTTGGCGCGCTCCAGGATGGGCAGTGATTCGTCGGCGGCCAGAGCGAGCACGCGCGCGTTGAAATCCAGCCACGAGAGCTCCCGGTTGAGGTACCGGTCTTCGGGCAGCTCCTCACCCGACGCGATCGTGGTTGCGGCCGGAGGAACGCTGGGTGTGGTCACCCTTGTGATCATAGAGTTATCGGCCCGACTCAGAGCGGCAGCGTAGCTCCCAGTTCACGGGCCGCGCTCAGATCTTCCGGGGTGTCCACATCACAACGCAAACCCGGCCAATCGCCGGCGAGCTCGACGGCCCCCGAATCCCGGTGTCGCCGTGCCGAATCGATTCCGAACAGCGGATTCAGCTCGCCGTCGGTGCTGAACAGCGCCGCCGTGCCGGTGCCGTGCCGGTCGGCGACGAAGCTGCGCGCATGGCTGCGGGCAGCCTGCATCGCGGCCGCGAATTCCTGGGCCGTCACCGCGGGAAGGTCGGCCTGCAACACAACAAGATTCGGAGATGCCGCCCGCAGCTGGGTAGCGGCGCCGCGCAACGCGTTGTTCAGCGGGTCGGGGTGGCCCTCAGGGGTGTCATCGAAGATGAACCGGGCCCCGGCCTCGCCGGCCGCCGCCTTAGCCGCGGGATCAGGGCTGATCACCGCCACGGTTCGGGCGGCGGAGAAGGCCACCGAGATGGCGTGCGTCAGCATGCCCAGCACCAGCCGTTCCCGCTCAGGTGCGGGCAGGGACGGCGCCAGGCGGCTCTTCGCGGTCGCCAAGTTCTTGACCGCGATGATCACGCCGAAGTCTGTGCCAGCCTGTCTGCCCACGTACTACATGGTGCCAGCCCCGGCTAGGGTGTCTGCCATGGCCACGGCTGCGGTGATGGGTGCTGGTTCCTGGGGGACCGCGTTGGGCAAGGTGCTTGCCGACGCCGGACACGATGTGCGGTTGTGGGCACGCCGATCCGAACTAGCCGATGAGATCAATGCGACGCACCGGAACTCGGTGTACCTCAGCGATGTGGATCTGCCCGCTTCGATAGTCGCCACGGGAGTGGCCGAAGAAGCCCTGCAGGGCGCCGACTTGGTGCTGTTGGCGGTGCCGTCGCAGTCTCTGCGCGCCAACCTGACCCCCTGGGCCGACCTCATCGAACCCGGGTCCTCGGTGGTGAGCCTGGCCAAGGGCATCGAGGTCGGCACGCTCATGCGGATGAGTCAGGTCGTCACTCAGGTGCTGGGCACCGATCCCAGCCGGGTTGCGGTGCTGACCGGCCCGAATCTGGCCAGTGAGATCGCGGCGGGCCAGCCCGCGGCCACCGTCATCGGGTGCACCGACTCGACCAGGGCCGTCGCCCTGCAGCGCGCCTTCTCCACGCGTTACTTCCGCCCGTACACCAACGCAGACGTGGTCGGCTGCGAGGTGGGGGGCGCGTGCAAGAACGTGATCGCCCTGAGCTGCGGCATGGCCGCCGGAGTCGGGTTGGGGGAGAACACGATAGCCACCATCATCACGCGCGGGCTGGCCGAGATCACCCGGCTGGGGCTGGCGCTGGGCGCCAGCCACACCACGCTTGCGGGTCTGGCGGGGGTCGGCGACCTGGTGGCCACCTGCACCTCGACGCACTCGCGAAACCGGACCTTCGGTATGCGGCTGGGCAGCGGTGAGACGCTGCAGGAGGCACGTAACGCCGCCGGCGGTAGGGTCGCGGAGGGAGTCACCTCCTGTGAGTCCATCCTGGCGTTGGCATCGAGCTATGACGTCGAGATGCCGCTCACCGAAGCTGTTCATGGCGTCTGTCATCGCGGACTGAGCGTCACCGATGCCGTCGCGCAGTTGTTAGGGCGCAGTACCAAACCGGAGTAAGCACATGCCAGAGCCAGGGATATCGACCCGGGCCGTTGTGGCCGCCACCGCCGAACCTGTTGCCGGGCAGCCTTTTCTTGCGGGGCCGGTATTCGCCTCTGCCTACCATCTGCCGGTGCCCGAGGACGACTCTCTGGACACATACGGGCGCGCATCCAATCCCAGTTGGAGACAGTGGGAATCGGGTCTGGCGGCGCTGGAGCGCGCCGATAGCGCGCTGGTGTTCGGCTCGGGTATGGGTGCGATCGCCTCGACGTTACGTGCGCTGGTCCGCCCCGGACAGACGCTGGTGGTTCCGGAGGACGGTTACTATCAGACGCGGCGCTATGCCACGGAAAACCTTGCAGCGCTGGGTATTAATGTGATCGCTGCCAAGTCGGATGAGATCGTGGCCGCCGCCGCGCAGGCCGATGTGGTGGTGGCGGAGACTCCCTCCAATCCGCGCCTGGACGTGGTGGACCTGACTCTGCTGGCCCGTGAGACGCACGCCCGCGGTGGCGTGCTGGTGGTGGACAACACCACGGCCACCCCGATGGGTCAGCTTCCGCTGGAGTTGGGCGCCGACCTGGTGGTCGCGAGCGCGACGAAGGCGCTTTCCGGTCACAGTGACCTGATCGCCGGGTACGTCGCGGGGTCGCGCGAGGATCTGCTGTCGGCCGTCTTACAGGAACGATCGCGCGCCGGGGCGATCCTCGGTCCGTTCGAGGCCTGGTTGGGGGCGCGCAGCCTCGCCACCGCCGGGCTGCGATTCGAACGTCAGTGCCAGAACGCGCTCGCACTCGCGACGATGCTGGGTGAGCACCCCAGTGTGGTGTCGGTGCGATACCCCGGGCTTGCGGGCGATCCCTCCCATCCCGTGGCGTCCGCCCAGATGAGCAGGTTCGGTTCCCTCGTATCGATCGAACTGGCCAGTGCCGACGCCGTGCATGCGCTGGTGCGTGCCAGCGAGCTATTGGCTGCTTCGACGAGTTTTGGTGGCGTGCACACCTCGGTGGATCGCCGGGCGCGCTGGGGTGACGCGGTTCCGGAAGGATTCGCGCGGATCTCCCTGGGTATCGAGGACACCGACGATCTGCTGGCCGACATTGAGACCGCGCTCGCAGCCGGTACGGTCTGACACTGTGAACGACTCCCGGATCAAGGTCGCGCTCGTGTTCGGCGGACGTAGTAGTGAGCACGCGATTTCCTGCGTGTCCGCCGGCAGCGTTCTGCGCAACCTTGACCAGGATGCGTACGAGGTGGTGGCGGTCGGTGTCACCCCCGAAGGTGGCTGGGTGCTGACCGATGGCGACCCGGCGCAGCTGGCGATCAGCGACCGCACGCTGCCGCAGGTCACCGATGCCTCCGGTACCGAGCTGTTACTCGCCACCGATCCGCGTCGCGCGGGCCAATTGGTCAACGTTGATTCGAGCGCCGCAGGACAGGTGCTGGCCTCCGTGGACGTGGTGTTCCCGGTGCTACACGGGCCCTACGGCGAGGACGGCACCATTCAGGGTCTGCTGGAGCTGGCCGGAGTGCCCTATGTGGGCGCGGGCGTGCTGGCGAGCGCGGCCGGTATGGACAAGGAATTCACCAAGAAACTGCTGGCCGCTGAGGGGCTGCCGGTCGGCAAGTACGTCGTGATCCGTCCGCGTGATGCCACGCTGACCGCGGAGCAGCGCGCGGATCTGGGACTGCCGGTGTTCGTCAAGCCTGCCCGGGCGGGCTCGTCATTCGGTGTCTCGCGCGTCACCGCGTGGGAGGAACTGCCTGCCGCGATTGCCCATGCACGCCAGTTCGACCCCAAGGTGATCGTCGAGGCCGCCATCGTCGGACGCGAACTCGAGTGCGGTGTGCTGGAGTTCCCTGACGGTGATATCCGTGGCAGCGTGCTCGGTGAGATTCGGGTCGAGGGTGTACGTGGTCGCGAAGACGGGTTCTACGACTTCGAGACCAAGTACCTCGATGACACCGCCGAATTGGACGTGCCCGCCAAGGTTGACGACGAGGTGAGCGATCAGATCCGCGAGCTCGCGGTGGCGGCGTTCCGGGCGATCGATTGTCAGGGTCTGGCCCGGGTAGACTTCTTCCTCACCGAAGACGGCCCGCTGATCAACGAGATCAACACCATGCCCGGATTCACCACGATTTCGATGTACCCGCGGATGTGGGCGGCCACCGGTGTGGACTATCCGACGCTGCTGGATGCGATGGTGCGCACCGCGCTGGCGCGGGGTACTGGCCTGCGCTGATTCAGCGGGGTAGTGGCAGCGGATCGGGTTTGACGGCCGGCAGCGCCTTGCCGATGGCGTCGGACATCTCGACCAACGGCTCCGTGCCCGAACCGTCGGGCATGGTCACGGCGATGTAGACGCCGCGATCCACGGCAAACCAGGTGGTGATGCCCACCGCGGCATCGGTGACCCGAAACCATTGCACCCCGTTGATCTGCTCGACCGAGGTGCCGACGGCGAACTCGGCCGGTCGGTCCACACCGCAGCGTGCGACCACCGAATCTTGGCCCCGGCGCCACGCGGCCGCCGCGGGCGGTTTGGGCTCGACGATCTGCGCCCGCTTCCAGTCGCCCGCCATGTTGTCCGGATAGGCCTTGGTCATATCCACACACAGTGGCGAATTAGCCTGAGGTGCAGGGATATTGGTGATGGCCATGGGTTTCTTATCGTCCTGGAACTGCGCGAATTTCAGGACGCCGAAGAGAACGGCCAACGCTGCGACCGCGCCAAAAATGGCGATACCGATGAGGAGCTTGCGGGGCGGGCCGTCTTCGGATTGCACGGGCCTACACTAACCGAGTGCCAAATCTGGGCGATACCGGCGAGTTCGGCGTGATCAGCCGGCTCACAGCGGGTCGTGTGCCCGGTGCAGACGTCCAGCTCGGCCCGGGCGACGACGCCGCAGTGGTCCGCGCGCCGGACAGCAGAGTTCTGGTGTCAACGGATATGTTGGTGCAGGACAGACATTTTCGCCTCGACTGGTCATCGCCATCGGATATCGGCCGAAAAGCGGTGGCGCAGAACGCTGCAGATATCGAGGCCATGGGGGGACGGGTCACGGCCTTTGTGGTCGCGGTGGGTGCGCCCGCCGAAACCGACATCGCGTTCCTCGACCAGCTCAACGACGGAATCTGGGCCGAAGCGGCGCGGGTGCAAGCATCGGTCGCGGGCGGAGATCTGGTGGCTTCGCGCGAGCTGGTGATCTCGGTGACCGCGCTCGGCGACCTGCAGGGGCGTGCCCCGGTGACCCGCGGCGGGGCCACCGTGGGAGACACGGTTGCCCTCTGCGGCGCGCTGGGCACCTCGGCGGCAGGACTCCGCCTGTGGCAGGACGGTATTGACGAGTTCCCGCAGCTCCGCGCGGTCCACCTGGTGCCGTCACCACCGTATGGGCAGGGTGCGGTGGCCGCGCGGGCCGGAGCGACGGCCATGACGGATGTCTCAGACGGTCTGTTGGCCGATCTGGGACATATCGCGGAGTCCAGCGCGGTCCGCGTCGACCTGAGCTCGTCGAACATGGAGCCGTATCTGGTGCCGCTGGCGGGCGCCGCGGGGCTACTCGGTGCCGACCCATGGGAGTGGATCTTCACCGGCGGCGAGGAGCATGCCCTGGTCGCGACCTTTCCCGATGAGGTCCCCGCGGGCTGGATACCTATCGGCCAGGTGACGGCGGGGCAAACGGGTGTGACGGTTGACGGCGCACCCTGGACTCGGGCGACCGGGTGGGATTCTTTTCGGCTAAGTTGACTCTCCGTGACCGCCCGACCTCTCACCGAGCTGGTTGACCCCGGCTGGGCCGATGCACTGGGACCCGTTGCCGATCAGGTGACCAAGATGGGGGAGTTCCTGCGCGACGAGAACTCCTCGGGCCGCGGATATCTCCCCGCCGGGGCAAACGTGCTGCGCGCGTTCACCTATCCGTTGGCCGATGTCCGGGTACTCATCGTCGGACAGGACCCCTACCCGACGCCCGGGCATGCGATGGGTCTGAGTTTCTCGGTGGCCGCCGACGTGCGACCGGTGCCGCGCAGCCTGGCCAACATCTTCGATGAGTACCAGAGCGATCTCGGTCTGCCCAAGCCCGCCAACGGCGACCTGACGCCATGGTCACAGCAGGGGGTGATGCTGCTGAACAGAGTGCTGACGGTGCAGCCGAGCACCCCGGCCTCCCATCGCGGCAAGGGCTGGGAGACGGTGACCGAATGTGCGATCAGGGCGCTGGTCGCGCGGAACACGCCGTTGGTCGCCATTCTGTGGGGGCGTGACGCGGCGACACTCAAGCCGATGCTGGGCGCGAGTGTGCCCACCATCGAATCGGTGCATCCCTCACCGCTGTCTGCCTCGCGCGGATTCTTCGGCTCCAAACCGTTCAGCCGGGCCAACGAGCTGCTCGCCGGATTGGGTGCCCAACCGATTGATTGGCGGCTGCCGTAATGCGTTGGTCTACAGGTGCATTGACCGCCGTGGGTGGCCTGACAGCGGCCCTGGCGACCGGCGGAACCGCGCTGCGTACTCCGGCGGTGGTCGACCGGCTCAATGCCTGGGCGGTGCGCCACCTCACCGACGAGCAACGGGCGGACCCGTACTCGGCGATCCTGCCGACACCGATCGACGGTGACGACTTCTACAGCGACCCGGGCGATCTGAGCCTGCTGGCACCCGGCGAGGTCATTCGCGCCGATAGGGTCTCGCCCCGGCTTCCGTTGCGCAAGGCCACCATGCAGCGGATCATGGCGCGCTCCACCGATACCGCGGGTAATGCCGTCCCCGTGACCGCGGCATTGATCGAGCCGGACCGCCCGTGGCATGGTCCCGGTTCACGTCCGGTGGTGGTACGCAACCAGGCGATCAACTCCCTGGGGCTCAAGTTCACGCCGTCGTATCGTTTGGCGCACCTGTGGTATCGGGACAATCCGCCGATGTTCCCTTTCCTGTCCGCGCAGAACTACGCCGTGCTGTTTCCGGATCATGAAGGCCCTCGGATGTCGTATGCGGCCGGGAAGATGGCGGGGCACGCGGTACTAGACTCGGTACGCGGAATGCTCTCGGAACGGCCCGATCTCGCCGATTCGCCGATCGTGATGCACGGATACAGCGGCGGGGCCATCGCCACAGTGTGGGCCGCACAGCTGCAGCCGTCCTATGCACCCGAGCTGCGCATCGCGGCCGCGGCGGCGGGAGGGACCCCCACCGATTACGCGCTGTTGCACGGCAGCATGAATCGAGGCGTCGGCGCGGGGCTCTTCGCGGCCGCCACCATTGGCCAGGCTCGTGAATTCCCGGAATTGGCGACCATTTTCGGGGATTTCGCGCTCTACTGTGCGATCCGGGCCAAGAATTTGCCGCAGCCACCGCTGGCCGCTGCGGGTCTGCTGCGATTCGACCTGGACCTGCTCTCGGCGATCGAGGCACCGTTCGAATCGGAGCTGGGGCAACACGTTATCCGCGCCAACCGGCCCGGTGACCTGACCCCGACGATGCCGGTGCTGCTGTATCACGGCTCGCGCAGTAAGGCGGTCGGCGATCTGTTCATCCCCGAAGAGGGAGCTCTGGCGCTGCGCGATACTTGGCGCGCCAACGGTGCCGACGTGGACTACTGGGCTCTGCCCGGTGAGCACATCACCGCGGACATGCTTGCGATCCCGTGGGTTGTGAACTGGATTCGTAAGAAACTGCAGGGCTGAGAACGCGGCTCGCCGAGCGCATACCTGGTGTATGCGATCGGAGAGAAACCCATGCGCCTGGTATGCGCTCGGGGTGATGGGCTCGCTAGGTCAGGGCCAGACGGGCTTGCGCTTGCCCACGAAGGCGTTGACACCCTCGATACCCGTCGGACTAACCGAGGCCTCGGCGATGCTGGCCTGCTCCAGGTCCAGCTGTGCGTCCAGGGTGTTGGTCGCGCTCAGGCGCAGAAGACGACGGATGCGGTTCTGTGCCTCACGCGGACCGGCTGCCAGCTTCTCGGCGGCGGCCACGGCAGTGTTCTGCACCTCGTCGTCGGCGACGACGCGGCTCAGCAGCCCGATGGAGAGCGCCTCGGTCGCCTCGACAACGCGATCGGTCAGCAGAATGTCGGCGGCGCGGGCCTTGCCGACGACGCGGGGCAGCGCCCAGGACATGCCACCGTCAGAGGAGTATCCGATGCCCGGGTACGCGGCACGCAGCTTGGTCGACTCGCCACCGATGGCGATATCGGCCAGCAGCACCAGGCTCAGCCCGCCACCGGCAGCCCACCCGTGCACGGAGGCCACCACCGGACGATCGGCGGCGTCCACCGCGCGCACGAAGGCATGCAGCCGACCGGCGAGATCGTTGAGCTTGGCCGCCCGGTCTTCGGCACCGGCGAAATCGCGCACGTTACCGCCGGCACAGAAATTGGGTCCGCTACTGGTCAGCAGGATGGCGCCGACCTCGGCGGGCAGATTCTGCAAGACCGGAACCGCAGCGTCTACTCCCGCGAAGTCCAGAGAGGTACCAGCCGCCGCAGTGGCGATGGTGATGTGCAGAACGCCGTTGTGAACGGCGACGTAATCAGACGACACGGCAGGTTCCGGACGCGATCAGGCGCCGCGGACGACCTTGCCGGCCTTGATGCAGGAGGTGCAGGCGTTGACGCGCTGCTTGTTGCCACCGGGGGAGGTGACGGCGTGAACCGTCTGGATGTTCGGGTTCCAGCGACGGTTGGTACGCCGGTGCGAGTGCGAAACCGACTTGCCGAAGCCGGGTCCCTTGCCGCACACGTCGCAGACGGCAGCCATAGTGAAACTCCTCAAACTCGCGATTCCGGCCAACGACCTGTTCAGTCAGGGTGGCCCACAACCCTGCAAGAATAGCTTGACCGGCCCGTGAACACCAAAATGGTCGTAGATGAGCTCTTCGAGGGAAGACCGTCAGACACTGTCAGCATCGGTAGATAGGCTTTCTCACATGCAGCTCTCGGTATTGGACAGCGCTGCGCTGCTCAATTGGGCGCGCGCCTCCGTCGAGGGGTTGATCACCCGCAGTGACGAGATCAACCGGCTGAATGTGTTTCCGGTCGCCGATGCGGACACCGGCACGAACATGCTGTTCACCATGCGTTCGGCGGTGAACGCCGCCGAGGCGCTGGGGGATGGCGCCACGGTCGCACAGGTTGCCGCGGCGCTGGCCCGGGGCGCAGTCCACGGTGCCCGCGGCAACTCAGGGGTCATCCTGTCGCAGATTGTGCGGGGGATCGCCGATGCCGCCGCCGATCAGGACGCCATCGGCGCCGAGGTGGTGCGCCGGGCGCTGCGGCAGGCCTCGCAGTTCGTGATCGCCTCGATGAGCACTCCCGTCGAGGGCACCATCGTGTCGGTCCTGGCCGCCGCCGCCGAGGCCGCGGACCGCGTCGCCGATGGCACGCCTACTACTGATGATCTCGCCGGCCTTGTCAGCACCGCCGCCGACGCCGCAGTGGCGGCCCTGGAGAAGACGCCCAAGCAGCTCGACATCCTCGCCGATAACGGTGTGGTCGATGCCGGCGCTCGCGGTCTAGTCGTCATTCTCGACGCCCTGGTGTTGGTGGTGGCCGGGGAACTGCCCACTCGCCGCGAGTACAGCCCATCACCACCGAAGAACGCGGCTTCACAGGTGTGGGTGGCCGGGCCCGGACGTGGCTCGGGCGGACTGAACCTGGATCCTCCACGGGAACTGCCGCCCGAGTTCGAGGTGATGTACCTGCTATCCGGCTGTGATGAGCTGCAGATCGCAGACCTGCGAACGCAGCTCGACGGGATGGGCGATTCCATCGCCATCGCCGGAGACGGCGACATGGGGTATTCGGTGCACGCGCACGTGAATGACGCGGGGGCCGCCATCGAGGCCGGGATGAAATTCGGTACTCCGCAATCGATCCAGATCTCATCGCTGCGCGGTGATGTGGGCGGGGGACACCACGATGGACGGCACCGGCATCGCCGGGTACTGGCGCTGGCCGAGGGCGACGGCGCGGCCACACTCTTCTCCAGTGAGGGTGCGCAGGTCCTGCGCGTCGACGAACCTCCGGCGAGTGCCAAACGTCTCCTCGACGCGGTAGTCGACAGTGGCGCGCATCAGATCATGGTGCTGCCCAACGGATTGATGGCCGCCGAGGAATTGGTGGCGGTCTGTGCCGCGGCCCGTGGATGGGGGATCACGGTCATCCCGTTGCCCTCGGCGTCCATGGCGCAGGGGTTGGCGGCGTTGGCGGTGCACGATCCTGAGCGGATGGCCGTCGATGACAGCTACACCATGGCGCGTGCGGCCGGGGCCACCCGATTCGGGCTGGTGCGGGTGGCCACCGAGCGTGCTCTCACCTGGTCGGGAACCTGCGAGCCGGGAGATGCGATGGGCATCATCGGCGATGAGGTACTGGTCCTGAACCATGAAGTTGCCAATGCCACAAAGGCTTTGGTGAGCATCATGTTGTCCTCTGGTGGAGAGTTGGTGACGATCCTGCTGTCGGACCAGGTGGATGAGTCTCTTGCCGAGGCGCTGATCGAGCACACCCGATCGCACCATGGCGGTGTCGAGGTGATGATCTACCGCACCGGGCAACACACCGATGTCGTTCACATCGGCGTGGAGTGACAGGGTATAGATGGCGCAACTTTCCGATCGTCTCGATCATGTATTGGGACACAAGGCATCCGATGTTCTCGACGCCGAATTCGGCCTGCTGACTGTCGAGGATCTACTCCATCACTACCCGCGCCGGTACAGCACCGACTTCAGCCTGCGCGACGAGCAGGACGGCGAGCGGGCCAAACCCGGTGAGCACACCACGTTGGTGGGGTTCATCACCTCGGCAGAGCTGAAGAGCATGCGCAACCGCAAGGGGCAGTTTCTCTCGGTCATGCTGGGGAGCGCCCCACATGCCGTGCAGGCCACCTTTTTCCATCCGCACAAGGTGAAACGCGATCTTGAGGTGGGCAACCGGGTGATGCTTTCCGGAGCGGTCGGGGAGTTCCGGGGTAAACCCCAGCTGACTCATCCCGACTACCTGGTGCTGGAAACCGCGCTCGGTGAGAGCACCACCACGACGCGGGGGAGTACGGCGCTACGCGGTATCGCCGGAAACGCGCGGGATGCGTCCACTGCCATTTCGGCATTCCAGCGCAACGTGTTTCCCATCTATCCCGCAACCAAGAATCTGGAAAGCTGGGACATCTACCGCTGTATCGACCAGGTGCTGGCGCAGCTCGACCCGGTGCCCGAGGCGCTCCCGGAGGCAGTTCTGGCAGAGCACAACCTGATGTCCCTCGACGAAGCCTTGCGCAAGATTCACATGTCGGAGGACGCCACCGAACAGAAGCAGGCGCGGAGGCGTCTGGCATTCGATGAAGCGCTGGGTCTGCAGCTGGCGCTGGCCATCCGGCGCGGCAGTGATGTCGGGTCGGCGGGACCGCCGATGCAGCCCGCCGACGGCAAGCTGCGCGATGACCTACTGAGCCAATTGCCTTTCGAGCTCACCGAGGGACAACAGCAGGTTGTCGCCGAGATCGGTGCCGATCTCGGCGGGGTCAAGCCGATGAACCGGCTGCTGCAGGGTGAGGTGGGCTCGGGTAAGACGGTCGTCGCGCTGCTCGCGATGATGCAGGCGATCGACGCCGGGTACCAGTGCGCGCTCTTGGCGCCCACCGAGGTGCTCGCGGTTCAGCACGCCCGATCGCTGCGTGCGATGCTCGGATCGTTGGCCACCGCAGGCGAGTTGGGGGCTCCCGACGACGCGACCAGCATCGCGCTGTTGACCGGCTCGATGTCGCCGGCGCTCAAGAAGCAGATCAAGGCCGACGTGGCGACCGGACTGGCCGGCATCGTCATCGGAACCCACGCGTTGTTGCAGGACTCGGTGGATTTCCACAATCTGGGGCTGGTGGTCGTCGACGAGCAGCACCGGTTTGGTGTTGAGCAGCGGGATCGATTGCGGGCCAAGGCTCCCGAGGGCATTGTGCCGCATCTGCTGGTGATGACAGCCACTCCGATTCCGCGCACGGTGGCGCTTACCGTGTTCGGCGATCTGGAGACTTCGACACTGCGTGAGTTGCCGCGCGGGCGCCAGCCCATCACCACCACCGCGGTGTTCACCCGCGAGAAGCCGGGCTGGCTGGCGCGCGGCTGGGAACGGATCGCCGAGGAAGTGGCTGCCGGGCGGCAGGCCTACGTGGTGGCCTCCCGGATCGATGCCGATGACAAGGACAGTGGTCCCGACGAGGCCGAGGAGAAACGCCCACCGCCCGTCCCCGTCACGGAGTTGTACGAGACCATTCGTGGCTCGCTGCTTCCGGGGCTGCGCATCGGGCTGCTGCACGGCCGGCTCCCGTCGGAGCAGAAGGACGCCGTCATGACGGCATTCAACGCGGGTGAGATCGATGTTCTGGTCTGTACCACCGTGATCGAGGTCGGTGTGGACGTCCCCAATGCCACCGTGATGCTGATCATGGATGCGGACCGGTTCGGTATCAGCCAGCTGCACCAGTTGCGCGGCCGTGTGGGCCGCGGCGGCAACAAGGGCCTGTGCCTGTTGGTAAGCCCTTGCAGCCCAGCAGGTTCGGCAGGACGGCGGCTACGTGCGGTACAGGACACTCTCGATGGATTCACCCTGGCCGAACTCGACCTGGAGGAGCGCCGCGAGGGCGATGTGCTGGGGCGTGACCAGTCTGGCCGCGCGGTGAATCTGCGATTGCTGTCACTGATGGATCATCGCGACATGATCGAGACCGCCCGGGATATGGCCGTGCGGGCGTGCGCCGAGGATCCCGAATTGACGAGCCAACCCGCGCTGGCGGGCATGGCGCGGCGCTTCCTGATCGCCGACCAGATCGAGTACCTGGACAAGTCGTGAGGAATCGCACCATTCTCGTCGTCGCCATCGCGGCGGCGATCGCAGTGGTGGTGGCGTATCAGGTATCGGCCCGGTATCGGCTGCAGCGTGCCAATGCTATTGCCGGGCAATCGAATATCCCGACTCTGGCTCCGGGTGTCGATCCACTGGCCGGGGTAACGGTGGTGCCCAAGAGGGTGCGCGGCAAGGACTATCAGCGCCTTGAGTTCGGCGACGCGTGGTCCGATGACACCGATGCTCCGGGCGGTCATAACGGCTGCGACACGCGCAACGACATCCTGAACCGCGACCTGGCCGACAAGAGCTTCGTGTACACCAGCAGATGCCCTAATGCGGTGGGGGCTGGGATGCTGCACGATCCGTACACGGGAGCAATGGTGGGCTTCGCCCGTGGCCCGAAGAGCGGTGAAGCCGTCCAGATCGATCACATTGTTCCCTTGGCGTATGCATGGGACATGGGTGCACGTGAGTGGCAACCCTCCATGCGTTGGCGTTTTGCCAATGACCCGGCCAATCTCATCGCCGTGCAGGGCCAGGCGAACAAGGACAAGGGAGATCAGCCGCCCGCGAGCTGGATGCCGCCAAACAAAGCATTCTGGTGCCAGTACTCCATGCAATTCGCGGAAGTAGTTCGTGGATACCATCTTTCGATCGATGAGCGTTCGGCCAAGGCCATCCGTGAGGCGGCGCAGACCTGTCCACAACCGTTGAATCTGTGGTAGACAGGGACTGAAGCCCGAACAGGTGGTGGTCGTTAATGAAGAGAGTTCGGTGGGGCTGGTTACTTGCCGTTGTGGTCATGTGCGCCCTGATTGGTTCGCCCGTCGGTATGCCGTCCGCGGCAGCTGCTGCGTGTCCCGACGTCGAGATCGTGTTCGCACGAGGCACTTTTGAGCCGCCGGGTGTCGGTGGAACCGGCGAAGCGTTCGTGTCCGCGCTGCGCGCACGGACCAAGGGCAAGTCGGTGGAGGTCTATCCCGTCGAGTACCCGGCGTCCCTGGCCTTTGCGACTGCGGCCGACGGTGTGATCGACGCCAGCAACCGGGTCAAAGATGTTGCCGCGCGGTGCCCCAACACCAAGATCGTGATGGGCGGATTCTCGCAGGGTGCGGCGGTTGTCGCCTACACCACGGCCGACGCGGTGCCCCCGGGGTTCGAATTGCCGGAGGGGATCACCGGGCCGATGCCGCCCGAGGTCGCCGACCACGTCGCGGCGGTAGCGCTGTTTGGTAAGCCCTCCACGGGATTCCTGCAGCGCATCGACAACACGGCTCCGCCGATCAACATCGGGCACCTGTACGCGGACAAAACGGTCGACATGTGCGTCCCTGAGGACCCGATCTGCTCCGCGGACGGCAGCGACAACGCCGCCCACGGTTCGTACGGAGACAACGGGATGACCAATCAGGCTGCCGACTTCGCAGCCCGGCAGATCGCCTCGACGGCGGAGTCGGCTAGCGCTTCTCGATGAGTTCGATCGTCGCCTCGATCACGGCGATATCGGATGCCCCCGGAACCAGGATGAATTCGTCAAGTCAGTGATACTGCGGCTCTGTTGCCGTTCGGTCTGGTCCAGTGTCAGCGCACCAGGTCAACTCTGTCGAATATGAGATGATTATGTCGCATATGCGATACCGCTAGTCGCGGAGCAATCGGGAGGGCCGATGGCTGTAAGTCGAGACAGCTTGTTACATGCGGCGGCTGTCTTCTTGGGGAGGCAGCCCGCGGCGACTATGGATGAGATCGCGGCGGCAGTGGGGGTGAGCCGCGCGACGCTTCATCGACATTTCGTAGGCCGAGCCGCATTAATAGAAGCACTGACCGTGCTGGCGATGACCAATATGGAGTCGGCGTTGACCGGAGCGCGTTTGACCGAGGATTCGGCGACCGATGCCTTGGAGCGGCTGGTCCGCGCCTGTGAGCCGGTAGCAGACGAGCTGGTTCTCATATATGCCCAGTATCAGAATCTTGACCTTCCTCAGACTCTGGAAGGCTTTTCGGGTGTTGAAGGTCAGATCACTGCGTTGTTTGTGCGAGGGCAAAAAAGCGGCCAGTTCCGTACCGATTTGACGGCGGTGTGGCTTACCGAAGTCTTCTTCAGCTTGGTCGCCGGGGCGGCCTGGGCGATCCAGAGTGGAAGGGTCGCTCGCCGCGACTTCTCCCACATGATTACCAGTTTAATTCTGCAGGGCGTGCTCACTCCCTGAGGCTTCCGCAACCTTTCTGAGGGGCCTGCATTAGCGTTTAGGGCAGGTTTGTGGTGCTGGTGGGCCGCTATGGGCTGCTAGGAATCGTTGTTGTTCACAGAAGGAATCGTAGAGGGGTTGTATGTGGCCCTGTCCGGGTAAGACAAGGTCGTCGATTTCTGACCCTTGCCGGCGGAGATTATCGATAAGTTTTAGCGTGCCAGCGGTAGGGACGATAGTGTCGGCATCCCCGGTAATGATTAATACAGGGCCATTGGTAGGCCCGTTGTCCGGGTTTCCATATATTCTCAGGCGTTGGCTTAGTTCTGCAATTGTTCGAGAATCATGGAGAAAGATGTCAGCTCCAGGCAGACTTCTTGTGTTATTCAGCAGGTCCGCCAGGCACGTATTGTTTCGCACCTCGTCCACGATTTTCTGTCCTTGTGGCGACAAAATCTCTTCCAGATGTATGTTTTGATCCGCAGCGGCAGCGCCGATTAAAACAAAGAGGTCCAGGGCTGGAGCGAATGGGTCAGTGTCCGTCCCATCAATCACCGCCTGAAGCGCACTCTCCGCCGAGTTGCCTGGACCGATCGCGATGACGGCCTTAAGACCGCTGGGGCGCTGGCCCTTGGCGCCTGCACGTGTGGCAGACAGTGCTGCCGCCCCACCTTGCGAATGTCCGATGACGAACCAATTCTCGGATAACTGGGGGTTAATTTGGCGGACGGCCGGGACGATATCGGCCACCGCATTACCTTGGTCGATGGCACCCATGTACGTGTGATCTCCAGGGGTGCCTAAACCGATATAGTCGGTGGCCGCGACCGCGTAGCCCGCATTCAATAGTGACTTCACGTACTCCCCGTTAAATTCGCCACCCATTGTCGGCGAGTGGGAGGGGGCACAGCGGTCCGCGATACCCACTGTTCCGTGCGCCCAGGAAATCAGCGGCCAGCCTCCGTCGGGTGCTTCTCCCTGTGGTACTAGCAAAACTCCACTTACAACAACGTCCTGCCCGCGTGAGTTCACTGAGCGATAGAGAAGGGTTACCCGATTCGACGCCCCCAAGCCCACATCGACTCCCTGGCTGGCCGACGCAATCACATCGCCGCGATTGCCGTCGGGCAGGTGGGGCGGTACGTCGTAAGTGCCCTGAGAATCCGTACTCACCTGAAAATTCATCTGCACCCTGTCCGGTGGCGATTGCGGTGAGGAACACCCGACCAGGGCTCCGGCCAAGATCGCTACCCCGGCAACCGCGCCCCATCGCCGTTCAATATTCCTGGACACCACCACTACTCCTTCAGCGGACGCAAACCGCCCGCACTGCGTCATTATCGACTCAAATGATACATTAACGTCTCACGTATGGCGGTCTTCGTGGATCCGCAACCGCTGATACGAGGTCATTTCCTCGCGGACGAGTTCCTCGGATGACATCTGGATCACACGCTCCCCGAGTAACTTTCGCGCCTCTAGCCCGGCAGATCGCCTCGACGGTGGAGTCGGCTAGCGCTTCTCGATGAGTTCGATCGTCGCCTCGATCACGGCGATATCGGATGCCCCCGGTACCAGGATGAATTCATCGAGCCCGGCCTCGTGCGCTCCGTCGAGGGTGCGGTTCAATGCATCGGCATCGAAGTTGGTCAACGTTTTCGGGACATTCTCGGCGATCTGCGATCCGAAGATGGCCAGGTAGTCGCTGGTGAACTGTTTGAGTTCGGACTCAGCGTCGGGGATACCCAGCGTGTAGAAGCAGCCACTTGATAACAGCGGCGGTTCGGCGTGTCCGGCTTCCTGCCATGCCGCGCGCGCCGCTCCTGCTGAGTAAGCAAGCTCTGCGGGTGCGCCGGAGACACTGAACCCGGTGATGCCGTCGGCCCATTGTGCCGCGCGGGCCAATGATTTCGGGCCGATCGCGGCGGCAACGATGGGCGGACCACCGGGTTGAACAGGTGCGGGTCCCACCGGGTCGGCACCCTCGAACGGGGGCTCGCCCCGCCACAGCCGCCGCAGCTCGGCCACCTGGTCATCGAGGCGCTGGTGGCGTCGGTCAAAGGATGCGTCCAGTGAGCGGTAATCGTGTTCGCGGCCACCGACCCCGACTCCCAGGGTGAACCTGCCGGCGGACAACACATCCAGCGTCGCCGCCTGTTTGGCGACCAACGGCACCGGATGTGCCGGCAGCACAGACACATTCGCGAGTATCCGGACTCGTTCGGTGACCGCTGCCGCGGCCGCGAGTGTCACCCACATGTCTTGGTTGTGATACGAGATTCGTTCACCCGAGGAAATCGTGGAGAACGGCCCCTTGTCGGCGAGGCGTGCCCAGGTGATCGTCGACTCGCGGGTGTACTCCCGGCACATAAAGGGCAGGGCAATGCCGATATCCATACCGGCAGCCTAGGAGCACTCGCTACGGTTACGTCGTGAGCCTGTTACGTGACCTCGCCCTGCGCGTCAGCACCGCCGCGACACCGCATATCCCGATCCCCGTTCGAAGGGCGGCAGCAGGCCGCCAGGTGATCATCGACGGCAACATTCTCGACCCGTCGACCCAGCTGCTGCTGCGCGGAATGGCGCTGCTGGGAGAGGGGGAGATCACCAAGGGTGAGGACGTCGAAGACAGTCGCGCCAACATTCGCAAGCAGTCGGCGCTGCTGTCCTTCAGTACCCCCGTCGGGCAGGTGCGCAACTTCTCCATTCCGGGCCCGGCCGGGCCTATCCCGGTCCGGCATTACCGGCCGGTCGTCGAGGACACGGGTGCGGTGCTGGTGTTCTTCCACGGCGGCGGCTGGGTGATCGGCGACCTGGAGACACACGACCAGGCATGCCGGCAGACCTGTCGCGACGCGGGTGTCTCGGTGCTGTCAGTGGACTATCGGCTGGCTCCCGAACATCCGGCACCCGCGGCGGCCCAGGACTGCCTGGCGGCCTATCTGTGGGCTGTCGAACATGCCGGTGAACTCGGTGCCACCCCGGACAGGGTCGCGGTGGGCGGCGACAGCGCCGGCGGCAACCTGGCCGCCGTCGTTTCGCAACAGGCACGCGACACTGGGGCGCAACTGCCGCTGCTGCAATTCCTGATCTATCCAGCCGTCGACTTCACCGTGCGCAGGCCATCACGTGATCTCTTCGCCGAGGGCTTCTTCCTCACCAAGGCGGCAATGGACATGTTCGAAGGTCACTATCTGGACGGGTCCGACGTCGAGAAGACCGACCCCCAAGTGTCACCGATTCTGGCCGCGGACCTTTCCGGACTGCCCCCGGCGCTCATCACGACGGCGGGCTTCGACCCATTGCGCGATGAGGGCAACGAGTACGCGGCGAAGCTTCGGGCCGCCGGAGCGCCGGTGGACCTGCGGGTACAGGGTTCGCTGATACACGGTTTCTACAACATGGCCCGGCTGCGCGGCGCGCCTGCGGCTGCGGTGGACGAGCTGACGTCGGCCTTGCGCGCACACCTGTCTCGCTAATTCTGCCCGGTAGGCTGTTCGCGTGGCCAAACCGAAGCAACCTCCTAGCTACGACCTCAAGAAGGCGGAGCAGCGCCGAAGCCAGCTGATTCAAATCGCACTCACGGCGATCGTCGTGCTGTTCGCCGCGGGGCTGGTCGGTTTCATCGTCGTCAAGAACAAGAAGGACCCGGGTCCGCCCGCTCCGCCCGCGGGTGAGGTGAAGGCAGTCGAGGTGGTCACCCCCGGCCCCGCCAAGCTCGTCACCAAGGAGGGAACCACCGAGCCCAAGGTGGTCCTGACTCTGATCGAGGATCCGATCTGCCCGGCCTGCGCCATGTTCGAGCAGGAGTTCGGGCCTACCGTCAAGAAGCTCATCGACACCGGTGCGGTGCGCGCGGACTTCGACATGGTCGGGATCCTGGACGTGCCCCGGCTCAAGCGCGACTACTCGTCGCGGGCGTCGGCGGCGGCCTACTGCGTGGCTGACCAGTCCCCGGAGTTGTTCCTCAAGTTCCACTCAGCGCTCTATGACCCGAACAATCAGCCCGATGAGGTCAACGCCAAGACCTGGCACGACGACAAGTGGCTGACCGACCTCGCCAAGAGCGTGGGTGCGTCGGACTCGGTCTCCAAGTGCATCAAGGACAAGAAGTACATCAACATGGTCAAGGAGCTGGGCCCGAAGCTCAACATCCAGGCCACCCCCACCATTCGGATCAACGGCAAGGACTGGGAAATCGGGAAGGGCACGACCCCCGCTGACCTGATCAAGGCCGTCACGGACATCACCGGACCCGTTCCGGGCTTGTCGTGACCCTTCGTCCCGCGACCGCCTGGTACGTCCTCGTCGCCGGGGTGGCCGGCCTGGCCGCCGCGCTGGCGCTGACCGTTGAGAAGATCGAGATCCTCATCGATCCGACGTACGTTCCGTCCTGCAGCCTTAATCCGATCATTTCCTGTGGTTCGGTGATGACGACCGAACAGGCCTCGGCCTTCGGCTTCCCCAACTCGCTCATCGGCATCGTGGCGTTCACGGTGGTGCTGGTGACGGGAGTCCTGTCGGTCGCCAAGGTGGAGCTGCCGCGCTGGTACTGGGGCGGTCTGGCCATCGGCTCGTTACTCGGGGCGGTCTTCGTCCACTGGTTGATATTCCAGAGCCTGTACCGGATCGGCGCGTTGTGCCCGTACTGCATGGCGGTCTGGTCGGTGACGATTCCGCTGTTTGTCGTGAGTACTTCGATTGCCTTGCGGCCCTTGGGATCTCAGCGCTGGGCCAGAATTCTGCATCAGTGGCGATGGTCGCTGGTGGCGTTCTGGTTCGCCGCGGTGATCCTGGCGATCCTCGAGCGATTCTGGGATTACTGGATCACACTCGTCTGAACCGATTTGTGAAGTTCAGCGGACGCGCGTTCGCTGAATCCTCACGGTACGGTCTGTGACTATGTTCTCGAAGGTTCTTGTCGCCAACCGCGGTGAGATTGCGATCCGGGCATTTCGTGCCGCCTACGAACTAGGTGCCGAAACCGTCGCTGTCTACCCATATGAAGACCGCAACTCGGGTCATCGGCTGAAGGCCGATGAGGCTTATCAGATCGGCGAGAAGGGCCATCCGGTCCGCGCATATCTGTCGGTTTCCGAAGTGGTCAAGGCCGCCAAGAATGCTGGCGCCGACGCGATCTACCCCGGTTACGGTTTCCTCTCCGAGAATCCCGATCTCGCCGCGGCATGCGCCAAGGCCGGTATCACCTTCGTCGGACCGCCCGCGGACGTGCTGGAGCTGACGGGTAACAAGGCCCGGGCGATCGCGGCCGCGCGGGAGGCCGGTCTGCCGGTGCTGTCCTCTTCAGAGCCCTCGGCCTCGGTCGACGAGCTGCTGACGGCCTCCGAGTCGATGGAATTCCCGGTGTTCGTCAAAGCGGTCGCCGGTGGCGGCGGCCGAGGCATGCGCCGGGTCGCCGAACGCGAGCAGCTGCGTGAGGCGATCGAGGCGGCGAGCCGGGAGGCGGAGTCGGCCTTCGGGGACCCGACGGTGTTCCTGGAGCAGGCCGTCATCAATCCCCGGCATATCGAGGTGCAGATCCTCGCGGACACCGCGGGCAATGTCATCCACCTCTACGAGCGCGACTGTAGTGTGCAGCGGCGTCACCAGAAGGTCATCGAGTTGGCTCCCGCGCCCAACCTGCCCGCAGAGCTGCGCGAGAAGATCTGTTCGGACGCTGTCGCTTTCGCGCGACACATTGGGTACAGCTGCGCAGGTACCGTCGAGTTCCTGCTCGATGAGCGTGGCCGCCATGTCTTCATCGAGATGAATCCCCGGATTCAGGTGGAGCACACGGTGACCGAGGAGATCACCGATGTGGATCTGGTGGCGAGCCAACTGCGCATCGCGTCCGGCGAGACTCTCGACGATCTCGGTCTGCACCAGGAGACATTGCCGGCGCCACGGGGATTTGCCTTGCAATGCCGCATCACCACCGAAGACCCGGCCAACGGTTTCCGTCCCGACACCGGCCGCATCACGGCCTACCGCAGCCCGGGCGGTGCGGGTATCCGCCTCGACGGTGGCACAACGCTTGGCGCCGAGGTGGGCGCACACTTCGATTCGATGCTGGTGAAGCTGACCTGCCGGGGGCGGGACTTTCAGACTGCGGTGGCACGTGCGCGCCGCGCCGTCGCGGAATTCCGCATCCGCGGTGTCGCCACGAATATCCCGTTCCTGCAGGCAGTTCTCGACGATCCGGACTTCCGTGCGGGGCATGTCACCACCTCATTCATCGAGGAGCGCCCGCAGCTGCTGACGGCCCGATCCTCGGCCGACCGCGGCACGAAGATCCTGAATTACCTGGCCGATATCACCGTCAACAAGCCTCATGGGGCCAAGCCCTCGAAGGTGTACCCGCATGACAAGTTGCCGGCGATCGATCTGTCGGTGCCACCACCGGACGGGTCGCGCCAGCGGCTGTTGGCCCTGGGCCCCGAGGGGTTCGCGAAGGCGCTGTGGGAGCAGAAGGCGGTTGGTCTGACCGACACCACCTTCCGTGATGCGCATCAGTCGCTGCTGGCCACCCGGGTGCGCACCACCGGTCTGCTGGCGGTCGCGCCGTACGTGGCGCGGCTTACCCCCGAGCTACTTTCGATTGAGGCCTGGGGTGGCGCGACTTACGATGTGGCGCTTCGCTTCTTGAAGGAGGATCCGTGGGAGCGGCTTGCCGAACTGCGTGAGGCCGTCCCCAACATCTGCCTGCAGATGTTGTTGCGCGGCCGGAACACCGTGGGGTACACGCCGTATCCGGAGACCGTGACCAAGGCGTTCATTCGTGAAGCGACTGCCACCGGCGTCGACATCTACCGAATCTTCGATGCGCTCAACAACATCGAGGCCATGCGCCCGGCGATCGACGCCGTGCGCGAGGTCGGCGGCTCGATCGCCGAGGTGGCCATGTGTTACACCGGCGACCTGTCCAACCCCGGTGAAAACCTCTACACGCTGGACTACTACCTCAAGCTCGCCGAGCAGATCGTCGACGCGGGCGCGCATGTGCTCGCGATCAAGGACATGGCGGGCCTGCTGCGTCCGCCCGCGGCCGCCACCCTGGTGACGGCGCTGCGGTCGCGGTTCGACCTGCCGGTGCATGTGCACACGCATGACACCGCGGGTGGGCAGCTGGCCACCTATCTGGCGGCATGGCAGGCGGGCGCCGATGCGGTGGACGGCGCTGCGGCACCCATGGCCGGAACCACCAGCCAGCCGTCGTTGTCGGCGATCGTGGCTGCGGCCGCGCACAGCGAGTACGACACCGGAGTTTCCCTGACCGCGGTGTGTGATCTAGAACCGTATTGGGAGGCGTTGCGAAAGGTCTACGCCCCCTTCGAATCAGGGCTCCCGTCGCCGACCGGCCGGGTGTACACGCACGAGATTCCCGGTGGGCAGCTCTCGAACCTGCGCCAGCAGGCCATCGCCCTGGGGCTGGGCGACCAGTTCGAGGAGATCGAGGCACGATACGCCGCCGCCGACCGGATGCTCGGGCGTCTGGTCAAGGTGACCCCGTCCTCGAAGGTGGTCGGCGACCTGGCGCTGGCGTTGGTAGGCACCGGCGTGAGTGCTGATGAATTCGCTTCGGATCCTGGTCGTTTCGATATTCCCGAGTCGGTCGTCGGGTTCCTGCGCGGCGAACTCGGCGATCCGCCGGGCGGCTGGCCCGAGCCGTTCCGGACACGTGCGCTCGAAGGTCGCGGTCCGGCTCGCGCGGAGGTCGAGCTCACGGCCGATGATGAGGCTGCGCTCGATGGTGACAGCGCGACCCGGCGGGCGGCGTTGAATCGCCTGCTGTTCCCCGGTCCGACCAAGGAGTTCCTGGCCCACCGCGAGCAGTACGGCGACACGTCGCGGCTTTCGGCGAACCAGTTCTTCTATGGCCTGCGGTACGGCGAGGAGCACCGCGTCAAGCTTGAGAAGGGCGTCGAGCTGCTGATAGGCATCGAGGCAATTTCGGATGCCGACGAGCGCGGTATGCGCACCGTCATGTGCATCCTCAACGGTCAGCTACGTCCCGTGCAGGTGCGTGACCGGAGCATCGACAGCGCGGTGGCCAGTGCGGAGAAGGCCGATCGGTCCAATGCCGACCATGTGCCTGCGCCCTTCGCGGGTGTGGTGACTCTCAATGTGGTGTCGGGCCAGGAGGTCGCGGCGGGCGAGACCATCGGCACCATCGAGGCGATGAAGATGGAGGCCTCCATCACCGCGCCCAAGGCGGGAACGGTTGCGCGGGTGGCGTTGACCGAGACCTCTCAGGTCGAGGGTGGGGACCTGCTGGTGGTGATCAGCTGACCCGGATCATCTCCGGTGCCGCGGGCGGACGCCGGATCGCGGTGCCGCCAAAGGGAACCCGGCCCACGACGGATCGGGTGCGGGAGGCGCTGTTCAGCATGCTGGAGGCGCGCCTGGACTTCGACGGAATCGCGGTCCTCGATCTGTTCGCGGGCTCCGGTGCGCTGGGCCTGGAGGCGCTGTCGCGCGGCGCCGAACATGTGACGTTCGTGGAGTCGAACGCTGCCGCGTCGAAGGTGATCTCGGCCAATATCGCGGCGGTGAACCTGCCCGGTACCGAGCTGCGGCAGGCTGCGGTATCGACGTTCCTGTCGACATCACCTGGCCGCGCCTACGATCTGGTTCTCGCCGATCCGCCGTATTCGGTTTCTGCCGAGGATGTTTCGGCTCTGTTGTCACGCCTGACGGACCACTGGGTGAGCGACGATGCTCTCGTGGTGCTCGAGCGCGACGCCTCGGGGCCCGAAGCGGTGTGGCCGGACGGCTGGGAGGTGTCCTCACGCAAGTATGGAGGGACACGGCTCGAGCTGGGATCTCTGTAACTGTCCAGGTAATCCACAGCGCACGTTTACCTATCGAGCGCACACTTCTGGCCATGACCCCGCTGCAGCGATACATCGCCGAGGAGATCGCCACGGACCATGTCGAGGGACTGCTGACGCGGCGGGAGGCCATCCGACGGCTGGCGCTCCTGGGTGTCGGTGCCACCGCTGCCAGTGCGCTGATCGCGGCCTGCGGCAGCGAGAACAAACCGGACAACACTTCCGCCGCCACGGCGACGCCGGTCGCCACGTCGCCGCCGCCCGGTGCGGACAAGGTGGTCGCCACCGAGCCGATCACCTGGAGCGGACCCAACGGCCCGCTGCAGGGGGCGTGGGCGCCGGCGGCGCAGTCGCGTGGCTCGGTACTGGTGATTCACGAGAACAAGGGCCTCAACGACTGGGTTGGTTCGGTCGCGGGACGTCTTGCGGGCGTGGGCTATTCGTCCCTGGCGATCGACCTGCTGTCGGAGGAGGGCGGCACCTCGACGTTCAAGGACCCGGCCGAGGCAACGGCGGCGCTGGGCAAGGTTCCCTCGGAGCGCTTCGTCGCGGACCTCAAATCCGGTGTGGACGAGATTCTGCGCCGGGTTCCTGACAAACCTGCCGGTGTGGCCGGATTCTGCTTCGGCGGCGGCCTGGTGTGGCAACTTCTGGCAGCGGGGGAGCCACGGCTGGCCGCGGCTGCCCCGTTCTACGGACCGCTTCCGGACAACCCGGACTTTTCGCGGTCCAAAGCGGCGGTCCTCGCGTTTTACGGTGAACTCGACAAGCGGGTCACCTCGTCGAAGGATGAGGCCGCGGCGGCGTTGCAGCGGGCAGGGCTGGTTCACGACATCGTCGTCGAGCCCGGTGCGGACCATGCCTTCTTCAACGACAGCGGCCCCCGCTACAACCCTGCCGCGGCGGCAGATGCCTGGCAGCGTCTGACCACCTGGTTCGGTCAGCACATTGGCTGATGGGCGCTTAGTCTTGCTCACCATGTGGTGTAGAGCGGTAGTGGTGGCGGTGGCATCCGGTGCAATATCCATCGCCGCCGCCGGTGTCGCGCTGGCCGACGACGGAGACGCGCCGGCACCGCCTGCGCCAGAGCCTTCCGCGTCGTCGCCTGTCGCGAACCTGCTGCCCGGAGGTGCGAAGGCTCCGGTCGGCCCATCAGTTGCTAACGACGCCTTGTCCGCTGGCCTCCCGGCTCCGGTCGCGGGCCTGGGAGCGCCGGGCGGTCCGTTGTCGGCCGAAGGCCCGCTGTTGTCTCCCAGCGGCCCGTTGTCGGCCAACGGTCCGCTGACAGCGTCGGGCGGTCCGCTGGCGACCGATGGTCCTGTGCTGTCACCGACCAGTCCGGTGTCACCGCTCAACGAGATTTGCGGATCCGGCAGCCTGCTGAAGTCGGTGACCGACAGATTCGCCGGAGTCATTCCGGACAGCACATTGGCGTCGATGCAGAACCAGCACCCCGTCGGCACTGGCAAGTGCCCCGCGACTCCGCCCGCGGACGATCAGGCCCCGGTCGTTGATCAACCCGGAAATTAGCCGCTCAGGTATTGCCAATCAAGCCGCTTAACAATTACCCGTACGTTCCTGGATTCGGTCTGCTCCGAAACCATCCGTACCTCCCTTGATTTTAGGTGGTACCGGGAGCATCATCACTTCTTAATGTGAGGTGAGTCACAGTGAAGACGGTGGGTATTGCCTAACGCGAGGAGTTTGACGTGGTGGTGCGGGGTATCAAGGCATTCAAGAAAATCATGCAAACGACATTCGACCCGGAGCGGGTAATCCCGGAAGAAATTAGGGTGACGGAATTTACCGGCGATAACAGCCTACGACGGAAAGATCTTTGTCAGCATCCGATTCCTGCCGATTCCCTGATATGGAAGTATTGGGGGCGCCTTGACGTGATGTATTTCGGTAGCGGCGTGTTGGGTCCTATCGCGGGTGCATGGCCGCAGATGGCCAGGGGGACCGCGGGTTCCGTTCTTTTCACTGGTGACAGTTCTTTCCGTGCGCGTGCCGCAATATACAAGAAACGGCGTCAGCAATCCCGTGAGTACATTTACGGGTCGGTGTATGACGCTCCGGAAGATGCGAAGAAATACGGGCTGAAGACCCGTAACATGCACAAGTCTGTGAAAGGCACACTGCAGGACGGCACGTTTCATGCTTTGAATGCGGAAACCTTCTATTTCGCGCATGTCACCTTCTTTTATCACCACATGCTCCTGGTAATCGAGCGGCTGCATTTCGGCGGGGCCATGCCGCGCGCGATAAAGGAGCAGATATTCGAGGAATCCAAGGAGTGGTACAGCATTTGGGGGGTCGACGATAGTTCTCAGCCGGACACGTACGAAGATTTCGAACGGTATCTGGGAAACATCGAGCGCAACTATTTGGTGAACTCGCAGGTAACTCAGGCCATGCTGGAACAGTTCATGGAGCGCCGGGTGGCGCCGCGGTGGTGGCCACCGGTCATGAAGAAGCTTGTGTGGCCCTGGCTGGTGGGTCGGCGGCAAGTCGTTGTCGGTAGTTATCCGCGCCATGTGCGGGAGCTGTTCAATGTGGAGTGGACCCCCGAGGACGAGGAGATGCTGCGCCGCTTTACCGCGATGTTCAGGCGGCTCTACGCGGTTCTCGAGCGTGTCCTTCCGCTGAAGTTCTTCTACTTGCCGATTGCCGTGGGGGGCTTCGAGCGGGAAGGGATCGATCCACGCAACATCACCCTGGAGTCTGCGCGGCAAGCACTCCGGGAGAATCGCGCCCGCCGCACTGCAACGGAAAATGCACCAGCAGATGAGGCGAAGGGGATGGTGGCCTCCAGCTGAAGCCCGGCCGCTCAGCTAATCTGCGAGGGTGGGGTCAAAAGGGTGGACATCGCTGAGCGCAATCGTCGCCGTCCTCGTGCTCGGGCTGTCGTTTCTGTTCGGTCAGGCCTACCGGAGTACGCGCGTGATTATGGGAAATCCCGAACCCGCGCATGATCTGCCCGCCTACGCCGAACTTCTGGTGCCGGTGCATGCCGAACGTGCGGGTCAGCTGCCGCGTCCCGAGAATGCTGCCAAGTGGAGCGTGGACGGTATCAAGCTGCCCGAAGGGCATCTGATCATCAGTCCGGCGGGCCGTTCGCTGGCGTGGGTGAGCAATGCCGCGGTGGTTGACATCCAATCGCTCTGGTTGCGGTTGGCGGCCCGTTTCGATCGAACGGGGCTGTGGCCCTTGGCCTCCCGTGGGCTCAGTGGGGATTTGCGTCGGCCATGGTCAGACGCCGAAGACCTTCGGCACCTTGTCGAGCCCGCCGATGTTGACGCCGTCGACGCGAAATCGTTTCTTGTGAAAGAGGTTTCGTCTGCCAATGCTGCGGCCGTCGACGTGCCGGTTGTGCCCATCACGCTCGAGCAGCGTACTCAGCCGCCCCAGCGTGCACTCCCGGTGACCGCGGATCATCTGGAGCAGGGCTCGCTGCTGATTCTGGTGCCCACGGCACGTCCGGCCGACGCGCTCAATGCCCTGGGATGGACACACGGCGTGAACTACGACCTCTCCGAGGCTGCGCTGGCGGCGGTTCTTCGGTCCTGGGAAGACCGGTTTGGTGCGGTGCTCACGAGCGTGGACTTCGACGCCATCGACGTGGAAGTGACGCGGCCGCCGGGCGCCGATCTTTCGGTAGCGGTCGGCTACGAGCACTACGGGTTCTGTCCCGACAACATCGATCAGGGCGCGGGTACCTTGAGCGCCTATGCCCGCCAGATCAGTGGTGCGCGAACCTGGAAGTTTTGGTGGGACTAGCGCAATGGCCGCACTAGTCTGAATCGGATCTTCGGCTGGGTAAACGGGAGGCGCACATGCATTACGGCGGCGTAGTAATGGTGAGTGGTGCGTTGTCGGCCGTCGTGTGGCTTGCCGGCTGTTCGTCGGGCGGAGGCTTGCGACACGACTCGCCGGTAAGCAATCCGGCGTCGAGCGCGGCAAGTGGTGGCCCGGCGGCCGGTCCACGTGTAGTTGTCGACGGTGTCGTGAGATCGGTTGAGAATCGGGTCGAGTGCGTTACCGCAGCCGATATGACCTTCGTGAACATCGGTAGCGAGAATGACGCGATCGCCGCCACGCTGGCAGCGGGCGATAACCCGACCCTGAAGAGTTTGACCCTGGGAATCATCGATGGCCACCCGGTGATGTACAACTCGGGGCATGGTGCGACTGAGCCGACGGTGACCAAGTCCGGGCAGTCCTACAAGATTTCCGGCACCGCCACCGCCGGTTTGAGTACACCCGCGACCTTCGAACTTGAGTTCACCTGCCCAGCCAGGAGATAACAGAATCATGGTGAGTCTGTAACGCACCGCACGAATCGCCCCGCCACCGTTGCCGAGGAAATACCCTTAAGTCCATGACTACAAGTGTCGGGCAGGACCTCGTCAAGCACCTCTGGAAGACAGCGGTGGTATCAGGAGTTTTGGCGGTAATCGTTGGCGCCGTGGTGCTGATATGGCCTCAAATCACCGTGCTGGTCGCCGCATACGCTTTCGGCGCGTACCTATTGATATCCGGTATTGCTCAGGTCGTTTTCGCCTTCACGCTGCCGGTGTCGTCGGCCGGGATGAGGGTTCTGTTGTTCCTCACCGGCGTGATTTCGTTCGTCCTCGGTGTGTTGTGCTTCAAGGACGAGCTGAATTCGATTCTGCTGCTGGCCATCTGGATTGGTGTCGGCTGGATCGCCCAGGGCATTGCGGGCACCATCACGGCCGTCGGTGACAAGGAACTTCCCGGACGGGGCTGGCAGATCTTCAGCGGAATCATCTCGACAATCGCGGGCATCGTGCTCATCGTCTACCCGATCAGCTCGATCTTGACCCTCACGCTGGTCGTCGGTATCTGGCTCATCGTGATCGGCGTACTGCAAATCGGTAGCGGTATCGGCATTCGCTCGGCCACTAAATCGTCCGCATGACGGGAGCTGTCTGCCCCGGCTCGTTCGATCCGGTAACCCTCGGGCATCTGGATGTTTTCGAACGAGCCGCGGCGCAGTTCGATGAGGTCGTCGTCGCGGTGTTGATCAACCCCAACAAAGCGGGCATGTTCACCATCGACGAGCGCATCGAGATGATCCGCGAGGCCACCGCCGATCTGCCCAATCTGCGCGTCGAATCGGGGCAGGGGCTGCTGGTCGACTTCGTGAGAGCGCGGGGTCTGGGTGCGATCGTCAAGGGACTACGCACCGGCACCGACTTCGAATACGAACTCCAGATGGCTCAGATGAACAAACACATCGCTGGTGTGGACACCTTCTTCGTCGCTACCGCCCCGGCGTATTCGTTCGTGTCGTCCTCACTTGCCAAGGAGGTGGCGACGTACGGGGGAGATGTCTCGGCGTTGCTGCCACCTTCTGTTCATCAACGACTTCTCGGGAAACTGCGTGGCCAGGCACAATAGAAAACGGGCCGCGCAGAAATAGCCGACACACCGGTCAGCTAGCACGGTCACAGCAGTCACACCAGGCACACTGGTAACAGTGGAAACTCGCGTGAAGGGTGTAGCCGTGTACCGAGTATTTGAAGCGCTCGACGAGCTGGGCGCCATTGTTGAAGAAGCGCGCGGCGTTCCGATGACCGCCGGATGCGTCGTGCCCCGCGGCGATGTCCTTGAGCTGATCGATGACATCAAGGACGCCATTCCCGGCGAGCTCGATGACGCCCAGGATGTTCTGGATGCCCGCGATGCGTTGCTGCGTGAGGCCAAGGAGCATCACGAGACGGTGATCGGCCAGTCGAACGCCGATGCTGAGCAGACACTCAGCCATGCCCGCAACGAGGCCGACCGGCTACTGGCCGACGCCAAGTCGCAGGCCGATCGCATGGTTGCCGAGGCGCGTAACCACGCTGAGCAGACCGTCGGTGAGGCGCGTGAAGAAGCGGCCCGCACGCTGGCCAACGCCAAGCGTGAGCAGGAGAGCACCGTTGCCCGGGCCAAGGCGGAGGCAGATCGCCTGGTCGACTCGGGTAACGCGTCCTACGACAAGGCCGTACAGGAAGGCATCAAGGAGCAGCAGCGCCTGGTGGCCCAGACGGAAGTCGTGCAGGCGGCCAACGCCGAGTCCACTCGACTGATCGATGCGGCCCACGCCGAAGCCGACCGGTTGCGTGGCGAATGCGACATCTACGTGGACAACAAGCTGGCCGAGTTCGAGGACTACCTCAACGGCACGCTGCGCTCGGTGGGCCGTGGCCGTCACCAGCTGCGCACCGGCGCTGGTACCCACGACTACGTGCAGCGTTAAGATTGGGTTCATGCCGGGACCTTTCGTTCTTGATGTCCTGGCCCTCGGGCGGCGTCCTGGGTCGATGCAGGAGATCGAGCGCACCGTCGCCAGCCCGGTGCGCATCGGCAACGACCTGATCGCGATCCCCGAGGGCGCGGACGTGGATATGGATCTACGTGTCGAAGCGGTTTCGGAGGGCGTTCTCGTCACCGGAACCATCGCCGGAGACCTCGCGGGGGAATGCTCACGCTGCCTGGAGCCGATCACGGGCCATGCGGATGCGTATCTCACCGAGCTCTTCGCGTACCCGGATAGCGAGACCGAGGCGACCACCGAGGAAGACGAGATACACCGGGTTGTGGACGGCCTCGTTGACCTTGAACAGACCATCGTCGATGCCATCGTGCCCGACCTGGAATTGGCGCCGCTGTGCCGGCCAGATTGCCCGGGCCTCTGCCCCGACTGCGGCATCGTGATGGCGACCGCCGAAGCCGGTCACCACCACGACAAGATCGATCCGCGGTGGGCCAAACTCGCCAATTTCGGTGACGACCAGTGAGCCCTGCCTCAGAGAATCGGTACGACGATCTGCGCGCGGCGATTGGGGTGAGGGTCGGTGACGATCTGCTGACGCTGGCGCTCACACACCGCAGCTATGCGTACGAGAACGGTGGCCTGCCCACGAACGAGCGGCTCGAGTTTCTCGGGGATGCCGTGCTTGGCCTGACGATCACCGAGACGCTGTATCACAGTCATCCCGACCGCTCGGAGGGCGATTTGGCGAAACTGCGTGCCAGCATCGTCAATACCCAGGCCCTCGCCGGAGTGGCACGCGGCCTGACCGGCGACGGTTTGGGCGCGCACCTGTTTCTCGGCAAGGGTGAGGAGAACACAGGCGGCCGCAACAAGTCCAGCATTCTTGCCGACGGCATGGAGTCGATTTTGGGTGCGGTCTACGTGGAGCATGGGCTCGAGGTCGCGCGCGCGGTCGTGCTGCGATTGTTCGGCCAGCTCCTGGAGACCGCGCCCAAGCTCGGCGCGGGTCTGGACTGGAAGACCAGCCTGCAGGAACTGACCGCCGAAAAGGGTTGGGGCGCACCGTCGTATACGGTCACCTCGACCGGACCCGATCATGACAAGGAATTCACCGCCACCGTGATGGTCAACGACGCCGCGCACGGCGTGGGCGTCGGCCGGTCCAAGAAGGAAGCCGAACAGCGGGCGGCCTCGGAGGCCTGGAACGGCATCAACGGGTCAAGTGCCTGAGCTTCCCGAGGTGGAGGTGGTCCGCCGTGGGCTGCACCATCACCTCGTCGGAAAGACCATCGCATCGGCGTCTGTGCACCATGACCGGGCCGTGCGCAGGCAGCCCGGAGGCGCCGTCGAGCTGGCGGGACTGCTTGCCGGACAACAGATCAGCGGAACCGGTCGCCGGGGCAAGTATCTGTGGTTGACGCTGGGCGAGGGACAGGCGCTGGTGGTTCATCTCGGGATGAGCGGCCAGATGCTCATCGGACCCATTTCCCGGCCGCAGCATTTGCGTATTGCCGCGACACTCGATGACGGATCGGTGTTGAGCTTCGTCGATCAGCGCACCTTTGGCGGCTGGATGGTGACCGATGTCGTCACCGTCGATGGCAGCGAGCTCCCGGAGCCGGTCGCCCATATCGCGCGAGATCCGCTCGATGAACGATTCGACGCGTCGGCCGTGGTGACGCGGCTGCGCGGTAAGCACACCGAGATCAAGCGGGCGCTGCTCGATCAGACCGTAGTGTCCGGTGTCGGCAACATCTACGCCGACGAGGCCCTCTGGCAGGCGAAGGTGCACGGACGTCGACTCACCGACAGCATGAGCCGTGCCAAGCTCACCGAGGTGCTCGACAGTGCGGCCCGTGTCATGCATCTCGCGCTCGCACAGGGCGGCACCTCATTCGACGATCTGTATGTGAATGTGAACGGAGAATCCGGCTACTTCGACCGCTCTCTGGAGGCGTACGGACGCGAGGGTGAGCCATGCCGCCGCTGCGGACGCGCCATGCGCCGGGAGGCTTTCATGAACCGGTCGTCGTACTTCTGCCCGGGCTGTCAACGGCTGGTTGAACCCCGTTAATAGCGCGTCAAGAGGCCCGATGCACCCGTCAGGGACGCGTAAAGAACGCAGGTAGTGCCCCTGGCCGGGATCATGATTCCTGCGTGGTTGATTTCTGGTACCTGGTCCTGATCGTCGTGGGCTTCGCCTTGTGCGTCGCCGTCGTACGCGGATTGCAGGCGCGATGACCGTCGACGTCATCACCAACATTGTGCTGATTATCGTGTCGGCCGCGCTCGTCGTGTATCTGGTGGTCGCACTGCTCGACCCGGAAAGGTTCTAACGGTGAATTCCGCTCTGGCGGCCGGTCTTCAGATCGGCTTCGTCATTCTGGTGCTCGCTATCGCGTACGTCCCCTTGGGGGACTACATGGCGCGCGTTTTCACGGGCCCACATTCTCTGCGCGCAAGCAGCTTGCCGACGATTAAGCACTCGGTCGTCGAGCGTGCCATTTACCGGGTCGGGCGGGTGAATCCGGAGACCGAGCAGACATGGGTGGGATACACGCTCTCGCTGCTGGGTTTCTCGTTCGTCAGTGTGCTGTTCCTGTACGTGCTTCAGCGGATACAGGGCGTGCTGCCACTGTCGGGTGATCTTGGTGCGGTAAGCCCCGCGGTGGCCTTCAACACCGCGGTGTCCTTTGTGACGAACACCAACTGGCAGTCGTACACACCCGAGACCACCATGACCAATCTGACACAGATGGTCGGATTGGCGGTACAGAACTTCGTGTCGGCCGCAGTGGGTATCGCGGTGGCCGTTGCGCTCATCCGGGGTATCGCACGGTCGACTGCCGGGGGTGAACTCGGCAATTTCTGGGTTGATCTGGTGCGGGGAAGTTTGAGGATTCTCCTACCCATATCATTTGTGGTCGCACTGATTCTGTTGTCACAGGGAGCCATTCAGTCGCTATACACCCACTTCGTTGCGACGGGACTGGACGGTGCGGCACAACACATTGCGCTGGCTCCGGTCGCCTCGCAGGAGGCCATCAAGGAAGTCGGCACCAATGGCGGTGGCATCTTGGCCGCGAACTCGGCGCACCCCTTCGAGAACCCGACGCCCCTATCCAACATCGTCGAGATCCTTGCGATCCTGCTCATCCCGGTGGCACTGACACGCACCTACTCGACCATGGTGGGCGACAAGCGTCAGGGCTTGACCGTGCTGTCGGTCATGACTGTTCTGTGGGGTGGCATGTTGGCCTTTGTCACGTGGGCTGAATCGACTCCGCGCGGCATCGCCGCGCAGGCGGCCGGTGCCATGATGGAAGGCAAGGAAGTCAGATTCGGCATTCCCGCTACGACACTGTTTGCGGTGAGTACTACCGGAACATCCACGGGTGCTGTTGATTCCGCACATGACAGCTTCACCGCCGCAGGCGGTGGAGCACTGATACTAAACATGCTGTTCGGCGAGATCGCGCCGGGCGGTGTCGGCACGGGCCTGTACGGGATTCTGGTGCTGGCCATCATCGCGGTGTTCGTCGGTGGGCTGCTGGTGGGCCGCACACCGGAATTCCTGGGCAAGAAGATCGGGCGACGCGAGATCACCATGGCCGCGCTGTCCGTGCTCGTGATGCCCGCCCTCGTACTCATCGGCACCGGAATCTCGGTGGCCCTGTCGACAACTCCCGGATATCAAGGCAACAGTGGAGATCCGGGGACCGCGCAGTCCATCCACGGGTTCTCCGAGGTGTTGTATGCCTACGCCTCGGCCGCCAACAACAACGGCAGCGCCTTTGGTGGGCTCACGGTGACCAGCCACTGGTTCGAGGCATCCCTTGGCGTGGCGATGTTGTTGGGCCGCTTCCTGCCCATCATCTTCACGCTGGCGCTGGCCGGATCGCTTGCCGCTCAGCAGAAGACACCGGTGTCGGCCGGAACTCTGCATACCCACGGCCCCATGTTCGCCGGATTGCATACCGGCACCGTGCTCTTGGTGGCCGCACTCACCTTCTTCCCGGCCCTGGCGCTGGGACCGATCGCCGAGGCTGTCCTGTGAGCAAGACCGTAGTAAGTACCGGAGTCTTTGACCCCACCCAGTTGGTCAAGGCGCTACCGCTTGCGGTGCGCAAGCTAGATCCGCGGCATATGGCCCGAAACCCGGTGATGTTTGTGGTCACTGTGGGATCGGTGGCCACCACGGTGCTTGCGGTATTGCATCCGTCGATATTCGCGTGGTCCATCACCGCCTGGCTGTGGTTCACGGTGGTCTTCGCGAACCTGGCCGAAGCTGTCGCCGAAGGGCGTGGCAAGGCGCAGGCGGCGAGCCTGCGAGAGGTCAAGCGTGACACCGTCGCCCGCAAGCTGGTGGGGGACGGTCACGGGAACGAGACCGAGGAAGAGGTCGCAGGGAGTGCGTTGCGGCCAGGTGATCGCGTGGTCGTCGAAGCCGGACAGGTGATCCCGGGCGACGGTGACGTAGTGGAGGGCATCGCGACGGTCGACGAGTCGGCCATCACCGGTGAATCAGCGCCTGTGGTCAGAGAATCCGGTGGTGACCGGTGCGCCGTGACCGGCGGCACCACCGTGTTGTCGGACCGAATCGTCGTACAGATCACCGCAGCGCCTGGCGAGTCCTTCGTTGACCGGATGATCGCACTGGTGGAGGGTGCCGCGAGGCAGAAGACTCCTAACGAGATCGCGCTCAACATCCTGTTGGCCTCGCTCACCATCATCTTCCTGTTGGCCGTCGTCGCGCTCGGTCCTATGGGCAATTATGGTGGTGAGCAACAGGATCCGATCAAGCTCATCGCATTGCTCGTGTGCCTGATCCCCACCACCATCGGTGCTCTGATGTCGGCCATCGGTATCGCGGGCATGGATCGTCTGGTGCAGCACAACGTGCTCGCCAAGTCGGGGCGCGCGGTGGAGGCGGCCGGTGACATCGACGTCCTGCTGATGGACAAGACCGGCACTATTACCTTCGGTAATCGGCAGGCCACCGAATTCATTGTGGCGCCGGGTATCACGCACGAAACCCTCGCCCAGGCTGCGCGGGCCTCGAGCCTTGCCGATGAGACCCCCGAGGGTCGCAGCATTGTGGAACTGGCCACTGGCGGGAGCGAATCGACCGGGGAAAGAAGCGATGAGGGCTCGCGTGAAGGCGAGTTTGTGGCCTTCACCGCGGCCACCCGGATGAGCGGTTTGGATACCGCCGACGGCAAGCAGATCCGCAAGGGCGCCGCTGATGCGGTGTTCACCTGGGTGGCAAGCCTTTCTGGTGTTCAGGAGGATGACCCCGCAGTGGTCGCGGTCCGCAAGGTCGCAGATCAGGTGGCCAGCGAGGGCGGCACCCCGTTGGTGGTGGCCGACCACGACGGCGCCGAGACGCGGCTGCTGGGCGTGATTCGGCTCTCTGACGTCGTCAAACCGGGTATGGCTGAACGCTTCGCCCAGATGCGAGCCATGGGGATACGCACCGTCATGGTGACCGGTGATAACCCGTTGACCGCCAAGCAGATCGCCTCCGAGGCCGGTGTGGACGACTACGTCGCGGAGGCCACCCCGGAGGACAAGCTGGAGCTGCTGCGCAGGGAGCAGAAGGCCGGTCGGCTTGTCGCGATGACCGGTGACGGCACCAACGACGCCCCGGCGCTGGCGCAGGCGGACGTGGGTGTCGCCATGAACACCGGGACTTCGGCCGCCAAGGAGGCCGGGAACATGGTGGACCTGGACTCCGATCCCACCAAGCTCATCGACGTGGTGGCCATCGGCAAGCAGCTGCTGATCACCCGGGGCGCACTGACCACTTTCTCGCTGGCCAATGACCTCGCGAAGTACTTCGCGATCCTGCCCGCGCTGTTCAGCGGCATCTACCCGCAGCTGGGTGAGCTCAACATCATGCGACTGGCTACTCCGCAGTCGGCGATCCTCTCTGCCGTCATCTTCAACGCCCTGGTGATCATCGCGCTGGTGCCGTTGGCGCTCAAGGGCGTTCGTTACCGGCCGGTGGGCGCGGGGGAGTTGTTGAGGCGAAATCTGTTGATCTACGGGCTCGGCGGCGTGATCGTTCCGTTCGTGGGGATCTGGCTGATCGATCTGGTTGTGCGTTTCATACCGGGAATTGGGTGAGTTGGTAATGACGAAGATCTCAATCGCATGGCTGCGTCAGTGTGTGGCAGGCCTGATAGTGCTATTGGCCCTGACCGTGGTGCTGGGCATTGCATATCCGGCTGCGGTGTGGGTGTTCGGACGCATCGACTCGAACTCCGCCGAGGGCTCTCCGCTCAAGGATAGGAACGGCTGCGTGGTCGGATCGTCCATCATCGGTGTGGACCCGCAGGCTTCCAGTACGGACCCTTACTTCCATACGAGGGCCAGTGGTGACCCCGCCGCCGGGCTTCCCTCCAACCAGGGGCCCAACAGCGAGAAGCTGAAGGCTGACATCGAAACGCGTCGCGCCACCATCGCGCAGCGCGAGAGCGTTAATCCCACGGGGATTCCCGCCGATGCGGTGACCGGATCGGGCTCCAGCTTGGACCCTGATATCAGTCCGGAGTACGCGGCGCTGCAAGTACCGCGGGTCGCGGCGGCGACAGGACTAAGCCAGGCTCGGGTAAAAGAGCTCGTGGATGCTCACACCTCGCCGCGCCAATGGGGCATTCTGGGACAGCCGCGCGTCAACGTTCCGACGTTGAACGTGGCGTTGGGCCTCACTGGCCCTGCATGCTGATGAAGGAGAAACTTTGCCGCGCGGGACACTGCGGATCTATCTGGGGGCCGCGCCCGGAGTAGGGAAGACCTACGCCATGCTCAACGAGGCGCACCGGCGCGCTGGGCGTGGCACTGATGTCGTCGCGGCGACCGTCGAGACGCACGGTCGTACCAAGACCGCTGAGATGCTTGACGGGCTGGAGATCATCCCGCCCAAGGAGATGGTGTACCGCGGAACCGTCATGTACGAACTGGATGTCGATGCGGTGATCGCCCGGGATCCGGCGCTGGTGCTCATCGACGAGATGGCGCACACCAACGTGCCCGGCAGCCGGAATCCCAAGCGTTGGCAGGATATCGACGAGATCCTGGACGCCGGGATCGATGTGCTGACCACCATCAATGTGCAGCACCTGGAAAGCCTGAACGACGTTGTCGAACAGATCACCGGAATCGTGCAGCGCGAGACCGTCCCCGATGCGGTCGTGCGACGTGCCGAGCAGGTTGAGCTCGTGGACATCACGCCGGAGGCACTGCGGCGCAGGATGGTTCACGGCAATGTTTATGCGCCGGAAAAAGTGGGGTCAGCGCTGAGTAACTACTTCCGGACAGGCAATCTGACGGCGCTGCGCGAGCTGGCGCTGCTGTGGCTCGCCGACCAGGTGGACGCCGCGCTTGCCAAATACCGTTCGGATAACAGGATCACCAAAACCTGGGAGGCACGTGAGCGTGTAGTCGTCGCGGTCACGGGGGGGCCTGAATCGGAGACCCTGGTACGCCGGGCAAGCCGTATCGCCGCCAAGTCGAGCGCCGAACTCCTGGTAGTCCACGTGGTGCGGGGCGACGGACTGGTCGGGGCATCCACCGCGGTCATGGCGCGGGTACGCCGACTGGCCAACGATATTGGGGCGTCGGTGCAGACCGTCACCGGAGACGACGTACCGCAGACGCTGTTGGAATTTGCGCGCGGAGTCAACGCCACCCAGCTGGTGCTGGGCACGTCTCGGCGCTCCCGATGGGCTCGGATCTTCGACGAAGGGGTAGGTACCGCCGTCATCCGAGAATCCGGCCCCATTGACGTACACATGGTGACGCACGGTGACGGGACACCTGCCCGGTTCCGCAACCTGGCGGTGCCGTCGCAGGGTCGCAAGCGGCTCGTCATCAACTGGCTGGCGGCCATCCTGGTGCCGCCGGCAGCGGCGTTGGGCATGTACTTCCTCGACGAGTACTTGGGTGTGGCCAGTAAGAGCGCGCTGTTTCTCATTGCGGTGCTGGGGGTTTCCCTGCTCGGTGGCGTGTCGACCGCGCTGGTGTCGGCCATCATCTCCGGGCTGTTGCTCAACTTCTTCTTTGTCTCACCGCGGTACAGCTTCACCATCGGCGAGACCGACAACGCACTGACCATCCTGGTGCTCATGGTCACCGCCGTCGCGGTCGCGGCATTGGTCGACGCCGCGGCCACCCGGGCACGGCAGGCTCGGCGAGCCTCCCGTGAAGCGGAGTTGTTGGCACTCTTCGCCGGTGGTGTCCTGGTGAATTCGGATCTCTCGGCCCTTCTGGAGCGGGTGCGTACGACTTATAACCAGACTGCGGTGAGTCTGCTGTGTGCGGAGGGACCGGCCGTGGCTAGCGTGGGAGAGCACGCGCCCACGCGGGAGTCCGAGGCCGACTCGGTGTTCCGGGTTGACGATGGTGCGTACGCATTGGCGCTCAATGGGCCACCGGTGCCCTCCGCCGACGCACGGGTGCTGCAGGTGGTCGCCGGAACGGCGGTCGGTTTGGTTCGTTCGGCACGGCTGGCCGAGGAAGCGTCGCAGGCCTCTGCCCTTGCCGAGGCAGACCGGCTGCGGCGGGCCCTGTTATCTGCGGTGAGCCATGATTTGCGGACCCCGCTCGCCGCCGTGAAGGCCGCTGTGTCGAGCCTGCGCAGTCCGGACATCGAGTTCTCGCCAGAGGACACCGCCGAACTACTTGCCACCGTGGAGGAGTCGACCGACCAACTCACCGCACTGGTAGGTAATCTACTGGACTCGTCGCGGCTGGCTGCGGGGGTAGTCAAGCCCAGTGCCGTGCCGGTGTATGTCGAGGAAATCGCCCATCGCGCGCTACTCGGCGCCACCGAGAATGATCGCAAGCGGGTGCGGCTGGACCTGAATGGTGCGGTGGTCCGGGCCGATCCGGGTCTTCTCGAACGCGTGTTGGCCAACCTTGTCGACAATGCGCTGCGATACTCGCAGTCGGAAGTGACGGTTAGTTCCGAGGAAGTGGAAGACCGCACACTGGTGATTGTCGCCGACCACGGAAAGGGGCTGGAGGCATCCAAACGCGGTGCGGCCTTCGAAGCCTTCCAGCGGCTCGGCGATCGTGACAACACAGTGGGTGTGGGGCTGGGTCTCTCGGTAGTCAAGGGTTTTGTGGAAGCAATGGAGGGCACGGTGAACGCGACCGACACGGCAGGCGGCGGTTTGACCATGATCGTCGATCTACCGAGTGTCGGGGTGCTGCGATGACTCGGGTGCTGGTGGTTGACGACGAGCCACAGATCCTGCGCGCCTTGCGGATCAACCTGTCGGCGCGCGGTTATGAGGTGGTGACGGCCTCGTCCGGGGCGGGTGCTCTGCGTGCGGCTGCCGAGACCCAGCCCGAGGTGGTCATTCTGGATCTCGGGTTGCCGGATATGGACGGCACCGAGGTACTCGCCGGGCTGCGCGGCTGGACCGAAGTTCCGGTGATCGTGCTATCGGCGCGCACCGATTCGGCGGACAAGGTGGAGGCACTCGATGCGGGTGCCGACGACTATGTGACCAAACCTTTTGGCATGGACGAATTCCTGGCCCGGCTGCGGGCGGCGGTGCGCCGCGGCACACCGGACAGCGCCGAACCGGTGGTCCGCACTGAAACATTCGACGTGGATCTTTCGTCGCACAAGGTGATTCGTGATGGCAGGGAAGTGCATCTGACGCCTACCGAATGGTCGATGCTGGCGGTGCTGGTGCGTAACCGCGGAAAACTCGTCGGGCAGAAGGAGCTGCTCCACGAGGTCTGGGGCCCGGCGTACAGCTCCGAAACTCACTATCTACGTGTGTATCTGGCGCAGCTACGACGCAAACTGGAGATCGATCCGGCTCATCCGAAACACCTGCTCACCGAGGCGGGGATGGGGTACCGCTTCCAGGAGTGATAGGTCAGAAGGGCGGGCGGCCCAGGTCGATCTGTTGGACGTCGGGATCGCAACCTGGGCGGTACTTGGGCACCAACTGACCGTAGGTGGCCCGGAAATTGTCGGCGCCGACCTTCTCAACGGTTTCCGGTGAGGCCAGCAGAAGGTAGATACCCATCGGAGTGATCCGTTTGGTGAAGCAGGTATCGACCACCGTGAAGGTCTGCCGCATGGCGGACGTCGGCACGATCTTGGGATCGCCGGGCGGGATGTACACCAGCTCCTCGATGCGAGGCGCCCACGAACCAGACAACAACTGCGCCCGTACCTCGCTGTACGGACGCAGCAAGAGTGACTCTAGCGCCACTATGGGCTCCGCCGCGGCAGTTGGCGCCGAGAAAAATGAGGCGCAGAAAGCCATCGCGGCCGTGATGGCGGCGATTACATAGCATTGCGGGCGTGACGTCATTATGGGTAGAGCGTACGGGCAATCGGCGCTACACGGGACATAGCTCCCGGGGTGCCGAAGTGCTGATCGGATCAGAGACTGTCGACGGGGTGTTCACCCCCGGTGAGCTGCTCAAGATCGCGCTTGCGGCCTGTAGCGGGATGTCCAGCGACCAGCCCCTGGCCCGCCGCCTGGGCGAGGACTACCAGGTGCGCATCGACGTCAGCGGCCCGGCCGATCGGGAGCAGGAGCGCTACCCGGTGCTCGACGAGAAGATGGTCATCGATCTCAGCGCGCTCACACCCGAGGAACGCGCGCGGGTCCTGACCGTCGTGGAACGTGCCGTCGACCAGGTCTGCACGGTGGGGCGCACCCTGAAAGCCGGAGCCGAGGTGAACTTCAGTATTGAGTCCTGAGGTCCGCCTTGACGCCTGGGTGCACGGACATGTCCAGGGAGTCGGGTTCCGCTGGTGGGTGCGATCCCGCGCCCTTGAACTCGGCCTGACCGGATATGCCGCGAACGCACGCGACGGCCGGGTATACGTCGTCGCGCAAGGGGACAAGGTCGAGTGTGAACAGCTGCTTGCCAAGTTGAACAGCGGTGAAACGCCAGGTCGCGTAGATCTTGTGGTGGATAGCTGGCAGCAGCCCGGCGAGCCTGTTTCCGGGTTTAGCGAGCGTTAGCGCCAAGACCGGTATTCTGGCCCGCTGTGCACCTCAAGAGTCTGACGCTGAAGGGCTTCAAGTCCTTTGCTTCGCCGACGACTCTGCGTCTGGAGCCGGGTATCACCTGCGTCGTCGGCCCCAATGGTTCGGGTAAGTCCAATGTTGTGGATGCCCTGTCCTGGGTGATGGGCGAACAGGGCGCCAAGGCCCTGCGCGGCGGCAAGATGGAAGACGTCATTTTCGCGGGGACGTCGACCCGCGCTCCGTTGGGGCGTGCCGAAGTGACCCTGACGATCGACAACTCCGACCATGCGCTGCCGATCGAATACTCCGAGGTGTCGATCACCCGTCGGATGTTCCGGGACGGCGCCGGTGAGTACGAAATCAACGGCCAGAGCTGCCGGCTGATGGACGTCCAGGAGCTGCTGTCTGACTCGGGTATCGGCCGGGAAATGCACGTCATCGTCGGGCAGGGGCGCCTGTCGCAGATCCTGGAATCGCGGCCGGAGGATCGTCGCGCCTTCATCGAGGAAGCGGCCGGTGTGCTCAAGCACCGTAAGCGCAAGGAAAAAGCGGTTCGCAAGCTTGAGTCGATGGCCGCCAACTTGGCCCGGCTCACCGACCTCACCACCGAGTTACGTCGTCAACTCAAACCTCTTGGCCGCCAAGCGGAAGTTGCGCGCCGCGCCGCCACAGTGCAGGCCGATCTGCGCGATGCACGACTGCGTCTGGCCGCCGATGACCTGGTGACTCGCCGGGCGGACTTCGACGGAACCAACGATGCCGAGACGGCGCTGCGCAAGCAACACGCGGAGATCAGCGAGAAGCTCGACGTGGCCACCGCCCTGCTGACCGAGCACGAGACGGCACTGAGCGAGCTCATGCCGCAGGCCGAGTTGGCCCAGCAGACCTGGTTCCGGCTCTCGGCGCTCGCCGAACGGGTCAGCGCCACGGTCCGGATCGCCGGCGAGCGGGCCAGCCACCTCGATGAAGTGGTGGCCGCGCCGACCGGACCGGATCCCGAAGAGCTGGAGGCGCAGGCGGAGCGCGTGGCCGAGCAGGAACGACTGCTGATCGCGCAGCTGGAAACGGTCACCGAGCAGCTGACCATGGCGAAGGCCGAGTTGTCGGCCAAGGAGGCTGCCGTCGCCCAGGCGCAGCGCCAGCACCTGGCCGCTGTCGCCGCCGAGGCGGACCGCCGTGAGGGCCTGGCCCGGCTTACCGGTCAGGTCGACACGATGCGCACGCGACTGGAATCGATTGACGGTCAGGCGCAGCGACTCACCGATGCGATCGGGGAGGCGACGGTGCGCGGCGAGGTCGCACAGACCGAGTTCGACACGGTCAAGGCGCGGGTGGCCGAGCTGGACCAGGGCGAGGTCGGACTGGACGAGCACCACGAGCGCTCGGTCTCGGCGTTGTCGATCGCCAATGAACGCGTGGCAGAGCTGCAGTCGGCCGAAAGGCAGGCCGAACGGCAGATCGCCTCGCTCAAGGCTCGTATCGACGCGCTGGCCATTGGCCTGGAACGCAAGGACGGCTCGGCCTGGCTCGCTGAGAATCGCAGTGGTGCAGGAATTTTCGGATCTATCGCGCAGCTGGTCAAGGTGCGGCCCGGTTATCAGGGCGCCATAGCGACCGCGATGGGCCCGGCCGCGGACGCGGTGGCTGCCGAGAATCCCGCCGCGGCGCAGGCGGCGGTGGCCGCACTGAAGGCTTCCGACGGCGGTCGAGCAGCGATTGTGTTCGGCGACTGGCCCGCACACACGCACACACGTCCGGCGATCGCTCTGCCGCCCGGGGCGCACTGGGCGGCCGATCTGGTGGAGGCGCCCGAACGGTTGGCCACGGCGGTGTCGGCGATGCTGGCCTCGGTGGTGGTCGTCGATGAGCTGGGCGCCGCCATCGAAGTGGTGCTGGCCAACCCATTGCTGCGGGCCGTGACCATCGACGGCGACCGGGTGGGCGCCGGGTGGGTTGCCGGCGGCTCCGACAAAAAGCAGAGCACGCTGGAGGTCCAGGCCGCCATCGAGGCTGCGGGGGAAGAACTGCGGGCCACCGAGACTCAGGTGGGCGAGATTTCCGCCGCGCTGGCCGGCGCGCTGGCAGAGCAGACCGCCCGTCAGGACACCGCCGAGCAGGCACTGGCCGCTCTCAATGAATCCGATGCGGCCATCTCCGCGGTGTATGAGCAGCTGGGCCGGGTCGGCCAAGACGTCCGTGTTGCCTCCGACGAGGTGAAAAAGCTCACCCTGCAACGTGATCAGCTCGAACTGGGCCGCGCCAAGACGATGGAGGAGCTGGCTGAGGTCGAGTCGCGGCTGCGCAATGCCGAAGAGGCGCCCAACCTGTTCGATGACGAGCCGATTGACCGCGACGACATGGCCATCGAACTGGAAGAGGCGCGTTCGGTTGAGATCGAGGCGCGCCTGGCGGTACGTACCTCCGAGGAACGGGTGAATTCCGTTCGCGGTAAATCTGATTCGTTGCGCCGTGCCGCGACGGCCGAGCGCGAGGCGCGTGTGCGGGCTGAGCGAGCGGCGGCCAGCCGGATGCGGGCGGCCGCGGTGGCGGCCGCGGTGGCCGAGTCGGGACGGTTGGTTGCGGCTCGCCTTGAACACGTGGTCGCCGCGGCGTCCGCGCGTCGGGACTTGCTCGGCGCGACCCGCGCGCAACACACCGCCGCGATGGGTGCGGTGCGTGAGGAAGTCCGCGAACACACGCAAAGCCTGGCGCGTCTGACCGATGCGCTGCATCGCGATGAAGTTGCCAAAGCCCAAGCGGCCCTGCGCATCGAGCAGCTCTCCGAGCAGGTACTCGAACAGTTCGGTATGGCCGCCGACGACCTCATCGCCGAGTACGGTCCGCATGTCGAGTTGCCGCCCTCGCAGCAGGAACTAGACGAATACGAGCAGGCCCGCGAGCGTGGTGAGCAGGTGAGCGCGCCGCAGCCCATGCCGTTCGACCGGGACACTCAGGAGCGCCGCGCCAAGCGCGCCGAGAAGGACCTACGCGAGCTCGGCAAGGTGAATCCTCTTGCCCTGGAAGAGTTCGCGGCTCTGGAGGAGCGCTACAACTTCCTGTCCACGCAGCTCGAGGATGTCAAGGCGGCCCGCAAGGATCTGCTCGATGTCGTCGCCGACGTCGACGCGCGCATTCTGCAGGTCTTCACCGAGGCGTATGCCGATGTGGAACACGAGTTCAAGGGCGTGTTCTCGTCGTTGTTCCCCGGTGGTGAAGGCCGGTTGGTACTCACCGACCCCAACGACATGCTCACCACCGGTATCGAAGTGGAGGCGCGCCCCCCGGGTAAGAAGGTCAAGCGCCTGTCACTGCTCTCCGGTGGCGAGAAGTCACTGACCGCGGTCGCCATGCTGGTGGCGATCTTCCGCGCGCGGCCCTCACCCTTCTATGTGATGGACGAGGTCGAAGCCGCGCTCGACGACGTCAACCTGCAGCGCCTGATCGGACTGTTCGAGCAACTGCGGGAGAAGTCGCAGCTCATCGTGATCACGCACCAGAAGCCGACGATGGAGGTCGCGGACGCGCTCTACGGCGTCAGCATGCGCGATGACGGCATCACGCAGGTGGTCTCGCAGCGTATGCGCGGCCTAGAGACCCAGCTCGCGAGCCAAAACACCTAGCGCCTCAGCGCGTTTGGCGGGATCACCCAATACCTGGATGGCCACCTGGGTGGCACCGGCATCCCGGTGCTCCTGCAGCCGGCCCGCGATCTGTTCCGGAGTGCCGTAGGCGACGAGGGCATCGACCAGTTTGTCGCTACCGGGCTTGACCAGATCCTCCTTGCTGCCCGCGAAACGCTCCAGCATGGTCAGGTAGTTGGTCAGGCCGAGGTACACGTCCAGGGCCTGGCGGCCGAGCGCGCGGGCCTCGTCGGCATCGGTGGTGAGTACCACTTTCTGCTCCGGCACGATGATCGCGTCGGGTCCCAGAAGTTCACGTGCCCAACGGGTATGCGCGGGGGTTGTGAGATATGGGTGGGCCAGCGCGGAGCGGTCTACGGCAAGTTTGAGCGACTTCTCGGCCAGCGCGGCGAGTGCCCGGCCCTCCTGGGGCACACCGACTTCGTCGAGAACATTGAGGTAGTCGACGAGTCCGGTGTACGGCTTGTAGGCGACGCCGCTGTCGATTTCCGGGTGGCCGGCGCCAATGCCCAGAATGAACCGTCCGGGATGGGCGGCCTCGATGCGCTGCCACGATGCGCCGGCCTCGCGAGCGGGCGCGGACCAGATGTTCACGATCGCCGTCACGATCCGGATCCGCTCGGTCGCGGACAGCAACGGATCGACCCACGGTAAATCGGCGGGAGGCGAACCACCCAGCCACGCTGTGTCGAATCCCAGATCCTCGACAGCGCGCAAGAGATCTGCGTCCACCGCCGAGTAGAGGGTGAAGAAGCCGTACGGTGCGAACTCTGGTGTGGTCACCTCACGGCGAACGCGCGTGTGCGCCGTGAGTATTCCCAGAAGCTACTTATCGGAGCCGCAGGAGCAATTGGCCCCACACTGACAGTTGGTGCAGGTGCAGTTCGGGTTGTCGCAGCTCGCAGAGGTCTCGGGCGCGACGGTCTCATTGCTAGTCATGCATATGATGCTACGCCCGATGAGCTATTCCTTCGCGGTATTACGCCACCAAATGGCCGCGCCGACCGCCACCAACCCGAGGATGAACAACCACGGCCAGGCGCCGTGCAGATACACCCAGCCTGAGATTGTGCGCTGAATCTTCCCGGCCGCGTTGATGATCGGGTCGTCGGGGTTGCCGTTGGCGTGGAACAGCCTGACCTCGTAGCTGCCGTAATAGCCCACGTAGGCGCCGACCACCAGAAGGATGGCGCCGCTGATCCGATTCAGATAGGGCAATGCGCGCCGCATGGCGTTCAGCAGGACCGTGCTTGCCAATGCGGTGGACACGGCCAGCGTGCCTACCACCAGGGTGATACCGGAGGCGTACGCCAGATAGACCATGACACCGTCGAACAGCGAGCCGCTTTCAAAGGTGGTACTGGTGACTGCCAGGAAGGGGCCGATGGTGCAGGACAACGAGGCCACCGCGTATCCCACGCCGTAGCCGAACATGGAGCCCAGCCGGGTGGTGGGGGCATTGGCATCCAGCACCTTGGGCATGAGCGCGATGATGTCGCGGCCGGACAACAGCCACAGACCGAGGATCACCAGACCGATTCCGAAGACCACCGTCACAAACGGCAGATACCGCTGCACCACGGACGCCACCGACACCGTCAACAACCCGAAAACGGTGAAGACCGCGACGAACCCGGCTGCCATCACCACGGTGGCGATGACCGCGCGAGCCAAAGCCCGCGACTTGCCGATTTCGGCACCGGGTCCGCGCACCACAAGGGCGAGATAGACCGGCAATAAGGCGAATCCGCACGGGTTGAGCGCGGCGATCAGCCCGGCTGCAAAGGCAAGCGAGGTCAGGTCAGTGCCTTCACCCGGTCGCTGAGCTCCTGTTCGGACATCGACGATGTCGGGTTGTTCACAAAGTCCGAGGTGCCGTTGGAGTTGATGAACAGGTAGGCCGGCTGCCAGGGCACACCGAACTGCCGCCACAACGAACCGTCGGCGTCGTTGAGGTTGGTGAAGTGAAGGTTGTAGCGCGAAATGAATCCCTCCATTTCTCCCACCGAACCGCGGCCGGAGATGCCGACGAAGGTGACGCGGGGATTAGCCGCCGATACCGCACTCACATGCGGTCCCTCGCCGTTGCAGAACGGGCAATAGGCGGCCCAGAACCACAGCACGACCGGCTTGCCCTTGAGGCTGGCACCGTTGAAGGGCGCGCCCGAGACGGTGGTTCCGGTGAAATCGAGCAGGGAATCGGCTCGCGCCACAGGCGCCCGGACGATGCCGGCCGATATCAACAACACTGCGACGGTGACCGCAAGGGTCCGCGCCACGGCCCGAAATTTATTACGTCCCCCGAATTGGATATTCATGCCAAGAACCTCCTGGGACCCAAAACACAGCCAACACGGTGTGACTCCCGCAGTGTATGACGGGTCTGGCCTGTTTAGCGGGGGCTTGAGCGCGGACGCAGTGAAACTCGCCGCAGCTGGGCGATCGTATTGACATCGGCACAGTGCATGGCGATGCGCAGCTCGTCGAGGAATTGTTCGAGCCAGGCGATCACTGCCTGCGGCGACTGCACCGCCGGTGCCAAGAGAGGGAGCGCGACCGACACGACGCTGGCGCCCAGTGCGATCGCCTTGGCAGCGTCCATCCCGGTGCGTATGCCGCCCGAGCCGACGAGAGGCAGGTGCGGCAGCTCGGCATGCACCTCGGCGAGCGCATCGGCTGTCGGGATACCCCATTCGGCGAGCTCGGGAGAGGTGATGGCGCCGAACCTGACGAACTGCTCCACCCGGGCCCAGGACGTGCCGCCCGCGCCGGCGACATCAATGGCCGCAAGACGGCATCCGCTGAGGCGGCGCGCTGCGGCGCCACTGATGCCATGGCCGACCTCCTTGAGGAGCACCGGAAATTCGACCGCGTGGGTCAGCTCGGCGAGCCGATACACCTGACCGGTGAAATCGGTGTCGCCGTCGGGCTGTACCGCCTCCTGCAGCGGATTGGTGTGCACCGCCAGCGCATCCGCCCCCACTCGCTGCACCAGGTCGTTGAGCTGCGCGGCGGCCGCGGTGTTGCCGAGCTGCGCCAGCCCGATGTTGCCGATCAGCAGGATGTCGGGTGCTACCTCGCGCACCGCGAACGTCGCCGCGCTGTCAGGGTCGACCAGCATCACCCGTTGCGAACCCAGCATCATGCCGATGCCCAGCTCTTGGGCGGCGGCCGCGAGATTGCGATTGATGGTGGCCGAAAGTTTCGCGCCGCCGGTCATCGCTCCGATGAGAACAGGAGCGGCCAATCGCTTGCCCAGAAACTCGGTGGACAGGTCAACCCCGGCGAGGCTGGAATTGGGCAACGCCATATAAGGCAGGTCGAGTCGTTCCAGTCCCGTGGTTCGGGTGACGTACTGCACTGGATCGCTCAGGCAGGCGTCAATGTGGCGCTTCTTGCGTTCCTGTAACAATGCCCTGGTGCCTTTTGAAGTGTGGATCGCCATCGCGATCGTCGCCGTCGTGGTTTTTGCTGCATTGGTTTTCGGACTGGTGCGTTACCGCTCCCGTCGTATCAGCCTGACACGTTCCGACACAAACACGGGGATCACCGAGGGCGCCACACCGGCCGACCGTTCCGGCGGATACAGCGCCGGGTCCACCATCACCTTCAGTGAGGGCGGAGCGCAGGCAACTCCCGTGCCCAGTGTGGGCGATGACGCCGAAGTTCCGCGGGACGCGCCGCGGCGCACCATCTCCAATGTCCAGCTGCCTGAACCCGCAGCTGAACCGAAACCGCAGCCTGAACCCGCCGCGACACCCAAACCAGAGCCCGAGGCGGTCGCCGAACCCGAACCGGCGCCCGAACCAGAGCCCGAGGCAGTCGCCGAACCAGAGCCGCAACACGCGGCGGTGCTCGATGAGATCGCGCCGGTGGCAGGACGCCTCGACCGATTGCGGGGACGGCTGGCCAGTTCGCAGAATGCCGTGGGCCGGGGCCTGCTGGGCCTGCTGGGTGCGGGTGACCTCGACGAGGAATCGTGGGAGGAGGTCGAGGACACCCTGCTCATCGCCGACCTCGGCACCGCGGTCACCACGTCGATCGTGGACAGGCTGCGCAGCGAGATGGCCGCCCGCAGCGTGCGCACCGAGGCACAGGCGCGGGCTCTGCTGCGCGAGGTACTCATCGATGAGCTGCAGCCCGACCTCGACCGGTCGATCAAGGCGCTGCCGCACAACGACAAACCCTCGGTGCTGCTCATCGTCGGGGTGAATGGCACGGGCAAGACCACCACGGTCGGCAAGCTGGCCCGGGTGCTGGTCGCCGACGGACGCCGGGTGGTGCTCGGGGCCGCGGACACCTTCCGTGCCGCAGCGGCCGACCAGTTGCAGGCATGGGGGCAGCGCGTGGGTGCTCAGGTGGTGCGGGGTGCCGAGGGTGCCGACCCCGCCTCGGTCGCCTTCGACGCCGTCGACGCCGGGATCCGCGAAGGTGCCGATGTGGTGGTGATCGACACCGCCGGGCGACTGCACACAAAGACCGGACTCATGGACGAGCTGGGCAAGATCAAACGTGTCGTGGAACGGCGCGCCGAGGTCGATGAGGTGCTGCTGGTTCTCGACTCCACGATTGGGCAGAACGGTTTAGCGCAGGCCCGGGTGTTCGCTGACGTGGTAGACATCACCGGGGTGGCGCTCACCAAACTTGACGGAACAGCCAAGGGCGGCATTGTTTTTCACGTGCAGCGTGAACTTGGCGTGCCGGTGAAGCTAGTTGGCCTGGGGGAGGGCCCCGACGATCTGGCCCCATTCGAGCCCCCGGCCTTCGTCGACGCTCTGTTGGGGTAAGGGCGCCGCCTATCCCGGGTCGCTTCGTTGCTGCCCGCCGAAACCGGTAACAGACGCGAAACACACACGCGCTCTCTCGGAAACATCCGCTGCGCACTCTGCATGGGCAGAGTTCAAGCTTCAAGATCCCCGAGAGGAATGCCGCTAGTGGATGGTTTCCCGTCAATGGGTGTCCCGAATACCGGAGACACTGCGTGGATGCTGGCCAGTGCCGCGTTGGTGTTGTTGATGACACCCGGCCTGGCTTTTTTCTATGGCGGCATGGTCCGCGCGAAGAACGTGCTGAACATGATCATGATGAGTATCAGTGCGATGGGGCTGGTGACGGTGCTGTGGGTGTTGTATGGGTACTCGCTGGCGTTCGGTAATGATGTTTCGGGGCTGTTCGGTAATCCGGGGCAGTTTTTCGGTTTGAAGGGTCTTATCGGTGGTAATGCCGCGGAGGCGGTGATTGCTGATCCGGCTAATGGGGTCGAGGCGGCTGAGGTTGTCAATATTCCGTTGGTGGGCACGATTCCGGCGACGGTGTTTGTGGCGTTTCAGTTGATGTTCGCGATCATCACGGTGGCGCTGATTTCTGGTGCGGTGGCTGACCGGTTGAAGTTTGGGTCGTGGTTGTTGTTTTCGGGTTTGTGGGTCACGGTCGTGTACTTCCCGGTCGCGCATTGGGTTTTCGCGTTCGATGGTGCGGCCGCGGAGAAGGGTGGCTGGATCGCTAATCAGCTCAAGGCAATTGACTTCGCTGGTGGTACCGCGGTGCATATCAATGCCGGTACCGCGGGCCTGGTGTTGGCGCTGATCTTGGGTAAGCGCAAGGGCTGGCCGGGCACGCCGATGCGTCCGCATAACTTGCCGTTCGTGATGCTGGGGGCTGGTCTGTTGTGGTTCGGCTGGTATGGGTTCAACGCCGGTTCGGCAACCAGTTCTAATGGTTTGGCGGGCTCGACGTTTGTGACTACCACGGTGGCTACTGCCGCGGCGATGCTGGGCTGGTTGCTTACCGAACGTATTCGGGACGGGCATGCGACCTCGCTGGGTGCGGCCTCGGGAATCGTGGCCGGTTTGGTGGCCATCACCCCGTCGTGCTCGTCGGTGAATGTCGCTGGCGCCCTTGCCATTGGCGTGATCGCCGGCATTTTGTGTGCGCTGGCGGTGGGCTTGAAGTACAAGCTAGGATTTGATGACTCGTTGGATGTTGTCGGTGTGCACCTGGTCGGCGGGATCGTTGGCACGTTGCTCATCGGTTTGTTCGCCGCGCCCCAGACCGGTGCGGCCGTGGCCGGTCTGTTCTACGGCGGCGGGCTAGAACAGTTGTGGCGCCAAGCTCTTGGCGCCGGGGCGGTTCTGCTCTATTCGGCAATAGGCACCGCTATCGTTGCATTCATCGTGAAGTACACCATTGGCCTGCGCATCAGCGACGAGGGAGAAGCGGCCGGAGCCGACGAATCCCAACACGCTGAAGGTGCATACGACTTTGTCGCACTGGGAAGTGGTTCGGTCATCGGCCGCCACAGCAGCGGCAGGGAGGAATGAGGGACATGAAGCTGGTCACCGCGATCGTCAAACCGTTCACGCTGGAAGATGTCAAGACTGGCCTGGAGCAGGCGGGCATCCTCGGCATGACGGTCAGCGAGGTGCAGGGCTACGGCCGGCAGAAGGGCCACACCGAGGTGTACCGCGGCGCTGAGTACTCGGTGGACTTCGTGCCGAAGGTTCGTGTCGAGGTAGTGGTGGACGACAGCGCTGTCGACAAGGTGGTGGAGGTCATCGTGACCGCCGCACGCACCGGCAAGATCGGCGACGGCAAGGTCTGGGTGAGCCCCGTTGACTCGGTGGTGCGGGTACGCACCGGCGAGCGGGGCGCCGATGCCCTCTAACACTTAGGACGGTAATCACATGGGCGCCGCAACGGACCTCGTGGCCGCCAGGGCGCAGCTGCTCGGTGATAGCGGCCGGCTGAATGCCGGCGCGATTCGCGAGGCGATGACCGACCTCAATGAGCTTTGGCTGACAACCAAGGCCGCTGAGGTTGGCATCACCGACTCCAGTGGATTTGCCATCGTGGCACTCGGTGGACTTGGTCGCCGCGAGATGCTGCCGCACTCGGATTTGGATCTGGTGCTGCTGCACGACGAGAACATCTCGACGGAGACTCTCAGTGAGGTCGCAGACGGCCTGTGGTACCCGTTGTGGGACGCCAATATTCGGCTCGACCACAGTGTCCGCACGGTGGCCGACACCCTGCATGTCGCCGGGCAGGAGATGTCGGCGGCATTGGCGCTGCTCGATGCCAGGCATATCGCCGGGGACGCGCAGTTGTCCAGCCTGATGATCGGGGGCGTACGCCAACAATGGCGTTCGCAGATCCGGACCCGACTCGACGAGTTGATCGAGTACACGCAGGCACGATGGCGGCGCAGCGGCGAGATCGCACACCGGGCCGAACCCGATCTGAAGTCCGGCCGCGGCGGTCTGCGCGATGTTCAGCTACTTCGGGCGCTGGCCATCGCCCAGCTCACCGATAGCGGGCTGGCGAAGTCGTTCGATGGCGCGCACGCAGTAATCCTGGATGTGCGCACTGAACTGCACCGAGTCGCCGGACGGGAGCGTGATCAACTGCTGGCTCAGTTCGCTGACGAGATTGGTGCGGCGCTGCGTATCGGCGATCGGTTTGATCTGGCCAGAATGCTGTCCGACGCCGCCCGCACCATCAGCTATTCGGTGGATGTAGGGCTGCGGACGGCCGGTAATTCGATTCCCCGGCGGGGCATTTCGGTACTGCGGCGCACGGTCCGCCGTCCGATCGACGAGGGTGTGGTGGAGCATGCCGGGGAGGTGGTGCTTGCCCGTGATGCTCGTCCCGAGCGCGACCCGTCGCTGATCCTGCGGGTGGCGGCGGCATCGGCGACCACGGGACTGCCGATCTCCTCGTCCACGTTGAGTCGGCTTGCCGAATCGGCACCGGAGCTTCGTGCGCCGTGGCCACGGGAGGCGCTCAAGGATCTGCTGGTGCTGCTGGAGGCCGGTCCGCCTGCGGTCGCCACCATCGAGGCGCTGGACCGAACCGGGTTGTGGGGCAGGCTCTTCCCTGAATGGGGGCCGGTGCGGGATCTGCCGCCACGCGACATCGTGCACATCTGGACCGTCGACAGGCACCTTGTCGAAACAGTCGCGCGAGCGAGCGCCTTCACCACCAGGGTGTCTCGCCCCGATCTGCTGGTTCTCGGTGCACTGGTGCACGACATCGGCAAGGGCCGCGGCGGTGATCACAGCGTTGTCGGGGCGGATCTGGCCGTGCAGATCGGTACCCGGCTGGGGCTGTGGCCGTCCGATGTGGACTTGCTGTCCAAGATCGTGCGTTATCACCTGCTGCTGCCCAACACTGCCACCCGGCGTGATCTCGGTGACCCGGAAACCATTGACACCGTGGTCAATACACTCGGCGGCGATCTGCTGCTGCTGGAGTTGTTGCAGCAGCTTGCCGAGGCGGACTCGCTGGCCACCGGTCCGGGGGTGTGGGGTGACTGGAAGGCGTCGCTGATCGGGGAGTTGGTGCGCAAATGCCGGATGGTGATGCGTGGTGAATCGCTGCCCGAACCCGATCCCATTGATCCGGAACTGCTTTCGCTGGCGGCCGATGGTGGGGTTCAGGTCCGCCTGGTGCCTGCGGGGTCGCCGCACATGTACACCGTGAGCATGATCGCGCCCGATCAACGCGGACTGCTCTACAAGGCCGCCGGGGTGCTGTCGCTGAATTCGTTGCGGGTGTTCTCGGCCTCGGTGGCCAGCCACGCCGGCTCGGCCATTAACACCTTCGAGGTGTCGCCGCGGTTCGGATCGCCTCCGGCGGCGGGGCTGCTGCGCCAGCAGCTGATCTCCGCTATCGACGGCGATACCGACATCATCGCGACGCTCGATGAGCGCGAACGCGAGTCAGCGCAGTTCTCCACCGGCCTTGTCGGGGATGCGACACCCGCGGTTCCCACCAATTACGTGCCGGCGCCGCCGCGCATCCGCTGGTTCGAGCCCGCCGGGAACCTCGACCAGCAGATCGTGGAGATCCGCACCTCCGATGCGCCTGGGCTGCTGGCGCGCATCACCGCGACCCTGGAACGACACGGCGTGGACATCGCATGGGCCAGGGTCAACACCCTCGGTTCTTCGGTGGTCGACACCTTCTGTCTCAGCACCGGTCCCGAGCAGGCAGTGCTGGAGGCGGCCATCGCCTCGGTGCTGCCTGTGGCCGCACCCGAGCCGAAGAAGGCCGCCAGCTAGCTCAGGCAAGCGATCTGGCAGCGGTTGGCAGCGCCGCGGGTAGTGATGGCAGCAGGTCACAGGCGATTGTCGGGGCATGGCATTTCTTGAGGATCGGATGAGCGGCGGGCACCCGTCGAACGTGCACCCCCGTGTGGAGCTTGTGAAAGACGCCTTCGCCACGATGGCGGCCCTGGATCTTGACGGCTATCTGAAGTTCTTCTCAGATGACGTCGAGCACGTGCTCGCGCCTCTTCCGAAGATCACGGGCAAGAAGAGTCTCAGGCCTGCCTTGGCGCGGGGCTTCCGGGCGTGCGTTTCCGGACTCACCGTGTCGCCGCTGAGCGTCGTGCAGCAGGGCGACTCGGTGATCAGTGACCGCGTCGACATCGCCAAGCTAGGCCCCTTGTGGGTGCGGTTTCGGATCAAAGCCACCATGAAGTTTGTCGACGACAAAGTCGTCTTCTGGCGCGACAGCATCGACTACCTCAGCCTCATCGGGTGGAGCCTGCGTGGCGTTGTCGGCATCCTCATTCCGTCGCTGCGCCCGCAACCTCCAGCCACCGGGTAGGCGGGGAAGGCCGGCGTATCCAGATTGCCTGCCACGACGGAGGCACAAAAGGGGCCGCCAGCTAGGCTGGTCGACGTGTTTGAATCGCTGTCTGACCGGTTGACCGATGCCCTTGCTGGCCTACGGGGCAAGGGACGTCTGTCCGACGCCGATATCGACGCGACCTGCCGGACCATCCGGCTGGCGCTGCTGGAAGCCGATGTCGCGCTGCCCGTGGTGCGCACCTTCATCGGTCGCATCAAAGATCGCGCTAAGGGGGCCGAGGTCTCCGGGGCGCTGAACCCCGCCCAGCAGGTCGTCAAGATCGTCAACGAGGAGCTCATCGGCATCCTGGGTGGGGAGACCCGCCAGCTGGCGTTCGCCAAGACCCCGCCGACGGTCATCATGCTCGCTGGTCTGCAGGGTGCCGGTAAGACGACCCTCGCCGGCAAGCTCGCCAAATGGCTTAAGGGACAAGGACATACCCCGCTTTTGGTGGCCTGCGACCTGCAGCGCCCCGGTGCCGTGAACCAGCTGCAGGTGGTCGGTGAGCGTGCCGGAGTTTCCGTCTACGCCCCGCATCCGGGCACCTCGACCGGCGGCCTGGAGGTCGGCTCGCTGGTCGGCGATCCGGTTGCGGTGGCACGAGACGGCCTGGCCCATGCCAAGGCTCAGCACTTCGATGTGGTGCTCGTCGACACCGCCGGCCGTCTCGGTATCGACGCCGAATTGATGGACCAGGCCGCCCGGATCCGCGAAGCCGTCGATCCCGACGAGGTGCTGTTCGTCCTCGACGCCATGATCGGTCAGGACGCGGTGAGCACCGCCGAGGCGTTCCGTGCCGGTGTCGGGTTCACCGGCGTGGTCCTGACCAAGCTCGACGGCGATGCTCGCGGTGGTGCCGCGCTCTCGGTGCGCGAGATCACCGGCACCCCGATCTTGTTCGCGTCCACCGGTGAAAAGCTGGAGGACTTCGATGTCTTCCATCCCGACCGGATGGCCAGCCGCATCCTGGGCATGGGCGATCTGCTGTCCCTCATCGAGCAGGCAGAGCAGCATTTCGACGCCGAGCAATCGCTGGCCGCCGCGGAGAAGATCACCTCGGGCGAGCTGACGCTGGAGGACTTCCTGGAGCAGATGCTCGCGATCCGCAAGATGGGGCCCATCGGGAACCTGTTGGGGATGCTTCCGGGGGCAGGCCAGATGAAGGACGCATTGGCCGCCGTCGACGATAAGCAGCTCGACCGCGTGCAGGCCATCATCCGCGGCATGACCCCCGCCGAACGGGCCGACCCGAAGATCATCAACGCGTCGCGGCGGCTGCGGATCGCCAACGGCTCCGGTGTGGCCGTTTCGGAGGTCAACCAGCTGGTGGACCGCTTCTTCGATGCGCGCAAGATGATGTCCTCGATGGCCGGGCGGATGGGCATGGGCGCCATCAACCGCAAGAGCAACCGCAAGGGCGGCAAGAACACCAAGAAGGGCAAGAAGGGTTCGAAGGGCCCGACGCAGCCGAAGATGCGGGGCGGATTCCCCGGTATGGCTGGGCTTCCCGGGGGAATGCCGGCCGGATTCCCTGATCTATCCGGGATGCCCGAGGGACTGGGTGAGCTGCCTCCGGGTCTGGCCGATATCGACATCTCGAAGTTGAAGTTCCCTAAGAACTGAGCCCGATGCGCTTGCACCTGCGGGGACGAACTCTTCCGTCGGAAGAGCCTGTCGATCTGTGGGTGTGTGAGGGCGTCCTCAGCCTGGAGCCAATCGCGGGCGCCGACACCATCTTTGACGGCGGATGGCTGCTGCCGGGGCTTGTCGACGCGCACTGCCACGTCGGCGTCGGGCCGCACGGACCGACCTCCCTCGAGGAGGCGGTCGCTCAGGCCGAGGCCGAGCGCGAGGTGGGCGCGCTGCTGTTGCGCGACGCTGGATCTCCGGTAGACACCCGTGGCTTCGACGACCGGGCGGACCTGCCGAAGATCATCCGCGCGGGTAGGCATCTGGCCAAACCCAAGCGGTACATACCTGGCCTGCCCATCGATATCGAGGATGAATCGCAACTTCCGGAAGCCGTTGCCCTCCAAGCGTGTTGGGGTGATGGCTGGGTGAAGTTGGTAGGGGACTGGATCGATCGTTCCGTGGGCGACCTGGCCCCGCTGTGGTCGGACGACATCCTTAAAGAGGCCATCGATGCCGCGCACGCCAACGGTGCCCGCGTCACCGCACACGTTTTCGGCGAGGACGCGCTGCCTGGCTTGATACGCGCCGGGATCGACTGCATCGAACACGGCACCGGACTCACCGATGACACCATCGCCCTGATGGTCGAGCACGGCACCGCGCTCGTCCCGACCATCATCAACATCGAGAACTTTCCCGGAATCGCCGACTCCGCAAGCAAATACCCGGTGTACGCCCAGCACATGCGCGACCTGTACGCCGGTCTGCATACGACATTCGGGAACGCGTACGACGCCGGAATTCCGATCTACGCGGGCACCGACGCCGGCGGCGGGATCGCGCATGGGCGTATCGCCGATGAGGTCGCCGCACTCACCCGCATCGGCATGGATGCCACCGATGCGCTGGGTGCGGCCTCGTGGCGGGCCCGCGAGTGGCTGGGGAGGCCGGGTCTGGAGCACGGCGCACCCGCCGATGTGGTCGGATACCGCGAGGACCCGCGGACCGGGCCGCAGGTGCTCTCGCGACCGGATCTCGTTCTGCTGCGCGGGCAGATTCGTTAGAGTTCGGCCATGCGTTATGGGGTGGTGCTGCTGATGACTGTCGGACTGCTTGTCGCCGTGCCGGGGACCGCCCAGGCCGATACCACCTGTGCGGAATTCAATGGCGCCGACGATGCCGGAAAACTCGCAGCGGTTCAGGAGGCGGCGGCTGCGGGCAATGCCATCGCTCAGATCTCGCCGCCGGACGCCGTGTCGTTGGCTGTTGCCATGTGCCGGGTACGTGTCTCGGAGACTGTTGTTCAGGTATTGAACTCCGACGGTAAGGGTGGATACCGCTAGAGCGAACCGACGGTGACCTGACCGTCGTTGGCGAAGCCCCAGTCGAACAGGCTCGTGGCCTGGTCCCAATACGTCGGCCCGCCCTCGTGCACCAGGCCGTACATCATGGACACCACAAGGCGCTTGCCGTCGCGCTCAGCGGCCACGACATAGGTCTTGCGGGCCATGTCCGTGAAGCCGGTCTTGCCGCCGATCACTCCCGGATAGCGGTACATCAGCTCGTTCTGATTGCGCAGCCCGCGCCCCGGGAAGGGCGCGCCCGGCTGGGCGGTGATCCCGGCGAATATCGGATTGGCCAGTGCCGCACGGAATATGACGGCTAGATCGTGCGGGGTGGAGCGCATGTCCATGCCAGGTGCATCCAGACCCGACGGTGAGTCGGTGTGGGTGGACGTCGCACCCAGGGCCGCGGCCTTGGCGTTCATCTTGTCGACGGTGGCCTGTCGTCCGCCGAGTAGGTGCGCCAGTGTGTTGGCCGCATCATTGCCAGACTCCAGCAGTGCCGCGTCGAGCAGCTCGCGCGCGGTGTAGGTCTGGCCCGCCTTGATGCCCACGCAGTTGCATTCGGCTTTCGCGTCCGCGGCATCGGCGACCACGGTGGCATCCAGCGGCACCTCGTCGAGAGCCACCAGGGCCAGCAGCACCTTGATGGTGCTCGCGGGGGGATGTACGGCGTAGGGGTCGCGTGCGGCAAGGATCTGACCGGAGTCCAGATCCGCCACCAACCATGCTTGCGCCGGACCCTCCGGCGGCGGTGCCGCCGTATCGGCATGCGCGACACCGGGGATCGCGAGCATGAGGAGCAGGGCGCTGAGCACCGCGAATACGCGGAAGCGGCGAGGCCGCGGCAGGGAAGACATCGGCTCCGACACTAGCGCGGCGGGTATCGGGAACATAACCGGACTGCGGTCCGTTTATGTGGTCATGACTAATCACGTGCAGTTTGGATTGGACACGTTCGCCGACGTTCCCGCGGGTATGACCAACCCGGAAGCGATCCGCGCCGTGGTCGAGGAGGGGGTGCGCGCGGACCAGGTCGGCGTCGACATCTTCGCGATCGGGGAGCATCACCGCATCGAGTTCGTAGGGGAGTCGCCGGAGATGATGCTGTCCGCGATCGCGGCGCGTACCGAGCGGGTCACCCTCGCGACCGCCGTGACGGTGCTCAGTACCGACGATCCGGTGCGGGTGTATCAGCGGTTCGCGACCCTCGACGGAATCTCCCATGGCCGTGCCGAGGTCGTGCTTGGCCGGGGGTCGTTCACGGATTCCTTCCCGTTGTTCGGATACGACCTGGCAGAGTACGACGAACTCTTCGAGGAGAAGTTCGATCTCATGGCCAAGCTGCTGCCGGGAGACCCGGTGACCTGGTCGGGGAAGCTGCGCGCCGGGTTGGACAACGTCGAGGTGTATCCCAAGACAGAGAACGGTTTGCGGGCGTGGGTGGGCGTGGGCGGATCGCCGGAATCGGTGGTCCGCAGCGTGCGGTACCGCATACCCATGATCCTGGCGATCATCGGTGGTGACCCCATGCGATTCGAGCCGTACGTCGACCTCTACCGGCGGGCTCAAGATCAGCTCGGTGTCACCGAGCCGATGCCGCTGGGCATTCACAGTCCGGGGCATATCGCGGAATCCGATGAGGAGGCGATCGCACAGTATTGGCCGGGCTTCCGGGAATTGCGCACCACGATCGGGCGTGAGCGTGGCTGGCCGGCGCCGCGGTACGAGGAGTACCTGGCCGAGGTGAAGTCGGGATCGCTGTATGTCGGTTCACCCGACACGGTGGCGGCCAAGATGGCCAAAACCATTCGTGGTCTCGGTGCCGACCGGTTCAGCCTGGTGTACCAGGCCGCGCAGCCGGGGCTGGGCATGCAAAACGTCGAGCTGTATGGCACCGAGGTCATTCCCCGGGTGCGGGACCTGCTGGCTGCGGACGAGGCCGGCGCGGCCTAAGCGAAGTTGTAGGTGGCCAACGCCTTGGCCACCACCTGTCCGGTGCCGTCGGACACGGTGACCTCGATATTCGACAGACGCTTACCGCGGCGGACCACCTGGCCCACCGCGGTAAGGTCGGCCGCCTCGGCCGCCGAGACGTAGTTGACCGTCAATGAAGCCGTTGAGCCGCCGAACTTTTCGGGCACGACGTCGTCGGCCCACGCCGCCGCCATGGCCGCGGTATCGGCGAGGGTCGCGATCGCGCCGCCGTGCACGGTGTGGCCCATGGTGGCCAGTTCGGGCCGGAAAGGCATGCTCAGCACGGCGCGATCGGTGCCGATCTCGGCCAACACGATTCCCAGGTGCTGACACAGCGGGGAGTTCGGGACGAATTGCGTGATGATTTCGGTCCGAGTGGGCATGCTCACAAGTTATGACATCCGCCTGGACCATCGACGAAGTTTCCGACCGCCTGCAGATCCAGCAGCTCCTGGTCGATTACGCGACCGCCATCGACACCCGCCAGTTCGACGACCTGGACGAGGTGTTCACCAACGACGCATATATCGACTATCGCGCGATGGGTGGGGTGGACGGCGAGTATCCCGACGTCAAGGCGTGGCTGGCGCAGGTGCTGCCGGCATTCCCGATGTATGCGCACATGCTGGGAAACGTGTCGATCAGTTTCGACGACGAAGAGCGCAGCTCGGCCACCGTGCGCAGCCTGTGTTTCAACCCGATGGTTCCGGGCGGCGACACCGAACAGGTGCTTTTTCTGGGACTTTGGTACGACGACGCGGTAGTGCGGACACGGCACGGCTGGCGCCTGACACGGCGCGTCGAGACGAAGTGCTTCAATCGGCTGGTGTAGTCCGGCCGGAAGGATTTGGGCTGGTAGGCCCCGCTCTGGCACAATGACAAACCGTCCGTTGTGCTGGCCATGGCCAGCTGCGGTCAGACCCACGCGAGGCAAAACCGGATCGTGCATGTCCGCACGGATCGCCGAATTGCCGCGTGATACCTCAAGGAGAAGTTGTAGTCATGGCTGTCAAGATCAAGCTCACCCGCCTCGGGAAGATCCGCAACCCGCAGTACCGCATCCAGATCGCCGATGCGCGCACGCGCCGCGAAGGCCGCGCCATCGAGGTGATCGGCCGGTACCACCCGAAGGAAGAGCCCAGCCTCATCGAGATCGATTCCGAGCGTGCGCAGTACTGGCTGTCCGTCGGCGCGCAGCCGACCGACCCGGTGCTGGCCCTGCTGAAGATCACCGGTGACTGGCAGAAGTTCAAGGGCCTGCCCGGCGCCGAGGGCACCCTGAAGGTCAAGGAGCCCAAGCCCAGCAAGCTGGAGCTGTTCAACGCCGCTCTGGCCGAGGCCGACGGTGCCCCCACCGGTGAGGCCATCCAGCAGAAAAAGAAGAAGGCCCCGAAGAAGGCCGAGCAGGACGAGGCCGCCGAGGCCCCGGCCGCGGAAGCCGCCGAGGCTCCGGCCGAATCTGCTGACGCCGCAAGCGAATAGGACCTCAGATGAGTTCTGTGGTGGTCGACGCCGTCGAGCATCTGGTACGAGGAATCGTCGATAACCCCGACGATGTCCGCGTTGACCTAGTGACGAATCGTCGCGGCCGCACCGTAGAGGTTCACGTCCACCCCGACGATCTCGGAAAGGTGATCGGTCGGGGCGGGCGTACCGCCACCGCGCTGCGCACCCTGGTCGCGGGTGTGGGTGGCCGCGGCATCCGGGTCGACGTGGTGGACACCGACCGGTAGCTCCGATGGAGCTTGTGGTCGGGCGTATCGCCAAGGCGCACGGCGTCACCGGCGAGTTGTCGGTCGAAATCCGTACTGACGATCCAGACGAGCGTTTCGCCGTCGGTTCGGTGCTGACCGGGCGGCTGCCCCGGGGCGGCGGTAATCGTGAATTCACCGTCGAATCGGTACGTGAGCACACCGGAAGGCTGCTGATTAGGCTTTCCGGCGTGGCCGACCGTGACGCGGCAGACGCTTTGCGCGGCACCCTTTTCACGGTTGAGGCCGGCGAGCTTCCTGCGCTTCAAGATCCCGACGAGTTCTACGACCATCAGCTCGAAGGGCTTACGGTGCGGACCCTGGAGGGTGCGATCGTCGGAACCGTTTCCGAGGTGCTGCACACCCCGGGTGGCGAGCTGCTTGCGGTGAAACCTCACAACAGGGACCAGCGCGGCGAGATCCTAGTGCCGTTCGTCTCCGCGATCGTCACGTCGATCTCCTTGGCAGACAAGGTGATCGAGATAGATCCCCCCGAAGGTCTGTTGGACCTGTCGTGAGCATTCCGGCATGAAAATAGACGTCGTCACGATCTTCCCGGACTATCTGCAGCCGGTGCGGCAGTCTCTGCCGGGCAAGGCAATCGAGGCCGGGCTTGTCGATGTCGCGGTGCACGATCTGCGGCGCTGGACGCACGACGTCCACAAGTCCGTCGACGATTCACCCTACGGCGGTGGTCCCGGCATGGTGATGAAGCCGACGGTCTGGGGTGAAGCCCTGGACGAGATCTGCACGCCGGAAACGCTTTTGGTGGTACCAACGCCCGCCGGATACCCCTTCACGCAGGAGAGTGCCCATCAATGGTCCACTGAAGACCATCTGGTGATCGCGTGTGGACGCTACGAGGGAATCGATCAGCGAGTCGCCGATGACGCTGCGACCCGGATGCGGGTGCGCGAGGTGTCGATCGGCGATTATGTGCTCAATGGCGGCGAGGTCGCCGCGCTGGTGATCATCGAGGCGGTACTGCGGCTGATTCCCGGGGTGCTGGGCAATGCGCTTTCCGCGCAAGAAGACTCACACTCCGACGGGCTCTTGGAGGGGCCGTCCTACACCAGACCGCCGAGTTGGCGGGGGATCGATGTACCCCCGGTGTTGCTCTCAGGTGATCACGCCAAGATTGCGGCCTGGCGGGCCGAGCAGTCGCGTCAGCGGACGGCGCAGCGTCGCCCGGATCTACTCGGCTTCGATACGTCCACCGGGGAACATGGTGGAGACGGCCTGAGTTAGCGTGTTGCGCGCCGTCACGTCGTTGGCGGTCTGCAGGGACGACACCACCACGATGAATCGACGGTCGGGACCGACCACGCCGGTCGACAGATGCATCCACGCGGATCCGACACAGCACATCCAGCCCTGCTTCACCGCGACGGGCTCGCCGGGGATTCCGTCCGGGATTCCGAAACGCTGGGGGTAGCCGTCGATGCCGTTGGGCGTCGAACGGGCCAAGTCGTCGACGATGATGTTCGCGCGCTCGGGTGGTAGGCCACCGGTGCCGGAAAGCAGCATGTCGTAGTACTGCACCAGGTCGTTGGCAGTGCTGATGGTGTTCCACCACATCCCGTCGGAGGGCACGGTGGTGGAGGGCAGCCCGTATCGCGCGGCGACCCGGGTGATGATCGAGTTTCCGCCCCCGCGCTGCCAGAAGATCTCGGCTGCGCTGTCATCGGAGGACTGCAGCATCCGGTCGAAAGAGGCGCGATCTGCGGGAGTCAGAGTGACGTCGCCGGTCGATTCCCGCATGAGCAGGTCGTCGGCGATAAACAGCTTCGCCACAGAGGCGATGGCAATGGTGCTGTTGTTGCCATTGGTGACCATGGCACCGGAGGCGCGGTCCTTGATGACCGCGGTGAGTACGGCGCCGGCACTCTTGGCCTGGGTGGTTGCTGCGATGGTGCGCTCGGGCAGGGTCTCGAAGGATGGGGGGCTTTCCACCTCGAAGACCGGCGCAGGCTCGGCGGGGGCACTGACAACTGCCAGCACCGGGGTAGCCGGGTCGCTGCGCACCGATGCCACACATCCAGAGGTCAGGGCGGTCACTGCAGTGAGCGTTAAGCCCGCAAACAGGTGATGGCCGCGCATAACCTAGACCCCCTCTGCGGTCAGACTCTGAATTGTTACCTATGTGACAGGTGTTCCGGTCACGGTAGCTTACCGGTACTGTCTGGATAGCCGCTGCCCAAGGGGTGCTCGGGTGGGCGATTTCACTGAAAGGGCCCCTGTCTGGCACAATCGGGTAGCTGTCTGCTGCCGCTTGGCCACAAGTCAGACAGAACTACGCAACTACTGATCGGCGCAGGTGCATACCCGGTATGCGATCCGGCCGCGCGATTGAGTCGAGAGACCAAGAGGGAAGTACACCGATGAACACGCTGGACTTTGTCGACCAGGCGTCGCTGCGCCAGGATGTGCCCGACTTCCGCCCCGGTGACACCGTCAACGTGCACGTCAAGGTGATCGAGGGCTCCAAGGAGCGCATCCAGGTCTTCAAGGGTGCCGTGCTGCGTCGCTCCGGTGGTGGCGTGAGTGCCACCTTCACGGTCCGCAAGGAAAGCTACGGCGTCGGCGTCGAGCGCACCTTCCCGGTGCACTCGCCGAACATCGACCACATCGAGATCGTCACCCGTGGTGCGGTCCGTCGCGCGAAGCTGTACTACCTGCGTGAGCTGCGCGGCAAGAAGGCCAAGATCAAGGAGAAGCGCTGACCGAGTCGGCGCTTTCGTGACAGCACCGGTGTCCGGGGAATCAGGGCCGTCTGAAACGTCCACGCAGACTACTGCCGACGCTCCCGAAACCGAACCAGCCGCTGAGGCATCATCCGCAGCATCGTCGAAAGACGAAGACAGCGGCTCCGGCATGCTCAAAGAGGTCGGCGTCCTCCTGCTGATCGCTCTGGTCCTGTACTGCATCACACAGAATTTCATCGCCCGGCCGTATCTCATTCCGTCGGAGTCGATGGAGCCGACCTTGCACGGCTGCCGTGGTTGCACCGGTGACCGGATCATGGTCGACAAGGTGGTGTTCCGGTTCATCGATCCGGAGCCCGGCGACGTTGTGGTGTTCAAAGGCCCCCCGGAGTGGAACGGCAACTACCGATCGATCCGGTCGGACAACACCGCCGTCCGATACCTGCAGAACGCTCTGTCGTTCATCGGCGTGGTGCCACCGGACGAGAACGATCTGGTGAAACGTGTCATCGCCACTGGCGGGCAGACAGTGCAATGCCGCTGGGATACGGGCCTGACGGTCGACGGCAAGAAGCTCAACGAGCCGTATCTGGATCCGGAAACCATCGGTCCCGGTAGCGACATCGACCCCACCAACGCCTGCTGGAGTTTCCAGTTCGGGCCCGTCAAGGTGCCGGAAGGCAAGCTGTGGATGATGGGGGACAACCGGACGCACAGCGGCGACTCGCGCGCACACTGCCAGAGCCTCGAACGTGATGCTGGGCCCGCGATGGATGAGCGTCAGCGCGTCTATTGCACGGGCGACCCGAACATCGGCACTGTGCCGTTGGACAACGTCATCGGCAAGGCGCGTTTCATCGCATGGCCGCCCGGACGGTGGGGCGGCGTCGCATCGGTGAACCCTCAGACCTAGTTCTCGCGGTATGAGTACCAGCTGGCCACCGCGGACGGTGATTCGCAAAGCATCCGGATTGCGGACCCTCGAATTGACCCTGGACAGAGTGGGTTTGGGTCCTGTCGCCGGAGTGGACGAGGCCGGACGTGGAGCCTGTGCGGGACCGTTGGTAATCGCCGCGTGTGTGCTTGGCCCAAACCAACGGAAAAGCCTTGCCGCGCTCAATGACTCCAAGAAGCTCAGCGAGAAGATGCGCGAGACGCTGTTTCCCCTTATCTGCCGGTACGCCGAGGCGTATCACGTGGTGTCGGTGCCAGCCGAAGAAGTGGACCGCATCGGCGTGCACGTGGCCAACATCGAGGGAATGCGGCGCGCGGTGGCCGGTCTGGGCGTCAAGCCGGGATATGTGTTGACGGACGGATTCCGGGTGCCGGGACTGCCGGTGCCCTCCCTGCCGGTCATCGGTGGCGACGCCTCGGCGGCATGTATCGCCGCGGCCAGTGTGCTGGCGAAGGTCAGCCGGGATCGAGTGATGGTGGCCATGGATTCCGATCATCCGGGGTACGGATTCGCGGTGCACAAGGGCTACAGCACGGCCGTCCATACCGAGGCGCTGCAGCGTCTGGGGCCGTCAGTTCAGCATCGACAGTCGTTCGTGAACGTGCGCAATGCGGCGCAGGGAAGTTCACAGGGGGGATAATGGAAAGTCTATGAGCGCTGAAGACCTCGAAAAGTATGAAACCGAGATGGAACTCTCGCTGTATCGCGAGTACAAGGACATCGTCGGGCAGTTCAGCTACGTGGTGGAGACCGAGCGTCGGTTTTACCTGGCCAATAGCGTCGAGGTGATTCCACGGAACACCGACTCCGAGGTGTACTTCGAGCTGCGCCTTTCTGACGCGTGGGTGTGGGACCTTTTCAGGCCGGCGCGCTTCGTCAAACACGTGCGCGTGATCACCTTCAAGGACGTCAACATCGAAGAGGTCGACAAGCCAGAACTGCGCCTACCGGAGTAGATCTCCGAAAGGCGCAGCTCTGTTTGGCCGTACGTGCTTTACGGGATGCTGACGCAACCCACGTTGTCGACGCATCCGCCGCCGCCACCCGGGCCGCCGTGGCCGCCGCCGACGCCGGGGATGTGGCCTCCGCCGCCTTCGGGTCCGCCGCCTCCGGTCGGACCGCCTGGGATGCTGCCGCTCCCGCCGCCGGGTCCGCCGCCTCCGGTCGGACCGCCGGGGATGGCGCCGGATCCGCCCTCGGGACCACCGCTACCGGTCGGGCCGCCGGGTGCCGGGGTGCCTTCCGGTGCACCGCTGGGCGCGGGAACGGTCGTCGTGGTGGTTGTGGTTGTTGTGGTCGTCGTGCTGGTGCTCGTCGGGCCACTGTCGGTGCTCGTGCCACACCCGGTCAGAGCCGCGCCAATAATGATGGCGAATCCGGCAAAAACCTTGGTGGGCTTGGCTGTTGGCATTCTCATGTGATGCTCCCGGTTAGAGGTGTGGGGCTTCTTTGATCTTGCTGTTCTCGTTGCCCAGCGTCTTGCAGTAGGCCAACGCGGAGTTTCGTGCTGCCGTCGACTGCAGACCACTGGGGTCTTGTTGGTTCTCGTCCTTGAGCATCTTGATGACGGCCTCATTTTGCGTGGCCTCATCCTGGGTGAGGTATTCCTTGCAGGTGGTGTCACCACCTTGATTGATCACACTGGAACAGCCCGCCAGCGAGATGGCCGCGGCCATACCGGCGGCCACCGCGAGTTTCTTCGAAATGGACGGAATCACTAGGGCCCCTTCTGTTGTGGACTGCTGGGATCTGTTGCTACTCATCGCCTGCCGCTGACGAGGCGCACGAGGAACAAGAGAATGCAGGCGCCCGCGAGTGCAGTGACGAATGTCAGAATCCAGCCGAAGCCGTAGGTGCCGACGTTGAGCAGACTCAGCAAGAATCCGCCCAGCAGCCCGCCCACGATCCCCACCACGATGTTGAGCAGGAGCCCTTGCTGGGCGTCGGTGCCCATGATCTTGCTGGCCACCCATCCGGCGAGGCCGCCGATCACGATCCATGCGATCCAGCCGATGCCAAAGCCGAGGTGAGCTGCCGCAACATCAGCGGCCAGAGGTGAAATCATTTGTGGTTTCCTGGTTCTCGTGGGAGTGGAGCGGGCTGCTGTGCGGTGTGTTGCTACTTCTCGGCGTCTTCGCGTGCCTGATGCACCGCAGCCTCGGCGCGGGCCTTCTCGGCCTCGGCTTCCTTGGTGGCTACCTCACGCTGGGCTTCGGCCTTGTCCTGCTGCGCCTGACCTTCGCGCTCCAGCGACTCGTCATCGGTCAGCTTGCCGAAGGCTTCCTTGGCCTTGCCCTTGACGTCTTCGACGACGCCCTTGATCCCGGCCTCGAGACCGCTGTCCTTGTTGTCATCGCTCATCTGTCGCTCCTTTTCAGTGCGTGCACGGTGCAACCGCTCGATGTCGCCTCGTCGTGAGGCGACCAAATCCACCGTAGCAAGGGTTGTGTACCACGTAAACTACTTTGTAAACAAATAGCCGCTGGCCAGCTGTTTAGCTGGCAGAGGTACCGTCGTGGAGGACGGCAAAGCCGCCACGGGAACGCCGTCATAACCCGAACCCCGAAATGCACGGTGGGAGTGACCGACGCAGTGGACGAGACGGACAACCGAACAGGTGCAGGCACCCCGGAGGGGCGCCGCCCACGATCGCTGACCCGTGCGGAAATCCTCGATACCGCGATCGCGCTGGTGGACCGCGATGGGTTGGATCAGCTGACGATGCGGCGGCTCGGTTCTGCCTGCGGTGTCGAAGCGATGGCCCTCTACCGCCACGTCCATGGCCGCCAAGACCTACTCGGCGGCATTGTGGACCACCTGGTCGAAAAGCTGTACGACGATCAACTCGCTGCCCGACGGCAGGAAGACGGTTGGCAGGACTATCTCGTTCGGCTCGCGCATGGGGTGCGGGCGATTGCCATCGATCACCCGCACCTGTTTCCGACGTTGGCGACCCGGCCACCGGAGGCCCCATGGGTTCGGCCGCCGCTGCGGAGCATGAAGTGGATGGAGACCTTCCTGGACACACTGATCTCCTACGGCTTCGACGACCGGGGAGCAGTGACCGCCTATCGCGCGTACACCACCTTCCTGCTGGGCCAGCTGCTCCTGGAGGTTTCAGCACGCGGCGTCTCGCTGAGTCCGGTGGAAGACGAGCTGCCCGAGAAGACGCTGCGGAGCCTTTCGAACTACCCGAATCTGCAGCGGATGCAGCAACAGCTCAGTGAAGACCACAGCGTGACAGAGTTCGAAGAGGCGCTCGAATCGCTACTTGATCGGCTCGAGGGCAACGCGCCGCGCTAGGTCGCGGCGATGGTTTGCTTGGCACTGTCCCTCCAGACCTGACAGATTCTGGCCGGCTGTGATGGGAATTACTCGCCAGCAGGACATCGTTCGAGTTGCGGATCTCGTGGGCGTGTCCCATTCTCGGCCGATGGGTATTTTGCTGATGAGGGCGATGGCGATGATTGCGCCGGCAATTGTGGTCGCGCTGCCGTTGGGCTCGCCAGCTGTCGCGGTGGCTGCGCCTGGTGTGCACTGTGCGCCATCGAAGGCCAGCAAGGACGTGTGCACCGCGACGGACGACGTCGAGATCAAGTCGGCCCCCAACTCCAAGGACCTGCCGGGACCCGCAACGGGTGCGATCGGCAAGGTTGCGCCGGTGGTTCATCCGGTCAAGATGTGGAACTAGTGGGCGGACTGCCCTAACGCAGTAGGCGTTCGACCACGCGCCGGATGTATCGAAGTCCTGGTTCGCTGTGTGAGCACCGTCCAGAACCGCGGTAGGAGCCGCCTGCGGCCGCCGTCCTGTGGAGGAATGCCGGAATGTGGATAACTCTCGACCGTGAGGCATCTCAGCTGAGCCTGTGTCGGTACCGGCGCAGATGGTGTGGCCATGACAACCAGCACACGTGCACAGATCGGCAGCCGTGGAGAGGATCTCGCCGCTGATTACCTGAGCAAGGACGGTTTCACGGTCCTCGATCGCAATTGGCGGTGCCGGTACGGAGAATTGGACATCATCGCAGCCGACGGCGAAGCGTTGGTTTTTGTTGAGGTGAAGACACGTACCGGCCGCGCGTTCGGAACACCTGCGGAGGCCGTGACGCACACCAAGTTACGTAGGCTGCGGCGGCTTGCGGGCATCTGGCTGGCGGCGCAGGACGGTTCGTGGGTGGCCGTGCGTATCGATGTCATCGAAGTGCGGTTGAGCGGCTCGGGACCGGCGATCACCCACATCCGCGGGGTGAGCTGAGATGGCCCTAGGGAGAGCTTATTCCGTTGCGGTCAAGGCGGTAACCGGCCAAACGGTCGAAATCGAGGCCGATATCAGTGCTGGGCTCCCCGGTGTGCACCTGGTCGGGCTGCCCGATGCCGCACTGCAGGAATCTCGTGACCGTGTGCGCGCGGCGATCACCAACTGCGGGTTCACCTGGCCGTCGTCGCGTCTGACCTTGGCGCTGTCACCTGCGACATTGCCGAAGATGGGATCGGTGTATGACCTGGCGCTGGCAACCGCCGTGCTGTCGGCCGGTAACGCGATCCCGCCGACGAGGCTGGAAAAGAGCCTGCTACTAGGGGAGTTGGCGCTCGACGGGCGCGTGCGCCCGATCCGCGGAGTGCTCCCCGCAGTGCTGGCGGCCAAACGCGACGGGTGGCCAACCGTGGTGGTACCCGAGGCGAATCTAGGGGAGGCGGGTTTGGTCGACGGTATCGAGGTGCTGGGTGCTCGGACCTTGCGGCAACTGACGGGCTGGCTGTGTGCTGATGGCGAGCTGGAGCCGGTGCGGCCGTTGGACGTGCCATGCAAGAGCGATATGCCGGACATGGCGGACGTTGTTGGACATGCCGATGCGCGATTCGCGGTCGAGGTGGCGGCGGCGGGCGCTCACCACCTCATGCTGACCGGTCCGCCAGGCATCGGCAAAACAATGCTGGCGCAACGATTACCGGGGCTGCTGCCACTGCTGACCGATAGCGAGGCACTTGAGGTCACGGCTATCCATTCGGTGGCGGGTCTGTTGACGACGCAGCAGCCGTTGATCACCCAGCCACCGTTCGTGGCGCCACATCACACGTCGAGCGTCGCGGCTCTCGTCGGCGGCGGCTCCGGTATCGCCAAGCCTGGCGCGGTAAGTCGAGCTCACCGTGGCGTGTTGTTTCTCGACGAATGCGCCGAACTCTCGACGCCCGCACTGGAGGCACTGCGTACGCCGTTGGAGGATGGGGAGATTCGGTTGGCGCGCCGTGACGGCGTCGTCGTGTACCCGGCCAGATTCCAGTTGGTACTGGCGGCCAATCCGTGCCCGTGCGCGCCGGCGAACCCGCGAGACTGCACGTGTCCGGCTCCGGTACGTCGTCGCTACCTGGGCAAGTTGTCCGGTCCGCTTCTCGATCGGGTGGATCTTCGGGTAAAGATGCACCCGGTCAGCCAAAGCGCGCTCGGCGAGGCTGCCGAGGGCACGGTGCTTGTGCGCGAGCGTGTCCTCTTGGCGCGTGAGCGGGCGGCGCAGCGATGGTCGGCTTATGGATTCCGTGTCAATGCTGATGCCCCCGGTCCGCTGTTGCGTAAGGAGTTTCGACCGTCGAGGACGGTTATGGAGCCGCTGCGTAACGCCATGGAACGCGGGCTCATCAGTGTTCGTGCTTTGGACCGATGCCTACGTGTCGCGTGGACTCTCGCCGACCTCGGCGGGCGTGACTTCCCGGGCACCGAGGATGTCAAGCTCGCATTGACGTTTCGCGATAAACGATGAGCGATGTGTCGCCCGATTGGGCCTACCTATCCCGGGTGGCTGAGGCGCCCTGCGCGGAACTCGCGGCCATGGTGTCGGTGTTCGGCGTGCAGGAGACGGCAGAGCGCGTCCGGCGCTTGGCGGTACCGGACAGGGTGCGCACCATCGTGCAGTCCCGCCACGACATCGACAGCAGTCGCCAGGATCTGGAGACCCTGGCCCGCCTTGGTGGGCGCTTGGTGACACCCGATGATCCGGAATGGCCAGGGTGGCAGTTCCAGGATTTCGCAACGCTCGATACGAAACGCATGCCCAACGGACGAGCGCCGCTGGCACTCTGGGTACTTGGTGAGCACTCCCTATCAGAGGTCACGTCACGGGCTGCAGCACTCGTCGGTACGCGCGCCTGCACCGGATATGGCGAGCACGTAGCGGCCGAACTCGCATCGGGTTTGGCGGCCCATGAGATGGCGGTGGTATCGGGCGGTGCGTTCGGCATTGATGGTGCTGCGCATCGGGCGGCACTGGCCTGCGAGGGCATCACAGTCGCGGTGCTGGCAGGCGGTGTAGACGTGCCGTACCCGTCCGCTCACTCCGGGCTGCTCTACCGAATCGCTCGACACGGATTGGTGGTCAGCGAGTATCCGCCGGGAGTGCGGCCTGCGCGATATCGATTTCTCACCCGAAATCGATTGGTGGCAGCACTTTCCGGTGCCACAGTGGTGGTCGAGGCGGGGGTGCGCAGCGGTGCCGCCAATACCGCGGCATGGGCGCGCGGGCTTGGAAAGCCCGTCGGCGCGGTGCCCGGGCCGATCACATCGGCGGCATCGGCGGGTACCCATATCGAGATTGCCGAGCGCGGTGCGCGGCTCGTTGTCTGCGCACAAGATGTGATCGAGTTGGCAGGCAGATTGGGCGAATTCGCGGCCGATCCAGAACGCCCCGCCAGCATTGTCGACGGGCTCGGCGAGGACGAGAAGCGGGTCTACGAAGCATTGCCCGGACGGGGCAGCGCCTCGATTCAACAGCTGATTGCCGAGTCGGGACTGACCAGCGGCCAGGTGCAGGGCGCACTGGCGATCCTCGAACTTGAGGAATTGGTGGTGGACGCGGACGGTGGCTGGAAGATTAGACGCCGCGGCCGAGCCCGATGACCCTGACACTAAGCGGACATATCGGCGATGGTCTGGCGGAAGGAACGCGGCGCACGTCCGGTGTGCGATGCTTCATCGCGACACTCGCGGATACATCCCATGGGTCGTCCTGTGTGCGTGACATTTTCACGCATCTCTTGTCTTCGTCGAGCGGGATGTCCGGTGGCCCCTTTCTATGGTGCAGCGAAGTAGTTCGCCAATGCCATCATCGGCTTTGTCTGACAGCTAGAACGATTTCTTATGAAGTGCCGCAGTCTGAGTTTTTCCTGTGAATATTTGGGCCTGCTTATCCGGGCGTGGCTTCGTATTGTCCAGGTACTGAAATAGTCTGCGCAGCTGCGGCTTTCGATTGAGGGGGGTACCCAAAGTCCAAGGAAATACAAGGCGTTCGACTGTGTTGTGGCAGTGGACGATTGCCAACCGATTGAGGATCGGCGTTGCGGCCTCCGCCGAATCCAGGCATATTGGAATTGGGTGCTTTCAATGACTGCGACGCCCACCGGAGAGGTCTGCCAAGGCTGTCACTGTCGGTTATCGAATCTGCGATCCGACGAATTCCCTTACAGCAGTCCATATTTCGATGATCCACGGGGTATCTTTTGATGTCTCGATGATCAACGGTTGGTTGATAGAAGTCAACTATGTGTTGAAGATCACAGGCATGAGATACCCCCGTAGGGTATGAAGGAAATATGAGATCTGATCCGAAGTCCGCGTGGACGGCGCTCAAAGAGGGCAATGAGCGTTTTGTGGGTGGTTTTCCGCAGCATCCGAGTCAGAGCATCGCGCGTCGTACTGAGCTGGCAAATGGTCAGAGCCCTGATGTGCTGTTGTTCGGGTGTTCGGATAGCCGGGTGGCTGCGGAGATCATTTTCGATCAGGGCCTGGGCGATATGTTCATCGTGCGTACCGCCGGTCAGGTGATCGACTCCGCCGTCCTGGGCTCCATCGAGTACGCGGTGGCGGTACTGGGTGTGCCGCTGATCGCGATCCTGGGTCACGACTCCTGCGGCGCGGTAGGGGCCACGGTGGCCGCCCTGGACACCGGCGAGGTACCCGGCGGGTACATCCGGGACTTGGTGGTGCGGGTGATGCCCTCGATCCTGGGTGGCCGCAAGGATGGGCTGTCGCGCATCGATGAGTTCGAGGCCCGCCACGTCGAAGAGACCGGCATCAAACTGCTGCAGCGCTCTCAGGTGGTCGCCGATGCGGTCAAGGCCAACAAGCTCGCCATCGTGTACCTGACCTACAAACTCGCCGACGGACGCATCGTCCTGCACGGCCACGTCGGCGACATCGACAAGTCCTGAGTTGGCCACCATGAACCGGAAGAGCAGCGGGTCCATGACTTTAGATAACAGATCTCAGGATGACGTGGAAATGGACGATCGCAAGGGCGATGCCGTGGTGTCTAAGACCGCCGATGCCGTCATAACTCGTGAGGCCGCAATCGGCAGCGAGGCTAGGCTTTCGTGGCTGCTTTCGGGACTTGCGGGCATGGTCGGCGCGGTCGCCTTCCTGCACAGCGCAGGCTACTTCGTGACATTCATGACCGGAAACACCGAACGTGCGGTGCTGACGTGGTTCAAGGTCACCGACAAACAGCAGGTGGCGGGTGCGGGTCCGATTGCCGCTATCTCGATGATCGGGGCCTTCCTGTTCGGGGTGATCGTCGCCTCCTTCTGCCGGAGAAAATTTTGGAAGAATCATCCGCACGGTGCGACGGTGCTGACCACGGTGGGTCTCCTCGCGGCTGCCGCGGTCGACTTCTATCAGGACCGGAGTTTCACGGCGAACATTGACGTGCATTTCACGCCGATTTTGTTGTTGGCCTTCTCGATTGGAGCGCTCAACACGTCGTTTGTGAAGAAGGGTGAAACCGCCATTCCCTTGAGCTACGTCACGGGAACCGTGGTCAAGTTGGGGCAAGGAATCGAACGCCATCTCTTTGGCAAGGGTTCGGTCTTTGAATGGCTTGGGTACGCGATGCTCTACCTGTCGTTCATCCTCGGTGCTGCCACGGGCGGAGTCATTGCCTCGGTCTACAGCGGATCCAAGGTGATACTCACCGTCGGATTAATATGTGGTGCAACGACACTCGTCACATTTTTCCACTCGGATCGCAAGACCATTCTCGGTTGAGTGATACGGCGATCCCTTCCGGCTGCATTGCCAGATCGATTTTCCAGAACAGTTGTTCAACCAAAGTAGGAAGGAAGCGCGGCATGGAGCCCGGATTTCAGATTTACGAGTCCCACAAGGTTGAATCGAGCAGCCCCATCGAGCACATGAACGACCTCGCCACGGCGATGATCATTGCGGTCCTTTTCATCGCGCTGGGAGTGGCCAAGTTCGGGCCGCTTTGGCTTATCAACTACTGACCCTGCCTTGTCAACCGCGGGAACTCCTGTCTGGCCTGTGGGTGATTCGCTATGGAACTGAGGCAGCTTGAGTACTTTCTCGCGGTCGCCGAACACTCGAATTTCACCCGCGCCGCGGAGGCTTTGCATGTCGCTCAGCCTTGGGTAAGTGCTCAGGTCCGGAGACTGGAGCGGGAGCTCGGTCACGAGCTTTTCGACCGTTCGAGCAGAGCACTCAAGCTGACCGAGTTTGGCAAGATGTTGTTCCCGCTCGCCGAAACGGCACTTCAGATCGTGGGCAAGATACGGTTGACCGCAAGCGCCATGGCGGGCGTCCTGTGTGGGCATCTGGCTATTGGAACGCTCGATCATCCGCTGCCGTTACTCGCCGATGCCTTGGCCGCGTTCCACCAAGCGCATCCCGCAGTGTCGATCACACTGACCGAAGCGCGATCGGATCAACTCACGGCGGCGGTGCTAGAACGCAAACTCGACGTCGCCGTGGTCAGGCAGGGCTCGTCAACGCCCCCGCTGTTACGCGAGCAGCCTCTCGCCCAACAGAACATCGTGGCCATCGTCCATCGCGACGACCCCTTGGCATCGCATGCGTCGATCAGTCTTGAGGATCTGCGCAACCGTGCGCTCATCAGTCATCCGCAGGGGTCCGGGATTCGGGCAATCCTTGATCAGGCTTGCCTGGCACAAGGATTCGTTCCTGACATCGCCTTCGAGACGAACTCAATCGACATGATGAATCACCTCGCTACCCGGGATCTGGGCGTTGCCGTAACGCCGGAGTTTCCTGCTGATCGTCTGGACCGAGTTCGCCAGATCGACCTGTCCGATGAGGTGATGCGTGGGCGCCTCACGCTGGTGTGGAGAGAAAAAGGCGCCACGCCGGAAGCTGAGGCCTTCGCCGCATATATGAGCGAATTGTGCAGCGCGCAGACCAATCTCGTGGGTGTGCCGTAGTCACTGTCCGGAGGTCGACAACGCGTACCACTCGAACGCGACGAATACCGCAAGCACGATGAGGATCACGTTGACCATGGTCAATTTCCATTCATTGCGGCGGACATGAACACCAAAGGCCCCCGCCTGTAACACTGCGAGTCCGGCAGCGGCAAGCGGACTCAGCACCGGGGCGATCCCGGTGGCGTGCGGGAGCACCACGCCGATTCCGCCGAGCACTTCCAGCCCGCCGATCGCCTTGACCACGTGAGGTCTGAAATCGGTGGCCCAGGCGAGGTTGGGATTGGCGGCGATCTTTTCGTACGGGGTGATCAGTTTGAACACGCCCGCGCCGAGATGCACCACGGCGAGCACACCGGCGCAGATCCACAACCAGGTATCCATCGCGCCAGTATGCCCGGCCGTAACGGTGGTATTCGGCAATCCCGATAAAGATCATGACCGTTGTGCGGAAGGCCTGAACGCGATTGCCAGCTAGTGGGGGGATGATGGTTGGGAAGGAAGGATGTGGCGGATTTCGTGACTGAAACGGGTGAGTTGACGCGGCGCCCTCGTGGCCGGCCGCGCAAAGGCGGCGAGGGAGTGTCGGCCGACGCGATCTTCACCGCGGCGCTGCAAGCGTTCGCCACGCATGGCTATCAGGGCATGTCGATGCGCACCCTCAATCGCGAGCTGGGCGTAAGCCATAACCTGCTACATCAACGTTTTTCGTCCAAGGAACAGCTGTGGTATGCGGCCGTCGACTGGGGATTTCAGGCGATCATCGACAAGGTGCTGGCAGATGACGACGAGAGCCTGAATTCTGCGGAGCGGATCAAACGATTCATCAAGATGTTTGTGATCTTCGCGGCCGAACACCCCGAATTGATCCGCATCATGGACATCGAGGCGGGCCAGGACAGCGAGCGGCTGCAACACATCTGTCAGGCCTACGTCATCCCCATGCAGGAACGGCTCGGGCCGGTGTACGAGGAGGCGGTCAAGGCAGGCGAACTGCGCGATGTGCCGCTGCAGACCAGCTTCTTTCTCATCACGTCCGGCACCGCCGCCTTGTTCAGTAGCGGAGCGCTGGCTCGTACCGTCTTCGGCGATGCCGTGTTCGATCCGGATCAGGTGCACGCGCACGCCGAGGCCGCCGCAGAGCTGATCGTCAGGGGCATGCTGCCCTGACGGGGGCGCCCATTCACGGGCATTCCTCCGTATAGTCAAGGCAATTGACATGGAGGATCCGACGCAGGAGGCGATATGGCACGCCCGCTCCACGAGTTACAGGTCGTTCGCACCGAACAAGTGACGCCGCACATCACCCGGGTGGTGCTTGGCGGTAACGGATTCGACGGTTTCGAGGCCAACGCGGATACCGACAGCTACGCCAAGCTGATATTCCTTCCCGAGGGCCACGAAGGGCCGGGTCCGCGCGACATCGATCAGGCACGCGACATGCAGGCCACGGTGCGCACGTACACCATCCGTTCCATAGATGCCGACCGTCGCGAGATCGCGATCGACTTTGTGGTGCACGGCGACACTGGGGTGGCGGGCCCGTGGGCTGCACGGGCCACGCCAGGTGACAAGCTGTATCTCACCGACTCGCACGGCGCCTACTCGCCAGATCCCGCCGCTGACTGGCATCTGCTCGCCGGCGATGAATCGGCCGTCCCGGCGATCACCGTCGCGCTGCAAGCACTTCCAGAGGGCGCCCGCGCCAAGGTGTTCATCGAGGTGGCAGGCCCGCAGGATGAGATCGCCTTCGACACCCGCGGCGATGTCGAGATTGTCTGGGTTCACCGGGGCGCTGGTGCCGACGAGGTCGATGAGAGCCTGGCGGGGGATAACGCCCCGTTGGTGGCGGCGGTTCGCTCGGCGGAGTGGCTGCCCGGACAGGTGCAGGTATTCATCCACGGCGAGGCCCAGACCGTCATGCACAACCTGCGGCCGTACATACGCAAGGAACGTGGGGTCGCACCGAAGTGGGCCGCCTCGATTTCGGGCTATTGGCGCCGTGGGCGAACCGAGGAGACTTTCCGCGTGTGGAAGCAGGAGCTAGCGGCCGCCGAAGCTACCGTGGGGGAGTGACTCCGCAGCTGACCGCGATTCTCGACGAGTTCGCCGAGCATCTGGCGCTGGAGCGCGGACGGTCGGTACACACCCAACGGGCCTATCGTGGCGATCTCACCTCGTTGTTTGATCACCTGTCGGCGACCAATCCGCAGGCATCCCTGGCTGATCTGTCATTGCCGGTGTTGCGGTCATGGCTCGGCGCTCAGGCCCGGCAGGGTGCGGCGCGGTCTACGGTCGCGCGGCGTACTTCGGCGGTGAAGATTTTCACCGCGTGGGCGACCCGTCGCGGATTGATGAAGACGGATCCCGCGATTCGCCTACAACAGCCCAAATCTCGCCGCACCCTCCCCGCGGTGCTACGACAAGACCAGGCCGTGGCGGCGATGGAAGCCGCGCATTCGGGTGCCGAGCAAGATGATCCGATGGCACTGCGGGATCGGCTGATCGTGGAGATGCTCTATGCCACCGGGATTCGGGTCAGTGAGCTTTGCGGTTTGGATGTGGACGATATCGATAGGTCGCGAAAGGTGTTGCGCGTCTTGGGTAAGGGCGACAAGGAGCGCACCGTGCCGTTTGGAGGTCCCGCCGCCGATGCGCTGACGGCGTGGCTGGAGCGCGGTCGGGCGGATCTCGCCAACTCGGGCTCGGGGGCTGCGCTGCTCCTGGGTGCGCGTGGCCGGCGTATCGATCCGCGTCAGGTTCGCACCGTGGTGCATCAAACCATGTCCGCCGTGCCCGGGGCGCCGGATATCGGCCCGCATGGTCTGCGGCACAGCGCCGCAACGCATCTGCTGGAAGGTGGCGCGGACTTGCGTGTCGTTCAGGAGCTGCTCGGGCACTCCACGCTGGCCACCACGCAGCTATATACCCACGTCACCGTGGCGCGTCTGCGAGCCGTACACGATCAGGCGCACCCGCGGGCGTGACGGTGTCACGGCCGCCCTCGCCATAGCCGGTTGGCCCAGCGCCGAATTCGCCGGGGACGGACATGGGCTGCCAAGTCCGCCTTCTCCTGCCGCGATTGCTTGCGCATCATGCGGTCCACTTCACGCTGGTAGTAGCTCATCGATCCGCCATTACCACCGGCTGCCCATAGGGCTACCACCACCAACAGGATAAGCAACGCGGTCAATCCGGCTACGGTAGGCATGGCGTGCACCCGCGATTCGAAACGGCTTCGAGATGTCCGGCGCCTAAACGTATCTCAATCGGGGTACGGGCGCGGAAGCCTTTCGGTACACCGAACCTACACATTGGTAGCTCACCTGCTTCGGTCTCTTGCGGCGCCGACTACACCAAATGCGTTTACGATAAGCCATCAATCGTAAATTGAATAGTCGGTTATATCGGGAATCACACCTTTTTTCTCTATGATTCAGATCACTTTGCCCCACATACTGGTCTCGGCGACGGCGCCTGGACGGCGGGTGTATCTTCTTGTTTTGCAAGAGTTTTGACTGATTTTTTGCCAGCATGTCAGTGTCGAAGTCCGCAGGTGGACGGCCGGTGCGTCATTTCTCGCCTTGCGGCACGGTGCTGGGCGGAGCCAACAGCGGGGCTACTCGATCGATGGCGGCGGCCAGTAGCAATGTGGCCGGCTTTCCGGACCTGCCAAGAATGCGCTTACCTCGACCGCGTCTGGATCCCATGCCGCCCGCGAAACCATTCAGAGTTTGGACTGTCAGACTGAAGGGCCTTACTTGCCAAGATATTTCGCGGACCTTTCCGCTCTCGTCGAGTCGTAGTACCCAGGTAGCATTGCCGGAGCGCGTACCTACAGTCACCGCGCCGATGAGAACCCGAGTCCTGTCATCGCCGAATTCTTCCAGTTCATCTACAGCCGTGAGGATTTCGCACAAGATCTCCATCAGCTCGGAGACGCCTCGGCCTACGATCGGGGTACTCATGACGGGGGAGTGATAGGTCACGTCACTTGCCAATGCGGCAACCATAGCGTGAGAGTCACGGTCCCGTAGCGCGATACCGAACTCATGCATATTGGCTCCTTCGGGTCTGTGGCGCTCAGTTCATCTCAATTCATCGCGTACAGGCGGCCCTCAGCGCGGCGTCCCAACCAGATGTCCGTGCTCTGGCGCACCCACGGGCGCAACGCTGTTCGGGACCGCGTCGCGGCTGGCGGCTCTGTCGTGTATCACCACTGGCCACCAGAACCAGCGGCCCAGCAGGGTCGCGATGGCGGGCACGAGGAACGATCGCACGATCAGGGTGTCCATGAGCAGGCCGAGGCCGACCGCCGTACCGAGCTGGGCGATGTTGCGCGCCGGCGCAACGATCATCGCGAACATGGTGAAACCGAAGACCAGACCCGCGGTTGTCACCACCCCGCCGGTGTTGGCCATAGAGCGGATGACACCTGTCTTGATGCCAGCGTGTATCTCTTCCCGGAACCGGGCCACCAGCAGCATGTTGTAATCGGCGCCGACGGCGACAAGGAACACGAATGACAGTGGAGCCACCGACCAATGCAGCGGGATGCCGACGAGGTCCTGCCAGACAAACACGGTGAGGCCCAGCGCCGAGACGTAGGACAACGCGACAGTCCCGATAACCACCATCGCGGCGACGAGGCTGCGTAGCAGGATCAGTATCACGCAGAACACGAAGGCGAACGCGGCCACGGCGCTGGTGATGAAGTCCTCACGTGTAAAGGCTTCGATGTTCAACAGGGTGCCGCCCGGCCCTCCGATACTCACTGTGCTGCCTGCCAGCGATGTGCTCTTAATGGACTGCAGTGCCGTCGGGATGATCTCGGAGCTCAGGTCCATAGCCTCCTGGCTGAATCCCTCCTTTTCCGGAGTGACGACCATCCGTGTCACCTTGCCGTCGGGGGAGAAGAAGTACGGCATAGCGCTTTTGAAGAGTGGATTCTCGAAGGCCTGCGTAGGTATGAAGAAGGAGTTACTCGGGTCGCCTGCCGTGAAGCTCTTGCTGAGGTCATCGGTGAACTGAGTGATCTCGGTGACCTGGGGCAGCAGAACCTGCAGGGTGCTCTGCAGTGGTGCGATAACCGCGTTGACCTGGGTGATGAAGTCCTTGAGTCCCGGTAGCTGTGCACCGAGCGCCGGCAAGGACTGTGCCAGCGTGCCGGTTCCGTTCACCAGATTGCCGACAAGCCCGTCGAAACGGTGCAGATCGTCGAAGAGGGAGAAGCCGGTGAGTGCAGCCTGGCAATAGTCGTTATCGCGGCAGTTCGGGATCCCGCCGATGAAGTCCTCGGCGGGTTTGGCCGTCCCGCGCAACGAGTCGACCTTCTGCACCACGGCGGCCAGGCTGGTGCGTAATTCCGTTGCACCTGAATGTATCTGGGTCGCACCTACGGTGCCGGTGCGCAGCGCCTGCTCCAAGCCCCGCACTGTCAGCGAAAGTTGGCCCACTCGGCCGCTGAGAGCGGTCAGGTCCTCGATGCGCTGCGTAAGCAGTTTGGTCATTTGGGTCAGCCGCCCACCGACATAACCGGCTTGCGCGGGCAGTGTCCCCAGTTCCAAGGGGGCCGCCAGCGGCCGGGTGATGCCCTGCACGTTGCTGATACCGGGGATATTCAGTACGGCATTGCTCATCTTCGCCAGGGCGATCAGATCCGCGGAGTTGCGCATGTCGTGGTCTGCTTCCACGATGAAGACGCTGGGGGACATGATATTTGGCGGCAAATGACGGTCCGAGGCGGCGAAGCCGATGTTCGCGGGGGAGTCGCTGGGCTGAGCTTGCCGCTCGTTGTAACTGGGCTGGAACCCGGGCACCGCCAGAAATGCGATCGCGAGCACGGCCAAGCTGCCTGCCAACACCGGCCCCGGCCACCGCACCACGTACGTGGCGATGCGCCGCCACCGGCGCTGCGACTTCTCCTCGCGCGGCTCGAAGAATCCGAATCTGCTACCGGCAGCCAGTGCGGCGGGCGCGAGAGTCAGCGCGGCGGCGAGGGTGACCACCACCGCAACCGTGCAGGGCAGCCCCGACGTACTGAAGATGGCCAGGCGGGTGAAGACCATGCAGGCTGTCGCCCCGGCAACGGTGAGCCCCGAGGCGATAATGATGTGTTGCACCCCCGCCAGTGCCGTGTAGTAGGCCCCGACCGGGTCTTCACCGGCCCGCCGTGCCTCCTGGTATCTGCCCAAAAGGAAAATGCCGTAGTCGATTCCGGCACCCAGCACGATCACCGCCAGTAGCGCCGAGGCGAAGATCGACACGCCGATGACTTGGTGTTCGCCGAGGAACGCGACGATGGGTCGACCGACGGCAAGCCCCGCTCCCGCGACGAGTAGTGGCAGTGCGATGGTGATCGGCGAGCGGTACACCACCAACAAGATGAGGCCCACCAGCCCCGCACATGCGATCAGCAGGATCAGGATCGAGTCGTTGATCGACACCAGCTCGTCGTTCACCACCGCGGAAGGGCCCGTCAGGTGCGCGGTGATTCCTTTGGGCGGCGGGTACTGGGCGATGAGTTCGCGGATCTTCGCGGTCGATTCCATGGCCAGGGCAGTCCCCATATTGCCCTTGAGGTTGATCAGGACGTATGCGGCCTTCCCGTCGGCACTTTCGTTGGCCGGCGCGAACTGCGGATCCGACCACAGATCCATGGAGGAGTTGACGTGCTTCTTGTCCTGGTTGATCCGATCAAGGATCGACGAGTAGTACTGGTGCGCCTCGGCGCCCAGCGGAGCTTCGCCCTCGAGGAGGAGATAGACAAAGTTGTTGGTACCGGCACCGCCGAAGTAATCGCCCATCTTCGAGATCGCCTGCACGGAGGCGGCGTCATCGGGCAGAAACGAGCGGGCGTGCTGTTTGATCACCGTTTCTAGCTGGGGCACAGCGAGATTGAGAATGCCGGCCGCGCCAAGCCACACCACGAGGATAGGTATGGAGAACCGGTAGAGCAGCCGCGCCAGCAGCGGTCGTCCCGGTGTGGGTGCCACGTCGGCGGGGCCGGCCCACAACTTGTCCCATACCTGTACGCGAAACTTGTCCAAGAGATTCACGCCACCGCCACCTGACAGGAGACGGCCGATGCGTCGGCCGCGCTTTGGTCACGTGTGAGCCCGTCGATCGTGATGCGACAAGACATCTGCCCCGAACTGGATTGCGCGACGAGTCCCGCTGGGACGACAAGTTGTTTGGCATGCAGGGTGGTCTGCCAGGGAAGCGTGCCCGACACTTCGCGTACGGCGCCGTCGACATCCAGGTAGGACGCGGTGATCGCGCTGCCTGCGGGCCCGTCGAGCCGGTACTCGACGACCTTGTCCCGTGGCTTGCCGATGACTGGTGGCTTGGCCGAATGGCCGATGGCGGGGTCAGGAATGTCGCTGAGCCGTAGATGGGCTATGTAGGCCCCGGCGATGCAGAGAACCGCCGTCGATACCAGATACACCCACGCGCCACGCATTCCAGCTCCTCATTGATCCGGTTGGTGAGCGTTGACGTTAACTGGCTGATTGTTAATTTAACAGTTGGTCATATGAACATCACACCGATCGGTCTACTGTGATGCCGCGCACATGAATACTCGGCACGGGAAGGCTCGAGGCTGGTACAAGGGACTGATGACACGGGCAGGCACCAAGGGCATGCCCCGCGCCGAGCGGGAGCAGCAGATCCTCGATGCCGCGTGCCAGGAGTTCGGCCGCAGCGGATACGCGGGCATGTCCCTGGCGGCGGTGGCATCGGCGGTCGGTGTATCCAAGCCCATGGTGCTGGCATATTTCGGGTCCAAGGAGCAGCTCTACATCGCGTGCGTGCGGCGCGCCGGAGCGATCGTCGGTGACCACATCGCTGCGGCAATGGAGGCGGCCCCGCCCACACTCGCGTTGCCACGGGCAGTGCTGCAGGCGATCTTTCAGGCGTTGGCACCCCGCCCATCCGATTGGCTGGTGATCTGGGATCAGACGCTGCCTGAGGACAGTGATGCACTCGCGGCTGCCCGGATCGCCAGAATGCGTCTCGCTGCCCTGGCCGGCCAGGGCGTGGCAGCGGTGGGAAGTGCGGCCACCGAGCTGCGCGATCCACAGGACATCGGTGTGCTCACGCAGGGCTGGATGGGGATGGTCGGCGCCATGATCACCTGGTGGATCCGGCACCCAGACCAGAGCGCGGAGCAGATGGCCGAGCGCGCCAGCCGACTGATCACGATCATCGCCAGTGCCGGGATATCCGAGGCGGAGTCGCCCGACGGGGTTGCCACGCCCCGCCCGGGCAAGCCCGTGCGGGGGTCCGGTTCCGGGCAGCCACTCAACGCGGCATTCGACCTTTTCGGTCGCCGTTGGGCCATTCTGGCGCTCTGGGAGCTGCGGTCCGGGTCAAAGACTTTCTCTGAGCTCAGGCAGCATATGAGCGATGTCGGGGAGGTATCGAGCGGCGTCCTCACCACACGCCTTAGCGAGCTGACCGCCGCCCACATCGTGCGCAGCCAGGACGGGCAGTACTCGCTGACGGCGGTGGGCAAGGCGTTGCTCGTCGCGCTGGCCCCGCTGGAATTGTGGGCAAGGGCCTGGTCGAAATCGGTCCGATGATTAGAGTGCCAAGCATGCGCGCCGGAATTCTGGTGGCGGCCACCGCCGTTGTGGGCCTCGGACTCGTGGCCGCGGGAACGGCGACCGCTGATGTCTACCCGCCATGGTGGGTGTGCATGGCCAACGGCGGTGAGATGCGTGCGTTTTACCAAGTGGTCACCGAGCAGGACGCACTCGACAGATTCCACGATGCGCTTACCAGGCTGTCGCAGGCCACCGGAAAGCCCGCGCACGTCGACATCTGTCAGCCCGCCTGAAGCGGTTTGAGTCGCAGTGGCGTAGTGGCCAACAGTCCCAGCGGGTCCAGGTAGTTCGCCGCCGAAGCAGGCCCGCGCAACGCGCCCCAGTGCAAACAAGCCGCACCATCGCAGCCGGGATGTCCGGGCCGCAATGTCCCGATGACCGATCCTTCGCTCACGCGCTGACCAGGCTTGACCAGCGGGGTAACCGGCTCGTAGGTGGTGCGCAGGCCGCCGACGTGTTCGATCGAGACCAGCGTCCTACCGGCGAGAGATCCTGCGTACACCACGATGCCCGGCCCGGCCGCAGCCACCCGCTGATCGGGGAAGCCGGCCAAATCGACCCCGCGATGGCCCCGATTCCAACGCTCGCGCGGCTTGTCGAAGTGCCGGGTTACCGCAGGTCGAGGACGTAGCGGCCAGCCGAAACGATCACCCGTGTCACCCGGTGCGGTGGCAGCCACGGGGGAGGCAGTCAGCGCCACGGCCAGGATCAGTCCGGGACAGCCGACCCTTCTGAACCTCACGACATCATCGTGACCGGACGATTGTGGTGGAGGAAAGAGCCATTTCGGCCCCTGTGGACAACCTCCGGGGTCTGCGCCCGATGCTTCGGTGCGTGGCGAAAAGCACTCGTCGCAGCATGTAAACTCATGACCGCAACTCGCCTAGCGGGTTGACTTCGCGCGTCTGTACACGAACTCGTGACCGGCATGCCGGGCGGTCCCATCCAGGGTTTCCTTCGGGAATCGAGGAATGGGTTCCGGCATCAGCAGACGCTAGGGCCCAGGATCACCCGATCCCGGGCGACAACCGACAAAAGGAACCATGGACTCATGGCTGTAGTAACTATGAAGCAGCTGCTTGACAGCGGCGCGCACTTCGGGCACCAGACCCGTCGTTGGAACCCCAAGATGAAGCGGTTCATCTTCACCGACCGCAACGGCATCTACATCATCGACTTGCAGCAGACGCTGACCTACATCGACAAGGCGTACGAGTTCGTCAAGGAGACCGTCGCTCACGGTGGGTCGGTCATGTTCGTCGGCACCAAGAAGCAGGCTCAGGAGCCCATCGCCGAAGAGGCGACTCGCGTTGGCATGCCTTACGTCAACCAGCGCTGGCTGGGCGGCATGCTCACCAACTTCTCCACTGTTCACAAGCGTCTGCAGCGCCTCAAGGAGCTGGAGTCGATGGAGCAGACCGGTGGCTTCGAGGGACGCACCAAGAAGGAAATTCTCATGCTCACGCGTGAGAAGAACAAGCTTGAGCGCAGCCTCGGCGGTATCCGGGACATGCAGAAGGTGCCGTCGGCGATCTTCGTGGTGGATACCAACAAGGAGCACCTCGCCGTAGCCGAGGCCCGCAAGCTGAACATCCCGATCATCGCGATCCTGGACACCAACTGCGATCCCGATGTCGTCGACTACCCGATCCCGGGCAACGATGACGCGATCCGCAGCGCCGCGCTGCTCACCAAGGTCGTCGCTTCCGCGATCGCCGAGGGCCTGCAGGCCCGCTCCGGCCTGGCCGGTGGCGACGAGAAGCCAGAGGCCGCCGAGCCGCTTGCCGAGTGGGAGCAGGAACTGCTTGCCTCCGCTGTCGCAACCACCGACGACGGTGCTGCGCCCGCGGCCGAGACCACCGAAACCACAACCGAGGAAGGCTAAATGGCGAATTTCACAGCCGCCGATGTGAAGCGGCTCCGGGAACTGACCGGTGCCGGAATGCTCGACTGCAAGAACGCCCTGGCCGAGTCCGACGGTGATTTCGACAAGGCCGTCGAGGTGCTGCGCATCAAGGGTGCCAAGGACGTCGGCAAGCGTGCCGAGCGCGCTACCGCTGAGGGCCTGGTTGTCGCGCGTGACGGCGCACTTGTCGAGCTGAACTCCGAGACCGACTTCGTCGCCAAGAACGCCGAGTTCCAGGGCCTGGCCGACGCCATTGTCGGTGCGGCCGCTGCCGGCAAGATCGGCGAGGTCGACGCCCTCCTGGCCGCCAAGGTCGAGGACGGCCGGACCGTTGAGCAGGCGATCGCCGACCTGGCCGCCAAGATCGGTGAGAAGTTGGAGCTGCGCCGGGTGGCGTACTTCGATGGCACTGTCGAGGCATACCTGCACAAGCGCGCCGCGGACCTGCCGCCGGCCGTGGGCGTGCTGGTCGAGTACACCGGTTCGGACGAGGGTGCCGCGCACTCCGTGGCGCTGCAGATCGCTGCGCTCAAGGCCAAGTACCTGACGCGCGAAGACGTTCCGGCCGACGTGGTCGAGAATGAGCGTCGCATCGCCGAGGAGACCGCCAAGGCCGAGGGCAAGCCCGAGGCCGCGCTGCCCAAGATCGTCGAGGGACGCGTGACTGGCTACTACAAGGATGTCGTGCTGCTGGATCAGCCGTCGGTGTCCGACAACAAGAAGTCCGTCAAGGCGCTGCTTGACGAGGCCGGTGTCACCGTGACCCGCTTTGCGCGGTTCGAGGTCGGCCAAGCCTAGGTTTCTCAAAACAATTCGGCCCCGCCAGGATTCGTTCCTGTGCGGGGCCGAACTGTTTGTGCGCTAGCCTCGGGCAATGCCAGCTGTTGGGCCTGACGCAAAGCGGTATCCCAAAGGGGAGGCCAAGCGCCGGGAGATCCTCGCCGCGGCGTTGACGGTGTTGGAGCGCGACGGGGAGGCCGGTGCCTCGATGCGTGTCATAGCCAAGGAAGCCAACATCAGCCTGGCCGGGCTCATGCACTACTTCCCGACGCGCGATGTGATCCTCACCGAGATCCAGCGCGATGCCGACGCCAGATTTGAACATTGGTATGGCAATTCGGACTCCGAGATCGACCCCGGCGAGGTGCTCGCACAAGCGATGCTCGACAAGGCGAGTAAGCCTGGCTCCGGGACGGTGTATCTCTCACTGGCGGCCGCCGCGGCCGTTGACCCGGGCCATCCTGCCGGCGCTTACCTGCGGGAGAGATACGAGAGGATGCGCACGCTCATCGCCGAGTACGTGCGAGGGCGCCAAGCCGCGGGCGAGGTTCCCGAGCATGTCGATGCCGAATTCGCTGCGGCGGCGCTGATCGCGGCCGCAGACGGCATTCAGATCCAATGGATGTCGGATCCATCCATCGACATGGGCAGCCACATGCGGCGGGTGTGGGAGCGGCTACTGGCCTAGAAAACCATACAGTGTATGGTTTTTGTATGAAATGGATCGTCTCCGTCGTGGCATCGGCCGTCGTCGTGGCATTGGGATTGGCCGCTTGCAGCCCGCAGCAGGAGAGTTCGAAGGACGACTCCGCCTGGGATCGCGGGTTCTACTGGGGTACTGCAACTGCGGGCTACCAGGTGGAGGGCAGTGCTCCCGACAGCAATTGGCGACGCTATGTTGATCGCACCGCCGGTAGGCCGGTAGAGCCCGGGGCTGATCCTCTGGGGGCTGGCCCGGTCGACCCGTACCGGCAGGCCGATGATTTCCGCCATCGATACGCCGAAGACATCGCCAATGCTCATGCCATGGGCGTCAATACATTTCGATTCGGGCTGGAGTGGTCGCGGGTGATGCCCGAGCCGGGCAAATGGGACGAGAAGGAACTGGCGTACTACGACTCCATCGTCGCGACGCTACGCGAGAACGGCATGACCCCGATGATCACGCTCATGCACTGGGTATACCCGGGCTGGGTCGCCGACCGCGGCGGCTTCATGAACAACATCGCGGCGTTCGAAGACTTTGCCAAGGCAATCACCAAACGCTATGCCGGACAAGGGGTGCTGTGGGTCAGCATCAACGAGCCACTGGCTTTCGGGGCGATGGAGGTGCGCACCGGCGCGATCAAACCCGATCAGTTCGAAGGCTTCCTGGATCGTCTTGCGCAGGCTCATCGTGCGGTGTACCGGGCTGCGCACGACGCCGACCCCAAGGCCAAGGTGACCACCAACGAGGCCTACATCCCCCCGGATGTGTTGGCGCAGTTCGCAGGCTTCGGGGTGAAGGGTCTGGACGGTTCGTTCTTCGACCGGGTCACCGGCAGCCTGGATTACCTGGGCTTCGACTACTACACCGGCACTGCCCTGGACAATCCAGCCTCGACGCAGAGCATGGCCGCACGCTGGAACATCAAGTTGCAGCCCGAGGACATCTACTACGTGTCGCGGCATTACGCGCAGCGATACCCCGGGCTGCCGATCTACATCGTCGAGAACGGCATGGTCACCGACAACGGAAAGCCGCGCTCTGACGGCGTGACCCGATCGCAGTACCTCAACGACACCGTCTTCTGGCTACAGCGGGCCAAGGCCGACGATATCCCGATCATCGGGTACAACTACTGGTCGCTGGTCGACAACTACGAATGGGGAAGTTACCGGCCACGTTTCGGCCTCTACACCGTAGACGCGCTGGGTGATCCGGCACTGAAGCGCGTGCCCACCGATGCCGTCCAGACCTACACCCAGATCACCCGGGATGCAGGCACCGCAGCCGGCTACCGCCCGGCGATCCCGGCGGCGAAATGCTCCACGACGGTAGGGCGGGACAGCTGTGCGCCACTTGACCCGAACGGGCCGACGGTGCCGTTGCGTTAACGGCCGAGCAGGAAGTCGCGGTCGGGGTCGTCCGGTGGCACCGCGGGATCGCCGTCGACGATGAGGTCGGCGCGGGCCGCGGTGGGATCCCGGCGGAAGTGCGCTTCCTCCTCGTTGAGCCACAATCGCCAGAACTCGCGGAGCTCCTCGCCATCGCGAACCTCCGCCCGGCGCCTACGGGTCAGTTGGCCGGTCTGCACCCAGATCAGCGAACTCAACCAGCGGTCGGCGGCTGCGCGGCCCGAGCCGACGCCCTCGAGAATCAGCACCGACGGCGGTGCGCACTGCTCCGGTGGGCCGAATTCTCGGGTCGTCCAGTCGTAGCGCCGGTACCGCGCCAAGTTGCCGTGCGCCCAGGGCGCGAGAATCTGCTCCTCGAACCGCGGCCACCACCCGAAGAACGTCTCCCAGGACGCGAAGTCGTCGGTGTGCAGCAGTGCCGTGGACGGGGTTGTCGCCGATACCGCTGTGTGTAGTCGTGCAGCAAAGGTGCTCTTGCCGGCGGCGCCCCTGCCGTCGACGGCCACAACACGCACATCGCCGCAGTGTGGCTCGCTCTCGCTGATGATCGTGGCCAGCCACGCGAAGCTTCGCAGTGGTGCCGGTGTCGCCATGGCGCGAGCTTACTGGTGCTCGGCTAGCCTGTTGCGGTGGACTGGACAGAGCTAATCGGCAGCCTGGCCGGTGTGCTGTTCGTGATCCTCGCTGTCCGCCAGAATATTTGGACCTTCCCGGTCGCGATCGTCAGCTCGCTGTTCTACATCGTGGTCTTTAGCCGGCAGACCCTGTACGCCGACGCTGCCCTGCAGGTCATGTTTATCGCGCTGGCCGCTCAGGGCTGGTACCTGTGGCGGCGGGGAAGCCCGGATCGGCATGGTGTCGTGGTGCGGCGGACGCCACGGCGGGCGTGGCTGCCGTTGGCGTTGTCCCTGGCGGTCCTGGTGGCGGCACTGTATGCGTTCCTGATCACGTTCACCGATTCCAATGCCCCTCAGCTTGATTCGGTGATCACCGGGCTCAGTATCGTCTCCCAATTCATGATGAACCGAAAATGGATCGAGAATTGGGCACTCTGGATCATCACCGACACGTTCTCCGTAGGTGTTTATCTGTTCAAGGGGTTGAACCTGACGGCAGGTCTATACGCGTTTCTCACCGTGATGGCCGCCGTCGGGCTATGGAGCTGGCGCAAAGAATTGCGGACGGAGACGACCGTCGACTCGGTATGAACAACCTGCCCCTTCCAACATATATCGGACAGGGGGCCTTGCGGCAAGGCCCCGGTCATACCGCACAATCGCTGGCCGAACGTCAGATGCCATGAATGAGAACGGAAACGGGGAAGTCCAGTTGACGACATACGAGGAAGAACTGGAATCCGAGCGGGAGTACATCGCTGGGCTCTATGTGCGGCTCGACGCCGAGCGTGCGCGCGTTAAGGGGCGATACCGCAGCACCCTGCGTGCGCCTGTCGATCAGCAGAACGGTGCGGCCATGGTCGAGCGCGACGACGAGGTGCGCGCACTGGCCAGTCAGGCGCAACGCTTGGATGTCGCCGACGACGGACTGTGCTTCGGCCGGCTGGATGCCGTCTCGGGAGAGCGGTCCTACGTCGGACGCATCGGTCTTCTGGACGAGACGAATGACTACGAACCACTGCTGATCGATTGGCGGGCTCCGGCAGCGCAGGCCTTCTACATCGCCACCGGGGCCAACCCGGAAAACACTCGGCGCCGGCGCCAATTTCGGACTCGGGGACGTCACGTAGATGCGTTCTCCGACGAAATCCTGGGCCGTCCCGACAGTGAAGATCGCGACGGCGAACGCGGAAGCATGAGTGATGCGGCGCTGCTCGCGGCCGTGAACGCACCGCGCGGCAACGGCATGCGCGACATCGTGGCGACCATCCAGGCCGAGCAGGACAGGATCATCCGGCTCGATCATCCTGGCGTGCTGGTCATCGAGGGCGGTCCCGGCACAGGCAAAACCGTCGTGGCGCTGCACCGCGTCGCCTACCTGCTGTACACCCAGCGCAAGCGGATGGAACGCCACGGTGTGCTGGTTGTGGGCCCGAATGCGGCCTTCCTCAGCCATATTTCGCGGGTCCTGCCGTCGTTGGGCGAGACGAACGTGGTGTTCACGACGGCGGGAGATCTGCTGCCCGGTCTGAAGGTGACGGCGGAGGATGGAGCGGAGGCCGCGCGTCTCAAGGGCTCGCTGCAGATTCTTGACGTGCTCGCGGCTGCGGTCGCGGATCGGCAGCGGACCCCCGTGGAACCACTGCGCATCCAGCTCACCGACGTTTCGGTGCGCATCGATGCCGATATAGCGCAGTGGGCCATCGAGGAGGCGCGTGCGAGCAGGCTCCCGCACAACGAGGCGCGAACGGTCTTCACCGACGTACTGACGTGGGCGATCACGGAGCGGGCGATCCCACGTATCGGCAAGGGGTGGCTCACACGCGAGGACCGCAAGGCATGGGAGCACCTGCGCGCGGAGCTGCTGGATGAACTCGGGGATCACGAGGGATTCGCCGCCGCACTCGACGAGCTATGGCCGATGCTGACGCCGGAGATGCTCTTGTCGGAGCTGTACACCTCACCGGAGCGGCTGCGCGCTGCCGGTGCGGATCCGGCACTGGCACGCCCTGTCGGTGACGCATGGACGGTCTCAGACATACCCCTGCTCGATGAGCTTGTCGACCTGGTGGGCCGCGATAAGGCCGCAGAGGAGGCGGCTGAACAGGAGCGCAGGGCCGAGGCCGAGTACGCGGCCGGGGTGTTGGACCTGATGACCGGCCGTGAAGACATGATGGACGACGAAGACCACCTCTTCGCCACCGATCTGCTCGGCGCCGAGGACCTCGCGGAACGATTCACCGAACGTGACACCCGCGACCTGGTCGAACGCGCCTCGGCCGACCGGGACTGGACGTACGGGCACATCGTGATCGACGAGGCGCAGGAGCTGTCCGAAATGGACTGGCGAGTTTTGATGCGCCGGTGTCCAAGCCGCTCGTTCACGGTGGTCGGGGACCTGGCTCAGCGCCGATCGGTGGCCGGTGCCACCTCCTGGGACGCGATTCTGGCCCCGTATGTGCCGGGACGCTGGCTGTACCGGTCGTTGTCGGTGAACTACCGCACCCCAGCAGAGATCATGGCCGTCGCCGCGGCGCTGCTTGCCGAGTTCGCACCGGGCGTCCAGCCACCCGAATCCGTCCGTTCCTGTGGCGTGCGCCCCTGGTCGAGACATCTCACCGAGGGCGAATTATCAAAAGCCATCGAGGAATTCACGAGCGATGAAGACGCTCGGGAGGGCACGAGTGTGGTGATCGGGCCACCGGGTGTACCCGGCACGGTGCCCGCCTCCGAGACCAAGGGCCTGGAGTTCGACGCGGTGCTGGTCGTGGAGCCGGAACGGATCCTGGCGGATGGGCCGCGCGGTGCGGCCGAGCTCTATGTGGCGCTCACCCGCGCCACACAGCGTCTGGGCGTGCTGCACGTGGCGCCGTTGCCGCAAGCTCTCGTCGGCCTCACCGAAACCACAGTCGGCCCCGGCTCGGTTCGCCGGGTCGTGCCAACGAGCGTCGCCCAATAAGGCAGGATAGACACCGCCGTCGCGGCCTTCCGATGAGCCGCTTGCGCGATGAGCAGAAGCAGCGGGCCCGATGGCTGAGTTTTGTGCACCGGCGTTGTTGAACCCGTACCGAGGAGGCGTGATGACTCGCGATGTGAGCCGCACCGGATATAAGCGGGTGCTGCTCAAGCTCGGCGGCGAGATGTTCGGCGGGGGAGCTGTCGGTCTTGACCCGGATGTGGTCCATAGGGTGGCCAGCCAAATTGCCGAGGTGGTTCGCAGCGGTGCCGAGGTGGCGGTCGTCATCGGCGGTGGCAACTTCTTCCGTGGCGCGCAGCTGCAGCAGCGCGGGATGGAACGGACGCGCTCGGACTACATGGGCATGCTCGGCACCGTCATGAATAGCCTTGCACTGCAAGACTTTCTGGAAAAAGAAGGCATTGTCACGCGCGTGCAGACGGCTATCACCATGGGCCAGGTTGCCGAACCGTACATCCCGCTGCGGGCCAGGAGGCATCTCGAGAAGGGCCGCGTTGTCATCTTCGGTGCCGGCATGGGATTGCCGTACTTCTCCACCGACACCACTGCGGCACAGCGCGCGCTGGAGATCGGCGCCGAGGTGGTGCTGATGGCCAAGGCGGTCGACGGCATCTTCACCGATGACCCGCGCGCCAATCCTGACGCCGAGTTCCTGCCGGAGATCACGCACCGCGAGGTCATTGATCGCGGATTGCAGGTCGCCGATGCCACCGCGTTCAGCCTGTGTATGGACAACCGGATGCCAATCCTGGTGTTCAACCTGCTTACCGAAGGCAATATCGCCAGGGCGGTCGCAGGTGAGAAGATCGGAACGCTGGTAACACCATGATGAGCCGCTTGCGCGAAGATCATCAGACCCGATGGGAGATCAATCGTGATTGACGAGGTTCTTCTCGACGCCGAGGAGAAGATGGAAAAGGCCGTGTCGGTCGCCCGCGATGACTTCGCGACGATTCGCACGGGCCGTGCCAACCCTGGAATGTTTCAGCGGGTTGTCATCGACTACTACGGCACCATCACCCCCATCACGCAGATCGCCGGCATCAACGTGCCCGAGGCCCGCCTGGTGGTCATCAAGCCGTACGAGGCCAATCAGCTCAAGGCCATCGAGGAGGCGATCCGCAACTCGGACCTGGGCCTGAACCCGAGCAACGACGGCAGCATCATTCGCGTTGCCATTCCGCAGCTCACCGAGGAACGTCGTCGCGAGCTCGTCAAGCAGGCCAAGGGCAAGGGCGAGGACGCCAAGGTGACCCTGCGCAACATCCGGCGTAAGGCCAATGACGAACTGAACCGGATCAAGAAGGACGGCGAGGCCGGCGAGGACGAAGTGGGCCGCGCGGAAAAGGATCTGGACAAGACCACCTCCCAGTACGTGACTCAGATCGATGAGTTGGTGAAGCACAAAGAAGGCGAGTTACTGGAGGTCTAGGGCCCCCGGTAATGACGACCATGGGAGATACCGACGCGGCTCCGGCCCCCGGCAACAGCCCTGCGCCCCCTTCGGGGACGAAGTCCCGGGCCGGACGCAATTTGCCGGCGGCCATCGGCGTCGGCGCTGTTCTCGCCGCCATGATCATTTTCTCGCTGCTGTACCAGAAGGAGATCTGGGTCGGCATCATCTCGGTCTTCCTCGGCATCGCGATGTGGGAGGTGACCAAGCGGCTGCGCCAGGCCGACATCTCGGTGCCATTCATCCCGCTCTTCGTTGGTGGGCAGGCCATGATCTGGCTGACCTGGCCGTGGGGGACCGCCGGAGCGTTGGGTGCGTTTGGCGCTACCGTCGTGGTCTGCATGATCTGGCGCCTGGTCGGGCACGGGTTGAACCAGCAGCCGGTGAACTATCTGCGCGATGTCGCCATCACGGTGTTCGTCGCCGCGTGGATCCCGCTGTTCGCATCCTTCGGCGCGCTTCTGGTCTATCCGGAAAATGGCGCTGAGCAGGTCTTCTGCCTCATGCTCGGGGTCACCTTCTCCGACATCGGAGGGTATGCGGCCGGTGTGCTGTTCGGTAAGCATCCGATGGCACCCGCAATCAGTCCCAAGAAATCCTGGGAGGGCTTGGCCGGCTCGCTCCTGGTGGGCACGACCGCATCGACCCTGGCGGTGACCTTCCTGCTGGGTCACCATCCCTTTGTCGGTGTGGCACTGGGCATCATGCTCGTCATCACGGGAACCCTCGGCGACTTGGTCGAGTCGCAGGTCAAGCGCGACTTGGGCATCAAGGACATGGGCACGCTGCTGCCCGGACACGGCGGCATCATGGACCGTCTGGACTCGTTGCTGCCTTCCGCGGTGGCCACCTGGATCGTGTTGACGCTCTTTATCTAGGTTGTGTTTGACGCGGCTGCGCTTCGGTACAGCACCGTTTGATAAATCCCGCTGACGGTCACGGCGGTCAAGACTGCGGCCGCGATCCAGAGACCACCGCACAGTCCGAGCAGGCCCGCGAGCACTCCTTGGCCCACCGTGGCGGCGGCGAAAAGCAAAGCCGCACCTGGCAGTACCAGCACCAGGGTGAAGATGCGAAGACCCACCTGGGCAAGGACATTTTTGGTCAGCACGCGCCGGAGGACGCTCTTGGAGGCCTTGATGGCATCCGTGGTGCGTGCGTCGTGCAGGACGATTGCCGGAAGCACCTGGAATGAGACTGCGCGCCAGACGAGGTCGAGAAAACGTCCGATGAAGAGAACGTGCACGAGGCTCCCGACATACAGGAGATTCTCGTCGATGACACCAATGCCCCAGGTGACGGCCGCATCGATGAGAACCCAGGGGACTAGCCGCCAGCGGTAGCGGGCTGCTGTCCGGAAACCGTTGGCGAAGATCGGCTTTCGACCCTCCAGTGCGGCGTCCGCCTGTGTTATGAGGGCCGTGAGCCAGAACATCACGAGGTACCACAGGATGAGGTAGTCGACGGTCAGCGCGGCACGGATGAACTGTGGCGCAGTCTTGTCGATGCCCGGCGGCAAGAGAAGTCCCAGGGTTATCAAGATCACGATGAACAGCGCCGCAGAGATGCCGGCAGCGACGGGGAAGAGCGCGAGCGTCCTGTGACGGCGCAGGAGGCGTATCGATGTCTTGAAAATGTCCCACGATGTCGGCAGTGCGTTGGAAGAAGCCACCGAGTCCCCTGATGTGTAACAACTCTTGTTACACAAGTTACCAGTGTGACAACTGAGGTGTGAGGAAGAGTGACAGGTACCACCTGAATCCAGGATGGCGTGGAGGGCGTCTACCTGGTCTTGAGCGCCTGGCGCAGGTCTACTCCGGCGAACGGTCCCGGCACATGGCCATCAACCGTGAACCGGTACAGGGCGGTCTGAAAGATCCCGGTGAGTGCGGCTCCGATGATGGAGCCCGCCAGGATCCACAGCGCGCCGAGTGCCGCGAGCACGCCCGTCACAGCGGTGGCGTTCGCGGCGACTCCCAGATAGATCAACCCGGCCCCGGGCAGCGTCAACATTGCGGTGAAAAAGTTCAGGCCCACGACGCCGACGACGTTCTGGCCCCAGGCGTTCTTGAGCGTTTCCTTGGTCTTCTTGACGGCGTCGATCGCGCCGAGATTCTGCAGCACGATCGTGGGCAGCACCTGGAAGGACACCACGCGCCAGGCGACGTCCAGCAATCGTCCGACGAACGGCACCCGCTCCTCGATGGCGCTGATGATCCAGGAGACGACACCGGTGATAAGAACCCAGGGGAGCAGACGTCCGCCGCGCTGGGCTGCTGCCGAGATTCCCCCGGCGACGCTCGGGTCTCCGCCCTCTAGTGCGATGTTCGCCTGTGAGATGAGCGCCGCCTGCCAGAACGTCGCGACGTACATCAGCACGAAGTACCCGACGGCGAAGACCGGGTAAAAGAGCGGCGGCACCGAATCTCCGGTCGTCGCGGGCAGTAGCAGGACGCCGAGGGTCACCATTCCGATGAGCACAAGCAACGCGGTGAGCCCGGACAAAATCGGGAAGACGACGAGCTCCTTACGTGAGCTCAGCACCTTCGCGGATGTCTTGAAGATTTGCCACGATGTCGACAGCGTGCTGGTGACGGCCATCAGATTTCCCCCTGGTCATTGACGGATCAATGAGGCTCAAGATACCAGTGCAGTAGCTACCCGCATGGGTGGCTGGTTTGATGGACATATGTCTCGTCGCGACGTTCAGATCCCGACAGCCGACGGGCAATGCCCGGGCACTCTGCACCTGCCGGACCAGCCCGGCCCCGCTGTCATCCTCTACCCCGACGCCGGCGGTGCCCGCGAGGTCATGCGCGAGATGGGAGACCGCCTCGCGACGCTGGGATACGTCGCATTGGTGCCCGACGTCTACTACCGCGAAGGCGATTGGGAACCTTTCGATCTGGCGACCGCGTTCGGTGACCCGCAGGAGCGTGGTCGTCTCTTCGCGACCATGGCCACCCTCACCCCCGAGCGCATCGACGCCGACGCGGGGGCCTTTCTGGATTTCCTCGGCCAGCAGGTCGAGGTCACGGGCGACACGGTAGGTCTGACCGGATACTGCATGGGAGGGCGGATCTCGTTGCGGGTAGCGGCGACTCACGCTCCCCGGGTGGGCGCCGCCGCGTCATTCCACGGTGGCAACCTGGCCAAGGCCGACGACCCGAATAGTCCGCATCACCTCGCCGACCGGATCACCGGTGCCGTGCTGGTTGCCGCCGCAGAGCAAGACGCCTCCTTTCCGCCCGAGCAGGAGCAGCTCCTGGCGCAGGTGCTGACCGATGCCGGGGTGCGACACACCATCGAGACATACCCCGCCCGGCACGGGTTCGCGGTCACGGACAACGCCACCTACGACGAGGCGACGGCCGCGCGGCATTGGCAAGCCCTCGCCGAGCTCTACGGCTCACACCTGGGGGTTTAATGCTGTTCGAGCCCAGGCTGCGGGCCGGAATTCACGATGGCACCATCTCGGTGGCTTACCGCCGCTGGAAGCGCCCCCAGGTGAAGATCGGTGGTCGTTACCGCGTCGGCTCGGATCGCATCCGTTCCATGACCGAGTTCGATTTCATCGAGGTCGATGCTGTCGATGAGATCACGGCGCGCGACATCGGCGATGCCGACGCGCTACTAGCCGGTTATCCCTCAGCCGCGGCAGCGCGAAGCGATGTCGGCGCGAGCGGTAACGATCCTTTGTACCGCTTGGCGTTTCGAAAGATAGCGATGGTCGATCCGCGCGCGGAGCTGGCCTCTGCGGTAGCGCTCACGGATGCCGACATCGCCGATATCGACGCGCGATTGGATCGGATGGACCGCAGCGCCACGCCGGGGCCGTGGACTCGCGAGGTGCTGCGAGAGATCGCCAAGCGCCCGCAGGTACGTGCCAAAGACCTCGAATCTTGCTCCCGCTGGCCCGATTTGGCGACGTTCAAGGTGCACGTGCGCAAGCTCAAGAACCTTGGTCTGACCCTGAGCCTGCCGGTGGGCTATCGGCTCTCACCGCGCGGTGAGGTGTATCTGGCCCGGGCGCTGAGCTAGCAGCTGAATTCCCGGCCGCTGCCGTCGGATGGGGTGGTCTCCTTCAGGCAACCGAAGGGCTCGATCCCGGCGTCACTGACCCGAATCGCGGACTTGGTTTTGGTGTTCGCACAGAACAATCCGGAAGTCTCACTGCGGCAAGCGAAATCCCCGAACGTCAGGCGGCCGCCGTAGTCGAGTGGGTTTCCGTCGCCGCTTTGGAAGGGGCCTGGGTCGCCATGGAGCCCGCCCACGGTGACCTGCTGGCCATTGAAATCTGTCCATCCGCCGACCCAGTTGCCCTCGGTACCGGCGGGCCGCTTTGGCGGATTCGTCAGGTTGACCAGGCAGGACAGTGTGCCGGGCTCGATGTTGCTCGTCATGCATCGCGTCTTGCCTGAGGGAGTCTTGAACGCGACATTCTCCCCGAGATCGGTCTTCTGGCCATCCTGGCTGGTCGCCGAGTGAAAGTTGGTGGCATTTACCGGCGCTCCCTTGGAAATCCACTGCGCCACAGCGTCATATGGCGTACCGGCGACGGGTTCCGGCAATTCGATGGGAGTCGTCGTGGTGGTCGTGGTGGGGGCCTTGCTTGTGGTGCTGCTTGACGCTGATGTGCTCGATGAGGGAGTGGTCGGGGAGACCGAGGCTCCCTTCGAGCATCCTGCGACCAGGAGCGTCGCTCCCAGCATGATCAGACCACCGTGTAACAGGGCACGCATGCAGCCAGGCTAGCTGGCTGCCACCGACTGACGGGTAGGCGCGGCGGCCGCCACCTCGATTCCGGGATTCTTCTCAGCCGCGGCGGGCCTGCTGGCACGGGCGTTCAGCCAGCAGGCCAGTGCGCCGAGGACCAACCCGATACCGATGCCGACATCCACACGCTGGCCGAGAATCGCCCACGACAACAGTCCTGCGACGGCAGGGATGACGCAGAACAGCATGGCCACCGCGGAAGCGCCGAACCGGCTCACAGCGTGGACGTACGTGGAGATGCCGAGTACCGCGCTGAACACCACCATGGCGCACACGGCCCAGGTGGCCTTCCATGGATCATGTACGGCAGTGGGCGTCAGCAGGGCCAATATGCCGGCGGGCACCAGCCCGGCGATGTTCTGGATGGTGCAGTTGACCCGGAAATCCACACCTGCGCAGAAACGCTGCTGGTACACGCCCCCCGCGGCCAGGCCGAGCAGCGCGATCAAGAGCAGCACCAGCACCGTGTCGACGCCGCCCGTCGCGAGCAGCCGGCTGGCGCAGGCGGCCAGTACGGCAACGATGCCGAGCACCAGGGCAAGGACTCGCCACCCGTTGAGCCGCTCACCCAGAAACAGGGCCGCGAGCACCGCGGTGACAACAGGATTCATGGAAATGACGACCGCGCCGAGGACGGCGGGCGCGCCGTGTTCGAGGGCTTCGTACAACGCGCAGAACTGCACCGCCTGCATCAGCAGGCCGGTAATGACGACGTGCCCGAGCTTGCGACCCGTCGGCCAGGCCGCCTTGGCCAGTAGGGCCCAGGCGGCGACGATCAGACCGGCGAAGGTGAAGCGGGCGACCAACACCAGCATGGGTGTCATGGCGGACACCGCGAGCGCGCCAACGGGGTAGCCCAGTGCGTAGAGGAATGTCAGCATCGACGCGAACCACATCGGCATCTTCTGCATGCCTGCCATGGTCGCCGGTTTCGACGACCGATGTCCAACGATAATTACTGATCGAAATCAATCAGCAATTGTTATCAATTGATACATCCCACCCAGTGTGGAGCTCATGATCACCCGACGTGGAGAAACATTGATCAAGAATTGTGATCGGACTACGGTGGCGATATGGCGAGTTCGACACTCGATATCGCACCGCTGCGGTCGCTGGTCGCAGTGGCGGATTGCGGGGGATTCCACCGGGCCGCGGCCGTGCTGCATCTGACCCAATCCGCGGTCAGTCAGCATGTGCGCAAGCTGGAGGCTGCGGTCGGAGAGCCGGTGGTCCGGCGTTCGGGGCGCGGTGTGGTGTTCACCGATAAGGGTGCGCAGCTGCTGGCGCACGCTCGTCGCATCCTTGCCGCGCATGACAGTGCGGTCGACGATCTGATCGCCGGCCAAGAACGCACGCTGATTCTGGGGGTCACCGAGCACGGTGCGGATTTGATACTGCCCAGCATCACCACTGCGCTGCGCAGTCATCTCCCGGATTGGTCGGTGCGGGTGCGGTTCGATCGCAACCTTTATCTCGCCGAGTCCGTGGACCGGGGGAGCATGGATCTGGCGGTCATCCTCGACGGATCGGGCCTGGATCGGGCCAACGCGGTGGGCACCGTTCGGCTGCGGTGGGTTGCGGCGCGTGGCTACAAGGCGAGTTCCATTGAGCCCCTGCAGGTCGTGACCTTCACCGAACCGTGCACCCTGCGTGCGCCCATGTTCAGCGCGCTGCACACGCTGGGGCGCCAGTACCAGATTGTGGGGGAATCACCGGACTTATCGGGGTTGTACGCGGGCCTGCGATCCGGGTTGGGAATGGCGCTGCTGCCCATCATCGGGTGGCTGCCCGACGGCATCGCCCCGGTCGAGGCCATGCCCGCGGCGAACCTGGCGACCCTATCGGTCGTCGGCCGCCGCGGGCTTGAAGCCGACGTGTATGCCGCTGTGGAAGGGGCTGCACGCGAGGCGCTTTCGGGCGCCGCCGCGGCGATCGCCTAGACCAATTCTGCGGCAGCGGTGCGGTGGGCTCGCAGCACCGTATCGGCGATATCGAACTCCTCATCGTCTCGCGTAAATGTGCGGTTGCGTGACTCGGCGACGAGGATGCGCCACAGGTCAGGATCGAGCGTGTCGGCGATGTCCTCGGCGGTGAAGTACCAGTCGGGCAGGTCCGGCCGGCCAATCGCCGCGTGCATGTCCGACGGATGGTGCCCGACGATCAGCAAGGTGCCCCCCGGTGCCACTGCTGCGGCCAGCGCGGCGAACACGGGCTCGCGCAGCTTTGTCGGCAGGTGCATGAAATGCGAGGTCACCAAATCGAATTGCCGATTCGGCTGCCATGTTGTCAGGTCGGCCTGCATCCAGGTGATCCTGTTGGCGAGCTCGGGGTCGGCTCTGGTGGCATTATCGGCGGCACGAAGCAGGGCGGTCTCCGCGAAATCCATTCCGGTGACCTGCCAGCCCTTCTGGGCCAGCCAGATCGCGTCACCGCCCTCGCCGCAGCCGGCGTCGAGCGCGGTTCGTGGCGGCAGTGACGAAATCTCATTGACCAGTTGTGGATTGGCGTTCCCGCTCCATAGTGCGTCGTGCGACCGGTAAAACTCATCCCAGGACTTCTCGTCGGACGGCGGGTTCTGGTGATCACGCATGTTGTAGCTCCTGGGCGTCGGCGACCGCGAGGTCGGCGTTGATGATCGCGGCGACCTCGGTTCCGGCCGCCGCAGAAGTGATGACCTGTGCCTTGATATCGGTGACGTTTCCGGCGGCGTAGATCCCCGGCGCCGCGGTGGCTCCTCTGGTGACCGGCAGATATGTCCCCAACAGATGGTCTTCGAGTCGCATTTCCTGCGCCGTCAGGCGTACCGGCGCCAACATGTCGACGCGCGCCGACACCACGGTCGCGACGACCAGCGCATCACACGGAAGCACGGCGCCGGTTCCCAGCTCTACCGCGGTGAGCGAGTCATCGCTGATCCGCAGGCGTGCAACGGGGCCGTCCACCACGCCGATGTCCCGGCGAGCCAGCTGCGCCGCATCCTCGGGTGATAGCGGAAAATCGTTGTGCCGCACCAGGCTGACGTTATCGCTGAGCTGGCGGAAGAGCAGCGCGTGGTGAACCGCTAGTGGGCCGGTGCCGAGCACGGCGATGGCGCGATCGCGCACTTCCCAGCCGTGGCAGTAGGCGCAGTGCAGGACGTCACGGCCCCAACGCTCGGCTAGGCCCTCGATATCGGGTAGTTCATCCACCACTCCGGTGGCCACCAGAACGCGGCGGGCTTGCACCGTTGAGGTCGTGCCGTCTGGCCAATCCACCGTCACGTTGAAATGGTTGTCCGCGTGGGATACCGAGGTGGCGCGCGCGTCGCGGAAGGCCGCGCCGTACTCTGCCGCCTCGCCGCGCCCGATATCAAACAGCTCGGACGGCGGAGTCGACTCGCGTCCGAGGTAGTTGTGAACCCGATCCGCCGGCGCGTTGCGCGGGTGGTGATCGTCGATCACGACCACCGACCGCCGCGACCGAGCGAGGGTGATGGCGGCCGACAGGCCCGCGGCACCGCCACCGATGATGGCTACATCCCAGAGTTTGTTCATGACACCACTATTGGGGCGGACCTGCGAAATGCGCAAGCTTTCTTGCCAAAGCAGCAATTTGGCCGCCATCATGGTTGGTATGGACGACCAGAATCAGCGGTTAGAGGCCGTGCTTGATGCGTTGGGGCCCCGGCTGCGGGCGCTGCGCCTGCATCGTCAGGTCACCCTGGCGCAGTTGTCCGACACGACGGGTATTTCCGAGAGCACGCTGTCGCGCCTGGAATCCGGTCAGCGGCGGCCCACTCTGGAACTTCTGCTGCTGCTGGCCGAGGCACACCAGGTGCCGCTCGACGAGCTGGTGAACGCACCCGCCACGGGTGACCCGCGCATCCACCCCAAACCGTTCAAACGACACGGGTCGGTCTATCTGCCGCTGTCACGCCGGCCCGGTGGGGTGCAGTGCTACAAGCAGATCATCCCGCCGCATTCGCCGAAGGGGGAACCGAACCTGAAGGTCCATGAGGGCTATGAGTGGATGTACGTGCTCTCCGGAAAGGTCCGCCTACTGCTCGGCGAGCTGGACCTGATTCTGCCCGCCGGTGAAGCCGCCGAGTTCGATACGCATATCCCGCATTGGTTCGGCAATCCGACCGATAAACCCGTCGAGGTATTGCACATTTTCGGCCCGCAGGGGGAGCGGATGCATGTGCGGGCACGTTCCGGTTCGGGGAACTAGCGCGAGCCTGGGATACTAGGTGGGTTATGTCTGCCGATAAAGGGTCCCTGCCGCTGGTTTTCGACGCTCCGCGCCGGGCCATGCCGCCGCGTCACCTGGCGGATATGACGGCCGAGCAGACGCGTGAGGCTGTGACCGCATTGGGGCTTCCGGCGTTTCGTGCCAAGCAGATCGCCAACCAGTACTACGGACGGCTGGTGGGCGACCCCGCGGCAATGACAGACCTTCCAGCGGGGGCGCGCGATGGTGTGGGCGAAGCACTGTTTCCCCGGCTGCTTCATCCGCTGCGCCAGGTGGCCTGTGATTCCGGGGACACTCGAAAGACGTTGTGGCGCTTACATGACGGCAGCACCGTCGAGTCCGTACTGATGCGCTACACCGACCGCAACACGCTGTGTATCTCTTCGCAGGCGGGGTGTGGCATGGCCTGCCCGTTCTGTGCCACCGGGCAGGGTGGACTGACGCGCAACCTCTCGGCCGCGGAGATCCTGGAGCAGGTCCGCGATGCCGCGGCCTCACTGCGTGACGGTGAGCTGCCGGGCGGCCCCGGCCGGTTGTCGAACATCGTCTTCATGGGCATGGGTGAGCCCCTGGCCAACTACAACCGGGTGCTCACAGTGCTGCGCAAGATCACGGCGCCGCCCCCCGACGGATTCGGTATCTCGCAGCGCGGTGTCACGGTCTCGACAGTGGGGCTGGCGCCGGCCATTCGCAAACTTGCCGATGAGGGACTAGGGGTCACTCTGGCGGTGTCGTTGCACTGCCCGGACGATGAGCTGCGCGACACCCTGGTGCCGGTCAACACCCGGTGGGCCATCAGCGAGGTGCTCGATGCCGCGCGGTACTACGCCGATGTCACGGGACGTCGGGTGTCCATTGAGTACGCGCTCATCCGCGATGTGAACGATCAGCCCTGGCGCGCTGACATGCTCGGTAAGAAGCTGCGAAAAGCCTTGGGGCAGTTCGTTCATGTGAATCTGATTCCGCTTAATCCGACGCCGGGCAGTCAATGGGATGCCAGCCCGAAGCCGGTCGAGCGTGAGTTCGTGCGACGCGTGCGCGAGCAGGGGGTTTCCTGCACGGTGCGTGATACCCGAGGTCGCGAGATTGCCGCCGCATGCGGCCAATTGGCCGCGTCCGAGCGCTAGCTAGCGGATACGGCCCGAGCGGCGACCGAAGTAGTCGTTCGCGGTGAAGGCCAGCACGATGACGGCGAAACCGACACAGAAGATGTCTTCGACCTTGCCGACGTGATTGCCCTTGAGGAGCAGCAGCAAGAAGGCCGCGATGGCGAGGCCCAGGATGTGGAAGATGCGGGGGTTCTGGCCCGAGAGCCCACGCCCGAACGCTGCGGACGGCACGTCCTCGACATCGACTCCGTCGTGCTTGACAACCTCAGTCGTGGCCACCGCCAGCCCTCCAATCTCAGACGTCTACTACAGCCCATAGTGTGCCACGCCCATCCGCTCCCGGGTACGCACACCCCGCACGGCGTGGAAACTTGACCTGATGCGACAGTGACACTTGTGGTGACACCGAAATGATGTCATCATGACACCATGGATTTGCAACCGTATGTCGACTCGGTGCGTCGGGACCTCGCCATAGCCGCGAAAGCGGGCGGCGCCGAGGCCGAAGAGCTCGCGGATCGATTGACTGCTCCGTTGGAATCGGCGATCCGGCTCGCCCTGCTTGACGCGCTGTCGGCGGCGGCCGAGCACATCACCCGAGAGCTCGCACCTGCTTCCGTCGATCTGCGGTTGCGTGGCCGCGAGCCGGAATTCGTAGTGAGCCGGCCGGTGGATCAACAGGAGGCTGAACCCGCCGCCGCGATCGACGAGAGCGCCGGCACCTGGCGAGTGACGCTGCGACTCCCGGAAAGCTTGCGCGCCGTCGTCGAGGCCGCCGCCGGAAACGAGGGGATCTCGCTCAACAGCTGGCTGGTCCGCGCCACAGCCGCTGCGGCCAAAAAGCCCTCCAGTTCAACAGTATTCAGTACGGGTCGCACCATCAGCGGCTGGGTCCGCTAACAAAGGAAAGGGAAAACCATGACTGCTCTGCCGGAATTTGAAACGCTTGACCCCATCGCCGCCAAGGTTGAACTCGCCCGCGGCACACTGCAGATCGTCGCGAGCCAGCGCACCAATACCGTGGTGGACGTCCGGCCACGTGATGCAGGCAAGGCGCTGGACGTCAAGACCGCTGAGCGCACCAAGGTCACCTTCTCCAAGGGATTACTCTCGGTGCTTTCTTCACAAGGGCTGACCTTCCGCACGGGCACCATCGACATCATCATTGAGCTGCCCAGCCAGTCAATCCTGGACATCGCGGTGGCGTCGGCCGAAGTGCGCGCCGACGGCGCGTTCGGTGACGTGCAATTTCAGTCGGCCAGTGGTGATTTGTTGATCGACACCATCACCGGGGACGCCCGCATGAACACCGCCTCGGGCGGGGTATCGATCCGAGAGCTCACCGGCGATGCCGGCTTCAACACCGCTCGGGGAGAGCTCGCAGTGAAGGAGCTGCGCGGCAATATCAAGGCCGCCTCGTCCTCGGGATCGGTGACCATTGGATCGGCGGTCGTCGGCGGACTGATCTTCGACACCGCCAGCGGCGATACCTCCATCGGTATCGCGATGGGCACCGCCGCCCGGCTGCAGATCGGCACCGCCAGCGGCGTCGTCACCAATTCGCTGGACTCGGTGGACGGACCGTTGGCGGGGGACGAGGAATTCCTCGTGACGGTGCGTTCGGCCTCCGGTGATGTCGAACTGCACCGTCCGGTGGGAGTCGCGGGCTAGCCCAGGCCGCACAATATGTAGGTGACACGTAGTTCAGAGGTCTGCCGGGTGTTGCTGCTCGGCAGCACCGGATCCATCGGCACCCAGGCACTCGAGGTCATCGCCGCCAACCCCGAGCGCTTCGAGGTCGTCGGCCTGGCTGCGGGCGGCGGCAACGTCGATCTGCTGCGACAGCAGATCGACGACACCGGCGTCACCAACGTCGCGGTAGCCGATAAGCATGCCGCCGAACGCCTTGACCTACCCGTGCTGAGTGGGCCTGGTGCCGTCACCGAGCTGGTGGAGAACACCGAGGCCGACGTGGTGCTCAATGCGCTGGTCGGAGCGCTGGGTCTACGTCCGACGCTGGCCGCGCTAAAGACAGGGGCACGGCTGGCGCTGGCCAACAAGGAGTCTCTGGTGGCCGGTGGGCCGCTGGTCACCAAGGCAGCGGCTCCCGGCCAGATCGTTCCCGTCGACTCCGAGCACTCCGCGCTGGCGCAATGCCTGCGCGGTGGTAGCCGTGGTGAGGTGGCACAGCTGATCTTGACCGCATCCGGCGGCCCGTTCCGGGGCTGGAGCACTCAGCAGCTTGAAGACGTCACGCCGGAGCAGGCCGGAGCGCACCCCACCTGGTCAATGGGGCCGATGAACACCCTCAACTCGGCCTCGCTGGTCAACAAGGGACTGGAACTCATCGAGACCCATCTACTGTTCGACGTGCCGTACCAGCAGATCGGTGTCGTCGTTCACCCGCAGTCGATCGTGCACTCAATGGTGACGTTCACCGACGGGTCGACCCTGGCGCAGGCCAGTCCGCCCGACATGAAACTGCCCATCGCCCTGGCGCTGGGGTGGCCGGACCGGGTACCCGCCGCGGCCATGGCCTGCGATTTCAGCACCGCGTCCACCTGGGAGTTCGAGCCACTGGATGCGAAGGTGTTTCCCGCCGTCGACCTGGCCCGGAGCGCCGGAGAGGCGGGTGGATGCATGACCGCCGTCTACAACGCCGCCAACGAAACCGCGGCCGCTGCCTTCCTGGCCGGACGTATCGGATTCAGGTCGATCGTGCGAACAATTGCCGATGTGCTTGATGCCGCAGGCCAATGGGAGGGAACCTCGGGAGAACCCGCTACCGTTGACGATGTACTCGACGCGCAGCACTGGGCTGACCAGCGGGCTGCGCAATTGATCCTGGCGGAGGAAAATCGAACCTGATGGCTGCGTACGCGATCGGAATTGCGTTGTTCGCGCTGGCGATCTTGGTATCGGTGGCGCTGCACGAGTGTGGGCACATGTGGGTGGCGCAGGCCACCGGCATGAAGGTGCGTCGCTACTTCGTCGGGTTCGGGCCGACATTGTGGTCCACCAAGCGCAAGAGCAACCGCGGTGCCAACGACGTCATTGAGTACGGCTTCAAGGCCGTCCCGCTCGGTGGCTTCTGTGATATCGCGGGTATGACCTCGGTGGAACAGCTCACTCCCGAGGAAGCCGACCGTGCGATGTACAAGCAGAAGGTCTGGAAGCGGGTGGCGGTGCTGTTCGCCGGACCGGCCATGAACTTCCTCATCGGCATCGTGGTCTTCTACGGTGTGGTCCTGTTCTGGGGCCTGCCGGACAACAATGCCCCCACACACCCGGAGATCAAGCAGACGAGCTGCGTGGCGGCGCAAAAGAGTGCCGACCCCACGGACATGGCGACGTGCACCGGGGAAGGGCCGGCGGCGCTCGGGGGCCTGCGCGAGGGTGATCAGGTGCTCGCCGTCGCAGGCAAGCAGCTCAGCACATCCAGCGACATGGTCACCGCGATCCGGGAGCTGCGCGGTCCGCAGGTCTTCGAGATCATCCGCGACGGCAAGCAGCAATCGCTCCTCGTCAACGTCGCCGAGACACAGCGCTGGGATGAGAAGGCAGGCAAGCTCATCTCGGTGGGTGCCGTGGGTGCCTCGCTGGGCACCTACGTGCCGCAGAAGCACTACAACCCATTGACGGCGGTTCCCGCCACCGGAAACCTCATCGGGACCGTTGCCGTCGAAACCGTAAAGGCCATCGGAAAGATCCCCACCAAGGTCGGTGCCCTCTGGGACTCCATCACCGGTAGTGAGCGGGCGATGGACACTCCGATGAGCATCGTTGGTGCGAGCCGCATGGGCGGCGAGACGGTCGAGCACGACATGTGGATCATGTTCTGGATCCTGTTGGCGCAGCTCAACTTTGCGCTCGGTGCCATCAACCTGCTGCCGTTGCTGCCGTTCGACGGAGGACACATCGCGGTGGCCACCTACGAGAAGCTCCGCAATATGGTCCGGTCGGCGCGCGGGCTCGCGGCAGGAGCTCCCGTCAACTACATGAAGTTGATGCCGGCGACATATCTCGTTTTGGTGGTGGTGGTCGGCTACATGCTGCTGACGATCACCGCCGACATCGTCAACCCGATTAGACTTTTTCAGTAGCGATCCAAACGGAGGATCACATGACCAGCCTGGGCATTCCGAGTGCACCGCCGCCGACACTGTCGCCACGGCGCAAGACACGTCAGCTGATGGTCGGAAGCGTGGGAGTGGGAAGCGACTCGCCGGTGTCGGTCCAGTCGATGTGCACCACCAAGACCCACGACGTGAACTCGACCCTGCAGCAGATCGCCGAGCTGACCGCCTCCGGCTGCGACATCGTGCGCGTCGCCTGCCCGCGGCAGGAGGACGCCGATGCGCTCGCCGAGATCGCCCGTAAGAGCAAGATCCCGGTCATCGCCGATATCCACTTCCAGCCCAAGTACATCTTCGCGGCGATCGACGCGGGCTGCGCCGCGGTGCGCGTGAATCCGGGGAACATCAAAGAGTTCGACGGCCGCGTCAAGGAGGTCGCCAAGGCCGCCGGTGACGCCGGGATCCCGATCCGCATCGGCGTGAACGCCGGCTCGCTCGATCCGCGCATTCTGGGCAAGTACGGCAAGGCGACACCGGAGGCACTCGTCGAGTCGGCGCTATGGGAGGCCGGCCTGTTCGAAGAGCACGGCTTCGGAGACATCAAGATCAGCGTGAAGCACAACGACCCGGTGATCATGGTCGCTGCCTACGAACTGCTCGCCTCGCAATGCGATTACCCGCTCCACCTCGGTGTCACCGAGGCCGGCCCGGCATTCCAGGGCACCATCAAGTCGGCCGTCGCCTTCGGTGCGCTGTTGTCCAAGGGCATCGGCGACACCATCCGGGTGTCCCTCTCGGCGCCACCCGCCGAGGAAATCAAGGTGGGCAACCAGATCCTGGAATCGCTCAATCTGCGTCCGCGGAAGCTGGAGATCGTGTCCTGCCCGTCCTGTGGCCGCGCGCAGGTGGACGTCTACACCCTGGCCAACGCAGTTTCCGCCGGGCTTGAGGGTATGGAGGTGCCACTGCGCGTCGCGGTCATGGGATGCGTCGTGAACGGACCGGGTGAGGCTCGCGAGGCCGATCTGGGCGTGGCGTCCGGAAACGGCAAGGGGCAGATTTTCGTGAAGGGCGAGGTCATCAAGACCGTGCCGGAGGCGCTGATCGTCGAGACACTCATCGATGAGGCCATGCGCTTGGCCGAGGAGATGGGCACCGAGATCGGAACCGACGGAACTCCTCCTGGCCAGCCGGTCGTGACCGTAAGCTGAACAAAGCTCGGCGTAACGGGACACACGGGAGCGATTGCCGATGACGACAACACTGCCGGCGCACGGTGCGCCCGGAGCGTCGTCGTCCGATGCCGTTCGCGTCCTCGGACTATCGGATACTGAGGCGGTGCGTGCGGTCCTGGACGCCGACCCGGTGGCCTCCTGCATGCTCGCCGCACGCGTCGAGGCTCGCGGTGCCGATCCCACGGCCATCGGTGGCGAGATCTGGTCCACGGGAGTGTTGACCGATTCCCTGTGCTTCGTCGGGACCACGATCATTCCTCTGGCCGGCGGTCCCGAGGCCACCCGGTTGTTTGCCGAACGCGCCATTGAGCAGCACCGTATCTGCCCCTCCCTGGTCGGCCCGGCCGATGTGGTGCTCGACATGTGGGGCCATCTCGATCCGGTCTGGGGCCCCGCGCGCGAAGTCCGCGCCTGCCAGCCCCTGCTGGCGATGCTCGACGCGCCGACATGTGCCGTCGACTCCGCGGTACGGCAGGTGCGCGCCGAGGAACTCGACCCGTATTTGAACGCTTCGATCCAGATGTTCATCGGCGAGATGGGTGTCGATCCGCGCAACGGTGATGGCGGCCGTGGGTACCGGCGGCGGGTGGCCGGCCTCATCGAGGCGGGCAGGGCGTGGGCACGTTTCGAGGATGGGCGGGTCATTTTCAAAGCGGAGGTCGGATCGCAATCGCGGTGCGTGAGCCAGATCCAGGGCGTATGGGTTGACCCGGAGTTCCGTGGCCGCGGGCTCGGCACTGCTGGGGTGGCCGCCGTGGCGGCAGCGGTCCATCGCAGCAGCCGCATCCCCAGCCTGTACGTGAACAGCTTCAATGAAGTGGCCCGTGCGTCCTATGCCCGGGCAGGATTTACGCGCATCGGCACATTCGCGACGGTTCTCGTTAGCTGATTCTGGCGAGCTAGTGCTCGCTACGCCCGTGCGCCTGCGGGGTTTTGGAGGCTCACGGCCATAACATCGACCCGATGTTCAGACGTGTGTGGTCCCTGCCGTTGTTCGGCACCGCCCTGTTGGTGGCCGGCGCGGTCGCGTGCACCCCGCGCCCCGACGGGCCCGGCCCGGTCGCAGAGAAGTTCTTCGAGGCGCTGGCCAACGGTGACACCGCCTCGGCGGCGAAGATGACCGATGACCCCGATGGCGCGAAAGTGGGTTTGGATCAAGCTTTCTCGGGCTTACAGGCAACCTCATTCAAGGCCGCCGTGAACGGATCGCAATACACTCAGGACACCGGTAGCGCCGACGCGACGTACGTCTGGCAATTGCCCAGAAAGCGCACCTGGACCTATAGCGGACGCTTAGAGATGCTGCGTACCGCGGGCAGTTGGCAGGTCCGCTGGGCACCGAGCGACCTGCATCCCAAACTCGGTGAGCGCCAATCGCTCTCGCTGCGAACCGATCCCGCCAAGCGGGCAACGGTCAACGAGTCGGGCGGTACCACCGTGCTGGCGCCGGCCAACCTGTACAAGATCTCCTTCGACGCGTCGCAGGCCGGTAAATCGCTGATGAGCACCGCCACCGCGCTGGCCGATGCCATCCGGCCCTACGACGACCAGATCAACGCTGCCTCGCTGGCTGAGCAGGCGAGCGCCCAGACCTCGCCGATGAATCTCATCACGCTGCGCAAGGACGATTGGGACAAGGTCTCCATTGCGCTGGAGACGCGGCCAGGGGCATTGCGACCCGGCGTGGTGATGACGCAGATCGCCGATCTGCTGCCCACCGATGATCGCTTCGCACCCGATATCGTCGCGCAGGTCAAGAAGGCAGTGCTCGATGAGCTGGATGGCGAGGCCGGCTGGCGGGTGGTCAGTGTCAACCAGAACGGTGTTGACACCGCGGTGCTCAACGAGGTGAAACCCAATCCGGCTCCGTCGAAGACGATCAGCCTGGATCGTGCCGTGCAGAACGCGGCGCAGAACGCTGTCAACACTCGCGGTCAAAAGGCCATGATGGTGGTGATCAAGCCGTCGACGGGGGACATCCTGGCGGTCGCGCAGAACGCCGCTGCCAACGCCGACGGTCCACTGGCCACCACGGGTCTGTTCCCGCCCGGATCGACATTCAAGATCATCACCGCGGGTGCGGCGCTCGAGCGCGGCATGGCCACTCCGGACACCATGGTGGGCTGCCCGAAGCGAGTCACCATCGGAGACCGCAGCATCCCCAACTACAACGAGTTCGATCTCGGCACGGTGCCCATGTGGCGGGCCTTCGCGAATTCGTGCAACACGACCTTCGCCAAACTGGCCAGTGAGATGCCGTTGGACGGTTTGACCGTCGCCGCTTCGCAATTCGGCATCGGTCCGGATTACGACGTCGCGGGGATCCCCACCATCTCCGGAAACGTGCCGCCCACGGTCAACCTGACTGAACGCACCGAGGACGGTTTCGGGCAGGGCAAGGTGCTGGTCACGCCGTTCGGCATGGCGCTGGCCGCGGCAACCGTCGCCAACGGAAAAACGCCTGTACCGCAGCTGATCTCGGGCCAGACCACCGGAATCACCGGTGAGCGTCCGCCGGTGACGTCCACAATGATCGACGGCCTGCGTGGAATGATGCGCGAGACCGTGCTCAGCGGCACCGCGATGGACCTCAAGGGCGAGGGTTCTGTCTACGGGAAGACCGGTGAGGCCGAGTTCCCGGGCGGTTCACACGCCTGGTTCGCGGGGTATCGCGGCGACATGGCCTTCGCCACGCTGATCGTCGGGGGCGGCGGCTCGGAAGCCGCTGTGCGGGCCACCCGCGTCATGTTCCAGTCGCTGCCGCCGGACTACCTGGCTTAGTCGGCGCTTGGCGCCAGTACGCAGAATTCGTTGCCCTCGGGATCGCCGAGCACGATCCAGCTCGATTCGCCCTGGCCGACGTCAATTCTGGTAGCGCCATGTTCTAGAAATCGATCCACCGCAGCCTGCTGGTCGGCACCGCGAAAGTCCAGGTGCAACCGGTTCTTGGCCACCTTCGGGTCGGGGGTCCCCAGGAAGAACAAGGACGGTGGATGTCGGTCGGGCTGGAACACCTCGACGGCCCCGTCATCGTCGATCGCGTACGGCCACTCCAGCGCGTCGGCCCACCAACGGCCGAGTGTGGCCGCATCATGGCAGTCGATCACAATCGCTTCTAATGTGAGTCCGGCGGACAGCCCCATGAAGCCGATTGTGCTCGCTGTCGCTAACGTTCCGCCGGGCGATTACGAACTACCATGTAGTAAAACAGCATCCAGGGAGGATCGAGAGCTTGCGCAGAGCATTTCGGAGTGTGCTTGTGGTGACCGGGCTCGCCAGCCTCCTGATGAACGTGGCCATCACCACACCAGCGACCCTCGGCCAGGCAACGGCCGCATCCCCTCGCGGGGTGGCATCCGTCTCACCCACGCCGGGTCAGACGGTCGGGGTGGCCATGCCGGTGACGGTTCATTTCGCGGCCCCTGTCGCCGATCGGCCCGCCGCGGAGCGTTCCATCAATTTCTCCGCGTCGAAGGTTCCGTCCGGGACATTCAGCTGGGTGGACGATGCGACGGTTCGTTTCACTCCTCGTGAGTATTGGCCCGCGCATTCGTCGATCACGGTGTCCGTGAACGGCGTGAGCGGTATGAAGTACAAGTTCCAGACCGGCTCGGAGGTGCTGGGCATCGCCAGCATCAGCGCGCACACCTTCACGGTCAAGATCGACGGCACGGTCATGCGTGAGATGCCCGCGTCGATGGGAAAGCCCAAGCACCCCACACCGGTCGGCTCGTTCACCGCCCTGGAAAAGCAGAGTCCGGTGGTCATGGATTCGCGGACCATCGGTATTCCGCTGAATGATCCGGAGGGCTACAAGCTGACCGTGTACTACGCGGTGCGGGTCACCTGGGGTGGCGTCTACGTGCACAGTGCCCCGTGGTCTACGGGAGCGCAGGGCAATTCGAACGTCAGCCACGGCTGCATCAACCTGAGTCCCGACAACGCGGCCTGGTACTACAACACCGTCGGTATCGGCGACCCCATCGTCATCAACGCGTAGCGATCTCGGCAGGCCCCGCTACGCTGCCTTCATGACTGTTCGTGCCGCATTGCGTCCGGGAACGCTGTCTCCCGAGCGCCAGGTTCCCGTGTCGATCGACCGCCCCGAATACGTGGGCAAGTCCGAGGTCGCGGAGGCCATCGGGGAGCCGTACGTTCAGACACCCGAGGTCGTCGAGAAGATGCGCGTCGCCGGCAGGATCGCGGCGCAGGCGCTGGCGCTTGCCGGTGAGGCCGTGGCCCCCGGGGTCACCACCGACGAGCTGGACCGGATCGCCCACGACTACATGGTTTCCCAGGGTGCTTACCCGTCAACGCTGGGGTACAAGGGATTTCCCAAGTCGTGCTGCACGTCGCTCAACGAGATCATCTGCCACGGGATACCGGACTCGACCGTGATCGAGGACGGCGACATCGTCAACATCGACGTCACCGCCTACATCGACGGCGTGCACGGAGACACCAACGCCACATTCCTGGCGGGGAATGTCTCCGAGGAACACCGCCTGCTGGTAGACCGCACCCGGGAGGCAACCATGCGGGCCATCAATGCCGTCAAGCCGGGCCGGGCACTCAGCGTCGTCGGACGGGTGATCGAGGCCTATGCAAAGCGTTTCGGTTACAACGTGGTTCGCTCCTTCACCGGGCACGGTGTGGGCCCCACGTTCCACAACGGGCTCATCGTGCCGCACTACGATGACCCCAATCTGGACATCGTCATCGAGCCGGGCATGACGTTCACCATCGAACCGATGATCAACCTCGGATCGCTGGACTATGAGATCTGGGACGACACCTGGACAGTGGCGACCACCGATAAACAATGGACCGCGCAGTTCGAGCACACCATGGTGGTCACCGACGACGGAGTAGAGATTCTGACACTGCCATGACGGGCGCCGTGTCCGGCGCGCTGCTGGTAGGGGGCGTCAGCTCCGACGCCGGTAAGAGTCTGGTGGTGACCGGCCTGTGTCGGCTACTGGCCCGCAAGGGGATTCGTGTCGCGCCGTTCAAGGCACAAAACATGTCCAACAACTCCGTGGTGACGATGGACGGGGGAGAGATCGGACGCGCGCAGGCATTGCAGGCACGCGCCTGCGGCCTGGAACCTTCGGTCCGATTCAATCCGGTACTGCTCAAGCCCGGTAGTGACCGGACCTCGCAGCTGGTGGTACGCGGGCAGGCGACAGGGAACGTTAGCGCGCGTTCCTATATCGAGCATCGCGAGGAACTGCGGCAGGTGGTGGCCACGGAATTATGTTCGCTGCGTGCGGAATTCGATGTGGTTATCTGTGAGGGTGCCGGCTCGGTCGCCGAAATCAACCTGCGAGCGACCGATATCGCCAACATGGGGCTGGCACAGGCAGCGGGCCTGCCGGTGGTGCTGGTCGGTGATATCGACCGGGGCGGTGTGCTGGCCCACCTGTTCGGATCGGTGGGCGTGCTCGAGCCCGCGGATCAACGACTCGTCGCCGGATACATCGTCAACAAGTTTCGTGGTGACCGCACACTGCTGGATCCGGGACTCGAGCAGCTTGCCGCGCTGACCGGCCGAACCACCTACGGTGTGCTGCCCTACGACGACCAATTATGGCTTGATGCAGAGGATTCGGTCTCTGTGGTGGCATCGGCTCAGGTGGGCCGCCCCGCCACACCCATCGGGAGGGAATGGCTCCGGGTGGCCGCGGTGCGCCTGCCCCGAATCTCCAACTCGACCGATATCGAGGCCATCGCGTGTGAGCCCGGGGTGATCGTGCGGTGGGTTGCTCATCCCGCCGACATCGCCGATGCCGATGTGGTGGTCCTTCCCGGCACCAAGGCCACCGTCGCCGATCTGGCCTGGATGCGGGGCAACGGGATCGCCGACGCGGTTGTCGCACATGCCCGTTCGGGCGGCCCGGTGCTGGGCATTTGTGGCGGGTTCCAGATGCTTGCCACCACGATCGATGATCGCGTCGAGTCGGGTGCCGGCACGGTCAGTGGCTTGGGTCTGCTCGATATCGACATCGCCTTCCAACCGGTTAAGACGCTGCGGCACTGGCAGTCTCCGGGGCTGAGCGGCTATGAGATCCACCACGGAACGGTCACCCGCTCGGCGGTGCTGCCGTGGCTGACCGATCATCACGAGGGCGCTGCCCACGGTGCGGTCCGGGGCACCCATTGGCATGGACTGCTGGACAACGACGATTTCCGGCGCAGATGGCTCACCGAGGCGGCGTCCGCGGCCGGACGCTCGGGATTCACCGTCGCGGCGGACACCAACGTCGCGGACCGCCGTGCGGCTCAGCTGGACAGATTGGCCGATCTCATCGACACCCACATCGACGTCGATGCGCTGGCAGCCGTGTGGCAAGACGCCGGTCGTCCGGGATCGGAGCCGTCATATCCGGTAATCGAGCACAGTCGGTGATTGGGGCGCGGGTCGAATAGCCTGTGCGGGTGCACCGGGGCTTCAGGAACATCACAGCTATCGCAGCATTCACACTGGCGCTAGTGGGCTGCACCCAGACGGTGTCGGGTACCGCCACCTGGCCGGGGGCGCGCATCGCGCAGTCGCTCCTGACGGCCGATGAGCTGCCGCAGGGCGCCAAGTACGACAGGGTTGTCGCCGATCTGGGGCCCGTGACGGTCAACAACCAGCAGGTAATCGGTGCGATGCCCTCGAATCCGCAAGGATGCGCGGACGGCTTGTCGCCCCGTTTGGCCAATGCGGGTAGAGCGGGCCCCGAGAACACCGCGCGATACATCGCGCGGTTCAACGGCGCGAACATCATCGTCAGCCTGTTGCGCGACACCATCGACCTGGCCAACGTGCAAGCGGTGGCGACCCGGTGCGCCAAGTACGAGGTGTTCTTCGACAAGAACTCGCCCGGGACGCCGATGATCACCGATCCGGTGCAAGGCGGACCTGTCGGCGTCCTCGTCTACAAGCAAACAATGATCATGCCCAAGGGCACGACTTCCCGGTACATGGCTTTCGCGAATATCCGGGGCGTGGCGATGGTGGCGACATCCTTCGACCTGCGCGATCCGTCGGTCAAGGCAGTCGCGACCATGCCCCATACCTTCCTGGACATCGTGGCGAAACAGGTCGACAAGATCGAACGCACCTGACGGCTCTGGGTGAAAGTTTCCTGAAAGGGCTGGTTAAAAGCCCAACCGGAACGGTCGCACTCAGGTAGCGTGCGCCCATGCCCAAGGTCTTCGCGCAAGCGGCTCATCTATGAGTCCGCCGCCCGAGCTTCGCCCCCCGCGCCCAGGGCCTCCACCTGCGCGTGACGGTGAATTGCACCAGGTCGTCACGATTGACGGCCGTACGGTGCAGGTCAACGTTTCGGGGCCGGATAAGGGAACCACCGTCGTCATGCTGGCCGCTGCCGGGCATTTCGCGCTCAGTTATCGCTCGGTATGCGAGCGGCTGCACACCGCGGGGCTGCGCACCGCGGTGATCGGCCACGACCCACATCTTCACGCCAAAGCCATCACCGGAGTGCTCGACGACATCGGCGTCAAGGTTGCGCTCCTGGTGGGAGATCGTGCGGGCGGTGAGCTGGCCTGGGATCTGGCTGCCAGCAAACTCGACAGGTTTATTGGTCTCGTGGCGATCGACCGTGGACACCCGCGGGTCGCCGACCGCGCCGGGCTGATCCGGGACAAGCACTGCCCGCCGGTGGAGATCAATACCACCGTCTTGGTCACCTCGGACGCGACCCGTGCCATCGCCCGCGCCAGCCAGCGCTTCGTCTACGGCGACTATCGGATTGTCGAACTGATGGGCCGCCGATCGGCGACTCGTGACCTCACGCCGGAACTGGCGGCCGAGGTGGTCCTGCGCAGCAGCTCCTGGTGAGCTAGCTGCCCGCCTCGTACCAGTCCAGCCAGGAGTTCAACTCCCCGTAGGCCCGTGTGCGTGGTTCCGCGACCGACAAGAACACATCGTGTTTGGCATCGGGGATCGGGATGACCCGTTGATGGTTGCCGATGCATCCCGCCCAGCGCGCGATTTGCTGAACATCCAGCACCGCATCACCGTGCAGTGCCGCCGCCGCGCTGACGTCGCCCGGGAGGCTGCGGTCCGAGCGCAGGATCAGGTTGGGCACCCCGACGTCCAGGCCGCGATGTAGTTCGGCGTGCCCACGCCGGATCGCACTGATCCACCCGAACCGCACCGGAAATCCGCCGACCGGCTTCCATTCCAGGTTGTAGTCGAACTCTCCGTGGAAATCCTTGTGCAGGCTCGCTCCGTATGCGCCTTCGTGCGGAAGCGGAATCGCTTGTTTGGCGCGGAACCTCGAAATCGCCTTGACGGCCGCAGTGGTGCCGCCGCTGCGGAGGAGAGGACGGCCCTGAAGATCCAGCCAGGGGCTGTTGAGGATGAGACCCGAGACATCGCCCAGGCCGGTGGACACCCGTAGACGGTTGAGCCACAGCGAGACGATCAGACCGCCGGCGGAGTGCCCGTACACGAGCAGCGGTGCACCTGCGCTGTGTCCGGTGATGATGTTCACCGCGGCGTTGAGCTCGGCGTCGTAGAGCGATAGGTCGCTGATGTAGTGCGGGGTTTGGTGAGCGCGCCGGGAACGCCCGCATTTACGCAAGTCGAGCGCGAAGAAGCGATAGCCGCGAGCCGAGAAATGTTCGGCAAGCTCGGTGTGGAAGAAGTAGTCGGTATATCCGTGCACCATCAGCACCGCGCGCCCGGTATCCGGCTGAATTTCCGGCCGCACCAGTGTGGCGGTAATTACACCTTCGCCGTCAGGGTCAATGCCCAGTTCAATGGTTTTTCGAAGGTAGCCATCGAGGACATCGGATTCCCATGTCACGGGCATAGCCTAGTTGAAGGAATGACTGAATTACCCGCGCGATAACCTGTGTGTACTCCCCGGTAGTGGCGAAGCGTTGCCACTCCATCAGATTCGAAAAGGACAGTGAACCGGTGTCAAAAGCGCAGGTGGAGCAGACAGACGTTGCCCTGATTGGGTCAGGGATCATGAGCGCGACGCTCAGCGCCTTGCTGCGATTGGTCGAACCGGACCTGTCGATCACCTTGATCGAGCGCCTTGATGCGGCCGCCAGCGAAAGCAGCGACCCGTGGAACAACGCGGGTACCGGGCACTCGGCGCTCTGCGAGCTCAACTACACGCCGCAGAAGGCAGATGGCTCGATCGACATCACCAAGGCCATCACCGTCAACGAGCAGTTCCAGGTGTCGCGCCAGTTCTGGGCCTACGCCGTTGAGAACGGTGTGCTGCCCGACGTCCGCGGATTCCTCAACCCCATCCCGCATGTGAGCTACGTGCACGGAGCCGACAAGGTCGAGTTCCTTCGTAAGCGCCACGATGCGTTGGTCGGCAACCCGCTGTTCGCGAAGATGGAGTTCATCAACGACGACGACGAGTTCGCGCGCCGACTGCCGCTCATGGCCGCCGGACGCGATTTCTCCGATCCGGTGGGATTGAACTGGAGCCAGGACGGCACCGATGTCGACTTCGGTGAGCTGTCAAAGCAGCTGGTGGGCTTCGGAGTCCGTACCGGTACCAACGCGATTTTCGGTGTCGAGGTCCGCAACATCAGCCGTGAGAGCGACGGTGGATGGCTTCTCAAGCTGGTCAACGGTCGTACGGGCGAGAAGCGCAAGCTCAAGGCCAAGTTCGTATTCGTCGGCGCCGGTGGTGGAGCTCTGGGTCTGCTGCAGAAGGCCGGAATCCCCGAAGCCAAGGGCTTCGGCGGGTTCCCGGTGAGTGGTGCCTTCTTGCGCACCAACAACACAGATCTCACCGAGGGACACAAGGCCAAGGTGTACGGCTTCCCGCCGCTCGGTGCCCCGCCGATGTCCGCGCCGCACCTGGACACTCGCGTGATCAACGGCAAGGAATGGCTGCTTTTCGGACCGTTCGCCGGGTGGTCGCCCAAGTTCCTGAAGATGGGCAAGATCACCGATCTGCCCTCGACGGTGAAGCCCAACAACCTGGCGTCGATGATCGGTGTGGGTCTGACGGAGTTCGGTCTGGTGAACTTCCTGCTGAGCCAGTTGCGTCTGACACCGGACGACCGAATCGACATGCTGCGTGAATTCGCGCCCAAGGCACAGCGTTCCGATTGGGAGCTGATCACCGCCGGGCAGCGCGTACAGGTTATTCGGCCGGCCAAGGGCAAGGGTGGTGCGCTCGAATTCGGGACCATGGTGCTCAATTCGGCCGACGGCAGCATCGCCGGCCTGCTCGGAGCGTCGCCGGGTGCCTCCACCGCGGTGCCCGCCATGCTCGACGTCATGCAGCGTTGCTTCCCCGACCGGTTCGCGAACTGGATGCCCAAGCTCAAGGAAATGATTCCGTCGCTCGGCATCAGCCTGTCGGACGAGCCGTCACTGTTCGGTGAGGTATGGGACTGGGGGACACAGGTTCTCGGCCTGGAGCAGTGAGTACGGGGTGGTCCTGGTCCGCTGACCTGGACGCCGCGACACTCTACGGACTGCTGCGGTTGCGTGCCGAAGCATTCATTGTCGGCCAGAACTGCGCCTATCAGGATCTCGATGGTCGTGATCTCGAACCAGAGACCCGGCACTTCTGGATCAAGAACGAGAACGGCGATGTCGTCAGCGGCCTGCGCGTGCTCGCGGATCCTGGCGGATCGGGTTTCTGGATCGGGCGGGTGTGTACGGCGGCGCACGAGCGTGGCCGCGGGCATGCGGCGCACCTGGTGCGTGCGGTACTGACAGAGATCGACGGCGCACGCTGTCGTTTGAATGCGCAGGCACACCTGAAGGACATGTATGGCAAGCTGGGATTCGTGGTCTCCGGTGATGAATTCCTCGAGGACGAGATTGCGCACGTGCCCATGACCTGGATGGCCGGAAATGGCTAGCACCACAGACGTTCCGGGGTATCCACTCAGTGCGATAGTCGGGCACGACCAGTTGCGGCTGGCACTCGTGCTTTCTGCGGTGCGCCCCGATATCGGTGGAGTGCTCATTCGTGGAGAGAAGGGCACTGCCAAGTCGACGGCGGTTCGTGCGTTGACGTCAGTGCTGCGGACGGTCGATGGTGCGCGACTGGTCGAGCTACCGATCGGCGCGACCGAGGATCGGGTGGTCGGATCCCTCGACCTGCAAAAGGTCTTGCGCGATGGCGAACACGCTTTCTCCCCAGGGCTTCTGGCGCGTGCCGACGGCGGCGTGCTCTACGTGGACGAGGTCAACCTGCTGCATGACCATCTCGTTGACGTGATCCTCGATGCGGCGGCGATGGGCCGGGTGCATGTCGAGCGTGATGGCGTATCTCATTCCTACGATGCGCGATTCGTACTGATCGGCACCATGAATCCCGAAGAGGGGGAGCTGCGCCCGCAGCTGCTCGACCGTTTCGGATTCGCGGTCGATGTACATGCCTCACGCGATGTGGCGGTGCGCGCCGAGGTCATCCGCAGGCGCCTTGCGTACGAGGCTGACCCGGCGGGGTTCGTGACGCGCTACGCATCCGAGGAGGCCGAGCTGGCGGCGCGGATTGCCGACGCCCGGCGCCTGCTGCCGCGAGTCGTCCTGCCTGACGCTGAGCTACAGCGTGTCGCGGCGTTGTGCGCGGCCTTCGATGTGGATGGGATGCGTGCCGATCTGGTGGTGGCGCGTGCCGCCGTCGCGCATGCGGCATGGCGTGGTGCCGAGGTGGTCGGCGAGCCCGATATCCGGGTGGCCGCCGAGTTGGCACTGCCTCACAGGCGGCGCCGGGACCCGTTCGACGAACCCGGCCTGGATCCCGAACAGCTCGACCAGGCGATGCGCGATAGCGCGCCGCCGCAGGATCACGGCCCCGGCAACGACGATCCGGATCCCGATCCGGACGGCCCCGGTGGCGGCACGCCGGAACCTTCCGCGAACCCGCCCAAAAACGATGATTCACAGCAGGATTCGTCAGCGGCGCCGGCGCCGCCGCGGCAGAGCCCGGCGCCTTCTGCGACCTTTCGTGCGAAGACATTTCGGGTGCCCGGCGTCGGTATGGGGGCCCCGGGACGACGCTCGGCCGCACGCAACCGCACCGGCAAGGTCATCGCCCCGAGCTCCGATGAGGGATTCGGGGTACACGTAATCGGCACGCTGATGTCCGCGGCTGGCCGGGTGACCGAACCCGGCAGGCTGCCCAAACCGGTGCTGTCCGATCTACAGTGGGCCATCAGGGAAGGCCGCGAAGGCAATCTGGTGATTTTCGTAGTCGATGCGTCCGGGTCGATGGCGGCACGTCAGAAGATGTCGGCGGTCAGTGGTGCCACCTTGTCGCTGCTGCGTGATGCGTATCAGCGACGCGACAAGGTTGCGGTCATCACCTTCCGCGGTCAGCAGGCGGCCACGCTGCTGGCGCCGACGAGCTCGACGCATATCGCGGGGCGCAAGCTGCAGCAGTTCGATACTGGCGGCAAAACACCGCTGGCACAAGGACTTTTGGCGGCTCGGGATTTAGTGGCCCGTGAGCGAGGCCGCGATCCGCATCGCCGCGCGCTCGTGGTGGTGCTCACCGATGGCCGGGCTACCGGCGGGCCGGATCCGTTGGGCCGGACGCGTCGAGCCGCAGGGATGTTGCGCGCCGAGCAGGTTGCGTGTGTGGTGATCGATTGCGAGACCTCTTTCGTGAGAATGGATCTGGCAGTCACACTGGCCCAGCAGCTTGATGCGCCGGTGATGCAGTTGGATCATCTGAACGCCGACCGGCTTGCCGGCGTGGTGCGCGGCGCCACTGCCGCCGCGTGAGATAGCGGAGGGGTTCAATGCCACAGGGACAACCGTTGGTGGTGCCAGAGGACGGGCTCACCACCAAGGCGCGGAGGAACGCACCGATACTGGCTGTGCACACGGGTGCCGGAAAAGGTAAGTCCACAGCCGCTTTTGGTATGGCGTTGCGGGCCTGGCATCACGGTGCCGACGTCGCTGTGTTCCAGTTCGTCAAGAGTGCGAAGTGGCGCGTCGGTGAGGAGTCGGTCTTCGGCGAGCTCGGCAAGCTGCACGACGAGCACGGGATCGGCGGCTCGGTGCAATGGCACAAGATGGGTTCAGGGTGGTCCTGGTCGCGTAAGTCGGGTACCGAGACCGACCACGCCGCCGATGCGGCCGCCGGATGGGCCGAGATCGCGCGGCGGCTGGCCGCGGAGGAACACGGCTTTTACGTGCTCGACGAGTTCACCTACCCGCTCAAGTGGGGGTGGGTGGATGTGGATGAAGTTGTCGAAGTACTTCGTTCCCGCCCCGGCACACAGCATGTGGTCATCACCGGACGCGACGCGCCACAACAGCTTCTGGATGCGGCCGACCTGGTGACCGAGATGACGAAGATCAAGCATCCGATGGACCAGGGCCGTAAGGGCCAACGCGGTATCGAATGGTAGAGCGTGGGGTCCGCTAGCGTTCCCGCGGTCGTGATTGCCGCTCCCGCCTCGGGAAGCGGGAAGACCACGGTGGCCACGGGTTTGATGGGCGCGTTGCGACGGGCCGGGCACGCGGTGGCCCCGTTCAAGGTGGGGCCGGATTACATCGATCCCGGATATCACAGCCTGGCGACCGGTAAGCCGGGCCGCAACCTCGACAGCGTGCTGGTGGGTTCGGAGTTGATCGGCCCGTTGTTCCGCCACGGCGCGCACGGCGCGGATATCGCTGTGGTGGAAGGGGTCATGGGTCTCTTCGATGGGCGTATCACCGATGAAAAGGGCTCTACGGCCGAGGTCGCGGGCCTCCTGAACGCGCCGGTGGTGTTGGTCGTGGATGTGAAGGGGCACAGCCAGAGCCTGGCGGCACTGTTGCACGGATTCGTGGTGTACGCCGCGGAGGCGGGCATCAGGATCGCTGGCGTGATCCTCAACCGGGTTGGTTCGGCACGGCATCGGGCGATCCTCACGGCGGCGGCCGATCGTGCCGGACTATCGGTACTGGGTGCGCTGCCGCGTACCGAGAAGTTGTCGGTTCCTTCGCGCCACCTGGGGCTGGTGACGGCTATCGAACATGGCCAGGCTGCCCTCGACGCGGTGGACGCGATGACCCACTTGGTCGCCGAACATGTGGACCTGCCCGCGATCGTCGCTGCCGCGCGTAGCGACGTGGCGACGGTTGCGTGGGATCCGGTGGACGTTGTCGGCGCCCCGGTGGCCGGCGAGCCGGTGGTCGCGTTGGCGGCGGGTCATGCGTTCACGTTCGGATATGCCGAGCATCGTGAGCTGTTGGCCGCGGCGGGTGCGGTGGTAGCCGAGTTCGACCCGCGCCGTGATGCCCTGCCCGACGAGACCTCAGCTCTGGTGCTCCCGGGAGGATTCCCGGAACAGTTCGCCACCGATCTGTCGTCCAATGAGCCACTGCGTCAACAGGTCCGTGACATGTCCGGACCGATACACGCCGAATGCGCGGGCCTCACCTACCTGTGCAACGACCTCGACGGGGCTCCGATGTGTGGCGTGATCGACGCGCAAGCCCGCTTCACCGACTCACTTACCCTCGGATACCGCGAGGCGGTCTCGATCACCGGCTCCACCCTCTTTGATGAGGGAGAACGGTTGAGCGGGCATGAGTTTCATCGCACCACGGTCGACTACCGCGACGACACCCGACAGCCCGCCTGGGCCTGGGGCGCTGTCGGCGGCATCCGCCGCGAGGGCGTGGTGGCGGGGGAGGGGCGCATTCACGCCTCGTATCTACACACGCATCCGGCGGCGAACGCCAGCGCGGTGGCCCGGTTCGTGTCACGCGCCGCCACCTAGCGGCATAGACCGCAGGCTCTGAGCAGAGGGCGATAGTGGCAAATCCGAATAGTATGCGTGATTCGTGAAGACGTCAGCTGATATGTAGGCCCCGCCACTGGCATCAGTCTCAGGCTTTGAAAGCCCAGATGCGTGCCGATCGAACTCATGTATGCGAAGTAATACGCCCAATCACGAAATCGCTGACACTGTAGAACGAAAACAGCTGTGACAGAGAATATTTAGGGGCTACAAGGCTTAGTACTAGAGCAGCGAAATTTGCCTGGTACCATCGTTGACATGCCGGGCCGCGGGGTATCTAAGTACCAGCTGCGCTCTGCGGTCGTACTGGCAATTTTGTGCTTGTTCTTCGGAAGCGCTTGCCTGTTGCCCAGTGAGAGTTCGCTTTTAGCAAATGCGGCGACCTCGGCCTCGTTGTATGACACTGCCGAGGTTCATCATTGGGAACCCGTGCAGCACGGCATGGCCGTCACCCGTATCCGGCTTGGGTTGATTGTGCAGCCGGTCGGTCTGCCGCTCGCCGTGTGGGTCTTTTCGCTTGGTGCCGCGGCACTGTTGGTTCTGTTGACGTCACGTCGCAGTGCGGTACTTTCACATGCCCCGGATAATGCTGGGTGGCAACGACTTCTGTATCTAGGGATCAGTCGGCGCTGAGTGCTGCCGAGGCGGTGATGACTACCCGTCTTGTGCGAACCGAACCTTCACCAGCCGTGCAACGCGTCTTTTCCGTACGCCTGGGCGGCTCCATTTCCGATGATTGGACTGTTTTCTCGTGGCGACTTCTGCCTCTTTCTATGGAGTTTCGTTGATTGTGAGCTTGCGCGTTGAATGGTGGATCTCATGATTGCGCGCCTTATATGCACAGGCTTCTTCCTGGCCGCGGCGGGGCTAACCGAGGTGGCCACGGCCGTCGCGGAGCCAAAAGATATGGCACCGCAGCTATATTCGAAGACCACGCGCGATGGATGGCATCTTGAGATCCGGCTGGACAACGAACGTGTCAATTCGGTGCCCAACCTGGCCGGGGCCGCCAACTCACGCGAGGCCTTCATTACGCTCTCGGGCACCGCGACCGCGACCGGTGGTGCCAACCCGATTACCGATAGCCTCTTCCTCATTGGCTATCAGCTCGGTTGCCAGTCCGACGTGTCATCCGGATTGCAGATCGGCGGATCTGCTGGCGTGGCGCCGTCAGTGAACGTTGGCGTGCTTCCGCTGCAAACAGTGGGCGTTGGTGGCAGTGCCGGAGTGAGCGGCTTTGTGCAAACGGTGTTGCAACCAGGCGTCATTGTCAATCTGCCGCTGGGCAATATGGTGTTGTCGTCGGGCAATACAGGGGCGTTGGATCTGGACAACGTGCACGTGAAGGCCGATGCCTGCGGAGGGGATGTCACTATTCGGTCCTTTGCCTCACTGCGTGTGTCCACCGGATTCGGTCACACCGAGTTCGCCATCTACGGCGACCCGATCAAGATCTGAACAATGCGATTATTTTGCGCGGCAATGCTCTTGGGCCTCCTGATGTGGCAAGCTCCGGCGACCGAGGCGGTGGCCGAACCTCCGCCGATTAACCCGATGCCCGCTGTTCCGGTGACGGTACCGGGCAGTGCGCCGAACAATCATGCGGCGACCCCGTCGCAGCCGGCGTTTGGATTATTACCCCTCCCCGGGCCAGGCACTCAGGTTTCGGCCGGGTTCGAAGCGGGGCACTCGGCTCGCATCAGTGGTGGGATGACGGGCGGGCGGTTGGAAGACCCGTGGGGGATTAGCGAGGGAACTACTCGGTGATTCGATTACTTTGTGTCGCAGTGATTGTCATGTTCTTTACCGTCGGCCTTGCCGCACCTGCGGCGGCGGAACTGTTACCGCCTAATCCGGCTCCTCATGGTCCGGTGATCGCGCCAGGTCAGTTGCCTGCGTTGAACGTGACGCGTGGGACTCGGTTGCCGTCTTCGATGTCCGGGGCGCATCGGCCGCGGATATCCGGTGGGATGGATGGGACCGGAGTATCCGGTGGTGTCAAGGCGAGTGCTGGATTCGGGGGCGGGAGCCCGGGGAGCTCCGCCGCAGTCCCATGACACGGTGATGGGGCCTGGTCCAGAGGCAGAACCTCCTCGTCGACGATGCGGGACCTGTAGGTCTCGTCGATAACAGTCCGCTGGCTTCGGTGATCATCCCGGCGTGCCAGCCGGCCGCGTGTCTGCCATACTTGGCGATAATGAAAACCGTTATCATCATGACGCAACGGGCCACCTCAAGGGCTGATCGAGAGTAGGTTTCGTTAAGAAGCCACGGTGCGTGATGAAGCGTGACTCAAATACTTTGAGCGAAAGGGCGATTGGCTGATGGTATGGCACGCAGTACTAGCGAAGGCCGCATCGACGGTGGTAACCGGTGCGGTGGGAGTCGCCGCTTACGAGGTTGCGCGCAAGGCCGCCGCCAAGGTTCCCGTCCGTGACGCCAGTGTCACCGTTGCCTCCTGGGGGCTGCGCGGTGTGCGTAAGGCCGAGGAAGGCGCCGAACGTGCACGACTGGCGATCGGTGATGTTGTCGCGGAGGCTCGCGAGCGCATCGGGGAAGAGGCCCCGCCGCCCGTGGTAGGAGAATCCGGTCACGACCACGAGCACTGAGCCGCACATGGTCACTGTCGTATCTGACGCGGCCGGACGTCTGCGTGCCATCGCGACTGAGTTGAGCGGTGATGTGCGGCGCGCGGTGCTGATCGAGGACACGCTGCTGCATGTACAGGGAGTTCGTGCCGTACACGCGTATCCGCGCACGGCCGCGGTGGTGGTGTGGTACTCAAAGGCAAGTGGTTCGGCCGAGGACGTCCTCGACGCGCTGGCACGCGCCCTCGAAGCTCCGGTGCCGGAAACGCTGACCCGAGAACCACATTCGTTCGATGTGCGCAATGCCGACGTGGTGCGCATGGGCGTGGGCGGGGCGGCCCTGGTAGTGCTCGGACTTCGTCGATATCCGCTGCGGCGGCCGCCGCTGCTGGGACCGACCAGTCGCCTGTTGGCAACGGCGGTCACGATTTTCAGCGGATATCCGTTCCTGCGGGGGGCGCTTGCCGCATTGCGCAGCGGCCGATCGGCAGGCACGGATCTGCTGGTTTCCGCGGCCACCGTGGCCAGCCTGGTGCTGCGCGAGAACGTGGTCGCACTGACGGTGTTGTGGCTGCTCAACATTGGCGAGTATCTGCAGGATCTGACGCTCCGGCGCACCCGTCGCGCCATCGCGGATCTGCTGTCGGGCAGTCAGGACACCTCGTGGGTCCGTCTCAGGGATGGCACCGAGGTCCAGGTCTCTACCGATTCACTGGCGGTCGGCGACGAGGTGGTGGTGCACGAGCAGGTGGCCATTCCGGTGGACGGGGACGTCGTGGAGGGTGACGCGATCGTCGACCAGTCGGCCATCACCGGCGAAACCCTGCCAGTCAGCGTCGCCGCCGGGGGGCGCGTGCATGCCGGATCGGTTGTCATGCGCGGTCGCATCGTTGTGCGTGCCGCGGCGGTGGGAGGGCAGACGATCATCGGCCGGATCATCACCCGGGTGGAGCAGGCGCAACGCGATCGGGCCCCGATTCAGACTGTCGGCGAAAACTTCTCGCGGCGATTCGTGCCGGCCTCGTTCCTGCTGTCCCTGGGCACCCTGGTGGTGACCAGGGATGTGCGGCGGGCCATGACGATGCTCTTAGTGGCCTGCCCGTGTGCGGTGGGCCTGTCTACCCCAACCGCGATTAGTGCCGCCATCGGCAACGGGGCACGCAGGGGAATCCTGGTCAAGGGCGGGTCACATCTGGAACTGGCCGGCAGAGTAGACGCGTTCGTGTTCGACAAGACCGGAACGCTCACCATCGGACGTCCGGTGGTGACGAACATCGTTGCCTTCGAACACGGCTGGGAACCCGAGCAGGTGCTCGCGTACGCGGCAAGCTCGGAGATCCACGCGCGGCACCCTTTGGGGGAGGCGGTTATTCGCTCGACCGAGGAACGCCACATCGCAATCCCGCCACACGAAGAGTGCGAAGTGCTCGTTGGCCTGGGGATGCGCACCAGAGCCGATGGGCGGACCCTGCTGCTGGGCAGCCCCGCACTGCTGACCAAGGAGAGCGTCCGGGTGACTCCGGAAGCCGATGAGTGGGTGGCCAAGCTCCGTCGCCGCGCCGAGACTCCGCTTCTGCTGGCGGTCGACGGTGTACTCGTCGGTCTGATCAGCCTGCGCGACGAGATCCGTCCCGAGGCCGCCGAGGTGCTGCAGGCGCTACGGTCCTCGGGTGTCAAACGGGTGGTCATGCTGACCGGTGATCACGCTGAAACGGCGCGTGCGGTGGCCGAGGAACTGGGTATCGCGGAGTGGCAGGCCGAGGTGCTGCCCGAGGACAAACTCCAGGCTGTGAGTCGGCTCCGAAGCGACGGGCATTTTGTCGCGATGGTCGGTGACGGGGTCAACGACGCACCGGCGCTGGCGGCGGCTGATATCGGAATCGCGATGGGACTCAACGGAACCGATGTGGCTGTGGAAACCGCTGATGTTGCCCTGTCCAGTGACGATCTGCGCAAGCTGCTCGATGTACGGGGTCTGGGCAGCCGGGCCGTGACCGTCATCCGGCAGAACTACGCCATGTCTATTGCCGTCAACGCGATCGGGCTGGTGATCGGTGCCGGGGGCGCGCTCTCGCCGGTTCTGGCCGCAATTCTGCACAACGCGTCCTCGGTCGCGGTGGTCGCCAATAGCTCGCGTCTTATCGGCTATGAACTCGACAATCGCCCCGCACTCGCGTCGGTGCAACATCGGCCCGCGCCGTCGGCCCTGTCCGCAGTGGAGACGTGACCTTCCAGCAGAAGAGGCTGTGTCAGAAGAAATTCCGGGAATCAGGACCGATCTACGGGAGCTTGCACAAGGGGAAGAATCACGTCGTCAACCATGCGGCGCATGTACGTCTCATCGATGACGGTTCGCTTGAGAGCCGCTGTCAGGCTGAGCCCCAGCGGGATGTCGTAGACGAGTGATAGATCACGATCCCGCGCAATCTCACCGCGCTCCACGGCTCGGGCGAACACGATCTCCATTCGCTTCTGAGTCTGCGATGCCAGCAGATCATCCAATGCCTCCGCCAACGTGGAGTCGTTGACGGCTTCGGCGATGATCCCCGCCAGCAGGTTGCCGGTGAGCATACTGCTTTCTTCCAGGTCGCTGTAATCCCGTGCCTCGTATAGAGCATGCAAATCCCCGTGCAAGCTCCCGGTGTCCGGTACGTCATCGAGTTTCCCCAGTGAAGGCCGTCCGTGCAGGATCGCATCGGCGGTGAGGGCCGCCTTGGAAGACCATCGCCGGTAGATGGCAGCCTTGCCGACCCCGGCGCGCGCAGCGATCTCGTCCATGCTCATCGCGTCGTAACCGTGTTCGGCGAGCACGATGAATGCTGCCTCCAGGATCGCGAGGTCCAAGGACCTGTTCAGGCGTCCGGATGTTCTTTGCCGCTGGATGGCAGTGTTTTTCGTCATCGGGTCCGCGCTGGAGTGTATTCGCGGAGGTTGAGCGGCCACCAAAACCAACGGCCCAGGAGTGCGGCGATGGCCGGGGTCATGAAGGACCGCACGATCAGGGTGTCGAACAACAACCCGAGGCCGATTGTCGTTCCGAGCTGCCCGACGATACGCAGGTCGCTAACAACCATGGCGCACATGGTGAATGCGAACACCAGGCCCGCATTCGTCACCACCTTGCCACTGCCGCCCATGGCCCGGATGAAACCTGTCTTGAGTCCGCCGTGGAGCTCTTCCTTGAATCGTGCGATGAGCAGCAGGTTGTAGTCCGATCCCACGGCCAACAGGATGATGACCGACAACGGGACCACGAACCAGTGCAGATCCATACCCAGCAGGTCCTGCCAAATCAGGACCGAGACCCCGATCGATGCGCCGAGTGAGATTGCTACCGTGCCGACGATGACCAGGGCCGCGACCACACTGCCGGTCACCAACAGCATGATGATGAAGATCAAGCACAGTGATGCGATGCCCGCGAGAATGAGGTCATACTTGGCTCCTTCCTGCAGGTCCTTGTTCGCCGCGGCGGTCCCGCCCAGGTAGACCTTGGCGTTCTCGAGCGGGGTGCCCTTGATCGAATCAGCCACCGCCTCTTTGATATTGCCGACGGTTGCGATCCCTTCCACCGAGGCGGGATTGCCTTGATGGGAGACGGTCATCCGGACGGCCTTCCCGTCGGGGGAGAGGAACATCTTCAGGCCGCGCTTGAAATCTGGATTGTCGAACACCTCGGGCGGCAGGTAGAACGAGTCATCGTTCTTGGCTTCGTCGAAGTACTTGCCCATCAGGGTGGAGTTTTTGGTGCTCTCATCCATCTGGTTCATGATCCCGGACATGGTGCTGTGCATGGTCAGCAATGTGCCGTGCATGGACTTCATGATGGCGATCATGGGTGGGAACTCGGCGAGCATGCGGGGCATCAGGACATCGACTTTGTCCATGTTCACCAGCATGCCGTCCATGTCCTCGACCATCGCATCGACGCCGTCGAGAGCATCGAACACCGTCCGGCTGGCCCAGCAGATCGGAATGTCGGCGCAGTGCTTCTCCCAGTAGAAGTAGTTGCGAATCGGCCTGAAAAAGTCGTCGAAAGTTGCCATCAGGTCCCGCATGTCGTGCATCCGGCCTTGCATCACCTTCATCTGGCCGGTCATGTCGTGCATGATGCCGGTGAGCTCGCGCATCATGTCGTAGACGCGTTCCATGGTGCCGATCAAGGTCCCCATTTGATCGGCCATGGTCAGCATGTCCGCCATGCGGTCCTTCATGTACTTCATGTTCTGGATCTGGCCGGCGCCCTGGAGGCCGATCTGGAACGGTATCGAACTGTGCTCGATGGGTGTGCCCAGCGGCCGGGTGATCGCCTGCACTCGTCCGACGCCACGGGCATGAAACGCCGTCTTGGCAATTCGATCGATGACCAGCATGTCCGAGGGATTTCGCATGTCATGGTCGGCCTCGATCATGAGCATTTCGGGGTTCATCCGGGCTGGCGAGAAATGTCGTTCCGCTGCTGCGTAACCAACTTTCGAAGGCACGTTATCGGGCATGTACTGACGGTCGTCATATCCGGGGGTGTATCCGGGCAGGGTAAGTAGACCGATGAGTGCAATCCCCAGTGTCACAATGAGAATCGGTCCCGGCCAGCGCACCACCGCTGCCCCGATGCGCCGCCAGCCGCGTTCATCGTGTTTGCGTTTGGGCTCGAACAGCCCGAAGCGGCTGCCCAACGCCAGTACCGCGGGAGCCAGGGAGAGGGCTGCGGCGACGATGACGAGAATGACCAGTGCGCAGGGCACACCCATGGAACGAAACAGCGGCAGACGTGTCAGGCTGAGGCACAAGGTAGCGCCGACAATGGTCAGCCCAGATCCCAAGATGACATGTGACACACCGGAATACGCGGTATAGAAGGCGGCCTCTCGATCCTGGCCGGATTGCCGCGCTTCGTGATAACGACCCAGCAGGAAGATTACATAGTCGGTACCCGCGGCGATGCCCAGCATCGTGACCATGCTTACGGCATAGGTCGAGAGGCCAATGACATTGAGATTGCCCAATGTTGCGACAACGCCCTGGCCCGCCATCAGCTCGACGCCGACGATCACCAGCGCCACGAACATGGTGATCACGGATCGGTACACGAAGAGCAGCATCACGACGACGACGCCCACCGCTATCAGAGTTGTCTTCTGCATGCTCTTGTTGCCGGCCGTTCCGGTGTCCGCGCTGGCGGCGGTTCCTCCGGTGACGTAGGCCTGCACACCGTCGGGGCCGGGTGTCTCGGCGATGATCTTGCGAACGGCATCTACGGATTCGTTCGCCAAGGTGGTTCCCTGGTCCCCGGCCAGGTTCACCTGGACATAGGCGGCTTTCCCGTCGGCGCTCTGAGCGCCCGATGCGGTAAGCGGATCTCCCCAGTAGTCGGAGATGTGTTGGACGTGGGTCGGATCGGCCTTGAGTTTCTTGATGATCTCGTCGTAGAAGCGGTGCGCCTCGTCGGCCAGTTCTTGCTTCCCCTCCAACACGATCATGACGGAGCTGTCGGAGTCGAACTCCCCGAAGACTTTTCCGGTGTGCATCATCGCGATCATCGAGGGAGCGTCTTTGGGGGACATCGACACCGAATGTGCCTTGCCCACTTCATCAAGGGAGGGTGTGACGACATTGAGGACGATGGCGATACCCAGCCAGAAGAGGATGATCGGAATCGACAGGACCCGGATGATCCGTGCGATCCGTGGGGGCCGCGCCGCGTGGTCGCCGCTACCGTGCCTCATGCGGACTTCACCAGGCAGTAGATGTAGGCGTTGTGTTCGTTGGAAACTCGCTCCACCTTGACCTCGCCATTGACGATGATCCGGCAACCGATTGTGTCGCCGTTGCCTTGGGCCACGATGTTCCCACTCAACGACGGCAAGATCGAGACGATCTTGAACGACCATGGCAGCTGCACGGCGTCGACGCGCGTCGGCTGCGCATCCTCGTTGAAGTAGTTCACATCTGCCATGGCCCCGGGTTCTCCAAATACTTCATATACGAGTGTCTTTGGGTTGTATGGGACGGCATCTTTGGCGTTGTTGTCGGCAGAGGAGGCGAAGGAATCCGCACCGAAAATCCCGCGTACCCGTAACACTGCGAATCCGCCGATCGCGAGTACCGCGGCGATGAGAAGCGGCATCCACACCCGTCTTATGACGCGAAGCATCCCAAACCCCTTTGTGTTCAATGGAATTAGCAGATGACTGGCGGGCTTATGTTATGGAACTGCCGCAGTTGGTCGAGACGGGCATCTTTGCCCTACACGGAACTGGAGTTCCGCATGATGGTCGGGACGGTACCGCAGTTCCGTTCGGGGCGCGACACGAGTGAGCTAACTATGAGGACCTTTGGGGTGCCGTGATTTGCCGTTGCCCGCCCGGACCTCGCGTCGCGACCGGGTCGCGCCTTGTCACGAGCGTTTCTGCCCGACGCCGGTGGATGCCCGGCCACCTCACCAGTCACAAAACTAATGGCAAGTATGCACCGATTTCTGCCTAAAGCCCGCCTGGATCTTGATTGATAGGGGAAGCGATGAATTTAGGCTCACGGTGAGTAAATTGCATAAATATTTCATAGAGAAGGTCGGGTTAAATGTTCTCGAAATGCTGGCGTATGGCAACACTTGATAGCCTGTATGTTGTGACATTTAAGCAGTTTGATGGGGTGTTCATCGCCTTCAATGGCAAACAATTATGAGCATGAAAATATTTGTGAATTTCTTGTTTCCCGGCTATCAATGCACTGTTAATGGGGAACGGGGTAGGGGTCTAAAAGTAGTCAATGTGCGATGCCTTCTCACAGTTTCAGCCGAGGCGCTGTGATCCTGATCTCCCGAGTCGCGAATTCCTTTCACGCACCCTATCTTTAGCCTTGTCGGGTTCTACTGCTAGTTGTCTCCGGTTCTACCAACAGGCAGATTGTCGTGCGCGAGGAGGACGTAGCAAGATGAAAAACGCGTCTGTGACCCCAGTTGCAGTTATCGGGTTGGGGTGCCGGCTTCCGGGTGGGATCGAGTCGCCCGAACAGTTCTGGGAGGCGCTGCTGCGCGGTGAGGACTTCGTTACTGAGGTGCCCCCTGCGCGCTGGGACTTGAGTGAGTACTACGACCCCGAGTCCGGCGTGCCCGGCAAGTCGCCTTCCAAGTGGGGGGCCTTCCTGGATGACGTTGGCGGCTTCGATGCGGACTTTTTCAGCATCAACGAGCGTGAGGCCGTCTCGATCGATCCTCAGCATCGTGTTTTGCTCGAAACATCTTGGCAGGCAGTGGAACATGCGGGCCTCAATCCGCGGACCCTTGCTGGCTCGCAGACCGGAGTGTTCGTGGGAGTGACCCACAACGACTATCAGTTGGTGGCCGCGGACGCGGCGGATCTCGGAGGTCCCTACGGATTCGCGGGTACAAACTTCTGCATGGCGTCGGGGCGCATCTCTTACGCCCTGGGTGTGCATGGGCCGTCATTGACGGTCGACGCCGGGTGTGCAGCGGGGTTGGCGACTGTGCATATGGGATGTCAGAGCCTGGCGGCAGGCGAAAGTGATCTCGTGCTCGCAGGCGGTGTCAACCTCGTCTTGGAACCCCGCAGGTATGTCGGTGCCTCGCAGCAGCGCATGCTCTCTCCGACCGGGCGCTGCCACACATTCACCGGCGAGGCAGACGGTTTCGTGATGTCTGAGGGCTGCGTCATGATTCTGCTGAAGCGGCTGGACGATGCGGTGCGAGACGGGGACCGGATTCTGGCGATCGTGCGGGGCACGGCGTCGAATCAGGATGGGCGCACAGTGAATCAGTCAACTCCGTCCTCGGACGCGCAGGCGGCCGCATGCCGTACTGCACTGGCGGCTGCCGGTGTGGACGCCAGCACCGTCGGACTCATTGAGGCGCACGGTACGGGCACACCGGTGGGCGATCCCATCGAGTACACGGGTCTGGCGCAGGTCTATGGAGTCGAGGGACCCTGCGCCGTGGGGTCGGTGAAGACCAACTTTGGGCACACCATGTCGGCGGCCGGTGCGCTGGGACTGATGAAGATCATTCTCGCGGTGGAGCATGGCGTGATTCCGCCAAACCTGCATTTCACCGGGATTCCCGACAAGCTTGCCGGCGTCACAACGAACCTTTTTGTGCCGCAATCGGTTATCCCATGGCCCGAGAACATCGAGGGCCCGCGGCGCGCCGGGGTATCGGCATACGGAATGTCAGGTTCCAACGTCCACGCGGTGGTGGAACAGGCTCCGCCCGCCGTGTCTGCGGAAACCAGCGTGGAATCGCCCCTGGGATCGCAGCTGATTTTCCCGGTGTCTTCGACGTCTGCCGACGAGTTGCGCCGGACTGCGGGCAGATTGGCCGACTGGCTCTCTGAAGGTGCCGATGTCCCGGTCGGGGACGTGGGATACACCCTGGCACGTCGCAGGGCGCACCGGCCGGTGCGCACCACCGTGGTGGCCAACGACGTCAACGAACTAGTGGCCGGGCTCCGCGAGGTTGCCGGTGACGAGGCCCCATATCAGGCGGCGGTTGCCGAGGATGACCGCGGCCCGGTCTGGCTCTTCTCCGGTCAAGGTTCGCAATGGGCGGCCATGGGTGCCGAATTGCTTGCTAAGGAACCGGTATTCGCCGCGACCATCGCCCGCCTCGAGCCACTGATCCAGGCGGAGTCCGGATTCTCGGTTAGCGAGGCGATCTCGGCGCCGGAGACGGTCACGGGTATCGACCGGGTTCAGCCGACGTTGTTCGCCATGCAGGTGTCATTGGCTGCCGCCATGGCTTCGTACGGAGTGAAGCCCGGAGCGGTCATCGGGCATTCGATGGGCGAGGCGGCAGCCGCGGTTGTCTCCGAGGCCCTGTCGTTGGAAGACGGCGTCAAGGTGATCTGCCGCCGTTCGAAGTTGATGCTGCGCATCTCGGGAGCTGGCGCCATGGCTTCCGTCGACCTGCCGGCTCAGCAGGTGGTCGCGGAACTGGCCGATCGGGAGATCGACGATGTGGTCCTGGCGGTGGTCGCGTCGCCGCAGTCGACGGTTGTCGGTGGTGCCACCGAGACAGTGCGGCAGCTCATCGCGGAGTGGTCGGACCGCGGATTGATGGCCCGTGAGGTGGCCGTCGACGTTGCGTCGCATTCACCGCAGGTGGACCCGATTCTGGACGATCTTGCCGATGCCCTCGAAGATCTGTCACCGCGGACACCGGTTGTGCCGCTGTACTCTTCGGTCTCGTTCGATCCGCGCGAGAAGCCCGTGATGGATGCCGATTACTGGGTGGACAACCTGCGTCACACGGTACGGTTCGCGGCGGCAGTGCAAGCGGCGCTGGACGACGGGTACCGCGTTTTCGGTGAGCTGGCACCACACCCGTTGCTGGTGTACCCCGCCGAACAGACCGCACGCAGCCTCGACATTCCCATGGTGGCCCTCGCCGGTATGCGCCGCGAGCAGGAGCTGCCGCATGGGCTTCGCGATTTTGTGGGAGACGTCTATACAGCCGGTGGTGCGGTGGACTTCTCGGTGCTCTACCCAGCGGGCGCCCTTGTGGATGTGCCGTTGCCGAGCTGGACCCGCCAGTCGTACCTGTTGGATCTGTCTGCGCAGGCGCAGGGCCAGAGCAGCCATACCGTTGCCGTCCACCCGCTGCTCGGCGCATATGTGCGACTGACCGAGGAGCCTGTGCGCCACATCTGGCAGGCCGATGTCGGCACCGAGGCACAGCCCTGGATCGCGGACCATCAGGTTCGTCATGTGGCGGTGTACCCGGGTGCCGCATACTGTGAGATGGCGCTGTCGGCCTCTGCCGCCGTATTCGGTGAAGGCTCAGTGGTACAGGACATTTCGTTCGAACAGCTGCTGACCTTGGGTGAGACGACGCCGATATCGGCTACGGCCACGGCGAAGTCTGCGGATGTACTCGAGTTCGTGGTGGATACCCACGACGAAGGTGAGACAGTCAAGCGCGCTACAGCGGTCTTGGGTAGTGGTGACGAGGCCGATGTTCCCGTGGCCTACGACCTAGCCGCGCTACGGGCGGAGCACCCGCACAGCGCGACGGGCGACGAGCTACGAGAGTCGTTCGACGAGCGGGGAGTGCAGTACGGCCCGGCCTTCCAGGGCTTGGTCTCCGCGTACCACGGCGACGAGTCTGTCAGGTCGGTGCTTGCGGAAGTGGCACTGCCTCGGGATGTTCGGGCGCAGCAGGGCAGTTACATCGTCCACCCCGCGCTCCTGGACGCTTGCTTCCAGTCCGTCATCGCGCTGCCGGATGTTCAGGCGGCCAGCAAGAACGCGCTACCGCTTCCCAAGGGTGTGCGCAGCCTGCACGCCTACGAATCCGCACGTTCCACGCAGTACTGCTACACCCGGGTGACCAAGGTGATTGGCAACGAGGTGGAAGCTGATATCGATCTGCTGGACGAGAACGGCGCCGTGTTGGTTGCGGTGCGGGGCTTCCGATTCGGTACCGGCGCCTCGGACGACGAGCAGCGCGATCAGCTGCTCAACAACCGCCTGCTTGCCATCGAATGGCAGCAGCAGCGGTTGCCCGAGGAGGTATCGGGCGGGCCGCGCCGGTGGCTGCTGGTCAGCACGGGTGAGACCGTGGACCCGTGGGCATCGGAGCTGATCGATGCGCTGAAACTGCGCAACAGTGAGGTGGCGCTGATTCAGTGGCGGCCAGACACCGATCGTGTTGCGGCACTGAAGCTTCTGTACGACCAGCTGGAGGCCGGCGGATTTGACGGTGTGCTCGTCGTCACCGCCCCCGGGGCCGCCGCAGGTGCGGACAGGGTGGCTCTGCAGGGGGCCGATCAGGTTCGGCATCTGGTGCGGATCACCCGCGAATTGGTGGACCTGCCGGGCGAGCCGCCGCGGCTGTACGTGGTGACTCGCAACGCTCAGACGGTTGTCGACGGCGACATCACCAATCTGGAACAGGCCGGATTGCGGGGCTTGGTGCGCGTCATCGGCGCCGAGTATCCCCACTTGCGTGTCACGCACATCGATGTCGACGGCCACACCGCCGCCCAGAACGTGGCGGGCGAGTTGGCTTCCGGGTCGGAAGAGGACGAGACCGCATGGCGTGACGACCACTGGTACCGGGCACGCCTGAACCTGGGTCCGCTCGGCCCCGACGACTGGCGCAGTACCGTTGCGACACCGGACAATGAGGGAGTTCGGTTCGAGGTCCGCACGCCGGGCGACCTGCAGTCACTCGGGTTCGTCGCGTTTGATCGGGTGGCCCCCGGGCCGGGACAGATCGAAGTCTCGGTCACGGCCACCAGCATCAACTTCGCCGACGTGCTGAACGTGTACGGCCGGTACTCGAGTTTCGAAGGCCGGCAGGAGCTCGGCGTCGACTTCGCGGGCGTGGTGACGGCCGTCGGTGAGGGCGTCACCCAGCATCAGGTGGGTGACCGCGTGGGCGGCATGACGCCGACCGGCGCCTGGAGAAGCTTCGTCGTGGTCGATGCCAACCTTGCCGCGACGCTCCCGGCCGAGGTGCCCGATAGAGAGGCAGCAGCCGTCCCGGGCGCTCATGTCACCGCCTGGTACGGGCTCCATGAACTCGCCAGGATCTCCGCGGAGGACAAGGTGTTGATCCATTCCGGTACCGGTGGTGTGGGACAGGCAGCGATTGCCATCGCCCGTGCCGCGGGGGCCGAGATTTACGCCACCGCGGGCAGCGAAGAGCGGCGAGAATTGTTGCGCAGCTGGGGTATCAAGCACGTATACGACTCGCGCAGCACAGAATTCGCAGACCTGATCCGTCGTGACACCGACGGCTACGGCGTGGACATCGTGCTCAACTCGCTCACCGGTGCCGCGCAACGGGCCGGAGTGGAACTGCTGACCTTCGGTGGCCGCTTCATCGAAATCGGCAAGCGTGACATCTACGGCGACACCCGGCTGGGGCTGTTTCCCTTCCGGCGGAACCTGTCGTTCCACGCCGTCGACCTTGTCCTGGTATCGAAGACACGGCCACAAGCGATCTACCGCACCCTGACAGCGCTGTACGGGCAGATGGCAGAGGGCGTGCTGCCGTTGCCGGAGATCTCGTCCTCTCCATTGCAAGAGGCGGCGGAGTCGATCCGTGTGATGGGTGCTGCGGGGCATACCGGAAAGCTCGTTCTGGACCTGCCTAAGGCGGGCGAGGTCGACGCGGTGATCCCGGCGTCGCATGCGCCAGCGTTCCGCCGAGAGGGTGCGTACGTGATCACCGGTGGCCTCGGCGGGCTGGGCTTGTTCCTGGCGAAGAAGCTGGCGGCTGCCGGGGTCGGCCGGATCATCCTCAACGGTCGCAGCGCTCCGAAGCCCGAGGCCGTAGAGGCTATTGAGCAGATCCGGCACGCCGGCATCGAAATCGATGTGGTGCTTGGCGATATCGCCGAACCGGAGACGTCACAACGTCTGGTGGCGGCAGCCACGGAGACCGGGAAGCCTGTGCGCGGCGTGCTGCATGCCGCCGCCCTGGTGCACGATGCCACGCTCGCCAACATCACCGACGAACTGATCGACCGTGGAGACTGGCGGCCCAAGGTACATGGCGCCTGGAATCTGCACGAGGCCACCGCGGAGCAACCGCTGGACTGGTTCTGCTCGTTCTCCTCGATTGCGGCGCTGGTGGGCTCTCCGGGACAGGGTGCCTACGCGGCGGCCAACAGCTGGCTGGACGGATTCACGCACTGGCGACGTGCCCAGGGCTTACCGGCCACTGTCATCGCTTGGGGTGCCTGGTCGGAGATCGGGCAGGGCACGCATCTGGCGAACGCGGACGCGGCAATCCTCCCGGACGAGGGTGCCTACGCCTTCGACACCGTGCTTCGGCACAATCGGGCGTACACCGCCTATGCGCCGATGGCAGGCATATCGTGGCTGGCCGACTTCGTCGAGCGCAGTCCGTTTGCCCAGGCATTCCGTGATGCGGGTCAATCTCAAACGGAGACAAACAAGTTCCTCGATGAGCTCAACGCGCTGCCGCGTGAGGAGTGGCCGACCCGACTCCGGAAACTGGTCGCCGAGCAGGTGGGCCTGGTGCTCCGGCGATCGATCGATCCCGACCGATCCCTCCCGGATTATGGCCTGGACTCATTGGGCAACCTCGAAATTCGTACCCGTATCCAAGCGGACACCGGCGTCCGTATCGGTCCGGCTGATGTATCGACAGTGCGGTCTTTGGCGTCGCATCTGTACGACAAGCTGGCCGATCAGGAATCCGAAGTCGCTTCGTCTTAAGGGGATTGAAATGCGTGGTGGACCAGTAACGGTGTCGTTGACCGACAAGTGGGAGCCGTCTGCGGGATCGGTGATCACCTGGCAGCCTTCACCGGCCTCGTACGCGAAGGCCCTTGAAGCGCCGGTGAGTGAGGTTCCCCCGAGCTTCATGCAGGTGCAGCATCTGCGCACATATCTGCGGCAGGCCGCCAAGGGTCTGGACTTCTCGCGTGTGCTCGTCTTCACCTTGGATATGCCGGGGCGGTGCGACAAGCGGGCCATGGGTCATGTGATCAATGCCCACCTGAGGAGACACGACACGTATCGGAGCTGGTTCTCGCTCGACGATGATCAGAACATCGTTCGGCGCACCATCGCCGACCCAGCCGACGTGGAGTTCGTCCAGGTCAAGTTGGGCGAGATAACCTCCGACGAGGTGCGGGAGATGGTGGTCTCGGAGACCCCGGACCCCTTCCGATGGGACTGCTTCCGATTCGGAATCGTCCAGAGCTCGGGGCATTTCACCTTCTACTTCAGTGTGGACCATCTGCACCTGGATGCGACTTTTGCGCGCTTGCTGATCATGGAGATCCTCATGGGATACAAGGCGCTGGTTCAGGGCGGCGCCCCGATCGAGCTTCCGCCCGCGGGCAGCTACGGCGACTACTGCATCAGGCAGCATGAGTTTCTTTCCGGGCTGACCCCTGATTCCGAACCGGTGCGCGAGTGGACTCAGTTCGCCGAGAACAACCGCGGCAGCCTCCCGGATTTCCCGCTGCCGCTGGGTGATCACGGTGTGCCCTGCGGTACCGCGATCGTCACCGAGCAGCTGCTCGATGAGCAGCAGGCACTGAAGTTCGAGTCGCGCTGCATCGATGCGGGGGCGCGATTCATCGGTGGCGTGATGGCCGCTCTCGGATTCGCCGAACGTGAATTGACCGGTACCGATACCTATTACGGCATCACGCCGAGCGACGCCCGCGACGAGGCGGACATGTTCACGACGGGATGGTTCACCGGGCTGGTGCCGATAACAGCCCCCGTTGACGGGACCTTTGGTGCGGCAGCCGTCGCGGCGCAGGAATCGTTTGACCGTGGCAGGCAGCTGGTGAATGTTCCCTTCTACCGGGTCCTGGAATTGGTGCCGGAGCTGAACTGGCCACGGCCGTACCACCCCATGATCAACTTCTTCGACGGTGGTGCTCCGCCACTTTCGCAGTTGTTCACCAACCCGCTGCTGGTGAGCAATCCCATCGGTCTGTATGCCGAAAGTAAGTCGGTGTACCAGCTGACGATCTTCATCTCGCGATTCCCGACGGAGACGACGCTGATGATCGCGTACCCGGACAACCCCATCGCGCGGGAGTCGATCACCCGCTACGTAGACCTCGTGAAGTCCACGTTCGCACGGGTTTGCGAGCAGAATGACGCTGTGCACGCGCGGTAGTCATGTGGACCATCGTCTTATTGATGGCACTTGGTGTGAGCGTTGAGCCCACCCGACTGGGACTGACAGTCCTGATGTTGAACAGGCCGCGACCGCTGCTGCAGCTGTTCGTGTTCCTGTGCGGTGCATTCGTCATGGGGTTGAGCCTCGGACTGACGCTGTTGTTTGTCCTTCGGGTGTCCCCGATGGGACAGGCCGATGTTTCGGGGCCCTATATCCAAGTCGCGCTTGGCGTTCTGGCCCTGTTGGTAGCGGCGGTGCTGGCCATCACGGCCTCGATCCGTCGACCTGCCGCCGCTCCGCGTGCGCCGCGGGCGGGCTTGGCCGACAAGGTCGCGAGGCGAGTGCGAGGGTTCATGCAGAACAACTCGTTGTGGGTGGCGGGGGTCAGTGGACTGGGAATTGCCTTGCCGTCGGCGGACTTCCTTGCGGTTATCGCCCTCATCCACGCCTCGGGTGCCACACAGCCCATTCAGTCCATGGCACTGCTCTTCTTCAACGCGGTGGCCTTCTCGATGGTGGCGCTGCCGTTGTTGAGTTACGCGGCCATGCCGGCGCGGACATACGAGATGGTGTCGGCCCTGCACACCTGGGTACGGTCCCGCCGGCGGATCGATGTCGCGCTGATCGTTGCAATCCTCGGCCTGATCATTCTCAGTCTGGGAACCATCGGCATTCTGCGGGCGTGATGCCGCTGAACTCCAGTTGTGGTGGGGGTATCCATTCAGTGGTGCCGTCGGGATGTTTGCGGGTGGTCCAACCGTGGCTCAGGAGTCGGTGGTGTGGTGGGCAGGCGAGGGTGAGGTTGTCGATGTCGGTGTCTCCGCCGTCGGCCCATTCGGTGATGTGGTGGACTTCGCAGAGGTATCCGGGCACTGTGCAGTCGGGGTGGGTGCAGCCACGGTCGCGGGCATGCAGCACGAGGCGTTGATCTGACGAAGCGATCCGCTTCGTTCGGCCGAGATACAGGGGTCGGCCGTCGTCATCGAAAATGCTCAGGTAGTGGTGGGCATGCCTGGCCATGCGGATCAGATCGCGCATCGGCAACCGGGTGCCGGCGCCGGTGATCGCGATCCCGGCCCGCTCTTCTAATTCTGCCAGCGTGGTGGTGACCACGACGGTGACGGGGAGGCCGTGATGGGACCCCAGTTCCCCCGAGGCCAAGGTGGCGCGCAGGCAGGTGCGGAGGGCGTCGTGGTTGCGTTGCGCATCGCTGCGAGTGTCACGGTCGGCCGCGTCTGGCGCGGGTTTACCATCGACCACAGGGCTTCGATCGCTCGGGTTGCACATGCCGGGGGCGGCGAGTTTGGCGAGCACCGCATCGAGGTAGGCGCGGGTTTCTGGATCCAGCAGTCCCGTGATTGGGGACATGCCATCAAAACCCTGCTGCCCAATCGTCACCCCGCGACGGCGGGCTCTATCCACATCGGAGAACTCTCCATCTGGATTCAACAGGGCCATCATGCGTTCAGCACCCACGCGCAGTTGTTCGGGCCGAAACCGTGCCGCCATGTCGGCCAGTTGTTGTTCGGCGGCTTCGCGAGTCGGGCCGTCCACCATCACCGGCAACCGGTCAAAAAAGCTGCAGATGATCCGGACGTGCTCCTCACCTATATCGCCGCGCCCCAGGGCGCAAGCCACATTCGGCAACTGAGGTGCCAGCACCTCACCGGTGATTGCCCGGCGCGGGGCTAGCTGCTCGGCATCGGCGATGCGGCGCCGGGCCGCTCCCTTACTGATATGCAGACGCCGCGACACCGCATCGGCATACGAGGTGCCCCCCAACTCGACGGGCGAGGCCTGCGCAGTGACCTTCGGAATCAAGCCCCCACCCCGGGCCGACAATCGGCGCTGCACCACTTCCAGGCGCGCCATGATCGTCAACGCCTCGACGGCGGTCAGCTCATCGATCGACTCAGCACAGAAGGCATCAACCACCGCCTCCAACACTCTAATCGAACTCATGTTCGAATTATAGTTACCCCCACCGACAAAATCTCCCGGTTTGGGAGACAAGAAACCATTGGGGCAAAAGGGATTCCGGGTCCGGTGTCAGCCTAGCGTCAGTGCCAGAACGACGACACTAATGAGCGCCACCACGGCAAGAGCGTCACGCCATCCCGGATAGATGGGGTGCGCCGAGATCCGTCCCGCGCCTCCGCGTGCGGTGATCGCGTCACCCATCTCGGTGGCGCGGCGCAGCGAGACGACCATCGCGGCGGTACACAGATCGACGACTTCCGCACGCCGCGAGGGCTTCTCCGGTTGCGGCGGTTGAAGCCTGCGCGCGGCCGCCAACAACCGGAATTCCTCGGAGAGCATGGGAAACATCCGGAACGCCAGGGAAATGGTGATTGCCCAATCGTCGACGGGCGCCCGCAGGATGCGCAGGGGGCGACACAAAAGTGCTACTGCGGGAGCGATATCGGCGACCTGTGTCGTCCATGAGATCACCGCGCCGAGCCCGATCAGAACCAGCCCCAGCGACGTCACGCGCAGGAAATCCAGGAAGCCGCCGACGCCGATGGTGACCGGTCCGAATGTCAGCTCGGGCGCGCCACCGTTCACGATGGTGAACAAGCTGCCCGCCACCACAAGCAGCCCCACCCACCGCGGCACGGACGGGATACATCTGGGGGAGATGCCGGCAAGACCCGCGGTCACGAGGATCAGCAGGGCGACGAGCCCGATGGCGGTCCACGACGGCATGACGGTCAGCAACACCGATATTGCCAGCGCGGCCAGGAGTTTGGTGCCGGCCCACAGCGCGTGGATGGGTGACGGCCCGGGAACGGGCCGCATCAGCATCAATGGACGTCGTTGACTCATCCGGCGTTCACCAACTCACCCTGTTCCAGACGGATGGTGCGGGGACACAACGGAGCGAGGCTGTCGGTGTCGTGGGAGATCACGACGACGGCTTGACCACCGCCACGGATGCGTACCAGCAGATCGATGAGGTCGGCTTGGGCGTCAACGTCCAGACCCGCCAGCGGCTCATCGAGGATCAGCAGGCGCGGCGAGCGGGCGAGCAGTCCGGCCAGGGCGACTCGCCGCAGCTGCCCGCCACTGAGCCGATCGATAAGCACCCCACCGATACTCGGGTCCAGGCTGACCGAGGTTAGCGCGCGATCAATACTCTCGGTATCGGCGACCGAGTACCCGGCGAGTGCGGCCACCGCGGCACCGGCGTGCCCCCGCAGCAGCTGTAGTCGCGCGGCCTGGAAGCACAACGCAACCGCGCCAACCTGTTCGGCGGTGGGGCGGCCATCGAGAAGGCATTGGCCCGCTGACGGTTCCAGGAGGCCCGCCATGATCCACGCCAGGGTGGATTTGCCGGAACCGTTGCCGCCGCAGAGCAGTATTCCGTCGCTGGAACGAACCTGCAGTGACACATCGCGCAGCACCGGTTGTGACCACGGCGTGCCGACCGCATAGTCGAACGAGACTCCTTGCACGTCGAGAATCGTTTCCCCACCAAGAGATTCGGTAGGGGATGGGCGTTCGGCGCCTTCCCGATCTTCTCGTACCTCAATACCGCCCAACGCCACCACACGATCGGCGGCGTCGGCCTCCTGCGGGTAGTGGGTGATGTGCACCAGCCCTAGACGGTGATGGGTGGTGAGTCCGTCGAGCACGTTGATGAGCGTCTGCCGGCCGTCGTGGTCGACCATGGTGGTCACCTCATCGGCGATGAGCAGCGCGGGTTCGCGCGCGAGCGCCGACGCGACCGCCAGCCGCTGCAGTTCTCCGCCGGACAGACCCGCGGTGTCCCGGTCGCTCATCTCACCCAGACCCACTTCGGCGAGCAGACCGTCGATATCGATCTCGCGGTCGTGCGGCAGCCCCCACACGATGTCGTCGGCCACACGCAAACCCAGCACCTGGCTTTCCGGATGCTGCAAGACCAGCGCGGTCCCACCCACCTGGCCCAGGCCCACGCCGCCGGGGCGCTCGATGGTGCCGGCAGTCGGAGGAACACCCGCGAGAAGACGCATGAGGGTGGACTTGCCGGAGCCGTTGGCGCCGGTCACCGCGATGTGCTCGCCGACATCGACGCGCATGGTTACCGCGGTCAGGGCATCCCGGTCGGCTCCGGCGTACCGGTAACCGGCGCCGGTGAGAACGGTTGGCAGTGGGCCGGGCGGGGTGGTGTCGTGCCCCGCGGGCAGCGTCCCCACCGAGGACAGGTCGGTGACTTCCTCCAGTCTGCGCAGCACTGGCGTCAGCACCCGCCAACCGAAGGAGGTCCCGAAGATGACGATGAGCCACACCGAGACCCCGAAGAACCAGGGCCAGTGCACGATCCAGCCCTGCACGGCGTGATCCAATCCCGCTGCGGCGCTGCCGAGTAGCGGCACGCCACTCAACAGCGTCGCGAACCCGCCGACGTTGGCGGACACCGCGCCCAGGACAACCTCGCGCAGATTCCGCAAGGCCGCGAACACCCCGACGCAGAAGGACGAGACCAGCACGCCCCACAGCGCGGCGACAGCCAACATTGTTGCCGCGCCGCGATTACGGCGCCGCACCTGACCGGCGATCGCACCCATGTACGCACATGTGAGCGCCGAGACCAGCCCCCCGAATCCGGCGATCAGAAAGCTGATGAGGCCGGCGGTGACACAGGCGGCCAACGCCACCCGGATGCGATGCCGGTAACACAGCACTCCCATCGGGACCGCTCCCAACCAGGCGAACACCACTGCGCCGGGCAGCACGATAGAGACCACAGCGATCGCCCCCATGAGGGCAGCAGTCATCGCGGCCTGGGCCAACTCCGCTGGTTGCATACGATTCGGTTGCACTGGCACCGATTAGAGCACGGCTAACCCAGCCGCGTGATTCACGTCCACGTAAACTCGCGCGGTGACTCATGACGCCTACCTCGTCGGCCTCCGCCTCACCGGACGCAAGGTCGTGGTCGTCGGCGCCGGATCCGTCGCGCAGCGGCGTCTCGGGCTGCTGATCGCCAGCGGTGCCGATGTCCACGTGATCGCGCCCAGCGCCACACCGGCCGTTGAAGGCATGGCCTCGATCACCCTCAGTCTGCGGCCGTACCAGGACGGCGACCTCGAAGACGCGTGGTACGCCATCGCCTGCACCGATGACCCAGCCGTCAACGCCGCGGTGGTGTCGGAAGCCGAGCGACGTCACATCTTCTGCGTCCGGGCCGATTCCGCCCGGGAGGGCACCGCGGTCACCCCCGCGTCCTTCAATCACGACGGCATCGCCGTCGGTGTCCTGACCGGTGGACAGCACAAGCGCTCGGCGGCGCTGCGATCGGCCATCCACGAGGCGCTGCAGCGTGGACTCATCACCGAGACCGCGGAGGTGAAGCCCGAAGGCGTCGCGCTTGTCGGCGGGGGACCGGGTGATCCTGATCTCATTACCGTTCGCGGACGCAGGCTCCTCGCGCAGGCCGATGTGGTCGTCGCCGACCGGCTCGCGCCCGCCGAGCTTCTGGCCGATCTGGGCCCACATGTCGAGGTCATCGATGCCGCCAAGATCCCGTATGGCCGCGCGATGGCCCAGCAGGAGATCAACCGGGTGCTCATCGAACGGGCGCAGGAAGGCAAGTTCGTCGTCCGTCTCAAGGGCGGTGACCCCTTCGTCTTCGCCCGTGGCTACGAGGAAGTCCTGGCCTGCGCCGAAGCAGGTGTGCAGGTGACCGTCGTACCAGGTGTGACCAGCGCGATCTCCGTTCCTGCGGCGGCCGGGGTGCCGGTCACGCATCGTGCGGTCAACCATGAGTTCGTGGTCGTCAGCGGACACGTCGCACCCGGGCATCCGGAATCGTTAGTGAATTGGGACGCGCTTGCCGCCTTGAAGGGGACCATCGTCTTGCTGATGGCCGTCGAGCGCATCGAGCAGTTTGCGAAGGTCCTCATCGAGGGTGGCCGACCTGCGGATACTCCAGTGCTGGTGGTGCAACACGGCACCACCGACGAGCAACGCGTGCTGCGCGCCGACCTTGCTACTGCGCCCGAGCGCATTCGCTCGCAGGGCATCAGGCCGCCCGCGATCATCGTGATCGGCCCCGTTGCTGCTTATGGCGCCTCTTCGTGACCTAAGGGCACGTTAAGAGGACGGTAAGGTGTCCTGCATGCCTGCCCTCAGCGTCGAGCAGCTCACTCAAAAGGCGCGAGAACTCCTGCCGTCCCGGCACTATCTATATGCCGTCATCGCGATCGCCGGTATGCAGTTTCTGGCCACCATGGACGGCACCATAGCGGTGGTCACGCTGCCCAAGATCCAGGCCGAGCTGCACCTCAACGATGCCACCCGCAGCTGGGTCATCACCGCGTACATGCTGTCCTTCGGTGGACTGATGTTGCTCGGTGGACGCCTCGGTGACACCTTCGGCCGTAAGCGCGTCTTCATCGGCGGCATCGCGTTGTTCACCCTTGCCTCCATCGGGGTGGGCCTTGCGCAAGAGGACATCGGTCTGGCTGTTTTCCGTCTCATCCAGGGAGTCGGCGCGGCTGTCGCCTCGCCGACAGCGCTGGCGTTGGTGGCCACCACCTTCCCCAAGGGGCCGCTGCGTACCGCAGCCGTCGCGGTATTCGGTGCCATGACCGGGGTGGGCTCCATCGCCGGACTGATTGTCGGCGGTGCCCTGGCCGAGGTGTCCTGGCGTCTGGCCTTCCTTATCAATGTGCCCGCCGGTGCGCTGATGATCTACCTGGCCGTGCGGTCATTGACCGAGACCGAACGCGAACCGATGAAGCTGGACGTCACGGGATCGGTGTTGGCGACCGTCGGCTGTACCGCTGCGGTGTTCGGCTTCACCCAGGGGCCCGACCGCGGATGGGACTCGCCCTACACGATCGTGTCGCTGGTCGTCGCCGCCGTGCTCCTGATCGCCTTCCTGCTCGTGGAACGCACCGCGGAAAACCCGGTGCTGCCGCTCAGCCTGTTCAAGGATCGCAACAGGGTCGCCACCTTCGCGGCGATCTTCCTGGCCGGCGGCGTGCTGTTCACGCTGACCATCACCATCGGCCTGTACATGCAGGATCTGATGAAATACAGCCCGCTGCGAACCGGAATCTCTGCCATTCCATTCGTTGTCGGCATGGGAATCGGCTTGGCTCTGTCGTCCCAACTTGTCACGCGAATGGCGCCCCGGGTGCTGATCCTGTGCGGTGGAGTCGTGGTGTTCGCCGCGATGCTCTACGGCTCAACGATCGACCGGACCATCGCCTACTTCCCGAACTTCTCCATGGCCATCTTCGTTGGCGGACTCGGCATCGGCACCATCGTGGTGCCGGTGATCCTTTCGGCCATCACCGGGGTGGATGCCGACCGCATCGGGCCGCTATCGGCGATCTCCCTCATGCTGCAAAACCTCGGCGGCCCAATCGTTCTGGTGATCATTCAGGCCATCATCACCTCGCGCACGCTGTACCTGGGCGGCGCCAAGGGGCCGGTGCAGAACATGAACCAGGCGCAGCTGCACGCCCTCGATCACGGTTACACCTACGGGCTGCTGTGGATCGCCGGAACCGCTGTGCTGGTCGGGGTGGCGGCGCTGTTCATCAGCTACACCGCCGCCGACGTCGCGCACGCACAGAAGGCGCAGACCGCGCACGACCAGGGTCTGGACGAAGAAGAGCTGGCTTAGCAGTCTTGCGGGGTGTAGTCCCCGGCGCGGAACAGCAGTCCGTTGGTGATGGGGATGCCGTCATTGACGGTGATGTGACACGACATGCGGAAGACGCTCGGAGGTCCGGCCGCGGTCACCCGAAGAACCGGGGGTGCCCCGTTGAGCTGGACTGTGCGTTCCCAGTAGTACCCGGCGAACGTGTGCCCCGACTCTTCCCGGAGCTGATTGCCGTCTTGATAGGAGACGGTGAAATCGGCATTGCCGATTCCGATCGCCGACAACGAGTACTTGACCGTGGCCGGGGCGGCATCGGCCGGTGCCGCGACTCCCAAACCGAACACCGCCACCGCCGGAATGATCGCCCACGCACGCATGCGCTCGATGCTAGCCGGAGGCCGCAACGGCGCGCCGATATGCTGTGCAACCGTAACTGACGGTCTTCGCCCGAGAGGCTCAACGAAAAACATGGTCTTCGCCCGAGAGGCTCATCAATGATCACCCGGCTCTCCGAGCTATTCGTACGCACCCTGCGCGACGACCCGGCGGACGCCGAGGTTCCCAGCCACAAGCTGCTCATCCGCGCGGGCTATGTGCGCCCTATTGCCCCGGGTGTCTATAGCTGGCTGCCGCTCGGTCTTCGGGTCCTTCGCAAGATCGAGAACATCGTCCGTGAAGAGATGAATGCCATTGGTGGTCAGGAGATCCTGCTGCCCGCTTTGCTTCCGCGCGCACCGTACGAGACCACCAACCGGTGGACCGAGTACGGCGACTCGCTGTTCCGGCTCAAGGACCGCCGCGATAACGACATGATGCTCGGCCCTACCCACGAGGAGTTGTTCGCGCTCACCGTGAAGGGGGAGTACAGCTCCTACAAGGATTTTCCGGTCATCCTCTACCAGGTTCAGACCAAGTATCGCGACGAGGCGCGTCCCCGCGCGGGCATTCTGCGCGGTCGCGAATTCGTCATGAAGGACTCGTACTCCTTTGATACCTCCGACGACGGCCTCAAGACGGCCTATCACGCACACCGCGAGGCCTACCAACGGATCTTCGGCAGGCTGGGCCTGGACTACGTGATTGTCGCGGCCACCTCGGGAGCGATGGGTGGTAGCGCGTCCGAGGAGTTTCTGGCTGAAAGCCCCACCGGGGAAGACACTTTCGTGCGGTGCGTGGAATCCGGTTATGCCGCCAACGTAGAGGCCGTCATCACTCCGGCACCGCCTGCGCGGTCTGTGGACGGACTCCCTGCGGCCGTCGTGCACGAGACGGGCGATACCCCGACCATCGCGACGCTGGTGGACTGGGCGAATTCGGCTGATCTCGGCGCGACCGTCACGGCGGCCGACACCCTCAAGAACATTCTGCTGAAGGTGCGCCAGCCCGGCGGCGAGTGGGAGCTGCTGGCTGTCGGAGTGCCCGGGGACCGCGAGGTCGACGACAAGCGACTCGGTGCCGCGCTGGAGCCTGCCGAATACGAGCTGCTCGGTGATGCGGACTTCGCCAAACACCCGTTCCTGGTGCGCGGCTACATCGGGCCGAAGGGGTTGATCGCCAACGGTGTTCGCTACCTCGTCGATCCACGGGTCGTGGAGGGCACCAGCTGGATCACCGGCGCCGACGAACCCGGAAAACATGTGGTCAACCTCGTCGCGGGGCGTGACTTCACCCCCGACGGCACCATCGAGGCCGCCGAGGTTCGCGATGGCGATCCGTCACCCGATGGCGCAGGTCAGCTGGTGTCGGCACGCGGAATCGAAATCGGCCACATCTTCCAGTTGGGCCGCAAGTACACCGACGCGTTCACCGTGGATGTGCTCGGGGAGAACGGCAAGCCCGTGCGGCTCACCCAGGGTTCCTACGGCATCGGTGTCTCGCGGCTGGTGGCCGTCGTCGCCGAGCAGCAGCACGACGAGCTTGGACTGCGGTGGCCGGCCGCGGTATCGCCATTCGACGTGCACGTGGTTATCGCGAACAAGGACGAGGCCGCGCGAGCCGGTGCCGAAGCGCTGGCCGCCGATCTCGACCGGCTGGGTCACGAGGTGCTGCTCGACGATCGGACGGCCTCGCCGGGCGTGAAATTCAAGGACGCCGAGCTGCTCGGTGTGCCCTGGATTGTGGTGATCGGCCGTGGCTGGGCCGACGGCACCATCGAGCTGCGCAACCGATTCACGGGAGAGGCGCAGTCCATTGCGGTGGCCGATGCAGTGACGTCCGTCACGGCGGCGATTCAGTAGGCGATATTGTAATAGTCATGCCGTCCTTCAAGCTCGCCCCGCTGGTTGAAAGTGATTTCGACACAAGCGATTTCGTGTACACGTTCTCCACGCCCCTGCCCAAGGATGCGGCAACGGTGTGGGCCGAACTCAATGGCGAAAGCCCGCTGCATTGGTGCAAGGCGATCAACAAGATCAGCTGGACTTCACCGGAGCCGCGTGGCGTGGGTTCCACCCGCACCGCCAAGCTCGCGCTTCCCGGTGCGGCAGTGCACGAGCGGTTCATTGTGTGGGAGGAGAGCCCCGAGCGATATCGCAACGCGTTCACGGTCGAGACGGCGACCTTTCCGGGCACCAAGCGTTTCGGCGAGCTTTATGAGGTGGTGGGCACCGCGACGGGATCGTTGTTTACCTGGAGCTTCTTCATCGAGCCCTCGCTCGGGTTCACCCGCTACCTCAAGCCGGTGATCCGTCGTGGGTTGTCCGGACTGATCAGCGACACCCAGAAGCACTTCGCTTAGTTTTCGTTCCCTCCCGGGAACGCCACACTGGCAGGCGTGATGTCGGAAGCCACTCGCCACCGCGCCGCGCGAATCGCGCTCTCGGTGAGCATTCGCACCGCGAATCCACGATCGTCACTGTTGTCGGCCTGCTCGGCGACGGCCCGCCAGCGCGCCGCGGTGTCCGCCTCGAGCTGCAGCGCCAGCTTCGTGGCATCGGCGGGGTTTGTCACCGGGAACGGCACCTTGTAACCGGCGGCAGCTACCGGTGCGGCCACCGAACGGGCGCGCAATTTGGCGATGCACTCCTCACGGCACTGTCGATGCTCGATCAGGCACTCGGTGACCAGCCAATTGTTGTCGGGCACCGAGTGCGCGGACACCAGTCCGTACGCGTAGATGGCCGCGTGCTCATTGGCCAGGGCGTCGGCCAGCGCAGTGTCGTCGGAGGAGGAGGCCGGCTGCGGGGTGGGCTCGGTCGTGGTCATGGCAGATCAACCTCGGCTGCCGAGGCGCATGCCGCGCTGATCGAGGCCAGCAGGCCGGCGCGGTATCCGCTGTGTTTGGTGGCCAGGTCCATCGCCGATCGCGATGAGTCCTTGAGTTGGGTCTTGACCTGATCGACCTGCGGAGGTGATACCGGTGCGGTAGTGGTGCTGGAAGTCGGTGCGTTCGTGGTCGCCCCTGGGACGCGCGCGAGCTCCTTGGTCAGCGCGACGCCGTGCGCGCGGCGGATCGTCGCCACAGCCATCAATGCGGCGGCCGCATCTGGATTGGCGGTGGCCGCCGCGGACGCCGATGCCGCATCACGCTGCGCAAGGTCGATCTGGGTGAGCAGGTCGTCCACCTCGGGTTTGGTGTCGGGTGCCTGCTGGCACGCGGCGGCCACGACGGCGACGCCGAGTGCGGCCCCGCCGATCAACAGGTCGCGGCGCGACAGGCTTCTGGGCATTCGCCCATCCTGCCAGTGCGCGCGGTTGGCGCATGACAGCCCTCGCCGGGCGTAAGGTGGAGTGCTGGTCAGGACGAGAGTCCGACTAGTGTGTGCAAGCTGAACCGCCCGACAACTCAAGATGAGGAGCCACAATCGCCATGGGGCTGCCATCCGATGACCAGGTGATCGAGCTGCTGGGTCCCGAGTTCTCCCGGTCAGGGGTCGAGATCGAGAGCGTCGTCGTCAACGAAGCCACGGTTCCCGCCCGCATCACGGTGGTGGTCGACTCGGATTCTCCCGTGGACTTGGACGCGGTCGCCGCACTGAGCCGGACCGCATCGGGATTGTTGGACGAGGCGGACACCGGCTGGGAGGCGTACGACCTGGAGATCACTACGCCCGGCGTCGACCGGCCGCTGACCACTCCCACGCATTTTCGACGCGCACATGGTCGGCTGGCGCAGATTCGCCTCACCGATGGCGAAGACTTACTCGGCCGCATCGGCATCGCGAACGATGACGGGATACAGGTGGTGCTGCGTAAGCCCGTCAAGGGCACCGGCTGGACCGTGCGTGATCTTGCGTTCTCCGACATCGAGAGCGCGGTTGTGCAGGTGGAGTTCACAACACCCAACCCGCAGGAACTCAATCTGGCTGGGGCAGCCGAAACTGGAGGTGGCGCATGAATATCGATCCCGCGGCGGTAAACCTGATGGCTGCCGATAAGGGCATCACGGTTGACGAGGCGATTGACATCATCAAGTCGGCGCTCCTGACGGCCTACCGGCATACCGACGGCCACGAACCCAATGCGCGTATCGAACTCGATCGCAAGACGGGTGTGGTCCGCGTGCTGGCTCGCGAGACCGACGAGGACGGCAATCTCATCACCGAATGGGATGCCACGCCAGAAGGATTCGGCCGCATCGCGGCCACCACCGCGCGGCAGGTGTTCCAGCAGGGTGTGCGCGATGCGGAGAATGAGCACAAGTTCGGCGAGTTCTCCACGCGTGAGGGCGAGATTGTCGGCGGTGTGATCCAGCGCGACGCCCGGGCCAACGCGCGTGGTCTTGTCGTGGTTCGCATGGGCAGTGAGACCAAGGGCTCCGAAGGTGTGATCCCGGCGGCCGAACAAGTGCCGGGCGAGGAGTACCGCCACGGAGATCGGTTGCGCTGCTACGTCGTCGGGGTGTCTCGCGGTGCGCGTGAGCCGTTGATCACCTTGTCCAGGACGCACCCGAATCTGGTACGTAAGCTGTTCTCGCTCGAGGTCCCGGAGATCAGCGACGGTTCCGTGGAGATCGTCGCGGTGGCCCGCGAGGCGGGGCACCGGTCCAAGATCGCGGTGGCTTCGAAGGTATCCGGGCTCAACGCCAAGGGGGCCTGCATCGGCCCCATGGGCCAGCGCGTGCGCAATGTGATGAGCGAGCTTGCCGGCGAGAAGATCGACATCATCGATTACGACCCGGATCCCGCGCGGTTCGTCGCGAATGCACTCTCGCCCGCCAAGGTGGTGTCGGTCTCGGTCATCGATGAGGCGGGTAAGGCTGCGCGCGTCATCGTCCCCGACTTCCAGCTTTCTCTGGCCATCGGTAAAGAAGGGCAGAACGCAAGGCTCGCTGCGCGTCTGACCGGGTGGCGTATCGACATCAGAAGCGACGCAGACGCCGAAAACTAGCGCCCGTAGTACTCAGTAGCCCGTAGGTACTGACCAAAGTCCCTATCGGCACATAACTTGCATCTCATATACAAGTTATGTGCAACTAACGCGGTTCACCGACCTGGGTCTGCGCATCGTGATGCGGCTGGCCAATGCAGGGCCGGGCGTTCAATTGCGCACCGATGATCTTGCCGCCCAACTCTGTGTGTCCTATACGCACGCCACGAAAGTTGTTGCCCGACTTTCGGAAATGGGTGCGATCGAGTCCACGCGTGGCCGCCATGGGGGAGTCTGCATCACGCAGGGCGGGCTCGACCGTCGAGTCGGATCATTGGCCCGGAAGTTGGAGCGCGAGGGCGAGGTCATCGACTGCGAGGGAGGGGTGCCCTGCCCCCTTCGGCACAACTGTCGCCTGCGCGACGCGCTTCGCTCGGCGCAAGAGGCATTCTTCGCCGAGCTCGATCAGTGGACTGTGGCCGAAATCGCCCGTCCAACAATGGAAAGGAAGTAGTCACGTGCTATCAGCAGAGTCGCTGGCAGTCATCCGTCAAACTCTCCCCGCGGTTGCCGGGGCCATTGACGAGATCGCACCGTTGTTCTACTCCAAGATGTTCGCGGCGCACCCCGAACTGCTTCGTGATCTGTTCAACCGCGGCAACCAGGCGGCGGGGGAGCAGCCGAAGGCGCTGGCCGCGTCGATCGCGTCGTTCGCCGGCATGGTGTTGGAAGGCAATGGTGCCCAATATGATTCGGTGCTAGACAGGATCGCGCACAAGCATGCCTCGCTGGGAATTGTCGCCGAGCAGTATCCGATCGTCTACGAGCACCTGTTCGCCGCGATAGCCGAAGTGTTGGGGGACGCGGTGACCGCAGAGGTCGCGGCGGCCTGGAGCGAGTTCTACTGGCTCATGGCCAATGAGTTGATCGCGCGGGAGAAGGCCCTGTACGGCGCTGCCGGGGTCGCGCCGGGCGATGTGTGGCGGCAGGTTGTGGTGGTACGCCGCCAGCTGGAATCGGCGGATGTGGCTGGATTCGAGTTACGCGCGGTATTCGGCGAACTGCCGAGCTTCCTGCCAGGGCAGTACATATCGGTGCAAGTTACCTTGCCGGACGGGGCCAGGCAGATTCGTCAATACAGTTTGTCCCGGGGCGCTCATGAGGGTGGCTGGCGTATTGCCGTCAAGCGAATCAGCGCCGGTGGCACCCCTGCGGGTGAGGTGTCGAACTTCATCTACGACAACATCTTCGAGGGGCAACAGCTGCGGGTCTCGGTGCCCATGGGCGAATTCACCCTGGACGATTCGGCCGATCCGCTGGTCCTGGTATCCGCCGGTATCGGCTGCACGCCCATCATGGGGATGCTGCAGGAGCTCGTGGCCACGCAATCGCCGCGAGAGGTTGTGGTCCTGCACGCCGATCAGTCGGCGGCCGCCCACGCCTACCGGCACGAGTTGGCGGATCTAGTCGGCCGACTGCCCGCCGGCCAGCTGCACACGTGGTACGAACGGGCACATGTGGAGCACCCCGAGCACGGTGTCGGCCGCATGAGCCTGCACCGACTGCCACTTAATCGACTGTCCACGGTGTTCGTCTGCGGCCCGCGGCCGTTCATGTCGGCCATCAACGAAGACCTGGTGTCTTTGGGGATTCCGCAGGAGCAGATCAACCACGAATTGTTTGGGCCCTTGGCGTCGGCCATGGCATGACACGCATCGACGTCGCGGTGGCCACATTGGCCGCATTCTGGTTGGGCTTGGTGGTGGCGATCTCGTTCATCGAGGCGCCACTGAAATTCCGGGCCCCAGGCGTCACCGTTCAGATAGGGCTCGGGATAGGCCGCCTGGTGTTCGGTGCGCTGAACGCGGTGGAGGGTGTGGTGGCCTTGGCCCTGGTGTTACTGATGGTGGCGGGCGACCTCTCCTCGGCCGCGGTCGCCGCGGTCCTCGCGACATGCGGCTGTCTTGCGGTTCAGCTGGTGGTTGTGCGGCCAGCCATGATGAGGCGAACCAACGCGATTCGCGACGGGGGCGAATATGCCGGGCGCAGTCGCCTGCACCTGGCATACGTCGCGGTCGAGTGCATCAAGACGGTGGCGTTAATCGGTGTCGTGATGCTCATCGTGGCAGGGGTTCGGTGACCGGAATACACCCGTGTCATTCGAGGCTGTGGCCCGATTCATAAATAAGCTGTCGCGGACGGTAGACTAAGCCGTGATCCAGCGCGAGACTTCGGCGTTCGCACATGCCCCGACCGGTGAACCGGTACGGACATGCATCGGATGCCGGGGGCGAGAGTTGGCTGCAGATCTGCTTCGTGTGGTTGCTGCGGATGATCGGCATGTTGTTGTCGATACCCGCCGCAGACTGCCCGGCCGAGGTGCGTGGTTGCACAGGTCGGCGCAGTGTTACCACCTGGCGGTGAAGCGGCGGGCTTTCGCTCGAGCGCTCCGGATCGGCGGAACCCCGGATACCTCCGTGGTCTTCGAACATGTTGAGCAATACCAAGAGATTGGCAACGACAAACAATGAGCACACCGTGAAGCGTCGATGATGATCGTCCATCACAGCTAACACGAGGCACGGCGCCTGAAGCCGCTGCCTCGCAGACAGGAGAGCAGTGGCAGGCAAGGCCCGGGTACACGAGTTAGCTAAAGAGCTCGGTGTGACCAGTAAAGAAGTTCTCGCCCGACTGAGTGATCAGGGCGAATTTGTGAAGTCCGCGTCCTCGACGGTGGAGGCCCCCGTCGCGCGGCGTCTTCGCGAGGCATTCGGCGGTGGCGATAAGCCCGCCGCGTCCAATGGCGCACCCGCTGAGGCGGCGGCTCCACCCAAGAAGGCCGGTCCTAAGCCGGGAGCTCCCAAGCCAGCGCCGAAGAAGGTTGCTGAGCCAGTTGTCGAGGCCCCCCCTGCGCCGCAGCCTGCGGCCGCACCGGTGCCCGCACCCACACCCGCTGCGCCCGCGGCTCCCAAGCCGAACGCTGCGCCGGCGCCCGCTGCGGAAGCAGCCGCACCCGCGCCTGCCGCGCCGGCACCCCGTCCGGGCGCCACGCCCGGCCCCAAGCCCGGTGCTCCCCGAGTACCGCGCGTGGGTAACAACCCGTTCTCGTCGGCACAGCCGGTCGAACGTCCCGCCGTGCCGCGGCCGCAAGCGCCGCGTCCCGGAGCTCCTCGCCCCGGGGGAGCTTCCCCGAGCAATATGCCTCCGCGACCGTCGCCCGGATCCATGGGCCCGCGTCCGCCGCGTCCCGGCGGTGGCCCGCGTCCCGGTGGCGGACGTCCCGGTGGTCCCGGTGGCGGACGTCCGGGCGGTCCCGGTGGTGGCGGCGGCGGTAACTACCGCGGCGGCGGTGCCGGTGGTGGCGCTCCCGCTGGTGGTCCCCCCGGCGCTGGTGCCGGCGGTTTCCGCGGTCGCCCCGGTGGCGGCGGCGGAGGTGGCCGTCCCGGTCAGCGCGGTGGCGCGGCCGGTGCCTTCGGCCGTCCCGGCGGTGCCCCGAAGCGCGGTCGCAAGTCGAAGCGGGCAAAACGCGCCGAGTACGAGAACATGCAGGCGCCGGTCGTCGGTGGCGTGCGGTTGCCGCATGGCAACGGTGAGGTCATCCGGCTCGCTCGCGGTGCTTCGCTGAGCGACTTCGCGGAGAAGATCGATGCCAACCCGGCCTCGCTGGTGCAGGCGCTGTTCAACCTCGGCGAGATGGTGACCGCCACCCAGTCTGTGGGTGACGAGACCCTCGAGCTGCTGGGCAGCGAGATGAACTACAACGTTCAGGTCGTCAGCCCCGAGGACGAAGACCGCGAACTGCTGCAGTCCTTCGACCTCACTTACGGCGAGGACGAGGGCGGCGAAGACGATCTGGAGGTCCGCCCGCCGGTCGTCACCGTCATGGGTCACGTCGACCACGGCAAGACCCGCCTGCTCGACACCATCCGGCAGGCCAACGTCCGTGAGGGCGAGGCCGGTGGCATCACCCAGCACATCGGTGCCTACCAGGTCCTCACGCAGCTGGACGGCAACGAGCGACTGGTCACCTTCATCGACACCCCGGGTCACGAGGCGTTCACCGCCATGCGTGCGCGTGGTGCCAAGGCCACCGATATCGCGATCCTGGTGGTCGCCGCCGATGACGGCGTCATGCCGCAGACGGTGGAAGCCATCAACCACGCCCAGGCGGCCGACGTGCCGATCGTGGTCGCGGTCAACAAGATCGACAAGGAAGGCGCCGACCCGGCCAAGATCCGGGCGCAGCTCACCGAGTACAACCTGGTGGCCGAGGACTTCGGTGGCGACACCATGTTCGTCGACATCTCCGCCAAGCAGGGCACCAACATCGATGCGCTGCTGGAGGCGGTCCTGCTGACCGCCGACGCAGCGCTGGACCTGCGGGCCAACCCCGATATGGAGGCCCAGGGTGTGGCTATCGAGGCGCACCTGGACCGCGGTCGCGGTCCGGTGGCCACGGTGCTCATCCAGCGCGGCACCCTGCGGGTCGGCGACTCGATCGTCGCCGGAGACGCATACGGCCGTGTGCGCCGCATGGTGGACGAGCATGGCGAAGACGTCGAAGAGGCACTGCCATCACGTCCGGTTCAGGTCATCGGTTTCACCTCGGTGCCCGGGGCCGGCGACAACCTGCTTGTCGTCGACGAAGACCGCATCGCCCGGCAGATCGCCGACCGTCGCAGTGCGCGCAAGCGCAACGCGCTGGCTGCTCGTAGCCGCAAGCGGATCAGCCTGGACGACCTGGATGCCGCGCTGAAGGAAACCAGCCAGCTGAACCTGATCCTGAAGGGCGACAACGCAGGTACGGTCGAAGCCCTGGAAGAGGCGCTGCTCGGTATCGCGATCGACGATGAGGTGCAGCTGCGGGTCATCGACCGCGGTGTCGGTGGTGTCACCGAAACCAACGTCAACCTGGCGTCGGCCTCGGATGCCATCATCATCGGCTTCAATGTGCGGGCCGAGGGCAAGGCGACAGAGCTGGCCAACCGCGAGGGTGTCGACATTCGGTACTACTCGGTGATCTACCAGGCCATCGACGAGATCGAGAGCGCGCTCAAGGGCATGCTCAAGCCGGTCTACGAAGAGGTCGAGCTGGGTCGCGCCGAGATTCGTGCGATGTTCCGGTCTTCCAAGGTCGGCAATATCGCCGGTTGCCTGGTCACCTCGGGCATCATCCGCCGCAACGCCAAGGCACGACTGTTGCGCGACAACATCGTGGTCGCCGAGACGGTCACCATCTCATCGCTGCGGCGCGAGAAGGATGACGTCGTCGAGGTCCGCGACGGTTACGAGTGCGGTCTGACGCTGACCTATAACGACATCAAGGAAGGCGACGTCATCGAGGCGTACGAACTCCGCGAGAAGGAACGGGTCTAACGTGGCCGATCCGGCTCGCGCGCGGCGACTGGCCAAGCGGATCGGAGCCATCGTCGCCTCGGCGATCGAGTACGAAATCAAGGACCCGAGGCTGACGATGGTCACGGTTACCGATACCCGGGTGACCAACGATCTTCACGATGCGACCGTGTATTACACCGTGATGGGGCAGACTCTGTCCGACGAGCCGGATCTCGCCGGCGCGGCGGCTGCGCTAGAAAAGGCAAAGGGTGTGCTTCGAACCAAGGTGGGTGCCGGGACCGGAGTGAGGTTCACGCCCACCCTGACCTTCGTGCTCGACACGATGGCCGATTCCGCCCGGCACATGGAGGAACTGCTGGACCGGACGCGCGCGGCCGATGCCGCGCTCGCCGAGGTCCGCCAGGGAGCCGTCCATGCCGGTGACGCCGATCCCTACAAGGCGTCTCCCGACGAGGAATCTGCACCCGACGAGGACGATGAGCGCCGTCCCGATTGAGACGGGTGCCGTGGGGGCACGCGTAGACGTAGAGGGTGCGGTGGAGCTCCTGGCCAAGGCCAGGAGAGTGGTGATCATCTGCCATGTGCATCCCGACGCCGACACCGTGGGCAGCGGGTTGGCTCTTGGCCAGGTGCTGGTGGCCAAGGGCGTCGATGTTCAGGTGAGTTTCGGGGCACCGGCAACGCCTCCGGAGTCGGTGGGAACGCTGCCGGGCGCGGAGCTACTGGTCCCACCGCATGAGCTGCGTCGTGACCCCGATCTGGTGGTCACGGTCGACAGCCCGAGCGTGCGGCGGCTTGGTCAACTCAGCGAGCTGGTCGAGGGTTCCGCACCGGTGTTGGTGATCGATCACCACGTGTCCAATGAGCTCTTCGGTACGGCGAATTACGTTGACATCGAAGCTGATTCGACCACGATGATGGTGGCACGGCTGCTCGACGCGTGGCGCGTGGACATCACCCCCGAGATGGCCCATTGTCTGTACGCCGGTTTGGTCACCGACAGTGGATCGTTCCGTTGGGCCACCGCGCAGGGGCACCGGTTGGCCGCGCGGTTGTTGGACTTGGGCGCCGACGGTGTGAACATCACCCGTACGTTCATGGATTCACATCCGTTTGTGTGGCTGCCGATCTTGTCGCGTGTGCTGGGCACCGCGGAGCTGATTCCCGATGCGGTCGGGGGCGCCGGATTGGTGTATGCCGTTGTCACCCACGATGTCTGGTCTTGCGCGCGCACCGAGGAAGTCGAGTCGATCGTCGATATCGTCCGCACCACCACCGAGGCCGAGGTTGCGGTGGTGTTCAAGGAGATCGAGCCCGACCATTGGTCGATATCGATGCGGGCCCGCTCTGCGGTGGACCTTTCCGCGGTAGCGGGCACCTTCGGCGGCGGTGGACATCGGCTGGCCGCCGGGTTCTCGGCGACTGGCCCGGTCGACGAGGTGGTGGCGGCGCTGGTCCGCGCCCTTGACTGACGCCACCGGCACGGCCGGCCTGTCCGGGCTGGCCCGCCGGATCATCGCTTTGGCGGTGCCCGCGCTGGGAGTGCTGGCGGCCGAACCGCTGTATCTGCTGTTCGATATCGCCATGGTGGGTCGGCTGGGCGCGGTGCCGCTGGCGGGCTTGGCCGTCGGGGGACTGGTGCTTTCGCTTGTCGGGACACAACTGACTTTCCTGTCGTACGGCACCACCGCCCGTGCCGCACGGCGTTTCGGTTCCGGTGATCGTCCTGGGGCGGTTCATGAGGGAGTGCAGGCGACCTGGCTGGCGCTCATCATCGGGGCCGCCGTGGTGCTTGTGGTTAATGTGGTGGCCTCGCCGGTGGTCCGGGTTATCGCTGCATCGCCCGATGTCGCGGCTCAAGGCCTCACGTGGGTGCGTATCGCGATCTTCGCGGCGCCCGCGATCCTGATCTCACTCGCAGGCAATGGGTGGATGCGGGGAGTGCAGAACACAGTCAGGCCCTTGCGGTATGTGATTGTCGGCTTTGCGGTTTCGGCAGTGCTGTGTCCGGTACTGATCTACGGGTTGCTGAGTGTGCCCCGGATGGGTTTGGCGGGGTCCGCCATCGCCAATCTGGTGGGGCAGTGGCTGGCCGCGATCCTCTTCTTACGGGCCCTGCACGCCGAGCAGGTTCGACTTCGGATGGATCCGCCGGTGTTGCGTGCGCAGCTGGTGCTGGCGCGTGATCTGCTGGTGCGCAGTCTGGCGTTTCAGGCCTGCTTCATCAGTGCCGCGGCGGTGGCCGCGCGGTTCGGGGCGGCAGCGCTGGCGGCGCACCAGGTGGTCCTGCAGATGTGGAGTTTTCTTGCGCTGGTTCTTGATTCGCTTGCCATCGCGGCGCAATCCCTTGTCGGCGCCGCGCTGGGAGCCGGCCGGGTGACGCAGGCCAAGTCTGTGGCGCGAAGGGTGACGGTGTTCTCACTGGGCTTCGCGGTGGTGTTGGCGGCGCTTCTGGCGCTCGGTGCGCCGGTGTTGCCGGGGCTGTTCACCTCCGATGTCGCGGTGCTGCATCAGATGCGGGTGCCGTGGTGGTTCCTGGTGTGCCAGTTGCCGATTTCGGGTGTGGTGTTCGCGCTGGACGGAGTGCTGCTGGGTGCCGCCGACGCCCGGTTCATGCGCAACGCCACCATGATCAGCGCATTGTGTGGATTCCTGCCGCTGGTGTGGTTATCGCGGGCGTACGGATGGGGACTGGCCGGAATCTGGTCCGGCCTTACCCTTTTCCTGGTGCTGCGGCTGATGTTGGTTGGTTGGCGCGCGTTGTCCGGACGCTGGGCGGTGCCGGGGTCCGGCTCGTGATCACTGCGCAGGTGGGTACTGCGGATACGGATATCCGGCCGGTGGCGGTGGGTATCCCGACGGCGGGTAGCTCTGGTAGACCGGTGGCTGTGCGGCCAAATGCCGAATCTGCCTGATCTGCCCCATGTTTCCGAAGATCGCGATCCAGTTCATGACCAGGATGGACAGAAAGCTCCACCACCCGGCTGCCAGATTGTGGGTCTGTGCGTCGCGGTAGGCGGCCTCGCACTGCTCAAGTGTGCCGGTGATCGTGTAGGACCGGGTGCTGAACATGATCAGCATCCCGGTGTGTTTGGTGAGCCGCACCTGGAAGTACCTGGGTGCTGCTGTCGGATAGTGCTGCGGGTACGACATGAACTCTCCCCCTGATCGTGTAGCTCACTTGATGATATCGAGGGTTTGCCAGGGCGCGCCTATGTGATCCAGGTCACTTCCGGAGTATTCTGGGAAACGCTGGATGAGGAGGTGTTTCGAAATGAACCTTGATCGATTTGCCGTGTGGACCGGCTACTTCCTCGGGCTGGTGTCGGTCACGATCACCGCGCTGGGGCTGGCGGCGTTGGCCTCCGGGCATCACGGCTGGGGAATGGTCGCGGCCATTGCGCTACTGGTCACCGCAGGGCTCGGATTCGCGGTAGTCGGCGGCACGGTGCACCACGACCACAAAGTCCACAAGGAAACGCCGCACCTGATGTAGGGGTTGAAAGATCGCCTCGATGGATGCTCCTAGAATATAGGCTTACCTAAGCTAGGGCCATCGATCGAACGGAGCCACTCGGGCCGATGAACAGTCCCACCGGTTATCGAATCGGGCGAGAGATCACCGATGTGGCTGCTGAGGTCGTCGATGCGGGCCCTCCGCCGTTGCCCTCGTTTGAGGGCACCCGTTACGGGTTGCGCCCCGTTGACCCGGAAGGCACGGATCCGGACATGCTCAGCGAGTGGTTTGCTCGACCTCACCTGGTCGAAACCTGGGAACAATCCTGGTCGGCTGAGCAATGGCGGGAGGATGCCTCATACCGGCTGGCTGGACACTACTCCCTGCCCTGCATCTTGTCGGTGGACGGAATCGAGATCGGGTACGTCGAGCTGTACCGCGCTGCTCGCGATGAGATCGCGCGGATCTACGGCGCGCACGCGCATGATGTCGGCCTCCACGTAGCGACCGCAGACACCCGGTATCTGGGTCGAGGTGTTGTGTCGGAGTGGATGCGGCTGCTGCCCTCGGCGGTGCACCACGCTGATGTCGACTGCCGCCGGATGATGATCGAGCCGTCGGTGTCGAATGTGCCGATGCGGAAGGCGCTGTACAGACTCGGTTGGACGCTCCTGGGTGAGTTCGATATTCGGCCGGACCGTCGGATTGCCCTGTACCGCTTGGACCGCTAGGAGTTCTGGCTACGCCCGCGCGCCATGATCGCGGCGCGACGTTCCTCGACACCCTCGGCGATGGAATTCTGCTCGATCCACCGATGCGCGTCGTCCAGGGCCACCTGCAGGCCGTTGCCGACAAGCTCGGACTCGATGCGCCGGTAGGAGGCCAGGAGCTCACGTACCGCGGGCTGGTTGTTCCCGGAGATGGTCGCCGCGAGCCGCTTGGCCGCCGGCAGCAGGTCCTCGTGGGCAACCACCTCGGTGACCAGGCCGGCTCGTAACGCGTCCTCGGCCGAGAGGTAGTCGCCGGTGAGGCTCATGCGCCGCGCCAGGCCACGTCCGACCGACAGCGGCAGCAGCGTGGTCAGCCCCCAGGTGGGCAGGATGCCAACGCGCGCATGGGTATCGGCGAAACGAGCCTTTTCGGAGGCGATCAGGATGTCGCAGGCCAACGCCAGCTCCAGGCCGCCGGTGACGGCGGCGCCGTTGATGGCACCGATGACCGGCTTGGACAGCTCCGGCCACCACGGGTCCAGGGTGTCGGCCCGATCGCCGCTGCCCAACTCCTTGAGGTCGACACCTGCGCAGAACACCGGGTCGGCGGCGGTCAGGATCATCACGTCGACGTTGTCGTCGGCGTCGGCAGCGGTGACGGCCTTGACGATCTCGTCGCCGAGCGCCTTGCTCAGCGCATTGCGGGCCTGCGGACGGTTGAGCGTGATGGTGCAGATCCGGTCTTCGGTCTGCGTCAAGAGAATTTGTTCGGTCATGCGTCGATAACCTCCTTGGCGATACGTTCGGCGTGGACGGCGCGGCCTCCGAAGAGTGCCGAATTGCTGACGGCCCGTTTGTAATACAGGTGGGCCGGGTGTTCCCAGGTAAATCCGATGCCGCCATGGCTCTGAATGGCCTTGGCGGTTACCTCTACCGCTCCCGCGGACGCTACCTGCTGGGCGATGCTCGTGGCCAGCGCAGGGTCGTCAAGGCTTGGGTCGTCATGTGACCATGCCGCATGATAGGCGGCGCCACGCACATTCCCGGCGGCCGCGGCCATGTCGGCAAGGCGGTGCTTGACGGCCTGGAACGACCCGATGATCCGTCCGAACTGAATTCGGGACTTGGCGTATTCGGTTGTCACGTCCAGCATGTGGGCGGCGATACCGGCCTGTTCGGCCGCCAGCGCGGTGGCGGCAACGTCCAGCGCGTGCGATACGGCCGAGGCGCCGTTCCCGGCTTCGCCGATCACCCGTGCGGGAGTCGAGTCGAAGTGGATGTTGGCCTGGCGCCGGGTCAGATCCAGGGTGGCCAGGGCATGCCGATCAACGCTCGGCGCGTTCCCGTCGACCGCGAAAAGGGTTGGGCCCGAGTCGGTATCGGCCAGCACCAGAATCACGTCCGCGGTGGCGCCGTCTGGAACGTGCTCGGCGTCACCGGTGAGCTTCCATCCGTCGTCGTCGGATTCAGCGGACACTGTGATGGCGTCGGCGAGCCGGGTTCGCCCTCCGGCCAGCGTGATCGTCTTGGCGCCGGAGGCCAATGCGGGTACCCATTCGGTAAGGGCGTCGCCGTCGCCGCTGGCCACCAGCGCGGCGGCGCCGAGTGCTGCGCTCGATATCCACGGTAGACACGCCAGCGCTCGTCCCAATTCCTCTGCGACGATGGCTAATTCGATTACGCCCAGGCCTCCGCCGCCATATTCTTCGGGCAGGCTCAGTCCCACGACACCCAGCTCGGACCCGAGGGCGTGCCAGGCCTCCAGGTCGGTGGTTCCGGCATCGGCGATCTGGCGTACATGCTCGGGTGTCCAGACCCGTTCGCACCAACTACGCACCAGCGAACGCAGGTCGCCGTGCTCTTCGGTGAACTCGAATTCAGCCACGGGGCACCTCTTTCCATGCTTTGTCGGTGTCGACCCGGATATCGCCCGGTAACCCGAGAACGCGCTCCCCGATGATGTTGCGCATCACGTCGGAGGTGCCGCCCTCGATGGTGTTGGCTTTGGACCGCAGGAAGGCCCACATGGTGTCGGCGCGGCGGTCATCCTCGACGACGCGCCGCATGTCGTAAGAGGCGTACAGAGTCGCCTCGATGCCTAGCAGTTCGACACAGAAGTCGTAGATCTGCTGGTTGAGCTCCGCGCCCATCAGCTTGCCGATCGACCCCTCCGGACCCATGGGCGCATCGCCCTGGGCGGCGATCCTCATCTGGGTGCCATAGCGGTTTCCCTCTGAGCGCACGAACAGGTTGGTCAGCTTGGCCCGCAGCTCGGGGGTGTGTAGGTCGGGGCGTTGCTTCCACAGATTCAGTGCGTTGCCGATGGATCCGCCGGCGCGACCGTGGTCGAACGCCCCGCCCAGCGCGCTGCGCTCGTTCATCAGCGTTGTCATCGAGACTCGCCAGCCGTCGCCCTCGTTGCCCAGCCGATGTGCATCCGGGATGCGAACATCGGTGAGGTACACCTCGTTGAACTCGGCATCTCCGGTCATTTGGCGCAGCGGACGGACCTCGACGCCCGGATCGGTCATATCGACTACGAAATAGGTCAGGCCGCGGTGCTTGGGCACGTCGGGATTGCTGCGAGCCACCAACAGTGCCCAGCGTGCCTGATGGGCGCCAGAGGTCCACACCTTCTGGCCGTTGATGACCCATTCGTCGCCGTCTCGTATCGCGCGGGTGGCCAGGCCCGCGAGGTCGGAACCGGCCCCGGGCTCACTGAACAGCTGACACCAGAGCTCCTCACCGGTGAACAGCGGGCGCAGAATCCGCTGGGTCAGCTCGGGTTGCCCGTGCGCGAGCACCGTGGGTGCCGCCATGCCGTAGCCGATCACGTTGATAAACAACGGGTCTGGCATGCCCGCCGCGCGCAGGATGGTGTCGGAAACGGACTGGAGCGCAGGAGGCGCGTCGAGGCCGCCGAGGCCGACCGGGAACTGAACCCAGGCCAGGCCCGCGTCATAGACGGCGCCCAGCAGCTCGGTAACAGGGGTGGAAGCGGGGGGATGGCTGGCGAGAACCTCGTGCGCGGCGGCCGCGATGCGTTCGCGTAGCGCGCTAGACGGCTCCGATGACGTCACTGGCATGACTTACGTATACACGCGCATGTGAACTAACCGGTGGGTGGGGCATGGCGTCATCGGAATTGTCTTTCTACTGTCGTAGGTATGTGCAGGAACATCACCGAACTACGCGGGTTGGAACCTGCTGCGACCGACCAGGAGATCGAGGCGGCGGCGCGGCAGTACATCCGCAAGATCAGCGGGATTCAGAAGACCTCCGATGCCAACCGGGAAGCGTTCGAGCATGCGGTGGCGGAGGTGACGGCCACGACGATGCGGCTGCTCGCCGTGCTGCCTGCGCGGCGTCAGCCACCCAAGACGGTGCCCCCGTTGCGGCGACCCGAGGTACAGGCACGCATCGCGGCGCGCGGCTGACCGATCTGATCTCAGAACTTGTAGGCGGGCGCGAGAATGTTTGCGACCCGGCGATTTTCCACGAGGCAACCGGGGCCGTCGGGGGAGTACTTCTGCGATGCGTAGTACAGCGACTGCTGGACCACGCCATAGCTGGTCTTGAAGGTGATCATGCAGGACACCCACCACTGGTTGTTCCAGTCTGTGGGTTTCATGATGTTGTACTCGGCGGCGCGGTGACCCTGAATGGTTGTCTCCACGCCGTCGGCCGGCAGTGAGTCCTCATACGTGCGCCACACGACCGCCTCGACGGCCAATTGATAGTTGTTGCGCGAGTCGTACCGGCAGCGCAGCCCCTCTTCGGGCGCGGGTGGCGTCTGGTCAAGGCCCGCGGCAGCGATGACCGAGCTGGGGATCTCGTAACAGGGATCAAAGGGGCGCGGATCGGTGACCGGGACAACCGGCCATTTGATCGTGGTGGTAGCGGCCCCCGTGCTCGCGGGTCCGGTCATCGGTGCCGTAGAGAACCGCAGCTGGAAGGGTGCGCTGGTGGTGTGCTCTGACGGTGCGGTACGCCAGACCACGAAGCCGCCCAGCGTCAGCGCCATCAGGGCAACGCAGAATCCAGCTCGGACTACGCCTGCCCTTCGGGCCATGCGAATCCACCTCAATCTGATCAGCCGCGGTGCGCCGAAGTCTAGCCGCGTGCCTCGCTGTCTCATACGGAACACCGAAAACACTAGAACACGTTCTAGTCCCGGAGTATCGTGACGCCATGGCACGAATTGGGAACTACGCGGACGACGATGTGGCCGGCTGGCTGATGGGTGCACCCGAGATGGCGCCCGGGTTTGCCGGATTTTCGGACGCGGTATACAACCGCAGCAGGCTTCCGATCGGGGTGCGCGAGCTCGCACGTATGACCGTGGCCTTCGCGAATGAATGCTCCGTCTGTCAGAACACCCGCTTCGTTCAGAGCGGGGAGCTGGACGGCGACTTCTATGCGGACGCCGAGCAGTGGCGTACCTCGCCGCGGTACAGCGAGGCCGAACGGACCGCCGCCGAGTTCGCGCACCGTTTCGCGACGGATCACGTCGGGCTGCGTGAGGACGACGAATTCTGGGAGCGGGCGCGCCAGCATTTCGACGATGGGCTGTTGACCGACCTGGCACTGTCCTGCGCGTTCTGGGTGGGAAGCGGGCGTGCGCTCCGGGTTCTCGACGTGGGACAGAGTTGCAAGATAAACCTGTAGGTACATTGGCCGGATGACGCAGGAACGGGAGCCCAGGCTCTGGGCGATCAGCGACCTGCATGTTGGGCAGTCGGCCAACAAGTCCGTTCTCGAAGAACTTCATCCGGCCTCGCCCGAGGATTGGTTGATCGTCGCCGGTGACATCGCCGAGCGCACTGATGACATCCGGGCGGCGCTGGATCTGTTGCGGCGCAGGTTCGCCAAGGTGATCTGGGTGCCGGGGAATCATGAGTTATGGACGACGGCGCGCGATCCCATGCAGATTTTCGGGCAGTCCCGCTACGACTATCTGGTCAACATGTGCGACGAGATGGGCATCGTCACGCCCGAGCATCCGTATCCGGTGTGGATAGAACAAGGTGGTCCCGCGACCATCGTGCCGATATTCGTGTTGTACGACTACACATTTCTGCCGGAGGGGGCAAACACCAAGGCGGAGGGTCTGAAGATCGCCCGCGACCGCAACGTCGTGGCAACCGATGAGTTCCTGCTTTCCAGTGAACCTTTCGCGACACGTGATGCCTGGTGCCGGGATCGGTTGCGGTATACGAAGAAGCGGCTGGACGATCTGGACTGGATGACGCCGACGGTCCTGGTGAACCATTTCCCGCTGGTGCGGGAACCTTGCGATGCGTTGTTCTATCCCGAATTCTCGCTCTGGTGTGGGACCACCGAAACCGCGGACTGGCACACCCGCTACAACGCGGTGTGCTCGGTGTATGGCCATCTGCACATTCCGCGGACCACCTGGTATGACGAGGTGCGCTTCGAGGAGGTGTCGGTTGGCTATCCGCGGGAATGGGCGCAGCGCAAACCGTATTCATGGCTTCGGCAGATCCTTCCCGTCCCGCACTATCCGGCCGGCTATCTCAACGAGTTCGGAGGTCATTTCGAGATCACCGAGCAGATGAGGGTGGCGGCCAAGCGATTCCGTGAACGGCTTGCCAAGGAGCGTGCCAGTGAGTGACCAGTTGATCGCCTCGGTGGTTCCCGATGTGCTGTCCTCGGCCGAACTGTATGAGGATCCGCCCGGGTTGGCGCCGCTGCCCGAAGAGGAACCGCTGATCGCCAAATCGGTGGCCAAACGGCGCAATGAGTTCATCACCGTCCGGCACTGCGCGCGGCAGGCCCTGTCTGTGCTCGGCGTTCCCGAAGTCCCGATCCTCAAGGGGGACAAGGGGCAGCCGTTGTGGCCCAACGGGGTGGTGGGCAGCATGACGCACACGGAGGGATTCCGTGGCGCGGTGGTGGGACGTGCTGGGGAGGTGCGTTCGGTCGGGATCGACGCCGAACCGCACGACGTGCTGCCCAACGGTGTGCTCAAGTCGATTACTCTGCCGGTCGAGCGCGATGAGCTGGCGGCGTTGCCCGGTGGTACGCACTGGGACCGATTGCTGTTCTGCGCAAAGGAAACGACGTACAAGGCGTGGTTCCCGCTGACAACTCGCTGGCTTGGCTTTGAGGACGCTCACATCACCCTCGACCCCGATGGGACGTTCACCTCGCGAATCTTGATAGATGGCAAGGCCAATGACGGCAGTGTGTTGTCGGTGTTCGACGGGCGCTGGATCATTGACAAGGGTCTGATCTTGACCGCGATCGTGGTGCCGTGACCGATCCCTTGGGTCGCGCGGGCCTCGTGATTGTGGACAAGCCCGCCGGGATGACGAGCCATGACGTGGTATCTCGGTGCCGTAGGCTGTTTTCCACCCGCAAGGTGGGGCATGCGGGGACTCTCGATCCGATGGCCACGGGGGTGCTGGTGATCGGTATCGAACGTGCCACCAAGATCATGGGACTGCTGACGCTGACGACCAAGTCGTATGCGGCCACTATCCGTCTTGGGCAGAGCACCAGCACCGATGACGCCGAAGGCGAGGTGTTACACACGGTTTCGGCGTCCCGGGTGACCGATGAAGATATTGAGGCGGCTGTGGCCCCGCTGCGTGGGGATATCGAACAGGTGCCGTCCTCGGTGAGCGCGATCAAGGTCGACGGACAGCGTGCTTACAAGCTGGCGCGGGAGGGGCAGTCGGTTGAGCTGGCAGCCCGGCCGGTGACCATCTCGAGGTTCGACGTGCTGGCGGTGCGCCGGCCGGCGGATGGGTATGTCGATGTGGACGTGGAAGTTGATTGCTCCTCGGGCACGTACATCCGGGCGCTGGCCCGCGATGCGGGTGCCTCGCTGGGCGTGGGTGGCCATCTGACGGCATTGCGCCGCACCAGGGTTGGCGATTTCACATTGGAACGTGCGCGCACGCTCGAGGAGCTGGCCGAGGACGCGACGTTGACCCTGGATCTGGACACCGCGTGCCGGGAGGGGTTCCCCCGGCGTGATCTGGATGCGGCGGAGGTCGACTCGGTGCGCAATGGGCGCCCGTTGTCGGCTGCCGGTATCGAGGGCACCTACGCCGCGGTGGATTCCGGCAATCGGGTCATTGCGTTATTGGCAGACAAAGGCTCTCGGACCACGTCGGTCGTGGTCCTGCGCCCGGCGAATCTGTAGCGGTCAGTCGAAAACAGCCTTGTGCCACCACCATTTGGGGTCGCTGAACCATGGGCCGAACGCTCCTGCATTGAGCACTCGTAGTTCAGTCATGTCGATGTTGTATCGCTCGTAGAGCGCAGCGAGTTCAGACAACTCTGATTCGTCGCCGATGTTCACGTTCACGCTGATGTAGAGGGTGTCGCCGCGGCCCCGGTAGGAATCGACTTGGGGGTTCTTATCCAGCCATTCAAAGAAGGCAGCTTCATCGAGTTCGGAGTAGTAACGGACACCCGTAGCTTTGAGGACAGCATTGCCCTCTTTCATAAACTCGGTTACTTCGACTGGTGGCCACATGTTTGTATGAGTACCCGCGTTTCCTACCGCCCACTCGTGGCCGGCGTTGTCCGAAAACTCGTGCTTCTCACCTAGATGCGGACCTTCCTTCGCGGTTGAGTCGGTGCCGAACACTTCGTTGTGCCACCAACGGTCAGGGCTGCTGAACCAATAACTAAGCTGCCCTGTGTTTAGAACGCGCAGCTCTCTCGGGTCGATGCGATACCGCCGGTATAGCGCTGCAAGCTCATGTAGTGCGTCCTCGTCCAAGGTGTGGACGATTACCTTGATGTACAACGTGAATCGCTGCCCTTGGTACGAATCGACACTGGGGATCTTGTTAAGCCATTCGAAGAACGCGGCCTCGTCGAAGGACATCTGATACTGAACGCCCGTGGCTTCGAGCACAACATCATTCATCGTGTATGTCCTCCCGGGTAGGCATCCTTGACCTTCTTGCCGTTCTTGTCGATCACGTCCCAGTGCGGACCGCCGTGTGCGTCTCCAGGGCGAGCTGGCGAGCCCGGTCCAGTCGGTACCCAAACGTTCCCATCGGCATCCTCCCATCCGAAGCGGTTCTTGCCCCTCGCGCTGGGGTTTGGCACCCACCTGTCACCGGTTTTGGGGGGCACGAAGCCTTCTGCTGCGCCCGGCTGACCCGGCGCCTTCGCCCCAGTCTTGTCGAACGCATCACCCGGCGGCTTGTAGTTCGAGTAGACCGTTGTTTCGCCCGTAATCGTTGCAATCGACAACCCGATGATTGCCCCGAGCCCAGCCGCGGTGATTGACCCCGCGCTAAAGGTAATGCCGCCCAACGTCGTAAGGAACGGCCGGATGCATGCCGCGAGCGCTGATGCGCAGGCGTCTACCGCTGTGGCGGCGATCTCTGCGCCTCCTGCGGTCGCACGCCCGCGAGTGATGACGGCGATTGCGGCGATGGCGGCTATTCCAACACCGAGAGTGCTGGCGATCGCAAACTGCATATCTGAGCGCAGCTGATTGAGCGCCGCGTGGTGGGCGGTTGTCGAGGTCGCGAGATCGCTTGCGGCCAGCTTGATCCTGCCCGCACTTGTTGAGAGCGTCGTGAGGTGCTCGCTGAGGTTCGGGATATCCGGAGCATGAAAATTGCTCAATGCGCTAGCCGCGAGCCTCAGATCGGATTCGCCTCTGGAGATCGCGTCGTTATCGGCAAACGTCTTCCACGCCTTGGCCGCACGATCGAGCTTGTCTGTATCACCGTCCGGGATCTCGCCGCCCGCTACCTGGGCAACAACCTTCTTATACAGATCGGGCACATCCGACTCAAGACCCGGTCCGTTGTGTTTTGACGATGCCACACCGACGACAACATCTGCCCCATAAGGCAATTCGGACGGGATTGTCCGAGGGCAGGCCGGGCCCGTTCCCTTGTTGGGATCGCGATTCGCTCGCCAGTCGGCTATTGCCCAGTTATAGCCGGCCGCGATAAGAATGTCCCCCAAGCGTTGTAGCGCCCGGGAGTAATCAGTGGCCACCATCACGAGAGCGCCCGCACGTTCGTCATAACCGCTCGACCAAGCCTTGACGGCCTGATAGCCGCCGGCCATACCGCTGGTTTCCAGGGTCAGGACACGTGAAAGAGGTTTGAACGCGACTTGGACGTCGGTCGAGAGTTTGTAGCAGGTGTTGGCGGCCGCGTAGTACGCCGCTGATTCGACGACAACGGGCACATCAACCCCGCGTCATTCGAACATTGGCTTCTTGTGCCTCCGAGTAGGCGCCGTGCGCGGTTCGCGCGGCCTCTTCCATCTGGTTCAACCCTTCGACAAGCTCACGTGCCGCATCCATCCACTCCTTGTGGGCTTCGGCGTACGCGGCGGCAGCGGCACCGGTCCACTGCCCGCTTTGCACAAGTTTCTGTGCGCGGGACTCCAGCTGGTCGAGGTTCTCGGTGACAAACTCCTTGAAACCCCGAGCGCGCGACGTCACCTGCTCGATGTGGTCGAGATCGAAGGAGAACTCCGATTCCATGTGGGCGGCCATTCTGTCAGCCCGCCTGTGTCGAAGTGATGGATGACGCGGTCGAGGTCTCCTGCGCATGGAATGCCCCAGCATTTGAGTCCAGTGTAGAGGCGATATCAGTGAGTGCGTCCCACACTTTCGTTGCGCCGTCCTGCATTTCGTCCCATCCGGACCGGTAGGAGTCGGCGGCGGTGCCCTTCCAGACACCGAACAACGACTGGACCTCGTGATCCAGTGAACTCGACCCCGCTCTCATTTGGTCCGCAAGGCTCGCGGCGAACTTACTGAGCGCACTGACCTCGTCGATTACCACCTGCAACGGCGCATTGCCGGCTGACGTCATTACCTCGCCCTCCCTGGGTTCGATGCGGTTCTTTATGGGTCTGACGAGGCTGGTCGCGATTCGGTTCCATCCTTTTCGCGGATGTTCATGCTCACAAAAACAGATCAGTCGATCGGACGGATCCACCGGCTCGGCGGGTGCAACTCCCTGGGCATCCACATCAGCGGCTGCCGATCGGCGAAATGCGGATCGAACTCGGGATTCCCCGGGAATCGGCCCTCGCCATCGGGCCAGAGGACCTGCAGGTACCGCACGTGGTTGGTCCGGTTGAACCACAGTCCGAACCCGAATTCGTTGTGATACCAACTCGGATCGATGGGGGAGAGCTTCACCTGGTAGTCATCCACCTCGGGTAGGGCGAGGACATCCTCGAATGTCTCTCCGACTTGCAGAACTCGCCCTTCCTGAGCCTGTTTGGCAACCGCGTTGAGAGCGCGCTGCATCATCGTGATGTCGTTGACTCCGTAGATCGCCAGCTCGGGTAGCCGCATGGTGTGCCACAGCCCGACGGTGTAGGCGAACGGCGGGCTTTCCTCCGACGATGTGGGGCCGATTCCCAGTGCACTCCAACCGTATTCGGTGACACTGCCGATGATGTCACGATCGCTGTCGTTGTAGTCATGGCGATCGCCGTAGTCGACGCACAGTAGGCACTCACACGCCGCGTGGTCGGTCATTTCAGTCGAGTACGACCCAAATTGATTGCGCTGCGGGATTTCCCAGCTCTAGCTTCTTCTCGCCGCCGTCTGATCTGTCGCTATCAATCGACACCGAAATGGTTCCGGCGAAGTCCCGCCGCTCGTCGACCGTCACGCGGGCATCCAGTGCCACGCCGACGGTGTCGAAGTAGCGCAGCATCTCCGGATCTGAGTCGGAGATCCGGGCCACCACGCCGGTATCGCCGTTGGCGCAGTCCGACAGCTGGCGGGCCGGGGGAGTGGGCACCTGCCCGTCAGGGCCGGGAATCGGATCGCCATGGGGATCGCGCGTGGGGTGACCGAGCTTGGCGTCGATCTTGGCCAGCAGCAGATCGGAGACCGCGTGCTCGAGTACCTCGGCCTCGTCGTGCACCTCGTCCCAGCCGTAGCCGAGCTCGTTGACCAGATATGTCTCCAGCAGCCGGTGCCTGCGCACCATGAGTACGGCAGCTTTGCGGCCCTGGCTCGTCAGGGTCACGGCGCCGTACTTCTCGTGATCCACCAGACCTTGGTCGGCCAGCTTGCGGATCGATTCGGATGCGGTGCTCGCCGACACGCCCATGCGTTCGGCGAGCATCTTGGTGCTCACCTTCTCGCGGGACCACTCCTGGGCGGTCCAGATCACCTTGAGGTAGTCCTGGGCCACCGTCGTCAGGTCGATATCGGTGGATCCGGCGGGCCGGTCGGATCGAGTGGGGCTCACGGTGCTCAGCCTAACCAGGCAGCGACGGCGGAAAGCCAAGTCGGCCTTCCCGCATCTTCCGAAGTAGGCTTTAGGCCGTGCAACGCTGGCGCGGGCAAGACGAAATTCCGTCCGACTGGGGTCGGTGCGTCCTGACCATCGGCGTGTTCGACGGTGTACACCGCGGCCACGCGGAACTCATCGGGCGCGCGGTGAAGGCCGCACGCGAACTCAACCTCAAGAGCGTCCTGATGACGTTCGATCCGCACCCGATGGAAGTCGTGTTTCCCGGGACTCATCCGGCCCAGCTCACGACTCTGACCCGGCGTGCTGAGCTGGCAGAGGAACTGGGTGTCGACGTTTTCCTGGTGGTGCCCTTTACCCCCGAATTCATGAAGCTCTCGCCCGAGCGATACGTGCATGAGCTGCTGGTCGAGCGTCTGCACGTGGCCGAGGTGGTGGTCGGCGAGAACTTCACCTTCGGGAAGAAGGCCACCGGTAACGTCCACATGCTCAAGAAGGCGGGCGAGCGATTCGGTTTCAAGGTCGACGCCGTGTCGCTCGTGACCGAACACGCGGTCACGTTCTCCTCGACCTACATCCGGTCCTGTGTCGACGCCGGCGACATGGTGGCGGCCACCGAAGCCCTCGGCCGCCCCCACCGAGTGGAAGGCGTCGTGGTCCGTGGCGACGGGCGGGGCCGGGAACTGGGGTTCCCTACCGCCAACGTGGCGCCGCCGATGTTCGCCGCCATTCCCGCCGACGGCGTGTACGCGGCGTGGTTCACGTTGTTGGGGCATGGTCCCACCATGGGCACTGTGGTCCCCGGTGAGCGGTACCAGGCGGCGGTCTCGGTGGGCAGCAACCCAACGTTCTCCGGCAAGGCCCGCACCGTCGAGGCGTTCATCATGGACACTGCGGCAGACCTGTACGGCCAGCATGTGGCCGTCGATTTCGTGGCACGGGTGCGCAGCATGGAGAAGTTCGCTTCGGTGGATGAGCTCGTGGACGAAATGGGTCGCGATGCCCAGAAGGCCCGCACGATTTTGGCGCGAGGCTAACCCGCCGGTACACTTCAACACCGGTGTGAGCTGCAGTTCGCGGTGGCCCACCAGAAACATTCGACGCGAACCCCAGTGATGGAGAAGCTTGCCGTGGCATTGACTACCGAGCAGAAGAAAGAAATCCTCACCCAGTACGGGCTGCACGAGACCGACACCGGTTCTCCCGAGGCCCAGGTCGCGATGCTGACCAAGCGCATCGTCGATCTGACCGAGCACCTCAAGACTCACAAGCACGACCACCACAGCCGTCGTGGTCTGCTGCTGCTGGTCGGCCGTCGCCGCCGCCTGCTCAAGTACATCGCAAAGGTCGACGTCGCGCGCTACCGCTCGCTGATCGAGCGCCTGGGCCTGCGCCGCTGACTTTGGCTTCTCCTCGACTGGGTCGCTCTGGAACCTCAGGTGCGATATCCATCGCCCTTGTTGCTGTCGGTGCGGCCTTGCTGTCGGCGTGTTCGTCGATATCGGCCGCTACCGATGGCCTGGCCGTCGGCGACTGCGTCAACCTCAGCGGTTCCGATCAGCACGCCAAGATGGTCAGGGAGCCGTGTGGCAGTCCCAAGTCCAATTTCAAGGTCTTCGCCAAGACCGAGACGGATGCGGACTGTCCGCGTGATGCGGACTCGTCGTACTACGCCAAGCGCGGTTTCGGCCGCAAAAGCCAGGCCCTGTGTCTGGACATCGACTGGGTTGTCGGCAGCTGCATGAGCGTCCCCGACAAGTGGGACGGCGACCCCGTGCGTGTTGACTGCAATGACGGCAACGCTCAGAACAAGAAACGCGTCACCCAAGTTCTTCGGGATGTCTCGACGGCCGATGAGTGCATCACCGGACTTGGCTACCCCTATGTCGATCGCAACTTCACCGTGTGTGTGGAGGAACTGCCCTGATCAGGGTGCGTGGCCGCAAACGCCGCAGGTGATAGGGTGTGTGCGTTGTCATGCTGGTCCCGCCGGGTAACGGGCGGTCTTCGGTAGTGGCTGCCGGGTTCGGAGCTTGTGCTCTTCGCACAAGCGGATCATCGATCCCCGGCCGCTTCGATCGAACGGCCGTGGCCGATCACCTTCCGGGTCCACTTCGCGCTGGTACGTCCGCGCGCTGACCGCGTGATGGCACATATGCCCAATACAGCCACGTGCTGCCAACTGAGAACGTATGAGAGGTATTCCAGAACCCATGTCTGCTACAGAAATTGAAGAAGGCGTCTTCGAGTCCACCGCGACCATCGACAACGGCACCTTCGGCACCCGCACCATTCGCTTCGAGACCGGGCGGCTGGCCCAGCAGGCCGCCGGCTCCGTCGTCGCGTACCTGGATGACGAGACCATGCTGCTGTCGGCCACGACCGCCAGCAAGAGCCCCAAGGACCATTTCGACTTCTTCCCGCTGACCATTGACGTCGAGGAGCGGATGTACGCCGCGGGTCGCATCCCCGGCTCGTTCTTCCGCCGCGAGGGACGTCCGTCCACCGACGCCATCCTGACCTGTCGTCTCATCGACCGGCCGCTGCGCCCGACCTTCGTCAGCGGGCTGCGCAACGAAATTCAGGTCGTGGTGACGGTGCTGAGCCTGAACCCCGCCGACCTGTACGACGTACTGGCGATCAACGCCGCATCCGCGTCCACCCAGATCGCCGGACTGCCGTTCACCGGCCCCGTCGGCGGTGTCCGCGTGGCCCTGATCGAGGGCCAGTGGGTCGCGTTCCCGACTGTCGAGCAGCTGGAGACCGCCGTTTTCGACATGGTGGTCGCCGGTCGCAAGACGGCCGACGATGTCGCCATCATGATGGTCGAGGCCGAGGCCACCGATAACGTCATCGCGCTCATCGACGGTGGCGCCGGCGCGCCCACCGAGAGCGTGGTCGCCGAGGGCCTTGAGGCCGCCAAGCCGTTCATCGCCGCGCTGTGCACCGCGCAGCAGGAGCTGGCCGAGAAGGCCGCCAAGCCCGTCGGTGAGTACCCCTTGTTCCCCGACTACCAGGACGACGCTTTCGCCGCCGTCGCGGCGGTGGCCACCGAGCCGCTGTCGCAGGCCCTGTCCATCGCGGGCAAGGCCGAGCGCGACGAGAAGACCGACGAGGTCAAGGTCGAGGTTCTCGGCCGTCTGCAGGAGGGCTTCGACGGCCGCGAGAAGGAGATCGGCGCGGCATTCCGCTCGCTCACCAAGAAGCTCGTACGCCAGCGCATCTTGAAGGACCAGTTCCGCATCGACGGCCGCGGTGTCACCGATATTCGCGCCTTGTCGGCCGAGGTCGCCGTGATCCCGCGGGCGCACGGCAGCGCGCTGTTCGAGCGTGGCGAGACCCAGATCATGGGCGTCACCACCCTGGACATGGTCAAGATGGCTCAGCAGATCGACTCGCTGGGGCCGGAAACCTCGAAGCGCTACATGCATCACTACAACTTCCCGCCGTTCTCCACCGGTGAGACCGGACGTGTCGGCTCGCCGAAGCGTCGCGAGATCGGGCACGGCGCGCTCGCTGAGCGTGCGCTCATGCCGGTGCTGCCGAGCGTCGAGGAGTTCCCGTACGCCATCCGCCAGGTCTCGGAGGCGCTGAGCTCCAACGGATCCACCTCGATGGGTTCGGTCTGCGCCTCGACCCTGTCGCTGCTGAATGCCGGTGTGCCGCTGAAGGCCCCCGTTGCCGGTATCGCCATGGGCCTGGTGTCCGATGACATCGAGCTCGCCGATGGCACCACCGAGCGCCGTTTCGTCGCGCTCACCGACATCCTGGGTGCCGAAGATGCCTTCGGCGACATGGACTTCAAGGTCGCCGGCACCAAGGACTTCGTCACGGCTCTGCAGCTGGACACCAAGCTCGACGGCATCCCGTCGCAGGTGCTGGCCGCCGCGCTGTCGCAGGCTAAGGATGCCCGCGCCACCATTCTCGAGGTGATGGCCGAGGCCATCGACGCCCCCGACGAGATGAGCCCCTTCGCGCCGCGCATCACGACGATCAAGGTGCCGGTCGACAAGATCGGTGAGGTGATCGGGCCCAAGGGCAAGATGATCAACTCGATCACCGAGCAGACTGGTGCGAGCATCTCCATTGAGGATGATGGCACCGTGTTCGTGGGCGCCTCCAACGGCGAGGCGGCGCAGGCCGCGATCGACATGATCAACGCGATCGCCAACCCGCAGCTGCCCAAGATTGGTGAGCGTTTCCTCGGAACCGTGGTCAAGACAACCGATTTCGGTGCCTTCGTATCGCTGCTTCCGGGCCGCGACGGACTGGTGCACATCAGCAAGCTCGGTAAGGGCAAGCGGATCGCCAAGGTTGAGGACGTGGTCAAGGTCGGCGACAAGATTCAGGTCGAGATCGCCGATATCGACAACCGCGGCAAGATCTCGCTGGTTCCGGTCGGTGACGATGACGCCGCTGACGCTTCTGCCAGCAGTAACGGTGCGGCCGAGGCCAAGCCGGCAGATGCCGTCGCGGAGTAGCGTTCCCAACGCGGTACGCCGCACGGTCCTTCCTGGTGGTCTCCGAGTGGTCACCGAGGCGATGCCCTCGGTGCGCTCGGCGTCCGTCGGGGTGTGGGTCGACGTCGGGTCCCGCGATGAGGGGCGCAGCGTCGCCGGTGCGGCGCACTTCCTCGAACACCTGCTGTTCAAGTCCACGCCCACACGGTCGGCGGCCGATATCGCACAGTCGATTGACGCCGTCGGCGGTGAGCTGAACGCCTTCACCGCACGCGAACAGACGTGTTACTACGCGCATGTGCTGGACTCCGATCTGGAGCTGGCGATCGATCTGGTCGCCGACGTGGTGTTGCGCGGGCGATGCGCCAGTGAGGACGTCGAGGTCGAGCGCGACGTCGTCCTCGAAGAAATCGCGATGCGCGACGACGACCCTGAGGACCTGCTGGGGGAAGCCTTCCTGGGGGCCCTGTTCGGTGACCATCCGATAGGTCGCAGCGTGCTCGGCAGCTCGGAGTCGATATCGACGATGACGCGGGCACAGTTACATTCGTTTCACGTACGGAGGTATCGGCCCGAACGCATGGTGCTGGCAGTGGCCGGGAACGTCGAGCACGATCGCGTAGTGCGGTTGGCGCGCAAGTACTTCAAGTCGCATCTGGACTCATCGGTCACCACGGTGGCGCCGCGCAAGGGGACCGGCCGAGTTACGGCCACGCCGGGACTGGAATTGGTGTCGCGCGACGGTGAACAGGTGCATCTCTCGCTGGGTGTGCGCACCCCGGGCCGCGGCTGGCAATATCGCTGGGCGCTGTCGGTGCTCAACACCGCATTGGGTGGCGGGCTCAGTTCCCGCCTGTTCCAAGAGATTCGCGAGCAGCGTGGACTGGTGTACGCGGTCTATTCGACGGTGGACACCTTCTCCGATACCGGAGCGTTGTCGGTGTACGCGGGCTGCTCACCGGAGCGCTTCGACGAGGTGGCCAAGGTGACCTCGCAAGTACTGGGTTCGGTCGTCGAGGGCGGATTCACCGCGGCGGAGATCGAACGGGCCAAGGGTGCGCTTTCTGGCGGACTTGTTCTAGGGCTTGAGGATTCGGCGTCTCGTATGAACAGAATGGGCCGCAGCGAACTGAACAACGGTAAGCACCGCACGATTTCGGCGACCCTGGACAAGATCGAAGCGGTGACGGTCGACGAAGTCAATGGCATCGCCCGGCAGTTGCTCAGCGGCCGAGCCGGTGCGGCCGTAGTCGGTCCGTACCGATCCAAGCGGACGCTGCCGCGCGCACTGCGAACGATGATCGAATCCGCGAGCTAGGTGCGCGTCGGCAAGATATTCTCTTACTGATGGCCGCCAACGCGATCCAGCGCGTCAGAGAACTGGCGGCTGGCAGATACACCGGGATCGCGACCGCGATAATTCTGTTGTCGTGGTTGGGTTTCGCGTTCCTCCCGCAGCACGCCACCGCCCACAAGCAAGCGCCCATGGCCGAGCATATGCACGGCATGGATCACGCGAACATGGCGCCGATGGCCACGCCGGTGGTGCATCAGCCCGCGTTGTGGATTGCCATCGTCTCCTGGATTGTCATGACCATCGCGATGATGGGACCGGCCACACTTCCCGCGGTCCGGTACGTCGAGCAGAACGTGCCACGGGGCCGTTGGCGTGCGCTGATTCTCTATGCGGCGGTCTGGCTCGCAATGTGGACGGTGGTCGGGCTGATCATCACCCTGGCGCTCCTTGCCGCCGGCAACGTCAACCGGTGGTGGTTGCTCGCGGGGGTGCTCCTGCTGACGGCGATGTGGCAGCTCACTCCGATGAAGTGTCGGGCGCTCGGCGAATGCCACCGCTCGCTACCACTGCCCCCGGACGGCTGGCCGGCGGCCAAGGGCCTCATGCGATTCGGAGCAATCAGCGGGTGGGCGTGCATCCGTTCCTGCTGGGCGATGATGCTGACGATGGCCGTCGCGCCCTCGGCGCACCTGGCGTGGATGGTGGGATTGACCGCCGCGGTCACCTGGGAGCGATTCACCCGGTATCCGCGCCGAACGGCATGGCTTCTCGCGGGCCTGTTCGTCGTCGCGGCTGCTGCGGTCGGGGTTTTCGCCATCCAATAGGGTTCGGGCATGGACATCAACGGCAGCGTCGCCATCGTCACCGGAGCCGGTTCGGGAATTGGACAGGCCCTCGCCTGGGGTCTGGCGGATGACGGAGCCAGGGTCGTGGCGGCGGACATCGATGCCGATGCTGTGGCGGCCACTGCCGCAGCGCGGGCGGGCCGCATCATCGGACAGCGTGCAGATGCCAGCTCGAGCACCGATATCGAGGCCCTTATCGCCTTGGCGGAGAAGGAATTTGGCCCCGTCGATCTCTACGCGGCCAACGCAGGCATTGGCTGTGGGCTGGGACTGGATATCGGCGAGGCCGCTTGGGACCTCGCCTTCGATGTGAATCTGCGCGCACATATCCGGGCGGCAACCTTGCTGACGCCGAAATGGGTGGAGCGCGGGCGCGGCTATTTTGTGTCGGTCGCTTCTGCTGCCGGGCTGCTCACCCAGCTCGGTTCGCCGGCCTATTCGGTGACCAAGCACGCGGCCGTCGGTTTTGCTGAATGGCTGTCGATCACATATGGCGACAAGGGGATCGGGGTGAGCTGTCTATGCCCGATGGGGGTGAAGACCCCTTTGCTTGACGGTCTCACGCAATCCGATGATCCCGCGACCAAGGTGGCCGGTAGCTCGATCACGGCCGCCGGGGAGGTACTGCAACCCGAGGCCGTCGCGAGGATCACGCTGGATGCGGTACGTGCCGAGACCTTCCTGGTGCTACCGCACCCGCAGGTGCTCGACATGTACCGGCAGAAGGGCGCCGATTACGACCGGTGGATTGCCGGCATGCGTCGCTACCAGGGCGTACTCGAAGAGCAGGTCAAGTCCTCGTAGTCGGAGCACTCACATAAATGTGTGATGCAAATCACACGTTCATGATTTGTGTGACTAACTCAGCTCTTGTCGTATCGCACCCCCGACCTGCTAGCGTTGACGTAAGTTAGCAATTCGTCAACGAAGATGAGGGTGGTAACCGCGCACATGGCAGTCGATAACCCTGTTGACGTAGTGGTCATCGGAGCCGGCATGGCCGGACTGGGGATGGCCGCTCGATTGCGCCAGGCCCGGGTGGAAAGTCTGCTGGTTCTCGAGCAAGCGCCCGAGGTCGGCGGCTACTGGCGGCGCAACACGTTCGCTTCCGTCGCCGGTGATGAGTTGGCGGTGCAGCAGTCGTATGCGTTTTCGCCCAACACATCCGCCCGTTCGGTGTGGGCCACGCGTGACAATGTCCTGTCCTATCACCGTGACCTCATCGCGCGGCATAACCTCGAGCCGGTACTGCGACTGCGGCATCGGGTGACGGCGCTTGCGTACGAACCCGCGAAGGCCACCTGGCGGATCACGGTGGCGGGTAAGAAATCGATCTTCGCGCGACGCGTCATCGTGGCGGTTGGCGCTGGAACATCGCCGGTACCACCGCAACTCGACGGTATCGAGCAGTTCGACGGCCCCGTGCTCAGCACGGCGGACTGGGACCCGGACTTCGATTTCACCGGCCGTAATGTGGCGGTGATCGCGGCGGGCGCCAGCACCGTGCATGTGGTGCCCGAACTGGTCAAGAAGGCGGCACGGGTGCGGGTGTTTCAGCGCACTCCGGACTGGGTGCTGCCACGCTGGGGCGGAGAATCGTCGAGCACGGCCGGGCGGCTGCTTTCGCGTGCATCGGGATCCATTGCGGGACGGGTGGCCGGCCGTTCGCATGAGGCGCTGCGCCGGGGTTTGGTGTGGCGGGGAGTTGGCACCCGGTTCGTCGAGGCGGTGGCCGAGAATCACCTCAACCGCAATGTGAAGGATCCTTGGTTACGTCGCAACCTGCTTCCGGCCTATCGTGCGGGCAGCCGCCGGATTCTGTTCTCCGATGAGTTCTATTCGGCTCTGCAGCAAGACAATTGCAAGCTGGTTCCGTGGCCCGTCACCGGAGTGAGCGCCATTGGAGTGCGATCGGCCGATGCCATGACTCACAAGGCCGACTGTCTGGTCTTCGCGCTCGATACCCCCGAGGTGCTGATCGAAGCGCCGTTCTCCATCAAGGGGGTGGACGGCTCCACGCTGGACGAGCAATGGGGTTCCCAGCCGAAGGCCTTCCGCGGCGTGAACGTGCCCGGGTTCCCCAATCTGTTTCTGCTCACCGGTCCGGGTTCCGGTTCCAACGCGTTGGCGGGCCTGTCGCATATCGAGGCGCAAATCGATTATGTGACAGCGTCACTGGCTCTGGTTGATTCGTTGGCTTTCGTCTCCATCGAGGTGCGCCGAGAGCCCCTGGAGCGTGAGCAGGCGCGCGCGATACGGCGATTCGATCGAACCACCTGGCGCGATGGTGCGTTCCGCTGGTACAAGCCCACTGAAACTGTCGGTAGTGAGCTTTTCCCTGGTACGACAAGCGAATTCCGGCGTGCGCTGGCCGATCTGGATGCCGCCGACTACAAGATTCTTACCCAGCAGGAACTCATTTCCGCCCATTCGACGAAGTTAGGGGTAGCCCAATGACCGCAGTGCTCCCGGACGAGCTGACCAGAGAGAACACCAAGGACATCTCGAAGAACGACGAGTTCTTTGAGAATGTCCTGGTCAAGATCAAGGCCAGGCAGTGGACCCTGGCGGATTTCGACTGGGACAAGCCTGGGGCCGAGACCATCAACCCGGAGCAGTTCGACGACCTCAAGCAGTTCATGTCGGATCTGGTGTGGATCGAGCACATCGGTGGCCGGATGATGGGCACGCTGGGTATTACCGCGCCCAGCGACACGTTGCGGGAGATCTACAGCTACTTTCATGCCGAGGAGCAGCGGCACGCCAATGCCGAGATCGCGCTGATGCGCCGGTGGGGCATGCTCGAGGAGGGCGAAGTTCCGCCGCAGTCCGGCGATATCAAGGCCCTGTTGCAGGCGCTGCGCGGGTTCGACAACCTCGGTGACCGCCGACTGCCATTCGTCTACATGGCCACTGTCATCCCGTTCTTCGAGGTCGGGCTCGACGGCGCCGTCCTGAAATTCTTGTCCGGCGAGGTCGAGGATCCGCTGTTCCATGAGGTGTTCGCCAAGATCAACTCCGACGAATCACGGCATTTGGCAATTGGTTTCGCGGTGATGGACATGCTGGGCACCCGCAAGTTCTCCCGGATGCTGGTGGAGGATGTGGCGCCGCTGCTCAAGCCGGTGACGATCGTGCGCGCAGTTGGCTTGGCCAATCCTCACGTCATCCGCTTCGCGGGCTTTCTGACCCGTGTGGGTGACGCGATGCGAAACATGGGTATCGACACGATTCTGATTCAGCGTGCGTTCGATCGCTATGCCGAATCAGGCGGTCGTAAGAGCAGCAATGCCAGCCGGTTGCCTGTCTTCCGGGTGCTGCGTTACCCCATCGTCAACAGCACCTACTTCACCGACTTCGATCATCCTCTGCATAAGGTGGGTCGTGCGGTGAACAAGTTCAACGACAAAGTGCCGTACCGCAAGAAGATCAAGACACCGACGTGGACCAACGACCTCACCGCGGAGACCGCGGTGTAGGACGGACCCGACCGGCAGAGGAGGGGCTCTGAAGGACCAGATGAATCTGAAGTCCTTTGTTCCGGTCTTGTTCGTCCGCGACGTCTCTGCGAGTGCGGAGTACTTCGGAACGGCACTCGGATTCGCCGTCGACTTCCTGCACGGGACGCCGCCGTTCTATGGCGGTGTGTCGCGAGACCAGGTGTGCCTGCACCTACGTTTTGTTCGCCGACCGAACTTCGCCGAGCTTGCGGCCTCGGAACACTCCTTGATCCTGGGTGGGATCGAAGTGCCAGACGTCTGGCCACTCTTCGACGAATTCAGCAGCCGTGGTGCGCTGGTCGTCCAGGCCCCGGCCAAACAACCCTGGGGTGGAACGGATTTTCATGTCCGTGACCTGGACGGCGACGTTATCTCGTTTGTCAGCTACTAACAGGGCGAGCTGCGCTAGGCGAGGACCTCTGCGGGATCGGTGAAGGGCAGCTCGAGATCCTCGGCGACGTGGGCGTTGAGCAGGGCACCCTCGTGTGTCGAGAGCCCCTTGGCCAGTGCGGCATCCTGTCGGCAGGCCTGCTGCCAGCCCTTGTCCGCCAACGCCAAGACGTACGGCATGGTGGCGTTGGTCAAGGCGAAGGTGGATGTGCGGGGTACGGCGCCGGGCATGTTCGCCACGCAGTAGAACACGCTGTCATGCACGGAGTAGGTCGGCTCGTCGTGGGTGGTGGGCCGCGAGTCGGCGAAGCAACCGCCCTGGTCGATGGCGATGTCGACGAGTACCGAGCCGGGCTTCATCTGGGCTACAAGTGAATTCGACACGAGCTTGGGCGCCTTGGCGCCGGGGATGAGCACCGCGCCGATCACGAGGTCGGCCCGCTTGACGGCCCCCTCGAGGTCCATGGTGGACGAGTAGCGGGTCCGGATCGTGCCACCGAATTCGGCATCCAGCTCGCGCAGCTTGTTGAGGTTGACATCGAAAACCGTGACATGTGCGCCCATTCCGGCGGCAATCCGCGCGGCGTTGTACCCAGCGACACCTCCACCGATGACGACCACATCGGCGGGGCCGACGCCCGGAACGCCTCCCATCACCACGCCGCGGCCGCCTACCGGGGTCATCAGATGGTAGGCCCCGACCTGTGCGGAGAGCCGCCCCGCCACCTCACTCATCGGGGCCAACAGGGGGAGTGCGCCGTCGGCGGTCTGCACGGTCTCGTAGGCGATCGACGTGGTTTCGGACTTCAGCAGCGCCTCCGTGCAGGGCAGGGATGCGGCCAGGTGCAGGTAGGTGAAGAGAGTCTGGCCGCGACGCATCAGGGCGTACTCGGGCTCGATCGGTTCCTTGACCTTGAGGAGCAGATCGGCTTCGGCCCAGACCTGTTCGGCACCGTTGATAACCTGCGCGCCCGCGGCTTTGAAGTCCACATCGGATATCGAAGAGCCCTCACCCGCGCCGGCCTGGATGATCACCTCGTGGCCACGGCGGGTCAGCTCGGCCACACCGGCAGGGGTGGTGGCTACGCGGTACTCGTTGTTCTTGATCTCGGTAGGGATACCTACACGCATGATGCTTCTCCTGTTTCGGAACTAAGTCTCGTGTTCAAGTGTGAAGAAGCGTCGGGAAAGGCGCAATAATTATGTGGAAGATTCGGTATATTCCATCAATGACCGCGAAATCACCGGAATCTCGGTACGACATGCCAACCGCGCCGAATGATGTTCGGCGGGTGGATCTTGATGACGTCGACCGCCGCATTCTGAGGGAACTGCATGACGATGCACGTATACCCAACAGTGCGCTTGCCGAGGCCGTGGGGATCGCGGCGTCGACGTGTCACGGGCGGGTCCGGCGCCTGCAGGAAACCGGGGTGATCCGTGGATTCTTCACCGATGTCGACCCGGCCGCCGTCGGACGGCCTCTGCAGGCGATGATTTCGGTCAGTCTGCAGGCCAACGCGCGCGGAAAGATCCGTACCTTCATCCGGGACATACGTCAGCTGCCACAGGTCATCGACGTGTATTTCCTGGCGGGCGCCGACGACTACATCCTGCACGTGGCGGCCCGCGACACCGAGGACCTCAGGTCCTTCGTGGTTGAGAAACTCAACGCACAGCCCGATGTCGCGGGCACGCAGACGTCATTGATCTTCGAGCACCTACGTGGGGGAGCCCCTTTGTAGGCGTCGCCGCTCAGCTGGTTGCCGGCGCCGGGTCCTCCACGATGTCGCTCGTGTTGCCGTCCTGGCCCACGATCCCGTTCTCGTCCACCTCGTAGACGTGCGCTTCGGCGATGTTGAAGAACGTGCCGACCACGCGAACCCGCCCGGACACCACAGCCCCGGCCAGGATCGGGTGGTGGATGAGGCGTTCGACCTGGATCGCCACATTCACGACACCGAGCTGGTCGACTTCGTTGAACCCGTGTGCCTCCGCGCTGGCGCGTGCGGGGTGGTGTTCCTGGAAGGCGATGAGGCTGTCGCGGGCATAGTCGAGCCAGCGTCCCACTGGAGTGGTCGGGGTATCGGTCGACTCTGACAGCAGTGCCTTCATCGCGCCACATGAGGAATGTCCGCACACCACAACCGAACTCACATTGAGTTGGTTGATAGCGAAGTCCAGCGATGCGTCTACCGAGCCATCGGCGGGATCGGTGGGCACCACATTTCCGACATTGCGGATCGTGAACAGGTCACCGGGTCCACTAGCCGTGATCACATTGGGCAGGATGCGCGAATCACCGCAGGTCAGGAAGAGTGCATCGGGATCCTGGTAGTCGGCCAGTTCCGATACGTGCGGTCGCAGCGCACCCGAGCCGCGGCTGTTGTACTCGTTGATGCCATCGATGATCGATGCGCCCACACCGTCGTTGTCGCTGCGTCGCCACGACCGCCACGGCACCAGACCGACAGCGCGGGAAACGAAATGCCGCTGCGGTCGGGTGGTGTGGGCGTGGTGCAACTTGGCGTGCGAAGACTCCACGATCATGACGGTGCCGCCGGCAGCCTCATGGGCACGCTTCCAGTCCGAGATGGCCTCGGAGATGGCGTGATCGACGTAGTCGGCGTTGATCGCGAGCGTGACATGCGCGCCGGGGGGAACCGTGCTGAGCGTCTTGGTCAGTCGGGGCAGCGACAGGAAGCTCAGGGTGCCGTCGAGCTCGACATGCCACTGCCGCGACCCTTCGGTGCCGAACGGGCGGGCGTCCATGTGTGCCCGCATGACCCGGCCCACCAAGATGCCGATGGCCACGACCAGTCCGATGCCCACGCCTTCGAGCAGGTTGAGGAAGACGACCGAGACGATGGTCACCGCGTAGACGGCCAGATCGCCTGTGCGCCAAGCCAGTTTCATGTGGGCCAACTTGACCAACTGGACACCGATGATGATCAGCAGACCGGCCAGGGCGGCCTTGGGAATGAGCTGCACCACACTGCTGAACAGCGAGGCGAATAGCAACACCCACACCCCGTGCAGGATCGATGAGGCACGAGTCTTGGCGCCCGCGGCCACGTTGGTCGAGCTGCGCACGATCACGCCGGTGATAGGCAAACCGCCCAGAAAACCCGAGGCCACGTTGGCGCTGCCCTGACCGATCATTTCGCGATCGAAGTTGGTGCGCGGACCGGTGTGCAGTTTGTCGACGGCGACCGCGGACAACAGCGACTCGACACTGGCAATCAAGGCGATGGTCAGCACGCCTAAAAGCACTCCGGCCCAGTCTCCGTCGGCCGGACCGATCAGCGTCGGGAAGCTGATCGCGTCAAAGAAGTCGCCCGACAAGGAGATCCGCTCGGCCGGGGAGTTAGTCAGGACCGCGAAGGCGGTCGCGGCCACGATGGCCACCAGGGCGCCGGGGATCATCCGAATCTTGGGCGGCAGCTTGGGCCACAGCAGCAGGATCGCAATGACCATGACGCCGATGATCACATCGGGCAGATGGTGATTCAGGACCCCCTGGGGCAGCGCCTTGAGGTTCTGCCAGGCAGAGCTCTGCGAAGTGCCGCCCATGAGGACATGGACCTGTTGCAAAGCGATGGTTACACCGATACCGGCGAGCATGGCGTGCACCACCACCGGCGCGATGGCCAGCGCGGCACGAGCGATCCGGCTCAGGCCGAACAGGATCTGCAGCAAGCCCGCACCAATGGTGATCAGGCAGGTCATCTGCCAGCCGAACTTGTTGATGATCTCGGCCACCACCACGGTCAGGCCGGCCGCCGGGCCGCTGACCTGCAATGGTGATCCGCCGATGGCACCGGCGACAATGCCACCGACCACCGCAGCGATCAGACCCGCCATCAGCGGGGCACCAGAAGCGATCGCGATGCCCAAAGAAAGCGGCAGCGCGACGAGAAAAACGACGAGGGAGGCAGGGAGGTCGTGCCGCAGATTCTGCAGTAACGACGGCTTCGAAGCCTGCTCGGTGACGGAAGTCGTCATGACAGTAAGCCCTATCGGGAAGAGGGGTCGCTGCAGCTGCGACTAGATACGCGTGCGCGACAGAGTGGATAGATGGGTGGGTGAGACGCGTATGGCGGCTTTTTTGCCGTCACGGCGACTGCTCAGCGTCGATCTATTCCCATGGTGATAAGGCGTTGTCGTCCCAAATTATCGGGCGCTCGTGAGAACACGAAGCCGCGTGACACCAAGAGCGCCAAGAGGGTGGCGCCCAACAGTGCTGTCATCACGAAAGCAGCCGGAACGGGTATCGAGCCGGGTTGCTGGCGGATCCGTGTAGCGGTCGCGCTGATAGGGCTCTTGACGTGCTCGTGGACTTCCTCGGGCAGCAGGTTCGATGCTGGCGAAGTTCCGATGATGGCTGCGCGCCACCCGAACATCTGCCCGTGTGTGCCAGGGCCAAGGAAGCACAGGGCCGCAAGGAGGGCGATCGCGACGCCCCCTGCGCGCATGTATCGCTTGCGGCCCGACATGGGCTTAAGAGTACCAGTGCGGGCGTCAAACTGGAGGGATCGCAGCTAGGGATATGTTTCTGAGAGGAACCTGAGAGCGTCGCGTGACCCCGGCAAATGGTTGCCAGAGTCGTGACTACCGTCACAGTTGGTTGCTCGACCGGGCAAAATTACACCCGGCCGCCCCGTCAAAAAAAGGCTCAACCAGGAGTTGACATCATCGCCTGGCAAATCGATCGACCGATAGACATAGCGTAGCTCGGGTAGACGCCCGGTGTCGCCCCGGTGAACTTTCCTTGGTGCGGCAACATCGCCATTGCCCGGACGGGTGACTGTGCCGCTCGTAGTCGGGCGTCATCTGTGCCCTCTCGGCACCGGGGATTAGGGTGACCGGCGTGACTAATATCGCGACCGGAGTGCTCGGAGCGCAGGGCAAGGTTGGCCAGGCCATGTGTCAGGCCGTTGAGGCCGCCGGGGATCTTGACCTGGTGGCCGCCGTCGACAAAGACGACCCGCTGGAGGCGCTTACCGCGGCCCGCGTGGTCATCGACTTCACCCATCCCGATGTCGTCATGGACAATCTGAAGTTCTTGATAAGCAACGGTATTCATGCCGTTGTCGGTACCACGGGTTTCACCGACGAACGCCTGGATCAGGTGCGGGCCTGGCTGGCCGATAGCCCGGGCGCGGCGGTGCTGATCGCTCCGAACTTCGCGATCGGCGCCGTTCTGTCGATGAAGTTCGCTCAGCAGGCCGCCCGATTCTTCGAGTCGGTCGAGGTCATCGAGCTGCACCACCCCAACAAGGCAGACGCCCCCTCCGGGACAGCGATGCGAACGGCACGTTTGATTGCCGAGGCCCGCAAGGGATTGCCGCCGAGCCCCGATGCCACCAGCACGGGGATCGAGGGGGCGCGTGGCGCCGATGTCGACGGGGTGCGGGTGCATGCGGTGCGTGTCGCCGGACTCGTCGCCCATCAGGAAGTGTTGTTCGGAACCACCGGCGAGACATTGACCATCCGCCACGACAGCATCGACCGGTCGTCGTTCGCGCCGGGTGTGCTGCTGGCCGTGCGCAATGTCGCCGCCCGGCCTGGCCTCACGATCGGCATCGAGCCCCTGCTGGAGCTGTAGTGTCCGCCGCAGGCCGGGTCAAGATCCTCATCGCGTTCATGTGCGCGGCGATGGTCGGGTACTTCCTGATCCTGGGCCGGATGGGCGTCACATTGATCGGCACCGGGAAACCGGCGGCGATCGGCCTGGGTCTTGCCGTGCTCATCCTTCCGTTCATCGGCCTATGGGCGATGGTCGCCACCCTTCGCGCGGGCTTCGCGCATCAACGGCTCGCAGGTCTGGCCTCGGAGTTGGGGCGCGATCTCGACGTGAGTGCACTGCGTAGGACTCCGTCAGGGCGCGTCAATCGCGAGGACGCTGACGCCCTCTTCGCGACGGTCAAAGCAGAGGTTGAGGCCGAACCCGACGACTGGGTGGGGTGGTATCGGCTGGCGCGCGCATATGACTATGCGGGGGATCGGGGCCGCGCCCGCGAGACGATGCGTACCGCCGTGCAGATGCAGCAGGACGCGGCCGGATGAGTCGTCTGCTGCTCGTTCATCACACGCCGTCGCCGGCCACGCGAGAACTGCTGGAAGCGGTGTTGGCGGGCGTGAAGGACCCTGACATCTCTGGAGTTGAGGTCGTGATCAGGCCCGCTCTTGCCGCCACGATTACCGACATGCTGGATGCTGACGGCTACCTGTTTGGCACCACCGCGAATTTCGGATACATGTCCGGCGCCCTCAAACATTTCTTCGACACCGTCTACTACCCGAGCCTGGATCATGTCGCCACACGTCCCTACGGACTATGGGTGCACGGCAACAACGACACCGTCGGTGCGGTGTCGGCGGTGGACAAGATCGCGACCGGGCTCGCACTGGAGAAAGCGGCCGATGCGCTTGAGGTGGTCGGGCCGATCGACGCATCCGTGCGCGAGCAGGCCTATAACCTTGGCGGCACGCTCGCCGCGATCTTGATGCATTGAGGAGACTGGCATGCCCGGACTTGCCGAACTTGCCCTGGGAGCCGCGCCTATCGCCGGGGGTGCCCTGCTGGGTGCCGTCGCAGGCAATCTGAAGCCGCCGGATTTCCGGTCGTTGATCGCTAAAGACTTGGATCTGCTCGACCGCATCCCGCAAGAGCAGACGGAGCGTCGCGCCGCGTTCCAACGCACGATCGATCAGCGGATCGACGATCTGATCGCCAGTACCGATCGCGGCCGGTCGCTGCGCGAGGCCGCGCTCTCTTACGGCGGTGGTTGGCGCGACGTTTTGGTGTTTGTCGGTGCTGTTCTGTTCACGGTGATCTGGTGGAACGTCGAGCACACCCGGAGCAACTGGCTGGTCATGTTCCTGGTCATGCTGGCGCTGACGCTGGTGGCCGGTTTCTACGCGCTGCGCTCGCTATTGCGTTCGCTGCACGGACTGAGCGGCAGGTTGAGGCACCGGTCCCGGGGTTCGTCATAACGAGCTCTGGCAATTCCGTGGCAAATTCGAATCTGTCATATTCGAGATAGTCTGTTATATCGGATTTTAGAGATTACGCGATGTTAATCGAATGGAATCTCTGGTAGCGCCGGGCATCTACGCAATGGACATAGATTGTGGCTTATCTATTCAGCCCACATGAAATCGGAAACAGCCTTGAACGCCACGCTACGCGCGACCGACACTGTCGATATTCACCGGATGCTCTCGGTGGCAGAATCGGAATTGAACCATCTGCGCAAGTACACAACCATTTGGTATGTGGCCTGGTTGCGGGGCGATCTGGATAGATCCGCACTGCGTGCAGCGGCGACGGCTTTGCAGCACAAGCATCCGTTTCTCGCGGCCCGAGTCGACCCGGTCGGCCGCCGTTTTCGGGTAACCACCGAGCCCGTGAAGGACGTGGTGGCCCTGCGGACTGAGCCGCTGGATGATGTCGCGACACTTCCGGTGTTGTCGCTCGACGACGGAACCTTCGCGATCCTGGTGCATCCCAGAGAAGCGGGTCACGCCGTCGCGGTAGGAGTCGATCATTCGATCGCCGATGCGCGCCTGAGCTATGTCTACTTCTACGAACTGTGGGAGCTCTATACCCAGATCGTCACGACAGGTGAGATTCCACATCCACCGCGCCAACCGATTCCGGTGGCGCCGGAGTCCGCGATGGAGAGCCGGGGGCTCATGCGCACCGCTCTCCCGGACAAACATTGGTTCGGTGCTACGTCCTGGGGTGGCCGACAGCAAGTATCTTCCGCCGCCTCAGCCCCCGTGCTGGGATGGAAGCAGCGCTTCGGTCCGGAGACCTCCGCCGCATTGCGGACCGCGGCGCGGCAACGTCAGACAACCGTGAACACACTGATTACCGGTGTGATCGCGCTCGCGGAGCGCGCGTTGATCTTCGTGGACACCGACGAGCCGGTGAACCTGGGCTTCGAATCGCTCGTCGACTATCGCCGCCATCTGACGCCGCCCGCCGAGCTCGGTGAGATCGCCAACGGAATCATGATCGCGCGAAGCCAAGTCTTGGTTCGCGGGAATGACGATCCCGTGCAGATCGGCGCTGAGGTGGCGCGTCAAATTCATGAGGACATTGACACGGGTTTTCTTGTGCAAAGCGTGCACCACATCGCTGACGGCGTTTTGACGGGCGGTTTTGGACCGTTCATCCGGATTACCAACCCCGGTGTGCTGCCCATCCCGCCCTTGCCGCAGGACGTGATCCTGGAAGACTTCGACGCCCAGCTGACCACGCCACCGGCCACCATCGCGGGCGGAGTGCTCGCGCCGCAGGCGTCCCGTTATGAGGTCTACTCGATCGGCGATGAGTTCACCATCGTGTGCAAATTTCCCGAGGCGTCGCTCACCGACGACCAGGCGGCCGCGCTGCGCACAGATATCGTCGCGCGGGTCAACGGGCTCGCGAACCGGTAAAGGGCGCTGCGCAGGCGGCGCTCTCCGTGCGTCGGAGGCCGGGGATCGTCATGGCCGCACCGTAAGCTAGCTGCGTGCCCGTTCCCACTCCTTACGAGGATCTGTTGCGTCTCGTGCTCGACCACGGCACGCCGAAGTCGGATCGCACCGGCACCGGCACCCGCAGCGTCTTCGGCCACCAGCTGCGCTACCGCCTGGACGAGGGCTTCCCCTTGATCACCACCAAGCGAGTCCATCTGAAGTCGGTGATCTACGAGCTGCTGTGGTTCCTGCGCGGCGAATCCAACGTCCGCTGGCTCCAAGAGCGCGGGGTCACCATCTGGGATGAGTGGGCATCGGGGACGGGGGAGCTGGGCCCGGTGTACGGGGTGCAGTGGCGATCGTGGCCCACCCCCTCGGGTGAGCACATCGACCAGATCAGTGCCGCGCTCGACCTGCTGCGCACCGACCCCGATTCGCGCCGCAACATCGTCTCGGCCTGGAACGTGGGCGAGATCCCGCAGATGGCGTTGCCGCCGTGTCACGCGTTCTTTCAGTTCTATGTTGCCGACGGCAAGCTGAGCTGTCAGCTGTATCAGCGCAGCGCCGACCTGTTTCTCGGCGTTCCGTTCAACATCGCCAGCTATGCACTGCTCACCCATATGATGGCGGCGCAAGCAGGGCTGGGCGTGGGCGATTTCGTGTGGACCGGTGGCGACTGCCATATCTACGACAATCACATCGAGCAGGTCACCGAGCAGCTCAGTCGCGATCCGTATCCGTATCCCCGGCTTGTTCTGGCGCAGCGTGATTCGATATTCGACTACGAATACGAAGATGTCACGGTCGAGAACTATCAGCACCATCCGGCCATCAAGGCGCCTGTCGCGGTATGACGGGGACCATTGGGCTGATCTGGGCACAATCCCGCGACGGCGTCATCGGTGCGGATGGCGCCATCCCGTGGCGGCTGCCGGAGGATCAAGCACGCTTCAAGCGAATCACTATGGGGCACACGGTGATCATGGGCCGCAAGACCTGGGAGTCGCTGCCCTCCAGTGTCCGGCCGTTGCCGGGGCGGCCCAACATCGTGTTGACCCGGGATGCGTTGTTCGAACCGGACGGAGCGTTGGCCGTCGGGTGTGCCGACGCCGCGCTGGCCGCCTCCGATGAGGCGCCGTGGGTCATCGGCGGCGGCGAGATCTACCGGCTGTTCCTGCCCTTGGCGCAGCGATGCGAGGTTACGGTGGTGGACGCCGATGTGCCGGGTGATGCCCTTGCTCCGGAGCTCGATGAGAGCTGGTTGGCAGAGGGAAATGATTGGCAGACAAGTGAATCCGGGTTGCGATACCATTTCCTGAGTTACCGGAAGGTCGACGTGTGAGGCCTGCGCTCCTCCGAGTGGTCATCGTGATGGCCGCCGCGGTGCTGGCACTTACCGGCTGTACCCGCGTCGTTGACGGAACCGCGTCGGCCCCCGCTGCCGCCGCAGGCTGGGGCAGTAGCCAAGGTGCCGGTGTGACGGTGGGCGGCGCGGGCGACGTCGCAGCCGGGATCACGGTGTTCGTCGACTTCCAATGCCCGTTCTGTCAGCGATTCGAAGCCGAGTACGGCGAGGAGATCACGAAGTACGTCACCGAGGGGCGCTTGCAGGTGACCTATAGGCCGGTGAGCTTTCTGGACCCGATCTCGCTCAGCGGTGACTACTCATCGCGGGCGTCGGCCGCGCTGTTCCTGATCGACAAGGCGGGTGCGGCCGATGCCGTGATCCTGGGCTTCATCGGGGAGATGTTCCGGAGGCAACCGGTCGAAGGCGTGGGGAACCTCACCAATCTGCAAATCAGCGAGATTGCCGCCGGTGCCGGAGTGACGGGCGATGTCTTGCACGAGATTTCGTCTCTTCAGGTCACCGATGCCGATCGGCAGCGGACGGCGGGCAATGAGCAGCAACTGACGGACCACGGCCTGGGCGGCGTCCCCGGCGTCATTGACAGTTCGGGGGAGATGGTCGACCCGTCCGACGCCGATTGGTTGGCCCGCCTCGTGGGAGCACGGTGAGCCGGGCGGGGTTGAGCATCGTGCAGGCGCGTCGCATCGCGATTGCGGCGCAGGGCTTCACCGACCTGCCCGCGACTGCGGTCACCCGTGCTCACTTGCGTAAACTCATCTCCAGAATTCAGGTACTACAACTGGATTCGGTATCCGTGGCGGTGCGTGCCCACTATGCCCCGGTGTTCAGCAGGCTCGGGCCCTACGACCGCTCACTTCTTGATGACGCCGCCTGGAGTCACAGCACGCGTACACCTCGGCTGCTCATTGAGTATTGGGCGCACGAGGCGGCGCTGATGTCCATCCAGGACTGGCCGCTGATGCGCTGGCGCATGCGCGAGTACCGGCACGGGCGATGGGCGCGAAAGTTCGTCGAGGAGAACCCGGGCCTTGTTGATGAGGTGCTGGCTGCCGTCGCCGAACTCGGGCCGTGCACCGCCGGGCAGATCGAGGCATACCTGGAAAAGGAAGCGCCGGGTCGCAAGGGCCCATGGTGGGATCGCAGTGAGACCAAGTGGATCGCGGAAGCCCTCTTCTCTTCGGGCGAGCTGACCACCGACAAGCGCGTCGGGTTCTCGCGGCATTATCAGCTGGCGCACAAGGTGATTCCTGCCGACATCTACCAACGCGAAATCTCCGATGAGGAGGCCGTACTGGAACTGGCACGCCGCGCGGTGCGTGCGCTGGGCATGGGGACCGAGGCCGATATCCGTGACTACTTCCGGCTCTCGGCGGGGCAGATGAAACCGGCACTGGCCGCGCTCGCGGATGCGGGGGAAGTCGAGAGGGTAACCGTCGAGGGCTGGAGCGCACCAGCGTATCTGGCTGCCGGGCAGACGATTCCACGTGCCGACCGGGGGACGGCGTTGTTGTGCCCGTTCGATCCGCTGATCTTCTTCCGTCCCAGGGTCGAGCGGCTCTTCGACTTTCACTATCGCATCGAGATCTACACGCCGGCACCCAAGCGGCAGTACGGCTACTACGTCTGGCCGTTTCTGCTCGACGGGCGTCTGGTCGGCAGGGTCGATCTGAAGGCCGACCGTGCGGCCGGGACACTCAATGTCATCGGTGCGTTCGCCGAGCAGGGACAGGACCCGGCGCGCATCGCGGGGCCGCTTGCCGAACAGCTGACCGGCATGGCGTCGTGGCTGGGTCTGGATTCGGTCGCTGTCGGCAGGCGCGGCGACTTGGTCAGAGCGCTGGGCGGCGCGCTTCGAACGACACGGTGACGAGGTCGGCGACCTTCAGAGATCCCATCGCCATCGAGAACGGCTTCACCTGGTACGCCCGCTGCGATATCTCCGTGGTGAGGTGCAGCAGCTGGTCGTCGCCGTCCTCGGTCACCGCGAGGTCCAGCTCGACACTCTGCGTCACGCCATGGATCGTCAGCGGACCATGCATGCGGTAGTTCGCGGTCTTTTTGGTGATCGTCTCCGCGTGGAACTCGATGAGGGGAAAACGTTTGGCGTTCAGAGTCTTCAGCGCATTGGATCGCACGATGATCTTCTCCGGTGCCGAAAGTGGTGTGAGTCCACCTTCGCCACTTTCGACCTGCAGTGAGTCCACCTCGACGACGACACTGGCCGACGACGGCTGGTCATCGGGTCCGTCGACCGTGACGGTCCACGTCCTCATGGTGAGCGTCAATCGATGTCCCATCCGTGCGGCGGGTCCGGCTACGCCGGTGCGCAGGATCAGGGTGCCGTTCTCGGGTCCAAGCGTCCAGGAGCTCACGGGGCCGATCGTAAGGGTGTCATCTATCGCGCTGGCTGGGAACCGGTCGGCAACGGTTTGCGCCACTGATCGGCGTGCACCTCGATCCTGGTCTTTCCCGAGCCCGACCACGATGTGTTCAGGCCGAAATGCTGCGCCAACTGCACAATTCGCCGGCCGACGAACGTATCGGTGCGTGCGTGTACCTCGGCCTGCGCGTCCGGGTCGTTCCGGTGGTACGCCTCCAGTAGCGCTGCCGGTAACTCGGGGTGAGCACGAAACGCGCTGAACCCCAAGTAAAGAGTCGGATTATCCGAGGCAAGGCGCAGCGCATCTTGTTCGTGGAAGTAGGTGTACGCCCACTGGTCGTAGCGGTACCAGTCGGGTGGGTCGGGATTGACGGTGCGCTCGAAGTCGATCTCGGAGGTGGCGCAGGTTGTGCAGCAGGCGAAGCACATGCGCGCGAGGATGCCCTCGGATTCCAGCTGAGTGAAGGTGTAGTGAAGTCGGCCATAGTCGCCGGTGTCGGCCCATGTCGTCTGCTCGGCCAGCCGTTCGGTCCACATCTCGTGGACCAGTGCGGCGGCCTCCTCGGGATCGATCTGGCCGGAATCGTCTACCCATTCGGCGACGGATTCTTCGACCTCGTCCCGCGACCAGAACCCGGCTACGAGGTATGGGCGGATGAACGCCCGCAGCTCAGCCCGATCTCCGGTTTGCCATTCAAGGATGCGCACATGTCAAAGGTAGCGGTGGGAGTTGCGGAATGCATGCCGAGATGATGGCGGGAGTGCTCTGGTGACTGACCGGCCGCGACCGCCGATAGGGTGTTGCGCGTGGCTGAGATCGTGCCGCTGCGCGTGCAGCTGATAGCTAAGACCGACTTCATCGCGCCGGAAGACATCGACTGGAGCACCGATGCCGATGGTGGCCCGGCACTCGTCGAATTCGCCGGCCGGGCCTGCTACCAGAGCTGGTCCAAGCCCAATCCACGCACAGCCACCAATGAGAGCTACCTGCGTCACGTCATCGAGGTGGGGCATCTGTCGCTGCTGGAGCACGCGACGGTCACCTTCTACATCACCGGTATCTCCCGGTCCTGCACGCACGAGCTGATCCGGCACCGGCACTTCTCGTACTCGCAGCTTTCCCAGCGGTTCGTGCCCGAAGCGGACTCCAATGTGGTGCTGCCGCCCGCCGTCGCGGACGACCCGGAGCTGGTCGAGCTGGTTCGCAAGGCCACCGACGCGAGCCGTGCTGCCTACGTCGAACTGCTGGACAAGCTGGAATCCAAGCTCGCCGACGTTCCCAATGCCGTGTTGCGGCGTAAGCAGGCGCGACAGGCTGCCCGGTCTGTGCTGCCCAACGCCACCGAGACCCGCATTGTCGTCACCGGCAACTACCGGGCGTGGCGCCACTTCATCGCGATGCGCGCCAGCGAGCATGCCGACGTGGAGATTCGCCGGCTCGCGATTGCTTGTCTGCGCCAGCTCACCGACCTGGCGCCGTCGATCTTTGGTGACTTCGACATCGCGACCCTGGCCGACGGCACGGAGGTCGCGATCTCTCCGCTGGTCTACGAGGGATAGAACCGAGGGATACAACACAGCCGCCGGGGGATAACCGCTTGGTCGCGGCGGGTATTCTCGTGCCGTGACAGCAGGTGAAACAGTGGCGCGGCTCGGCACCGTGCTCACCGCGATGGTGACTCCTTTCGATGCCGATGGCGCCCTTGATGTCGACACCGCGGTCCGGTTGGCCGCGCACCTGGTCGACGCCGGGTGCGATGGCCTCGTGCTCTCCGGTACCACCGGAGAGTCTCCCGTGACGTCCGACGCCGAAAAGCTGACCCTGCTGCGTGAGGTGGTGGCCGCGGTGGGCGACCGCGCGCGCATCATCGCCGGGTCCGGCACCTACGACACCGCGCACAGCATCAAGCTCTCCCGTGAGTGCGAGGCTGCCGGAGCCGATGGCCTGCTCGTCGTCACCCCGTACTACTCGCGGCCCTCGCAGGCAGGGCTGCTTGCCCACTTCACCGCGGTCGCGGATGCGGTGAACGTCCCCGTCATCTTGTACGACATTCCGCCGCGCTCGGTCATCCCCATCGACTTTCACGTCATCCGCGAGCTGGCGGCACACCCGAACATCGTGGCTGTCAAGGATGCCAAGGGGGACCTGCATGGCGGTGCCCAGATCATCGCGGGCACCGATCTCGTCTACTACTCGGGCGACGACCCGCTGAACCTGCCCTGGTTGTCGGTGGGAGCGGTCGGATTCGTCAGCGTCATATCGCATTTCGTCGCCGGACCGTTGCGTGAGCTGCTGGTTGCCTACAACGCCGGCGACGTGGAAACGGCCCGCAAGCTCAATGCGCAGATCGCGCCCGTGACAGAGGCGTGCCGGCGGCTGGGAGCGGTGGGAGCAGTGAAGGCCGGGCTTCGGTTGCAGGGCATCGATGTTGGCGACCCCCGCCTGCCCAACGTTCCGCCGAGCCCGGAGCAGATCGAGGGATTGGCCGCGGATATGCGCGCCGCCGGGGTGCTGTAGGTGCCGATAACGCCACCCGAAGATCTGCGTGCGCCCGGTCCGCTCGCCGATGGCGCGTTGCGCGTCACCGCACTCGGCGGTATCAGCGAGATCGGCCGCAACATGACGGTTTTCGAACTGCGTGGGCGCCTCCTGATCATCGACTGCGGAGTGCTTTTCCCCGGTCATGACGAGCCCGGCGTGGACCTGATCCTTCCGGACATCCGCCACATCGAGGATCGTCTCGACGATGTCGAGGCGCTGGTCTTGACGCATGCGCACGAGGATCACATCGGAGCCATCCCCTTCCTGCTCAAGATGCGCCCCGATATCCCAGTGGTGGGTTCGGCTTTCACCCTCGCGTTGGTCGAGGCCAAGTGCCGCGAGCACCGCATCACCCCCCGGTTCATCAAGGTGAAGGAGGGCGAGCGGTCCACTCACGGCGCCTTTGAATGCGAGTACTTCGCGGTCAACCACTCCATTCCCGATGCACTTGCCATCGCCGTACACACCGAGGCCGGGACCATCCTGCATACCGGCGATATCAAGCTTGATCCGCTGCCTCCGGACCGGCGTCCCACCGACTTGCCCGGGCTGTCCGGACTGGGTGATCGGGGTGTCGATCTGTTCCTCGTCGACTCCACGAACTCCGAGGTGCCGGGAGTAGGTCCATCGGAGAGTGAGATCGCTCCCACCCTGAACCGGCTCATCGAGACCGCGCGCGGCCGGGTGATCATTGCGTGTTTCGCCAGCAATGTGGCACGGGTGCAACAGATCATCGATGCCTCGGTCGCGCACGGACGCCGTGTCGCGCTCGTGGGCCGATCGATGGTGCGCAACATGGGTATCGCACGCGATCTGGGCTTTCTCGACGTCGAGGACCGCGACCTGATCAACGTGGAGGCCGCGAACGAGCTGGCACCGCAACGCGTTGTGATGGTTACCACCGGCACACAGGGCGAGCCAATGGCTGCGCTATCACGCATGGCCCGTGGCGATCATCGCCAAATCACCCTGACTCCTGACGATTTGGTCATCTTGTCGTCATCACTGGTGCCGGGCAATGAGGAAGCCGTCTACGGCATTATCGACTCGCTTGCGAAGGTGGGCACCCGGGTTGTGACAAACACCCATGCGCGGGTCCATGTTTCAGGACATGCCTATGCCGGGGAGCTGCTTTACCTCTACAACGCGGTACGCCCGCGCAATGTCATGCCGGTGCACGGCACCTGGCGGCATCTGCGTGCCAACGCCGACCTTGCGGTCAAGACCGGCGTCGACGAAGACCGGATCGTGTTGGCGGAGAACGGCGTGAGCGTCGACCTGCACAACGAGCGGGCGCGCATTGCGGGACGGGTGCCGGTGGGCAAGATGTTTGTCCACGGCCTGGTCGATGGCGACGTATCCGATGCCACCGTCGGCGAGCGTCTGGTTTTGAGCAATGGCGGATTCATCGCGGTCACCGTCGTGGTGCGTAGCAACGGACGCCCGGTCGGCAGGCCGGAGCTGTTCTCGCGCGGATTCTCCGATGACGCCAAGGCCCTGGACCCGGTGACCGAAATGGTGATCACCGAGTTGAATTCACTTGCCGAACAGTCGGTCACCGATACCGGCCGCATCGCGCAGTCGGTGCGGCGCGTGGTGGGCAAGTGGGTTGGCGAGACCTATCGCCGCCAGCCCATGATCGTGCCGACCGTGCTGACGGTCGACTAAGACTTTTCCGCGAGCACGGTCCGTTCGAGCTCGGTGGTCGAGAGCCTGCGTCCAGCGGGCGCCAGATAACGCGTCTGGAATTCGGGCCCGCTGACATCCTCGAGCACCCGCCAGCCGTACTCGGCGAGCAGTGGCGCCACCGCGGCAGGGGAGAGACCGAACATCCATACCTGGCTGCGCATCCGAAAACGTTTGTACAGCATGGTGTTCCCGTACAGGTTCGAACCGTCTATGAAATCGCGTTGCACGTAGGTGAAGGCGAGGCGACTGCCTGGTGCAGCGGTGCTCAGATAGTCCAGCGTCGCCCGAACCGCGGGCTCGGAGAGGTACTGCGTGACGCCCTCCCAGATGAAGAAGGTGCGTGAGGTGCGATCGTGCCCGGCCCGCAGCAGTGCGTCGGACAGATTGTCATGCTGGAAGTGGACGGCCACCAGGTGCACCGACGGCGGTAGAACGCCCACCGCCTGCTGGATCGCACGTCGTTTGGCCGCGATGTTCACCGGCTGATCGACTTCGAAGACCGGTATCGACGAGGTTCGGGACAGTCGGCATCCCCGGCTGTCCATTCCCGCACCCAAATTGACGACCGCTTCCGCAATGTCTGCCCACGAGGCCAACTGATCATCGATGTAACGCTTACGGCACACAAAGATGGACCAGGCGCCTTGGCCGCTTCTCTCCGCCAGCGTGATCAACAGGTTCCGCAGCGTCGTCCACGCGGTGAGGCGGACAAACCACCGTGACGCGGTGGGCAGGATCCGGGCCGCCAGGTCGTCGTCGACGATCCGGGACCCGGGCGGCTCATGCTGCTCGATGGCTGCGATGGCCATGGGGCCGTACGCAGTCTGCGCGGCGGGATTTTTCCGTGACATGTCTAGCGCCTGTTGGTGAACCCGGCATCGACGGGGAGTGCGACGCCGGTGACGTACCGCGCATCCTCGGACACCAGCCAGGCCACGGCGTTGGCCATGTCCTCGGCGGGCATGAGAACCACCGGCAAGGCATGGCCGGTATCGGACATGCCTTCGGGCGCGCCGTTGGCGAACAGCTCTTCTGTCACCGGGTTCACCAGCATGGGGGTCGCGACACCGCCCGGGTGAATCGTGTTCACCCGGATACTGTGTGGCGCAAGCATGTTGGCATAGGACCGCATGAGCCCGACCAGCCCGTGTTTAGCGGCGGTATAGGCCAGTCCACCGGGAGTATTCATCACCATGCCGGTCAGGCCGGCCACCGAGCTGGTCAGCACGATCGATCCGCCCGCGCCGCGCTCGACCATCGACGGCCGGGCCACCTCGATCGTGTGATACACCCCGGTGAGATTGACATCGAGCACATCGGTCCAGCCATCCTCGCCGCTTTCTGGAGTGAGGGTGGCGATACCGGCGTTCGCAATCACGATGTCGACCGGCCCAAGGGCCTGGACACCGGCGTCGAAGGCGCTTTGCAATGCCTGCCGATCGCGCACATCGGCCTCGTGTGCCGAGATGGCACGCCCCAGGGCATCGACTTCCTTGACCGTGAGATCGAGATCCTCCGCGGTGGCCATCGGGTACTCCACGGAGGGTATCTGTGCGCAGATGTCCACCGCGATGACGTTGGCTCCCTCGGACGCCAGCTTGATGGCGTGGGCGCGGCCCTGGCCGCGGGCCGCCCCGGTGATGAACGCGACCTTGCCATCCAGCTTGCCCATGTCAGTGGGTCAGATCGCCCTTGGCCGGATCGCCTGCGGGAAGCGCTTCGGCGACAACGATTTCCGGCGCCTGACTGAGTAGCGGTCCTACCTTGCCGAACATCGCGGTGACGGCCGGCGCTTTCCCATGCTCCGCGAGTGCTTCGTTACTCGCCCACGACTCGACGAAGACGAAGCGATCGTGTGCCTCGTGCAGGGAGTAGAGATTGCAGCCCGCCTCGTCGTGGACCTGGGGAATGGTCTCCAGGAGTGCGGCACGAACCTCGTCGCGCTTGTCGGGCTGGGGATACAGGAACGCCACCACAGTGGGCATGGAACACCTCTCGTCGTTGGGAGTGGATCGAATTCCACCGTACCGAAGCCAGCTGGGGCGCCCTGCGGTCGATACGCTGTGGGGGATATCGAGGGAGGGATATGACCGATCACGACCTGGCGAGCGGGTCGCCCATCCGAACCGAGGTTGTCCTCACCGAAGAGGGGCGAGGCAAACTTGCAAAGGGCGCGCTTCAGACGGTTGCACGTTCCCGGGGCGTCTGGATTCTGCTCGTCGGGGCCGTGTTGTACGTCGCGTTCTTCTTTGTGTTTGTGGCGGCTGCCGCCGGTGTGGTGATCCTGATCGTTGTGATTGCGGCGGCGGCGCTGATCGCGTCGAGAATCCGTTCTCGTACCCAGCTGTCCATGCAGGCGATACCTGTCGGGACGGTGCAGCGTGCCGAGTTCGGGGCGTCAGAGTTCACGTTCTGGGTACTGCGCCCAACGACGAATGCCTTACTCGGGCAATCATTTCTGACCACTCGGCTGATGGTTTTGCGGGACTACGCCGAGATCAAGAACGTTGTGGTGAACGACAACGCCGTGGGGATCTTGTTTTCCGCGCGGCCGGGAATGCGTGAAGCCTTCCCCCGTGAACTCTTTCCTGACCAGGCCCTGGCGCTGATGTCTCGCTACACCAAGGTCAGCGGGACGTGGTCGCCTCCGTAGGCACCAGCGAGTTGATCCAGACGGAGTATTCATCGAGTGCGGCATTGAGACGCTTGCGGTCTACCTGGGTGCCGAACTGCTGAGCGCCAATCAAGATGCTGAAACCAATGCGTGCCATCGTGTCCGCCCGATCCGGAGCGAAGCCGGCTTCGATGTAGTGCTTGGTGAGATGTTGATGTCGTACCTGGTCCACGCGGTGCTGCGCCGCCGTCACGTAGCGGTCCGCCATCGCCCAGGCGCGAATGGCCTTCTCCACCTCATGGTCGGCCTCACGCGCTGCTTGCTCCAGCACGACCAGCCGTTCCTGCGGATCGGATACTTCGTCCACGCGGCGGCGCTGCGCGGTAGTGATGTCGTTCTCCCAGTAATCGATGACTGCTCGGTAGAAGCCCGCCCCACTGCCGAAGTGGTGGTACAGCGAGCCCGTGGTCACGCCGATTCGGCGGCATACCGCCGTCGTGGTGAGTGCGGGCTTGCCGCCAGCCGCCAGTAGTTCGAACGCGGCAGTGAAGTAGTCGTGGCGAGAGACCTTCTCGGTCATGCTCTCACCATAGATGAATCTACGTGCGAGGGAAGTCGAATCTGAAAGGTAGCTGTGTCTATTTGGGTGGATGTTTCAGTTAACAATTTGTGTATGATTTATCACGTGGTACTGCACGCGAAATGCGTAGTGCAGTGATACTGGGAAACAGGGGAGGTACTAGCGATGTCGCAAAATTGGTTTGCGATGGTGGGCGCGGTAGCAGGTTTGGCGATGTCGGTGGGAACGGCGCTGCCCGCTGCGGCAGACCCACCGAAGGACCCGTACCCGGATACCAGCAAGTACGCGAAGTTCGACTTCGAGGGGTTCCGGATCGCCGACAAGCCTGGCGTGTGGTTTTCATCCACGTCCGGACTGAGTTGCGGCATTTGGGACGACGGCAGCTTCGGCTGCAATGGCGTTATCCCAGGAGCTCCAGCTGGCACCAATCAGGTGGGCTGGTTCTCCGGTGAAGGGTCCGCGCATTTCGATAACACCGAGCAGATTCGATTCACGTCCGGAGAAGCGCAGAGGGTACTGCCGGCCAATAACTACATCGAGTATCGCAATGTTCGTTGCGCGACAACGCCCGAGAATCATCTGTACTGCGGCGGAGCGGGTTCCGGTAAGGGCGGCTATTCGGGTGCCCGGTTCCTCGTTACGCCGGGCAAGACCTGGTTGGGCAACGAGCAGTAGCCGCTAATTGCGTGGGGCGTGCGGCACCGGGCACCCTGCCGGTGTCGCCGCCGTCGCGTCATGGTGGGTGTATGAGGTGTCGTGCATGTCGCCGAGCCTGGCCAGTGCCTGGTTGATCATCGTCGCGGACCACCACAGCAGTTCGCCATTGCGTTGTTGTGCACGGCGTTTGGCGCCCGGCAGCCTGTCCGTGAGTCGCCGCATCTGGACATTGGCGTGCACCGCGATGCCGGTTAGCGTGGTCCACGGTTGAAGACGCGCGTCGCGTAGGGGAGTTGCGCGCACAAGTGCGCGGACAAGGTCCTCGCCGCCGTAGTAGGCGGCGACACCCAGAACCGGGGTGAATACCAGTCGGCCGATCCTCCCGGCAATTCCCTTGTCCACGAAGCCGAATGCCGCGGTCATCATGATGTCAGTCCATTCCGAGGGGCCGCCGGCGTAGGCGACCATATAGTCCATCGTCTCCATGCCCTCGGCCACGGATTTCGGGATCAGCTCCTCGGCGACACCGAATACGTAGGCGATGTATGCCCAATACATCACTGCTGCTTCAAGATCGGCCATGCGGCGGGTGCGCCCGTGCTGATGGTCGATCAGTGGCGGGATGAGCCCGAAGGTCATCGCGGCACCCATCATCATCGAATTGGAGATCGGGTTGCCGTGGTGAGCGAACTGTTCGTCGCCCCAGGAGCGCCGGAGCCCGGCGCGCACTTGTGCGTGCATCAGCCGAACCAGGACGGTGTCCTTGAAAGGTTGTGAAAAGCGTTCCAGGGCTCCGCGATAGGTCATCTTGCGGAACCACGCGGTGGTCTCCAGATTTCTCCGCAGGGTGTCGTTGACGAATCTGCCGGTAGCCCCGGTTGCATAGGCGACTTCATCGCCCACAAAGGTGCCGAAGGTGTCGCCGAACCCCATGCCGAACTTCGCCGCCAACGACGAGTTGTTCCATAGCTGGCGGCCCCGCTCCCAGAGCGCGGGGTCGTACCACGGGGGCGGATTATCGAGCTGCGCGAACAGCGCGACAAACTCTGCCGGCGGGTTTTCTATCGATTCGATGCCGTGGTCAAGGGCCCGGGTGAGCATCGCCCGTCCCTGGCGCGCGGGCATCTTCCGGATGCGGTCCACGACCGCATCCATCAGCTCGTCGCCCTGCCAGAGGTGATCGGCGAGCAGCCGGGTACGCGCCGTTTCCCTGGGGATCTCCTGGAAGTCCATCCACGGCGCCAGGATGTCCCTGCGGGATTGGGTCCACATGGCATCGAAGCGCAGCCGGGCAGGTGCGGGGCGCAGGTTCATACCTGCCCGCCAGTAGTAGTCGTTGGGATGTGTGCTGACCGTCGATAGGGCGCCGTTGCCACTCATGGGGAAAGGCTAGCGAGCACACAGGCATGTTGGCAACACTCATTGTCAAGTGTCTGGCCGGTTTTCCCGCGCCGGATCGACGGCGTCAATACAATCGGCCTCGCTATTTTGCTGACTCAGTAACCACGAATATCGGGAGGGCTTGGAATGCGGCTGCTGGCTCGGATAGTGGCACCTATCGCGCTGATGCTGGGACTAAGTGCCGGATCGCTGGCCTTCGCGATGGCGGACCCAGACATCCCCGGGGACCCAAATCCCTATCCCGACGTCAATAACGCCACCAAGTTCAAGCAGGCCGACTTCGAGCAGTTCTTGCGTGACGACACCGATGGGGCATGGTTTTCGACGCCGCGCGGGTTGACTTGTGCGATCTGGATCGACGGAAGCTTCGGCTGTAACGGCTCGTTCCCGGGGACGCCTGCCGGTACGAACCAAGTCGCCTGGTTCCCGGGTGATTGGCGTGCTCATTTCGACACCACCAATGACGCGCTGTTCACGCCGGCGACGCGTCCGCCGGTGCTCACGCCCGGTAACTACTTCAACTACCGCGCCGTCAAATGCGCAGTCACCAAGGATCAGGGCGTCTACTGCTTCCGGGGTCATTCCGCGAGCAGCTTCAACGGCGATCAGTTCTATATCGCGGCGAATCAGTCCTGGCTGGGTGAGACGAAGCCCCGCCCCGAACGCTGAGCCGGGTTTCGCAGGTCACGAGACTGTCTCGGGGTGGCCTCGCGTAGGTGACAAAACATTTGCTTACTAGCGGTTTTAGCCGTGTTGCAGATGGTGCAGATGTGACTGTTGCGACTAGGCTGTCGCCATGGCGAGTAAGACTGTCAGCCGTTCGCGTGGCCGGAACACCAAATCGGGACCCCGGTCGCGCAATACCGCGCCGACCCGTCGTCCGGCACCGCGCCGGCGTAATCAGCGTCGTAACCAGCATTGGACGACGCCGCTGGTGGCATTGGGCCGAGGGGCGCGTAGCGGGTGGCACGCCTGCGCCCACGGCGTGGGGTCGTTGTTCCGGTCGGTGGGCAGGGCTCACGACATCGAGCACGGTCACCGGCGCGACGGTGTAGCGCTGGCGTTGCTGGGCCTGGCCTTCGTGGTGGGCGCGAGCTCATGGTTCCACGCCGCCAAACCGGTAGGCGGCTGGATCGACGATGTCTTCCGCGCGGTCGTGGGATCCGGTGTCGCACTGGTGCCGATCATCGCCGTCGTCATCGCGGTGTTCTTGATGCGCACCGAGCCGAACCCGGAGGAGCGTCCGCGCCTACTGCTCGGCTTCGCCATGGTCGCGCTGCCGATCCTGGGGCTGTGGCATCTGTTCGCGGGTTCCCCCGATTCCCCCGAGGGGCGAGCGGACGCGGGAGGATTTGTCGGCTTCGTGATCGGCGGGCCGCTCGCACAAGGCCTCACCGCGTGGATCGCCGCGCCGCTACTCGTGATGGCGATCGTCTTCGGGGTGCTGCTACTGACCGGCACCACGATCCGCGACATCCCGGACACCCTTCGGAACATGTTCTCGCCCAGGGACTACGACGAATGGGATGAGGAGTGGGACGACGAGGACTACGTAGAGGACTACGAGCCCGAAGACGACTACGAGGCGACGCGTGAATTCACGCGCGGCGCCACCCCGATGGACAACTACCCGCTTGAGGAAGAGGCGGCGGCGCCAGAGCCGCCCGCTGCACCGGCTCCCAAGCCGGCGCCCGTGGTCAAGTCGACCAAGAAGTCCAAGCCGAAACCGCAGATGCCCGTTGTCGATCGGGTGGTCGAGGGCCCCTACGTGCTGCCCTCGCTGGATCTGCTCATCGCGGGAGATCCCCCGAAGGAAAGCAGCGCGGCGAACGACGACATGATCGCCGCGATCACCGGAGTGCTCGAACAGTTCAAGGTCGATGCGGCGGTCACCGGCTTCAACCGTGGTCCCACCGTCACCCGCTACGAGGTTGAGCTCGGCCCCGGCGTCAAGGTGGAGAAAATCACCGCCCTGCAACGCAATATCGCGTACGCGGTGGCTACCGACAGCGTGCGTCTGCTCGCGCCGATCCCCGGCAAGTCAGCGGTCGGCATTGAGGTGCCAAACACCGACCGAGAGATGGTGCGGCTGGCCGACGTGCTGACCGCACCCGAAACCCGCACCGATCACCATCCGCTGTTGATCGGCCTGGGCAAGGACATCGAGGGCGACTTCATCTCCGCCAACCTGGCCAAGATGCCGCACTTGCTGGTTGCCGGTTCCACCGGTTCGGGCAAGTCGAGCTTCGTCAACTCGATGCTCGTTTCGCTGCTGGCCCGCGCCACCCCGGAGGAGGTCAGGATGATCCTGATCGACCCCAAGATGGTGGAACTGACACCCTACGAAGGCATTCCGCACCTGATCACCCCGATCATCACCTCGCCGAAGAAGGCTGCGGCCGCCCTGGCCTGGCTGGTGGAAGAGATGGAGCAGCGATACCAGGACATGCAGGCCAGCCGGGTCCGGCACATCAACGACTTCAACGCGAAGGTGCGCTCCGGCGAGATCACCACACCGCTGGGCAGCCAGCGTGAATACCGTCCGTACCCCTTCATTCTCGCCGTCGTCGACGAGTTGGCTGACCTCATGATGACCGCGCCTCGTGACGTCGAGGACGCCATCGTGCGTATCACCCAGAAGGCGCGAGCGGCCGGTATCCACCTGGTGCTCGCCACCCAGCGTCCGTCGGTGGACGTGGTCACCGGCCTCATCAAGACGAATGTGCCTTCGCGCCTTGCCTTTGCGACGTCATCGCTGACCGACAGCCGCGTCATCCTGGACCAACCCGGCGCCGAGAAGCTCATCGGCATGGGCGACGGACTGTTCCTGCCGATGGGCGCCGGGCGACCGATTCGCATGCAGGGCGCCTTCATCACCGACGAGGAGATCAGCGCCGTGGTGGCGGCGGCCAAGGAACAGGCCGAGCCCGACTACACCGAGGGTGTCACCGCGACCAAGGTCGGCGGCGGTCCCGGTAAAGAAGACGTCGATCCCGACATCGGTGACGACATGGACGCCTTCTTGCAGGCCGTCGAGCTCGTGGTGTCGAGTCAATTCGGCTCGACCTCAATGCTGCAGCGCAAGCTGCGGGTCGGTTTCGCCAAGGCGGGTCGCCTCATGGACCTGATGGAGACGCGCGGAATCGTCGGCCCCAGTGAGGGATCCAAGGCGCGCGAGGTCATGGTGAAGCCCGAGGACCTCGGCAGTGTGATGGCATCGATCCGCGGCGGAGGGGGAGCCGACGAGGAAGACGAAGACGACGGCGCGGTGCCCGAAGACTTCTAAGCGTTCTCGTCGCGCCGCAGTGCGATGGCGTCGCCCACATCGAAGGATGTGAATCCCTCGGGGGCGGCGATCTCCACGATCGGCTCGTCGCGGTTGTCCCACTCCAGACGTAAGGCCGTGCTCATCACGGCATGCATTTCATACATCGCGGTGATGTAGGTGAGTTCCAGGATCTCTTCGTCGGAGAGGTGGGCTTTCAACGAGGCGAAGATCCCGTCGGGCACCCGGCCCCCGTCGAGAACCAAGCAGTCCGTGTAGGCGAGTACGGCTCGCTGCGCCGCGGTGAAGCAATCAGCGGTACTCCATGACGGGATCGCGGCGATCATTTCCTCGGACATACCCACCATGCGGCACGACTTGCAATGCTGGGAGAACACGAACTGGCTGCGACGAGCCCAACCGGCGCGTGTTTGGCCAAGCTCCCGCAGGACCGGGTCCAGCTTGCGATCGGGACTGCGGTAGAACGCGAAACCCTGAACCGAATGCTTCAGCGCCTCGGGTACGAGCGCGAAGACCGTCCACCAGTCACCGGGTGTGCCCGTGGTGGTCCCGGGATCGGAGACCGGATCGCGATCACCGAAGATCTGGTCGTACATGCGATGGACAAGGAGGTCGTCGGTTTCGGCGCGGGAGACCTGGCGCAGTCTTGGCATGCCTCGATCATGGCCGACGATCGCGCCCAGAATGCCCGATGCGCAGAAATCAGAGGTGGGCGAGCATGCGGGTGTTGCCCAGGGTGTTCGGCTTCACGTAGCTCAAGTCGAGGAACTCGGCCACGCCGGTGTCGTAGGACCGGCACATCTCCTCGTAGACCTCGGCCGTCACCGGGGTGCCATCGATCTCGCGGAATCCGTGTTTGGTGAAGAAGTCGACCTCGAAGGTCAGTACGAAGACTCTTTTGAGTTCAAGTTCCCTGGCGACATCGAGCAGGCGGCCGACGATCGCGTGCCCAACCCCCGAGCCCTTGAGCCGGGGGTGCACCGCGATGGTGCGTACCTCGCCGAGATCGGACCACAGCACATGCAGGGCGCCGCAGCCCACGACGTCCCCGTCGAGCTCGGCCACCCAGAACTCCTGAACCGCCTCGTACAGCGTCACAAGGTTCTTTTCCAGCAGGATGCGCCCGGCATAGACGTCCACGAGCGCCTTGATAGCGGGCACATCGGAGGTACGGGCACGACGAACGGTCACCGCGGGAGCCGTGTTAGTCGAGATGCCGGATGTACCTTCAGCGCTCATGCGTGAACAGTAGCTAGCCCTAGAACAGATAGGGTGTTTGACGTGCCGATGCCACCGGAAACCCAGCCTGATTCCGAGGCTTCGGCTGCGCCGGTGCCGGTGGTGAACATTGCCAACATCCTGACAGTGCTGCGCATTGTGCTCGTACCGGTGTTCATCGTTGTCCTGTTCACCGCGGGTGGGCACGAATCCTCCTGGCGCATCGCCGCTTTCGGGGTGTTCGCGCTAGCCATCGCCACCGACCGCTACGACGGCGTGCTGGCCCGCCGGTATGGCTTGGTCACGCCGTTCGGCCAGCTTGCCGACCCGATTGCCGACAAGGCGCTTGTCGGTGCGGCACTGGTGGGGCTCAGCGTGCTCGGAGATCTCGCGTGGTGGGTTACCGCGGTCATCCTGGTGCGCGAGATCGGGATCACGGTGCTGCGTTTCTCGGTGCTCCGCCATGGGGTGATCCCCGCCAACCGGGGCGGCAAGCTCAAGACCATGGTGCAGTCACTGGCGATCGCCGGGTATCTGCTGCCATTGACGGGGCATTGGCACACCGCCGCTGCGGTCCTGATGGGGCTGGCGGTGGCACTCACCGTCATCACCGGTGTCGACTACCTGGTGCAGGCGCTGCGGCCCCGGCCGAAGGCCGAATAAGCCGGGCGTCGGCGAACCCCTTGCTGACCGTGATCACCGACTTTCTATGACGCCGAATGTGGCGCACGAGTCAAAATCCACATGAACACGTCGGGAACCTCGCGCTGCGTGGCAACGTTGAGCAAGGCAGACTCAACTAACACGCGGTACGGACACCGACGTTCAGGACGCAAAGGAGAAAGACATGGCGCTGTTGCTTAGAGAGGCCATCGGCGACACCCTGCGGAACGCCCGATCCGGGCAGGGCAGGACATTGCGCGAGGTATCGGACTCGGCACGCGTCAGCCTGGGATATCTGTCCGAGGTGGAACGTGGCCGCAAGGAAGCCTCCAGCGAGCTGCTGGCCGCGATCTGCGGTGCGCTCGATGTCCCGCTGTCGGAGGTGTTATCCGAGGTCAGCGCGAGGCTGGCGCATCGCGAGGCTGCCGTCGCGGCTCCGCAGCCCGCAGTGACGACAGCGGCCGGCTCGCTCAGCGGGATCGATGTCGCGACCAAGGTGGTCATTCCGCAGGTTCGCGCAATGGCGGCCGCCTAACTACTGTGGCGGTCGCATTGTTTTGCGCCCCGTAGGGGGTGTGGGGATCGGCATGCAACAGATAAGTTGGGACCCACGCAGTCGTAGGTAGCGACGACTACCGGCATCCAAGCAGAAGGCGGATCGATCTCATGGCTAACCCGTTCGTCAAGGCGTGGAAGTACTTGATGGCACTGTTCAACGCGAAGATTGACGAGAACGCAGACCCCAAGGTGCAGATTCAGCAGGCCATCGAGGAGGCCCAGCGGAACCACCAGGCGCTTTCGCAGCAGGCCGCCTCGGTAATCGGGAATCAGCGCCAGCTGGAGATGCGCCTCAACCGTCAGCTCGCCGACGTCGAGAAACTTCAGGTCAACGTTCGTCAGGCGCTGACCTTGGCCGATCAGGCCACCGGCTCGGGAGATGCATCCAAGGCGACCGAGTACAACAACGCCGCCGAGGCGTTCGCCGCCCAACTGGTTACCGCCGAGCAGAGCGTCGAGGACCTCAAGGCGCTGCACGACCAGGCGCTTGCCGCGGCCGCCCAGGCCAAGAAGGCCGTCGAGCAGAACGCGATGATGCTGCAGCAGCGGATCGCCGAGCGGACCAAGCTGCTGAGCCAGCTGGAGCAGGCCAAGATGCAGGAGCAGGTGTCCGCCTCGCTTCGGTCGATGAGCGAGCTTGCCGCCCCAGGCAACACCCCGAGTCTGGACGAGGTGCGCGACAAGATCGAGCGCCGTTACGCCAACGCCCTTGGTCAGGCCGAGCTGGCGCAGAACTCTGTGCAGGGCCGCATGATTGAGGTACAGCAGGCCAGTGTGCAGATGGCCGGACATTCGCGTCTGGAGCAGATCCGCGCCTCCATGAAGGGTGAGGCCCTGCCCAGCGGTGGCACGGCGACCCCGGCACCGGCGACGGCACCAGAGCAGGCTAATCCCGCTAACCCGCTGGGCCAGCAGTAGTTTTCTCTCTTCTTTCGCTTCAATCCGCCGAGTGGGGACGCAGCCGCGCCCACTCGGCGGATTTGTCGCATGGACAATTCGTCCTCGGCGACCGCCGAATTTTCGGGCACAATGTGAACATGACCCCCCAGCCGCCCCGTCGCACCGCGGTGCAAGGAGGCTGGGAGCAGCTGCTGCGCCGTGTGGTCAACAACGTCAACGATCTGGGCGAGGAACTCGCCGCACGCATGCGGGTGATGTCTGACAAACGCGAGAAACTGCTGCGGAGGCGTCTACGAGCCAAGCGGTGGAGTATCCGCTGGGCGCTGGCCTGCGCGGCCGGGCTGCTTGTCACGACGGTGCTTGCGACTACCGGCGCACCCCCCTGGCTGCTGATCATCCCGGCGCTGCTCACCGCCGGTTGTGCGATTCCGGCCACGTATCTGTTTGTGCGGTATCGGTACCTCAAGGCTGAGCCGTTGCCGCCGCCGCGGCCCGGAGTGGAACGACGGCTGCCGCCAATAGGTTCGATGGCGCGTCCGCCCATGGCGGCGCTGGATGCCGCCGAGCGCTCGCTGTTCTCTCTTCTCGGAGTGGTGGAGCGCGGCAACATGATTCCCGACAGCGAGGGGCGGCAGATTCTTACTGCGGCCAATCAGGCTGCGTATGTGATGGCCGCGACCGCCAAGGAAGTGGTGTCCATGGAGCGCGCCGCTGTCGCGGCGCCACACACCCGTGAGTATCTGCAACCGACCATTAGTGCGTTCACTGCGCAACTCGACACTGGTGTGCGTCAATACAACGAGTTGGTCACCGCGGCAGCGCAGTTGGTGTCGGCCGGAAATGGCGGGGCGGTCCTCGCCTCGCCGATGTCACGCGGTCCGCTACTCGATGACCTGGTGTCGGCAACCGACCGGCTCACCGGGTGGGCGGGTGCCCTCGACGAACTCGGCCAGCTGTCAGGGTAATCCCCGATCTTTCCCTGATCTTCGCGATCCGGGGTTCCTCAGGTGCCGATCCGACTGCCAGGCTTGCTCTATCGCAGTCGAGAGAACGGTGGGTACCGGTGTTGTGGAAGATCATTGGCGTGCTGCTGAGCGTGTGGCTGGCGTTTCTGGTCGTGGGCGCCATCTTCAAGCTCGTGGTACCGATGCTGGTGGCCGGTGTGGTGATTCTCGGGGGTGTCATGCTGTACCGCGCGGTCACCGACGCGGACAAATCCCGGCTGCCCTAGAGCCGCGGACGTACAGACGGGAAAACTATCCCCAGCAGGCCCCTCAGGAAACCGAGAGTGACGTTGAGAACGTCGCCGTAGTCACGCCAGAGCGTGATCTTTCCATCATCCGAGTGCTCGGTGACTCCGACGACCCAGAAGCCGATGTGTAGCGGGCCCACGATGATCACGTCGGTGCGCTCGGTCATCACGGTGTTTCCGGTGGCGGTGATTCGGTGAATCTTGACGCCAAATCCTGCCCCGGGCCAGTTCACGGCGGATAACACGCGCAACACAGCCTTGCGCCCACGCACCGCGGGCAGGCCCACATTCTCCCATCGGACATCGTCGGCGAGGACGGACTCGAGCACTGCCAAATCGCCTAGACCGGCAGCGCTCCAAAGGGTTTCGACGGCAGCAGTGGGGTCGGTTCTTGCCAGAATGTCGGTCATCAGCCAACGCTAGCGAGCACCGTCGCGGGGGAGAAGGGGCGCGATCAGATATCGGGGTGTGGCCCCAGGTCCGGCCAGCGGATTCGTACGACGGTTTTCAGAACCGCGCCCGCAGCGACGGCACCACGATGCCGATGAGGCCCCGCAGGAAAGCGCGAGACACCGCCGCGAAGTCGAAGTAATCGCGCCACAGGGTGATGGTGCCGCGCTCGCTCACCTCGAAGACACCGCACACCCAGAACTGTGTGCGTAAGGGGCCGAAGCCGAGGGCGTCGTAGCGCTCGTTCATCACGGTGTATCCGTTGGTGGTGGTGCGCTGAACATCGACCTCGAAACCGAACGACGTGTTCTCCAGCGCCCCGAACAATCGAAGTACAGCCTGTTTGCCGTGGATGGTGGGGAGCCCGACATTCTGATAGACGATGTTCTCGTCCAGTACGTCTCGTGCGAAGTCGATGTCGTCGTTCTGTACGGCCTCGAGAAATCGGGTGACAATCGCTCCGGGGTCCAGTCTGGTGGGCGATCCCGCGGTAACCATGAGACTAATTTATGTTAGATAATCTCAGTGCGCCAGAGTCGGTCGCAGTGCGGGAATGGCGATGCCGAGCAGGCCGCGCGCGAAGCCGACCGTGATGTTTAGGACATCCGCGTAGTCGCGCCACAGAGCTATGGTGCCGCGCGGCGTCACTTCGAACACTCCGCAGACCCAGAATCCGACGTGCAGGCGACCGACGATGAGGACGTCGGTGCGCTCGGTCATCACCGTATTGCCGGTGGCGGTGATCCGGTGAATCTTCACATCGAAACCAACGCCGGGGAGGTTGAGCCCGGATAAAGCACGCATCACCGAAGACCGCCCGCGAATCGCAGGCAAGCCGACGTTTTCCCAGCTGACGTTCTCATCCAGGACGGTGTCGATGGACGCCAGATCGCCGAGCCGCATGGCGTCCCAGAGACCCTCGACGATCTCCGTTGGGTTGATGGTGGTGAGAGTGTCCGTCATGCGCCCGACGCTAGCGGCTGTCGAAGGCTTTGGATAGGGGGCTGAACCAGACTTAGAAGCGCGGCCGCAGGGCGGGGATGGCGATGCCGACAAGGCCGCGCACCGTGGCCTTGAACATGTCGAACATGTCGAAGTAGTCGCGCCACAGGGTGATCTTTCCGTCGTCCGACACCTCGAAGACTCCGCATACCCAGAACTGCAGACGAAGTGGTCCGATGACGATGGCGTCGTGGCGCTCGTTCATCACACTGTTCACGTTGGTGGTGGTGCGGTGGATTTGTACTTCGAATCCGAACTGCGGCTTGGTGAGTGGTTCGAAGACCTTAAGAGTCGCGCGCCGGCCATAGATGGTGGGCAGACCTACGTTCTGATAGACGAGGTCCTCGGCCAGCACCGATCCCGCGAAGTCGATGTCCTCGGTTTGCAGGGATTCCAGGAATCGGGTGACGGTCTCGGCTGGAGTCAACGTGGAAGGAGCCAGCGTGGCGTCAGTCATGCGTTTCAACCTAGCCCGAATCGCTGTGGCAGGGTAGGGCGGTGCGTGTTGCCGTGGTCGCCGGTCCGGATCCCGGGCATGCCTTTCCCGCCATCGCGTTGTGCCTGAAATTCGCGGCGGCCGGGCACGACCCCGTGTTGTTGACGGGAACGCGCTGGCTCGATCAGGCCCGTGCCGCCGGACTCGAGTCGGTAGAGCTTCTGGGACTGCAGCCCCGGGTTGCCGATGACGACGCAGACGCGGGCGCCAAGATCCATCAGCGGGCGGCCCATATGGCGTTGGCCAATCTCGATCAGTTGGGGCAACTGGCGCCGGATCTCATCGTCTCCGATGTGATCACCGCCTGCGGAGGCATGGCCGGTGAGTTGCTCGGTGTGCCGTGGGTGGAACTCAACCCGCATCCGCTGTACCTGCCGTCAAAAGGATTGCCGCCATTGGGAAGTGGACTGGCTCCTGGTGAGGGCTTGCGTGGCAGGCTGCGTGACGGGTTGATGCGTCGGTTGACGCAAAGGTCGATCGATGAAGGCTTGCGGCAGCGCTCGCAGGCGCGGGTAGAGATCGGATTGCCCGCCCGCGACCCCGGACCCGTCCGACGGCTGATCGCGACATTGCCCGCGCTGGAAGTGCCGCGTCCCGATTGGCCGGATGAGGCGGTCCTGGTGGGCCCCCTGCATTGGGAGCCCACCGACGCTGCGCTGCAGCCGCCGTTGGGTACGGGACCGGTGGTGGTGATCGCACCGTCGACGGCCTTCACCGGAGCTGAAGGGATGTCCGAACTGGCGATACGGGCTTTGGATTCAGTGGGTGCGCGCGTGGTTGTGTCCGCGCTGGATCCGCCCGCGTCGGGCCTGCCTTCGTGGGCGATTGCCGGGCTGGCGCGTCAGGATCTTTTGCTCGCCGGTGCCGATTTGGCCATTTGCGGTGGGGGACACGGCTTTCTGAGCAAGGCATTGCTGGCCGGGGTGCCTGCGGTGGTTGTTCCTGGCGGCGGCGACCAGTGGGAGTTGGCGAATCGTGTTGTGCGGCAAGGTAGTGCTGAGCTGGTGCGACCGCTGACCTGCGAGGCTATGGCGGCGGCGATCGGCAAGGTGCTGGGTGAGCAGCGCTACACCGAGGCAGCACGCCGGGCTGCTGCCGGTGCCGCGGACGTCACAGATCCGGTACGGGTGTGCCAGGACGTGGTGGCGGCCCTAAGGTGACCGTGTGCGTCTGACGGAGTTTCATGAGCTTGTCACCGGTCGATTCGGTCGGGTCTACGGCTCGTCGGTACTGGTCGACCATGTGTTGACCGCCCTCGGTGGACGGACGGCGTCGCAGGCAGTCGAAGACGGGGTGGAGCCGCGGGATGTGTGGCGGGCGCTATGTGCCGATTTCGATGTCCCACGCGATCAGTGGTGATGACTCGATGACACGCCGCATCGGCGCGCCTGCTTGATTCGAACAGATGTTCGCCTTACTCTGATTGCAGTCGAAGAGACGATCCGTGCAGGTAGATCGCTTGTCGGTGGGGTCGGTTAGCGTCCACCTCAACCGATCGGCAACCGAATCGGACCGATCTTCGAACACCGAGACGAAATGGAGAACACCATGGCGCAGGCACCGGATCGCGAGAAGGCGCTTGAACTCGCGCTCGCACAAATCGACAAGAGCTTCGGTAAGGGCTCGGTCATGCGGCTGGGTGACGAGGTGCGTCAGCCCATCTCCGTGATCCCGACCGGATCCATCGCGCTGGATGTGGCGCTTGGTATCGGTGGCCTGCCTCGTGGCCGCGTGGTCGAGATCTATGGACCGGAATCCTCGGGTAAGACCACCGTCGCGCTGCACGCGGTCGCCAACGCGCAAGCCGCCGGCGGTATCGCTGCGTTCATCGACGCCGAGCATGCGCTCGACCCCGAATACGCCAAGAAGCTCGGTGTCGATACCGACTCGCTGCTCGTCTCTCAGCCGGATACCGGTGAGCAGGCTCTGGAAATCGCCGACATGCTGGTGCGTTCCGGCGCCATCTCTCTTATCGTGATCGACTCGGTGGCGGCCTTGGTGCCTCGTGCCGAAATCGAGGGTGAGATGGGTGACAGCCATGTCGGTCTGCAGGCTCGTCTGATGAGCCAGGCCCTGCGCAAGATGACCGGTGCACTCAACAACTCGGGTACCACCGCGATCTTCATCAACCAGCTCCGCGAGAAGATCGGTGTGATGTTTGGTTCGCCCGAAACCACCACCGGTGGTAAGGCTTTGAAGTTCTACTCGTCGGTGCGTCTTGATGTGCGCCGTATCGAGACCCTCAAGGACGGCACCGATGCGGTGGGTAACCGCACTCGCGTCAAGGTGGTCAAGAACAAGGTGTCGCCGCCGTTCAAGCAGGCCGAGTTCGACATCCTCTACGGCAAGGGCATCTCCAAGGAGGGGTCGCTCATCGACATGGGCGTGGAGCAGGGCTTCATCCGCAAGTCCGGTTCCTGGTTCACCTACGAGGGTGAGCAATTGGGTCAGGGCAAGGAAAATGCCCGCAACTTCCTGTTGGAGAACGTCGATGTCGCCAACGAGATCGAGAAGAAGATCAAGGAAAAGCTTGGTATCGGAGCGGTGCTGACCGATGACGAAGTCGTCCCGGCCCCAGTCGATTTCTGATTCTCCTTCCAGGGAATCCCTAGACGAACTGCGAGCCCGGGTCGCGTCGGTACCCGAAGCCCCGACGCGTGAACCGGTTGACTCGCGGGACGAGCAGGCGTGGTCATACTGCCTTCGCCTGTTGACAAGTCGCGCGCGTACCCGCGCCGAGTTGACCGAAAGGCTCACTCGGCGCGGGTACCCCGATGAGGTTTCCACGCGAATCATGCAACGGTTGGCGACCGCCGGCCTGATCAATGACGCCGACTTTGCCACTCAATGGGTGCAGTCCCGGCATACCTACGCAGGAAAAGGCAAGCGCGCCTTGGCCGCGGAGCTTCGGACCAAGGGAGTGTCGGCCGAGAATGCGGCCGCGGCCCTTGCGCAGATCGACGGGGACGCCGAGCGGTCACGTGCGGCACAGCTTGTCGCCAAAAAACTCCGGTCAGAAAATCTCGACGACGGGGGTATCAAAGCCGCGCGGCGATTGGTCGCCATGCTCGCGCGCCGCGGATACGGCCAATCCATGGCCTATGACGTGGTGAAGAACGCCCTTGCTTCCGAACAAGACCGACGCGACGTCGGGTAGTGGCGCGCGCAGACTGCTTATAGACCGAATGGACGTGCCGGGGCCTCGGGCGGTGGGTTGCCTTCGTCCGGCGCGTTGGATCTCATGCTCATCGACGCTTCGGCCGACGGTGACTGCACGCCCGGCAGGCACGGGACCTGGCGGGAGATCGTCTTGAATGGCCCGATCTCGGTGTCTTCATTGAGCATGGGGAGCGGACCACAATTCCCCTTGAAGTGCGCGTCCATGGTGAACGGAGTCGGGTTCACGCAGGTGAGATTCATTCCAACCGGTGTCGCGACCTGCAGGCAATCGAAGTTCAACGGAGCTCCGTAGGCCACCGGCGCACCCGTGAGTGCAGCCCCTGCGCACGCCGCTCCGAAAACGGCGGACACGCCAACGGCCAATACGATGTTTCGCATGAGGGTTATGGTAACGAAGTGATACCTGTTACGTAATACTCCGATTGTGATAGTTGAGTAAGAATCGGTCCTGTGATGCAGCTGTGAAGGCTATTTAGGTGTTCTTGGCGTAATGCCGTGCGGCCTTCGCCCTGTTTCCGCAGGTCGCCATGGAATGCCATCGGCGCGCGCCGTTCTTGGATGTGTCATAGAAGAACAGAACGCAGTGTGGGTGAGCGCATTGCTTGATCCGATCGGAGGAGTCGGATAGCAGGGTCAATAGGTTGTCGGCCGCCAGCCAACCCGGAAGCCAATGCGATTCGGGCACCTCGGCGGTGTTTACCGGCCCGTCGGGGGTCAGTGAGCGGCGGATCGCGCCGTGGGAGAGCACCGCGTTGATCTCGTTGCCCTGATCATCCTTCACCGCGCGATAAATGGCGTCGCGCGCAAAGAGCAACGCCTCCTGGGTCTTCTCGTTGGCGGTGCATCGATCATGAAGATTGTTGGTACACAGCCAGATTCGTACGCCATCAAGCGTGCTGAGCAGATCCTGCAGTCCGTCGCCGCTCATCCACCGGGTGTTCAACAGGTCCAGTGCGAGCGGTTCGCCGAGATGGGGACGTGGATCGGACATGGCCTGAGGCTAGCCGCCTCCTCTCTGGGGGAGTGTGTTGCATGAATTCTAACCGATGAAATTGGATAGATGGTTGACAGTGGGGGCTCTTCGCGCTTACGGTCTAACCGGTAACGCAATTTTATTGGTTAGAGAGGATCTCTTATGGGCACTGTCATCGCGCCTCGTGTGGCCACCGGTCATATCGGATTGAACGTCAGTGATCTGGAGCGGTCGGTCTCGTTCTATCGACAGGCGTTCGGATTCGAGCAACTTGCGGCCAACGAGGACGGCGCACAGCGGTTCGCCTTCCTCGGATTCGGCGACGGTCCCGTGCTCACCCTCTGGGAGCAAAGCAACGGGGAATTCTCGGCGGTGACACCGGGCTTGCACCATTTGTCGTTCCAAGTGGATTCGGTGCAGCAGGTGCGTGAGGTGGAGGCGGTCTTGAAGGAACTGTCGACGATTTTCGTGCATGAGGGCGTGGTGGCGCACCAGGAGGGCGCATCCTCGGGTGGAATTTTCTTCACCGACCCCGATGGGATTCGTCTCGAGGTATTCGCGGCGACGGGCGTCGAGCAGCATGGGGCGCCAGCTGGCGACGCGCCGACATGCGGATTCTTCTGAGATGACGTACCACTCCGGCGAGCTTGCCGTACAGCGCCGAATGGGGCAGTCCGACAGCGCTATTCGAGTCGGGCGGATCATTTCGGCGCAGATACCGGGGGTTGCGGCGGCCTTTCTGGCCGCCCAGCCCCTGGTGTTCGTGTCGGCACGTGATGACGCTGGCCGGATGTGGGCGAGCCAGATCGTCGGGCCACCGGGTTTCGCGCATGCCACCGATGCCCAGACCATCGCGATTGACGGTGTGCCGGACCCCGGCGACCCGCTGGCCGAGCCACTGCAATCGGAGCGCAAGATTGGCATGATCGCGTTGCAGCCGCAGCGCCGGCGCCGCATGCGTGTCAACGGCACCGCCGTGCCGTCGAGGCGGGGTCTTATCGTCACCACCGATCAGGTGTATTCGAACTGCCCCAAGTACATCGCGCGACGCGATGTACTTGGGATCGGTCCGGGGCTGCCCGGAGAGCCGCGCCACGCGACTGCTCTGAACGACGAACAGCAGCAATTGATCTCTGCAACGGATACCTTCATCATCGGCACCGCCGATGGAGAAGGCAATGCAGACGCGTCGCACCGTGGCGGCAATTCAGGGTTCCTGCGGGTGCTCTCACCACGCGAGCTGCGGTGGCCCGATTACCTAGGCAACTCCATGTTCATGACGCTGGGGAACCTGCACGTCGATCCCCGGTGTGGTCTGCTGATTCCGAACTGGCGCAACGGATCAACTCTGCAGCTCACAGGGACCGCGCGTCTCAACTGGGATGAGGGTACCTTCGCCCCCGGTGCGCAATGCTCTGTCGATTTCACCATCGACGAGGTCGTCGAGACCGTCAACGCCAGCCCCCTACGGTGGGGTGAAGCAGATCCCTCGCCCGCCAACCCACCTCTCTGACAAAGAAAGACACATGATGCGTCCACCGCTGCCACCGTTCGACATTGAATCCGCCCACCTGAAGGTCCGGGCCGCCGAGAATGCCTGGAACACACGTGATCCCGAGATCGTAGCCACCGCGTACACCGAGGATTCGGTATGGAGAAACCGCGACGAGTTCATTACCGGACACGCTGAGATCGTCGCCTTCCTGACCCGCAAGTGGGCCAGGGAGAACGGATACGCGCTGCGCAAGGAGCTGTGGGGATTCCGGGAGAACCGGATGGCGGTGCGCTTCCAATACGAATGGCACGACGAGGCCGGGCAGTGGTGGCGCAGCTACGGCAACGAGTTGTGGGAGTTCACCGCCGAAGGGCTGATGTCACGGCGAGAGGCCAGCATCAACGACACCCCGATCGCCGAGAGGGAACGCCGCATCTTCGGTCCGCGCCCGGCCGGTGACGAGTCGCCACTGCCGATCCGGTAGTTACTCCCCGTAATCCCGGCGTAGATCCTGATGAGCGGGATCCACGCCGCGGGTCTCCAACAGGTCCTTGGTGACCAATCCCGGTTCGGGCTGTGCGTGCGGAACCTCTAAGAGACTCTTCTTCTTTCGGCCTTCACGCAGCTGCCGCTCGATGTTGGTGGCCAGCGACGAGAGTGCGAAGTTGATGATGATCATGATGATCGCCACCACGACGAGCGCCGGCAGATAGTTTCCGTAGTACGACGCCGACCGGATGCCCGACCGCACCACCTCGATGTAACCGAAGGCATAGCCCAGCGCGGAGTCTTTCAGCGCGATGACCATCTGAGAGATCAATGCGGGCAGCATTGCGGCGATCGATTGGGGGAGCAGGATCAGTCGCATCATCTGCGACTTGCGCATGCCCAGCGCCACCGCGGCCTCGGACTGCCCCTTGGGAAGCGATTGAATGCCCGAGCGCAGGATCTCGGCGATGACCGAGCCGTTGTAGAGGGACAGTCCCGTCACCACGGCAGCGAACGCCAGGTATTCGGACGGGAACACTGCCTGCTGCCCGTACAGATAGTACGAGAACACCATCAGAATGAGCACGGGGATCGCCCGGAAGAACTCGACGAGGGCGCTGGAAATCCAGCGCACCGTCCGGTGCTCGGAGAGCCGGCCGATGCCGAGCACCGCGCCGAGGACCAGCGCGAAGATGATCGACAGCGCCGCCGCGCTGATGGTGCCCACCAGGCCGGGCAGGATGTAGGTCGTCCACGTGTCGGGCTGCAGGAAGGGCGACCACTTTTCGGCGGTCAGCTGCTCATTGGCGATAAGTGTCCAGATCACCCACGCGCCGACGGCGACCACCAGCGCGGTGAACACGACGGCGATGATCCGATTGACCGCCCTGGCCTTTGGGCCGGGCGCGTCGTACATGACGGTGGCGCTGCCGGTCATCGCTTCACCGCCAATCGCTTCGCGAAGTATCCGAAGGTCAGTCCGATCGTCAACGTGATCACCATGTATCCCGCCGCGATGATGAGGAAGATCCAGACGATCTGATCGGCGAACAGCTCGATCTCCGACCGCATCAGCAGGGCCGCCTCGGCCACCCCGATCGCCGAGGCGATCGAGGTGTTCTTCACCAGCGCGATCAGCACGCTGCCCATGGGGGCCAGGACCGACCGCATGGCCTGCGGTAACACGATGAGCGTCAAGACCTTCCAGAACGGCAATCCGAGGGACCGGGCTGCCTCGGCCTGGCCCAACGGAACGGTGTTGAAGCCGGAGCGCAGCGTCTCGCATACGAAAGTTGCCGTGTACAAAGAGAAGCCGAGAACAGACAGCCAGAAGTTGTTGTTCCTGATGAAGTTGGAGTTCTCGGGCGCCAGCGCGATGCCGAGGTTCTGGTATAGCCCCACCGAACAGAACAAGATGATCAGGGTCAGCGGGGTATTGCGGACCAGGTTGACGTACCAGGTGCCGAAGATTCGCATGATCGGCACCGGTGAGACCCGGCATTCGGCCAGCAGTGTGCCCCACACCAGGGCGCCTATCGCAGAAAAGAATGTCAGCTTGAGCGTCGTCCAGAACGCCGGCCATAGCTGCGGCCCCATGTTCGCCCACAGCGCGTTCATGCGGCCTCACACGCCTTGTCGGCGACGGGCTTCACACCGGTGATCTTCTCGACCGCAGCCGGTGAGGGATCGGGCCGCAGCGCGTAGGTGCCGCCGGTGGCGCGCTTCTCCCAATCATCGATAGTGCTGTCGCCGAGAGCTTCCCGCAGATCGGCATCCCAGGTTCCGCTGGCGATCATCTTGTCGAGTGCGCGGTCGATGGCCTCGATGGCTGCGGTATCGCCCTTGGCCAGACCGATCCCGTACACCTCCCTGGAGAACGGGTCACCGTTTTTCTTCTGTTTCTTGGGTTTCCCGATGCACAACGGCTTGCTCAGCTCGTAGTTCATCTGAATCAGCTTGAACTCACCCTCGTACCGCTTGGCGTACCCGGCCAGGATGGTCTCGTCGGTGGTGAGTGCATCGACCTTGCCCCGCCGCAGTGCTTCTACGCACGAGGAGTACGAATCGAACTCCTGCAGCTGTGTGCCGGTCAGCAGATTCTTGACGTTCTGTGCGGGCGTCGATCCGGACACCGAACACAGCTTCTTGCCCCGGTTGAGGTCATCCAATGTGGTCAGCGAGTCATCGGCCTTGCGTACCAGGAGCCCTTGGTAGGTAATGAGATAGGGGCCCGCGAACGACACCTTCTGCGCGCGGCTGTAGTTGATCGAGTAACTCCCTGCGATCATGTCCACCGTGCCGTTGTCGATGAGCTGCTCGCGCTGCGCCGACGGCGTCTCATACCAGCGGATGGCCGGGTGCTTGACACCGAGTTCGTCGGCGATGGCGTTGACGACGTACTCGGAGATCTTGACGTCGAATCCGCTCATCTTTTTGTCGGGGTGCTGCAAGCCCACCCCGGGCTGATCGAATTTCGTACCGAGGACGACGGTTCCGCCCCGGATCGATCCAAGCAGCTGACGTGGCTCGGTACTGCCGCAGGAACTGACGAGGGCGGTCACCAAGGCAACTGCCGCCACCAGCGCGATGTGCCGTCGCATCAGTGCTTGAGCTTCTTCGCGTAAGCGGCCGATCAATGGCCGAGGATCTTTCCGAGGAAGTCCTTGGCGCGTTCGGACTTGGGATTGGTGAAGAAGCTTTCCGGGTCCGTGTCTTCGACGATGGCACCGTCGGCCATGAAGATGATGCGGTCTGCGGCCTTACGGGCGAATCCCATCTCATGGGTCACCACCAGCATGGTCATGCCCTCTTTGGCCAGCGACACCATGACATCGAGAACCTCGTTGACCATCTCGGGGTCCAGCGCGGAGGTGGGCTCATCGAACAGCATGACCTTGGGGCCCATGGCCAGCGATCTGGCGATCGCGACGCGTTGCTGCTGCCCGCCGGACAGCTGGGCGGGGTACTTGTCCTTCTGACTGGCGATGCCCACGCGTTCCAGCAGCTCGATGGCGTGCTTGCGCGCGGATTCCTTGTCCTTCTTGCGCACCTTCATGGGCGCGAGCGTCACGTTGTCGAGAATTGTCTTGTGTGAGAAGAGGTTGAAGGACTGGAAGACCATCCCTACCTCCGCGCGCAGGTTGGCCAGCGCGCGTCCCTCTTCGGGAAGGGCCTTGCCGTCGATTCGGATGGTGCCGGTGTCGATGGGTTCGAGGCGATTGATGGTGCGACACAAGGTCGACTTGCCCGAGCCGGAAGGCCCGAGGATGACAACGACCTGACCGCGTGGGATTTCCAGGGTGATGTCCTTGAGGACGTGCAAGTCGCCGAAGTGCTTGTCGACATGCTCAAGGGAGATCATCGGGATGCTTGTTGCGGGGGCGTTTTCCCCGCTCGTTGAGGTGTCGGTGCTCACCGGCATGGTCAGACAATACGGGTTCCCCACACTTTTGCAGCGTGGAACGCCGGGGTCCGCGAATAGGACGGTCCGCGATCCGGCACCTCGCCTGACCGACGTCAGCAAACATCTGCAATACTGGGGCCATGTGGACGCGACGGCGGTCTTCCGTCGAAGGCCCGCGAATCAAGGCGTCCGCAAGAGTCCTCGCATCTGTTCTGTTCATAGCGTCTTTTCCGGTCGCGGTGATCAACGGGGCAACGACCTGGGGCTGGATCGCGGCGAGTTTCGGGCTGGTCTGCGGATTATTTCTGCTGCCCAGCTCGCTAATGCGTTTGGTCACGCCATCGAGGCAGGTGACCGTCGATGCGGGGCGGCATCTGCGCGACAGCGAGATTCTCGAGCGGCCCCGGCCGCGGCGAGATATCTCCTTCGCGGTCGTCGCCGCGCTGATCGTGATGGTCGTCGTGCTCGGTGTTCTCGAAGCATTCGCCGCGCCCGGGCACCCGGAGTCGTGGATATGGGCCGGCTGGTGGATGTGGATAGGTGTGAACGCCGTCTGCAGCATCGACGATTGGTGGCAGGGCTGGCATGTTCCGGAGCGCGGGGTGCGATGACGCCGCGGTGGCGGAACCGCCGCCCATCGGCGCGAGAAACGGCCTGAACGCGGGCACGTACCATAAGTCCGTGACCAGTACCGTGACTTCCGATCAATCGGCGGTCCGGACGTACCAGGTCCGCACCTACGGCTGCCAGATGAATGTGCACGACTCCGAGCGGGTGTCGGGCCTCCTGGATGCGGCCGGATACGTCAAGGCCCCCGACGGCACCGACGCCGACATCATCATCTTCAACACCTGCGCGGTACGCGAGAACGCCGACAACAAGCTGTACGGAAACATCAGCCACCTGGCGCCCCGTAAGGCCGCCAACCCGAACATGCAGATCGCTGTCGGCGGCTGCCTCGCGCAGAAGGATCGCGAGGGCATGCTCAAGAAGGCGCCATGGGTCGACGTCGTCTTCGGCACCCACAACATCGGTTCGTTGCCCACGCTGCTGGAACGCGCGCGCCACAACAACGAGGCCCAGGTTGAGATTGTCGAGGCCCTTGAGCACTTTCCGTCCGCGCTGCCCGCGACGCGCGAATCGGCCTATGCGGCCTGGGTGTCGATCTCGGTGGGCTGCAACAACACCTGCACCTTCTGCATCGTGCCCTCGTTGCGCGGCAAGGAGATCGATCGTCGTCCCGGTGACATCCTCGCCGAGGTGCAGGCTCTGGTGGACCAGGGTGTGCTGGAGGTGACGCTGCTCGGGCAGAACGTCAACGCCTACGGCATCAACTTCGCCGATCCCGACATCGCCCGTGATCGTGGCGCTTTCGCCGACCTGCTGCGTGCCTGTGGCCGCATCGAGGGGCTGGAACGGGTGCGTTTCACCTCACCACATCCCGCCGAATTCACCGACGACGTCATCGAAGCCATGGCGCAGACACCCAATGTGTGTCCGCAGCTGCATATGCCGCTGCAGTCCGGTTCAGACCGCGTCCTGAAGGCGATGCGCCGTTCTTACCGCTCCGAGCGCTTCCTGTCGATCATCGACAAGGTGCGTGCGGTCATGCCGGACGCCGCGATCACCACCGACATCATCGTCGGCTTCCCCGGGGAGACCGAAGAAGACTTCGAGCAGACACTCGAGGTCGTGCGGCGGGCACGTTTTTCTAGCGCGTTCACGTTCCAGTACTCGATCAGGCCCGGTACCCCTGCTGCCGATCTTCCCGACCAGCTGCCGAAAGCCGTTGTGCAGGAACGCTATGACCGGCTCATCCTGTTACAGGAGTCCATCACGCTGGAAGAGAATCAAAAGCAGATCGGTCGACAGATCGAGGTGCTGATCGCCACCGGGGAAGGGCGCAAGGACGGTGAGACCGCGCGGATGAGCGGGCGCGCCCGCGACGGCCGGCTGGTGCACTTCCGGCCGCAGGGGCACATCGATGGGGAACTGCGGCCCGGAGACGTCATAACCGCCGACGTGACCGGCGCGGCACCGCATCACCTGATCGCCGACGGGGGAGTGCTCAGTCATCGGCGCACCCAGGCGGGTAATGCACACGAAACCGGCAAGAAGCCGTCCACATCGGGAATTGGCTTGGGCATGCCGGCCATCGGAGTCCCGAAGGCGGCAGAGCAGATTGAGGTTGCAGGGTGCGGGCTATGAGTGACGCGGAATCCGGAAAAGACGCCGAATTCGAGGAGTTCCGCAGGGACATCGATGCGGCCGAGAAAAAAGTCGCCGGTGAGATCGATCCGGGCGCCCGCGCCATGGTGGTGGCTGTCCTGGTCTTCGCCTTGCTGCTGACCTTCGTACTGCCGCATACCGGACACGCCAGAGGGTTCGACGTTCTGGTCAACGGCGCGATCGCAGACCAGGAATCGGTGCGGGTGCCGTCCAGGATCTTCGTCTGGCTTGCCATGGTCTTCGGTGTCGGGTTTTCCATGCTGGCATTACTGACACGCCGCTGGGTGCTGTCCTGGATCGCACTGGCAGGCTCGTTTGTCGCCAGTGTGATTGGCATGCTTGCGATTTGGACCCGTCAGACCGCCGGAGCCGGACATCCCGGGCCGGGCATCGGTTTGGTGGTCGCCTGGATCGCCGTCATCCTGTTGACCTTCCACTGGGCGCGTGTGGTGTGGTCGCGTACCGCCGTGCAGCTGGCGGCCGAGCAGCAGCGCCGCGAGGCCGCTAAACGCGATCAGCGCACGTTCCTCGATGACGCTTTCGAGGACGACGAGGGCGCGCAGTAACTAGCGCGAGCGGCTCTTGACCGCGGCCACCGCCGCATCGGCCCATTCCTGCCACTGTTTGGCGCTGGCACGGGCCTTCTCGGCATCCTTGGCTTTGCCCGCAGCCTCCGCCTTGGCGGCCTGCTCCTCGAACTGGCGTGCGCGATCACGGAACTGCTCGGCACGGGCTTCTGCCTCCGGGTCGCCCCAGCCGGACTCGCCGGCTTCGCGCACCTTCTTCTCCACCGCGCGCAGCCGCCGTTCCAGATCGGTCTGCTGCTCGCGCGGCACTTTTCCGATGGCATCCCATTTGTCGCCGATGGCCCGCAGCGCCGCCCGAGCAGCATCCACATCGGTCTCCGGATCGATCTTCTCGGCCTCGACCAGCAACGCGCGCTTGGCGTCGGCATTGGCCACGAATTCGGCATCGCGGGAGGCGGACTCGGCATTGCGCGCCGAGAAGAACTTGTCCTGAGCAGCCTTGAAACGGTGCCACAGGTTGTCGTCGGTCTCCCGGGGAGCCCGCCCGGCGGCCTTCCAGTCATTCAGCAGGTTCCGGAACGCGGCCGCGGTGGCACCCCAGTCGGTGGAATCCGAGAGTGCCTCGGCCTGCTTGCACAGGTCTTCCTTCTTCTCCCGTGCCCCGGCGCGTTCGCGATCGAGCTCGGCGAAGTGTGCGCCGCGCCTGCGGTTGAACGTCTCGCGTGCCGTCGAGTACCGCTTCCACAGGGCGTCGTCGGTCTTGCGGTCGACGCCGTGGATGGATTTCCACTCGTCGAGAATGGCGCGGATCCGGTCGCCGGCAGCCTTCCACTGGGTGGAGTTGGTCGCCAGTTCCTCGGCTTCGGCGGCAAGCTCCTCCTTGCGGGAGATGCTCGCTGAACGCGCCTCATCGCGCTGCGCGCGTGCTGCTGCCGCCTGGGTATCTGCGGACTCCACGAGCGCCGACAGCCGTGCCGAGAGCGAGTCCACATCGCCGAGGACAGCGGCGGTGGGCAGGGTCTGCGCCAAGTGCTCGGCAGCGGTCTTGATCTTGCGTGCATCGCCGGAACCCGAGCCGAGCCGCAGTTCCAGCAGCTGGATCTCCGTCTCCAGGTCTTCGAATCGGCGGCCGAAATGCGAGTACGCCGCGTCGGCATCCCCGGCCTGCCACGACCCGATCTGACGCTCGCCGGCGGAGGTGATCAGCCAGACGGTGCCGTCGTCATCTACGCGGCCGAACTTGTGCGGGTCACCGTGGTGAGCAGCAGGGGTGGGCGCCGATGCCGCGGGACGCCGCGGCATCGGATGAGGTTTCGGCCCCGGCCGGGGGACGGGGGCAACGCTCTCTTGCTGTGTTGAGAGTTCCGGCTGGGTCTGATCGGACATGAAACCTCTTCCTACAATTGTTGCCGCGCAACACGGCGCCCTAAGCTCACTACACCGTTCATTCAAACAGGTGTCATCGCCGCACGGGCGAACATATGCCAGATGATTCCGCAAGGAGGCCGCGATGTCCCAGGCGGATATCGCGTCGGCACTCGCCGTCGGAGCCGCCGCGGCTGTCGCGTTCGGCGATGTCATCCACCAGCGCACTGCCCACGCCGTGCCCGCCGATGATATCGGCGCATTGGGTCCCATCACCACGTTATTGCGGCATTGGCCCTGGTGGCTGGGCACGCTGATCAGCCTGGTGGGCTTCGGGCTGCAGGCTGCCGCGCTAGGTGTGGGCTCGGTTGTGCTGGTGCAGACGATCATGGTTTCCTCGTTGCTGTTCGCGCTGGTCATCGAGTCGCGGTGGGCCAAACGCAGGGTCACCGGATACCAGTGGGGAGCCGCGATTCTGCTTGCCGGCGCCATCTCCGTGGTGGTGTCGGTGGGCAACCCGGTGGCCGGCATGCCACATGCCACACCGCAGTTGTGGATGCAGGTTGCCGCCGTCATCGGACCCGTCACGCTGCTGTGTCTGGAGGGCGCCCGGCGGTGGCCCGGGCCGCGCCGGGCGGTGCTGCTGGCGGTGGCGTCGGGGATCATGTGGGGACTGATGGCCGTTCTCACCAAAGGTGTTGTCGATTCGCTTGGCCACGGCATTGTCCGCCTGTTGATCAACCCGGAAAGCTACGCGCTGGCGGCGGTCGGCATTACCGGGGTGGCGCTCCAGCAGTCCGCCTTCCACGCTGGGACTTTGGTGGCCTCGCTACCCACGATGACGGTGACCGAGCCCGTGGTCGCCTCGTTGCTGGGCATCTTGGTACTAGGTGAATCGTTTCGCACCAATACCTTTGGCGCCATGATGCTCGTGTTCGCAGTGGTGATCATGGTTGCTGCGACGGCGGCACTGGCGCGCAGCGAGGCGGTCCTGCAGGCGCGGGTCAGTGAAACGACCGGAAATACGCCACCGACGACCCCGAAGGTTTCCTAACGCCGTGGCTCTTTCGATAGCGATCTGCCCGTCGACCCCGCTGCTGGTGCCCGAGCTGGGCGGAGAGGCTGCCCAGGAAACCGCCGAGCTGCGCGAGGCCGCCATCATTGCGGTGCGAAGTCTGCCCACACAGTGGATAGCCATTGGGGCGGGGGACGGACGGTATGGCAGCGAAGTATCGGGCACATTCGCCGGATACGGGGTTGACGTGCGTGTTTCGCTGTCTTCGACGATATCCGGACCCACCCAACTCCCACTGCCTGTGCTCATCGCCGGATGGCTGCGGGCGCAGGTGCCAGCCGCTGCGGTGGAGGCGCGACTGGTCTCGGGCACGGATGGCGCCGCCATCGGGCGGGCATTGCGCGACGAGATCCACGCGATGCCGACGCCTCCGGGTGTGCTCGTCATCGCCGACGGCGCCAACACCCTCACCGACAAGGCGCCCGGGGGATACCGGCCCGAGTCCGGTGCCGCGCAGCAGGACCTTGTCGATGCGCTCACCCAGGGGGACGCGGCCGCGTTGCACCGCGTATCGGATGTCATCACCGGGGGCTCCGTCTACCAGGTGCTCGGCGGATTGGTGGGGTCCGATCAGGTCCAAGCTCAGTGTCTCTACCAGGGCTCCCCGTACGGGGTCGGGTACTTCGCGGGCACCTGGCAGGTGTCGTGATGCGGCCCATCGCGGTCATCGGCCCCACGGCTACAGGCAAATCGGCACTCGCATTGGATATCGCCGAGCGACTGGGTGGCGAGATCGTCAACGCCGACGCGATGCAGCTGTACCGCGGCATGGATATCGGTACGGCCAAGGTGCCTACGGCCGACCGCCGGGGCATTCCCCATCACATGCTCGATGTGCTCGAGGTGACCGAGACCGCCACCGTCGCGACCTATCAGCAGAAGGCCGTCGCGGCCATCGACACTTTGTTGGCGAGCGGGCATGTGCCCGTGATCGTCGGCGGATCGATGATGTACATCCAAGCGTTGCTTGATGATTGGGCGTTTCCGGCCACCGATGCGCATGTGCGGGCCCGCTGGGAGCAGCGGCTGGCGGAGATCGGAGTCGCCGCGCTGCACGCCGAACTTGCGGTGCGCGACCCGGCGGCGGCAGCCATCATCTTGCCCACCGACGGACGCCGCACGGTGCGGGCACTGGAGGTGATCGAGCTCACCGGGCAGCCGTTCGCGGCGTCGGCACCCACCATCGGGGCCCCGCGCTGGGACACCCTGATCGTCGGATTAGATTGGGAGACATCGAAACTCGATGATCGGATCGCGCGGCGCACCGACCTGATGTTCGAGCAGGGGTTTGTCGCGGAGGTCGAGCAGCTGCTGGACGCCGGATTGCGCGAGGGCGTGACCGCGTCACGGGCCATCGGATATGCCCAGGTGATCGCGGCTTTGGACGCCGGGGGAGGCTCCGATGATCTGTCGCAGGCGCGGGAACTGACATTCATCGGCACCCGGCGCTACGTGCGTCGTCAGCGATCGTGGTTCGGCCGCGATCACCGCATCATGTGGCTCGCGGGCGACGGCGGCGATGCAGGAGCACTCTGCGGCGAAATTGAGTCGCGGTGGCGCCTATCCTCGAATACGTGAAGTTCACCAAGGGCCACGGCACCCAGAACGACTTCGTGGTGTTGCCCGACATCCACACCAAGCGGGATCTGACGGTGCCCGCCGTTCAGGCGTTATGCGATCGGCAACGCGGCCTTGGGGCCGATGGCGTGCTGCGCGTGACCACCGTGGGCGCTGCCCTCGAGGGTGGGGTGCTGGACGAGAAGCCTGCCGGAGTGAGCAGCGAAGACTGGTTCATGGACTACCGCAATGCGGACGGTTCCATCGCGGAGATGTGCGGTAACGGCGTGCGGGTGTTCGCGCACTACCTGCGTTCGGTGGGGCTGGAACACCGGGACGAGTTCGTGGTCGCATCCCTGGCCGGGCCCCGGCCGGTACGTATCAACTCGTGGAGCCAGCTCACGGCCGATGTGACCGTCGACATGGGGCCGGTGAAGGAATTCGGCGCCGGCGAGGCAAGTGTTGGCGGTCGGCGGTTCTCCGGCCTCGCCATCGACGTCGGCAATCCGCATCTGGCGTGTGTGGACCCGGATCTGACCGTTGAGGATCTCCGCATACTCGACGTGGGTGCCCAGGTCAGCTTTGACGAGGTCCTGTTTCCCGACGGGGTGAACATCGAGGTGCTCACGGCCCCCGTGAACGGCACGGACGCTGCCGTCGGTGCGGTACACATGCGGGTCCACGAGCGCGGTGTCGGTGAGACACGTTCCTGCGGAACGGGAACCGTGGCGGCCGCCTATGCGGCGCTGCGCCACCTGGGGCAGTCGACCGGCGAGATCGTCGTCAACATCCCGGGCGGACAGGTCCGGGTGACGGTCACCGCAGAGTCCAGCTTCCTGCGCGGGCCTTCGATGCTGTTGGCCGACGGTGAGATTTCCGACGAATGGTGGGGCGGCATTGGCTCCTGCGGATAATTCGGATGCGATCGATGAGCCACCGGTGGGAGCATCGGTGCGCGACGAGCGACTCGCGCGAAGAGCAGACAGCAGAGACATGAATTCGACGACCTATCAGACACCCACCGATGGCGAACTCGCCCTCGAAGACCGCGCGGCACTCAAACGTGTGGCGGGGCTCTCCACCGAACTTGCCGACGTCACCGAGGTCGAGTACCGGCAGCTGCGCCTGGAACGGGTTGTGCTGGTGGGTGTCTGGACCGACGGGACGTCCCAGGAGGCCGACGCCAGCATGGCCGAACTCGCCGCGCTGGCCGAAACCGCAGGATCCGAGGTGCTCGAAGGTTTGATTCAACGTCGCCAAAAGCCCGATCCGGCAACATATATCGGCTCTGGCAAGGCGATAGAGCTACGGGAGATCGTGCTGGCCACCGGTGCCGACACCGTGATCTGCGACGGCGAGCTCAGCCCGGCGCAGCTGGTGGCCTTGGAGAAAGCGGTGAAGGTCAAGGTCATCGATCGCACCGCGCTGATTCTGGATATCTTCGCCCAACACGCCACCAGCCGCGAAGGCAAGGCCCAGGTGTCTTTGGCGCAGATGGAATACATGCTGCCGCGACTGCGCGGCTGGGGTGAATCCATGTCTCGTCAGGCCGGTGGTCGTGCCGGAGGCGCCGGTGGCGGCGTGGGTACCCGCGGCCCCGGTGAGACGAAGATCGAGACCGATCGGCGCCGAATCCGTGAGCGCATGTCCAAGCTGCGTCGCGAGATCCGCGACATGAAGAAGGTGCGTGACACCAAGCGCAGCCGTCGGCTCGAAAGCGATGTGCCCTCGATCGCCATCGTCGGTTACACCAATGCCGGTAAGTCGAGCCTGCTGAACGCGATCACCGGAGCCGGGGTGCTGGTCCAGGACGCACTGTTCGCAACACTCGAACCGACAACCCGCCGCGGAACGTTTGACGACGGACGCGAATTCGTCATCACGGACACCGTCGGTTTCGTACGGCACCTGCCCACCCAGTTGGTCGAGGCCTTCCGGTCCACTCTGGAGGAGGTGGCCGACGCCGACCTGCTGGTCCATGTGGTGGACGGCTCGGACGTGGCGCCGCTGGCCCAGATCGAAGCGGTGCGTGCGGTCATCAGCGACGTCGTCGCGGATCACGATTCGTCGGCGGCACCGGAGCTGTTGGTGATCAACAAGATCGACGCGGCCAGTGATCTTGCCCTGGCGCAGTTGCGTCGTGCGCTGCCCAAAGCGCTGTTCGTGTCGGCGCACACCGGCGACGGCATTGCCAAGCTGCGCGACGCGCTCGCCGAGACGGTGCCCCGTGGCGATGTGCCCGTCGACGTGGTCGTCCCTTATGAGCGTGGTGACTTGGTGGCCCGGATCCATACCGACGGGCATGTGCAATCCACCGAGCACCTCGCGGCCGGCACGCGGGTGATCGCCAGAGTGCCGCAGGCGCTGGCCGCCAGCCTGCTGGAACTGAAGTAGCGGCTCTAGTCGCGCTCGACAAGACGTGGCGGGATGTACGCGCGCACGGGCGGCGGTGTGCCCTCGAACCGTTCGATCTGCACGAGTACGTGCTGACCGGTGCAGCCCTGAGCCAACGACGAGGTGCCTGCGTCGTCGGTGAGTACGTTCGGGTTCCCGTGTGCGCAGGGCGAATCAGGGTCGGCCGGATCGATCGGATCGAACCATGCCCCGGTGGACAGCTGCACCACGTGGCGCCGCAGGCCCTCGTCGAGAACAGCGCCCGCCAGGCAGGTGCCCCGGTCGTTGAACACCCGCACCACGTCACCATCGGCGATACCGCGTTCGGTGGCGTCGGTCGGGTGCATGCGGATGGGTTCGCGTCTCTGAACCTTCGAGCGTTGGCTGGTGCCGCCGAAATCGAGCTGGCTGTGCAGCCGGGTACGGGGCTGGTTCGCGATCAGATGTAACGGGAAGCTTTGGGCACGTTCGCCGTTCAGCCATTCGGTGGGTTCGTACCACTGTGGATGTCCGCCGCAGTCGGCATACCCGAAGCCATCGATGGTTTCCGAGAAGATCTCGATGCGTCCGCTCGGGGTGTGCAGCGGGTGTGCGTCGGGGTTCTCGCGGAAATCCGATAGCAGCGTCAGACCCGGGTCGGTGGGCAGCCGCAGGTACCCCTGTTCCCAGAACTCCTCGAACGTCGGCACCGGGAAGTCCAGAGCGCCCGCCCATTCGGTGTAGATGTGGCGCAGCCATTGCGCGGCGGTGCGCCCTTCGGCGAATTGCTCGCCGAATCCGAGCCGATCGGACAGGGCTGAGAACGTGGTGAAATCGTCGCGAGAGTTGGCATACGGCGGTGCGACGGCCTTCATCGCCACTAAAAGCGGGTCATTGCGGCTTCCGGAGAAATCGTCGCGTTCGAGGCTGGTGGTGGACGGCACCACGATGTCGGCGTGCTTGGCCATCGCCGTCCATACCGGATCATGTACGACGACCGTGTCGACGCGGGCCAGGCCCCGGCGCAACCGCGGCAGATTCTGGTGGTGGTGGAACGGGTTGCCACCCGCCCAGTAAACGCATTTGATGTCGGGCAGGGTGAGCGTCTGGCCGTTGTAGGCGAGTGTTTCGCCGGGGCGCAGCAGCAGCTCACTGATGGCCGCCACTGGAATGAAGCTCTCGACGGGGTTGGGTCCCTGCGGGAAGGTAGGCAGGCGGCAGCTGACCGGCGCGAGTCCCGCCTCGTTCATCGAGCCATAGCCGTGGCCGAAGCCACCTCCGGGAATGCCGATCTGACCCAGCATTGCCGCCAGGGTCAGTCCCATCCATGGGGCCTGCTCGCCGTACCGCACTCGCTGCAGCGACCAGCTGACCGTCACCAGGGTCCGACCGGCCGCCATGCGCCGGGCCAGGATGCGCAATTGGTCAGGATTCAGGCCGCTGATGCTTGCCGCCCATTCGGGGCTCTTGGGCACGCCGTCCTCCGCGCCCAGCAGATACCGTTCGAATCGTTCATAACCGGTGCAATAGGCGTTCAGGAACGTGAGATCTGCAAGACCCTCGGTGGCCAACACATGGGCCAGTGCGAGCATGACCGCGACGTCTGTCCCGGGAACGGGTGCATGCCATTCGCACTCGCCGTCGATGTCATCGCGCAGCGGACTGAACGAGACGATGCGCCCTCCACGGGCACGGAACCTGTCGAGGGCATCGCGGGCCGGATGCGCGGTGGTGCCGCCGTGGTTCACCCCCGTGTTCTTGAGAGCGATGCCGCCGAATGCCACCAGCAGATCGGTGTTCTCGACGATGACATCCCATGACGTCGACCTCTTGAAGAGCCCATCGTGGGTGCCGACGACGTGCGGCATGATGACGCCGGTGGCGCCCAGGCTGTAGGAATGGCGCGAAAAGGTATACCCGCCGAGCAGTTTCAGGAACCGGTGCACCTGACTCTGAGCGTGATGGAATCGTCCCGCGCTGGCCCAGCCGTACGAGCCGCCGTAGATGGCTTGGTTGCCGTGGGTGTCGACGATGCGTCGCAGTTCATCGGCCAGTAGTTCGGTGAGCTCATCCCAGGACACCTCCACGTACTCGTCCGAGCCGCGGGCAGTACTGGGGCCGGGCCCGTCCCGCAGCCAGCCGCGCCGCACAGACGGTGCGGTAACCCGGGCCTGGTGGCGGATCGAACCAGGAATGTTCTGCAGCAGCGGGGAGGGGTCCAGATCCGTCGGGATGGGCGTGACACCGATCACTTCGCCGTCGCGGACCTCGGGCGTGAATGCACCCCAGTGGGTATGTGAAAGCGCCAGCCTGGTCACCTCAATCAGCCTAGGCTTTCTGTCCGTCGAAACCGGGTAGGCGAGTACCAACCGACCAGTGGGTTGGTATACATTCTGCCAAGTACGTAAATCCAAACCGGAAGGTGATCATGGCCGGCGCCGTTAAGTTCAAACGCACCATCTTCGAACCCGAGCACGAACTGTTCCGCGAGTCGTTCAAGACCTTCCTGGAACGGCATGCAGAGCCTTACCGCGAGGAGTGGGACGAGAACAAGATCGTCGACCGCTCGCTGTGGGTCGAGGCCGGCAAGCAGGGCTTTTTGGGCACCGATATGCCCGAGGAGTTCGGTGGCGGCGGGCTCGTGGATTTCCGCTACAACGCGATCATCGGTGAAGAGATCACCAAGGCCCGTCAGTCGGGTATCGGTTTCACCCTGCACAACGATGTCGCGGGCCCGTACTTCCGGGATCTGGCCAACGACGAGCAGAAGGCACGCTGGTTCCCGGGATTCTGTTCCGGCGAGCTGATCAGCGCCATCGCCATGACCGAGCCGGGGACCGGCAGCGACTTGCAGGGCATCAAGACCCGCGCGGTCAAGGACGGCGATCATTACATTCTCAATGGCGCGAAGACCTTCATCACCAACGGCATCAACGCCGACCTGGTGATCGTGGTCGCACAGACCGACCCCGAAAAGGGTGCGCTGGGCTTCAGCCTGATCGTCGTCGAGCGCGGCATGGAGGGCTTTGAGCGCGGCCGCAAGCTCGACAAGATGGGTCTGGACGCCCAGGACACCGCCGAGCTGTCCTTCACCGACGTTCGCGTGCCCGCCGCCAACCTGCTGGGCGAAGAGGGCCAGGGCTTCATCTACCTCATGCAGAACCTGCCGCAGGAACGCATGTCGATTGCGGTCGTCGCGGCTGCGGCGATGGAAACCATGCTCGAGGCGACCATCGAGTACACATCCGAGCGCAAGGCGTTCGGCAAGCCGATCAAGAGCTTCCAGAACAGCCGCTTTGTGCTGGCCGAGCTCGCCACCGACGCGACCATGATCCGAATCATGGTCGACGAATTCATCACGCTGCTCAACAAGAAAGAACTGAGCGTCGAGCAGGCCGCGATGGCCAAGTGGTACAGCACCGAGAAGCAGGTTCACCTGATCGACCGCTGCCTGCAGCTGCACGGCGGTTACGGCTTCATGCGTGAATACCCGGTGGCGCGTGCCTACATGGACTCTCGTATCCAGACGATCTACGGCGGAACCACCGAGATCATGAAGGAGATCATCGGGCGTTCGCTCTAGTCGCGGATGCGTATTCGTGACGCCACGGCCGCCGACGCGGCCGCGTGCGCAGCGATCTATGCGCCGTATGTCACCGAGACGGCTATTTCGTTCGAGGAGGTGCCGCCGTCGGATGTCGTTCTTGCCGAACGCATCCAGACGGCGGCCCACCGCCATGCCTGGCTAGTCGCCGAGGACGCCGGAGAGATTCTCGGGTACGCCTATGCGGTGCCATGGAAGTCTCGCACGGCCTATCAGTGGGCTTGCGAGGTGAGTGTGTATGTAGACGGTGCGCGCCGGCAGCGCGGAGCGGGTCGTCAGTTGTACGCGGCGCTGTTGGAGCGTTTGCGCTCTCTCGGCTATCGCACCGTGCTGGCCGTTGTCGTAGTGCCTAATCTGGCGAGCGAAAAACTACACCTGGCAATGGGATTCGAACAGGTGGCGCTGTATCGACGCATCGGTTACAAGCTGGGTAGCTGGCACGACGTGGCGCACTTCCAGCTCTTCTTAACGTCCGTCGAGGATGCTTCTGCGCCCGGGCCGCCGCCCGGGTCGGCCTAGACCTTGCGGATAACGGTGACGACCTTGCCGAGGATGGCGGCGTCGTTACCGGGGATGGGCTCGAAGAGCGGGTTGTGCGGCATCAGCCACACCTGACCCGTCGTCCGCTTGAATGTTTTGACGGTCGCCTCACCATCGATCATCGCCGCCACGATGTCGCCGTTGTCGGCGACGTTCTGCTGGCGGACCACCACCCAGTCGCCATCGCAGATCGCGGCGTCGATCATCGATTCGCCGACGACCTTGAGCAGGAACAGCGATCCCTCGCCGACAAGTTCGCGGGGGAGCGGGAACACATCCTCAACGGCCTCCTCGGCCAGGATCGGACCACCGGCGGCGATCCGTCCCAGCACGGGCACGAACGTGGGCTCCGGCAGATCGCCCGAACCCACCACATCGGTGGTGGCAGACGGGGTGTGGGTGTCATCGATACCCCGAACATCAACGGCGCGTGGACGGTTCGGATCACGCCGCAGGAAGCCCTTCTGTTCGAGGGTGCGTAGTTGATGGGCGACCGACGACGTCGAGGTAAGCCCGACGGCGTCTCCGATTTCGCGGATGCTCGGGGGGTAGCCCCGTTCATTCACCGATGCGCGGATGACCTCCAGGATGGTCCGCTGGCGCTCGGTCAGTGAACCGGTGGCGGGTCCCTTGCTGGGTGTATCGCTCATGGGCCCGAATCTAGACCTGTCGACGACATTTATCAAACATGTGTTCGATGCGTGTCGTCAATGACGGTCGCTGGCCCGGCCATCTGGAGTGTCGATGCTGGTCAGGACCACTTGTCGGTGGCGGATGCTACAAATCGATCACATGTTCGGACATCGAACACATGATCGAGTACATTCGAACATAAGAGCGAACGGGCTTACCGATCGACAGGACAGGAAGGGCATACCGATGAGCACAAACGTTCTCACCACGCCGCGTCTTCGCACCGCCGAGCACGCATCACGCGAGTGCGCCCCGCAGGCGCGTGCGTACAGCGCCCAGTACCCGCTGACCCAGCGCCGGGCACTGCCGGTGCGCACCGTCGCCTACCGGAGGCCTTCCGGACGGCCGGTTGCGTACCGGGGTAACGGCATCCGAGTCTCGTCGGTGCCACATCGGGTGCACCGTCGTAGCCCGGTGAGCCTTAAGGCCACCATCGTTGTCTCGGTGGGTGCTGCCGTGGCGACCATGTGGCTGTTGATGCTCGGCCAGGTCAGCGCTGCCGGAATCGGGGGAGTTGACGTGCCGGACCGTGTGGCGGTTGTCCAGGTCGCTCCGGGAGAGACCCTGGCCGATGTGGCCTCGCGTGTCGCACCGGGTGCGCCGCGCTCGGCTGTGGTGTCCAAGATCCGTGAACTCAATGAACTCGACTCGGCGACAGTGCAAGCCGGTCAGACGCTGGTTTCTCCGGTCGGCTGATCGGCGAACGGGCGTGACCTTCGAACGTGCGGGAGCACGGGTATCCTCGACACCGGTCTGGGCGCGTTGTGCTGTGCGTCAGCTCACCCAGCCCAACGACTTGGAGTCCAGAACCGGCGAAGGAGCAGTAATGCACTGTCCGTTCTGCCGGCATCCAGACTCGCGCGTAGTCGATTCCCGTGAGGCGGATGAGGGTCAGGCGATACGGCGACGTCGATCGTGCCCGGAATGTGGCCGTCGTTTCACCACTGTCGAGACCGCTGTGCTCGCCGTTGTGAAGCGCAGCGGTGTCACCGAGCCGTTCAGCCGCGACAAGGTCATCAAGGGCGTACGCCGTGCCTGCCAGGGCCGCGATGTCGATGACGACGCGCTGAATCTGCTTGCTCAGCAAGTCGAGGACGCCGTCAGGGCGGCCGGATCCCCGGAAATTCCCAGCAATGAGGTGGGCCTGGCCATCCTTGGCCCACTCCGCGACCTGGACGAGGTCGCGTACCTGCGTTTCGCCTCGGTGTACCGCGGATTCAGCTCCGCCGAGGACTTCGAACGCGAGATCGCCGCGTTGCGCGCGCATCGGGACGCACCGACCGGGTCCTAGACCCAGGTGGCGGTGTCGCGTGTCACTAGTCCAGCGTCAATGATTGATCGGCGACGACATGGCCACCGATCGTCACCCAGCCCTCCGGGCTCCATTGCGTGAGAATTTGTGAACCCTTGCCCTGATTGACGATCAGATCACGGCTCAACAGATCGGTCATCCGCGCCGCCACGGACCCGGTTGCTTCGTCCTCGTTGACACCCAGGTCGAACGCGAATACCCGCGATCGAACCAGACTCGTATTGCGGTCCTGCCACGCCCAGACGCAATGCAGTAGTTCGTCGGCGTAGTCGGAAGGATCGGCAGCATCCACATCGCTGGGGGAGTCCAGCTCGTGGAAATCGGTCTCGGGTGACCACTCGGACCGAGCGCGTATCCACGTGCGGTCGTCATAGCTCACCTGGAGCACGCCCGCGGGAACCTGCAGGGTGTTGACCGGTGTCCCGCGTTCACGCAGCCACCACGCCAATCCGACGGTCGGATGTCCGGCGAAGGGCAGCTCGGCGGCCGGGGTGAAGATCCGCAGATGTGCGGTGTTGGATCCTTCGGCGGGAAGATCGACGAAAACTGTTTCGCTGAAACCCAGCCGGGTAGCGACCTCCTGGCGTGCCGACGCTGGAACGTCGGCGCCATTAACGATCCCTAGGGGATTGCCGAAGTTGCCTGTCTCATCGGTGAATACGCGGACAACCGCGACATCAACACTCATGCGTCGACTCTACGTCTCGCGCACGCCGCGCACCGGGATACCCCGTGAACTGCGCAATCCTTCGGTACCGCTTGAGCTCTCGTGGCTAGGTGGCGCTGCGCTCGTCGGTGCCCATGGCATCGAGCACCGCCATCCGGGTCCGTGCGGCCCCACTGATCGTGTGCTCGGTGATGCCGGTGCGCAACAGTCGGCGCAACTCATTCTCGTCGTATTCGGCGGGCTCGGTGGAGTCGATGAATTGGCGCACGATGCTGATGAATCGATCGGGGTCGTCGTGGAAGGGGAAATGCCCGGAGTGCTCGAAGATCTCTAGTGTCGAGCCGGGCATCGCCGCATGGGCGAAATGGCCGTGGCTAACCGGGATCACCAGGTCGTCGCTACCCCAAATCAGCTGCACGGGAACGGACTCGGTCAAATAACATCGGTCGAGCATGGTGACCACCTGGCCGCGCCAATCAACCACGGCACGCAGCGTCCGGGTGAACGCGGCCGAGGCCCGGGGCTCGGGCAGGTCGGCGAGAACCCGCAGGACGTCGGGGATGTCGCGGCCCATTCCGGCCCGTCCCAACGTCGCGCCGGCTATTGCGCCGGTCAGCCGGATCATCGGCATCGCCAGCGGTAGTCTGAGCAGGCCGATCGCATCTCCGATGACGGGCATTGACGCACAACGCAATACGATGTTGACGTCTTTGGTCACCCCGCCTGGCGCAACCAGGATCAGGCGCTCCACCAGGTGGGGGAACTGGTAGGTGAACTGCATCGCAACGCCGCCGCCTAGCGAATGCCCGACGACGGTGACCTTCTCGATGTCCAGCACGGCCAGCAAGTCCCGCATGCCATTGGCGTAGGCCGCCACCGAGTAGTCGGCGCGTGGTTTATCCGACTGGCCGTGCCCCAGCAGATCCGGGGCGATCACAGTGAAATGCTCGGCGAGCTGCGCGTGCACGCTGTCCCATGTCGCGGAGTTGTCGCCGATACCGTGGATGAGCAGAAGTGCGGGTCCCGATCCCGCGATTCGAAAGGCGCGCCGGTACCCGTGGATGGTGCGGAACGCCATCCGCGGACGCGTCGATGCGTCGGTGGCCGATTCAGCATTGTCGCCGACATCGGCACCCTCGGTGTGCTCGGTATCCGGCACCGGATGCAGGAGCCGCGGCGGAGGATTCATGTCAAGTATTTTGACCCTTCGCCGCAAATTTGGCGCGGCGAGCGGACAACAGGCTTAGAGAACAGGCCCATCGCCGGACGGATCCTCGCCGAACTTGGCCTGTTCAGCGAGGAAACGCTCGAATTCTCCGGCCAGTTCGTCACCGCTGGGAAGCTCCTCGTCCCGTGCCAGCAACGAGCGATTCTCCTGCGCCGCGACGAAGGCGTCGTACTGGCGTTCCAGCGCTTGGACCACCTGAGCGACTTCTTCGCTGCCTTCCACCTGCTCGTTGATCTGGTTGCGCACCTTGCCGGCTGCCTCGGTAAGCGCCTGCAGATCCAGATCCAGATCGCCGGTCCTGGCGACTTCCTCCAGCAGGCGTTGCGAGGCCTCCGGGTAGTCGGTCTGTGCCAGGTAATGGGGAACGTGGACGGCGAAGCCGACCACATCGTGGCCGTGCTGGGCCAGACGGAACTCCAGCAGGTTGGAGGCGCTGCCCGGGACCTGGACCTCATCGATCCAGCCCGGGTGCTCGTCGAGGGTCTTGCGGTCGTTTCCGTGTGCGGTCAGGGTGATCGGGCGGGTATGCGGTACCGCCATCGGAATCGCGCCCAGTCCAATGGTCTTGCGTACACCGAGTTGATCGGCCAGCAGCCGGATCGCGGTGACGAAACGCTCCCACTTCAGATCTGGCTCAAGCCCGGCCAGCAGCAGGAACGGTGTGCCCTTGGTGTCTTTGAGCGCATACAGGTTGAGTTCGGGCGTGGCGTACTCGGTGAAGTGATCGCTCTTGAACGTCATCACCGGACGGCGAGACCGGTAGTCGAGCAGATCGTCGATGGCGAATGACGCGACCAATTCGCTTTCGAGCGTGTCACGCAGGTGCGCGGCCGCCAGCTTCACGGCGTGACCGGAGTCGGAGAAGCCCTGCAACGCATGCACCAGAACCGGACCGCGCCCATCGGCGGATGCCAGCTGTGGACCCGGGAATTCCAGCTCGTACATGCCACTCTGATCGGGTCTGTACGGCTGCTGCTCCCCGTCGTTACTGCTTTTCATGATTCGCCTCCCTTCGCGTCCTCGTCCCACCAGTGTCCCTTACTGGCAGGCAAACGGCGAATGTACCTATGGCCTCAACGGCCCAGGCGGGATGCAAATTCCGGATGTGGGCGGCATTCGCCCAGCGCGAAATCCTTCAGGCCTTGAACTGATTGAGCGCGCGGATCTTGTTCATCACGTCGAGTGCGGCGACCTTGTAGGCCTCGGAGAACGTCGGGTAGTTGAAAACTGCGTCGACCAGGTATTCGACGGTGCCGCCGCAGCCCATCACCGCCTGTCCGATGTGGACCAGGTCGGTGGCATCGGAGCCGAAGATGTGCACTCCGAGCAGCCTGAGGTCCTCGGTGGACACCAGCAGCTTGAGCATTCCGTAGGAATCTCCGGCGATCTGTCCGCGCGCCAGCTCGCGATAACGCGAGACACCCACCTCGTAGGGAATCGCGTTCTTGGTGAGTTCAACCTCGGTGGCGCCCACATAGGACACTTCGGGGATGGAGTAGATGCCGATCGGTTGCAGATCGGTCATGCCTTTGGAGGGCTCGCCAAACGCGTGGTAGGCCGCGAGGCGGCCCTGATCCATCGAGGTGGCCGCCAGCGCGGGGAAGCCGATCACGTCACCCACCGCGTAGATGTGGTCGACCTTGGTCTGAAAGTTCGCGTCAACCCAGATCCGGCCTCGGTTGTCGGCCTCCAGCCCGGCCCGGGCGAGGTCGAGCTGATCTGTCTGCCCCTGTCGTCCCGCGGAGTACATCACGGTGTCGGCGGGGATCTGTTTGCCGCTGGCCAATGTGGTCATGGTGCCCGAATCATTGACGTCGACGGCGGTGACCTCCTCGCCGAAACGGAAGGTCACGGCCAAGTCGCGCAGGTGAAAGCGAAGGGCCTCAACGACTTCGGGATCGCAGAAGTCCAGCATCGAGTCGCGTTTCTCCACCACGGTCACCTTGGTGCCCAGGGCGGCGAACATGGAGGCGTACTCGATTCCGATGACGCCCGCACCGACCACCACCATGGATCCGGGGATGAAGCGCAGATCCAGGATGCCGTCCGAATCTAGGACGCGGCGTTCGTCGAACGCCACACCGGCGGGCCGGGCGGGCTTGGTGCCGGTGGCCAGCACGACGTACTCGGCATGCAGTGTGGTGCGCTCGCCCCGGGAGGGCTCTTCCACTACGACGGTGTGCTCATCGGCGAACCGTCCGATGCCGCTGATCAGGTCGATCCGATTGCGCAGGAGCTGGGAACGCACCACCTCGATTTCCTTACGGATGACGTGTTCGGTGCGGGCCAGCAGATCCTCGGGAGTGATGTTCGCCTTCACCCGGTAGCTCGCGCCGTAGAGCTCGCGCTGGTTCATGCCGGTCAGGTAGAGGACGGCCTCGCGCAGCGTCTTGGACGGAATGGTTCCGGTGTTGGTGCAGACACCGCCGAGCATGTTGTCGCGTTCGACCACGGCCACCGACTTGCCCAGCTTGGCCGCGGCGATGGCGGCTTTCTGGCCGCCAGGGCCCGATCCGATGACGACGAGGTCGTAGGTGGGGGTTTCTGCTGCCGTGGATGAGCCGCTTGCGCGAAGGCCGTTGGTCATGGGTGTACTCAATACGCCGATTCGTCTAACCGTGCATGCCGTCCGTGTCACGGTGACATGAACAGTTGTCCCTCCCGAATCTCGCGCGCGCCTCCGGGGACCCGGGCCGTGCCGATGGCAGCATGTGACCGTGACGGCATCGCGGCTGGTAGCGACGATGGTTGTGGCTGGATGCTGCGCCGCGACATCGCCCGCATGCACGCGGGCAATCGACGGAACGCCCATGGAGTCATCCGGTGGCGCATCGTCCCCGTTGACCACCACCACCGCGCCGCTGCGGGCACCGGCGGGCCCGGTGGGGGCGCTCCTGCTGGCGCCGACGGACTTCCCGCATCAATATCCGGCCACCACGCTGGATCCTGGTGCCGCCGGTCTGGCGCTCCGCGACATCCGGGGCGTGCCCGATGCGGCTACCGTCGCCCCCACCACATGCACACCGGAACCCGTTCCGGCAGTGCCGCAGGACGCAGCGGTGGCGGTGGGCACCAACGAGTCCGACAATTCGACCATCACGGTGGCGGTACTTCGCGTGCCGCAACCGCTTGCCACCTACAAGACGCAACTGGAGCGCTGTACTTCGTATACCTTCACCGACCCGGACCAGGTCACGAGCACGGTGACGGCCTCTCAGGCCGTGGCTCCGCCCATCAACGCCGATGATTCGGTGGCGGTCAATCAAACGGTGTCGCCGTCCGGGGCGGGCAACGGCACACAAACCACTCTGTCACTTATCGCGCAGATCGCCGATATTCGAATCCAGGCCACTTACATGACTTTTCAGGGCACCGAGCCCGATGCGGTGCTCCTGGATCAGGCCTTCACCGCAGCTGTACTCAAGGTGCACGACAGCTTCCACTGATCGCGGGCTACCGGAGTGACCGTATCCCGTGGGGTGCGATGGAACGGCCCAGGTGCTCGATCTTGGCGACGAAGGGCGATGTCATCGCCCGCATGAGCGTGCCGTAGCCAATACCGAAGGCGATCTCGTCTCCGACAACCAGCTGGTGATCACCGACGTCGACCACCAGATGGTCGCTGCTCATCCCGAGGACCGTGATGCCCTCGGGTGGCTGCAGACCATCCGGGTCCACGTCCTGGCGGCCGAGGGCCAGGATTGCCTGGCGCACAGTCGCACTGCCGGTGCGGGCCGGTGCTTCGCCGAATGCCGCCTGAGCACGATGCCCCCAGGGTTGAGCGGGTTTCATCGCGACCTCGATGACTTCTGCACTCAAGGTGAAGGCATTCGTGTGCAGGCCGGGGATCGGCGTTCGGTACAGCGGGTCGACGCCGAGAAGAATGGCTTCACCGAGCCGGAGTTCGTCGATCCGGCCGACGTCGTGTGTGTGTAGCGCCCAGTTCAGGTTCGCAGAGTTGCCGCCTGAGACAACCTCGAGCGAGATCCCGTGCAGTGATTCGATGTCGTTCGCGAGCCCCGTAAGGATGCCCATGTTCCGGTCGTCGGGCACGACGCCGCTCTGACAAGCGAGGTTGGCACCGAGCCCGGCGAGCCGCAACGAGGAGTGACCAAGAACGGCCCGCGCAGCGTCGGGGGCGTCGTCCAGCGCGATGCCCTCACGCAGGTCGCCCAGTTCAACCATGAGCACGACGGCATGTACCCGGTTCTGTTGGGACGCGGCCTTATCAAGCGCAGCCAGGACGACGGCCTCGGTGTTCAGACTGACATCGGCGACGTCAACGATCTGTGCCACTTGGCTGAGCATGGGTGAGCGGATTAACGTGCGCAGCGGTAGGCAGTCGAGGCTGGCCAGCCGAGCGAGGTTCGGTATCCGTGAGTCACCGAGTCCGCGGGCGCCGCCGCGCAGCATTGCCGCACCGACACCCGGCGAGCCCAACACTGCCTTAGTGATGCCGGTGACCCGGATGCCTACCCCGGTAAGCCGGTCAACCAGGATCCGCGTGTTCTGCTCGACCTTGTCGAGATCGGTCTCGAGCCGAAGTGTCACACAGGGGTGGTCGTGTCGGCTTTCCCAGCGAGGACAGGGAAAGCCGACAGCACCATCTCGACCAGTTCCGAAGCTGGGCGTGTCAGCGGGTCGGTGACCGGGAGGCCGAGCTCCGAATGATGCTCGGAGATCGCATCGTTCAGCTCGTCACCGGTCATTTCCTCGTGGTTGATCGTGACCCCGATGACGCGAGTATCGGCGAACGCCTCGATCAGTGCGATCTCGCTGGCTACGGTCGGCATCGGCACCATGGGGAAGTCGCCGAGCACCTTACGTTTTGGTGCGTGCTGCACGATCACGCCGGCCGGGCGGCTGCCCCGCAGGATGTGGGCCGACGTGATGTACGCGGGGTGGCTCAGCGCGCCCTGGCCCTCGACCACGATCACATCAGGGGCTTCACCCTCGAACGCGGCGACGACCTGGTGCTCGACTTCACCCGAGCAGAACTGGGGGATCAGCGCGTCCAGCGCGACGCCGTACTTTCCGCCCTGGATCAGGGTGGTCTGACCGGTGCCGACCATGACCGCCCTGATGCCGCGTGCATTCAATGCCTGGACCAGCAAGGTGGCGGTGGTGCGTTTCCCGATCGCCCCGTCCGTACCCAGGATCGCGATTCTTGGGCAGGTGACGTCGAAGATCCGGCCGGAGAACAGGTGCAGGTCGCGCTTGGACTTCGGTTGGCGTACATCGGTGATGGTGACTTCGGCGATCACAGCTGCTGCTACGAATTCGGCATCGTCGTTGAGGAACTCGTGCAGGCCGTTGACAATGTGCATCCCGCGGGCGATACCGTCTAGCAGTACGAGCCGCTGCTCGTTCGACAGTAGGCCGTCGGCAGGCGCCAGCCCGCAGATCAGGTAGTCAGGTACGTGGCCGGCGTGAGCGACGGACTCGGCCAGCGATTCCAGCACCGGGATGCCGTTCGCCGTGCCGTCGAGGAGTCTCCCGGCATCTACTCCGGCCCGGAGGCTATCGATGACACTGAGGATCTCGTACTTCTCAGAATGCCGGACCAGCCCGTTTGCGGTCTTGCCGTCCTGCTCGCCGAACTGTCCCTCGCAGTAGACGATCGCGGTGGAACCAATAGGCATCGGTAAGGGAACGGCCGCAAGGACCTCCTCGCTCCGTTCGGACGCATCGAGAAAAGGGGTACCGCTCGTGAGTGACGACATGGAATCCTCTGAGAAGTCTCAGAGGAGGCGACGGGATCGAGGTGGGGCGGTAAGCCCAACATCCAGCGAGTGGTCTGCCCTGAGGGTCGGCAAGATTACCGACGCCTTGATGCTACCCGATCGGCAATGGCGGCCCTGTTTTCGGCGGTGACCGTGGGTACATTGTCCACAATTGTGACGGCATCCACAGGTTCCCGGAGGCGCCGGCACAACGCGAGGTCGCTGTCGCGGGGTTGACGGTCCTGGCTGTCACGGTGCGGACATGACATCACTGATTCCCGGACCGCTCGGTCGTCCCGATTTTCGATTGAATCGGCCCTCTGCCCTGATCGCCGCGCTACCGGCGATGTTGGGGTTCATCCCGGAAGATTCCCTTGTCGTGGTCACACTCGCCGGTGGGCTCATCGAAGCGATACTGCGCAGGGACCTTCATGACCTGGACGGCACCGACTACGCGGCATTCGAGGTGCTGGCCGAGGTGTTGAGCCCGGGGCCGGCCGATGCGGTGATCGCAGTGGTCATCAGTGCGGACATGGACGAGCAGGAGGCCGGTGACATCATCCGGCGGCTAGCCAAACATGTAGAACGTCAGGGCATTTCGTTAATTGCCGGCCACACGGTAGACCGTGTCGGGCCCCAGGGCTGGTGGCGGTGTTATGACGGATGCGGCGCGGGCGGGCCCGTCGACGATCCCGAGTGCTCTCCGCTGACCGCGGCGGCGGTTTTGGCAGGCAGGACGGTGCATCGCCGTAGGGAGGATCTCGTGGCGCTGATCGCGCCCTCCGACACCGCGCGCACCTGCGCGCTGGCCGTCTCCTTGCGGCGGCCGTCTCAGGGACAAGGCGAGGCCAGCGTGGCAGACCGGCGTGCCGTGAATCGAGTGATGCGGGCGGCGTGCCGAACAGCGGAATTCCGTTCACTGTCCAACCGCGAGCTGCTGGCGATGGCTCGCTCCCTGACGGTCGTGCGGGTTCGAGACACGTTGTGTGCGTTGGCTGTCGGTGTGCTGTCCGACGATGTGGAACGGCTGTGGCTGGCGCTGAGCCGATTGCTCCCTGACCCCTGGCGTGCGGAAGCGTTGGTGTTATTGGGATTTAGTGCCTATGTGCGCGGCGATGGTCCACTGGCTGGTGTCGCGTTGGATGCCGCGCTCACGGCCCGGCCGGACCATCGTCTGGGGCAGCTCTTGATGTCAGCGCTGCACTCCGGTATGCGCCCCGATGAGATTCGTGCGCTGGCCGATACCGGCTTCCGGCTGGCTCACGAGCTGGGAATAAGCCTGCCGCCCAGGCAAGCCCGAGGTGTGGGCTAGACCTTCTCCACCATGACGGCGTGCGCCATCTCGTGCGGTAACTCGACACTTTCATGGCCGGGAATGACGATGATGACGCCCTCGGGGGAGGACTCCACGGTGACGCGCGCATTCGGCACGATGCCGGCGTCCTTAAGGCGCGTCAGCAGATCGGTATCGGCCTGCACGTGTTCGGCCAGGCGGCGCACCACCACGGCAACCTGTGAGCCCCCGGCAATCTCGGTGAGCCGCACCGCGCTCGCATTCTCGGACCGGTCAGGGGCGACACCCAGCTCGGAGAGACCGGGAATGGGGTTACCGAACGGGGAAGTGGTCGGGTTGTTGAGCACTGTGAGCAGTCGGCGCTCGACATCCTCGCTCATCACATGTTCCCAACGGCAAGCCTCGGCGTGCACGTCTTCCCACGGCAGCCCGATGATGTCGACCAGCAGGCACTCGGCCAGCCGGTGCTTGCGCATCACCGAGACCGCCAGTGCGCGGCCCTTGTCGGTGAGTTCGAGGTGGCGGTCGCCGGCGACGTTCAGCAGGCCGTCGCGCTCCATCCGCGCCACCGCCTGGCTCACGGTCGGGCCGCTCTGCTCGAGCCTTTCGGCAATGCGGGCACGCAGCGGCACCACGCCCTCTTCTTCGAGGTCGTAGATCGTTCGCAGATACATTTCTGTCGTATCGACAAGATCGTTCACCACTCGCCCCTTACGGTCGTGCTTAGTCTACCGACCTACAACGCAAATCGGGGCGCTGCGCTTCCAGAACGCAGCGCCCCGAGGGCAGGGTAGTAGGTCAACTAGCTCGCGTACGAACGCAGGCGTTCTGCGCGGTCGCCGTGGCGCAGCTTCGTCATGACTTCACGCTCGATCTGACGCACCCGCTCGCGAGACAGTCCGAACAGCTTGCCGATCTGGTCGAGTGTGCGGGCCTGTCCGTCATCGAGTCCGTACCGAAGCCGGATGACCTGCTGCTCACGCTCGTCGAGAGTGGCCAGCACGCTGCGCACGTCCGAGTGCAGTAGCTCTGCGATGACGGCGTTCTCCGCCGACATGGCCTCGGTGTCCTCGATGAAGTCGCCAAGCGGCGCTTCTTCGTCGGTACCAACCGGCATGTCCAGGCTCACCGGATCCCGGCTGTGGTCCAGCAGATCCCCGATCTTCTCCACGGGAATGCCGGACTCCTCGGCCAGTTCCTCGTCGCTGGCCTCGCGGCCGAGCCGCTGGTGCAGCTCACGCTTGATGCGAGCCAGCTTGTTCACCTGCTCCACCAGGTGCACTGGCAGGCGGATGGTGCGGCTCTGATCGGCCATGCCGCGGGTGATGGCCTGACGGATCCACCAGGTGGCGTAGGTCGAGAACTTGAACCCCTTGGCGTAGTCGAACTTCTCCATGGCGCGGATCAAGCCCAGGTTGCCCTCCTGGATGAGGTCCAGCAGCGGCATTCCGCGTCCGGTGTAGCGCTTGGCCAGCGACACCACCAGCCGCAGGTTGGCCTCCAGCAGGTGGCTGCGCGCGGCGCTACCTTCCCGCACGATGGCTGCCAGATCCTTCTTGCGGGCCTCGCCGAGGCGTTTCTTGGTGTCCAGAAGGTGCTGTGCGTACAGCCCCGCCTCGATCCGTTTGGCCAGCTCGACTTCGTCCTCTGCCGTGAGCAGAGCGGTCTTGCCGATGCCGTTCAAATACACCCGCACGAGGTCGGCGGCTGGACTTTGGGTGTCCAGATCGTCGGACTCAGTAGTACGGGCCGGACGGGTCGTGGCGTTTGCCATCGCTGCCTCCTAGTTGATCCGTAGGTCTCATGAGTTGCAACGCCCGGGTGGCCCAGAAAGTTCCTGAGGTTCCCAAATGGCGCCGTCATTGACCTGCGGATTTCGAGTTAGCAGCTGAGAATGTCCTGAGAATTGACATAGCTGTCCCTAAGACGGGCCAGCGGAGCCTTCCGGCGGGGTGTGCGGTTGCGGCGGAGGCGCGGGATCAATCGCTCGGCGTTCCGCCGTGGGAAACAGCGAGTGCCGATGTTCCTGGGGCCCGTATCGCCGCGGTTCCTCGGCCTTGCGGGCAGGACGGTCGTTGGCGATGAGCACCGCCATCCAGGGCAGTGGGATCGATGCCGCCAAGATCGCCAGCGAGATCCATCCGTTGTGCCACACGCTGTAGGCCCAGGCGGCGCCCAGTAGTGCCGGGATCCGGAACGCCATCAGCGTCAAATAGCGGCGTACCCGGGCGCGGTGTTGTTCTTCGACCGAGACCGCGGCCGCTGTGATGAGTACAGGGTGGCCGTCGTCATCGAACGACAGCTCTTTTCTCATATCTCCAGGATGTCACAATGTAGGGATGGACACGCAGACGCTCGAGCGTCCGGACACCACCGTCGACGAGAGCACCGACAGTGACAGGCCGAAGGTCTTTCACTACGTCAAGAAGGACAAGATCGTGGAGAGCGCGGTCATGGGAAACCATGTGGTCGCCCTGTGTGGTGAGGTTTTTCCGGTCACCAAGTCGGCCAAGCCCGGCTCACCGGTGTGCCCCGACTGCAAGCGCATCTACGAAATGATGAAGAAGGACTAGCAGCCTTCGGGGGCCTTCTCCGGAGCCGCCTCGTCGGGGCTGTTCGGGGCGGTATTCTCGCCGTTTTGGGGGCTCAGCCATTCCCGCAGCTGCCGGGCGTGGGTGGCCCCGGCCGGCCAGTTCTCCTCGATCGCGGCATTCAGCTCGGCGCCCAGCACGATCGCGAATCCGAGCATGAACGCGAATAGCAAGAAGGCGATGGGGGTCGCGAGGGCGCCGTAGGTGTATCCGGTGCGGGTGATCCAGTTCAGGTAGAACCGCAGCCCCAGGCTGGCGATCACGAAGAACGTCACCGCCAACAGCGCACCGATCCATAGTCGGTGCGAAGGAAGCGGCCGCGGTAGGGATACCCGGTACAGCAGCGTCACCAGGGCCACCAGTGCAATGCCGAAGAGCGGGAAGTAGCCGTAACGCAGCACCGCATTCCAGGAGTCGGGTACCACCTCGGCGATCCGCTTGGGTCCGAGGGCGATCACCGGCAAGGTCACCACCGCCATCGCCAGCGCGGCGACGTACAGGCCCAGCGCAAAGAACCGCTGGCGCACGGGATGGCGCAGGGGTGTCTGGTCGTGCGCCTCCACCACGGAGTCCACAAAGCTAGATATCGCCGAGGACCCTGCCCACAGTGAGATGACGAATCCGATGGACACCACCTCACCGCGCCCATCGCGCATGATGTCGACGATGGTGGGCTCGATGATCTCGGTGACCACGCTCTTGCTGAAAACACTGTTGGCCACCCGCAGGATTCGCTCCTGGATCTCGGGCAGCGTGTCCGGCCCGAACAGCGGCCCGACGAACGTCAGGCTCCCCAGGATCCCCAAAAGAAGCGGCGGTAGTGATAACACCTGCCAGAAGGCGGCCTGCGCCGACTGCGCGAAAATCGAGTCGTCCCAACTCTTTACGGCCGTGCGGCGCATTACGTGCAAGACGTCTCGACCGAACGAGAAATGGCGTGGCTTATCACTCATGGCCACACCAGCATTCCTGATGGGATGGTCAGCAGTACTTACCGGGGGTGAAACCGCGGTGACTAATCCTCGTCCGGACCGCTGATGTATAGCACCGCCGACATCGCGCTCAGCTTCTCGGAGTGCTCGTTGGCGTGGTGCTGGCAAAAGAGCAGCTGCGCTCCCGACGGGAGTGTGGCGCGGACTCGAGCAGCCGCACCGCAACGATCGCAGCGGTCAGCCTTCGTCAGCTCTGGACTGGTCAGAGTTGCGTTCATGGCTCCTCCGTATCTCTCCTGAGCTTTGCGGTCCGGTGAACCGCTCGGCGCCTATGTATGTACTTTGTCAGACGTTTGGGGGGTTTCGGTTGTTCCCCGCGTGTGTCCGGTGTGTCGCGGCTCACGTCGAGGGCGTTACAGGGTTGAGGCAGGCTGGTGTGATGCAGTCGATGCCGCCGGGTGAACCCGAACTCGTTCACATCTGTTCCGACGAAGAGTGGGCGTTGGCGGGTGAACAGGGGGAGCATCGGCCCACGTCACTGGACGAAACGGGATTTATTCACCTCTCCGAGCCGTACCAGGTTCACCTTCCGGCCAACCGCTTGTATCGCGGAAGGTGTGATCTGGTCGTATTGTCTGTTGCCCTGAATCTGCTGGACTCTCCGGTACGTTGGGAACCGGGAGTGCCTAGCGACCCCGAATCGATGCTGTTCCCTCATCTGTACGGACCGCTGCCGATCGCCGCAGTTACGTCCGTGGCGAACTTCCGGCCGGGATCGGATGGCTTTTTTGAGCCGCTGGCACCTAAGCACTTCCTAAGCTATCAACGTGGTAGCTAGACTGGCGTAGTTCGCCGGTCTTGAGATAAGGGGGTAACCGCGGTGGCCTCTTCAAATCACCCGCTTAAGACCGTGCTGGCCGATGAGCCCGCGGTTGGCGCCTCGTGGCGTCCAGAGCTTGCTGCGATGTTCAATCAGGGTGCCGTCACGGACGATGCTCTGAGCCTCGCCTTCACCGAGATCGTCGCCGAGAACTTTCGTCCGGGAGCGCTGCCGGTCGAGCTGATGCGCCTTCGTGAGGCGGGCACCGTCGTCGTGCCGCACGGTGTGTCATTGGGTCTTGCCGGAGCCGATCTGCCCGACGCCAAGCGCGTCAAGCACCTGGCCGCCCTGGCCGCGGAACTGAATGCTCCGATGGTCAGCGAGCATGTGGCGTTCGTGCGGGCAGGCTTCGAAAGTGGGGGCCAGCACGGCGTGCTCGAGGCGGGGCACCTGGTGGCTCCGCCGCGCACCACATTGGCTTTGGATGTATTGGTGGACAACGTTTCCCGAGTGCAAGACGACCTCGGTGTGCCGTTGGCGCTGGAGAATGTGGCCACCACCTTGCAGTGGCCCGAGAACGAGCTGAGCGAGCCCGACTACCTGCGGGAACTGTCCCGGCGCACCGGCTGTTGGCTGGTGCTCGACGTGCCCAACCTGTATGCGACAGCGGTGGCCTCGGGTACCGACCCTGTGGCGATGCTGCGCCGTTTCCCGATCGAGCGTGTCACGTATGTGCACATCGCCGGTGGCCGGTTCGAGGGCGACCTGTACTGGGACACCCACTCCGACACCATCATCGATCCGGTTGCGGATCTGCTCACCGAGCTCGTGGTGCTCACCTCGGGCCGCGGCCTGGGCGTGCTGATCGAGCGTGATGGGTCCATCGACGAAGCCAGCGTAAGCACTGACCTTTCGGTGGTCCGCCAGGCGATCAAGGCCGGTGTTGTTCATGCTTGACAACCGCGAGGTCTTGCGGCGTCGGCAACTGTCGGTGCTGTCGGACCTGCTTGCCGGCAATGCCCCGTCGGGTTTCGACGAGTACACGGCGCTGACCGCCGGTGTGCAGCTGCGCAGCAAGCGGCGTTTCGATGTCGCCAATGCGGTGCCGTGGCTCGCTGAACTGCCCAACTGGGAGTACGAATTCGAGCAGTACGCGCGCCTGCACTCCATGCGGTGCTGCGTGCTGTGTGACGCCAAAGAGTTCCGCACATACAGTTACGAGCTGCCGCGTCTGCGCGACTGGATGATGGATCGCGAGGTTGCCGAGGGTCTTCGCCGGATCGCGCTCGTGCGTCGCGGCGGGCGGCGGGAACTTCAGATCGCATTTGGAAAGAAGCTGCGTTACTTCGCATTACGGCCGGAGCGGGCCGAGGCATGATGACCGCTGTCATCGTCATAGCGACGGTGGCAGTGCTGCTGGTCGTTGGGCTGGGATTCCTGGTGGTGACCAATTCGGGTAGTCGGCCGCGAAACCACCCTGATGCCCCGGATCATCAACAGACCGGCTACTCGGGTGCCAGCTACGGGCCGGACGCCGGGGGCTAGCCAGTAATGCTGGACGCGTGCAGATTTCGTACCGTCGGTGAAGACTGCACCTGTTGTGGATCAGGATAGGTTCCGAGCAGTCGGTCGGCGGTTCCCGAGCTGGTGACGGTAAACCAGTAGTTCTCATTCTTGAAGTGGTGGTACCGGTGGTTTCGCCAGACCGCCCGATAGATCGCGTGACGCGGTTTGTAGTCGGTATGGACGAGGTAGTGCGTCCACTCGTAGAACACCAGGAACAACGCCACCGTGAGTGCGAAGGTGAGCCCAAGTCCCGTGCGCGGGAACGCAAAAAGCGCGGCCAGGGTCAATCCGATGATCACCACGACCAGGCTCGGCCAGGGAATGAACACCAGCGGGATGTCCCGCGGATCCTGATGATGCAGGCGGTGATCACGGGCGAGCCGCGAGTCGATTTTCACCGGACCCACCGAGCGTGGGCGCCAATGCAGGATCCCGACGTGGATCAGCCACTCGGCGATGGGCGAGATCGCTACCAGCGCAACGGGTGTAATGGCATCGGCAATTGTCCAGCCACCGACGGAGAGTCTGGCGCCCAGTAGAGCGGCGGACCATACGACAAGCATCCATGGGGTGGGGTGCTTGACGAATTCGACAAGGGCATCGCGCAGAGTCATCGACTTACGTGCGGCACGGGTCATTTCTGGTTCTCCGATTCGTCCATGAGTTGCTCCAGGAGTTCATCAAATGCCTTGGTGCCCAATGCAAGCATGGCAACGGCGGCCTCTTGCGCGGCGTCTGCATCTTGCGTGGCGATGGCATCGGCGAGCGCGCGGTAGTGGCCGATGTCGCCGACTTCGGCGGCCATCACGTTGACGAGCACGTCCAGCGCCCGCACATACGAGTCGCGCATGGTGTTGAACACCAGCCGGAAGGCAATCGAGTCGGCGGTGTCGATGACTAGCTCCCAGAACCCGAGCGCTTGCCACATGCGTTGTAGCGGATCGTTTTCCGCTTCCAGGTCGGCGGTCATTGCGCGCAGCCGATCTGCGACACCGGGATCCTGGTGAGATCGTTGAGCGGCCAGGCGCGCCACCTGGGGGCCGATGATGGCCCGGGCCTCGATGACGCTTGCCAGTGTGCGGCGATCCACATCGCCGCCGTAGGCGAGCAGTAGTGGCAGCACGTCGAATCCGGCGTCGCTGCGGTAATCCCGGATCACCGTGGACCCGCCCTGGCGGATGTGGATCAGGCCCGAGCGCTCCAACCGGCCCAGCGCTTCGCGGACCGCGGTGCGAGACACCCCGAGGGCTTCGGCTAGGGCGCGCTCGCTGGGCAGCGTGTCACCCGGGGTGCGGTCACCGGTGAGGACCTGCGCCGCGAGCTGGCTGAATATCTCATCGGGTATCGACTGCCGGGCGATCGGCTGCAGTGCCATGCTGTCACGGTAGCACCGCGATTGGTAAGAGGTCTAGTGGTCTGACCAATTTAATGTGATGGCATCGGCCTCGATCTCGACCAGCAGCGCCGGATCGATGAGCGCCGACACCTCGACCATGGTGGCTGCCGGGCGGATATCCCCGAAAAACTCGCCGTGGGCCAAACCGACCTCACGCCACCGCCCGATATCGGTGACGAAGATGCGGGTGCGTATGACATCGCCCAGGGTGGCGCCCGCTTGGCTAAGTGCCGACTCGATTCGGCGCAGCGCCTCGCGGGTCTGTTCGGCGATGTCGTCACCGCCGACAGGCGTTTGGCCCTCACGCGCCGTCGTGGTGCCGGAGACGGCGACGTGCGGGCCAACCCGCACCACGCGCGAGTAGCCGACCGCTGCTTCCCATTCGCCGCCCGACGAAATGTTCACGCGTTCCATGGCGGCAGCGTAAGCGGCGGGGAATACCGGCGGCGATCGATTAATTGCACTGCGATGTGACCGGACGCATACGCATCGGAATTCAGCTGCGGCCCGCAAAGGCGCAGAACTACAAGCAGTGGCGCGACGCCGTGCTCCGCGCGGAGGACAAGGGAGTCGACGTCATCTTCGGCTACGACCACTTCCATTGGCCAGCCGGAACCATCGGCTCCGATGGGGTGGTGCTCGATGAGATACAGCCCGACGTTAACAACTTCGAGGGCTGGACGGCCCTCGGATCATGGGCCGAGATCACCTCCCGGGTTGAGATCGGGCTCCTGGTGACCGGTGTGGGTTATCGCAATCCCGATTTGCTGGCCGATATGGCACGGACCGTCGATCACATCAGCGACGGCCGGGTGATTCTTGGCGTCGGTGCCGGTTGGTACGAAAAGGACTACACCACCTATGGATACGAGTTCGGCACGACAGGTTCACGCTTCGATCTGTTCGAGGAAAGCCTAGTTCGGATCGAAAACCGGTTGGGCCAGCTGTTGCCGCCACCGGTGCGGCCCATCCCCATCCTGATCGGCGGCGGGGGAGAGAAGCGCACCATTCCGTTGGTGGCGCGCCACGCGCACATTTGGCATGCGTTCGCCGATATTGACACCTATCGGCGTAAGAACGACATCTTGATCGCCGAAGCGGAACGAATCGGCAGGGACCACAACGAGATCGAACGTTCCACCAGTTGGGGACTCGGTCCGGAGGGCCTGACCACTGCGGAAGCGGATGCGTATGCCGACGCGGGGGCCACGTTGTTCACTCTCGGGATCAACCCGGACCCCGACTATGACCTCTCGGTGCTCGATGCACCGCTGGCCTGGCGGGACTCACGCTCCTAGCGGCTGAATCGCGTAGTGCTCGCCGATGTCCAGCGCGGTGGGGACATCGGCGGTGACGATGGTTGGCGCGGCGGCTGGAGGCATCCGGTATTCGGGGCGCCAGGTGATATCCGAGGGAACCAGGATGAACAGGCCGTCGTGATCGCCGACCGGACCAAAACCGGGGGTTGGTTCTCCGAAGGGCAGCAGACCCAGCTTGTCACGGATGAGCCGCTGGGTCTCCAGCACATCGGATACGCCGAAGCCGACCTCGCTGAGATGACGAATGTCGTTGACGTCGAAGGGATGGTCGATGCGGTTATCCAGAATGTTGCGCTCGATGAGCTCGAGTACCGCGTCATCGGGTCCGGTGAAGTAGATGCTGCGGGCCTGCCAGTTGGGTGCGCAGTCGAATTCGTCGTGCCATTGACCGTCGGTCTGCAGGGTTACCCGGACTGAAAGCCATTCCTTGGCGGCTGCGAGGCTCCCGGCGGGAATCGTGAACGCGATGTGATGCGCGCCGTGATACGCGGGACCGGGAACCATCGTCAGCGTGCTGTCCCCGATGTGGACCGTGGCCCGATCGTCATCCACTTGTACCGGCAATCCCAGGGTTTCGGAGTAGAAACGGGCGGCGGCGGACACGTCGGTGGCGGTGATCTGCACATCGTGGATCTTCATGACACGAGGCTAGGGTCTCAAGCGCCCTTGAGATCAAGCGAGCGGTTGCAGATCACCCAGGATCGTGGGCAGAAACTCCGCGACGGTGGGATGGATGTGCACGGTGCGCTGAAGTGCTCGCGCGGGAACGCCGTACTGCATGGTGTCGAGCAGACAGTGCACCACCTCGTCGCCGCCCACGCCCAAGATGGTCGCACCGAGGATGAGGTCGGTATCGGCGTCCACCAAAACCTGCATATAGCCGTCGATTTCGCCCTTCTCGATGGCGCGACCCACTTGACTCATCGGCTTGCGGCCCTCAAGCACGGTGCGTCCGGAGGCGCGCGCCTGCGTTTCGGTCATACCGACTCGGCCCAGCGGCGGATCGGTGTACAGGGCATAGCAGGGCAGCCGATCGGTGACTCGGCGTGGATCATCGTCGAGCAGGTTCGCGGCGACGATCTCGAAGTCGTTGTAGGAGGTGTGTGTGAACGCCCCGCGGCCGTTGCAGTCGCCCAACGCCCAGATACCCGGCACATTGGTGCGCAGCTGGTCATCGACCGTGATGTACCCGCGGTCGTCCGTGGCGACCCCGGCGTTCTCCAGGCCGAGGTCATCGGTGTTGGGCCGACGCCCCACGGCGACCAGCACATGGGACCCGATCACTTCGGGCGCACCCTGGGTGCAGTCGACGCCGACGCCGACCCCGTCGTCTTGATGGGAAAGGCTGATACAAGAGGCGTTGAGGCGGAAGGAGATTCCCTCACGTTCCAGGACTTCCTGGATGATCGCGGAGGCGTCGGGGTCCTCGCGTTCCACGAGGCGCGGGCCCCGGTGTACGACGGTGACCTGACTGCCGAACCTGCGGTAGATCTGCGCGAACTCCAGTCCGACGTAGCTGCCCCCGATGACGACGAGATGTTCTGGTATACCGTCGTATTCGATGAGCGAGCTGTTGGTGAACAGCGGAACATCGTCGACACCCGGCCAGTCCGGAACCACCGCACGGCCCCCGACGTTCAGGAAGACTTTGTCGGCGGTGATGATCTCGTCCCCGACGGCGAGTTCGGTGGGGGAGATGAAGTGCGCGTGCTCGTGATAGATGACGCAGCCAAGGTCCTTGAGCCACTTCTCGCCGCCGTTGCGCGAGGGCAAGATCACCGAATCCTTGCGTTCCCGCACCCGGGCCATGTCCATGCTCACCGAGCCGTCCAGGATCACTCCCCAGCGCGCCGCGTCTCGCGCCATGTGGGCGGCATGCGCGCTGGCGACCAGCGCCTTGGTGGGGCGACAGCCGGTGTTCACACAGGTGCCACCGAAGAGATGTCGTTCCACGATCGCCACCGTCATCCCCGCGTTGCGTAGGCGCGCGGCCAGAGAGGGGCCAGCTTGACCGGCGCCGACGACGACGGCGTCAAAATGTGCGCTCATCCGGCGAGCGCGACGGTGATGGCTACTGCCGCGACAACGGTGACCGCGTCCTCGGTCAGCGCGGCCGGTAGATCCTTACCGAAGACCGCGGCCAGCTGACCGCGTGCCCACGCCCCGCCTAGCGTGCCGATCACCGCGCCGAGCGCTCCGAGTAGAAGTCCGATGATGAGCCCGGGGGAGGTTCCGCCCGCCAGCGTGCCGAACACCGCCCCGTAAAAGGCGCCGAGCACCACTCTGGCCGCGAACGCGGGCGGCGCCTTGCGGCTTGGGGTCTTGGGCAGCTTGTCGTTGACGATCTCACCGACGGCCAAGACAGTGGCGACGATGGCGACGATCAGGCTTGCCAGAAAAGAAGCCCAGGTGCCCTCTAGTAGAAGGCATTTGGCAAAGGCGGCCCAGCTCAGCACGGCGAGAGGAGTCATCGCGCGCAGGCCCGCAACGATTCCGATGAGAAGGGCAGCGATATACAAACTGGTCATGGGTTCTCCCGATGCGTCAGCTGGAGCTTGATGCGCTAGAGCGTAGACCCGTGGCGCTGCGCGCGCGTCAGAACAGTGTGGGGTCGTCGAACCCTGGGGTGTGTTCGAGCTTGAGTAGTTCCCGTTTGGTCACCACGCCGCCGTACGCGGAGAAGCCATGCAGGCTGTGATCGGCGGCCAGCACGCGATGGCAGGGGACAAGTAGCGGAATCGGATTGCGGCCCAATGACTGTCCGACGGCTTGCGCTGCGCCCGGTGCACCGACGGCTGCTGCCACCTCACCGTAGCTGCGGGTCGAGCCGGGGCCGATGGCCCTTGTCACCGCGTAGACCTCGCGATCGAAATCGGTGATGCCGTCAAGGTCCAGTTGAACCCATTGCAGATCGTCGTCCTCACCGGCAAGGACACGCTTCAGGCCGTCGATCGCTTCGGCCACGAAGGGCGGCGGCGCCAGTTCACTTCCCGGTGGACGCCGGATCCTGGCCAGGGTGGCCGCATCGTCGTGCTCGGGCAGCTGTAACGCGACGATGCCGTTGTCGCTCCACGCGATGGCGCAGGCGCCAATGGCGGTGTCGAAGAAGCAATGGCCGACAGTGCTCACGCTGCCCAGTATGGCCGGACCCACCGACAGGTTGTCGCCGCCGGTGGGTCCGCGCCGTGGGGTGTCGCGACCGTCATTCCAGCGCGCGCCGCAGCTCCGCGATCGCGGCAGCCTTTTCCTCGGCGCTGAGATCGGGATCGCTCGTGACGATCTCGATCTTGTGCTCGATGAACGCGCGCTCATCCGCCCTCTCCCGGTGCCGGCGACTGAGTTCTTCGAACTCCTGCCGACGGTCGGCGATGGGGCCGGTACCGGGAGGGGGAGGCGATCCGTTATCACTCATGATCGGCTGCTCCTGCTCGATCAACTCTTGACCACGAAAGAGTAATTCGGGTCCAGGAATAGTGGCGAGAATCCATGTCCGTCATTGCGAATCGTCGAGTCGGCCGCGCGCAGCAGCGCCCATTGGCCCCAGGTTCCGGCCGCATCGCGGCCCACCAGCATCGTGTTGAGGAATCCGAGCCAGCGGGTGTTGGTGTAGCTGTTCTGGAACGTCTCGACGATCGGTCCCCAGCTGCCCACCCATCCGGAGGTCTGTTCGGCGGTCGTGGATTGATAATCGAAGCGGTACACCAGATCCCAGCGGTTTGCCGCACGGTTGTGCAGCAGCACCTCGTTGCGCCACCGGTTCGGTGCGATTTCGAACGATTGATTCCAGACGAGCAGGGTCTGTAGACCCCAGCCGTGCGAGGAGGTGCTGCGCAGGTATGCCGTCAGGTTCGCGAACGGAATGTCGGTCTGCCAGTGATCCGAGCGTGCCCAGTCGAACACCTTGAAGCGGGCGATGTCCTGCGCGTGATAGGAGACGAACGCCTCGACACCCTTTTGTGCCCGGTTGGTGGCGGTCAGATACAGGTAGTCGGCCACGTTTCCGCCGGGCTGGTGTGGGCAGACGATCTCGTAGTAGAACGAGGTACCGCGGGCGAAGCGGGTGCGAAAGCTGTTCGTGTAGAACATGCCGTAGCCGACACCGCCCGGGGGCGGGGTTATCCCCGCGGCCAGTTCGGCGATGTCCGCCACCCCGGCAGCCTCGGCCAGTGTTTCCTCGGCCTCGCGGCGGGTGGCCGCCGAAAGCTCCGGATGTGATTGCAGCACAGCCAGCTTCGATGCTAGGAACGCCCGTTCTGCATAGGGGTCCTTGGCTGTCTCGGCGGTCAGCTTGCGAAATTTGCTGCGCCGGTCGGCGACCTCGCCGTCCAGGGGGGCCGGCGCGGTCACTTCCTTCTCGAGTGTTGCGGTCATGGTGTGTCCTTCGATTCCAGCCCGATGACTATCACCGGGGTGGCACCATGCTGTGGCTGAGCGGGGCCGCTCGACATGCGTAGCGGGCTACTCCATTCGCGCTTCGATCTGTGCAGGCCTGGTTGTCGGCTGTGCTACTTGGGTGCGGGAGCGATGTCCTCGCCGGGCGTGTCTGCCAGCGCCCCTTGGGGTTCGGCGCTCGCTGCGATCTCGCTGAGATCTCCCGAGGCTTCGGCGGGGGTCAGTGTGGCCTTGCGTCATGTGTACGCGACCAGTGCCACCCAGGCGATGACGATCGCCAGGTAGATGGGCGTACGTACCGAGTCGGGAGTATCGAAGTACCGCAGTAGGGTGCGGGCGTTGGTGAGCACCAGGATGCCGCCGACCGCGGTGCCGAGCACCACCGAGTTGACGCGCGAGACGAGCCAGGCCGCGATGGGCGCGGCGATCACACCGCCCAGGGCCAGCCCGGCGATCACGATCAGGTTGTTGAAGAATTCAGAGCCGAGGCCGAACAGGAAGCCGATGCTCGCCGAGACGGCAACGATGAATTCCGATGCGCTGACCGAGCCGATCACCGTGCGAGGTGCGGCCTTTCCGCTAGTGAGCAAGGTGCTTGTGGTGATGGGCCCCAGCCGCCGCCACCGGAGGCGTCGATAAATCCGCCGAACAGGCCCAGCGGGGCCAGGAACCTCGCCGAGAACGGCGTTGTCGGCGCGTAGTTGCCACGCGGCGGGTTGGTGCTGAATCGGTAGATGAGGTGGCAGGTTCCGAATTCGCCGGTTGTTCTTACCGTGATCGAAACCTGTGACTGTCCTGCCAGCCCACTGTGAGACCCGCAGATCCCGTCCCCGTGCGGAGCGGAAAAGGCTTAGTCCAGGTAGTCGCGCAGCACCTGTGAACGGCTCGGGTGGCGCAGCTTCGACATGGTCTTGGACTCGATCTGCCGGATGCGCTCACGGGTCACCCCGTACACCTGGCCGATCTCGTCGAGCGTGCGCGGCTGGCCGTCGGTCAGACCGAACCGCAGACGCACCACGCCGGCCTCACGTTCGGAAAGCGTCTCCAGCACCGACTGCAGCTGATCCTGCAGCAGGGTGAAGGACACCGCGTCCACCGCGACCACGGCTTCGGAATCCTCGATGAAGTCGCCGAGCTGCGAGTCGCCCTCGTCGCCGATGGTCTGGTCCAGCGAGATGGGCTCACGCGCGTACTGCTGGATCTCCAGCACCTTCTCGGGCGTGATGTCCATTTCCTTGGCCAGCTCTTCGGGTGTGGGCTCGCGGCCCAGGTCCTGGAGCAGCTCACGCTGAATGCGGCCGAGCTTGTTGATGACCTCGACCATGTGCACCGGGATACGGATGGTGCGGGCCTGGTCGGCCATCGCGCGGGTGATGGCCTGACGGATCCACCAGGTCGCGTACGTCGAGAACTTGTAACCCTTTGTGTAGTCGAACTTCTCGACCGCGCGGATCAGACCCAGGTTGCCTTCCTGGATGAGGTCCAGGAACGCCATGCCGCGACCGGTGTAGCGCTTGGCCAGCGAAACCACCAGGCGCAGGTTGGCCTCCAGCAGATGGTTCTTGGCGCGATCGCCGTCACGGCAGATCCAGGACATGTCACGGCGCTGTGCGGCCGGAAGCTTCTCGCCCTTTTCGGTCAGCTCGGTGACGATCTGGGTGGCGTAAAGGCCTGCCTCGATCCGCTTGGCCAGCTCAACTTCCTCTTCGGCGTTGAGCAGGGCCACCTTGCCGATCTGCTTGAGGTAGGCGCGCACCGAGTCCGCAGAAGCGGTGAGCTCGGCGTCCTTACGGGCCTGGCGCAGCGCCTCGGATTCTTCCTCGTCCCAGACGAAATCGCCTGAGGCCTTGTCCTTCTCGGAGGGCTCGTCACCTTCGGCCTCAGCCTCAGCCTCGGGCTCGGGATCGGCGGCAACCTCGGCGAGGTCCGCCTCGATGTCCACGTCGTCGGCGAGGTCGGGGTCCAGATCCTCGCCGGGCTCGATGTCGGCGTCCTCGGGGCTGCCCTGCGGCTCGAGGGAGGGATCGACTGCCTTGGCCGCGGCCTTCTTGGCGGGTGCTGCCTTCTTCGCGGGCGCGGCCTTCTTGGCGGGGGCCTTGGTCGCAGCCTTCGCGGGCGCCTTCTTGGCCGGTGCCTTCTTGGCCGGTGCCTTGACGGCAGCCTTCACCGGTGCCTTCTTGGCCGCTTCGGTTTCCGGAGCTGCTGCTTTCGTGGCTGCCACTGACGCCCTTTCCTGGCTGCTTCGTCGACGAGCATGGGCATGCAAAATCGAGAATTCGGCTGTCTGCTTGATGTTCGCCGCGAACGTGGGGGACCCGCGTGCGGCTAGGTGTTACATCGCTGTCTGCCATTGTAACGACAACACCGCAGAACCTGTGAAAAAGCTAAGGTGAAACGCCAGCGTGTGCCGCCATCGCCGCGCCGACGATTCCCGCCGTGTTCTGCAGAGCGGCGGCCACCACCGGGGTGCGATTGGTCAGCAGCGGCACCCATTTGTCGGCCTTACGGCTAATGCCCCCACCCACGATGAACAGGTCGGGCCACAGTGCGTTCTCCACCGCCTCCAAGACCTTGGTGACCTCGGGCGCCCACTGCTTGTAGCTCCAGTCGTTCTTTTCCTTGACCGACGACGCGGCACGATGCTCGGCCTCCATGCCGCCGACCTCGATGTGTCCGAACTCGGTGTTGGGCAACAGGATTCCATTGTGCAAGACCGCGGATCCGATCCCGGTTCCGAACGTCAAGAGCACGACGACGCCCGACTGATCCTTGCCCGCGCCGTACCGATCCTCGGCGAGCCCGGCGGCATCGGCGTCATTGAGCACGGCAACGGTTTGGCCACCCAATTCGGCGCTGATGATGTCGTGGACGTTGACGCCCAGCCATGATTTGTCGACGTTCGCGGCGGTGCGTGCCTCGCCATGCACGATCACACCCGGGTAGGTCACACCGACGGGTCCGGTCCACGAGAAATCACGCACGACTGTGGCGATGGTCTCTGCGACGGCCTTCGGCGTGGCGGGCTGGGGAGTCGGGTACTTCACCCGCTCGCCGATCATCTCGCCGGTTGTCAGGTCCACGATCGCGCCCTTGATGCCGCTGCCGCCGACGTCGATTCCGAAACCGCGCTGCTCGGACGTGCCGGCTCCCGTCGCGGGTGCGGCCAGTCCGGATTCGGTGGCGGTCATCGGCGCTCCTTGGTTCTGGGTCTATCTGGTTCGCGGATCGGGCCGCGAACACAGCCGGAATGCACGGAATGCGAGTGACACCCTAATGCCCCGGGGGACGCCGCGCGTGTTGCTCGCGCCTGTGCTGCGATAGACGCGTGGGAATCGAAGCGGGAGCGCTGCGTTCGGTGGCGGTACGGCTGGCCTCGGAGGCCGCCGAATTCGTGCGGCATCGTCGGGGAAGCGCCGATTGGGCGTCCTCCGTACGGACCAAGACCTCCGATACCGATCCGGTGACCCTGGTGGACACAGACTGTGAACGGCTGCTGCGCCGCCGGCTATCGGCGTTGCGCCCCGATGACTCCATCCTGGGCGAGGAGGACGGCGAGACAGGCGGTTCGTCGCTGGAGGCCGGCGCGGGGCACGTGCGCTGGGTGATCGACCCGATCGACGGGACGGTGAACTTCGTTTACGGCATTCCTGCCTACGCCGTGTCGGTGGCCGCACAGGTCGACGGAGTGACGGTGGCGGCTGCGGTGGCCGATATCGCGGCCGATCGCGTCTTCTCGGCGGCGTCAGGCCACGGTGCCACGGTGCGTGAGGCCAATGGCCTGCAGTGGCCGTTGGAGTGCAATCCGATCCGGGAGACGCGGCTTGCCCTGGTGGCCACGGGCTTCGCGTATTCGGCGGTGCGGCGAGAACGTCAGGCACAGCTGGTCGCCCAGGTGTTGCCCAAAGTGCGTGACGTGCGGCGGATCGGGTCTGCAGCGCTGGATCTGTGTGCGGTGGCCGAGGGCCGTGTCGATGCCCAGTACGAACATGGGCTGGGACCGTGGGACTGGGCGGGAGGCGCCCTCATCGCACGTGAGGCCGGTGCCGTACTGGTGTTGCCGGGCAAGGATGCGGTGAGCGCCGACGGCGCGCTCATCTCGGCCGCGGCGCCCGGAATCGCCGAGGAGTTCGGTCATCTCCTCACCGATATCGGCGCGATGACGCCGATTCCCGGCTAACAGGTGCTCTGCCGGGCCTTGAGGATGAAATCAGAGTTGGCCTGGTTACCGGATTTGAGGCTGTTGAGCGCCGAGGTGACCGCATTGCCTGAGGCAAGTTCGGTGAACTCACTGCCAAGGGCGAGATCCACCGAATTGTCGGATCGGTTGTCTTCGATGAACTCCACACAGGGCGCGACCAGCGAGAGCGTCAGCGCGTTGGCGTACCCGGACTCCCCGAAGCGGATCTGCCCGACGCAGTTCAGGCGGGATCCGCTGGGGTAGAACGGGTCGTTATCGGCGGTCGGTGAGGGGAATCCCAGGTCACGCAGCGTGGCGGATACGTCCCCGGCCTGACCGGCCTGGCCGTTGGCGTTCAGGACACGTGCCTTGACGTCGTTGAGCATGGCGGGGCTGGTTCCTGACAGCGAGGACCGCGACACCGGCTTACCGATGGTTCCGGAGCCGGGTTCGGTCTGCTGAGCGGGCGGGTTACATGCCGTCGCCTCTTTGACCGGCGCCTCCCGGGTGAGCGCCGAGGCCCAGACGAACACGGTGACGACCAGGAGCGCTATCCCCACACATAAGGCTGGCAAATAGTTCCGGCGACGGAACGGGCGCCCGTACTTGTCTACCGAGGTGCCCTCGGTGATGTCTGCGACCACGGATGGCACTCTAGGCCAGCGGACTTCCCGGCGACAGACGACGAAATAGACTGGGCGTCCACTGCCGTGTGATGCAAATCACACAAGGAACCGGCGAGATCCGGGCACTAATAGTTTGTGATGTCCGTTTCAGCCTGGTACAAAGCCTTGCTGCGCCTATGCAGAAGCTTGATGACGAGATGTTGATAAGGGGATGGACGCATGGCTACCGACTACGACGCTCCGAGGCGATCCGACGCCGACGATGTGTCAGAGGACTCGTTAGAGGAGCTCAAGGCTCGTCGTAACGAAGCACAGTCGGCGGTGGTCGATGTCGATGAGGCGGAAACCGCCGAATCGTTCGAGCTACCAGGTGCCGACCTGTCCGGCGAGGAACTTTCGGTTCGGGTCATCCCGAAGCAGGCCGACGAGTTCACGTGTTCGAGCTGCTTCCTGGTGCACCATCGCAGCCGGCTGGCCAGTGAGAAGAACGGCCAGCTGATCTGCACCGACTGCGCGGCCTGAGGTTCGGCGCTAGTCGCGGCCCAGCCGCGTACTAGCTCCGCAGGGCCGCCAGTACCCGATCGGGGTGGCGGCTGCTCACCAGCCAGTAGGGGGTGGGATCGTCGGCATCGTCGAGCACCACCAAAACCAGCGGGCCGATCCATGCCCGGTGCACGACGAAGGCCGCGGGATCGAGTTGGCGGCCGAGCGCCGCACTTTTCGCGCTAGCCGGGATAGCCGCTGACTTGGCGATGACGCTGACCGGTAAGTGGGCCGAGCCCGCGCGCAACTCTGGTGCGCCGTCCGGGCCGGTCGTCACCTCTACGCGGATCCTGCTGAACCACAACAGGACTCCCGCGACAATTGCGAACAGGATTGGGTACGGCACCCAGTTGGGCAGCTGCCGCATGCTCTGGTTGATCTCCAGCGCGAGCAGCGTTGCCGCGCCGAAGCCGGGCAGCGCCCACCACCATGGAACCCAGAGCCGCTCGGAGTAGCGGATGGGTGGCGCGTCGCTGGGGGAGTCCGTCACGCGGCCAAGGGTAGTCTGGGCGATCGTGCCCACACCTACGAGATTGGCCATCGTTCGCCTGGACCGCGAACTGCCTCTGCCCTCCCGCGCGCATGCCGATGATGCGGGAGTAGATCTCTATAGCGCCGAAGACCTGGTGATCGAACCCGGCCGCCGGGCGCTGGTGGGTACCGGTATCGCCGTGGCTATCCCATCGGGGATGGTCGGGTTGGTGCACCCCCGCTCGGGTCTGGCTGCGCGCGTGGGTCTTTCGATCGTTAACAGTCCCGGCACCATCGACGCCGGGTACCGTGGCGAGGTGAAGCTCAGCCTGATCAACCTGGACCCCGAGGCCCCGATCGTCATTGCCCGTGGCGACCGGATCGCCCAGTTGCTGGTTCAGCAGGTCGAGTTACCGGAGCTTGTTGAAGTGGATTCTTTTGACGAGGCCGGTCTGGCGGTGACCACCCGCGGCACGGGTGGGCACGGGTCCAGCGGCGGACATGCGAGTTTGTGATGGCTTTACACCGCAGTGGTGGTCTCAACGACCTGGACGATTCGGCCGACGCCTCTTCGGGGTCGGACGAATCGTTGGACGGCCCATACGAGATCGAGGATTTCGACAGCCCTGAGGACGCCGGAGTCGGACGCCTGGACCTGGGTTCGGTACTCATCCCGGTGCCCGAGGCCGGCCAGATTCAGGTCGAACTGACCGCCGCGGGCACTCCCGGCGCGGTTTTCGTGCTCACGCCCAACGGGCGCTATTCGGTGGCCGCGTACGCCGCACCGAAATCCGCTGGCCTGTGGCGCGAGATCGCGGGCGAGTTGGCTGAATCGCTCCGCAAGGAGGCCGCCGAGGTCTCCATCGCGGACGGTCCGTGGGGCCGTGAGGTCGTCGGAGTCGCCGAGGGAGGCTCCGTGCGCTTCATCGGCGTCGACGGATACCGGTGGATGATCCGCTGCGTGCTGCAGGGTCCCGCCGAGACCTTCGACGCACTGGCGCAGGAGGCCCGCGACGCGGTCGCCGATACCGTCGTCCGTCGCGATGACAGCCCGTACCCCGTGCGGACCCCGCTGCCGGTCGCGCTGCCCGAACCGATGCTGGAGCAGCTGCAGGCGGCGCAGGCACAGGCGATGGCCCAGGCCGAAGCCGAGTCCGGCGCTCAGGAGCCCGCACCGCAGGACGATCCAACGCCGGCGGCCCGCCGCAGCGTCTCGGGATCGGCCATGCAGCAGCTGCGGTCCACGATCACCGGCGGCTAGTCGGGATCGAACCGGAACACCGACAGCGTTCCGGCCAGCGCCTCGAACTCATCCGGAGTTCCGTGGCGCACCAGTCCGGCGTTTCTCGCGAACCGCACGCCCACGGGAACCTTCACGGCGAATACCCGCAGCGCCCGCCGCGCTATCTCGGGCGGCACGCTGATGATCCTGACGTGCTGGACACGGTGTCGCCGGGTGAGGGTTCCTGAGCCGGCCGCGGCGGCATTACGCGGCCAATCCGAGCCCGGATAGCCCCCGACCGCGTAGAGGTGACCGTCCATCTCGAACGGTGTGATGGGTGTGGGACGGGGACGGCCCGTCGTGCGGCCGGGCACCGTCAGTACCATCGCCGGGCCGGTCGGGATGCCGATGCGGTGAAATGCCCGCACCACCTTGTTCATCGGTTTGAGCCACCGCGGCGGGATGCTGGTCATGGTTGTCACCGGTTCCGCGGTGCGGACTCGGTGTGCGTGAACTCGGCCCGGAATCTGTCGGCCCAGGCGGCGAAGGTCTCCGCGGGACGCCCGAGTATCCGGTTCACCTCCTGCGTGACCACCGCCGGCACCCTGACCGTGGCGGCCTGCATCGCCAAATACGCGTCGGCGAACTCGGTCGCAAACCCCAGACCCGTGAAGTGCTGACGCACGAGATCGTCGGAAACCTGTAGGTACTCCAACGGCCGATGCAGAACATCCCCGAGTACCGCGACGAGGTCGGTGTTGGTGAATGCCTGCGGACCGGTCAGCGAAATGCGCTGCCCGACGAGATCGTCCGTGAGCAGCGCGTGGGCCGCGATCTCGGAGATGTCGCGGTCCGCGATCGGGGCACTTGAGGCGGACGCATGCGGTCCTCGGACCACGTTGCCCGCTGCGAGCTGGCCCGCCCACATCCCAAGAAAATTCGATGCAAAGATGGTTGGGCGCAAGCTCACCCACTCCACTCCGGAATCGATGGCGTACTGCTCCACCTCCTTGTTTCGGTCGCCACGGAACCGTGACGGTTGCCGGGAGAAGTCGTCGTCGCAGTTGATCGCCGAGAGGGCAACCAGGCGGGTAACTCCCTCGCGTACAGCCTGATCCACAAAATCGGCGAGATCTTCCCCAAGTGCCCGGGAATTCAGGAAGACGGCGGTGGCGCCGCTGATACCGGCGCGCGCCGACTCGATGGATTTCACCTGCGGCGAGAAATCCGCGTGCTCGGGGTGGCGGGTGACCGCGCGCACCTCGGCGCCAGCCCTTGCCAGTAGATCCACCAGGGGGCGCCCCACATTGCCTGTTGCGCCGGTGACGAGAATTGTCATGTCGGATACTCCAATTCGGGAGGTTCGGATGGCTCTGCATGTTTCGGCCAAAGCGGCCACATGAGTACGACGGGACGCGAGCGCGGAAAGTTACTGGCGGGATCGGTAACGTTCCGGGCCGTGGAATCGTCGTAGTGACATGAGTTCCTCGTCCACGCACGACGCGCTGGTGGCCGCGGCCTGGCGTGAGCATTACCCCTACCTGGTGAATCTCGCCTATCAGATGCTCGGAGACATCGGCGATGCCGAGGACTGCGTCCAAGAGGCGTTCGTACGGCTGGCCCGCGCGGATGAGACGCAGATCGACGAGCCGCGCGCGTGGTTATCGGTGGTGACCGGTCGGTTGTGCCTGGGCCAGCTGCGTTCGGCACGTATGCGCCGCGAACAGACCGGCATCACATCGAAAGTGGAATCCGTTGCACCGCTGTATTTTTCGGCAACCGCAGATCCGGTCGACAGAGTCACTCTGGACGACGAGGTACGAGGCGCCCTCTGGGAGGTATTACGAGCGCTCAGTCCCGGCGAGCGGGTCGCGTTCGTCTTGCATGACGTATTCGGAGTCCCGTTCGAGGAGATCGCGTCTACGGTGGGCCGCCCGGTGGGCACGTGCCGTCAGCTTGCCCGGCGCGCCCGGATCAGGTTCCAGCAGTCCCCATCGCGCACCGGTGATGTCACCGGTGCCGAGCACCGGGAACTGATCGAAAAGTTCGTGACCGCCTGTGCCAACGGCGATCTGTCCGGGCTGATGGGGGTGCTGGATTCCAGCGTCTGGGGGGTCGGCACCATCATCGGAGACTCCGCACCGGCGCCGCAGGTCAACCACGGACGCACCGATGTCGCCACGAATCTGCTCATGTACCTGGGTCATGGCGCCACCCTGGTGGGTGGGCCGTTCGGGCAACCAGTTCTGCTGGCCTTCATGCAGCGCAGGCTCTTCGCGGTCGTCACCTTGACGGTGCGTGACGGCCTGGTGCTCAAGATCGAGGCCACGGCCGACCCGGCGGCACGAGGACTCTGACTCAAATATCGCTCAGCGCACCGACGCAGGCCTGCCCCAGGCAGGACGGGTCCGCGCCCAGCTGATCGAGGGTGAATGTGCGCAGTGCGCCGCGCGGTGCCCAGGACGCCCAGTCCTGGCCGACAGCGAGGGGATGTATCGGATCATCGGTGGCCGCCGCCACCGCCAGCGGCACGGCCAATCCGCGGATGTCGTCGGCAGTCGGGTTCACAAAGGCCGACACCGCATCCATGGCGTTGGGCAGGCCGGGCCACTGGGCGGCCCATGAGCGGGCGAGCTCAGCGCCCAGCCAGGCGGGGCTGCTGGCCTGCATTGCGGCTGTCACCGCCGTCAACCCGTCGGCGCGCAGCGATTCCGCGGTGACCCGGGCGGACACCGAAGCAGGCGAGTTTTCCGGCTTGCCCGTCCACGCGGGCATCGCCGCCAGCACCGCCACCGTGGCCCCGGGGTTTTGCAGCGCCCACGTCAGGGCCACGGCGGTGCCGATGGACATCCCGCCGACAACGATCGGGCCTTTGCGGGCTGCCCGATCAAGTACCCGCAGGTAGCCGTTGACCAGGTCATTCGGCTCCGGACGTACCGCGATCAGGGCGGCACCCGCGTCGCTGAGCGCGGGGCCGAACGCCCGGGTGATGAAGTCGTCGTCGGAGCCGGTGCCGGGCATGAGAACCGCCGTGTGGCCCTGAAGTTCGGGGGATAGGCCGCGTGCGGCAATACCGTTGATGGGCGTCACGCACCTGATCTTGCCCGGTGTGCGGGACACCCCGGGGGCCGCCTGGCATCGGGGCGTGCAAAGGTCTACCGTGGCGGTTGCACCGATGAGCTGCTTGCGCCAAAGCAGCTCCACGAGCGATCACACGATCGGGCATGTTGAGAGGCCAGGACGACAAGTGGCTACCACAGGCGGTTATCTGCGTCGACTAACTCGTCGGCTGACAGAGGACCTGGAGCAAGTAGACGCCGAGAAAATCGGTGACGACGCCGCCGCCACCGGTGCTCAGCGCGTCATCGATTGTCAGCGTGGCCAAGAGGTCACCATGTGTGGGACGTTGCGCACGGTGGAAACCAACTCCAAGGGCTGCGTGGCCGGCGTAAAGGCCGAGCTGTTCGACGGCACCGACACCGTGACGCTGGTCTGGCTGGGCCAGCGCCGCATTCCGGGGATCGAGTCGGGCCGCACCCTGCTGGTGCGCGGCCGGCTCGGCAAGCTCGAGAACGGCGGCAAGGTGATTCACAACCCGTACTACGAGATTCAGCGCTAAGTGCCGGAGACCCCATCACACGAGCCTGAGGAAGGCTCGGCTGATTCCGACGCGCACGAGGGCCCGCATCTGAGGATCAGCGTGCCCGGGACCAAGCCCGAGGAGCCGGGAAGCTCACCGCTGCACGAAATGTGGCATCAGGCCGGGGGTTGGCAGGGAATCGTCTACTCGTCGATTCCGGTCATCGTTTTCGTTGTCGCGGTCAGCGTTTCCTCGCTGATGCCCGCGATCGTCTCGGCCCTGGTCGCGGCGACCCTGATCCTGATCTGGCGCCTGATCCGGCGCGAGTCACTGCAACCGGCGTTCTCCGGGTTCATCAGCGTTGGTATCAGCGCGCTGATCGCCTACCTGCTCGGAGAAGCAAAGGGCTACTTCCTCATTGGGATCTGGGCCAACTTCTTCTGGGGCACGGTCTTCCTGGTGTCGGTCATCATTCGCCGACCGATCGTCGGCTATGCGTACAGCTGGGCGACCGGCGGTGACATGTCGTGGCGCGCGAACCGGCGCATCGTGATGGCCTTCGATATCGCCACGGTGTCGTGGATCGTGTTGTTCGCCACTCGATTTGTGGTGCAGCAGTGGCTGTACCTCGCGGGTAACACGGCCTGGCTGGGCGGCACCAAGATCGCGATGGGCTGGCCACTGACGGCCGTCGGCGCATTGATCACGCTGTTGGTGATCCGTTATGTGCGCCGCCACACCGACAACGCGCTCGAGGAATCCCCGAGCAGCCCCTAACCGAGTACGACGCGGTGGAGCTCGTCCTCGATATCCGCGGTAGCGACCAGGATCAGCTCATCGCCGCCTTCGAGGGGCTCGTCGGGCTGTACCGGAATGACCCGTGACCCGCGCAGAATCGCCACCAGCACCGCGTCGCGGGGGAGTTCCAGTTTTCGCACCGGCTTACCGGCCCACGGGGTGTCATCGGGGAGGGTGATCTCCACCAGATTGGCCTGCCCGCGCCGGAACTCCATGAGGCGCACAACGTCACCCACGGCGACGGCCTCCTCGACCAGGGAGGCCAGCATGCGCGGGGTGGACACCGCAACATCGACGCCCCAGGCATCGTCGAAGAGCCACTCGTTACGTGGATCGTTCACGCGGGCCACCACGCGCGGTACCGCGAACTCGGTCTTGGCGAGCAGGCTCAGCACCAGATTGGCCTTGTCGTCACCGGTCGCGGCGATCACCACATCAAAGGTGTGCAGCTCTTCGGCTTCCAGCAGGCTGATCTCGCAGGCGTCACCGAGCCGCCAATGGGCCTCGGGTACCGCCTCGGGGTCGATGTGCTCGGGGTTACGTTCCAGCAGGGTGACCTCGTGCCGGCTCTCGATGAGCTCACGCGCGATCGAGCGCCCGACGGCCCCTGCGCCTCCGATAGCGACCTTCATCGGGCACCCCCGTGGTCGTCGTCGGCATCCTCGCCGGGTGGCTGCGCCGCGATCGCCATCGCCTCGGCGGCCCGTCCCGACACCGCAGAGACGTACACCTCGTCGCTGTCCTGGATGACCGTCTTGGCGTCGGGAAGCAGGCCCGTGCCGAACCGGATGATGAAGGCCGCGCGCGCACCGGTGGCAGTCTCCAGCGCCGTGATGCGCTTACCGATCCATTCTTCGTGCAGAGCCAGTTCGGTGACCACGACCGAACCGGACGGATCACGCCACTTGGTGGTGTCGCTTTCCCTGGTGAGGGCGTGCAGCAGACGATCGGTCGTCCACGGCACGGTGGCGACGGTGGGGATGCCTAGCCGCTCGTAGACGGCGGCACGCTTGGCGTCGTAGATACGGGCCACCACACGCTCGACACCGAAGGTCTCACGGGCCGCCCGGGCCGAGATGATGTTCGAGTTGTCACCGGAGGAGACCGCGGCGAAGGCCTGTGCCCGCTCGATCCCTGCCCGTAATAGAACGTCGCGATCAAAACCCATGCCGACGATGCGTTCGCCGGTGAATTCGGGGCTGAGGCGGTTGAAGGCGGAGGCTTCCTTGTCGATGATCGCCACCTCGTGGCCGATTCTGGCCAGGCCTCCGGCCAACGCGGCGCCCACGCGCCCGCAGCCCATCACCACTACTCGCACCGGAAGACCTTTCTGGGTAGGCGTTCGTCTTAGTACCAGTCGCAATACTGAACGCCGCGTCACGGCACCCGACACAGCGATGTCAAGTGAGACCGTACCGCGATTGCTCGCGTGGCCTAATGTTGGCGTTCGTGTCTACGCTTTCCAAGCTGTCGACGGCGGCTCGGCGCCTGCTAATCGGCCGACCGTTTCGTAGCGACAGCCTTGGCCATACCCTGCTGCCGAAGCGCATCGCGCTACCGGTTTTCGCCTCCGACGCGCTGTCCTCGGTGGCGTACGCGCCCGAGGAAATCTTCCTGGTGTTGTCGGTCGCGGGGATGTCCGCCTATGCGATGACGCCGTGGATCGGGCTCGCGGTCGCCGCCGTCATGATGGTGGTGGTGGCGAGTTACCGGCAGAACGTGCACGCCTACCCGTCCGGTGGTGGTGACTATGAGGTGGTCACCACCAATCTGGGGCCTACCGCGGGCCTGACAGTCGGCAGCGCCCTACTGGTGGATTACGTGTTGACCGTTGCCGTTTCCATGTCCTCGGCGATGTCGAACATCGGTTCGGCCATTCCGCTTGTCGCGCAGCACAAGGTCACTTTCGCAGTGGTCGCCATCGTGATCCTGATGTCGATGAATCTGCGCGGAGTCCGCGAATCAGGCGCCGCGTTCGCGATTCCCACATACGCCTTCATGGTCAGCATGTACCTCATGTTGGGCTGGGGGCTGTTCCAGATCTACGTACTCGGCACCCCGCTGAAGGCGGAGTCGGCATCCTTTGAGATGCATGGCGAAGGCAGCGGCATCCTGGGCTTCGCGCTGGTCTTCCTTGTCGCGCGGGCTTTCTCGTCGGGTTGCGCGGCACTGACGGGTGTGGAAGCGATCAGCAATGGCGTGCCCGCCTTCCGGAAACCCAAGTCACGCAACGCGGCCACGACGCTGTTGCTCCTCGGCGGCATCGCCATCACCCTGTTTATGGGCATCATCCTGTTGGCCGAGCGCACCGGAGCCAAGATCGCCGAGGACCCTGCCACGCAATTGGTGGGTGCGCCAGCCAACTACCACCAGAAGACCCTGGTCGCCCAGCTGGCCGAGGCGGTGTTCGGTGACTTCCGGATCGGCTTCTTGTTCATCACCGTGGTGACGGCGCTCATCTTGGTGCTGGCCGCCAACACCGCATTCAACGGTTTCCCGGTGCTCGGATCGATTCTGGCGCAGGACCGTTACCTGCCGCGCCAGCTGCACACGCGCGGTGACCGGTTGGCGTTCTCCAACGGCATCATCTTCTTGTCGGCCGTCGCCATCCTGTTCGTGGTGGCGTTCAAGGCCGAGGTGACCGCCCTCATCCAGCTCTACATCGTCGGTGTCTTCGTGTCCTTCACGCTCAGCCAAATTGGCATGGTGCGGCACTGGACCCGGTTGCTCAAGACCGAGACCGACCCGGCGGTGCGCGGCAAGATGATCCGCTCGCGCATCATCAACACCATCGGTTTCATCATGACCGGGGCGGTGCTGCTGGTTGTCCTGGTCACCAAATTCCTTGCCGGAGCATGGATCGCCATCCTGGCGATGGGTCTGCTGTTCGTGCTCATGAAGATGATCCACAAGCACTACAACACGGTGGCGCGCGAGCTGGACAATCACGAGGGTGAGGTGGTGCTGCCCAGCCGCACCCATGCCGTCGTCCTCGTCTCCAAGGTGCATCAGCCGACGCTGCGCGCTTTGGCCTATGCGCGGGCCACTCGTCCCGACGCACTGGAAGCGGTCACCGTCAGCGTCGATGATCGAGACACCCGGGAGCTTGTCAGGGATTGGGAGACAAGCGATATCAGCACCCCGCTGAAAGTGATCGCGTCCCCGTACCGCGAAATCACCCGGCCGATCCTGGACTACGTCAAGCGCATCAGCAAGGAAGCGCCGCGCACAGTTGTCTGCATCTTCATCCCCGAGTATGTGGTGGGGCACTGGTGGGAGCAGGTGCTGCATAACCAAAGTGCGCTGCGACTCAAGGGCCGCTTGCTGTTCGTCCCCAATGTCATGGTGACATCCGTTCCGTGGCAGCTTGACTCGTCCGAACGTCGCCGCGAACTCGACAGGCAGTCCGCACCCGGCGACTCGCGGCGAGGGTTCGACTCCTAGATGGCAATCGGCGAAATTCTCGAAGTCCAGACTGGCGGGCCTGCTAACGGGGGCAGCGTGGTGGCCCGGCACGACGGGCGCGTCATCTTCGTCAGATACGCGTTACCGGGCGAGCGGGTACGTGTCCAGATCACCGATGATCGGCAAGCCAGCTTCTGGCATGGCGCCGCCATTGAGGTCCTCGACCCGTCACCGCACCGCATCGACCCGATATGTCCCATCGCGCACGGTAGTGGCGAATCTGGTTGCTGTGACCTATCTTTCGTCGACCCGGTGTATCTGCGTGAACTCAAGGGCGATGTGGTGAGCCAGCAGCTGGCGCGCCTGGGCAAGTACGAGTGGCAAGGCGTGGCCGAACAGCTGGGAGATGGAGATTCCACCGGCTGGCGGACTCGGGTGCGTTTGGATGTGAATGCCCTGGGCCAGCCCGGTTTTCACCGGTATCACAGTGACGAGCTGGTGACCGACCTGCGCTGTGCCCAGGTTGTGCCGGGGTTGCTCGATGGGCTCGATGAACCGGCTCTCGGCGCGGAGGGGCCGCTGCACGCGGTGATGGACGATCAGGGGCGCCGGCATGTTCTGCGTGGGCGTTCGGTGGTCGAGGGTGAAGACGTCGCGGTTCAGAAAGTGGGGGACCGGCACTGGTTGGTGCCGGTGACGGCTTTCTGGCAGGCGCACCGCGACGCGGCGAACACCTACAGCCAGCTGGTCTCGGAATGGGCCGAGCTGGAACCGGGCATGACCGCTTGGGATTTGTACGGTGGCGTCGGGGTTTTCGCCGCGTCACTGGGAGAAACAGTGGGATCCAAGGGGCGTGTGTTCAGCGTCGACACCTCCCGGCCGGCATTCCGCAGTGCCAAGAACGCTTTGGGAGATCTGCGACAGGTCAGCATGATCTGCGGATCGGTACGCCACGCCCTGCGTGACCTGGGTAAGGCCGATGTCGCGGTGCTGGACCCGCCCCGGGCGGGCGCCGGTCGTGACGTCATCGGGCGAATTGCCGAGGCGGGCGTACCCAGGGTTATCCATATCGGTTGTGAGGCAGCGGCATTCGCCCGCGATGTGGGTTTGTACCTGGAGCGTGGATATCAGGTGCGTGAGTTGCGGCTGTTCGATGCGTTCCCACTGACTCACCACATCGAAAGCTTTGCGCTGCTCACCCGCTGAGACAGCGGCAAGTGTAAAGATCTTATAAAGTAGGTCCCTAGGTGTGCCGGGAAGTCTGGTCGGCGGAACTTTGCCCTGCCACGAGGAACGGACACCGAGCCATGCGCCTGCGCCAACGCGTCTTCACCCGCGGATCGTGGGCGGAGTCCTCTCGGGCCGCGGAGATCCTGCGCAAGGAAACCGTCGGCGGTGTGCTGCTGGTGGTGGCCGCGGTGACCGCACTGCTGTGGGCCAACTCGCCGTGGAGCTCCTGGTACTACCGGCTGGGGGCCATCACGGTCGGGCCGGAGCGCTTGCACCTGAATCTCACCCTGGCGGGCTGGGCGACCGACGGGCTGTTGGCCATTTTCTTCTTCGTTGTGGGGGTCGAACTCAAACGCGAGTTCGTGGCGGGCGATCTACGCGACCCGGGACGAGCGGCCTTGCCGATCGTCGCGGCGGTCGGCGGCATGCTCGTTCCGGCCACCATCTATCTGGCGGTCAACGCACCGGGCGGTGGAGAGGCCGTGCGTGGCTGGGCGATACCGACCGCCACCGATATCGCCTTCGCGCTCGCTGTGCTCGCCGTGATTTCTACCCATCTGCCCTCGGCGCTGCGCACCTTCTTGCTCACCCTGGCGGTGGTTGACGACCTGCTGGCCGTCATCGTGATCGCGGTGTTCTACACCGATGAGCTGCACTGGGCGCCACTGGGCCTGGCGCTCATCCCGCTCGCGCTGTTCGCGGTGGCGGTGCAGCGCCGCCGCCGGGAATGGTGGCTGCTGGTACCGCTGGCGCTGGCGACCTGGGCGCTGGTACACGCCTCGGGGGTGCACGCGACGGTGGCGGGTGTGCTCTTGGGATTCACCGTTCCTGTCCTCAGGCGTGATGGCCGTACCGATGTACATGGGATGGCCGAGCGATTCGAGCATCGGATGCGACCGGTGTCCGCGGGTGTGGCGGTACCGGTGTTCGCATTCTTTGCCGCGGGTGTCACCCTGGGCGGCTTCGCCGGGCTGTGGCAGGCGCTGCGGGATCCGGTGGCGCTGGGCGTGGTGCTGGGCCTGGTGGTGGGTAAACCTATTGGCATCTTCCTCACCACCTACCTGCTGGCGCGGTTCACGCGCGCGAGTCTCGACGACGACCTCAGCTGGCTCGACATCGCCGGCGTGGCGCTGCTCGCGGGCATCGGATTCACGGTGTCCCTGCTCATCGGCGAACTGGCGTTCGGCACCGGGTCGGCTGCCGAGCACGTCAAGGTCGGTGTATTAGCCGGATCGTTGACCTCGGCGGCAGTCGCCTCCGTGGTGCTGCGGCTGCGTAACCGCGCGTATCGGCGGATCGAGGCCAAGGAGACCCTTGACGCAGATCACGATGGAGTACCCGATGTTTTTGGCTCCGCTCCAAGCGACCGAATCTGAATCGCTGCGTAGACTGTCCTGATGCTTGACGACATCAGAGGACCGGGTGACCTGCAGGGTCTCTCGAAGCGAGAGCTGGACTTACTCGCCGACGAGATCCGCGAGTTCCTGATCCATAAGGTCGCCGCGACCGGCGGCCACCTTGGACCCAACCTGGGCGTCGTCGAGCTGACTCTGGCCCTGCATCGCGTCTTCGAGTCCCCGTATGACCCGATTGTCTTCGACACCGGTCATCAGGCGTACGTGCACAAGATCCTCACCGGGCGTTCTGGTGACTTCGACACGCTGCGGCAGAAGGACGGCTTGTCCGGATATCCATCGCGTGCCGAAAGCGAGCACGACTGGGTGGAATCCAGCCACGCCTCGACCGCGCTGTCGTACGCCGATGGACTCGCGAAGGCATTCGAACTGACCGGCCAGCGCCGCCGACATGTGGTCGCGGTGGTCGGCGACGGCGCGCTCACCGGCGGCATGTGCTGGGAGGCCCTGAACAACATCGCCGCCGCCGCGCATCGGCGCATCATCATCGTCGTCAACGACAACGGGCGCAGTTATGCGCCGACCATCGGTGGGCTCGCCTCGCACCTGGCGGGGCTGCGGCTCACCCCCTCGTACGAGAAGGTGCTCGACGAGAGTAAGAAGCTGCTGCGCGGCATGCCGGTGGTCGGACCGCTGGCGTATGCGTTGATGCACAGCCTCAAGGTCGGGGTCAAGGACGCGGTGTCACCGCAGGTGATGTTCACCGATCTGGGCATCAAATACGTTGGGCCCGTTGATGGCCACGACGAGCAGGCGGTGGAGGACGCGCTGCGCCGCGCCCGTGGATACGGTGGCCCGGTCATCGTGCACGTGATCACCCGCAAGGGGATGGGGTATGCGCCGGCCGAGGACGACGAGGCCGAGCAGATGCACTCCACCGGCATCATCGACCCGAAAACCGGCCGCTCCATCAAGGCGTCGGCGCCAGGCTGGACATCGGTGTTCTCCGACTCACTCATCGAGGTGGCGAGCGAACACCGCAACATCGTGGCGATCACCGCGGCCATGCCGGGCCCGACGGGGCTCAGCAAGTTCGGTGAGCGTTTTCCCGATCGGCTGTTCGACGTCGGTATCGCCGAGCAGCACGCCGTCACCTCCGCGGCCGGGCTCGCGATGGGTGGCCTGCACCCCGTGGTCGCGATCTACTCCACCTTCCTGAACCGTGCGTTCGATCAGGTGATGATGGACGTTGCGCTGCACAAGCTTCCGGTGACGTTCGTACTGGACCGGGCCGGTATCACGGGAAGCGACGGGGCCAGCCACAACGGCATGTGGGACCTGTCGATTCTGAACGTGGTGCCCGGCATGCGGGTCGCGGCGCCGCGTGATGCGTCGCGGCTGCGTGAGGAGCTGACCGAGGCGCTGGCGATCGATGACGGACCGACCGCGCTGCGGTTCCCGAAAGGCGAAGTCGGGGAGGATATCCCGGCGGTCGAGCGACGCGATGGTGTCGACATACTTGCGCGGCCGCTTAGCGGATTACACGCCGATGTGCTGTTGGTGGCGGTCGGCTCGTTCGCCTCGACAGCGTTGGCGACGGCCGAGAGGCTCGGCAAGCAGGGAATCGGCGTGACCGTCGTCGATCCGCGCTGGGTGCTTCCGGTGCCCGGCCATGTGATCGAGCTGGCTCGCCAGCACCGGTTGGTGGTGACGCTGGAAGACAGCGGCGTGCACGGCGGAGCGGGTAGCGCGGTGGCTGCGGCGATGCAGGATGCCGATGTGGATATTCCGGCCCGCAATATTGGTGTGCCGCAACAGTTCCTGGATCACGCATCGCGCGGGCAGGTCCTTGAGCAGCTCGGTTTGACCGATCAGCACATTGCCCGCAAGATCACCGGTTGGGTGGCCGCGATGAGCCGCGAGATCGGGGAGAGCACCGTGAACCCGGCCACGCAGCAGGTCGACTAACTCTGAGTCCCGCCTTTCGGCGCGTTCAGCCGGTCAGTGCTTCGGTCAGTATCGGGACGGTCAGTTCCCGCTGCCATGGGCGGGCGCCGTGGCCGGCGAGTAGTTCCTCGACGTCTCCGTTGCCGTCCCAGTCCCAGCAGAGCCGCCGCACGATTTCCGGGGTGACGATGTTCTCCACGGGTACCGAGATCTGCTCGGAGAGCGCCGACAGGGCCGTGCGCGCGGCTTCCAGGCGGGCGTAGGCCTCGGGCTTGCGTCGCGACCACCGCGATACCGGCGGTGGCCCGGTGGTGGGTTCATTGACCGGCGGCGGGGCGTCCGCGTTGCGTGCCTTCGCCAGCGCTGCGAGCCATCGGTCGGCCTGCTGTTTCTGTCGGGGACCGCCGAAGACCGGGAGAGCGATCAGTTCGTTGCGTGTCTTCGGATCTGCCATGGCAGCTTCCACGATTGCCGAATCGGGCAGTGTACGTCCAGGGGCCACATCGCGTGCCCGGGCCAGTTCGTCACGGCTGAGCCATAATTCGCGTACCGCCGCCAACTGTCCGGGCTTGCGAACCTTGTGGATTCCGGAGGTGCGACGCCAGTTGTCCCGTCGGGTCGCCGAGGCCGGTGTGTGCGCCAGGTACTCGAATTCCTGCCGGGCCCACTCGGTCTTGTCTTGTTCGGCCAGAACCTCGGCGATCTTCTCGCGTAGCTCGACGAGCACCTCGACGTCCAGCGCCGCGTAGTTGAGCCAATCGTCCGGTAGCGGACGTTTAGACCAGTCGGCGGCGCCATGTCCCTTGGCCAGGCCCAGTCCCAGCAGTCGATGGACCATCGCGGCCAGGTTCACCTTCTCGAAACCGGCCAGCCGCCCGGCTAATTCGGTGTCATAGAGCGACGGCGGTCTCATTTCCAGTTCGGCCAGGCAGGGCAGATCCTGGTCGGCGGCGTGCAAGATCCACTCGTCGGCACCCAGCACCTCGACGATTGGCCCGAGTGCGTCCGGAACGTTGGTCGGATCCAGCAGCACGGTTCCGGCTCCGCGGCGGCGTATCTGGATCAGGTAGGCCCGGTTGGAGTACCGGAATCCCGAAGACCGCTCCGCGTCGACCGCAAATGCGCCCGTCCCGGATGCCAAACGTTTAGCCGCCATACGGATCTCATCCGTTGACGCGGTGATTGGCGGCACCCCTTCGGCGGGGCGAAGCAGTGGTGTCGGTTCGGGAAGCTCGGAGTCGTTGTCCATATCTGAGTCAGCAGCGTAGGCGCTAAGCGCGGTGGCGCGACCCCAGGTCGGTCACACCTACCGGTGGCAGGCCCGCCGCATGCTCCAGCACCTCGCAGAATGCCTCGACGTGGGTTTCGATATCGGTACCGGTGGCGGTCCAGGACGCCCGCAGCTCCAACTGGTGAGCGCGCCCCGGGCCGGCGATATCGCCGTAGCGGACCGAGGTGGTTGCGGTCACGGTTCCACCCAACGCCGTCAGATCTGTGGTGCGGGTGTTCAGGGCGTCCACGAGCCAGCTCCACGCAACTTCCGGTAGCAACGGGTCCACGGCCTCGGTGGCGTCCAGATCGGCCTGGATGTAGGCGACCAGCCGCATCGTGCCGTTCCACGCCTCATCACCCTCCGGGTCGTGCAGCAGGATTAGCCTGCCAAACGCATCACCTTCGGATTGTTCGGGCACGTTATCGGTGTCGAGGTGCTTGATTTCCGCGCCGAGCGCATAGCTGAACGGAGCCAATCGTTGCGGGGGACGAATAGTGCCCAGCTCGATCTCCGGACGCACGGTCACGGAGTTCATCGCGTCGACCGCCGCGCGGAACGGGGCTGGTTCGGCAGACGTCACAGCAATGGACGGTAGCGCGCTGGGCCGACATGCTCCCGCAGGCGCGCCGTGCAAGGTTGCCATGGCAGCATGGGCAGTGATGACCGGATTGAATGAAGATCGCGCGACGGAGGCAAAAACCCGTCGTGAGCTGCCGCTTTCTCCCTATCTGGCGGCTGCCGCCGGAAGAGCCCCCAGCCGCCCCCCGGTGTGGTTCATGCGGCAGGCCGGGCGTTCGCTGCCCGAGTACCGCGCGGTGCGCGCCGACCACGCCATGCTGGACGCTTGTTTTAATCCTGAACTGGTTTGCGAGATCACGCTCCAGCCGATCCGCCGGCACCAGGTTGATGCCGCCATCTTGTTCTCCGACATCGTGGTCCCGCTCAAGGCGGCCGGTATCGATCTGGACATCGTTCCCGATGTGGGGCCCGTGATCGCCAACCCGGTGCGCACCACCGCCGATGTGGCGAAGCTGCCCCGCCTGGAGCCCGGACAGGTCGAGGCCGTCAGTGATGCCGTGCGACTGCTGCTCGCCGAGCTGGGCGCGACGCCACTGATCGGTTTTGCCGGTGCCCCCTTCACGCTGGCCTCCTATCTGGTCGAGGGCGGCCCGAGTCGTCACCATCAGCGCACCAAGGCGCTGCTGCAGGGCGACCCGCAGACCTGGCATGCCTTGATGACCGCGTTGACCGATGTCACCATCGCCTTCCTGCGTGCACAGCTCGACGCCGGTGTGGACGCGCTGCAACTGTTCGACTCGTGGGCCGGTGCGTTATCGCTGGCCGACTACCGTTCAGCTGTGTTGCCGCACAGCACAAGGATTTTCGATGAATTCGCGCATGAGGGCGTACCCATGACGCACTTCGGAGTGGGCACCGCCGAGCTATTGGGCGCCATGGGAGAGGCCGGCGCTACCGTGGTCGGTGTGGACTGGCGCACCCCGCTGGATGTGGCGGCGGGTCGGGTCGGCGCTGGAAAAGCCTTGCAGGGCAACCTCGATCCTGCGGTACTGCTGGCCGGGTGGCCGGTGGTGGAGCGTGAGGTGCGCCGGATTGTCGCCGAGGGCCGCCAGGCAGTGGCTGACGGTGCCGCGGGACATATCTTCAATCTGGGACACGGCGTGCTGCCGGATACCGATCCGGTAGTCCTCACCGATGCGGTGGCGCTGGTGCATTCGTTGTGACCTCAGTGGCACGGTCGTCCTCATCCTCCATTGCCGTTGTGGGGGGCGGTATTTCGGGGTTGACGGCGGCATATCGGCTGCGGTGCGAACTCGGCGATGGTCCGCGCATCACCGTGTACGACCCCGCCGAGCAGCTTGGTGGAATTCTTCGCACCATCACCCTGGGTGAGCATCGAGTCGACATCGGCGCCGAGGCATTCATCACCCGGCGCCCCGAGGTACTGGATCTCCTGGATGAACTGGGACTGGCCGACCGCAAGATCGATACCACCGGTGCGCGGCCGCTCATCTACGCCGGCGGCAGTCTGCACCCGCTGCCCGCGCGAACAGTGAACGGCATCCCGGCCTCGGGGTCTTCGGTGGTGGGCCTCGTCGACGAGGAGACCGTGGCGCGCATCGACAGCGAGCCTGAGCGCGATATGCACTGGACCGTGGGCGCCGATCCCACCGTTGCCGACCTGGTCTCGCTGCGATTCGGGCCGCAGGTGGTCGCGCGGCTCGTCGACCCCCTGCTCGGTGGGGTGTACGCGGGTTCGGCCGCGACGACCGGCCTGCGGACCGCCGCGCCCGGGATAGCCCGGGCCCTCGACGAGGGGGCCGGCAGCCTGCTGGTCGCCGCCCGGCAAGCATTGCCGCCGATATCGGCCACCGGCATCTTCGGTGCCATCGACGGCGGCTACACGGTGCTGGTGGAAGAACTGTGGCGCCGCGCCCGCGCCGAACACCGGCGGCTCGCGGTGACTGGCATCGCGCGTGACGGTGAGAGTTGGGCGGTCACCGGCGACGGCGCATCTGAGCACGCGGACGTGGTCGTTGTCGCGGTCCCCGCGCCTCGCGCCGCGGATATCCTCGATGCGGTGGCACCCGAATCGGCGGAGGCTGCGCGCGCCGTCTCGGTGGCGTCCTCGGTGGTCGTGGCACTGACGTTGCCCGGCGACGCCCCCATTCCGGCCAACTCCGGCGTGCTCGTCGCATCCGGAGAAGCCTTACACACCAAGGCCTTGACGTTCTCGACCGGCAAGTGGGGGATGCGCGGACGAAGCACCCAGGTGGTGCGTTTGTCCTACGGGCGTTTTGGCGACACCGTGGCGCGAGCCACCAGCGACGAGCAGCTGCTGCACTGGGCCGTCACCGACCTCGAAACCGTGCTGGGCGCGTCGGTGACGCCCATCGATACGGCGCTGGCCCGCTGGATCGACGCCATGCCGCAGTACGGACCCGGCCACGCTGACGTCGCCGACGCCATCCGCGGCGGGTTGCCGCCGGGGATCGCCGTGGCTGGCTCGTACCTGGACGGAATTGGAGTACCGGCTTGTGTGTCCTCCGCCTCTCGAGCGGCACAGGACAGCGTGGCACGATGGGGGCATGGCTAGCCTCGATTTCGACACCCTCAACTCGACCATTCGCTACCTGATGTTCTCGGTGTTCCAGGTGCGCGAAGGAGGGTTGGGCGAGGACCGCGACGGTGCCGCCGACGAGGTGGCCACCCTGATCAAACGGCATGAGGACGATGGTGTCGTGGTTCGCGGCATCTACGACGTGGCAGGCCTGCGCGCCGACGCCGACTTCATGATCTGGTCGCACGCCGAGTCCATCGAGAAGCTGCAGGCGCTGTACAGCGATTTCCGTCGCACCACCGCCCTGGGCCGGGCCAGCACCCCGGTATGGAGCAATGCGGCCCTGCACCGGCCGGCCGAGTTCAACAAGAGCCACATCCCGGCGTTTCTCGCGGGGGAGGAGCCCGGCGCCTACATCTGCGTGTATCCCTTTGTGCGGTCCTACGATTGGTACCTGCTGCCCGATGAGGAGCGGCGCAAGATGCTCGCCGATCACGGTATCGCCGCGCGTGCTTACAAGGATGTGCGTGCCAACACCGTGCCCGCCTTCGCGCTCGGCGACTACGAGTGGCTGCTGGCCTTCGAGGCACCCGAGCTGTATCGCATCGTCGACCTGATGCGCGATTTGCGTGCCACCGAGGCCCGGTTGCACGTGCGCGAGGAGACGCCGTTCTTTACCGGCCCGCGGGTCTCTGCCGAGGAACTCGTCGCCCGGCTTCCCTAGACCATTTCGCCGAGACCGAGGTTATGGCGAATTTGTGCGAGACGAAACCGCCACAACCTAGGTTTCGGCGGGCTGCAGGCGCAGAGAGATCGAGTTAATGCAGTAGCGCTGATCGGTAGGCGTGGGATAGCCCTCGCCCTCGAACACGTGCCCTAGGTGGCTGTGGCAGTTGGCGCACAGCACCTCGACCCGGCGCATGCCCAGCGACTTGTCCGGCTTCAGGATCACCGCATCCGAGTTGGCCGGGTCGAAGAACGACGGCCAGCCGCAATGGGATTCGAACTTCTCGGTGCTGCGGAACAGTTCGGCCCCGCATGCTCGGCAGGCGTACACGCCCTCGGTCTTGGTGTCGGTGTACTCACCGACGAAAGGGCGTTCGGTGCCGGCCCGGCGCAGCACCGCGAACTCGTCAGGAGTCAGTCGCTCCCGCCACTGTTCGTCGGTCAGATTCACCTTCGGGTCGTTCGATGTCGTCATCGTCCGCTGACTCCTTAGTGCCTATCGCCGCGCCCATCCAGTCTGGATCTAGCCCGCTATCCAGTGTGCCAGCGGCCTTGGCATCCCGATACCGAAGCACCAGCACCATCATCACGACGATGAGCAGCAGGCACCATCCGTAGGTGATCTTCAGATACTCCAGGGCGCGACCCGTGGTGGGCCAATGCACCAGCAGCCAGCGGTCCATGGAGAAGAACCCGTAGATCGCCAGCCAGGCCGGCCAATTCCGCAACACCGAATTGGGCAGCACGATCGTCATCACGAACGGGAACAGCGCCATCGAGTAGTAGCCCTGTCCCAGCCCCAGCAGCAGGAACGAGGCCGTCAGCACCACACCACCGGTGGTCAGCGCCCAGAACCGGGGGTCGCGGCGGCGGTAGTACTTGTAGAGGAGCCACACACTCGCCAGGGCGATCAGTAGGAACGCGATGCGCAGCACGGCGGTCAATGGTGCGGGAAGCCCGTAGTACACGGCGTTTCCGGCGATGGAGCTGTTGAAGTAATCGCGGGTTTCGCCCAGGTATTTCACGGTGCGCCGCAAGTAGTCCCAGCCGTCGACGATCCTGACCTTGTGCGGGCCGAACATCGCGACCGCGTTGAAGAACGCGGGGATGCCGAAAGCGGCGACGAACACCCGCCACTGCCGGTTGAGTAGCGGCAACAACAACAGCGGTAACAGCAGCGGTTTGATCACCAGTGTCAGCCCGATCGCGACACCGGCCAGCCAATCGGACTTCGCGTTCCCATTGAGCAGCCAGCGGAAGAACAGCACCTCGAGCAGCAGCATCACACCGTTGATGTTGGTGAAAACCAGTGTGTTGGTGACACTCTCGGTGCAGAACATGGCCAGCAGCAGCGCGGGCGCGGCGACCGAGGTCAGTGTGAAGTTGAACAGCCGCAGCAGGAAGTAGGCCGCGATCACGATGGCGACGGCGTTGATGCTGATGAACCAGTACCGCGACGCGTCAACGGGCAGATACCCGAACGGGGAGAGCAGCAGCGTGCCGCCGGGCGGATAGATGTAATGCGGATCGACGTAGCTGAAGTTCTCGTTGTACACCGGCTGGTGCCGTTTGAAGGCGATGACGGCCCGGTACACCGGCCCGAAGTCGTCGGTGATGTAGCCGTTGGTGCCCAGCACGTAGGCGCGGTGAATGATCGACATGATCGCGACGGGCCACAGCACCGACCGCAGGATCGTCGCGACCGATGGCGGTGCGGTCGGAGGTTTCAACGAGTTCTTGAAGCCCGAAATGAACGTATCGACTGACACCACGCAGGCACCGTACCTTGAGCGCCCGGTGCAGTTCCGGCAAGTACGACTAGGCCGGGCAGAACGTGTCGGTCTCGGGGAGCTTTCCGTCGTTGAGATATGCCAGGGCGGGTGGCTGCGCGCATCCGGTGTAGACAATCGCGCCGTGGCCGATGCCCTGCCACATGACGCGCTTGCTGGCCGCCTTGGCGTTGATGATCACCGCGGCGGTCGCCGAGACGCCCTCGCTACCGGAGATCGGGTCGTGTTGTCCGCCCAGGATGAGCACGTTGATTTTCAGGTCCTGTGGAGGGTTCGGCTTGGATCCGCTGGGCCATTGCAGGCAGTTCACCAGTTCTAGGGCGGACGTGCGCCCGAACAGCGGGTACTGCTTGCCCCAGGCCACCACCAGCTCGCGTACCCGGTCGGGGGTGGGCCGTGCCAGCGAGTCACTGCACGAGTTCACGAACTGTCCGTCGGAATCGCGCAGCGCGTTGGCCCGGTCCACCAGCGGGGTGAGCGCGCCGCTATCGGGACCGCGCGCCGCGTTCAGCGCATTCGCGAGGTTCTGCACGACGGCGGTGCCGTCGCCGACCGGATATGCCAGCGCGGTGGTGATCGCCCTGACAACCGTCGCCCGCGACCACGGCAGTCCGCCGTTCTGAGCGCGGTTCAGCAGGTCGCCGACGGCACCCGCGGGATCGGGTCCCAGTGGGCAGTTGTTCGCCACACACTGGGCCGCGAATGCGTCGAATGCGGATTGCTGGCCCTTGAGTCGCTGCTCGGCGGCGGCCTCGGCGGTGATGTCGGCGGCCACCGGCGAGTCGAGCATCAGCCGGGCGACCTTGTTGGGATGGGATCCCGCGTACGCCAGTGCGACTCGGGCACCGCTGCCGATGCCGAGGAGCGCCAGGTTGGGCACATCCCATTGGGCGCGGAGCGCCTCCAGGTCTTCTGCGGCGTGCGCGTCGTTGTAGGCGGAGTCGCCGGGGGAGATGGTGTCGGTGCAGTTGGTGGTCGCGGTCTCGACGATCTTGCCCAGGCTCGCTACCGGATCGTCTCCGCCACGGTTTTGCGCCAAGTCCCGCATATCCCGCAGATCCCAGGTGTCACGGCACGTGATGGCATCGGATCGTCCGATACCGCGGCGATCGACCGCGACGACGGGACGTTGCCTGAGCACCTGTGCGCCGGGCCCGTTGAGCCATGTCGCCAGCTGCACCGAGGAGGGGAGATCCGAGCCGGTGGTGAACACCAGCGGGCCCGCGTCGGCAGGTGTCTGCGAGGTCTTGGCACGCACCGCGCCCAGGGTCACGCTGCCCGGTGCGCCGTTGATCGGATCCAGCGGGGCCTTGTACTCGGCGCATTCGAGCGTGAATGTCGGCGACGTGGTGATGTTGGCGCTGCCGAGCACCTCACGGGTGCAGTCCTGCCAGGACAGGTCGACCTTCGGTTTGTCGATGGACGGCGGGCCGTCCGGCGGTGCTGTGGTGGCGGGGCCGACATTTCCGTGGCCCTCGTCCATGGCGAAATGCGGTCCCGCCGAGGGGCCGGGAGCACACCCAGCCAGTATCACGGCAACCGCCATCGCCCCCGTCAGCCGTGCACGCATGCCGACCACAGTATCGGGTGAATGTTCCTCAAGCCCGGACGTGCCGCGTGAAGAGGTAGCCGTCCGCATCCGCGAGCAGCAACACCCGCCGCCATGACGTGAGTACTTCGGTGGGGCTGGACACGATCCGGGCCCCACCGCCGCCGACCGTGGTGGGCGCCACCGTCAGGCACAGCTCGTCGACGAGATCGGCCGCGAGCAGGGTGCCGAGCAATGACGGGCCGCCCTCACACAGCACCCGGGACAGACCGCGACGGTGCAGCTCTGCCAACGCGGCGCGCAGATCGACCTTCCCGGCATGCTCGGCGACGAGGACCTGTGCATCGGACACGCGGGAGGCGACGTTCGCTGCCCCGGCCGCTGTGGTCACCACGATGGGCGCGACCTCCGACTCGGTGAACAGGGGAGTGCTTGGGTCTACCGTTCCCGACCCCGTGACCACGGCAATCACCGGAACCTCACCCTGTCCACGGGCCTGGCGGCGCTGGCGCAGCCCGACCGGCAGATGCGCGCCGTGATAGCGCTCGGCCCGCACGGTGCCCGCCCCGACGAGAATCACATCGGCGTTGGCGCGCATGGCCGCGAACACCGCGCGATCGCCGTCGCCGCCAAGTCCACCGGACAATCCGGTCACCGTCGCCGCGCCGTCCAGGCTGCCAATCATGTTGGCGCGCACGCAAAGTGCATTGCCGTTGGGGTAGTCGTACAGGTTGGCCAGCTCGCTGGGATCCTCGGGTGTACCGGTGGTCAGCTGTGTGAGCTGTATCCCAGCTGGGCCCCGAATCGCCTCTTCACCGTCACTGTCGGCCACAAAGAGATCTCAACACGCCGTTACGCTGCCCGTGTGACTGATCCGCAATCCGGTGCCGCTCCGGGCCATTTCCCGTCGCTTCGCTCGCCCGGGAACCCCCAGCACCTTGCTGACCGGCACCCCACCGTCTCCAACGAGCGGCTGATTGCCCAGCTGGTGCCGCCTCCGACGTTCACTTCGGTGAGTTTCGACTCGTACCGGCCCGACCCCAACGAGCCGACGCAGGCCGCGGCGGTGGAATCGTGCCGCGCTTTCGCTCAGGAGGCGACGACCCGCCGTGCGGGTAAGAAGAAGCTGTTCGGCAAGCGCGAGGTACTGCCCGGGGTCGGGATCTATCTCGACGGCGGGTTCGGTGTCGGTAAGACGCACCTTTTGGCGTCGATCTATCACACCGTTCCCGGCCCCAAGGCGTTCGCGAGCTTCGGAGAATTGACGCAGGTAGCAGGAGTCTTCGGCTTCCTGGAGTGCATCGAGCTGCTGTCGGACTACACGGTGGTGTGCATCGACGAGTTCGAGCTGGATGACCCGGGCAACACCACGCTGGTGTCGCGGCTGCTCTCGGAGCTGGTGGCGCGCGGAGTGTCGATTGCCGCGACCTCCAACACGCTGCCCGAGCAGCTCGGTGAGGGTCGCTTCGCGGCACAGGACTTCCTGCGCGAGATCAACACGCTGTCGGCGATCTTCAACACCGTGCGGGTCGAGGGGCCCGATTACCGGCACCGCGACCTACCACCGGCTCCCGAGCCGCACACCGATGACGAGCTTCGTGGGCTGGCGGCATCTATTGATGGCGCTACCTTCGACCAGTTCGACGATCTATGCCGGCACTTGGCGAGCATGCATCCGTCGCGGTATCTGACGCTGATCGAAGGGGTGACAGCGGTGTTCATCGCGGGCGTGGAGCAGGTGCACGATCAGGCGGTGGCGCTGCGGATCGTTGCCCTGACGGATCGCCTGTACGACGCGGGCATCCCGGTCGAGGCCTCGGGGGCGAAGCTGGACACGATCTTCGATGACGAGATGGTGGCCGGCGGTTTCCGCAAGAAATACTTGCGCGCCACCTCACGGCTACTGGCGCTCAGCGCGGCGCCGCTACCGAGTTCTCTATGACCCGCTGCATCACGTAGTCGTTCTCCAGACGCTCGCCCACCTGGAATGTTTTGGTACCGCTGCGGTTGAAGCCGTGCTTGGCGTAAAAGCGCTGTGCGCGTTCATTTTCCTGGTTGACGCCCAGCCAGACTCCCGTCGCGCCGCGCGCGGCGGCTTCGGCAAGGGCCGCGTCCATCAGCGCGCCCGCCACCCCTGCCTGATGGAATTCGGGCAGCACATACATCTTGGAGAGCTGCATCGCGGGCCGCAGGGTGACGGCCCGCTGCACGTCGGGATCCTCGGCGACGCCTTCCACGAGCATCGCGTACCCGACGATGACGCCGTTCTCACGTGCTGCCAGTACCCGGTGCTCTCGGATGTACTCGTCGAAGTTGCTCGTGCTGAGGTTGGCGGCGATGAATGCCGCGATGTCCTCCGGCGTTGAGGAGGGTGGACATGCGAGTGGGAAGGTGCGGGCGGCGACGGCCGCGACTTCTGCGCTGTCGGCAGCCGTCGCGGTGCTGACCTGAATCGGCATGACCGGCACGCTACCTATACTTGGCGCGGTTCCGAGACTGCGACCCATGTTGATGACCAACCCTGAGGAGCACCATATGACGCGGCGCGTGACGGCCTTCGGCGAGATTCGTGACGCCGTGGTGGGGCAGGGCCTGCGCACACTCGCCCGCACCACACCCTGGGTGGAAACCGAGCTGGTGGGTATCGCGCAGGTGGTCAAGCCCGGGGATGTGTGCCTGGACGTGGGTGCGGCTGCCGGTTTCTATACGGCGGAGCTGGCGCGTCTGGTGGGTGCCGACGGTCTGGTGTACAGCCTGGAGCCGCTGCGGTTTGCCCACGCCACCTCGTCGGCGGCCCTGGGTCTGCGCAGTGCGCAGAACGTGCGCCGGCACGCCGTGGCGCTGGGTACCAATCCTGGTGAACAGGTCATGAGCGTTCCGCTGCGCAACGGCAAGCCCATTACTGGCCGGTCCTTTGTCGATGCCGGGGCCGACGGGCTGGGCTCAAACGCCGAGTTCGATGAGCACATCCGGGTGGTTGTCGACACCGAGACGTTCGACGGGTTCTGTGACCGGCTGAGCATCAAGCGGATCGATTTCGTGAAGATCGATGTCGAGGGCGCCGAACTCGACGTTCTGGTCAGCGGCGAGAAGACCCTTGAGCGCACCCGACCGGCAATGATGCTGGAGGTCGAAGATCGCCACATGGAGCGGTTCGGGCGCACCGCCGAGGACATTGTCGCGTGGTTCACGGCGCGGGATTACCGGATGTCGGTGTGGAGCGCCGACTCCTGGCGGCCCGTGGACAAGGTCACTGAGACCTTCCGGAATTACCTGTTCCAGCCCCGCTGAGCAGCTCGCGCGCGATGTCTCAGAGGTCCCACTGGGCCAGGTGAACCTGGGTTTGAGCCGACCGCAGCACGATGTGGCGCACCGGCCCGCGGTAGACATCCCAGTACACCGCTCCGCTCACGGTCGAACCCTGCGGGGCGTTGCGCAGCGCGTAGTTCAGATCGTCAGGCTCATCGGTGCGCTGCGGCTCGTAGGCATCGCCGGTCTCCGGTGAGATGCCGCCCAGCTTGAGTGCCATCAGCAACGCGTACGCGTTGGGCACCTTGGTCGGCCGGATGGTGACGTACGCCTTCCAGATAATGCCGCGCGGGGGAGCCATTCCGGCAGGAATACCGGTGGGTTCGATGTTGTGCACGGTGACGTCGGCGCCGATGGTGCCGTAATCGAAATGCAGCGTCTCGCCGATGTGCCCGATGGGCGCCACGCGCTCGGGTTGCGCAGTCGCGGCCGGTGCCCAGGCCATGGCGATGGCGGCGAGGACGGCGAGGAGCTGGAGAGCGGGGCGTAGACGCACCCAGCGATCTTGGCACACGCCGTACCGGGGACGGTGCCACATGGCTCTTCCGTATTCGCCCGGTAGGAAGTCGCCGACGACCTACCATGTCCTGATTGGAGCGGTCCGCCAAGCCATGAGGGGACGTGAGGATGCGCGTATTGGTCACGGGCGGTACCGGATTCGTGGGCGGATGGACGGCGAAGGCTATTGCAGATGCCGGGCATCAGGTCCGTTTTCTGGTGCGTAAGGAAGCCCGGTTGCACACCACGGTGGCGATGCTGGGGGTCGACGTATCCGACTACACCGTCGGCGATATCACCGACCGGGAGTCGGTCGAGACCGCGCTCGACGGGTGCGATGCGGTGCTGCACAGCGCCGCCATGGTCAGCACCGATCCCACCGAGGCCGATCGGATGATGGCCATCAATCTGGAGGGCACCCAGAACGTTCTTGGCACGGCTGTTGATCGTGGTCTGGACCCGATAGTGCACGTTTCGAGCATCACCGCGCTGTTCCGGCCCGGTCTGCGGACGTTCGCGGCCGACCTGCCCGCGGCGGGAGGCAGCGACGGATACGGGCAGTCCAAGGCGCGGGTCGAGCTCTATGTGCGCGAGCTGCAGGCCGCTGGCGCACCGGTGACCATCACCTACCCGGGCATGGTGCTCGGCCCTCCCGCCGGGGATCAGTTCGGCGAGGCGGCCGAGGGCGTGCGCTGGGCCCTGTTGATGAGGTCGGTCCCGGGACGCAGTGCGGCATGGTTGGTGGTCGACGTCCGGGACCTGGCCGCGTTGCACGCCGCTCTGTTGGAGACCGGGCACGGCCCCCGGCGCTATACCGCGGGGGGCTATCGGCTGGAGGTGGATGAGCTGGTGAATCTGTTGACCGAGGCGGCAGGCAGCACGGTGCTGGCCGTTCCGGTGCCTGATTCCGTGCTGCGTGTGGCGGGAACGGTGATGGATCAGCTCGGCCGGTATGTGCCGCTGGGTACCCCGATGACCGAGGCAGGCATGCAGTACTACACACAGATGCCCGCGTCTGACGACTCGCCCAGCGAGCGTGAACTCGGGATAACCTACCGCGATCCGGGAGAAACTTTGGCGGACACCATCATTGCGTTGCGCAGACAGAAGGCCACCTCGAAGTTGTTTGGCTTATGGCCCTTCTCCGAATAGAGCGCACCACCGCGCTGCCCGTCGCCGAAGCGTTCGCGCGTATCACCGACTGGCCGCGGCATAGCGAGCACATCCCGCTGACAACGGTGTCGGTGACGAGCGATCCGCCGGCGCGGGTCGGCACCACATTTGTGGGGCGAACAGGGCTAGGGGCCATAGGTTTTGACGACCCGATGACAGTTACCCGATGGGAGCCGCCGCGCTCGGGGAGTCCCGGCCGTTGCCGATTGGAGAAGACGGGGAGCCTTATCCTGGGGTGGGCCGAGATCGAGGTACGTGCCCAGGGCAGTGGTGCACGCGTGATCTGGACCGAGGGTGTGAACATTCGAGGTCTGCCCCGGGTCTTCGACCGATTGGCGAAGATGGGCGGGCAGTGGATGTTCGGCCGCGCGATCGACGGATTGTTGCGCTAACGCTCGGCGCGCCACTTGGCGATGGCGGTTCCGATCTCCGTGGCGGGTGGCTCGCCGTAGATCCATTCGCGGGCGATGCGATGCCAGTTGCCGGTGACATTGAGCTGTCCGAGTACGCCGAAGGTGTAGAAATCCGCACGGCGCGAGAAGATGTGCTCGGGAGGCAGGTTTTGGCGGCGCATTCCGGAGAACTCGCCGGAACGCGGGTCGACGGCGAGAATCATTGCACTGGAGGCAATTTCCGGGGTAATGGTCATCTCCTCGTCGACGAGGTTCCACCCCGAAGCCGCGTGGCAGTACTCCAGACAGTCCTGAGGGCTGACGTCTGCATGCGGGTCGATGATCCCGCGCGCCACCATCGCCTGATACATGTCCTCGGCGCGGCCCTCGGTGGCGGCGCGCATGATGTGTCGTTCGAAGTCAACGTGTTCGGGGTTCATCCGGTTGTACAAGCCGAAGTCCACAAATCCCAGGGTGCCGTTGGCCGCCCGCAGGATGTTCCCCGGGTGCGGGTCGCCACAGAAGTCGTTGTCCTGGAACAGCGATCCGATATAGAACCGGAAAATCAGCTCACCGATCCGGTTGCGCTCGTCGTCGGGGAGCGTCTGCAGGACAGGGAACGACTGGCCGTCCAGGAACTCCGTCACGAGAACCTGTGATGTGCACAATTCGGAGACACAGTCGGGGATCACGATGAAGGGGTGTCCGCGATAGCGTTCGGCGATCTCGTGTTGCGTGCGTGCCTCTCGCAGGTAATCGAGTTCGCTTTCCAAATTCATGGAGATCTCTTCCATGAAGGCCGAATTCGACAGCGTCGGTACCGCTTTGCGCCAGAACTTGGTAAAGAGTGCAAGATTCTGCATGTCTGCGCGTACCGCGTCGTCCACGCCAGGGTACTTGACTTTCACCGCGACCTCGCGGTCGTCGTGCAGCACTGCCCTGTATACCTGGCCGATGGACGCCGCGGCGACCGGAGTCTCGTCGAAATCGCGGAAGTTCTTGTTCAGCTTGCCCAGATTGGACTCGATGATCGGCAGCATCACCGTGAAGGGCTCACGTGGAGCCTGATCGCGCAGCCGGGCCAATTTCTGCCGGAAGCGTTCGCGATGGGCCTCCGGCACCATGTCGACTTCCAGCATCGAAAGCAGCTGGCCGAGCTTCATCGCCGAACCTTTGAGGCTGCCGAGCACGGTTACGAGCTGATCGGCAGCCTGCAGGGTGGATCGTTCCGCGAGCAGCGCGCGCGCCTTTTCGGATCGCCCGATCATGGAGATGCGATTGCTTGCGGTACGCACCGCCTGCCCGGCCGCCAGCTTGCCCAGCGCCCGGCCGCGGGTGATGCGTGCCAGGGGTACCCCGTCGGTCATGCGGTGCCCCCGCGTGTGCTGGTGAATGCCAGATGTAGCGGCTGGTCCGGATCAAGCGTCAGGCCGTTGAACTCGGCGATGGAGGCGGCCAGTCCGGACAGCACGGTGGTCAGGTACTCCACGAACCTCTCGATAGGCATTGGTTCGGCACGTTGCTGATTGGGGCCCAGGAACCATTCGGTGGCGGTGCCGATGGCGCCCGCGGCAGAGGTGACTGCAAGGTCGGCATCGTCGATGTCCACCGTCTCGTCGTCGATCGCGTTCGACAGTATCTCCGCGATGTCGTGCGTCATCTGCTGCGCGGTCTCCACCAGACGCTCGGTGCCGTCACTGGAATTGACGAAGTGACCATGCACGATGAAGCGCAACACGTTCGGGTGATCGGAGATCATTCGGGCGTACTCGTTGGCACCATGCTCAACCAACTCGCGAGCCGAGTCGGTCATCAGATTGATCCGGTCCATGGCCGCGTTCCACACCATGTCCTGCACGCGTTCCAGTACGGCGCTGTGCAGATCGGCCTTGTCTTCGAAGTACCGATACAGCTTGGGTTTGGCGACTCCGGCCTCGCGGGCGATATCGTCCATGCTGACGGTGGAGCCGGTCGCGTCGATGGCGCGAAAAGCGGCGTCTAACAACTCTTCTCGGGCAACCTTGCGGCGGTCGCCACGCCGCGCGGCGCCGGGGCCGACTTTCGACGCGATGGCTGTACTCACACTCTCCACGCCTCTCATCACCAGTGATGGTACGTGTGCCAGGCCCGTGGTTCGCCGGTTCGGACGACACGCGTCTGCTGCCTATTGTGCTCACGCGGTGCGATATGGATACTACCAGTAGTACTCAGAGTACTATCGTGAATCGCCAGGTCAGACGTCAATGGAGACGTCTCAGGAAGGAGTTCCGTCATGGCTGTTGTCGAGCAGGGCCGGCGAGGTGTCGCGGCGCGCGAGTTGCCCAAGGTGCGCCGGATGAACTTCCGGTTCGGTGAGCCGGTTCCCATGAAGAAGCACTATGTCGAGGGCGACATCGTCTTCAGTCACTTGGTTTCGCTGCTTTCCGGTGCGTTTCCTCCCGGCGAGGAATCCTTCATCAGGTCCGTGCGCAACTACGCCGATCAGATCACCGACCCGGTGTTGAAGAAGCGGGTCGCGGGCTTCATCGGGCAGGAGGCCATGCACGGCCGTGAACATCGCAAGCTCAACGAGAAGATCATCGATATGGGCTACCCCTTGGTTCGGATCATGAATTTCGAGGAGGGCAGCCGGCGCGAGAAGTTCCTCATCGCGCTGGAGAAACGCGCACCCAAAATTGCGCACCTGGCCATGACGGCGGCCGCCGAGCACTACACGGCGGTATTGGCTCAGCGGGTGCTTTCCAGTGCTGAGCTACAAGAGATTCCGATGTCCGAAGAGATTCACCACCTGCTGAACTGGCACGCCATGGAGGAGATGGAGCATAAGTCGGTCGCCTTCGATGTGTATCGCTCGGTGGGTGGCCCGGAGTCGGTACGCATCGGTGTGATGTCACTGATCTGGGCGGGCACGCTGCCCTTGATGACGCTGGCCGTTCTGGCATCGATCCTCACCGATCCGAGTGGATGGAAGCCGTTGGCGGTGCTGCGGCAGACCATCGATGTGTACCGCGGCCCGCTGGTCAAGGGCTTGATGCGGGATATTGCCGAATACATGCGGCCTGGATTCCATCCGGACGATGTGGATACCGAGGAGCTGCTCGAGAAGTGGCAGGGAATCCTTTTCGGTTCTGAGGGTGAGCTGAATGATCGACTGCCGGGTCGTCGCGCGGTGGGCCAGTGACGGCCGAAGCGATCCGAGTCGCCAGTAGCGATGTCGCCGGGAGCACCGTCCTGGAGGTCGAAATCTACGGCAGTACACACGTTCTGGACTGGCCGCCGGGTAAGAAGCTGCTCGACGTGTTGCTGGATGCGGGCATCGACGCGCCGTACGTGTGTCGCGAATCCGCCTGCGCCACCTGCATGTGCTCGGTGCGATCGGGCAAGACGAGGATGCTGATGAACGAGTCTCTCATCGACAGCGAGGTGGCCGAGGGGTTCACGCTGGCGTGCCAGACGCTCCCGGAATCCGATCGGGTGCACATCTTCTTCGATGCGTGAGCAAGGGCCTCGCGCGTTGTGGCGCACCCGCGAAGGCGCAGCCGGGCCTTCACGGGTGGGCATGAATCAGCAGGGATAAGCTGAGGACCTGCTGATCGGATGAGGTGGATCGACTATGGCGACATTTGACCTGCTGGTACGCGGGGGCCTGGTGTTCGACGGGACGGGTGCGCCTGGCCAAGTGCTGGACGTCGGGGTGCGCGGCGGCAAAGTGGTGGCCATGGCACCAGATCTTTCGAGTGCCGAGGTCGGCGAGGTCATCGATGCCAACGGCAAGTGGGTCATTCCCGGTATGGTCGACGTGCACACCCACTACGACGCCGAGGTGCTGGTCAGTCCGGGACTGGGCGAGTCGGTGCGGCACGGTGTCACCTCTGTCATCTACGGCAACTGCTCCATGTCCGCGGTGTACGCCGATCCCGAGGATGTCGCAGATCTATTCGCCCGGGTGGAGGCCCTGCCGTGGGACGCGGTTCACTCGGCGCTCAAGGAGCACAAGGATTGGGACGGGCCACGCGGCTACCGCACGTTCATCGAGTCACTTCCGTTGGGCGCCAATGTCGCAACGCTGATCGGACACTCTGATATCCGTGCCGCGGTGATGGGACTTGCGCGGGCAACCGATTACGACGAGCGTCCCACATCCGAGGAACTGGCGCGGATGCGCACGATGGTGACCGATGCGCTCGACGCGGGTTTCGTCGGCCTGTCCACCGACCGGCTGCGCTTCTCCAAGCTGGAGGGCACCCGGTTTGCCGGTCGGCAATTGCCGTCTACCTACGCGACCTGGCGCGAGTATGGCGCACTGTATGACGTGGTGCGCCGGCGTGGCGCCGTGGTGCAGTCGAATCTCGACGTGGAGAAGCGCCCCGAGACCGTCATGCACTTCCTGCTCAGCGGTGCGCGCCCGTGGCGTCGTTCGCTCAAGACCACGCTTCTGGCGGCCTTCGATCTGAAGAGCAACAGGTCGGTGATCAAGCTTCTCAAGGCGGCCACCGGTGGCCTCAACCCGCTGCTGCGCTCCCAGGTGAACTTCCAGCTCCTGGCGGTGCCTTTCCATCTGTATTCCGACGGTATGGATTTGGTGATCTTTGAGGAGTTCGCCTCGGGCACGGCGGCATTGGATATTCGTGATCAGCTCCAGCGGGTCGACCTGATCAAGGATGAGGGATATCGTCGCCGGTTCCGCAAGGAGATGGCCCAGAAATACGGAGTGGTGGCCTGGAACCGCGACATGTACGACACCGAGATCGTCGGGTGCCCCGATGAATCTGTGGTGGGCAAGTCGTTCGGTCAGGTGGCCGACGCGCGCGGGGTGCAGCCGGTCGACGCCTTCCTGGACCTGGTGTCCGAGTACCCCGGAAAGGTGCGCTGGCACACCACGATCGCCAATGACCGAACCGATGTGCTCAACGAGGCCATCAAATACCGCTATTTCCAGCTGGGTAACAACGACTCCGGGGCGCACCTGCGCAACATGTCCTTTTACAACGCGGGGCTGCGGTTACTCAAGCGTGTCAAAGAGGCCCGAGAGGCGGGTGCTCCGTTCATGCCGCTGGAAGCCGCGGTGCATCGGCTTACCGGCGAACTCGGTGAATGGTATGGACTGGACGCCGGGCGCCTGCGTATCGGCGACACCGCCGATATCGCGGTGATTGATCCTGCGGGCCTTGATGATTCGCTGGAGGATTACCACGAACAGTATATGGAGGAGTTCGGAGTGTCCCGGCAGGTGTGCCGCAACGACAAGGCGATCGCGGCCACGGTTGTCGGTGGCCAGCGGGTGTACTCCTACGGCACGTTCGTAGACGGCTTCGGCAGCACGGTCAAGGCGGGCAGGTTCCTGGCCACGAGCTAGCCGAGCCAGCCCATGTTCTTCCCGAAGGTCTGGGCGGCGGGGGACAACGAACCCAGCTCGCTGCTGCGCTGCACGTAACCCTGGATCGCTGTCATGAACTGCATCGGGTTGTAGACATCTTCCTCGTTGGCCCACTGGTTGTCGCCGGCATAGCGAAAGATGCTGATATTTGTTGCTTCCCAGATACTTCCGTCGCCGGGGTCTCGCATCCGGTTGACCAGCTCGCAGATGACCCAGCCGTGTTCCTCGTCGACGACATGCCAGTTGGAGAAGTAGTGCGGCATCTCAGCCCCGGGGAACTCCGACATGGTCTTGACCATGGACTCGCGGATGGCTTCCCGGCCCTCGAAGGTGCCATAGGTCGGTTCGATGTAACTGGCGTCCTCGGCGAAAAGATCCGCGTACTTGGCCCACTCGCCCTTGGGGCCGATCTCATCGACCACCCGAAGGTGATGGTCGAACATGCTCTGCAGCTCGTTGCGTGACCACTGTCCCATGGCGGGACCCTAACACCGCGGTTCATTCTGGATCCGGGCTTTCGGCGGTATCAAGCCGGAATTGAAAGCGGCGCACAGAAATTCGTGCGTCTACAGCAGTCCGAGCTGCCGCAGATCCGTGGCGTACTTGACGATGAGATCCCGGGTGAGGTGGGGAATGTCGGTGTTCTGGGCGGCCTGAACACCCTCGCGGAACCTAATGGCGGGGAGGAATGCACCGTTGTGTGCGTGCTGCGGATACCGGTACGCGTGCAGTAGTGGCAGCAGGGAGTGCTGTTTCTGTTTTTCGGGCAGGCCGCGGATGGCGGTGTCGAAGCGGTCGAACCAGTCGCCGTAGTTGTCGATGCGCTGGATGGGGTATCCGGCGTCGATGAGCCAGTCGACGAAGTTGTCCAGCGAGATGCCGTCGGAGTGTGGGTTCACCGAGTCGTACGTGTGGAAGCTTTCCGACGCGGCGACCGCGATGCCGAGGAAGGTAATCGCCGATGCCGTGAAATCGGCGGGTAGCCCGTCATAGTGGGCAAGTGGGCGATCGCCCGTCGCCTGTGGCTGATAGAAGGAGCCGGGTGCGATGCCGGTGGCGATCAGGCTCAGGATGAGGCGGGTGAATTGGTCGGGGACGTTGAGCTGGCCGGTGTAGTGGCTGTGGGCCAGGATCATGTCGGAGCGGAATACCGCGACCGGCAGGCCGCACAGGTCGTGTGCTTCCCGCAGTAGTACCTCGCCGGCCCACTTGGCATTGCCGTATCCGTTGGCGTATCCGTCGTCGAGGGGCCTGATCGCACTGATGGTGCGGATGTCGGAGTCCTCGTCGAACACCTTGGGGTCCACCGAGATCGCCACGGCGACGGTGGACAGGTAGGTGACGGGTTTGATCTTGGTGGTCAGTGCCAGTTTGATGATTTCCGCGGTGCCAACGACATTGGGGCCGAACAGCTGGTTGTAGGGGAGCACGTGGTTCACCAGGGCCGCCGGGTGCACGATGACGTCGACCGTGTCGGCCAGGCGTTGCCAGGTGTCGGCATCCAGTCCCAGGTTCGGGTCACCGATATCGCCGGCGAGCACCTCCAGGTGCTTGTCGGCCAGTGCGCGGAAATGCGTCAGCAGTCCGGCGTCGCCACTATCGAATGCTTCTTCCAGGCGCCGGTAGGCGGCGTCGGAGTCCTTGCCGCGGATGACAGCGATGAGCTTGCCGCCGGTTTTATCCAGGCGCTCAAGCCATTCCAGGGCCAGGAACCGTCCTAGATAGCCATTGGCTCCGGTCAGTAACACGGTCTGCGGGGCCCCCGTCGACCTCGGGAGTGCGGGGGCGGCACGCAGGGTAGCCTCGTCGATGAACTTGTCCAGGGTCAGGTCAGCGGCACGGATCTCAGTGTGCCCGGCGCCGTGCACGGACTCGGCGGTGGGCCGGAGTGATCCCGAGTCGCGGTGCCTTTCGACGATGTTCGCGATGGCCGCCACATCGTTGGCGGCACTGACGATGACGCCGACGGGAATCTCGACACCGAAGATGTCCCGCAGTAGATCTGAGAAGGACAGGGCCGAAAGGGAATCGCCGCCGAGGTCGATGAAGTGCGAGTCCGGGTCCACCTCGGCTACGGATAGGCCCAGCAATGCTGTGACCGCACGTTGCACGGTCTCAAGGACCGGCTTGCCCTCGTGTCCGGCGGCGTGAAGGGCTTGTAGTTCGAGCGCCTGGGCACTCGCGATATCGGAATACAGCTGTTCCAAACGGGCGCCGTACTTCTCGTGCAACTTCGGCCGGGCCAGCTTGGCGATACCGGTCAATAGGCCGTTGGCGGCGGTGAACGGTTCGGTCTCCACCAGGAAGTCGCGCGGTACCTCGTACGGTTGCAGCTCGGCTTCGCGGGCGACCTGCTGTAGCGACTCGGCAATCAGGCGTTTGAGTAGTTCGTCATCTCCATGACTTTGCTCGAAAGCCTCGGCGGTAGGTACCACCACGGCCAGCAGGTAGGATCGCTCGCTGCTTCCGTAGACACAAATCTGTTGCACCAGTGGACTGTTGGCGTACTCGGCTTCGAGGTTGGCGATCGCGACGAACTCGCCTTGGGAAAGCTTGATCACGTTGTTGCGCCGGTCGACGATCTGGATCTTGTCGGGTTCCAGCTCGGCGACAATATCCCCGGTCTTGTAGTAACCGTCCGGGTCGAACACATCGGCGGTGACGTCGGGGCGCTTGAAATAGCCACCGAACACGGACTCGGCCTTCACCAGCAGCTCACCTCGCGGGTACGGCTTGTCGGTGGAGAAGTAGCCCAGCTCGGGCACATCGACCAGCTTGTAGTCGATGACGGGGGGACGCTGGATGCGTCCGTTCCGGACGATGACCCCGGCCTCGGTGGAGCCGTAGCCGTCGGTGATGCGGGCGTCCAGGCAGGATTCGATGAATGCCGCCAGTTCTTCGGATAATGGTGCCGATCCGCAGACGATTGTCAAAACGCGTCCGCCGAAAAGGTTTTCACGGATATCGCTCTTGACTTCGGCATCGAGGGCGGCCAGGTCGGCCGCGGAGTCCAGCCCCGCACGGCGTTCGACTTCGTTGCGGTATCGCTGAAAGAGCATGTCGCACACGCGGGGAACGAGCGTCACCACCGTGGGCCGGGTGAGGGTGATGTCTTCGAACAGGGTGGACATATCGCTGGATGCCGCGAAGTACGCCAGACCACCACAGGCCAGGGCCGTGACCAGGCTGCCGCGTCCCATCACATGGCTCATCGGCATGAAGTTGAGGTTGATCAACGGAATCTCGGCCTTGGAGCTCAGGGTGTCGGCCCTTAGCCATGGTTTGGCGACCATCTTCTCGGTGTATGTCGCGCCCTTGGGGGTGCCCGTGCTTCCAGAGGTATAGATCACCAGCGCCAACGGGTCGGTGCCGTCCTCGGCGGTGAACAACGGCGCCTCGGGAAGGGCACGACCGTGCCCGATCACCGCGGACATCACCTCGACCGAGATCTGTAGGCCGGCCTCGGCTATCCGGTGTTGCGCCGACTCGACACTGTCGCGCTGCGCATCGACACCGGGGTGGTAATCGAAGACCGTGATATGCCGCAGCGACGGCGTGACGAGCGCTGATTCTATTGCCGCATCCAATAACTCGGCGCTCACCGCCAGTACCGAAGGCTCTGATTCGGCGAGGATTGCGGTCCAGTTCGATGCGGCCGCGCTGGTCTGCAGCGGTACCGCCACCGCGCCAAGATGGATGCACGCGAGATCGACCGCGGTGTAGTCGACGCTCGTGAAGCCGAGCATCGCGACGAAGTCGCCCGCGCACACCGGAGTACTCGGGTCGTGATGCCACGCCGAAGCCAGTGCGCGGGCCATGCCCCACAGTTCCCCGTAGGTGATGGTCTCGAACTCAGGTAGGGGACGAAGTGCCGACCGACCTGTCTCATCGGTGATGAGTTCCTGCACCCGGTGCCCGAGGGCCGGCCGATCGGCGTATCCATCCATGATGGTGGCGACTACCTGAGCGAGCCGCAGACCGGGCGCGGCGACCGCGGCGTCTACCGCAGTATCGGGTTTGGCGGCCCGGAACTGTGGATCCTCGGTGAAGAGCCGCCTGACACGGTCAACCAACCGCTGACGACGTGCTTCCTTGGTATTGGCAGCGGTGGCTTCGATCGTCATATCGGGCAGCTTACGAAACCCTGGATTCTGTAAGTGCGCGGGCTCACCTGGACCTACAGGAGCCCGAGCTGTTCCAGGTCCGTGGCGTACTTGACGATCAACTGCTGCGACAGATGCGGAATATCCGTGGTGCCGTCTTGCCCGACCGGACCGATTCCGGCGGCTTGCACCGCGTGCTGGAAACGCTTGGCCGGAACCACGCCGTGGTCTTCGGCACCGGAGGGCTGCTCGAACGCGTGCAGTAGTGGCAGCAGGGAGTGCTGTTTCTGTTTTTCGGGCAGGCCGCGGATGGCGGTGTCGAAGCGGTCGAACCAGTCGCTGTAGTTGTCGATGCGCTGGATGGGGTATCCGGCGTCGATGAGCCAGTCGACGAAGTTGTCCAGCGAGATGCCGTCGGAATGCGGATTGACGCAGTCGTAGGTCACATACGCCTCCGGGCCTTCCGGCACCTGAGTGCCCAGCGTGGTGATCGCCTCGGCAGTGAAGTCACCCGGTAGCCCGTCATAGTGCGCGCGTGGGCGATCGCCCGTTGCCTGTGCTTGGTAGAACGAGCCGGGTGCGATGCCGGTGGCGATCAGGCTCAGGATCAGTCGGGTGAATTGGTCGGGGACGTTGAGCTGGCCGGTGTAGTGGCTGTGGGCCAGGATCATGTCGGAGCGGAATACCGCGACCGGCAGGCCACACAGGTCGTGTGCCTCTCGCAGCAGGACCTCGCCGGCCCACTTGCTGTTGCCATATCCGTTCGCATAGAGCTCGTCCACGGGGCGCACCGCGCTGATGAGCCGGATGTCGGACTCTTCATCGAAGGTGCTCGGATCGACGTACGCCGCGACCGCCACCGTCGACAGGTAGGTGACGGGTTTGATCTTGGTGGTCAGTGCCAGTTTGATGATTTCCGCGGTGCCAACGACATTGGGGCCGAATAGCTGCCGGTAGGGCAGCACGTGGTTCACCAGAGCTGCCGGATGCACGATGACGTCGACCGTGTCGGCCAGGCGTTGCCAGGTGTCGGCATCCAGTCCCAGGTTCGAGTCACCGATATCGCCGGCGAGCACCTCCAGGTGCTTGTCGGCCAGTGCGCGGAAATGCGTCAGCAGTCCGGCGTCGCCGGTGTCGAACGCTTCTTCCAGGCGGCGGTACGCGGCGTCGGAATCCTTTCCGCGAACGATGACGATCAGCTTGCCGTCTGTTTTGTCCAGGCGCTCAAGCCATTCCAGGGCCAGATAGTGGCCCAGGTAACCGTTCGAGCCGGTGAGCAGCACGGTCTGTGGGGTTCCGGTCGCCCTGGGGAGCGCGGGGGCGGCACGCAGGGTGGCCTCGTCGATGAACTTGTCCAGGGTCAGGTCGGCGGCGCGGATCTCAGTGTGCCCGGCACCGTGCACCGTGTCGGCGGTGGGACGTGTACCGCCTGAATGACGTTGTTCGTCAATGAATTGCGCGACACTGCCGAGGTCGTTGGCGGCACTGACGATGACGCCGACGGGAACCTCGACACCGAAGATGTCCCGCAGTAGATCTGAGAAGGACAGCGCCGAGAGCGAATCGCCACCCAGATCGGTGAAATGCGCGTCCGCGGCCAGCTCGGCCGACGAGGCGCCGAGCAAGGCCTGCGCGGCCTTGAGTACTGTTTCCAGCGCAGGCTTGTCGGGATCGACGCTGTGCAGCTCGCGCAACTCGGCGGCCTGCTGTTCGGCGATGTCGGCGTACATCTGTTCCAGACGATCGCCGTAGTGTGCCTTGAGGTTCGGGCGAGCCAGCTTGGCGATACCGGTCAGCAGTCCGTTGCCCTGGGTGAACGGCTGCGGCTCGATGATGAAGTCGCGCGGGATCTCGTAGGACTGCAACTGCAGCTCTCTGGCGATGTCCTGCAGGGATTCGGCGATGGTCGCCCTGAGTGCCGTCTCGTCACCCTTGGCGGCGGCGACGGCCTGAGGTGTCGGTACGACGACCGCCAGCAGGTAGGACCGCTCGCTGCTGCCGTACACGTAGATCTGATGCACCACTGGACTGTTGGCGTACTCGGCTTCCAGGGTCGCGACCGCGACGAACTCGCCCTGGGACAGCTTGAGAACGTTGTTGCGGCGATCGACAATCCGGATGTTGTCATGTGCGAGCTCGGTGACGATATCGCCGGTCATGTAGAAACCGTTCTCGTCGAAGACGCCCGCGGTGACCTCGGGGCGCTTGTAGTACCCGAGGAACATGCCGTCCGTCTTCAGCAGCAGCTCGCCCCGTGGATGCGGCTGGTCGGTGGAGAAGTAGCCCAGCTCGGGCACATCGACGAGCTTGTACTCGATGACCGGGGGCCGTTGCACAATTCCATCGCGGAACACCATGCCGGCTTCGGTGGATCCATAACCGTCGGTCAGATGAAGTTCGAAGCAGGACTCGATGAACTCGCCCAGCTCATCGGACAGTGGCGCAGAGCCCACCATGACCGCCAGCACGCGGCCACCAAAGAGGCCGTTGCGGATCTCGGCCTTGACCTCGGCGGCCACCGCATCCGCATCGGCGGTGCGATCACCGGCCAGGCGACGGTCCACCTCTGTCTGGAACCGCTGGAAGACCATGTCGCAGACCCGGGGGACCAGGGCAAGAGCGGTGGGACGAATCAGCTCCATGTCTTCGAAAAGTGTTGACATGTCGCTGGATGCGGCGAAATAGCCGAGGCCACCGGTGGACAGGGTGGAGGTAAGTGTTCCGCGGCCCATGATGTGACTCATCGGCATGAAGTTCAGGCCGATCATGGGCAGGTTTTCGGTGCCAGCCATGACGTCTTCGCGAATCCACCAGCGGCGCACGATGTTTTCACTGTGCATGGCGCCCTTCGGGGCCCCGGTGCTTCCGGAGGTGTAAATGAGCAGTGCCAGCGGATCGTCGCCGGGGGATGGCGCGTAGAGCGGGGCCGCGGGAAGATCGGAGCCGCGGGCGATCACCGCTTCGAGTGTTTCGATGGCGATACCGGTTCCCGCAAGCCGTGCCCCGGCGGCCTCGTAGGCCTCGCGTTGCGCATCGATTTCAGGGGTGTAGTCGAACACCACGACCTGTTTGATCGAGGGGGTCGCGAGTACGGATTCCAGTGCCACGCCGATCAATTCGACGCTGACGGCGAGGGTGTTGGGTTCGGCCTCGGCAAGGATGGTGGTCCACTGTGAAGCCGGCGCGCTGGTCTGCAGTGGCACTGCCACTCCGCCGAGAATCATGATCGCCAGATCCAGCACGGTGTAGTCGATGCTGGTGAATCCCAGGGTCGCCACCAGATCGGCACCCTTGACCGGGTGGGCTGGGTCATGGTGCCACGACGCGGCGACAGATGTTGTCCGGGACCATAATTCACCGTATGTGGTGGTTTCGAAACGGGGGAGCAGACGCTGGATGGTCCGGCCGTCATGGTCGGTGACCAATTCACGTGCCCGCTCGCCCAGTGCGGGGCGCGCGGCATATCCGGTCATCAAGGTTGCGATGGCCTCGGAGAGGTGTAGGCCTGGGCGCAACACCTGCTGGGCGACCGCGGGGTCGGGCAGGGTGTCGCGGAACTGGGGATCGCTCTCGCGCAGATTCTCGATACGACGGGTCAGCTGCTCCAGCTGCGGGTCGGTGTCGTTGTTCACGGTCATGGGCAGCCTCACATCAACAGAGTGTTCTTAGGAAGTCTAAAAAGTAGATTACCTAAACTAACGATATATCCAGATATGGTATTCCTCACAATCGTCCGCCATCGTCGGGGGCGCAAACTCGTCAGATGAGTTGACCGTGAGGCGGTTGCACGGGAAGTGTGCGATGCGTGGCATGACCGTGCGCTACCTGCCAGGGAAGGTGGCATGGTTGCGCGGATGGTGGTTGCTGCCAGAGAAGCGTGCGGAGGCGGCTGCTAGCGCTCGGTACGGGTGAACTCCACGATGTCGCGCCACCGGCTTCCGGTAGCCGAGGCGAAGTCGAAGCCCTCCGGTTCGGCCAGGGTCCGCAGCTCGGAGATGCCGAGGCGATCGGGGTCGAGGAAGATTTCCTGGAAGATCAGCCGCCCGCCGGGTTTGAGTGCCTTGTGCAGTGAGCGGATGCACGCCGTCTTGTCGGGGACTTCGCCGATCACGCTGGCGAGGAACGCAACGTCAAAAGACTTGTCCGGGAAAGGAAGTCCATTGCTGGCGTCGCCCGAGTGAAATTCCGCGTTCCGGTACCCGGCCCGGTCGAGTTTGTGTTTGACCTTGTCGAGCATCTCGGGCTGTACGTCGAACAGGTCGAGGTGGCCGGCGGGGAGTCGCGGGGCTATCTGCACACTGAAGATCCCCGGACCAGGGCCGATCTCCAGCACCCGTTCGTCGCCCCGTAGTGCCAGCCGCTCGGCCACGGCTGCCGGATTGACGAACTTGCGATGAATCGGATTGTCGAGAATGAATGCCGCCTGGTGCGGAAACGGAAAGTCGCCAACCCGGCGCACCTGGCGTACCACGGTGTCCATCCATGTCGTAGGCATGAACTAAGGGTACCCTTACTTGGGTGGCGATGGGGCTCTCGCTAGTGGTGGCCACCACCACTACCGCTGCCACTACTACTGCCACCGCCGTATCCGCCACCCGCACTGGGTGCTTGCGTTGGAGTGCTGTAGGTCGGTGCCTCCCGTGTGGGCGCTTCGCGGGTGGGTGCCACGGTTTCTGGGGCCGATGCGCGCGACGGCTGCGTTTCGCGCTCGACGGGTGTCTGCTTCGCCGGCGCCTCGGCGGTTGGCTGCGGGGCGGGCTCTGTCGTCCGCGGGGCAGGTGCCTCGGACGATGGAGCTTCGTACGTCGGCGTGCTGCGTTGCTTGGTGGGCTCGGGCGCGGCGGACGGTTCGGCCGTCGCCGATGGTTGCGGTGTCGAGACGGTTTGGCGTGGCGTAGAAGTCGCCGGTGTCTCGTGGGTCGGAGTGGCCGGCGTGCTCGCCGGTGCGGAGGTCTCGTCCTTCGGGGTGGTGGGCGCCGGAGCCACAGATGTGGTGGAGGGGGCCGGTGCACTGGTCGTGGCGCCGCCCGGGGGCCCCGATGTCGGCGTCGGTTCGTGTGACGGTTCGGTCGAGGGTGCCGGGCTCGTCGTACCGGAGGTCGCACGCGGCTCCGAGGAGGGTGCAGGAGTCAGGGGCGGGACCGTAGGCAGCGACGGGGGAGTGAAGTCCTCGGGCACCAGCTTGGGTGGTGCGGTAGGTGCGGGCACCGTCAGTACCGGTGGAGCGGAAGGCTTTACGTCGACGGGTGATGTCGATGTCGGTGACTTCTCGGGAGCCGGCGCCGGGGCTGCGAGCTCCTTACTGAAGTTTCGGACCGACTTGGTCGAGAGGTCCTTGATGAGATCTTGCGACGGGCGGGCGGACTTGTCCTCGGTCAGGAATTGCGCCAGGGACGCATCGAGGTTCACGACGGGCTCGGCCAGGGCCGGGCGATCGGTGATGCGGGCAACGGGCGACCAGTCACGCTCCAAGGGGTTGTCCCAGCCGCGATTGAGATTCCAATCGCGGTACTCAGCGGGGTTGATTCCATGGGACTGGTCCCAGAGATTGCGGCTGTACACCGGGTTGGTGTTCTGGAATTTCCAATCGTAGTACTGCCGATACGGGTGGTACCTGTCGTACCAAGCCTGGTCACGGGGGTCGTCGTCGCGGAACTGGCCCCACTCGTTGCGCCCGTCACGATCGCGACCGTCACGGTTGTAGCCCGACCAGTTGTAGCCATCCCAGTTGTAGCCCGCTCGGTCATACCCCCATCGGTCATAGCCCCACCGGTCATAACCCCAACGGTCGAACCCCATGAAGTCATATCCGTATCGGTTGAAGCCGGATAGCCCCCAGTTGAACCAGTCCAGGACGTTGTATCCGTACAGCAGCGACCACGATGGGTCGTAGCCGCCCAGATCGAGCAGGTTGGGAGTCAGGGGCGGGGCGACGGGAGCCGGCCAGTCGGCGACGGAATCGACCGGAATCCCGGGAGGCGGCGGAGTGGAGTAAGACTGCGGCGCATTGGGAACGGGTGCGCTCGCTGCGGCCGCATATCCCCAACTCGGCGGCGATGATGCCGGTGCGGCGGGTCCCACGTTGGCGGCCAGATTCGCGTCGGTGTTCACCTCCGGAGGCGCGGGCAGCGCGGGAAGCTGCTGGGCCTGTTCGGGGGTGTACTGGCGTAGCTGCTGCGTCAGTTGCAGATAGAGGTTCTGCAGAGTGGTGCGCTCATTGGAGGCGGAGATGAATTCCATTCCCTGTTTGGCCTCGTTGAGCGAGGTTCGGGCGTCGGTGAGTTGATCGGGCGAGGGTTGCTTGCCGGTGCTCAGGATGTCCTGAGCGTTCTTGAGTGGGGCGACCACGGCACGTATCGCGACGTCTTGGGAGTGGCCGGTGAAGACGGTTTTGTTCAGCGCCCACAGTGAATCGCCGGGCTCGGCGCCGTAGGCCGCGCCCATAAGCACCGCGACCAGCAGGCCGATCAGTGTCCCGAAGGCTGCCGCGCGCAGCTGTGGTTCGCCGGGCACGTACTTGCCCCACCGGTCGTCCGGTTCGGGATGTTCCTCGGGGTTCTCCCAAGCCCGCATCGCCGTGTCCTCGACGGGAGGCGGAACAATCGTCATGTCAACCCTCTGCACTACCGGCGTCCCTGTCACGTCGGGCAGGGACAACTATCAGCACTAATAGATACCGAACTCTAGGTATTCCATCGCCAGGGTAGTCATGGTCGTTACCGATTCTCAGTAGTACTGCATGTCTGCCGTCAGCGATGTTGGGACGCAATCAGTCTCGGTACATCGCCCACAGGGTGGGGCCGTCGGACACCGGTTTGATCTCATCGACGACCTTGAATCCGAAGCGTTCGTAGAGCGGGTTGTTGCGGATGTTCGAGCTCTCCAGATACGCGGGCCCCTCGAGCTGGTCGATCTGGTGTTTGAGGAGTTCGGACCCAATGCCTTTGCCGGGGATGGCGGCGCCGATGGTCGCCAGATACCAGTGCGGGTGTGTGGGACGGACGGCGGCAGCGGCGCGCGCGAGGGCAACACCACGCACCACGCCCAGCCGGATCGCTCCGAGCAGCAGCGGGATGGCCCGCATCCGCTGTGCGGCGGGCGGCTCCCAGCTGGGAGGGTCCCAATGGGCAGCTCCGACCGCCACGCCGTCTTCGTAGAGCAGGTACTCGCCCTGACCGGAGCCGTGCAGCGCCAGTGAGATGCCACGGAAGATGGCCACGTCTCGTCGGGGGTCGGAGTTCACCCATCGGACCACGGGATCCTCTGCGAATGCCGTGGCGATCACGCGGTGGGCAACGGCTTCATTGGTGGAGTCGATGTCTCGGATCTCGCGGGTCATATGTGTTCTACGAGCCCGGGGCGCCGAAGGTTCCCGATCAGGTGTCGGTGTGACGCATCACGAGGGCTGCCGCGAGCGCGGTGGCGACCAGGAGCAGCGTCGACACCCCGGCGACCGCATGGATTCCGTCCGTCCATCCGGTTCTGGCGAGTTCGGCCGCGGTGGCGCCGGCCTCGCCGCCGAGATCCTTGGCGCGCGCCATGGCCTGCCCGAGTGTCTCGTGCATGTGGGTGCGTGCGGCGAATATCGCCGAGGCGAGGGCGCCGAACAGCGCGAGCCCGAAGGCGGTCCCGAGTTCAAAGCTCATCTCCGAGATGCCCGTGGCCTGCCCGGCGCGCTCGGTCGGGGCGGCATTCAGCGCCACCGCCGAAACGAAGGTGAACATGACGCCGGCTCCGGCGCCGACGATCACCGTTGCCGCGATGTAGACGCCGACCGGCCCATGGGGGCCCAGCGCGAGCAGTACCGCGTTGCCCACGGCCATGGCCAGCAGAGACGTCACGAATGTCCAACGCTCGCCGAGTAGCCGCTCGATGCGTGCGGCGTCCATCGAGAAGTAGGCGACGGTCAGCGCCATCGGCAGTCCCAGGAACGCGGCGGCCAGCACGTCGAAACCGAGCACCGACTGCAGGTAGAGCCCGGTGAGGTAGGTGGTCGCACCGAAGGTGGCCATCGCGGCGATGGTGCCGACGATTGCCACGGTGAAGGTCCGATTGCGGAACAAGTCGAGTGCCAACAGGGGATGAGGATTCCGCATCTGCTGGCGGACGAATGCCGCGAGCGTCAGTACGCCGATAGCTCCGGTGATCGCCACCGCAGGTGAAAAGCCATGTGTGGCCATGACTTTCACGGCGTAGACAAAGGCCATGATGCCAACCATGGACAACGCGACGCCGGCGAGGTCGAACGGCTCCAGCACAGGGTTTCGGTATTCGGGAATGAGTGCGTTCGCGGTGAGCAGCAGCACGATCAGCACCGGGACGTTGATGAGGAATACCGAGCCCCACCAGTAGTGATGCAACAGCAGGCCACCGATGACGGGGCCGACCGCCGCACCGAAGGAGAACGCTGCGGCCCAGATGCCGACCGCGAGCGCCTTCTGGCGCGCATTGGGGAACATGACACCGATGAGCGCCAGGCTGGCAGGCAGCAGGGTGGCTCCGCCGATACCCATCAGGGCGCGGGCCGCGATCAGGGTCAGCGGTGTGGGTGCGAACGCCGCGATCACCGATGCGAGACCAAAAAGCGTCGCCCCCCACAGCATGAGGCGCCGCCGGCCCCACCGGTCACCCAGATTGCCCATGGTGATCAGCAGACCTGCGAGCAGGAATCCGTACACGTCCAGGATCCAGAGCTGCTCGGCCGCGGTCGGGTTGAGTGACTCGGACAGCCGTGGCATCGCCAGGAACAGCACCGAGACATCCATGGAGACCAGGAAGACCGGTAGTAGCAGGGTCGCGAGCCCGAACCAGGTACGGCGTCCAGCGCGGGCGCCTTCAGGCGTCGCGTTTTCGGTCGCTGTGCTCTTGCAGCTGGTCATGGGGTATCGCTCCGGATGATATTTGTGTGCGTACGGCGTACGCAGTAGACTGGGTACACTGTACGCAAATTGGCGAAGGTGGTCAATCGAGTTATGACAGGAGTGCCGTGACCGATCCGCGTCTAACGCTGGAATCGATTGTTGCCCAGGCTATTACGATCGCCGACTCGGATGGCTTGGCCGGTGTCTCCATGCGCAAGATCGCCGATGCCCTCGGGGTGGGGGCGATGTCGCTATACCGTCACGTGGCCGACAAGGATGCGCTGCTGGTCGAGATGACCGCTGAGGTCACCCGGCGATTCGCCTATCCCCAAGAGATGATGGGCGACCCGGACTGGCGTACACGGGTACGCGTCGCCGTCGAGTACGACTTCAATCTGTACAGCACTCACCCCTGGGTGCTGTTGGCGTACGCGGTGCCGCGCAACGGCATGCAACCCGAAACTCTGGTGTGTTTCGATTGGTTGCTGGAGACCTTCAGCCACCTCGGGGTCCCCGTGCCCGAGGCGGCGGAATTGGCGTTTCAGGTGTGGAGCTATTCGCAGGGTGTCGGCCTGGGCGCGGTTGGCGGGCAGCTTGTCTCCCCGGGCGCCCGTACGGACTTTTCGGGTTTGTCGGAGCTGATCGATGGCAACGTCGGTGTGCCGGAGTCCCCGCGACTGGCCGCGCTGGTGGGGGTGGGTGACCTGCCGCAGGTGACCAATCCGCGCGAGGTGATCGTCAAGGGTGTCGAGATCCTGTGCGACGGCATTGCCAGGCGCTACGCATCGGCTACAGATAGCCGGCGATAACGGCGGCTTCCTCACGCAGTTGCTCCGCTGCCCCGGCCTGGCCGAGCATCTCGTAGCGTGCGGCTTCGGTGGCCCGGTCTTCGATCTGTGAGTGCAGAATCGCGCGAACATCTGCGGGGGAGAGCACCCTACGGGCCGCCTCCGCTGATCCGAGACCGCTTGCCGCGCCGGCGATATGAGTGTTGTTCTGCACTGTCTGTGTGGCACCGTCCACCGACTCGGCGTTGTCGATCGCGGCGATCGCCGTCCGCAGTGCGCTGACGGCCAGGCTGTCGCGGGTCTTCATCGCTACGGAGAGATCTGCGCGCATGGTCGCGCGCAGCACGTAGGGGTCGTGGGTCGATGTCATGAGGTCTGGAGCCTATGGGGTGGCGAACGGTATCGGCCACCGAATAACCGGCGGCGCCACTGTGGTCAAGCGAGGCCGACACCGTCCTCGTACTCCACGATGTCGACTGTCGAGACCGCGCCATCGGGCATCGCCAGGATCCATCGTTCACCCGAAGCGGTGCTGGGATCCTCGATGTCGAAGAGCACCCGCTGACGTAGTTCACGAGCGATGGCCTGCGCCACCGCCTCGTGAGACCGAGTCACCGGCACATCGGGCGCCGCGATGATGCACAGCCCCATCCTGAATCCATCCGTGTACTCGGTGATCTGCACGTATCCCTGCGGGTCATCGATGGTATGGCCGTCTGACTCCAGTGCACATCCGCTTGCCCTGGTGCAGGCCGCCACCACCGCCGCATCAGATGCGGCTCGCTCCACGAAAAAGTTCATGTAGCTCGGGTCGTTCACGGTTGATGCCCGAGGTCAGGCGTCGCCATCGCGTGGCTCGTCGTCGGAGTTGTTGCGCCACTCCGAAAATCGGCGGCGCACGTCGCTGGCGACATCGGTGACCCCTTGTCCGACGACGTTCACGACGCCGTCAAGGGTGGACCCGAAGTTGCGTAGTGCGGAGATCAGCGGATCGGTCGAGGAGTCGAAATTGTCTTTGTATGACCTTGCCGCGGAACGGAAATCAGAACCCAAATCGGACTGTGCGTCGTCTTCGCGCCGCGGGTAGTTTCCGCCGAGTATCGCGCCATATTCGCCGCGGTCGATCCACTTGCTCAGTTCGGCGGCCCGCAGCACCGAGAAGGGGTGCGATTGCAATTCCAGGTTCAGCAATTTGAGCACGCCGTCACGCATGTCCCCGGTGCGCTCGTACTCGGCGGCCTGCGCCAGGAAGCGTTGCGTATCCATCTCGTCGAGGCGTGACCCGCCGGCCAGCTTCATCTCCACGCGGATGGCGGTATCCACGTCCTGCCCGCAGAGCATTCCGGCGCGGTCGCCGGAGAGTTCGGACTTGCGCTGCCATTCCATGAGCGCGGCGACGACGGCGCGCAGCGCCCACCCGCCGATCGGCATCCAGCCGAGATTCCCGGCCAGCCGCATCAGGTGCAGCAGCATTGTGCGATACACGGCATGCCCGGACAGTGCGTGCCCGAGTTCGTGGCCGACGACGAAGCGCAGCTCCTGTTCATTCATCAGGTCCAATAGGCCGGAGGTGAGCACGATGAACGGCCGGTCCATCCCGATGGTGAACGCGTTGGCGTACGGCCCTTGAATGACGTACAGCTCGGGGATTTCGGGGGCGTCGAGGATGCGGGCGCAATCATTGAGGGTGTCGTTGAGCGAGCTGAACTGACGGTCGTCGACGCGGATGGCGGTGGCCAGGTACATCAGCCGATGCTGGCGTTCGCGCAACAGTGCGGCCAGCGCCTTGAGGACGGTGTCGAAGCCCTTGAGACTACGCAGTGTTTGCAGAGCGGCCCGGTCCGCGGGGTGCTCCCAGGCGCGGGTGCTAATTCCGGGAAACTCGATATAGGTACGAGTGGGCAGATCGGACATGACATTCAACCTATCTGGTTACCTTGTTGAGCGCGCGGAACCGGCGAGATCAGGATACGCAGCAGCTGTTAGCGGATGCCGCGCAGGCAACGCCGGTGCCGATGTCATGTGTCCCCCCCGGATGTGCTTCTTGTTAGGTCAGACGATTGCGCATTCGTTTTGGTTCCCGCCGTCCTATTCGTTCATGCTCCGCAGCTCTTTCTGGTACCACTCCGACTTACTTCTCACTGCGTCCATCAACGTCGGGTACTGGCCGATCCCGTTGGGGCCGTCACCGCCAAGTTCGAAGACGGTGCCGGGTTCGTCGCTGAAGTATGAGTGGGCAACGGCGATGGTCATGACGTAATCGTCCTCAGTGCCGAGGACGGGAATCAGTTGGTTGAAGGAGTGGGCACCGAAGTATTCGGGAGTCAGCGACGCGCCCTCGATGTACGCCTTCATGCCCTCCCAGTTCTTCGAGCCGGGCATCGAGTCCGCGAATGAGAACAAGTCATCGAAGCCGCAGAAGAAGCGCAGGCCGTCGGAAATCTGGAGCAGTTCCCGGTGATCGGCGTCGAGATACAGGCCCCGCTGGCGTTCCTGCGCGCGGATGTCCTTGCGTGTTGCCGGCTGGAGCGGGCCAGGAAGGCCGTATAGAGGGTCCTTCTCGTGCAGGGCCTTCTGCTGGTCGGCGAGCATCGCCACGAGTGAGGACCATTGGTCGTGCCGGGCTGAGCTACTGGGGGACACGCAGGCGCACAGGAGTGCCGCGAGGAGAAAGACTGTCGCGCTGAATCGCATACGACCCCTAGGGCTGGCACCTATCAGAAACGATAGCAAACAATACGACGGCGGGATGCCGAAACTGGCCAGGCGGAGGCAATCTTGACAACGGACGATGTCAACATGATCATTGCCCTGGGCCGAAACGCCGCGGTCTCTTGGCGTAACGCGAAACAGTCAGCAGCACACGAGTTATGGGAGACCCGATGCGGGCGGTCAGGCATGTCATCAATGTTCTTACTAAGCCCGTCAGGGTCAGCTACCCGTGGACTCCCTCGCTGACCGAGCGTGTGAGCGGCCGGACGGTGTTGATCACCGGCGCCTCCAGCGGGATCGGGCGGCGACTGGCGGAAAGGGTCGCAGATGCCGGGGGACTGCGATTGTCACCGCACGCCGGGCCGACGAGCTCGACGCCGTCGTGCGGGGAATCACCGCGCGAGGCGGGGCCGCCTACGCCGTATCCGGCGATTTGTCGACGGGCGAGGGCGCGGGAGCGGTGGCCACCGAGGTGCTGGAACGCTTTGGGGCGCCGGATATCTTGGTGCTGAATGCCGGGCGGTCGATCATGCGGTCGCTCGCGGAGTCCGAACACCGGCTGCACGACTACGAGCGGACGGTGGCGATCAACTACCTCGGCGGTGTGGGCCTGGTGCTGCGCCTGATGCCGGGCATGCGCGCCCGTGGCTCAGGGCATATCGTGCACAGCTCGTCGATCGGCGTGCTAGGTAATCTCCCCGAATTCTCCGCTTATGTCGGATCGAAGGCGGCCATGGACGCGGTGCTGCGCATCGCGGGCATCGAAAGCCGGGCCGACGGAGTGCGGGTCACCAACATCCACCTACCGCTTGTCGCAACGGACATGATCGCTCCGACCGACTGGAGTCAATACGCGTCGCTGACTTTGGAGGAGGGCGTCGACATGGTCGTCGATGCGATCCGGCGGCGGAGCCGCGAGGTGAACAACCCGCTGGGCATCTTGTACCGGGATTCGTACCGAATTCTGCCCGGGATCGTCAGCCGGGTGCAGAGCGATTACTACCGTTGGTATTCCGGTGGTGGCAGGAGGGCGGATATCTCTGCCGAAGTGGTATCGGGCGCGTTGGCGGTAGACCCCAACTGAGTCCGCCGCGTCGATATACTCGCCGACTTATGGACAGCGTGCCTACGACCCTCGGTGCGCCGAGCGGGCCTGCCGAGCGGCCAGATGTAGAGGCGCCCGCCCATCCCGACAAGCTGGACGCCTCGCTGCTCCGGATCGCCGGCATATGCGGTCTGGCCAGTGTGATGGCCTTCTTGGACAGCACGGCCGTCACCGTCGCCCAACGCACGTTCGTCACCCAATTCGGGGCCAGTCAGGCCATGGTCTCCTGGACCATCGCCGGCTACATGCTCGCCTTCGCGACAGTGATCCCGATGAGTGGCTGGGCAGCCGACAGATACGGCACCAAGCGGCTGTTCCTGGGCGCGGTCCTGGTGTTCACGGTTGGCTCGCTGCTGTGCGCAGTAGCGCCGAATATATTGCTGCTCATCATCTTCCGTGTGATCCAGGGAGTTGGCGGCGGCATGTTGATGCCGTTGAGCTTCATGATCCTGACCCGAGAAGCGGGCCCGAAACGTCTTGGCCGCGTTATCGCGATAGGCGCTGTTCCCTTCTTGCTCGGCCCGATCGGTGGGCCGATCCTGGGAGGATGGCTGATCGGCACCTATGGCTGGGAATGGATCTTCCTGATCAATCTGCCGATCGGATTGAGCGCTTTTCTGTTGGCGGCGCTCATGTTCCCGAAAGACCGTCCCGAGCCTTCCGAGAAACTCGACGTCGTCGGCGCGCTGTTGCTCTCACCTGGCGTGGCCACGTTGCTTGCCGGCATGTTGGCGATACCCGGGCGTGACAGCCTCGCCGACCCGCATGTCCTGCTACCTATAGCTATCGGCGCCGCATTGATTTTCGCCTTCGTGGTGCACACCAGAAACCGTGCGTCCCACCCGCTCATCGACCTGGGGCTGTTCGAAAACCCGGTGGTGCGGTGGGCCAACATCACCCAGTTCGCCTTCGCCGCCACATTTGTGGGGGCCGGGTTGCTTGTGCCGAGCTACTTTCAGGTGGCTCTGCATCAGACGCCGATGCAGTCGGGGATGTCCATGGTGGCCATGGGAATCGGTCTCGTACTGACCGTGCCCCTGGCAGGGGTGTTCATGGACAAGCGCGGTCCGGGCACGATCGTCTTGATCGGGCTGCCCCTGATCGCGGTGGGCCTGGGGGTATTCGCGTACGGAGTTGCGCGGCCCGAGGCTCACTCGGCGATATTGCTGATCGGATTACTGATCATGGGCATGGGTGTTGGCTGCACGTCGACGCCGCTTTCAGCGGCGTGCGTCCAGTCGCTGGCACCTGCGCGGGTGGCGCGGGGTACCACGCTGTTGAGTGTCAACGACCAGGTAGGGGGTTCGGTTGGGGCCGCGTTGATGGCAATGTTGTTGACCACTCAGTTCAACCGTGTCGGGGGCGGAATTGAGCCGGATCCGACGGCGGTATCGGGTGGCGAAACCGGTGCCGCCGGAATGGCGGGTGGCTCGCCGATGAACTCGTATTCAGATTTTGCGGGTGATACATCTCAATTGCTGTCACATGCGTACACAACGGTATTTCTTGTCGCCGTCGCATTAGCGGTAGTTACCGTTATCCCGGCGATTTTTCTACCGCGGGCAGTGGTGGTAAATATCAACCCCTGAGGTGTGCGGCGCTTCTTGTTCACCCGCGGGCAATTGGGCGGCCAGCGACGGGATGCTAGGGTCCTTGCGCGGCTTAGGGAAGGCTTGCATAACCTGAGAAAACCCTTAAGCTGATCTGCCAGTGGTGTTCAATTGTGGGCTCAAGCCCCTGACCAGCGCTTAAAAGCTAAGGGGTCGTGTAATGCGCGTCGTGTCGTTCGGGTATCAGGTCTGGGGTTATCGGACTTTGCAGGCGTTGATCGATCTGGGGCATGAGGTGGTGCTGGCGGTTACGCATCCTTCTAGTGAGGAAGCGTATAAGGCGATTTGGTCGGCGCCGGTTGATGAGCTTGCGCGTGAGCACGGTATTCCGGTGCATTTGGCGACGCGGGTGGATGCTGAAACCATCGAATTGGTTAAGGGTGCTGAGCCTGATGTCATTGTGGTTAATAGTTGGTATAACCGGATGCCGGTGGAGCTTTATGATTTCCCGCCGCATGGCACGCTGAATTTTCATGATTCGTTGCTGCCGAAATTTACTGGGTTCTCGCCTGTTTTGTGGTCGTTGATCAGTGGTGAGTCCGAGTTCGGGTTGACGGTGCATCGTATGGATAGCGGTTTGGATACCGGTGACATTTTGGTGCAGCATTCGCTGCCGATCGGTCCGGCTGATACCGGCACCGAGTTGGTGTTGCGGGGGATGGATCTGATTCCGGGGGTGTTGGCTGAGGCGCTGGGTGCGTTGGAGTCCGGTGAGGCGCTGTGGCGGCCGCAGAACAAGGCGGAGCGCACGTACTGCCATAAGCGTTCTGAGCGTGACAGTGCGATCGATTGGGGTTGGCCGGCCGAGGATCTGGAGCGGTTTGTGCGGGCGTTGTCGGATCCGTATCCGCGGGCGTTCACTTTCTATGACGGCGGGCGTATTGAGGTTTTGGAGGCGCGGATTTCCGAGGCCCGCTATGGCGGTACGCCGGGGCGGGTGATCGTGCAAGAAGAAGGCGGGGTCGTGGTGTGTGGCGCTGATGCCTACCGCGTGGGTAACCGCGGGCTGGTGATCACCCGCATCCGAGACGCCGACGGCAACGAGCACAGCGGCCACGAGTACTTCCGGCGCGGGGGATATCTCAACAGCCACACCTGATCCCCAGGCTGCTCGGCAGGCTCGCAGCGCCGTCGCGCTCAGATCGTGATGATGAGGAAAATCGATGCAAACCAACCCCTTTGACGATGACAATGGCAGTTTTATCGTTCTGGTCAACGACCAGGAGCAGCACAGTCTGTGGCCGTCCTTCGCCGATGCGCCGGCGGGCTGGCGCGTGGTCTACGGCGACGCGGGCCGCGCGGCATGTCTTGAATACATCGATGAACACTGGCCCGATATCCGGCCGAAGGACCTGCGCCAACGACTCGCGTAGAGGACGTGTCCGCCCAGCGCGACAAGTCATCTCAACGCTGACATTTCAGACGCCAGTTTGCAGGCCCAAGTAGGGAGTTCGTCGTCCTCATGCTCAATTACGGAACGCAGACAGAAGTTCTCGGACCCCTGACAGCCGCGCAACGGTCGATATGGGTTGCCCAACAACTGCGGCCCGAGGTTCCCTACAACTTCGCCGGATTTGTCACGATCAACCATGACGTAGACGCCGAAAGGCTCATGGTCGCCTGCGAATCGATGGCCGCGCGATTCGGCACTCCCTGTGCGCGGCTGGCCCTTGAGGACGGTGAACCGGTCTTTGTGGTGGACCGTTCGTTCCCGCAGACCATGCATTGCATCGATCTGCGAGCCGAGCCCGATGCTGCCGCTGCCGCTCGTCGTTGGATGGACGAGGAATACCGCCGGCCCATCGACTTACTCAGCGAACGGCTCACGCACTTCACCTTATTGCGGATTGCCGACGATCTGTCGTACTTCTACATGCGTACACATCACGTTCTCCTGGATGGGTACGCCACCAACAATCTGCTGAGGCATATCGCAGATGTGTACTCGGGATCGGTCGCACCGCAGACCGATGTCGATTTCTCGGAGTTCTCCGTGATTCGCGACGCCGACCAGAAGTATCAGCAGTCCGCGCGCAGCGATGCGGATTTCGAGTACTGGAAGAAGGTCTTGGCCGAGCCCGTGGAGACGGCCGACCTTGCGGGCATGGAACGTGTGGTCACGCCGCGCCACCCCCAGGTGCGCGATTTGGTTTGCGACGAGCTGTTGTCGCAGAACGGACTTGGCCAGATCGAGGTAGCCAGAGTCATCGCAACGCTGGCCACTTTCATCGCGAAAACAACCGGACGCCAGAATGTTTCGCTGTCGCTGCCGGTATCGGGGCGCACGACGGCGGCGCTGAAAAGATGCGGTGGCATGGTGTCCAACCTGGTGCCGTTGTCCGTCACCGTCGATGCCGCGGACACCATCGGAGCGCTCGACGGCCAGGTCGCCAGAGCCGTCGTGGGCGCGTTGCGGCACCAACAGTTCCGGCGCTGGCCGGAGCTGGTGGCCGATGCGGGTCGCCGCGACACCAACATCGAGTTCGGTCAGGTCATCAACGTCTTCGATTTCGCGGATGTGTTCTTCTTCGGGCCGTCGGAGGCGGTGGTCAATGTGCTGACCACCTTCCCGGTCCAGGACATCGCGATCAACATCTATCCGCGACCAGGTGGTGGCACCTCACGCATCCAGTTCGCGTGGAACCCCGACAGGTACACGACCGCCGAGATCGACAGGCACATAACCCGTTTGGAATCACTCCTGGGGCGTCTGCTGGGTGCCGACCCCGCGGTGGTGGTTAGTGAGCTGCCGCTGCTGGACCAGCGGGAGCACGATCTGGTGCAGTCACAGTGGTCCGGTGCGGGAGCGCAGGCGCAGGTTGGGGTGGCGCCGCAATTGCTGGCCGCGGCAGCAGCCAGCAGGCCGGATGCAGTGGCCGTGGTCGACGGCGCCCGGGAGCTGACCTACCGCGAACTCGATGAATGGTCGACGCGGTGGGCGCGGGTGTTGATCGAGAACGGGGTCGGCCCGGAACGTGCGGTGGGTGTGGCGATGGATCGCTGCGCCGAGCTGGTGGTGGCGTGGTGGGCCGTGGCCAAGGCCGGCGGCGTATACGTGCCGGTGGACGGCGCTCATCCGGTCGAGCGGATCGCCACGGTGCTGGATTCGGTGGCAGCGGTGTGCGTTGTGACCCGTGGCACCGAAGAGGTTTCCTGGGCTGGCGCGCGCCCCGTGCTGCGTATCGATGGCTACGACGTGTCTGGGCAGTCGTCCGAACCTATCGCCGATGCCGATCGGTCAGCGGCGCTGCGGGCCGAGAACACCGCATACGTAATTTTCACATCGGGCTCCACCGGTACCCCCAAGGGCGTGGCCGTTGGTCACGCGGGGTTGCCGGGAGTTGCTGCAGCACAACGTGATCTGCTGAAACTGGGCGGCGATGCGCGGGTGCTGATGGTGGCCTCGCCGACATTCGACGCCTCGGTCTTCGAGATGGTGTGGGCAGTGAGTGCGGGTGCAGCGCTGGTGGTGGCACCGCGTGACGTCTACGCCGCAGACGCCTTGACTGAGTTTTTACAGACTCAGCACGTCACCGCCGCGGTGTTGACCCCGACGGTGTTGTCATCGCTGGACCGGACGCGGTTGTCGGCGGTACGTACGGTGGTCACCGCGGGTGAGGACTGCCCGCGTGAGCTGGTGGACGCGTGGGCACCTGATCGGCGGTTGATCAACGCGTACGGCCCCAGCGAGGCGACCATCTGGGCAACCTCTGCACCGACGACAGCCGGGCAGCCGGTGGGTATCGGTGCCCCGATTCCGGGCATGCAAACCCTGGTGCTGGACGCGGGGCTGAACGCGGCGCCCATCGGCGTGGTGGGCGAGCTGTATCTAGCCGGTCCGGCACTCGCATCCGGCTATGTGGGCCGCGCGGTGTTGACGGCGGAACGGTTCGTGGCCAACCCGTACGGTCCGACCGGGCAGCGGATGTATCGCACGGGGGACCTGGTGCGCTGGAACGCCGATGGCGCGCTGCAGTACATGGGCCGGTCGGACGAGCAGGTCAAGATCCGCGGTAACCGCATCGAACTCGGCGAAGTACAAGCAGTACTCGCCGATGTACACGGCGTGGAGCAGGCCGTGGTCACCGTTCGCCAGGACCGTCCCGGCGATCGGCGCCTGGTGGGCTACGTCACCGGCGCCGTCGATCCCGCCCAGGCCCGCGCGGCGCTCGGTGATCGGTTGCCTGCCTACATGATTCCGTCCGCGATCATCGTCCTGGATGCGCTTCCGCTCACCCCCAACGGCAAGCTCGACATCCGGGCACTCCCAGCGCCTGAGCTCACGGCCGGCGCGTACCGAGCACCATCAGACGAGGTCGAGCTGACGCTCGCTGCTATCTACGCACAGGTCCTCGGGCTCCCGCGGGTCGGCGTGGACGATTCGTTCTTCGATCTCGGCGGAGACAGCATCATGTCGATGCAGGTGGTGTCGCGTGCACGAGCTGCCGGGGTGCTGTGCCGACCGCGCGATGTCTTCGTCGAGCAGACCGTGGCACGGCTGGCCCGCGTGGCCACCCTGGTCACCGGGGATGAGGATGCGGCCGATGACGGGGTGGGCGAGGTGCTCGCGACGCCGGTCATGCGATGGCTGCAGGGCGTGCAGGGTGAAACCGGCCACTTCAATCAGACAATGGTCGTGTCGGTCCCGGCCGCGGTGACCGAAGCCGATGTGACGGTGGTGCTGCAAGCGCTACTGGACCACCACGCGATGTTGCGGCTGCGTGCCGAGGACACCGGTGCGGATGAGTGGTCATTGACAGTCCCCGAGGCGGGGGCGGTGGACGCGCGCGACTGCCTGCGCTGCGTGGACGCCTTGTCCGACGAGGCATTGTTGCAGGCCCGAGACCGGCTGAATCCGGCCACCGGGACGATGCTGAGCGCACTGTGGGTGCGCTCCACAGCGCAGCTGGCATTGGTTGTGCACCACCTCGCCGTGGACGGAGTGTCTTGGCGAATCCTGCTGGAAGACATCAATATCGGTTGGGCTCAGCATCACGCCGGGCAACCGGTGGCTCTACCGTCGACTGGCACGTCCTTCGCCCGGTGGGCGGCGCTGATCGATCGGCACGCGCGCACCACCGAGGTGGCTGGACATGCCGAGGCGTGGACGAGGGTGCAGACGACCCCTGCGCTGCTGCCTGCCGTGCAGCCGGAGGTTGATACCTACGCGACCGCCCACACGATGTCGGTGTCTCTGGACGCCGACACCACCCGCATCTTGCTGGGTGAGGCCCCTGCGGCGTTCCACGCCGGGGTGGGCGACATCTTGTTGATCGCGTTCGGGCTGGCAGTCGCGCAGCTGACGGGTAACACCGGTGCGCCGGTCGGTATCGACGTGGAAGGCCATGGGCGCCAGGAGGACTTGGATCCCAGTGTGACCGCACGGGTCGATCTGTCGCGCACTGTCGGGTGGTTCACCAGTAAATACCCGGTGGCCCTGAGCCTTGGCAGGCTGGACTGGGTGCAGGTGAGCGCCGGCGATGCCGCGTTGGGTGCGGTGATCAAGGCAGCCAAGGAGCAGCTGCGTGCGCTGCCCGACGGCATCACCTACGGTCTGCTGCGATACCTGAACCCCGAGGTGGATCTCGCTGGGGCAGAACCGGTTATCGGGTTCAACTACCTGGGGCGTCTGGGCGGTGTCGGCGATCAGGGCGGCGAGCTGTGGCTGCCGAGCACCGACGCCGTCGCTGCGGCCGCGGTGACCGCTGCTGTGCCGCTGGCATTGGCTCATACCGTGACCCTGAACGCGGGTGTTTGGGAAACGGGCACCGGCACCGAGCCTCGTCTGCAGGCCAACTGGACCTGGGTGTCCTCGATGGACGATGCGCAGATCGGCCGATTGAGCCAGCTCTGGATCGAGGCGCTGACAGGTATCTGCGCACATGTGCGTTGCGGCGGAGGGGGATTGACGCCGACCGATATCCTGCCCGCATCCCTCACTCAACATCAGATCGACGAGCTGGAGCGCCAGCACCGAGTTGCCGATGTGCTGCCGCTGACGCCGCTGCAGCAGGGGTTGCTCTTCCATGCCACCGCCCATGCCAACAGCGATGATGTGTATGCGGTGCAACTGGACCTCACTCTTGCGGGTGCGCTCGATGCGCAGGGGCTGCGCGACGCGGTGGATACGGTCATCGCCCGACATCCCAACCTCGCGGCCCGCTTCCACCCACAGTTCGATCCGCCGGTGCAGATCATCCCCGCCGATCCTGAAACCCCTTGGCAGTACATAGAACTTGGCGGGATCGATATCGACGACCAGATCGATCAGGTGTGTGCGGCCGAACGCGCAGCGGTCTGCGATCTGACCAGCCCGCCCCTGTTCCGGGTGGCGTTGATCCGGATCGGACACGACCAACACCGCTTTGTGCTCACCAGCCACCACAGTGTGCTCGACGGTTGGTCGTTGCCCATCCTGTTGCAAGAGGTCTTCGCGACTCTGGGCGGGCACGCGCTGCCGCCGGCCGTCCCATTCCGCAGGTTCGTGACATGGCTGACCGAACAGGATCATGACGCCGCACTCGCCGCGTGGCAGGACGCGCTGGCCGGGTTCGAGACGCCCGCGCTGGTGGGCCCGTCGCACAAGCTGGGATCGGGGCGCCGCGAGACTCAATCACTGCGACTGTCCGAGCCGGCCACGCGCGCACTGACCGACCTTGCACGCACACATCACACCACCGTCAACACCGTCCTGCAGGCAGGCTGGGCGCAGCTGCTGGTCTGGTTGACCGGCCAGCACGACGTGGCATTCGGGGCCGCCGTCTCCGGCCGTCCTGCCGAGGTGGCAGGCGCGGAATCGATGGTGGGCCTGTTGATCAACACGGTCCCGGTGCGCGCACGCATTACCGCGACCACCACCACCGCCGGGCTGCTGGAGCAGCTGCAGAGCCAGTCCAATCGCACCCTGGACCACCAACACGTCGCGCTTCCCGAGATTCACCGCGTCACCGGGCAGGACCAGCTCTTCGACACCTTGTTCGTCTACGAGAACTACCCGATCGACCCGGCGGCATTCGAGACGATCATGGGGACAGGCGAATTGGCCATCGCGGGGTTCTCCAGCCGGGAAGCCACCCACTACCCGCTGGCACTACAGGTGACACCCGGTCGGGAACTGGCGCTGACCATCGAACATGACACCGAAGTGTTCGATGCCGCGAGCGCCGAGATCTTGGTTCGCCGACTCGAACTCGTCTTGGCGGCAATGGCCGCCGATCCATCGCAGAGATTGTCCGCGGTGGACGTGCTGGGAGCCGACGAGCGTGAACGTCTGGACGCGATGGGCAACCGGGCAGTGCTGCTCCGCCCGGCGACGGGGACGTCGATTCCGGCGTTGTTCGCGGGACAGGTGGCGCGGACCTCCGATGCGGCCGCGCTGACCTGCAGAGGCCGGTCGTGGACGTACGGTGAGATTGATCGGGATTCGAATCAGCTGGCGCACTATCTGATTGGCTTAGGTGCTGGCCCAGGCCGGTGCGTTGCGGTGATGTTCCCGCGCTCGGCGCAGGGCATCATCGCGATCTTGGCGGTGCTCAAGACCGGGGCGGCATACGTGCCGATTGACCCGGCGGTGCCCGACGCCCGGATCGATTTCGTGATCGGCGATGCGGGGCCGGTGGCCGTGGTTACCACTGCCGAATTGGCGAGCCGGTTCGCGGCGCAGAATGTCGTGGTCGTCGACGTCGATGACCCGGTGATCGGCGAACAGTCCGATGCATCGCTGCCGTCGCCCGCCTCTGACGACGTCGCGCATGTCATCTACACCTCGGGCACTACGGGTATTCCCAAGGGAGTGGCGACAACTCACCACAACGTCACGCAGTTGTTGGAGTCGTTGCACGTCGGTTTGCCGTCGGGGCCGGGGCAGGTGTGGTCTCAGTGGTACTCGTACGCCTTTGATGCCTCGGTGGAAGAGATCTGGGGTGCGCTGTTCCACGGTTCGCGGCTACTGGTCATACCGGAGTCGATCGGTCCGGATGAGTTCCAGGCCTTGCTGATTGACGAACATGTCACCGTGCTGCACCAGACCCCGTCGGCGGTGTCGGCGCTGTCCGTGGAGGCACTCGATTCGGTGGCACTGGTGGTGGCCGCCGAGGCATGTTCGGCCGAGCTGGTGGATCGTTGGGCACCAGGGCGAGTGATGACGAACGCCTACGGGCCCACCGAGACCACGATGTGCGTGACGGTCAGCAAGCCGTTGGCCGCGGGTTCTGGGACGCCGACGATCGGTGGCCCGGTGCCCGGAGCCGCACTGTTTGTGCTCGATGCCTGGCTGCGGCCGGTGCCGGTCGGTGTGGTCGGCGAGTTGTATGTGTCGGGGCTCGGCCTTGGACTCGGTTATGTGAGCCGCTCGTCGTTGACCGCCTCGCGGTTTGTGGCGTGCCCCTTCGGCGGCCCGGGCCAGCGTATGTACCGCACTGGCGATTTGGTGCGGTGGCGTGCCGATGGAAACCTGCAGTACCTGGGCCGCGCTGATGCGCAGGTCAAGATCCGCGGCTATCGCATCGAACTCGGCGAGATCCAGGCGGCCCTTGCCGACGTCGTAGGTGTCGACCAGGCGGTGGTGATCGTGCGCGAGGATCGGCCGGGCGATAAGCGTTTGGTCGGTTACGTCACCGAGTCGGTAGCCGGACTGGTCGATACCGCCGGCGCGCGTGTGGTGCTGGGTGAGCGCCTGCCGCCGTACATGGTGCCGGCCGCGATCGTGGCGGTAGACGCTTTGCCGTTGACGGTCAATGGAAAACTCGACACCCGCGCCCTCCCGGAGCCGCAGTATCAGGAAACCCAATACCGGGCCCCGTCCAACGCGGTCGAGGAGATCCTGGCCGATATCTATGCGCAGGTGCTCGGTCTGGTACGCGTGGGCGTCGACGATTCGTTCTTCGATCTGGGCGGGGACTCGCTGTCGGCGATGCGTTTGATCGCGGCCATCAACAAGTCGATGAACACGCACCTGACCGTGCGTGCTCTTTTCGATACCCCCACGATCGCCCAGCTGGCTCCGGGCCTGCGCACCGAATCGGGCGGCCGCGCGCCGTTGGTGTCGGTACCGCGTCCCGCGGTCGTTCCGCTGTCGTTCTCGCAGCGGCGGTTGTGGTTCCTTGACCAATTGCACGGTGCTTCACCGGTGTACAACATGGCGGTCGCGCTGCGGCTGAGCGGGCAGCTGGACTTGGACGCATTGGGTGCGGCGTTGTCCGATGTAGTGAGCCGCCACGAATCGCTGCGCACCGTGTTCCGCGATGAGGACGGCGTGCCGTACCAGCAGGTGCTGCCACCCGAGAGCGTGGAATTCGGCTGGGATGTCGTCGACGCCAGCGCATGGCTGCCCGCGCAGCTGGATGACGCGATCGGCGCCGTGGCGCGTCACACGTTCGATCTCGCGGCCGAGATACCGCTGTATGCGCAGCTTTTCGCGGTGTCCGACGGCGAGCACGTGCTGGTGGCCACGGTGCATCACATCGCCGCCGACGGCTGGTCGGTGGCCCCGCTCATGCGCGATCTGACCGTGGCCTATGCCAGCCGGTGCGGGGGACATGCACCCGACTGGGCGCCGTTGCCGGTGCAGTATGCCGATTACACGCTGTGGCAACGGGATCAGCTGGGCGATCTCGAAGACAGCGGGAGCGCCATCGCCACCCAGGTCGCCTATTGGCAGGATGCGCTGGCCGGGATGCCTGAACATCTCTCGCTGCCCACCGACCGGCCCTACCCAGCCGTCGCCGATTACCGCGGCGCCAGTGTGGATCTGGACTGGCCGGAAGAGCTGCAGCAGGGAGTGCGTGCATTGGCACGTGCGCATGGAGCGACCAGCTTCATGGTGATCCAGGCGGCACTGGCGGTGCTGCTGTCCAAGATCGGCGCCACCTCCGATGTGGCGGTGGGGTTCGCGGTCGCCGGGCGTGATGAGCCGGCGCTCGACGAGCTGGTCGGTTTCTTCGTCAACACGTTGGTGCTGCGGGTCGATGCCGGCGGTGACCCCACGTTCGCGGATCTGCTGACACAGGTCCGCGCTCGCAGTCTGGGTGCGCTCGAACACCAGGACGTGCCCTTCGAGGTGCTGGTGGAGCGGCTCAACCCCATCCGGTCCCGCAGTAGTCATCCACTTGTTCAGGTCGGGTTGACCTGGCAGAACCTTCCCGGGCAGGATGCCGCGGCATTGGCGCTGGGCGATCTGCGGATCACGCAGATACCGGTGCACACCAACACCGCTCGGATGGACCTGACGTTCTCTCTGGGTGAGCATTTCACCGACACCGGCGCACCTGCCGGGATCGGTGGTGCGGTCGAGTTCCGCACCGACGTCTTCGATGTGGAGAGTGTGCAGTCGCTGATGGCACGGCTGCGGCGGGTGCTTGAGGCTGTCGCGGCAGATCCTTCGCAGCGGTTGTCGGCGGTGGATGTGCTCGATGCCGCCGAAGGTGCCCGGCTCGATGATCTGGGCAACCGCGCGGTGCTCTCTGCTCCGGTAACACCGACGTCGATACCGGAACTGTTCGCAGCGCAGGTGGTTCGCAATCCAGCGGCGATCGCGATGAGATGCGGACAGCGGTCGTGGACCTACCGCGAGCTCGATGATGAATCGAATCGTTTGGCGCACCTGCTCGTTGAGCACGGTGCGGGACCGGGTCAGTGCGTGGCGTTGCTCTCCGAACGCCGTGGTGAGGCGATCGTCGCGATTCTGTCGGTACTCAAGAGCGGGGCGGCGTATCTGCCGATCGCTCCCGCAGTTCCCGATTCGCGCATCGAATTCATGATCAACGATGCGCGTCCGATCGCCGCGATAACCAGTGCGGCACTGCGCTCACGTCTGCACGGGTACACGCTGCCGATCATCGATGTCAGCGGCTCCGCAGTGAACACCCAGCCTGGCACCGCCCTGGCGGGGCCTGCCCCCGATGACATCGCGCACATCGTGTACACCTCGGGTACCACCGGTATTCCCAAGGGCGTGGCGACAACTCACCACAACGTGACACAAGTGCTGGGGTATGAGCACCTTGGTGTGCCGTCGGGGCCGGGGCAGGTGTGGTCTCAGTGGTACTCGTATGCCTTTGATGCCTCGGTGGAAGAGATCTGGGGTCCGCTGCTGCACGGTGGCAGCCTCGTGGTGGTACCCGAATCGTTGGTCCCGGAAGACTTCCAGGAATTCCTGGTTACGGAGCGCGTCACGGTCTTGCACCAAACGCCGTCCGCGGCGGCAGCACTGTCTCCGGAGGCGCTGGAGGGCATGGCCCTGGTGGTGGCTGCCGAAGCATGCTCTGCGGAGATGGTGGACCGGTGGGCGCCCGGACGGTTGATGGTCAATGCCTACGGCCCCACCGAGTCCACACTGTGCGTGACAGTGAGTCCGCCCCTGGCCGCTGGCTCCGGCACACCGGCGATCGGTGTGCCGGTCGCCGGCGCGGCGCTGTTCGTGCTGGACACCTCGATGCGACGGGTTCCGATAGGGGTGGTCGGGGAGCTGTATATCGCGGGCCACGGGCTGGGGGCCGGGTATCTGCACCGGTCCGGGCTAACCGCATCGCGTTTTGTGGCATGCCCATTCGCGGGCCAAGAAGGACTGCGTATGTATCGCACCGGGGATTTGGTGCGGTGGGGTACCGACGGGCAACTGCACTACATGGGGCGTGCCGATGATCAGGTGAAGATCCGCGGTTATCGCATCGAGCTCGGCGAGATCCAGACCGCGCTAGCCGATCTCGAGGGCATCGAGCAGGCAGTGGTGATCGTGCGTGAGGACCGCCCGGGCGATAAGCGACTCGTCGGATACGTCACCGGGACCGTCGAGCCGGCCCAGGCACGAGCCGCACTGGCCGAACGGATACCGGCCTACATGGTCCCCGCGGCGATTGTGGTCATCGACGCTTTGCCGTTGACGGTCAACGGAAAGCTCGACACCCGTGCGTTGCCGGAGCCGCAGTATCAGGAAACCCAGTACCGGGCCCCGTCCAATCCGGTCGAGGAAGCCCTGGCCGGCCTGTATGCCGACGTGCTCGGTCTGGAACGGGTGGGCGTCGACGAGTCGTTCTTCGATCTGGGCGGAGACTCGCTGTCGGCCATGCGCCTGATCGCCGCCATCAACAAGTCGATGAACACCCACCTGACGGTGCGCGCGCTCTTCGACACCCCCACGGTGAGCAGCCTGAGCGGACAACTGGACAAGCATGCCAGTGACCCGCGCTATGTGGCGGTACACGGCTCCGAGGTCGCCGAGGTGCGTGCCGCGGATCTGACGCTGGACAAGTTCATCGACGCGGAAACCCTCAGCAACGCAACGATATTGCCGAATCCCAGTGGGGAGGCGCGCACCGTCCTGCTGACCGGGGCGACGGGCTTCCTCGGTCGCTACCTGGTGCTGCAATGGCTCGAAAAGCTGGAATTGCTCGACGGCAAGCTGATCTGCTTGGTGCGGGCCTCGTCGGATGAGGAGGCCCGCCGCCGCCTGGAACAGATCTTCGACAGCGGCGACCCGGAACTGTTGCGGCACTTCCATGAACTGGCCGAAGACCATTTGGAGGTCATCGCCGGTGATAAGGGTGAAGTAGACCTCGGTTTGACCGAGCAGACCTGGCAGCGACTGGCCGATACCGTTGACGTGATCGTCGATTCGGCGGCCGTCGTCAGTGGCGCCCTGTCCTATGGCGAGTTGTTCGGGCCCAACGTGGCCGGTACCGCAGAGCTGATCCGGTTGGCCCTCACCACGAAGCTGAAGATGTTCACCTTCGTGTCGACGGCCAATGTGGGTGATCCGGTCAAAAAGGTGGCCTTCACCGAGGACGCCGATATCCGTGACATCTGTGCCACGCGTGTCATCAAGGACACGTACGCCAATGGCTACGGCAGCAGTAAGTGGGCCGGCGAGGTGCTGCTTCGAGAAGCCCATGATCTGTGTGGACTGCCGATCGGGGTCTTCCGCTGCGACATGATCCTGGCCGACACCACCTATGCGGGTCAGCTGAACTCGTCGGATGTGTTCAGCAAGATGATCCTGAGCATCGTGACCACCGGCCTGGCGCCCAAGTCGTTCTATCGCCTTGACGCTGAAGGTAATCGGAGGCGTGCGCACTTCGACGGGCTACCCGTGGAGTTCGTTGCCGAGGCCATCACCACCTTGGGTGTTCAGGTGGTTGACGGATTCCAGACCTATCACGTGATGAACCCGCATGATGACGGCATCGGTCTCGACGAGTATGTCGACTGGTTGATCGAGGCCGGGTACCCCATCGAGCGTGTCGACGATTTCCAGGACTGGTTGCAGCGGTTCGGGACAGGCTTGCACGCACTGCCCGAGAAGCACCGGCGAAACTCGGTGCTGCAGATGTATCTGACGCTGGTGCAGGATCCCGAGCGGGTCAGTCCCATCGTGCCGACTACAGGTTCATTCGCCCCAGCCGATCGGTTCCGTGCCGCGGTGCAGGAAGCCAAGATTGGCTCCGAGAGAGACATTCCTCAGGTCGGGGCGCCGAACATCGTCAAGTACGTCACCGATATGGAGCTGCTCGGGATGCTCTAGGCGTCGGCTGGCTGCTGTTCAGTCGCGGGGCCGATGAATTCGAGACCGGCGTTGATCGCGGGGCGGTGCCGCAGGATCCGGAAGTGTGCCAGGCGCCCGAGTCCCTTGGTCGCCATGAAACGTGCACCGGGCCATGACTGCGCCAGCCGCTCGCTCGATGCGTACGGCGTGTCTGGGTCGTCGGGGTCGTGGATCAGCAGCAGCGGAGGATGCCCAGCGGCCGCCGCGACGCGAACCAACTCGGTTTCGGGCAGCGTCATCTCGATACGGCGCTCGAGCTGGCGCTGCAGTCCGGCGCGTATCCGCTTGCCGAAGCCGTGGCGTGCGGCGAAGAGGTCCAAGTAAAGGGGGAAATCGCCCATCGGTGCCAGGTACACCAAGCGTCCCACTGGTGCGCCATAGGAGGCCGCGAAGGTGGTCGCGTTGGCCCCCAGGGAGTGGGCGACCACCGCGTGGGCGGGCCCATGCTCCTTGATGACGGCCGCCACCGCTTGCGCACACTCGATAAGCGTGGTGCGCCCCGGTGCGAGCGCGCCCCCAGCGGACTCGCTATGGCTGGGCAGGTCGAAGGCGATGACGCGGTAACCGGCCTGCAGCAGAGGCTTGATGAAGATCCCGAGGTGCGTGCGCTGCCCGCCCCAGCCGTGGACCAGGTAGACCGTCGGCCCCTCGCCCCATGACTCACCCGCAATACGGTGCCCGTCCCAGTGGGCCTCCAGCGGTTCGCCGGGGGGCACACCGGGCGGCATGCGCAGACTCGACTCGATGACCGGCGGGGTGCACCACAGCTCGACCGCCCAGCGGGATCCGATGGCCGGTGCGAAGCGCTCCAGCCACCAGAAAGCCCTGCGTATCCGGTCGGACACCGGGGGTTGGACACCGGAGCCCTCCACGTCGAGGGCGGCCCCCGCGTCCTTGGTGGGTGCGGAATCCGTCTTCTCTCGTTCGGTCACGTCGAAGGAGTCTATTGGCGCCACCCCGGGACGCACGAGGCGCGACCGTCAACGGTCTTCGAGGGAGGCCCGCCCTGCCGCTGTGAGGTCACCGAAGAGGCGTAAGCGCGCCAGCCCACCGTCGGGGTAGATGTCCAGCCGCACGTCGGTGACGGGCTGCTGGTTCTCCAGCAGGAAACGGTGCCGGGTGTCGGGCTGCAGCGGGGTGCGTGGCAGCAGCGGAACCCAGTCACCCTGAGCGGTCCGGCCTTGCAGCCCCGCGGCGCCGGGACTGTTGCCCACGAAATACGAGGTGTCGATCTCAGCCAGGCGCAGTACCCCTTCACCGGCGAGCCGCACCTGCACCCAGTCGTTGGCATCGTCGCGGCGGCGTGCGGTTTCCCATCCGTCGCCCATCACCCGGGCAACGCCGGGGAACAACAGATTCTGCGGTGAGCTGTAGAAGCGGTTGGAGCAATCGGTCACCAGGCCGCCGTTCTCGATGGCGGCCAGGTCGAACTGCCCGGCGTCAAGGAATCGCGGGTCGGGCCGGCCATGGCCATGCACGCGCAATCGGGCGACTCCGCCGTCCGGGTGCATGGTCAACCGCACATGTGTCCACCGTTGTGTGGAGTGGACGTCGAAGACGTTGCGGCTGTCTCCGTAGACCTTGGTGCGTCCGATAATGCTGTGCCAGTGAGTATTCCGCGCGATATCGTCGGCGGGTGGGTACCCCTCGATCTCGGCGGCATCGACCGATATCTCCGGCGGGTAGTTGCCCTTGAACCATGCGGTGTCGACGACGATGCCCGCGATCACACCGGGGACGCCCAGCCGGACGATGGCGGAGTCGTGGCCGGGCTCGCCCGCGGGGTCGCGCCGGCGCCGGGTCTCCCATCCGTCGTACACCTGTCCCTTGTGCCCGAAGGTCGCGGGCCGGTAGTCGGCGGGCCCGGGCTTGATCAGGTTCTCTTTCTCGGCGAAGAGGTCGTCGTTGGCCCAGATCACCGCGCCGCCGAGCGGCCGCAGCGCCAGATCGGGCAGCATCGTGAAATCTGGCAGCCCGGTGGGTGTATTGCCGGTCATTGCTGGTCGGTATCTCCTGTTGTGGTGCGTTGCACGAGTTGGTCTAGTACCGCCCGGTCGCATCCGGGTGCGATGGCGACCACGTCGTCGGGGGAGTAGGCGCCGCAGTCCAGACCGCGCAGAACCCCGGCGGCCAAGGCCTGCGCCGTCGCCGGTTCGTCGATGACACCGCCGCCCTGCCGTTGCAGGTAGGCGACGATGCGCGGGCCGGCCACCGCGAGCGCGCGCCGGTGGAAGCCGTAGGTCGCCAGCCAGCGGGTGATCAGATGTCCCGGGTGCATGTCCCAGCCCTGCCAGTAGCCGCGTTCGAGGGCGCGGGTGACCAGCCGGTGATGCCTGGTGAGTGCCGCCGCCTGCTGTTCGAGGGTGCCGTCGGGGATCACCTGGGTGGAGCCGTCGCATACCCATACTCCGGTCTGCGCGGCGGCGGCGAGCATCACCGCCTTGGCGTGATCGGCCACGGGATGCTCCAGCGACTGATGCTCGGCGGCGATCCCGCATGCCGCGCTGTAGTCATAGGTTCCGTAATGCAATGCGGTGAGGCGCCCCTGCCCAACATGGATGGCCTTGGCCAGGGTGGCGGTGCCGTCGGCGCCCAGCACTGCTTGCGGGCTTTCGATCTGAAGCTCGAAACGCAGTGAACCATGCGGTAATCCGTGTACCCGCTCGAGTTCGTCGAACAAACGCAGGGCCGCCTCGACCTGGGCCAGCGCGCGGAATTTCGGGATGGTGGTGACAAATCCGCGCGGCACGCCCGACGCGCCGTCCAGCACCAGTTCCAATGTGCGTACGCTGCGCCGCAGGTGTTGCGAGGTCAGGCCCTTGATCCGGATGCCCAGTACCGCAGGAGGATTCGCCGCGATCGACAGTGAGCGCAAGGTGCGTCCCGCCTTGCGTGCGTCGGCGTCCTCGGTGCCGTCTTCGCGCCAGCCGTAGCCGTCCTCGAAGTCCACCCGCAGATCCTGGATGGGGGAGGCGGCAAGCCATTCCGAGACGCGGGGCAGCACGCCCTGTGTGTCGAGTGCCGCGAGCACTTCTTCGTGGCGCCCGAGGAGTTCGAGCGCGGATTCACCCCACTGCGCAGGGGTCTGCACGCCGGCCAGCTCCGCGCTGACGTACGCGGTGTGGATCGGTTGCGGTTCGCTGCGGCCATCGGGGTAGGCAGACGCCAGCTCGGCGTCCAGACCGGCCACCAGCGCTGCGATGGGAGCCAGCCAGTCGGGACCATCGGCCTCTGGTGGGTGGGACGTAGAAGCCGCTGACACGGGTCCCATGCTCGCAGACTCGCTGCGGCGGCGCTCAGGCGTGTGCAGCTGAGGATTCCTCCTCGGGCTCGTCGGCGACCTGTTCACCGGCGAGAACCGCGCGCATGCGGTCCTTGTCGAGTTGGCCTTCCCAGTTGGCCACCACCATCGTCGCCACGCAGTTACCCAGCAGATTCACCGACACGCGCATCGAGTCCATGATCCGGTCGGCGCCCAGCAGTAGCGCCACGGCGGCCACCGGGATGGCGCCGTGGCCAATCGCCGCGACGGTCGCTGAGAGCGCCAGGAACGATGAACCCGGCACGCCTGCCATGCCTTTAGAGGTGAGCATCAGCACCAGCACGGCGGTGATCTGTTCTCCGAGGGTCAGGTCGACCCCGAGTGCCTGCGCGAGGAACAGCACACAGATCGACAAGTACAGGGTGGCCCCATCGAGGTTGAAGGAGTATCCGGTGGGAATGACCAGTCCTGTAGTCGTCTTGGAACAGCCCGCGTGATTGAGCTTGGTCATGATGCGCGGCAGCACCACTTCGGTGGATGCGGTTCCGAGCGCCAGGAAGAGCTCGTCCTTGATGTAGACGACGAATTTCCAGAGATTCACTCCCGCGAAAATCCGCGCGATCACCGCCAGGACTCCGATGAACAGCAGCGCCGCCGCGTAACAGGCCGCGATGAGCTTGCCGTAGCTGCCCAGCGAGCCGATGCCGTATTGACCCACGATGTAGGCCATCGCGCCGAGCGCTCCCAGCGGCGCCAGCCGCATGATCCACCCGATGATGGTGAAGAAGATGTGGCTGAGGTGGTCGATGAACTCGAGGACCACCGGCGGCCCCGATTCGCCGAACCTGGCCAGCGCCAGGCCGAACAGCACCGCGAAGAACAGCACCTGCAGCAGCGCGTTCTCGGCGAAGGCCGACACGATCGAGGAGGGGATGATGCCGAGCAGGAACTCGACGGTATGGGGCAGCTCACCGTTGTTGGTCTTCTTCGCGATGGCATCGGCCCCCGTCGCCAGCGTGCCCGCGTCGATGTGAAATCCCGCTCCCGGTTTGGCGAGATTGCCCACCAGCAGGCCGAACACCAGGGCAAATGTGGTAACCGCCTCGAAGTAGATCAGGGCCTTAACGCCGATCCTGCCGACGGACTTGAGGTCGCCGACATGGGCGATCCCGAGCACCACCGTGCAGAAGATGATCGGGGCGATCAGCATCTTGATCAGCTTGATGAAACCGTCCGCCAGGGGGCGCAGATCAGCGCCAACCTCCGGCCACAGCCACCCGACAAGTACGCCCGCGATGATCGCCACCAGAAGCTGGACGAACAGTGATCGGTACCAGGGCGGCTTGTTCGCCAGGCGCACCATCTCACTGGCGGGTGTCTCGATGGTGGTCGACATGTGCGCGACCGTAACGACGGCCTGTTTATCGGATGTGAACACGGTATTCAGCCCGTATTACGCACGGCGTGCCCGTGCGGTTCGATGGACGTATGCAACCGGATACCGCCACGGGCCTTGTCATCGGTGCGGTGCTGGCAGCCGGTGCCGGAAGCCGCTACGGCATGCCGAAGATCCTTGCCGAGAATGGGCGCTGGCTCGAACTGGCCGTCGCCGCACTGGACCGGGGCGGTTGCGACGAGATCTATGTGACGCGGGGCGCTGCGCCGGCCGAGATACCTTTGCCCGCGCGAGGTATCGACGTCGCGCGGTGGCGCGGCGGCGTGTCGGAATCGGTGCGGGCGGTGCTGGACGTTGCGCACCCGCGCACGGATGTGGTCGGGGTACTCATTCATCTGGTGGACCTGCCATCGGTGGGGCCGGAGGTGGTCGGTGTGGTGCTGCACGCCAGTGAGCGCCGCCGATCGGCACTGGTCCGCGCGACATTCGGCGGTCGGCCGGGCCATCCGGTGTACATTGGCTCGGATCATTTCGGCCCGTTGTCGAGCGCGCTGGCGGGCGACCGGGGAGCCGGGCCGTACCTGGCCGCACGCGGCGATGTGATCGAGGTGCCGTGCGAGCATCTCGGCGACGGTTGCGACCACGATTACCGGCCGTAAATCAGATGCCGCGGCGTGTATCGCATGCCGAGGAGATAGACGGCGAAACCGATACCCGCGCCCACGAACCAGGTAAAGGCGGCCAGATACGCGCTGCCCCAGATCACCGTCGCAATGGCCACCGCGGCACCGACCACCGTCGCGGTCACCGCGACCGGGTTGATGCCGCCGCGGTAGTAATACGCCCCCGACGGCGACAGCGTGAACAGATCGTCCACGATGACCGTGTGGCCCCGCACCAGATAGAAGTCGGCGATCAGGACTCCGAAGAGTGGGCCGATCACGGCGCCGAGAATGTCGAGCGTGTAGTGGATGGTGTTGGGGTTGTTGTAGAGATTCCAGGGCGTGATCAGGATCGAGCCGACCGCCGCGATCATCCCGCCGGCACGCCAGCTGATCCGTGTCGGGGCCAGATTGGAGAAATCGAAAGCGGGCGAGACGAAGTTGGCCACGATGTTGATCCCGATGGTGGCGATCGCGAAGGTGAGCACGCCCAGCACCGCCGCGGTGGTGTTGTTGATCTTGTCCACGATCAGCACCGGGTCGGTGATGATGGCGCCGTCCTCGCCGCGTCCGATAACCGTTGCGCCGGCCGACACCGTGCACACCGCCAACACGGCGAAGAACAGGAAGTTCAACGGCAATCCCAGGAAGTTGCCGCGTTTGACCTCGTCGAAGGTGCGGCCATATCGGGAGAAGTCACCGAAATTGAGCATGGGACCCGAGAAGTACGACACCACCAGTGCGATCGCGCTCAGCACCGTCGCCGCTGCGGCGAACCCAGTTTTCGGCGGGCCCGACGCCAAGCCGAAATGCACGTTTTCCCAACCGGCCGCGACGACCAGATAGAGCGCAAGTGCCAGCATCACCGCGTACACCGCGGGCCCGCAGAAGTCGATGAATTTACGTATCGCCTCCATGCCGTTCCAGAAGACTGCGGCCTGCAGCACCCACATCAGCAGGAAGCCGCCCCAGCCAAGGAAAGATAGACCCAGAAAGCCATACTCGTCGGCATTGGCGTAGCGGCCCAGCGAAGGCTCGAACTTCACCGCCAGAAGCACGAATGCCGTTGATGCCAAATAGGTTTGAATGCCATACCAGGCCACGGCGATGAGTCCGCGGATCACGGCCGGAAGATTGGCGCCGCGCACTCCGAACGCGATGCGCGTGGTCACCGGGTAGGGCACGCCGGTCTGTTGCGAAGGGCGCGCCACCAGGTTGCACAGCCAGTACACCGCCACGATGCCGACCAGCAGTGCGAGCAGCACCTGCGATGCTGAAATTCCCAGCGCGAAAAGACTTCCCGCAAAGACGTAGCCGCCGACACTGTGTACGTCGGACATCCAGAACGCAAAGAAGTTGTAGCTGGTCCAATTCTGAGTCCGCAGCGGCGCCAGGTCGCCATTGGTCAACGCCGGGTCGTAGCCGGGCTTGATCACACTTTCCCCGGCAGCACCGTGTCCGCCGGTGGGGGCGATGGCCTCAGCCGTGAGTGTGCCGCTCACACAACCTCCTCCGAATGTCGACCAGCCAGGAAAGCTGGTGACACCCGAAACTAAGCGGCCGGTGTTGCCGCCGTGTTGCGCGGAAACAATATTTTCCCGGATCAGAATCGATCCACCGGAACGTGATTCGATGCGGTGAATCGGGCCGCCTACTATCGTGCGCACGATGGCTCATAACGAGGCTGGACAGGCGACACCCCGCGACATGGTGGGTTACGGGCGCACGCCGCCACACCCGCGCTGGCCCGGCGAGGCGCGGATCGCGGTGCAGTTCGTGCTCAACTACGAAGAGGGCGCGGAAAACAACGTCCTGGATGGCTCGGCGGGCTCGGAGACATTTCTCTCGGAGATGGTCCCGGCCGAGGCATTCCCCAACCGGCACATGAGCATGGAATCGCTGTACGAATACGGCTCACGGGCCGGTCTCTGGCGCGTCTTGAGGGTCTTCGAGCGCCGTGGCCTGCCGCTGACCGTCTTCGCGGTGGCGCGGGCGTTGCAGCGCAATCCGGAGGCGGTGGCCGCGTTCGGTGAGCTTGGGCACGAGATTGCCTGTCACGGGCTGCGCTGGCAGTCCTATCAGTTGGTGTCGCCGGATATCGAGCGTGAGCACATGGCACAGGCGGTTCAGATCGTGCGCGAGCTCACCGGCGCGGCGCCTCTGGGGTGGTACACGGGGCGAGACTCCCCACAGACCCGGCAGCTGGTGGTCGAGCACGGGGGGTTCACCTACGACTCCGACTCGTACGCCGACGATCTGCCGTACTGGGTTCGGGTGCCCGCCCACGGCGGTGTGATCGATCACCTGGTGGTGCCCTACACCCTGGACACAAATGACATGCGGTTCGCCTCACCGGCCGGATTCCCCAGTGGGGAACAATTTTTCACCCATCTGCGTGATGCCTTCGATTGTCTGTACGCCGAGGGGGAGGCGGGCAGCCCGAAGATGCTGTCGGTGGGTTTACATTGCCGGCTGGTGGGCCGGCCGGCACGCACGGTTGCGCTCGAGCGGTTTCTCGACCACGTACAAGCTCATGAGGGGGTGTGGATCGCCAGACGACTCGACATCGCCGAGCATTGGCGCCGGATTCACCCCGCCGGTATCGAACCGAACGAATCCAATAGTCCGGCATAGGGTTTGACCGGTGGCGCGGCGAACTCGCCGTGCCCGGATTTACGCAGGCCCATCGACACCAACGATTGCACCAGGTTCACCGCGGCCGCCACGCCGTCGATTACCGGGAGTCCGATCTCTGCCGAGATATCCCGGCACACCCCGGCCATTCCCGCGCAGCCCAGCACGATCACCTCGCTGCCGTCGTCGCGGGCCGCGCGGCGGCATAGTTCTATGAGAATGTCCTTGGTCTGGGGATTGGTTTCCAAGTCGAGCACCGCGATATCGCAACCGTGCACGCCCCGGCAGAAACGTGACATCCCATAGCGTTCGGCCAGATCCCAGGCGCGCCCGGCGGTGCGTTCCAGCGTGGTGACCACACTGAACCCCCGGCCCAGGTGACTGGCCATGTGCATGGCGGCCTCGGCGATACCGAGCACCGGACCGGTGGCAAGTTCCCGGGCCGCATCGAGGCCGGGATCGCCGAAGCATGCGAGTACATACCCGTCGGCGCCTTCGATTTCGGCGCGGCGGATTTCGGCCAGCACGCCGGGCACACTCAACGCCTCGTCGTAATGGCTCTCTATCGATACCGGCCCCATCGCCGGGTTGACGGCGGTGATGCTGGTTCCCGGCCAGGCCGCCGACTCCGCCACCACGCCGATGGCCTTCGTCATGGCTTCGGTGGTATTGGGATTAATGACGCGTATCCGCATGGCCCACAGGGTACGTCGCCCGCGTAGGGTGCGGGGTGCGGCGTTGTCACAGTGCACCGCGTCATGAAACGTTCGCGTTAACTCTGTGTCGCCAGCGATGGCGGCCCGGCGCGAGCGCTGGGAAGATCGGGTGTGAGACGACGGCGATGGAGGGCGAATGTCACGTACGTTCCGCTACCGGAGGCTGATCAACGAGTTGCGTGCCAATCGGTCCGGGCATGACCAGACGAGCGTGCTCGACGGGCTGCGGCGGGCCATCCTGGACGGTGCCGCGCCACCGGGCTCGATGATCCCCATCAACGAGGTGGCCGATACGTACCAGATCAGCCCGATCCCGGTGCGGGAAGCGCTCAAGACCCTTGTCGCCGAAGGGCTTGTCAATCATCGGGCCAATGGCGGATACCGGGTGGCTCAGCTCACGCTGCCGGAACTTCGTGAGATCTATTTCACCCGAGGCGTTCTCGAGCGTGCCGCGCTGGCACAGGCCGCAGCGCTGGCAACCTCGGAGGACCTGGATCGAGCGCTGGCCGAACACGAGCTGCTGCAACAGGCGACCGTCGAGGGTGATGCACGGGCCTTTCACCTGCACTCCCGGCGTTTTCACCGCGCCCTGGTGACCCCTTGCGGTATGCATCGCCTGTTGCACATGTTCGAGGCCACCTGGAATCTGACGGAGCCGTTTCAGGTGATGCGGACGGTATCGGCGTCGGATCAACTGCAGCTGCATGCCGACCATGAGGCGATGATCACAGCGGTGGCAAGGCGCGATACCGAGGCCCTGCTCGCGGTGGCGAGCACGCACCATGACCGCTTGGAGTCGGCGATAGTCTCTGCCGCAGGGCAATTGGATGTGATCGTCGATACGTAGCGGATTGACCGGTCGGCAAAATATAGACACCCGGCAACCTGGCCGCAACACGCTGGCCCTAGCGTCGCTTGCGCGGCCGGCGGGTACGCACCGAGACCAGGGAGGTTCCGCGATGAGGAGAGTCCATCCCGTCGATGAGGTGCCGTCCGCGGGCAAGCTCGTCACGCTGGGCATTCAGCATGTGATCGCGTTTTATGCCGGCGCGGTGCTGGTGCCGCTGCTCATCGCGCGCGCCATCGACCTGGACGCCGAGGCGCTGACCATGCTGATCACCGCCGATCTGTTCACGTGCGGTATCGCCTCCATTTTGCAGGCGGTCGGGTTCTGGAAGATCGGTGTGCGCCTGCCGCTGCTGCAAGGGGTTACCTTCGCCACCCTGGCCCCGGTGATCAAGATCGCCAATGACCATGGTGGCGGCCGGGTCGGGCTGCTCACCGTCTACGGCGCCGTCATTGCCGCAGGTGCGTTCACCTTCCTCATCGCCCCGTTCTTCGCCCGCCTCATCCGCTTCTTCCCGCCCATCGTGACCGGCTCGGTCATCACGATCATCGGGGTATCGCTGTTACCGGTGGGCATCGGCGACGCTGTCCGCAACCCGCACAGCCCGGTGGCCGCGCACGATCCGGGCAACGGGCGCTGGCTGATGTACGCGGTGGGCACCATCGTGCTGATCGTGTTGATGCAGAGGTTCTTTCGTGGCTTCTGGAGCACCATCGCGGTGTTGCTCGGGTTGATCGCCGGTACCGCCATTGCCTGGCTCGCCGGTGACACCGATTTCACCCGGGTGGGCGAGGCGGGCTGGATCGGATTCACCTCGCCATTTGCTTTCGGCGCACCGCGTTTCGACGTCATCGCGGTGGTGTCTCTGATCGTGGTGCTGATGGTGACGGCCGTCGAATCCACCGGGGCGGTCTTCGCGACCGCCGAGATCGTCGGCAAGCGGGTGCGCGGGGCGGATATCGCTGCCACCGTGCGTGCCGACGGCATCGCCACCATGATCGGCGGCACCTTCAACTCATTCCCGTACACGGCGTTCTCGGAGAATGTCGGTCTGGTGCGCCTGACCGGGGTCAAGAGTCGTTGGGTAGTAGCGGCCGCCGGGGTGATCATGATGGTGTTGGGCGTGCTGCCCAAGACCGCCAAGGTCGTGGAGTCCATCCCCGCCCCGGTGCTGGGCGGGGCCGCGATGACACTGTTCGCGACGGTGGCTGTGGTCGGCATCCAGACACTCGGCAAGGTCGACTTCAACGACCACCGCAACCTGATCATCGCCAGTACCTCACTGGCCATGGGGATGTACGTGCAGTTCTCCCAATCATCGGGCTCGTCGACCGTGCTGGATCACGGACGTGAAGTTCAGGTTCCCGCATTGCCGGGAATCGATCAGGCCGTGCCGGGGCTGCTGCAGATCCCGTTCAGCACCGGTATCACCATGGGCGCTATCACCGCGATCGCCTTGAATCTGTTGTTCTTCCACACCGGCAGCCGGGGTATTGCGGTGGCGGGCGGCGGCGCCATCCGGCTCGCACAGGTCAACGAGATGACGTTGGAAGAGTTCCGTCGCACCTTCGGCGCACTTGTCCAAGACGTGCACTGGGTTGTCGATCGTGCCTACCGACAGCGTCCCTTCGCCGACGCACACGATCTACGCAGCGCTTTCCAGGAGGCGATGCTCACCGGTAGTGACGAGGAACAGCTTGAACTGATCAGATCGTTCCCCGATTTGGGCGCCGAGGACGAAGCTGGAGAGATGACGGCCGTCGACCACACCATTTTGCAGACTCTCGACGAGGGCGAGCTGAACAACGTGGTGAGCCTGGCTAACGCCTATCGCGAGCATTTCGGTTTTCCGCTGGTGATCTGCGCGCGCGAGACCGAGCGCTATGAGCGGGTGCTGCGCAATGGGTGGAGCCGCATGGAGAACTCCACGACCAGCGAGCGGTCGTTCGCCCTCATCGAGATCGCCAAGATCGCCAACTACCGGTTCGATGATCTGGTGGCCGACGCCAACCCCATCACGACGGCCCGCTTCGGGCGCTTCGAGGACTTCCATGCGGCGCGTTGATTGGCGGGGGATCGAGAGTTTCAACGAGCTCAGCGACGGCCAGGCGATCCACTGGCTCTACGAGTGCTGCGCGTCGCGGATATGGGCAGTGCGGGTCGCTGCAGGCCGGCCATTCCGCGATGAGGACGCGCTGTACCACCGGGCAGATCTGATTTTGGCCGAGCTGACCGACGCGGATGTGGACGAGGCACTCGACGGGCACCCACGGATCGGGGAGCGGGCCGATAACGCGGCGTCGCGCCGCGAGCAGTCGGGGGTCACCGGTGCCGACGCCGCGGTACTGGAGCGTCTACGGGAAGGCAATGCCGAGTATGAGGAGCGGTTCGGCTACGTGTACCTGGTCTTTGCGAATGGTAGGCCCGCCGAGGAGCTACTGGCGATTCTTCAGGAGCGGCTCAAGAACGACCCGCAGCACGAGCGCCGGGTGATGAGAATGGAATTTGGAAAGATCAATCGCAGCCGCCTGGAGCGGATGCTGGGTCCGGCGGGCAGGCATGCCGATGACGTCGAGACGGAAGGTGGATTGTGACGGGTTTGAGTACCCATGTGCTGGACGCGGTATCCGGGCGACCGGCGCGGGGCGTGCCGGTGACGCTTCTGGACGGCACGGGCACCGAGCTTGCCAACGGCACAACAGATTCCGACGGCAGGATCGCTGACCTTACTGGTGCGGCGCTGGCCGCTGGGCGGTACCGGCTGGTCTTCGACACCGGCACCTGGTTCACCGACAACGGGATCGAGAGTTTCTACCCGGAAGTGATCATCAGTTTCCAGGCGGACGGTGGTGGGCATCTGCATGTCCCGTTGCTGCTGAGCCCGTACGCCTACTCCACCTATCGCGGCAGCTGAGAAAGGAAACGCACCAGTGGCAATCGTCCTCGGAGGCAATCAGTACGGCAAGGCCGAGAATCGGGTAGTCAGGATCTATCGCGACAGCCCGCGTCATGAGATCAAGGACCTCAACGTCGGCAGCGCGCTGCGTGGGGATTTCGCCGCCGCCTACACAGACGGCGATCAGCGCAAGGTGCTGCCCACCGACAGCCAGAAGCAGACCATCTATGCCTACGCCAAGGAGAAGGGCATAGAGACCATCGAGCGATACGGCCTGGACTTGGCGCATCACTTTGTGGACGAGTACGAACCGGTGACCGGTGCGCGCATCGAGATCGACAAATATTCCTGGGAGAGAGTCGTTGTCGACGGGCGCGAGCATGACCACAGTTGGGTTCGCAAGGGGCAGGAGGTGCGTACCGCGGAGATCACCGTTGACGGTGTGGGTGCGGCGCAGCGGAGCTGGGTGATCGGTGGTCTCAAAGACCTGGTCGTGCTGAAGTCGACGGGTTCGGAGTTTCACGATTTCCTCGAGGACAAGTACACGATCCTGCAGCCCACCAGTGACCGGGTGATGGCCACCTCGCTGGTGGCCAAATGGCGCTTTGTCGGTACCGATATCGACTGGGATGAGACGTATCTGGGGGTCAAGCGGATCATTCTGGAGCGCTTCGCCACCGTGCATTCGCTGGCCCTGCAGCAGACGCTGTACGAGATCGGCAAGGCGATCCTGGAGGCGTATCCGCTGATCGCCGAGGTTCGGCTCTCGGCGCCTAACAAGCACCACTTCGTGTACGACCTGTCACCGTTCGGGCTGGAGAACCCCAACGAGGTTTTCCACGCAGACGACCGTCCGTACGGGCTCATCCAGGCCATCGTGGCCCGCGACGACGCTCCGGAGGCCGGGCCGGCCTGGGACCCGCATCTGGCCTGGCTGGTTTAGCAGTCGCGGTCGAGGTAGCCGGTGATATCGCGCCCACGCACCCGCACCGAGCTGATGGCTGGTTCGCGTAGCCCCATCAGCAGCCGGAACAGCAGCTGTTCGGTGGCCAACTGCTCATCATCAGACCGGACGCCACGGAAGAGGGTGTCGGCCAACGGTTCCCATCGGTGTGGATCGATGATCAGGAAGTCCGCGTCTTTGCCTTCGTCCAAGTTGCCAAACGTTTCCTCGCGATCCAGCGCGCGGGCCCCGGCAAGGGTGGCGGTGAACAACAGCTCGGCGGGATGCAGGGACACCGCGGCCGACGCCGGTTCGGACATATGGACTTTGAAGCAGTCGTTCAGTACACGCGTCATCAGCCATTCATCGCCGCCGCCCACATCGGTGCCCAGAGCGATGGTGACTCCGCTCTCGACGGTCCGGCGCCACGGCATGGTCCCGGAGCCCAGGAACAGTTGTGAGGTAGGGCAATGCGCTATGGAGGAACCGGTTTCGGCCATGCGTGCCAGTTCGGCATCCTGGCAATGCACGGCGTGCGCCAGGATGCTCCTGCGGCCTAACAGGGTTGAGCCGCCCTTGCGAGAGCCGGGCAGGAAATGACCGTCATAGGTATCCAGATAGCTGCGCACCCCGAACGTGGAGAGAGTGACGTCCACCTCGCCGGTGCCGGGCCGGGCGTTCTCGTTGAGGTGGGAATGGAAGTAGACGCCGCTGCCGCGCACCCCGTCGTACAGCTCGCCAAGCGCCGCGAGGGTATCGGGCGTGACAGACAGCGAGAACCGGGGCACCAGCGCCACGTCGGTGAGCGGGCCGCCATGCCAGCGCTCGATTTCGTCGGCACAGAGCTGGATTGCGCGCTCGGTGGTGGTGAGCAGCGGCGCGGCGCTGTCGGGCCCGGTGGTCTGCACGCCGCGTCCGCTGACCATCCGCAGGCCCGCGGTGCGTGTGGCCGTGAACAAGGCAGCCTGCGCGTCGGGGAAGGCCGAGCCCATCACCATCGCGGCCGTGGTGCCGACGGCGATACGGCGCCGGCAAAAGGTTTCGGCGGTGTGCTGGGCGAGCACCGGATCGGCCAAACGGGCCTCTGCCGGAAAGATGCAGCGCTGCAGCCACTCCAGCAGTTGGCCGCCGCCATAAGAATCGGTGCAGTAGGTCTGCGGGAAGTGCATGTGGGTGTCGACGAAGCCCGGGAGCAGAAAACCGGGGCGATGATCGCGCACCGGCCACGCGGAGTATGCCTGCGGCAGTTCGGTATAGGTGCCGCAGTAGGCGATCACACCGTCGGAGCCGACCGCCAGCACGCCATCGGGGATCGATTGCAGGTGCGTAGCGGCATCGGCGACACCGGGGGAGCCCGCGATGTGGAAGATATGCCCACGGTAGACGGTGGCGGCAATCGGGTCCATCGCACCATAGTGCACATCGCACGTCAGGTCCGCAGCCCAAGGGTTACCGGCAGGTCGCGCCGATGAGTCCAATTACGTTGATCGAGAATGTATTCGTGGCCACCGTGGATCGCGACGGTCGTGAGCTCGACAGCGCGACTGTGGTCATCGACGGCAATCTGATCGCCGCGATACTGGACACCGGTCAGCTGAACCCCTGGCAGGCGCTGCCGGGCATCGAACATGTGGATGGCCGTGGCTGTCTGCTCACACCCGGGCTGGTCAACACACACCACCACCTTTATCAGTGGATCACCCGCGGGCTTGCCGCCGATCACACACTCTTCCAATGGCTTAGCGCCCTGTATCCGGTGTGGGCGGGCATCGACGCCGATGGTCTGCATGTGGCGGCGCAGGGTGCGTTGAGTTGGCTGGCGTTGTCGGGATGTACCACCACCACCGATCACCACTACGTCTTCCCTTCGGGCGCAGGTGATCTGCTGGAAGCCGAGATCGAGGCGGCGCGGGAGGTCGGCCTGCGGTTCGACCCGACACGCGGGTCGATGGACCTGGGGCAGTCGGCCGGCGGCCTGCCGCCCGATGATCTGGTGGAGTCGATCGACACCGCCCTGGAGGCCAGCGCTGCGGCCGTCGAACGTTGGCATGACCCGGCACCCGGATCGATGGTGCGCATCGGGCTGGCCCCCTGCTCGCCGTTCTCGGTGACAACCGAGCTGTTGCGGCAGACGGCGGTGTTGGCCCGCGCACGCGGTGTCCGGATGCACACTCACCTAGCCGAGACCCAGGACGAGACCGACTACTGCGCCCAGCGGTTTGGCTGCACCCCCCTGGACTATATGGACGAGCTGGGCTGGCTGGGACCCGATGTGTGGTTCGCGCACGGTATTCACTTCGACGACGCGGCCATCGCCCGGCTGGCCGGCACGGGAACCGGAATCGCGCACTGCCCGACCTCCAACGGGCGCCTGGGCGCCGGTATCGCCCGTACCCGGGAGCTGCTGGCGGCCGGGGTACCGGTGGGTCTGGGCGTGGACGGCGCTGCTTCCAATGAGTCGGGGCGGATGCTGGAGGAGGCGCACCAGGCGCTGCTGTTCGCCCGCGCGGTCGGAGGGCCCACGGCGCTGAGCACGCGCACCGCGCTGGAGCTGGCGACGTTGGGAGGGGCCCGCCTCCTTGGCCGTGCCGACGAGATCGGCTCTATAGAGGTCGGTAAGTACGCCGACCTGGTGTTGTGGGACCTGCGCACGCTGGGGCACCGCGGAATCGATGATCCGGTGGCCGCATTGGTGCTGGGTGAGGTACCGCCCGTGAAATGTTCGTGGGTGGGCGGCCGGCCCGTCGTCAGGGACGGGCAGATGCTGACGGTGGACACCGATCGGATCGCGGCCGCGGTGCAGGCGGCGCATCATGGATTGATGGGCAGGGTGCGCTGATGGATTTGCACACCATCGACTCGGTGCTGATTCCGCGGGACCGCGCTGATCTGGGCGGTCTCGGGACGCAGGACGGCGTGCTGGCGGGCGGCACGTGGCTGATGAGTCAACCGCAGCCGGGGTTGCGACGTTTGGTCGACCTCGCCGGTATGCGCTGGCCGGACCTGGTGGTGACCGAAGAGGGCCTGCAGGTCGCGGCTACCTGCAGCATCGAACGACTGGTCACTGCCTCATATCCACCCGAATGGCAGGCCACCGTCCTTTTCGGGCAGTGCGCGCGTGCCCTGCTGGCCTCCTTCAAGATCTGGCGCGCCGCGACGGTCGGAGGCAACATCTGCCTGGCCCTGCCCGCAGGGGCGATGATCTCGCTGTGCGCTGCCCTGGATGCCGAGCTACTCATCTGGCGCGGCGACGGAACCGACGAACGCTGCGCCGTTACCGACTTCGTGACCGATATCAACACGACAGTATTGCGTCCCGGTGATGTGTTGCGTGCCATCATCTTTCCCGCCGCGGCGCTCACGCAACCGACTGCATTGCGCAAGGTCGCGTACTCGGCGCTGGGGCGCTCCGGTGCATTGGTGACCGGGCGCCTGGACGGCCGCGACATCGTGCTCGGGGTCTCGGCCGCAACGCGTAGGCCAATCGTGCTGCGGGTTCCCGCTGAACCGGAACGTGTCGCGCGGGCCGCGGCGGCCATCCCGGGCGCGCAGTTCCATACCGATGCTCACGGCACCGCCGACTGGCGGCGTGCGGTCACCTCCCAACTGGCCCGCGAGGTCGCTGACGAGCTGACCGGAGGCCGCCCGTGAAGGTCAACGGTCACATCATCGACACCAGCCCCCGACCTGGGCAGTGCCTGCGCACCTTCCTGCGCGAGCACGGCCACACCGAGGTCAAAAAGGGTTGCGACGCAGGTGATTGCGGTGCCTGCACGGTGCTGGTGGACGGGGCATCGCAACACTCGTGCATCGTGCCCGCACATCGCGTCACCGATGCCGAGATTCTCACCGTGCGTGGCCTCGGGGACGAGCAGGGCCTGCACCCGATGCAACACGGCTTCATCGGCCATGCCGGATTCCAATGCGGATTCTGCACCGCCGGAATGGTGTTGACGGCGGCCACGCTCACCGAGGATCAGACAGAAGATCTGGGAAATGCGTTGAAAGGCAACCTGTGCCGGTGCACCGGTTACCGGCCTATTCGCGCCGCCATCTGCGGTGCGGCGCCCCCGCAAGGGGTCGTCAGTGCCCCTGCAGCGGCGAAGGTGGTGACCGGCACCGAGCCGTACACCATGGACCAGCTGCCCGCCGGGGTAGGGCATATCGCGGTGCTGGGCAGCCCGCACCCATCGGCCCGTATCACCCGGATCGACACCCGGAAGGCCCGCGACGTGCCCGGGGTGCGCGCGGTGCTGTGCTATCGCGACGACCCAGGTGTGCCGTTCTCCACCGCGCGCCATCACGAGCGCACCGACGACCCCGACGACACACTGATTTTCGACCGTGTACTGCGGTTCGCGGGACAGCGCGTCGCCGCGGTGGTGGCGGACTCGCCGACCATCGCGCACCGGGCGCTCGAGCACATCGACATCGAGTACGAGGTACTGCCGGCGATCTTCGATCCGGAGCTCGCGCAGCAGCCCGGCGCACACATGGTGCATGGGGATAAGGGGCCTGGCGCTAGGATCGCCGATCCCGCACGCAATCTGGTCGCCGAGGTGCACGGTGAGGTCGGTGATGTCGAGGCCGCGGTGACCCGGGCCAGGGAAGCGGGGGCGGTGGTCAGCGGCAGCTGGCAGACGGCGCGGGTGCAGCACGTGCACCTGGAAACCCACGGCGCGGTGGGCTGGCAGGACGAGCGCGGGCGCTATGTGCTGCGCACCAGCAGTCAGGTCCCGTTCCTGGTGCGCGACGAGCTGTGTCATGTTTTCGGCCTTGCACGCGAACAGGTTCGGGTGTTCGCACCACGCGTCGGTGGCGGGTTCGGCGCCAAACAGGAGATGCTCACCGAGGATTTGGTGCTGCTGGCGGTGCGTGTCACCGGGGCGCCCGCGGTCTATGAGTTCAGCCGCACCGACCAATTCACCATCGCGCCGTGCCGTCACCCCATGCGGGTGAACGTGACCGCCGCGGCCGGACCCGACGGGGTGCTGACCGCCCTGGCCGTCGACGTGCTCTCCGATGCCGGGGCCTACGGCAACCACAGCGTCGGGGTGATGTTCCACGGCTGTAACGAGTCGATGGCCCAATACCGCTGTGCCAATAAACGTGTCGACGCGCAGGCCGTGTACACCAACAACATTCCGTCCGGCGCTTTCCGTGGCTACGGGCTGGGGCAGGTGCAGTTCGGTATCGAATCGGCCCTCGATGAGCTGGCACGTGAACTCGGCATCGACCCGTTCGAGTTCCGTCGCCGCAACGCCATCGTCCCGGGCGACCCGTTTGTCAGCTGGGAGGTCGAGGAAGACGACCTGGAGTTCGGCAGCTACGGGCTGGACCAGTGTCTGGACCTCGCGCAGGACGCGCTGGCTCGCGGCGGTGCCGATCCGGCGCGTAACGGGTCGACCCTGTCTGCGGAGTGGAAGGTAGGGGAGGGCATGGCGATCGCCATGATCGCGACGGTGCCGCCGCGTGGGCATGTGGCCGATGCGCGCGCCGAGCTGGACGAGCAAGGGCGTTATCGGATTACCGTGGGTTCTGCCGAGTTCGGCAACGGCACCACCACTGTGCACGCGCAGCTCGCGGCTGCGGTACTGGGATGCGCACCGGGCCAGGTCGACATTCACCAGGCCGACACCGACGGGGTGGGCCACGATACCGGTGCCTTCGGCTCGGCCGGCACCACCGTCGCCGGTCTGGCCGTGCACCGGGCGGCGGAGTTGTTGCGCGACAAGATCATCCGGTTTGCCGCGGCGAAGTTGGCGGTACCGGAATCGCGGTGCGTGTTGGGGCCCGACGGCGTGCGGATCGGCGGGGAGCTGCTGGGGCTGGTCGATATCGCGGGCTCGGCACCGGAGCCGTTAGCCGCACTGGGCCGCCATGAGGGCACGCCCCGGTCGGTCGCCTTCAACGTCCAGGCATTCCGCGTCGGCGTGCATCCGGGAACGGGCACCGTGCGCATCCTGCAGTCGATTCAGACCGCCGACGCGGGGGTGGTCATCAACCCGCAGCAGTGCCGTGGCCAGGTGGAAGGCGGTGTGGCACAGGCCATCGGTTCTGCGCTCTACGAAGAGATCCTGGTGCAGGACGGCCTTGTCAGCACCACGGCGCTGCGCAACTATCACATTCCACGACTGGTGGATCTGCCCGATACCGAGGTCTATTTCGCCGACACCTATGACGTGTTGGGGCCGCTGGGAGCCAAGTCGATGAGTGAGTCCCCGTACAACCCGGTGGCCCCCGCGCTGGCCAACGCGATCCGGGACGCTGTCGGGGTTCGGATGCACCGCCTGCCGATGAATGCGGCACGCGTGTGGCAGGCCATCAACGCATCCGGTGCGGGAGCGTCCTCATGAGGAACGTGCTCGGTGATCTGATCGGCCTGCTCGAGGGCGGTGGCGCTGTCGCCCTGGCCCGCGTCGTGGAGGTCAGTGGTGCGGCTCCGCGTGAGCCCGGTGCGGCGATGCTGGTGACGGCCGATTCGGCGGTCATCGGATCGCTGTCCGGTGGATGCGTGGAGGCTGCGGTGATCGAGACCGCGCGCGACGTGCTGGCGGCGGGGCCGTGTGTGAGTGAGCGGTTCGGTGTCGACGACGGTATTGCTCCCGGACTGACCTGCGGCGGTGAGATCGAAGTCGTCACCGAAAGGGTGGACTCCGACAAACTGCCGCTGCTACGTCGGCTGCGTGCGCTGATCGAGGCGGGGGAGCCGGTGGCGTTGGTGAGCACACTGTCGGGAATTCCCGATTGGGCTCTGGTGCGGCCGGGTGAGTCGGCGCCGTGGCCGCAGATCGACGGCACCATCGCGTCGTTGGTGCGGGCGGGGCGCAGCGCGGTGGCGGGTGCCGATCGCTGTGAGCCCGATCAATCGGCGCGGCCACGCGTGTTTGTGCAGGCGTTCGGAGTACCGCCGCGGATGATCCTGGCAGGGGCCAACGCCTTTGTACGGGCGCTGAGCCACACGGGAACCCAACTGGGTTACCGGGTTACGGTCGTCGATGCGCGTGAGGTGTTCGCGACGGCGGCGCAGTTCCCGTACGCCCATGAGGTGGTGGTCGACTGGCCGCACCGATACCTGCGCGCTGAAGTGGCGGCCGGGCGCGTCGACGGGCGCACCGTGGTGTGCGTGCTCACCCACGACCCGAAGTTCGATGTGCCGATGCTGGCGGCGGCGCTGACGACAGCATCGGTGGCATTCGTCGGCGCGCTGGGCTCGCGCCGCACCCACACCGAGCGGGTGGCCCGCCTGCGGGAGGAAGGCGTCACCGACGATCAGTTGCGGCGCTTACACAGCCCGCTGGGCCTGGACCTCAATGCCCGCACACCCGAGGAGACCGCGATATCCATTGCAGCGCAAATCATTGCGGAAACCTCGGGAGGATCAGGGCGGGCACTGAGCGACACTGAAGGACCGATCCACCGGTGACGACTAACGGCTAGGCGGCGCGCCTGGCCAGCTGCTCCCGGTGCCATCTACTCCGCTCAGAATGGTGCGCCGAGAATCCCTCGTTGGGATGTGTCCCCAGCCGGCCGTTGGGTTTGTCGAACTGAACGAACACATCGAGATCCTCTGGGGACAAACTGAAATCGAAGATCTGAAGATTCTCCGCCAGCCGGCTCGGCGAGCAGGTCTTGGGAATCACCACATGTCCCAATTCGATATGCCAACGCAGGATGAGTTGCGCGGGGGTCTTGTTGTGTTTTGCGGCCAGCGCAGCCAGTGGGGAGTCCTCGGTGGTGCCGATTCCCTGGGCCAGCGGGCTCCAGGCCTCGGTGACAATTTCCCGATCGGAGTTGAACTGCCGCAACTTTCGCTGCTGGAAGTACGGGTGTAACTCCACCTGGTTGATCACCGGTAGTACGCCGGTCGCATCGACGATGGCGTGAACGTGCTCGGGCTCGAAATTGGACACCCCGATGGCGCGGATGCCGCCGGACAAATAGAGCTGCACGATCTGCTGCCAGGCGGTCACATACTGCCCGTGATCCGGTGCAGGCCAATGGATCAGGAACAGATCCACGTAGTCGGTGCCGAGCATGTCGAGGCTGCGCGCGAAAGCGCCCGCCACATCACAGAAGTCGTCTACCCACAACTTCGTGGTGATGAAGACGTCTTCACGGGGTATGCCCGAGCGGGCGATGCCCAGACCGACTCCTCGCTCGTTGCCATATCTGGTGGCGGTGTCGATATGTCGGTATCCGGTGTCAAGTGCTTGCCGGACAATGGTTTCCGCTTCGGCATCGGGGATTGCGGCGACGCCGAGCCCGAGCTGGGGGATGTCCACACCATTGTGGAAACGAACTTTCGGGACAGTGCATCGTTGCATGACGGACTCCAATCACTCTGCGGCTGAAGGAGCAGTGGAATTGATACCCGGGAGCGACACGTCCTTGTGACAGTTGAAACTGTAGAACTGTCAGTTGAATTCGGCATCTATGACGCTGCTCACAGAATCGCTGTGAACTTGCTGAAATCGCTGAACAGTAAGGGGATTTGGTGCCCGCAGAACTATTCGATTTACACGATCCTTACGTCCCGAGTGTCGCGATTGGTCCGTGTGCGATGGCAAAAACGAGCGCAGGCGGGGGCTTATGCGGTGGCGTTGGCCTTGACCAGGCGGGCCACGGATTGGGCTTTGTCACTCGTGGCGTCGGTGCGTCCGCGTACCGATACCTCGATGATGTACTGCGATGTCTGGATGGCAGCTCGTTGTGTTTGGCGTGGCGCCAGATGCTGCGGTCCGGTCGATTCGGTGACAATCGCATGCACAACATCTGATGAAATACGATCCTGCGCAACATTTTTGATTTCCACATTGGTTACCGCACCGGTCCCGGTGCCTCTTGTGGTGAACGGCTTGTCCTGGCAATGGCGCCAGTTGGCCTCGAGGTTGGTGAACCAGGTGCTGGCACTGCCCGGAGAATCCAGCTCAATAATCTGGATCTCTATTGTCGTTCCCGAACCAGTTCCCCGGATTTTCCAGCGTGTAGACCATTGCTGCTGTATCGCCTGACGTACCGGAGCTTCGGCGAATGTGGTGCCCCAACTGGGTGAGGCAGCGCCCAGGCACTCGACAGAACTTGTGCGGGTATCGGCGCTGTGGGCATTGGCAGCCGCGAGGTCGAGCCTTTCGACGCGCGGATCCGAATGGAGCCGGAGCGCCAAAAGTGAAGACATCTGGGCATCATCGGGCAGGATCTCGGCCGCCGAACCAACGTGTCCTTGACCCACATTCGCGGCGCCGGGAACCACACACCCGGCCAACAACCCGCCCGCGATGAACAGGCCAGCCAGCTGCACTCTTAGCGCTTGCACCAGCAATTTCTAATGCGGAAAAGACAGATGGTCAAGCCGCAAATATTGCCGGATTCTTTGTGTTTCAGCTACCGATAGGGTGAAAAAGTGAATGCTTACTTCACCCCGATGCAATGAGAAATGAACACCTGACGGCGAACTGTTCTCAGGTCAACCCAGCGGCGAGGCGCGCGCTCTGTGGTTAAGGGCATCTGAACTACCGGTTGACGGGCCAGGTGTCGTGGCTCACGCTTATGCCATGTCTGGAATGAGTGAGCAGGCATTAGTGGCGGCGGTCCAGCAGCGGTTGATGGCGATGTACTCGTGGTTGTCGGCCGAACACGTCTCGGCTGTGGTGCAGGGTGCGCACGCACAGTTCGTCGATTGCCGGGTGCGTGAGTTTGTGCCGTTGTTGGTAGAACGACGTGCCCGCGCGGAGTTGGCGACGGCGAGTTCGTCGAGTGCGGTGACGGCCGAGGGGGCTACCGCGCGTCTCGCGTAGCGGGGTACCGGTGATGTAGGCCGTCGATGAGCCGGTGGGCCTCGTAGAGGTCTCTGCGCATCGCGGCCGCCCGGCGGTGGTGATGCCGGTGGGTTGAGCTGTGCTTCGGGGTATGTCGGATGAGGTGCTCGGTCTTGGCCATGTTTTGTGACACTTCACTGACATGCTCGTAGAGCGATGCGAGGAGTGTGCGGGCCTGTGCCACAGAGGCATCCTCAGTCACGTGCGCATTTTTACATCTGAGCACTCACGTGTACAGCTACTTGCTAGGCCCGGCGAAAGCGCTTCAACTGTCTGTTGAATGGCCTGCATGGCTAGGCGTGGGATGGCCCTGGCGATGCCGGGTTCGCCGCCGCTGGCCGTACCCGGTTGTGCCGTAAAACTAGGCGTGTCGGATGCGTAAGAGTCGCGCGTGCCCCACGGTGGAAGGGACGCTGCGCCAGCTTGGAGGTTATCGAATTTCCACGAAACTAAGAGTCGCGGGCCTGCAGTCGGCCGGGAACCCGCGAATCCGGATGCCAACCTTGCTCAACTTGAGCAGGTCGCGAGAAGACTTGCAGGGCAAGCAGATCTGCTCATTACGCCTGAGCTGTTCGTCACCGGTTACGACATCGGAGACCGTTTACCCGATCTCGTGAGCGCCGACCATCTTGATGCCGTCTGCTCAATCGCTGAACGGAACAAGATTGCGATCATCGTGGGGCTGGCAGAGAGTGGTGCGGCGGGGGCGCTGTACAACAATGCTGTCTTTGTCGATGAGCGTGGCGCGGTGTGTGGCCGACACCGGAAGACTCACTTGTTCGGCGAGATCGATCGCGCCTATTTCACGCCGGGGAGCCAACCGGCGACCGTGGTGCGGTATCGCGGCGTCAACGTCGCCATGATGATTTGTTACGACGTGGAGTTTCCCGAGAATGTCCGGATGAGTGCCCTTGCCGGTGCGCATCTGCTTGCGGTGCCGACGGCACAGATGACGCCTTTCGAGTTCGTCGCCGATGTCGTGATCCGGGCACGAGCCTGGGAGAACCAGATCTATGTGGCGTACATCAACCACGACGGTGCCGAGAACGCGACGACATACGTCGGCCGGAGCAGCATCGTCGGACCCGACGGGGCTGTTCTCGACCGCATCGAATCCGGAACCGGCACGATCATCGCCGAGATAGATGCCGAAGCGGTACGCGTAGCGCAACAGGCCAATCCGTATCTGGCCGATGTGCGGCCCGAACTGAATTCCCCTCTGGTGGCGCCGCCGACTCGGTTACGTCAATGATCGGGTCAAGGGCCGTGAGGATGATTCTTTCCTCGTCGGGAAGTTCATCCTGGCGCTAAGTACATACAAGCTGCGCGGTGCACACGTGACGCAAGCCCAGTCTGCCGGGGAGAAAAACGCAGCGTAGCTGCAGTAAAACTGTGGTGCGCGATACTGGGATTGAACCAGTGACCTCTTCCGTGTCAGGGAAGCGCTCTCCCGCTGAGCTAATCGCGCGGGTCTTTATGGAGGTGGAGACGGGAATCGAACCCGTGTGCACGGCTTTGCAGGCCGTTGCCTCACCACTCGGCCACTCCACCGCTAGGGATGCTTGTCTACCCCTTCGAGCGGATGACGGGATTCGAACCCGCGACCCTCACCTTGGCAAGGTGATGCGCTACCAACTGCGCTACATCCGCGCGCAACGGATGAGATCGTCACCCGGTGCGAGTTGAAACAGTAGTCGAACGGAAGGTTTATTCACAAATCCCTTGCGTGCGCGGCCCGTCGGTGGCCGGACTGCGGCGTTTCCGGAGTCTCGTGCTAGCCTTTCACCTCGGTTGATCAGCCATCAACGATCAACATGCGGTCTCGTAGCTCAGTGGAAGAGCACTCGCCTCACACGCGAGGGGTCGCTGGTTCGAACCCAGCCGGGACCACACAAGAAGCACAGGCAGACCGAGATCTTCAACTCTGCACGCAGCGGAGAAACCACGCTCTGTACTCGTGAGAAGCCGCTAGGCCCAGTCCGGCGTCCACGAACGTCAGCGTCGTACTCCGCACGCTATAGACGTCGCTGACAGCCAGCCGGATAGCGAACGATTCTGACGCTGGACGCCAGCGATCTACTAGCGCCAGTCCAGCTCGGCCAGAAAGTTGTCGATGGCTGGCCATGTCTGTTGACGCCGGCCGACAGCGCCACGAGCCCGAGGTGGCTCGCCTCCACGGTGGTGAATCGAACGTCTGCCGATTTGAGCATCGTGACGCCGTGGTGCACACACTGCCACGCGCGGTGGCTGCCGAAGAGCTGGATCGGCAGTGTCAGAGCCGTCAGATCGAGGCTGTAGCCGACGACATTGACGACGCCCGCGGCGATCTCATCGTGATAGATGAATCGGCCCCGCATCTGCGACACTGCCCCGCCCCGGGTATCCCCGGCCTATCTGTTAGCTGATCAAGAGCCTTTCAATTGACCGGTCGATATACAACGGTTTGTGGCACGGTCGACACATGGGTGCATGGAGCTGGACTTGGACGGGACGCTGCACTGCTGAGGGCGAATTGGCCTCTGGCTAAAGGTATTTGGACATTAGAACCATCTCCTATCTGGTCGAGCTGACATGAGTTCAATGTGTGGGCACTCGCCCCCAGATAGCGGCGGTAGAGCTGCGGAACCCCAAAAAAAGACGCTGCCAAAGAGGTACCCGATCTGGTGTGTAGCCCCGATCCTGTCTGGCGTCGGATCGACGGTCACAGGTTCGTGTCTCCCGCCTGGCCAGTTGACTCAACCTGTTAGCGCCGATCCCATGATTAGCAGTCTTCTGGCTAAGGGATAGACGGCATCGCAAGCTTGTTTGGTGACCAACAACTGGGCTGGTTACTGCCAGTGCACTCAGCACAAGACTGTAGGAGGACGAACATGTCAGAGCCAGGAACATTACGGGAAGTAGTGGAAAGCGAGTCTGAGGAGATCCGTAAGCTTGCCGCGCATCTCGCTCAGGCCGGTGTCATCAATCTCGACGCTAACCTGCATGAGGCTATTGAGTCCGCTAAGCAAAAAGGCCTCGACCCGCAGAATCATCTCGTGTACGCAGGCAACAACATTCTTTTCAACAACAGGCACCCACGGTAACCCGTGATAGATCTGGGAGCGATGGCCCACACAGGTGCGTGTGGGCCATCGCGTACTTCTATATCTGAACTGCTTGATTGCCTGACGGAAATTCTTGAGCGTGCTGATGGCGGCCTCGAATGGACTGAATCTGACACCGGCGGACTGCCGAAGCTAGTGAAATTGGTCCAGGAGGTGGCCGTCCTAGCATTGTTGGCAAAACGGACCCTGGGTGACGTTCCTTCAGTCCGAAAGCTCTTTGAAGCCATTGCCGGCCGTAGGGATGTCATTGATCAACTTTTCAGCACCGCCTGGTTGCGTCCGCATTTTTGCTTCTCCTACGGGTTTGTTCATTCGTTGCTGGACTCAAATGGCTTAGGAGTTGCCCACGAGCACGAACAATTGACGAGAATCAGAGGAATCTGGGCCGAGCATCCGGTGTGGGCGGCCGAAAGGTTGCCGTTCCGTCTCCTGGACGACGCATGGATTACCTTCGTTAGCGGACACGGGTCGATCGAAGCTATAAGGGACAAGCAGGTATATGCGCGAACGGGGCTCGCGAACCTGCAGGCAGCGCCGTGGATGGGTGATGTTGGCTTGTACGCCATCACGCATACCGCGATGTACACCACGGATTTTGGTCTTCTGCCACCGCTAGATGCGGTCGAGCAGGGCTGGCTCGGTCCGCTCATGTTAGCGATGCTCCTTGAGGGCGACTATGACCTTGCTGGAGAGTTTGCTGCATCTTCACTGTATGTGGAGGGGCAGGCGTCGTGGGCTGAGATTGCTATCGTCTCGAATACTGCGGCGGCGGTGTTCGCGACCTGCGGTTATGTACCGTCGCCATCATTTGATGAAGCGGCGCGGCAGCGAGCAGTCGATTCTGATCAGTACGTTTGGTCTAACACGTATCACACAACCTTGGTATACGGCTTGTTGCACCTGGCGGCGGCAAAAGCCGATGCGACCGCGGCTGAGGCCCTCTTCTTGGCTAACAGAAGTGAAATATTGGAGGATGCTTCGCAACTCTCGCAGCCGCTCCAGGCAATCGCGGTCCGGGTCGAGCGAGTTTTCCGCTTGTGGCGGACCTTGATACCGGCAGGATATGCCAGCGACAAGTTACTGCGGTCCACGGTGGACGCCTTCTTGATTCAGGCCGTGCGCCGGGGATCTTTTCAAGACATAAATGCTCTATTAGGTATGACTGCCACGGTCGGTCCCAGCCCGGTAGATGCTGAGGTGCGAAGGATATTCGAGATTCAGATAGAGGTCGCCACCTTCGCATCGCAATAGTGCAGATCACGTATATGTTGTAGGACAAGGTTTTTCACAAGCTGGAATCGGTCGGGCAATGGGCATCAGTCCAGCAAGGCTTTGCCTGGTTCTGGAACATCTCGGTACCCCTGGCTTACCTCCACGGTGACGCCGTCCGGATCGGATAGCCACACACTCCGCCAACCGGGAATGTACTGATCGAAATCCAGCGGACCGAGTGTCACGACCGCTGCGGCCCCCATTTTCGTAAGTAGTGCGTCGACGTCATCCACCTGGAATGCGATGTGGCGCACGGACCCGGGGTGTTGTGGGCCGTCTGCTGAACTACTCAAAGCGACCCGAGTATCCACTGATACCCCGCCGAACAGTTCGAGGTACACGTCGCCGAGTCTCAGAAATATTGTTGTGCGGTATGGAGACTCGAACACCCGCGACCGGGTGAACCCGAACCAGGCGGAATAGAAATGCTCAGTCGCGGCCAGGTCCCGGCAATTGAGCGCAACGTGTGACCATCTGACGAATGACACGCTCATCTTTGTGGATCGATCTCGGTCACCGGCGCTACCGGCTCGCTGACAGGTGTTCCGGCGAGCAGTGGAGTGAACCGGTCCCAGGCCGGCGAGATGTTCACGAGGTGCTTGTCGAGGTCTGCTTGTGTATCCCACTGTTCGCAGAGGGTGAACCGCGTCGGGTCAGTTGTGTGATGGAGCCACAGGAACAACTGATTCCCGGCGTCGGCCCGGGCCAGCCGCTGTATCTCGGCAAGCTGTGCCAGCGCTGCATCCTCCTGGCCGGGTTTGACGTTGATGTTCATCAGAAATGAAGGCATGTTGGTTCCCTCTCTAGGCGCCCGGAAGCGGGACACCGAGTTGTTTCATGAGGCCCGCGGTATCGGCTTGCACCCATCGTTCGGCGATTAGTCCGTCGGAGAGCTGGTATACCTCGATGCTCGTCCAGGACACGGCTCGGCCTGTTGGTTGGCGTCCGAGGAACGGCCCCACATGGCGGCCAGTAAACGTGATGTGGATGACAACCTTCCCGCCGTCGGCGGGGTAGATAAGATCCTGGTTCGAGGTGAAGTCCAGCGCCTTGTGGGCAGAACTGATGATGTCTTTCAGTTCATCCAGATTGCGCGCGCTCCACGCGGGGTTATGGTCCACGAACTCTGCAGAGAACAGTGCGTCCATGTCGCCGTACCGACGCTCGTTGACAACGTCGTTGAGGCGCTTAATGAGTGCCACGTTGGCGCCGTCGGGGGAGAGCTGCTGGGACAGGCCGTATAGGTCATCCTGTGACCAGCGTTCGACGAACTTGCCGCTGGCCACTCGCCATATCTCGAGGGTCTCCCAGGTAACGGCCCTTCCCGTCGGTGCGTAGCCCAGGAAGGTGCCGACATGCCGCCCCAGTAACCGGCATCGGGTGATCACACGGTCGTCGAACGCGGCCACGTAATCGAGTTCGGCTCGGAGCTCTAGGGCTTCTCTGGCCGTGCGCAGGCTGTCGATGTAGGCGCTCAAGGTATGGGTATTTCCAAAACCTGCGTGATGGGCGATGAACCGCTCATCAACAACCGTCGATAAATCCTCGTAGCGCCCGGCGTTGAACAACTCCAGGAAGCGCCGATAGAGCCTAGATTGAGGGTCTGGTCCGGGCTCAGTCATTGAGTCTCCTTGCCTTCTTGATGAATTCGGCGGCTCGTTCGCCAATCATGACGCACGGGGCATGGGTGTTGCCGGACGTGATCGACGGCATGATCGATGCATCAGCGATCCAGAGATTCTCCACGCCGTGCACCCGAAGCGTGGGGTCGACCACTGAGCCATCGTCACTGCCCATGCGGCAGGTGCCTACGGGGTGCCATAACGTGCTAGCCGCGGCAGAGATGAATGTGGCGAGCTCGCTCTTGTCGGTCATCGACGGGCCAGGTGCAAGTTCGGCACCACGAAGTTCATCGAATGCGCTGGCATGAACGATATCCCGCGCCAGCTCGATGCCTTCGATCAGCACAGCGGTATCGGCGGGATCAGACAGGTACCGCGGCTGCACCCGGGCGTTCGCCAGTGGGTCGGCGCTAGCGAGAAGCACCTCTCCTCTGCTGTGCGGCTGAATGGCCACCGGCCCGAAGGTGAATCCAGGGCCGGCCAGCTGATCTGAAGAAGCATTGGGGGGAAGGAACTTACCAGTACCGAACGTCATCTGCAGGTCGGGGGGTGAGTCGGTATTCTGCAGCGTGGTTCTGGTGAACAAACCTGCCTCGGAAACCAGCTCCGCATCTGGGTATGCGATCTTGGAGTCGTAGGTCACGCCCACGAAAATGTGGTCTTGCAGGTTCTGGCCGACCTCCGGCGTGTGATGTAGGCAATCAATGCCGTGTTCTTTCAGTTCCGCTGCCGGTCCAATACCCGAGAGCATCAGTAGTTTTGGGGTCTCGAACGCGCCAGCACTGAGTATTGCGCCTTGGTCGACGTGTACCGTGCGCCGCTGGCCGTCCGTGAGATACTCGACTGTTTTTACGGCACCGCCGGTGAATCCGATGTGGGTGACCTGTGATCGGGTGAGCACCGTGAGATTGCTCCGCCGACGGATGGGGTGCAGGTATCCCGTTGCGGTGCTGCACCGCGTGCCGATCTTGGTGCGATTGGTTTGATACCCGAATCCGAACCCATCTTGGTGCTCGCCGTTGTAATCACGATCGTCTGTGCTGTAACCAATTTCGTCGGCGGCTCGAATAAACGCCTCTGCCGCAGGTGTCAGATTGGCGTGTTTCCACACGCTGACCGGCCCATCGCCGCCGCGCCATGCAGTGCTGCGCCCAAGGAACTCCTCGCAGTGCCTGAAGTAAGGAAGTACGTCGGCGTAGGACCAGCCCGCTGCACCTGTTTGAGCCCAGTGGTCGTAGTCGCGGGAGTTTCCTCGTACCCACACGAGGGCATTGATCGATCCACAGCCGCCCACAACCTTGCCGCGTGCGATGGGTATGGTGCGGTTTCCGAGATATTCCTGCGGCAGGGTCTCGTAGCCCCAGTCGATGTCCGGCGGGCCCGCGGCATCCCACAGCGCGAATGCTGAGGCGAGGCTGACATCATGAATCTCAGGGTGATCGTCCCAGCCCCCGGCCTCGATAACCAGCACCGAGCAGGCCGGGTCTTCGCTCAGTCGGCTTGCAACAACGCATCCCGATGAGCCGGCTCCGACAACCACGTAATCGACGAACAGCGGTGCAGTTCTCATGAGGTGCCTGTCTCCAGGTCTATCAGTTTGACGACGTAATACTTCTGAATGCGCGGCTCCCCGGAAGCTTTGTCGTACTGAAGAACCCATGCTTGTGTCGCGCGCTGCGCGATGAGCTTCCCGTCGGCGACATTGGTCGCCCGCCATACGACGCTGACTCCGAGGCGGTACAGGTTCTCGTCGGGGCGGTGCTGTATTTCGATTCGCTCGACATCGTGGTCCTGGTCGGCAAACGCCTCGCCGACGGCTGCGTACCAGGACGTGAAGTCGTCGATGGAGCGAAGCGTGCGCTCGGGGAATATCATCTCCAGCCCCGTGGCTGCTAGGCAGGCCGTCAGCTCGCCCACCGGTGCATGCGCACTGAGGAGGCTGAACCACCGGTCGACGAACTCACGGATTTGTGCTGTGCCCATGGCTCTCCTCGTGGCGGGGCGTGGATATGGGCGCCGGCATCGCGCCGATCGCCGCTGGTGCGTGTGCCCGGATAAAGGCACGTAATTCAGCAATCGTTAGGCCATCTGGGGGAAAGAGCACGATGCGGTCAGCGCCGGCGGCGCCAAAGGCGTCGATTTGCGCTGCGCCGACGGTAGCACCCTGAGGCGGGGTCACCGTGATCTGGATTCGGCCCAGCTCCTCTGCGCGAGAGTTGTTACGGACCATGGTGTCTAGCGCATTCTTGGCCTCAGCAAGTGCATCGGGAGTCATGCCCCACGCGTACCAGCCATGGGCATGGGTGGCGGCCTCGCGTAGGGCGCGCGTGGACGCACCGCCGACGACGGTGTGGAGGCTGCGTTGCAGGGGGCGCGGATGCGCGTCGACTTGTGAGAAGCTCACGTGGCTGCCTGTGTAGGCGGGCTTTTCGGTATGCCAGAGTGCCCGCATGGCCCTCAGGTACTCATTGCTGCGGGAAGCCCTGTCGGCAAAGGGAACTCCGACCGCATCGAAAGACTGCTCAAGATATCCGTTGCCGTAACCGAAGATAAGCCGCCCGTTGCAGAGCACATCAAGTGAGGCGAGCTGCTTGGCAAGAAGCAGCGGATTATGCAGTGGCAAAATAACTACTCCGGTGGCCAGCTTGATGGTTCGTGTCACGCCTGACAGATGGGCGAGAGTGATCAGCGGGTCGACGAGCTCGAGTGCCGGATCGAAGGGACTGCCGGATTCAGGGGAGTCTGGTAGGACCACGTGCTCACCAGCCCAGAGGGAGTCGTATCCGAGTTCTTCTGCCAGGGTGGCAATTTCCCCGAGTGCGGCCGGATGAACGGTCGGCTGCATATTGACGGCGAACAGGCCAACTGTCGGGCGGTCATTGTCTTGTGGCGTCACGTCGTGCTCCTGGTATCGATAGTGTCCGGTTTTTGCAGTGCGACGAAGACTATGAGCGAGCGGGCCGGCACCGCAGCTGAGCTGCTTGCGGTATGGCTGCCTCGTCCGAGTGGGTGGGCGGTATCGAGCGCCACCGCCCAGGACCGCCCGCGCTCTGTTGCTGGCAAGTTGAATTCGATGTTCTCCCAGTGCGCGTTGAAGCACAGCAGGAAGGAGTCGTCCCGTATCGGCAGGCCCGCGCTGTCCGGCTCGGGGATGGCATCTCCGTTGAGCTGGACCATGAGTGCCTTGGCCCAGTCGGCGTCCCAATCGTTCTCACGCATCACCACGCCCGCAGGCGTGAGCCAGGTGATCTCTGCGCAACTGGCGGTGGGGCAAGGGCGGAAGAATCGCCGGCGCTGGAACACCGGGTGGCGTCCGCGCAGAGCTATGACCCGCCGCGTGAACTCGAGTAGGTCCGAGTCGACAGCCGTGAGCGACCAGTCCATCCATACCAGGGGGGAGTCCTGGCAGTAGGCATTGTTGTTGCCCTGCTGGGTCCGCCCAAATTCGTCGCCGTGCAACAGCATGGGCGTTCCCTGGCTGAGCACGGTGGTGGCGAGGAAGTTGCGGCGCTGCTGCGCCCGTAACGCCAGCACGGCCGGGTCGTTTGTGGGCCCCTCGGTCCCACAGTTCCATGACCGATTGTCGTCATTCCCGTCGTTAGAAGGGTTGTCCTGGTTATGTTTGGTGTCGTACGAGACAAGGTCGTTCAGCGTGAACCCGTCGTGGCAGGTGACGTAGTTGATGCTTGCGCTGGGGCGGCGGCGAGACGGGCCGTACAGGTCTGAGGAGCCCGCGAACCGGGTGGCGAACTCTCCCAGCGAGCTGAGCTGGCCCCGCCAGTAGTCGCGCATGGTGTCCCGGTAGCGCCCATTCCACTCCGACCATTGGGCGGGAAAGTTGCCTATCTGGTAGCCATCTGCGCCGTTATCCCACGGTTCGGCAATCAGTTTGACGCGGCTGATCACTGGGTCCTGCTGAACGAGGTCGAAGAAGGCCGACAACTTGTCGACGTCATGGACTTCCCGAGCCAGTGCGGCAGCTAGGTCAAACCGGAAGCCGTCCACGTGCATCTCGAGCACCCAGTACCGAAGCGAGTCCATAATCAGCTGCAGCACCGAAGGCTGGCCGGCATTGAGAGTATTACCTGTGCCGCTGAAGTTTTCGTAGCGTGAGAGATCGTCGGCGACCAGGTGATAGTAGGAGGGGTTATCGATACCGCGGAAGCTCACGGTTGGCCCAAGTTCATTGCCTTCGGCGGTGTGGTTGTAGACAACATCGAGAATCACCTCCAGTCCTGCCTGGTGTAGGGCATGGACCATCGCCTTGAATTCGTCAACGGCGTCTTCGGGGGTACTTGTGGACGCGTACTGGGCGTGCGGTGCGAAGAACCCAATGGTGTTGTAGCCCCAGTAGTTCCGCAGTCCGCGATCAAGGAGCCAGCCATCGTGCATGAACTGGTGTACGGGCATTAGTTCCACAGCGGTCACACCTAGGGCTGTTAGATGCTCAAGAACTTCTGGGTGTGCCATTCCGGCGTAGGTGCCGCGCAGTCCATGAGGCACGGCGGGGTGCGCGGCCGTCATGCCCTTGACGTGTGCTTCGTAGACGATGGTTTCGTGGTACGGGCGATCAGGCTTGGTATCACCGGCCCAGTTGAAACGTGCGGGGTCGATGACAACGCCCGTCATCGTGTGCGGGGAGTCTGTAAGGTCACCTACATCGAAGGCCTTGGCATAGGGATCGAGCAGGAAGGCTGAAGGGTCGCAGCGCAATCCGCGGGCGGTGTCGAAGGCGCCCGCCACACGGTACCCGTAGCGCTGCCCCGGCCTGATCCCCGGCAGGTAGGCGTGCCAGATACCGCCGTCCACCTCGGTCAGCGGCACCGAGATCTCGTCGCCCTGGGCCCCGACCAGGCACAGTGTTACTGACTCGGCTATCTCGCTGTACAGCGCGAAGTTTGTGCCCGCTGCGCCGTCGTAGGTCGCGCCGAGTGGGTACGCCTTACCCGGCCGTGCGACTAGCGCATCGCTAGACATGCATACCCAGGGTGAGGGAGGGGGAGTGGCGGGGGTCGTTGTCGAGTCGCACCCGGATGGTGAGCCCCGTTGTGGACTCGGGGAGCGTCACCGTGAGATTGGCGCTGTCGTACTTGTCGTAGAGCTCGCCGTTGACGAGCACCGACGCGATGAAGACTGAACCTTGCGTCAGTGTGTCGGGCGCTACTCGGAGGATGTTGCCCGGGAAGTTCTGATCCGGTGCGGGTTTGAACCACAGATACAGTGGCTCCTTCCGGAGCATCAGTGCGGTGTAAACCGCTGACAGGTAGCACAACTCAGCCGAGTGGTACATCCCCATCGAATGCGAGCCCTTACCGCCTTCCTCTCCTACCCCGTAGGGCATGCCGCTGGCCAGCACGGTGGGGAAGACGCCACCGAAATCGTGATCGAGGAAGTTGGCGTTGTAGAAGGCCGCGGCCTCGAACGCTTCGTTTTCGTAGAGGGGGTCAACGCGGGCCGCCAGGATTAGGTAAGCCAGAATCGCTTGCTCCTGCTGCCACCAAGCCTTCCGGTCATGCCAGGTGAAGCGGTCGGTGGCGAACAGTGCGCGTTCGAGCACGTCGTACCAGCCACCGCGCCGCACGTCCAGCCCGTAGTTGGGCATGGTGTGCGCGATTCTCGTGGCATAGCCGAGTAGCCGAGGGTCCTCGGAGAGCACCGACATCCGTATGAAGTTCCACGCGATCTTGAGGTTGTGCCCGACGACCGCGCGGTCTTGCTGCCATCCCCAGTTCTCGTCGACGGTCCAGTCGGCGTTGAATCGTTCACGTACAAAAGGAGTTTCCTCAACACGGGTCCGCAGGCCGCTCTGCGGGAAGTGTGTGGCAATGATGCCAAAGGTGTAGGTGAGCATTTCCAGGTATTGAGGGTCGCCGGTGCTCAGGTAGAGATTGAACAAGTACGCCGGAGCATGATCGCCGTTTGAGTTCCAGTTCTTTTTCGCCTTGTTCTGCCCCAGTCGCGATGATTGCGAACCCCAGGTCTCAGGATCGATGTGTGAGTAGTACCCCTCGAGCAGGGGGTCTTTGAAATAGATATCGAAGAGCCGGACGGTCTGCTGGATGGCCTCCAGGAGCGCGGGATCACCTGTAGCCCGGTAGGTCTGGGTGAGGCCGGCGAGCGCGTAGATCTGTTCGTACGCGGGGATCGAACCGCGGTCGTCCGGGAACTGGGAGGCCAGTATCTTGTTTGTCTGACCGGGGGTGACCTCAAGACGGTGATACCAGAGGGTTTCCTTCCCGAAGGGATCGCGCTCCCCTGCAAGTTCGGACATCCGCATGTTTTCGAGCATGTAAGCGCAGCCCGCCGTGGCCACCGTTAAATGGTCATCGTTGCCGGTCAGCAAGAAGGACGATGCCATGCCGTAGATGAGCCGGGACAGCACCGCGGTTTCCTGGATATCCCCGTGCTTGCGGCCCGAGCGGTCCAGGTTGGTGCGGTACTGCTGGAAGTCGATGGGGCCGTCGCCGAACTGTGCATTGCGATAGAAGTTGGCGATCTGTGTGATCTGCGTGATCCACCAGGTGGGCTCCATGATGGGGTTGCCGTCGAGTGCTCCGACGATGGTGATGGTGCTGGCGTAACGCCTGGTGCCGCTTTCGTAGGGGACGATCGGCCCGTAGGCAATGATTAACGCGTTCTGCGGCACCCGGCCGGCGAATAGATCGGCTGTCCCGTCGACGTATTCCTCGCCGAGATTGCGCAGCCGTTGGACGCTGGTGCGGGTGTTCATCTCTAGGCGCAGCAGCTCTCCGTCGATGCCCCGCAGCGTCAGGTGGTCCTCGTGTAACTCGTCGAGATAGCCCATCACCGAGTCCGAGTATGTCTCTACCATGTCACACCAGGCCTTTCGTCGATCGGAGTTTGTCGATGAGTGCGGCGGTGAAAATCTGATGGTGGTCCGCGGTGCGGGCAGTTACCAGATCGCCGTCATCGACCAGATCACTGTCGGTGTAATGAGCGCCCATGTTCCGGGCATCGCCAACGAGGTTGTTATGGCATGTCACAGGGCGGCCAGCGATCAGCTCGGGAAGCAAAGCCGAGAGCCAAAGCCCGTGACAAATAATACCTTTGACGATCCGCTTGTCGCCGAAAGCCTGGCGCAGCAGCTCCAGAGCCGGGGGGATACCGCCCGGCACTTCGGAGTAGCGCAGCCTGTCCGAAACGAAGCCGCCGGGGATGATCAAGGCGTCTAGCTGGGCTAGCCCCTCACCCAGGAATGGCCGCAGGTCCTCGATTGGCAGGTCGAGTGGTATGTGGAAGTCGTGGTCGGTGAACGTGGGCGGTGTGCTGCTCCAGAGCCTGGTGATGAGGCGCACGACGGCGCCTTCTTCAGCGAATCTATCGACGTAGTAATGAATCTCGCGGTAGATGTAGTCGCTCTCGATGAACACGCCAATCTCGGTGCCCTTCAGTGGTCGCTGTGTCGCCATATTCGCTCCCGTTTAGACTGTCGCGTCGATGAGGTAGGGGCCGTCGTGGTTGAGCATCGCGGTAACGGCGTCTTCGGCGTCGCTTGCCTTTTCCACCTGCTGCGCCTGTATGCCCATCGACAGTGCAAGATTCACGAAATTCACTGAGGGCGCTAGCCCAAAAGAGCTGGGGTGCTGGTGTTCCGGAGTTCCTTGGGTGTGCCAGTAGTGTTCGATGTTGTTATCGAGGAGCTTGTATCGCTGGTTGTTGCAGATCACCACCTTGATGGCAAGCCCGTAGCGGTGTGCGGTCCACAGTGCCTGCGGTGTGTACATCGCACCCCCGTCGCCGGTGAAGGCGATCACTTCGCGATTGGGGCAGGCGAACTTGGCCCCGACCACTCCTGGTATGCCGACCCCCAACGACCCGCCGCGGGTGAGCAGATAGTCCCCAGGTGTCTGTGAAGCCAGGTAGCGGGTGACGAGCGGGGAGCATGTCAGTGCCTCATCGAAGACGAGGCGGTGGCGCGCCTGCACGGCGATTGACCGGATGACGGCCTCCAGCGGTGAAGTGCTGGTGAGCTCGGGAAGAGTGAAAGTCTGTGTAGCGTCATCTTTTTGGTCGGGACAGAACCGGCCGAGGATGGCCAGTAAGCGCGCCAGGCTGTATTTGGGGTCACCGAGAATCCCGAGGTCTACGGGAAAGTTCTTCCCGATCGATGACACATCCAAATCGATGTGCACGATGTTCGCGTCCGGATGAAATGGCGAGTGCAGGTCCGGGTACACCTCGGGGAAGACGTAGGTACCGACAATCAGAACCGACCGGGCATCGGCAAGTAGCCGGGTGCTGTCCTGGCCGTACATATGGCCGAGCTGCCCACGGTAGCTGGGGTTCTCGCTGCTCATGTTGGTCCCGGAATCGTTGGCGCCATACACATCCGCGCCGAGTGCCTCCGCTGCGCGGGCGAGCTCGGCCTGCGCGCCACTGGCGGTGATACCGTCTCCCATCACGATCACCTTGCGACCGGGCACATTGAGCAGGCCGACGGCTTTCGTCAGCACCGCATCAGACGGGGCGACTCGGGTGACCGGGGGGCATACCGCGCGGACATCCTCGTCGGTCTCTTGGTCGAGGAGGTCCGCGGGCAGCACTACCACAACGGGCCCGCATGGCGGGGTAAGTGCCGTCTGGATGGCGCGGCGCAACACTCGCAGTGTGGATTGTGGGTGTAACACACGAAAAACGTTCTTACTCACAGGTTTTGCCATGCCGACCAAGTCGGCAGCCATCTGTGCCTCGAAGGCGTCAAAGGTCAGGCCAGCCTCGCCCACGAGGACTAGCAGTGGGCTGCCTCCCCGCATCGCCTGGTAGAGCATGCCGATGCCGTTGCCCAGGCCGACGCCACTGTGAAGCTGTGCGACGGCCAAACGTTGTCCTGCCCGTGCGTACCCGTCCGCGATGCCGATGGCTGCCGCCTCCTGCAGTGCGAGCACATAGGCGATGGCGGAATGCTCGATCTCGTCGATGAGGCCTTGCTCGATGGTGCCGGGGTTGCCGAAGACGTATTGCACGCCCTGCGCCTCAAGTTGCTCCACCACCGCTCGGCGGGCGGGCCGCAGTGGGCTACCACCCATAGCGGCGCAATCCGTGTTCCAGTACCTCCACGACGAGCTGCCCGGTCAGCTGGGAATCGGGAGTAGAGCGGCCGGTGACAAACGGATAGTCCACCAATGCCGACAGCCGCCTACCGACGTTGCCGTGGAAGCCACCTGCCGGGCCAGTCGCGTCCCGCAGGATGTACTCAAGCGGATAAGGGGGAGGCCCCATGTTCAGGTCGGTACCTACGAACCCGGTCCCGTCCTTGTAGTCGTATTCCTTGGGGTGGCCGGTGACGTGCTTGCCCTCCAGGATGCTGCGTCTGGTGCCCCAATCGCGAGCGAATGCTAGACAGGTAACTCCGTAGCACTCGGCGGCGATTACCTTGCCGTCCGCGACGAAGCCAAGGATGAGCGCATGTAGGCGTTCGTTGTTGGCCAAATCCACGATGGGACCGCTGCCGCCCACGATGAGAAGGCCGTCGTAACCGGAAACCAACGCCGCCACCGCGGTTGCAAGATCCTGGTTATACCTCTCGAGCGCCCGTAGGTAGTTCACATCGCTCAGGTAGGGGCGCTCGGGAATCAATCGGTGCAGGCTTACCGGATTATCAAGGCGCGGTGAGTTATTCCATTCCTTCGCCTTGGCCGCCATCTCGGCGGTGGTTACTGCGCGGCCGAGCGGCGGATCGACAAAGTTCTCGTCAAGGCTGGGGGGGAGGGCGATGGGGCGCTTTCCTGTCGGGGTCGCGAACGTCAGCTCATAGCCCGCGGAGTCGAACACTTCGGCGGGGCCGACCAGTTCCTCACCCCAGTAGCCGAACTCCGACAGGACAATCAAGATCTTCTTCGGCACCACGAGCCCCTCCTGGTAGTTCTGTTCGCCAACCATAGTCTCGCAATTCCTATTCAGCACCGTTACGTCATGGACACAGGCGTGACTGTCTCGGTACGGTCCGCTACGTGCCTATGGGTGAGCGGCCCGGCCAGGGGTCGTTCTCGCCAAGTCTGGGCAGGGGGCCGGTGGCTAACCAGTAGTGCAATGGTCATAGGAGTGGCAGTAATACTCAGTTAAAGTTGCTGGCATGTCGGGAGGCGAGTTGGCGCGGCGCGCTGAACTAGGTGCATTCCTGCGTGCGCGCCGGGCGGCCGTCAAGCCCGCCGACGTCGGATTAGCGGAGACTATCGGAAAACGGCGCACCCCAGGCCTGCGGCGAGAGGAAGTTGCCCAGCTTGCCGGGGTTGGCCTTGCTTGGTACACGTGGCTAGAGCAGGGGCGGGTGGTGAGCACTTCTGCGCAGGTGATCGACAGCATTGCCCGGGCGTTACTCCTCGAGGAGGCCGCGCACCGGCACGTGCGTGCACTCGCGAATCTCCCGCTGCCTCAACATGCGTTGCCTGACCCCATTCACGAGTCGGAGTTGGACGCACGCCTCGGGCGCTTAGTCGCGAACCTGCTGCCCAATGCCGCATGCGTTATCGATCAACGCTTCGACATCTGTGCCTGGAATCTGGTGTACGGAGAGATCTGGCGTGAGCTGGAAACCATTCCCACGCAAGAGCGCAACCTGCTCTGGCTGTTCTTCAACGACCCAGGCCTGCGTGATCTCGTCGTCGACTGGGACCTGCGTGCACAGGCGCTGATCGCTCAATTCCGTGCGGTGGTTGGCCGTAACCCCCAGGATTCTCAGCTAGCCCAATTGGTGGCGCGGCTGAGTGAATCCAGCCCCTACTTCCGCGAGCGGTGGTCTGACTATCAGGTGGGGACGTTTACCGAGCCGCGGCACGTCATCCGTCACCACCTTGTCGGCGAGATCCATCTGGACCTTGCCCAGCTCCGCTTGGTTCAGTACCCGTCATTGACCCTGATCCTGCAGAGCCCGGTCACTGATTCGGACAGGCAGGCACTCCATAGCCTGCTCGCGGAGGCGGAAAAGCGTTGAACCACAGGGCTTGGCGGCTGATCGGCTAACCTGCGGTGGGGAGGAGCACATGACAATGTCAGACGGCGTAACGCCACACACTCACGATGTGACGTTGGAGACCTACCGATACTTGCGGGCCGGCATGGTCGTGATGATTGTGATGCTCGGTGTGGCGGTGGGCGGCGAGCGGATGATGGCCTCGTGCTGGCAAGCCACGATCAGCGACTACTACTTCACCACGGCGCACGGAATATTCATCGCAGCGCTGTGCGGCATCGGCGTGCAACTCATCGTCTACAAGGGCAGTAGCGACACCGAGGACGTGCTACTGACTCTGTCGGGGGTGTTGGCCTTCATTGTCGCCATGGTTCCCAACAATCGACCAGTCCTGTTGTGCGGCAGTCACGATCTGCCGGTGGACGGCAACGTCAGTTACGCGATCACCGACAACGTGTGGGCTGTTGTCATCGCCCTGGGGCTTGCGCGCGCGGTGTCCTGGTGGTTGCACCGGCGCACCGGCACGGTACGGCCCAAGAGCGTCTTGGGCACAGTGTCGCTGTACGTCTCGCGGGCGATCATGGGCGGCGGCCTTATTGCGTTGGTCTTCTTCCGGCCGTTCTTCGACGCGCACGCCCACAAGATCGCTGCCGCACTGATGTTCCTGGCAATCATCGTCACCGTCGCCATCACCGCGTTCCTCGTTAGCCGTCAAGATGACACGAAATGCCCGCATCGCCGCCTGTATCACGCGCTCTACCAAGTCATTGCGGCGACCATGATCGCGACGTTGATTGTGGTTTCGGTGCTACACGGCGTACTGAGGACATGGAGCCATTGGTTCATCATCTTGGAGATCGCGCTGGTCGTGGAGTTCGGTGTCTATTGGGTTGTTCAATCCATCGAGTTATGGAAAACCCCCAACCGCGTGGACCTGCTTCCCGCTGATGACCAGTCACGCCTTACACAACAACGGCACATTCCGAACCCAGCAGGGTTACTCCCGGAAGTTGTTGAGGCGACGGAAACGCCGATCCGAGATCGACTGCTGGTCGCTCTCTAGCAAGGCGACTCCGGTCGGCATGCGTGGGCGCTGAGCGGTTCTTCAAAGATGTTGTGGCACTGATGCCCCCGCTTCTGGAGCACAACGTCGGCGTGACGAGGGGAGTGTCGACTGAGTCACCTCGCTAACCAATCTGCATCCTGCCTCTGGCCGCTCCTTAGGGTGTTAGTGCTACTCATATGACGATTACTGCACTGGTCAGCGCCCTCCAGGCACTTAATGCTGTCGCTCGTGCCCATAACGACACGAAAGACGCTCGCAACCTCATCGCTGGTTGCCGCCACACTGCTGAGCGCACTGCCCCCCGCGTTGGCCGATCCGCAGGTGATGCCGGATCAGCATCAGCAGTTCGTGACCGATGACGGGTGGACGGTCGGGTTGACGATGACCAATGAGGTGATCGATCACATCGACAACATCGCGGGGGCAAGCAACTCGTGGCAAGCCCGGGTGTCGTATCGCGCGGAGGCCACGATCTCGGGTGCGGGTTCGGCGGTTATTCAGGATGCCCAGCTGGAGACCGGGTACTTCGTGGGCTGCCGCACCGACTCCTCCTCGGGTGTCGAACTGGGCGGTGACCTCGGTTTGACGCTTAGCCAGCAGCTCAATGGGCAGGCGTATGGCGGAGCGTATGGCGGCGGGCAGGGCGGGTCCGGCGGCGGTGGTGGTCAGGGCGGCGGTTTCGGCGGCGTCTCCGGTGGTGCCTCGGTGGGTGCCCAGGAGCACATCGGCGGTTATATGCGTGTGCTGCTCAAGCCGGGCGGTTTGGCGCAGCTGCCGATGGACCGGATCAACTTCCGCAACATGCATGCGGTCTCACAGGTGCGTAACCAGAACGTGGAGGCCGACGGCTGCGGCGGCCAGGTCAAGATCCAATCGTTCGCGACCTTCCGGATCCGCACCGAGAACGGCAATGACACCCAAACCGTCTACGGCGAGCCGAAAGACCTGTGATGACTAAAGTTTTCAGAATTGCGCTGATACTTCTTGCTGCTGGGTTGGTTGTGATACCCGCCGAGGGGTCGGGTGCGGCAATCGTTCGGGCACATGCCGATCCGGCGGTACCGACGCCTGCACCGCTGCCAGCGCCGCGCGAGATGCCCCAGGATGCACCGCGCATCAACAACATTGGTGGAGCCAAAGTCTCGTCGAGTGCCCCGCAGGGCGAAGGCAACGGCATGGGCCAGCCTCTAGCGGCCGCACGCGAGCTGTCGAACTTCACGGTGCCGATGTTCGCCAAGGACGGCATCTTCTTCCCGACCACCTGGGCCGGCAAGAACATCGCGATCCACCTACCGGGCGAGATGACGCTGCAAGCCGCGGCCTGGTCCGGAGATGGCGGGGCCACCTATACCTCCAACGACGTTGATTACGAGGTGATCCCATTCTCCGGTGGCGGCGGTGACATTGTGATTCGTCGCAAGACGATCTTCTCGCCGTCGGATATGCAGGTCGGGGTGCGCATCCCTGAGGGCACGCACCTACGTCAGGGCACCAATGTCGTCTTGGTGGAAACCGATCCTCACCCAGGTCGCCCTGCAACGGTCGTCGGCACGTTCTCCATTCCGGTGGCCCGAGACTCCAAGGGTGCCCCCGTCACGGTGTCACCGGGTATCGGTCCGGGCTTTCCGAACCAGACCAACATTCTGATCAACCTGGGCGAGGCCAACATCTTCGCCTTCCCCATCGAGATCACCCTCTCCTACCGTGCCTCAAACACACCCACCAGCGGCGCGCTGACTGCGGACTGGGGCGGCATGCCCGGTGGAGTCGGCGCGCCGCAGGTGATCACCCAACCTGTTGACTACGTTACTGACCCTGCAGGCACTTATCGGCCCGCCGGCATTGACCCGGCGCTCTACGCACAGCGGCACAGCGGTGGCTGTCAGGGCGGACCCAACGAATTCCGGTCCGCCGATGGGCGCGCGGCAGACTTCACCGTGTCCTGCCAGCGCCAGCAGATGTGCCTGGACGCCACCCCGTCGAACACCTCGACGGATGTCTGCAACAACACCCTGTTCGCCAACATGTCCACCAACTGCGTTTCGACATTCGGACAGCAAGGCGACGACTATGACGCCTGCCAGCACGTGGCGAGCGATGAGGTGGCCTGGGTTAAAGCCAACATGCTCACCGGGCCCCTGTGTCAGCCCATCACGCCAGCGGCCGATACCCGCAGGCTGCCCTCAAATAACAACAGGTATTGCCAGTGACGCCGTCAATCAGTTGGAAGTCCATGTCATACAACGAACTCGATGAGTTTAGCGGCCAGTTTCCGTCGGCGAGTCCGGCAACAGTGCACGGGATAGGAAAGGCCTTCTCATGGTCATGAGTGATAAGTGGCGCATGCCGATTGGGTTACGTAGAGCATCTGCGGTCATCGCGATCGCTGCTCTGGCCGTAGGTGGGGCCAAAGTACTAGGTGATCACACTGAACCGGGTAGCGGGTTTTCCACAGTCGCCACCGTGGGCGCCGACCCTACAGGGCCAACTGGCCCCGGTGGCGGCGGGATGACTGGACCTCCCGGAGGAGGTAGCCAGTTCCAGCCACCCTCGATGCCGTCGCAGCTGGACTACCAGGGTGCCAATCAGCCGCCGTTGGACCAGAACGGCGGCGTCAACATCTACAACACGCCAGCTCAGGGTGCTCCCCAGCAGCCAGGGCAGGCTAATGGCCCGCAGCAGGGCCTGCAGCCGGGCCAAAACGCAGACGGCACATGGCAGCGGGCGGCGAATGGAGAACAGCAGCCGATCGATCATGGACCGGCGGAATACACCCAGGGGCCGGGTGAACCGAACCCCGACTATCAAGCGCCCCAGCAGGGTTCACCGCAGCAGGGGCAACAGTCGCCTCAGGAGGGGCAGCAGCCAAGTGAGGCGCCAACGCAAACTCAACAGCCTCAAACGTCGAAGCCATCGGCAACGCAAGAGCCGGAACCATCTGACGGGAATCAAGACACGGATCGGATGCTGGATTGTGTGATGAGCGCTTCAAGTTCTGCCTTTGTTCCCTCGAGGTTTGACGGCGTGACTAGAAGCGGTATTCAATTAACGGGGTTTCAGCGAGATATACCCAGTGCTGACGGCACCTGTAGAAAATGCGACCCTGAGAGGATCAAGCAATTTGATCGAAACTGCGACACAAGTTTCTACCCTGGACAATCGGTCAGTCGAGATAAAGTCTTCATGATGCCCTGCGGGTATATTTATGATCCTGATAGCAAGGTGACAGACCCGAACAAAAAATCTCTCCACGACTACTGCACAAAGTCAGAAGACGACCCCACGGGAGCAGATTTCGCCTATTCCTGTGCACGACATGATATGTGCTATGAACATGAAGACAACAACTTCCACGATAGTACCTACCATGCGTGCAACGTTGCGTTTCAGAATGATTTGTTCGAGGCCTGTGATGTTGCTTTTCCGGTGGAAAAATGGTCACCCTCGACCTGGGGCAATGGTCCAGATCAAGCGATATGCAAGGGATTCGCGAAGTCATACTACCTAGTCGTGGAATTTGCCCATAAATGATAAATAAGAGGAAACTTATGAAATGGGCCGTCCCCGTTGTTCTGACGCTAACTTACTGGATCACAGTCCGACTGCTGTCCAGTTATGGCCTGAGCTGGCCACGCTGGCTCTTCGTCCTGGCTGCTATTGCGGGGGTTCTGTTGCTGCATAGATGGCCGCGTCCGGCTACTGTGCGATGGACCTCGGTAGCCTCTGTTTCGCTGTTGGCGCTCTCGCTGTGCCTTGATGTTTGGAGCACCTGGTACCTTGCGTCGAAAGGTCAATACGCCGGAACTTACATTGGTATTGGCATGGTGCGATTGTTGTCGTTCGTGATGGCCTTCGCGGGATTGATCGTCTTTCCAACACACATCGTGGATGATCCGAATGCGCCGAAAGATCTATCGAGACTGACTAGACGTGGTTTCGCCGTATTTGGTGTAGTTGTCCTGGTATGTGTATCTTGGATAACTATTCGCAGTTGTGCGACAAATACCCAGCCGGCAGCTCCGCGCAATAAGGTGCTAGCGGATTTCGATAAGATTCCCGGTGAATTTGTTGGAACGGGCGAAGGCGTAGGCGGTTGTGTCAATCTCTCAGGTAAAACGCCCGATAATCCATTCGCTCAGATCTTACCCTGCGGATCGCGTGAAGCGAACTACAGAATAGTGCAAGTCGCTACTACTCCCGACCAGTGTGTATCCGATGCTGATCAGCGTTACTATTCGCGAACGGGAAAAGTTGAATTTACCTACTGTCTCGATTATAATTGGAGTCGGATGGATTGCGTAAAGATGGCTAACGGTCAAACCTGGTTCGCAACAAAAGTGAGTTGCGATGATATCCAATCTTACCCAATTGAGAAGCCATTCTCCGTTATTCTCGATACGACGTCACTAAAACAATGTGCAAATGGTGGGTGGGCGCACGCGCAGAGAAAGTTCACGATTTGCTCAACAACACTGAAAAAGACCGGTACGAACTGATTGCTGGCCTGGCCAGGGTTTGGTGACCTTTGAACTGAGAGCTTTGTGTTTGTGGCGGGAACGTGTTGATCATCCAGAAGAAAATTGAACAGGAGCCGAGGGGTGGACGGTGCGGCTGGTGGATGAGCATCACCAGGAAACCCTTTGGTGACGGGCTGCTGTGGCTGCGGCACGAAGGCGAGGGGAGCGAGGCGAACAACAACCCGCGATGGCCCACCGATGACCCACAACGGACAGACGAACCTGCTTGCCCTGGACTAAAAATACTGCTGGATGGACTTCCCTAGGCTGAATCGACCTGCGTAGACCTTATGGGAGGCGCCTCACACGCAAGGGGTCGCTGGTTCGAACCCCAGCCGGGGCCACAGAAGAAGTACAGGGCGGAGAGTTTTTCTGCTTTGCCACGCGCCGCACTAATTAAGAGTGCAATAAGAGCTTGACTCGCTTATGGCAGCGCCACGGCGCGATGAGGCTTGAGTGTGCCCTGAGGGCATAGCTGATACTCCGCCCCATGAGTGTTGTAGAGCACTTCGGCGTGGCGAGCGGACCCGCGCGGCCCGGCTGGCTGGAACTGGGGGTAGCTGCGGCCACCGCTGTCTTTCTGTATCTAGTGGGCGGCGTGGCCGCATACTTCGTGGCGGAAGATTTCCCCATTGTCCTCGGACAGGTGAACTTCCTGATTTCAGGGCTTGCGCCGTTGGGAGCGTTTGCTGCTGCGGTCCTCGTTCGGATTCGTGATGTCCGTCCGTTCGGGTTGCGGCATACGAGTCTGTTGTGGCTGCTGACCGGCGTCGTCATCGGCCTGGTGTGCTTCGGGCTTAGTTGGCCGGTTTCGGCGATTTTTGATCCGCTGTTTCCGGGGTCGGAGGGTGTTAAGCAGCCCTACCGTGATGCTGCTCGGTCGGGAGCAGTGCCTCTTATCGTGGCAGTGGGGCTTGGCGGTATCTTGACGCCGCTCGGTGAGGAGGCTTTGTTTCGTGGCGTGCTTGCGACTTTCCTGTTCCGCTGGGGGAGCTGCATCAGCGTGGTCTTCAGCGCGGCAGTTTTCGCTGTGGCACATGGGATCAACGCCGTGATGCCTTTGGCCCTCATGATCGGTTTGGCCAATGGTGTTCTGCTGTGGCGCTCAGGTTCGATCTGGCCTGCGGTCATGGTGCACATCGCCTATAACAGTGCGGGCATCTTGTATCACGGCCTCGGATACTGACTGCCGGGGCTCGCTGTGCCGCTGCGGCGCGGTCAAGTCGGTGTTGACTGTGCCGTTACGTCCGGGTGTTGGATGCCTGGTGTGACGACATTGCTGACCGATTCTGATTATGCGCGTGCCGAGCAGATGCTTTTCCCTTCTCGGGCACGGCGGGTGCCGGGCACTGTGCTGACACCGCAGTGGTTCGCCGACGGTGCCCGATTCTGGTACCGCGTCGGAACGCGGTACGTCGCGGTCGATCCCGCTGCGAGGACTCGTCGTGCCGCCTTCGACCACGACGCGCTGGCCGCCGCACTGTCGGCGGCAGTTGGGCAGGCGGTGACCGGTGCCGATCTACCGATTGTGGCCGTGGAAATTCGGGCTGACGACGCGGTGCTGTTCAGCGCGTTCGGCCGGAATTGGCAATGGGCGGACAACGCCTGCACCGAATCTGACACTGCCGCAACCATTCCTGGCGGGGTCCCTTCGCCCGATGAGCGGTGGGATGCGTTCCGCCGCGATGGCAATATCTGGGTCCGCAGCCGGGTCGATGGCACCGAGCATGCCCTCACCGATGACGCCGAACCCTACTTCGATTACGGCGGCCTGCCGGACACCACCGGCGGACGCGCACTGATGCGTGCACTGGGTATTCCGGCGCCGATGATCCTGCACTGGTCGCCCGATTCCACCCGAATCCTGGTTGCGCGCATCGATCAACGCGAGGTGCCCGAACTGGTGCTCGTCGAATCCAGCCCGGCCGACGGTGGCCGGCCGCTGGAACACCGCACCCGCTACTCGATGCCCGGCGAGGAATCTGTTGCAACGATGACCTGGAACGTGCTCGATGTCGAGCAACGCACGGTCGTACGGCAGCGGGCCGAGCCGACACCGATCATGCACAATGTCGCACTCGTCTACGCCTGGTGGTCGAGCGCGGACGCCGTTCATTACCTGCACCAATCCCGCGACGCCCGGACGTTGCAACTGTGTCGCCTCGACGCGTCCACCGGCGCGGTCAGCACGCTAATCACCGAGACGGGCCAGACCCGGGTCGACCCGACCGTGCTGCTCGGCGACCCGCACATGGTGCACGTGCTGGACACCGGCGAGATCCTGTGGTGGTCGCAGTGCGACGGTTGGGGCCACCTGTACCTCTATTCGGCCGACGGCGCCCAGGTCACCCAGATCACTGCCGGGCCGTGGCTGGTGAGCAGCCTGCTATGGGTCGACGAAAAGGCTCGACAGGTGTACTTCGCGGCCAACGGTCTGGTCGAGGCCGACCCGTATCTGCGGCAGCTCTGCCGAATCGGACTGGACGGCAACGGGTTCACCCGCCTCACAGATGACGAGCTGGATCATGACGCGGTCAGCCCGCCGCAGGGCGGCTACCTGGTGGATCGGGCCTCAAGCCCGAGCCTGCCGCCACGCTCGGTGGTACTCGACGGGGATGGTCAGGTGGTGGTGGAGTTGGAGACGCCCGACACCGACGACCTGAAGATTCTGGGCTGGCAACCGCCGGAGCGGTTCCGGGCAACCGCAGCGGACGGTAAGACTTCCATCTACGGTCTGCTCTGGCGACCGCACGATCTGGACCCGGACCGCACGTACCCGATCATCGAACACATCTATCCGGGGCCGCAGCTCTACCGCGCCGCACCGACGTTCAACCCGCCGCACTATGGCGAACCGGAGGCTTTGGCCGCGCTCGGGTTCGCGGTGGTGGCCATCGACGGTCGTGGAAGCGCTGGGCGCAGCAAGGCATTTCATGACCACTCCTATGGAGATCTCGGCAACGCCGGCGCCCTGGACGACCATATCGCCGCGATCCGCGAACTCGGACAGCGGTATCCGTGGCTGGACACCGCCCGAGTCGGGATTACGGGACAGTCCGCGGGCGCGTTCGCTGCGGCGCGTGCCGTGCTGCAGTATCCGGACTTCTACTCGGTGGCCGTCGCGGTCTCGGGCAATCATGACAACGCCCTTAACCTGGCAATGTGGGCCGAGCACTACCACGGCGATCTGAGCGCCGAAGGCCAAGCAGCGATCTCGAATACCACGCTGGCCGCCAACCTGAAAGGCAAGCTGCTGCTAATCCACGGTGAACTCGACGACAACGCACACCCGTACATGACGATGCGGCTGGCCGATGCACTCATCAAGGCGGACAAAGACTTCGACCTGATCATGATTCCTGGTGCCGAGCACTCGCTGTACGGTTGGCTGCACTATTCGCTACGTCGCACCTGGGACTATTTTGTGCGGCATCTACACGGCACCGAGCCTCCCGGTTACCGACTACAGCCGCTGCTGCTGCCCTCGCTCGGCTGACCGGCACGCGATCTCACCGCCCCGCTTCAGCGCATTCCGCTGCGCCGAGTTGTGCAAATCGCCATTGCCAGGTCGATCACCTTGTTCGCGGACCTTCTCCCACGTGGTGCGCCGGTGCGAGGACGTCAGGTCGGGATCTGCGTCCGGACCGACCTGACGTAGGGCGCAAACCGTTCGGCGAGATCACGGCGGGCGATCTCGCGGGCATCGGCGGGCAGATCAAACATTGGCCGCGGATCGGCAGCTGTCGCGTACAGCACCCACAGGACGAAAACAGCACAACCACTCGGCCAGCCGTTGCAGTCTTAAAACCATTGCTGAGCCGGTTATTTCATGGTTGGTGTTTCCCGGTGATGGAATGCACACGTTATGCGGGGATAAGGCCGGGTGGTGAAGTGACGTTGCCGACGCGCGGTTGATGCGATTGGACAGCTTCGGCTGAGGTCTTCAACTCTGCACGCGGCGGAGAAGTCATGTCCTGCACTCGTGAGAACTCAGCATGCCCAATCGGACGCCCACGATTGTCAGCGCCGCACTCCAGAGGTACACAAGCTCCTGACTGCGAGGCGGACAGCGAAGGGCCTTGGCTGGGTTCCGCCAATCCACGCGCGTTCTCATGCGGGTGGATTGGCGCTGAACGCCGGCGACTTACTCGCGCCCGTCCAACTCGGCCAAGAACTCATCGATGGCTGGCCACGTCTCGTTGACACCGGCCGACAGCGCCACCAGTCCGAGGTGACTTGCCTCCACCGTGGTGAACCGAACGTCCGCAGACTTGAGCATCGTCATGCCGTGATGCACACACTGCCACGGTGCGATGGCATCACGGTGGCTGCCGAACAGCTGGATCGGCAACGTCAGCGCCGTCAGGTCCAGGGTGTAACCGGCCACATTGACCACGCCCGCGGCGATCTCATCGTGATAGATGAATCGTCCCCACATCTGCGAGACGGCCCGTCCTGGATAACCGGGGAAGGCGTCCTGGAACCGGTCGATCACTTCGGCCTTGGCCAACGCTTCGGTGTTGTCCAGATTGTTCAGGAGGAACCAGGGTCGTTTGATTTCTCGGTCCCACGAGGTGGCGCGGTAGGCGGCCTGTACCACTGGTGCGGGAATGCCGCCAAGCGCTCGTAACACCGTGGTGACGGCATAGCCGTTGGTGCGTTTGGTGATTCGGCGTGCTTCGGGATATCCCGGGATTTGTCCGTAGTCCAACGGGGTGCCGATGGCGACGATCGAGCGGATCGGCAACCCGCGGTCGGCTGCGGCGGTTAAAAGGCTCAGGGTGCCGCCCAGGCTCCATCCAATCAGGTCCAGCTGCGCCTTGCCGGAATCGATGAGCACGCGCTCGATGGCCTGCGGAATGATGTCGGCGAAGAAGGCTTCCAGACCCAGATGTCTATCTGCCCAGCCGATCTCACCGTAGTCGACGACGTAGGGCGTGCGACCCTGCTCGAGTAGGTGCGCCACCAGTGATTGACCCGGTGCTAGGTCGTAGCATGTCGCCGACGCTGCCAGCGGCGGAACCAACAAGACTGGGACAGCGCTGGACTCGCGCGGATCGTCAGTGCCGTAACGGCGCAACTGGCGGTGTGGCTCGTCGAACAGGGCAACATGGCTGGTTGGTGTGGGTGGGCGCACCCCGTCGCCGAGAGTGAGGGCGAACAAGTTCCTCGCCGAGACCGGAATCGAGATCATAGTGAGTTCGTGTGCTCCTTCGTGCCGGCATTGCCCGGCCTATTGATTAGCTCCGGAAAAGGTTTTCAGTAGACCGGCCGGATTTACAACGGTTTGTGGCATGTACGACATGTGGGTGCACGGCCGCCACCACGCCAGGTCGTCGTCGCGTGAGGGCGGCCTTGCCACTCTGGGGATCGTGTGTTGCCATACTTGCTTCGGTCGGGACGAACTGAAGCACGATAGGGGATACATGGGTGCGTTCACCGGCACCGGAGGGGTCACGAGCGCGTTGCCTCTCGGTGACCTAACACGGTGGTGGAGCTCGCCGTCACGCTACGACCAGATGATGGGTTACTTCTCGACGCGCTCCATGCGTGTGGCGCTGCGTGCTGCCGTCGGCGGATGCGCCGGCGCACTGGCTCTCATCCCACTCGCGATGGAGTTTTCGCCGATGGGGCCGCGTACGGGTGTATGGCGGTGGCTCGACATTCTGGCCAGCCTGCTCGCATTTTTCTGGATGCTGCGCTGGTGGTTAGGGCCGCTGCCGAAGGAATCCGAATCTGTGGTCTTTTCGGTTACTTCGGTTGCCTCCGTGTGCATCGCCTGCTTCGCGGACTCCGACAGGGGCACCGGCATGCACGGCCTTATCTCCTTGTCTCTGATGGCGATCTACATATGTTCCTTCCACGGCGCACGGCTCATCGTTCTGTACTTGCTTGCATCTCTGGCCACACTGACCTTCCTCGCGATTGCGATTGATCTGCAGCAGGGGTGGGCCGTGGCCATGGCGGATTCGGTGGTCACCGCGACGCTGCTGGTTGGGGTGCCGCCGATCATCCACTTCGCACAGCTGGCGCTCACCAGTGATGCCCGGGCGGCCGGTATCGACCCGCTCACCGGCCTGCACAACCGGCGAGGATTCGATGATCAGTCGACGACGCTGGCCCAGGCGGCACGAGCTGATCGATCTGAGCTGAGCGTGATCATGATCGACATCGACCGGTTCAAACAGATCAACGATCGTTTTGGGCACGGTGTCGGCGATCAGGTGATCGCCGATGTGGGCTCGCACATCAAGGCGATTTCGGGCAGCGACGCCGTCGTTGGGCGTGTTGGCGGGGAGGAGTTCTGTGTCGCACTACTCGGGCCCGCCTCGCAGGCGCGAGAGGTCGCCGAGCAGATCCGGGCAGGTTCGGAATCTCTAGATGGCATGGTCACGGTGACGGTGAGTGTCGGGCTTGCCAGCTGCCCATCGCCCACGTCGAATACCGCTCCGGACAACCTCATTGGGCAATTGGTCGCCGATGCCGATCATGCGATGTACTCCGCCAAGCGGCAGGGCGGCAACCGGCTTGAGGTCTGGGGCGTCACCGGGTAGGCGGCACCGCTATTCGATACCGGCTATCGACCCTGCGGGCTGAGAGAACGCGCGCAGCATGGCGGGGAAGGCCAGGCGTTCCAGCATGCGTGTCTCGGCCAGCTCAGGTTCGACGTAGAACTGTGCGGCCACACCTTCACGCAGCGCGGTGGCAAGCCGGGCAATGAGCTCGGCATCGATGACCAGTTCCCGCTTCGCGATCGTCATCAGTTCGTTGATGATGCCGGCGGCCTCGCGCCGCAGCCGTGCATCGTGCTCGGCCAGCACCGCCGCGGCGCTGGGCTCACGGATCGCGTACAACGTGAACTCCATGCTGATGAGATACCAGCGGCGTTGCGCAGGCCCCTTGTCGTCGATGGTGGCGATGAAGGTGCTGATGGGGTCGGGACTCGTGCGGCATTTATCCAGCGCTGCCCGCAGCGCGGCGATCAGCTGGTCGCTGCTGGCATCGAACAGGGTGAAGAAGAGTTCATCCTTACCCGTGAAGTTCGAATAGAACGCGCCTCGGGTGAATCCTGCCTTTTCGCAGATGTTCTCGATGCTGGCGCCATGGAATCCTCGGTCGGCGAACACGTCGAGTGCGGCCTCCATCAGGCGGGCGCGGGTCTGTTCGCGTCGGCGCGTCGAACCGGTCGGCATGGGCGCCCCTTCTGTGGTGTGATCCGTGAAACGTATTTTCGATACAGATACGTATCCTACAGTGAGTGCACGCAAAATAGCTGGAGAAACCGCGAGATGGCGGTAGGGCGATTCGCGACGATCAGTCATCTGGTTGATCTGTAATCAAGCATTATTCGTGCCAGCATCTTCGGATGCAGCTCCTCTTGACGGGTTTTCCGCAGCGGGGGTAGCTTGTGATCATCAGATACAGATATGTATTGAAAGGTGGGTACATGACCTCCGGAGATGTTGTGGTGGACGAGGGATTGTCCGCGTACATGGTCGGTTCCGCCGATGCCGTCCCGATGAGTCCGGCCCCGGCGGCGACGGTCGAGCAGGAGCGTGATCGCCGACTGCGTGAGTTGGCAGCCGCATTCCGGATATTCGGGGCATTCGGCTTCTCCGAAGGGGTGGCCGGGCACATCACCGTCCGGGACCCGGAGTTCCCCGATACGTTCTGGGTGAACCCCTTCGGCATGAACTTCCGGCACATCACCGTGTCCGACCTGATCCAGGTCGATCACGACGGCAACGTGATCACCGGCAGCCGGCCGGTGAACAGGGCGGCGTTCTGCATTCACTCCGAGGTGCACAAGGCCAGGCCCGATGTGATCGCCGCGGCGCACGCGCACTCGATACATGGCAAGGCGTTCTCATCGCTGGGGCAGCCGCTACTGCCCATCACGCAGGATGCATGCGCCTTTTACGAAGACCACGCGGTGTACACCGACTACCGCGGCGTGGTTAGCGACCTCGAAGAAGGCCGGGCGATCGGATCCGCGCTCGGGTCCACCAAGGCGGTGATCTTGCAGAATCACGGGCTGCTTACCGTGGGCCACTCGGTGGCGGAGGCCGCCTGGTGGTTCATCACGATGGAACGCTCCTGCCAGGCGCAGCTGCTCGCGATGGCCGCTGGTGAACCACGATCGATCGACCATGACACCGCCGTCTCGGTCTACAACCAGATCGGCACCCCCGCCGCCGGATGGTTCCAGTTCCGGCCGCTCTGGGACGACGTGATCAAAACCGCCCCCGAGGCCCTCCAATGATGCCCGGAATCGCGAGGCGCCCGATATGAGCACCACGGTCGAGCAAGCCAGGAAGCTCAACGACACCGCGCTGACCATCGACATGCACACCCACGGCCTGAGCATTGTGCCGCGATGGCTGCGCACATTGGGCGCCAAGACAATAGACATGCAGTCCGAACCGCTGTCGCAGTTGCCCAAGGGCAAGGTGAACCTCGCTATCGTCACCGCAGTCGGGGACGCATTGCTGGGTACCGCATGGCGACTGCGCTCGCCATGGAATGGCGTGAAGGCCCAGCTGGAGCTGGCCCGGGCCGAGGCCTCCGCGGCGGGTATCGCGGTGGTGGAGACCGTAGAGCAGATCGAAGCAGGCGACACTGCCACAGTCATGCTCGGTGTCGAAGGCGCCGATGTGGTGGGAGCACAACCGGATCGGCTGATCGACCTTCACCGCATGGGGGTGCGGGTGCTGGGTCTGGTGCACTACGCGGACAACGCCCTTGGAACGATCGGTACGTCGCTATCCGGGAGTAGGGGCAGCAGGGCAGTGCGGTCCGGACGATACTCCTCGGGTCTGACCGCCCTCGGTAAAGAGGTTGTCGCAGAAGCCAACCGGCTGGGCATGCTGATAGATCTGGCGCACGCCGACGCGGCTACCACTTTGGCCGTCTGCGATCAGACGTCCGCACCGGTGGTCAGTTCGCACACCGGCGCATTGGCGGTCCATGAATTTCCGCGCTACATCAGCGACGAGGAGGCGCGTGCGATATCCGCCACCGGCGGCCTGATCGGATTGTGGCCGATGGGATTTCGCGGCATCGGCATGCGAGACCTGGATGAATTCGCTCGGCACGCCTCGCACCTGGCAGAGCTGGTCGGCCCCGAGCACCTCTGCATTGGAACGGATATGAACGGCATACCCAGGTATGTCCCGGGGTTCGACGGGCCCACCGGATTTCCGTCGCTGATCGACGCACTGTTGCGCACCGGCTTCGATGCGTCCGGGGCAGCCGGGGTTCTCGGCGGCAATGCCCTGCGCGTCCTGAGAGAAACCCTTCCCCGCCCGTCCTCGAGCGGACCCACCTCATAACCGTCTCATTCATTTGGTAGCAAAGGAGTTCGGATGGCCAAGGCTCAGATCGAAACCAACGCGGCGCCAGATCCCGTCGGCGCCTACTCGCAAGCCATACGCATTGGTGACACCCTGCAGGTGTCCGGGCAAGTGGGGATCAATGCCCAGACCCGTTCGCTGGCCGGAGAGACCGTCTACGCGCAGACCGTCCAGGCATTGCGCAACATCGAGGCGATCTTGAATGCGGCCGGAGCCGATTTCGGCGATGTGCTGATGCTGCGGGTATTCCTTCACGCACCAGAAGGATTCGCCGAGCTGAACAAGGCGTTCGAGGACACCATCAGCAAGCCCTACCCGGCGCGGACCACCCTTTTTGGTGGGCTCCCGCCCGGGCTGCTGGTGGAGATAGATGCGCTCGCGAAGCTTTCCGGGTCAGAGGATTAACCATGCGCATTCATCACCTGAACTGTGGCACGATGGCGCCCGTCGGGAAACGGCTCATGGAAGGCGCGGGAGCACCCTGGCAGCGCGGCCGGCTGATTTGCCATTGTCTGCTCGTCGACACCGGAACGCGGCTGCTGCTTGTCGACACCGGATTCGGCCTGCGCGATGTCGCCGATCCGGTGGCCAGGATCGGCCGTCCCCTCAAGCTTCTGCTCAACCCTCGGTTCGCCGAATCGGAGGCAGCGGTGCGCCAGGTGCAGGCACTCGGTTATGACCCTGCCGATGTCACCGACATCGTGCTCACCCATCACGACCACGATCACGTCGGCGGAGTCGACGACTTTCCCAACGCGCGTTTGCATGTGCACGCGATCGAAGCAGAATCCATACGTGCGCAGCTGACACTTCACGACAAGGTGCGCTACAGCGGGCAGCCCGAACTCATGGGACGTAGAGAAGGTGACCGCTGGTCCGAGTATTCGATCGGTGGCGATCAGTGGTTCGGCTTCCGCGCCGTGCGGCAACTCCACGGTCTGCCCGAGGAGATCGCGATCATTCCGCTTCCGGGGCATAGCCGTGGGCATGTCGGCGTGGTGATCGACACCGGTGGCATCGGGCGCCCGCGGTGGCTCGTACACGCGGGTGATGCCTTCATGCACCCCGATGAAATGCTCACAGATCCGCGATGCCCGTTGGTGTTCAAGGTGTTTCAGAGTCTGGTGCAGGCCGATGCCACCTCGCGGCTGTACAACGCGCAACAGCTACGTGAGCTGGTCACGCGCGACGATGTGGAGGTCATCAACTCGCACAATCCGTACTATTGGGATCGTGCCCGCGCGACCGCGCAGAGCGTTGAGTTTGGAGCCCAATGAGAATCGCTGTCGCGGGGGCCGGAAGCATCGGCTGTTATGTGGGCGGCAGGCTGCAGGCCGCCGGGCATGACTTGGTGTACATCGGCCGCGCCGCCCTAGGCGAGTCGATCACCGAGCGTGGTCTCGCTCTTTCGGACTATCTGGGTTGGTCGGCGACGATTCCCGGAGACAAATGCGTGTTCTCCGAAGACATCGATGCGGTCCGCGCCGCCGATGTGGTGCTGGTGACGGTGAAATCGGCCGCGACCGCGGAGATGGCGGCGTCGCTGGCCGACCGGCTCCGGCCCGGAGCTGTGGTGGTCAGTCTGCAGAACGGGATACGCAACCCCACCGAGATATCGCGATACGTCACGCAGCACCGCGTCATTACCGGAATGGTCGGCTTCAACGTCGCGCAGGTCGGGCCGGCGCACTTTCATCAGGGCACGCAGGGAAAGTTGTCGATCTCTACGGGTGCGGAGTCCCTGGCACAGGCACTGACCGAGAGCGGGTTGCCTACCGCCGTGCGTGAGGACATGTCGGCGGTTCAGTGGGGAAAGCTCGTGGTCAACCTCAACAATGCGGTCAACGCACTCTCGGGCTTGCCGCTGAAAGCCGAACTGGGACAGCGGGACTACCGTCTGGTCCTGGCCGCCGCGCAACGCGAGGCACTGGGGCTGCTGCGCCGCAGTGGCCAGGCAGTGGTCAGTCCTCTTGCGGCGCCGCTCGCGTTCATGCCCTGGGTGCTGCGGATGCCGGACGCCGTGTTCGCCCGGGCGGCTCGGCAGATGGTCGAGATTGACCCTCAGGCGCGCTCGTCCATGCTGGACGACCTCACCCGTGGCAGGCCGACCGAAATCGACTACATCAACGGGGAAGTAGTCGAGCTTGCCAAGAAGCTCGGCGTCAGTGCGCCGGTCAACGCCGCGCTCGTCAGCCTGATCCACCAGGCAACCGCATCCGGTGAGAAGTGGTCGGGGCCAGAACTGCGCCGCGAAATCGACGATCGCACGGCAGCGAAAGTCCGCTAGTAGACAGCCCCACAGCGATCCGGCAGGGTTAACGCGCCACGAACGGCGGTGAAACTCCTTCTAGGATCGCGTTTCCTGCGCCAGGATGGCCGCATGGCTGAGATCGACCTCTCGCTGTTGGACGTCCCGCGAACCGGGCCCGTCCCAGATCCCGAGGCCTACTTGCGTGCCGCGATCGCCTGGCATTTCGGCGAGGACACCGGGTCGGCGTTCTGGTTGCGCACCGCGCAGACCCTGAACTTCGACCCGTTGACCGACGTAAAGGTTTTCGAGGACCTTCGGCTGTTCCCGAACCTGGTCAACGAGCTGCGTGATGCACCCGTCGAGGACCTCATCCCGCGCGGCTATGGAACCCCGGCGCCGGTGCCCAAGATCTTCGAATCCGGTGGCACCACCGGTGCACCCAAACGCACGGCGCAACTACCCGATTGGGTTGAGCAGGTCACGCAATGGCAGGTCGAGGACTTCACCGCCGGCGGCTTCGTAGCAGGGCAGGGTCTGTTGTTCCTCATGCCCAGTGGCCCGCACGGGGTCGGTCATTTCTCGCGTGCGGTCAGCGAGCGGCTGGGTTCGGTGTTCTATGCGGTGGACCTCGACCCACGGTGGGTCAAGAAACTCTCCGCACGCAACGCCACCGCCGAAGTGTCTGGGTATGTCGAGCACGTCCTGGAGCAGGCCAGGTTCGTGCTGCAGACCCAGCGGGTCGCCAACCTGCACACCAGCCCGCCGCTGCTGGGCGCCATCGCCCGCGACGACGCCATGGTGGACCTGGTCAACCAGAAGATCCGCTACATACTGATCAGCGGCGCCCACGTAGACCTGGACACTCTCGATCTGCTCCGCGAGATCTTCCCGACGGCCGAGATCGCGATGGCCTTCGGTAGCACAATGATCTTGTCCCAGGCAAGGACTCGCGTTGACGGGGACGCCTTCGTCTTCGATCCGCGCTCACCCTACGTGGTGTTCTGGGTGATCGATCCCGATACGGGGGAGTGTGTGCCCTACGGTGAGCGCGGCCAGGTGGTGATGAATCACATCAGCAAGGGCATGTTCATTCCGAACAACCTCGAACGCGACACTGCGATTCGAAGGAATGGCCCGGACAATCAGATTGGTGATTCCGTCAGTGAAGTGGTCCCGGTCGCCAACTTTGAGGGTGAGCCGGTGATCGAGGGCGTTTACTGATCGTGATCGCACTTGACGCCCTTGGCCCCGGTGGCGAGTACCGCACCCGAAACCGTGAGGTGATCACCGATGTGGCCGGAGCGCCGGTCGCCGAGCTGAGCATCGCGCCCCCGCTGTATGTGAGCCGCAGCATTCAGGCGCAACGCACGGTCAAGCCCCTCCCACACGATCGGTGTAACGCCGCGCTGGCAGACGCTGCCGCGATCTTCGTCGACGCGCAGCTCGGCGGCCTCGGCTTCGAGCAATACGTCGAGGTGGTCAGCCGGGTGTCGGGGCTACCGATCGCGATTGCACGGGCCAGTGCCCGTGGTGTCGCGGACGCGGTACGGGTCGCGGCCGATTCGGTGGCGCCTGCCCGCCCGATGGGCGCCGCCATCGACTGGCGCGACGAGCGCACCCGGCGAGGAAGCGCGGTGTGGGCGCGCCGCGGTGAGGTGCTCGCCGTGCACGCGTCGGGGAACAGCCCCGGTGTGCACAGCACGTGGGCGCAGGCGCTGGCGGTGGGTTACCGGGTGGCAATCCGTCCATCGCGGCGCGAACCCTTCACCGGACACCGGCTTGTCAATGCCCTACGCCAGGCCGGATTTCGGCCCGAAGACGCCCTCTATCTACCCACCGACCATGCGGGCGCGGCCGAGATCATCACCGCCGCCGACCTCGCCGTCGTCTACGGGGGACAAGACGTCGTCGACGGCTATGCCGACGACCCGACGGTGCTGACGAACGGGCCGGGCCGCACCAAGATCTTGATCACCGCCGAACAGGACTGGCGCGACTACCTTGACGTCATCGTCGAGTCGATCAGCGGGCAGGGCGGGATGGCCTGCACCAACGCCACCGCCGTTCTCTACGAAGGCGATCCGCGACCCCTGGCCGAAGCGATCACCGCCAGGCTGGCGACGATCCCCGCGCTTCCGATCACCGACGAACGTGCTGCGCTACCAGCTCAGCCCATAGCGGCGGCCAGACGCTATGCCGAGCACCTGGCGGCCGTATCTGTCGGCACCACAGCGCTGCTGGGCGCCGACCAGGTGGTCGCAGACCTCGGTGACGGCTCGGCGGTACTGCGACCGGCAGTACACCTGCTGGCGCGACCAGACATCGGCCCACTCAACACGGAGCTGGCGTTCCCATGCGTGTGGGTCTCGCCGTGGACACGCGCCGACGGCCTTGCCCCGCTGCGGCATTCCTTGGTGATCAACGCGATTACCAAGGACGAGGAGCTGATCGACGATCTGCTCAACGAGCCTACGGTGGCCAACGTGTACAGCGGCAGGCATCTCACGTCGTATGCGGACCCCGAGGTCCCACACGACGGATTTCTCGCGGACTTCTTGATGCGCACCAAGGGCATCGTCCGCGACTGATGTCAGGGTTGTGGCGCCCAGGGGCCGTGGCCGCCAACCGACTCGACACGGATGCGGGTGAGGTACCCCTCGGGAGAGCCGGGCGGCGGGAAGTGCTCGTCGGAGCCCAGCAGGGCGATCGCGAGCTGACTGAGCAGCTCGGGTGCGCCGCCTTCTACTACGCGAGCCGAACCGGTCACGGACAGGTACTCGCGCTGCTGTCCGGGCTGGCTGGGCGCCAGGATGGTCACCGCGACATGGGGATCGCGCCGGATGTTGCGCAGCTTCTTGTAATTGCCGGACAGATGAGCGGCCACTAGCTCGTCGCCCTCGGGCGTGGATTGCAGGGCTACCCACACCACGGACACCTGTGGAGTGCCGTCGGGATTGATGGTGACCAGCGTGGCATCAGCACCCGCCCCGATGAGTGTGCGCGCGGCCTCATGGAGTTCCATGTCAGCTTTATACCTCGCGGAGGCGGGTCTTATTCCCGTGAGCGGAATCTGCTGGAGACGGCGGTGTCCGGCCGACGACGTTGTCAACCGGGCACCGTGCCGAAATCTTTTATTGCAGAACGGTTGTGGTATTCGTGCCGTAGGGGACCTGCGGGTTGGTGCCCAGCGGCGTGCGTGGGTTGGCGCCCTCATGGGTGGGCTCGTGAAATCCGCGGTCGTACAGGTTGGTGCCGGGCTGGGTGCAGGCCCCGCCGACGCGCGGTGCGCCGCCCGCGCACGCGGTCCGGCAGCTGTGGTTGTACGGCGTCTCGCCGGCCGAACACACCGGGAGGTCTGCAGCCGCCACCGGGGCGATGAACATCGCGGCCGAGGCGCCCAGGGCTCCGGCGAACAGCGCGATGCCAGCGGGCAGGGAAACCATGAGGTTCAGAGCTCCTAAAAACGCATGAATCGAAGTTGAACAAAAGGTTACACATCATAACGATTCGAATGCTCGGAAGATTTGCTGAACAATGCGCCTGTTTGTCTTTCGGCGCTAAATGACCAAGACACGCCCGCTTATTCGACGCGCCAGTGAAGTAGCTGTATCCGTCACCCAGCTAACATGTAGGTTACCGGGGGAGGGTTATGTGTGCAGCAACCGATCGCGCGTCGCTCACAGTGCGTGCAGGTAGCGCTGAGTTACCACACGTTGTAGCTGCTTGACCACCAGATTGCCCACCCGGACCCACCAGTACGACGGCCTGGAGAATGCGGTTATCTCTACGGAGACAACGTCATTGGATGGATCAAAGCGCACGATGAAGACCTCTTCGCCGGTTTCCGGGTGTCCTCGAAGCGTGCCGTATGCGAAACCGCGCCGATTCGGCTCGTCCACCACGTACACGATGCGGCACAGCGCCCAGAACGGCCATAGCCGCGTCATCACGTTCACGCCGGCGGCGGCCTCCGGTGCCGACGTCTGTACGGGCAGCCCGATCCCACGTTGGATACCGAATCGCATGAGGCTTGCGGCAGCATCGTCGAACCGCGCCCTACCCGTTCCGATCTGCCGAGATTCGCGCACATGGTGATATCCGGCGGGTAACTCGGTGGCCGTCGCGCCGATCTCGGAGTAGGTGAACGGGAGCTGGCTCAGCCGTGCAATATCCACCCCAATAACGTAGGGGAGTATGACCACCGAGGAAGCAGTAACAGCGCATGAGGGTGGCGGGTTCAATCCGCCCGACCCGACCCTCAAGGGCGGCCCCGACTACGGCCGTTTCATCGATGCACTGCGGACTCTGCAGGATCGCGCTCGCGCCGCCCTGCCACCCGATGAGGTGATCACCAATCTGGCCAACCAGCTCGAGGCCATGAACGAGCTGCTGGACCCGTACGAGGTTTCGGAGTGGGACTCGCCCTCGGGCCGTCGCACCGATCTTCCGCTGCGTGGAAACATCCTGCTGGTCCCGATGACAATCGATAGCTTCGACAACGGAGTGCTCACCGGCACAGCCACTTTCGGGCGCTACCACCTGGGCCGAAACGGGGCGGTGCATGGCGGATGTCTCGGCCTGCTCTTCGACACGATCATCGGCACCGGCACGATGCTGCTCACGGACCTGCGCAAGCTGCGTACTGCGTACCTGAACATCAACTACCGCAAGGTCACGCCGATCGAGAAGGAGCTGCAGTTCGACTGCACCCTGGACCGCGTCGAGGGCCGCAAGGTGTACCTGACCAGCAGATTGCTCGACGGCGACGATGTGCTCGCCGAGGCCGACGCTCTCTTTGTGAAGCTCAATCCCGGTCAGCCGTGAGCGGCCGTACCCGTCGGTGGGCCCGATGGCGCGACGGGGTGCGGGACCGTCCGGCATTGAACGTCTTTTACCGCATGGCGGTTGCGATCATCGGTCTGGCAGTGCTGGGTGCGGGCATCATTGCTATCCCCTATCCGGGGCCCGGCTGGGCGATCGTCTTCCTCGGCCTGGCGATTCTTGCCTCCGAGTTCTCTTGGGCAAGAAAGCTTCTTCACGCAGTCAGGGCCCGGTACGACAGGTTCATGGCCTGGTTTTCCACTCAACCTCAGTGGTTGCGGGGGATCGGGGTGCTGTTCACCGCGGCGTTGGTGGTGGTCACGCTGTGGGTGTTGGGTGCGGTCGGCTGGGTCGCCGCGCTGGCCGGAATCGAGGCGCATTGGCTGAAGAGCCCGCTAGGGCTTGGCGGCTGACCTTCGCCGCACCCGGTCGATGACGTTCGCCCACAGCACCTTCGAGCCCGCCACGACCTCCGCGCCGGCATCGCGTGCCGAGATCATGCCCTTCATCATCAGCACCGCATCTGCCTTGTTGCGGGCCGAGGCCTTGCTGATGTGGCCGGTATCGAATGGCGGCCGCGGGTCGTATTCGATGCACAGCTGAGTGGCCTCGGCGCGCGGCTGTCCGGCGATCTCGCCGACGAGCCACAGACCAAGATCGAGCCCTGCGGACACCCCTGCGGCGGTAATCACCTTGCCGTCACGGACGATTCGCTTGTCCCGCTGGGGATTGGCCCCAAAGGTCGTGAGCACCCGCTGCCCGGCCCAATGGCAGGTGGCGTCCTTTCCCCGCAAGATCCCGGCGGCACCGAGAATGAGCGACCCGCTACATACCGATGCGGTCCACGTCGTGCCCAGGTGAACCTTCCGCAGCCAGGTGAGAACGCCGTCGTCGGCGGCGGTGCTCATGGTGGCCGGTATCGAGCCGCCGATCAGGACGATGTCCGGTGCCGGGGTCTCCTGGAAGGAATGCGTGGCGCCGACCACCAGGACACAGCTATCGGTCACTATCGGCCCCGGCTCGTGCCAGACGAATCGAAACTCGGCCTCGGGCAGCCCCCTCAGCATTTCGTAGGGGCCTATCGCGTCGAGCGCCGTCATGCCCGGGTACGCCAGGATCGCTATCTGCATGATTGCCATGGTTGTCGGCCGATCACGGCGGCAGAAGTGGCCAGATAGACAGTACCCAACGAGATATTGCCAACAACGAGTTACGCTCGCCGCATGCATTCCGTTCCGGGCTGTTCGGGCGAGCCTCACTCGGTGCTCTTGGGTCGTTCGGGCGAGCCTCACTCGGTACTCGTCCTCGCCCTTCCCGACACCATCGGGTTCGACCTGGCGACCGCTGTGGAGGTGTTTCGCCGCGTGCACCTCGCCGACGGCACCCGGCCCTACCGGGTGCGGGTGTGCGGCACGGCACCCGTCGTCTCTGCCGGACCGTTCGGCATCGCCACAGATCTTGGGCTTGAGGCTCTTTCGAACGCCGACACGATCGTGGTGCCCGCGCGCAACGACGTGACCGCGCCCACGCCCGACGGCGTCATCGAGGCACTGCAGGCCGCGCACGCCCGCGGTGCGCGCATCGCTTCCATCTGCGCCGGAGCCTTCACGCTCGCCGAGGCCGGAATTCTGGACGGCAAGCGTGCCACCACGCACTGGCTCGCCGCTGACCTGTTTCGGCAGATGTATCCGGACGTACGCCTGGATGCCGATGTGCTGTACGTGGACGAGGGCCAGGTGCTCACCTCCGCCGGGGCTTCGGCCGGGCTCGATCTGTGTTTGCACATGGTCACGTGCGATCACGGCACGGCGGTCGCTGCCGAGGCGGCCCGGGTGGCCGTGGCGCCGCTGCACCGGGACGGCGGTCAAGCTCAATACGTCATCCGGAACCGTCAGCGCACCGAGGCAGGCCTCGGCGAGATGCTGGCGTGGATCGAGCACAACGCCCATCGAGAACTTTCCCTGGAGGACCTCGCGGTCCAGGCATCAACCAGCGTGCGCAGCCTCAACCGGCGATTTCGGGCCGAAACGGGACAGACGCCGATGCAGTGGCTCACCGGCGTGCGGGTCCGTCATGCCCAGCAGCTGCTGGAATGTTCGGCGGACTCCGTGGAGTGGATCGGGCGCGAGGTGGGGTTCGGTTCACCTGCGAATTTCCGGGAGCAGTTCCGTCGGCTCACCGGGGTCTCCCCGCTCGCTTACCGGAATACCTTCCGGGCGCGCTCGGCCTGAGTGCTCTCGGTGCCCATCGGCTGGGAAGGCGCTGGTGTGGACCGATAGCATGAGTTCGCAAACCCCCCGTCTCTGAAGTGGAGAACTGCTGATGACTGCGCCCAACCCGTCTTCCCCTGTGCCCCCTATCCGGGTGCCGGCCGGGACGACGGCGGGGACTGCGGTGCGCGAGGCTGGTCTGCCGGGCAAGGGCGAGGACGCCATCGTCGTCGTCCGGGTGGACGGTGGGTTGAAGGATCTGTCGTGGACTCCTGAGGTCGACACCGAGGTAGAGCCGGTCGCGGCCAACACTGAGGACGGGCGCAGCGTCATCCGGCACTCGGCCGCCCACGTGCTGGCGCAGGCAGTGCAGGACCTCTTCCCGAAGGCCAAGCTTGGTATCGGTCCGCCGATCACCGATGGCTTCTACTACGACTTCGGGATCGATCACGCCTTCACACCTGAGGACCTGGCGGCCCTCGAAAAGAAGATGAAGCAGATCATCAAAGAGGGGCAACGCTTTTCACGCCGGGTGTACGGCTCGGTGGAAGAGGCGCAGGCGGAATTGGCCAACGAGCCGTTCAAGCTGGAGCTTGTCTCCGATAAGTCGGGCGCCGACGATCCCGAGGTGATGGAGGTCGGTGGCGACGAGCTGTCCGCCTACGACAACCTGAATCCTCGTACCGGGGAACGGGAATGGTTCGACCTGTGCCGTGGCCCGCACATTCCCACCACCAAACACATCCCGGCGTTCCGGCTCACTCGCAGCTCGGCCGCCTACTGGCGCGGCAATCAGGCCAACGCCAGCATGCAGCGCGTCTACGGCACCGCCTGGGAGTCGCAAGAGGCGCTCGACAAGCACCTCGAACTGCTGGAAGAGGCGCTGCGGCGCGACCACCGCAAGCTCGGTGTGGAGCTCGATCTGTTCAGCTTCCCCGACGAAATCGGTTCCGGTCTGCCGGTTTTCCACCCCAAGGGTGGCATCATCCGCAAGGAACTTGAGGACTACTCGCGCGCCAAGCACACCGCCGCCGGGTACGAATTCGTCAACACTCCGCACATCACCAAGGAAAACCTGTACCAGACCTCTGGGCACCTGGACTGGTACTCCGACGGCATGTTCCCTCCCATGCACATCGACGCCGAACTCAATGACGACGGCACCGTGCGCAAGCCGGGGCAGAACTACTACCTCAAGCCCATGAACTGCCCGATGCACCACCTGATCTACCGGGCGCGGGGCCGTTCATACCGTGAATTGCCGTTGCGGCTCTTCGAATTCGGATCGGTGTACCGATACGAGAAATCCGGTGTGGTGCACGGTCTGACCCGGGTGCGGGGCATGACGCAGGACGACGCGCACATCTACACCACCCGCGAGCAGATGCACGAAGAGCTGACGTCGCTGCTGCGGTTCGTGCTGGATCTTTTGTCCGATTACGGGCTCGACGACTTCTACCTGGAGCTGTCGACCAAGGATGAGACGAAATTCGTTGGATCCGATGAGGACTGGGAGCAAGCGACCAAGACCCTGGAACAGGTGGCGCTCGACTCCGGGCTGCAGCTGGTCCCGGATCCGGGTGGCGCGGCGTTCTACGGTCCTAAGATCTCGGTACAGGCCAAGGACGCGCTGGGCCGGTCTTGGCAGATGTCGACCATCCAGCTCGACTTCAACATGCCGGAGCGATTCGAACTGGAGTACACCGCTGCCGACGGAACCCGTCAGCGTCCGGTGCTCATCCACCGCGCACTGTTCGGGTCTATCGAGCGGTTCTTCGGTGTGCTCACCGAGCACTACGCGGGTGCCTTCCCGGCCTGGCTATCGCCGGTGCAGGTTGTTGGTATCCCGATTGCCGACGCCCACGCGCCGTACCTGAGCGACATTGTCTCGCAGCTCAAATCGCAGGGCATTCGGGCCGAGATCGATGTCAGCGATGACCGCATGAACAAGAAGATCGTCAACCACACCAACCAGCGTGTGCCGTTCCTGCTGCTGGCCGGCGATCGTGACGTGGAGGCGGGCGCGGTGAGCTTCCGCTTCCGCGACCGTACCCAGGTGAACGGAGTGCCCCGTGATGAGGCCGTGGCCGCCATCATCGATTGGGTGAACAGACACGAGAACGTTTCTCCGACCGCCGAACTGATGAAGCTGGGGACCCGTGACTGACGAGGACTCGACCATCACCGACCGGGGAGTGGGCGACCCCGATCACCTGCAGCGGCTCTGGACCCCGCACCGGATGACCTATCTGGTGGAGGCGGTGAAGTCGAGTGGGGCGGAGTCCGCTCCGTTCACCGACATTCCCGAGATGGCCGACGAAGACGGTCTGGTGGTGGCGCGCGGGGAGCACGTGTACGCGGTGCTCAACCTGTACCCGTACAACCCGGGACATCTCATGGTGGTGCCGTATCGGCAGGTCGCCGAGCTCGAGGACCTCACCGAGAATGAGAGTCGCGAGCTGATGGCGTTCACCCAGAAGGCGATTCGGGTGATCAAAAAGGTGTCACGCCCGCACGGTTTCAACGTGGGACTCAACCTGGGCACGGCGGCAGGTGGATCGCTGGCCGAACATTTGCATCAGCACGTGGTGCCGCGCTGGGGCGGCGACGCCAACTTCATCACCATCATCGGCGACTCCAAGGTGCTGCCGCAGCTCCTGCGGGACACCCGCCAGCTACTCGCCAGCGCCTGGGAGCAGCTGCCATGAGCGGCTTCTTGTCCCGGGAGACGTTCGCGAAGATCATCAACCCGCTTGCCGGCGCGGTGCTGCGCGCCGGATTCACCCCGGACACCGTCACCATCTTCGGGACCGCGGCGACGGTCGTCGCCGCGCTCACCCTGTTCCCGACGGGCCACCTGTTCTGGGGTGGCATGGCGGTCTGGCTGTTCACCATGTTCGACATGCTCGATGGAGCGATGGCGCGAGCCCGTGGTGGTGGCACCAGATTCGGCGCGGTGCTGGATGCCACATGTGATCGTGTGGCCGATGGCGCGGTGTTCGCCGGACTGCTGTGGTGGGCGGCATTCGGTTGGGGATCAACGTCTTTGGTCGTGGCCACGCTGATCTGCATGATCACCTCGCAGGTGATCTCGTACGTGAAGGCGCGGGCCGAGGCCTCCGGGCTGCGTGCCGACGGTGGGCTGATCGAGCGCCCGGAACGGCTCATCATCGTGCTTGCCGGAGCGATCTTCAGCGGCGGGTTCGGGTTACCGGAGCCGCTGCATGTAGCGATGTGGGTGCTCGCGATCGCGAGCCTGGTGACGGTGGCGCAGCGCATGCATGCGGTGCGCACATCTCCCGGCGCACTTGATCTGCTGCCCAATTCCGATGCCGGACAGGACACCGCGGAGACGAATCAGTCATGAGTGTGTGGGGCGAACGTGCTGCTGACTGGGGGTATGCCGCCGGCTGGAATCTGACGCAGATGACGCCAGATCTGCTCGCCCGCGCCATATTCGATGTCGGTGCCATGGTGGGTGCCCGCAACGGTGGACCCGAACAGCTGCGTAAGAACTTGGCCCGCGTGCTTGGCGTGCATCCGCGCGAGGTGCCTGACCGGCTGATGATCGACTCGATGCGTTCCTACGCCCGGTACTGGCGTGAAGCATTCCGGCTGCCGTCGCACAACATGGAGCGCCTGGCCGCTCGCCTGGACAGTTCCCTGTTCGGTCGCCGGAATCTCGATGAGTCGCAGGCCCAGGGACGGGGCACGATCATCGCCCTGCCGCACAGCGGAAACTGGGACATGGCGGGGGTGTGGCTGGCCCAAACCTACGGGACCTTCACCACGGTGGCCGAGCGTCTCAAACCCGAGTCGCTGTACCGCCGCTTTCTGGACTACCGGGAAACCCTGGGCTTCGAGGTGCTCGCATCCAGCGGCGACTCCACCGGGCCGTACGAGACGCTGGTAACGCGGCTGCGGGAAAACCGCGTCGTCTGTCTCATGGCCGATCGCGATTTGAGCCGCAGTGGTGTCCCCGTCGACTTCTTCGGCGCAGAAGCTCGGATGCCCGCGGGCCCGGCCCGGTTGGCGATCGACACCGGAGCACGCTTGCTGCCGGCACACTGCTGGTTCGAGCCGCACGGTCAATGGGGCGTGCGGATCCAGGCGCCCATCGATACGTCATCGGGCGATGTCGCGGTCGTCATCCAGGCGCTCGCCGATGAGTTCGCCGCCAATATCGCCGAGCGCCCCGCGGACTGGCATATGTTGCAGCCGCTGTGGCTTGACGACCTGTCCGAAGAGCGTCGAACTAGGTTGCGGACCTCGCCGGTCCAACCGGCGCCGGAGAACCATCCCGCGCCCGCCCCGGAATCGGACACTGATGGTCGGGCAGCCCCCCGGGAGACTGATCCCGTTGGTGGGCAGGCGTAATGCGCATCGGGATGGTCTGCCCGTACTCCTTTGATGTACCGGGTGGCGTCCAGTCCCATGTGGTGCAGCTGGCGGAGGTCATGAGGGACCGCGGACACCACGTCAGCCTGCTCGCACCGTCCTCGTCGGACGTTGAGCTGCCCGAGTTCGTGGTATCCGGCGGCAAGGCCGTCCCGATTCCGTACAACGGTTCGGTAGCGCGGCTGCGGTTCGGTCCGGCCACCTATGCCAAGACCCGGCGCTGGCTGGTCGACGGCGACTTCGATGTATTGCACCTGCATGAACCGAACGCGCCGAGTCTGTCCATGCTGGCGCTCATGGTGGCCGAGGGCCCGATCGTCGCCACCTTCCACACGTCTACCACGAAGTCGTTGACGCTGAGCGTCTTTCAGGCGGTGCTGCGCCCGTGGCACGAAAAGATCGTCGGTCGGATCGCGGTCTCGGAGTTGGCCCGGCGCTGGCAGATGGAAGCACTCGGATCTGACGCGGTCGAGATTCCCAACGGCGTCGATGTCCGGTCCTTTTCCGGCGCGCCGATGCTGGAGGGCTACCCGCGGGCAGGTAAGACGGTGCTTTTCCTGGGCCGCTATGACGAGCCACGCAAAGGTATGGACGTGTTGATGGGGGCGCTGCCGAAGATCGCGGCCAGTTTCTCCGATGTGGAGATCCTGATCGTCGGTCGAGGAGATGAGGCCGAACTGCGCACGCAGGCAGGGCCGTTGGCGAAACATCTGCGCTTCCTGGGGCAGGTGGACGATGCCACCAAGGCCTCGGCCATGCGCAGCGCCGACGTCTACTGCGCCCCCAACATCGGCGGCGAGAGCTTCGGCATCGTGTTGGTGGAGGCGATGGCGGCGGGTACCGCGGTGGTCGCCAGCTCGCTGGACGCCTTCCGCCGTGTGCTCCTGGACGGCTCGGCAGGCCGGTTGACACCCACCGGTGATGCGGATGCCTTGGCGGCGGCCATCATCGACGTGCTCGGCGACGACGAGGGGCGCGCGAAGCTGGTGACGGCAGGCACCGAGGCAGTGCAGCGGTACGACTGGTCGGTGGTCGCGCAGCAGATCATGCTCGTCTACGAGACCGTCACCGCGTCCGGTGCGCGTGTGAAGGTCGACAGTTGGTGACCTTCTCGGCGTTGACCGTCATCGTCATCGCCCTCATCGGCACGCTGGTCGCGCTGGGCCTGCTGTGGGCCTATCTGGTGGCCAACCGGCTGGACCGACTGCACGTGCGCAGCGACCTGTCCTGGCAGGCCCTCGATGCCGCGATGGCACGCCGCGCCGTCGTCGCACGGGCGGTAGGAGATGCGCTCAAGGACGACCAACTGATCAAACTCGCCGCGAAAGCCGAGCGGGCCGAACGTGACCGGCGCGAGTATGCGGAGAACCAGCTGGCCTCAGCGTTGTCCACCGTCGACTCCGAGCGGCTGCGCCCTGCGCTGGTGGCCGAGCTCGCCGACGCCGAGACGCGGGTGCTGATCGCGCGGCGCTTCCACAACGACGCGGTACGCGACACTCTGGCCCTGCGGGTGCGCCGACCGGTGCGCTGGTTGCGTCTGGGCGGAACCGCACCGATGCCAACGTATTTCGAGATCATTGACCGCCAGGGCGCGGGCACCGAAGACCCGGCCCTGGCCAACTTCCGCACCTCGGCGCGGATCATCCTGCTCGACGAGGATGGCCGGGTGCTGCTGCTGCGCGGCTTCGATCCCGCCGCCCCCAGCCCGGCGGTGCATTGGTGGTTCACCGTGGGCGGACAGACGTTGCCGGGGGAGAAGCTGTGCGACGGCGCGGTGCGCGAGCTGGTCGAGGAGACCGGCTTATCGGTTCCCTCCGGGCGCCTGGTGGGCCCGCTGTGGCGTCGGGTGGCTGTCTTCGACTTCAACGGAACCACCATCCGCTCCGAGGAATTGTTCTTCGTGCACCGGACCAAGAGGTTCGAACCGGCCACGGACGGCCGCACCAATTTGGAGCAGCGCTACATCACCGGGCACCGCTGGTGCGACGCCGAGGAGATCGCCGCACTCGCGGCCTCGGGGGAGCAGGTGTTCCCGAATCAGCTGGGAGAGCTGCTCGGAGAGGCCGCCACTGCCGCGGATGCGGTGGCCGCCGGTGGGCGCCGCGACCCGATCCTCATCGGGTGAGGCCGGTCACCGCACCTCCCGGGACAAAATCGCTGGTGTGGCCGCATTAGACTGGTGCCAGAAACCGACATCCAGGAGCCCTCAGTTGACTAGCACGACCAACGGAACGTCCCCCGAGACCGGAACCGGCACTGCGCGCGTCAAGCGCGGCATGGCCGAGATGCTCAAGGGCGGCGTCATCATGGACGTCGTTACGCCGGAACAGGCGAAGATCGCCGAAGATGCCGGTGCTGTCGCTGTCATGGCGCTGGAGCGCGTACCCGCGGACATTCGCGCGCAGGGCGGCGTGTCCCGCATGAGCGACCCGGACATGATCGACGGCATCATCAGCACTGTCAGCATTCCCGTCATGGCCAAGGCTCGCATCGGGCACTTCGTCGAGGCGCAGATCCTGCAGAGCCTGGGCGTGGACTACATCGACGAGTCGGAGGTGCTGACCCCGGCCGACTACACCAACCATATCGACAAGTGGAAGTTCACCGTGCCGTTCGTGTGCGGTGCCACCAACCTGGGCGAGGCGCTGCGCCGCATCACCGAGGGTGCGGCCATGATCCGTTCCAAGGGTGAGGCCGGTACCGGCGACGTGTCCAACGCGACGACGCACATGCGCAAGATCGGTGGCGAGATCCGTCGGCTCACCTCGCTATCCGAGGACGAGTTGTACGTTGCCGCAAAGGAATTGCAAGCACCGTATGACCTTGTGGTCGAGGTCGCGCGCGCCGGCAAGCTGCCGGTCACGCTGTTCACCGCTGGCGGCATCGCCACCCCGGCCGATGCCGCGATGATGATGCAGCTGGGCGCCGAGGGTGTGTTCGTCGGATCCGGAATCTTCAAGTCCGGCAACCCCGAGCAGCGCGCCGCGGCGATCGTGAAGGCCACCACCTTCTACGACGACCCGGACGTGCTGGCCAAGGTGTCGCGCGGACTGGGTGAAGCGATGGTCGGCATCAATGTGGAGGACATCGCGCAGCCGCATCGGCTCGCCGAGCGCGGCTGGTAAAACCATCTGATGGCCGATATCGAAGAGATCCTGACGCTCGAGCAGCTCGAAAAGGACATCTTCCGAGGAAACGTGACCCCGAGCAGCCTGCGCCGCACCTTCGGTGGCCAGGTTGCGGGGCAATCGTTGGTCTCGGCCGTCCGCACCGTCGAGCCTCAGTACCTGGTGCATTCCCTGCACGGATACTTCCTGCGGCCCGGAAATCCCAACGAGCCCACTGTGTTTCTCGTTGATCGGGTACGCGACGGCCGCTCGTTCAGCACCCGCCGGGTCACTGCGATCCAGGACGGGCAGGCGATCTTCAGCATGTCGGCCTCCTTCCAGACGCTGGACACCGGCATTGAGCATCAGGATCTGATGCCGCCCGTCCCGGCCCCCGAGGACCTGCCCGATGTGCAGGACGCGGAGGGGTCGTTCAGTCACGATCTCTTCCGGCAGTTCGCCGAATGGGACATCCGGATCGTCCCCGACGAGCTGATGGACCGGAACCCGCGGCTGGCCGCGCAGCAGCGGGTGTGGTTCCGCTGCCGCAAGCAGCTTCCCGATGATCCGGTGCTGCACATCTGCGCGCTGGCCTACATGAGCGATCTGACGCTGCTGAGCTCTTCCAAGGTGCCGCACCGCGACGCGGTACTGCAGACCGCGTCCCTGGATCACGCGCTGTGGTTCCTGCGTCCGTTCCGTGCCGATGAATGGCTGCTGTACGACGAGACGTCGCCGTCGGCCGGATACGGACGGGCGCTGACTCAGGGCCGGATTTTCGATCGCGAGGGCCGGATGGTCGCGGCGGTGGTACAGGAGGGGCTGACCCGGTACGAGCGCAACCCCGACGAGGCGTCGATCGCCAAGGGGAACATGGCGTGAGCCCGTTGATCGGCGTGCTGGCATTACAGGGTGATGTCAGGGAACATGTTGCTGCTCTGGAAGATTCGGGTGCGGACGCGCTTGGCGTGCGCCGTCCCGAGGAACTCTCCAAGATAGACGGGCTGGTCATTCCCGGCGGGGAGTCGACCACCATGAGCAACTTGCTGCGCGTGTTCGAACTGCTGGACCCGCTCACCGAGCGTCTGCGTGGTGGTCTGCCGGTTTACGGATCCTGCGCGGGCATGATTCTGCTGGCTAGCGAGATACTCGATACCCGCCCGGATGCGGTGGCGCTGGGCGCGATCGATATGACGGTGCGGCGCAATGCGTTCGGGCGCCAGGTGGACTCATTCGAGGGTGATCTGGATTTCGTGGGGCTCGATGGTGGGCTGCACGCGGTGTTCATCAGGGCGCCGTGGGTGGAGCGGGTCGGCACCGATGTCGAGGTGCTGGCCACCGCGCAAGGGCATCCGGTCGCGGTGCGGCAGGGCAGCGCGTTGGCGACGTCGTTTCACCCCGAGGTCACCGGAGACCGGCGAGTGCACCAGCTGTTCGTCGACATGGTGCGCGGGGCCTGACGCCGAGCGCATACCAGGCGCAGCGATTCTGCTCGATTCATCTGCGTGCGGTATGCACTCGACGCGGTGGTTACCAGCGCAGCATGGGCATCGGGCGTGACGGGTGCTTGAGCGTCCACTTTCCGGCGGTTCGCAATAAGAATCCGTGAAATCCGCCGTAGGGGAGTGCCTCGACCACCTCGCGCACATCGGCACGTTCCAGTCCGGTCCAGGCGTACAGGCCGCGGAAAGCATCGATCCGATCGCCCAGCCGGAAGGTCTCGACCCATAGATCGTCGGCCGACCTGAGCTTGTGGTGGTCGGCCACCATTGCCTTGAGACGATCGATATCGGTGATACCGAACTCCGGTGCCAGCTGCTCGGCGAGTGCCACCGAGGGATCCAGATAGTCCCAGGTCCCCGCCGTCCAGATGCCGATATCGTGCGTCGCCCACGCCAGCGCGATCTCGGGCGGCGCCTGCGTCATGCCGAGAAGACGGAGCTGGTAGTTCATGCCCCTGTACAGATGATTGCGGTAATCGGTGAGGCTGTCTCCGACGGTTGACGCGTATCGGTCCAGGACAGTGTCGACAATCGGGTCGGCTACCAGGACAGTCATGTGATTCACCCTAGGTGCGCGAGTACACTCGGGCAGCGCAGAAGTGCGACAGAACCTAGAGAAAGTAGTACACGGGTACATGAGCGGCCATTCCAAGTGGGCCACCACCAAGCATCAGAAGGCCGTCAAAGACGCGCGCCGTGGCAAAGAGTTCGCCAAGCTGATCAAGAACATCGAGGTCGCCGCGCGTACCGGTGGCGGAGACCCGGCTGGCAACCCGACGCTCTATGACGCCATCCAGAAGGCCAAGAAGACCTCGGTGCCCAACGACAACATCGAGCGGGCCCGCAAGCGCGGTGCCGGCGAGGAAGCCGGTGGCGCCGACTGGCAGACCATCATGTACGAGGGCTATGGCCCCAACGGCGTCGCGGTGCTTATCGAGTGCCTGAGTGACAACCGCAACCGCGCTGCCGGTGAGGTTCGGGTCGCGATGACCCGCAACGGTGGCAGCATGGCCGATCCGGGATCGGTGTCGTACCTGTTCTCTCGCAAGGGTGTTGTGACGCTGGAGAAGAACGGTCTGTCCGAGGACGACGTGCTCACGGCCGTACTGGAGGCGGGCGCCGAGGAGGTCAACGACCTGGGCGAGACCTTCGAAGTCATCTCCGAGCCCACCGACTTGATCGCGGTCCGTCAGTCACTGCAAGAGGCCGGGATCGACTACGAGTCGGCGGAGGCCAGCTTCCAGCCGTCGATGAGCGTGCCGGTCGATGTCGACACCGCCCGCAAGGTGTTCAAACTGGTCGACGCACTGGAAGACAGCGACGACGTGCAGAACGTCTACACCAACGTGGATTTGTCCGACGAGGTGCTCGCCGCGCTCGACGAAGACTGACCTGCAGCCCAGAACGCCAGGGTCACGACCGCGGTGGTGACCAGGACGGCACCGATGGTGTCGGTGAAGTAGTGATACCCGCAGGCGACCTGCCCGAGTAGTCCGAGCATGCTGACAATCGCGGCCGCGATGTATGCCCAGAGGGCTCCGCCGGCGACCAGCACCAGCATCCCCGTCACGGCCACCACGAAAGTGGTGTGGCCGCTGGGATACGCGAGGTATCCGCCCTTCTCGCGCCCGACGAGCATCTTGGTGGCCTGGGTGGTCCAGTTCGCGATGAAGGGGCAGACGAGGACAACTGTCGCGACCCGCCAACGCCGCCGATACAGCTCGAACCCGATGCACACCACGAGCACCGGAACCAGGAACACCCAATCGGTGAAGAACAGCAGCCAGCGTGGCTGCACCCCGAACGCGACCTGGGTCGCATCGAAAAACCACCTGTCGAACGGCGTTGAGCCTTTCCCCACGGAGAACCCGAGTATCAGCATCAAGATCACGCCGAGGGGAGGCCACCACTGAACCGTTTTCTCGCTGGGCAGTTTTCCGACAGACACTCCGACGACAGTAATCGGACCCAGACGGCGGGCCCGAATCGTGCCGATGGCCGGGAATCAAATGTCACTGGACGGCGTTACTGTGACGTCAACAACTGTTGGTCAACATCTGTTGACTTGAATGTCAAGCAGGCGTACATATAAGACATCCACGAGTGAGGGGAGGCCCGTCATGGCCACACAAACAGTCGCCCCGGCGCCTGAAACGACAACCCTGTGGCGCACTGCGCGCGCGGTTCTCGCGCTGCCGGTCACCGTGACGGTTCTGATCCCGTTGGTGATCCTCTACGGATCCGGCATGCAGGTGCCGTCGTGGATGTCGGATCAGATGTCGATGACGGCGACGGTGATCGGGACCCTGCTGGTGGCCGCCGGCCTGTTCCTGGTGACGCGCACCGTCATGCTCTTCCATCAGACCGGCAAGGGCTCCCTGGCGCCCTTCGATCCTCCAGTACGTCTCGTCGTGCTTGGCCCGTACCGCCACATGCGCAACCCCATGATCACCGGCGTCATCGCCATTCTGTTGGGTGAGGCGCTGGCGGTGAACTCCATGGGATTGCTGATCTACGCGGCCGTTTTCGTGGCCGTCAACGCGATCTACTTCCCGCTGGTCGAAGAGCGCGGCCTGCTGCGGCGGTTCGGCCGCGACTATGCGGAGTACGCACAGCACGTACCGCGGTGGGTGCCACGGCTGAGCCCGTGGACGCAGCCCGAGAGCGCGCGTTAAGGCGCCTCGCAATCGCAGTCGCAATCTAGGTAAGCCTGGATGGTCGGCGCGATGAGTTCGATGATCTGTTCGTGCGTCATCGCGGGTACGTTGCCGAGCCGGATGACGTAACGGCACATCGCTAGGCCGATCATTTGGGTACCGATCAGCGCCGCGCGTTCCATGGCCCGATCCGCGGTCAATGACTCGATGACCGGAACCATCTGGCAGCTAAAAATCTCCTCCATGCGCGCCCGTGCGGACTCGTGGGACACCGCGGCCCGTAGCAACGCGACCATGGTGTCGTCGGCTTCCCATTGGGTAAGGAAGTGCTGGACCAAGCTCGCTCCGAGTTGATCACGCGGAATCTCGGCTAGTTCTTCGGGAAAATGTATGTCGAAGTTGGCCGCGGCGGTGAACAGTTTGGCCTTGTTGCCGTAGTAGCGCATGACCAGGGACGGGTCGATGCCCGCAGTTGCGGCGATGGCCCGTATGGTTGCCTTCTCGTAGCCGACGCCCGCGAAGTGTTCCTGGGCGGCCTCGAGGATGGCCGCGCGAGTGGCGTCCGATCGCCGAGGTTCGGTAGACATGCGCTGAGCTTAGGCCAACGGATGTTGACATTTGCAGAGCCCTCGCGTGTTGCTATGCCGAATGGGTGATCTCTCTCGATATGCTATCGAACAACTGTTCTACGGCGAGAGGGCTGGCGCGTGCGAGTGATGGGAGTCGACCCGGGGCTCACCCGGTGTGGTCTGTCCATGGTCGAGGCATCCTCGGGTCGCAAGGTGGTGGCCCTGGATGTCGACGTCGTGCGCACTCCGGCCAATCAGCCTCTGCCGCAACGGCTTTTGGCGATCAGTGAGGTCGTCGAGCATTGGATGGACACCCACCGTCCCGACGTGGTGGCCATCGAGCGCGTCTTCGCTCAGCAGAACGTGTCGACCGTGATGGGTACCGCCCAAGCGGGCGGAATAGTCGCGCTCAGTGCCGCAAAGCGGGGCATCGAGGTGTATTTCCATACCCCGTCGGAGGTCAAGGCGGCCGTCACCGGCAATGGCCGGGCAGATAAATCCCAGGTGACCGCAATGATCACGCGCATCCTGCAGTTGCAGACGGCGCCGAAGCCCGCCGACGCGGCCGACGCCCTGGCCCTGGCAATCTGTCACTGCTGGCGTGCGCCCATGCTGGCGAGAATGGCGAAAGCGGAGGCCGCCGCCGAAGAGCAGCGGAAAGCCTTCGCGGCCCGGATGAAGGCGGTAGCCCGATGATTGCTTCGGTCAATGGCGAGGTCATCGACATCGCGCTCGATCATGTGGTGATCGAGGCCGCCGGAGTCGGATACCGCGTCAACGCCACCCCGGCCACGCTGTCGACGCTTCGGCGCGGCGCCCAGGTGCGGCTGATCACGGCGATGATCGTGCGCGAGGACTCGATGACGTTGTACGGCTTCACAGATACAGATGCCCGCGACCTGTTCCTGACGCTGCTCGGTGTCTCCGGCGTGGGGCCCAAGATCGCGATGGCCACGCTCGCGGTCTACGACGCGTCGGCCCTGCGCCAGGCGCTGGCCGATGGTGATGTCAATGCGCTGACCCGGGTGCCGGGGATCGGCAAGCGTGGCGCCGAGCGCATGGTGCTGGAGCTGCGCGAGAAGGTGGCGGCGGCTCCCGGTGGCACCACCGAGCTGGGCCGGGGTACCGCATCGTTGGTGCGCACCCAGGTCGTCGAGGCCCTCATCGGCCTCGGATTCGCCGCCAAACAAGCCGAACAGGCCACCGATACCGTTCTGGCTCAAGACAATTCCGAGGGAGACACCTCGACCGTGCTGCGGTCGGCGCTGACGTTACTGGGTAAGACACGATGAGCCGCTTCGACGAGTTTGATGGCGCGGAGGACGACTTCGATGCCGGTCCCGAGCTGTCTGGTGCGCTCACCGTCGGGGAGAACGATATCGACGCCGGACTTCGGCCCAAGTCGCTGCGGGAGTTCATCGGCCAGCCGCGGGTGCGTGAGCAGCTGGATCTGGTGTTGTCCGGTGCGAAAAATCGCGGCGGTACTCCCGATCACATCCTGCTGTCCGGACCGCCTGGGCTGGGGAAGACCTCGCTGGCGATGATCATCGCCGCCGAGCTGGGCTCTTCGCTGCGGGTGACCTCGGGCCCGGCGCTGGAGCGGGCGGGTGACCTAGCGGCGATGCTGAGCAATCTGGTCGAAAACGATGTGCTCTTCATCGACGAGATTCACCGCATCGCCCGGCCCGCCGAGGAAATGCTGTACCTGGCCATGGAGGACTTCCGGGTCGACATCGTCGTTGGCAAGGGCCCCGGTGCGACGTCCATCCCCCTGGAGGTGGCGCCCTTCACGTTGGTCGGCGCGACAACCCGTTCGGGGTCGCTGACCGGGCCGCTACGTGATCGCTTCGGATTCACGGCGCACATGGACTTCTACGAGTCCGAAGAGCTCGAACTCGTGCTCGCCCGATCGGCCGGAATCCTCGGCATTGAGCTGGGAGCCGACGCGGGCGTGGAGATTGCCCGGCGTTCGCGCGGCACCCCGCGCATCGCCAACCGATTGTTGCGCCGGGTCCGTGACTATGCGGAAGTGCGTGCCGACGGCGTCATCACCGTGGACGTTGCGAAGTCCGCTCTAGAGGTCTACGACGTGGACGAACTCGGGCTGGATCGCCTGGACCGGGCGGTGCTTTCCGCGCTGACCCGCAGCTTCGGCGGCGGGCCGGTGGGGCTGTCGACCTTGGCGGTGGCCGTCGGGGAGGAGTCGACCACCGTCGAAGAGGTATGCGAGCCGTTCCTGGTGCGCGCCGGGATGCTCGCGCGAACGCCGCGCGGGCGGGTGGCCACGGCGTTGGCGTGGACGCATCTGGGTCTCACCCCGCCGCCGCAAGTGCTGGGGCAGGCCGGGCTGTTCGATTGAGAGGACGCTTGAGTCCAGGACGCGCAGGTCCGGGGTTCGCGTCAATTCCACAGAGTCGGATGGCACACTGGTGACTTGTCGCGTGCTTGTTTCACGCAGACCCTGCCTGACCTCGTGAAGACCCAACGGAAAGAATCCCGAAAGCCGCCATGGAATCGATCATCGTCTTTTTGCCGCTCATCCTCGTTATGGGCGCGTTCCTCTTCTTCGCGAACCGGCGGCAGCGCAAAGCTCTGGACGCCACCATCGAGCTTCACGAGTCCCTGGCGATCGGTGACCGGGTGCACACCACCTCCGGCCTGCAGGGCACCATCGCCGCCGTCACCGACGACACCGTGGACCTGGAGATCGCGCCGGGTGTCGTGACGCGCTGGATGAAGCTCGCAATCCGCGACAAGATCGTCGATGAGGCCGAGGACGCCGATGACACCGCTGGCGAGGCATCGCGCGACGTCGAGAGCTCCGGGGTCGAGCTGACCAAGGAGTAACGGCTCCGCCGTTACTCACCCCTGAAAGCCTCCCGACCCGCCCTCGACAAGCAAGGAGACCGGACACGTGGCCTCGCCATCGGCCCCTGTGCACCCCGCGCGTTATCTAGCTGCCTTCCTGGTGTTGCTGATTGGCGCTTACCTGCTGGTGTTCCTGACCGGCGACAAGCACGCCAAACCCAAGCTCGGTATCGACCTGCAGGGTGGAACCCGCGTCACGCTGACGGCGCGCACCCCTGACGGTTCCAAGCCGACCAAGGAAGCACTGACGCAGGCGCAGCAGATCATCAATGCGCGCGTCAACGGACTCGGCGTCTCCGGGTCCGAGGTCATCATCGATGGCGACAACCTCGTCATCACCGTGCCGGGTAACGACGGCAGCGAGGCCCGCAACCTCGGTCAGACCGCCAAGCTCTACATCCGGCCCGTCATTCAGATGGTGCCGGCGCAGCCCAGGGAGAATCCCCAGCCCGGGGCCCCACAGGGCGGTCAGCCGGGCGGCGCCGGCCAGGAGGCGACACCACCGGAGCCCGGCGGTGGCAAGCCCGCACCCGCGGCGCCTTCACCGAAACCGCAGCCTCGTCCGTATCCGGCGCAAACCACCACGATGCCGCCACCTCCGCCGCCAGCACCGGCGACGCAGCCCGCGACGCCGAATGCCACAACGTCTCCGGCGGCTCCGCCCGCCGATCTGCCGCCCAAGCCGGGTAGCGGCGAGGAACGCAAGCAACTGATCGACTTCGAGAAGCAGATCAGGCAGAGCGAGGATCCGCGGATCCAGATGCTGGCCCTGCAGGTTCAGTCCTCGCGCTGCTTCGACCCCGATGACCCGCTCGCGGGCAACGACGATCCGAACCTTCCGTTGGTCACCTGCGGTGACGACAGCCAGGGTGGCAAGGCCGCCTACCTGCTGGACAAGTCGATCATCAGCGGGGAAGAGATCAAGGACGCCAGTTCCGGACTCGACCAGCAGCGCGGTATCTATGTGGTGAGCATGGAATTCAAGCCGACCGGCGCGAAGGTCTGGGCGGACTACACCTCTGCGCATTGGCAGCAGGGCACCCAAACGGCATTCACGTTGGACTCCAAGGTGATCAGCGCTCCGGCCATCCGCGAACCCATCCCGGGCGGCAAGACCGAAATCAGCGGGCAGTTCACGTCGGACTCGGCCAAGCAGCTCGCCGCGGCGCTCAAGTACGGTTCACTGCCACTGTCGTTTGAATCCTCCGATGCCGAAACCGTTTCAGCCACACTCGGATTGACCTCGCTCAAGGCCGGTCTGATCGCGGGCGCCATCGGGTTGGCGATTGTGCTGCTGTACTCACTGATCTATTACCGCGTGCTCGGCATCCTGACCGCGCTGTCCCTGGTCGCCTCCGGCGCCATGGTGTTCGCCATCCTGGTCCTGCTGGGCCGGTACATCTCGTACACCCTGGACCTGGCCGGCATCGCCGGTTTGATCATCGGCATCGGCACCACCGCGGACTCCTTCGTGGTGTTCTTCGAGCGCATCAAAGATGAGATACGAGAAGGCCGTTCCTACCGTTCGGCGGTGCCGCGCGGTTGGGCTCGTGCCCGTAAGACGATCCTGTCGGGCAACGCGGTGACCCTGCTGGCCGCCGTGGTGCTCTACGCCCTGGCCATCGGGCAGGTGAAGGGCTTCGCGTTCACCCTGGGCCTCACCACCATCCTGGACGTCGTGGTGGTGTTCCTGGTGACGTGGCCGCTTGTCTACCTGTCCTCCAAGTCCGCGACCCTGTCCAAGCCCGTGTACAACGGGCTCGGCGCGGTCCAGCAGATTGCCCGCGAACGTAAGGCGGCGGCACACGCATGAGCACCAGCAACGACACCGTGAGCAACGGCAACGGGACCGAAAAGGACGTCGTGGACGGCACGGACAAGGCCACCGCGACGGACGCCAAGTCCAGCGCGGTGGAAACCACCACTGCGGCACCAGAACACGGGTTCTTCTATCGGCTGTACACCGGAACCGGTGCCGTCGACGTCGTCGGCAAGCGCACCCTGTGGTTCGCGATCAGTGGCGCGTTCATGGTGGTCGCGATCTTGTCGATCGCGATCAAGGGATTCGTCTTCGGTATCGACTTCGAGGGCGGCACCAAGGTGTCGTTCCCGAAGGGCCAGGCCACCGTCCAGCAGACCGAGGACGTCTTCAGTCAAACACTGGGCCGCGATGCCGAATCGATCGTCGTCACGGGAACCGGTGACTCGGCCTCGATTCAGATTCGCACCGAGACACTCGACAACGAGGAATCGACGAAGCTCCACAAGGCGCTCTTCGATCGGTTCGCGCCCAAGGGATCTGACGGCAAGCCGTCCATCAACGCCATCAGCGATTCGGCGGTATCGGAAACCTGGGGCGGACAGATCACCAACAAGGCGCTGTGGGCGCTGGGTGTGTTCCTGGTGCTGTCCGGTATCTACATTGCCGTACGTTACGAGCGCTACATGGCCATCGCCGCACTGGCCGCGCTGGTATTCGACCTGCTGGTCACCGCGGGTGTGTACTCGCTGGTGGGCTTCGAGGTCACCCCGGCGACGGTGATCGGTCTGCTCACGATCCTCGGATTCTCCTTGTACGACACCGTGATCGTGTTCGACAAGGTCGAGGAAAATACGCACGGATTCCAGCACACGTCGCGGCGTACCTTCGCCGAGCACGCCAACCTGGCCGTGAACCAGACCTTCATGCGCTCCATCAACACCAGCCTCATCTCGGTGATCCCGGTGCTCTCGCTCATCGTGGTGGCCATTTGGCTGCTGGGGGTGGGCACGCTGAAAGACCTTGCGCTGGTTCAGCTTGTCGGCATCCTGGTGGGCACGTATTCGTCCATCTTCTTCGCGACCCCGCTGTTGGTGGCATTGCGTGAGCGCACTGAGCTGGTGGCGAGCCACACCAAGAAGGTGCTGAGCCGCCGCAAGCCGGACGCCGCGCCCCTGGCCGATACCGGCTCGGGAACCAAGACGGTCAAGGCAGCGGCATTGGCTACCTCCGACACCTCGACAACCACGGTGCGACCAGCGAAACCCAGGCCCGGCGCCCGCCCTCAAGGTAAGCGGAACGTACGGCGGCACTGATGGATTCACGGAGTCCAGCACGGACCGGGGCAAGACGGATCGCTCGAATCGGCGCCATCGCGACCACGGTGCTACTGGCGGCGGGGTTGCTGACCTCGTGTTGGACCTCGGCGGCGAAAACGCTTGACTACGCCGTCGATGGCCGCCTGACGACGTACAACGTCAACAGTGTCGCGGGGAATGCCTCGGCGGGGGCACAGGCCTTCAATCGAGTGCTCACCGGGTTCGGCTTTCACGGACCTGACGGTCAGGTGATCGCTGATCACGACTTCGGCAGCGTCGAGGTCGTCGGCCGCATTCCGCTGGTGCTCGACTACACCATCAACGAAAAGGCCGTCTACTCCGACGGCAAGCCGGTGACCTGTGAAGACATGGTGCTGTCCTGGTTCGCGCAATCCGGCAGGCTGCCCGACTTCGATGCGGCAAGCACGGCGGGATACGCCGACATCTCCACGGTGGATTGCAAGCCCGGACAGAAGACCGCCCGGGTGACCTTCGCGCCGGATCGAGCCTTCACCGACTGGACCCAGTTGTTCGCCGCCACCACGATGTTGCCGTGGCATGTGATCGCCGACAAGCTCGGTGGGGGCGCGGACCTGATCGGCGCCATCTCCGCCAATGACGTTCCGACACTGCAGAAGATCGCCGAGTTCTGGAACAACCAGTGGAATCTGGGCTCCGATCTGGACCTCTCGAAGTTCCCCTCGTCAGGGCCCTACAAGCTCGACGGATACAACGACGATGGTTCGGTTGTGCTTGTCGCCAACGACAAGTGGTGGGGGAGCCCGCCGGTGACCAAGCGGGTCACGGTGTGGCCCAGCGGGATCGACGTGCAAAAGCGGCTGTCCGACGGTGATCTCGAGGTTGTCGACGTCGCTGCCGGATCAGCCGGGACGCTCACCGCGCCTGACGGGTTCGCGCGTACCGAGGAGCCCGGTTCCGGTGTGGAACAACTCATCTTCGGCGCCGGGGGATCGGTCGGAGCTCCCGACCTGCGCCGGGCGGTCGCACTGTGCACTCCGCGCGATGCCATCGCGGGAATCGCCGGGGTGCCGGTGATGAATGCGCGACTGGATACCAGCATCGGGGACTCGTTCGCCTCGGTGGAGGCCGCCGCCGAGGCGGGACGGTTCATGCGTTCGGACCCCGTCGCGGCCCGCGCTGCCGCGGCCAATCGTCCGCTGACGGTCCGGGTGGGATACCAGGCGCCCAACCCGCGCCGCGCGGCCATCGTCTCCGCCATGGCGCAGGCCTGCGAACCCGCCGGAATCACCGTGCAGGACGTCAGCTCGCCCGAGATCACCCCACAGTCGTTGCGGAACAACCAGATTGATGCGCTGCTCAGCTCCATCGGCGGAGCCCCCGGAAGTGGATCGACGGGTTCGTGGCTCATGGATGCGTACGCCCTGCGTTCCCGCGAGGGGAAGAACCCGGCGAACTATGCCAACGGCCAGATCGACGGCATCATCGCTGCCTTGGCGGTGACCACCAACGCCCGGGATCAGAGCAGGCTGCTCGCCGATGCTTCGGCGATTTTGTGGAATGACCTGCCGACGCTGCCGCTGTACCGGCAGCCGCGCGTACTGATCGCACCCAAGACGATGTACGCCGCCACCCCGAGCGTCACCCGGTGGGGCACCGGCTGGAACATGGACCGTTGGGTGTTGCCCGCGTGACCTCGGCCGACGCCGTGACGGCGCTCATCGACGGGCTGACCCGGAAGGTCGCCGACTTCCCCGAGCCCGGGGTCCAGTTCAAGGATCTGACGCCGTTGTTCGCCGACGCCGATGGCCTCTCACAGGTCACCGATGCGTTGGCGCAGGCGGCCTCGGGTGCCACGCTCATCGCCGGTATCGACGCCAGGGGCTTCCTGCTCGGCGCGGCCGTGGCGATTCGCCTCGGGGTAGGCGTCCTGGCGGTACGCAAGGCCGGAAAGTTGCCGCCGCCGGTGCATTCTCAGACCTATGAACTCGAGTACGGCACCGCGGCGCTGGAGATTCCCGCTGACGGGGTGGACCTGACCGGCCACCGCGTGGCGATCATCGATGATGTGCTGGCGACCGGGGGCACGCTCGCGGCGACAGTGAAGCTCTTGAGCACCGCCGGAGCAGAGGTTGTCAGCGCCGGTGTTGTTCTGGAACTCGCTGGTCTGGGCGGCCGTGCGGTCGTGGCGCCGCTGCCATTAACTGCGCTCCGTGTGATCTGAGCGTTAATCTAGGCGGTAGGAGGTGAACCGTGGCTGACGAGCAAGCGCCCAGCGAGAATCAGGTCGCGGTCGAATCCCTGCCTGTCGTGAGCGATCCAGCCACACCGACCTCGGATTCGCTGCGGGTCAGCGGCACCATGAGTGCTTCGCGCCGGGTGCGGGCCCGGCTGGCCCGCCGGATGACAGCCCAGCGTGGCGCCGTCAGCCCGGTCCTGGAACCGCTGCTTGCCGTCCATCGCGAGTTCTACCCCAAGGCCGACCGTTCGGTGCTGCAGCGCGCATACGAGGTGGCAGAGAGCCGGCACGCCGAACAGTTCCGCAAGTCGGGCGATCCCTACATCACCCACCCGATCGCCGTGGCCAACATCCTGGCGGAGCTGGGCATGGACACCACCACACTGGTTGCCGCGATCCTGCATGACACCGTCGAGGACACCGGCTACAGCCTGGAGCAGCTGACCACCGAATTCGGCACCGAAGTCGCCCACCTGGTCGACGGCGTGACCAAGCTCGACAAAGTGGTGCTGGGCAACGCGGCCGAGGGCGAAACCATCCGCAAGATGATCATCGCGATGGCACGTGACCCTCGAGTGCTGGTGATCAAGGTCGCCGACCGGCTGCACAACATGCGCACCATGCGGTTCCTGCCGCCCGAGAAGCAGGCGCGCAAGGCCCGCGAGACGCTCGAAGTCATTGCCCCACTGGCGCATCGCCTGGGTATGGCCACGGTCAAGTGGGAGCTCGAAGATCTGTCCTTCGCGATTCTGCACCCCAAGAAGTACGAGGAGATCGTGCGGCTAGTCGCCGACCGGGCACCGTCGCGCGATACCTATCTGGCCAAGGTGCGCGCGGAAATCGTTGCCACGCTCAATGGTTCGCGAATCAGTGCCACCGTTGAGGGGCGACCCAAGCATTACTGGTCGATCTATCAGAAGATGATCGTCAAGGGCCGTGACTTCGACGATATCCACGACCTGGTGGGTGTGCGGATTCTGTGCGACGAGATTCGTGACTGTTACGCCGCGGTCGGCGTGGTCCACTCCCTGTGGCAGCCGATGGCGGGCCGGTTCAAGGATTACATCGCCCAGCCGCGTTTCGGTGTTTACCAGTCCTTGCACACCACTGTCGTGGGCCCCGAGGGGAAGCCGCTGGAGGTGCAGATCCGTACCCGCGATATGCACCGTACCGCCGAGTACGGCATTGCCGCGCACTGGCGGTACAAGGAAGCTAAGGGCCGCAACGCGGTACCGCAGTCACATGCGGCGGCCGAGATCGACGATATGGCGTGGATGCGTCAGCTGCTCGACTGGCAGCGTGAGGCCGCCGACCCGGGCGAGTTCCTGGAATCGTTGCGCTACGACCTGGCGGTGCAGGAGATATTCGTCTTCACCCCCAAGGGTGATGTCATCACCTTGCCCGCCGGATCGACCCCCGTCGACTTCGCGTACGCGGTGCATACCGAGGTGGGACATCGCTGCATCGGCGCCCGGGTCAACGGACGGCTGGTGGCGCTGGAGCGCAAGCTCGAAAACGGGGAAGTGGTGGAGGTCTTCACCTCGAAGGCCGCCAACGCCGGTCCCTCACGCGACTGGCAGACCTTTGTGGTGTCGCCGCGCGCCAAGGCGAAGATCCGGCAGTGGTTCGCAAAGGAGCGCCGCGAAGAGGCGCTCGAGGCCGGTAAGGACGCGATCGCGCGTGAGGTGCGCCGTGGTGGACTTCCGTTGCAGCGCTTGGTCAATGGCGAAGGTATGGCCTCGCTGGCCCGCGAGCTGCGCTACCAGGACACCTCGCAGCTCTACACCGCGGTGGGCGAGGGGCATGTGTCGGCGCGGCATGTCGTGCAGCGACTGGTCGCTCAGCTCGGTGGTGTGGACAGTGCTGAAGAGGAACTGGCCGAACGGTCCACACCGTCGACCATGCCGATTCGCCAGCGGCGTTCCGATGATGTGGGCGTGGCCGTCCCGGGCGCACCGGGTGTGCTGACCAAGCTCGCGAAATGCTGCACCCCGGTGCCCGGGGACCAGATCCTTGGATTCGTCACGCGCGGCGGGGGAGTCAGCGTGCACCGTACCGACTGCACCAACGCCGAATCTCTGCAGCAGCAATCGGAACGGATCATCGAAGTGAATTGGGCGCCGTCGGCGTCCTCGGTCTTCCTGGTCGCCATCCAGGTGGAGGCGCTGGACCGGCACCGGTTGCTCTCCGATGTGACGCGCGCCCTGGCCGACGAACGGGTGAACATCCTGTCGGCCTCGGTGACCACTTCGAATGATCGCGTGGCCATCAGCCGCTTCACATTTGAGATGGGCGACCCCAAGCATCTGGGCCACGTTCTCAACGTGGTGCGCAACGTCGAGGGCGTCTACGACGTTTATCGGGTGACGTCGGCCGCCTAACGCCCGTTATCGGCGCGCCAGACGGCTAGGCGCCGAATGCCTTGAGCGCGATGCGGGTGGCCGCCGCGATGGTCGGCTTGCCCTGAGTGGACTTCGGATCATCGGGGACCGTCAGCACGGCGACGACAATCGGCGCACGGCCGGTCGGCCAGATTACCGCGATGTCATTGGTCTCACCTTTGAATCCGCTGCCGGTCTTGTCGCCGACCGTCCATGCCGTCGGGACTCCCGCCCGAATCGACTGGTCGCCGGTGGTGTTGCGCTTCAACCAGTCGGTGAGCAGATCACGGCCCTGCGCATCGAGCCCCTCGTCGAGCACCAGCCTGCGCAGATTGGTCACCAGCTGCTGCGGGGTCGAGGTGTCCAGATCGCCGTCCGGGACGTTCAGCTGATCCTCGGTGCGATCCATGCGAGAGACGTTGTCGCCCAGGCTCCGAACGAATTTCTCTGTCTGCTTCGGACCACCGAGCTGCGCGATCAACAGGTTGGCGCCGGTGTTGTCGCTGTAGCGCAGGGTTGCATCGCACAGTTCCGAGACGGTCATGCCCTCGGCCACATGCTGGGACGTGACCGGTGCCCACTCCAAGAGGTCGGACTGCGCGTACCGAATCCGCTTGTCCAGCAACCCCGGTTCACTCAGGCGGCGGTGCAGGATGGCCGACACGATGAAGGTCTTCACGGTCGAGCACATCAGGAAGCGTTCATCTGCCCGGTGGCCCAGGGTGGCGCCCGAACCCGTATCCAGCGCGAACACGCCGACGCGTCCACCGAAATCCTTTTCGAGGGAGGCGAGTTCGGATGGCGAGGTTCGGCTTTCGGTGCTTTGTGAACAACCAACAGCCGCCAGAGCAACTGCCGACAATCCACCTACGAGTGCTGCGCGACGCGAGATCATGTCAGTCGAGCTGCAAATCGATGATCTTCACTTCTTGCGCGGGTGCGCCATCGCCCGCGCCACGTGGCCCGGGCTTGATCCCGTTCTTGGCGATCTTGGCGAGGGTGTCCATCCCGGTCTTATCGATGGTGCCGAACACCGTGTACTGCGGTGGCAGCTTCGAATCCTTGTAGACCATGAAGAACTGGCTGCCATTGGTCCCTGGCCCCGCATTGGCCATCGCCAACGTGCCGGCCGGATAGACAACGGCTTGCTGGGCGGCCGGATCATCGGCCTTGTACGCAGTGGTCGGGTACTCGTTGTCGAACTCGTATCCCGGACCGCCCGAACCGGTGCCCTTGGGGTCGCCACACTGCAGTACCGACAACCCGCCGCTGGTGATCCGGTGGCAGATGGTGTTGTCGAAGTAGCCGCCCTGCGCCAGGCTGGCGAAGCTGTTCACCGTGCACGGAGCCTTGGCGTTGTCCAGAACAAGGCCGATATTGCCCTGGCTGGTCTTCATGCTGGCGGTGAGGGTCGGCGGATCGGTTGGGATCTTGCCGGACCGTGGCATCTGCTTCTCGATGGTCTTGGCGGGCGCATCTGCCGGCCGGTACTGGCAGTTGGCGCCCACCTCCGCGGAGGGTACGAACTTCGGAAGCGCGGGCCCGGTGACGGGCGGTTCATCGGGTGTCGGCAACGAAGAGGTTGGTGGCGCGTCGACCGTGGAGACCGGGGTGGTGGAGGCGTCCAGAGCCGCATCGGTCTTATCGCTCTTGCTGATGGCCAGCCACGCGGTGATGGCCACGGCCACGACGACGGCGACGACCGCGGCACCGCTGATCGCCCAGATCCGCTGCTTACGGGCGCGCTCTGCACGGTTCTCCAGCTGTCGCTCCAGCTTGCGCTTGGCAGTCTGGCGTCGCTGCTCGTTGGTCGGCACCGGGTTCTCCTTTAGGGCTTTCGTTGAAGAATTTGGGTCGCCAGAGAGTGTGCCAGCCACACCTGAGAGATGGGGCAGGACCCGCCGCCTAAGCTGGTCGGGTGCTGATCACCGGTTTTCCCGCGGGCATGTTCGCCACGAACTGCTATATCGTGGCGCCCCACGAGGGCGGCCCTGCCGTCATCGTCGACCCCGGCCAGGAGGCGATCCCTGGTGTCAAGGAGATCCTCGCCGAGCGCGACCTCACCCCTGAGGCGGTGCTACTCACTCATGGGCATCTGGATCACACCTGGACCGCGCAGCCGCTCGCCGATGAGTACGGGATTCCCGTCTACATCCACCCCGACGACCGCGTGATGCTCGCCGACCCGCTCGCCGGCATCGGTCCGGGGCTGGCTCAGTTCATCCAGGGCGTGGAGTTCACCGAGCCCAAGGAGCTCGTCGAGATCGGTGATGGGGACAAGCTCGAGCTCGCCGGGATCACACTCACCGTCGACCACACGCCAGGGCACACCCGTGGCTCTGTGGTGTTCGGCATCGAGGTCGACAGTGACAACGGGCCCATCGACGTGGTCTTCAGCGGAGACACCCTCTTCCAGATGTCGATCGGGCGCACCGATCTGCCCGGTGGGAACCATCAGCAGCTGCTTGATTCCATTGCGGCCAAGTTGCTCACCCGCGACGACTCCACCGTCGTGTTGCCGGGGCACGGCAACGCCACCAGCATCGGCGACGAGCGTCGCGCCAACCCGTTTCTCGAGGGAATCCAGTGAGCGAGAAGACTTTTAGTGCCCCCAAGGGCATCCCGGATTATGTGCCGCCGGACTCCGCGCAGTTCCTGGCTGTTCGTGACGGGCTACTGGAGCAGGCACGGCTGGCCGGGTACGGCTACATCGAGCTGCCCGTGTTCGAGGACACCGGGCTGTTCGCGCGTGGAGTGGGCGAGTCCACCGATGTGGTGAGCAAGGAGATGTACACCTTCGCCGACCGCGGTGATCGGTCGGTGACCTTACGTCCGGAGGGCACGGCCTCGGTGATGCGTGCGGTCATCGAGCATGGCCTGGATCGTGGCCAGCTTCCGATGAAACTGCGTTACGCCGGCCCCTTTTTCCGCTATGAGCGACCGCAGGCCGGTCGCTACCGTCAGCTGCAGCAGGTCGGCGTGGAAGCGATCGGCGTGGACGATCCGGCCCTGGACGCTGAGGTGATCGCCATCGCCGACGCCGGGTACCGCTCTCTGGGCCTGACCGGCTTCCGGTTGGAGATCAGCTCGCTGGGCGACGCCTCCTGCCGCCCGCAGTACCGAGAGCTGTTGCAGGAATTTCTCTTTGGCTTGGATTTGGATGAGGCGACGCGAGAGCGGGCCCGTATCAACCCGATTCGGGTGCTCGACGACAAACGCCCCGAGGTGCGCGAGATGACGGCCGATGCGCCACTCATGCTCGACCATCTCTCTGAGGAGTCCAAGGCACATTTCGATCAGGTTCTGGGCCATCTGGATGCGCTGGGCGTGCAATACGTGGTGAACCCCCGGCTGGTGCGCGGCCTTGACTACTACACCAAGACCACATTCGAGTTCGTGCATGACGGCCTCGGTGCGCAATCCGGGATCGGTGGCGGAGGTCGCTATGACGGACTGATGGCGCAGCTTGGTGGACAGTCGTTGTCGGGTATCGGATTTGGGCTCGGTGTGGACAGAACCCTGCTCGCCCTGCAGGCCGAGGGTGTGACGGTGGGCGATAGCGGTCGCTGCGAGGTGTTCTGCGTGCCCCTTGGACAGGACGCGAAATCGGCGCTCGTCAAGGTGGCGGCGCAACTGCGCACCGCGGGTATTCGCACCGATATCGCGTACGGCGACCGCGGGCTCAAGGGAGCGATGCGCGGCGCCGATCGCTCTGGAGCCTCGATTGCGCTGGTCGCCGGGGACCGGGAAATCGGTGAGGGAAACATCGAGCTCAAGACGCTGGCGGACGGAGTTCAGCAGCCCGTGCCGATCGGTTCGATTGTCGACGAAGTAACGGCGCGGCTAGCATCGCGGATATGACACGTATGGGACGTATCACAGCAGCTCTGCTCGCCACGACCAGTACCGCAACGTTGACGCTGGCGTCGATGGCCATGGCCCCGATGGCGGAGGCGGCACCGCACCAGGTGAAGTATGTGATCAGCTCCGACCGTGACTTCCTGTCGCAGACCCTTGTGCTGCAGAACGAGCCGCCGAGCGCATCGGCGTATGACTCGGAGTCGAGCAAGTATCTGGTGCGCGCATCGACCCGCATCGCACCCGATGCTCCATTCGTCGTGGAGACCACGTTGAACGATCCGACTCAGTGGGCATATGTGAGTGCGAGCGCGGCGGCCAAGGCCGTTACCGGCGCACCTGTCTTCCACTGTGAGGTGTACGTGGATGGTGCCCTGGCCACCCAGGCCGATGGCGAAACCGCCGTCACCTGCTCGCTGCGAAAGTGGTAACCCGCTAGCCGGCGAATACGTAGACCCAGGCCGTCGCGCCCGAGCGTAATGGCACCGAAATGCGTTGGTAGTCATCGACTTCGTACTCGTCGGCAGCGGCCAGCTGCTCCGCGGTGATCGAGAAGACCGTGCCAGGGACCTGCGCTGCGGAATCAGCCGAGGGGCGCAGGATGGGGTGGCGGTCGCTGCCGCTGGTCGCGATGACATGCGGGTCGGTGATGGTCACGTAGTCCAGATCGAATCCCACGATGGCATCGGCATGGCCGTCCAGTTCCTGCCCGAACGTGGTGCGCTGGACCTCGGCCTGCTGCAGGGTGCCATAGGAGAACAAGAGCTCGGTTGGGGTATCCGTCACGCGGTCAGTCAACCAGGGCGGCACCTGGAGTGCATCTGGATGCTCAGCTGCCGAGGTACACGACGCCGTCCGGGTCTATCCGCCAGCCGGGGTTATGGGCGATTTCCCAGATCAGCCCGTTGGGGTCCTGAATGTGGGCGTGGAACACCCCGCCGAATTGCCCCGGCTGCGGCGGCTTGAGAACCGTGCCGCCGGCGGCCGCCATCGTGCCGGAGAGCGCGGTCACGTCCTCGGGAGAATCGACGTTGTGTGCCAGGGTGATCCCGGAGACTCGCGAATGGTCACCGGGTGTGGCGAGATCTTCGTTGAACTTGTCTGCCAGGAAGAAGCCCAGCAGCTGCCCGGGTGCTGACTGGTAGAAGACGATCTCGCCTTCCACGTCGAGCAGTGGAGTCCAGCCCAACGCGCCATAGAAATGTCGCGTCGCATCCAGATCCGTTGCGGCAATGGTGACGAAGTGCAACTGCTGCTTCATGAAACCCAGCCTAGTTTTGTGTTCCGACACTGGATGAGGGGATTGACAGCGGTATCGAACATATGTTCGCATAAGGGTATGCGGTGGGATGGTCAGACGCTGGCGGCCGACGACGGTGCACTCCCTGGCTTGGAACGTATTGGCTTGGTGCGCAGCGTCCGTACGCCCGAGTTCGAGGGCATCACCTTTCATGAGGTGTTGTGTAAGTCCGCGCTCAACAAGGTGCCCGCGGTGTCGATGCTGCCGTTTCGGTTTACTGTCAACGCGTTTCGTGGATGCGCGCATGCCTGTCGCTACTGTTTCGCGCGTCCGACCCACGAATATCTGGAGTTTGACAGCGGCGCCGACTTTGACAGTCAGATCATCGTGAAGACCAATCTGGTGCCGGTGCTCAGGAAGGAACTGGGGCGAAAGTCCTGGAACCGTGAGACGGTCGCACTGGGTACCAACACCGATCCCTATCAACGGGCCGAGGGGCGCTATCAGCTGATGCCGGGAGTTATTGCGGCCCTGGCGGATTCGGGAACGCCGGTGTCGATTCTCACCAAGGGCACCCTGCTGCGCCGGGATCTGCCGCTGCTCGCCGAGGCGGCCCAGCAGGTCCCGGTGAGCCTGGGAGTATCGCTGGCCATCGGCGACGAGACGTTGCACCAGGCGGTTGAGCCGGGGGTGCCGACACCGCAGGCGAGGCTGTCGCTGATCGCCGCGGCGCGTGAGGCCGGGTTTGAACCGCACGTGATGGTGGCGCCGGTGCTTCCGTTCCTCACCGACACGGTGGAGCATCTCGACGACCTATTGGGCCGCATCGCCGATGCCGGTGCCGCCGGTGTCACCGTGTTTCCTCTGCACTTGCGTGGGACAACACGCGGCTGGTTCATGTCATGGGTATCGCAAGCGCACCCCGAACTCGTCGGTCGATACCGGGAGCTGTACCGCAAGGGCGCGTACGTACCCGCCGAGTACCGGGCGTGGCTGCGTGATCGTGTGGGGCCATTGGTGAGTAAGCACGGGCTGGCGTCGCATCGTGAGGAAACCCCTACGAGGCCAGTTAAATTGACGCCCGCGTTGGAGCCCACACTGTTCTGATCGCCGGGCGCCGGGCCTAGTTCAGATTGTCGGCGTTGAAGGTGTCGCAGGTGCGGAAGTCGCCGGTGTCGTACCCCTGGGTAAACCACCGCTGACGCTGCTCGGATGAGCCGTGCGACCACGCCTCGGGGTTGACCCGCCCCGTGGCCCGCTTCTGGATCCGGTCATCGCCCACGGAGGACGCTGCCGACAATGCATCCCGAATGTCTTGCTCCGTCAAGGGTTTCAGGAACGGAACGCCGCTGCCTTCCTGGACGGTGGTCGAGGCATGCTTTGCCCATACGCCGGCGTAGCAGTCGGCCTGCAGCTCGGTGCACACGCCGCCACCTGCTTGCCCCTCGGCGCAACGGTGGTTCTTACCCAGCACGCCGAACAAGTTCTGTACGTGATGCCCGAACTCGTGCGCCACCACGTACTCCTGGGCCAACGGGCCACCACTGGATCCGAACTGGTCCACCAGCACCTGGAAAAAGCTGGTATCGAAGTACGCGGTTTGGTCGGCGGGGCAGTAGAAGGGGCCGACCTCCGTGGAGGCGGCGCCGCATCCGGTGTTCACCTGACCGCTGAACAGCTTCACGCCCGGCCGCGGGTACTTGGGCCCGAGGATCTGCGTCCACACGGCATCCACCGAGTTCCCGGTGGCGATGATGCGGCAGTCCAACGACTTGTTCGCGTCGGCGCCTGTCTTGCAGTGGCTGAAGTCCTGCGCCTGTTCCTGCGCGGGGCCTGCCTGCTGCTGGCCTTGTTGTTGCAGAACCTGGCTCGGGTCGCCGCCGAGCAGCAACACCACCACCGCGATCAGCAACCCGCCGACGCCGCCGCCGATGGCCATCTTGGGGCCGCGCCCCATGCCGCCACCCGAGGTGGTGCTGGTGTCGATCTGCATGCCTTCGTTGAAGGTCATTGGTCTGTCACTCCCGTGTCGTAGCTCTGCCACTCAGCTATTGACTGCTGCCGGCTGCCGATACCTTTGCATACTCCACAGACGCACGTACCGCTACATGGCGAAGAGTTCATGTCGGGTCCGGGACTTTCCGGCGGGGCCTATCGGCTCTGGAGCGCTCTTGCGCATTACGATTCGATGCGTGGCCGTTGACGTCGCCCTGCCGACCGTCGTGCGCACGCCGTTGGGGGACCTGCGCGGAACCACCGAAGGCGGTGTTTCGGTCTGGCGCGGGGTGCCGTACGCGCGTCAGCCGGTAGAGCAGCTCAGGTTCCTGGCACCTGTCCCCTTGGAACCCTGGGACGGCGTACGTGACGCCATCGAGCACGCGCCATTGCCTCCGCAAGGAAAATCGTTCGTGGGCGCAGGCCGGGACGACCCCAAGGTTCGCGGCGAAGACTGCCTGACGGTCACGGTCTGGTCACCGGACATCCACGCAAACCTGCCCGTCATGGTGTGGATTCCGGGGGGAGCCTTCGTTTTCGGCGCCGGACAGCTGGAGCTCTACAGCGGTGCGCGGCTCGCGGCCAACGGCAACGTCGTGGTCGTCAACGTCACCTACCGGATCGGAGCCCTGGGCGGGCTGGAACTCAGTGCCCTGGGTGAAGGTTTCGACGACAACCTGGCGCTGCGTGATCAAATCGCGGCGCTGACGTGGGTGCGTGACAACATCGCGGCGTTCGGCGGTGACCCTGACCGCGTCACGATCTTCGGCGAGTCGGCCGGGGCGACGTCGGTGCTGGCACTGCTGGCGACTCCGGCAGCAGGGGGTCTGTTCGGGCGTGCCATCGCGCAGAGCCCGGCATTGCCGCTGATTGCCGACAAGGCGCTGCGGGACCGGCGTGCACATCGGTATCTCGAACTGCTCGATGTGACCGATCCCAGTCGGCTCAAGGTCTTGCCGCAACGGGAGCTGCGCCGCGGTGCAGCCAAGCTGCAGATCGAGAGCGCGACCGAGACTCCTGTCCTGGGCTACGGGCTGACGCACGGCACCGATCTGCTGCCGCATCACCCTGTTGAGGCTGCGCGACGCGGCGAGGTGCATCAGGTGCCGCTCATCATCGGGTCAAACAGCCACGAGGCGTCGATGTTCGCGCGCGTAAAACCGCCGATGCTGCCCACCACCGAGCCGACCGTCAACGGTTACTTCAATCGGATAGGCCCGGAGTATCAAGACGCGATCATTGCCGCGTACCCGCAGTACCCGAGCCGTTCGGCGCTGGTGGCGGTGGGTTCCGATGCCATGTTCGCCGCGCCCATGTGGGCTTTCGCCGATGCCTACAGCGCCTTTGTCGACACTTACATGTACAGGTTCGACCACACGGCATGGGGCCTCCGGCTCCTGGGTCTCGGGGCCACCCACGGCAGCGAGATCGTGCATGTCCACCACAGCTACGGTTCCTTCGTCGGGATGCTGCTGAGCCCACTGGGCGCACGGATGATGCCCTCGGTCGGGCGCCGCATGCAGCGAGCTTGGCTGGATTTCGCCACCGGGGGCAGCCCCGACGACTGGCCGCTCTACGGCGCGGACGGCAGACGCACCCGAATCATCCGGTCTCGCTCCGACGTCACCATGGAAGATCCCGACTCGGTGCGCCGGATCGCCTGGGCCCAGGTGCACTGAGCCTCGACACGGCGCACCCGACAGGGCAACGAACGCGGGCCGCTAGGCTCAAACGTCTAATACTGGCCTCTTGTAGAACAAGCACTGTCGAAGGGATCTTTTGTGCTGCGCACTCACGACGCGGGGACGTTGCGGGAGTCGGACGCCGGGCAGCGTGTGACGCTTGCCGGCTGGGTGGCTCGACGGCGCGACCATGGCGGCGTCATCTTCATCGACCTGCGTGATGCCTCCGGCGTATCTCAGGTGGTGTTCCGTGACGACGCGGTGCTCGAACAGGCGCATCGTTTGCGCGCCGAATTCTGTGTCGAGGTCACCGGTGTGGTCGAGGTCCGGCCAGAGGGCAACGCCAACGCCGAGATTCCGACCGGCCAGATCGAGGTCAACGCCGCCGAACTGATCGTGCTCAACGAAAGTGCGCCGCTGCCGTTCCAGCTGGACGAGACCGCAGGTGAAGAGGCACGCCTGAAGTATCGCTACCTGGATCTGCGCCGCGAGGGGCCGGGTAACGCAATCAGGTTGCGCTCCAAGGCAAACGCTTCGGCACGAAGCGTGCTGGCACGCCATGATTTCGTGGAGGTGGAAACCCCGACGCTGACGCGGTCGACGCCTGAGGGTGCGCGCGATTTCCTGGTGCCGGCGCGTCTGCAGCCGGGTAGTTTCTACGCGCTGCCGCAGAGCCCACAGTTGTTCAAGCAGTTGCTGATGGTCGCGGGTATGGAGCGGTACTACCAGATCGCGCGCTGTTACCGGGATGAGGACTTCCGGGCGGACCGTCAGCCCGAGTTCACTCAGCTCGATATCGAGATGAGCTTCGTGGACCAGGACGACATCATCACCCTGGCGGAGGAGATTCTGGTCGCGCTGTGGGATCTGATCGGCTATCACGTGCCGACCCCGATCGCCCGCATCACGTACGCCGAAGCAATGCGCCGCTATGGCAGCGACAAGCCGGATCTGCGATTCGGACTGGAGCTGGTGGAATGCACGGAGTACTTCTCCGACACCAGCTTCCGGGTATTCCAGGCGCCCTATGTGGGTGCGGTGGTGATGCCCGGCGGCGCAGATCAACCGCGCCGCACCCTGGACGGCTGGCAAGAGTTCGCCAAGCAGCGCGGGCACAAGGGTCTGGCCTACGTGCTGGTGGCGGAGGATGGCACCCTCGGCGGTCCCGTCGCCAAGAACTTGACCGACGCCGAACGCGACGGGCTGGCGGCCCACGTCGGCGCCAAACCCGGCGACTGCATCTTCTTCTCTGCCGGCGGGGTCAAGTCCTCGCGCGCGTTGTTGGGCTCGGTGCGTGGCGAGGTCGCGCAGCGTCTCGGATTGATCGACCCGGACGCCTGGGCATTTACCTGGGTGGTCGACGCCCCACTTTTCGAGCCAGCCGACGAGGCGACAGCGGCCGGTGATGTGGCTGTCGGTTCGGGCGCCTGGACCGCCGTACACCACGCCTTCACCTCACCGAAGCCGGAGTCGGAGAACACCTTCGACACCGATCCGGGAACAGCCCTCGCCTACGCCTACGACATCGTGTGCAACGGACACGAAATCGGCGGCGGATCGATTCGTATCCATCGCCGCGACGTGCAGGAACGCGTGTTCAAGGTGATGGGCATCAGCAATGAAGAGGCGCAGGACAAGTTCGGCTTCCTGTTGGACGCCTTCGCCTTCGGTGCACCCCCGCATGGCGGCATCGCCTTCGGGTGGGACCGGGTGACCGCGTTGCTGGCGGGTACACCGTCGATCCGGGAAGTCATCGCCTTCCCGAAGTCCGGTGGCGGTGTCGATCCGCTCACGGATGCTCCGGCGCCGATCACGGCGGCCCAGCGCAAGGAATCGGGCATCGATGCCAAGCCCGAGAAGGCGGACAAACCGGCTAAGCCGGACGCGTAACCCACGTGCTGCACGTTCGGGTCATAGCACCCGCCGATCTCTCCGACCAGGTGGTGGAGTTCCTCGCCACCACAGCGGGAGTCGCGCACATCGTGCGGGTGACCGAGGCGGCGATCAGCCCGGCGGGTGACGTGATCACCGCCGACGTGGCTCGTGAGACGGCCAACGACGTACTCAACGGGCTCAAGGCGATCGATATCGACAAGCGGGGATCGATCACCGCCGAAGTGCTCGATACGGTGATCTCGCAGACCGCCTACGAGGCCGAGGACGACGCCGAAGGCGACCCCGCCGACGCAGTCATCTGGGATGAGCTGATTGGGCGCACCCGCGAGGAATCCGCCCTCAACCTGACCTTTCTGGCCTTCTTGTGTCTGGCCTGCCTGATTGCCGCGGTCGGTGTGGTCACCGATTCGCCGGTCACCATCGTCGGTGCCATGGTTGTCGGGCCGGAGTTTGGTCCGCTTGCCGCGCTGGCGGTTTCGATTGTGCGGCGTAAATGGTCGCTTGCCCGCCGGTCGCTGCTGGCGTTGGTGGTGGGATTCCCAGTGGCGATGGCGGTGACTGCCGCCGGGGCGCTGGCCGCCGAGAGCGCAGGGTGGGTGACCTTGAAGAGCGTGCGTGAACTGCAGCAGGTCGACTTCATCTTCCAGGTGGGGCCGTTCTCATTGGTGGTCGCGTTGTTGGCGGGCGCGGCCGGCATGCTCTCGCTGATGTCCGCGAAATCGGCCGCGCTGGTGGGTGTCTTCATCTCGGTGACCACCGTGCCCGCAGCGGGTTTCGCTGTGGTGGCGGCGACCGTGGGGGAATGGGAGATCGCGGGACTGTCCGCGCTGCAACTGGCGGTCAACCTCTTCGGCATCGTCCTGGCCGGGGTGCTGGTCCTGCTGGTGCGGCCGCGCCGATTGCGCTAGGCGATAGCGCCGATATCGGTGACCCGCTGATCGAATTCCCGGTCGGGGTCGTCGTGAGCCAGCGCGGGATCTCCGTACTCGTAAGGCCGCGACACGAAGACGGTACCCATGCCGATCTCTTGTGCGGCACGCAGGTCGTACGGATGCGCGGCCACCATCGCCGCCTCGTGGGGCTCCACCCCGAGGTAACGGAGCGCGCGCCGGTAGACCATCGGGTCCGGTTTGAAGCTGCCGAATACCTCTGCGGTGAGCACCGCATCCCACGAAATGCCCAGGCGTTTGAACAGATTGACCATGGTGGCCATGTCGGTGTTGGACAACGTGGCGATAACGGTCTGCGAACGCAGACCAGACAGTCCGATGGGTACGTCCGGCCAGGGAACGAGGCGCTGCCAGCCCGATGCGACTACCTCGGCAGTCGCAGAGTCGGGGCGCCGCAGCCCGAAGCTCTCACAGACATCGGCAAAGCCGTGTGCGTACAGATCCTGTACCCGCGTCCAGCCATCGACCGACTGTGCCAGGTTGGCGACGCGGTCGAAATAGTCAGCGCGCCAGGCACGGGTGAAGGCGGCAGCGTCGATGTCGGGGTCGTACTCGGCAACCGCGTGCGACACCGGCTCAAAGAAGTCCAGCAGCGTGCCCTGCACATCGAACAGGTATGCCTTGTACCGCAACGTCACTCCGTTCAGTAGGTGCTCTTGGGCGGGTCGGTGCGGGTGATACCGGCGACCTCGATCGCCGGAATCGACGACGGGCCGCGATAGCTCTGTCCGCCGGGTACGGTCCCGGTCACCGAGATCCAAGTGTTCTCGGGAAGCGTCGATGCCGATGCGGCGGCGGGTCCCGTCATGTGCAGTCGGGCCAACTGGGCGTCGGCGGCACAACAGACGATGACTATCTTCGCCAGGTCGGTGCGTTCACCGTCCTTGAAGGTGAAGCCGGTGACGGTGATTGTGCGTCCGCTCAACGTGTCCGAGGACCCTGCGGCGATGCGCATCAGAATCTCGGGCAGCGGCACCGACGGTGCGTCGCCGGGTGGCAGTGGGGGAAATGCTCGCCGGGGCGTGTTGGCCGAGGCGGAGATGTTGGCCGGCGCGATGGATCGAGCGCTCAGGGCCGGGGGCACGATGAAGATCAGCAAGACGATTGGTAACACCAGAAACCATGTGGCGCCGTGCTTGTGGCTGTGGTCTCCGTGACCCTCGTGGTTGTGGTCATGCTCGGTGTGGCCGCGGCGCACATCGCGGATGATCGCGGCCAGACCTAGTCCGATCACGATGACCGCCGAACAGGCGAGCCACGGCAGCAGCCCGGGTTTGACGTAGCGCGTGAAGGTTCCGGTCACCGCGATCATGGCAACACTGACCCCCAACAGGATCAGCAGGGTGTTCTCCGTATCGCGCCTCATGAGGTTCCCAGCACAGCCAGTCCGACGGCTGTCGCGACGGCGGTGGCCACCACGAATGTCACCGGTGCGAACCGAGCGGCGAACGCGCGCCCGAACATCCCCGACTGCATCGCGATCAGCTTCACATCGACAGCCGGTCCGACCACGAGGAACACCAAGCGCGGGATCAGCGGCATCATCGTGATGCTGGCGGCGACGAAGGCGTCGGCTTCCGAGCACAACGCCAGCACCACGGCCAGCAGCGCCATGGTCACCACACCGACGACAAGGTTGCCCGCCAGATGCTCGAAAACCCAGGCCGGTACCAGCACGTGCAAGGCCGCCGCGGCCACCGCCCCGATCGCCAGGTACGAGGCCGCCTGTAGAAAGTCGTGGCGGGCTGCCTCGGTGAATGTCGTCCAGCGGGAGCCGGATCCGGCGTGGGCCGTGGGCAGCTTGCGGGTGACCCAGCTGTCCCGCCCCCACCGCGACCACACCATCCCCATGATTATCGCGGTGAGCAGTGAGGCCACCGCACGCGCCAGCACCATCTTCGGCTGGCCGGGGAACGCGACCGCGGTAGCGACCAGTACTACCGGGTTGATCGCCGGCGCCGACAACATGAAGGTCAGTGCGGCGGCACCCACCGATCCCGGCCCGTACAGCCGGCGTGCCACCGGCACCGATCCGCATTCGCAGCCGGGCAGCGCGGCGCCACTGACTCCCGCCACCGCCACCGCGGCAACGGACCGGTTCGGCAACCAGCGCGCCAGACGTTCCGGGGTGACGAACGTCGCGACGAGCCCGCTCACGATCACGCCGAGTGCAAGGAAGGGGACGGCCTGGACGAACACCCCACAGAACACCGTTCCGGCGGTGGCCAGCTTCTCGTTGGCGTCGACGATCCCGCGTAACCGGCTGGCAGCCAGGGCCATCAGGATTAGAGCCACCACCAAGACCTCGGTCGAGCCGAACCAGCGTCGTTCCCGGGAGGCGGCCACCGTCATCCAGTCATCCTGACAGTGCAACCTGAGAACCCGGCGCAGCGGTGGCACTCTGGTGAGGTGACTGATGACACACCCTTCAATGAGCAGCCCGCCGCGGTGATCAACGAATTCAATGACGGCGTAACTCAGGAATTCCGCGCCAACGGTGGACAGGTCGGTGGTCAATTCGCCGGCGTTCCGATCCTGCTGCTGACCAACACCGGTGCCAAGAGCGGAAAGGAGCGTCTGAATCCGCTGGCCTACTTCGATATCGACGGCAAGATCTACATCGTCGGTTCCTTCGGCGGTGCGGACAAGGACCCCGCATGGGTGCATAACCTGCGGGCACATCCGCATGCGCATATCGACATCGGAACTGACGGTTACGACGTGGTAGCCCATGAGCTTTCACTCAGCGAGCGCGATGCGCTGTACCCGAAGGTTGTTGAGCAGGTTCCCGTGTTCGCCGACTATCAGGAGAAGACCGACCGGGCGATTCCGATCTTTGAACTGCGACGTCACTAGCCGAGAGCGGTCGCCGATGAGCTACCGGTAGAGCGTCTGCGCGGCCTCTGCGGGCCTGCGGGTTGGTTGTGTGCCGATTCGCAGGCCATGCGGGTGAGGCCAGGTTATGGTGGGATCAGCCGATGGGCATCAAGGTGGCGCTGGAGCATCGGACCAGCTACGCATTCGACAGACTCGTGCAGGTGCATCCGCACGAGATTCGATTGCGCCCCGCGCCGCATACCAGGACACCGATCGAGGCGTACTCGTTGCGTATCGCCCCCGATGATCACTTCATCAACTGGCAACAGGATGCCTTCGGGAATTTCCTTGCCCGCGTGGTCTTTCCGAACCGGACCCGTCGATTGTCGATCACCGTGGGGCTCATCGCCGACCTGAAGTCGGTCAATCCGTTCGACTTCTTCATCGAGGAGTGGGCCGAACACATCGGTTTCGCCTACCCGCCCGCGTTGGCCGCCGATCTGGAGCCTTATCTCAAGCCGGTGGACGAATCGATTCCCGGCTCGGGGCCCGGTGAGCTGGCCCGCGCGTGGGTGGCCAATTTCACGATGGCGCCAGACACACGCATCATCGACTACCTCGTCACCATCAATCAGGCGCTGTGCTCGGATGTCGGCTACGCCGTGCGCTTGGAGCCCGGGGTCCAGAGCCCCGACACCACCCTGGCGGTGGGTATCGGTTCCTGCCGTGACACTGCCTGGTTACTGGTCTCGATTCTGCGGCAGAAGGGTCTTGCCGCTCGCTTCGTGTCCGGGTACCTGGTCCAGCTGACGTCGGATATCGCCGCAATCGACGGGCCTTCCGGTCCGGTGGCCGACTTCACCGATCTGCACGCCTGGGCTGAGGTCTACATCCCCGGCGCGGGGTGGGTCGGTCTGGACCCCACATCGGGGCTGCTCGCGGGGGAAGGGCACATTCCGCTCTCGGCGACACCGCATCCGTCGACATCGGCCGCAATCTCCGGCGCCACCGACGTGTGCGAGTCCACGCTCGATTTCTCCAACACGGTCACTCGCGTGCATGAGGACCCCCGAGTCACGCTGCCCTACACGGCATCGGCGTGGGAGGCGGTCACCGCGCTGGGTGCGGAGATCGATGTCCGGCTTGATAGCGCTGGGGTGGGGTTGACGATGGGCGGCGAGCCGACCTTCGTCTCGGTCGATCACCAGGTTGCCGAGGAATGGAACACCGCGGCCGACGGCCCCCAGAAGCGGGTCCGTGCCTCCGATCTGACTGCCCGCCTGAAATCGCTCTGGGCGCCAACCGGTTTGGTGCAGCGCAGTCAGGGGAAGTGGTACCCGGGTGAACCGTTGCCGCGATGGCAGATCGGCTTGTACTGGCGCCGCGACGGCCAGCCGCTGTGGTCTGACCCCGATCTGCTGGCGGACCCGTGGGCCGAGGACCGGGAATGGTCCACGCCGGACGGTGCTGACCGTGCGTTGTTGATCGCGCTGGCCGGCGATCTTGGGCTGCCCGAGAGTCAGGTGCGCGCGGCGTACGAGGATCCGCTGACCCGACTGGCCGCATCGGTTCGGCGCCCGGCCGGAGATCCGGTATCAACGGCCGATGACTTAGCGCCGCAGGAAGATTCGGAAGAGCGGCGTTCGGAGCTGCTGGCAGGCCTGGACGAACAGGTGACCCGGCCGGCCGCGCATCTGCTGCCCCTGCACCGCGGGGAGGACGGCAGCGGCTGGGAAAGCGCCGACTGGCAACTGCGTCGCGGCCGGATCGTGCTGACGGAAGGACGGTCTCCGGCAGGTCTGCGGCTCCCACTGGCCGCCGTCTCCTGGAAGCCGGCCCCACACCCGGCCGAGGCGGATCCGCTCAGCGCTGCAGCCGAACTCGATACGCAGCGATCCGGATCCGCGGCCGTCGTGCCCGCGGACGGTGTACCCACCACAGCCATGGTTGCCGAAATCCGCGACGGGCTGCTGTACCTGTTCCTGCCGCCCCTGGAGAGCCTCGACGATTTCGTAGATCTCATCGCCCGCGTCGAGGCGGCAGCCACCTGCCCACTGGTGATCGAAGGGTATGGGCCGCCGCCGGACCCTCGGCTCGAAGCCATGAGCGTGACTCCCGACCCGGGTGTCATCGAGGTCAACGTGACACCCACCGGCAGCTTCGCCGAGCAGTCCCGCCAGCTCGAGGTGTTGTACGAGGAGGCACGGAAAGCCCGGCTGACCACCGAATCGTTCGACACCGACGGCACCCACACCGGGACCGGAGGGGGTAACCACATCACGTTGGGGGGCCGGACCCCGGCGACGTCGCCGTTGTTGCGGCGGCCCGATCTACTGGTCTCGCTGCTGACCTACTGGCAGCATCACCCCGCGTTGTCGTATCTGTTCTCGGGACGATTCGTCGGCACCACCTCGCAGGCCCCACGTGTCGACGAGGGGCGCGAAGAGGCGTTGTACGAGTTGGAGATCGCCTTCGCGGAGATCGAGAGATTGACGACATCGCCCGGCCCCGACCGTGCTGCGGACGCCGCGCCGTGGCATGTGGACAGGGCGCTGCGGCACCTGCTCACCGACATCACCGGGAACACCCACCGTGCGGAGTTCTGCATCGACAAGCTGTACAGCCCCGACAGTGCGCGCGGGCGTCTGGGCCTGTTGGAGCTGCGGGGATTCGAGATGCCTCCGCATTTCCAGATGGCGATGGTCCAGTCTCTGTTGGTGCGCGCGCTGGTCGCCAAGTTCTGGGAACAACCCCTACGGGCGCCGCTGATACGACACGGTGCAAATCTTCATGGCCGTTACTTGTTGCCACACTTCATCATTCACGACATCGCTCAGGTTGCCGCCGATCTGCGCGCGCACGGCATCGCTTTCGAGACAAGCTGGCTCGATCCCTTCACCGAGTTCCGGTTCCCACGGATCGGCACCGCGGTGTTCGACGGTATCGAGGTCGAACTGCGCGGGGCCATCGAACCGTGGCGGGTGCTGGGGGAGGAGGCGACCGCAGGAGGCACCGCGCGCTACGTCGATTCCTCCATCGAACGCGTGCAGGTGCGGGTCATCGGCGCCGACCGATCCCGGTACGTCATCACCTGCAACGGTCAGCCCATCCCGCTGCTCTCGACGGCAAACCCGGATGTGCAGGTGGCCGGAGTCCGTTATCGGGCCTGGCAGCCGCCCAGCGCTCTGCACCCGAGCATCACCGTCGATGACCCGTTGCGATTCGAGCTCATCGACACCGCTAACGCCCTGTCTCGCGGCGGCTGTACGTACCACGTATCGCACCCGGGCGGCCGTGCGTATGACGATCCTCCGGTCAATGCGGTGGCGGCCGAAGCACGCCGCGGTCGGCGTTTCGATGCCACCGGTTACACCACCGGTCGTGTCGATTTGTCAGACTTGCGCGAGAAACAAGCCCGCATGTCCACCGATGCGGTCGCGCCCGGCATCCTGGATTTACGCCGTGCGAGGACGGTGGGGCGCAGGTGAGAGAGCGGAACAGGAAGGAAGGTAGCGACGGTGGCAGCACCTGCTTCGGGGGCTCCCGCCGGACCCGGCTACCCGTTGACCGATAACCCGCTGATCGCGCAGTACCGCAGCGCGCGCGCCCAGGGAGCACTGTTCGAGGTCGGCCGGCGGGGCAGTCAGGCTGGGTACGACGAGTTCCTGGCGCCCGACGGGAACGTCCGCCCGGCGTGGACCGACTTGGCCGACGCCATCGCCCAACGCGGCCGTCCCGGTTTGGACCGTCTGCTGGATCGCGTCCGCACTCTGATCGACAGCGACGGCATCACCTACATGGATCCCCGGCGCGTCGCGGGATCTGCGTCCGGGCCCGATGCGCCCACCCATCCGGTGCCGTGGCGTCTGGATGGGCTCCCGTTATTACTCGACCCCGCTGACTGGAGCGTGCTGGAGGTTGGTCTCACCCAGCGGGCCACGCTGCTGGACGCCGTTCTCAGCGACCTGTACGGGCCTCAGGAACTGATCAGATCCGGCGCGTTGCCACCGCAGCTGCTCTTTGCCCATCCCGGTTATGTGCGGGCCGCCCACGGCATGGCCCTGCCCGGTAGGCATCAGCTCTTTCTGCTCGGATGCGATATCGGCCGCACGAGCGTTGGCGACTTCCGGGTGAACGCCGACTGGACACAGGCGCCCTCGGGTGCCGGGTATGCGATGGCGGATCGCCGCGTGGTCGCGCACGCCGCTCCCGATCTCTACGAGAAGGTCGCGCCAAGGCCGACCTCATCGTTCGCGCAAGCGCTGCGCCTGGCGCTCATCGATGTCGCCCCCGAATCGGTCGAGGATCCGACGGTGGTCGTGCTCAGCCCAGGCATCCACTCCGAGACATCATTCGACCAGGCCTACCTCGCGTCGGTACTGGGATTTCCACTGGTCGAGTCCGCGGATCTGGTGGTACGTGACGGCAAACTCTGGATGAGATCGCTGGGCACCCTGCGCCGAGTGGATGTGGTGCTACGCCGCGTCGACGCCGGCTACTCCGATCCGCTGGACTTGCGGGCAGACTCGCGTCTGGGGGTTGTTGGCCTGGTCGAGGTGCTGCGCCGGGGTGCGGTCACCGTCGTCAACTCGTTGGGCAGCGGGATCCTGGAAAATCCGGGCCTGGCCCGTTTCCTGCCGGAGCTGTCGTATCGCCTGCTCGAGGAGCCGCTCGCGTTGCCGGGCGTCCAGACCTGGTGGGGCGGCATCGATGCGGAGCGTTCGCACCTGCTCGCCAACCTGGGCACGCTGTTGGTCAAATCGACAGTGGCGGACGAGGTGTATACCGGACCGTTGCAGTCCTCGGAGACACTGGAGACATTGCGGGCACGTATCGAGGCGGCACCCTGGCGCTGGGTTGGTCAGGAACTTCCCGAACTGTCGGTGGCCCCCACCTATCTGCGGCCGGGCGCCCTGACCGCGGCACCGATCGGCATGCGGCTGTTCACCGTCGCGCAGCGCGGCGGGTATGCGCCGATGATCGGTGGTCTCGGTTATGTCGCTGCTTCCGGGTACTCGGGATCGACACTCAACAGCCTTGCCGCCAAAGATATCTGGGTCCAGCAGCCGGATCGCGATCAGACCGAGCGGGCACTGACCGTCGCGCCGCTGGATCTGCCCGCCGGGCGATTGGCGGGCGCCGACGCGGTCAGCTCGCCGCGCGTGTTGTCCGATCTGTTCTGGCTCGGGCGATACGGAGAGCGCGCCGAGAATCTCGTTCGGCTGTTGTCTGTTACCCGGGAACGGTTCCACGAGTATCGGTATCGGCAGTTCATGGAGGCCAGTGAATGCGTCCCGGTGCTGCTGAAGGCGCTCGGCGATATCACCGGCACCGACACCGGATCCGAAGATCTGGGAACTCAAGTGTGGTCGCTGACGGTGGACAAGGAGCGGGTCGGTTCCCTGGCCCAATCGGTGGAGCGCCTCGGCCTGGCCGCCCGCGCGGTTCGCGACCAGATGTCCAACGACACCTGGATGGTGCTCGGTGGCATGGACCGGGCCATCGCCGCGGCGGCGGCGGAGTACGACGACAGCACGCGTTCGGGAGGCAACTCCACTCGCGCCGATGACACAGTGCTCGCCGCCACCCAAACGCAAGTATTGGCAGGGCTTCTCGCGCTATCAGGCCTGGCGGCGGAGTCGACAGTTCACGACATCGGCTGGACGATCATGGATATCGGCAAGCGCATCGAGCGTGGCCTCGGCCTGACGGCGCTGTTGCGTTCCACGCTGACGGCGGTCCGCGGCCGCGCGGCCGAGCAGTCGGTCACTGAATCCACGCTGGTGGCTTGCGAGTCCTCGGTGATGTACCGCCGCCGCACCCGCGGCAAGATCAGCCTGGAGGCGGTGGCCGACCTGCTGCTGTTCGATGCTGTGAACCCGAGATCGCTTCTGTATCAGGTGGAATCGCTGCGCACCGACCTCAAGTCACTGCCGAGCGCCTCGGGGACCTCGCGTCCCGAGCGGCTGGTGGAGGATCTGGTGACGCAGTTGCGGCGGATTGATCCGTCCGATCTGGATGCCGCCGGTGAGGATGGGCAGCGCGATACGCTTGCTGAAACTCTCGACAACGTGCATCAGGCATTGCGCGAGTTGTCCACCGTGGTCACGAGGACACACTTGTCCATGCCGACCGGAATGCAGCCACTGTGGGGACCCGACACGACGCGGAGGTTGCCGTGACCGACGGTCTTGGCCCAAGCGGCTCAGCGGTCACCCGGTATCAGGTGACGCACCGCACCCTGTACCAATACTCCGACGACGTCACAAGCTCCTATGGCCGTGGCTATCTCACGCCACGTGACACCGATTGGCAACGTTGCGAATCAAACGAGCTGATCGTCGAGCCGGAACCCTCGGACAGTTCCACCGGTAGAGACCTCTACGGGAACCTCAGTTCGTACTTCCACGTCACCACGCCACACCGCGAGCTGAGCGTGACTGCCCGCTCCATCGTCGACGTCAGTGCCCCGTCACCACCCGGCGCGGGGTGGGAGCAGGCATGGGAGCTGGCCCGTCCGGCCTATGCGGAATCGTCGGGGGCGGGAGCGCTGGCCACCGAGTTCGTGCTGGATTTAGTGCCTCCGGAGATTACCGACGACGTAGAGGCCTACGCCGCAGTGAGTTTCACAGCAGGACGTCCGCTCGGGGAGGCTGTCGTGGATCTGATGGGCCGGATCTATCGCGATTTCCAGTACCGGTCGGGATCGACCACCATTTCCACGAAGGTCAGCGAGGTGCTGGCCGCGGGGGAAGGCGTCTGTCAGGATTTCGCGCGCATGGCGGTCACGGCGCTGCGCACCCAGGGACTCGCGGCACGTTACGTCTCCGGCTATCTGGCGACGAATCCGCCGCCGGGGCAGCCCCGCCTCGTCGGTGCCGACGCCACCCATGCCTGGGCGGCGGTGTGGGTTCCACCCGACGGATGGGTCGCGTTCGACCCGACGAATGACACCGTCGCCGACGAGCGGTACGTCACCGTCGCGTGGGGTCGCGATTACGCCGATGTACCGCCGCTGCGCGGCATCATCTACACCGACTCCGAAAGCAGCACGATCAAAGTGTCGGTGGACGTCGCACCGTGTGAGGAGAGCCCAGCGCATGCGTGACTTCATCTGCCCGCAGTGTGGTCAGCATCTGGCATTCGAAAATTCGGTGTGCCTGTCCTGTGGCAGTCACGTCGGGTTTTCGCTTCAGGACAAGGCGCTGTTGGTGATCGCCAACGACGACGGACCCGGGTTCGTCGACTCCGATGATCACCGCCTGTGTGCGAACCTTCATGTGGCCGAATGCAATTGGCTGGTGTACGGCACGGCGTCGGGCACGTTATGCGCATCCTGTGAGCTCACACGCACCCGGCCCAACGACTCTGACAGCACAGCCCTGCCTGCGTTCGCGGAGGCGGAGAAGGCCAAGCGCCGGCTCATCGCCGAACTCGCGGAGCTGCGGCTACCGGTGACGGGGCGTGATGTCGATACCGAGTTCGGGCTGGCCTTCGATCTGCTCTCCAGCGAGCAGGAACCGGTGATGACGGGACATCACAACGGGGTGATCACCCTGGATCTCGCCGAGGGTGATGACGTGCATCGCGAGCAGCTTCGCATCTCCATGGACGAGCCGTATCGCACCCTGCTCGGACATTTCCGTCACGAGATCGGGCATTACTTCTACTACCGGCTCGTCGGGGTTTCTGCGGACTATGTCCAGAGATTCCGTGCACTGTTCGGTGATGCGGATGCCGACTACCAGGCCGCATTGGATCGCCACTATCAGCAGGGCGTGCCCGAGGGGTGGGAGGCCAATTTTGTCTCCTCCTATGCCACCATGCATCCCGCCGAGGACTGGGCGGAGACCTTCGCGCACTATCTGCATATCCGCGACACGTTGGACACCGCAGCTTCCTTCGCGCTGGCGCCGGCGGGCGGCACCTTCGATCGCCGGGTTCTAGGTCCCAGCGGATTCGACACCATCATCGAGATGTGGCTGCCGCTGGCGTGGTCGCTCAATATGGTCAACCGCTCCATGGGGCGCGATGACCTGTACCCCTTCGTGCTGCCCGGTCCGGTGCTGGAGAAGATGCGGCTGATCCACGAGATTGTCGTGGCGGCGGGGGATGCTGCCGCCTAACTACCCGCCAGGGGTGGGCAGATCTGCGCTGGTAGGTGCCCGGCAAATGCGTGGAGGTGAATACCGGGAGGAATGTGTGCCGCCCCACAGTCTTATAAAGACGAGGTAAGGTGAGGCGGTAATGACGACACTATTGGCAGACCCCGTCGCGCAGGTTATCGCCACAGCCGAGGAGTTGCTCTCCAAGCGCGCGGGGGCAACCGTCACGTTGGCTGAACCCGAGGATCTCGGTGGCAGCGGGCCTGCGATCGTCCTTCGGGTCCGCGCGGTGCAGAACCCTTTTGCGTTGCCCAAGTCGATGGTGATCAAGCAGGTCCCCGAAGGCGGATCCGAGGCTGCCGTGCTCCGCGAGGTTGTGTCGTATCAGTTCGCAAACTCCTTGACGGCCAAGCATCGGCCCGGCCCCGAGCTGGTTGCCTACTCGATTGCCGAACGACTCATAGTGCTTACCGATCTGGGTTCCGCGCCGACCATGTCAGAGCTGTTGGCAGAGCGTAATCGTGCCGCGATCAACCATGCGCTGATGGCGTGGGCGCAAGCCCTGGGGCGGATGCACGTAGCCACCGTGGGGCGTGAAGGTGACTTTGCTGCGCTGCTCAGGCGCATCGATGTGAAGAAGACCGATGTCGACCCGTCGCAGCAGCGCATCGGTGGGGCGGAGACCATTGACCCACTGCAGCAGATCCTGAGAAGCGAGTACGCTCTCGAAGTTCCGCCTGCACTGATTTCTCGTTTACAGCAAACAGCTGAGCTTTTCGGAAAGGGCGGCGTTCGCGCCTTCAGCCCCTCCGAGGTCGCCCCCGACAATATCCTCGTCACCGAACATGGTGTCCGGATTCTTGACTACGAATGGGGCGGATTCCGCGACATCGTGCTGGACATCGCCCACGCGCTCACCGTCTACCCGGAGTTTCTCGGTGCCGCCGAGCGTGAGGAAGTCGCCGAGCTCGATGATGCGATGACCGAAGCCTGGCGCTCCGATGTGGTGTCGATCGCCCCCGGGCTGGCCGACGACGAGACGCTTGCGCGGCGCGTCCTGGATGCGCGACTGATGTGGGTATGGCTCGCCACGCACGAGTACTTCACCATCGACGTCGATCTCGACGACGACACTGTGGCCTTCGGGAATCCCGCGCCCAGCCATGCCGCGCTGCTGGGGCGATGGGTAGCGCTGCATGCGGCCGCTGAGCGTGTGGGCGACCCTGTTGTCGCCGGTCACGCCACCGACGTCATCGCGGCGCTGCGCGGCGAATCTCTCATGGAGGACTGAGTTCTCAGGGCCTCTGTATGGAGGTAGCGGATATGCCATGTCTTGCTGGGTGAGTCGAGGATTGTTATTTTCTGCGGATGCATAGTCGGCGGGGTTTAGGCATATCCCATTTTGGCGTGCTTGCACGCCGGTCGAGAAACGCAGAGATCAAAACCGCTGTCGATGGAGTGTTCGCTGTTGCGCCGGCAGGCACATCCTCGCTGATGACGCTCGTCGAGACGTGGGGCCTGCAGCGCGGCAGGCCAATTGCGATCGAGGACGGGCGGTTGCCGGTCGGGGTTTTTGGGCAGTGGTTATCTTTCCCGGACCGGGACGTGCTGAAGGTTCGATCAGACGAGTTGTCGCGAGAGCGGACCATTGCTCATGAACTCGGTCATATGGTCCTAGGTCACCGTGGGCAGGCGATCACCGAGTACGCGACAGCGCACATGGAGGCTGCCTCGATAGATCTGGTGGCCTTCATGCTGCAGCGATCGTGTGACGAAACCCGCGCGTGGCCCGATGAGGAAATCGATGCCGAACGTTTCGCGGGTCTGGTTTTACGGCGTCTGGAACGAGCAGGTGCGGCCGGGGAGCCCTCGTCTCGGCGTCGCATTGACGACATATTCTGCTGAATGGTTCTGGCGCTTGGCTATTGAACTGGGCGCCGCGGCATAAATGCATCGGCGAGGACCTGGATCCACTCGGTGTTCGTCAGCTGTGGTGGCGCGTGAAGCCATACGGTGCTCATGCCTAATGGCGATTGTCCATGGATCCAATCAATAACTGCCTGAATATGTTTCGTGCGATTTTCAGGTGGTGAAGAAGCTTCACGTGGCAGATCGCGGTACTGCGCGAGCAGGCTTAGTCCATCCTGAATTTGGCCAATCCATTCCGGTGGCACCGCCGTCAGGCCTACCCGGAACTGCCGGGGCGGAGCCAGCCCGGGGAACAGTTCGATCAATGCATCGCGTAAGGGCTGAAGTCGGCGCAGCGTGTGGCGCACCTGGCGGCGTAGCGCTGCGGGGGGCCACGTCAAGGCCGAAATGGCAAGTACCGCACCTGCCGTGATGGCGCTCGTCTGCACGGTTAGCCCACACCATGTCGGAGGTGAATATCCATTCCACTGGAAAAGCTCGGCGCAGATTCCGCGAGTTACGACCGCAATCGCGACCGCACCGCCGGCCGCTCCAAGCAAGCCCAGGCCTTGGCCGGCCGGCGTGTGGTCCATCCGTCGCATCGCGAGCAGGGCGAGATGGGCTAACACGGCCGCGGCAAAGCTGTGGCCGATAAGGGTGGCTGCTAAAAGGCTGAGTGAGTCGCGGCGTGGCTCAGTCAGGTAGGTGAAGAAGTCACTCCCTCCCGGTGTTGATACCGTCGAAACGGTCAACGCTGCAACGGCTACGAACGTAATCGTCGCTCCCGCAACGAGTCTCTGGATCTTCTTCCGACGGATCGGGCGATCGGCCTGACCGCATGCCTCAACCACAAGCACCCAGGCGCTCGCCGACGCCACGACACCGATCCCTCCCGCGGCGTGAAAGGCCTGTGCTTGCGGCGATAACGCCGCCCATATTGGTTCGATATCGCACAGCGCCCACGGCCATATGGACACTGCAAAAATCGCACTTGCCGCTAACGCAAGCGATGGTCTACCTGTCCACCATCGCCACCCGCGGTACAGAACAGCTGGTGCGGCGAAGGCAAGGACCAGAAGCTCCACCGCTTGGCAGTGATCCCAAAACCAACGCGCAGCCATCTCGTGCACTATGAATCAGCAAATGAAGAATGTCCACCGAAAGTTGCCTTTAAACGGTGTACGCCGCACGACTTGCTGGTGCTCTCCGCCCTGCGCCCGCCGGTCCTGGTCACGGTCTAATCACGCGGGCGAGTCGTAACGCACTGGGATCTCGACGCGTTTCTACGATCGCCGGGTGGCTGATCGCTATGGCACCGACATCTTGTCCAACAACCCGCACGCTCCGCGGCGTCCGCAATCCACCGAGGTCGCGGCGATAAAGGGCTTGGTCGTGGAGGATGCACAGACGGGTTTTGTGGGGGCGGTGGTGCGCATCGAGTACGGCCGGATGGACTTGGAGGACCGGCACGGGCGTGTTCGCGGCTTCCCGGTAGGTCCCGGATATCTCATCGACGGTAAGCCGGTGATTCTCAAGGAGCCGTTGCGGCACACTCCCACCAAGGCGACCCGGAGCGCGTCGGGATCGGTTGCGGTTCACGGGCTCAAGGCGCGCACGGCGTTGGCCAGCCGGATCTACGTCGAGGGTCGTCACGACGCCGAGCTCGTCGAACAGGTGTGGGGTCATGACTTGCGCGTTGAAGGTGTGGTCGTCGAATACCTCGGCGGGGTGGATGACTTGGCCGCCATCGTGAAGGAATTCCAGCCGGGGCCGGGCCGTCGACTCGGCGTTCTGGTCGACCACCTCGTGAAGGGGTCGAAGGAGTCACGTATCGCCGAAACGGTGCAAAAGGGTCCCTATGGCGAGCACACCCTGGTGGTGGGGCATCCGTTCGTCGACATCTGGCAGGCGGTCAAGCCCGCGCGGATCGGTCTGCATGCCTGGCCCAGCGTGCCGCGGGACATCGAGTGGAAACACGGCATCTGCCAGGCGCTTGGCTGGCCGCACGGCAGCCAGACCGAGATCGCCGAGGCATGGCGGCGGATCCGCGGCAAGGTGCGCACCTGGACCGACCTGGAGCCGGCCCTGATCGGCCGTGTTGAGGAGCTGATCGATTTCGTGACCCAACCGGCGGGCTGAACCCGTCGGCCCGACGTGGTAAGCCTGAGACGTGTCAGACAGCCTGTTCGACGTGCCCGGGGGCGCTTTCGAGTCGGCCCCGGCGGATGCCGGGGTGCCGCCCAACGCGCCCCTGGCTGTCCGGATGCGTCCCGCCACGCTCGATGAAGTGGTGGGGCAGGGGCACCTGCTCAAACAGGGTTCGCCGTTGCGTCGCCTTGTCGATGGCTCAGGTGCGGCCTCGGTCATCCTGTACGGACCTCCGGGCACGGGGAAAACCACTCTCGCATCCTTGATTTCGGGTGCCACCGGGCGCCGGTTCGAGGCGTTGTCCGCTTTGTCCGCCGGCGTCAAAGAGGTGCGGGCCGTCATCGATGATGCACGCCGCGCGGCCGTTCACGGCCGCCAGACGGTGCTCTTCATCGACGAGGTGCACCGGTTCTCCAAGACGCAACAGGACGCTCTGCTTGCGGCCGTGGAGAACCGGGTGGTGTTGTTGGTGGCCGCTACCACCGAGAATCCCTCCTTCTCCGTGGTGGCACCGCTGCTGTCGCGCTCGCTGATCCTTCAGCTGCAGCCATTGGGCGACAACGATATTCGGGAAGTGCTTACGCGTGCGATCGCCGATGAACGTGGGCTCGGCGGCGTGGTGGCCGTCGATCCCGAGGCGCTGAGCCTGCTGGCGCAACTCGCTGCGGGCGACGCACGACGCGCGCTGACTGCGCTGGAGGTCGCCGCGGAGACCGCGGGAGGAGCGGGCGGCACCGTGACCGTCGAGGTGGTGGAGCAGTCGGTGGACCGCGCTGCCGTGCGCTACGACCGCGACGGCGATCAGCATTACGACGTGGTGAGTGCCTTCATCAAATCCATCCGCGGGTCCGATGTGGATGCCGCGCTGCACTATCTGGCGCGGATGCTGATCGCGGGGGAGGACCCACGCTTTATCGCCCGGCGACTGATGATCCTGGCCAGCGAGGACGTCGGGATGGCCGATCCCACCGCATTGCCGGTGGCGGTGGCGGCGGCCCAGACGGTCCAGCTGATCGGGATGCCGGAGGCGCAGCTGACGTTGACTCACGCCACCATCCACCTCGCAACCGCGCCCAAGTCGGGTGCGGTGCCCGCGGCACTGGGGGCGGCGATGGGTGATATCCGCGCGGGCAAGGCCGGGCTGGTGCCGCCTCATCTGCGTGACGGCCATTACAGCGGGGCGGCCAAACTCGGCAACGCCGTCGGCTACGTGTACCCGCATAACGACCGCGACGGGGTGGTCGCGCAGCAGTATCCGCCCGATGAGTTGGTTGGCACCGATTACTACCAGCCCACCGATCACGGCACCGAGCGTGACATCGGATCGCGGCTGGACAAGCTGCGCGCCATCATCCGGCGCGGGCTGAAAAGGCCCTGAGTTCTGATCGAGTGTGCGGATTCTGTCGGTTCTGGCCAGAAAACCGACACAAATCGCACACTCGGCATACTGAATGGCATGGCGTTACGTATGCGTGTGGCCGCGGGCGGACTACTGGCATCGCTCGCTGTGATGGCCGCGCCCGCCGTGGCGTGGGCAGACCCGGAACCCGAACCGGGCCCCGCGCCAATCCTCGAAGATCCAGGCCCGCCGCCACCCGCACCGGTTGATCCGTGGGTGGAGCAGTACGGCCGCGACGTGGGCGCGGGCGCCGCCGGTGATGCCGCCGAGGCGGGAGCCGGCATCCTGTTGAGCCCGTTCCTGGGACCGTTCACCGGGCTGGCAACCGCGCCGATCGGCGGAGCCGTCGACAGCTCGATCCGCGACGCTCCGTACGGCTAGAGCCGGACCGCGATTGCTGTGAGGCAGGCCGGAGCCCGTCTGTCCATGTGAAGGGGCTGTTTGCGGTTAGCTCGGTGAATTGTGACGGAGCAGATACCTGGTGGCGGTCCCTGGTGACCTTGGCGTATACCGGCGGTAGGTGGACACACCGGTAGGGTGGTCCGGTCAGATTCCCCAGCTACACGCAAGGACGACATGCAGACACACGAGATCCGGAAGCGATTCCTGGACCACTTCGTGAAGGCCGGTCACACCGAGGTACCGAGCGCTTCGGTGATCCTCGACGACCCCAACCTGCTGTTCGTCAACGCCGGCATGGTCCAGTTCGTGCCGTTCTTCCTGGGGCAGCGCACGCCGCCGTACAACACGGCCACCAGTGTCCAGAAGTGCATTCGCACCCCGGACATCGATGAGGTGGGCATCACCACCCGTCACAACACGTTCTTCCAGATGGCCGGGAACTTCTCCTTCGGCGACTACTTCAAGAGCGAGGCGATCCGGCTTGCCTGGACGCTGTTGACCAACCCACTGTCCGAAGGTGGTTACGGCTTCGACCCGGAGAGGCTGTGGGCCACCGTCTATCTCGACGACGACGAGGCCATCGGGCTGTGGCAGGACATCGCCGGGCTGCCGCTGGACCGGATCCAGCGCCGCGGCATGGCCGACAACTACTGGTCCATGGGCATCCCCGGCCCCTGCGGTCCGTGCTCGGAGATCTACTACGACCGCGGCCCCGAGTACGGCGTCGAAGGCGGCCCGGAGGCCAACGAGGACCGCTACATCGAGATCTGGAATCTCGTGTTCATGCAGAACGAGCGCGGCGAGGGGACCTCCAAGACCGACTTCGAGATACTCGGCCCGCTGCCGCGCCAGAACATCGACACCGGCATGGGTGTCGAGCGCATCGCGTGTCTGCTGCAGGGTGTCGACAACGTCTACGAGACCGACCTGGTGCGCCCGGTCATCGACTGTGTGGCAGCAGTTGCCCCGCGCGGCTACGGGCAGGGCAGTCATGAGGACGACGTGCGCTACCGCGTCATCGGCGACCACGCCCGCACGGCGGCGATCATCATCGGCGACGGGGTCAGCCCAGGCAATGAAGGCCGCGGCTATGTGCTGCGCCGCCTGCTGCGCCGGATCATCCGCTCCACCAAGTTGCTTGGCGTCGAAAAGCCCATGATGGGTGAGCTGATGGCCGTGGTGCGTGACGAGATGGGCCCCTCGTACCCCGAGCTGGTAACCGACTTCGAACGCATCAGCAGAATCGCCGTTGCCGAGGAGACCGCGTTCAACCGGACCCTGGCCTCCGGTTCGAAGCTGTTCGAGGATGCCGCGGACAAGACGAAAACGGCAGGAAAAAGCACGCTTTCGGGTAGCGACGCGTTCACCCTGCACGACACCTACGGATTCCCCATCGAGCTCACCCTCGAAATGGCCGCCGAGGCCGGGCTTTCGGTGGACGAGAACGGCTTCCGTGAGCTGATGAACGAGCAGCGGCAGCGTGCCAAGGCCGATGCCGCCGCACGCAAGCATGCCCACGCGGACCTGACGGCATACCGCGAACTCGTGGACGCGGGCCCCACGGAATTCACCGGGTTCGACGAATTGGATTCGCAGGCCACGATTCTGGGCATCTTTGTCGACGGCGCCCGGGTGCCGGTCGCCTCGGCGGGCGCCGAGGCGGAAATCGTATTGGACCGCACCCCGCTCTACGCGGAATCGGGTGGCCAGATCGCCGACGTCGGATCCCTTCGCGGCGACGGGACCAACGCAACATCGCAGGCAAAGGTCTCCGATGTTCAGAAGATCGCCAAAACCCTTTTCGTGCACAAGGTCACGGTGGAATCCGGTGAGTTCGTCGAGGGTGATCAGGTGGTGGCCTCGGTGGACCCGCAGTGGCGCCACGGCGCCACTCAGGGCCACTCAGGCACGCACATGGTGCACGCCGCGCTGCGGCAAGTACTGGGGCCCAATGCTGTTCAGGCGGGCTCGCTGAACCGTCCCGGATACCTGCGTTTCGACTTCAGCTGGCAGGGAGCGCTTTCGGAGGCGCAGCGGCAAGAGGTCGAGGACGTCGCCAACAAGGCGGTCGAGGCCAACTACCCCGTCAACACCTTCATCACCGATCTGGACAAGGCCAAGGCCATGGGCGCGATGGCGCTGTTCGGTGAGAACTACGGGGACAACGTGCGCGTTGTCGACATCGGCGGCCCGTTCTCGCTCGAATTGTGCGGTGGCACGCACGTGGCCAGCTCCTCCCAGATCGGACCTGTGACGCTGCTGGGAGAGTCTTCGGTGGGCTCGGGTGTGCGCCGGGTGGAGGCCTATGTAGGCCTGGACGCGTTCCGATACCTTTCGAAGGAACGTGCCTTGATGGCTGCGCTGTCCTCTAGCCTGAAGGTGCCCTCCGAAGAGGTTCCCGGCCGGGTCGCCACTTTGGTGGAGCGGCTGAAGGTGGCCGAAAAGGAGCTGGAGCAAACACGTTTGGCCTCGGTGAAGGCCTCCATCTCGACATTGGTGGACAACGCGGAACGCCTGGGCACGTCGGCCGGCACCGTCACCGTGGTGGCGCACCGGCTGCCCGATGGCACCGGCGCCGGTGACCTGCGCAGCCTGATCGGAGACATTCGGGGTCGGCTCGGCAGTGACCCCGCCGTGGTCGCGCTGATCGCGGCGGGCGAGGGCTCGGTGCCCTTCGTGGTGTCGGTCAACCAGGCCGCTCAAGATGCGGGGCTGCGTGCCAACGACCTCGTGGGCGCCATCGGATCGGCCGTGGATGGTCGAGGCGGCGGTAAGTCCGACACGGCACAGGGTTCCGGTAAGGACCCCTCCGGCATTGACGCGGCACTGCGGGCGCTGCGTGAACAGATCCGCCAGGCCTGAACCGAGTGCCTGATAGCGAAGCTCCTGCCCCTGATCGTCCAGGCCCGGATGATCCGGGCCGCGGCCGTCGTCTCGGCGTGGATGTAGGCACCGTCAGAATCGGGGTCGCATCGTGCGACCCCGACGGAATTCTTGCCACCCCGGTCGAAACGGTCGCGCGGGATAACAAGGAAGACAGTGATTTTCGCCGTATCGTGGAATTGGTCGAGGAGCTGAGCGTGGTAGAGGTCGTTGTCGGCCTGCCACGTAACCTGCGCGAAGGTACGGGGGCCTCGGCGCGCGATGCCGCCGGGTTCGCCCGCGAGCTGAGTGAGCGAATCGCGCCCGTGCCGGTGCGCTTAGTAGACGAGCGTTTCACTACTACTACCGCCCAGCGTTCCCTGCGTGAGGCAGGAGTACGGTCTCGTCAGCAGCGCGGCATCATCGACCAGGCGGCAGCGGTGGCCATTCTGCAGGATTGGCTTGAGCAGCGTCGCCGGTGCGGCAGTGAAGGGGGCACGCGTTGAGCGACTGGCGCGATTGGGACGATCGCCAGGAGCCCGACGACGACTGGGGAGGCGGTCGCCGGGCCGTCCCGGTGGCCGTGGGTCCGCGTCCTCGCGAGACCCGTCGCGAACGGGCGCGCCGCAGGGCTGCGGCGCGGCGTCGCCGTAACGCCGGACTGGCGGGTCTCGCGCTGGTTGTCATCATCACCGTCGCTGCCGTTGTCGGCGGAGCCAAGCTGTGGGACAGCCTCTTCGGTGCCGATGCCCCCGTCACCGACTACTCGGGCTCCGGGGTCAAGGACTTCGTGTTCGAGGTGCATCGCGGCGACACCACCAAGGTCATCGGACAGCGGCTGAAGGACGAGGGAGTGGTGGCCACTCCGAGTGCGTTCACCGATGCCGCGCAAGGCAATCAGGCCATCGCCGCGATCCAGCCCGGCTTCTACAAGCTGCGCACCAAGATTCCCGGCAAGGACGCCGTCGCGCGTCTGGCCGAACAAGATAACCGTGTCGGTCTGCTCGTCATCCCGGAGGGCCGTCAGCTCGATGACGTCTCCGCGGTGGCCAATGGCGCGGTTACCGAGGGCATCTTCACCCTCATCGCGCGTGCTTCGTGCGTGGAGCTGGATGGCGACAAGCATTGCGTGGCCGCTTCGGACTTGCGGCAGGCCGCCACGACGGCATCGCAGGCCGAGCTGTCGGTCCCGCAGTGGGCGTCCAACGGAGTCAACGCCGTGCGTGACGACCACCGCCGCATCGAGGGACTGATCGCCGCCGGGCGGTGGGACTTCGACCCGATGGCCGAGCCGGAGCAGATTCTGGCCTCCCTCATCCGCGAGAGCAGCGACCAGTACCAGCAGCTGGGGTTGCTGCAGGCCGATGCGGCCGGATTGTCGCCCTATGAAGTGCTGGTGGTGGCCTCGCTGCTGCAGCGGGAGGCCAAACCCCGCGACTTCGCGAAGGTGGCGCGGGTGGTCTACAACCGGCTGGCCAAGCATCAGAAGCTGGAATTCGACTCCACGGTGAACTACCCGTTGGACCGCCAGGAAGTCGCGACCACCGATGACGACCGCGAGCGCAAGACACTCTGGAATACCTATGTGTCGCAGGGGCTTCCGGCTACTCCGATTTCTTCGCCGAGCCCCGAGGCGCTTCAGGCGGCCGAGCATCCGGAGCCGGGGGACTGGCTGTACTTCGTCACGATCGACGCCGAGGGCACCACGTTGTTCACCGCCGACTACAACGAGCATTTGGCCAACATCGAGCTGGCTAAGAAGAACGGCATTCTGGACAGTGCGCGATGAGCCTCCCGGGCGTAGAGCATGAGCGCGGCTGAGGTTCGCCGCGCCGCGGTGCTCGGCTCTCCGATAGGGCATTCGCGCTCACCCGATCTACATCTGGCCGCCTATCGCGCGCTGGGACTGACCGGCTGGACGTACGAACGCATCGAGTGCACGGCTGAGCAGCTGCCCGATGTGGTGGGCGGTGCCGGGCCCGATTGGGTGGGTTTCTCGGTGACGATGCCCGGCAAGTTCGCCGCCTTGGAATCGGCGTCGAGCTGCACCGAACGTGCACGGCTGATCGGTGCCGCCAACACCCTGGTGCGTACCAATGACGGTTGGCATGCCGACAACACCGACGTCGATGGCGTATCCGGAGCACTGCGCGGTGCGGGAATCGAACCCACGGAGCGGGCGGCGGTGATCGTCGGCGCCGGCGGTACCGCGCGGCCGGCCATCGTGGCGCTGGCGGCAATGGGTATCACGTCCCTGACGGTGGTGGCCCGGGATGCGAGCCGGGCGCACGGAGCTCTGGAGCTGGCGCAGCGAGTGGGCCTGCCGGCCTCGGTGATTGGTTTCGGGGACGCCGCGCTGTCCTCGGTGTGCGCATCGTCCGGCGTGCTGGTGAGCACCGTGCCCGCGGAGGCGGCGGCACCCTATTCGGATGCCCTGGCGGCGGCTCCGGCGATTCTCGACGTTATCTATCACCCCTGGCCCACCGAGCTGGCGGCTAAGGCACACGATCGGGGATCGGCGGTCGTCGGCGGTTTGGAGATGCTGCTCAACCAGGCGTTCACCCAGGTAGAGCTGTTCACCGGGCAGCCCGCACCACGTGCGGCGATGGCCTCCGCCCTGCGCTGAGCACCCGATTACCTGCCTGGCGGCCGCTGGCCGCCAGGCAGATTCAGCCTCACGAGTAGAGGCGACCTGCGCGAATCAAATTTATGGGACTTTTAGTCCCACCAGATGTTGCATGGGATGCCGTGTCCCAGTAAATTGGTAGGCAATTCGAGGAGGAAGCAATGCCGCTTTACACCGTCCCCGGGCCGAGCGATTTCGACGCGGAGTACCTGCAGACACTGCACACGCTGTCCGAAGGCTCGGTGCGTCTGCACTTCGATCCCTTCACGGACATCGACTGGGATGCGCCCGATTACCAGATCGACCGCAACGACCCCCGCTGGGTGCTGAACCCCGAGTTGGACACCCTCGGCGCCACCCAGTGGTACCGGGACCTGCCCCTCGACCGTCAAATCGAGATCGGCCGCTGGCGGCTGGCCAACAGCGTCAAGGTCGGACTCGCCTTCGAGAGCATCCTGATCCGCGGCATGATGCAGTACCTCATGAAGCTGCCGAACGGCTCGCCGGAGTTCCGCTACTGCCTCCACGAGATGACCGAGGAGTGCAACCACATCCAGATGTTCCAGGAACTCGTCAACCGCATCGGTGACGATGTCCCGGGCATGCGCAAGTGGTTCCGCAGGCTCTCGCCGATTATCGGCGTAGCGGGCGGCTGGGCCCATGTGGTCCTCTTCATCGGCATCCTCGGCGGCGAAGAGCCCATCGACCATTACCAGAAGTCGTTGATCCGCAAGGACGTCGACCTGCCGCCGGCCGTCCGGCGAACGATGGAAATCCATGTGGCCGAAGAGGCGCGGCACATCTCCTTCGCCGGTGAGTTCCTGCGCGTACACATGCCGCTGATGAGTGCGCGCAAGCGCGCACTGTGCACCCTGCTGTTCCCGGTCGTCATGAAGCTGCTGGCGAACGAGATCATGATTCCGCCACGGAGCTTCGCCGCCGAGTTCGGCATCCCGCGTGAGGTTTTCAAGCAGGCCTTCTGGCGCAGCGAGCACGCGCGTCACACGCTTGCCGAGTACTTCGGAGACATGCGCAAGCTGACCGAAGACATCGGAATGCGGCCGTGGTGGGTGCGCCCCTTGTGGAAGGTGCTGCACATCGACGGCCGTCCGTCGCGGTACCGCAGCGAGCCCGACCGCTCGCCCGCGGGCACGCCGCTAGCGGTTGGCGCCTGACAGTTCGGCGATAGCCGCCATCAGCTCGGTCTGCGGGTCCAGCGACACGCCCATCGAACGCCCGGCCCCGTCCAGTACGTACCAGACGTAGTTCGCCAGATCCTCGACGATCTCGGTGCGGCTGCGCACGGGGTCGGTTTCCCGCAACCACCGGGAGAGGGTTCCCTCGACCATCGTCACCACCGCGTAAGTGACTGATTCGAAGGGGCTGTAGTCGATTCCGAGTAACTCGGTGATCGGGATCAGGACTCCCCGGACACGCTGCTCCATGCGCACCTTGACCGTACTGACCGCATCGACGGCGGGATCCTCGTCGGTGGTGCCGGAGCCCATGAACTCATAGCGATGGGGGTAATCGGTCATCCAATCCAGTACCGCCCGAATGGTTCTGGTGGCAATGTCGTTGATGGAACCTCTGGTGACATCGAGCTGCGACGAGATTGTCGTATCGAAGTCCTCCATCAGATACGAACGAATGCGCCGATCGAGGTCCTCGCGTCCCTCGAACTGCCGGTACACCACAGACTTGGCCAGCTCGGCCCGTTTGGCGATCGACTGCACGGGAATCTCGGTGCCGGGCGGCGTTTCATCGAGCAGCGCGACGGCAGACTCCACGATGCGGGTCTGGCGGGCGGAGTTGTGCCGCTCCCAACGTGCCTCATGCCCAGTCAGTGAGCGTTCCTTGGCATTGGTATCCGGCACCGCCCGATTCTATCGACCCACTTACGGCTTGGATGCCACACAGAAGATTCGGCGGAATCCGAACGGGGTCACCTCGCCGGAGCGCGGATAAGCCTGGCGCAGCAGCCCGGCATACTCCGACTCGAACTCGGCGAATTCGTCGGCCGACAGTGCCGACACAACGGGCCTCAGCCCGGTGCCATGCACCCATCGCAGCACCGGATCCTCGCCCGCCAGCAGGTGCACGTATGTCGTCTCCCAGGCGTCCGGAACCAAGCCGGCGGAAATGGCCAGGCGCGCATAACCTTCGGCTCCGTCCGTGCTCTCGGTTCCGCGCAGCACACCGTCCAATCGCGATAGCCAGCGTGGCGATTCGGCCACCTGGCGCATCAGCGCATGCGAGGGTGCTCCGAAGTTGCCCGGAACCTGAAAGGCCAGATATCCACCCGGATTGAGCTGCCCGGCCCATGCGGAGATGAGCTCGCGGTGCTGTGGAAGCCATTGCAAGGCCGCATTGGTGAACAGTACGTCCACGCCGTCGGCCCGGAAGTCCGCGATATCGCCTTGCTCCAGACGCAGATTGGCGGGCAGGTCAGCGGGTGCGGTGGCCAGCAGCTCGGCGGAGGAATCCAGTCCCAGCACCGATGCGCCGGGCCACCGGCGGGCCAATTCGACGGTCAAGATTCCACTGGCGCAACCCAAGTCAACGACAGTGCGCGGAGTCGAGGCCGGTATCCGGGACAGCAATTCGTAGAACGGGCGACTGCGTTCGTCTCCGAATCGGCTGTATTCCTGCGGGCTCCACAATGTCTTCGTCACTACTCCGAATCTAGCCGCGCGGCGCTACATTCCCCACATGATTTACGGGGTGGGGGCGGCGGTGCTGTGCTGGATGGCGGCGCTGTCATATTTCGACATCAGGTACCGCAGGCTGCCGAACTGGCTCACGCTGCCCGCAGCCGCCGGGATAGTCGTGGTGGCAATGCTCGACCGCAATCCACCGATGTTGGCCGGCGCGGTGGCGTTGACGATCGTGTACCTGGCCGCACATCTGCTCTCGCCGCGCGCGATGGGCGCAGGGGACGTGAAGCTCGCCTTCGGCACCGGGGGATTGTCGGGGGCGTTCGGATTGGACACGTGGTTTCTGGCGGCAATCGGTGCGCCGCTGTTGACCGGCCTGATTGGTGTGCTGCTCATGGCGTGCGGGCGCCGGGGAGTATCGGTTCCGCACGGACCGTCGATGTGTCTGGCCACGGCGTTAGCGACCGCGCTGATGGTCCTCGCGCCGGGCATCTGACAAAGAACCATCCACTGTCCCGATCGATTTGGAAGACCGGCCTGCCCGCATGGGACAATGGTGCACGTGTTGCGCTGGATCACGGCAGGTGAATCGCATGGACGCGCGTTGGTCGCGGTCCTGGAAGGCATGGTCGCCGGTGTCGAACTGACATCGGAGGACATCGGTAGGCAGCTGGCGCGTCGCCGCCTGGGCTACGGCCGGGGTGCGCGGATGGCGTTCGAGGCCGATCAGGTCACTGTGCTCGGCGGCGTGCGCCACGGACTGACCTTGGGCGGTCCGGTTGCCATCGAGGTCGGCAACACCGAATGGCCTAAGTGGGAGACCGTGATGTCTCCGGACCCCGTGGACCCCGCCGAGCTGGAGAACATCGCGCGTAACGCGCCGCTGACCCGGCCCCGTCCTGGGCACGCCGACTACGCAGGCATGCTCAAGTACGGATTCGATGACGCCCGCCCGGTGCTCGAGCGGGCCAGCGCGCGCGAGACCGCGGCGCGTGTGGCGGTGGGCACCCTCGCCAAGGCCTTCCTGAAGCAGGCCCTGGGAGTCGATGTCATTTCGCATGTCATCTCCATCGGCGACTCCGATCCCTACGAAGGTCCGGTACCGGGCGCCGCCGACCTGGACGCCATCGACGCCAGCCCGGTACGGGCGTTCGACGCACAAGCCGAACAGTCCATGATCACCGAGATCGAGGCCGCCAAGAAGGACGGCGACACCCTCGGCGGCGTGGTCGAGGTGGTGGTCGCCGGTCTGCCTGTCGGACTCGGCTCGTTCATCAGTGGAAACGACCGGCTGGACAGCCAACTGGCGGCGGCGATCATGGGTATCCAGGCGATCAAGGGTGTGGAGATCGGTGACGGTTTCACTACCGCGCGCCGACGCGGCAGCGCCGCACACGACGAGATTTACCCGGGTCCCGACGGCATTTTGCGCTCCACCAATCGCGCCGGTGGGCTGGAAGGTGGCATGACCAACGGTCAGCCACTGCGAGTGCGGGCGGCGATGAAGCCCATCTCCACCGTTCCGCGGGCGTTGGCGACCGTGGACATGTCCACCGGCGACGAGGCAGTCGCAATTCACCAGCGTTCCGACGTGTGTGCGGTCCCGGCCGCGGGCGTGGTCGCCGAGGCAATGGTCGCGCTGGTAGTGGCCCGTGCCGCACTGGAAAAGTTCGGTGGAGACTCACTGTCCGAGACGAAGACCAACGTCGGTGCGTACCTGGATGCGGTGGCGCTGCGGGAGCCGCGCCGAGAATCTTCCGATGAGCAGCCTGCGCGAAGAGCGGCTAACACAGCGGGATGAGCCCCAAAGCCGTCCTTGTCGGACTGCCCGGGTCGGGTAAGTCCACCATCGGCCGTCGGCTGGCAAAAGCGTTGAACGTCAACGTCTATGACACCGACATCGGCATCGAGGCACAGGCCGGCCGCACCATCGCCGACATCTTCGCCACCGACGGGGAGCCAGAATTCCGGCGTATCGAAGAATCGGTGATTCGGCAGGCGCTCGATCAGCAGGATGGGGTGGTCTCGCTCGGCGGGGGCGCCGTGCTCACTCCAGGCGTCCGGGAAGCACTCAGCGGGCACACCGTCGTGTACCTGGAAATCAGTGCCGCGGAAGGAATTCGGCGCACCGGGGGAAGTGTGGTGCGTCCGCTGCTGGCTGGGCCGGACCGTGCCGAGAAGTACCACGCCCTCATCTCGCAGCGAGTTCCGCTGTACCGAGAGGTCGCCACCATCAAGGTCAACACCGACAGGCGAAATCCCGGCGCAGTAGTCCGGACCATCGTGTCCCGGTTGGAGAACCCCGAGGCGGGCACCACAGCTTCTTCACGGCGGCGACGCCCCCGACGGCGTCCCCGATCGCGGCGCCGTACCTCCGGCACTCCCGCGGCGACCAAGAGCGATACCCCCGGAACCGACACTAAAGGAAGAGCCGACAATGACTAGCGCCGAGCCGACGACGATCACCGTCGAGGTGAACCCGCCCTACCCGGTTATCGTGGGAACGGGTCTATTGGGTGAGTTGGTGGGCGCGCTCAAAGGCTCCGACAAGGTGGCGATACTGCATCAGCCCACCCTCGCGGCCACCGCCGAGGAAATTCGGAAGACCCTGGCCGACACCGGAATCGATGCGCATCGGGTCGAGATTCCCGACGCCGAGGCAGGCAAGGATCTGGCCGTGCTCGGATTCATCTGGGAGGTACTCGGCCGCATCGGCATAGGGCGCAAAGACGCCGTCGTCAGCCTGGGGGGAGGGGCCGCCACCGATACCGCCGGTTTCGCCGCCGCCACGTGGTTGCGCGGCGTGAAGGTGGTGCACGTACCCACCACGCTGCTCGCGATGGTCGATGCCGCGGTCGGCGGCAAGACGGGCATCAACACCGAGGCGGGCAAGAACCTCGTCGGCGCATTTCACCAGCCGGGGGCGGTGCTAGTGGACCTGGCGACCCTCGACTCGTTGCCGCGCAACGAAATCGTTGCAGGTATGGCCGAAGTGGTGAAGGCAGGATTCATCGCCGATCCGGTCATCCTCGAGCTCATCGAGGCCGACCCGGAGGCTGCGATCGATCCGTCCAAGCCGGTGTTGCGCGAGCTCATCGAACGCTCCATCGCGGTCAAGGCCAAGGTGGTGGCCGCCGACGAGAAGGAAGCCGAGCTACGCGAGATCCTCAACTACGGCCACACCCTCGGTCATGCGATCGAGCGGCGCGAGCGGTACCGGTGGCGCCACGGTGCCGCCGTGTCGGTCGGTCTGGTGTTCGCAGCCGAACTGGGGCGCTTGGCCGGACGCCTGGACGACGAGACCGCCGATCGCCACGCGCGAGTGCTCTCGGCGCTCGGGCTGCCGACACGTTACGACGCCGACGCACTGGGACAGCTCGTCGAATCGATGCAGGGCGATAAGAAGACCCGCTCGGGCATACTGCGATTCGTGGTGCTTGACGGGTTGGCCAAGCCGGGACGACTGGAAGGCCCCGACCCGTCACTGCTGGCCGCCGCGTACTCGGTGGTGGCAGGGCCGACCACTGGTGAGGGAGTGATGTTGTGACGATCCAGGTTCTCAACGGCCCCAATCTCGGCCGTCTCGGTAAACGGGAGGCCGCCGTCTACGGCAGTGTCACCTACGAGGAGCTGGTGTCACTCGTTGGGTCCGAAGCGGACTCGTTGGGTGTGGATGTCCAGGTGCGGCAGACCGACAGCGAAGCCGAATTGCTCGGCTGGATTCACGATGCCGCGGACGCCAAGGATCCGGTGATCCTGAATGCGGGCGCGTTCACCCACACGTCGGTTGCGCTACGGGATGCGTGTGCCGAATTGACGGCCGGATTGATCGAGGTGCACATCTCGAATGTGTATGCACGCGAGGAGTTTCGGCACAAGTCGTACCTCAGTGCGTTGGCCACCGGGGTGATTGTGGGGCTCGGCGTGCAGGGATACCTGCTGGCGCTGCGCTACTTCGTGACGTCCACTTCGTCCTGAACCGCCTGGAACACGTCGGTATCCGACTGCTGTAGCGCGGCGTGCTCCTTTTCCTTGCGGTCCACTAGCAGTCGGCCCGCGAATACGCCGACCATGGCGGGTCCGAACACCAGCAGCGCCACGAATGCCGCGGTGGTGGTGAGCTCCGCCAGGACGCCCGCCGCGTAGATTCCCTCGTTGAACAGGCTGATCAGCCAGATCACCAGGCCGCTGACCGCACCGGCGAAGATGCCGCCCAGCAGCCACCACATGGCCAGATCTTCACGGCGGTCCGGATCGGGGTTGCGCCGGGCATCGCCGCGGCCGTCGGTGACCGCCCAGACCACCACCGCCGCGACGAACACCAGAACCAGCGTGATGTTGATGAGGGTGCCGTGGGTCTCCCAGACGCTGATGGCCAGACCCTGTATCACGCGAATCAGCACCATAAAGACGGCGAAGACGGCGCCACGGGTAAGCCATTGCGCGGTCATGGAACGTGTTCCAGCTTCGGGCATGGGCCCAGCGTATCGCGGTAGCGTCGACACCTATGACGACCGTCCTCAGCCATATCGATCGCCGGGAACGACTGCGCGAGGGTCTGCGCGCCGACGGACTCGATGCGCTTCTGATCACCGACCTGGTCAACATTCGCTATCTGACGGGTTTCACGGGGTCCGCCGCCGCACTATGGGTGGCCGCGAGCGACGGAGCGGATGAGAAGGCGACCGTGTTGTGCACCGATGGCCGCTACCGCACCCAAGCCGCCGCGCAGGTTCCGGATCTGCGTGCACTGATCGACCGTGGCTACGGCGCGGCGCTGATCGCGTCGGCCGCCGCCGGGCGCGCAGGATTCGAAAGCCACGTGGTCACCGTCGACGGATTCGACAAATTGAGCGCGGCGGCCGGGCACGTCGAGTTGGTCCGGGCCCCGAACCGGGTGGAGAAACTCCGGGAAGTGAAGGACGAATCCGAGGTACTCATCCTCGAAAGAGCCTGCGCTGCAGCAGATACCGCGTTATCTGCCTTGATCGAGACGGGCGGGATCCGGCCTGGGCGCACCGAGCGTGATGTCGCCCGCGACCTGGAGAACCTCATGTGTGAACACGGAGCCGACGGCGCGTCGTTCGAGACCATCGTCGCGGCCGGCCCGCATTCGGCGATACCGCACCACCGACCCACCGACGCGGTGCTGGCCACCGGCGACTTCGTAAAGATCGACTTCGGTGCACTGGTCGCCGGGTATCACTCGGACATGACCCGCACCCTGGTGCTGGGATCGGTGTCGCCGTGGCAGCAGGAGATCTACGAACTGGTGCTGGCCGCACAGGCAGCGGGGCGGGAGGCCCTGGCGCCCGGGGCATCGCTGAAGGGTGTGGACGCCGCGGCCCGCGATGTCATCGCCGCCGCCGGATACGGACAGAACTTCGGTCACGGCCTCGGCCACGGTGTGGGGTTGCAGATCCACGAAGCACCGGGTATCGGTGCCGGCGCCACCGGTACACTGCTTGCTGGCTCGGCGGTGACAGTCGAGCCAGGGGTCTACCTGCCCGACCGGGGCGGAGTCCGGATCGAGGACACGCTCGTGGTGCGGCCCGACGGGCCGGAGCTATTGACCCGGTTCCCCAAGGAACTCACCGTCATTAATTGAGTAGTACTGAACAGTTACGCAAGGAGATAGACGACTGTGGCTTCAACCGCCGATTTCAAGAACGGCCTGGTGCTCAACATCGATGGTCAGCTGTGGCAGATCACCGAGTTCCAGCACGTGAAGCCCGGTAAGGGACCGGCGTTCGTGCGCACCAAGCTCAAGAACGTGCTGTCGGGCAAGGTCGTCGACAAGACCTTCAACGCGGGCGTGAAGGTCGAGACCGCGACCGTCGACCGGCGCGACACCACCTACCTGTACCGCGACGGCGACTCGTTCGTGTTCATGGACAGCCAGGATTACGAGCAGCATCACCTCACTCCCGAGCTGGTCGGCGACGCACACCGGTTCCTGCTGGAGAGCATGACCGTGCAGGTCGCGTTCAACGAGGGCGCGCCGTTGTACATCGAGCTGCCGGTGTCGGTCGAGCTGGTGGTGACGCACACCGAGCCGGGCCTGCAGGGTGATCGTTCCAGTGCGGGCACCAAGCCGGCGACGATGGAAACCGGCGCCGAGATCCAGGTGCCGCTGTTCATCAACACCGGTGACCGCCTCAAGGTCGACACGCGCGACGCCAGCTACCTCGGCCGCGTGAATGGCTGATAGCGGTTCGACCGGCCGCGCCTCCGCCAAGGGCGGCCGCCGCAAGGCGCGTAAGCGGGCAGTGGACCTGCTGTTCGAGGCCGAGGCGCGGGATATGACGGCAGCCGCCGTGGCCGATGAGCGTCGCGGCCTGGCGGAGGCGAAGCCCGACGTGGAGCCGCTGAACCCCTACACGGTGACGGTCGCGCACGGTGTCACCGAGCACGCCACGCACATCGACGAGCTGATCTCCTCGCATCTGCAGGGATGGACGCTGGCCAGGCTGCCCGCGGTGGACCGCGCGATCATGCGCGTCGCGGTGTGGGAGCTGCTCCATGCCGAGGACGTGCCCGAGGTGGTGGCCGTCGACGAAGCGGTCGAACTGGCCAAGCAGCTTTCCACCGATGAGTCACCGGCGTTCGTGAACGGTGTGCTGGGTCAGCTCATGCTGGTGACCCCGCACATCCGGGGTGGCTCGGCTTCCGGCTCCGCGGAATAGGTCAGTCGAGGCGTATCTCGAACACGGGGATCACCCGGTCCGTGAGGGTCTCGTACTCGGCGAATCCGGGTGCGCGCTGTTTGACGATCTCGAACACTCGATCACGCTCGGCGCGGGGGAGTTCGACGGCCGTGGCCTTTGTTTTCGGGTTGGCGCCGATCTCCACGGCGACATCGGGGTTGGCGCGCAGGTTCGCCACCCAGGCGGGATTCTTCGGTCTTCCCGCCGACGAACCGACGATGTAGGCCTTGCCGTCGATATCGAAGTAGGCCAACGGGTTCACGCGTTCGGCGCCCGATTTGGCTCCAGTGCTCGTCAAGAGCATGAGCGGAAAACCCTCGAATTGGCCGCCAACATTGCCGCCGTTGGCGCGGAACTCGGCGATGTTGGCCTCGTTGAATGATTGCTCGCTGCCCGATGGTTCGGTCATGGTCGCCTCGATTCTCTCGGTGATGCCGCGAGCCTATCGGCCGGTCCTGAGTGTGATCCGGATAGCAACATGGACAATAGGCGCGCGTCTCGGCTCAAGTACGTTGAGATGCGCTAGGTGGGGTGTTCTGCCACTATTAGCTGCGTGGGAGCCTGGGGTGCTGGACCGTTTGACAACGATGACGCTGCTGACTTCTTGGGCGATCTCAGGCAGAGCGACGATATCGAGCTTCAACTGGCGCGATGCCTGCGTCTGGCGAATGCTGACTACCTAGAGGCGCCGGAGGGATCGGCGGTGGTCGCTGCCGCTGCGGTGATTGCCCTGCGATGTTCGGGCGAGGTCGATGCGGGCGCGGAGCGGTGGTCGGAAGTGGTGGCCGACATCGCCATAAAGCAAACCCAGGTGTATGCGCTTGCGGTCCTGGCGCGCGGCGCGATCGCCCGGGTTCAGGCTCCGGGCAGTGAGCTCGCCGACCTGTGGACCGATGCGGATCCCGCTGAGTGGGTGGCTGAGGTGGCGGCTATCGAGCGTTCACTGCGCGGTGTCGAGGGGGATGGGTACCAGGACTGGGCCCCGTATCCGGACCTCACCAACGCCGCGACCGTCGGACTCCGGGACCCGAAGGTGGCGCTCGACGCGCTGCGAGCGGTGGTCGACATCTCGGAGGTGTCTGCATTCGTTCTGGATCGTGAACCAGCTGAGCAGTCGGAAGGTCTGTGGCAGGAGGTGGCGCTGACCGACGGCCGCAGGCTTGTGATGTGGCACGGCGAGGACAAGACCGGACTGCTCGGCTCCTCCGAGTTCACTTCATCGATCCGTGTGATTCCGCTGGGCGCGATCACCGACCGTCAGCTGAAGACGACGTATCAACAGCTTGGTACGGAGCGCTCGCTGCTCGCCGTCGAACTGTGGCTCTCGACGGTGACTCCGGAAAAGAGTCGTGCGGTCTCCATCTCGGAAACCGAATGGGAAGTGCAGGATTTCTACTTCGCCAAGTCGATCGTGGACGGCGGTCTCGCGCAGATGGAACGGCTTCTTCAATTCGGACGGGCGGTGGCACAACGTGTTTGACAGAGATGCCGACTGGGCGGCCATCCCGCATTTGGGTGCTGCGATTGGAGTTTTCACGCCGCATGCCTGGATGGCGATCGATCAACTACGCCGGGTGGTCGACGTAGCGCAGGTGGGCACCTTCCTGCTGAACCGAGGCTGCGAGCACGGGGCGTGGGGTGAGAAGTGGTGGTACGAGATTGCGCTGGTCGACAGTGGGCGGCTGATTCTGTGGTTCGTCAGAGAGGGGCACTGCGCGGGGCATGACGAGCGGCCCCCGCATCCCACGGTATCGGTGACCCTGCGCACCATCCCGCTGTCCGAAATCACCGATAAGTCCCTGAAGGTCGACTACGACGTCGCGCCGGACGGCGCCGTGACCATGACGACGGTTGACCTGACGCTCTACACCTCGACCACCACGCGTACCGTCAAGGCTTCGCTGGAGGAATACCGGCACAGCATCGAGCACTTCCAGTTCTCGAAGTATTCCAGTCATGGTGTGGCACAGATGAATCGACTCATCGATTTCGCGCACGCGGTGTCCAGGGAGATTCGTTGATCAAATGTCAGGTGCATTGACACGCGTCGCCGGATTCGGCATCCTGGGTCCATGACCGAGAACCTGCAAGACATGTTCGAATCCTCGTATCGGGGTGAGGCGCCCGAGCAGCTCGCCGCTCGGCCGCCGTGGAGCATCGGGCAGCCGCAGCCTGAAATCCTGACGCTCATCGAGCAGGGCAAGGTGCACGGCGACGTGTTGGATGCCGGGTGTGGGGAGGCCGCGACCGCTCTGTACCTCGCCGAGCGAGGCCATGCCGCCGTCGGCCTGGACGCCGCGCCCACGGCGATCGAGCTGGCCAAGGGTTATGCGGCCGAGCGCGGCCTGACCAATGTCACCTTTGACGTTGCCGACATCTCGAACTTCACGGGGTACGACGGACGCTTCGGGACGATCATCGACTCGACGCTGTTCCATTCGATGCCCGTCGCCTTGCGTGAGGGATATCAGCAGTCGATCGTGCGTGCCGCGGCACCGGGCGCCACGTACATCGTGCTGGTTTTCGACAAGGCGGGCTTTCCCCCGGACATCGACGGGCCCTATCCCGTCACCGAACCCGAGCTGCGCGCGATCGTCTCCAAGTTCTGGACCATCGACGACATCAGCCCGGCGCGGCTGTACGCCAACGGCGAGGGATTCAAGGACGGCGCGGCGCAGAGCTTCGCCGAAGTCCGTGAAGAGCCCAACGGCCGAGTCTCGATGGCGGGCTGGCTGCTACAGGCGCACCTGGACTGATCCGGCGCTCACAGCGCGGCGTAGACGGCCTGCGCGAACTGAATGTGCAACAGCTGCAGACGCAGGGTGGATGTGCTCGCCAACGCGGCTTTGGGGTCCAGGTCGGGCATCCGCCACTGCGGCAAGAACATGAGGATCGCGTCGGCCTTCGGGTCGGCGTGCCACCATGTTCCGAACGCGCCAGGCCAGCCGAAGGTGCCGGCGCCGCCGGGGCCGAACAACGCGGCCGCATTCGGATCCAGGACGACCGACAAGCCCAGACCGAAGCCGCGTCCGGTCCAGTACGGCAGGCCGAATGCCGGCAGTTCTCGCTGAGCGGGGGTGAGCCGGTTGGCGCGCAATGCCGCGGTGGACTCCGGGGAGAGAATGCGGACCCCGTCGGCCTCGCCGCCACCCAGCAGTGCCCGCGCAAAGGTCAGGTAGTCGCCTGCGGTACTTGCCAGCGCGCCGCCGCCACGACACAGCGCCGGGGCCGACGTGGGCATCGAGGTGAGATAGCCACGGTCGGCCGCCACGACCTGGTCGTGATCGTCGAGGCCATACAGGCGTGCCAGTCGTCCGGCCTTGTGTTCGGGAACGAAGAAGTCGGTATCCGACATGCGCAGCGGATCCAGGATTCGTTGACGCAGCAGCTCGTTGAGCGGCAGCCCGGCTGCGCGGGCGATCAGTAACCCGAGCACATCGGTCGAATGGCTGTAGTGGAAACGCTCTCCGGGTGGGTACACCAGCGGCAGCGCGGCGATGGCCGCTATCCATGCGTCGGGCTCACTGAATGTCGCCGTGTGCAGTGGCTGATAGGCCTTCGCGATAGGTCCGGTCGCAATGAAGTCGTAGGTCAGACCGCTGCGGTGGGTCAGCAGATCCTCCACCGTGATGGTGCGGGGCGCCCGGAACGTGTCATCCAACGGCCCACCCGGATCCTTGAGCACCCGCATGTCGGCGAACTCCGGCAGCCACGTGGTGATCGGATCGTTCAAGCGGATCGTGCCGTCGTCGACGAGGGCCATGGCTGCCGCGCTGATGACCGGCTTGGTCATGGAAGCGATACGGAAAATGGTGTTCTCGGCCATGGACAGGCCCGCCTCGACATCGCGGTATCCGGTCGCGGCCAGGTGTTTGAGCTGCCCGCCCTGCCACACCAGCGTCACCGCTCCGGCCAGGATGCGGTCATTGACCGCCGCCCGGATCGGGGCAAGGGCGGCGTCGAAGGCGGAGTTGGGCTGGGGCATAACTCCATCCTGTCAGCCGAGGCCGGTGGGTGCCCGGATGCTAAGCTCCCTGGCGATAAGTGACATCCTTTAACGATCCGTCCAGTGAGGCGGAGAAGGAGGTCTCGCGTAAGCGTGGGCGCATTACCAGAGGGACGCGAACTGTTGTCCGCCGCCGATGTCGGCAGGACCATCTCGCGTATCGCGCATCAAATCATCGAGAAGACCGCTCTTTCCGATTCCAGTGACGCGCCCCGCGTCGTGCTGGTCGGTATCCCGACACGCGGCGCCACCCTGGCCAAACGATTGGCCGCCCACATCACCGAGTTCTCCGGTGTCGAGGTGCCCGCCGGATTCCTGGACATCACGCTCTACCGCGACGACTTGCGCAACAAACCCCACCGCCCGCTGGAACGCACCTCCATTCCTGAAGGCGGGGTCGATGGCGCCCTGGTGGTGCTCGTCGACGACGTGTTGTTCTCTGGACGCACGGTGCGCTCGGCGCTCGACGCGCTGCGGGATCTGGGCCGGCCGCGGGCGGTGCAGCTGGCGGTGCTGGTTGATCGCGGGCACCGTGAACTGCCGTTGCGCGCCGATTACGTCGGCAAGAACGTGCCGACCGCGCGCTCCGAAGACGTCAAGGTGCTGCTGGCCGAACACGACGGATGCGACGCCGTGGTCATCAACAGTGCGCAGGGGGAGGCCTCGTGAAGCATCTGCTGTCCGCGGCCGACCTGACCCGCGACGAGGCCACCGCCATCCTCGACGACGCCGACCGGTTTCTGCAGGCCCTGGCGGGACGTGAGGTCAAAAAGCTGCCCACCTTGCGCGGGCGCACCATCATCACGATGTTCTATGAGAACTCCACGCGGACAAGGGTTTCCTTCGAAGTGGCGGGGAAGTGGATGAGTGCCGACGTGATCAACGTCAGTGCGTCCGGTTCCTCGGTGGCCAAAGGTGAATCGCTGCGCGACACCGCCCTGACCTTGCGCGCGATCGGCGCTGACGCGTTGATTGTCCGCCACCCGGCCTCCGGGGTCGCCGCGCAGCTTGCGCAGTGGACGTCAGAAGGACTGGCCGGCGGTCCCGCTGTGATCAATGCCGGCGACGGCACCCATGAACATCCGACGCAGGCACTGCTTGACGCGCTCACCATTCGGCAGCGGCTGGGCGGTCTGGAAGGTCGCCGCATCGTGATCGTCGGGGACATCCTGCACAGTCGAGTCGCTCGATCGAACGCTCTGCTGCTCAATACGTTCGGCGCCGAGGTGGTGCTGGTAGCTCCACCCACGCTGCTGCCCGTTGGCGTCGAGACGTGGCCGGTGACGGTCAGTCACGACTTGGATGCCGAGCTACCGGGTGCCGACGCGGTGCTGATGCTGCGGGTGCAGGCCGAGCGTATGACCGGTGGCTTCTTCCCCTCGGCGCGCGAGTACTCGGTGCTGTACGGATTGTCCGAGGCCCGGCAGCGGCTGCTCTCCGAACACGCGGTGGTGCTGCATCCGGGCCCGATGCTGCGCGGTATGGAAATCGCGTCCTCCGTGGCCGACTCGTCGCAATCAGCTGTTCTGCAACAGGTATCGAATGGAGTGCATATCCGCATGGCCGTGCTGTTCCACCTGCTGGTCGGGTCGTCCGACAGCTCAGAGGCGGTGCCCGCATGAGTGTCCTGATCAAGGGCGTACTGCTGTATGGGGAGGGCGAGCAGGTCGACGTCCTCATCGAAGACGGCCAGATCACCCGCATCGAGGCCGGTATCGGAGCGGGTATCGAGACGGAAGTCGACACCGCCATCGAGGTGCCGGGGCAGGTGCTGTTGCCGGGATTCGTCGACCTGCACACGCATCTGCGTGAACCGGGGCGTGAAGACACCGAGACCATCGACTCCGGCTCGGCGGCAGCGGCTTTGGGCGGGTACACCGCCGTCTTCGCGATGGCCAACACGAATCCGGTGGCAGACAGCCCCGTGGTGACCGATCACGTGTGGCAGCGCGGCCAGCAGGTCGGATTGGTCGACGTACATCCGGTGGGTGCCGTCACGGTCGGGCTGGAAGGCAAGCAGCTCACCGAGATGGCGATGATGGCACGTGGTGCGGGCCGGGTGCGGATGTTCTCCGATGACGGCAAATGCGTGCACGATCCGCTGATCATGCGGCGCGCTCTCGAATACGCCAAGGGCTTGGGTGTGCTCATCGCCCAACATGCCGAGGAACCGCGGCTCACCGTCGGATCGGTGGCGCATGAGGGGGCCAACGCGGCCAAGTTGGGCCTGACTGGGTGGCCCCGCGCCGCCGAGGAATCCATCGTCGCGCGGGATGCGATTTTGTCACGCGACAGCGGTGCTCCGGTGCACATCTGTCACGCATCCACCGCCGGCACCGTCGAGCTGCTGAAATGGGCCAAGGGGCAAGGCATTTCCATCACCGCCGAGGTGACTCCGCACCATCTGCTGCTCGATGACGGCCGGCTGGCCTCCTACGACGGTGTGTATCGGGTAAATCCGCCGCTGCGGGAGTCGACCGACGCCCAGGCATTGCGCCGGGCCCTCGCCGACGGGGTGATCGACTGTGTGGCAACCGACCACGCACCGCACGCCGATCACGAGAAATGCTGCGAGTTCGCGGCGGCCCGCCCCGGAATGCTCGGGTTGGAGACTGCGCTGTCGGTGGTCGTGGAGACCATGGTGAAAACGGGATTGCTGACCTGGCGCGATATCGCCAGGGTGATGAGTGAGCGGCCGGCACAGATCGTCGGTCTGCCCGATCAGGGGCGTCCGTTGGCAGTCGGCGAGCCCGCCAACCTGACGATCGTTGACCCCGACGCCACCTGGACCGTCAGTGGCGACGGATTGGCCAGCAAGTCGGCCAACACCCCATTCGAATCGATGACGTTGCCTGCCACCGTGACCGCGACGCTGCTGCGCGGCCGTATCACCGCACGGGACGGCAAGGTGACCCAATGAACCACGGCGACTTCATCGGTGCCCTCATCATGGCGGGCGCCTCGCTCACCTTGACTGTGCTGCTCGCCCGCCTGATGTGGCGCGGCTGGCGCGCACGCGGCCAACGTCAGATCGACACCGTGGGGGAACTGCCCGTGGTGCCCGCCGAGCGCGGCGACATCGTTATCGAACCCGCGGATGGCCTCTACGTCGGCAGCACCATCGCGCCGGACTGGCAGGACCGAATCGCGGTGGGCGACTTGGGCTACCGCGCGAACGCCACCTTGACCAGATACACCGGCGGGATCCTGCTGGAACGCAGCGGCACCGGGGACATCTGGATTCCCGCCGACGTCATCACCGAGATCCGTACGGCCAAGGCGCTGGCGGGCAAGGTGCTTACTCACGAAGGAATTCTTGCGATCCGGTGGCGGCTGCCCTCGGGCACCGAGATCGACACCGGATTTTTGGCACGACCGCGAAGCGAATATCAGGAATGGAAGCAGGCGTCATGAGTGACAAGGCGGTGCTCGTTCTCGAAGACGGGCGGGTGTTCACCGGCAAGCCGTTCGGGGCGGTGGGTGAAACTCTCGGCGAGGCGGTGTTCTGCACGGCCATGTCGGGTTACCAAGAAACCCTGACTGACCCGAGCTATCACCGGCAGATCGTGGTGGCGACAGCACCGCAGATCGGTAATACCGGATGGAACGACGAGGACGATGAGAGCCGCGGCGGCAAGATCTGGGTTGCCGGATATGCGGTGCGCGACCCTTCGAACAGGGTCTCGAATTGGCGCGCCACAGGGTCCCTGGATGATGCCCTCAAGGGGCAGCACATTGTCGGCATCGCCGGAATCGACACCCGGGCCGTCGTCCGTCACCTGCGTACCCGTGGGTCGATGAAGGCGGGCATCTTCAGCGGGACAGTTGCCGACGCGCCCACCGACTTCCTGCTGTCGCGCGTCAACGGCCAGCCCTCGATGCTGGGCGCGGACCTGGCAGGAGAGGTGAGCACCGACGACACCTACATTGTGGAACCCGATGGCGCGCACCGGTTCACCGTGGCCGCGCTGGACCTGGGGATCAAGACCAACACGCCACGTAACTTCACGCAACGCGGTATCCGCGTACAGGTGGCGCCCTCGTCCATCAGCCCGGACGAGCTGCTCGCGCTGTCGCCCGACGGCGTGTTCCTGTCCAACGGGCCGGGCGACCCGGCCACCGCGGATCACGTGGTGGCGGTGACACAGGCGGTGCTGCAACAGAAAATCCCGCTGTTCGGCATCTGCTTCGGTAATCAGCTGCTGGGCCGGGCATTGGGCAGGTCCACCTACAAGATGACCTTCGGGCATCGCGGTATCAATATCCCGGTCATCGATCACGCGACGGGCCGGGTCGCGATCACGGCGCAGAACCACGGTTTCGCCCTCGAAGGTGAGGCGGGTGAGCAGTTCGATACGCCGTACGGGCGCGCCGAGGTAAGCCACACCTGCGCCAACGATGGCACGGTGGAAGGGATCCGGCTGTTGGACGGATCGGCTTTCTCGGTGCAGTACCACCCGGAGGCGGCGGCGGGACCTCATGACGCCGAGTACCTCTTTGACCAGTTCGTCACGGCACTTGAGAATCGGGGTAATCGCTGATGCCACGTCGCACAGACCTCAACCACATCCTGGTCATCGGTTCTGGCCCCATTGTGATCGGCCAGGCCTGCGAGTTCGACTACTCGGGCACCCAGGCCTGCCGTGTGCTGCGGTCAGAGGGGCTCCAGGTCAGTCTCGTCAACTCGAACCCGGCGACGATCATGACCGACCCGGAGTACGCCGACAACACCTACGTCGAGCCGATCACCGCTGAGTTTGTCGAGAAAGTCCTTGCCGCACAAGCGGAGAAGGGCAACAAGATCGACGCGCTGTTGCCCACGCTGGGCGGCCAGACCGCGTTGAACACCGCGGTCGCGCTCTACGAGAACGGTGCACTCGACCGGTACAACGTGGAGCTCATCGGCGCCAACTTCGAGGCAATCCAGCGCGGCGAGGACAGGCAGCGGTTCAAGGACATCGTCGCGAAGGTCGGCGGCGAGTCGGCGAAGTCCCGCGTCTGTTTCACCATGGACGAGGTCCGCGACACCGTCGCCGACCTCGGGCTGCCGGTCGTGGTGCGCCCGTCCTTCACCATGGGTGGCTTGGGCTCCGGCATGGCCTACACCCCCGAGGATGTCGAGCGGATGGCGGGCGAGGGACTCTCGGCGTCCCCGTCGGCGAATGTGCTGATCGAGGAATCCATCTACGGCTGGAAGGAATTCGAGCTCGAGCTGATGCGCGACAGCCGCGACAACGTGGTGGTCGTGTGCTCGATCGAGAACGTCGATCCGATGGGCGTGCACACCGGAGACTCGGTGACAGTGGCTCCGGCGATGACGCTGACCGACCGCGAGTATCAGAAGATGCGTGACCTGGGTATCGCGATCCTGCGCGAGGTCGGCGTGGACACCGGCGGCTGCAACATCCAGTTCGCCATCAACCCGCGCGACGGTCGCCTCATCGTCATCGAGATGAACCCACGCGTATCGCGCTCCAGCGCGTTGGCCTCCAAGGCAACCGGATTCCCCATCGCCAAGATCGCGGCCAAGCTGGCGATCGGGTACACGCTCGACGAGATCGTGAACGACATCACAAAGGAGACCCCGGCCTGTTTCGAGCCGACTCTGGACTACGTCGTCGTCAAGGCCCCGCGATTCGCCTTCGAGAAGTTCCCCGGCGCCGACGCCACCTTGACCACCACCATGAAATCGGTGGGTGAGGCAATGTCCCTGGGGCGCAACTTCGCTGAGGCACTCGGGAAGGTCATGCGCTCGCTGGAGACCTCCGCGGCGGGCTTCTGGACCGACAACGCCAGCCCCATCGAGGATCTGGACACGTTCCTGCAGGAGCTGCGGGTGCCACGTGACGGGCGGCTCTACGGTATCGAACACGCGCTGGGTGCCGGTGTCTCCGTTGAGCAGGTGGCCGAGATCACCGGTGTCGACCCGTGGTTCGTGGAAGAGATCGCGCAGATTCACCAGCTCGGTACCGAGTTGCGCGAGGCGCCGATCCTTGACGAGGAACTGCTGCGCAGGGCCAAGCACTACGGGCTCTCGGATCGCCAGATCGCCGCACTCCGGCCGGAATTGGCGGGGGAGGACGGGGTGCGATCGTTGCGCCACCGGATGGGAATCCGGCCGGTGTACAAGACAGTCGACACCTGCGCCGCCGAATTCGAGGCCAAGACCCCGTACCACTATTCGAGCTACGAGCTGGATCCGGCCGCGGAGTCGGAGGTGGCCCCGCAGACCGAGCGGCCCAAGGTGCTCATCCTCGGGTCGGGCCCCAACCGCATCGGCCAGGGTATCGAGTTCGACTACAGCTGCGTGCACGCGGCAACCACGTTGTCGCAGGCCGGATTCGAGACCATCATGGTCAACTGCAACCCGGAAACGGTGTCCACCGACTATGACACCGCCGACCGCCTGTACTTCGAACCGCTGACATTCGAGGATGTGCTGGAGGTGTTCCACGCCGAAAATGAGTCCGGCCGCGGTGGACCGGGTGTCGTCGGTGTGATCGTGCAGCTCGGCGGACAGACCCCGCTGGGGCTGGCGAAGCGTTTGGCCGATGCCGGCGTGCCGGTGGTGGGCACCAGCCCGGCGGCCATCGATCGCGCCGAGGACCGGGGCGTGTTCGGGGATCTGCTGGTGTCGGCCGGTCTGCCGGCGCCTCGATTCGGCACCGCGACGACCTTCGAGCAGGCCAGGCAGATCGCCTCCGATATCGGTTACCCGGTGCTGGTGCGACCGTCCTACGTGCTGGGTGGACGGGGTATGGAGATCGTCTACGACGAGGACACCCTGCACGGCTACATCACGCGGGCCACCCAGCTCTCACCCGAGCACCCCGTGCTCGTCGACCGTTTCCTCGAGGATGCCATCGAGATCGATGTCGACGCGTTGTGCGATGGCACCGAGGTTTACCTCGGCGGCGTCATGGAGCACATCGAGGAGGCCGGTATTCACTCCGGCGACTCGGCGTGCGCGCTACCGCCGGTAACCCTGGGCCGCAGCGATATCGAAAAGGTTCGCAATGCCACCGAGGCCATCGCGCATGGAATCGGAGTCGTGGGCCTGCTCAATGTGCAGTACGCGCTCAAGGACGATGTGCTGTACGTCCTGGAGGCCAACCCACGTGCGAGCCGAACGGTTCCATTCGTGTCGAAGGCCACCGCGGTTCCGTTGGCCAAGGCGTGCTCACGGATCATGCTGGGCGCCACCATTGCCGGTCTGCGCGAGGAAGGACTGCTGCCCGCTGACGGCGACGGCGCCACCCTGCCGCCGGGCGCTCCGGTAGCGGTCAAGGAGGCCGTGCTGCCGTTCCACCGTTTCCGCAAGGCGGATGGCAGCCAGGTGGATTCCCTGCTCGGGCCGGAGATGAAGTCCACCGGCGAGGTCATGGGCATCGACGCCGACTTCGGTAGCGCGTTCGCCAAGAGCCAGACCGCCGCGTACGGGTCGTTGCCGAAGGAGGGCACGATCTTCGTCTCGGTGGCCAATCGCGACAAGCGCTCCCTGGTGTTCCCGGTGAAGCGACTGGCCGATCTCGGATTCAAGGTGCTCGCGACCGAAGGTACGGCAGAAATGCTGCGCCGTAACGGAATACCGTGCGAAGAGGTGCGCAAGCACTATCAGGGCGCCGAGGACGGATTGCCCCCTCGGTCCTCGGTCGACGTCATCAAGGCCGGTGAGGTCGCGATGGTCATCAACACCCCGTACGGGAACTCCGGCCCCCGCGTCGACGGATACGAGATCCGTTCGGCCGCGGTGTCGATGAACATTCCATGCATCACCACGGTGCAGGGTGCGTCGGCCGCGGTGCAGGGGATCGAGGCGGGTATCCGTGGGGATATCGGCGTGCGGTCGCTGCAGGAACTCCACGCGGGCTTGCGGTGACCTTCGGCGCACGGCTGCAGGCGGCCACCGCATCCCGTGGCCCGCTGTGTGTGGGCATCGATCCGCATCCTGAGCTGCTACGCGCCTGGGGGCTAAACGCCGATGCGTCGGGTCTGGCCCGGTTCAGCGATATCTGTGTGGAGGCCTTCGCCGACGTGGCGATCGTCAAGCCGCAGGTGGCGTTCTTCGAAACCTATGGTGCTGCAGGGTATTCGGTGCTCGAACGGACCATCGCGGGGCTCCGCGAGGCTGGTGTGCTGTTGCTGGCCGATGCCAAGCGCGGGGACATCGGCTCGACGATGGCCGCATACGCACAGGCTTGGCTGGGTGATTCACCGTTGAGCTCCGACGCGGTCACGGCCTCGCCGTATCTGGGCTTCGGATCGTTGTCTCCGCTGCTGGACCTGGCGCGTGAACGTGACCGCGGCGTCTTTGTCCTTGCCGCGACCTCCAATCCCGAGGCGCCCCCGGTGCAGCGCGCACGCGCCGGGGAGCTGACCGTCGCACAGGCGATGGTGGACCAGGTGGCCGCGTTGAACGCGAAGGGGGCCGGTCCGGGATCTGTGGGTGTCGTGGTCGGGGTCACCGTCACCGATCCGCCGGATCTGTCGTCGATCGGCGGCCCCGTACTTGTTCCGGGGCTTGGGGCACAGGGCGGTAAGCCCGAGGATCTGCGTGGCTTGGGTGGGGCTCCGGGATCGCTGTTGCTACCGGCGGTCTCGCGTGAGGTGCTGCGCGAGGGGCCCGACGTCACAGCGCTGCGTGCGGCCGTGTCGAGGCTGCGGGACAGCGTCGCCTATCTGCGTGCCGAATGAGCAAGCGAGAATTGGTTCTCTGAACTATTCGCATTGCTGTGCAATGGGTTTCGGCACAGTGCGCGTGCGGCCGCCAGCGGTATCAGGGACGCCACCACCACCCAGCGTCCAATGGGCGTGAACCCACCCCAGAGCGGATTGATCACATAGATCCGGGTGTAGACCAGCGTCAGTATCGCGCCGATCAGCACCAGGACACCGACCGCGATATCGCGTCTCGTGCTCATCGAGGGCACCGGACGGTCCCACCACGGCAGCGCACGACGTTCTGTGGCCCGCAGTGGGACGAAGAACACGGCCACGATGGCGCAGACGATGACCAGCCGCAGTACGTTCCCAGGCCAGTACCAGGCGTCGCGAGGGCTTACCAGTCCGATGCGAAGGGCCAGGTAAACCCCGTAGGACAGCAGGAACGTCACCACCCAATGCCATAGGTAGATCGTCATGCTGCCGCTACTGCAGACCTGGAGGAACCTCCATGTCCGCGCCCCCTGCAGCCAGCGGTTGATGGCCGGGGCGAAAGCGATGACCAGCATGCATTCGAGAATGGCGCTGACCGCGAGCAGCAGAGTCGGCGGCATGTTGGCGATCAGCCCGGACGGATAGGGCCCCAGGATGGCCAATGCGACGGTGACACCCAATGCGACGGCCGCGGCCGCCACGGCGACCCGGCGGGGGACCAGGGCGCGCTGATAGGCGATACCCAATGCGGCGGGTACCAACCACATGAAGATCATGTTGATCCAACCCGTCATCACCCAGGTATCGGTGACCACGCTGATGGTGTCCACCAGGGCTGTGAGCAGGCACATCGTCGCGATGAACCAGCCCAGTTGGCGTCCGGTGCGAATGCGGGCCAGCCACGGCATGAACGCAAGTGTCAGCAGATACGCGCCGACGTACCAAAGCAGCTCGATATGTCGCATCTCGAGATACAGGAGTTGTCTGGAATTGCCCATGGTGATGCGCAGCAAGGTGGTCACCAGTGCGACGAAGACGAGGAAGTAGAACACCGGGCGAAAAAGCCGCGTCGTCCGGCTCATCAGAAACTGCCCCCAGGACCTGCCGGATTCCCAGGAATGGAGATTTGCTGCTGCACCCGCAAAAAAGAACAGGGGCATCAACGGGATCAGCCAGAATAGCCAATGCACGTTGTAATTCGCGGACATGGCTGGTTTGCCCTTGACGATAGTGGGGCTGCCCGCGAGGACGTGATAGGCCACGACGGTGGCCAGTGACACGAGCCTCACGGCATCCAATACCCGATCACGCTCACGTGATGGGCGCGTGGAATCACCCATATGGCGCACCCTACCCAGCAACTGCTGTGCCTTGCTAAACAACTTCCCGGGCGCCTGCTCGCCGGCATTCTCACCTGCGCCTCTTCAACTGAACGTTGACGGGTCGCGACACGCGCAACACGAGATTCACACAAGATTTTCAGTTTGCCCTCATGGCAATCACGGTTTGCTTGTCTCCGGTTCAGGTACAAGAATCGGCGGTGTTGTCAACTCTGCATGAAACATACTGTGCGGCAACATCATTCAATCTTGACCTGCAGAAACGCCGGGTCGGAACGCATGGAAGCGATGGTTGCTCGGCAGGATCGCCTGCGGCCCCTCTAGCAGGCGATTTTCCCCGAGATGAGGGGGGTGGGGTTCACATATGTCGGTTGGCGTGGGTACGGTCGCTGTCGCTGGCTGGTTGTTTTCCAGCCGATCAGAAAAACCGACGAGTTTCGTATGAGACGGAGGAATCGTGGCCCTTCCACAGTTGACTGACGAGCAGCGTGCCGCCGCGTTGGCGAAGGCGGCTGCCGCCCGCCGCGCCCGGGCCGAGCTCAAGGAGAAGCTCAAGAAAGGCGGCACCAATCTCAAGCAGGTGCTCAAGGACGCCGAGACCGACGAGGTCCTCGGCAAGATGAAGGTTTCCGCACTGCTGGAAGCCCTGCCCAAGGTCGGCAAGGTCAAGGCGCAGGAGATCATGACCGAGCTGGAGATCGCCCCGACCCGCCGTCTGCGCGGCCTCGGCGACCGTCAGCGCAAGGCGCTGCTGGAGCGGTTCGACTTCTCCTGATCTTCTCCAGATGACAGCTTCGACGAGGGGCCGGGTAGTAGTCCTATCCGGCCCCTCGGCCGTCGGTAAGTCCACCGTGGTGCATCGGTTACGCGATGACGTGGATGGTCTTTTCTTCAGCGTCTCCGCCACCACCAGGGCCCCCAGGCCCGGTGAGGTGGACGGCGTGGACTATCACTTCGTCACCACGGAGGAGTTCCAGCGGCTCATTGACACCGGTGCGCTGCTGGAATGGGCCGATATTCACGGCGGCTTGCAGCGTTCAGGAACCCCTGCGGCGCCTGTTCACGAGGCGATGGAGGCCGGCCGGCCGACCCTCATCGAGGTCGATCTGGCCGGTGCCCGCGCCATCAAGGCGGTACTTCCGCAGGCGCTGACCGTCTTCCTGTCGCCACCGAGCTGGGATGCGCTGGTGCAGCGGCTTACCGGCCGGGGCACCGAATCGGAGGCCGTGATCGCCCGACGATTGGAAACCGCCGAGGTCGAAATGGCGGCTCAAAGCGACTTTGATGTCGTCGTCGTCAATGACCAGTTGGAAAATGCCTGCGCACAGTTGGTATCGTTATTGGTCGGACGTTAATCGGCAGCGCATGAACAAAGACTGCGAATACCGCGCCCGCCATATTCAGCGCCATATACCTATCCAGGAGATTTCTTAGTGAGCACCTCCCAGACTGACGTCATCGTCGAACCGGGCACCGAAAGCTACGACGCCGCGCTCGACACGCCGCTGGGTATCACCAACCCGCCGATCGACGAGCTGCTGGCGCGGACTTCGAGCAAGTACGCGCTCGTGATCTACGCAGCCAAGCGTGCACGTCAGATCAACGACTACTACAACCAGCTGGGCGACGGCATCCTCGAGTACGTGGGGCCGCTGGTCGAGCCGGGTCTGCAGGAGAAGCCGCTGTCGATCGCTCTGCGCGAGATCCACGGCGACCTGCTTGAGCACACCGAAGGCGAGTAGAAGCTGCGATGAGCGGCTCGCGCGAAGAGCATCGGGCCTGAGGTCCGGCTGTGTCGCGGATCATCGTCGGAGTAGGCGGGGGAATCGCCGCTTACAAGGCCTGCACTGTGGTGCGCCAACTCGCGGAGGCCGGACACAGCGTCCGGGTCGTACCGACCGAGTCGGCCCTGCAGTTCGTGGGTGCCGCCACCTTTGAGGCGCTCTCCGGTGAGCCGGCGCGAACCGGGGTGTTCGACGATGTTCCGCAGGTCCCGCATGTGCGGCTCGGGCAGGACGCGGACCTTGTCGTGGTCGCTCCTGCCACTGCCGATCTTTTGGCCCGCGCGGCCACTGGCCGTGCCGACGATCTACTGACCGCAACCCTGCTGACCGCGCGTTGTCCGGTCCTGTTCGCGCCCGCGATGCACACGGAGATGTGGCAGCACCCCGCAACGCAGCAGAATGTGGCGACATTGCGGAGCCATGGGGCTGTGGTCTTAGAGCCCGCGTCAGGACGCCTTACCGGCGCGGACACCGGTCCGGGCCGCCTTCCCGAGGCCGAGGAAATCACGACCCTGGCCCAGCTGCTGCTGGCGCGAGCCGATGCTCTCCCGCACGATCTGGCAGGTGTGCGCGTCCTGGTCACGGCCGGTGGCACCCGGGAGCCTCTGGATCCCGTGCGCTTTATCGGAAACCGCAGTTCCGGTAAGCAGGGATACGCGATCGCGCGGGTGGCCGCACAGCGCGGCGCCGAGGTCACGCTCATCGCGGGCCATACCGTCGGGTTGCCCGACCCGGCCGGAGTCGACGTCGTGCACATCAGCTCTGCCGCGCAATTACAGGATGCGGTGACCAAACACGCGCCGGCGGCCGAGGTGTTGATCATGGCGGCCGCCGTGGCCGATTTCCGGCCCGCGCACGTTGCGACCAGCAAGATCAAAAAGAGCCACGGTGCTGACGGTGAGAATCCCGTCGATGCGCCCATCGAGTTACTGCGTAACGCCGACGTGTTGGCGGGGGTGGTCCGTGCGCGCTCAGACGGACAGCTGCCCAGGATGCGGGCCATCGTCGGGTTTGCGGCCGAAACCGGTGACGCCAACGGCGACGTACTGTTCCACGCCCGCGCCAAGCTGACGCGCAAGGGCTGTGATCTGTTGGTAGTCAACGCAGTTGGCGAGGGGCGAGCCTTTGAGGTGGATAGCAACGATGGATGGCTGCTGTCCGCTCAACCTGGTGGTGAGATCGCCGAAGTCGTGTTGGAGCACGGCACCAAAGTTCTGATGGCAAGCCGTATTGTGGATGCCGTCGCCGGACTTTGTCAGTGAACCTGACAACCCGGCATGGCCTCGATATCAAATCGTCGGCCATAATGATTAGGACACGTAACGATCTGAAAGGGGCTGCGCGGTGAGCTCAGCGGGACGGCTTTTCACCAGTGAATCGGTGACCGAAGGGCACCCGGACAAGATCTGTGATGCCATCAGCGACTCGATTCTCGACGCGCTGCTCGCACAGGACCCCAAGTCCCGGGTCGCGGTGGAGACGCTGGTGACCACCGGTCAGGTCCACGTCGCCGGCGAGGTCACCACCTCCGCCTACGCCGACATCCCCAAGATCGTGCGCGATCGCGTGCTGGAGATCGGCTACGACTCGTCGTCCAAGGGCTTCGACGGGCACTCCTGCGGTGTGAACATCGCCATCGGTGCTCAGTCTCCCGATATCGCGCAGGGCGTCGACACCGCTCACGAGGCCCGTGTGGAGGGTGCCGCTGATCCCCTCGACGCCCAGGGCGCCGGAGACCAGGGTCTGATGTTCGGGTATGCCATCAACGACACTCCCGAGCTCATGCCGTTGCCCATCGCGCTGGCGCACCGCCTCGCGCGGCGTCTGACCGAAGTCCGCAAGGACGGCCTGCTGCCGTACCTGCGCCCCGACGGCAAGACCCAGGTCACCATCGAGTACGACGGCCACAAGGCCGTGCGGCTGGATACCGTTGTGCTCTCGACGCAGCATGCTGCGGACATCGACCTGGAAAACCTGCTCACTCCGGATATCCGCGAGAAGGTCGTCAACACGGTTCTGGACGAGCTTGAGCAGGAATCGCTGGACATCTCCGACTACCGGCTGCTGGTCAACCCGACCGGAAAGTTCGTGCTGGGTGGTCCGATGGGTGACGCCGGCCTGACCGGCCGCAAGATCATCGTCGACACCTACGGCGGCTGGGCCCGCCACGGCGGCGGTGCGTTCTCCGGTAAGGACCCGTCAAAGGTGGACCGGTCGGCTGCGTACGCCATGCGCTGGGTCGCCAAGAACGTGGTGGCTGCCGGGCTGGCGGATCGCGTCGAGGTGCAGGTCGCCTACGCCATCGGCAAGGCCGCCCCGGTGGGCCTGTTCGTCGACACCTTCGGCACCAACACGGTCGACCAGGCCAAGATCCAGAAGGCCATCAACGAGGTATTCGATCTGCGTCCGGGTGCGATCATCCGCGATCTGGATCTGCTGCGACCGATCTACGCGCAGACTGCCGCATACGGCCACTTCGGCCGCACCGACATCGACCTGCCGTGGGAGCGCACCGATCGGGTCGATGCGCTCAAGTCCGCCATCTAGCCTCTTCACAAAAAGCGCCGGGCGTGAACATTGTTCACACCCGGCGCTTTTTGTCGTCGCTGCACTCATAGGAGGTAGGGGAGCAGAGCTTTTCGCTCGGCCGGATAGTCGGTGAACTTCTCCTGATACCAGCGGTGGGTGGCCAATGCGCGTGGGATCAGATTGCCGGCCGTGATCAACAGGATGACGACGCCGGGGAGAGCCCAGGTGAGCAGGGCGAAGCCGGACCAGGCGATCAGCTCGCCCAGATATGCCGGACTGGTGACGAATCGGAAGCCGCCGCCGAACGGGATGCGATACTCGGCGCCGCCGGGGTTCTTCTTGTCGCGCAGGTTTCGCACGATCGACTCCGAACTGAGTAGCAGCGTGAAGCCGCACAGATAGACGGCCAGGCCGAGTAGGAATCGCGGGTCGTGCAGCCAGGCACGGTTGTACTGCCCGAAGAAGTCGTGGCTGAAAAGGGTTCCGTTGAGGTATCCGTGCATCGACGTGACGAGCATGCCCATGACCACCACCGAGACGTTGAACGTACTGCGCTTGCCGGGTACCTGGCGGATGGCGAGCGGGAAGTACCAGCCGCGGTTGGCGTAGTGCAGCAGCCATATTCCGGCGAGAACCACTGACGTGGGCTCGAAACGAGCAGGTCCGGTCAGATAGCAGACGAGAAACACCGCGGTCGCCGGAATCTCCATCAGCCACCAGCCGAGTTTCGGGTTCAGATTGAGGCCGAGCTTCGTCGTGGAGAATCGCCCGTACGAGCTCTGGGCGAAAAGACCTCCGATGATCACGAACGCCGCGAAACAGAAGGCCGCCGTCAGCACGGTGTCGTACGTGGTGTTGCCGGTGTACCAGTGCATGGCCATTCCCTCGGTGAGCGGGCGGCATCGCCCGGATGTGTGCCGCAAAACTGTAACGTGTTCTACCACGCGTGCACCTTGCCCGGCGCGAGCGGCCAACCGCCGGGGTGCGTGCCGGTGTTGTGCGGATTGGCGCGCGCGCCGGGCAAGGTGCGCATAGAGTCTGTCAATGACGGTGATCAGAGCCGCACTGACGCAAGCGACTTGGACTGGCGACAAGGAATCGATGCTGGCCAAGCATGAGCGTTTTGTCGCCGAGGCGGCGTCCGCTGGCGCCCAGGTGATCTGCTTCCAGGAGCTCTTCTACGGCCCCTACTTCGGGATCGTGCAGGATAAGAAGTACTACGAATACGCCGAGTCGGTGCCCGGTCCGGTCACTGAGCGGTTCGCGGCGCTCGCCAGGGAACACCACATGGTCATGGTGCTACCGGTGTACGAGGAGGAGCGTCCGGGAGTTCTCTACAACACCGCTGCGGTCATCGACGCCGACGGCACCTACCTGGGAAAATACCGTAAGCATCACATTCCTCACCTTGATCGTTTTTGGGAGAAGTTCTACTTCCGGCCCGGAAATCTCGGGTACCCGGTGTTCGACACCGCGGTGGGAAAGATCGGTGTCTACATCTGTTACGACCGACATTTCCCGGAGGGCTGGCGTAATTACGGGCTGGCCGGAGCCGAGCTGGTCTTCAACCCTTCAGCCACCAAACCTGGACTGTCCAACAGGCTTTGGGAACTGGAACAGCCCGCCGCGGCGGCGGCCAACCAATACTTCGTCGGTGCCAACAACCGGATAGGAACCGAGAACGGCGAATTCGGGGATCAGGCCGTGACGTTCTACGGCAGTTCCTACTTCGTCGACCCGCGCGGCAACTATGTCGGTGAGATCGCTTCAGAGAGTGCCGAAGAGGTCGTGATTCGGGATCTGGACCTGTCCGTGGTCCGTGAAGTGCGGGGGGACTGGCAGTTCTATCGGGATCGCAGACCGGACACCTACGACCCGATCGTCGCTCCGTAGGAGGCCGGCGATGGCTACGATCCTGATCAGGGGCGGCACCGTGGTAACCGCGACAGGTCGCGGTGCCGCAGATGTTCTGGTTGATGGCGAGAAGATCGCGGCGGTCCTACTGCCCGGCAGCACGCTGCTCGGTGTGGATCTGGCCAACGCCGTCGACATCGTGGTCGAGGCCGCCGGTAAGTACGTGATTCCCGGTGGCATCGATGCCCACACCCATATGTCGATGCCCTTCGGTGGTACCACGGCCTCGGACGACTTCGAGACCGGGACGCGTGCCGCGGCCTGGGGCGGCACCACCACCATCATCGATTTCGCCGTGCAGAAGTACGGTGAGCGGCTTGAAGATTCGCTGCAAACCTGGCACGAGATGGCGGCGGGTCAGTGTGCGGTGGACTATTCCTTTCATCAGATTGTGGGCGACGTCAACGATGCCTCGTTGGCGGCGCTGCATCGGTTGGCTGACGAGGGCATCACCAGCTACAAGATGTTCATGGCGTATCCGGGGGTCTTTTACAGTGACGACGCGCAGATATTGCGCGCTATGCAGGTGGGCGCAGACACCGGGCTGATGACCATGATGCATGCCGAGAATGGCCCCGCCATAGATGTTTTGGTGGCTCAATTACTTGCGGCCGGCAAGACGGATCCGTACTACCACGGCATCGCCCGGGCCTGGCAGCTGGAGGAGGAGGCCACGCACCGCGCCATCATGCTGTCCAATCTGACCGGTGCGCCCCTATACGTCGTACACGTCTCGGCCAAGCAGGCCGTCGCGCAGTTGGCCGCCGCACGTGATGCCGGCCAAAACGTGTACGGGGAGACCTGCCCGCAGTATTTGTACCTGTCTCTGGAGGACAACCTGGGTGCGCCCGGGTTTGAGGGAGCCAAGTGGGTTTGTTCGACCCCGCTGCGGTCCAAGCGCGAACACCACCAGGACGAGATGTGGCGCGCGCTGCGCACCAACGACATCCAGATGGTCTCCACGGACCATTGTCCGTTCTGCATGAAGGGGCAGAAGGACATGGGCCTGGGTGACTTCTCGAAGATTCCCAACGGGATTGGCTCGATTGAGCACCGGATGGACCTGCTGTACCAGGGCGTCGTAGATGGCCGGATCACTCTGGAGCGGTGGGTCGAGATCACCTCGACGACCCCGGCACGAATGTTCGGGTTGTATGGCCGCAAGGGAGTGATCGCGCCGGGTGCCGACGCGGACATCGTTGTCTACGATCCTCGCGGACACACCTCGATCGGGTTGGGCAAGACCCATCACATGAACATGGACCACTCGGCGTGGGAGGGATATGAGATCGACGGGCACGTCGACACAGTGCTCTCCCGCGGGAAGGTGATCGTCGACGGCGACGAGTATCTGGGCAGTAAGGGGGACGGTGCTTTCGTGCGCCGCGACCTGTGTCAATACCTCATCTGAGGTCGGTCGATAGAGAGGGCCTGCGATGGACTTCGGGGTTGTCTTGCAATGTGATCCACCGGCGGCGCGGACCGTACAGCTGGCGAAACTCGCAGAGGCGCATGGCTTCACCCATCTGTGGACCTTCGATTCGCACCTGTTGTGGCAGGAGCCCTACGTGCTCTACAGCCAGATCCTGCATGAAACCACGCGGATTGTGGTGGGCCCCATGGTCACCAACCCGGCGACGCGGGACTGGACCGTCACCGCGTCGCTGTACGCCACCCTGAACGACCTGTATGGGAACCGTACGATATGCGGAATCGGCCGTGGCGATTCGGCGGTGCGGGTGACTGGCGGCGCGCCCACGACGTTGACCACACTGCGCGAGTCAATCCACGTCATCAGGGAGCTCGCAAACTCGCGGCCCGTCGAATACCACGGTGCCACCATGCAATTCCCGTGGAGTCGAGGATCTGAACTTCAGGTCTGGGTCGCGGCATACGGCCCCAAGGCGCTCGCCCTGACCGGTGAGGTAGCCGACGGGTTCATCCTGCAGCTGGCCGATATCGATATCGCACGGTGGATGATCGGGGCGGTGCGTGATGCCGCCGCGGCGGCCGGACGTGACCCGGCGGACGTGCGGATCTGCGTGGCCGCACCCATGTATGTGGGATCGGACTGGATGCATATGCGCGACCAATGCCGATGGTTCGGCGGAATGGTGGGCAATCACGTCGCCGACATCGTGGCCAGGTATGGATCCAACGGTCAAGTGCCACAGTCTCTTACCGACTACATCAGCGGGCGCCAGGGATACGACTACAACCAGCACGGCCGGGCCGGGAATACTCACGCGGAGTTCGTGAGCGATGACATCGTCGATCGCTTCTGCGTGCTCGGTACCGCGGCGGATCACATCGCAAAGTTGTTGGAGCTCAAGGCGCTGGGGGTGGACCAATTCGCCGGATATCTGCAGCACGACAACAAGGAGGAGACACTGCGGGTGTACGGAGAGACGATTATTCCTGCTCTGTCCCAACACATCACGGCGAAGAGCTGATGACCACAACAGAGGGAGAGCTCGCGCCGGTATTGGCACCCGGCAGGCTGAGTAACGAAGACCTGGCGCCCACGACGGCCGGGCAGGCCACCTGGCGCACCTGGGACATCTTCTGCCTCTGGATGACCTCGGCGCACAGTCTTGGCAGCTATGGATTCGCCGTGGGCATGCTCGCGTTGGGGCTGACAGGCTGGCAGACCATGCTCGCGCTGTTCACCGGGGTACTGGTGCTCTGGGGCGGAAGCAACCTGATCGGGATCGCCGGCCAACGACTGGGGGTGCCCTTCCCGGTTTTCGCGCGCGCCACCTTCGGAGTCTTCGGCGCCAACGTGCCGGCACTGCTACGGGGACTGGTAGCCATCTTCTGGTACGGAATCCAGACCTATCTGGCATCCACGGCGGTCATCGTGCTGCTGTTGCGGCTGGATCCCGGGCTACGGTCCTGGACCGAGCCGACGTTCCTGGGTTTACACGTATTGGGATGGGCCGCGTTCCTGACGCTGTGGACCGTGCAGCTGCTGATCCTCAACTACGGCATGGAGATCGTTCGGAAGGCATCCGATGTGGCGGGGCCGGTCGTCTGGATCGGGATGATCGCGCTGGCGATATGGATGCTTGCCAGTGTGGGCTGGAGCATCGACTTCGGTGCGCGCGTGGGCCCGCCGCTGGCACCGGGGCCCACGGTGCTGGCCTTCGCCGGCGTCGCATTCCTGATGGTCGCGTTCATGGCAGGCCCCCTGGTCAATTACGCGGACTTCGCACGCTTTGCCCCGAGCAGGCGGGCGATCCTGCGGGGAAACGCACTGGGGATCCCGCTCAACGAAACCGCCTTCGTGGTGATCTCGATCGTCATATCGCTTGCCGCGCTGAAGAAGTACGGCAGTGCGATGACTGACCCCGTGGAGTTGGTCGCCGATATCGACTCCGATGCCATCGTGGTGGTCGCGGCGATTCTCTTCGCCATCGCCACCGTCGGCATCAACGTGGTGCTCAACTTCGTGTCCCCGTCCTACGACATCTCCAATGTCGCACCGAAATACATTTCGTTTCGTACCGGGGGCATCATCACCGCGGTCCTGTCGGTCGTGGCGCTTCCCTGGAAGATCTGGGGGAACGAGGCCGCCATCGTGTACTTCCTCGGCGGGGTCGGCGCGCTCATGGGTCCGGTGTTCGGAATTCTCGTGGTGGACTACTACCTGCTGCGTCGCCAGCGTACGAACACCGCCGACCTGTACTCCGAGTCCACCGAGGGCGCCTACTACTACACCCGCGGGTTCAATCCCGCGGCGCTGATCGCACTGAGTGTTTCCGGTGCGGTGGCGGTCGCCATCGCACTCGCTCCCTCGGCACAGAGCCTGACGGCACTTTCGTGGCCGGCCGGAGCGCTGTTGGGGGGCGCGCTGATGTATGCGTTGAGCCGGGGAGCGGGCCGGCTAGCCGTGCAACGCCCTCCTGAGGGCGGCCAGTGAACGGTCGCGCTCTTCGGTAGCGGCGGGCACGATATCGGCGTAGCCCAGGTAGCCGTGGATCAGGGTGGGGGCGTTGTGTAGCTCCACCGGCACGCCGGCCCCGCTGAGCAGCTCGGCGTACGTGGCGCCGTCATCGCGCAGGGGATCGAACTGCGCGGTCCCGATGAATGCCGGGGCCAACCCCTCGAAGCTCTCTGCGCGTGCCGGGACCAACGTCGGACCCGCGGTGGCCGGATTGGTGTCCCCGAGATACCACTTGCTCAATCCCGCGACCGCCTTCGTGTCCAGGACGGGTGCCTCGGCATTCTCGATCATCGACGGCAGCGTCACGTCGAAGGTGGTGGCCGGGTACCACAGCACCTGGAAGGCCAGCGGAATGCCGTTATCGCGGGCCAGCTGAGCCAGCACCGCGGACAGGTTTCCACCGGCGGAATCGCCGCCCACAGCAAGACGATCCGGATCCCCGCCGATCTCTGCGGCGTGTTGGTGCACCCATTGCAGCGCGGCCCAGCAGTCTTCGACCGCCGCCGGGTAGGGATGCTCCGGTGCCAGTCGATAGTCCACCGACACCACCACGGCGTCGGCCTGCACGGCCGCGGCGCGGCCGACCGCGTCGTGGGTATCGAGGTCGCCGATCACCCAGCCACCCCCATGGATCAGCACAAACACCGGGTGCACTCCGTCCGCGGACGGAGAGTAGATACGTACCGGTATCTCACCCGCGGGGCCCGGGATGGTGCGGTCCTCTACCTTGGCCACCTCGATCCACGGCGGGCGCGCCGTGGCGATCGCGCGATACGCGTCCCGGGAAGCCTGCGGCCCGTCCGGCGAAACGAGCTGAATCGGAACAGCTTCCAGGATCTTGAGGATGATCGGGTCGATGCCGGTTTCGGTGGCGGTCATGCCGTCACTGTAACGGGTGCTGACCTGCGAGTCGGGGGCGTCTGCTAGAACCACCAGGTGACTGCGACGCGGGTGGTGGCCGAGCACGAGCCGGTTGCTCGGGTCCTGCCGCTGCTCACCGTGCCGCATCTCGATCGTGAGTTCGACTATTTGGTGTCCGCGGAGCAATCCGACGACGCCCAGCCCGGAGTGCGGGTGCGGGTGCGGTTCCATGGCCGGCTGGTCGACGCGATCCTGCTGGAACGCCGTTCCGAAAGCGATCACGCGGGCAAGCTCGGGTGGCTGGACCGCGTCGTATCACCGACGCGGGTGCTGACGCCGGATGTGCGCAGGCTCGTTGACGCGGTGGCGGCCCGATATGCGGGAACCCGCGCCGACGTGTTGCGACTCGCCCTGCCGCCACGCCATGCGCGGGCCGAGAAGGAAACTCGCCCGGCGGCCGCCGATGACTTCGAGCCCCCAGCGGTCGACGGCTCGGGCTGGGCTCGTTACCAGCGTGGCGAGCGTTTTCTCGAGGCACTGTCGCAGGGCCGCGCCGCACGCGCGGTGTGGCAGGCGCTGCCCGGTGAGGCCTGGTGTACTCGCCTCGCCGAGGCGGCGGTGGCCGCATCCGGCACCGGCAGGGGAGTGCTGGCAGTCGTCCCGGATCAGCGCGATATCGATGCGTTGTCCGCCGAGTGTGTGAAACATATTGGCGCACCGCGTGTTATCGCGCTTTCGGCGGAACTCGGACCTGCGGAGCGGTATCGGCGCTGGCTGGCGGTACTGCGTGGAGATGCGACCGTGGTTATCGGTACCAGAGCCGCGGTGTTCGCCCCGGTGGCCAATTTGGGTCTGGTGATGGTGTGGGACGACGGCGACGACAATCTCGCCGAACCCCGTTCGCCCTATCCGCACGCCCGCGAGGTGGCCATGCTGCGCGCACATCAGCTGCGATGCGCGGCGGTGATCGGTGGGTACGCGCGCACCGCTGAATCGCAGGCACTGGTGGAGAGCCGCTGGGCACACGACCTGGTGGCGGCCCGTCCTGTGGTGCGCAGGGCCTGCGCGCGGATCAGTGCTCTCGACGACAGCGGGTACGCGCAGGAACGCGATCCGGCGGCCCGTTCGGCGCGGCTTCCCATGGTGGCGCTGACGGCCGCGCGCGATGCGTTGAAGCGCGGGCACTCGGTGCTCGTGCAGGTGCCCCGACGTGGCTACGTTCCGGCGTTGGCCTGCACACGGTGCCGCACTGTCGCGCGGTGTCGTCACTGCACCGGCCCACTGGCTTTGGAAGGGCCAGGCGGGCCCTCCAACAATGTCAGCCCCAGCTGCCGATGGTGCGGACGCGTCGATGCTGACCTGCATTGCGTCCGCTGCGGCTCCAGCGCGGTTCGGGCCGTGGTGGTGGGTGCCCGCAGAACGGCCGAGGAACTGGGCAGGGCGCTGCCGGGGTTCCCGGTGGTGACCTCCGGTGGTGGCGAGGTACACACCACGGTCACCGGACCGCCGAGCCTGGTGGTGTGCACGCCGGGGGCAGAGCCCATGACGCCCAACGGTTATGGCGCGGCGTTGCTCTTGGACGCATGGGCCCTGCTGGGGCGCCAGGACCTACGCGCCGCGGAGGACACGTTGCGGAAGTGGATGGCAGCCGCGGCGTTGGTGCGCGGACACGAAGAAGGTGGCGCCGTGGTCGTGGTCGCGGACTCCACACTGCCCACGGTGCAGGCACTCATCCGGTGGGACCCGGTGGGGCATGCCGCCGGCGAATTGGCCGCGCGCGCAGAGGTTGGACTACCGCCGCAGGCGCACATCGCGGCCATCGATGGGCCCGCCGCAGCGGTGGCTGCCCTGGTTGACACCGCGGAACTGCCCGACGGCGCCGAACTGTTGGGGCCGGTCGATCTTCCGGTGGGAGCGCGCCGGCCGGCCGGGATATCCGATGGTGTCGAAGTGGTGCGCATGCTCGTACGCGTGCCGCGCGCAGCCGGGTTGGAGATGGCCGCGGCTTTGCGCCGTGGAGTGGCAACGCTGAGCGCCCGGCGCGACGCGGAACCTGTCAGAGTGCAGATCGACCCGCTGCATGTGGGCTAATCGGGCGAACCTCAGGTGTTAGCGGCGACGAGCGCGGGGCCGGCGCTGATGCCCTGGGCGAAGGTCTCGACGATATAGCCGATGAGATCGTCCCGACTAAGAGTCCGCGAGGCGCTCCACCAGTTGATCGTCATGAGCACACCGCCCACCGCGAGCCGCGACCAGATCGGCGCCAGCTGTCGCATGTGATCGCCGGGGAACTCGGCCTGCAAATGTTCCTCGGTGACCTGCGCGATGAGGTCGAACACTCCGTGATCGAGTCGCTCCTGCGCGGTGAGGTCACGATCGAGCGCGATGTACAGCTCCGGTTCCGCGGTGATCCAGTCGATGACGATGTCGGCAAATGCCCGGGTCTGGTCGCGTATATCGCCGACCATGCTGTCTCGCCACGAACCGGAGATCAGCCGATCGGCGTGCCGGCGACTCAACGCCCGCAGCATGTCCGCCTTGGTGGGAAAGATTGCATAGCAGGCGGACCGGGCGAATCCGGCCTCCCGGGCAACCTCGGCGATGGAGACGGTGCCTCCCGTGTTACGAATCGCGCGCTCCGCGGCGTCAAGTAGTTCTTCTGCTCGCAGTTTGCGATCATACGGAGCGCCACTCGGCCGGCCTCGTCCTCTGGTAGCCATCGAAATCATGGTATCGGATGTATCCAGACTTAGTGTCGCTCTGCTCGGCGAACCATGTGCACGGTTCTGGGGGTGGCCGACGCGCCTGGGATTCGATGTGGACGGTGCATCCTTCCTAGACTGGCTCGGTGCGCATAGTGTTCGCCGGTACTCCGGCCCCGGCGTTGCCGTCTCTGCGAAGGCTGCTGGCCTCCCGTCACGAGGTGGTCGCGGTACTGACGCGGCCCGACGCCCGCGCGGGCAGGGGGCGGGCCGCGGCGGCGTCGCCGGTGGCCGAGCTGGCCCGCGAGCATGGGCTGCCTGTGCTCACACCGGCGCGGCCCAACGACGCGGAATTCGTCAGTGAGCTCACCGAACTCGCTCCGGACTGCTGCGCGGTGGTCGCCTACGGCGCCCTGCTGAAACCAGAACTGCTCGCCGTGCCCACTCACGGCTGGGTGAACTTGCATTTCTCGCTGTTGCCCGCATGGCGCGGTGCCGCACCCGTGCAGGCATCCATCGCGGCCGGGGACCAGATAACAGGTGCCACGACATTTCTCATCGAGCCTGCGCTGGACAGCGGGCCCGTCTATGGCGTGGTCACCGAACGGATCACCGCACGTGACACCGCCGGTGCGCTGCTGGGGCGGCTTGCCGAATCCGGTGCGGGGCTTCTTGAATCGACAATGGACGGGATCGAAGACGGGGCACTGGTGGCCGTGCCGCAGCCGGCCGACGGAGTGAGCGTCGCACCGAAGATCACGGTGGAACAGGCACGTATCCGATGGGAGCTGCCTGCCCACGCGATAGATCGCCATATCCGCGCCATGACACCCGAACCCGGTGCCTGGACCACTATCGGGGACATTCGTATCAAGGTTGGACCGGTGAGAACAGATGTGGATGTGCCCGCCGAGGAACTACCACCCGGAGCCTTCGCGGTCCGCAAGCGTGACGTGCTGGTGGGCACCGGCACCACACCGATCGCGCTCGACGAGGTACAACCCCAAGGTAAGAAGCTGATGAACGCTGTCGATTGGGCGCGCGGCGCCCGGCTGGACGCGGAGGTGCGCGCACTGTGACTACCCGACCACCACGCCGACGGCCCAACCAGGATGCGCGCCCGAAGGAGCGTGCACGCCACAAGCTCGACCCGGCACGTCAGGCCGCGCTCGACGTACTGCGCGCGGTATCGCGCCAGGATGCGTATGCCAATCTGGCCCTGCCCGCACTGCTGCGTGAACGCGGTATTACCGGGCGCGACGCCGCTTTCGCTACCGAACTCACCTATGGAACGTCAAGGGCTCGTGGTCTTCTCGATGCGGTCATCGCGTCGGCCGCGGGGCGCACTATCGACCAGGTTGACGAGGGGTTGCGTGATCCCTTGCGACTGGGGGCCTACCAACTACTGCGCACCCGTGTGGAACCACACGCTGCACTGTCCACCACGGTAGATGCCGTGGCCGTCGAATTCGACCAGGGCAGAGCCGGTTTCGTGAATGCGGTGCTGCGGACGATCTCGCGCCGCAGTGAGCAGGAATGGGTCGATGAGCTGGCCCCGCCAGAATCCGACAGGATAGGCCGACTCGCCTTCGCGACTGCCCACCCACGATGGATCGCTCAGGCATTCTCCGATGCACTTGGCCCCGCGGCAGGTGAGCTTGCCGATGTGCTCGCCAGCGATGACGAGCGTCCCGTGGTGCACCTCGCCGCGCGTCCTGGCCACATCGATGCGGTCACGCTGGCCGACGAGGTGGGCGGCACCGTCGGCCGGTACTCGCCCTATGCGGTGTACCTGCCCGGTGGAAATCCGGGTCGGGTGGACTCAGTCCGCGACGGCCTAGCGCAGGTACAGGACGAAGGCAGCCAGCTGGTCGCGCGCGCGACCGCCTTGGCTTCGCTGGATGGAACCGACGAGCAATGGCTTGACCTGTGCGCAGGGCCCGGCGGCAAGACCGCGCTCCTTGGCGCACTGGCGGCCGAGCGTGGAGCGCACGTCACGGCGATCGAGGTCGCTGCCCATCGCGCAGAACTGGTGGCCGCAGCCACGAAGTCCCTGCCGGTGACGGTGCTCACGACGGACGGGCGCGAAAGCGGCTTGGTGCCCGGGTCCTTCGACCGCGTGCTAGTCGATGCCCCGTGCACGGGGCTGGGCGCATTGCGCCGCCGCCCGGAGGCCCGCTGGCGCCGTCAACCGGGCGATATTCCGGCGCTGGTCAAGTTGCAACGCGAATTGCTTTCCAGCGCCATCGAATTGACCCGGCCGGGCGGCATCGTCGTGTACAGCACCTGTTCGCCGCACCTGGCCGAAACGGTGGGTGTGGTCTCCGATGCAGTGCGCCGTCATCCGGTGACAGCCGAGGACGCCCGCGCGGTGTTCCCCGGTGTGGACAGGCTCGGCGATACCGATGCGGTGCAGTTGTGGCCGCACCGGCACGGCACCGATGCCATGTTCACCGCCCTCCTGCGTAAACACGCATGATCCGGCACATAAGCTGAACGGCATGTCTCACCGCGCTCCCATGATCGCCCCGTCGATCCTGTCCGCCGATTTCGCACGTCTCGCCGATGAGATGGCGGCAGTGGAAGGAGCCGACTGGCTGCATGTGGACGTCATGGATGGGCACTTTGTACCCAATCTGACACTGGGTCTCCCCGTCGTCGACAGCCTGCTGGCCGCAACCGATATCCCAATCGACTGCCATCTGATGATCGACAATCCTGACCGGTGGGCGCCCGGATACGCCGAGGCGGGGGCGCACAATGTGACCTTCCATGCCGAGGCCACAGACAATCCCGTCGCCGTCGCCCGTGACATTCGGGCCGCGGGTGCCAAGGCTGGACTCAGCATCAAGCCGGGCACGCCTCTGGATCCATATCTGGAGGTGCTCAAGGACTTTGACACGCTGCTGGTGATGTCGGTGGAGCCGGGATTCGGCGGGCAATCCTTTATCGCGGGCGTGCTCGACAAGGTGCGCACGGTGCGTAAGCTCGTCGATTCCGGTGAACTGACGGTGCTCGTGGAGATCGACGGCGGCATCAATGCCGACACCATCGAGCTGGCAGCTGAGGCCGGTGTCGACTGTTTCGTGGCTGGTTCGGCCGTGTACGGGGCGCAAGACCCCCAAGCGGCGGTGCGGGCTTTGCGTGAGCAAGCTGCCAGGGCGGCAGCACATTTGGCCCGCTGATATGACCAACCCGATTGGCCTCGATGCCGCCATGGATCTGGCGATCCGGGCCGCCGAGGAAGTCAAGGGCAGTACCTATCCCAACCCGCCCGTGGGTGCGGTGATCCTGGATGCGGCGGGAGTGGTTGCCGGGGTTGGTGGCACCCGTCCGCCCGGACAGGAACACGCTGAGGTGGTGGCGCTGCGCCAGGCCGGTGATGCCGCGGCAGGCGGCACCGCTGTCGTGACCCTGGAGCCGTGCAATCACCAGGGAAGAACCGGCCCCTGCGTGGATGCGCTTGCAACTGCGGGTATTTCACGTGTTGTCTACGCCGTCGCCGATCCAAATCCACAGGCGGCCGGGGGAGCGGAGCGCTTGCGTGCGCTGGGTATCGACGTCATCGATGGTGTGGGCACTGAGCTGGTCTCGGCAGGAACGCTGCGCGAATGGTTGTACAAACAACGTACCGGTCGTCCCCACGTCACCTGGAAGTACGGCGCCAGTGTCGACGGGCGCAGCGCCGCCAATGACGGCACCAGTCAGTGGATCACCAGTGAGCAATCGCGAGCCGACGTGCACCGGCGCCGCGCGTTCGCCGATGCCGTTCTCGTGGGTACTGGCACCGTGTTCGCCGACGATCCGCAGCTCACCGCGCGCACGCCCGAGAACGTACTGTTTCCCTACCAGCCGCTGCGCGTCGTCATCGGCATGCGCGAGGTCTCCTCGGATGCAAAGGTATTGAACGACGACTCGCACACCATGGTGATCCGCACCCACGACCCGGCCGAGGTGCTTGCGGCGCTGGCGGACCGAACCGACATCTTCCTGGAGGGTGGACCGACGTTGGCCGGGGCCTTCCTGCGAGCCGGCCTGGTGGACCGAATCCTGGCCTACCTCGCCCCAATGCTGTTGGGTGGCAACGTCCCTGCCGTGGAGGACGTGGGCGTCACCACCCTGTCACGCGCGCTGCACTGGGAGTACGACCAGATCGAACGCATGGGACCCGACGTGCTACTGAGCCTCGTTCCCCGCCTTGCGGTGTGAACCGATGAAGAGCGCGATCACCGCGCCGATCACACAGACGATTGCCGTGATCGCGAACATCTCGCTGTACATCTCGCTGTAGGCGGTGATGCTGCGGTTCAGGAGCCGCATTTGTAGCTCCATGAAATTCGGCTTTCCGGTCGGCTTGGGTTCCTTGGCGGCCAGCGCATCGAAGTTCTGGTAGAAGCGGTGAATACCCCAACCGCCGAGGGCAGCCATGCCGATGAGCATGCCCGTCATTCGAGCCACCACCACGAGTGCCGAGGCGATGCCGTGCTGAGCGGCGGGCACAACGCGGAGAGCCGCGGATGACAGCGGTCCGATCACCAGGCCCAGACCCACACCGGCGACCACCAGGTCGGTGTCGAGCCGGGGCAGCGTGAAGAGCCCGAAGTTGTGCACGGCATCCAACACATCTACCGGCCAACCGGAGATCAGGTAGTACCCGAACGCGGCGATGAGCAGGCCGATGACGGCGATGATCCGATCGCCGAATCGGGTCGCGAGCCAGCCGCCGATCACCGCCCCGATCGGCAGTGCGACAAGGAAGCGGGACAACAGGAAGACCGCGTCGGCCTTGTTCATCTGCAGCACTCCCTGCCCGAGCAGCTCGATGTTGACCAGTGTCACCATCAACGCCGCACCGGCGGCCAGGGACGCGGCCAACGCCGCGAAGAACGGGCCGAACCGCACGCCTTCTGGCTTGATCAGCCGGGTTTTGGCCCGCGATTCCCAGAGGATGAACGCCAGGAATGCGACCCCAGATCCGATCAGAACCGGCAGGGCCCACTCGGGTAGTGCCGAGACTTTCGGATCGGGGCTGTACAAGCCCACCACCAGCAGCGCCAATGCGGCGGCCAGCAGTGCGCCCCCGACGACGTCCACCTTCGGCCGATTCGGGTCGTGCTGGTGCGCGGGCACGCTGAACTGGACTAACACGATGGCGATGATCGCCAACGGCACGTTGACCCAGAAGATGGCGGTCCAGTGGCCGAACAGCCATACGCACAGCACGCCGTACAGGGGGCCGAGCACGCTGCCCAGTTCCTGGGCGGCACCGATACCGCCGAGAACGGTCGCGCGATTGCGTTGCGCCCACAGATCGGCGCCCAGAGCCAGCGTGACTGGAAGCAGCGCGCCACTGGCCACACCCTGAATGATGCGGCCCGTGACCAGCATCGTCAGGTCGGTAGACAGCGCCGTGACGATCGAACCGATCGCGAAGCCCGCCAGCGCCAGCTGCAGGATGAGACGACGGCCGAATCGGTCGGAGGCCTGTCCCAGCAGCGGCATCGCGGCGATATATCCGAGTAGGTAACCCGTGACGATCGGAGTGACCTGCTGGATGTTGTTCAGCGCGATGCCGACGGTAGTCATGATGTCGGTGAAGACACTGACTACGACGTAGGTGTCCAGGGCGCCCAGGAGCACCGCCAGGCTTCCGGCGCCGATGGCGATGCTGCGATGCCGCAGAGGTAGGGAGGTACCGGGCTCCTCCGTCGCTGTGTGCGTCACAGGGCGGGCTTGTCGACCGTGACCGGCTTGCCCCAGTCGGACAACGACATCTCGATGGTGTTACCCGGCGAGGTGTCGACGCTGATCTTGGTCAGCAGGTGCTTGTCGTCCTTCTGGATCCACGCCTTGGCCGGAATGTCGGCGGTGAGCGTGGTGCCGCCGGTGAAGGTGTTCAGGGCGTCCTTGTTCATCGTTCCGGTCACGAGAACCGAATCGACACCGTCGACGGTCTCGACCTTTTGGGACTTGGCATCGGTGATGTTCGACAGCAGGTTGGCCAGCCCCTTGTTGGGATCCAGGATCAGCCCGATGTCGTAGATGTCCTTGACCGGTCCCATGCTGGAGTACGCGCTGCCGAGCTGCGCGAACAGCTCGCCGTCGACCACGATGAACGGCAGTTCCAGCCCCCCGGTCTTGGCGGTGCCCTTGGCGGCCACGGCGGGTGTGGTGGTCAGATCACCGGTCAGGTCCGACAGCTTGAGGGTCGGCTTGTCGCCGGTGACCTTGAGCACGATGTGCGTGCTGGTCTGGGTCTTGGTGGTGGCCGCCGATTCGCTGAGCAGCGTGGCGGCCTCGGGCAGGCTGGGGTCGGCCTTCTCGGTCTTGGAGCAGCCGGCCAGGGCGATGGCGGCGACGGCTACGGGGATAAGGGCGAGTCGGATGCGGTTGCGCATGGGACCGATCGTAGAGGCTGACCGCGACCACTGGGAGGCTCGCGACACAACGACGTTGCTGGCGATGAAATTGACACCCCAGCAATCCGACGCCATGCTCATTTGCAGGGCGGGATTGTCAACCGAGGGCTGGTTGTGGTGAAAAACGTGAGCAGAGCACTGGCATGTGGCATGTCCACGGTCGCCGCTGCCGCCGGCATTCTCGTTGCTTCACCTGCGCTTTCATTCGCCGATCCAGCCTCGGAAACTCCGCCCAAGATTGTCGCTTTCCCGGGCATGTCGATTGTCCAGGGGGATAGCCGTTGCACGCTCGGCTACGTCGATCCGATATCGCGAATCGGTCTGACGGCGGGACATTGCAACGCCACCGGAGCGGTCACCGATCTGGGAGGGAACCGTGTCGGCGAGGTGCTGCTGATGAGCCGGAACCTGCCAACAGGCGGAGCGATCGGCCCCGGCGACGTCGTCTCGGACTATGAGGGCATCACGTTCGCGCCCGGGGTCGAGCTGAGCAGCAACCTGCCCAACGGGGTTGCGCTGCGCATGACCCAGAACGCGGGCCCCGAACCCGGGCTCCCGGTGTGTCTGATGGGCTCGGTGTCGGGCGAGACGTGCGGCAAGGTCGATGCGATCAACAACGGCTGGTTCACCATGACGGATGTCGGTGGGCAACACGGTGATTCGGGTGGTCCGGTGTACACCATCACCCAGCCCGGCCAGGCATTGCTGGTCGGCATCTACTCGCTGCGGTGGGGTGGAAAGCCCGCGGCCATGTCCTGGTCGGCGATATCCGCACAGATGCAGTCGCAGTTGGTGGCGCAGATCCCGGCTGCCGGGCCGGGTAACGGCGGTCCACCGCTGCCTGCCATGCCCACCCCGCCGCCGGTCGACCCGGTGCCCGCCGCGGCCTAGGCTTCGCCGGCTCATTTCGCGTTCGTACAGGGCGCATTGCGTTTTCTATTCTGGTACTGTGGCGCCGTTCTGGGGCCATTATTAAATTTGCTGAGCCTTCAGAAATTCCACAATGTCAACCATTGTGATCACACTGAATTTTGGAAGGTAGACATGAAGCGCATTGCCATTGCTCTCGCAGCCGTCGCGATAGCCATGGGGACTGTAGGGTGCTCCGCGAGCGACGATCGTGGGGGAAACATCGTGCGTATCGGTACCACAGAGGCGGGTAAAGACTCGTGGGACGTCTTTGTCGAGGAAGCGGGGAAGGCGGGAATCAAACTCGTCACCACCAACTTCACCGACTACAGCCAGCCCAATGTGGCACTCACCCAAAAACAGATCGATGTGAATCTATTCCAGCACCTTCGTTTCCTGGGTGAATACAACGTTGCCGATAACGCGAATCTTGCGCCGGTCGGTGCCACCTATATCGTGCCGCTCGGACTCTATTCGCAGAAGCACAAGCTGATTGCGGACATTCCACAAGGCGGACAGATCGCGATTCCCAACGACCCGCCCAACCAGGCGCGCGCGCTGTTCGTGTTGAAGGCGGCCGGGCTCATCGCGCTCAAGAGCGGCCGTACGACACCGAGTGTGGCCGATATCGACAAGGGTGCCTCCAGGGTCACCGTGACGCTGGTGGACGCGGCGCAGACCGCGCTGTCTCTCAAGTCGACCGATGGCGCCGTCATCAACAACACCTATCTGGCGCAGTCGAATATCGACCCCAAGAGCGCGCTCTACGCCGATGACCCGGCCAGTCCGGGCGCCGAGCCGTACATCAACGTCATCGTTGCGCGCGATGAGGAGAAGGACAATCCGACCTATCAGAAACTCGTCGATGTCTTCCATTCCCCGGCCGTCACCGAGGCATACGCCAAGGAGAGCAAGGGAACTCAACTGACCGTGACAAAGAGTGGCCAGGACTGCGCGTCGATTCTGGCGAGGATCGAGCAGCAGATCCGCGCCGAGAAATGACGGGAGCGGCGCCGCTCATCCGGTTCGAGAACGTCAGCAAGACGTTTCGGGTGGGCAAGAAGACCGTCACCGCCGTCGATGACGTGTCGCTGGACATCGACGCGGGCGACGTGTTCGCCATGATCGGTTACTCGGGGGCGGGGAAGAGCACCCTGGTGCGTCTCATCAACGGACTGGAGCGACCCAGCTCTGGTCGGGTCGTGGTGGACGGAGCCGAGGTCAGTGCCCTCGGAGAGCGCGAATTGCGCAGTCTGCGCACCGATGTGGGCATGATCTTTCAGCAGTTCAATCTCTTTCGGTCCCGGACCGTGGCGGGAAACATCGCCTACCCGCTGCGGGTGGCCGGGTGGACGGCCGAGAAGCGCACCGCGCGGGTCGCCGAGCTGCTGGAGTTCGTCGGCTTGGGTGAGAAGGCCAAGAGCTATCCGGATCAGCTTTCCGGTGGGCAGAAACAACGTGTCGGGATTGCGCGCGCACTCGCGACATCGCCGTCGATCCTGTTGGCCGACGAGGCCACCAGCGCTTTGGATCCCGAGACCACCGGCGATGTGCTGCAACTGCTGCGCACGGTGAACGACGAGTTCGGGGTCACCATCGTGGTGATCACCCATGAGATGGACGTGGTGCGTACGGTGGCCGATCGTGTCGCGGTTCTCGCCGATGGCAGGGTCGTCGAGTCCGGCACCGTTTTCGACGTCTTCTCGACTCCGCAGAGTGAGGCGGGTAAACGCTTCGTCGGCACGGTTCTGCAGAACACGCCGAGCGCCGCGGATGTCACCCGAATAGCTCAGCGGCACAAGGGAAGCATCGTCTCAGTGGAGATCAGCGAGGGTGTCCAGATAGGACCGGCGCTGGCGCGTGCCACCGAGCTCGGGGTGCGTTTCGAGGTGGTCTACGGAGGCATCACCACTCTTCAGTCGCGCTCCTTCGGCAATCTCACACTCGAGCTTGAGGGGCCTGATAGTCAAGTGGCACAGATTATTTCGGACCTATCCGCAGTGACGACCATCCAGCAGGTGAGGCGATGACGACGAATTGGGAGCGGTTGCGCCCACAATTGTTCGAAGCCTTTGGCGACACCCTGTACATGGTGTCGATCACCCTCGTGGTGGGCGGTGTCATCGGTCTGGGCCTGGGAGTGCTGCTGTACACCACCAGATCCGGTGGGCTGTTGCAGAACCGGGTGCTGCATACGCTGCTCAACGTAGTGGTGAACATCGTCCGGCCCATACCGTTCGTGGTGCTGATCGCCGCACTCGGACCGATCACACTTGGGGTGGTGGGGACGACCATCGGCACCACGGCGGTGGTGTTCGTGATGATCGTCGCGGCGTCTTTCGCGATTGCGCGCATCGTCGAACAGAACCTGGTGACCATCGACCCCGGGGTCATCGAGGCGGCGCGCGCAGTCGGTGCCGGGCCGTTGCGGATCATCCTGACGCTGCTGGTGCCGGAAGCGCTCGGGCCGTTGATACTCGGCTACACCTTTGTGCTCATCGGGATTGTGGACATGTCCGCGATGGCAGGTTTGGTGGGAGGTGGCGGTTTGGGCGATTTCGCGATCGTGCAGGGATATCAGCGTTTCAACTGGCAGGTGACAATCGTATCGACCGTCATCATCATCGCGCTGGTCCAGGCGGCGCAGTTCTTTGGAAACTATCTGGCGCGCAAGGCACTTCGGCGATAGTTACGCGGGAGGCGCAGGCGCGGCAGGTGCTGGCGCGGCGGCAGGTGCCGGCGGTGCCCCCGGCGCGGGAGCAGCGCCTTCGGGCGCCTCGGGCGGGGTCCAGTGCCACTGCTCGGGCGCGGGGCCTTGCGAGTCGTCACCCAAACCGGGAATGCGTGTTCCGGGAGGCGGGGCGGTACCGGGTAGCGGCTGGTTGAGCGATTCCTTGGTTCCGCGGCCCACGATGCCGCCTCGCCACTGACCGTCCTGAACGCCCCGAACGAGCCTGCCCAGATAGTCACCGCCGGAGATATCGGCCTTCTCTTCGCCGGGGTTCACCCCGTAGATCTCGCCCTTGCCGGGCTCTGCGGGTTTGAGGTTCTGTGGCAACAGGTACTCGTTGTTCAGCGCCCTCGTGTTCGGGGTGACGACGGGAGTCTCGACACCCGGTGCCGCGGGTGCTGCCGGTGCCGGATTCTGGCCGATCAGATTGGGATTACCCACGATCGCCAGATTGGTGGGTATGCCACCGGGGCCCTGCTCGGTGCCGGACAGGGCGAGCGGATTGCCGATCTGCGACGGCGGTGGCGGCTCCGGAGGGCCGGGAGGCGCCGCAGGGGCGGGCGCCGGAGCCGGGTCGGGTTCCCCGGGATCGGCTCCGGCGGTTGCCGCGGAGGAGAACAGCGCACTGGCGGCAAGAGCCGCAGCCACCCCGATCTTCACGATGGACGGACGATCGGGGTCTTTCATGGCTGCGTCTCCTCTGCGCTGGACTTGATCGGACGGTCTGAACTAGACGGTCTTCGTGACGCCGTAGTAGGCGACGATATCGTCGTTGTCCTTTGACGAGCTGGTCAGCACGGCGTACGAACGCAGGAACGACTGGCCGATGCAACCGTCGATCTTGATGTGCACGTCCTTGAGGGTGATGCGCACTTCGCTGCCCTTGTACTTCTTCTTGTCGACCGAAACGTTGATGACCTCACCGGGCTGGGGGTGCACCTCGATCTGGCCCTGAATGGGCAGGCCGAGGCTGCCGATGCCGCCGGTGGTCAAACCGACGTTCAGACCGATGGAGCCATTCAGCTTGACGGTGTTCAGGCTGATGCCGCAGCCGATCTGGTAGCCGGCTTCCAGCGTGCCGCCGGACAGCTTGGTGCTGCCGCCGCCCTTGGCCGAGCCGGTGAACGTGCCACCGGCGAGGTATTCGCGCGACGAGGTGGCGGTAGTCAGCGGTGGAATAGGCAGCTGGGTCTCATCCTTGGCGCCGACCGTCAGGGTCCAGCCGTCAGGGGTCTTGACGATGCCCGGATCTTCGGAGCCGACGACGCCGTTGTCCGGCGGGGGGCCGTCGGCGGGCGGCGGCGGGGCGTCGGCGACGGGCTGCACGGGTGGTGGGTCATCGGACGGGTCCGCCAGGGCGAACGGCGCCGACGCCGCGAGCGCGCACACGGCAGTCAGGGTGACGAGACTCTTGAGCATGGGAATGGGGCCTCTCGTGGTCTTTTGTGGTGGGACGGCTGAGTGAGTTTCGGTCATCAACGTCAGACGGCCTTGGTGACACCCATGTAGGTGACCACGTCATCGGTGTTTTCGGTTGAGCTGGTGAAGGTTGCGTACGACCGGATGAAGGACTGTCCGACGCAGCCGTCGATCTTGATGCGGAAGCCTGTAATGGTGGTGCGTGAGGTAGTGCCCTCGAAGGACTTCTTGTTCACCGGAACGATGGTCACCGTGCCGGGCCTCAGGCCGACCTTGATCTGGCCGACGACACCGGCGCTGGCCGAGGGGACACCCGCCATGCTGATAGAGGGCTGGAGGCTGACGCCACCCATCAGCTCCACCGGGCCACCGGTGATACCGCAGCCGATCTGGTAGCCGGCCTCCAACGTTCCACCGGCCAGCTTGGTCTTGCCGGAGCCCTTGACGCCACCGATGAAGGTGCCGCCCACCAGGTACTCGCGGGAGGACAGCGCCGTCGTGAGGGGCGCTACTGGCAGGATGGTTTCATCCTTGGCGGCGACGGCCAGGATCCAGCCGTCTGGGGTGGATAGGGTGCCCGGCTCTGCCGACTGCATGAAGCCATCGTCGACGGGCGGGGGAGGTGGTGCATCGGCCACCGGCTGCACGGGCGCCGGATCATCACCGGGTTCGGCCAGGGCGAGGGGCGCCGTCGCGGCGAGCGCGCATACAGCAGTCAGAGTGACAAGACTTTTCAGCATGGTGCGGTGGCGCCTCTCATTGTGTGGTGATGTCCATGACTTCTGTGAGGAAGCTGTCCCGACGAATGTTCAGGGTGCCGGATTGCTAAACGGTTAATGGACGGACAACAGTTATCGCCCAATGTCTATCCATTTCGTACGTCGGTACACACCATTCCAACCGCGATGATTTGAAACGCGAAAAGCCTTCTGCCTCGGCGATTGTGACGAAAACCACTGGTGTCGTTACCGTTTCGCGGCGGCTGTTTGGGACTACCCCGTAGGGGTATCCAGCACACTTTTCAACGGTCAGTCGAATTTCGCGCCGTATAACGGTTGTTCAACTTTCGTTCACACTTGTGACAATTCCGCAACTCACCATCGAATATCGGTGCCGCCCTAACGCGACGTCTTATGGAATTCCCGGTACGGTCACGGCACCAGAGAATCTGGAGAGGAATCGATGAGGTCACTACATCTGTGTCGCAAGGCGGTTGTGCCCACGCTGGTTGCGATCGGTATGGGGCTGACGGTTGTGCCGTCGGCGTATGCGGAGCCCGATCAGCCGGATCCGTCGGAACAACCCGCGCAGCAGACCGTGGTAGCGCCCGGACCCGCCATGGCGTCCGCGCCCGCGCCCACCTCCGATACCGCCACTCCGGCGGCGATCGAGGCGTGTGCCAAATTCGCGACGGCACTCGATTACGCCGCCACCAACTACTCCGACTTTGCCGACAACCTGGCCGGTATGGAGGGCAATTACAGCGACGTGTACGTCTCGTCCAGCAACGGCACGGGACGGGCCGCGCTCCGTGAAGCCGCCTCTTTCGCCAATGAGGCGGCAAATACTCCGGAGCTGGATCCGGCGATCGCCGATCCGATGCGTTCGTGGGCGACAAACGCCAACAAGCTCATGATCCTCATGGGCGTCCGGGCACCGGTCGACGGTGTCAACGGGAAGGCCAACGACCTGAATACCGACGCTCATAACGTTCAGATGGCCTGCGCGCTGGCGGGGACGCACGCTTAGCGCTGCGCGGCCGTCCTAGTCTGGTTCCATGTTCACTGGAATCGTTGAAGAGCTTGGCGAGGTCCTGGGCAGGGAGGATCTCGGCGACTCTGCCCGCCTCACTGTGCTCGGTCCGCTGGTTGTCGAGGATGCGAAACATGGCGACTCGATAGCCGTCAACGGCGTCTGCCTGACGGTGGTCGAGGTGCGCCCCGGCGGGGTCTTCACCACCGATGTCATGGGGGAAACGCTGTCGCGCTCGAGTCTGGACAAGATCGGGACCGGCACGAAGGTCAATCTTGAGCGCGCGGCCGCGGTCAACAGCCGACTCGGTGGGCACATCGTGCAGGGGCATGTCGACGGCACCGGGAACGTGCTCCTTCGCACTCCGTCGGAGAACTGGGAAGTGGTGCGCGTCTCACTGCCCGCGCAGGTGGCCAGGTACGTCGTCGAAAAGGGCTCGATCACCGTGGACGGGGTGTCTCTGACGGTGTCGGCGCTGGGGCCGGATTGGTTCGAGGTGTCGCTGATTCCGACCACATTGGGGTTGACGACGCTCGGATCTGCCGAGGTCGGGACGCCGGTGAACCTCGAAGTGGATGTCATCGCCAAGTACGTGGAACGCCTGCTCGAGCACCGTTCTTAGCTTCCCGGTTCCGCTGAGTGAACAGCGCTCGAATCGTTCGATTTGCGGTGGTTCATAATTAACATGCCCCACACGCCCCTAACGAGAGTGGTCCCCATGACCAGGTTGGACAGCATCGAACGCGCTGTCGCCGATATCGCCGCCGGTAAGGCCATCGTCGTCGTCGACGATGAGGATCGGGAGAACGAAGGCGATCTGATTTTCGCCGCGGAGAAGGCCACCCCGGAGTTGGTGGCGTTCATGGTGCGATACACGTCGGGCTACCTCTGCGTGCCGCTGGCCGGGGAGGATTGCGATCGCCTCGGACTGTTGCCTCAATACGCGGTGAATCAGGACAAGCACGGCACCGCGTACACGGTCACCGTCGACGCGAAAAATGGTATCGGGACCGGGATTTCGGCGTCTGATCGCGCGGCGACAATGAGGCTGCTGGCCGATGCGACGAGCGCACCCGATGACTTCACGAAGCCGGGTCACGTTGTTCCGTTGCGCGCCAAGGATGGTGGGGTGCTGCGGCGTCCGGGCCACACCGAGGCCTCGGTAGATCTGGCGAAGCTGGCGGGGCTACGGCCCGCCGCGGTGATCTGCGAGATCGTCAGCCAAAAAGACGAGGGCGCCATGGCCCAAACCGAGGAACTGCGGGTCTTCGCCGACGAACACAACCTTGCCCTGGTATCGATCGCGGACCTGATCGAGTGGCGCCGCAAGCACGAGAAGCATGTGGAGCGGATCGCTGAGGCGCGGATTCCCACTCAGCACGGAGAGTTCCGTGCGGTGGGCTACACGAGCATTTACGACGACGTCGAGCATGTGGCACTGGTGCTGGGCGATATTTCGGGGCCCGAAGGCGACGGCAATGACGTGTTGGTGCGGGTGCACTCTGAGTGTTTGACCGGTGACGTATTCGGTTCTCGCCGTTGTGATTGCGGTCCGCAGCTGGACGCGGCAATGGAGATGGTGGCCAAGGAGGGGCGTGGGATCGTGCTGTACATGCGCGGCCACGAGGGGCGCGGTATCGGCTTGATGCACAAGCTGCAGGCCTACCAATTGCAGGACGCCGGTGAGGACACCGTGGATGCGAACCTCAAGCTCGGTTTGCCTGCCGACGCGCGTGACTACGGTTTGGGCGCGCAGATTTTGGTGGACCTCGGGGTGAAGTCCATGCGCCTGCTGACCAACAATCCCGCCAAGCGTGTGGGGTTGGACGGGTACGGCCTGCACATCATCGAGCGGGTGCCCCTGCCGGTGCGCGCCAACTCGGAGAATATTCGATACCTGCGTACCAAGCGGGACCGGATGGGGCATGACCTGGCGGATCTTGACGATCACCCTGAGGCCGACGGCGCGTGAGCGGCGAAGGCATCCCGTCACTGAAGGTCGGTGACGCATCGAGTCTCAGCTTGGCGATAGTGGCCAGCACCTGGCACGACCAGATCTGTACCGCGCTGCTGGAGGGCGCCAAGCGGGTAGCAGCGGACGCGGGAATCGATCGTCCGACCGTGGTCCGGGTTCTGGGCGCCATCGAGATACCCGTCGTGGCGCAGGCGCTGGCCCGCACCCATGACGCCGTCGTTGCGCTCGGGGTCGTAATCCAAGGTGAGACACCGCATTTCAACTACGTGTGCGACGCGGTGACTACCGGCCTTACCCGTGTCTCGCTGGATACCAGCACACCGGTGGCCAACGGGGTGCTGACCGTGAACAACGAGCAGCAGGCCCTCGACCGTGCCGGTCTGCCGGAATCCTCCGAAGACAAGGGCGCCCAGGCGGCGGCGGCAGCGCTCGACACCGCGCTGACCCTGCGCCGGCTCCGTCAGCCGTGGACCGAGGCGTGACCGAATCGCCACGGGACGACGCTTGGGAACTCGTCCTCAAACCGCATCTCTCGCCGTACTTTGTGTACGCCGCCGCCTTCATCATCGCGGCCGCGCATGTCGCGGTGGGGGTGCTGCTCAAGATCTCGCCCAATAGTGGGGTGATCTTCAAGACCTCCGACCAGATCGGTATCGCGTTGGTGGGCTTTGTCATCGCGGGTGTGGTCCTCATGTTCGCGCGTCCGCGGGTACGTGCCGGTGTGGTGGGGATCGAGGTACGTAATGTGCTGGGTCCCAAACTCATCCCGTGGTCCGAGGTAGTCGGAGTCTCATTTCCCGCCGGTGCGCAGTGGGCACGGCTGGACCTGGACGACTACGAATACGAGCCGTTGATGGCGATTCAGGCCATCGACAAACAGCGGGCCGTCGACGCGATGGACGCGCTGCGCGGGTTGGTCGTCAAGTACACGGAGCCGTCCACGGCCTAGCCGGTATTGAGCGGGCCGGACGGCCATCTCACTCAGTTTCCGGTCCTGGCGGCGATGTCCACGTATCGTGGCAATACCGACCGTGCCTGCGAATATGGCCAGGGCAGAGAGCTTGGAGAACGTGGCGACTACGAGAACTACCGCGCGCCGCGGGGGTGTTCGGGCGTCGCTGGCGTCCGTACGTAACGCGCACGACCTCTTTGTGGCGGGCCAGGTAGACGGTTCGTATCTGGAATCGATACCGCTGCCGCGCCTTGTCACCGAAAGCTGGCAGCGGAGTCTGGCGACTGGCGTCGATCCCGACCGTGGTCCCGGCGAGGCGGCCGCCGCGCGGAGCCTGAGCGAGCTGCGCAGCAGTCATCCGCTGGCCGGCGCGCTGCCTGTCATCCGTCGTCTGCTCGTGGACCATGCCACGGACTCGGGCGTACTTGTCGGGGTTACCGCTGCTGACGGCGCACTGCTGTGGGTGGAAGGCGACGCGGGCGCGAGCCGCAAGGCGGCGTCGATGAACTTCGTGCCCGGTGCCGACTGGAGCGAGCGGGCCGTGGGCACGAACGCCCCCGGTACCGCCCTTGCCCTGGATCGGGAGGTGCAGATCCGTGGCAGCGAGCATTTCTGCAGGTTGGTCCGGCCATGGTCGTGCACCGCGGTGCCGATACACGACCCGCTGACCGGTGAGCCCCTGGGAAGCATCGATCTCACCGGCGGTTCGGCCGTTGCATCGGCCCAGACGCTGGCCTTGGTCCGTGCGACGGCAGTCGCCGTTGAGCATTTCATCGCCCTGAACTACCCGCGGCGGGGCCAGCCGGAAAGTGATGCCGAACCGCGTGTGACGCTGCTCGGCGCTGACCGCCCGATTTTGCGCACCGACGGAGGACAGCGCCGGCTGTCCGGTCGCCATGCCGAGATCATGGCGCTATTGCTGCGCCACCCGGAGGGTCTGAGCGCCGACCATCTGGCGATACTGCTCGACGAAAATGATCTCGACGTCGTCACCATCCGCGCCGAAATGTCGCGATTGCGGCGCATCGTGGGGGACGAGTTGATCGGGTCCCGCCCGTACCGGCTGCTCGAACAGGTGGGAAGCGATATGGGTGATGTTTTCGCCGCGCTTCGATCCGGAGATATCGCCAGGGCGATGGACCACTACTCGGGCCAGCTGTTGCCGCGTTCGGCGGCGCCGGCCGTTGCGCGGCTGCGCCTGGAGCTGAGCACTAGTCTTCGCGGCGCTGTGCTTGCCGACGGTGATCTGCAGCTGCTGCGCCGTTGGCTCGACCTGCCGGAAGCGCGCGATGACCGCCAGGGATGGCAGGCGCTGCACGATCATCATGGTGCGGGCGTTGTCGGCCGCTCCGCAGCGCGCGGCCACCTCATTGCGTTGGACTCCGATCTCGCCTGAGCACCGCCACTGCTGGCCGAAAGTTGCAACCGTGCTGCAACGGGCCAAAACCTACCTTCAGTGATCACCGACACATGTGATGTCTTGAAGGTAGGAGAACGCCGTGACTGTTTACGCCCGCCCGGGTGCGCCGGGATCGCTGATGACTTTCGCATCCCGCTACGAGAATTTCATTGGTGGGCAATGGGTTCCCCCGGCCGAGGGCCGATACTTCGAGAATCGCACGCCGGTGACGGGGGAGGTGTTCTGCGAGATACCGCGTTCCGGTGAGGCCGATGTGGAGAACGCTCTCGATGCCGCACACGCCGCGGCTCCGGGCTGGGGTAAGACCTCGCCGGCCGATCGTGCGCTCATCCTCAACAGGATTGCCGACCGGATGGAATCCAACCTGCAGTCCATCGCCGTGGCCGAGTCGTGGGACAACGGCAAGCCCGTCCGGGAAACCCTGAACGCAGACATCCCGTTGGCCATCGATCATTTCCGGTACTTCGCCGGTGTCCTTAGGGCGCAAGAGGGTTCACTCTCGCAGATCGACGAGGACACTGTCGCCTACCACTTCCACGAGCCACTCGGCGTGGTCGGGCAGATCATCCCGTGGAACTTCCCGCTGCTGATGGCGAGTTGGAAACTCGCCCCGGCCATCGCCGCGGGCAACACGGTGGTGCTCAAGCCCGCCGAACAAACCCCGGCGTCCATCCTGTACCTGTTCTCTCTCATCGGTGATCTTCTGCCTCCCGGTGTGGTGAACATCGTCAACGGGTTCGGGGTGGAGGCGGGTAAGCCACTGGCATCCAGCAGCCGGATCGCCAAGATAGCCTTCACCGGCGAAACCAGCACCGGCCGGCTGATCATGCAGTACGCCAGCCAGAACCTGATTCCGGTCACCCTGGAGCTCGGTGGCAAGAGCCCCAACCTCTTCTTCTCCGACGTGATGGTCGCCGGTGACGATTTCCAGGACAAGGCCCTGGAAGGGTTCACGATGTTCGCGTTCAACCAGGGTGAGGTGTGCACCTGTCCTTCGCGGAGCCTGATACAGGCCGACATCTTCGATGAGTTCCTGGAGCTGGCCGCCATCCGTACCAAGGCCATCCGCCAGGGTGATCCGCTGGACACCGAGACGATGATGGGGGCGCAGGCCTCCCACGAGCAGCTCGAAAAGATCATGTCGTACATCGACATCGGCAAATCCGAAGGGGCACGGCTGGTTACCGGTGGTGAGCGGGCCGAGCTCGGGGGCGATCTGTCGGGCGGTTACTACGTGACACCCACGGTCTTCGCCGGCACGAACTCGATGCGGATCTTCCAGGAGGAGATTTTCGGGCCGGTGCTGGCAGTGACCTCGTTCGCCGACTATGACGATGCCATCGCCATCGCCAACGACACTCCCTACGGGCTGGGCGCGGGAGTGTGGAGCCGCGACGGCAACATCGCCTACCGCGCCGGGCGTGACATCAAGGCGGGTCGCGTGTGGACCAACTGCTACCACCAGTACCCCGCGCACGCGGCCTTCGGTGGCTACAAGCGGTCCGGAATCGGCCGGGAGAACCACAAGATGATGCTTGACCACTATCAGCAGACCAAGAACCTGCTGGTGTCCTACAGCTCCAAGGCGCAGGGATTCTTCTGACCATCGCCATCGGCGATATCACCCGAAAGCGACGTCATCCCACTGAATTGATCTGCGGAGAGCAAGGAAACGATATATGGCGACCACCAAGCATGGCCTAGTCGAGGAGCACCTCGAGAGCGCGGACTATCTGCGTAAGCGTCAACTCAAATCGGGGAGCGCGGGCTGGCTGCTGCTGGCCGGCCTCGGGGTGAGTTATGTGGTGTCCGGCGATTATTCGGGCTGGAACTTCGGGCTGAGCCAAGGCGGCTTCGGTGGACTGGCGATCGCCACCGTAGTGATCGCCGGTATGTACCTGGCGCTGGTGCTGGGCATGGCGGAGCTGTCTTCGGCACTGCCGACGGCAGGGGGCGGCTATACCTTTGCGCGCCGGGCTCTCGGTCCGTGGGGTGGATTTGCCACCGGCACAGCAATTCTCATCGAGTACTCGATCGCCCCGGCGGCCATCGCCACCTTCATCGGCGCATACGTCCAGTCGTTGGGGCTGTTCGGCATCACCAATGGGTGGTGGGTCTACCTGGCCGCCTATGCCGTCTTCATCGGGATTCATCTGTCGGGCGTCGGTGAAGCGCTGAAGGTGATGTTCGCCATCACCGTGATTGCATTGGTGGGCCTGCTGATCTTCGCGGTCGCCGCCGCCGGTCATTTCGACATCCACAACCTGACCAACATCGTGGTGGATGAAGGTGCCGCGGGAGCGTCGAGTGTCCTGCCGCATGGCTACCTGGGAATCTGGGCTGCCATCCCGTTCGCCATTTGGTTCTTCCTCGCCGTGGAGGGTGTTCCGCTGGCGGCCGAGGAGACGGCGAACCCGGAACGCAATGTGCCGCGGGGGATCATCGCAGCGATCGGCGTGCTCCTGGTGACTTGTGCGATCGCGCTGGTGCTGACCACCGGTGCCGGTGGCGCGGAACAGATGTCGGATTCAGGTAATCCGCTCGTCGAGGCGCTCGGCCACGGTACCGCCGCCAAGTTGGTCAACTACATCGGGTTGGCCGGACTCATCGCGAGCTTCTTCTCGATCATCTACGCATACTCGCGTCAGCTGTTCGCACTGTCCCGTGCCGGCTATTTGCCGACGGTTCTGTCGGTGACCAACTCCCGTAAGGCCCCGACACTGGCACTGATAGTCCCCGGCATCATCGGATTCGCACTGTCGCTGACGGGGCACGGCGACCTGCTGCTGAATATGGCGGTCTTCGGTGCTGCCCTGAGTTACGTGCTGATGATGGTCAGCCACATTGTGCTGCGGGTGCGTGAGCCGAACATGCCGCGCCCGTACCGCACTCCGGGCGGCATTGCCACCACCGGCTTCGCCCTGGTCGTCGCGGTGCTGGCGGTCATCGCTACGTTCCTCGTGAACCCGGTGGCGGCGGGCCTGTGTCTGGCCGTGTTCGCAGCGTTCATGGTGTATTTCGCGCTCTATAGCCGCCACCGCCTGGTGGCGAATTCGCCCGACGAGGAGTTCGCGATGCTGGTGGAGGCCGAAAGCGAGCTCACGTGAAGTACCGGCAACAGATCGCGGGGGTGAGCTACACCTTCGACGGGCTCGTGGATGTGATGGCCAAGGCGACGCCGCTGCGATCGGGTGATCAGCTGGCTGGCTGCGCGGCGGATTCTGATGCCGAACGGGCAGCCGCGGCATGGGTTCTCGCGGACCTGCCACTCGACACTTTTCTCAACGAAGCGGTGGTGCCCTACGAAACCGATGAGGTGACCCGGCTGATTATCGACAGCCACGATCGTCGCGCGTACTCGGACATCTCGCATCTGACGGTAGGCGGCTTTCGGGATTGGTTGCTGCAGAGTGCTTCCCGCGACGACGGCGCTCAGCGCATCGCTGCCGTGTCTGCCGGGGTAACCCCGGAGATGGCGGCGGCGGTCAGCAAGATCATGCGCAATCAAGACCTGGTCGCGGTCGGGTCGGCGATGCGGGTGAGCGCGGCTTTCCGCACCACGGTGGGTGGCGTGGGCACGCTGGCCACCCGGCTACAACCGAATCACCCCACCGACGATCCCCGGGGTGTCGCCGCAGCCGTGCTCGATGGGCTGCTTCTGGGGTGCGGTGACGCGGTGATCGGTATCAACCCGGCGACCGATTCGCCGGAAGCCACCTCGGAGCTGCTTCATCTGCTGGACTCCATCAGATCGCGCTACGACATTCCGACCCAGTCATGCGTCCTGTCACACATCACCACCACCATCGGATTGATCGAGCGGGGCGCGCCGGTAGATCTGACGTTCCAATCGATCGCCGGCACCGAGGGCGCCAATTCTGCTTTCGGAGTGAACATTGCGTTGCTGCGTGAAGGTCGCGATGCGACCCGGGCGCTGCGGCGCGGGACCGTCGGTGACAACGTCATGTACCTCGAAACCGGGCAGGGTTCGGCGCTGAGCTCCCAGGCCCACCTGGGTACCGGCGACAAACCTGTCGATCAGCAGACCCTCGAAACGCGCGCCTACGCAGTGGCCCGCGATCTGGAGCCATTCCTGGTCAACACCGTTGTCGGATTCATCGGGCCGGAATACCTCTACGACGGAAAGCAGATCATCCGCGCCGGATTGGAGGACCATTTCTGCGGCAAGCTGCTTGGTCTGCCGATGGGTGTCGATGTTTGTTACACCAACCACGCAGAGGCCGATCAGAACGACATGGACACACTGCTGATCCTGCTTGCCGCGGCCGGGGTGGCATTCGTCATCACTGTTCCCGGTGCCGACGATGTGATGCTCGGCTACCAGAGTCTGTCGTTTCATGATGTCCTGCAAGCGCGCCGGACGCTGGGCCTGCGTCCGGCACCCGAGTTCGAACAGTGGCTGCGTGCCATCGGAATGGTCGACGAAGCCGGCGCTCTCACTCCCTTTGACGTGATGAGCTCGCCGTTGCGTGCGCTGACGGCATCGGGTGCCTGATGACGACAGGTGATGTTGCCCGCCAAAAGTTTTGGAAAGAACTGAGGGTGAACACCCAGGCCCGGATCGGTCTGGACCGGGCGGGCAATGCGCTGCACACGCGGGATGTGCTGGACTTGGCCGCCGCGCACGCGGTCGCCCGCGATGCGGTCCACGTGCCCCTAGATACCAAGCGTCTCACCGCCGAAGTCGGTGGTATAGGACTGGGGACGCCCACGGTGGTCACCAGTCAAGTGAGTTCGCGTGCAGAGTATTTACGCAGACCCGACCTCGGGCGGTTGCCGGCGGACTTGTCGTCGGTGCCGCGGGAAGGCGCCGATATCGGCTTCGTGCTGGCCGATGGTCTGTCACCCACGGCCCTCATGCGCCACGGCGTCCCGCTGCTGTGCGAACTCGTTCTGCAGCTTGGCGTTTCCTACAGCCTGGCCGCACCCGTGATCGCCACGCAGTCCCGGGTGGCGCTGGGCGATCACATCGCCGCGCAGGGGCGGTACCGCACGCTGATTGTGATCATTGGCGAGCGCCCGGGCCTCAGCGTTGTCGACAGTCTCGGCATCTATCTCACGCATCTGCCGCGCCCGGGTTGTACCGATGCCGACCGCAATTGCATTTCCAATATCCACCCGCCGGACGGGCTGAGTTACCGGGAGGCCGCACACATCGCGGCGAGTCTGGTCGGTGGCGCGCGCCGGTTGGGCCGTTCTGGCGTGTCGCTCAAGGACACTTCGCGCGCGGGCGTGATCGACGGGGCCGGGCAGGGCGAGTTGGGCTGATCTGGGTGCTCACCCTGTGTCACCCATGACGAGGCCCTCACGGCGCGGATCCGCACCACCGATCCACCCCTGACCTCGTCGCACCAGCGCCGACAGCCCACTGGACTGGTCGGCGACATCGACAGTGTGTCCGCGACTGCGCAGCCCTTGGACCAGTGGATCATCGGAGCCGTTGTTGTGCGCGTCGATGTTGGGGTGTTCTCCACCGATATTTGTCTTGCGTGAATTGTTGGCGCCGAAGTCCACCATGGAAACCGCCTGTTGCGGGTCGAGTCCCCAATCCAAAATGCCGACAAGGGTTTTCACCACGAATTGGATGATCACCGCACCGCCCGGAGAACCCAGCGCCAGCAGCAGGGCGCCACGCTTGCCGGACTCCGCACGTTCGAAGACCAGGGTGGGGGCCATGGAGCTGCGCGGCCGTTTCCCTGGTTGTAGCCGGTTGGCAATGGGAAGCCCGTCCTTGCCCACGGGCTCGGCGGAGAAGTCGGTGAGCTGATTGTTGAGGATGAAGCCGTCGACCATGTGGAAGGAGCCGAATGCGGATTCCACTGTGGTGGTGAGCGATGCGGCATTGCCTCGCCTATCGACGACCGTCACCTGGCTGGTGCCGTGTTCGGGAGTGGACACCGCCGCAGAGGCTGGAACGTTGAATTCGCCGGGCCTGGCGGTGCCCATCGTCCTCTCGCCGGAGATCAGCCTGGCACGTGCGCTGAGATAGTTCGGGTTGAGCAGGGTGTTGGGTGAATTACCCGGCAGTGCCACGAAATCGGTGTCGGCGACGTACTTGTCGCGATCGGCGTAGGCCAGCCGCTCGGCCTCCGCAATGTAGTGCACTCCGTCCACCGTGGGTCTGCCGCCGTCCAGGTCGACGTCGGTGGGGCGGTAGGAGGCCATCGGAAAGTTCTGCAGGATGCCCAGGGTGGCGGCGACGGCGATGCCACCCGAGGATGGTGCCGGCATGCCGCAGATTTCGTGATCGCGGTATGTGGTGCAGAGGGATTCACGGCGCTTGGCCGTGTACCCGGAGAGATCGGCCGTCGTCATCAGGCTCGGGGTGCGGCCGGACGAGGTATCTGCTGCCGCCGCGACGATGTCCTCGGCGATGGCGCCCCGGTAGAACGCCTCAGGTCCGTCGGTGGCCACCGCGCCGAGGGTTTTCGCGTAAGCCGGATTGGTCAGCCTGGTCCCCGCGGATTTCGCTGATCCGTCGGGGTTGAGAAAGTACGTGCCCGCCTCGGGATCGATGGCAAGGCCGGCCGCCGAGTCGCTGATGGCGGCGGCGAGGCGCGGGCTGATCTCGAAACCTTCGTCGGCCAATTGAACTGCCGGTGTGAACAAATCGCGCCATGAAACGGTGCCATGCGCGGAATGGGCGTCGTGGAGTAAACGAAGGATGCCGGGAACCCCGATGGACCGGCCCGATGATCGGGCATCGGGCATGGGCTTGGCTCTGTTGGCGTCATCGATCCAGCGCAGATAATTTTCGGTGGCGGCCGCGGGAGCCACCTCGCGGCCGTCGTATGTCTCGACGGCGCCGGTCTTGGCGTCGTAGTAGACGAGGAAACCTCCGCCACCGATCCCGGAGGATTGTGGCTCGACGAGCCCGAGGACGGCTTGTGCGGTGATCAATGCGTCAGCCGCGGAGCCGCCGTCGCGTAGCACCCGACAGGCCGCCTGGGTGGCCAGCGGGTTGGCCGTCGCGACGGCAAAGCTGGCAGTGCGAACGGCCGTCATGCCCGTGCGATAGCCGGTCGCGACCTCGGGGTTGGTGGAGATATCGCGTTCCCCGGAGGGACCCGCGGTGGCGGTGTTCGTGACGGGAACGCCGTTGGTGACGATGCTGCACGGCTCGGATCCGGCGCCCGGACGCATTGCGTGGTCGGTCGAGCAGCCGACCGTCACGAGTGCGGCGAGGGCGAGGACGGCTAGCGGTCGTGGTGGAATCCTCACAGTTCCATGACGTTAGCGGCTACCGCGTGAGATCCACCGGGTGGTAGGAGAAACCGATTTCGACGGGCGTGTTGGTGAGTTCAGAACTTCGGGCGGACAGCACCGACTGGCCATCGGGATCGATCGTGACGGTCAGCGGGATCGCGGTGCCCTTGCTGTTGGTTACTGCCGGGGATGCGAACATCCCGACCAGCAGTGGCGGCTGATCCGGACCAGCATCGGATTCGATCAGCAGCGTGGTGTCATGACGCACCCAGTGTGTGCCCGCGGGAAGCGCGAGGTGCAGGTTGTAGTCGAACGAGTCGGAAGGGTTCTTCTTCACGATGGTGAAGTACTCGCCGCCGTCGACAAGGGGGGTCACCGTGAAGTCGGTGTCGGCAGACCGATAGGTCGCCTCTCCGTCGGGGCCCCATTCGGCGGGCATGAGGGGTGCGCTGTCGGGCAGGTGGATTGTCAGCAGCTCGCCGGGTTTACCGGTCCTGACCTTGATGCCCTCCTGCGCGAAGACGGGAAGTATCGCTGTGCGCGTGGCAGCTTCAGAATTCGGTGCGGGTGCCGGGGTGTCGGGATCGGCCGCGGCGATCGCGGGTGACAAGGCGATCCCGCTCATCGTCAGCAATGCGGTGGCCAGGGAACTAATGCCGAACTTCATTCAATTCGTCCTTCTGTGTCAGCACGCCAGCGTGACGTGGGCGACCTTGGTGGAGACTGGAACTGATGTCGGCCTGTTGCGCATATCACGCGCGCTGGCGACGTTGGAAACCGGCGATTGCTGATTGACGGATTGGACGGTGCAGTTATCTGGATGACCGGATCCGATTCTCGTCACGGTGACGCGATAGCCGCTGGCCTGCAGGCTGTTGATCACCGCATCGGCGTCGTTCGACGGTCGGGCCTGCGCGTGAATCGCCGTCGCCAGAGAAAAGCTGGAAGCCGCTACGAGCAGGACGGGTATGAATCCACCAGGCAATCTACGCACCGTCATGAAGCCCTCACCTTGTAGTTGATTCTCTTTTCAGGCTAGCCGATCACACGCGCCGCGTCTGGAAGCCCGTGATTCTGAGCTGCGTTAAGTGCGGGGCCCAGCCTGGTCGGGTGCGGATACGTGCCGGGTTGTCGCATGAACAGCAATCCAACGATTGAGCCTGATCAAGTAAACAGCTACCCATCAATGGGTTAACAACGTTAGCTCGATGCATACTGTTGTTTATGCGAATAGCCGTGGCGAAGGTGATGTCTGGATACGTGTCGTCGATGCTTATCGGGGGTGTATTTCTTTGTAATATTGCTCACGCAGACCCAAGTGCCGAACCGCCCGACTGCTCGGCTGCTGACTTAGCGGGGATTGTGGCGGGGGTTTCCGCCTCGGAATCGGTCTATCTGCACACGCACCCTGACGTGAATGACTTCTTGTCCGGTTTGAAGGGCAAAAATGCTAAGGAAATTCGTACTGAACTGCGGCAGTACATGAGCTCACACCCGGATGTAAAACAAGATCTTCAGGATATTCGTCGGCCACTCACCGATTTCAAGAGCAGGTGCAGTGCCGAGTCGCTTGAATCAGTCGGCGATTCGGAATAGGGGGCAATGGCGATGCGCAGTGTTGCATTTATCACTGGCCTCCTGAAGCGAGGATCCATCATCGGAATGGCCGCATTGGCGTTGTTTGCCACTGCAAGTCTGAACGTTGCGCACGCGGACATTCCGCCGTGCGCCCCGCACGAAGACCCCGAGCACTATCGATGCAAGAACTACGCGGACGATCCATTTGGCGTGTGGGAGTCCGAGGTTGAGCAGGAGCTGCTGGGGATTCCTTGGTCCGACCACTGACGGGCCGGGCCGGACGTGCTCTGCTCGCCAGGGTTAGTCGGACTCCGCGACTAGCCTGGATACGTGCCTGATCCCTCGACCTATCGACCGGCTCCCGGCTCGATACCCGTCGAGCCGGGGGTCTATCGATTCCGTGATCCGCACGGACGGGTCATCTACGTGGGCAAGGCCAAGAGCCTTCGTAGCCGGCTCACCTCGTACTTCGCCGATGTCGCCAGTCTGCATCCGCGTACCCGGCAGATGGTCACCACTGCGGGCAGCGTGGAGTGGACCGTGGTGGGCACTGAGGTCGAAGCGCTGCAGCTCGAGTACAACTGGATCAAGGAATTCGATCCGCGCTTCAATGTGCGCTACCGCGACGACAAGTCGTATCCGGTGCTCGCCGTCACGCTCAACGAGGAGTACCCGCGGCTGTTCGTCTATCGCGGGCCTCGCCGTAAGGGCGTGCGTTACTTCGGCCCGTACTCGCATGCGTGGGCGATCAGGGAGACGCTCGACTTGCTTACCCGGGTCTTCCCGGCCCGCACCTGCTCTAACGGAGTGTTCAAGCGGCACAAACAGATTGACCGCCCCTGCTTGCTGGGATACATCGAGAAATGTTCGGCGCCCTGCATCGGGCGGGTGAGCGCCGAAGAGCACCGGGAGATCGTTCTCGATTTCTGCGACTTCCTCTCTGGCAAGACGGATCGTCTGGCCCGGGACATGGAACGTGAAATGAACCACGCGGCTAAGGAACTCAATTTCGAGCGGGCGGCGCGGCTGCGCGACAACATTTCTGCCTTGCAGCGTGCACTGGAGCGACAGACTGTTGTGTTCGGAGATGGCACCGACGCCGATGTGGTGGCCTTCGCCGACGACGAGCTGGAAGCCGCGGTGCAGGTGTTCCATGTGCGTGGTGGGCGGGTTCGCGGCCAACGTGGCTGGATTGTCGAAAAGTCGGGGGACCCGGGCGATTCCGATCTTGAGGGACTCGTCGAACAGTTCCTCACTCAGTTTTACGGCGACCAGGCCGATCTCGCTTATGTCGCCGACACGGATGCCGACGTGGCCCCGGTGCCGCGTGAGGTTCTCGTGCCGGTGCTGCCGCGTGATGCCGAGGGCATGACCTCTTGGTTGACCGGTCTACGGGGTTCCCGGGTCTCATTGCGGGTACCGCAGCGTGGCGACAAAAAGGCGCTCGCCGAGACGGTGGAGCGCAATGCCAAAGAGGCCCTGTCGCAGCACAAGCTCAAGCGCGCAGGCGATCTCACCACAAGGTCGGCGGCGTTGCAGGAGCTTCAGGATGCGCTCGGCCTGGAGCAGGCGCCGCTGCGCATCGAGTGCATCGACATCAGCCATGTCCAGGGCACCGACGTGGTGGCTTCGCTGGTGGTCTTCGAGGATGGGCTGTCCCGCCGGTCGGACTACCGCCACTACAGCATCAGGGAGGCTGCCGGGGATGGGCGCTCCGACGACGTCGGGTCCATTGCGGAGGTGACGCGGCGCCGATTCGCCCGGCACGTGCAGGATCAGCAGGTTCACGGTGACAGTGGTGCGGTATTGGACGTCGCCGGCGTTGCGGCTCCGGTATTGGACGTCGCCGGCGTTGCGGCTCCGGAAGGCAGGTCGAGGAAGTTCGCCTATCCGCCCAACCTTTTCGTCGTCGATGGGGGCGCGCCCCAGGTCAACGCGGCCGCTGCCGAACTGAGCGAGCTGGGTGTCACCGATGTCGCGGTCATTGGATTGGCCAAGCGCCTCGAGGAGGTGTGGGTGCCGGGTGAGCCGGATCCGGTGATTCTGCCGAGGACGAGTGAGGCGTTGTATCTGCTGCAGCGTGTTCGCGACGAGGCGCACCGATTCGCCATCACGTTCCATCGCAGCAAGAGGTCCCGGCGGATGACCGCCTCGGTGCTCGATGGCATACCGGGGCTGGGGGAGGCGCGCCGGGCCGCGCTCGTCTCGCACTTCGGTTCGGTGGCGCAGCTCAAGAAGGCCAGCGTCGAGGAGATCACCGCGGTTCCGGGCATCGGTGCGGCCACCGCACTGGCGGTACGTGAGGCGCTCGTTGGTCCAGTCAATTCGGAGGCGACTTCCGGTGCAACCGAAGCACCACTGCCCGCCATGGTCGAAAATGGAGTCGATGACAATCGATCCTCTTAGCGTGGCCAGCGGACCCGCGAACGCCGATATCGACGTCGTCCTGGTCACGGGCCTATCGGGCGCGGGACGCGGCACCACCGCCAAGGTGCTCGAAGACCTGGGATGGTATGTCGCCGATAACCTGCCGCCCGAATTGATCACCCGGATGGTGGACCTGGGTCTTGCCGCGGGTTCACGCATCACGCAGCTTGCGGTGGTGATGGATGTCCGCTCCCGGGGCTTCACCGGCGATCTGGAATCGGTGCGTGCCGACCTGGCCACCCGGGGGATCAGCCCACGTGTGCTTTTCCTGGAGGCATCCGACGAGAGCCTGGTGCGCCGCTACGAACAGAACCGGCGCAGTCACCCGCTGCAGGGCGGTCAGACCCTTGCCGAGGGCATCGCCGCCGAACGCACGTTGCTCTCACCCATCCGGGCCTCGGCGGATCTGGTCATCGACACATCGTCGTTGCCCGTGCCCGCACTACGTGCCGCTATCGAGCGTGCCTTCAGCACCGAGACGGTCGCACATCTGAGCGTCACCGTGGAATCTTTCGGATTCAAATATGGGCTACCGATGGATGCCGATATGGTCGTCGACGTCCGATTTCTACCGAACCCACACTGGGTTGACGAGCTGCGACCGCATACCGGTCAGCATCCGTCGGTGAGCCAGTACGTATTGAGCCAACCCGGCGCGGACGAGTTCCTGGACACCTACCATCGGCTGCTGAACCTCGTCATCGACGGTTACCGGCGAGAGGGAAAGCGCTACATGACAATCGCGGTTGGCTGTACCGGCGGCAAGCATCGCAGTGTCGCGATCACCGAGGCCCTGGCCGCTTCCTTTGCCCCCGATGAAGACCTGTCGGTGCGGGTATTGCACCGCGACTTGGGGCGCGAATGAACCCCGGCATCGACCAGCCGTTCACGCGCCGCGAACCCCGGATCGTTGCCCTCGGTGGTGGCCACGGTCTGTACGCCACACTTTCGGCGGCGCGACGGCTCACCCATGACATCACCGCCGTGGTCACGGTGTCCGATGACGGCGGCTCGTCCGGGCGAATTCGTTCCGAGCTCGGGATCGTGCCACCCGGCGATCTGCGCATGGCGTTAGCGGCGCTCGCCTCCGACAGCCCGCGCGGGCGCATGTGGGCCACGGCCATCCAGCACCGCCTGGGCGGCAATGGCGGGCTGGCGGGGCACCCGATCGGCAACCTGATCCTGGCCGGGCTCACCGACATGCTCGCCGATCCGGTCTCCGCGCTCGACGAGATGGGCCGCATGCTCGGCATCACCGGCCGGGTGCTGCCGATGTGCCCGATTCCGTTGCAGATCGAGGCCGACGTATCCGGTCTGGAGTCCGACCCGCGGATGAGCCGGGTGATCCGCGGGCAGGTGGCGCTGGCGACTACCCCCGGCAAGGTGCGCCGCGTACGGATGCATCCGGGCAACCCGCCGGCCACCCGGCAGGCCGTGGAGGCCATCATGGCCGCCGACCTGGTGGTTTTAGGGCCCGGGTCCTGGTTCACCAGTGTCATCCCGCATGTCCTGGTGCCCGAACTTTTCGCTGCTTTGCAGCAGACCCAGGCCCGCAAGGCCCTGATCCTGAATCTGGCACCGGAGCCGGGCGAGACGGCGGGCTTTTCCGCGGAGCGTCATTTGCACGTACTCTCGCAACACGCGCCCGAGTTCGGTGTACACGACATCGTCGTCGAATCCGCATCCGCAGATGACACCGAACGCGACCACTTGACCAGGGCAGCCGCCCTGTTCAATGCGCACGTTCAGTTCGCTGACGTCTCGCGCCCTGGTACACATTTACATGACCCTGCGAAACTGTCGGCGGTCTTGGATCGAGTACGAACGGGTAGCGCGGCCGCGGCCGCGGGAACAGATGCCGAATCCACGGTGCGCCTGGCAGCGGGGGGCGGGAGCACGCAGCATGGAATTCAGAGAGGGGACACCCCGTGGCGATGACCGCCGAGGTCAAAGACGAACTGAGCCGCCTGGTGGTGACTCAGGTCAGTAGCCGCCGCGCCGAGGTCGCGTCGCTGCTGCGGTTCGCCGGCGGACTGCATATCGTCAGCGGCCGGGTTGTCGTCGAGGCAGAAGTCGACCAGGGCAGCATCGCGCGGCGTCTCCGCAAGGACATCTTTGATCTGTACGGCTACAACGCCGTGGTGCACGTGTTGTCCGCGGGCGGCATCCGCAAGACCACTCGTTATGTGGTCCGCGTCGCCAAGGACGGAGAAGCGTTGGCGCGGCAGACCGGTCTGCTCGATCTGCGGGGGCGCCCGGTGCGCGGGCTGCCGGCACAGGTGGTCGGCGGCAGCGTGGCCGATGCTGAGGCCGCCTGGCGTGGCGCGTTCCTGGCACACGGCTCGCTGACAGAACCCGGCCGGTCCTCGGCGCTGGAGGTCAGCTGCCCGGGACCGGAGGCCGCGCTGGCCCTGGTGGGTGCGGCCCGACGGCTCGGCGTGAGCGCGAAGGCGCGTGAGGTGCGGGGCAGTGATCGGGTGGTGGTTCGCGATGGCGAGGCCATCGGTGCCTTGCTCACCCGGATGGGCGCGCAGGACACCCGACTGACGTGGGAAGAACGCCGGATGCGCCGCGAAGTGCGAGCAACGGCGAACAGGCTCGCGAATTTCGACGACGCGAACCTGCGCAGGTCCGCGCGTGCTGCGGTCGCTGCGGCTGCGCGCGTGGAGCGTGCCCTGGAAATCCTTGGCGACACAGTGCCCGACCATCTCGCGGCCGCCGGAAAGCTGCGCGTTGAGCACCGGCAGGCATCACTTGAGGAGCTGGGCCGCCTCGCCGATCCGGTGATGACCAAAGATGCTGTCGCGGGCCGTATTCGGCGATTGCTTTCGATGGCCGACCGCAAGGCCAAGACCGACGGTATCCCCGATACCGAGTCCGCGGTGACCCCGGAGCTGCTCGAAGAGGCGTAACAAGTCCCCTCACGCCGAGCGAAAACCGATGGCGAATTGTCGGAGCGCTTTCGTACCCTGAATCGGTGGACTTCGCTAAGCAGGTGAAAACCGAAGCGGTCCTTGGGGAAATGCCCGAGGACTCTTCGGGCGAAGAGCCACACCATCAGAGCACCGGACTCCCGCGCGCACTGCGTCCGCTGCGGCATCGCGACTATCGACTGCTGACTCTGGGCCTGGCGGTGACCCTGCTGGGCAATGGCATGTGGACGGTGGCGCTTGTCTGGCAGGTCATCCGAATGGGACTCGGGCCGGCGCAGGTGGCCATCGTCGGCACCACCTTCAGCGTGGGTCTACTGATCAGCGTGCTGCCCGCCGGTGTCGCCGCTGATCGACTGCCCAAGTTGTGGGTGATGCGGTGCTCGCTGGCCGTGCAGACGGTGCTGATGTTCACCACCGCGACGCTCGCGCTGACGGGTGCCGCCCACATCTGGCATCTGGCGCTCAACTCACTGTTGTTCGGGATCGCCGAGGGTTTCTACATCCCGGCCTACACCGCGTTGTTGCCGAGTTTGTTGCCCGCCGATGAGCTGTTGGCGGCCAACGGAATCGAAGGTGTGCTGCGGCCCGTGATGCAGCTCGCGGCCGGTCCCGCGGTCAGTGCCGCCATCGTCAGCGTGTGGTCACCGGGTGGGGCGTTCCTCTTGGAGGGTGCGCTGGTGGCGGCGGGTCTGGGCTGTCTGCTGCTGGTTCGGCACACCCACGAGCCGGCCGCCGCGCCCGATGTACGTCAGCATCCCGTGCGCCGTGCGCTGGCCGATTTGGCGGAGGGGTTCCGCTACATGGTGCGCACCACGTGGTTCTTCGCCACGCTGCTGTTCGCGATCGGTTATGTGCTGGTGGTCGTCGGGCCCATCGAGATTCTGCTGCCGTTCGTCATCCGGGACCACGGCGGAGACCCAGGCACACATGCCACGGTGCTGGCGTTGTTCGGTCTGGCTGGCGCGGCCGGGTCCTTCATCGTGTCGTCACTGCCTCTGGCCCGCCGGTACCTGACGGTGATGATCCTGATGTGGGGAGCGGGGTCCTTGCCCCTGCTGCTCATCGGGTTCACCGGACGCGTCTGGATGATCGCCCTCGCCATGATCATCGTGGGCGGCACCATGCAGGCGGCCAACGTCATCTGGGGCACCCTGATGCAGCGTCGCGTGCCCGAGGAGATGCTCGGCCGCGCGGCCAGCATGGACTTCTTCGTGTCCCTCGTCGGCCTGCCTGCCTCGTTCGCACTGGTGGTTCCGGTGGCGCACATCATCGGCAACACCACGGTGTTCGTCATCGCTGGCGTGGCGCCGCTGGTGTTGGCGGTCATCGCCCATATCGTCGCGCGACTGGGCCGGGACGAAATGGCTCACCCCCTGGGCTAATGTGAGTGCCGATAACGGGTACACCACAGATCAAACAGACTAAGAGGGAGCGCTACGTGACTGTCCGGGTAGGCGTAAACGGGTTTGGCCGGATCGGCCGGAACTTCTTTCGGGCACTGGACGCGCAGAAGGCTCAAGGGATCAACACCGACATCGAGATTGTCGCGGTCAACGACCTGACCGATAACGCCACCCTGGCCCACCTGCTGAAATTCGACTCCATTCTGGGGCGGCTGCCGTACGACGTCAGCCTGGAGGGCGACGACACCATCGTGGTCGGCGACCACAAGATCAAGGCCCTCGAGGTCCGCGAAGGCCCGGCGGCGCTGCCGTGGGGCGACCTGGGTGTCGACGTCGTCGTCGAATCGACCGGCATCTTCACCAAGCGTGAGAAGGCGCAGGGCCACCTGGACGCCGGTGCCAAGAAGGTCATCATCTCCGCGCCCGCCAGCGACGAGGACATCACCATCGTGCTGGGCGTCAACGACGACAAGTACGACGGCAGCCAGAACATCATCTCCAACGCCTCGTGCACCACGAACTGCCTCGGACCGCTGGCCAAGGTGCTCAACGACGAGTTCGGCATCGTCAAGGGCCTGATGACCACCATCCACGCCTACACCCAGGACCAGAACCTGCAGGACGGCCCGCACAGCGACCTGCGCCGTGCCCGCGCCGCCGCGCTGAACATCGTGCCGACCTCGACCGGTGCCGCCAAGGCCATCGGTCTGGTGCTGCCCGAGCTCAAGGGCAAGCTCGACGGTTACGCCCTGCGTGTGCCGATCCCCACCGGTTCGGCGACCGACCTCACCGTGGAACTCGCCAAGGCCGCGAGCGCCGACGAGATCAACGCCGCCATGAAGGCCGCCGCGGAGGGTAAGCTCAAGGGCATCCTGAAGTACTACGACGCGCCGATCGTGTCCTCGGACATCGTCACCGACCCGCACAGCTCGATCTTCGACGCGGGATTGACCAAGGTGATCGACAACCAGGCCAAGGTGGTCTCCTGGTACGACAACGAGTGGGGTTACTCGAACCGCCTCGTCGACCTGGTCGGCCTGGTCGGCAAGTCGCTGTAACGATGGCGATCAAGTCCCTCAACGACCTGCTGGCCGAGGGAGTTTCGGGCAAGGGCGTGCTGGTCCGGTCGGACCTGAACGTCCCGCTCGACGACAATCTCAACATCACCGACCCCGGTCGCATCGTGGCCTCGGTCCCGACCATCCGCGCGCTCGCGGGTGCCGGGGCCAAGGTCATCGTCACCGCGCACCTGGGCCGCCCGGACGGTGCGCCGGACCCCAAGCTGTCCCTGGCTCCGGTCGGTGCGGCGCTCAGTGAACTGCTGGGGCAGCACGTGCAGGTGGCCGGCGACGTTGTCGGGACGGATGCGCTGGCGCGTGCCGAAGGCCTGACCGACGGTGACGTGCTGCTGCTGGAGAACATCCGGTTCGATCCGCGTGAGACCAGCAAGGATGACGCGCAGCGACGAGCGCTCGCCCAGGAGCTCGCCGAATTGGTCGGCGGCCCAACGGGTACCGATGGTGCGTTCGTCTCCGATGGATTCGGCGTGGTGCATCGCAAGCAGGCCTCCGTCTACGACGTGGCGACACTGCTGCCGCATTACGCGGGTGGTCTGGTGGCCGCCGAGGTGGAAGTTCTGCGCGTGCTCACGGCCAGCACCGAGCGCCCGTATGCGGTGGTGCTCGGCGGGTCCAAGGTCTCCGACAAGCTGGCCGTCATCGAATCGTTGGCCACCAAGGCCGACAGCCTGGTGATAGGTGGCGGGATGTGCTTCACCTTCCTGGCCGCGCAGGGGTTGCCGGTGGGCAAGTCGCTGGTGCAGCCGGAGATGGTCGATACGTGCAAGCGGCTGCTGGATACCTATGCCGACGTGATTCACCTGCCGATGGACATCGTGGCAGCGGACGAGTTCGCCGCCGATTCACCCTCGGAAATCGTTGCTGCAGACGCTATCCCGGACGGCAAGATGGGTCTGGATATCGGGCCCGAGTCGGTGAAGCGGTTCACGGCCGTGCTGTCGAACGCCAAGACCATCTTCTGGAATGGTCCGATGGGTGTCTTCGAGTTCCCGGCTTTCGCCGCGGGTACTCGAGGGGTGGCCGAGGCGATCATCGCGGCCACCGAGAAGGGTGCGTTCAGCGTGGTCGGAGGCGGTGATTCGGCGGCCGCGGTGCGTGCGCTGGATCTGCCGGACGACGGCTTTTCGCACATCTCCACCGGTGGTGGCGCATCCCTGGAATACCTTGAGGGCAAGACGCTTCCGGGTATCGACGTTCTCGAAAGCTAGAGGAGCATCGCATGTCGCGTAAGCCGTTGATCGCTGGCAACTGGAAGATGAACCTCAATCACTTCGAGGCCATCGCCCTGGTGCAGAAGATCGCGTTCTCGTTGCCGGACAAGTATTTCGACAAGGTGGATGTGACGGTCATTCCGCCGTTCACCGACATCCGCAGCGTGCAGACTCTGGTCGACGGGGACAAGCTGCGGTTGACCTACGGCGCACAGGACCTGTCGGTACACGACTCGGGTGCCTACACCGGCGAGATCAGCGGTGCATTTCTGGCCAAACTGGGCGTCACGTACGTTGTGGTCGGGCATTCCGAGCGTCGTCAGTACCACGCCGAGGACGATGCGCTGGTCGCCGCCAAGGCGGCTGCGGCCCTCAAACACGGTCTGACGCCCATCGTCTGCATCGGAGAAGCCCTGGACATCCGCGAAGCGGGCGACCACGTGCAATACAACGTGGACTCGTTACGGGGATCGCTGGCCGGGCTTACCTCCGAGCAGGTTGAGAAGGTCGTCGTCGCCTACGAGCCGGTGTGGGCGATCGGCACCGGCCGGGTGGCCAGTGCCGCCGACGCTCAGGAAGTGTGTGCGGCGATCCGGGCCGAGTTGGCGCAGATTGCCAACGCCGACGTGGCAGCGTCTGTGCGAGTGCTGTATGGCGGCTCGGCCAATGCCAAGAACGTGGGCGAATTGGTTGCGCAGGAAGATGTGGACGGCGCTCTGGTGGGCGGCGCCTCGTTGGATGGCGAGCAGTTCGCCCAGATGTCGGCGATCGCGGCGGGCGGCCCGCTGCTCTAACTCAGTTCTGCGGCAGGTTCTGTAGGTGCGCGCCGCGCGCCAACACGCCGTCCAGAATGGTGAGGAAGGTCGGCAGATTCGCGGTGATGTTCGCCGTGGTTTTGTTGAGTTCTTCGGAAGTCGTTTCGTACCAATCGATTCCGGGTGAGCCGTCTGCGGCGGTATCGAGTGTTTCCATGGCTTTGAGCCATGCGTCGAGCTGCCCCAGGACCACAGCGTAGGGCGCCGCCCGGGTGAGGATGAGCTCCCGGTCGGTGGGCTCCAAGTCCTCCATGTTGAGCTCACCCAAGTAGCGGCGCAGCGCGGCCACATGCGCTACCAGTAGCCGGCCACGAGCCGTCCGCACCGGAAGTAGCATTCCGGCCAGTGCGAAGACGGCTCCTACGCCGCATACCGCCACACCGATCATGGCGCTGCCGACGCTCAGCGCCAGGGCGACCGTGATCACGAGACCGCCGAGTAGCACGCCGATCCCGCAACGGGTAAGGGAGCCAACGTGTTCTGGCGAACGGCGGAACCACCGATTGCGCTGGGCGTCGGCATACATCGTGTCGGAGATGCCGCCAAGATCCAGCCGGGAATCCGGTGTCTGGAAGCTAGATACGAAGACCGTCTCGGTGCCTTGGGGGAGCAGGATATTCAGCAGCTGGGTCTCGTATGTGGTCAGTAGGCCATCCATCGGAGCGCGATGGGATATCTGCCAATCGAGCTGTGCACCGGGGCCGTCTGTTTCGGCGATCCAGAGGTATCCGCGCACCGCGAGGTCGACGATCGTCGCGGTGAGGTCCACAGCGTCGACACGCAGATCGACAACGGTGCCAACCTGTCCCGGTAGGACACCGTCCGGTGCTGCGAATCGTGCCCCCTTGTCATCGTGCACGAGGGGATCGGCCAAGGCGATGGCCATTTCGGCGGCCCGTGAATCACGACGGCGCGCGGTAATCACCCAGCCGGCTAGCGCGATCGCAGTGCCACCGAGCCCTGTGAGCGCGGTGATCGACGACCTCGTCAGCGCGAACGGCCCCGACGCCCCGGGGATTGTTGTGAAGGTGGCGCTGGCCGGGACCGTACCGGCCGGCAGCATGACACTGAAGACGACGACAGAATCCGGTGGGAGTTCGTTCTGCTGAAGCCGGATTACCCCGGTGTGATCGACCTGCGCTGAGGTACAACGTATTTGAAAACCTGGTGCGCCCACGGAGCATTCGGGAGAGCTGGGTTTGGTGCTCGGGGACACGAACGAGGCCGTGACGTTTCGCAGTCCCGAGTCCCATCCGGAGGCTACGGGCCACAACACCTGTTGCCGATCACCGATGTCGGTGACAGCGCCGCGCACCGTGTAGCTGATCGTGGCCGGGCCGTGAGCGACGGCGGTCAACGCGTTACCGTCCGAGATCGCCTGGGCGGCACCGGTAGTGGCTACCTGGTCGACTTCGAAATGCTGTACCCGATTGCCTTCGACGGCCGTGTCGAGCAGCAGGCGACGTTGCAGCACGTGGTCCTTGGCAGGCGTGATGGTTTCGGTGATGTGCAGCGTGCCGTCCTCGGCCAGGTTCATGGCGACCGCCACGGTGCCGGCGGGATCGTCTGCGCGCGCAGGCGTCGCCGCGACCAGCCATCCGGTACCGAGCGTTAAACAGATCAACAGCCGCAACACCGCCCCGCGAATCATCTCTCCCACGGCGGTAACCCTAGGTCAGGGTCGATATGCTGGCGCGCATTCACCGAAGGTGTTCAGGGGGCGGACCACATGGGGCAGCAGCCGTATTACCAATCCAGGCCGGTGCCCGGCTGGGGTACACCATTACCGCCGCCCGCGCAGGCTCCGATGGCGCCACCTCCGCGTGGATGGCGTCCACCGCCCGTTGCGCCATTGCCGGGATACCCTGCGCCTCAACCGCGGCCCGCCTACCCAGTGCCACCGGTGCGTCCGGTATATCTGCCGCCGACCGGATACGGACCGCGGCCGGGTGCGCACGGTGGGTCTCACACCGGCCTGATCGTCGCCGGCGTAGTTTGCGCTCTGGTTGTCGCTTTCGTGCTGGGCACGATGGCGGTATGGGCACTGCGTCCGAATAGAGACCGTTCGATGCGAGCCACAACCACGTGGCAGTACCCCTCGACCACAGTTCGCAGTACCGCCGTGTGGACCTCATCGTCGACGAGGCCCACCACGGCACCGGCGCCCCCGCCGCCTCCTGGCCCCAAGCCGGTGTTCGCGCTCGGCAACAATCCGTTATTTCGGAATCAGGACGCGGGATTCACGAATGCGCCGTGCTCCACGAGCACATGGCCGTTCGACATCCCGCACGCCGACGCCTTCTACCGCGACCTTCGCGGGTGCATGGATCCGGAGTGGCGGCGGCTGCTTGACGGGCACAGCCTGCCGTGGTCGTCGCCGGGGTTGGTAGTGGCGGGAGACTATGTGGATTCGCCCTGTGGAGGCGAATATTTCGGAAGGGAGAGGGCCGCCTTTTACTGCCCCTCGAACAACACCATCTACATGTCGATCGTGGGTGTGCCTCCGGGCAGGTATGGGAATCATGACGGTATCTACCTGGCTGTTTACGCCCACGAGTATGGGCACCATGCGCAGGAGCTCAGCGGGATGTGGGATGAGTACTGGCGCCAGCGCCGCGCTGCCGGAGTCGATTCACCGCTGGGACTTGAGCTCTCCCGACGACTGGAACTGCAGGCCCAGTGCTTCTCGGGAATGTTCCTTGGCTCCCGACGTGGTGGCACCATCACTCAGCAGGAACTCGACCTGGCCTGGAATGACCAGGATCGCGGAGACGGACAGCAGCCGACGCGTGACCACGGTTCCAACCAGCACGCCGAGGCATGGTGGCGGCATGGTTCGCTCAAGAATCGGCTGTGGGAATGCAATACCTGGCTGGCCGATAGTTCGGCGGTGAGCTGAACGGAGTCCCTGCGCAGGTGAGCGGAACCGAGCCGGTAGGCTACCCACCATGGAATTGGCGTTGCAGATCATCCTGGTGATCACGAGCTTGCTCGTGGTCTTGCTGGTGCTGTTGCACCGTGCGAAGGGCGGTGGTCTGTCCACGCTGTTCGGTGGTGGCGTGCAGTCGAGCCTCTCCGGTTCAACCGTGGTGGAGAAGAACCTGGACCGGCTCACCTACTTCGTCACTGCTATTTGGGTGATCTCGATCATCGGCGTCGGGCTGGAGATCAAGCTCGGCGGATAGCGGAACGACGTTTTACCGGCAGCGGACTACTCCACAGGTAGTCCGCTGTTTTGTCTCTGCGGTAGATATTCTCGCTGGTAGTTGATGTTTCATCTATTTGCCGAGAAATTTCTTCAAAATTCATGGAACCGATTCATGTCCTCGGACCATCAATCTCTATGTATGGCACAGAAGTCGACGAGTGCCATCAGCGGTCGGTGGACCGGGGACGCGGAGGGGACGTTCCCGTTTCACCGGCCGCACCCCCAGGAAAGGAGCCCCTCGACATGTCGGAGTGCCGTGGTGACCCTCGCCAATGGATCCGTGAGTACCAGGATCGCCTGGAGGTTCTTGGGCAACGCGCCCAGTACGTGCAGCAGACCGTGGGCCTGGTTCGCGGCCACGCCAAGGATGATGTGGGAGTCGCGGTGACCGTTGGGTCCGGCGGCCGCATCGAGGCGCTGGATCTCGATGAGTCCACACTGTCGATGGACGCGCGAGATCTGTCGGCAATCATCACCAGGACTATCGCCGCGGCACAGGTCAATGCGGCCAGCCAGATCCACAGCACGTTGCATGACCTCACCGGTGACGGACCGGCCATGGACTACGTCAAGGGCTACCTGGACGGGGGGCACCTTGGGGAGGGTGAACATCTGGGACCGTCCACATGAGCAATGAGCCGGGCGGGACCTTCCACTTTGACCGCGATGTGGTGTTGCACGAGGCGGCGAACCTCGAGAGCGCCGGGGAGTCCGTGCGGTACTTGCTCGAGCATCACGGCGAGGGGCTCGGCGATCAGGACCTGGGGTCTGTGTCGTCGGATTTCGTGATGTCGGTGCGGGGAAGCATCGATGAGCTGTCTGACGCGGTCCGCACGCTCGGCGATGTCATCGTGGAGACGGGACAGCGCCTTCACGATCAAGCTCGGCAGATCGCCGAGGCGGAGGACCAGACTGTCGCCGCGATGACGAAGATTGGTGAAGGGTTCGGTGGACACCCTTGATGCCGAGCTGAAACCGCTCACTCGCCTCTATGACGCCGGATTGGGCTTCCTGGTCGAGCATGTGCAGTTCCTGGAAGAACCGCTCAATGCGATGCGGGGTGACCCCGTCGCGGCGTCCGCCGAAGCCACCTTCTGGCGCTATTGCATTGCCGATGTCACCAATGTGCAACAGGAACTGTCGGCGGTGCTCAGTGCGCTGGGCGACGGTCACAGCGGGGCGGCCGCAACAGGATTCGGTGAGGCGGCAGGTGCTCTCGATGACGCTTTGCAGGAGCTGCGCCTCGTCGCGGCGAATGTCAATCAGCGCATCAACGTCGTGACGGACCTGGTCACGCATACCCGGAGCATGCTCGGGCAATGGGTGGAAGGGTATGTGGACGACGTCATTACCGAGTTCACGGCGGCCCGGGCGGCCTCACCCATCACCCAGGGCGGCAGCGTGGCGACCACGATCGCCTCCGCCGTGGCGGATGCCTCCGAGCTTGGAAACAAGATGGGCCGCACGCTGTCGCAGCTCTTGGACCGTCTTGACGAGCATGCGGCAGCGATCCGGGATGCGGTGGCGGAGTTCGCGATCAGTGTGCAGCGTCTGAAAACGCCCGCGCCAGGACCCGCCGTCGCACCCTCGCCGGGTGCGCCAGCTCAGCTGTCTGCTCCGACATCGGCCCAGGCGGCGCATGGCCTGTCCGTAGACCCGGACGCGCTCTTCGCCGCGGGACAGGGCAACGAGAACTAGACCGCCACGCACAGGGTGTAGGCCGATCGCGGCCGCATGAGGGCCCGGTTGGGGCCTGCGCCTAGTTCAGCTGGCTCGCGGCGGCTTCGTCCAGCAGCCACACGGTACGTTCGGTGCCCCTGGCGCCCGCCGCGGGCACATCGATCGGATCGGCCCCTCCGATCGCCGCCGCGACGGCTTCGGCCTTGGCCTCGCCGGAGACGATCAACCACACCTCGCGTGAACGCTGAATTGCGGGCAGTGTCAACGTGATCCGCTGCGGTGGTGGCTTGGGGGAGTCTGGCACCGCAACCACCAGTCGGTGTGTTTCCTTGACGGCATCGGTATGCGGGAACAGTGAATTGATATGCCCCTCGCCGCCCATGCCCAGCAGGTGGACGTCGAAGGCCGGGCAGTCCTGGCCGGGCTCGGCATTGGCCGCCAGCAGCTGCTCGTAGGCGAGTGCGGCCGCGTCCAGGTCGGTGCCATACTCGCTTTCGCTGTTGGGCATCGCGTGCATGTTGCGCAGCGGGAAGTCGACATGCTCAAGCAGTGCCTCCCAGGCCTGCCAGGCATTACGTTCCGGATCGGTCTTCGGGACGTACCGGTCGTCGCCCCAGAACACGTGGACGTTGGCCCAGTCGAGATCGCTGGCCACCTCGCGCAGATGCTTGAGCAGGGCGATGCCGGTACCGCCCCCGGTGAGCACGATCAGCGCCTTGCCGCGTTCGGCGAGGGCTCCGGCGATTGCCGATGCCAGCCGGTCGCCTGCCGCGGTCACCAAAGTGTCTGTATCCGCGTACTTTTCGATGATTGTTTCACTCATAGGTATTGCACCTTCGCGATTCCCTCAAGCGCCGTGCGGTAGATCTCATCGGGATCGAGGCGGCGCAAATCCTCGGCCAGGCAATCTCGTGTCTCTCTGCGCGGCAACGGAAGTGATGCTGTCGGGCGCCCGGTGCGGGCCAAGGTCGCGATGGCCCCGGTCTGCGGCCGGCTCAGGGTGACGACCTCGCTGTCCCGGTGCAGTTCCACCTTGAGCTCGCCGACCAGCCGGGTGACGGGTCCTTCGATACGTGAGGCGAGCCAGCCCGCGGTGACATCGAGCGCGGGTTCGGTGGCGAGCCCGGATACCACTGCCGAGTTGATGCCCTCGTACGGTGGCTGATCCAGGGCCGAGGCCAGCAGCGCACGCCAGTAGGTGATCCGGCTCCATGACAGGTCGGTGTCGCCGGGGGTGTATCCGGCGAGCCGGTTCTTGATGGCGTTCAAGGGGTCTGGTGCCGTCGTCGCATCGGTGATGCGGCGGATCGCCAGACGTCCCAGCGGATCTTTCGCGGGAATGGCGGGCGCCTGGTTGGGCCACCACGCCACCACCGGTGTATCGGGCAACAGGAACGGGATCACGACACTGTGCTCGTGGGCGGCGAGAGGGCCGCGCAGCCGCAATACGACGACCTCGCCGGTTCCGGCGTCACCCCCGACTCGGATCTGGGCATTGAGCCCGGTGGTGGGGGCCAGCGGATTGCGCTCCAGCACGATGATGCGGCAGGGATGCTCGTGGCTGGCGCCGTTGGCAGCCTCGATGACCTCTTCGACGTCATCGCCGGCGTCGGTGATGACAACCAGGGTCAGGACGCGCGCCATGGTGACCGCACCACCGGTTTCGCGCAGCTCCACCAGCTTTTTGTTGACGTCGTTGGTGGTGGTGTCGGGCAGATCGATGATCATGGTCGCCTCCAGTCACGTCCCGTACGGGCCAGCATGTCGAACGCCGACTGGGGGCCCCAGGTGCCGGATTCGTAGGTCTCGGGTTTTCCTTCCGACGCCCAGAAGTCCAGGGCGGGATCCAAGATCCGCCACGACAACTCGACTTCGGCGTTCACCGGGAACAGCGAGGGCTCGCCCAACAGCACGTCGAGAATCAATCGCTCGTACGCCTCGGGCGATTCCTCGGTGAAGGCCTGCTCATACGAGAAGTCCATGTTGACGTCTCGTACCTCCATCGCGGTGCCCGGAACCTTCGATCCGAAGCGCAGCGTGACGCCCTCATCGGGCTGCACCCGAATCACCAGCGCATTGGCGCCAAGTTCCTCGGTCATCGTGGAGTCGAAGGGCAGATGTGGTGCCCGTTTGAACACCAGGGCGATCTCGGTGACGCGGCGGCCGAGGCGTTTACCGGTGCGCAGATAGAACGGGACCCCTGCCCAGCGGCGGCTGTCGACCTCCAGGGTGATCGCGGCGAAAGTCTCGGTGGTCGAGGTCTTGGAGAAGCCTTCCTCCTCCAGCAGACCGGGCACCTGCTGGCTGCCCTGCCACCCGGGCCCGTATTGGCCGCGGGCAGTGGTTTCGGCGAGCGGCTCGGCCAGCCGAGTGGCCGAGAGCACCTTGATCTTCTCGGCCTGCAGCTCGGCGGGGGAGAAGTTGATGGGCTCTTCCATCGCGGTGAATGCCAGCAGTTGCAGCAGGTGATTCTGGATGACATCGCGTGCTGCCCCGATGCCGTCGTAATAGCCTGCGCGGCCGCCCAATCCGATGTCCTCGGCCATGGTGATCTGCACATGGTCCACGAAGTGGGCGTTCCAGATCGGGTCGAACAACTGGTTAGCGAACCGCAGCGCCAGGATGTTCTGCACCGTCTCCTTGCCGAGGTAATGATCGATCCGGAAGACCGATTCCTCGGGGAACACCTCATTGACCACGGCATTCAGCTCGCGGGCGCTCTGCAGATCGTGGCCGAAGGGTTTTTCGATCACGACGCGGCGCCATGCGCCGTCCACGGGCTGCGCGAGTCTGGACTTGGACAGCTGCTCGCACACCGTGGGGAATGCCTTCGGCGGAATCGACAGGTAGAAGGCGTGATTGCCGCCGGTGCCGCGTTCCTCGTCGAGCGTCTGCAGGGTCTTCTTGAGCTGCTCGAAGGCCTCGTCATCATCGAAACTGCCCTGCACGAAACGGATTCCTTCGGCAAGACGGTCCCAGACGTGCTGACGGAACGGGGTGCGTGAGTGTTCCTTCACGGCATCGAGCACGATCTGGCCGAAGTCCTCGTTGGCCCAGTCCCGGCGGGCGAACCCGACCAACGCGAAGCTCGGTGGCAGCAGCCCGCGATTGGCCAGGTCATAGATGGCCGGCATCAACTTCTTGCGGGCCAGATCGCCAGTGACCCCGAAGATCACCAGCGAGCAGGGTCCCGCGATACGCGGAAGACGTTTGTCGCGCTTGTCTCGCAACGGGTTTGTCATGGATGAGCCTTTCGTGTGAAGACCGTCATCCACGCTCACTCCTTGGTGGATACCGCGTCGAGTTGGGCTTGGGTGGCGTCGATGAGCTCATTCCAGGCGACCTCGAACTTGTCGACGCCTTCGGTTTCGAGCACCTCGAACACGTCATCCAGATCGATCCCGGCGCGGGTCAGTTCATGGAAGACCGCGTGGGCGCCGTCGTAAGTCCCATGAATGGTGTTGCCGGTGACCACGCCGTGGTCGGCAACCGCCTCCAGGGTCTTCTCGGGCATGGTGTTCACGGTGTGCGGAGCCACCAGGTCCACGACGTACATCGTGTCGTCGTAGTCGGGATTCTTGACTCCGGTCGAGGCCCACAGCGGACGCTGCACCCGTGCGCCGGCCTTCTTGAGCTCGGCGAACCGGTGACCGTGATCGAACACCTTCTCGTAGGCCTGGTAGGCCAGACGGGCATTGGCCACCCCGGCCCGGCCGCGCAGGGACAGCGCCTGACCATTGCCGATGTCCTCGAGGCGTTTGTCGATCTCGGTGTCTACCCGGGAGACGAAGAACGACGCCACCGAGTGAATCTTGGAAAGGTCGCGGCCGGCTTCCTGAGCGGCCTCCAGGCCGGTCAGGTAGGCGTCCATCACTTCCTTGTGGCGTTCCACCGAGAAGATCAGGGTGACGTTCACCGAGATGCCCTCGGCGATCACCGCCGAGATCGCGGGCAGACCGGCCTTGGTTGCCGGAATCTTGATCAGCAGGTTCGGGCGGTCGACGATCTTCCACAGCTCGATGGCCTGCAGGATGGTCTTGTCGGTGTCGTGGGCCAGGCGGGGGTCCACCTCGATGGAGACACGACCGTCCACACCCTCAGAGGCTTCGTACTGCGGAGCCAGCACATCGCACGCGGCGCGCACGTCGTCGGTGGTGGCGGTGCGGATCGCCGAGTCCACATCGGCCCCCCGCTCGGCCAGCTCGGCGATCTGCGCGTCGTAGGCATGCCCCTTGGACAGGGCGGCCTGGAAGATCGCCGGGTTGGTGGTCACCCCGACGATGCTTCTGGTCGCGATCAGCTCGGCGAGGTTGCCCGAGTTGAGTCGGTCCCGGGAGAGATCGTCGAGCCAGACGGCGACTCCGGCTTCGCTCAGTTCGGCGAGATTAGCGTTCTGATCAGATGTGCTCATGGGATTCATCCCTTCCTGATTCGGGGTTATTGAGCTGCTGCGATGGACCTTTCGGCGGCCGCAGCCACTGCATCCGGGGTGAAGCCGAACTCACGGAACAAGGTCTTGTCGTCAGCGGAAGCTCCGAAGTGCTCCAGTGAGACGATTTGACCGGCGTCGCCGACGAACTGGTACCAGCCTTGCGCGATGCCGGCTTCCACGGAAACCCGGGCACGCACCGACGGCGGCAGCACGCTGTCGCGGTATTCCTGGGGCTGGGACTCGAACCATTCCACACAGGGGAACGACACCACGGAGGCCGCAATTCCCTTGGCGGCAAGAATCTTCTTGGCCTCGACGGCGAGCTGCAGTTCCGAGCCCGTGCCGATGAGGATCACATCGGGCTGGCCATCGGCTGCCTCCAGCACGTAGCCGCCCTTGGCCACACCCTCGCGGCTGGTGCCTTCCAGGATCGGCACACCCTGACGGGTGAGTGCCAAACCGACTGGGCCGGTGCTGGATTGACGCTCCAGGACGGTCGCCCAGGCGTACGCGGTTTCGTTCGCGTCACCGGGGCGCACCACCGAAAGGTTGGGGATGGCGCGCAGGGCGGCCAGGTGCTCCACCGGCTGGTGAGTGGGGCCGTCTTCGCCGAGACCGATCGAGTCGTGTGTCCACACGTAGATCGGGTCGATGTTCATCAATGCCGCCAGGCGCACCGCGGGCCGCATGTAGTCGGCGAACTGCAGGAACGTTCCGCCATACGCGCGGGTGGGGCCATGCAGCACGATGCCGGACAGGATCGATCCCATCGCATGCTCGCGGATGCCGAAATGCAGTGTGCGGCCATATGGTTCGGCATTCCAGTCCGATGTCGCGATGGACGTTGGGCCGAAGGAATCGGCGCCCTTGATGGTGGTGTTGTTGCTGCCCGCGAGGTCCGCGGAGCCACCCCACAGCTCGGGAAGCTTGGCGCCGAGCGCCGACAGGGTGTCGCCGGACGCGGCACGGGTGGCGACACCCTTGGAGCCGGGTTTCCAGGACGGCAGCTCGGCGTCCCAGCCCTCGGGCAGGGTGCGCGCCTCCAGCCGGTCCAGCAGTGCCTTGCGTTCGGGCTCGCGGGCGGCCCAGGCGTCAAAATCCTTGTCCCACTCCGCATGTGCCTGCTTGCCGCGCTGCACCAGCTCGCGGGTGTGGGCGATGACCTCCGGGGCCACGTCGAAGGATTTCTCCGGATCGAAGCCCAGAATTTTCTTGGTGGCGGCCACCTCGTCAGTCCCCAGCGCCGAGCCGTGTACGCCGCCGGTGTTCATCTTGGTGGGAGCGGGGTAGCCGATGATCGTGCGCAGCGCGATGAACGACGGGCGGTCGGTGACCGCACGGGCGTTGGCCAGTGCTTCCTCGATGCCGGTGACGTTCTCACCACTGATGACGGTCTGTACATGCCAGCCGTACGCCTCGTAGCGGGCGGGGGTGTCCTCGCTCAGTGCGATCTTGGTGTCGTGCTCGATGGAGATCTCGTTGTCGTCCCAGATGACGATGAGGTTCCCCAGCTGTTGGGTACCGGCCAAGGAGGACGCTTCCGAGGTCACGCCCTCTTCGATGTCGCCGTCGGAGGCGATGACGTAGATGAAGTGGTCGAACGGGCTGGTGCCGGGCGCCGCGTCGGGGTCGAAGAGACCGCGCTCGTACCGAGAGGCCATCGCCATGCCAACCGCCGAGGCCAGGCCCTGGCCGAGCGGCCCGGTGGTGATCTCGACACCCTTGGTGTGGTGGTACTCGGGGTGGCCGGGGGTCAAAGAGCCCCAGGTACGCAGTGCCTCGATATCGGAGAGCTCCAGGCCGAATCCGCCCAAGTACAGCTGCAAGTACAGGGTCAGGCTGCTGTGGCCACACGACAGCACGAATCGGTCGCGGCCGATCCAGGTGGTATCGCTGGGATCGTGGCGCAGCTGTCGCTGAAAGAGCGTGTATGCCACGGGTGCCAGGCTCATCGCGGTGCCGGGATGCCCATTGCCGACTTTCTGTACGGCATCGGCGGCCAGCACCCGCGCGGTGTCTACCGCACGCGAGTCCAGGTCTGTCCAGTCATCCGGGTGGTTGGCCCGGGTGAGGGTTGGGATATCGGTCGGGATCTCGTCGATCGCGGTCACGGGCCCATCGTAGTGCCGCCGATTTCGCGCCGCTGCCTCACGGCCGGGTCACGCCTCCTGGGCAATGTGATAGTCCGGTGGCGGACAACCTCTGTTCAGTTCCGGGGGCCGACCTTGGTTGTCGACGCGCGACCCTGGCGGTCTACCATCGTCTGTAGTAGAGCGCTCAGTGTCGCGGGTCGGCTGGCTCACCGGATTAATTACCCAGGAGGATCAGCGCGGTGCGGATGCGAGAGACGCAAGGCGCGCGTGCTCGCGGCCCGTTCCTTTCGACGATCCTCGCCTATGTGGCCCTGACCAAGCCGCGGGTCATCGAGCTGCTGCTGGTCACCACGATTCCCGCGATGTTGCTCGCCGAACGCGGGCATGTGAATCCGCTGCTCATCCTGAATACGCTTCTCGGCGGGATTATGGCCGCGGCCAGTGCCAACACCCTGAACTGTGTGGCCGATGCGGACATCGACAAGGTCATGAAGCGCACCGCGCGCCGGCCCCTGGCCACCGCATCGGTCACCACCCGCAACGCGCTGATCTTCGGGACCGTGCTCGGTATCGGAGCGTTCGCCTGGTTGTGGTGGACCGCCAACCTGCTGTCTGGTGTGCTCGCCGTGGCCACCATCGCCTTTTACGTCTTCATCTACACGTTGGTGCTCAAGCGCCGCACCGCGCAGAACGTGGTGTGGGGCGGCGCTGCCGGGTGCATGCCGGTGATGATCGGGTGGTCGGCGGTCACCGGCACCATTCAATGGCCGGCCGTGGTGATGTTCCTGATCATCTTTTTCTGGACTCCGCCGCACACCTGGGCGCTGGCGATGCGCTACAAGGAGGACTACCGGGCTGCGGGCGTCCCCATGCTGCCCGTGATCGCCACCGAGGAGAAGGTCACCCGGCTGATCCTGATCTACACCTGGCTGACGGTGCTGGCCACGCTGGCACTCGTGCTGGCCGCCGGTGTCATCTACGCCGTGGTCGCATTCCTGGCCGGGGTGTGGTTCCTGGCGATGGCGCACCAGCTGTACTCGGGTGTGCGCAAGGGGCAGCCGATCAAACCGCTGCGGTTGTTCTTGCAGTCCAACAACTACCTGGCCGTGGTCTTCTGTGCGCTGGCGGTCGACTCGGTGGTCGGCTGGCCGCTGCTGTTCGGTAATGGGCTACTAGGGCACTAGGACGACCGACCCGGTGGTCTTGCGTGCCTCAAGGGCGATGTGGGCCTGGGCGGCTTGCTCCAACGGATAGCTGGCTCCGACGGTGATCTTCAATGTTCCGCGCGACACCAGGTCCAGGACATCGTCGGCGCGCCAGGCGAATTCTTTGGGGGTGCGGATGAAATGCCCCATGGTCGGGCGGGTGAGCACTGCCGACTTGGCGGTGAGGCGCTGCGGATCGAAGGGCGGTACCTGGCCACTGGCCGCCCCGTAGAGGGCGATCAGGCCACGCACCCGGACTGCCGCCAGGCTTGCCTCGAAGGTCGACTTGCCGACGCCGTCGTAGGCGACCGCCACGCCCTCACCCGAGGTCAATTCCAGGATTCGTGAGGCGACCTCCGCCGGATCCGCGGGATCGGGATAGGACAGCACCTCGGTGGCGCCAGCCGCGCGGGACAGCTTCTCCTTGGCCTCGCTCGACACGGTGGTGATGACCCTGACGCCGCGATGGCTCGCCCATTGGGTTAGCAATAGACCCATACCGCCGGCGCCGGCGTGCACCAGCACGGTGTCACCGGCGGCGACGGGGTACACCGAGGTGAGCAGGTAATGGGCGGTGATGCCTTGAAGCAGGGCGCTCGCGGCAACCTCCGATGACAGGCCCTCGGGCACCTTTGCGGTGTAATCGGCTGGTGCGGTGGTCGATTCGGCGTACCCCCAGGCGGCCACGGGGCTGGCGACCCGGTCGCCTGGGGCAAGGTTTCCGACACCCTCGCCCACCGCGCTTACCACTCCGGTGACCTCGGATCCCGGAATGTGGGGGAGCGGGGCGGCGTAGCTGCCGTTGCGTAGATAGATATCGCGGAAGTTGACCCCCACCGCATCGACGTCGATGAGCACCTCGCCGGGGCCCGGTGTCGGAGCTGTCTTTTCGACGAGGGTGAGCACTTCGGGTCCGCCGGTCACCGGCACTTCGATGGCGCGCATGGGTACCAGTATCCAGGCCACGTACGCTCTACATATGACCGACGAAGCCCAGCCAGACGCGAAGGTGTCCGTTCCGTCGACCGTGCACTGTGCGCTGACCGCGTTCGTGAAGGCGCATCACATGCCCACCAAGGCCGTGTTGCAGCCCATCGGGCAGGCCGGCGTCCGGATCACGCTGGTCGGTGCCGACGGGATCCTGGGTGATCAGGTGGTTGCCGACATCGCCACCGCGCATGCTGCCGTGGCGGCAGTCGAAGGCATCGAGCCCGTTGAGGAATGGGACCGCGAATTGGTCAGCACCGCCAACCCGGCACCGGGTCACGCCAAGAAGATGGCCGGGTGGGTCGCCCGGACGTAAGGCTGGGACGGCCGGATATCTTCCATCCGCGCATCGTTCTGGCCGGTTGCCCACAACTCGTCTCCGGTGACGGTGACGACGCTGAACTTGTTGCCGCGCTGCGTGTTCGCGACCTGCACGCCCGGTGGCTGTCCTGGGATGACCCTGAGGCCGCACAGGCAGACCTGGTGATCCTGCGTGCTACCTGGGACTATCCCGAACGCCTGGATGAATTCCTGCGGTGGGCCGGATCTGTGCCCAATGTGCTCAACCCGCTGTCGGTAGTGCGCTGGAACACCGATAAGCGCTATCTGAATGATCTTGCCGCAGCTGGTATCTCGACGGTTCCTAGTACTTTCTTCGCGCCTGATGAGCCCGTCGTGCTGCCCGACGGCGAACTGGTGATCAAGCCCGCGGTGGCCGGTGGATCGCGTGGCGCGGGGCGCTTCACGTGCCCGGAGGCTGCGCGTAACCATGCCGAGGCGCTGCACGATGAGGGCCGCACGGTGCTCATCCAGCCCTACGACCCGCGCGTCGACACGCACGGCGAGACGGCATTGGTCTTTCTCAACGGCGAACCGTCCCACGCGTTTACCAAAGGGGCGTTGCTGCCTCCGCCGGGTGACGCCGCCGAGGTCGACGAGTCGGGTCTGTTCCACTCCGAGCGTCTGGCGCCGGTGAGGCCGTCGGCGGCGTTGTGGAAGTTCGGTGCCTCGGCGCTTGCCGCGGCGGCCACGAAATCCGGTGTCGCGATGACTGAGCTGCTGTACGCGCGAGTCGATGTCATCGGCGGTGTGCACGACGATGACCCACGGCTACTGGAGCTGGAACTGGTCGAGCCGTCTCTGGGCTGGCGTCAGCTGGAGACCGAGGAGCGCGACCTGGCGCAACGAAAGTTTGTGATCGGTGTCGAGGACGCGTTAGAGCGCCTGGGCCTGGGCCCGCTTGGGCAGCGCCGACGCGGCTAGCGCCGGGGAGGTCAGCGCCGCCCACAGCGCGGCGGTCGCTGCTGTGCATGCGGCCGCACCTGCGACGTGGACGGCGACGAGCACCGCGGGCACACCCGTGTAGAACTGCACGACGCCCACGAGGCTCTGGGTCAGTGTGAGGGCCGCCAGCACCGTGAAGCGCGCCCAGATGGGTCTGGTCACACCGACGGCTGCCAGTCCGAATCCCAGCCCCAGCAGCAATGCCAGGTAGGCGATGAGCAGTGTGCCGTGTAGATGCACCAGTGTGGTGATCTCGACCTGCAATCGGGGCACCACGCGGGTGACGCTTTTATCGCCGGCATGTGGTCCTGCTCCGGTCACCAGCGTTCCGGCGACCAGGACCGCGGCCAGTGTCACACCGATGAGCGCTGTCAGCCGGCGCAGCGGGCCGGGCGGCGGCGGCACCATGGGGAAATCCGAAACGACATCGGGCTCACCGATTTTCACGTAGAGCAGCGTCGCCAGCCACACCATGCCCATCGATACCAGCAGGTGGATCGCGACGGTCCACCACAACAGGCCGGTCAGTACGGTGATGCCACCGATGACTGCCTGCAGGACCGTCGAGGCCGGCATCAGCCAGGCATAGATGAGGACCTCGCGCCGGCGCCGTGCGCGTGTCACGGCGAGTACTGCCAACGCGGCGGTGATCACGACCAGGAAGCTGATCATCCGGTTGCCGAATTCGACGGCCTGGTGGATGCGCGGCACTTCGGCGACGGCGACGGGGGTGAAGCTCCCCGGGAAGCACTGTGGCCAGGTGGGGCAGCCCAGGCCGGAGGCGGTGACCCGAACTACGGCGCCGGTCACGGCAATTCCGCCCTGGGTCAGCACGACCGCCGTGGCGATGAGGCGCTGCGTCCGCAGGCTCGGCATCGGCAGTAGATCGACTACCCGCAAGAACGCCCGATATAGCACGCGATGAGTCTATGTCACCGCCAACTACGCCTTGTAGTAATCGCTGCGGGTTCCGTCTGAGCGCAGGGTTGAGGCGAATAGGTCGGTTGGTTGACGCTTTGCCCCCTGACGTAAGCGATCGGGTGATGAATCCTACGCTGTGTAGAAAATTCCTACACCTCGTAGGAATACTGGCGCAGAGGGAGCGGGCCTGTGAGTGTGATCAGGGAGTGGCTGTCACTACCGAAGGTTGAACTTGCTGAGGACTACGGCTTCTTTGGTCCCGAATCGGTGTCGTGGCGTGTGTGGAGCTACCCGACGTCGCTGTCCATTGGATTTCAGCGCGCCGTGGTGATCGAGGAACTTGATCCCGGATTGATTGCCGCCGTGGACAAGACACATGAGATCTATTCACGGCCCCGGACTCGTTACGACCGAACCTTGCGGTACTTCGCGATGGTTGCCTTCGATGACAGCAGGTCAACAGCCAAAGCGGCAGATGTCCTGGTCAAGATTCATTCCAAGGCCATTGGCGTCGACCCGGTCACCGGTGAGAACTACGACGCGAACAATCCCGATTCCCAGTTGTGGATCCACCTCACGGCCTGGCATTCGATTCTGCTCGCCTATGAGAAGTACGGCCCAGGGCGGCTTTCTGACGAGGACGAAGCGCAGTTCTTGAGTGAATGCGCCCGCGCGGCGGAATTGCAGACGTGCGACCCGGGCGATATCCCCCGAACGCGTGAGGGGATAGGCCAGTACTTCGAAAAGATGCGGCCACAGCTCATCGGCTCTGATATCGCCCGGCAGGCGATGCGGCACTTGCTCAGCGCCGAGGTGATGCTGCCACCGATGCCACTGCTGTTGCGGCCGTTCACCAAGGTGATCACATGGTTTTTGCGCCGGGGCACCTTGGCGACCATGCCTCGGTGGATGCGGGAGATGGCCGGGCTAAGCGTTGCCCCCCCTGCTCGACGCGGTGATCGTGCCACCGATAAGTGCCGCCTTCGCGGCGATCAGCATGAGCAAGCGGCTGCAGTTGATCCTGCTGCGGCTGATCTCACCTGCCACCGTGCCCATCGGCGCACGCGTTCTGCTCTCGGTACCGCCGAGAAGCTCGATCACCATGACGCCCAGGGAGGCGCAGGAACTTTACGGCTATGAGATTCCCAGTCGGGCGCACCACGAACTCCGGGAACGGCAGCGAACCCGCGTGTTCGGAGAGGGACAGGCTCCCAGCGACGAGGGAATTAGAGAGTCCGAGCCGATTCTCGGCACCGTTGGATGATTCAGAAGGAAACACACCATGATCAAGGACCTGCTCGACCGTCGCCTCAGCATCCGCCAGCTCGTCTACCTGGTGATCGTCATCGGTTTGCCGTATGTGGTGATCGGGTTGATTTGGGCAATGACCCACCGTGACCACTTTGAACAACTCACCGGATTGGACAAGCTCTTCTCTATGCTGGGAGAAATTGTCGCCTGGCCGGTGCTTATCATCGCCAACGTGTATCTGCAGTAGCCGGGCCAGTCGTAGGAGGACACCGTCACTGCGCCGCCAGCCTCGACGAATTCGCGTGCCCGGGCCGAACATCTCGGACCGGAGAGGCGGCGGGCGCAGGTGCTGGATACGGCCCTGCAGATCACCGCTGAACAGGGCGTGGCGAATGTGACGATGGCTGCCATCGCCACGCGCATGGGCGTCACTCGCCCCGTTGTGTATGCGTGCTACAACGGGCGAAGTGAGGTACTGACGCAACTGCTGGAACGCGAGACGCGGCTGGCTCTCACCAGCTTGCGTGCCATCCTTCCGCCACAGCGGACGGGCTCTGTTGAGCAGATGTTCGTGGACGGATTCGCAGCTCTGTTGGGCGACGTTGCCGCGCGCCCTGCCTCGTGGCAGATCATCGCGGCAGCGCAGTCAGATCCCGTGCTTGCAGAGGCTATTTCGCAGGGCCGGGCGCAGATTCGGGCGCAGATCTGCGAAGTCATGCGACCCCTGCTGCAGCGGTGGCAGGTCCGCGATGTCGATTTCGTCATGCCCCCGCTGGTTGAAACACTCATGGCAATCAGCGAGGGAGCCATACGGTTGATGCTCGGTCCTGACCCGCGATGGTCCGCAACGGACCTGGCGGATATCGTCGGCCGGGCGGCGTACCGGGCATTGCGGGCGGCTCCCCGCTGAGAGCGAGTCATCGGCACGCCGGGCAGATCCGACGGCTAGCCGAGCCGCCGACTGATCCTGGGTAGTACGTAATTGGAATACGAGTACTTGCCGGTGATCTTCCCGTCCGCGTCGAAGTGGAAGACGTCCAAGCCTTCCCACCCGAAACGCGGGACGGCAACGGCCGCCAGGCGAGTCGCCGCACCAAGCAGCCGGCTCCGGGACTGGCGTGCGCGGATGTCGTGACGGCATGTCCACCGAATGGTCGCCTTGCGTGCGGACTGATCGATCAGCCGGTCGTGCTCGTCGAATGTCATGGCACCGTAGGCGCCTGTGAACTGCGGTTCGAATTCACGACGGATGGCGGCCAAGCCGACATGCCGGGATCCATCGCCCGGCAGGTACTCGGCGTCCTCGGCGAAATGTTCCATCACCAGGTCCAGATCATTGGTGTTGAACGCAGCCACGAAGCGGTCGAGGGCGACCGCAATATCCGCCATAGGGGGAGCGTACGGGGTCTTTGCTAGTACTCGTCGTGCAAGTGCCACCACTGATACGGCGGCGTCTGCGGCCAGCCGTCGGGTGAGTCCTCCCAATCTTTTTGACGGCCATAGGGTGTGAGGTCGAGCAGCATAAAATCCAGGCGCATCTTGTCCCCGCCCCGGTCTGTACTGAAGTAGGTCTGGTACACACTGTCGCCGTCGCGAAGAAACACGCTGATGCCAAATCCGCTCCCTGCGCCGCAATCCTCGGCGAATGTCGTCTCACGGGACGACACGAACGGGAACGACCACTGCATGCGGTGCTTCAAGGCGTTGATTTGTGCATACGGCATGTTGGACACCACCGCGAAGCTGGTACCGCGGGCGTTCAGATGCTCGTGCCTGCCGATGTTGTCGCATACCGAGGCGCACCCGGAACAGAAGTCATCGGCACCGTTGTCCATGAACTGGTACACGATGAGCTGGTCGCGCCCGTCGAACAGATCCGGCAGCGACAGCTCGCCACCGGGGCCGGTGAACGTGTACCCGCCGGGCATCGCGACCATCGGCATCCGGCGACGCCGCGCGGCCAGATTGTCGAGGGTCCGCGTTGCGGCCTTCTCGTGAACCAACAACTCGGCGCTCGCTTCGAGCCACTCGTTACGGGAAACAATCGGGGGCAGGGACTTGGCATGGGACATACCGATATAGACCGGTGGTAAGCCACAATCTCATCGGCTCAGGTGAATCGGAACCAGCGCAGCGCACCGTATCCGGCGAGCGAGCCCCACGCCGCGAGCACGGCGATCGCGAACCAGTCCACCGACAGCGTCATCGCGGCGGCCAGTGCCTCCGAGAGCGCACCCGAGGGAGACAGCCGCGCCAAGAGCACCACGGCGTGGGGGATCGCGTCGGTGGTGCGACCGTCCTCCAGGGTCAACGCCCCGAGCCCGGCGAAGATGAACCACAGCAGATTCGCCAGGGCGAGCACGATTTCCGCGCGCAGTGTGCCGCCGAGGAGCAGTCCCATCGCCGCGAACGTCGCGGTGCCGAGAGCGATGGCTACCGCGCCGAGCAGTAGTCCGACCGGATGCGGGCGCCAGCCCAGCGTGGCACCAATGGCGCCGATGACCGCGGCCTGCAGGACCACCACCGTGACGACGGCGAGTGCCTTGCCTGCGATGATGCCCCACACGGGTAATGCCGTGGCGCCCAGGCGTTTCAGCGCACCATAGCGGCGGTCGAACCCGACGGCGATGGCCTGTCCCGTGAAGGCGGTGGAGATGACCGCGAGCGCCATGATGGCGGGCACGAAAATGTCGGTACGCGAGCCGGGGAACTGGCCCAGCGGCAGCAGCGTCAGTCCGATGAGCAGGGTGATCGGGATGAACATGGTGAGCAGCAGCTGTTCGCCGTTGCGGAGTAGCAGCTTGAGTTCCAGCCAGAACTGCGCAAACAGCATGGTGTGCACGGCGCTGGGGCGTGGGTCTGGGGCGAAGGTGCCCGGGTCAAACCGTGGGGTCATCTCGCTCATCGCAACTCCCGCCCGGTCAGCTCCAGGAATACGTCCTCGAGGCTCCGTTTCTCCACCCGTAGGTCGGTGGTCAGCACATCCATCCGGGCGCACCACGCGGTGACGGTGGCCAGCACCTGTGGGTCGACGACGCCCTCGACCCGGTACTCGCCCGGTGTCACCTCGGCGACCTTGTATCCCTCGGGCAGCGCCGACGTGAGGAGCATCAGGTCCAGTCGCGGCGGGGCCGAGAAGCGTAGCTGGTTCTCGGCGCCGGACTGCATCAACTCCGACGGCGTACCGGCGGCCACCACCGCGCCGTGGTCGATGATCATCAGCTGGTCGGCAAGCTCCTCGGCCTCCTTCATGTGGTGCGTGGTCAGCACCACCGAGACGCCATCGCGCCGCAGGCAATCGATGAGTTCCCACACCACCAGCCGGGCGTGGGCGTCCATACCGGCCGTCGGCTCGTCAAGGAACACCAGCTCGGGCCGGCCCACCAGCGCGCATGCCAGCGCGAGGCGCTGCTGCTGCCCTCCAGACAGGCGCCGGTAGGGGGTGCGCGCGGCGTCTGTCAGCCCAAGAGTGTCCAGAAGCCATTGCGGGTCAAGCGGATTGGCGGAATAGGAGGCTACGAGACCGAGCATCTCACTGGCCCGTGCGGTGGGGTAGGCGCCGCCGCCCTGCAGCATCACACCGATACGTGCGCGCACCGCAGAGTTCTTCGCGACCGGATCCATGCCCAGCACCTCGACGGTGCCCTCGTCGGGATGCAAGAAGCCCTCGCACAATTCGACGGTCGTGGTTTTTCCGGCGCCGTTGGGGCCGAGCAGTGCGAAGACCTGGGCCTGCTCTACCTCAAGGTCGAGGTTGTGGAGTGCTGTCGTTGTCCCGTATCGCTTCGTCACCGACCGCATCCGCACCGGGGGTGCCGTCCTTGTCGGTGGTTGCGTCACGGTCAGTCAGCGTAAGCGGCGCGGCTTCGTCACCGTTAGGCAGCCGACGCCACGGCAGATAATCGTGCGTGATAGCGATGAGTAGGAGCGCGATGATCGCGCTCGCCACGGTGGCGTCGATGATCTGGAACAGCGCGAACCTGTCGCCGTTGGCGGTCGGCCCGAAAATGCCTACGAGCAGGGTGATGCCGATGGCGGTCCCGCGGAAAGCGGGGCGGGTGGCCCACGCGGCCAGCGGGATGATCGCCCACAGCAGGTACCAGGGCTGCACCACAGGAAAGAGCAGCACCGTGATGCCCAGGGCGACACCCAGCCCGCCCACGGGGTGCAGGCGTCCACGCAGCACGGCCAGCAGCAGCCATGACACCGCGATGCCGATGATGCCGATACCGATTCCGCGGGTCAGCGACAGTATCGCGGTGGTGTGATCGCCCAGACCGAGCAGGATGCCGACTTGCCCGGTGCCCAGGGCGACGAGGGTCGGCGGCGACATCCAGCTGCGCACGGCGTTCGCGGTGCCGAGTGTGTAGATCCACCCGAACCCGAGCCCGCTGGCGAATCCGATGAGGACCGTGCAGGCGCCGGTGACGGTGCCCAGGAGCGCCCCGGCCTGGAAGAGGCCGCGAACGCCGCCGCCCCATCGGCGAGCCAGCGCCATGCCGACAAAGCCCAGGGCCAGCAGGGAAGGGAGTTTGACCTGCGATGACGCGGTGATCAGTACCGTCCCGGCCAGGAGGTTGCCCAGCGGAACCCAGGTGGCCCATTCGGTATGCACCCCGATGAGGGCACGTGTCGAGTCGATACCGCGCATGGCCAGCTCGGTGCCGGCCAGCATCAGGCCCAGCATGAGCGCTTCATTGTGAATTCCGGCGACCAGGTGCATCAGCAGCAGCGGATTCGCGGCGCCGAGCCAGAGCGCGCTGACTTCCGCGACGCCGCAGCGCTGGGCCAAACGTGGTGTTGCCCAGATGATCAACAGCACTCCGAGCAGTTCGACGAGCCGATGACACAGGGCTCCGGCGACAATGTCGTCACCGGTGAGCCGCGATATGCCCTTGCCGATCCACAGAAACAAGGGACCGTAGGGGGCAGGTGTTTCTCGCCACATGCTGGGCACCGACAGCGTGAACACATGATCGAGGCCCAGGGCGACCGCCGGACCTTCGGTGTACGGATCCTTGCCCAGGCGCGCGATCTGGCTCTGCGCCAGATACGAGTACACGTCCTTGGAGTACATCGGAGGCGCTACGAGCAGCGGCAAAATCCACAGCAGCAGGGTCCGGTCCAGCTGGCCGCGGGACATCCTGCGGACCGGTCCCCGTTCGCCGTTGGCGTTTTTGTTGCGCAGGCTGCCGATGGCGAAGCGTCCCAGCATGAGCCAGGCCAACGTCATCATCACGGCACCGGTGGTCGTCATCGTCAGGGACACCGTCTGAATGCGCGACGGCAGATTGAGAAGCCGGACCCCGAAGATCGGATCTTGGATGACGGGTCGCGCGCCGGCGCCGAGCGCACCGATGGCCATGAGCGCCGTTCCGGTGGCGCCGAACAGGCGAGTTCGGTTCATGGCTGTGAGCTCTCGCTCATTGAGCGGGGCCGACGAACGTTCGTCATCATGCAGATGCGACAGCGACGAACTCAGCCACTGACCACGTACCGACACGCCAGCAGCGTATCGGCCCGCCATGCCCGCTCCGTGGAACCAGTCGGGCAGGGCCTGTCCGGCCGGCGGGGTGCACTCAACATAGGTAACCCTTGCTAGACGTGGCATTCCGAATTGCGTCACACTGGTGTTGTGAAATTCGGCCAGCCCTCCGCGGTGGCGTCTGCTGCGGCGACGTCGCAGGTGCTGGATGCTGCCCCGGCCGTGTCCCATGATGGCCAGACACGTGTCGCCGTGGTGCGGCTACTCATGGAGTCTGGGCCGGTCACCGCAGGTGAGATCGGGGAACAGCTCGGCCTTTCGCCGCAGGGGGTGCGCCGCCACCTCGACGCCTTGATCGAGGCCGGTGATGCCGTCTCGAATCCGGCGGCCGCATGGCAGCACAACGGCCGGGGGCGCCCGGCTAAGCGGTTCCAGCTCACCGCGGACGGTCGCGCAAAACTCAACCACGCCTATGACGACCTGGCATCTGCCGCCATGCGCCAGCTGCGCGAGATTGGTGGCGACGATGCGGTGCGGATCTTCGCGCGGCGTCGCATTGACTCGATCTTGAGCGATGTCGCGGCCGGTGGGCCGTTCAACGACACCGAGGCCGCGGTGGACCGCGTGGCTGTTGCGCTGACCAAGGCCGGATATGCGGCCAGCACCCAGCGGGTCGGTGGAGCGGGCGCATCCTCGAGCGGCGTGCAGATATGTCAGCATCACTGTCCGGTATCGCACGTGGCCGCGGAGTTCCCCGAACTCTGCGAAGCGGAACAGCAGGCCTTCGCCGAGTTGTTGGGAACACATGTACAACGGCTCGCCATCATCGCCAACGGTGACTGTGCCTGTACGACGCACATTCCCCTGCACGTATCTACACCTCCGGCGCCCAGCCCCGCGCCGGATACAACGATCAGTAAGGAGTCGCGATGACCCTCGAGCGTGAGGTGCTGACCCAGGACGAGACAATCGCGTCACTGGGCAACTACGGCTATGGCTGGTCTGACTCCGACGCAGCCGGAGCCAGCGCGCAGCGCGGTCTGTCTGAGGCCGTGGTGCGTGACATCTCGTCGAAGAAGAGCGAGCCCGAGTGGATGCTCGACATCCGCCTGAAGGCGCTGCGCACCTTCGACAAGAAGCCGATGCCGAACTGGGGATCGAACCTCGAGGGCATCGACTTCGACAACATCAAGTACTTCGTGCGGTCCAGCGAGAAGCAGGCGGCCACGTGGGACGATCTGCCCGCCGACATCAAGAACACCTACGACCGCCTCGGCATCCCCGAAGCCGAGAAGCAGCGCCTGGTGTCCGGTGTTGCCGCGCAGTACGAATCAGAGGTCGTCTATCACTCGATCCGCGAGGACCTCGAGGCCCAGGGTGTGATCTTCCTGGACACCGACTCGGGTCTGCGTGAGCACCCGGAGATCTTCAAGGAGTACTTCGGCAGCGTGATCCCGGCCGGGGACAACAAGTTCTCCGCGCTCAACACCGCGGTGTGGTCGGGTGGTTCGTTCATCTACGTGCCGCCGGGCGTGAAGGTCGATATCCCGCTGCAGGCCTACTTCCGCATCAACACCGAGAACATGGGCCAGTTCGAGCGGACGCTCATCATCGTCGACGAGGGTGCTTACGTGCACTACGTCGAGGGATGTACCGCACCGATCTACAAGTCGGATTCGTTGCACTCGGCCGTGGTGGAAATCATCGTCAAGCCGGGCGGGCGCTGCCGCTACACGACCATCCAGAACTGGTCGAACAACGTGTTCAACCTGGTTACCAAGCGGGCCCGCGCCGAGGCGGGGGCCACCATGGAATGGGTCGACGGCAACATCGGCTCCAAGGTCACCATGAAGTACCCGGCCGTGTGGATGACCGGTGAGCACGCCAAGGGTGAGGTGCTGTCGGTCGCCTTCGCCGGCGAGGGACAACACCAGGACACCGGTGCCAAGATGCTGCACCTGGCGCCGAACACGTCGAGCAACATCGTCTCCAAGTCGGTGGCGCGTGGCGGCGGTCGTGCCTCCTACCGTGGTCTGGTCCAGGTCAACAAGGGGGCGCACGGCTCCCGCTCAACGGTGAAATGTGATGCGTTGCTTGTTGACTCGATCAGCCGCAGCGACACCTACCCGTACGTCGATATCCGCGAAGACGACGTCACCATGGGGCATGAGGCGACCGTCTCGAAGGTCAGTGACGATCAGTTGTTCTATCTGATGAGCCGCGGTATGACCGAGGACGAGGCGATGGCCATGGTGGTGCGCGGGTTCGTCGAACCGATCGCGAAGGAACTGCCGATGGAGTACGCGCTCGAGCTCAACCGGCTCATCGAGCTGCAAATGGAAGGTGCGGTCGGTTAGTCATGACGCAGTTGACTCAAGCTGTCGAAGGCTCCAACAAGGGCGAACTGTTCAGCTCCTACGACGTCGAGGCCTTCGAGGTCCCCGGTGGCCGTGACGAGCTATGGCGGTTCACCCCGCTGCGCCGCCTGCGCGGGCTGCACGACGGATCGGCTGTCGCGACGGCAGATCTGTCCGTGGGGGTTACCGCCGGCGACGGTGTAACCGTCGAGACGGTCGATCGTGGCGACGAACGGCTCGGTAAGGTCGGGGTTCCGTCGGATCGTGTTGCCGCACAGGCGTACTCCGCGTTCCGGACCGCCACTGTGGTCTCGGTAGGTAAGCAAGCCGTGGTCGCGGACCCGATCTCGATCACCGTGAGTGGCCCCGGCGCGGGCGAGGTGGCCTATGGGCATCTGCAGGTGCGCGCCGCTGAACTGTCCGAGTCGCTCGTGGTCATCGACTACCGAGGCAGTGGAACATACGCAGAGAATGTCGAATTCCTGCTGGAGGACGCGTCTCGGCTGACCGTCGTCTCGATCGCCGACTGGGCCGATGACGCCGTGCATGTCAGCGCGCACCACGCCAAGCTGGGCAAGGACGCGGTGTTGCGCCATATCGTCGTCACCCTCGGTGGCGATCTGGTTCGCCTCACCGGCACCGTCCGGTTCGAGGCGCCGGGAGGCGACGCCGAGCTGCTGGGTCTCTACTACGCAGATGACGGTCAGTTCTTCGAGCATCGACTGCTCGTCGATCACGCCCAACCCAACTGTCGTTCGCATGTCACGTACAAGGGTGCACTGCAGGGAGACCCCGAATCTGGTCGAGCAGACGCGCACACCGTCTGGATCGGCGATGTACTCATCCGCGCTGAGGCAACCGGAACCGACACCTTCGAACTGAACCGCAACCTGATCCTCACCGACGGCGCTCGGGCCGACTCCGTGCCCAACCTCGAAATCGAGACCGGCGAGATTGCCGGGGCCGGGCACGCTAGTGCCACTGGGCGATTCGATGACGAGCAGCTGTTCTATCTGCGCTCGCGCGGTATTGCCGAGGAGGATGCGCGCCGTCTGGTGGTGCGTGGCTTCTTCCAGGACATCATTGGCCGGATCGGGATCGAGTCAGTGCGAGATCGCCTTACCGAGGCCATCGAAAATGAACTCGCCCAGACCAACTCGTAGATAGAAAGCAACTCATGACCACTCTGGAAATCAAGGACCTGCACGTCAGCATCTCGCCCAACGAGGGCGAAACCATCGAGATCCTCAAGGGCGTCAACCTGACGGTGAACTCGGGGGAGACCCATGCGGTCATGGGCCCCAACGGTTCCGGCAAGTCCACGCTGTCCTACGCCATCGCCGGACACCCCAAGTACGAGGTGACCTCGGGATCGATCACTCTCGACGGGCGGGACGTGCTGGAACTGTCCGTGGACGAGCGTGCCCGTGCGGGTCTCTTCTTGGCCATGCAGTACCCGATCGAGGTTCCGGGAGTGTCGATGTCGAACTTCCTGCGCACCGCCGCCACCGCCGTCCGCGGCGAGGCTCCGAAGCTGCGGCACTGGATCAAGGAAGTCAAGGAAGCCATGGGGGAGCTGGAGATCGACTCCGCCTTCGCCGAGCGCAGCGTCAACGAGGGCTTCTCGGGCGGCGAGAAGAAGCGCCACGAAATCCTGCAGCTGGGCCTGCTCAAGCCGAAGATCGCCATCCTGGATGAGACGGACTCCGGCCTTGATGTCGACGCCCTGCGGATTGTGTCCGAGGGCGTGAATCGCTACGCGGAGCGTGAGCACGGCGGCGTGCTGCTGATCACCCACTACACCCGGATTCTTCGTTACATCCAGCCACAGTTCGTGCATGTCTTCGTCGGCGGGCGCATCGTCGAGTCGGGCGGTCCTGAGCTGGCCGACGAGCTGGAGGAGAACGGCTACGTGCGCTTTACCCAAGCGGTGGGAGCCTGACCGTGACGGCCACGGTGCCGCTGGACACCACCCGGATCTCGGAGATCAGGGATGACTTCCCGATCCTGAGCCGGACGGTGCGTGGCGGTAAGCCGTTGGTGTACCTGGATTCCGGTGCGACCTCGCAGCGGCCCATCCAGGTTCTCGATGCCGAACGTGTCTTCCTCACCGAGCGCAACGCCGCGGTTCATCGCGGTGCACACCAGCTGGCCGAAGAAGCCACCGATGCGTACGAGGGCGCGCGGAACACCATCGCTCGTTTCGTGGGTGTCGATGACGGCGAGATCGTCTTCACCAAGAACGCCACCGAATCGCTCAACCTGGTGGCGTACACCCTCGGTGACAGCCGGTTCGACCGTGCGGTGGGCCCGGGCGACGAGGTCGTCGTCAGCGAGCTGGAGCATCACGCGAATCTTGTTCCCTGGCAGGAGCTTTGCCGCCGCACCGGGGCCACCTTGCGCTGGTACGGCGTCACCGATGACGGTCGCATCGATCTGGATTCACTGGAGCTCACGGGCGCCGTCAAGGTTGTCGCCTTCACACACCAGTCCAACGTGACGGGTGCGGTGGCTCCCGTTGCCGAGCTGGTGCGCCGCGCTAAATCTGTTGGTGCCCTTGTCGTGTTGGACGCCTGCCAGTCCGTCCCGCATATGCCGGTGAACTTCCGTGAACTGGGTGTCGACTACGCGGCGTTCTCAGGGCACAAGATGCTCGGCCCCTCGGGTGTCGGCGTGCTGTACGGCCGTCGCGAACTGTTGGAAGCCATGCCTCCGTTCATCACGGGTGGCTCCATGATCGAGACGGTGACCATGGAGGTCAGCACCTACGCGCCGCCGCCGCAGCGATTCGAGGCCGGTGTGCCGATGACCTCGCAGGTGGTCGGCCTTGGCGCTGCCGTTGACTACCTCAATGCGATTGGCATGGAAGCCGTTGCCGCGCATGAGTATCAGCTGGTATCGGCCGCGCTGGCCGGGCTCGGAAGTGTCGAGGGCGTTCGTATCGTCGGTCCCACGGAGAACGTCGACCGTGGTGGCGCGGTCTCCTTCGTGGTGGACGGAATCCACGCGCACGATCTGGGTCAGGTGCTCGACGACGAGGGTGTGGCGATACGGGTCGGGCACCACTGCGCCTGGCCGCTGCATCGACGCTTCGGTATCGCGGCGAGCGCCCGGGCGTCCTTCGCGGTCTACAACACCCTGGATGAAGTCGACCGATTGGTGGCAGGAGTCCGTCGCGCGCAGGAGTTTTTCCTGGGCGAGCGGAGCGACAGGGGATCGTTCCTGTGAGGCTTGAGCAGATGTACCAGGAAGTCATCCTGGATCACTACAAGCATCCGCATCATCGCGGGCTGCGTGAGCCGTTCGCGGCCGAGGTGCACCACGTGAACCCGACCTGCGGCGATGAGGTGACCCTGCGAGTCACCTTGGATGACAACAGAATCGCCGATGTGTCCTATGACGGACAGGGCTGCTCGATCAGTCAGGCCGCGACCTCGGTCCTGACGGATCAGGTGATCGGGCTGACTGTGGATGAGGCACTCAAGACGGTGGCCTCGTTCAACGAGATGATTTCCTCACGCGGCACCATCGACGGGGACGAGGATGTCATCGGTGACGGCGTCGCGTTCGCGGGAGTTTCGCGGTACCCGGCCCGTGTGAAGTGCGCGCTCCTAGGATGGATGGCATTCAAAGACGCTCTCGTGCAGGCAGACGCCGCGACCAGCGGCACTACTGAGAAGGTGAAGCGATGACCGAAGTGTCAGCGGAAGTGAAGCTTCTCGAAGATCTCGAAGAGGCAATGCGTGACGTTGTTGACCCCGAGCTGGGAATCAACGTCGTAGATCTGGGACTTGTGTACGGGCTCAACGTCGAAGAGGGCGAGAGCGGCAAAGTCGCCATGATCGACATGACGCTCACCTCGGCGGCATGCCCGCTGACCGATGTCATCGAGGACCAGTCGCGTAACGCGCTAGTGGGCGCCGGGCTGGTCAACGAGATCAAGATCAACTGGGTCTGGGTGCCGCCGTGGGGCCCGGACAAGATCACCGACGATGGTCGGGAGCAGCTCCGGGCCCTCGGCTTCACCGTCTAGTGCTGGTGGTGGCCTTCCTGGCCGCCTTCGCATGAGCCGTCCTTCGCGGCGCGAAGGGTGATCGTCGCGGCCTGAAGATTGCCCGATGCGTCGTCGGAGCCGTGTGCGGCGAGGCACTTGCCTGCGGCGATCGCGCTCTGGGCCGCCGGAGCACGCTTGGCATAGGCGGTGTCGTTGTTGACAGTCACCGTCTCCGCGGTGGCGGCTCCGCCGTTCGGGTCGGTGGCGGACACGGTGATGGTGTTTCCGCTGACGGCGGAGACTGTCCCGCGAACAGCCTGATGCTCGGGGCGTTTCTCCGATGTCGGGGCCGGGGAAGGCTCGGGTGAACCCTTCTTGTGTGCTGGTGCGCAGTTGCCGTCCTCGGCAGGCCAGATCATCACCCGGCGGGCCGTTGGCGGGTTGGAGTCCTGTTGTGCCATCGCGGCGATACAGCTTCCGGTGGTGACGTCGGTCAATTGCGCGGAAGTGATCTCGGAGACTTTCGTGGATTGACTGAATCCGACGGTCGCGGTGCCGTCCTTCTTGGTCACCTGGATGGTGCTGCCCGAAACCGAGGCGATGAGTCCGGCTACATGGTCCTTCCCGTTGCGTTCACCGTGGGGTGCGGCCGAGGACGTAGCCGGTGCCGATGAATTCGTGGACGCGCCGTTGGTGTTTGTAGGCGTGCCGCAGGCGGCCACCGAAAGCGCGGTGAGTCCGGCGAGTGCGAACAGTGCGCCGCGGGCGAGCCGTGGTGGGGCGGGTGTCTGGTGTGGGGACATCGGTGTTCTCCATGGTCGATGAATGGGACACCTCAGCGTGCTGGCGCGGGCTGAGGGTGCGCTCCGGCATGCGTGAGAAGTTGCTGTGTATCGCGGATGCCAGATCGGACCTATCGCGGGGCAGGTCCACATCGCCCGTCGGTCGCCGGGCCTAGGTCGATCTTGGTGGCCTGCAGCACTCCCTCGGCATCTTTGGTGCCGTGTGCATCCGCGCATTTGCCGGCGATGATCGCGGTGGCCTCGGTGGGTTGCCGTTGGTCGTAACGGGTGTCGGCGGTCACCGTGACGTTGGTCTGAATCTCCGACGCCCCACTGGGATCGGTATTCGACACCACGATGGTGCTGCCATTGACCGACGCGACAGCACCCTGGACGCTGGGGCCGCCGAATGGTGGAGGTGAACCCCCGGGTGCGCCGCCCGGGGGCGGCCCCGGCGGTATGCCGGGAGGTGGTGCGCCGCCGGGTGGTGTCTCCAGCGCACATTTGTTGTCCTCGGCCGCACTGATCAGCACCCGTTGCGCCGTGGCCTGTTCCGACTCATCTGCACCGGCTGTCGCCTGCACGCTGACGCAACTGCCCACGATCACATCGGACAGATCCGCGGGTTGCACCTCGGTGAGCTTGGTCATGGTGTTGAAGTCGATATCTATGCTGCCCACAGGGTTGGTCACCTGGACCGTGTGCCCCGACACCGAGGAGATCAATCCGCCGGCCCTGTCGTGCCCACCCGCGTGCCGTATGACGGTGGTCGAGGCAGGGCCCGCTGACGGCTGGGCCGGCTTATCCGCGGAGCCACCGCATGCCGCGCTTGCGAACACGACGACTCCGGCGATCACGAGCAACGTAGGCGGTGGCCGGAGATTTGGTGACATGGTTGACCACGTTATCCGGAATGGATCAGGTGTCGGCGTAGTTTGACACCTCGTGACCGACGTGAGACCAGACGTAGCGCCCCTTTTCGAACCGTTCACCGTGAAATCGCTGACCGCCCCCAATCGGTTCGCGATGGCGCCGATGACACGATCGGCTTCTCCCGGTGGTGTCCCGGGCGAGAACGTGGCGGCGTACTACCGCCGCCGCGCCGCGGGAGGTGTTGGGTTGATCATCACCGAGGGCGTCTTCATTCCCGACGATGCCGCGGGCGGTCAGGCCAGCGTTCCACGCCTGATCGGCGACGACGCACTGGCGGGATGGTCGGCGGTCACCGACGCCGTGCACGGCGAGGGATCGGCGATCGCGGCCCAACTGTGGCACCAGGGTGTCGAGCGCGGCGCCGATCCGGAGTTCAATCCCCAGGTGGAGTCGGTGAGCCCGTCGGGCCTGGCCGGAGATGCTTCCCCGCTGGGCCGAGCGCTGCTGACCGGTGAACTTGCTCCGCTCGCAGAGCAGTACGCGACGGCGGCGCGCAACGCCAAGGCGGCCGGATTCGACGCCGTCGAACTACACGGTGCGCATGGTTACCTGCTCGACCAGTTCCTGTGGGAGCGCACCAACATTCGGTCCGACGGGTATGGCGGATCGATCGTCGATCGAGTGCGATTCCCGGTCGAGGTGGTGCGGGCCGTACGCGCGGCCGTCGGGCCCGATTTCCCTCTCCTGTACCGGTTTTCACAGTGGAAGCAGGCCGACTACACAGCCACCCTGGCCGATAGCCCCGCAGAGCTGGAGCGTCTGCTCGCGCCACTTGTCGAGGCAGGTGTGGACGTTTTCCACCCGTCCACACGTCGCCACTACGTACCGGCGTTCTCGGATCTGGCGGGGGCCGATGGAGCGCTGAGTCTTGCCGGCTGGACCAAACGTGTCACGGGCTTGCCGGCCATTGCCGTCGGCTCCGTGGGATTGCAGACGGAGTTCAAACCCACCGAGGTCCGGGACATCGAGCCCGCGCCCGTTGAGGCGGTGTTGCGGCAGTTTGCCGACAACGAGTTCGACGTCATCGCCGTGGGCCGCGCGCTGTTGTCGGATCCCGACTGGGTGAACAAGCTGCGCACCGGCCGGCAGGAGGAGTTCGTGGGATTCAACATCGGCAAGGCCCTGGCCGCGCTGTACTGAGGGCCCCTGGAACATCACGCACCCCGGCGACGTTGAGGACAACATGGCAACACGTGACATCACCGCTGACGCGTTCAACGACTTGGTCCACGACAACGACATCGTGCTCGTGGATTTCTGGGCGTCTTGGTGCGGGCCGTGCCGCCAGTTCGGGCCGGTGTTCGAGGCGTCTTCGGAGGAGAACCCCGACGTCGTCCACGCAAAGGTGGACACCGAGGCCGAGCAGGCGCTGGCGGCGGCGGCGAACATCCGGTCGATTCCCACGCTGATGGTGTTCAAGCAGGGCCAGCTGGTGTTCAACCAGGCCGGTGCGCTGCCCCCGGCATCGTTGGCCGACCTGGTGCAGAAGGTCCGCGATCTCGACGTTGAGGCCGCACTGCGCGAACAAGAGGCGTAGCGCGGCCCGCGCGGTACCGCGCGGAAACGATTTGGTGCAACCCGCCGCGGTCGGTTATATGGACGCATGAGTTTCGTGCTGGTCGACCGTCCGCGTCCGGATATTGCCTTGGTCACCCTGAACCGGCCGGAGCGGATGAACGCGATGGCGTTCGATGTGATGCTGCCCTTCAAGCAGACGCTCGTCGACATCAGTCATGACAACGATGTGCGGGCCGTCATCATCACCGGGGCCGGCAAGGGGTTTTGTTCGGGTGCCGATCAGAAATCTGCTGGGCCCATCCCGCATATCGGGGGATTGACCCAGCCGACGATCGCGCTGCGCTCCATGGAGCTCCTTGACGAGGTCATCCTCACGCTGCGCCGGATGCATCAGCCAGTGATCGCGGCCATCAACGGCGCCGCCATCGGCGGTGGCCTGTGCCTGGCGCTGGCCTGTGATGTCCGGGTTGCATCGGAGGCTGCGTACTTCCGGGCTGCCGGTATCAACAACGGGCTGACCGCCAGCGAGCTGGGCCTGAGTTATCTGCTGCCGCGTGCCATCGGCACCTCCCGCGCTTCGGACATCATGTTGACCGGCCGCGACGTCGACGCCGACGAGGCCGAACGCATCGGTTTGGTATCCCGCAAGGTGCCCTCGGAATCCCTGCTGGAAGAGTGTTACGCGATTGGAGAGCGCATCGCCGGGTTCTCCCGTCCAGGGATCGAATTGACCAAGCGCACCATTTGGAGTGGGCTGGACGCCGCTAGCCTGGAAAGTCACATGCACCAAGAGGGCCTGGGCCAGCTGTACGTCCGGCTGCTCACCGACAACTTCGAAGAAGCCACCGCCGCCCGCAAGGAGCAGCGTAAAGCGGCCTTTAGAGACAAGCGCTGACAGCGCCAGACGCTACACAGCATTCAAGGAGTAAGTAGTGATTACCGCGACGGACCTCGAGGTCCGCGCCGGCGCCCGCACGCTCGTCTACGCGCCGGGCCCCGCGTTACGCATCCAGCCCGGCGACCGCATCGGGCTGGTGGGCCGTAACGGGGCGGGCAAGACCACCTCGATGAGAATTTTGGCCGGCGAGGGTGAACCGTATGCCGGCTCGGTATCGCGTATCGGTGAAATAGGTTATCTGCCACAGGATCCCAAGGAAGGCAACCTGGATCTGCTGGCACGTGATCGGGTGCTTTCGGCGCGTGGCCTGGACACCATCATCAGCGATATGGAGAAGCAGCAGACGCTGATGGCTGAGCTGGCCGATGAGGCTCAGCGCGATAAGGCGGTTCGTCGCTACGGGCAGCTGGAGGAGCGCTTCTCCTCGCTGGGTGGGTATGTCGCCGAGAGTGAGGCGGCGCGCATCTGTTCGAGCCTCGGGTTGCCTGAGCGGGTGCTGATCCAGCCGCTGCGCACCCTTTCGGGCGGTCAGCGGCGCCGTGTGGAGTTGGCCCGGATTCTGTTCGGAGCGGCCGAGGGTGGCGCTGGGTCGAACATGACATTGCTGCTCGACGAGCCGACCAACCACCTCGATGCGGACTCGATCGGCTGGTTGCGCGGCTTCCTGCAAAACCACGAAGGCGGGCTCGTGGTCATCAGTCACAACGTCGAGCTGCTGGCCGATGTGGTGAACAAGGTGTGGTTCCTGGACGCGGTCCGTGGCGAGGTCGACGTCTACAACATGGGTTGGCAGAAGTACCTGGACGCACGGTCACTGGATGAACAACGGCGCCGGCGCGAGCGGGCCAATGCCGAGAAGAAGGCCTCGGCCCTGCGCACCCAGGCGGCCAAGATGGGCGCCAAGGCAACTAAAGCCGTTGCCGCACAGAACATGTTGCGCCGAGCCGAGAAGATGTTGTCCGGGCTCGACGAGGAGCGGGTGGCCGACAAGGTGGCCCGCATCAAGTTCCCGACGCCCGCCGCATGTGGCCGGGTACCGCTGGTGGCCAAGGGACTGACCAAGAACTACGGATCTTTGGAGATCTTCACCGGGGTGGACCTTGCCATCGATCGCGGCTCGCGGGTTGTGGTTCTCGGACTCAACGGCGCGGGGAAGACGACGTTGTTGCGGCTGCTCGCGGGCGCGGAGACCGCCGACGCCGGCGCGCTGGAGCCCGGCCACGGCCTCAAGCTCGGATACTTCGCACAGGAGCACGACACCCTGGACGATCACGCCACGGTGTGGGAGAACATCCGCCACGCCGCTCCGGATACCGGGGAGCAGGAGCTACGCGGGATCCTGGGTGCCTTCATGTTCAACGGCCCACAGTTGGAACAGCCGGCGGGAACGTTATCCGGTGGTGAGAAGACCCGCCTGGCCCTGGCCGGTCTGGTCGCCTCGACCGCGAATGTGTTGCTGCTCGATGAGCCGACCAACAACCTGGATCCTGCATCCCGTGAACAGGTTCTCGACGCGCTGCGCAGTTACCTCGGCGCGGTCGTTCTTGTCACCCACGACCCGGGGGCCGCCGAGGCGCTAAATCCGCAACGTGTCGTGTTGTTGCCGGACGGCACCGAAGACTACTGGTCCGACGAGTACCGGGACCTCATCGAGCTGGCCTGACCATCCTCATTCGCCCTAGGCGTCTCATACACACGCGTGATCACATTTGCGCTATGGTGCAACCGGGTCGAGCCGCAGCCCACAGGGGCCGCGGCATGGAGTCGGGAGAGAGGTCGCGATGGCCAAAACGCGCGACGAGGAACGCGTCGAGCTGAAGGCGGCATACGAGCAGGGTGCGAGTATCCGCACACTTGCTGCGGATGCCGGCCGATCGTATGGGTACGTGCATCGTGCCCTCGTGGAATCGGGTGTGGCGCTGCGCGGGCGCGGCGGCCCGAATCGGCGCGGCCGCAAGGTTTAACTGGCGTCCGACACGCAGTGTGCCCGTTGAGCTTTCGGGCGACAATTGTTGCTACCGTTATGCGATGCGAGGACATGGCGGTATCCGGAAAATCGGCGTGCTGGCGCTGGCGGCACTGACGGCATCCGGTTGCGCCGGTCAGGTGCGCCAGGTGGACGAGGCGGTGTCGCCCGTGGCCACCACGACGGCGTTGCCGCAAACGTCGACACCCGCCCCGGAGACCTTCCGTGTCACGGCGTGCGAGACGGTCAGCGGTGGCGGCGGCAAGAACGTCGCCACCCAGCTGCGGGATGTGCGGGTGGGCAAGCAGGACGACTACGACAGGGTCACCTTCGAATTCGGGCCGGACGCCAAGAGCAAGGTGGCGCTGGACGAGCTGGTGGTTCCCAGGTACACGGTGGACAGCCCCACCAGCGTGTCCGCGGGCCCCAAGGGAGACAACGTCATCGTCGCCGGATCCGCCCTGCTCGGTGTGCTCTTCGACGGCGCGTCCGCGCACGAGACCGATAAGCCCATCCGGTCTTATCCGGGGCCGAGTGAGATCAAGCCGAAGGACTTCCCGATCCTGGCAGAAGCCGAGCAAGGCGAGGACTTCGAGGGGAAGGTGCGGTGGGCGCTGGGCCTGAACAAACAGCGCTGCCCTCAGGTGAGCACGCTGACCAATCCGCCTCGTCTCGTGGTCGATCTGCCGCACTAGCGGAGTTGTGACCGGGCACCACCGCCTGCGCCACGGTTAGCAACCCAGGACAATCCCCGCCCGAACGCCAGCGGTTCGGTGCGTGAGGCCGTACATTCGCTAACCATGTATCGATACCTGGTACCGCCTGTACTAGTAGTCGGCTCGCTCGTAGGTGCCCCGCAGGCGACAGCCGCGCCGGAGTGCCCGACGTTGACCGATGGTGGCGCCGAGAACTACGCCAACGTCCTGCACGATGTGCGCATCGAAACCCTCGACGACCTCGACAGGGTGACGTTCAGCTTCGGGCCCGACAAGCTGGCGCCGCCGACCGGGCCCGTCACCTACTGGCAGGCACCACCGTTCTCGGTAACTCCGGTGAGCGGCGGATACGCGGTGGCATTTCGGGGCGCCGCGGCACACGACACCGTGCTGGGAACGTGGGACCGACCCGAGAACCAGCAGGTGAAGTCCTTTCCGCAGCCGAAGGATCTCGGCGCGCCCGCGGGCGCCCCGGTGGTTCGATCAGCTCGACTGCTGCAGGACCCGGACATCTTCAAAGACAAGAACGGCGTGATGGCCTGGAAGGTCGCTGCACAGGCTTCGAAATGTCCGGTGGTGTACATCGCCGACACGCCCGCGCGCGCCGTCATCGACTTCCCGCACTAGTCCGCTGGCAGGCGGGAAACATCGTGCAGGTGATGCACCGGGTCGTGCACGAAATACAGACCCAGTGTCTCGACGGTGAAAACTGAACCGTTGCTTCGCCTTCCGCGACGGCTTAGCGAGCCTGCGGGCACCCCGGCGAAGGCGGCGGCGATGGCTTCGCCCGCGGTGGCCAGCTCCCGCGCCACCGTCTGCGGGTCCTGTGCGGCGTACCTGTCTTCGATGGCGGTCTTGTCCTGGTCCCAGTTCTCGAATAGCGGATCCTCCTCGGCGAGCATCAGCTGCAACCGGGTCAGGAAGATGCGGAACACGTCCCGGACGTGGGCGCCGTACTCCAGCGGCGACCAGGTCTGCTCATCGGGACGTTGGCGCACCTCTGGCCGGGACAACACCGGCTGCCACGCCGCCAGGTTGCCCCGCACGATATCGGGTATCTGGGTGAAAGATGTTGTGGCGGGATCAAATCCACACTCCGCGCAGCGGTTATCCAGGACCCAGGTCCAGTCCTTGGTATCAGGAGTGATCGGCACGGCGCACCGAGTCCTCGACGAGATCCAGGACGCGGCTGAGGCTTTCGGTGGACTCTCCGGCGGCCAGGCGGGCCACCAGGCCATCGAGCACCAGATCCAGATACCCCAGGATCACCTCACTGGGCACGTCCTCGCGCAATCGGCCGGCCTTCTTCTGGCGTTGCAGCCGTGCCAGTGTGGCGGTGTTGAGTTCTTCTGATCGCTGGTTCCAGCCCCGCCGGAATTCGGGGTCGTTGCGCAGCTTGCGGGCGATCTCCAAACGCGTGGCCAACCAATCGAACTGATTGGGGTCGGCCAGCATGTCGCGCATCACCTGCACCAGACCCTCGCGGCTGGCGACGTTCGCCATCCGTTCGGCGTCTTCGCGGGCCAGCGCGAAGAACAGCGTGTCCTTGTCGCGGAAATGGTGGAATATCGCCCCCCGCGACATGCCGATGGTGTGTTCGAGGCGGCGCACGGTGGCGCCGTCGTACCCGTACTCGGCAAAACAGCGCCGCGCGCCATCAAGGATCTGGCGGCGACGAGCCGCGAGGTGATCCTCGCTAACGCGCGGCACTGTTGTTCAGCCGTTTCTAGCCGGCCAGCATGTTCCGCAGCACGTACTGCAGGATGCCACCGTTGCGGTAGTAGTCGGCCTCACCGGGGGTGTCGATCCGGACTACCGCATCAAACTCGACCTTGGAGCCATCGCCCTTGGTCGCGGTCACGTGCACGGTCTTCGGTGTCGAGCCCTCGTTGAGCTTCTCGATACCGCTGATGTCGTACGTCTCGGTGCCGTCGAGCTTGAGCGAGGCCGCCGATTCCCCGGCCGGGAACTGCAGCGGAATCACTCCCATACCAATCAGATTCGACCGGTGAATGCGCTCGAACGACTCGGTGATCACGGCCTTGACGCCCAGCAGGCGGGTGCCCTTGGCAGCCCAGTCGCGTGAGGAACCGGAGCCGTATTCCTTGCCGCCCAGCACCACCAGCGGGATGCCCGCCTTCTGGTAGTTCACCGAGGCGTCATAGATGAACGACTGCGGGCCGCCCTCCAGGGTGAAGTCGCGGGTGTAGCCGCCGGACACGTCGTCCAGGAGCTGGTTACGCAGGCGGATGTTCGCGAACGTGCCGCGCACCATCACCTCGTGGTTACCGCGTCGCGAACCCAGCGAGTTGTAGTCCTTGCGGTCTACACCGTGCTCGTCGAGGTACTGCGCTGCCGGGGTGCCCGACTTGATCGAACCGGCCGGTGAGATGTGGTCGGTGGTCACCGAGTCGCCGAGCAGGGCCAGCACCCGCGCACCCTTGATATCGGTGACCGGCGTGGGCTCCAGCGGCATCCCGTCGAAATAGGGCGCCTTGCGCACGTAGGTGGACGTGTCGACCCACTCGAAGGTGTTGCCCTCAGGGGTGGGCAGACCGCGCCAGCGCTCGTCACCCTTGAAGACATCGGCGTAGGAGTTGGTGAACATCTCGCGGTTGATCGACGAGGCGATGGTCTCTTCGATCTCTGAGGCGCTGGGCCAGATGTCCTTCAGGTAGACGTCGTTGCCGTCGTGGTCCTGTCCCAGCGGGTCGGTGTCGAAGTCGAAGTCCATGGTGCCCGCGATGCCGTAGGCGATGACCAGTGGCGGGGAGGCCAGGTAGTTCATCTTGACGTCGGGGGAGATGCGGCCTTCGAAGTTGCGGTTACCCGAAAGCACGGCGGTGACCGACAGATCGTTGTCGTTGATGGCCTTGGAAATCTCGTCGGGCAGCGGGCCGGTGTTACCGATGCACGTGGTGCAGCCGTAGCCGCCCAGGTAGTAACCGAGCTTCTCCAGGTAGGGCCACAGGCCCGCCTTGTTGTAGTAATCGGTGACGACCTGCGAACCCGGTGCCATGTTGGTCTTGACCCACGGCTTGGTGGTCAGGCCCTTCTCAACGGCCTTCTTGGCCAGCAGCGCAGCGCCCAGCATGACCGAGGGGTTGGAGGTGTTGGTGCACGAGGTGATGCCCGCGACCACAACCGCGCCGTGGTCCAGGACGAAGTTGCCGCGCTCGGCGGACTTCACGGTGACCGGCTTGGTGGGCCGGCCCTCGGCACCGTTCGCGGCCGACGGCACGACGGCATCGTCCTCAGCGAAGGACAGCACCGCGGCATCGCTTGCCGGGAACGACTCTTCAACGGCCTCATCGAGGTTCGTGTGAGGAGCAGGGTGGTTCTCTTCGACGTAGTTGTGGATGTCCTTGCGGAACGCGTTCTTCGCGTCGGACAGCTCGATGCGGTCCTGCGGACGCTTGGGGCCGGAGATGGAGGGCACCACGGTGGCGAGGTCGAGTTCCAGGTACTCCGAGAAGGCCGGCTCGTGGTCGGCGTCGTGCCACATGCCCTGTTCCTTGGCGTACGCCTCGACCAGTGCGAGCTGCTGGTCATCGCGGCCGGTCAGGCGCAGGTAGTTGATGGTCTCCTCATCGATCGGGAAGATCGCTGCGGTAGAACCGAATTCGGGGCTCATGTTGCCCAGGGTGGCGCGGTTGGCCAGCGGCACCTCGGCCACGCCCTTGCCGTAGAACTCGACGAACTTGCCCACCACGCCGTGCTTGCGCAGCATGTCGGTGACGGTCAGCACCACGTCGGTGGCGGTGACGCCCGGCTGGATCTCACCGGTGAGCTTGAAGCCGACGACCCGGGGGATGAGCATCGAGACCGGCTGGCCGAGCATCGCGGCTTCGGCCTCGATACCACCGACACCCCAGCCGAGGACGCCGAGGCCGTTGACCATGGTGGTGTGCGAGTCGGTACCCACACAGGTGTCCGGGTAGGCCTGGCCGTTACGGGTGAAGATGGTGCGGGCCAGGTACTCGATGTTGACCTGGTGCACGATGCCGGTGCCCGGGGGGACAACCTTGAAATCGTCGAAAGCGCCTTGGCCCCAACGCAAGAACTGGTAACGCTCGGCATTGCGCTCGTACTCGAGTTCGACGTTGCGCTCGAAGGCGTCGGCGGTGCCGAAGACGTCCAGGATCACGGAGTGGTCGATGACCATCTCGGCGGGGGAGAGCGGGTTCACCTTGTCGGGATCGCCGCCCAGCGCCGCCACTGCCTCACGCATGGTGGCCAGGTCGACCACACAGGGCACACCGGTGAAGTCCTGCATGACCACGCGTGCCGGGGTGAACTGGATCTCGACGCTCGGCTCGGCCGAGGGATCCCAGTTGGCCAGCGCCAGTACGTGTTCCTTGGTGATGTTCGCGCCGTCTTCGGTGCGTAACAGGTTCTCCGCCAACACCTTCAGGCTGTAGGGCAGTTTCTCGGTACCGGGCACGGCATTGAGGCGGAAGATCTCGTACGACTCATCGCCAACCTGCAGAGTGCCGCGCGCGCCGAAGGAATTCACCGATTCATTGCTAGTCACATCAGCTCCAGAGCTCGAAGGCCACCCGCCGGCGGGCTGTGCCAGGCGGGGTTCCGGAGGCGCCACCGCAGATGGCTGCCTTCCATCGCTAGTCTAACAGTACGCTTGTCCCGTAATAAGGGGGATGCCCAAATTTCACCCGCCATTCCCGTCGTGGCATCGGTCACTGTCGGCCAGGGTGTCGTTATGCACGCGAAATGCTGCGGGTCTACCTGCGCAACACCGCGCCCGGTGCGGGTTAGATTGATCGCGTGACGCCGCAGCACTTGCCCACCTTCATCCCCGCCGAGCTGTGCCAGGCGGTGGGCGTCTCGGTCCAGACCGCGGGCACCGATCCGCTCGGCTGGTCGGTCAAGTGCCTGGAGATGGCGCGCGCGGATGTCAACGAGGACGGAGTCGCCGCCCCGTCGGCGGATGTCGCCGGATTAAAGGATGTCATCGCGAAGGCGCACGCCAAGAACATCGACCTGAAGGTCGTGGCGCTTCCCAACAATCCCTGGATCGATACACCGTTGCGCGATATCGCCACCGAGATCGGCAAGGACCACCCGGACTCGACGGTCCTGGTCATCAGTCCGTCCTACGCCGGTACCTACAGCGCCACGTTCGACAGGGTGACGCTGGAGGCCGGGCAGGACGTCGCCAAGACGGGCAACGCCGTGCTCTCTGCGAACAACTTCGTGAACGAGATCGGGCGAGAGCACTTCTCATGGACGGCGTTGACCATTGCGCTTGTCCTGCTCGTCGCGGCGGTGTGCGCCGGAATTACGCTCGTGCGCGGCCGATTCGCGAACGACTCGGTTAAGTAACGATTTGCAAACCATTCGCGCAGCCTGTTTTTTCATGAAATAGCCGCGCGCAGTATGGAACCGGGATGATCTGCCGGTATTCAATTCGGGGCAATTAACCGTCAGAAGGCGTGCCGCCAATTGCCTGTCAGAGGCCAATTAATTACAACTTTGTAATTTGTGACTAAAGTTTCATTAGTTGCAAAAGTGACGTACGGTGCAAGTGGCGCCAAAGTGGTTAGTGCGTCTTATGTGACAACTGGGAGCGTGTCGGGGAAGGGCCGCTATGACCGAGAAGGCTCGCCGCACGCCGAAGATCGAGGAGACGGCAGACCGAATGAAACGGACAGTCCCGCAGCATTTCGCGGACCGTTTCGTGGTGCGTGGCAAACGAACCGCGGTGGTCGCGCTGATGGTGCCGCCGCTAATGACCGCCAGTCTGATGATGTGGCCCACGACGCTGCCCGTAACCTCCGCCGAGCCGAACGACATGGCCTCGTTGATCACTCAGTTGGCCGATACCAACCAGCAGATCGAACAGCTCACCGCCGACGTGCAGACCCAGCAGGAATCCATCAACAAGGGCCTGGTCGACCTGCAAGACGCGCGCGATAACGCCGCCGCGGCCGGTCAAGCAGTTGAAGAAGGTCAGCGCGCGGTCGACGCCGCGAATGGCGCCATCGCCGAGGCGCAGGGCAAGTTCGACCGGATGGCCGTGGCCACCTACATGGCGGGGCCGTCTGGCTCATATCTGACGGCGACCAATCCCGACGATGTGGTGCGCCTTGCCTCGGTGACCAAGAGCGTGGAATCGAGCTCGCAAACCGTCATGGACAACCTGCGCCGGGCACGTACCGAGCAGGTGAACAAGCAGTCACAGGCACGGGCCATTCAGGAGAAGGCCGACCAGGCGACGGCGGATGCGCAGAAGCAGCAGGACGATCTGGTGGCTGCGATGCACGACGTGCAGAAGAAGCTGGAATCTCAGCGCGGCATAGCCTCGGAACTAGCGGCAAAGAAGAAGAGCGCCGAGGCACAGCTAGCGGCCGCCCGTGGGCCGGAGTATTCGGCGTCGGCCGCAAGTGCGCGGGTGATCAATCCGAGCGCTGCCATCGCCGGAAACGGGAACGAATGGACCGAGGGGCCGGCCCCCGCTGCCGCAGGTGGTGGCGAATGGGACACCACGCTCCCGATGATCGCCAGCGCCAACGTGCCTACCGATCCGACACAGACCATCAACATGGTGCTGGGCATCGGCAACACCGCCGCCAACGTCGGCCAGTCCGCGGTATGCGGTGTGATCGGCATCTTCTGCCCCAAGGCTGCCCCGGCGGCCGCCGCCTCCAGTGAGGGCGGCGAGTACATCCCCAAGGTTTACGGCCGGGAAAACGTGGAGCGGGTGATTGCCCGTGCGGGTAGCGCGATGGGCACGCCGTACTCATGGGGCGGTGGTTCGTACAACGGCCCAACCCGCGGAATCGATTCGGGCGCAGGAACTGTCGGTTACGACTGCTCCGGACTGATGATGTACGGCTTCGCCGCGGTCGGCATCAGACTCAGGCACTACACCGGGTATCAGTACAACTCCGGACGCAAGGTGCCCAGTGCGCAGATGAAGCGCGGCGACATGATTTTCTACGGCCCCAACGCAAGTCAGCACGTGGCCCTCTACCTCGGCAACGGTCAGATGCTCGAGGCGCCGAACACCGGCGACGTGGTCAAGGTGTCGCCGGTGCGGACCAGTGGCATGACGCCCTTTGTAACCCGACTGATTGAGTGGTGAAATCGGTGAACGCAGCGAGAACGACGAAATTGCTCAAGGTGCAGGGCCTCTTTGTATTACGTGCCGCCCTCGCTGTCGGGATCGCTATCGCACTGGTGCTGTTCATGGGTGTGCCGCGGGCCACCGCCGATGACAATCCACTTGGGCCGAATGTCGGTACTGCCTTCCTCAACGCTCTGGGGCTGAACCCGTCGGGCGGCGACTGGGACAACACCCTGCCCTTTGCCGGGCCGAGCCAGGGTGCGGACCCCGCGAAGATTATGAACGGGGTCATGGGGGTCGGACAGACCGCATTGGGCGCATTGGGCATCGGTGGCAATCGCGCATCCGCGGGCGCGGGGCGTCCGCTCGTGTACGGCCGGCAGGCGGTGGAAGCTGTGATCCAGCGCGGCGGCACCCAGCTGGGTGTTCCGTACTCGTGGGGTGGCGGCACCGTCCGCGGCCCCAGCGGCGGCGTCGACTACGACGCGGGCAAGGTGGGCTTCGACTGCTCGGGCTTCACGATGTTTTCCTACGCGGCAGCCGGCGTGAAGCTGCCCAAGTACTCCGGTGACCAGTACAACGCGGGCCAGAAGATTCCCGTATCGCAGGCCAAGCGTGGGGATCTGCTCTTCTACGGACCGGGTGGCTCCCAGCATGTGGTGATCTACCTGGGTAACGGTCAGATGCTGGAAGCCAGCGGCAGCGCCGAAAAGGTGACGGTGTCGCCGGTCCGCACGGGCGGGATGACTCCTTACGCCGTTCGTATCATCGCCTGGTAGCTCTTCTGATCTCTCGGGTGAGCTAGAACGGCGCGCCAGCGAACGGGTACGTGGACCAAATCCCAGGATGCTGGAATAGTGGACCGGAGGCGCCGCCCAGGGTTGGGCGCCGCCCACAGGGACATGGCTACCAAGAAGCCACCGAAGTAGCACGGAATCGTCAGGCAGAGCCGGAGGGAAGTTGATGTCATCACCAGGGTCACCAGGGGGAGGTGCCGGTTACTCCGGCGGAAGCGCCGGCCTCGCGCCGCACGCCCCGCAGGGTGCGACATCACCGGCCCTGGCCGCCGAGGTGCAGAACCTCGAGCGCGCCATTTTTGAGGTCAAGCGCGTCATCGTGGGTCAGGACAGGCTCGTCGAGCGAATTCTGGTCGGTCTGCTCGCTAAGGGGCACGTGTTGCTCGAAGGTGTGCCCGGTGTTGCCAAGACGCTGGCGGTCGAGACCTTCGCCAAGGTGGTGGGCGGGTCGTTCTCCCGTGTCCAGTTCACCCCGGACCTGGTGCCTACCGACATCATCGGTACCCGCATCTACCGCCAGGGCAAGGAAGAGTTCGACACCGAGCTTGGCCCGGTGGTGGCCAACTTCCTGCTGGCCGACGAGATCAACCGTGCGCCCGCCAAGGTGCAGTCGGCCTTGCTCGAGGTCATGGCCGAGCGGCACGTCTCGATCGGTGGCAAGACCTACCCGATGCCCAAGCCGTTCCTGGTGATGGCCACACAGAACCCGATCGAGAACGAGGGCGTGTATCCGCTTCCGGAAGCACAGCGCGACCGCTTCCTCTTCAAGATCAACGTCGACTACCCGACTGTCGAAGAAGAGCGCGAGATCATCTACCGGATGGGTGTCACGCCGCCGGAGCCTAAGCAGATCCTGTCCGCGGAGGCACTGCTGCGCCTTCAGGATCTGGCCGCCAACAACTTCGTGCACCACGCCCTGGTCGACTACGTGGTTCGGGTTATCTCGGCCACCCGCAACCCGGCGCAGTTCGGGCTGGGCGATGTCGCCAACTGGATCTCCTACGGCGCCAGTCCCCGTGCGTCGCTGGGCATCATCGCGTCGGCCCGGGCGCTGGCGCTGGTTCGTGGACGCGACTACGTGATCCCGCAGGACGTTATCGAGGTCATCCCGGATGTGCTGCGTCACCGCCTGGTAATGAGCTACGACGCACTCGCCGACGAGGTTTCCGCCGACACCGCCATCAACCGGATTCTGCAGACGGTGGGCCTGCCGCAGGTGAATGCCGTGCCGCAGCAAGGGCATTCGGTGCCGCCGGCGATGGTCGGGACGAACGGCCCGGCCCCGGCAGCCCATAACGCCGCGCCCAGGTGAGCACACCCAGTCCGGGCAGCGCCCGGCCGGTAGACATCCCGTCCCTGCGTCGGGGTGAGATCCGTGATCCGCAGCTCTCGGCAGCGCTGCGGACCTTGGAACTGAAGATCCGCCGCAAGCTTGACGGGGTGCTGCACGGCAACCACCTCGGGCTGATTCCCGGTCCCGGATCGGAGCCGGGGGAGTCCAGGCTCTATCAGCCCGGTGACGACGTGCGCCGGATGGATTGGTCGGTGACCGCGCGAACCACGAGCCCGCACGTACGCCAGATGATCGCGGACCGCGAGCTGGAGACCTGGCTGGTGGTCGACATGTCGGCAAGCCTGGATTTCGGGACGACCAACTGTGAGAAGCGCGATCTCGCGGTCGCGGCAGCGGCCGCCATCATCTTCCTGAACAGCGGTGGCGGAAATCGGCTGGGCGCGCTGATCGCCAACGGGGACAAGATCGTTCGGCTACCGGCGCGGTCCGGACGTGCCCACGAGCAGGACATCCTGCGCAGCATCGCCACCATGCCGAAGGCGCCACAGGGTGTCCGCGGCGATCTGTCACTGGCGATCGACGCACTGCGGCGCCCGGAGCGCCGCCGCGGCATGGCGGTCGTCATCAGCGACTTCCTGGGCCCCATCAACTGGATGCGGCCGCTGCGCGCCATCGGGGCCCGGCACGAGGTGTTGGGCATCGAGGTGCTGGACCCGCGCGACATGGAACTTCCGGATGTCGGTGAGGTGCTCCTGCAGGACGCCGAGACCGGCATCACCAAGGAGTATCGGATTGACGAGAACCTGCGCCGGGATTTCGCTCAGGCGGCGGCAAGGCATCATGAAGAGGTGGCACGCACATTGCGTCGTTGCGGTGCACCGCTTTTGAGTCTGCGGACCGACCGTGACTGGATCAACGACATCGTGAGATTCGTCTCTCAACAGCGCCGCGGTGCGGTCGCCGGGACAGGAGCGGGGGCTCGATGAGTGATCTGCCGTTCTTCGGGCCGATGACTCTCACGGGCTTTACCCACCCGTGGTTCTTCCTGGTCCTGCTGCTGGTGGCCGCGCTGGTCGGTTTGTATGTGTTTGCGCAGTATCTGCGCGAGAAGCGGGTGCTGCGATTCGCCAACACCGAGCTGCTGGATTCGGTCGCCCCGAAACGTCCGCGCGCCTGGCGGCACGCGGCCACCGCGCTGCTGGTGGTGGGCCTGATGGTGCTGACCATCGCGCTCGCCGGGCCAAGCCATGACGTGCGGATTCCCCGGAACCGTGCCGTGGTGATGCTCGTCATCGACGTCTCGCGGTCCATGGAATCGACCGACGTCGCCCCCAACCGTCTGGGGGCCGCGAAGGAAGCCGGTAAGGAGTTCGCCCGCAACCTGACCCCGGGCATCAACCTGGGTCTGATCGCGTACGCGGGTACCGCGACGGTGCTGGTCTCGCCGACCACCAACCGCGACGCGACCGTCAACGCGTTGGACAACCTGCAGCTTGCGGATCGGACCGCCACGGGTGAGGGCATCTTCACGGCACTGCAGGCCATCGCGACAGTGGGCGCGGTCATCGGCGGCGGCGACAAGCCACCGCCCGCGCGCATCGTGTTGATGTCCGACGGTAAGGAAACGGTGCCGTCGAACCCGGATAACCCCAAGGGTGCCTACACGGCGGCGCGCACCGCCAAGGATCAGCAGGTGCCGATTTCGACGATCGCGTTCGGCACCAAGGACGGGTATGTCGAGATCAACGGGCAGCGCCAGAACGTGCCCTACGCCCCCGACATGATGGAGAAGGTGGCCAAGTTGTCGGGCGGAGAGACCTATACGGCCTCCACGCTCGGTCAGCTCAAGGAGGTGTACGCCAACCTGCAGCAGCAGATCGGGTACGAGACCATCCGCGGCGATGCCAGTGTCGGATGGTTGCGTCTGGGTGCTCTGTTGGTGCTCGCGGCGGCCTTCGTCGGGCTGGTGATCAACCGGCGTCTGCCCAACTGAGTCGGCGTCCGCGCGGCGGCTCGTTTGGGCCAGTCGTTTAGGAAGAAGTCTAAGAAGACGATAAGTTGGGTGCCATGTCTGATGCTCTCGGCGCTAGCGTCGCCCGTCCCGACTTTGTCTCTCGTTCTGTGCTGGTTACCGGTGGCAACCGGGGTATCGGACTTGCGATCGCGCAACGTCTTGCCGCTGACGGGCACAAGGTGGCGGTGACCCATCGTGGATCCGGGGTGCCGGAGGGCTTGTTCGGGGTGGAGTGCGATGTCACCGACAACGACGCCGTCGACCGGGCTTTCAAAGAGGTCGAGGAGCACCAGGGGCCTGTCGAGGTGCTGGTATCCAACGCGGGCATTGCGCAGGACGCATTTTTGATGCGCATGACCGAGGAGAAGTTCGAGAAGGTCATCAACGCCAACCTGACCGGAGCGTTCCGGGTGGCCCAGCGGGCGTCGCGCACGATGCAGCGCAAGCGCTTCGGCCGGATGATCTTCATCGGTTCGGTTTCCGGCACGTGGGGAATCGGTAACCAGGCCAACTACGCGGCCTCCAAGGCCGGTGTCATCGGCTTGGCGCGCTCGATCGCTCGGGAGCTCTCCAAGGCGGGCGTCACCGCCAACGTGGTCGCCCCTGGTTTCATCGACACCGAGATGACGCGCGCGCTCGACGAAAGGGTCCAGGAGGGCGCACTGGAATTCATCCCGGCGAAGCGAGTGGGCACTGCCGCTGAGGTCGCCGGGGTGGTCAGCTTCCTGGCGTCCGAGGATGCCAGTTACATCTCCGGTGCAGTCATCCCGGTTGATGGCGGCATGGGCATGGGCCATTAGAAGGACGTTTCGGACATCGATCAGTGTGGCCGCGCGACGAGCGTGGGCATCGCAATTACCTAAGGAGAATCGTGGCAGGACTACTTGAGGGCAAGCGGATCCTGGTGACGGGCATCATCACCGATTCGTCGATCGCGTTCCACATCGCGAAGGTCGCGCAGGAGCAGGGCGCACAGCTGGTGCTCACCGGATTCGACCGGTTGCGTCTCATCGAGCGCATCACCCAGCGCCTGCCCGAGCCCGCGCCGCTGCTGGAGCTCAATGTGCAGGATGAGAAGCACCTGGACAGCCTTGCCGAGCGGGTCACCGAGGTGATCGGAGAGGGCAACAAGCTGGACGGCGTGGTGCACTCCATCGGTTTCATGCCGCAGACCGGCATGGGGCTGAACCCGTTCTTCGAGGCTCCGTTCGAGGATGTGGCCAAGGGATTTCACATCTCGGCGTTCTCGTATGCCTCGCTGGCCAAGGCTGTGCTGCCCATCATGAACCCGGGCGGCAGCATCGTAGGCATGGACTTCGACCCGACCCGCGCGATGCCGTTCTACAACTGGATGACCGTGGCCAAGAGCGCACTGGAATCGGTAAACCGGTTCGTCGCGCGTGAGGCCGGTGCGGCCGGTATTCGCTCGAATCTGGTTGCCGCCGGTCCCATCCGGACGCTGGCCATGAGCGCGATCGTCGGCGGTGCGCTGGGCGAGGAGGCCGGCCAGCAGATGAGTGTGCTCGAGGATGGCTGGGACCAGCGTGCTCCGATCGGCTGGGACATGAAGGACCCGACACCGGTCGCCAAGACCGTGTGTGCCCTGCTCTCAGACTGGCTGCCCGCCACCACCGGCGACATCATCTTTGCTGACGGCGGCGCGCACACCCAGCTGCTCTAGGGACACACCCATGCTTTTTGACGCGGTGCTTCTGCTGTCCTTCGGGGGGCCTGAGGGGCCGCAGGAGGTTCGGCCGTTTCTGGAAAACGTCACCCGCGGTCGCGGCGTTCCGCCGGAACGTCTCGACGAGGTGGCCGAGCATTACTACCATTTCGGCGGTGTCTCACCGATCAATGGCATCAATCGTGCCCTGATCGCTGAGATCTCGCGCCAGCTGGAACTGAGCGGACGCCCACTGCCGGTGTTCTTCGGCAACCGCAACTGGCACCCCATGGTGGAAGAAACCGTTGCCGACATGCGCGACAAAGGCGTTCGGCGGGCAGCGGTCTTCACGACCTCTGCCTGGGGCGGTTACTCGGGATGCACCCAATACGTAGAAGACATTGCGCGCGCCCGGGCGGCGGTGGGCGATGGAGCACCCGAGCTGGTCAAGCTTCGTCAGTATTTCGACCACCCCGCGTTGGTGCAGCTGTACGCAGAAGGGGTGACCGCCGCGGTGTCGGGGATGCGGGAGGCACCCCGGCTGGTGTTCACCGCGCATTCCATCCCCATCGCTGCCGACCAGCGGCACGGCCCCGACTTGTACAGCCGACAGGTGCGCTACCTTGCCGAGCTGGTTGCCGAGGCGGCCGGCTACCAGGATTACGATGTGGTGTGGCAGTCTCGCTCCGGCCCACCCCAGGTGCCGTGGCTCGAACCCGACATCGTCGATCATCTTGCAGCACTGAAAGATCGGGGCATTCGCTCCGTCGTGGTATCGCCCATCGGGTTTGTCTCGGACCATCTGGAGGTGGTGTGGGACTTGGACAACGAGGCGCGTGAGTATGCGGCCGAACATGACATCGAATTCGTGCGTGCGGCGACACCGGGTGCGGACGAGCGATTCGCGCGGATGGCGGTCGACTTGATCGCAGAGGTTGCGGACGGCACGCCGCCGCGGCGTGTGGCCGGAGCGAACCCGGTCCCCGGATGCGGGTTCAGCGTGAATGGCGCCCCGTGTTCACCGCTGCACTGCGGTCGCCAGGATGTTTAACGCGCGCCTTCGATGATGGCGGCTGCGGCTGCCATCCGCGCCTCACGCACCAGGATCACGAGGGGGCGCAGCACATCGGCGACCGCGCCGTCATCGAGGGCGCCGGGCAACTCCATGACCTCGGCCGCCGCGGTAGCTATGGCCTCGACCTGGTTGGCCGAATCCAGGACGCGCACCGCCCGGTGTGGCGCGTAGTCTGGCAGGCGATGCCCGCGTAGCGTGGAAAGCACCTCTTCGACCAGGGCGCGGGGGTCGGCATCCGCGGTGTCCACGACCCTGTCGAGGCGGTTGAGTGTTGCTGTGGCGGTCCGGACTGCCTGGCGTAGTTGATATTCGGCTTCCCCAAGATCTGGTCCGGCTTGCGCTGGGATTCGCGCGGGGAGCGAATACACGGTCCAGGATAGGCCAACGGTCTCATCGCGATCCTCGTCATACTCCACAGCGGGAACCAATCCTATTGCTGTGGAGTTGTTTTGGCGGTCGCTGAGCACAATAGCCTCGCTGGCCTCCATCGCGTCACGTTGGAACTGGGTATGGGCGGGCAGCCCGCGCGGGTCGCCGGGAGCGGGCAGGATCACATGGATATCGGGGACACCGTGTGGCTGGCCGGTGGCGGTACGGACCGTCTGGAGTAGGCCGATAGGGCCGTTGTCGTCCATATCAGGCCACGAAAGTCCCGTGTGACCGGCGGCGACAGCGTCGTATGCGGTGACCAAATGTCTTGGCGCCCAAGCGATAAGAGCATCAATGACGTCGTCGGGAGCCGCGCGGCCAGCCAGCCACGCGCTTGCCCACACCGCCAGGGACACACTCGGATTCGCCATAGTGCTCGCAGTCTAAGGCCCCGTATCCGCCCCCACCAGTTGCCCACGCGGTCTAATGTGGAGCCATGCCGATTGTGTGGCTTGTCGCAGGCATCCTGCTTGCGGCCGCCGAGCTGATGACAGGGGACATGTTCCTGTTGATGCTCGGCGGTTCGGCCCTGGTCACGGCCGGTGCGGGCTGGGTGTTTGACATGCCGCTGTGGGCCGAGGGCCTGGTCTTCGTCATCAGTGCGGTCATTCTGCTGGTCGGCGTGCGGCCTGCTCTGCGTAAGCGGCTGACGGCAGGCCCGATTCTGCACACCAACGTCAAGGCGTTGGAGGGTAAGAGCGCCATTGTGATTGAACCGGTCGATGACGTCCATGGGCTGGTCCGGCTCGGTGGCGAGATGTGGTCCGCGCGCAGCCTGGAGAAGTCTGGCCGATTCGAGCAGGGTGAGACGGTGACGGTTGTTCAAATCGACGGCGCAACGGCGGTTGTCGAGAAGATCTAGCGCAAGAATTCCAGTGACAGGAGTACGGGTATGGGAGTAGCTGCCGGAGCCTTTGTGCTCATCGTCTTGATCATCCTGGGCGTCACTATCGTGCTGAAGTCCGTGGCACTCGTCCCGCAGGCAGAAGCAGCGGTGATCGAGCGCCTGGGGCGGTATTCGAAGACCGTGAGCGGGCAGTTGACCATTCTGGTGCCGTTCGTCGATCGCATCCGGGCGAAGGTTGATCTGCGTGAGCGGGTGGTGTCCTTCCCGCCCCAACCGGTGATCACCGAGGACAACCTGACGGTGAACATCGACACCGTTGTTTACTTCCAGGTCACCAACCCGCAGGCCGCGGTGTACGAGATCAGCAACTACATCGTCGGTGTGGAACAGCTCACCACCACCACGCTGCGCAATGTGGTCGGTGGCATGACGCTGGAGCAGACGCTGACCTCACGCGATCAGATCAACGGCCAGCTGCGTGGCGTGCTCGACGAGGCCACCGGACGCTGGGGCCTGCGCGTCGCACGCGTCGAGTTGCGATCCATCGACCCGCCGCCTTCGGTGCAGGAGTCGATGGAAAAGCAGATGAAGGCCGACCGCGAGAAGCGCGCCATGATCCTGTCGGCCGAAGGTGCCAGGCAGGCCGCGATTCTGTCGGCGGAGGGGCAGAAGCAGGCCCAGATCCTTGCCGCCGAAGGCTCGCGCCAGTCGGCCATCCTGGCCGCTGAGGGTGAACGCCAATCCCGCATCCTGCGTGCCGAGGGCGAGCGTGCCGCTCAGTATCTGCAAGCCCAGGGCCAGGCCAAGGCCATCGAAAAGGTTTTTGCCGCAGTGAAATCCGGTAAGCCCACTCCGGAGTTGTTGGCATACCAGTACTTACAGACATTGCCGAAGATGGCTCAGGGTGAAGCCAACAAGGTGTGGCTCATTCCCAGTGACTTCGGTTCGGCATTACAGGGATTCACCAAACTGCTGGGTGCTCCCGGCAGCGACGGAGTGTTCCGCTACGAGCCTTCCCCGGCCGATGAGTCGACCGAGCGCCCCGAGGATGACGCCACCGAGGTCGCCGGATGGTTCGAGACAAAGACCACTCCGGAAGTCGCTGCGGCAGTTGCCGCGGCGCAATCCGCGGCCCAGGAAATCGGGGCAGCGGACCCCGCGATCGATCCCGCCAACCGTCACGGACTGCCGGGGGCGTGAGACCGGCACGGGCGCAGTCTGCTTGACAAGGTGATTCCTCCGGCCCATCATGGGTAGCGGTTCAGCACCTTGCTAGGTGAGGCTCCTACGTGAATACAGGCCACTGATCTGACGACGTCGAGAGACGCCCAAGGTTAGGACAGGTCTTCCCGGACTAAGGGATGACCCGAAGTGGCTTCCGCGAGCGGACACGTCACGTAGTGCCGAAGCCCTGACGAGAGGGGTGCATACCGGACGCCCTGAGTGTTCGGTGATTTCCTCTTGTGGTCGCTGTTCCCCACAGCAGGCGCCCGCGTGCGCCCCGACGGCAAGGAGGTGAGGCACAACCGTGATATCCGGTGACAGTCCGCATAGACAACAGCTGCCGCATACCTTGCTGCTCATTCGAGGCTGAATCCTCGCTCTAGCCAACGTGTTTGACGTTCGCGTTCAGGTATGCGGCTTCCCAAAAGGAGTCCGATCATGAACACCACATTCAACGCAGTACGCCGGCTGTGGACACGTAACCGGCTGACCCCGCAAGAGCGCGCCAACCTCCAACTGGCGTACTCACCGCTGGCGGTTGTCTCGGCGTCTCTTGGGGCGCACCCACCGCGGTAACCCCGAGGGGCATCGCCATAGGGTCCACGCACAGCCGATTCACAGTGCGTGGACATTCGGAATTCATTCGAGGCCAATACGCTTCGGCCGCCCGCTGGGCGGACGAAGCGTATTGGTCCAATCGCTGAGGAGTCGGCATGTCTACTTCGAGTAATGCGGCTGTGCCGCGGGTGATCCAATTTTCGGACCTATTGAAGGCCCCGGTAGTCGCACGTTCCGGTGACACAGTAGGCCGATTGGAAGACGTCATCGTTCGGTTCCGTGGGGCAGATGAGTACCCGATCGTCACCGGCTACGTCGTCGACATGGGTGGACGCAGGGTCTTCGTCTCCTCAGACGCGGTTTCCGCTGTGGCGCCTGCACGAATTGAATTGAGTAAGAACAAAGTTGATCTACGCGGCTTTGAACGTCGTGGCGGGGAATACCTGCTCGACGAGGACGTACTCGATCACCGGTTTATCGATGTGGAGAATGCCGAACTGGTGCATGCCTACGATATCGAGCTGGTGGAATCGCCGGAAGGGTGGATTCTTGCTCGACTCGATACACGGCGTCCGGCAAGGTTTTTCGGCCTGATCAAGGCCGGGGCCGGCCAGGCCGGTAGGGACTGGAAGGCCTTTGAGCCGATGATCGGTCACGGCGGTTCCCTGCTGGCACGCCGCGTCGGCGGGAGAGTGAACACCCTCAAACCCGCCGAAATCGCCGACCTACTCGAGGATGCCACCAAGGAAGAGGGCGGCGAGATCCTCGACCGGGTCCGCGACAACCCCGAACTCGAAGCCGATGTATTCGAGGAACTCGACTCCGATAAGGCCAGCAAGCTGTTCCAGGACATGCCCGATGCCGAGGTCGCCGCTCTCCTTGGCAGGATGCGTGCCGATGACGCGGCGGATGCGATCTTCGATCTGCGCCAGTCGCGTCGCCGGGCTGTTTTGGAGCTGATGCCGGGTCCACAACGCACCAAGGTGGTCACGTTGATGGGCTTCAGCCCTGAGTCGGCCGGTGGTCTGATGAACGTCGATATTGTTTCGTGCGTGCTCGGCAGCAGCGCCGTTGATGCGCTTACTGCGATCTCTGAGGCGAAATCCCTACAGCCCGAGGCGCTTCTGAAAGTGCACGTGATCGCCGATAACGGTGAATTGGTGGGTGTCGTGTCGGTGATCCGGCTGCTGCAGGCCGATCGTGACGTCCCCGTGGAATCGATCATGGACGATGATCCGGTGCGGGTCTCCCCGGAGGCCGACCTCACCGATGTCGCGCTGTTGATGGCCGACTACAACCTGGCTTTGATTCCCGTTGTCGATGAGGCAGACACGGTGCTTGGCGTGGTCACCTATGACGATGTGCTGGCCGCGTTGATCCCCGAGGATTGGCGTCGCCGTGAACCGGCTCCGCGTCCGGTGCGCCAGATCGCTTCGAGCCCAGACGGAGTCAGCCCATGAGCGACAAGGGAATGGTCGACGCGACGTTGGGAAACTCGGAGAACTTCGTGGCGGGGAGACCCGGAGTCGCCACGGTGCAGCCGAAGAGCGCGGTGCTTGACTCAGCGCATCTGGGCGACATCGAGGGCGCTTTCGGCAAGATCAGTGTGAGTGATCCAGGCCAGGCGCGGACCTTCAAGACCCGGATGGCCACCATGGCTGCGATCCTGGGGCCGGGCATCATCGTCATGGTCGGCGACAACGACGCCGGCGGTGTGGCGACGTACGCCCAGGCCGGTCAGAGTTATGGATACAGCTTGTTGTGGGTGCTTCTGCTGCTCATCCCGGTTCTCATCGTCAACCAAGAGATGGTGGTTCGGCTCGGCGCGGTGACCGGAGTCGGACACGCGAGGTTGATCAACGAACGGTTCGGCCGTGGTTGGGGCTGGTTCTCCGTGGGGGACTTGTTCATCCTGAACTTTCTGACCCTCGTTACTGAATTCATCGGTGTGGCACTGGCCTCCGAGTACCTGGGAGTGCCCAAGTACTACACAGTGCCCGTTGCCGCGATCGCGCTGATTCTCATCATGGCCACCGGGAGCTTCCGCCGTTGGGAGCGCGCCATGTTCGTGTTCATTGTGATCACGCTGCTGCAGATCCCCATGTTCTTGATGTCGGATCCGCAGTGGGGAAGGGCAGCACACGATTTCGTGGTGCCAGGAATCGAAGGCGGAATCAGTTCGGGTGCGGTACTGCTGATCATCGCCATGGTGGGCACCACCGTGGCGCCATGGCAGCTGTTCTTCCAGCAGTCGAACATCGTGGACAAGCGCATCACTTCGCGGTTCATCGGATATGAACGTGCTGACACCGTTATCGGCTCACTCGTGGTGGTGATAGGTGCGGCCGCGTTGCTGATGACGGCCGACTACGCAGCCCGCGTCACCGGGAACTCGGGCCCGGACAAATGGGGCGACGGTGGCGACGCGGGACTGATCGCGGGCTGGTTGGGACAGGCTCAGCCATTGCTGGGCAAGATCTTTGCCATCGTCCTGCTGGATGCGTCGATCATCGGCGCGGCGGCGGTCACCCTGGCGACCAGTTACGCGTTCGGCGACACCTTCGGGCTCAAGCACTCACTGCACCGGAGCTTCAAGGACGCCAAGCCGTTCTACTTGTCCTACACCGTGATGGTCGGAGTGGGGGCCGCCATCGTGCTGATCCCGCACGCCCCGCTCGGGCTGATGACCACCGCGGTGCAAGCCCTGGCCGGCCTGCTGCTGCCCAGTGCGAGCGTGTTCCTGTTGTTGTTGTGCAATGACAAGGCGGTGCTGGGTCCGTGGGTCAACAAGGCGTGGCTCAACATCGTGGCTGGGCTCATCGTCGGTGTGCTGCTGTTCCTTTCCGGCATCTTGATGGCCACCACCCTTTTCCCGGACCTGGACGTCGTGCAGGTTGCCGGTGACCTCGGGGTAGGAGTCGCGGTCCTCGGGGTGCTGATTGGGGTTGGTCTGTGGTGGGCCTCGGGTAGGCACGGCGTCGATCCGGCGGTGGTAGTGATGAACAAGGCCCTCGAAGGCGTGGACGCCCGGACCTGGCGTATGCCTCCGCTGGCCCTACTGGAACCGGTCACGTGGAGTCCGGCGACGAAGCTGGGCATGCTCGCCCTTCGGGGATACCTGGTTGTCGGTGCCATCCTGTTGGTGGTGAAGGCAATTCAACTTGCGCACGGAAGTTGAGTGTCTGCTGGGGTAACGCGTAATGAAATCGTTGGGAAGACGCGGTCGCGCTGGATTCTGTCGGCGCGACCGCGTCCAATGAAGACATGAGTATTCGCGCGTTGCGACTTTTCCTGGAGCGCCATCGGTTGACCCCGCAGGAGCGCGCCAACATGCAGCTGGCCCATTCGCCCCTGGCAGTTATCTCGGCGTCCCTCGGAGCGCACGCACCGCACTAGCCGGAATCGGCCGACCAATCGACTACCCGATGTTGTGGTGGTTGACTGGAGCAATGAGCAACGACGCTTTCGTATCTCCCCGAGTCTTGGCTTTGCTGGGTGCCTTTCAGGCGATCGACGCCGCGCTGTGCGTCCAGCCTGTTCCCTATGTAGCCAAATGCCTAGATGACGTGCATTATCCACAGCAAAACCGTTGGATCTTCGCGCCGATCAAGGCCGCGTCCGCGATAGGCCTGTTGGGTGGAGTCCGTTTTCCGGGGCTTGCCAAGCTGACGCTGGTGCTGCTCACCATCTACTTCAGTCTGGCAGTGGGCGCGCATCTGCGGGTGCGCGATATCGGTGTCAATGCGCTATCAGCCTCGACCTTGCTGGCCACCTACGGTGTGCTGGCAGCCAGGGGATTGGCGGCGAAATCGTCATGACAGAACGGCGTTTGGCGACACCGACGGTACTGACCGCGTTGGCGGTCATGCAGGCTGCCGATGCCGCGGCATGCGTCCGTCCGATCAAACCGATCAAGGATGCGCTGGAGAAAGTGGGTTTGCCACAACGGATCTGGTGGGTTCTGCCGGTCGTCAAGTTGGCTTCGGCCGTGGGGCTTCTCGGCGGTATCCGGTGGACGGCATTGGGTCGGCTGACCGCGTTCATACTCACCGTCTACTTCACGCTGGCGGTCGGCGCACACATCCGTGCGCACGACCAGGCATTCCGCGCATTGCCCGCGGCAAGCCTGCTGGTGTGGTTCGCCGTTCTCGCGGGCAAAGGGTTCCAGGCGCGCGAGTCCGCGGTTTAGCCGCCGACCCGTTCGGGTTCATCCGAGGCCTCGGGCGTGGCGATTTCGGTGTGCGTGCGCTTGTAGCGCCGGATCTCGTACAAGATGCCCAGCACGCCGATCACCGACGTGGCCAAAGAAACCATGAAGAGCGTGCCGCTGATGTGCCCGGTGAGTGCATCACCGAGTACGACGACGGCAAGGGTGCCCGGAAGCAGGCCGATGAACGTGGCCAGCGTGTACGGCAATACCCGCACCGCGGAGGCGCCGGCTGCGTAGTTGAGCACCGAGAACGGCACGGCCGGGATGAGCCGCATGGACATCACGGCGATCCACCCGCGACGGCGTAGTTGATCGTCGACGTTCTTCACGCCGGGACGGTGATGCAGCGTGCTGAGCTTCCACCCCAGCGCCCGCACACCCCACAGCGCGAGCACCGCGCTCGCGGTGCTCGCGACGACGGCCAGGAGTACGCCGAGCTGCGTGCCGAAAAGCAAGCCGGCGGCCAGGGTGAAGGCAGTGCGTGGGAACGGCAGCACCGTCACGATGGTGTGTGCGGCGAGGAAGGCCAGTGGGAACCAGGGGCCGAGCTCACGGGCCCAGTCCCGCATCTGCAGGGCGGTCGGCAGCGGAAGAAACAGCACGGCCGCGGCCACGATGAGAACGGCCACACCGGTCCATAGCAGCTGCCGCGGCGGAATCCGTCGCGCCGCCGCGACGGACGCGCCCCAGACCTGCCGGAATCCCATGGTCGTCAGCCTACGGAGGTCGGATGAACGAACGGGACAGGACACGGGTGCCGCGATGGCCGTGCCCCCGTACTGGGCAGTAGTCGATGGCGTCATTTAGCCTGATGAATAAGTGTGATAAGCATTTCGGCATGGAGTGCCATATGTGTCGCTCGACGACGAGCAGCAGGGAGCAGTTTCGTGACTGTTGAGGTACCCGAGATCAGGCATGACTTCGCACGGTGGCAGAAGAACGTCGCCGGGGTATTGGCCAAGTCGACGCGCAAGGCTGTCGAGGATCTGCCCGCCGATCCCGAGCGACTGCTCGACTCGCCAACGTACGACGGGATTGCGATCCGTCCGTTGTACACGGCGCTCGATGAGCTTCCCGAGTCGTCCTTGCCCGGACAATGGCCATTTGCCCGGGGTGGTGATCCGCAACGCGATGTGAACAGTGGATGGAAGGTCGCCGAGCGTTTCGACGGTGCCGCTGCCGATGCGGCGCTCCTGAATGAGGCCATTCTCGACGCCCTGGGGCAGGGCACCAGCGCCGTCGTCCTGGCCGGTCTTGCGCCCGAGGCTGTGGGGCGCGCGTTGCAGGACGTATACCTCGATCTGGCTCCGATCCAGGTGGAGGCCGGTGCCGAGCTGATCGGGGTAGCCGAGGCGATCTTCGCGGTGCTGGATGCTTACGAGGGAAATGCCGCCGGTGTTGTGGTGGACCTTGGCGCCGATCCGCTGGGGGATACGTTCACCGGCCGTTCGGGCGTCGCGATCGACGACGCGGTGGCGTTGGCCAGGCGCGCGGTCGCGCGGACCGGGCAGATCCGCGCCATCACCGCAGACGGCACCATCGCCCACGAACTCGGCGCCAGCGACAGCCAGGAACTCGCGGTCGCGATAGCCGCCGGGGTTGCCTACCTGCGGCTATTGCAGAACGCGGGCCTGGGAATTGCGGAAGCATTGCGGCAGATCAGTTTCCGCTTCGCTGCGACCGATGATCAGTTCCTGTCGATCGCAAAATTCCGTGCCGCCCGAGTGCTCTGGGCGCGGGTGGCTGAGGTCGCCGGCGCGCCCGAGGCCGGCGGAGCTCTCATGCACGCGGTGACTTCAGAGCCGATGATGGCCCAGCGTGATCCGTGGGTGAACATGCTGCGCACCACCTTGGCCGCTTTCGGCGCCGGAGTAGGTGGCGCGGACAGCGTGCGGGTACGCCAATTCGACGACGCGATCGTCGGTGGACTGGATTCGGTATCCCCGGCGTTCTCCGCGCGAATCGCCCGAAACACGCAGCTCCTGCTCATCGAGGAGTCCCATGTCGGCCGGGTGCTCGACCCCGGTGGCGGCTCCTGGTACATCGAGGACCTCACGGAAACCCTTGCGCAGCAGGCATGGTCGCTGTTCACCGAGATCGAGGGCGCCGGGGGATTCCAGGCGGCCGCCGAACTGATTCGGGAACGCATCGCCGCAACGCGCGCCCAGCGTGCCGACGACATCGCTCATCGGCGTACCTCGGTGACCGGAGTGAACGAATTCCCGAACCTGTCGGAAGCGCCGCTGCCACCACATGCCGCGGTGGGTTACCGGTACGCCGCCGAATTCGAGGCCCTTCGTGATCGCTCCGACGCAGCCCTGGCCGCGTCGGGCGCGCGTCCGGCCGCGCTGCTGATTCCGCTGGGTCCGCTGGCAGAGCACAACGTGCGCACCACCTTCGCCTCGAACCTGTTGGCCTCAGGCGGTATCGAGGCCGTCAATCCCGGTGTACTCGACGCCGGATCCGTCGCGGGTGCCGTGGCGGATGCGGGAGCGCGCATCGCGGTGATCTGTGGGACCGACGCCCGCTACGCCGCTGAGGCGGGTGCGGTTGTCGATGCGGCCAGGGCGGCGGGGATCACCGACGTCTACCTTGCGGGACCCGAGAAGTCCGTCGCGGAGGTCGCGCAGACGTCACGACCCGATGGCTATCTGACCATGAAAATCAATGCTGTCGAAGCGCTTTCAGCCATATTGACCAAGTTGGGGGCGTGACATGACTGACCTCACGGATCTTTCGGTATCCGACACCACCCTGGGCAGTTTCGCTGATATACCGCTGCACGGTGACCGTGCGCCGGTCGCGCCGGACGCTGCCGCCGTCGCGGCCGCGGTGAGTACCGCCGCCGGCGCTCACGGGTACACGCCCGAGCAACTCGACTGGGAGACGCCCGAGGCCATCACCGTCAAGCCCATCTATACCGCCGCAGACCGAGATGCCGTGCGGGAGCAGGGGTACCCACTGGATACCTTCCCGGGGCAGGTGCCGTTTCTGCGCGGGCCGTACCCGACGATGTACGTCAATCAGCCGTGGACCATCCGCCAGTACGCGGGCTTCTCCACGGCCGCCGAATCCAACGCCTTCTACCGCCGCAACCTGGCCGCGGGCCAGAAGGGCCTATCGGTGGCCTTCGACCTGGCGACCCACCGCGGATACGACTCGGATCATCCGCGAGTACAGGGCGACGTCGGCATGGCCGGTGTGGCCATCGATTCCATCCTGGATATGCGTCAGTTGTTCGACGGGATCGACCTGGGGTCGGTATCGGTGTCGATGACCATGAATGGCGCGGTGCTTCCGATTCTGGCGCTGTACGTGGTGGCCGCCGAGGAACAGGGTGTCAGTCCCCAGCAGCTGGCCGGGACCATCCAGAACGACATCCTCAAAGAGTTCATGGTCCGCAACACCTACATTTATCCGCCGAAGCCGTCGATGCGGATCATCTCGGACATCTTCTCCTACACCAGCGCCAAGATGCCGAAGTTCAACTCGATCTCCATTTCCGGCTATCACATCCAAGAGGCCGGTGCCACAGCCGATCTCGAACTGGCGTATACCCTGGCCGATGGCGTCGAGTACATCAAGGCGGGGCTGGAGGGCGGCCTGGACATCGATGTGTTCGCGCCGCGTCTGTCCTTCTTCTGGGCCATTGGCATGAACTTCTTCATGGAGGTGGCCAAGCTGAGGGCCGGGCGTCTGCTGTGGAGCGAGCTGGTGGCGCAGTTCGATCCGAAGAGCGCCAAATCGCAGTCTCTGCGTACGCATTCGCAGACTTCCGGCTGGTCGCTGACCGCGCAGGATGTGTTCAACAATGTCGCCCGCACCTGCATCGAGGCGATGGCCGCCACCCAAGGGCACACCCAGTCGCTGCACACCAACGCCCTGGACGAGGCGTTGGCGCTGCCCACCGACTTCTCGGCACGTATCGCACGCAACACCCAGCTGCTCATCCAGCAGGAGTCGGGCACGTGTCGTCCGATCGACCCATGGGGTGGCTCGTACTACGTGGAGTGGCTGACCCATCAGCTCGCTTCCCGTGCGCGCGAGCACATCCGGGAGGTCACCGAAGCCGGTGGGATGGCGCAGGCCATCGATCAGGGCATCCCGAAGCTGCGCATCGAGGAGGCCGCCGCACGTACTCAGGCACGCATTGACTCGGGCCGTCAGCCGGTGATCGGCGTCAACAAGTACCAGGTGGTCGAGGATCAGCAGATCGAGGTGCTGAAGGTCGAGAACTCGCGGGTGCGCGCCGAACAGCTGGCCAAATTGCAGCAGTTGCGTGCCGAGCGTGATAACGACGCGGTGCAGCGTGCACTTGATGAACTGACCAGGGCCGCGGCTGATTCCAGCCGTGCCGGGGAAGACGGATTGGGCAACAACTTGATGGCGCTGGCCATCGACGCCGCTCGCCACAAGGCGACGGTCGGGGAGATCTCCGACGCGCTGGAGAAGGTCTACGGGCGCCATCAAGCCGAAATCCGTACCATCAGCGGCGTATACCGCGACGAGGTGGGAAGGGATGGCGCCGTCAACAGCGTGACGCAAGCGACCGAGCTCGTGCAAAAGTTCGCCGACGCCGATGGTCGCCGGCCGCGTGTGCTGGTCGCCAAGATGGGCCAGGATGGGCACGACCGTGGGCAGAAGGTGATCGCAACGGCCTTCGCCGATATCGGTTTCGACGTGGACGTGGGCCCGCTGTTCCAGACGCCGGAGGAAGTCGCACGCCAGGCCGCCGACAACGACGTGCACGTGGTCGGGGTGTCCTCGCTGGCCGCGGGGCACTTGACTCTGGTGCCGGCGCTGCGCGAGGCCTTGGCAGAGGTGGGCCGCCCCGACATCATGATCGTCGTCGGCGGTGTCATCCCGCCCGGTGATTTCGATGAGCTGTACGCGGCGGGTGCCGCGGCCATCTTCCCCCCAGGGACCGTCATCGCTGAGGCCGCGATTGGGCTGTTGCACAAGCTGGCTGAACGACTCGGATACAAGCTCGCGTAAATGGACCTGAGCAACGCGATCCGTTCGGGTGATCGTTCTGCGCTCGCGAAAGCCATCACGCTGGTGGAGTCGACGCGCCCGGATCACCGAGCGCAGGCTCAGCAGTTACTGCTGGACATCTCGCCCGATGCGGGAGAAGCACTACGGGTCGGTATCACCGGTGTGCCCGGGGTGGGCAAGTCGACCACCATCGAGGCCCTCGGCATGTATCTCATCGAGCAGGGGCACCGGGTGGCGGTGCTGGCGGTCGATCCGTCATCCACTCGCACCGGAGGATCGATCCTCGGTGACAAGACCCGGATGGGGCGGCTCTCCGTACATCCCGATGCGTACATCCGTCCCTCTCCCACCTCAGGAACGCTGGGCGGGGTCGCCAAGGCGACCCGTGAGACGGTGGTGCTGCTGGAGGTGGCCGGGTTCGACGTCATTCTCATTGAGACCGTCGGTGTCGGACAGTCCGAGGTCACCGTCGCGAACATGGTTGACACCTTTGTGTTCCTGACGTTGGCACGCACCGGAGATCAGCTGCAGGGCATCAAAAAGGGTGTCCTGGAGCTCGCCGATATCGTGGTGGTGAACAAGGCCGATGGCGCCCATGCCATCGAGGCCCAGAAGGCCGCACGGGAATTGTCGGGTGCCCTACGCTTGATCTATCCGCATGACACCCTCTGGCGCCCACCGGTTCTCACCATGAGCGCATTGGAGAACAGCGGGGTGTCCGAGATGTGGGAGACCGTCTTGCGGCACCGCGAGGTATTGACGGAGGCGGGGGAGTTCGGCGCCAAACGCCGTCGTCAGCAAGTCGAATGGATGTGGGCGATGGTGCGTGACGCGGTGCTGGATCGGGTGCTCAACGCGCCGGATGTGAAGGCGGCGCGGGCGGATATCGAACAGCAAGTGCGCGAGGGAACCTTGACGCCCGCCCTGGCGGCCGAGCAATTGCTCAAGCTCAGCTCGTAGTCGCGCGCGAGAGGATGTTCCGTGGCCCTGGTCTTTCTCGATACCGAGACCACTGGGCTGCACCGTGAGCGCGAGCCATGGGAAATAGCGATCATTCGCCGTACCGATGCCGGGCAGCGGCAGCTGCACCTGTGCGTGGACGTTCAGGATCTGGATTTGGAATCGGCGGATCCGGCCGGCCTTGAGATCAGCGGTTTCCACAAACGTCATCCGCAGGTGCGTCTGCGCCCGCTGCAGTTCCCGCGCGTCTTCCGTGCCGCTGAGGCAGCGTCGCTCGTCGGGGAATGGACGGCGGGAGCCACGATCGTCGGGGTGATACCTCAATTCGACGCCGAGTGTCTGACGCGAATGTTCTTGGCACACGGGGTTCACCCGGCGTGGAATCCGGATCTTGTCGATGTTGTCGCAGTGACGGCGGCCCGGATCCGTGAACGCGGATTGATACCGGACGCCGACTATTCGAACCTATCGCTGCAATTCGGGGTCAGAACGCCGAGTGCCGGTCAGCGGCACACGGCCCTGGGCGATGCTCGCTGGGCCATGCGCTGGTACGACCGGTTATCGGAATGAGGACGTCGAGGACAGGTAGATGAGCTTGCGCCGGATGCCGGCGATCTCGCGCGCCACGGAGCGCAGCACCGCGCGTTCCTGTGGGGCAAGGGAGGCCAGTGACACGGTGTCGGACAGCTGCCGTCCGTCCTGCCAGGCTGCGGCCCGGGACCGCCACCGAAATCGCAGCAGCCACGTGAAGCAATCCCGCAGCGTCGAGGCATCGTCGGAGTCCAAGACCTTGGCCGCTGAGGCGGCGTCGAGGCGATCCGGTGTCGCGAGGGCGTCCGATCCGGCGGCCAAAGCCGCCCAGCGGGCGATCTTCACCACGGGATCGATCGCGGCGACCTTGAGGTCGACAGCATCGGACTGCGTGGCGAATATCCGCAATCGCGAGGGGAAACCGGCGCGGACGGCCACCGCGTCCTGAAGCATGGCAAGCCGGATGGCGTAGTGCCGCTGTGCACAGCGGACGTTCTCACTGCGAAGTGCGTTGTCGGACAACAATGATCCCGAGTCAACCCCGCGAGAGTCGGCCATCAGTCCCGCCATCACGACACCCCGGTCCTCGGGCGGGTTGGCGCACCAACGTTCGATTCCCTCGAACCAGTTGGCCTTGCGGCGGCAGAATCGGCCGCGACTTGCCAGGACTCCGTTGGCATCGCTGCCGATGTCTGCACGTTCGAGCATGGCGTGGACCTGAGCGGCCGTCTCCATGAGGTACGTCTTGCCGTCAGCGTCAACCTCGTCGTCGACGACAAGCAGCGTCTCTACATCGGAACCGGGTGCCGCCTCGCCCCGGGCCACGCTTCCCGAGACGAACCAGGCCCAGCCCGGATTCACACCGTTGGTGACGAGTCGTGCCGACGCGTGGATGCTATGCCGCAACGCTTCCGACCACGCTGCAGCCAGCGCTGCTTCCGGTGTACGCGCACGCACTTCGCGTGCCACCGCCGCCCGGACCGCGGTCACGGCCGCATAGAACTGTGCCTCGTCGGCGGCGATATCGATCTGCGTTATGGCCAGGGCGATCCCGTTCTCGGGCGGCACGTCGGCAGACATGGGGATGATTGTTACCTAGGTCGAGGCGATGGCGTGGGATATGAAATCTCGTACCGGGCGCGAAAGAGGCTGCCCGGAGCTCCAGATGATGCCGACGTCCCGGTGTGCGTCGGCATCCACGAGGCGCAACATCCTGAGATCGGGTGGGTAGGTGGTGGCATCGACGGGGAGCACCGTGATGCCCAGGCCCGCCGCCACCAGGCCCGCGACGGTGGTGAGATTGCTCGATTCGAGCACTATGCGCGGCTGGAATTGTGCGGCAGCACAAAGCTCTTCGAGAAGACGGCGCATGCCGTACCCGGGATGCATCCCGATGAAAGGCTCGTCGGCCAGATCGATCATCGATACGTCTTCGGCTTGTGCCAGCCGGTGATCCGTCGGTACGGCCACTCCCAGGCGCTGCCGGAAGAGGTTGCGCCATGCAAGATTTGTACGGCGAGGACGCGGCGAAACAATCGCGACGTCGAGATCGCCGTTCGCGACAAGGTCATCAAGGCTGCCTGCGGCGCCCTGCTCCAGCACGAAGCGCACGTGTGGCGACGTCGCGGCGAAGCCGGCAATCAGCCGGGCGACGAGCGTGGGGCCAAAGGTGTGCAGGAATCCGAGCCGGATCTCACCTTCGGCGGGGTTGGCGAGGTCGTTGATGGTTCGGCGGGCGGAGTCCAGTTCCATCTGGGCGCGCCTGGCGTGCTGATAGAAGATCCGTCCCGACGGGTTCAGCGTAAGCCGCTTGCCGTGCCGGTCGAACAGTTGAGCGCCAAGCCGTCGCTCCAATCTGGCCAGCATCCGGGTGAGCGTGGGCTGGGCGATCTGCAGTTGCTCGGCGGCGGCGGTGACGTTTTGTCGTTCGGCGAGTGTGATGTACCACTCGTAGTCGCCGTCGGCCACGCTGCCACCTCCTTATATGCGCAAATTGAATTATAGATCGTCACATCGCTCATTTCCGTGATATGCCTGGTCGGGAGGAGCATTTCCTGTCATGGCGATGGCTCCAAGTACCGAGCACCCCCCGGCGATCAGCGCCGCCGATCCCATACCCCACGAGACGGGCACCGCCGGATATCGGCGTCTGACGGGCGCCCTCTTCGCCGCCGGGCTTGCGACCTTCGCCGCTCTCTACGGCACGCAGGCGGTACTCCCGGCGCTCTCTGCAGATTTCGGTGTCAGTCCCGCCGCCGCCGCGCTGACGGTCTCGGTGACCACCGGAATGCTCGCGCTGTCGATCATTCCGGCAAGCGCGCTCTCGGAGCGGTACGGGCGTACCCGGGTGATGCTGGTCTCGGCAATCGCGACGACGATCATTGGGCTACTGCTCCCGGCCAGTCCCACGTTCGCGGTGCTGTTGATCGGCCGTGCCGCCGAAGGTGCAGCACTGGCGGGGATTCCGGCTGTCGCGATGGCGTTCCTCGCCGAAGAAGTACATCCGGGCTCACTGGGTTCGGCGATGGGCAGATACATTGCCGGCACGACGGTCGGCGGACTTTCCGGACGGCTCGTGGCCTCCTCGTTGCTCGATGTGAGTAATTGGCGGATCGCCTTACTGGGCAGTGGCGCAATGACTTTGGTATGCACAGTGTTGTTCGCGGTGCTGCTGCCGAAGTCCCAGTTCTTTGTGCCCAAGCGGGTGCGGGTCGGCACCACGATGCGGGTCCTGGGCGTGCACCTGCGAAACCCGGTCCTGCTCATCATGTTCGGGTTGGCATTTGTGCTGATGGGCGGGTTCGTCACCGTGTACAACTACCTGGGCTATCGGCTGGTCGCCCCGCCGTTCGGTTTACCCACGGCCATTGCCGGTCTGTTGTTTCTGCTGTACCTGGCGGGAACGGTGTCCTCGGCGATGGCCGGGCGGCTGGCAGACCGTCGCGGCCGCGGCCTGGTGCTGATCTCGGCGGTGGCCATCACGGCGGTGGGGCTCGCACTGACCATCCCGGACTCGCTCATCACGGTGATCATCGGCGTGGGGGTGTTTACCGCCGGATTCTTCGCCGCGCATACCGTCGCGAGTGGCTGGGTTGGCGCCGTCGCGCAGCGTGACCGGGCGGAGGCGTCCGCGCTGTACCTATTCAGTTACTACCTGGGCAGCTCGGTGGCAGGCGCAGCGGGCGGATTGGCGTATCAGACCGGCGGGTGGGCGCTGACGGTGCTCTTCGTGAGCGCCCTCCTGGCGATTGCCCTGGTCCTGGCCGCCGTGATGATGCTCCGAAACCGGTTTGGCCATATCAACGCACCCGAATAGAATTGCCCTACAGACATCGATCCGGCCATCACCGGGGAGTCTCCGGAAGAAAGGCTCCGTGCGCAGCACGGATCGCCGAGTAGAGCCGGACGGGTAGGCCCGTCACAGCCTGTGTGAGAGGCCCCGGGCAAGTAGGGGCAAGCGGGGTGGTACCGCGGAGGTACGCCGACGGCGTCCCATCGTCCCCGTGCCGGCGAGCACAGGGAGATGTACCGACTATGCCTGATGGTCTTCGCGCAAGCGGCTCATCCACAGACGCGTACCCACGCACCGATCTTGGCGCCGATCAGCGCAGCGGATCACCGAATCTTCCCGCGTTGGAAGAACAGGTGCTGCGCTACTGGGACGCGGACGACACGTTCCGCGCCAGCATCGCCAATCGGGACGGCTCGCCGGAATACGTCTTCTACGACGGTCCGCCGTTCGCCAACGGGCTGCCTCACTACGGACATCTACTCACCGGGTACGTCAAGGACATCGTGCCGCGCTATCAGACCATGCGCGGACATCAGGTCTACCGCCGATTTGGTTGGGATACACATGGTTTGCCCGCTGAGCTGGAAGCCGAACGCCAGCTCGGCATCACCGACAAATCGCAGATCGACGACATGGGTATCGCCGAGTTCAACGACGCCTGCCGCGAATCGGTGCTGCGCTACACCAAGGAGTGGCAGGACTACGTCACCCGGCAGGCGCGCTGGGTGGACTTCGACAACGACTACAAGACGCTCGACCCGACCTTCATGGAGTCGGTCATCTGGGCGTTCAAGCAATTGTGGGACAAGGGACTGGCGTACGAGGGATACCGGGTACTGCCGTACTGCTGGCGCGACGAGACACCGTTGTCCAACCATGAGCTTCGGATGGACGACGACGTCTACCAGAGTCGCCAGGATCCCGCGGTCACCGTGGGGTACCGGATTGCGGGCAACGCGGACAGCCGGTGGGCGGCGCTCGACGGTGCACGCCTGCTGATCTGGACCACCACCCCCTGGACTCTGCCCTCGAACCTGGCCGTCGCGGTCAATCCAGAGGTGGCCTACGCGGTGGTGAAACCCGAGGGTTCCGAGGAGCGTTACCTGTTGGCGCAGGCGCGAATCGGAGCCTATGCGCGCGAGCTGGGTGAAGAGCCGACCGTACTGGACACGTACACCGGGGCCGAACTGCTGGGCCTGCGGTACCTTCCGCCGTTCCCGTACTTCCAGCAGGATGCGTCACCGAATGCCTTCACGGTGCTCTCGGCTGAATACGTCACCACCGACGACGGCACCGGCATCGTGCATATGGCCCCCGCCTACGGTGAAGAAGACAAGAACGTGACCGACAAGGCCGGGATTACCCCCGTCACCCCGGTCGATTCAAAGGGCCGATTCGACGCCACCGTGCCCGATTACCAGGGCCAGCAGGTGTTTGATGCCAACGCGCAGATCATCAAAGACCTCAAGAACGGCACCGGTTCCGCGGCTATCAACGATGCCGTCCTGCTGCGTCACGAGACCTACGACCACTCGTACCCGCATTGCTGGCGCTGCCGAAACCCGTTGATCTATCGCGCGGTGTCGTCGTGGTTCATCAAGGTGACCGAGTTCCGCGATCGGATGGTGGAGCTCAACGAACAGATCACCTGGTATCCCGAACACGTCAAGCACGGCCAGTTCGGCAAGTGGCTGGAGGGTGCGCGCGACTGGTCAGTTTCCCGGAATCGATACTGGGGCAGTCCCATTCCGGTCTGGAAGTCGGACGATCCGGCGTATCCGCGCATCGATGTGTACGGAAGTCTGGACGAGCTGGAGCGCGACTTCGGGGTTCGTCCGACCAATCTGCACCGGCCGTACATCGACGAGCTGACCCGCCCCAACCCGGACGATCCGACCGGCAAGTCGACCATGCGCCGCATCCCGGACATCTTCGATGTCTGGTTCGATTCGGGCTCAATGCCGTACGCGCAGGTGCACTATCCGTTCGAGAACGCCGAGTGGTTCGACAATCACTTCCCGGCCGACTTCATTGTCGAATACATCGGCCAGACGCGCGGCTGGTTTTACGTCATGCATGTGCTGGCGACCGCGATCTTCGATCGGCCCGCGTTCAGAACCTGTGTGTCGCACGGCATCGTGCTGGGCAACGACGGCCAGAAGATGAGTAAGTCGCTGCGCAACTATCCCGATGTCAACGAGGTCTTCGATCGCGACGGATCCGACGCGATGCGGTGGTTCCTGATGGCATCGCCGATCCTGCGCGGCGGCAACCTGATCGTCACCGAGCAGGGCATCCGCGAGGGTGTGCGGCAGGTGCTCCTGCCGCTATGGAACGCGTGGAGCTTCCTGCAGCTGTACGCACCCAAGCCGGGCACATGGCGCACCGATTCGACGCAGGTACTGGACAGATACATCCTGGCCAAACTGGCGCAGCTGCGTGACGACCTCACCGCGGCCATGGATACCTGCGATGTCTCCGGGGCGTGTGAACACCTGCGGCAGTTCACCGACGCGCTGACCAATTGGTATGTCCGTCGGTCACGTTCGCGCTTCTGGGACGAAGATGCGGATGCGATCGACACCCTGCACACCGTCTTGGAGACGACCTGCCGTCTGGCCGCACCGCTGCTGCCCCTGACCACCGAGGTGATCTGGAAGGGGTTGACGGGGGAGCGCTCCGTGCACCTGGCCGACTGGGTGTCCGAATCGGCACTGCCCGCCGATCCCGACCTGGTCGCCGCCATGGACGAGGTGCGAAAGGTGGCTTCCACTGGGTCTTCACTGCGTAAGGCCAAGAAGCTGCGGGTGCGCCTGCCGCTGCTGAAATTGACTGTCGCGGTGCCGAACCCCGAGCGATTGGAGCCCTACCGGGCACTGATCGCCGATGAGCTCAACGTGAAATCCGTGGAACTCACCGACGATATCGCTGGCTATGGCAAGTTCGAGTTGACCGTTAATGCGCGCGCCGCGGGCCCGCGGCTGGGTAAAGAGGTGCAAACCGTCATCCGTGCGGTCAAGGCCGGCGATTGGGCGCAGCAGGCCGACGGGACCGTCGTCGCGGCCGGAATCACCCTGCAGGAGGGCGAGTTCGACTCACGGCTGGTGGCCGCGGAGCCCGATTCCACGGCGGCCCTGCCCGAGGGCGGGGGACTGGTCATCCTCGATGACACCGTCACCGAGGAGCTGGAAGCCGAGGGATGGGCGCGCGATCTCATCCGGGAGCTTCAGGACCTTCGCAAGTCGTCGGGCCTGGAGGTATCCGACCGTATCGAGGTCACCCTCGAGGTTCCCGCCGAGCGCAGTGCCTGGGCCGAACGCCACCGCGATCTGATCGCTGGTGAAATCCTGGCCACGACACTGGAAATCGGCGAAGCCGGCCAGAATATGCGGACACCCGCCACCGATCTCGGTGACGGGGTCCGGGTGTCCCTGAAGAAGACGGCGGGCTAGTACGTCGGTTCTAGGCCGCCTTCACCGCGCGCCAGCGCTGATTGCCGCCGTCGAGGTGATGCTCGATATCGGTGAAACCCGCAGCCCGCAAGCGACCCGGCAGCGATGTCGTCGGCACCGGGTTGTAGGTGTCACCGATGTGCAACAGCCGGAAGAACGTGGAATGCACTCCGTCGCTGCCGGCGAAGACACCGCCGGGGGCCAGCACCCTGTGCGCCTGCGCGAACAGCTGGTCCTGCAGATCAGCTGTCGGGACATGGTGCAGCATGGTGAAGCACACCACGGAGCTGAAGCGGTCGTCGTCGAAACCGAGCTTGGTGCCGTCACCCTGGATCACGGTCGCCTGATCGCTATAGAGCCGCTGCAGCCGCGAGGCCATGGTGTCGTCGATCTCGACGGCGGTCAGCTGCGGGGTGCGTTTGGTCAGCACGCGCAGATTCGCGCCATAACCGGGCCCGATCTCCAAGGTGTCCGCACCGAGCTCAACGTCCTGCAGCGCCCACGGCAGGAGCTGCGACTCGGTCTTACGTGCCCACATCTCCGAGCTACAACACCACCGGTGCACCAAGTTCATTGCCATGACATCAGGCTAGGGACGCATCGGCTGTCCGAGTAGCGTGATTCAGCCATTTCTTATCGGCGTTCGGCCATCGGGTGGCGATCGTGGTGCTCAGCGCCGGACAGGGCACGTCCGACCTGCGCAATACGATGATCGCGTGTGTGCTGCCGGTCGATGGGTTCTGCACCTCGACATGGATGCCTTCTTCGCCTCGGTCGAGCAGCTGACCCGGCCAACCCTGCGTGAGCGACCGGTCCTTGTCGGCGGCACGGGAGGTCGGGGCGTGGTGGCCGGCGCGAGCTATGAGGCCCGGGTTTTCGGTGCCCGCTCGGCTATGCCCATGCATCAGGCGCGGCGCCTCGTGGGCATCTCCGCCGTTGTGCTGCCGCCTCGCGGGGCGGTGTACGGCGTCGCGAGCCGACGGGTGTTTGCGACGGTGCGATCGATGATTCCGGTGCTGGAACAGCTCTCCTTCGACGAGGCTTTCGGAGAGCCCGCCGAACTGGCCGGGGCCACAACCGAAACGGTAGGCCAGTACATCGAGGAACTTCGTTCCCGGGTGCTGGCCGAGACCGGGCTCACCGCATCGGTCGGGGCGGGGTCGGGGAAGCAGCTCGCCAAGATCGCATCGGGATTGGCCAAACCCGACGGGGTGCGGATCATCGCTCCGGCGGAGGAACGCGCACTGCTCGAGGATCTGCCGGTGCGCAAATTGTGGGGAATCGGACCCGTTGCCGAAGAGCGGCTGAACCGCCTGGGAATCAACACTATTGGCCAGTTCGCGGCGCTGCAGACCGGTGAGGTGGCCTCGGTGCTGGGCGGCACGATCGGCCCCGCGCTGCATCAACTCGCACGGGGGATCGATGAGCGTCCGGTCGCCGAACGTGCCGAAACCAAACAGATCAGCGCCGAATCCACCTTCGCCGATGATCTGACGACTCTCGATCAATTGCGCGAGGCCATCGAACCCATCGGCGCCCACGCCCACCGGCGATTGATCAAGCATGGTCGCGGCGTGCGTACCGTCACCGTCAAACTTCGGCGCTCAGACATGAGCATCCTGACCAGATCGGCGACTCTGCCCTACGCCACCACTGAACGTGCGGTACTGATGTCGGCTGCGCGCCGGCTGCTACTCGACCCTATTGAGATCGGCCCCATTCGCCTTGTTGGCGTGGGATTCTCGGGATTTTCCGACACCCAGCAGGCCTCTCTTTTTCCCGACCTGGACCAGACCGAATCGATTGCCGAGACCGATGAGGCCGCATCGGCTGTCGCCACGCCGGAACCACGTGCGGCGAGCTGGGGCGTCGGCGACGACGTCAGCCATCCCGAGTTCGGGCACGGTTGGATCCAGGGCACCGGGCACGGCGTCATGACCGTGAGATTCGAGACACGTGGCAGCGGGCCCGGCATCGCGCGCACCTTCGGTGTCGATGACCAGGATGTCACCCGTGCCGATCCGGTGGCCAGTCTGGCCTGGCCGCAGGAGTCAGCCGAGCCGGTCGACGACGGCGCGCAGATCTGATCCGGTGGACAGTGCCGCCATCAACAGCACCCGCGCCTGTGCGGAACGCAACCGGGGCACCACCACCGCACCGGCGTCGATCAATCTCTGGCCCGGCGCATATCCGGTCGTCAGCGCCCCGCCCGGCACCCGGGTGGTCACCAGCACGCGTATCCCGTTCTCAACGAGACGCGAAACTGTCTCGATGACAACATCATTGGCGTTACCTGCGCCCATTGATTCCAGCACCAGTCCCTGGGCGCCGGCTCGCACGTAGGCGTCGAGCGCCACCGCGTCGGCACCCGGGTACAGGCTGACGATGTCGACGCGGGGTAACGCGGCGCGGGTCACGGTGCCAAGGAATGGGGCGGGGGCATCGCAGCTGCGAACGAACACGCCGTCGCGCACGTGCCCGACGGTGGTGGCACCGGCGAATCCGGCGGGATCGGCCAGATCGATCTTGCGCAGGCCCGGCGCCGCATACACCTGCCCCGCGAAGCACACCACCACGCCCAGAGTCTCGCCGCTTGCGGCCACCGTCAACGCATCGCGAAGATTTCCCGGGCCGTCGGATTCGGGGTGGTCGCCACTGCGCTGCGCCCCGGTGAGGACGACGGGTACCTGCACCGCGCAGGTCAGCGCGAGCCAGAGCGCGGTTTCCTCCAAGGTGTCCGTGCCATGCGCGATGACGACTCCGGAGGCGCCGCCGGCGATATGGGCGCGGATGGACGCGGCGATCTGCTGCCAGCGCTGCGGGGTCATTTCCGAGCTGTCGATCGTCATCAGGTCGTCGACCACGACCTCGCCGTACCCTGACGCCGCGAGCAGGTCATCACCTGAACTCGCGAGCAGGTCATCACCTGAACTGCGGTGCCGGGCAATGCCGTCGCTGCCTACCTCGGTCGCGATGGTTCCGCCGGTGGTCAGCAGCACAAGGGTCGGTGACGGGCCTTTGGGGTGAAGAGCATCGGGCACAGCGGCGATCATCGCAGACACGCTGCGCAAAGCGCCTCACCGAGTAAGGGATGATGGGTGGCGTGAGTGACGAGCCCGAGACCGCCCCGAAGCCCAAGCGGCGGATAAAACTGCTGCTCATCGTGGCGGCGGTGGTACTCGCGGTGGATGTCGTCAGCAAGGTTCTCGCCGTCAAACTGCTGCAGCCCGGTAAGCCGGTGCCCATCATCGGTGACACCGTCAGCTGGACGCTGGTGCGTAATTCGGGCGCCGCGTTCTCCTTCGCCACCGGATACACCTGGGTGCTGACTCTCATCGCCATCTCGGTTGTGGTCGGAATCCTGCTCATCGGCCGCCGGTTGGTCTCCACGTGGTGGGCGATCGGTTTGGGCATGATCCTCGGCGGTGCGCTGGGCAATCTCGTCGACAGGTTCTTTCGGGGACCCGGGCCGCTGCGCGGTCACGTGGTCGACTTCCTCTCGGTGGGGTGGTGGCCGGTCTTCAATGTGGCCGATCCGGCGGTGGTAGGTGGGGCGATCCTGCTGGTGGCGCTGTCACTGTTCGGCTACGACTACGACTCCGACGAGCGCTCGACGCGAGGAGCATCGAGCACAGACGACGAGACGACGGCGGACGACGCCGACGCGCAGGCTTCCCAGATCAAGCCGACATGACCTCGCGTTCCCTGCCGGTGCCCGACGGCCTGTCCGGCATGCGGGTCGACGCCGGGCTGGCACGCCTGCTCGGGCTGTCGCGCACGGCCGCGGCAACTCTCGCCGAAGAGGGCGCGGTGCTTCTCGATGGGGTTGCGGTCACCAAGTCCGAGAAACTCACCGCGGGCACCTGGCTAGAGGTCACCCTCCCCGAACCCAAGGCCCCGCCGGAGAATCGGGTCGAGGCCATCGAGGGCATGAAGATTCTCTACGCCGATGACGATCTGGTCGCCGTCGACAAACCAGCGGGCGTCGCGGCCCATGCCTCTGTCGGCTGGAGCGGTCCCACCGTGCTCGGCGGGCTCGCCGCCGCCGGGTTCCGGATGACTACCTCCGGTGTGCCGGAACGCAAGGGAATCGTGCACCGCCTGGACGTCGGAACCTCGGGCGTCATGGTTGTCGCGTTGTCGGAGAAGGCTTACACCGAGCTCAAACGCGCCTTCAAGTACCGGCGCGTCGAGAAGCGCTATCACGCTCTCGTGCAGGGACATCCGGACCCGTCCAGCGGCACCATCGATGCCCCCATCGGGCGGCACCGGGGACACGACTGGAAGTTCGCCGTGGTCGAGGACGGGCGTCATTCGATCACCCACTACGACACCCTTGAGGCGTTCGTGGCGGCCAGCCTGCTGGACATACATCTGGAAACCGGTCGCACCCACCAGATCCGGGTGCATTTCTCGGCCATCAAACATCCCTGCTGCGGTGATCTAACCTATGGCGCGGATCCGACGCTGGCGGCCAAGCTCGGGCTGGAACGGCAATGGCTGCACGCCAAGTCGCTGGCCTTCACACATCCGGGCGATGGTCGCTGGATGGAAATCACCAGCGAGCATCCGGACGATCTGGCGCACGCGCTCGACGTCCTGCGATGAGTGGGATCGTCACCGCTCCCGAAGAGAATCGTCTGAAGTCCGGATACCTGTTCGGTGCGGCCGCCTACTTCATGTGGGGATTGTTTCCCGCCTTCTTCCCTCTGCTGAAGCCGGCCAGTGCGCTGGAGATCCTGGCGCACCGGATGATCTGGACGCTGCTGCTGATGGTGATCGTCGTCGCCGTTTCCGGGCGATTGCGCGATCTCATCGCGATGGGGCCGCGCAACTGGTTCCTCCTCGCGGGTGCCTCGGCTCTCATCGCCCTCAACTGGGGTGTCTACATCTATGCCGTCAACTCGGGGCATGTCCTGGACGCCGCGCTCGGATACTTCGTCAACCCGTTGGTGACGGTGTTGTTGGGTGTGCTGATCTTCCGGGAGCTGCTCAGCCGATGGCAGTTGCTGGCCCTGGTACTGGCAGTCACGGCAGTCATCGTGCTCACGATCAACTACGGGCAGCTGCCGGTCATCACCTTGGTCCTGGCCGTCTCGTTCGCCGGGTACGGAGCCATCAAGAAGACGGTGACTGTCGATCCGCGGGTGAGCCTGACGGCCGAGGGAATCGTCGCGGCACCGTTCGCGCTGGCCTATGTGACGTTTCTCGGTCTCGCCGGGCAGCAGCACGTCCTTGGCTATACCCCCGGTCACACCGCGCTGATCGTGTTCAGCGGCGTGGTGACGGCGCTGCCGCTGCTGATGTTCGGAATTGCGGCACAACGCATTCCACTGGTTACCCTTGGGTTGCTGCAGTACCTGACACCATCGCTGCAGATGCTCTGGGGTGTGCTGGTCAAGCATGAGGCGATGCCCCCGGAGCGGTGGGCCGGCTTTGCGCTGATCTGGGCGGCGCTGGTCGTCTTCACGGTCGACGCGGTGCTCAGTGCGCGCCGGGTGCGGCCCGCGACGACCTGACACGCAGTTACCGTCGCCGGCGCGCCATTGCGTTGCGCCGACGCCGGACACAGCGGATCGCACGCGATTCCCGCCGACTGGGTGCGCTGGGACTCGTCTCGAACTCGTGGTTGACGCCGTTGCGTGACGCGGCGCTGCGGGCCAGCCGGGGTATGTCCCTGCGGCAGAGGGATCGGGTGCTGCAACGGCAGCCGCCACCCGTGCGGGGGTTCGTCGGGAAAACGGGCCCTGACCGTTGCTGACGGGGCTTTTGTGACCGCTGTGATTCGGGTAGCTGGATGAGCGGGGCGACACACCCCCGACACGCCCGGGACTGTCGGACCCTCGCCATAAACTGACCCCTCTAGCGATTGACGCCCCCATCGTGGGTCGGTACGAAAGGCACGTGTGAGCTCCTCGAATTCTTCGTTCGTGCACCTGCACAACCACACCGAGTACTCGATGCTCGATGGTGCGGCGAAGATCAAGCCGATGCTTGCCGAGGTTGAGCGCCTCGGCATGACGGCGGTCGGCATGACCGACCACGGCAACATGTACGGCGCCAGCGAGTTTTACAACGTCGCCAGCGCGACCGGGGTCAAGCCCATCATCGGCATCGAGGCCTACATCGCGCCGGCCTCTCGGTTCGACACCAAGCGTGTCTTCTGGGGCGATCCGGGGCAGAAGTCCGATGACGTGTCCGGTTCGGGTTCCTACACCCACATGACGATGGTCGCCGAGAACGCGACAGGACTGCGCAACCTGTTCAAGTTGTCCTCACTGGCCTCATTCGAGGGCCAGCTGGGTAAATGGGCGCGCATGGACGCCGAGCTCATCGCCGAGCACGCCAGCGGCATCATCGCCACCACCGGATGTCCTTCCGGTGAAGTGCAGACCCGGCTCCGTCTTGGTCAGGAGGCCGAGGCACTCGAAGCCGCCGCCAAATGGCAGCAGATCTTCGGCAAGGAGAACTTCTTCCTGGAGCTGATGGACCACGGGCTGTCCATCGAACGCCGGGTGCGCGAGGGACTGCTGGAGTTGGGCAAGAAGCTCGGCATACCTCCGCTGGCCACCAACGACTGCCACTACGTCACAAAGGATCACTCGCACAACCACGAGGCACTGCTGTGTGTGCAGACCGGCAAGACCATGTCGGACCCCACGCGCTTCAAGTTCGACGGTGACGGCTACTTCCTGAAGCCGGCGTCCGAGATGCGCGACCTCTGGGATGACGCTGTGCCCGGCGCGTGTGACAACACCCTGCTCATCGCCGAGCGGGTGCAGTCGTACGAAGACGTCTGGAGCTTCAAGGACCGCATGCCGGTGTTCCCGGTGCCCGAGGGTGAAGACCAGGACTCCTGGCTGCGCAAGGAGGTGGACCGTGGACTGGAGCGTCGCTTCGACGGCGTCCCCGGCGGGGTACCCGAGGAGTACTTCACCCGTGCGCACTATGAGCTGGACGTCATCAAGCAGAAGGGTTTCCCCGCATACTTCCTGGTCGTCGGGGACTTGGTCACCCATGCCAAGGAAGTCGGAATCAGGGTGGGCCCGGGCCGTGGATCGGCGGCCGGATCGCTCGTCGCCTACGCGCTCGGGATCACCAACATCGACCCCATCCCGCACGGGCTGCTGTTCGAGCGCTTCCTGAATCCGGAACGACCGTCGGCACCCGATATCGATATCGACTTCGACGACCGTCGCCGCGGTGAGATGGTTCGGTATGCCACGGATAAGTGGGGCAGCGACCGGGTCGCGCAGGTCATCACCTTCGGCACCATTAAGACCAAGGCGGCGCTGAAGGACTCGGCGCGTATCCACTACGGCCAGCCCGGATTCGCCATCGCCGACCGGATCACCAAGGCGCTGCCACCGCCCATCATGGCCAAGGACATTCCGCTTTCGGGTATCACCGACCCCGAACACGAGCGGTACAAAGAGGCCGCCGAGGTTCGCACCCTGATCGACACCGATCCCGATGTGCGGACCATCTATCAGACCGCCCGTGGTCTGGAAGGCCTGATCCGCAACGCCGGTGTGCACGCCTGTGCCGTCATCATGAGCTCGGAGCCGCTCACCGACGCCATCCCGCTGTGGCGGCGCGCGCAGGACGGCGCCATCATCACCGGCTGGGACTATCCGTCGTGTGAGGCCATCGGCCTGCTGAAGATGGACTTTCTGGGGTTGCGCAACCTGACCGTCATCGGTGATGCGCTGGACAACATCAAGGCCAACAGGGGCATCGATCTGGACCTGGACCATCTTCCGCTGGAAGATCCGGCCACCTACGAATTGCTCTCCCGCGGTGACACTCTCGGCGTGTTCCAGCTCGACGGTGGGCCCATGCGGGATCTGCTGCGCCGCATGCAGCCCACCGGATTCAACGACATCGTGGCCGTGCTGGCGCTGTACCGTCCCGGCCCGATGGGCATGAACGCCCACAACGACTACGCCGACCGCAAGAACGGTCGCCAGCCGATCAAGCCGATTCACCCCGAGCTGGAGGAGCCCCTCAGGGACATCCTCTCGGAGACCTACGGTCTGATCGTCTACCAAGAGCAGATCATGTTCATCGCCCAGAAGGTCGCCTCGTACTCCATGGGTAAGGCCGATGCGCTCCGCAAGGCCATGGGCAAGAAGAAGCTTGAAGTGCTGGAAGCCGAATACAAGGGCTTCTACGAGGGCATGACCAACAACGGCTTCTCCGAGAAGGCCGTCAAGGCGCTGTGGGACACGATTCTTCCGTTCGCCGGATACGCGTTCAACAAGTCGCACGCGGCCGGCTACGGATTGGTGTCGTTCTGGACCGCCTACCTCAAAGCCAACTACCCCGGCGAGTACATGGCCGGGCTGCTCACCTCCGTGGGTGACGACAAGGACAAGGCGGCTGTTTACCTCGCCGATTGCCGTCGTCTCGGCATCACGGTGCTGCCGCCGGACGTCAACGAGTCGGTCCACAACTTCGCCTCGGTGGGGGAAGACATCCGATACGGGCTCGGCGGCGTGCGAAATGTCGGCGCCAATGTGGTCCAGTCCTTGATCGCCACCCGGGAATCAAAGGGCGCCTTCACCGATTTCTCGGACTATCTGCACAAGATCGACATCGCGGCCTGCAACAAGAAGGTCACGGAATCGCTGGTGAAGGCCGGGGCCTTCGACTCGCTGGGGCATTCCCGCAAGGGGCTTTTCCTCGTCCAATCCGATGCCGTCGACTCGGTGTTGGGCACCAAGAAAGCCGAAGCGATGGGGCAGTTCGATCTCTTCGGCGGTGCCGGGGACGACGACGCCGACGCATCCAGCGTGTTCGCCATCAAGGTGCCCGACGAGGAATGGGAAGAAAAGCATAAGCTCGCGCTCGAGCGAGAGATGCTGGGGCTGTACGTATCCGGGCACCCACTCAACGGGGTGGCGCACCTGCTGGGCCGTCAGACCGACACCCAGATTCCCACGATCCTCGAAGGCGACATCGCCAATGACACTCAGGTGCGGGTGGGCGGAATCCTCGCCTCGGTCAACCGTCGGGTCAACAAGAACGGAATGCCCTGGGCTTCTGCGCAACTCGAGGACCTAACCGGTGGCATCGAGGTGCTCTTCTTCCCGCAGGCCTATTCGGTGTACGGTGCCGAGATCGCCGATGACGCGGTCGTTCTGGTGAACGCGAAGGTGGCGATCCGCGATGACCGGATTTCACTGATTGCCAATGACCTTGTGGTGCCGGACTTCTCGCAGGCCTCCGACGATCGTCCGGTTGCAGTCACGCTGCCGACGCGGCAGTGCACCATCGACAAGGTGACCGCACTCAAGCAGGTGTTGGCGCGGCATCCCGGGACCAACCAGGTCCATCTGCGTTTGATCAGCGGAGAGCGTGTCACCACCCTCGAACTCGATCAGTCGCTTCGGGTGACGCCATCATCGGCTCTGATGGGTGACCTCAAGGCGCTACTCGGGCCGGGCTGCCTGGGCGGCTAAGTCTGCGCGTGTCGGGTCGCTGTGGCATCGGCGAGCTCGGGCACGACGGGATCGGCGGAGTCGAGCCATTCGGCTTGATCGGCCACCACACCGGTCAAGATTTTGCGTGCGGTCGCCAGTAACTCGGCGACGCGCGGTGAGGTCAGTGTGTACAGCACGGACAGTCCTTCGCGGCGGGCGGTCACCAGGCCGGCACGCCGTAATACGGCCAGCTGCTGCGACAGGTTGGCCGCCTCGATACCCACTTCGGGCAGCATTTCCGACACGGCTTGATCGCGCTCGCTGAGCAGCTCCAGCACCCGAATCCGCACCGGATGGCCCAATGTCTTGAAGAAGTCCGCCTTCATTCGGTACAGCGGTTGACGCGCATCCATATCCAGTCCACCTCACCACACAACAACTTGCAAAGATTAGCAACCCGGCAACACTGCAGGACAGGGGCCCGTCTATAGTTCCTGACGGCTCTCGTCGGGGCCTTACCTGTACTCAGCAGGGCTGTCTGCTGCTCACTCCGGCGAGAGCCGCATAAGACGCCAGGAGTGTGTATGACAACGGATCGGCCCACTGCGGGGCAGTACATCACCTACGCCTACGGAAAGCGCTTGCCGGACTCGATGCGGGATTGGGTGACCAACGATCTGTCCGGCCCCGGAGCGGTGCGGAGGCACATGATCCGGTACGTGATCCCGCCGCACTTCATCCTGGCGCCGTTCTGGCTCCTACCGGGTGGACTGCTCTTGCATGTGGCGATCACCCTGCCCATCTACGTCTGGGCGATCCTGATGACCCACGCTCTCAACAAGATCTGGCGCCGCTACCGGTTGGCCCAGCACGATCTGGACCCGAAACTCGCCGATATCGGTAACCGCGAAAAGCATGCGCGCAAGCACCAGACATATGCCCAGCGCTACGGCGCGCGCCCGGAGTCGACCGACACCTACTCCAGCAGCGACCCCATCTGAGAAGCGTTCAACGCCGCGTCCCTGTCCAGGGCTCTTCATTCTTCTTCCGCCGTGCCGCCTCTGCGTTCCGGTCCTTGGCCCATTGCTGCTCGAAGGTCAGTCCGGGCCGTGCGCTGGGGATCCGGTTCATCGCCCGGCTGAGCCAGCGCGGCGGGGTGGCCGGCTCCCATTGCGGGAACGTGACACTGAGCGAATACATGGTCTTCAGAACGACGAACACGCCGAACAGCGCCGAGGGTGCGTCGGTAACCGCGACCGCGAACATCCCGAAAATCAAGGTGAGGTGCACGACGGCAACGCGCATGAAGCCACGGCTTGCCATCACCTCCAGCTGCCAGAAAGACCAGCGGCGCAGTGATGGAAGGTCGATCAAAAAGTCGACGGCCAGCGCGACAAGAACCTGCAGGCATCCGAATCCGACAGTGTGCCAATCGATGCCAATCAGTGCGGCCTTGCCGTTGTGGGTGAGTAGCAACACGATGACAGCCAGGAAGAACCCGTGCGCCGCCGAAAAGATAAGAGTCGTGAAGAGGAATCCCTTGATGAAGGAAGTTCGGGAGTAGCGCTGATCCGGTCCCGGTGCCTCGTACCGGAAGTGCCCGTGGCGCGGACTCCACCGCTTGTGAAGAAGTGCCCGGAGTGCGACGAACAGGGACGCCACCACGGTCTCGAACCAGTAGACCGCCAGCGTCGTGCCGGCGGTCCACCCGCCCACGAACCAGCCGGTGAGGGGAATCGCGTTCACCGCGAGCATCGTGGCCAGGTGCAGAATCCGGTTGAGAGTCCCGGGGACCTCCGATGTCGTGGCCGAGCCCTGCGGGATCACCGCTAGCCCAGAATGTTCACGGCGCGGGCCAGCACCAGCGCCACTGTGGACAGCGCGACCATCGACTGCAAGGTCATCAGCATCTTCGCCCAGCGCGACAAGGGCATGGTGTCGGTGGGGGAGAACGCGACGACGTTGGTGAAGCTCACGTAGAGGTAGTCAGGGAACTTCGGGCGCCAATCTGGCGGAGCGAGTTCGGGATTGGCCATCTGCGGAAACATGAAATCCGGGTGCGGCCGTTCGGTGGTGTGGCGCGCGAACGGTCCACCGCGGTCGAACTCCCAGTACCACATGCCGAACACGATGATGTTGGTGATGAAGATGGCCAGGCCACTGCCCAGGAGTACCCGCGGATTGTCACCCATCTGCCCGGTGACGATCTTGTAATCCAGCAGCGCCGCCGAGATGGTGTTGTCGGCGGTGATCGCAGCGATCAGCACATATGTCGCCCAACGCCCGAGAGTTGTTGAACGCGTGAACTTTATCGGGTTCAGGATCACCAGGACTACGAGGAGCGCGGACTCAAGGGCCGGGAGCGGCCAGCGCGGCGTCAGATTGAACTGTGCGGGGATGGCCAGCTGAAGGCCGATCGCCGCGACAAGAGCGATAAGAACCGGTATTCGGCTTTCCGGAGCGCCGGGGCGCAACCAGGAAGGGAGATGTTTCTCGGCGGCCAGTACGTCATCGGTCACCTCGTGGGCCAGCCGCTCCATGCGGTGCTCACCGGGATGCCCGGCGGCCGATTGGCTTGGTGAAGACATGGGGATGTATTACACCCCGTTGGATGGTTCTGCTCAGTGAATGAACGAGCCGGTCAGCCAGACCATGCTGGCCACAGCGGCGGCCGAGAGCACCGCGGTCGACAGCGATGCCACCAGCAAGAGCGCCACCACGAACACCGCCGTGCCGACTCCCAATGCCAGCAGCTTGTAGGCGGGCACGGCGGCGACGTCAATCGGCCGCACTCCATGTGCTGCGCGCTCGAACGTCGTCATGAATGAAGGATATGCCTAATCGGGAAGTTCGGTCAACCGAACACTCGCATCGTGGGCTCTAAAAATAAAGTCGCGGGGTGTCCGATGCGGGCAGGGCTCCCGGGTGTTCGGCATTATCGGCGTGATTCCCCGATGCCTGGGGCGATACAGTTGGCGGCATGCCATTAACCGGTGAATACGAACCCAGTGGACTCGATTGGTCGCAGAAGCAGGTGGCCAAGATCATCGAGAGTGGGACCACCGACGGCATCACCATTGCGGACATGCCGGTGATCCTGCTGACGACACTGGGCGCGAAGTCCGGCAAGCTGCGCAAGATCGCCCTGATGCGAGTGGAGCACAACGGCGAGTACGCCATCGTGGCCTCGCTGGGCGGTGCACCCAAGAACCCCGTCTGGTACTACAACGTCAAAGAGAACCCGCTCGTCGAGCTGCAGGACGGCAGCATCACCAAGGACTACCAGTCACGCGAGGTGGTCGGCGACGAGAAGGCACAGTGGTGGGATCGCGCCGTCGAGGCCTACCCGCCGTACGCGGAATACCAAACCAAGACCGACCGTCAGATCCCGGTTTTCGTGCTGACACCTGTCTCTTGAGCACGGCTCAGGCCGTCACCGCCAGTGATATCGACGCGGCGGCCAAGCGCATCGACGAGGTGGTGCACCCGACTCCCGTCCAGCACGCCGATCGCCTGTCGGCGCTCACCGGGGCCAACGTCTATCTCAAGCGTGAAGATCTGCAATCGGTTCGCTCGTACAAACTGCGTGGTGCGTTCAACCTCTTGATGCAGCTCAGCGACGAGGAGAAGGCTGCGGGCGTCGTGTGCTCCAGCGCCGGAAACCACGCCCAGGGGTTTGCGTTGGCCTGCAATTCGATGGGTGTACACGGGCGCGTGTACATCCCTAGCAAGACTCCGAAGCAGAAGCGGCAACGGATCATCTATCACGGCAACGGGTTCGTTGAGCTCATCGCTGTCGGGCACGGCTATGACGAGGCGGCCGCGGCGGCCAAGGCCGACGCCGAACGCACTGGGGCCACCCTTGTCCCGGCGTTCGACGATCCGCGGACCATTGCCGGGCAGGGCACCATTGCCGCCGAGATCCTCGACCAGCTCGATGTCCGGCCGGACGTTGTGGTGGTTCCGGTCGGTGGCGGCGGGTGCATCTCCGGGATCGTCACGTACCTGCGGGAACGGGCTCCTCAGGTGCGGGTCGTCGGTGTCGAGCCGGCCGGTGCGGCGTGTATGGCGGCCGCGATGCGGGCCGGTGGCCCGGTTCCACTCGATCATGTCGATCCGTTCGTCGACGGCTGCGCAGTACAGGTGGCCGGCGCGGTTCCGTACCGGCTGCTGGCTGCGGCCGGAGAGACATTGACATTGATGACTGTCGACGAAGGTGCCGCTTGCACGGCCATGCTCGAGCTGTACCAGAACGAAGGCATCATCGCCGAGCCTGCCGGCGCCCTGTCGGTCGCCGCGCTGTCAGAACTGGATCTGGCCCCCGGTGGGACGGTTGTCTGCCTAATTTCCGGTGGCAACAACGATGTTTCGCGGTATGGCGAGATCCTGGAGCGCTCATTGGTGCACCTGGGGCTCAAGCACTACTTCCTGGTCGACTTCCCGCAGGAGCCGGGTGCGTTGCGCCGATTCCTGGGCGACATACTCGGGCCCAACGACGACATCACGCTGTTCGAGTACGTCAAGCGGAACAACCGCGAGATGGGTGCCGCCCTGGTGGGCATCGAGCTCAGTAATGCCGAGGATCTCGCGGGCTTGCTGGACCGCATGTACGCGTCGGACCTTGATATCGAACGGCTGGAACCGGATTCGGCGGCATTCCGCTACCTGACGTAGCGCCGACTATCCGCTCTTGCGCAGCACGACCAGGGCGCGGTCCTGCACGCGCACGGCCTTGCCCGCATCGACTATCGCCGAGCACTGTCCGTCGGGTTCGGCAGTGTCGAGGACGGCTGTCCACTGCGTCGCATAGTCGCCGTCGGGTGTCACGAAATCCAGCGGTTCGTCATAGGCGTTGAAACACAGCAGGAACGAGTCGCCCGACACACGTTCGCCGCGGGCATTGGGTTCGGGGATCGCATCGCCGTTGAGGAAGACGGCCAGACTCTTGCCGAAACCGCTGTCCCAGTCGGCGGTGGTCATTTCCTCGCCCGCGGGTGTCAGCCACGCGATGTCGCGTACTTCCTCGCCCTCGCGGATCGGTCGTCCGGCGAAGAAGCGGCGGCGGCGGAACACCGGGTGCTGTTTACGCAGCGCGATCACCGTTCTGGCGAACTGCAGCAGGTCGGAATTTGTCTCAGTCAGCTCCCAGTCCATCCAGGACAGTGTCGAATCCTGGCAGTACACGTTGTTATTGCCCTGCTGGGTGCGCCCGATCTCGTCGCCGTGCGAGAGCATCGGCGTGCCCTGACTCAGCACCAGGGTCGCGAAAATGTTGCGCATCTGGCGGGCACGCAGCGCCAGAATCTCCGGATCATCGGTGGGACCTTCCACACCGCAGTTCCACGAGCGGTTGTGAGTTTCTCCGTCCCGGTTGTCCTCACCATTGGCCTCATTGTGCTTCTCGTTGTACGAGACCAGGTCTCGGAGTGTGAAGCCGTCATGCGCGGTGACGAAGTTGATGCTCGCACTGGGGCGGCGCCCGGTCGCCTCGTAGAGATCTGAGGAGCCGGTGAGGCGCGAAGCGAATTCGCCGAGGGTGGCGGGCTCTCCGCGCCAATAATCGCGGACGGTGTCGCGGAACTTCCCGTTCCATTCGGTCCACAAGCCGGGGAAGTTGCCCACCTGGTATCCGCCCTCGCCGATATCCCAGGGTTCGGCGATCAGTTTGACCTGACTGACGATCGGGTCTTGCTGCACCAGGTCGAAAAAGGCGGACAGGCGATCGACGTCATGCAACTCGCGGGCCAGGGTGGAGGCCAGGTCGAACCGGAATCCGTCGACATGCATTTCGGTGACCCAGTAGCGCAGCGAGTCCATGATGAGCTGCAACGTGTGCGGGTGGCGAGCGTTGAGACTGTTTCCCGTTCCGGTGTAGTCGGTGTAGCGCGCGAGGTTGTCGTCGTTGAGTTTGTAGTAGGCGCGATTGTCGATGCCGCGGAAACTCAGGGTCGGGCCGATGTGATCGCCCTCGGCCGTGTGGTTGTAGACGACGTCGAGGATGACCTCGATACCCGCCTCGTGCAGAGCGCGAACCATTGCCTTGAATTCGGCGACGGCGCCGCCCGCGTGCGGCGATGACGCGTACCCCGCATGCGGAGCCAGGAATCCGAAGGTGTTGTACCCCCAATAGTTTCGCAACCCGAGGGCAATCAGCCGGCTGTCTTGGAAGAACTGGTGCACGGGCATCAGTTCGATGGCGGTGACACCGAGGGAACGCAGGTGCTCGATGACGACCGGATGCGCCAGACCGGCGTAGGTGCCCCGAAGCTCCTCGGGAATTCCGGGATGGGTCTGTGTCATACCTTTGACATGAGCCTCGTAGATCACCGTCTCGTGGTACGGAGTGCGCGGGCCACGATCCGAACCCCAGTCGAAGTAGGGGTTGATGACCACAGAGGTCATGGTGTGGCCCAGCGAGTCGCGTGCGACGAGTGTCTCGGTGTCCAGTGGATCAGTCTGGTACGAGAGCAGCGGCGGATCCGCCTCGGGGGTGTAGCCGAACTCGCCGTGAAAGGCCTTGCCGTACGGGTCGAGGAGCAGCTTGTTGGGGTCGCAGCGGTGCCCCGCCTCAGGCTCCCAGGGACCGTGTACCCGGAATCCGTAACGCTGGCCGGGGGAGACGGTTGGCAGGTAGCAGTGCCACACGTACCCATCGACCTCATCGAGTGGCACTCGGGTTTCCGTGCCGTCCTTGGCGATCAGGCACAGTTCGACGGCCGTCGCGACCTCGGAGAACAACGAGAAGTTGGTGCCGGCTCCGTCATAGGTGGCGCCCAGCGGATACGGGTTGCCCGGCCATACCTGAAGTGGTGGCAGGGTCATAGTGATAGACCCTATCGGTCTACACCGGAATCGCGCGCCTCACTTGCCCGGCGGGGTGGTCCGCCACCAACCGGTCGCGAGCGCGATCTGGCGTCCCAGCTCCTTGGTCATGGTGCGCATGTAGGTCGCCGAGATGTGGTGAGAATCGTGATACACCAACACGTTTCCTTCGACTACACGACATTTGTCGGAGCGGCAGACGGCCTTGGTCATATCGAGAATCTTGAGCAGGGGGAACTGATTCGCGATGGCGAGCGTGGGATTCACGTCATCGAGCGCGCGGTTGCGATCCATGGCGCACGAATCGGAGGTTCCCCCCGCCGAAATGCAGTCGGCGGCGGTGTAGGTGGTGCCGTCCCTGTCGATCAGCCAGGGCGTGTCGCGCATTCCGAGAACAGGAATCCCCGCCTCGTCGAACGCCGACCAGATGCCCAGGTAGCTATCGGGCATCACATCGCCGGTGCCAAGCGCGGAGCGCGGACGGGTGGTGGTGGTGAAGACGTAGTCGGGGTGTTCCTTGATCAACCGCGCCATCACCTCGTCGACCCATTTCTTGCAATCGGGGTATGGGTCGTTGGACCCGGCGATGCGGGGGACCTCTTCGGTACTGAGCGGGCAACCCATCTTGAGATAGGTGGTGATCTTGAAGTTGTGTTGGCGCCCCAGAATGTCGAGGGCGGTGATCCAGTGTTCGGCATGCGACCCACCGGCCAGTGCGATGGTTCGCGTGGCGTGCGGATTGCCGTAGGTACAGGTGATAACCGCGCGATTGCGGAAGTCGCTGATGCAGTCCTGCTCGGTGGTGATGGGCAGGTCGTCGGAGGCCTCCAGGGTGGTGGGCCGCATCGGGAGGTCGGGCACGCGGTCGCCGTAGAGCAGGGCTCCGGCACCGGGGTAGTCCCGTGGACGCAGGCCGGAGAGCTCCTTGCCGTTGGACCGTTGCACCGTGACATGTTCGAGCCAGGTGAATGAGGTGGCGGTCAGCGCGACCGCCATCAACACGATGGAGGTCCCGAGCGCCAAGGTGGGGCGCCGCAGCCTGGTCCATAGCGTGGAGGGCTTGGCGACCGGCCGGGGGTACCGCAGGGGAGTCTCGACGTATTTGTTGGTCAGGTAGGCCAACGCCAGGGATATGCCGAGGATGGCGGCACCTTCCCACAAGGAGACCTTGGGCTGACCGCTATAGACCAGCCAGTAGACCAGCAGCGGCCAGTGCCATAGGTAAAGGGAGTAGGCCAGTGATCCCAGCTCGACCAGGGGCCTGGTGGCCAGGAACCGGTTCGCCGCAGGTTGTGGTGTGTCGGTGGGCAGATTCGCCGCCGACAAGATGAGGACGAGTGTGGCGACGACGGGTACGAGGGCCAGCGGGCCCGGGAACTCCCGCACGCCGTTAATGAGCGCGCCACAGGACAGGATCGTCGCCAGCGCCGCGATGCTCAGGACCTGGCGAAGCCACATCGGCCAGCGGGTTCCGGCCACCAGCGCGCCCACCAGCACGCCGAGCAGCAACTCCCACGCCCGCGCGAACGTGTTGTAGTAGGCAATCGACTGGAAGTCGAGATGCGCGTAGATCGCGTACCCGAACGATGCGGCGGTCAGGCTTGCGATCACGGCCACCAGGACGGTGCGGATGTGCCTGCCGAGTGGTTTGCGCAGCAGAACCGCCAGCAGATACACCAACGCCAGGAAACCGACGTAGAACTGGCCCTGAACCGACATCGACCAGAGGTGCTGGAGTGGGCTGACCGACTCGCTGGCTGCCAGATAGTCGGCGGCGGTGTTGGCCAGCTCCCAGTTCTGGTAGTAGCCGAGGCTGGCCAGACTCTGCTCGGCGAACGTCTCCCACCGGGTCTCGGGTTGCACTAAGACGGTGAGTACGGCACAGGCCGCCAGCACCAGAACCAGTGCGGGGAGTAAGCGCCGGACCAGTCGCTTCAGTACCGGTACGGGGTTGAGCGAGGCTCCCTGTGTAGTCGCTGTGCGTAGTAGCTTGCTGCCGTAGAAGAAGCCCGAAAGGGTTAAGAAAACGTCAACTCCACCCGACACCCTGCCGAACCAGACGTGAAACACCGCGACCAGAAAAATCGCGATTCCGCGCAATCCGTCGAGGTCGTGCCGATAAAACGCCTTGCTGCTCTTGGGTTTTGGGGTGGCGTCCATCGCCGCGGTGGGAGGCACCTCGGGATCGGTCACGGGTTTGGTTGCTGAGACGAAGAACATTTTCGCCCCCAATGTACCCATGGTTGCCGAGAGTCTCCGCAGGTGCGCGCCAACGGCGTGTGCGCACGAGGCGAATGGCTCCGTGCCGAGGGTTTGTGACAGGCTCGATGATTGTGCCGAGGTTGACACCCGATGAAGTCGGAGCCGTCGATGCTGCGCATCTGTGGCATCCGTACAGCGGGATCGGTGATCCCGATGCCGCGCAACGGCCGCTGGTGGTGACCAGTGCGAGCGGTCCGAACATCACGGTGGTGCGTGATGGCCGATCGGTCGAGGTGCTCGACGCGATGAGCTCATGGTGGTCGTGCATCCACGGCCACGGCCATCCCGCTCTGGACCGTGCGGTGACCGAACAGTTGGCCTCGATGAGCCATGTCATGTTCGGTGGGCTCACCCACGAACCTGCCGCGCGCCTCGCCCAGCTGCTGGTGGAGCTGACTCCGGCCGGTCTGGAGACGGTGTTCTTCTGCGACTCCGGATCGGTATCGGTGGAAGTGGCGATCAAGATGGCGCTGCAGTACTGGCGCAGCCTGGGGCTGCCCGCCAAACATCGTCTGATGACCTGGCGCGGGGGGTATCACGGCGACACCTTCGCCCCGATGAGCGTGTGCGATCCGGAAGGCGGCATGCACTCGCTGTGGACCGATGTGCTGGTCGAGCAGGTCTTCGCCGAGAAGGTTCCCCACGCGTACGACGACGAGTACACGCGGCGTTTTGAGGCGGAGCTGACCGAGCATGCCGCCGAACTGGCGGCCGTCATCGTCGAGCCGGTGGTTCAGGGTGCCGGCGGAATGCGGTTCCACGATCCGCGCTATTTGGCAGAGCTGCGCGCCATGTGCGACCGGCACGGTGTGCTGCTGATCTTCGACGAGATCGCGACGGGCTTCGGGCGCACCGGTGAGCTGTTCGCAGCCGACCATGCCGGGGTCAGCCCCGACATCATGTGTGTGGGTAAGGCGATGACCGGTGGCTATCTGACCCTGGCCGCGACGCTGTGTACCGCGAAAATCGCGCGCACCATCAGTGACGGTGCGGCGGGCGCGCTCATGCACGGACCGACCTTCATGGCCAACCCGTTGGCCTGCGCGGTAGCGGTCGCTTCGATAGAACTGCTGCAATCAGGGGATTGGAAATCGCGGGTTACGGCGATCTCCGAGGGCCTGCGCAGCGGCCTGGCGCCCGCTGCTGATCTCGATGGAGTTGCCGATGTGCGGGTGTGCGGCGCCATCGGGGTGATTGACATGCAACTGCCCTTGGGTCAGCAGGGCATGCGCATCGCCACCGATGCGGCGCTCGACGCCGGGGTGTGGCTGCGGCCGTTCCGGACCTTGATCTACACGATGCCGCCGTACATCTGCAGCGAGGACGAGATACAGCGGATCGCCGATGCGATGGTGCGTGCGGCGGCGGCGGCGGGGGCCGCGTCGCCAGGCCGAACGCCGTGACGGGGGCTTCCACGTGTGCGCTAACCTGAACACCGTTCAGGAGAGGAGGCGTCGGTGGTCGAGGCATCATCACCGCTTGCCTGGTTGGGTGAGGTGGAGCGTCAACGGGAAGCCGCAGGACTGCGTCGGCGGCTACGTACCCGCAGTGCCGCCGAGCCCGAGATCGACCTGGCGTCCAACGACTACCTGGGCCTGGCGCGACACCCGGAGGTGATCGAGGCCGGCGTCGAAGCCTTGCGGGTGTGGGGTGCGGGCTCCACCGGTTCGCGCCTTGTCACCGGCAACACCGAACTGCATGAAGAGCTTGAGCGGGAGCTCGCCGACCTCATGGGCACACAGTCGGCACTGGTCTTCTCCTCGGGGTACACCGCCAATCTCGGTGCGGTGGTAGCACTTTCCGGTCCGGGAACGCTCATTGTCTCCGATGCGCGCACGCACGCCTCGCTGATCGATGCTTGCCGCCTGTCGAGGGCGCGCGTTGTGGTGACGCCCTATCGCGATACGCAGGCGGTGGCCGCGGCCCTGGCGCAACGCCCCGAGGAACGCGCACTTGTCCTCACCGATGCGGTCTTCAGTGCCGATGGCGCACTCGCACCACTGACCGACCTGTACGGGGTCTGTCGCAGTCACGCAGCGGTGCTGTTGGTCGATGAGGCGCACGGGCTGGGTGTACGCGGAGCCGGTGGTCGCGGGCTGGTCGCCGAAGTAGGTCTTGCCGGACGTGAGGACCTCGTCGTCACCGTCACGCTTTCCAAGGCCCTGGGTAGCCAGGGTGGGGCGGTGTTGGGCTCGGAGGCTGTTCGCGCACATCTGGTCGACGCCGCGCGGCCGTTTATCTTCGACACTGGTCTCGCTCCAGCCGCGGTCGGGTCGGCGCTGGCGGCGTTGCGCCTGATGGCTGCCGAGCCGGAACGGGTTCACGCCGTCCTTGACCACGCGGCCACGCTCGGTCAGTGGTGCGGTTTGGCGGATAGACCTGAGTCCGCTGTGGTGCCGGTGGTGCTGGGAGACCCCACGGTCGCGTTCAACGCCGCCAAGGCATGCCTGGAGCAGGGTGTCCGGGTGGGCTGCTTCCGTCCGCCGTCGGTCCCCGAAGGGCAGTCACTGCTGCGCCTGACGGCGCGCGCTTCCCTCACCGATGCCGATATGGATCGGGTACGTGAGGTGCTCGCCGGAGTATTGGCGCTGGCCCGCCGATGACGGTCCTCCTGGTCACCGGAACATCGACGGGAGTGGGGAAGACGGTGGCCACCGCGGCGCTGGCCGCGGCCGCGGTGAGCCAAGGCGTTGAGGTGACGGTGTGTAAGCCGGTGCAAACCGGCGAGGACCGTGACGCCGACGAGGTTGCCCGGCTGTCCGGGGTGACACGCGTCGAGACCTTGGCGCGTTATCCCGAACCGCTTGCTCCGGTGGCTGCGGCATCGCGGGCGGGCCTTCGCCTGCTGGACCACGTGCAGATGGCCACGGCGATATTCGCCCTCGACCGGCCCGGAGCACTGACGCTGGTCGAAGGCGCGGGTGGCCTGCTGGTGGAGTTGGCCGCTGGGGGGAAGACCCTGCGCGATCTGGCGATTGTTCTGGACGCGCCGGTGCTGGTGGTAACCACCGCTGACCTGGGCACGCTCAACCACACCGCTCTCACGCTGGAGGCGCTGGCGGCGCAGTCAGTGCCCTGTGCCGGCCTGGTGGTGGGGAGTTTCCCGGCAGAGCCGGATCTGGCGCAGCGGCTCAATCGTGAGGACCTGGCGAACCAGTTCCAGACGCCGGTGCGTGCGGTGATTCCCGAGGGGGCCGGACGGCTGATGCCCGCGGTCTTCGCCGAGATGAGCGTCGCGCTCTTCGACCCGCAGTGGGTCAAGGAGCTGGTGGCCTCTAACTGATCGGGCTGGACTGGCGGGCCAGCTGGCCGATGCCGTCCACCAGAAGGCGCACGCCAAATCCGAACTGTGCGGTGGGGTCCGTCAGCCCCGCGCCGTCGGTGAGCAATGACTGGCCGTCTTGCAGCGCACCGGCCGAATCCCACTGCAGCCGGGACTGCTCGTCGGCGACATAACCCAAGACGTAGTAGACGATGCTGCGGGCGGCCAGGGCGGCCGGTACCGCGCCCAGTCCGGAGGTGCCGGCGGCCTCGGCCAAGCGGTTCACCACCGTGATCATGTGGGAGGTCTGGCCGGAGGCGAAGCTCGCCGACACCAGCTCCGCTCCGTCCTTGTGGGATAGCAGAGCGTCACGCAGGGCGGCACACAGGAATTCGATGCGCTGCTGCCAGGGCACATCGCGACAATCAGTTTCGGCCAAGGGCGCCAGCACGTGATCGGCGACCGCGCCGAGCAGCTGCTGTTTGTTCGCGAAATGCCAGTACAGCGCGCTCGGCGCGATATCGAGCTCACGAGCCAGCCGGCGCATCGTGAGATCCGCGATCCCGTAGTCGTCGAGAATCGCGGTGGCCCGGCGCACCAGGTCGTATCGGTTCAGCGGGGCGGCGCGCCCCTTGTTTGGCTCGGTGATGGCCATACTCTAACCTGAACACCGTTCAGGATTGAGTATCAGGTTTGGACCTAGTGAGGAGCGCTGCGTGACTCAGGCAGCCGAAGCAACCACCGCGGGCGATACGGATCGCGACATACTGGCTACCGCCCGTGAGCAGGTGCTCGAGCAGGGGGTGGGCCTGACGCAGGATCAGGTCCTGCGCGTGCTCCAGCTTCCCGACGAGCGCCTCGAGGAGCTGCTCGCACTCGCGCACGAGGTCCGGATGCAGTGGTGTGGCCCCGAGGTTGAGGTCGAGGGCATCATCAGCCTCAAGACGGGTGGCTGCCCCGAGGACTGCCATTTCTGCTCGCAATCCGGTCTCTTCGCTTCTCCGGTACGCAGTGCATGGCTCGATATCCCGAGCCTGGTCGAGGCCGCAAAGCAGACCGCGAAGTCCGGCGCCACCGAGTTCTGCATCGTGGCCGCGGTTCGTGGCCCCGACGAGCGCTTGCTGGCTCAGGTCGCTGCCGGTATCGAGGCCATTCGCAATGAGGTCGACATCCAGATCGCCTGCTCGCTGGGCATGCTGACTCAGGAGCAGGTGGATCGCCTCTCGGCAATGGGCGTGCACCGCTACAACCACAATCTCGAAACAGCCAAATCGCACTTCCCGAACGTGGTCACCACGCACAGCTGGGAGGAGCGCTGGGACACCCTCCGGATGGTTCGCGAGGCGGGCATGGAGGTCTGCTGCGGCGGCATCCTCGGTATGGGTGAGACCCTTGAGCAGCGCGCCGAATTCGCCGCCAACCTGGCCGAGCTGGAACCCGATGAGGTTCCGTTGAACTTCCTGAACCCGCGCCCCGGAACGCCTTTCGGAGATCTAGAGGTGCTCCCGGCCGCTGACGCGCTGCGCGCCGTTGCCGCGTTCCGTCTCGCGCTGCCGCGCACCATGCTGCGCTTCGCCGGCGGTCGTGAGATCACCCTCGGTGATCTGGGTGCCAAGCAGGGCATTCTGGGCGGTATCAACGCCGTCATCGTCGGCAACTACCTGACGACACTGGGCCGTCCGGCCGAGGCAGACCTGGAGCTGCTCGTCGATCTGCAGATGCCGATCAAGGCACTCAACAGCAGCCTGTGACCAATAGCCTGTACGTGATGGGTACAGAACCGGTGGCCGCCGGTAAGTACAACGTGTACACCGGCGAATCAATGGACGGGTCGACTGGTCTGGTCATGCCGACGGCGGCACAGCTGGGCTTGGAGCCGCCGCGATTCTGTGCGGCGTGCGGGCGGCGGATGATCGTGCAGGTGCGCCCGGATGGTTGGCACGCGAAGTGTTCACGTCATGGTGAGGCGGACTCCAAGCAGCTCGAGCAGCGATGAGCGCCGGCGAAGAGCCACGGGTAGCGATGAGCGTCGGCGAAGAGCCCGCGACTGTCACCTCGGCGGTCGTGGATCAGGCTGTCGCGCCGCGTTTTTCACACGTCAAGGCGGCCACGGTGGTTTTCGGTGTCCTGGGCGTTGCAGGGGTATTGGTGGGGGCGCTGTGGAGCGTCCTCGCACCGGGTGTGCACGGCGCCATCGCCGATACCCGGGACAACGGCCGCGTGTTTGTTCATCTGGGCAATCAGGCCGACAACTTCTTCATCGCGACCACGCTGCTGACGGGGATGGCGGCGGTGGTTGCGGTGGTCGTATCGGCCGCGGCCTGGCAGTGGCGGGCGCATCGTGGCCCGGTGATGGTGGGCGGGATCGCCTTGGGCGCCCTGGCAGGCTCGGCGCTCGCGGCCGGTGTCGGGGCCGCACTGGTCCGGTTACGTTACGGGGCGCTGGATATCGCCGGTGCTCAGCTCGACGAGGGACATCGGATCAAGTATGTCGTCGAGGCTCCCGCTGTCTTCTACGGTCACACGCCCGCTCAGATCGCCGTCACCCTGGCGCTGGCTCCGTGTTTGGCGGCGGTCACGTACATGTTCTGTGTAGTGGCTTGTGTGCGTGACGATCTCGATGCCTGGCCACCGGTGACTGGCCCGCTGTACCGGGTGCCCGTGACCGTCCCGCCGGTCGACGGCGTCAACTCGACGGCCTAGTTTCGTCGAGGCCCAGCGCGCGTGCGGTGACCCGTACGGAGTCGGTGACGGCCGCCGTATCCCAGACGGGGCCCGCGGCACCCGGGATCGCGGTGAACATCGTTGTGCGCCACGACGTGTGCCAGCGCTCCGGGAAGCAGCGTTGGAGGGCCTCGAGCATGATCGGAACCGCCGTGGAGGCGCCGGGGGAGGCGCCCAGTAGCCCCGCGATGGTGTGGTCCGCGTTGACCACCAGTTCGGTGCCTTGCTGGAGTACGCCCACGCGCCGGCGATCGGGCCTGATGAGTTGTGCCCGTTGACCTGCCGGGACAAGCGCCCAATCGCCCGGTTCGGCGGTGGGGTAGTAGCGGCGCAACTGAGCGAATCGTTGACGGGGGCCCGCCACCAGCTGTGTGATCAGGTATCCGATCAGTGAAAGATTCTGGACGAGCGCGGCCGCGATCACATGCATGTTGTGCCAGCGCACCGTGGTGAAGAAATCGATCCATCGGCCGTGTTTGAGGAGCTTGGTGCTGAATGTCGCGTAGGGGCCGAACATCAGATACGGCCGCCCGCCAACCAGGCGTTTGTCCAGGTGCGGTACCGACATCGGCGGTGCGCCGACGGGTGCCTGGCCGTAGACCTTGGTCGTGTGCCGGTTCGCCACGCCGGGATCCCCGCATCGCAGGAACGCGGCACCAACGGGAAGGACAGCGTAACCACGCACCTCGGGAAGGCGGGCGCGTTGCAGTATCCTCAGCGCGTGCCCGCCAGCGCCGACGAACACGCTGCGGGCTCGTATGGTGAAGTCGCCATGGGGATTTAGCCCATTCACCATCCATGAGCCGTCGCTGGCCCGGTTGAGTACGCGCACCTCATGTTCCAGGCGCACCTGTGCACCGCGATCGGTGATCATCTGTGTCAGCGCACGCGTGAGGGCGCCAAAATCGACATCGGTCCCGTCGGGATGCAGGGTGGCGGCGACGGGTTCATCGGGTGCGCGGCCACGCATCACCAGCGGCGCCCAGTCCTCGATGGTGGTGGGGCAATCGCTGAACCGAATTCCCGTGAACATCGGCTCGGCAGAAAGTGTTTCGTATCGACGCCGCAGATAGTCGATATCCCGGTGCCCGAACACCACGTCCATGTGTGCTGCCGGGTGGATGAACGCATCGGGCTCGAGCAGACCGTTCTCGGCGAGATAGGACCACCACTGACGGCTGAGATGGAACTGCCGGGCGATCCCGGTGGCTTTCGCGCCGTCCGCGGGATCGGGCATGTAGTTGAGTTCACAGAATCCGCTGTGCCCGGTGCCGGCGTTGTTCCAGGGACCGCTGCTCTCGGTGGCGAGCGCATCGGCGCGTTCCAGCAGCACAATTCGCCATTCGGGCTCCAGGATTGACAGCATCGAACCCAAGGTCGCCGACATGATGCCGCCACCGATCAACACCACATCAGCATCGTCATGGGCACCGGAGGTGCGCGGGACGTTTGTCATGGCATCCACCATCCGCCGCCGATATTCATTCCGTCCAATGAATGATTGGGCAAGTATCATCCGGTAATGGATCAATGGACATCTCAACTGGCTCCCCAGCTGCGGGCGCTCGTGGAGTTGTCCGCGCATGACGGGCATATGACGCAGGCGGCACTGGCGCTGGATATTCCGCAGTCGTCAATGAGCCGGCGAATCCACTCGCTGCAAACGGCGCTGGGGGTGCCACTGCTCATTCGTGACGGAAGGACGGTTCGGCTAACCCCTGAGGCGCGTCGCCTCGCGGCCCGGGCGCGTGAGCCCCTGGCCGAACTCGATCGCACTCTTGGAGAGCTCACCGGAGATGCGGACCCAGAGCATGGGACGGTGCGTTTCGGGTTCCCGCTCACCATGGGGTCGGGCCATATCCCCGATCTTCTCGCTGCGTTCCGGCACCGACACCCGGGTATCCGGGTACTGCTCAAACAGGCGCACGGAACAGAACTCGGTGCAGAGCTGATGACCGGGAATCTCGACCTCGCCGTCGTGATTCCCGCGCCAGAGCGTCTGCACCACTCCACGATCGGTGCGCAGCGGATTCAGGTCGCGGTACCCATGGATCACCGGCTCGCCAGGGAGACCGGGCTACGCCTGGACCAGCTGACCGGCGAGACATTCATCGCCAATCCGCCCAGCTACAACCTTCGGCAGCTCACCGAGACTTGGTGTCGTGCGGCGGGTTACGTCCCGAATATTGCCATCGAAGTCACCGAGTTCGGCACGATCCGTGAACTCATCAGCCGGGGGCTTGGCATCGCACTGCTGCCGCATGACGACCGCACACCACCAGGTATCCGCGAGATACCGCTGGTCGGCGATGGCTACCACCGATCAATTGCGCTGGCGTGGGGCACCTCCACCCGTGCCGCATCTACTCAGCGCCTGAATGACTTTCTGCTGCAGAATTTCTCGCCGACGGCCATCAACAGCGCTGAGACCGCTTAGTCGTGGCCGCCGCCGCTCGACTTAGACCCGTCACTACCTGACTTGGACGAGCCGCTTGCCGATCCGGCGGACTTGCTCGCCGAGTCGTGCGCCGTCGACGTACTCGGCGGCTTGGATCCGGAGCTCTTGGACTCGGATGGCTTGGTGACCGATGACTTGGTTTCCGATGTCTTGGTCTGGGAAGTCTTCGTCTCCGAGGTCTTTGTCTCGGAAGATTTCGACTCCGCACCCTGTGCCTGGGCATCGGAGGTCTTGCCTGCCGGGTTCTGGGAGCCCGCAGGGTGTCCGGTGGTCGACTGCGAGATGGGTCCGCGGACGGTGCCCTGTGCGCTGACGGTGCCGTGCTCGGTGGTGCTGGCGGCGGGAGCCTTCGGTTTGGCCAGCTTGTCGGTGTTGTCCTTGATCACCGCGGCGGTGGGTGCCTTATCTTCCTTAGTCGAATCCTTCAGATTCTCTGCATCTTTGGCTGGCTTAGTACCCGTGAGCGCCTCGCCGGAATCTCCCTGGGTACCGCCGGCAGCGCTGCCGGGCGTGGCGTCTTTAGGAGCGTCCTTGGGCGACTGATTGGTGGCGCCGGGCGCGGTCTCCGTGGTGTCGGAGATTGCCTTCACGTCCGTCTTCGCGTCCTTGTCGACGGCCGCGGTGGCGGCCTTGTCCTTGCCCGGAGTCTTGGTCTCGGTGCGGTCCTTGATGTCCTTGCTATCAACATCCGCAGTGGTTGCTGCCGCGGTCTTGTCGTCTTCCTTAGCAGCGCCGTTGGTGATGTCTGTGGTGGTTTCCGCTGTGATGGCGGTCTTTTCGAGACTTGCGAGTTTCTGATCGGCTTTCGTCAGGCCCAGAGTCTCTGCGAAATGCGCCTGGGCGTCCTTGAAGGCCTTGGTGAACGGCGCCAATGCCTCGTGAATGGAAGTGGGCGTCGCACCGACCGAATCGGCCGTCGCTTGCAGGGCCAAACCGGGCAGCGGCGGCAGTGGTGGCAGGAAGTAGCGTGCCTCCGCCCACGCGAAATTGATGACGGAGTTGACGATGTCACTGCCGAATCGTCCGAACGAGTTGACGATGTTGGAGAAGCTGGGGTCGTTGATGATCGGGTCGACGAGGTTGTAGACAAAGCTGTTGGCGATGGGCCGAACAAGATTGTCGTAGACGATGCCGATCTGCGCGCTGACGAGGCCGCCGATGACGGGAACAAACCCCGCACCCCACTGCGCCAGGTCTACGCCGTAATCCACCCAGTACTGGATGAACTGATAGGCCTGATCGATGCCATTGGTGATGGAGTTCGCGACGGCGGGACCCGCAGCCGCGGCCACGGGAGCACTGGACCGAGACGGCGCGACGGAGGGGGCGGCAGGCGAGGCTGCCGCCGCACGCGGCTGCGCCAGGAGACTGGCGCTGGTGATCGGAGCGAGCGGGAGCGGCCCGGCCGGTGCGTCGGATGCCCCGGGTGCGCTCGACGGCAGCGGGAACTTCAGCCCGGTCAGCGTGCCCAGCGGGCCGTTGTCGGCTTGTGGCGTGAATGCGAATGAGCTCAGACGAACTGCGGCTGATCGGATGTCGGGGAGCGAGATGGCTTGCGGCGTGCGCGGAACGGCCGTTGGCGCGACAACCATGGCGGTTGCGGTGATAGCGGCCATACCCGCCTTGAACAAGGGATTGGCGGTCCGGTCCATCTCACTCCTCTGTCTGGTTCGAAGCGACCCGGATGTCAGCGTACGGGGTGCTCACGCGTGAATTGGCCACCGCAATGAGGTGGTGTCGGCTAGCAACGCGCTAATCGTCATCGCCAATGACGTTCTGGCGCTTCCTGATCCGGACCGTGGTCGATGTGCTATGGGCGGATCATTCCCTGGTAGTCGCGGATGGCGAAGGTATCGTGGATGCTCAGCGCGCGTGCCGCGACAAGCCGGGAGGCGACGCGTGCCAATGACGGCGGCAAATGACCAAGGATTCGTGCGCCGTGAACAAGAGTCCACAGTCCGAAACGGTTCCTGGGCACCAAGGTGTCCGAAGCGGTCAGGGCCAGTTGACGGCTCCGGCGCACATACTCACCCAGGGCTGCTTCGCAGGCGGGGTAGGCGCGAGTGTGATCGCCTGCCGCGGCCGCGATTTCCCCGGCGAGCACATATGCCCCGACCACGGCCAGACTGGTGCTTCCGCCCACCGCCGGACCCGGGCAGTATCCGGCGTCACCGACGAGCGTGATCCGGCCCTTTGACCAGGTGTCCATCCGCAGCTGGGTGATGGAGTCCATGTAGAACGCGTCGGTCGCGTCCACCTGCGCCAACATCCGTGGCACTTCCCAGCCGAAGTCTGCGAACGCCTCGCGCAATAGCTCCTTCTGCCGTGGTACATCGCGGTGGTGGTACTCAAGTGGTGCCGGCGGGCGGAACAGGAAGAACGCGCGCGCATCCGGGAGTAGCGCGGCGCTGTAGATGCCCGCCATCCGATCGACCCGCGGGAACATCAGAGCGCGGTCGTCCAGCTCTAGGTAGTTGGGTATCGATGCGACCGCGAGATATTCGCCCAGCCAATGCGAATAGCCTGCCTCGGGACCGAATACCAGGTTGCGAACATTCGAGTGCAATCCGTCCGCGCCGATGACGAGTTCGAAGCGGCGTTCGGGGCCCGTCTCGAAAGTGGCGTCAACGCCGGTGCCGTCCTGGGTAAGCGTGGTGATCGAGTCGCCGAAGATGTACTCGGCGGTGCAGGAGCTGGTGTCATACAGGATCTCGCTGAGATCGTCGCGCATGATCTCGACGTGGCGCTGCGAGACGGCCGAGAAGATGAGCGCCTCGGGAAGATCCACCAGGTCAGGCTTACCCTCGCGATGGATGGACAGCAGGTCGGTGCCGACCTTACGAGCCTCGATCCTCTCGAGAGCGCCCATCTTCTCCACGATGTCCATCGCGGGTTTGAACAAATCGACGGCATGGCCCCCTGATTTGCGTGGAGCAGGTGAGCGTTCGACCACTGTGACGTCAAATCCATAGTGCGCCAGCCAGTAAGCCAGCGTGGGGCCGGCGACGCTCGCGCCAGAAATGAGCACCCGCATGTCCGCCTCCTTACTTAACGATCGGTAAGTAAATCGAGCATACTGCTTACCGACCGGAAAGTCAGTGACTATTATCGGACGATGACCCCCGAAGCGCCCGTCGCGATCAACACCAGGGAGCGCATCCAAGCGGTCGCGCGAGATCTCTTCGCCGAGCAGGGGCTGCGCAACACCAGCCTGCGGGACATAGCGGCCCGGCTGGATATCACCAAGCCCGCTCTCTACTACCACTTTTCGTCGCGTGACGATCTGGTACGGAGCATCGTGCAGCCGATGGTGGACGACCTGGAGGCGTTTTTGGCCACCGGCGGATCACGGGACGCGCGCCAACTGTTGGAGGACTATTTCGACGTGCTGTGGGCGCATCGCGTGGTGCTGGGCATCATCGTGCGCGACCTGGCTACATTAGGACAGATCGAGCTGGGAGAGTGGATGATCGAATGGCGACGCAAGCTGATCACACTTCTGGCGGGCACCAAACCCTCACCGGTACAGATGATTCGGGCGACAGTGGCCCTCGGCGGATTGTCGGACTGCACCATCGAGTACGCGGGCCGAACACGTACACAGGTCAAGAAGACTGCCGTGGACGCCGCCCTTGCCGCGTTGAACAGCTGACCCTTCTCTAGAGAGGACGGCCGCCCAGCACCTTGGCGCTCACCCAGCCGAGCTTGAACAGGCCCAGGTAGGTCGAGGGCTTCAACGCCAGCGGCCAGCTCGTACGCCGCGGCTCCGTGCCCAGGCCGTCGCCGGCGAATCGTGCGCGCAACCATGCCATCGACATGGGTGCGGACATCGGGTGCAGCAGCAGGTGCTCGTTGAGCAGGTCACGGTGGTAGGCGACGTGGGCGCCACCGCCGCGATAGGTCTCGGCGAGTTCGTCGATGCACGACGTCGAAATGATCTGGTCGTGCACGGCCTGGACGATGAGAACCGGAGGAGTGGGGACGGTCTTTCCGAGCTTGATGCTCTCGAAGACATGCTGCACCTCAGGGGTCTCGAGGAGCTGATCCAGCGGCTGGTCCACCAGATCGTCCATGTCTTTGAAGGCCATGGCGACGATCGCCCGCAAGGTTGGCATGCCTTCGAGCCGACCGAGGAACTCCTTGCCCTGGGGCGTCGCATGCTCCTCGATCACCCGCTCGAGGCCCGGATACACGTGCGAGAGGGCGGCGACGACCAGCCCGGGCAGCGCGGCGAACAGCCCGCCGTTGAGGCGACGGAAGGTGTGCCCCAGGTCGCCCACCGGAGAACCGAGGACCGCACCGGCAATATCGAGCTCGGGTGCGTACTCGGCACTGACTTCCGCCGCCCAGGCGGTGGCAAGTCCTCCGCCGGAGTACCCCCACAGTCCGATGGGCGCACGCCGGGACAACCCGAGGCGCTCACAGTCCAGTACCGCCCGAATTCCGTCGAGCGTCCGATACCCGGGCTCCTCCGGCGCACCCCAGGTCCCGTCGACGCCCTCGTGATCGGGTATGGAGACGGCCCAGCCCTGGGCGAGCAGTGCCGCGATCAGGAGCAGTTCGAGCTGCGTGAAGGAGCCGAGCGCATGGGCACCGCGGCGCAAGGCATAGGAGGGGAAGCACCGGTCGGTGACGGCGTCGATGGCGCATTGGTAGGAGACGATCGGAACGGATGCCGCCGGGTCGGTGCCGGTGGGCGTGAGAACGGTGGTCACCGCCGTTTCAGGGCGGCGATTGAGGTCATTGCTGCGGTACAGCAGCTGCGTCGCGGTGAATCGCTGCGGTATCACGCCCAGGAACCCGATCTCGACATCGCGGGTGCGCAGCACGGTGCCAGGCAGGGCGTGTTCGAATCCGCGGGGTGGCAGATAGAACGGATCCTCGGTGGGCAGCAGCGGGCGCGCGCCGCGCTCGAGCTCCTGATGAGGCGGTTCGCCGATCCACTTGACGTCACCGGATATCGCCAGATCGTGGGGTGCCATGCCCGAGCTCCCTTCAAGGTCCCCGGCATTCATACCCTAAGAAGACTCTAAGAGGCTAGTCCCCGTCAGCCGGGAGGGCGTAGCGCGGCAAATTCATCGGTGACCCGGTACCGGTCGTCGGTGAATCGGTAGAGCGCGGCGGGCCGACCGCCGCTGCGGCCCGATCGCACGGTGGTCCCGGTCGGAGTGAGCACACCACGCCGCACCAACACGCGCTGCAGATTGGTCGCGTCGACGGGATACCCCAGCGTCGCACAGTAGATGTAGCGGAGCATCGAGAGCGTGAATTCCTGTGGCGCCAAGGCGAATCCGATGTTGGTATACGACATCTTGGCTATCAGGCGGGTATGCGCGTGTTCGACCATCACCTGATGGTCGAAGGCCATCGCGGGCAGCTTGCTCACCCGGTGCCACTGGGTGTCGGCGGGAAGCTCGGGCGTGGCAGGGAAGGGGACGAGCCCGAGGAAGGTCGAGGCGATGGTGCGCGGACCCGGAACACGCCCCGGTGCAGAAAACACGGCCAGCTGTTCGAGGTGTGCCAACTCACGCACGTCCACCTTTTCGGCGAGCTGCCGGCGGATGGAGGAGGGGAGATCCTCGTCGGCGCGGACCCGGCCGCCCGGCAGTGCCCAGGCGCCGCGGTGCGGTTCGAGCGCGCGCTGCCAGAGCAACACGGCAAGTTCAGGAGTGGGCGTCGATGCATCTGCGCTGGTTGCGGTGTCTTCGAAGTGACGTACTTGGAACACCACGGCTAACACCTCGTGCTCGGTGCTAGTATGGACCATGTTTTCGATCATAAGTCGAAAACCTCGGTCGGCCAAACGCAGCCCGAAGGCTGACCGAGACCCAAGGGCGCGAGGAGGCGGCCATGACGGCAGCTGACGTCGTACTTGACGGCGTGATCGACGGCCCCGGTGGATACACCGGGGTGGAGGGCGATGCCCGTTGGGCCGAGCAAGTGCGTCGGCTGGCCAAGCAGCGCGGTGCCACATTGCTTGCGCACAATTACCAGCTTCCTGCCATCCAGGACGTCGCGGACCATGTCGGCGACTCCCTGGCGCTCTCCCGTATCGCCGCGGAGGCGCCCGAGGACACCATTGTGTTCTGCGGTGTTCACTTCATGGCCGAGACGGCCAAGATTCTCAGTCCGGACAAGACGGTGCTCATCCCGGATCAGCGGGCCGGGTGCTCGCTGGCCGACTCCATCACCGCCGAGGAGTTGCGCGACTGGAAGGCCGAGTTTCCCGACGCCGTGGTGGTCTCGTACGTCAACACCACCGCGGCCGTGAAGGCGCTCACCGACATCTGCTGCACGTCCTCGAACGCTGTCGACGTCGTCGCGTCGATCGACCCGGACCGCGAGGTGTTGTTTTGTCCTGACCAGTTCCTCGGCGCACACGTCAAGCGAGTGACAGGCCGTCAGAACATGCAGATCTGGGCGGGCGAGTGCCATGTGCACGCCGGAATCAATGGCGACGAACTTGCCGGACAGGCGCGTTCACATCCGGATGCCGAGCTGTTCGTGCATCCCGAATGCGGATGCGCGACATCGGCTCTCTATCTGGCGGGAGAAGGTGCCGTCCCCGACGACCGGGTGAAGATCCTGTCCACGGGCGGCATGCTCGACGCGGCCCGTGAGACTCGGGCGCGAGAGGTATTGGTGGCCACCGAAGTCGGCATGTTGCACCAGCTGCGCAAGGCCGCTCCCGACGTGAACTTCCTGGCGGTCAACGACCGAGCCTCGTGCACGTACATGAAGATGATCACCCCCGCGGCCATGCTGCGCTGCCTCGTCGAGGGCCGCGATGAGGTACATGTGGACTTGGACACCGCGCGGCTGGCCCGGCGCAGTGTGCAGCGGATGATTGAGATCGGACAGCCCGGCGGCGGAGAATGACACTACCGGCGGGGACCACCTGGTCGGCCGAGGCCGATGTGGTTGTCGTCGGCGCGGGTGTAGCCGGATTGGCGGCGGCGCTCGCAGCACACCGCCTCGGCCGAAAGGTCGTGGTGCTCAGCAAGGTCGGAGCCACGGCGACGCATTTCGCCCAGGGCGGTATCGCCGTGGTGCTTCCCGATACGGACGATTCGGTCCAGGCGCACGTCCAGGACACACTGACCGCCGGGGCCGGTCTGTGTGACGTCGACGCGGTGCGCTCCATCGTGTCGGACGGCTACCGCGCAGTGCGTGATCTGGTGGAAGACGGTGCCCGATTCGACGAAACACGTTCCGGGCAATGGGCATTGACGCGTGAAGGCGGACACAGCACCCGTCGGATCATTCACGCCGGCGGCGATGCCACCGGCGCGGAGGTGCAGCGAGCACTCGATCACGCCGCGGCGACGCTAGACATCCGGCGCAGTCACGTGGTGCACGACGTTCTCACGGGGCCCGACGGTGTGGGCGGTGTGCTCGTCAAGAACGGCGACGGTCTGGGCGCGATCCGCACCGGGGCCGTGATTCTCGCCACCGGCGGTCTCGGACATCTGTATTCGGCGACCACCAATCCAGCGGGCTCCACCGGCGACGGGATCGCACTGGCCCTGCGTACGGGTGCTCCGGTGGCCGATATCGAGTTCATCCAGTTTCACCCGACCATGCTGCATAGTCCCGGGGCCACCGGCTGCCGTCCTCTCATCAGTGAGGCAGTCCGCGGCGAAGGTGCCGTTCTTGTTGATAAACAGGGAGATTCGGTGACCGCCGGGGTACATCCGATGGGCGATCTGGCACCACGCGATGTGGTGGCCGGGGCCATCGCCCGGCGGCTGCGCGAGACCGGAGATCCATGCGTCTACCTCGACGCACGCGCGATCGGCAACTTCGCGGGCCGATTCCCGACCATCACCGCTGCATGCGTCGCGGCGGGCATCGATCCCGCGGTCCAGCTCATCCCCGTGGTTCCAGGGGCGCATTACAGCTGCGGCGGCGTTGTCACCGATCCCTACGGCCAGACGGAGATTGCCGGATTATTCGCCGCCGGAGAGGTCGCTCGTACCGGCATGCATGGGGCAAACAGGCTGGCCTCCAACAGCTTGTTGGAAGGACTCGTGGTGGGCAGGCGTGCGGGCGAGGCCGCCGCCCGGGTAGTTGGCCGGTCGGCCATTGCCGCAGATCGTGATCGTGCGCAGACACACCTCGAACGTCGACGACTTCAGGCAGCGATGACTCGCTGGGCGTCAGTGCTGCGTGATGCGGACGGGCTCAAGCTACTGGACGAGCAGTTGCGCTCATGCGTCCCAACATCGTCCGATTCCAGCGGTATGAATCCACGTGATGTGGAGGACGCCGCGCTCACCCTGACCGCCGCCGCTGTGGTCAGTGCGGCCGCTGCCCGCGCCGAATCCCGAGGCTGCCATGCCCGCTCGGATTGGCCGGACACCGATCCCGAGTTTGCCGTGAGTCTTCCGGTGCGCCGCGACGCAGACGGATGCGAAGTTGCGCTACCGTCGGGGGTGCCATGTTGACCGAAACATTGACGGAAACCGAACTCGCCGAGGCGCGTTCGGCAGTTAAGCGTGCTCTTGAAGAAGACCTCCGCTATGGCCCCGACATCACGAGCCAGGCAACTGTGCCCGCCAACGCGGAGTGCAGCGCCTCGATGGTGACACGTTCGGGGGGAGTCGTTGCCGGCATTGACATTGCCCTCATCGTTCTCGACGAGGTTGTCGGCGCAGGGAATTATCGCGTCGAGAATCGCCTCACCGACGGCACGCGCGTGGGTACCGGAACGCCGCTGCTCACCGTCACCGCCCCCACTCGCGATCTGCTTACTGCCGAGCGCACCATGCTGAATCTGGTGTGTCACCTCTCCGGAATCGCGACCACCACCGCTGCCTGGGTGGATGCTGTCGACGGAACCGGCGCGCAGATCCGCGATACCCGCAAAACCCTTCCGGGACTGCGACTCCTGCAGAAGTATGCGGTGCGTGCCGGCGGTGGTGTGAACCACCGCCTCGGCCTCGGCGACGCCGCACTCATCAAGGACAATCACGTGGTGGCCGCCGGTTCGGTGGTGGCCGCGTTGCGGGCGGTCCGCGCGGCCGCTCCGAACATCGAGTGTGAGGTCGAAGTCGACTCTCTCGAACAGCTCGACGAGGTCATCGCCGAGGGGGCAGAACTCGTCCTTCTCGACAACTTTCCTGTCTGGCAGACCCAGGTGGCCGCGCAGCGTCGTGATGCACGCGCTCCGCAACTCAAGCTGGAGTCCTCCGGGGGGCTTTCGCTGGAAACGGCGGCCGCGTACGCCAAGACGGGTGTCGACTATCTTGCGGTGGGTGCGTTGACGCACTCGGCCCGAGTGCTCGACATCGGTTTGGATATGTAGCGTCAATCCCGAAGTGCGGCCCGTGCGAACTCGGTCGTGTAGGTGGCGGTGATGTCGATACGCTGCTTCACGGGCGCCACATTCTTGGAATACATCCCGAGGATGCGTAAGGCATTCTGTGCGCCTTCGGTTTTCATCAACCCGTCACCGTTGAACATTCCGATGGAATCGGCGATCGACTGCAGGTACAGGTCCTTGTTTCCGCCCGCATATTGAGGTGGCATCTTGTCCGCGATCTGTGCGGGGGAGTGCTCTTTGATCCACCGCAGCGTCTGGACGAATGCCGTGACGAGCTTCTGCACGATCTCGGGATGCGCCTTCACCGTGTCGCACCGCATGTAGAGCGCGGTCGACGGATACAGACCGCCGAGAGCCTGGCGTGTTCCCGCCTCGGTGCGCATGTCGACGAGGGCCTTGGCCTGGCCCGCGTTCACCATCTGCGCCACCGTCGGATCCGTGGTCATACCGGCGTCGATGCCGTCATGGTTCATTCCGGCGATGAATGTCTGTCCCGCACCGACCTTGACCCGGTTGTAGTCGGCGGTGTTCAGTCCGGCCTGCCCTGCCAGGGCCTGCGTCAGGAAGTCTGTGGATGACCCCAGCGAAGTGACACCGAGGTTCTTGCCACGGAAGTCGGCAGGAGACGAGACGGTCGCGGTGTCCCTGGCGGATACCAGCTCCACCTCACCCGGAACGTCTGCCATCTGAACCACCGAGGTAATGCATTGCTCCTTGGCCTGCAGGTCGATGGTGTGGTCATAGAAGCCGACAACCGCCTGCACATCGCCGGTGAGCAACGCGGTCTCCGCGGTGGCGCCCGACTGCTCACTGAGCAGTGTCACGTCGATGTCGTTGTTCCTGAAGTGGCCGAGCTGCTGGGTGAGCATCGCCGGTAGATAGATGATCTTCTCCAGGCCGCCCACCATGATGGTGACCTGCGGTCTGCCATTGGCCATCGGGATGTGCCGGGAGTCCCGGCATCCAGCGGTCAACAGCACAGCGGTGATGAGAACGAAGGTGAGTACGTGTCTTCTCATCACTACACTCCGTGACCCGAACTGGATTGTGTGGGACGCCATTTCAGCAGCCGGGATTCGGCGATACCGATGAGCCATTCGGCGAGCAGGGCGACGACCGTGATGATGATCATGCCGGCGTAGATGCCCGCAGAGTCGAATGTGCCCTGGGCGTTGCTGATCAAAAGGCCCAATCCCTTGCTAGCGCCCGCATATTCACCGACGACGGCGCCGATCAGGGCGAATCCGAACGCGGTATGCAGGCTCGACAGAATCCAGCTTGTCGCGCTGGGTAGCACGATCGAGGTGAGGACGCGGGTAGGGCTGGCACCGAGAATCCGGGCATTGTTGATCACGTTTCCATCTACCTCACGGGCACCGGTGAACGCGTTGAAGAACACCGCGAAGAAGACCAGAACCACCACGGTGGCCACCTTGGAACTCAGCCCCAGACCAAACCAGATGATGAACAGTGATGCCAATACGATGCGCGGAACAGCGTTGAGCGCCTTGATGAACGGTGCCAACACCTCCGACCAATAGCGGCTGCGGCCCAGCAGCACACCCAATGTCACTCCCGCGACGGTACCGATCAGGAACCCCAGAACGGCCTCTTGCACAGTGGTGAAGATCTGCAGCCATATCGAGCCGAACTGGGTGCCGACGGTGAACCACTCAATCAATCGGCCCCAGATCAGTGAGGGCTTCGAGTAGAAGAAGGGATCCAGCCATAGCGTGGCGGCCAACTCCCACGAGGCCAGCCACACCACCACCAGCAGGGTCCGCAACCCCCAGACGCGAATCTGGCTGCGACGCTTGTTGCGACGGGCGCGCTCGAGGATGTCCTCGTCGCTTTCGGACACCGGACGAATGAGCAGACTATGCGACACGAGACTCTCCCTTCGCGCGAGCGGCCTCGACCTGATCGCGCAGTGTTTCCCAGATTTCGCGGTAGATCGTCCGGAATTCGTCGGTGAGTCTCACCTCTTCGACATCGCGGGGACGCGGGAGGGTGACAGGAAAGTCACCACAGACGGTGGCAGGGCTTGCGGTCATCACCACCACTCGGTCGGCCAGCACGATCGCCTCCTCGAGGTCGTGGGTGACGAAGATGACCGCCGCTCCGGTGCCTGACCACACCCGCAGCAGTTCGTCCTGCATGAGCTGGCGGGTCTGTACATCGAGGGCGCTGAATGGCTCATCCATGAGCAGAATCTCGGGTTCGTTGACCAGGGTCTGGGCCAGCGCTACACGCTTGCGCATCCCGCCCGAGAGCTGATGCGGGTAGTACTTCTCGAACCCGGCCAGGCCCACGGTCCGGACCCAGGTCGCTGCCCTCTCACGGGCCGCGTCCTTGCTCGCGCCGCGATAGATCGGACCCAGGGCGACGTTGTCGATCACGTTCTTCCACGGCAGGACCGCATCCTGCTGGAACATATAGCCCACCCCTGCGGGGATATCGGATACGTCCTCGCCGCGCACCAGAACACGGCCGGCCGATGGCGGTTCAAGTCCGGACACGAGGGACAAGGTGGTTGACTTACCGCATCCGGTGGGGCCGACGACGGCGACGAATTCCCCGGCGCCGATGTCGATGTTCAGATCTCGGACCGCGGTGTGGATACCGTCGCCTCGATTGGAGGGGAACCGTTTGGTTGCGCCCTGAAGTTCGATGAGTGGAAGCGTCATTGCCTTCTCCTTCGCTAGCCGACGGAGACTGAACATAAGTGGTGGGCGTCACAGATTTCTGCTTGTGCGCACTACCCGCGCAAATCGTGGATTTCGTCAGTTTTGCGCATTCTGCGCACGGCCTGCCTAGGCTCGGGCACATGGGTTCCGGGAAGCGCATCGTGCTGCGATTGCGCACGCAGGTGCTTCTTCTGCAGGTCGCCGTGATTTTTCTGGCATTGGGTTTGGCGTTCGCGGTGCTCGCCGCGGTGGGCGATCGGCGGCTTTCCTCCGAGTACGGCCAGCGGGCGCTGGCGATCGCGGGAACGGTGGCGGCCATGCCGGAGGTACGGGCACGGGTTACCGAGTATGCGCAGGGCACGCTCATTCCGGGACAGGGCCTCACCGATGAGCTCTCCGATGGGCCGCTGCAACACATCGCTGCTGCGGTGCTGGAGCGCAGCGACGCGCTGTTCGTGGTGATCACCGATGAGCATGGGCTCCGGCTGGCGCACCCCACGCAGGAGCGACTGGGCCACCCCGTCAGCACCGATCCGTCGGGCGCTCTTTCCGGACGAGATGTGGTCGTCGAGGAGACGGGGACGCTGGGAGGCTCCGTACGGGCCAAAGTGCCGGTCCGGCAGCCTGGTTCGTCAACCGTGGTGGGGGAGGTCAGTGTCGGCGTATCGACCACCGCTGTGCGCGACAGATTGTTCTCGGATCTGAGGATCGCGGGATGCGTTGTCGGTGTGGCATTTCTGTTCGGAATCGGCGGCTCGGTGTTGTTGGCTCGCCGGTGGCGAAGCCTCACTCTGGGCCTGGAGCCCGCCGAGTTGGCCGAGTTGGTCAGAGAACAAGCGGCGGTTCTCCACGGCATCGGCGAAGGGGTCCTCGCCGTGGATGTCGAGGGGCGCACGACAGTCGTCAACGATGAGGCGAAACGTCTGCTGGGGCTGGATGAGGTGACCGGGCAGCCGGATAGCGATATCGGCTTGACGCCAAGGATTCTCGGGGTGCTTCGGGAGAAGTCGGCGGCGCCGGTTCTGGCAACGGTAGGTGACCGGGTTGTGGTGGTGACCGCACGGCAAGTGACCCGGGCTGGGCGTGAGCTTGGTGCGGTGCTCACCGTGCGCGATCGAACGGACGTCGAATCCCTGACTCGGCAGTTGGATGCGGTCCAGTCGATGAGCGCCGTACTGCGGGCGCAGCGGCATGAGTTCGCTAACCGCTTGCACCTGCTGAGCGGGCTGGTGCATGGAAATCGGACGCAGGAGGCTGCCCGGCTCCTGGACGAGTTGCTCGGTACCGGGCCGCTGGGTGCGGCACTTCCGGATATCGAGACGTTGGGCGATCCCTATCTTCAGGCCTTTGTGGCGGCGAAGACCGCGAACGCGCGCGAGGCAGGCGTCACTCTGACACTGGGCGACAACACCTGGGTATCTGGCACTCTCGTGCATCCCGTTGATGTCACGACTGTGCTGGGCAATTTGATCGACAATGCGATCGATGCGGCACGTACCGGGGCTGACCCGCACCGTCGGGTCGAGGTCGGTGTGGTTCAGGATGGTTCTACGCTGCATATCAGTGTCGCCGACAGCGGTGACGGCGTTGCCGAATGCGTGGCGGATGATCTTTTCGCAGAAGGGATCTCGACCAAGGAGCATGCCGCAGTGCCGGGTGGCCGCGGAGTGGGCCTGGCATTGTCGCGTCAGATCGCCCGGGGGCTGGGCGGCGATGTGTGGCTGGCGACGGCAGCGGGGGCAGGCCCCGGGCTTGCGGGTGCGGAATTCAGTGCGCGGATGCCATCGGTGATGACCGAGACCGACGGGAAGGACCCGGGATGAACGAAACCACGATCAAGGTGCTGATCGTCGACGATGACTTCCGGGTGGCCAACTTGCATGCCGGGATTGTCGATGCGGTACCGGGATTCACGGTTGTGTCGACTGCGAACAGCATCGGTGCCGCTCACGAGGTGACGCGGTCGACCGACGTCGATCTCGCACTGGTCGACGTGTACCTTCCCGACGGATCCGGGATCGACTTCGTGCGCGAGTTGCGCTGTGACGCCATGGTCCTGTCGGCGGCGGTCGACGGCGCCACGATCCGGCAGGGATTGATCGCCGGTGCTGCGAGCTATCTGGTGAAGCCATTCGCCAACGCCTCGCTGGTGGCGCGGCTGACTGCGTACGCCCGGTACCGCAAGATCCTGCACAGTGACGCGCTCAGCCCTGCCGAGGTGGACGCCGCCCTGGAGTCCCTGCGGCCCAGTGTCGGCGTGCCGCGCGCCGCGGCCGCGGCGTCGCCGACCAAGCAGATCGTCCTGCATGCGATTCGGGATGCGCGCTCGCCCATGTCTTCGGCGGAAGTAGCTGTGGCGGTGGGTATCTCACGTGCGACCGCGCAGCGCTACCTGGCCTCACTGGTGGGAAGTTCAGAGTTGCAGATGCGGTTGCGGTACGGCACCACCGGCCGTCCCGAACAGGAGTTCCTCATTCCAGGAACGTGACATTGGCACTGACCGGGTCGCGCGGGGCGCGTACAGCATTCACCGGGGCATCGGGATTCGCGTAGCCAATGGACATCGCGCAGACCAGATTCAGACTCTCGGGCAGCTTGAGCACCGGGCGAATCGCTTCGGGAAACATGGCGGGAGCGACCTGCATGCACGAACTGATCCCGTGCGACTGCAGGGCCAGGGCAAGCGTCTGCAGGTACATGCCGACTCCGGCGATATCGGCCGGACCCAGGCGAGAGTCCACCCCGACAATGGCGGCGGTGGGTGCACCGAAGAACCTGAAGTTCCGCAGCCCGGCCTCCAAACGTGCCTCGGCATCGCCGCGCTGGACACCGAACGCCCCGTAGACCTGGACTCCGACAGCGAACCGCCGAGCGTTGTATTCGTCGGGCAGCTCCATGCGGCCCAGGCCGTTGCTCCGCACGCAGGCCACCAACGACTCGCTCAGGCGCTCGCGTATCGCGCCTTCGGCGATGACGACGCGCCACGGCTGGATGTTCGAGTTCGATGGCGCGTGCTGTGCCGTCTCCAGGGCAGCCAACAGAACATCCCGGGGGACAGGTGTCGACAAGAAATCACGGATCGAGGACCGGTCGCGGACCAGCTGTTCGAAATCAGACACGCCTCAGTATGGGCACGACTCGCCCAGAAATTCAACAGCTGATGAATATCTACTGGGCGATATCGGCGACGAACACTCCCGCGCGCTTGTTCACCTGGCGGGTCGCCCGGGTCAGTCCCGGATCCCCTTGGCCTTGCTCCACGATGCGCGGGTTGATCACATGAATCTGCTTACCGCGGAAGAGCGTGATGTCGGCACCGCCGGCGGCGATCACGTTCTTCGTCCAGTTGGTCTTGCCGTGAATCAGTCCGATGGAGAGGACATTGCCTTTGCGGAATGCATTCACAGTGGTTTCGTACTTGGCGCCCGAGGTGCGGCCGAAGTGCGTAACGGTGGCGAATGAAGGCAGAAAGCGTGCGATAGGGGCCATGATCGGGTTAATGAACTTGATCTGAGCTCGCTCAAGCCAGTCAGGCAGAAGCATGGGCACGCCGGGCTGATGGTTTGCTGACATCGATGATCCGATCGTTGTGGGTCGGTGCGGCTTTTCGTGGACGAGTCTAGTTAGACGTGCGTCACACACAACCGGTGACTGCGTGGTAAATGGTGTTGAGCAGCTCTGGGAGAATGGCGGATGTGATCGACGGACCCACCCCAGCAGATGCTCTTGGTGCAGGCGGCACGACGCTGCTTCGCCGTATCGACATGCGTGGTGCAAGCCTGTCCCCGTCCCATCTGCGCTCTGCCCTCCCGCGGGGCGGGACCGACGTCGACGCCGTGCTCCCGACGGTGCGGCCGGTCGTCGAAGCGGTCCGAGACCGCGGCGCCGAGGCGGCACTTCAGTACTGCGCCGAGTTCGATGGTGTCCGCCCCGAGACCGTTCGCGTGCCCGCGGCCGAGCGGGAGCGCGCCCTCGCCGAACTGGACCCCGCGGTGCGCGACGCACTCGAGGTGGCCATCCTGCGCGCGCGGGCGGTGCACGCCGATCAGCGCCGCCAGGACACGGTGACCACCGTCGCCGATGGTGCCACCGTGACCGAGCGATGGGTGCCCGTGGAACGCGTCGGCTTGTACGTTCCCGGCGGTAACGCCGTGTACCCGTCGAGCGTCGTGATGAATGTCGTGCCGGCGCAGACGGCCGGAGTCGGTTCCCTCGTCATCGCTTCACCGCCGCAGGCGCAGTTCGGCGGGCTGCCCCACCCGACGATTCTCGCGGCGGCGCAGTTGCTTGGAGTTGAGGAGATCTGGGCGGTCGGCGGTGCGCAGGGTATCGCGCTACTGGCCCATGGCGGCGTCGACACCGATGGCGGCGAACTTGCTCCGGTCGACATGATTACCGGGCCCGGCAATATCTACGTGACCGCGGCCAAGCGGTTGTGCAGGTCGCTGGTGGGCATCGATGCCGAGGCAGGCCCCACCGAGATTGCCATCCTCGCCGACGAGACGGCAGATCCGGTGCATGTGGCCGCCGACCTGATCAGCCAAGCTGAACACGACGTGTTAGCGGCAAGCGTGCTCGTCACCACGAGTGAAAAACTGGCCGATGCGGTGGTGAAAGAGACCGCCGCACAGCTGGAGACGACCGTGCATGCCGAACGTGTCACCGCGGCGTTGACCGGCCCCCAGTCGGGAATCGTGCTCGTCGACGATCTCAGCGCTGGAATCAAGGTCGTGAATGCCTATGCGGCCGAGCACCTGGAAATTCAAACTGCCGATCCCGTGCCCGTGGCCGCCCGTGTGCGCAGTGCCGGTGCGATCTTCCTGGGCCCGTGGTCGCCGGTAAGCCTCGGTGACTACTGCGCCGGATCCAATCACGTACTGCCCACCGCCGGGTGTGCACGGCACTCCAGTGGGCTGTCCGTGCAGACCTTCCTGCGCGGCATTCACATCGTGGATTACACCGAGGCCGCCCTCAAAGAGGTTTCCGGGCAAGTGATTACGCTTGCCAACGCAGAGAATCTGCCTGCGCACGGTGAGGCAGTTCGGCGCAGGTTCGAGCGATCATGAGCGATCTGATCGGAGGTGCGGCCCGGCTGGAAGACTTGCCGCTGCGGGATAGCCTGCGTGGCAAGAATCCTTACGGCGCACCGCAGTTGACCGTGCCGGTACGGCTGAATACCAACGAGAATCCGCACGAACCATCGGACGGTCTGATCGAGGACGTCGCCGCGTCGGTTCGCGAGGTGGCCGCGGAATTGCACCGATACCCAGACCGGGACGCGGTGGCCCTGCGCACGGATCTGGCGGCATACCTGACCGGGCAGACCGGGGTGCCCGTCGCTGCCGAGAATGTCTGGGCGGCAAACGGTTCCAACGAGATACTGCAGCAGCTGCTGCAGGCCTTCGGCGGGCCCGGGCGCAGCGCGCTGGGCTTCACGCCGTCTTACTCGATGCACCCGATCATCTCCGATGGAACCCAGACGGAATGGATGCAGGCCCAGCGCCTGGAAGACTTCTCGCTCGATGCCGGTGCGGCGGTCGACGCGATTCGAGCGCGTCAGCCCGATGTCATCTTCGTGACGAGTCCCAACAACCCAACAGGACAGTCGGTTCCGCTGCAGGACTTGCGGCAGATCCTCGACGAGGCTCCGGGCATCGTGATCCTGGACGAGGCATACGGCGAGTTCTCTTCAGCGCCAAGCGGAATCACGTTGATCGACGAGTATCCGACGAAGCTGATCGTGAGCCGCACCATGAGTAAGGCCTTCGCCTTCGCCGGTGGGCGGCTGGGGTACCTCGCTGCGGCACCGGCGGTCATCGATGCGCTGCTGCTGGTGCGACTGCCGTACCACCTCTCCGTGCTCACCCAGGCCGCCGCGCGTGCCGCGGTGAAACATGGCGCCGAGACCCTCGGCAGCGTTGCGACGTTGGTCGCCGAACGTATCCGGGTATCGGAAGCGTTATCGGCCAGCGGATTCAAGGTCATTCCCAGTGACGCGAACTTCGTGCTGTTCGGCCGATTCACCGATTCGGCCGCGAGCTGGCAGCGTTATCTCGACGCGGGTGTTCTCATCCGCGATGTCGGCATTCCGGGATTTCTGCGCGCCACCATCGGGTTGGCGAGCGAGAATGACGTGTTCTTGAAGGTCAGCGACAATCTGGCTGCGACGGACCTAGAGAAAGGTGCGCCCTTATGACGGCATCGGCGTGGAATCGGGTGGCACGCGTGGCGCGCGCCACCCGCGAGTCGGACATTGTGGTGGAACTGAACCTGGACGGCACCGGCCAGGTGCACATCGACACCGGCGTGCCGTTCTTCGACCACATGCTCACGGCCCTCGGTACCCACGCCAGTTTCGATCTGACGATCACGGCCAAGGGCGACACCGAGATCGAGGCGCACCACACTGTGGAGGACACCGCCATCACTCTTGGCCAGGCGCTCGCCGAGGCGCTCGGTGACAAGAAGGGAATTCGCCGGTTCGGTGATGCCTTCATCCCGATGGACGAAACCCTGGCCCACGCAGCGGTGGACGTTTCCGGCCGACCGTACTGTGTGCACACCGGCGAACCGGATCACCTGCTGCACACCACAATCGCAGGTTCTTCGGTTCCCTATCACACCGTCATCAATGCGCACGTGTTCGAGTCGCTGGCGCTCAACGCCCGGATCGCGCTGCATGTGCGCACGCTGTACGGCCGCGACCCGCACCACATCACCGAGGCGCAGTACAAGGCTGTCGCCCGAGCGCTGCGCCAAGCGGTGGAACCCGATCCCCGGGTTACCGGAGTGCCGTCGACCAAGGGCAGCCTGTGACCGGTGCTGGACCTAAAGTCGTTGTCCTCGACTACGGTTCGGGCAATCTGAGATCGGCACAGCGCGCGCTGGAACGGGTCGGTGCCGATGTCACGGTGACCGCCGATGCCAACGCGGCGCTGAACGCCGACGGTCTTGTCGTGCCCGGGGTGGGCGCCTTCGCGGCCTGCATGGAGGGACTGCGCGGTATCGACGGTGAGCGGATCATCGACGTGCGGCTGTCCGGGGGCCGCCCTGTGTTGGGCATCTGCGTCGGCATGCAGATCCTGTTCAGCCACGGCATCGAATTCGGTGTCGACGCCGAGGGCTGCGGTCAGTGGCCCGGCGTGGTCAGCCGCCTGGATGCACCAGTGATCCCGCATATGGGCTGGAACACCGTCGATGCGCCGGCCGAATCGGATCTGTTCGCAGGTCTGGACGCCGACGCGCGTTTTTACTTCGTGCACTCGTACGCCGTACAGAAATGGGAGCTGGAAACGCCCGTCGACTCACCGATCGCGAAGCCGCTGGTGACCTGGGCGACCCATCACGTGCCATTTGTCGCGGCAGTGGAGAATGGGGCACTTGCTGCCACTCAGTTCCATCCGGAGAAGAGTGGCGATGCGGGGGCCGTGTTGTTGAGCAATTGGGTGAAGGGAATCTCTTGAGTCTCGTTCTATTACCGGCGGTCGACGTCGCCGATGGTCAGGCAGTGCGCCTCGTGCAGGGCAAGGCGGGCAGCGAAACCACCTACGGTTCACCCCGCGATGCGGCTTTGGCGTGGCAGAACGACGGTGCCGAGTGGGTGCATCTGGTGGACCTGGATGCGGCCTTCGGTCGTGGTTCCAACCGCGAGCTGCTGGCACAGGTGGTAGGCGAGCTCGATGTGAAAGTAGAGCTCTCGGGTGGCATCCGCGATGACGAGTCTTTGACGGCAGCCCTGGCAACCGGCTGCGCCCGAGTCAATCTCGGTACCGCCGCACTGGAGGATCCGCAGTGGTGTGCCTCCGCGATCGCGCGCCACGGCGAGCGTGTGGCCGTAGGGCTTGACGTGCAGGTCGTGGACGGTGAGCACCGGCTACGGGGCCGCGGCTGGGTCAGCGACGGCGGCGATCTCTGGGAGGTACTGGAACGTCTGCGCGGTCAGGGGTGTTCGCGCTACGTCGTCACCGATGTGACGAAGGATGGCACTCTGACCGGTCCGAACCTTGAGCTGCTTGCGCAGGTCGCAGGTGTGGCGAACGCACCTGTGATCGCCTCGGGCGGGGTGTCGAGCCTGGATGACTTGCGGGCCATCGCGGAGCTGACCGGGGCGGGTATCGAGGGCGCGATCGTCGGAAAGGCCCTCTACGCGGGCCGTTTCACCCTGCCGGATGCACTGGCTGCCGTCTCCTGACATGCCTGATCTGAATGCGCTAGTAGCCGAGGCGTCCTTGATTCTGGACGTGGCGGCGCAGCGCTTCGTGGCCGGGCACGGTGCCGATGGTGTCGTGTTCAAGGGTGGTAAGGACTTCGCCACCGAAGAGGACTTGGCCATCGAGCGGATGGTGGTGGAGGCGCTTACCGACCGCACCGGAATCGGTGTGCACGGCGAGGAATTCGGTGGTCCGGCAGTGGATTCTGGTCTGGTTTGGGTGGTGGATCCCATTGACGGAACCGTCAACTACGCGGCGGGTTCTCCGATGGCTGCGATTCTGCTGGGACTGCTCTCCGATGGGGTGCCAGTCGCCGGATTGACCTGGCTGCCGTTCATGGGGGACAGGTACACCGGTGTCGCAGGTGGTCCATTGGTCCGCAACGGTGTTGCGATGCCGCCCTTGCCACGTGCCGATCTCGCGGATGTTGCGGTGGGCCTGGGCACGTTCAACGTCGACTGGAAGGGGCGGATACCGGGTCGCTACCGCCTGGCAGTGGTGGAGAAGCTGAGCCGCATCACCTCGCGCCTGCGGATGCACGGCAGCACCGGTATCGATCTGGCGTTCACGGCAGGCGGGATACTCGGCGGCGCAGTGAGTTTCGGTGCGCACGTGTGGGATCACGCCGCAGGTATCGCACTGGTTGAGGCCGCGGGCGGTCACGCGACGGATCTGCGCGGCAATCTTTGGACCCCCGAATCGCCATCGGTGCTGGTGGCCGCGCCCGGTGTGCACGAACAGATCCTGGAAGTGCTGGCTGAGGTCGGGGATCCGGAGGACTACCGATGAGTGTTGCTACCCGTGTCATCGCCTGCCTTGACGTCGACGATGGTCGTGTGGTCAAGGGTGTTAACTTCGAAAACCTCCGTGACGCAGGCGATCCGGTCGAGCTCGCGGCCGCATACGACGCCGAGGGCGTCGATGAACTGACCTTTCTCGATGTCACGGCCTCGTCGGCGGGTCGGGCAACCATGTTGGATGTGGTGCGACGCACGGCCGAGCAGGTGTTTATTCCGTTGACGGTGGGCGGCGGTGTGCGATCGGTGGAAGACGTCAATGTGCTGCTGCGAGCGGGCGCGGACAAGGTCAGCGTCAATACGGCGGCGATCGCACGTCCGGAGTTGTTGGCCGAGCTGGCACAGCGGTTCGGCTCACAGTGCATCGTGCTGAGCGTGGATGCGCGCCGGGTCCGTGAGGGTGACGCGCCGACACCGTCCGGGTGGGAGGTCACGACCCATGGTGGCCGCAAGGGCACCGGGATCGATGCCATCGAATGGACCAGGCGGGGAGCCGAATTGGGTGTGGGGGAGATCCTGCTCAATTCCATGGATGCGGACGGCACCAAGGCGGGGTTCGATCTTCCGATGATCGCCGCCGCGCGTACAGCGGTTGACGTACCCGTGATCGCCAGTGGCGGAGCCGGTGCTGTTGAGCACTTCTCACCCGCGGTCAAGGCCGGCGCCGACGCGGTGCTGGCCGCCAGTGTCTTCCACTTTCGGGAACTGACCATCGCCGAGGTGAAGGCGGCGATGGCCGCGGAAGGGATCACGGTGCGATGAGCGAGCTGGATCCCGGGATTGCCGGCCGCCTCAAGCGCGACGCGGCCGGCCTGATCACCGCGGTGGTGCAAGAGCGCGGCACCGGCACGGTGTTGATGGTGGCCTGGATGAACGACGAGGCGTTGGCGCAGACCCTGGCGACCCGACGCGGGACATACTTCTCGCGATCCCGGCAGCGTCTATGGGTCAAGGGCGAGACATCCGGCCACACCCAGTACGTGCACGCGGTGCGGCTCGACTGCGACGGTGACACGCTGGTGCTGGAAGTCGACCAGACCGGGCCGGCGTGCCACACCGGCGCGCACAGTTGCTTTGACGCCGACGTGTTACTTGCGGGCGCGGAGGAACTCTAAAGCCTTGTCGGCGTGCGCGTTCATGTTGAGTTCGCTCGCGAAGACTTCGAGGATCGTCTTGTCGGTGCCGATGATGAACGTGGTCCGCTTGACCGGAGCCAGCTTGCCCAACAGACCGCGCTTGACCCCGAACGCTGACGAGACCTTGCCGCCGGTGTCCGAGAGCAACGGGTAGTCGAACTTGCGCTTATCGGCGAAGTCGGCCTGCTTGTCTACCGAGTCGACGCTGATGCCGACGCGCGAGGCGCCGACTTCCTTGAATTCGCTTGCCAGATCGCGGAAGTGGCACGCCTCGGCGGTGCAGCCGGGGGTATTGGCAGCGGGATAGAAGAACAGCACGACGGGCCCGTCGGCCAGGAGCGCCGAGAGGCTGCGGGGTGTGCCGGTCTGGTCCGGAAGTTCGAAGTCGGCGACGCGATCACCAGGTTTCATGACTCGAACGCTACGCCAGCGCGTTGGACAGCCGGTTTCCCAGGGCGGAGATGGTCAAGGCGTCACCGCGTATGCCCGGTGCCCACGGCAGACCGAGCCGGTCTTTGGACTTGTCGACATATCGTGGAATCACGTGCAGATGGAAGTGGAACTCCGTCTGCCATGCGTGGGCGCCGCAGCAATTCAGCAGATTCACCCCATCGGCGCCGAGCTCGGAAACGACCGCTTTCGCTATCCGCTGGGCCGCCACCGCGACGGCACTCAGATCCTCGGCCGGGATCTCGAGGAGGTCCTTGCTGTGCCGCTTCGGAACGACCAGCAGATGGCCGTCCGAACCCGGATTGATATCCATGAAGGCGTATGTGTCGGCATCCTCTGCCACCCGCACACCAGGAACTACACCGGAGACGATTCCGCAGAACAAGCATTCATCGGCCACCGCCTCAGGCTAAAGGCGTTGACGTATCGAATGTATGTTCGATACCGTCGAACGGTCTGGATGCCTTCGACGTGATGAGGTGCGGCATGCCATCGAAGAATGTGACGGTGTTCCTGCCCGGTGGTGTGGTGTGGGAGATTAGCTGGAACGTGTATCGGCGAGCCAGGTCAATGAGTGGCAACAGTCGTTCCCCTGTACTGGGCAGGTGCTGGACGCGAACGGATGATGCGCGGCCACCAGAACAGCGGACCGAGAAGCCGGGCGATCGCGGGAGTGATGAACGATCGCACGATGAGCGTGTCCAGCAGCAGGCCAAGCCCGATAATGGACCCCAGCTGGCCGACCGACAACAGGTCGCTGGAGAGCATGGCCATCATCGTCGTCGCGAACACGATGCCCGCGGTGGTGACCACCTTGCCCGAGTTGGCCACCGCTCTGATCAAACCTGTATTCAGCCCGGCTTTGCTTTCCTCCAGATAGCGGGCGATGAGTAGCAGGTTGTAGTCCGATCCCACGGCCACCAGGATGATGAAGGTGATGGGCAGGTTCAACCAGCTCAGCGGTATGCCCAGGAAGTGCTGCCAGACCAGAACCGAAAGGCCGAAGGCGCCCGAGTACGAGAACGCGACCGTGCCGATGATGACCAGTGCCGCCACCACACTGCGGGTGATCAACAGCATCACCAGGAAGATCAGCGCGAATGCCGCGATCGCCGCGATCAGGAGGTCGGTCTTGGTGGCGTCCTGGATATCCCAGTACGTTGCGGCCGCACCCCCCAGATAAACCCGCGAACCGGCCAGCGTCGTTCCCTTCAGCGCTTCCTTGGCTGCCGGCAGGTAAGCCTGAGCGTGGTCGATGCCTTCCTCGCTGAGCGCTTCACCGTCGTGATAGATCATGTAGCGCGCGGACTTCCCGTCCGGTGACACGAAGTACTTCAGATCGATCTGGAAGTACGGATTGTCGAAGGCTTCGGGCGGCAGGTAGAAGAACTCGTCGTTCTTGGAACTGTCGAAGGCGTGCCCGAGATCCATCATCTGGCGGCCCAGCTCGTTCAGCTGAGTCAGCATCGGCCGCATGGTGCTCTGCTCGGTCAGCACCACTTTGCGCATGTTGTCCAGTTCGGCGGCACTCTTGCCGATGACCTGGACCAGCTGTGGCGTGACGGCGTCCTGGATCATCGCGGCTTTGAGGCTGTCATCGACCGCGTCGGTCATCGAATCGACCTGGTCGGTCATGTCGAACAGCGATCTCATCGCCCAGCACATCGGGATGTCGGCGCAATGCGGTTCCCAGTAGAAGTAGTTCCGCAGCGGCCTGAACTGGTCGTCGAAGTTGGCCAGGGTGTCCCGCATATTGACGGTGACGTCCTTCAACTCCTGTGCGCCCTTGAGCGAGATATGCGCCGAATTGGCCTGCTGCCCAGTCAGGTCCTGCTGCTGGCGCATCAGGGCGGCCATGCGATCGGTGATATCGGCCATCTGGGTGAACCGGTCGGTGAGATCGGTAAGGAACGGGATCAGCTCGTTGATCTTGGTTCCCATCGTCCCCATCGTGTAGGTGAAGGACGAATGCTCCAGTGGTGTGCCCAATGGCCTGGTGACACTCTGGATCATCGCGACGCCCGGCGTGTGGAACACCTCGCGCGCCACCTTGTCCAAGGCGATCATGTCCGTCGAATTGCGCATGTCGTGGTCGGATTCGATCATGAGCATGTCGCTGTTGAGCTTGCTCACCGGGAAATGCCGGTCGGCGGCCGCATATCCCTGGTTCGCCGGCACGTCGTCGGCTATGTAGATGCGGTCGTTGTAGTTGGGCCGATACGACGGAAGCGTGATCGAACCGATCATCACCACGACACTGCTCACGACGAGAATACGTCCGGGCCACCGCACGGTGACGGTACCCACCTTGCGCCAAATGCCGGCGCTGGCCTTGACTTTGGGTTCGAATACCCCGAAGCGGCTGCCGAGTGCCAGCACCGCGGGCCCGAAGGTAAGGGATGCCGCGACCGCCACGAGAGTCGCGGCCGCACACGGCAGGCCCATCGTGTTGAAGTAATTGAGGCGGGTGAATTGCAGGCAGAACGTCGCGCCGGCAATCGCCAGGCCCGAGCCCAGGATGACGTGGGAGACGCCTCTGACCGCGGAGTAGTACGCGGTCTCCCGATCCTCGCCGGCGTGACGCGCCTCCTGGTATCTACCGATCAGGAAGATTGCATAGTCGGTTCCGGCACCCAGAATCAACGACACCAGGATGTTCGACGCGAACACAGAGATGCCGATCAGCTTGTGATAGGCGAGGAAAGCGACAACGCCTCGCCCGCACGACAGTTCCACCATCACGATCAGTAGCGTCAGCAAAGCCGTTGCGACAGAACGATAGACGATGAGCAACATCACCGTGATGATGACGATGGTCACGTACATCAGGCGGATCATGCTTTGGTTGCCCACCTGGAGCATGTCCGTGGACAACGGGGCCGAACCGGACACATAGACCTTGACCCCATCGGGGGGCTGGACTTCGGCGACCAACTCGCGGACCGCACGGATCGATTCGTCTGAGACTGTCGAACCTTGATCACCTGCGACGCGCACGAGCGTGTACGCAGCCTGGCCGTCGGAACTCTGCACACCCGCGGCAGTGGTGCCCTGACCCCACAGATTCATGACGTACTGGACGTGCTTTTTGTCGTTTTCCAGCTTGCTTGCCAGCACGTCGTAGAACTTGTGGTCGTCGTCATTCAGCTTGTGATCACCCTCCAGGATGACCATCGCCAGGCTGTTGCTGTCGGATTCCTTGAACGATTCCCCGATGTGAATCAAGGCCCTGGAGGACGGCGCATCGAGCGGCACCAACGGACCCTGATTTGCGTCGGTTACCGGTTCGAGCTGCGGCACCACCGTATTGATCACGATGGTGAACGCCAACCACGCGAGCACGACCAGTATCGAGTACTTGCGAATTGCCTTGGCGAAGCGCGGTTTCTGGGCGGAGTGTGCGCTCATGCGGAAAGCACCTGGCACCAGACACCAGCGTGCTCACCGGTCGCGGTGTGTTCCGAGCGCACCAATCCGTCAACGGTGATGCGGCAGCCCACGTTTCGCCCGGCGACCTGCGCTGTGATGTCTCCGGTCGCGGTCGTCAAGACGGTTGTTTCGGTGTGTGTCCAGGGCAGTCCGGTGAGTTCGATATCGACGGGTCTGTTGTCGGTATCCCAATAGCTCACCCGCGCCCAGCCGCCGTAATCGCCGTACACCTCGTAAACGATGTTCTTGGGATTGAACTGGACAACGGCGAAATTGCCCCCGGGGCTGTGTGTTCGGTCCTGCGATCCGAAGACCCCGTGCGCGAACTTGATGGCCAACCCGGCGACAAGAAGTATGACGATCGCTACTGCGGGTAACCAGATCTTGCTGACCACACGACGGCTTCTGGAAATGCTCATGGCTGCACCTTTCGAGGATCAAGACCAGCGGGGACCCGCAACATCCGGGGGCATCGGCCTGCCTCATTGCCTGCCGAGCGGTGTGGAACGTGGTCGTCACGAGTGACGGCCGATGAGCCTCGCGCTCGATTCGTCCCGGCCATGTGACGGATGGTGAGAGTGGGGGAACGCGCTCATGCGTGACAGATACTATACAAGTTATGTATTAGGTGTGGATCTCGCCGATGAGATCCTTGTCTCAGCAGCTGGTGCGAGTCATTGAGGAATAAAATCGCCGCATCACGGGCGCATGTTGCCGAGCTCGCCGATGGTGACGCCCCGATTTCGATAGCCTGGGCCCGATCCGCGTTTATCTGGCACACCTGGACCGAGAGGCATGATGGCTGTCCACGAGAGTTCGATCACCACCCGTGACTGGACGCTGAACAGGCCGGAGCTCGACACATCGCCGATGGAGGTCATCGGCTCTCTGAAGCGCGCGTCGGGATTGCTCGCCCGGTTGCTCGAGCCTCTCTATGCGACCGCGGCCATCGCCGAGCCCGAGCACGACGTTCTGGTGGTGCTCCGGCACCGCAAGGGTCCGGTGATCGCGCGCCATGTCGCAGAAGAGCTCGGTGTATCGCAAGCCTGGGTGAGCAGAATGCTGCGCAAGCTGGAGGAGCGTGGATACGTACGCCGGGAAGCCAACGCCAACGACCGCCGTGCCGCAATCATCAGCATGACTGACAGCGGGCGGTCGGTCGTGGACGAATTGTTCCCCGAGAGGCTGCGTATCGAGGCCGAGGCCCTGGCCGGACTCGGGGACGAGCGCGCCTCGGTCGTCGCGGGCCTGGAGCGACTCGTCGCGACCCTCAAGGCATACGAGGGTTAGGTTCGCACCGCTGACGCTGGTGGCATGGCCGAATCCGTTGGCGGGGGTCTGGGAGAATGGCACGTATGCATAGCACCGTCAGTGGCGCCGCGACCACGACCAGGGAAGAGTTCAACGCCCTGGCGGCGGTGCATCGGGTGGTGCCGGTGACCCGAAAAGTGTTGGCAGACAGCGAGACACCGCTCTCCGCCTACCGCAAGCTGGGCGCCAACCGGCCCGGCACCTTTCTGCTTGAATCGGCGGAGAATGGGCGGTCGTGGTCGCGCTGGTCCTTCATCGGCGCGGGATCGCCCTCTGCCCTGACGGTGCGCGACGGCCATGCCGCCTGGCTCGGAGCCGCCCCGGAGGGGGCGCCCGGCGGGGGCGATCCGCTCGATGCATTGCGGGCCACGATGGACCTGCTGGCAGGCGAGGCGCTGTCGGACCTCCCGCCACTGTCCGGCGGCATGGTTGGTTTCCTGTCCTATGACATCGTCCGGCGGCTGGAGCGCCTTCCAGAGCAGACAGTCGATGATCTGGGGCTGCCGGATCTGCTGCTCCTGCTCGCCACCGATATGGCGGCCGTCGATCACCACGAAGGCACCATCACGCTCATCGCCAACGCGGTGAACTGGGATGACACCCCGGAGCGTGTGGCCGAGGCCTATGACGGCGCGGTCGCGCGACTCGACGTGATGACGGCGGCGCTGGGGCAACCGTTGCCCTCGACTGTTGCCCATTTCGACCGCCCGGCACCGGCGTATCGCAGCCAGCGCACGGTGGAGGAATACAGCGCGATCGTCGACAAACTCGTCGGCGAGATCGAAGCCGGCGAGGCATTTCAGGTGGTGCCGAGCATGCGCTTCGAAATGGAGACCGATGTCGACCCGCTGGAGGTGTACCGCATCCTGCGGGTCACCAACCCGAGCCCGTACATGTATTTACTGCATGCGCCGGATGCCGATGGCGGGACAGCTTTTTCGATCGTGGGATCGAGTCCGGAGGCGCTCGTCACCGTCAAGGACGGAGTGGCCACCACCCACCCGATCGCAGGAACGCGCTGGCGGGGCGCCACCGATGAGGAAGACACCTTGCTCGCCAAGGATCTACTTGCCGACGAGAAGGAGCTCTCCGAACACCTCATGCTGGTTGATTTGGGCCGCAACGATCTCGGACGCGTGTGTACGCCCGGCACGGTGCGGGTCAGCGATTACAGCCATATCGAGCGCTACAGCCACGTCATGCACTTGGTCTCGACAGTGTCGGGATCGCTGGCGGACGGTAAGACAGCGCTTGACGCCATCACCGCATGTTTCCCCGCGGGAACGCTGTCGGGGGCGCCGAAGGTACGCGCCATGGAACTCATCGAGGAAGTCGAGCTGACTCGTCGCGGACTGTACGGGGGGGTGCTGGGATACCTGGACTTCGCCGGAAACGCCGATTTCGCCATCGCGATCCGAACCGCGCTGTTCAAAGACGGGCGTGCCTACGTGCAAGCCGGTGGGGGTGTGGTCGCCGACTCCACGGGCGAGTACGAGTACAACGAGGCCAGGAACAAGGCCACCGCGGTGCTCAATGCGATCGCCGCTGCCGAAACCCTCACGGGCGCCGCGGATGTCTAATCCGGCTCCGCCGCAGTCGGGCCGCAAGCGGCTGGTCACCGGCGCCGGATTGCTCCTGATCGCAGCGGGTGGACTGTGGGGAGCCTCAAAGTTCACGTGGGTGCGCCTGCGTTCCTTCGACGGTTTGGGTGAGCCGCGAACGATTCTGGTTTCCGGCGCCGACTGGTCGGCGGCCTTGGTTCCGTTGGCGGTCGCCTTGGTGGCGGCGGCGATCGCGACTCTGGCCATCCGCGGATGGGCCCTGCGGATCCTGGCGGTTCTCGTCGCGGTGATCGGAGCGGGCGCGGCCTATCTGGGGGTCAGCCTATGGGCCGTTCGTGATGTCGGGCCCCGCGCCGCGGACGTCAAGAACGTCCCGGTGTCCACCCTGATCGGCGCCGACCGGCTCTCCGGTGGAGCCACCACCGCCGTGGTGGCCGCGGTGGTGGTCGTATTGGCCGCCATTACGCTTCTGCGGGCCGCACGGGGTGTCGTGGACACCAAGTATCAGACTCCGGCCGCGCGACGCTCAGACAGTGCGGATCTGGGAGAAAAGACGCAGAGCGAGCGGGTGATGTGGGACAGCCTGGACGATGGACAGGACCCCACCGTCGGTCCGCCCGAGCGTTCGTCGGGCCCTACCTGACCCGGTTTTCTTGTGTGAGCCTCGAACGGCTACCCTTCTGTGAAGTTCGAGCGTGTAGGCGCGGGGGCGTCGCAAGAAGGGAATCATCGAGGTCATGAGTTCGGGAACCGTACTCGATTCGATCCTCGATGGCGTGCGCGCTGATGTCGCGGCTCGCGAAGCCGTTGTTGATCTGGCCACCGTGAAGGCGGCCGCCAAAGCAGCACCCAAGCCACTCGATGTCATGGCCGCGCTGCGCGAGCCGGGAATCGCCGTGATCGCCGAGGTGAAGCGGGCCAGCCCATCGCGTGGTGCACTGGCCGATATCAGCGATCCCGCAGAGCTTGCCAAGGCTTACGAGGATGGGGGAGCACGGATTATCAGCGTGCTCACCGAGGGCCGGCGATTCCACGGAAGTCTCGACGATCTGGACTCGGTGCGCGCCGCCGTATCAGTTCCCGTGTTGCGCAAAGACTTTGTCATCAGTCCGTACCAGATCCACGAGGCGCGGGCACATGGCGCCGACCTGATCCTGCTGATCGTTGCGGCGCTGGAACAGACCGCACTCGTCTCGCTGCTCGACCGCACCGAGTCGCTCGGGATGACCGCGCTGGTGGAAGTACACACCGAGGAAGAAGCAGATCGTGCGCTGTCCGCCGGCGCATCCGTTATCGGTGTCAATGCCCGCGACCTGAAAACTCTTGAAATCGACCGCGATTGCTTCTCGCGTATTGCGCCGGGGCTGCCCAGCGGCATCATCCGCATCGCCGAGTCCGGCATTCGCGGGACGGCCGACCTGCTGGCGTATGCCGGTGCAGGTGCCGACGCCGTACTGGTCGGTGAGGGATTGGTTACCAGTGGCGATCCGCGCGGAGCCGTCGCCGATTTGGTGACCGCGGGCACGCATCCGTCCTGCCCCAAACCGGCTCGCTAGACAATTATGAAGAACACCGGCCTGCCGCAGATGAGTGCTGCGATTGCCGAGCCAACCGCGCATGATCCCGATGGCCGCGGGCACTTTGGTCCCTACGGCGGCCGATATGTGGCCGAGGCTCTGATGGCCGTCATCGAAGAAGTGACCGCCGCGTACGAGAAGGTCAGGTCCGACCGGTCCTTCCTCGACGAGCTCGACCGGTTGCAGACGCACTATGTGGGCCGGCCCTCGCCGCTGTACGAGGCCGAGCGCCTCAGTGCCCACGCGGGCGGTGCACGTCTGCTGCTCAAGCGAGAAGACCTTAACCACACCGGTTCCCACAAGATCAACAACGTTCTTGGCCAGGTCCTTCTGGCCAAGAGGATGGGCAAGACACGCGTCATCGCGGAGACCGGCGCGGGACAGCACGGAGTCGCCACTGCCACCGCGTGTGCACTTCTGGGGCTCGAGTGCGTCATCTACATGGGCGCCGTCGATACCGCACGCCAGGCACTCAATGTCGCGCGAATGCGGTTGTTGGGATCGACCGTGGTGTCCGTGGAATCGGGATCGAAGACCCTCAAGGACGCGATCAACGACGCCATGCGCGACTGGGTGACCAACGCGCACAACACCTACTACTGCTTCGGTACCGCTGCCGGCCCACATCCCTTCCCGGTGATGGTTCGCGATTTTCAGCGCATCATCGGCATGGAAGCGCGGGCTCAGGTACAGGACCAGGTCGGCAGATTGCCAGATGCGGTGGTGGCCTGTGTCGGCGGCGGCTCGAACGCGATCGGTATTTTCCACGCGTTCATCGACGATCCACAGGTGCGGCTGGTCGGGTACGAAGCCGCCGGCGACGGTGTCGAAACCGGAAGGCACGCCGCCACATTCACCGGTGGCACGCCCGGGGCTTTCCAGGGCTCCTACTCGTATCTGTTGCAGGACGAAGATGGTCAAACTATCGAGTCTCATTCAATCTCAGCGGGTTTGGATTACCCCGGAGTGGGCCCCGAGCATGCCTGGCTGCGTGAGACCGGGCGCGCCGATTACCGCCCGGTGACCGACAGCGAGGCCATGGACGCCTTCCTGCTGCTTTCTCGCGCCGAGGGCATCATCCCGGCCATCGAATCGGCACACGCCGTCGCGGGCGCACTCAAGCTCGGAACGGAGCTGGGCGAAGGCGCGGTGATCGTGGTCAACCTGTCCGGACGTGGCGACAAGGACGTCGAGACCGCGGCCAAGTGGTTCGACCTCTTGGACAAGAACGACGCGGATCAGAACGGGGCCGGGGCATGACGCAGTCAGGCCGCCTGACCGAGGTCTTCGACAAGTGCCGCGCCGAGGGGCGTGCCGCGCTGATCGGTTATCTGCCCAACGGGTATCCGGACCTGGACACCTCGATCGAACTGATGACCACGCTGGTGCAGGGCGGGTGCGACATCATCGAAGTCGGAATCGCCTACTCGGATCCGATGATGGACGGCCCGATGATCGCCGCGGCGGCGGAAACCGCGCTGAGTAACGGGATTCGGGTGGCTGACGTTTTCACGACGGTCCGCGCCATCACCGATGCCGGCGGACAGGCCGTCGTGATGTCGTACTGGAATCCGGTGCTGCGGTATGGAGTTGACGCGTTCTCACGTGACCTCGCCGCGGCTGGAGGCCTCGGAATCATCACCCCCGATCTGATCCCCGACGAGGCCGACGACTGGATCGCGGCCTCCGATGCTCATGACCTCGATCGCATCTTCCTGGTCGCGCCCTCATCCACGCCGGAGAGACTCGAAAAGACGATCGGCGCATGCCGGGGCTTCGTGTACGCGGCGTCCACCATGGGTGTCACTGGCGCTCGCGACGCGGTGTCGAATGCCGCTCCCGCGCTGGTGAGCAGGGTTCGCGAGGTCTCCGATATCCCGGTGGGGGTCGGTCTTGGCGTGCGATCCGGTGCTCAGGCAGCCGAGATCGCCGCATATGCCGACGGCGTCATCGTGGGCTCGGCGCTGGTGGCGGCCGCCCCCCAAGGTGCGACCGCCGTGCGTAGCCTGACTGAAGAGTTGGCGACCGGAGTCCGAAGGGCCTAAGCCCAGGGATGACAGGAAAAGCAGGGACAACACCGTGACAGTCGTGAATCTGGCATATATCCCCAGCCCGCCCCAAGGGGTTTGGCATCTGGGGCCCATCCCGATCCGCGCCTACGCACTGTGCATCATCGCGGGCATCATCGTCGCGCTGGTCATCGGCGATCGTCGATGGGAGCAGCGCGGCGGCGAGCGCGGTGTCATCTATGACATCGCGTTGTGGGCGGTGCCGTTCGGACTGGTCGGTGGACGTCTTTACCACGTGATGACCGACTGGCAGACGTACTTCGGCCCGCACGGCAAGGGGCTGGGCAAGGCGATCGCGGTCTGGGAAGGCGGCCTCGGTATCTGGGGAGCCGTCGCCCTCGGTGGTGTCGGCGCCTGGATCGCGTGCCGCCGGCGAGGTATTTCGTTGCCCGCCTTCGGCGACGCGATCGCTCCCGGCATCGTGCTGGCGCAGGCGATCGGCCGGTTGGGCAACTACTTCAATCAGGAACTCACCGGTGGTCCCACTACGCTGCCGTGGGGGCTAGAGCTGTTCTACCGGCGCTCGGCCGACGGCACGGTAGACGTTCTCAATCTCAACGGTGTGTCCACCGGAGAGGTCGCACAGGTCGTCCACCCGACCTTTCTCTACGAATTGTTATGGAACGTCCTTGTTTTCGCGCTGTTGATCTTCGTCGATCGACGCTTCAAGATCGGGCATGGACGCCTGTTCGCGATGTACGTCGCGGCGTACTGCGTGGGGCGCTTCTGGGTCGAATTGATGCGGGTGGACCCGGCCACACAGTTTGGTGGAATTCGCGTCAACTCCTTCACTTCGACACTGGTGTTCCTCGGTGCGATCGCCTACATTCTGCTGGCCCCCAAGGGACGTGAGGATCCGGCGACCCTGGGTGGTACCCCAGCGCAGACCGAAGAGGCCGCGAGCGCGGACGGTGAGGCTGCCGCTCAGGAACCCGCGGACTCTAGTGATGTCGCGGACGCGGGGGAGGAAGACGTCACGAAACCCCCGGTGGACGACCCCGCTGAGGAATCGGCCGACGAGACCGGTGAGAATTCTGGCATTGTGGAGAAATGACCGAGAGCACGCCGCCTCCTTTCGGAACACCTCCGCCGGTGCCGCCATCGCCAGGCGTCCCGTATCCACCCCCATATGTGGACCCCGCCGCACCGTACGGGCGTGACCCGGCCACCGGGGCACCGTACTCAGATAAGTCGAAGCTGATCGCCGGCCTGCTGCAACTGTTGGGCCTGGTCGGATTTCTGGGCTTCGGTCGGATCTATCTGGGACAGACGCTGCTCGGCGTTGTCCAGCTGCTGATCGGCCTGGTGACGTTCGGAATCGTCGCTGTCATCTGGGCGGTCGTCGATGCGGTCCTGATCTTCGGCGGCAAGGTCAGCGATAAAGCGGGTCGGCAGCTTCGCGATTGACATGTGAGAGAATGAAGATGACCGGGACGACCCGGTAATTCTTCGCCAGGGGACGGCCTCACCGAAATGTGGAGGTATCTCTCATGGTTTGGCTGGTCCTTCTTCTTGCGGGTCTGCTCGAGGTGGGCTGGGCCATCGGCCTGAAATACACCGAGGGATTCACTCGGCTGTGGCCGACCGTCGGCACTGTCGGATCGATGATCATCAGCATCGCGATGCTGGGCATTGCGATGAAAAGCTTGCCGGTCGGCACCGCCTACGCGATCTGGGTGGGTGTTGGTGCTGTCGGTACCGCAATCCTGGGCATCGTGCTGTTCGGCGATTCGGCCAACGCCTGGCGGCTATTGAGCCTGGGGTTGATCGTTGCCGGCATCATCGGTCTGAAATTGGCCTCCTGACAACGCAAACCGGTGAAGGTAACCGCTTGGTGAATCGTGTCCGCGCTGACTCGTGAGTAGGTATCAGCACGACTATGCTCAAAAGTCGTGACGAGACGCGGAAAGATTGTTTGTACCCTTGGTCCTGCGACCGGTTCCGCCGAGCTTGTACGTGAGCTTGTCGAATCCGGGATGGACGTCGCGCGACTCAACTTCAGCCACGGCGAGCACGCCGACCATGAGCAGAACTATCGCTGGGTGCGTAAGGCATCCGACGAGACCGGGCGCGCGGTCGGCGTGCTCGCGGACCTGCAGGGTCCCAAGATCCGGCTGGGCCGGTTCGCCACCGGGGCCACCCATTGGGCGACAGGCGAACAGGTCAGGATCACCGTCGAGGATGTCGTGGGAACCCCGGACCGGGTGTCGACCACATACAAGCAGTTGGCTAACGATGCTGCCGTGGGCGACAGGCTTCTGGTGGACGACGGCAAGGTCGGCTTGACCGTCGAGGCGATCGAAGGCAACGACGTGGTCTGCCGGGTCACCGAGGGAGGTCCGGTCAGCAACAACAAGGGGCTCTCCCTTCCGGGGATGAATGTCTCGGTGCCGGCCCTGTCCGAAAAGGACATCGCGGATCTCGAGTTCGCACTGCGCCTCGGGGTGGACCTCATCGCACTGTCGTTTGTGCGGTCGCCCGGCGATGTGGAACTGGTGCACGCCATCATGGACCGCGTCGGACGTCGGGTGCCGGTGATCGCCAAGCTCGAGAAGCCCGAGGCGGTCGCCAACCTTGAGGCGATCGTGCTCGCATTCGACGCGATCATGGTCGCTCGCGGCGATCTGGGGGTCGAACTTCCGCTCGAAGATGTGCCGATTGTGCAGAAGCGCGCTATCCAGATCGCGCGTGAGAACGCGCGTCCGGTCATCGTGGCGACTCAGATGCTCGAGTCGATGATCGAAAACTCACGCCCGACGCGCGCCGAGGCTTCGGATGTCGCCAACGCGGTCCTGGACGGGGCAGATGCCGTGATGTTGTCGGGGGAGACCTCGGTGGGCAAGTACCCCATGGAGGCCGTGCGGACAATGGCCCGCATCGTGTCCGCGGTCGAGAGCCATTCGGTGAGCGCGCCGCCGCTGACCCACGTGCCGCGAACCAAACGCGGTGTCATCTCGTATGCGGCGCGCGATATCGGCGAACGGCTCAACGCCAAGGCCCTGGTGGCGTTCACACAGTCGGGCGACACGGTGCGACGGCTGGCCCGGTTGCACACTCCACTGCCGGTGCTGGCCTTCACCCCGCTGCCCGAGGTACGTAGCCAGTTGGCGCTGACCTGGGGAACTGAAACCTTCATCGTCCCGGTCATGGACACCACCGACGGCATGATCCAACAAGTGGATACGGCGTTGCTGGCTATGGAGCGCTATCAACGGGGAGATCTGGTGGTGATCGTCGCGGGCGCTCCACCCGGGACAGTAGGCTCGACCAATCTGATCCACGTACACCGGATCGGCGAGGACGACCACTAGAGACGAGGATCGAGCATCAGCAACGCACCTGATTTCGCACAGCTACTCGCGCTGCTGGAGCTGAAGAACCCCGAGACCGACCTGTTCATCGGCGGTCACCCGACGGTCAATCCGCCCCGGACCTTCGGCGGTCAGCTGATGGCACAGTCCGTGGTTGCCTCGGGGCGCACCGTGTCCGAGAAGCTCTCGCTGGCGGCCGTCTCCACCCATTTCATCAACGGTGGCGACCCCGAGCAAGACATCGAGTTCCGGGTCCTGCGATTGCGGGACGAGCGCAATTTCGCCAATCGCCGCGTCGACGCAGTCCAGGGTGACCTGTTGCTGTCCTCCGCGTTGGTGTCGTACCTGAAGGATTCACCCGGGCTGGAACATGCGGTGAAACCGCCGACGGTGGCCGATCCTGAAACGCTGCCGACCATCGACGAGCACCTGGTCGGCTACGAGGAGACCGTGCCGATGTTCGTGGCCGCCCTCAAACCCATCGAATGGCGCTACGACAACGATCCGGCCTGGGTTCTCAAGGCGAAATCCGAACGGCTGGAACATAATAGGGTGTGGATGAAGACCCACTCCGCACTGCCCGACGATCCGGTTCTGCACAGCGCGGCACTGGTTTACGCATCGGACACCACGGTGCTGGATTCGATCATCACCACCCATGGCCTGTCGTGGGGTTACGACCGGATTTTCGCCGCCACCATCAACCACAGCGTCTGGTTTCATCGCCCGGTGCGCTTCGATGACTGGGTGCTCTACGCAACCGAGTCGCCGGTTGCCTCGGCGGGCCGGGGAACGGGGGCCGGGCGTTTTTTCGATCGCGAAGGGGCGTTGCTGGCCAGTACTATCCAGGAAGGTATTGTCAAACACTTCCCGGGGCGGTCATGATTCGAATTCTTTCTCTACTGGTGCTGGTTCTTACTGTCGTCACCATCATTTCCATCATCAAAGACCCGGTCAAGCCCAATGGCGAGAAGCTTCCCTGGGCCATCATCGTGCTCGTCTTCCCGATCTTCGGTCCCATCCTCTGGTTTGCGATCGGAAAGAGCGATCCCTCCGACCGCTGGTAGCTGCGGGAGTATTCTTGAAGGTCGGTATTGGGAGACCGTGGGAGGTGGCTGAATGCTGGAACCATCGGCCGCAACCACCCACGTGCGTATTGCCGAACGCATTGCAGTCCACAGCGATTCGAGGCCCGCGCGGTTGGTGAGTGCCGCCGCGGTGCTGGTGGTCGCGGGATGGCTGGTGTTGTTGGTCGCCCACTCCGGATACCCGAAGCAACCCGATTTCGATGAAATCCTCTGGCCGCTCACCGTTCTGTTGTGCGTCGGATTCATCGCTCGCGGAATCTTTCTGGGGCGACCGGTCACCTACGGTCATGCGGCGTGGGCGGGAGTATCCGTGCTGGTCGCGTTGGGAGCCGGAGTCCTGCAGTTCGAGCACGCCGGCGATGCGTTGGTCGTCGCGGCCGGGCTCATCCTCATGTGGCCGACATCGGCGCCGGCGCAGCCCGAGGCGCTGGCCGAGGTCGGTGCACTGGTGGACAGAACCGGTGACGACCCGTTGGCAGCCTTCGCGATGCACTCGCTCAAGTCGTATTACTTCAACGCCGATCGCACCGCAGCCATCGCGTACCGGACACGCGCCGGTTTTGCCGTGGTCGGTGGAGATCCGATCGGTGACGAATCCCGGTTCCCGTCCCTGGTTCAGGAATTCGCGGCCATGTGTCGCTCGCATGGCTGGCGCATCGCGATATTGGGGTGCAGCGAGCGTCGGCTATCGCTGTGGAGTGACCCGCATTCCCTGGGGCATTCACTCCGCGCCATCGCGGTGGGTCGTGATGTCGTGGTCGATGTGCAAGCCTTCGACATGGTGGGCCGCAAGTATCGGAATCTGCGCCAGGGCATGCAGCGCACCCACAACGCGGGGGTCACCACAGAGATCGTCGACGAGCGCGGTCTCGATGACGGGCTGCGCGCCGAACTGCAACAGGTGATGGAACTTTCGCATGGAGGCCGCTTCGAGCGCGGATTCTCGATGATCCTCGACGGTGCGCTACTCGGGCGCTATCCCGGCATTCGGCTGATCGTCGCCCGGGATGATCGCGGTGTGGTGCAAGGGTTTCACCGCTACGCCACCACTGGGGGCGGCACCGATGTCTCTCTCGATGTGCCGTGGCGGCGCCCGGGTGCACCGAACGGGATCGACGAACGACTGACCATCGACATGATCGCACTCGCCAAGACCGAAGGCGCCCGTCGCTTGTCGCTGGCGTTCGCGGCATTCCCGGAGATCTTCGCCGAGCAGGACCGCACTCGCGTGCAGGAGCTCTGCTACTCGGCGATTCACGTACTCGATCCGCTGATCGCCCTAGAGTCTTTGTACCGTTACCTGCGCAAATTCCACGCGCTGGGGGATCGGCGCTACGTGCTTGTGCAGATGTCCACGGTGCCGCTGGTCGCATTCGCGTTGCTGAGCCTGGAGTTCACCCCACGGTTGCGCCCGAAAACACCGGCTGGAGCGCCTGCGTAACAGGACATTAACGTCCGGAAAATGCGCACGACTTGGGCGCTCGACAGGCTGTCCGCGTGACCGACACTCTCGATACGACTGCATCCGCACCCGTTTCGTCTGCTCCGTCCACCCACGATGCCGCCGAAAGCGCGGCACTGCGGGAGACCTTGGAGGACTACACCCTCCGATTTGCGCCCAGGCGATTTCGACGGTGGAGCCCGGCTGTTGTCGGTGTGACCGCCCTGGGTGGCATCGCCTACCTGGCCGACTTCGCGATCGGCGCCAACATCGGAATCTCCTATGGCACCGGAAATGCCCTGTGGGGGATCGGGTTGTTCGCGGTCATCATCATCCTGACCGGAATCCCGGTCTCGTACTACGCCGCCCGTTACAACATCGATCTCGACTTGATCACGCGCGGAAGCGGATTCGGTTACTACGGCAGCATCGTCACGAACATCATCTACGCGACGTTCACATTCATATTCTTCGCGCTCGAAGGCTCGATCATGGCCCAGGGCCTGAAGCTCGGGCTTGGCGTGCCGCTACCCATCGGATATGCGGCCTCCACCATCATCATCATTCCGCTGGTCATCTACGGGATGAAGGCGCTCTCGGTGCTGCAGGTCTGGACCACTCCGCTGTGGCTCGTCATGATGGTCATCCCGTTCGTCTATCTCGTGGTGCGTCACCCGGATTCGATCGGAAGCTTCTTCGCCTACGGTGGCAAGGAGGCACAAGGCGTCAATCTGGGGTCGATCATGCTCGCCGCGGGCGTGTGCCTGTCCCTGATCGCCCAGATCGCCGAGCAGATCGACTACCTGCGGTTCATGCCGCCCAAGACGCCCGAAAACAGCCGCCGCTGGTGGACCGCGATGCTGCTGGCGGGGCCGGGCTGGGTGCTGTTCGGAGCCATCAAACAGGTGATCGGGCTGTTCCTGGCGGTGTATCTGATCGCCAATGTGGCCGGCGGCGCTGCCGTGGCCAATCAGCCGGTGCACCAGTTCCTGGAGATCTACCAGAACATGATGCCGCACTGGCTCGCCATCACGCTGGCCGTGATTCTGGTGGTGATCAGCCAGATCAAGATCAATGTCACCAACGCCTACTCGGGTTCGCTGGCCTGGACGAACTCTTTCACCCGTATCACCAAGCACTACCCGGGCCGGTTGGTCTTCGTGCTGTTCAACCTGGTGATCGCCCTGGTGCTGATGGAAGCCAACATGTTCGACTTCCTCAATACCATTCTCGGGTTCTACGCCAACTGCGGTATGGCCTGGGTGGTCACGGTGGCCACCGATATCGCGATCAACAAGTACGTCCTGAAGCTCTCGCCCATGAAGCCGGAATTCCGGCGCGGCATGCTCTACGACGTGAATCCGGTTGGATTCGTCTCGATGCTGCTGTCGGCGGGCATCTCGATCCTGGTCTTCTTCGGAGTGTTCGGCGAGGCGATCCGGCCCTACTCGCCGATTGTGGCCGTCGTCATCGCCTTCGTGTTGCCGCCCATTCTCGCGGTCGCGACACGCGGAAAGTACTACCTGCGTCGCACCGACGACGGTATCGACCTGCCGATGTACGACGAGTACGGGAACCCGTCGGATGAGTTACTTCGTTGTGCCGTCAGCGGAATCGAGTTTGAGCGCCCCGATATGCTCGCCTCCGCCAAGCCCGGTCCCGACGGCGAGAAGCAGTACATCTCCTCGCTCAGCCTGGCCACCGATCGTGTCGGCGAGCACGTGCTGCCCGCCGATCCACCCGCGCGGTAAACGTCAGGGCGCGGGAGTACCGGCCTTCTGATTCATCCGCTTCTCGAAGTCGTTCTGGCATTGGGTTGCCTTGACTTGGTCACCCTGGGCATTGGAGACGCACGTGAGGAAGTCGGTCAGACCGGCTGACTTCATGAAAACCAGCGTGAACACCAGGATCGCCGTGGACAACAGCACGGCAAGGGTTCCGAGCACGATGCCGGAGATCGCCACACCGCGATTGTTGGCTTCCCCGCGCGTGACCCTTCGCACGCCGACGATCCCGAGGATCACCGCAACAAGGCCTCCGATAAACCCGCCAAAGACTGTGCAGGAGAACAGAACGGCGATGATGCCCACCACCAGCGCGCCTACCCCGAGACCATTCTTTGGGGCGGGCGGGGGCACCGGCGCACCGTACTGATACGGGTAGTGAGGCGGGTACCCGCCGGGCGGCTGATACGGGTAGTACGGCGGGGGTGGTGGCGGCGGCGTTTCCGTCATACCTGCACTGTATCGCCGAGCCGGATACGTGGGCAGGACACCGAATCGGGCAGATGGTGGGTTGCGACTATGACGGTTCGGCCAGCCAGCAGTGGACCCGCGGGGTCCAGTAGCTCTCGTAGGAACGTCTCGGCGGCCTGCCCATCGAGATGTTCGGTGGGTTCGTCCAGCAGCACCACCGGCACTTCGGAGAGCAGTGCCCGGGCGAGAAGCAGCCTGCGGCGTTGCCCGCCCGATACCGAGGCCGCACCTGCTGTCAGCACCGTGTCCAGTGCGTGTGGCAATGCCTCGATCCAGGAGTCCAGGCCGACGTCGGACAGCACGTCGAACAGCTCTCCATCGGTCGCATCACCGCGCGCGACGAGCAGGTTGTCGCGCACCGTGGTGGCGAAGATGTGCGCGTCCTCGCCGAAAAACCTGATGAGCGAGGGCAGTTCGGTGGCGGGTAGGTCCGTGATATCTGTGCCGCCGATCCGGATGGCACCGGACGCCGGCGGCGTGAGGCCGGCAAGCGTTGTGAACAGGGATGTCTTGCCGATGCCGCTGGACCCGGTGATCGCCATCCGCGCGCCTGCAGCCAGCCGAAAGGACAACGGACCCGATGCGGAAGGGCCGGTCCGCCACGTTAGGTCAACGCATTCAAGCGGGACGCCTGCCCTGCCGTTGGCAGGCATCACATCGACCGGTGCGGACGTGTCGTCCCCTGCCATCACGAGTTCTTGCAGGTTCCGCGCCGATGCGCGGGAGCGGGCTATGCCGATGGCTGCGGCGGGTAACGCGGCGGAGGCCTCGAATGCGGCCAGAGGCAGCAGCACCAGGACGGCAAGCGTCGTGGGTTCGACGTGTCCGGCCAGATGGACCGCTGCGGCGAACGCCCCGACGACTGCGGCGCCCACGGCGAGAGTCGGAACCGCCGCTGACCATGCGGCGGGAACGGCGGCGGCGTCTTGAGCTGCGGCCCAGTCTCTGCGGCGTTGGCGCGCCAGTTCAAGCTGACGGGGGAGAAGTCCTCGAACTCGCAGTTCGGGGGCATGATCCAGGATCTCGACCGTCGTCTCGGTCTGCAGGGCGCGGGCCCGGGCGCCGCGTGTCTCTCGTGTACTGGCGGCGCGCGACGCCAACGCGGGTGCCGCCACGTCGGCGACCAACAAGGCACACGCCAAAATGGCGGCGGCAGGTATCGATATGAACGCAACTGTCGCGGTCGCTGCCACTCCGAGCACCCCGGCCACCGCGACGGGTATGACGCTGCGGACCACCGTCTCGGCGAGCTCGTCGATATCGGTGCCGATCCGATCGAGCACCACGCCCTTGCGGACCTCGCCGGCTGCGCCGCCGACCAGTCGCGCGTACACGTGTGCCCGGACGGTGGCGGCGCCGCGCAGCGCGATATCGTGACCAGCCAGCCGTTCGCAGTATCGCCAGATGCCTCGCGAAATGCCCAGTGCGCGTACCGCAACCACGGCCACAGACAGATCGAGCACCGGAGGCATCTGCCATGCCCTGGTGATCAACCATGCCGACAGACCCGCCAGCGCCAGTGCGCTCCCCAGCGCCAAGGCACCGCATGTAACGGCCACGGCCAGTCGCACCGGCCGCACCCGCAAGGCGATCAGCCAATGCCGCAGCGGATCAGAGGTGTGCGACATGTCTTGCCTGCACGGTGAACACATCGTCGGCGGCGGCCAGAACAGGCGCCCGATGGCCCACCAGCACCACCGTCGCACCCCTGCGGGCACGAGAAACCAATGCGGCAAGCACACCGGCCTCGGTATCGGCGTCGAGGTGCGCTGTGGGCTCATCGAGCAGCAGGATCGACCGATTGGTGCCGAGCACACGGGCCAGGCACAGCCGTTGGCGTTCTCCCAGTGAAAGCCCGCTGCCGCCCGCACCGAGGCGGGTATCCAATCCGTCGCGCAGCGTCTCCAGTGTGCTGTCGAACCTGCTGTCGATCAGCGCGGATTCGAGATCGTCCAGCGGCCCGAACATCTCGAGGTTCTCGCGCACGGTGCCGGGTACCAGCACCGGGCGCTGTGGCAGCCATCCGAGCATTGACCACCAGCTGTCGCGCTGGATCCGCTCCAGTGGTACCCCGTCCACAAGAACCCGGCCCTGAGCGGGCGTGGTCAGCCCAGTAATGGTGTGCAATACCGTCGACTTCCCGGCGCCATTGTGCCCGGTAAGAACCGTCACGGCGCGGGGGCGGATTGTTGCGGTCAATTCCCATGGTGCGTAACCACTTCGGTCCGTCACGCTGATGGCGTCGAGTTCGATGACCGGATTCCTGCGTGGAGTCTGCGTTCCGCCGGCCGCCGCCGGGGGCCCGAGGGCATCGAGGAGTTCGAAGGCCTTGTCCGCGGCAGCTGTGCCATCGGCAGCGCTGTGGAACTGGATTCCGACGCGTCGTAACGGCCAGTACACCTCAGGTGCCAGGATCAGGACCGTCAGCGCGGTGGTCAGGTCGAGGTGCCCGAAAACCAAACGCATGCCGATCCCCACCGCGATGAGCGCGACGCTGAGGGTCGCGATCATTTCGAGCACCATCGCGGACAGAAACGCCACCCGCAACGTAGCCATTACCGAACGGCGCTGAGAATTACCGAGTTCGGTGATTCGGCGCAGCGGAGTCGCGGTGCGCCCGAGCGCACGCAGCGTCGGGATACCCGCTATCAGATCGAGAATCTGACCGGTGGCCGCAGTCGATGCCTGCAGTGCGGCCTCCGCTCGATCGCGGGTGAGCAGGCCGATGAGAACCATGAATATGGGAATCAGCGGCAGAGTGATCGCGACGATGACGGCGGATCGGATATCGGACAGTGCGATCACCAATGCGGCGGCAGGTGTCACGATTGCCGCGCTGAGGACCGCGGGGAGATATCCGGCGAAGTAGGGGCGCAGGTCTTCCAGTCCCCGGGTCAATACCGTCGTGGCCGAATCTCGGAACTGCTCGAGGTCACGTGGCTGCGCCTCGGCGATGGCCGACAGCAGCTGGTCGTCGAGGTCGGCGATCACCCCGGTTGCGCCGCGTTCGCTGAACCGGGTCTGTACACCCTGAGCAGCCGCCCGGAGCGTCCAGAGCACCACGAGGATGGTCATCGGCTGCCCCATATGGGCCATATCGCGGCTCGCCGGATCGGTGATCAGTAGCGCGAGGGCACGTGCCAGGACCACCGCGATCGTCAGGGTGCAGGCCGTCATCACCAGCTCGCAGAGCACCGTCAGGATCAGGTAGCGGCGGGCAGGAGCGCTGCGGCGCCACAGTCGGGGATCGACCGGGGCACTGCGCGAGCTCGTCATCGCACGGGTAGCCCGACCGGGTCGGGAATCTGGTCGGCCGAGATGCGCTGCCGGAACACCCAATATGTCCAGCCTTGGTAGATCAGCACCACGGGAGCGGTGACCGCGGCGGCCCAGCTCATCACCCTGAGCGTATAGGGGCTTGACGATGCGTTTGTCACGGTCAGGTTATAGGCCGGATCAAGGCTGGAGACAATCAGATTCGGATAAAGAGAGCCGAAAAGCAACGCGACGACCGCGACCACTGTCAGGCAGGTGCAGGCAAAAGCCCATCCGTCACGGGAGACTCGCGAGAAGGTTGCCGCGCCGATCAGCGATAACGCGGCAATCACGAGTGCGATCCACGTCCAGCTCTTGCCGTAGGCAAGCTGAGTCCACAGTCCGTATCCACCCGCGGCGACGATCACGGGAACCGCCAGCTTGCGTGCCGTGGAGACGGCGTCCTCTCGCACCGCACCGGCGGTCTTGAGCGATATGAACAGTGCACCGTGAAAGGCGAAGAGCCCCACGAAAACTACGCCGCCTAGCAGCACATATGGTCTGAGCACGTCGCCGACGGTGAGGGTGAGCTGCTTAGCACTGTCGACCGGAAGCCCGGCGAGCATCGCCGAGAATGCCACACCCCACAGCAGCGCCGGAATCCAGGATCCGATCGCTATCCCGAGATCGCACCGGGCACGCCAGCGGGGGTCATCGATCTTTCCCCGCCATTCGATGGCGACGATCCGGACGATCATGGCCACCAAGATGAGCAGCAGTGGAAGATACAGCCCGGAGAACACCGTTGCATACCAGTGCGGAAAGGCTGCGAACATCGCGCCCCCCGCGGTGATGAGCCAGACCTCGTTGCCGTCCCATACCGGCCCGATGGTGTTCAAGACGGCCCGTCGCCGGCGGTCGTCACCGCGGCCGAGGGGATGCATGAGCATCCCGACGCCGAAGTCGAACCCTTCGAGCACGAGGAAGCCGAGGAACAACACCGCCACGACGATGAACCAGAACTGTTGCAATGCTGTGGGATTCATATCCGGAACCTCCTTACGCGGCTGGTTGGGCTAGTAGGCGAAGGACAGCGGTTTGACACTGTCGTCATCGGTCACGGGCGAAGCTGGTTCGGTGTCGTGCTCGAGGGGCCCCTCGATGGTGTATCGGCGGATCAGCCAGAACCACACCACACCCAGTGCGCCGTACAGGAGAGTGAACGTAATGAGGGATAGCCATACCGTGGCCGCGGAATGGTGGGAGACCGCCAGATCTACGGTGAGCCGGATCTGCTCCACCCCAGTCGGATTGGGCGCCACCACCCACGGTTGCCGGCCCATCTCGGTGAACACCCACCCGGCGCTGTTAGCAAGGAACGGGGTAGGGATGGCCAGGATCGAGAGCCAGGCGAACCAACGCTGACTGGGGATGCGCCCACCACGGGTGACCCATAATCCTGCCAGCGCCAGCAGGGCTGATCCGGCAGCCAGCCCGATCATCGCGCGGAAGGACCAGTAGGTGACAAAGAGATTGGGCCGGTAGTTGCGCGGTCCGAACTTCTGCTCGTATTCCTTCTGAAGGTCTTCCACACCCTTGAGAGTGACGTCGGTGAACTTGCCCTCGGCCAGGAACGGCAGCACATACGGCACCGAGATGGCGTGTGCCACGCTGGCGCAGTTGTTGTGCGTACCGACCGTCAACACCGAGAACTTCGGGTCCTTCTCGGTGTAACAGAGGGATTCTGCCGACGCCATTTTCATGGGCTGCTGCTGGAACATCAGCTTGCCCTGGACGTCCCCGGTAGCCGCCAGCGCACCACCGGACAGGATCATCACGGCGCACGCACCGATGGCGGCGGGCCGGTACATCGTGCGTGCATCGTCGAGCGTGCCGACCTTGTGGGAGCGGACCATCCACCAACCACAGATCCCCGCGACGAAGGTGCTTGCGGTGAGCAGGGATCCGGCGACGGTGTGGGGGAACGCGGCCAGCGCGGTGTTGTTGGTCAGGAGTTCGGTAATGCTGATCAGTTCGGCACGGCCGGTCTCCGGGTTGTAGACGGCACCGACCGGATGCTGCATGAACGAGTTGGCGGCAATGATGAAGAACGCCGAGGCGTTGACGCCGATCGCCACCATCCAGATACACGCCAGGTGCACCAGCTTGGGCAGCCGCGTCCATCCAAATATCCATAAACCCAGGAAGGTTGACTCCAAGAAGAAGGCCACCAGCCCTTCGAGGGCAAGGGGAGCGCCGAATACGTCTCCGACGAAGCGTGAGTACTCGCTCCAGTTCATTCCGAACTGGAATTCCTGCACGATGCCGGTGGCCACACCCAGGGCGAAGTTGATGAGAAACAGCTTGCCGAAGAACCGGGTCAGCCGGTACCAGGAGTTGTTGCCGGTGACCACCCATGCGGTTTGCATGATGGCCAGAAGCGGAGCGAGCCCAATGGTCAACGGCACCAGAACGAAGTGGTACACGGTGGTGATGCCGAACTGCCATCGGGATACGTCCAGGGCGTTCATCGCCACCTCCTACGACGCAGCGTAGTAGTAGTTGCTATCCAAGATCAACGCGATACGGGCCACATTTACTAATACGCCAACGAGGCGAACGTGGGGCGGTAAACGCGTGAACCCACAAGAAGGACGACGTTAGGGGATCCGCCGCGGTGCTGCGTGTGAGCGCAATGCCGGCGCGACGGCCGGTCCCACCAGGAATCCGTCGGTACTGCCCGCATCGAGGGCTCGCCGGTACATCTCGGCGGCGCCCCGCACCGCCTCGAGCGTCAATTCGATGTCGACGGACGTGTGTGCGGCGGAGATCACAAAGGATTGCCCCAGCACGCCGCGACGCAGAAGTTCTTGCAACAGCAGCGCCCGATACGCCTGTGAGGGCTGCCGGTCTGGGTCGAGGCTCGTGAAGGTGAGGCATGACGACCGTCCCGCGGTCTGAATATGTTCGTCCACACCAAGTTCTGCGGTGATCTCGGCCACGCCTGACGCAAGGCTGCGGCCCGCGGCCTCCATCGCGTGAACGGGGGCGTCATCACGATAGGACTGCACCACGGCACGAAACGCTGCCAGCCCCACAGCTTCTGGCCCATTGGTGGTGGACAGGAGAAACGTCCGGGGGTCATCGGTCCGCAGGCCGCCGCGTTCCATGTAGTCCCGCTTTCCGGCGAGTGCGGCAATCGCAAATCCATTGCCCATGGCCTTGCCCCAACATGACAGGTCGGGGGTTACCCCGTAGACCGCCTGGGCGCCCTGGCGCGACCACCGGAATCCGGTGATGATCTCGTCAAAGACCAGCAGTGCACCGTGGTCGGTGCACAATGACCGCACCGATTCCAGGAAACCGGGTGCGGGCTCGGCTGCCGCGGTGGCCGCTTCCATGATGACGCACGCGATTTCCCCCGGGAAACGGTTGAAAAGCGTGACCAAAGAATCGACATCGTTGTAGCTGAATCTGGCGATGTCGTCGGTCGCCGACTTGGGTATGCCCGCGTTCATCTCGGTGGTGCCAATGAACCAATCGTCGGTCGAGAAGAACGGCTGTCGGCATGCCGCCACCTTGGTGCGCCCGGTGACGGCGCGGGCCAGGCGGATGGCGGCGGTGGTCACATCCGACCCGTTCTTGGCGAACTTGACCATCTCGGCGGTTGGCACGGTACGCAGAAAGTCTTCGGCGGCTTCGGCTTCCAGCACCGTGGGCCGGCTGAAACTCACACCCCGCGCCAGAGTTTCGCGGACCGCCTCGACCACGGGACCGTACGCATGGCCGAGCGTTATCGCGCGCAGTCCCATGCCGTATTCGACATAGGAGTTTCCATCTACATCCCATACCCGTGCAGCCGCCCCATGGGTGAGCACCGGCGCCATGCCCAGCGGGTACTGGTCGGCTCCGCGTGCATAGGTATGTGCGCCTCCCGGCACCGCGTCGTGGAGCCGGGCCTGCCATGCGTTCGACTGATCGAATCCCCGGTGTGTCATGTCTGGACTTTCTGATTGCGTTTTACCAGCGCCCATGCCGCACCCGCGAGCACGATCAGCAGCCATCGGACCATCGAAATTTGTTGGAAAGCAGATACATCCAACACCGAGGCGACGACGGTGAGCGCGACGAGCGCACCGAGCACACCGTTGATCAACTCCGTGGTGGGCACATCCTCGCAGTGGTTGCGCGCCCTGGCCGCGTACATGATGGCCGTGATCATCAGGACGATCAGGGTCAGCAAGCCCAAGATCCCGCCTTCGATGAGGCGGCTGAGGTATTCGTTGTCGAGGACCGGCTGTTCGGGTCCGAGGGGATAGGTGAAAGCTCCCTGGCCCAACCAGAAATGCTCTGTCCAATGGGCCATCACGTAATCGATTCCGCGGGCGCGTGATTGCAGCGACGGATCGTCGGCGCTACCCATGAAGGTACTGATGATCGCGTCGAAGACACCCAGGCCGCTCACCGCGGCAACTGCCGCCGCACCGAGGGCAGCCGCGACCAATCCCGCGAGCCGGCGCACCGGCCAGCGCCACGACATCACCAGAATGGCTGCCGCTAATCCGATGAAGGCAGATCGCGAAACCGTTACCACCGAGCCTGCGATCACCACGATGGTCAGCAGTGCCCAGGGCCAGGCTTTACGGCCGGCGGCCCGGGCGCTGTAGACCAGTGCAACCCCGATGGGGGCGATGGTGGTCAGCACCGCACTCAGCTCGAGGGCATGGGCGGCGGCACCCTGTGCACGGACGACGCCTTCACGGACAATTCCGTGTGCGACACCGGTATCCCCGAACTTCATAATGCCGGGGATGCGGATCATGGCCGCGATATCGACACCGGTGCCGAACTGCACCAGGGCGAAGGCCGCGGTGATGGCAGCGCCGATGACGAGCGCCTTCAACAACATCTCGATAGTGCGCGCGGAATTGTCGGGGTAGGCGGCGAAGAGAAAGACGAAACCGATGAGCGCGGTCACGGTTACCGCGAACGCCGCGATGCCCTGCCCAGCCTGAATCAACGCCACGTGTGGAAGAACGTGTGTGGTGACGACGTTGAAGGACACCACCGTTGCCAGTAGTGAGGCCAGGATCGCGATCGCGAGCCCGCGAGCACCAAGGGCAAGTCGGTGCCCTGATAACACCCAATAGACACCCAGGGCGCCAACGAGAATCAACGCGACCTGGGCGGGGCTCAGTCCCTTGAGCGCGTAGACCGCGTACACCTGTCGGGTGCTCAGGAGCACGATTAATGCCAGCGCCACGAACGTGACGGTGGCAGGCCCGCGGCCGGACACCACTGTGGCCGGGCTATCGGTCTGAGGAAGGCTTGTCGTCACGCCAGCTACGGAAATCGGTGAGTCGGGGTGGGGTCCAGTTCAAGACCGCTTGGGCAAGTGCCTCGTCGTCAATCTCGACGTTGTCCAAATCATCATCGATGATCGTTGCCTTCGAAGGGTTTGCCACATTCTGGCCGCTACCGTTCGTTTCAGCCCGGGCCGGTTCCGTGACGGGTTCGGCAGCGGTGGGACTCGTGTGCGCGTTCTCGTCGCCCTTCGTCTTCGCCCGGGCCTTGATCTTGGTTCTGCCATCAGTGAACTTTTCTTTGCGGCGACGGGCGGCAAGCGCGTCGTACACCAGCAGCCCGATGATGCCTGCCAGCAGCGCCGCGACCGCCATGGAGCCCGCCGATTTCATGGCGCTGGAGGACGTCACGACCGGTGCGGTGGGTTCCTGCAGCACGGTGAGGCTGGCCCAGTTCTCGGGGGAGACGGACGCACCCACCTGGAGTTTCACCAGGTTGTCGCGGGCAACATCCAGCAACGCCGAAGCGCCTGCCTGGCAGTCGGAAGTAGCGCTGCACAGCACCAGAATCGACACTTGCGGTGAGGGCTGTTGATTGCTCGGGCCCAGGTCGATGGTGTTCGAGACCTTGTAGTCCACACCCGGTGCCGCGGCAGCGATCACGGCCTGCGCGGGCTGGCTGGACATCGACGTGGCAAGGATGCCGGCGAGCTGGGCCTTCTCCGGCGAGAGGTTCAACATGGGGTTGGCACCGAGAGTGTCACCGGTCGACGAATACGTGGGCGGCGGTATCACCACGGCCGACGCGGTAGATGCCCGGACGGTGACGCCAGTGGTGTATCCGTAGGCGCCCGCACCGCACATCAGCAGGATCACCAGAAGTAGCGCAATTCGCCGGTTCAAGATCCGCTTGACCAGGTCGTTGACGTTCACGGGCGCTCCGACTCTCGCTATCGTCCGGACTATCCGCAGCAGGCGCGCCGTCCCATAACCAGCGTTATTGGTCACGAGCATAACCCACACTTGCCCGCTGTCCGGAATGGACGGCGCTAGGCTGTCCGCCGTGTGGACAGATCAGCTGGGCTCGCCGATAAGGGTGACGATCTCCGAGGTCACGGTGGATCTTTGCTCGGTGCGCGCCGTGCTCGACGCGGTGACACAACGTGCCTCAGCGTGTGGCGCGCGGCCGCTTGTTGTCGGCTCGGTGAACCTGGACCATTTCCATCATTTCGGTTCTGGTCGCGCGAACCCCGATTGCGCAGCATTGGGTCCCGCGCTGGATTGGTTGATGCTTGCCGACGGGGCGCCGATCGTGGCGCGCGTCCGCCTCAAGACTCGGCAGAATTGGCCACGGATTACCGGAGCAGACCTATTGCCGATGGTTCTGGCACAGGCGGCAGGCACAGGTCACCGCGTCGGATTCCTCGGCGGGCTACCGCAGGTGCACGACAGGTTGCGCGCTGTACTGCACGAGCGTTATCCGGGTCTTGCCGTATCCGGTCTCTGGGCACCCGATCGCGCAGATCTCATCGATCCGGATCGCAGCGATGCGCTGGCGGGGGACATCGCTGCCGCAGACACCGATGTGCTGGTCGTGGGGCTTGGAAAGCCCTTGCAGGAATTGTGGATTGCACGCCACGGTCTGACTGCGGGTGCGCGCGTCCTGCTGGCCTTCGGGGCATCGGCGGACTTCCTTGCCGGCGCCGCGACGCGCGCCCCGGAATGGATGCAGCGCTACGGACTCGAATGGTCCTACCGGTTGGGTCGGGAACCCCGCCGCATGGCCCGCCGGTATCTGATACAGGGACCGGCCGCGGTGGTGCGGTTACGAAAGGCCGCCGTCGGGCCCGCACTGCCTTGGCACGCGTAGTGGCTAAACCCCATGGATAATGCTCGCGAAATGCTCAGCCATCCGTTCGGAGCTGAACTCCGCCCGTGCACGCCGCGCCCCAGCCTCTCCCAGGGCGCGGGCGCGGTCAGGATCGCGCGCCAAATCTGCGATCGCACGGGCGAAGGCATCGGGGTCCCCAGGTGGCACCAATACACCGTCGACATCGTGGCGGACGTAATGCGCTATGCCCGGGTTGTCCGTCATCACCACCGGGCGCCCACTGGCCATGGCCTCGAGAGCGACGGTCAGACCAGAACCGGTGATCACGTTGGGCCGCACCGCGATCGCCACGAGTGTGGATCGCCGGTACAGATCGCGCATCCGTCCGTACAGCCGCTCGGTGTGCAGCGTGACAACCTCAGATGGTGCGGTGATCGGCAGGGCCGTGGCCAGCTCGAGCCCAAGGCCGGGACACTGTTCGCGGGCGATCAAAACCGCCTCGACAAGAAGTGCGTGATCGCGGTGGACATCTTCACCCGCGCTGACCACCAGGGGAGCGCCCGCGCTCTCCCACGGTTGCACTCGATAGAAATCGGTATCGATGCCCACCGGCGCGAAATGCAGCCGGGCATCATCGACACCCCAGGCCCGCGACAGCAGTTCGACCTGCGGGGGAGACTGCGAGAACACCGCAGCACTGCGGGCCAGCGCATGGCGCGCGAGTCCCCGATGAATCGGCGAAGAGTCCGCGGGCTCGGTGAGCCATCCGACTCCGGTTACCACCGGTGGGCTCATCCGCATCGCGGCGGCAGAGGCCGCGGGCACTCCGGTGCGTTCGTCGTAGCAGAAGACGACGTCGCTTTCGCGACGCGCAGCCCGGTCTGCGACGACTTCCAGGATCTCCAGATCTCCTGTTCGATAACGGATCTGACCGGCCACACGCTCGAAGCGGCGCCCGAAAGAGAACTCACTGAAGGTCGGCGTCACGCCATAGTTGGACAGCCGGTGCAGTCCATAGGGCGCCTGATCCGGCACCTCATCGGCGCGGTTCCGGGCCTCCCATCGCGAAGCCGAAACGCCGTGTGGCAAAGCCACATACGCGTGCAGTCGTCGTTGCATTGTTCCCATCCCGTATCGCCGCAAGGTAGCACATGACATCCGAACATGCCGATGGATCCCCGGTCGCCGAGCCGGCCTCGGGGCGCCGGATTGCCAGTGCCGTCGCATGGCAACTCGGTGGCCGGGTGCTGGGGACCATCGCTTCCATCGCCGGGATCGCACTCACAACCCGCGCTCTGGGGCCCGAGTCCTACGGGCATCTCAATGCCGCGATCTTCTTCATCGGTTTATGGACCAGCCTGACAGAGCTGGGTATCGGCGTCGTGATCGTCCGACGGGTCTCGGCTGGCACCGGCAGTCTGCAACGCTTGGTCGGTATCAATCTTGCTTTCTCGCTCAGCTATTGCCTTCCGCTTGCCGCAGTGGCGGCGCTCTCGGGCTGGCTCATCTACGCGGATCACCCCGAGGTGCAGTCGATGCTGCTCATCATCAGCGCGAGTCTGACCCTGACGACGCTGTCGAGCTGCCTGAACCCGATCTTCATGTCTTCCGTCCGGTTTTCGGCGGTGGCGCTGGCGGACACACTGTCCCGGGTAGCAATGCTGGCGGTCACGATTTTCCTGGTCACCGTTGACGCAGAACATGTTTGGTATGCGCTGCCGCAGGTGGTCGCCCCGGCCACACTATTGCTGATTCAAGGCATCGCGGCTCATCGGATCACGCCGTTGCGAATCATTCTGTCGGCGAGTGAGACGTGGGGCCTGGTGCGCGAAAGCCTGCCGCAGACGATGGTGCTCATCATCGGGGTGCTCTATTGGCGAATCGACGGTGTGATACTGAGTCTGTTGAGCACGCCTGCGGAGGTCGGCAGGTATGGGCTGGCCTACCAGACAGCGTTCACCTTGTCATTGGTAGGGAACTTCTTTCTGGGCGCGACCCTGTCCACGATGACGGGGCTATTCGCCGCCTCGCGCGAGCGTTTCGCCGCCTTCATCGAGCGATCCATGGGACTGATGTTCGCCATCGCGGTTCCGGTCGCGGTGGTCGGGTTTTTCGTGGGACGAGATCTGGTCGCACTTCTGGGGTCCGAGCAGTTCGTGGACAAATCAAACCTGGTGATGCCGTTGCTTCTGGTCGCGGTGGGACTGACCTTTCTCACTGGCACCGTCAGCCAGGCGCTGTTCGCGGCACATCATCAGACATTTCTGCTGCGCCTCAATGTGTTCAATCTTGCCGCCAACATCGTTCTCAATGTCGCGCTGATTCCGCACCTGGGTTCATTGGGCGCGGCGATCGCGCTGGTAACCAGCGAGGTGGTGGGCTTGGTTGCCGCCAGCGTCAGGTTGACGACCTGCACGGGCTATCACACACCGTGGATGTTTCTGTTGCGGTTGGGACTACCGACCGTGGCCGCGGTGGGTGCGCTACTCACTGCCGCACAGTGGATCCCCGAGTTGGTCGCCGCCGTCATCGCCGCCGGTGTCTATGTCGGCGTGAACCTGTGGGCGGGGCCCGTGCACCTGCGTGATGTTCGGGAAATCCTCCGTAAGGAGGCCACTGATGGGTGATCCACATGACTAGGACTAGGCACCGCGAACTCGATCGGGCCTACCTGCCGCCGCCTCGGGTGAGCGAAGTGCATGGGGGTACCGCAGTGTGCATCGTGGCGTATGGCAGGCCAGATCTTCTCGCGGCCTGTCTGACGTCCTGCCGCGAACATCTTGGCGATCTGCCGGTGTACGTATGGGACAACTCGGCGCCGGACTACCCGGGCATGCAGGCCGTGCGGGCGAGCTATCCCGCCGTGCAGTGGCACGGTACGGGTGAAAATCTTGGATTCGCGGCGGCCGTCAATCGATTGGCAGATCTCGCGCCGGGAGCGCATCTGCTGCTGTTGAATCCCGATGCCACTGTGCGGGGGGCGCTCACGCTGACCCGCGCCCAGATCGCGAACGAAACCAAGGTGGCGGCGGCAGCACCGCCGATAGAGGCGGCCACCCCGCACCCCGGTGAGCTTTCGTGGGATAACGCGCATCGCACTCCCAATCTGCTGCGGGCGTTGGTGTCACGCGTGGGCTACGCACCGGCCTTGCGCGGCCGGGTTGTCTCCGAGCTCTACCACAAACGCCCCACCGATGTGGACGGATATCTCACCGGGGCTTGCCTGTTGGTCAACCGGCAGGCCTGGAATGAAGTCGGCGGCTTCGACGAGGAGTTCTTCCTCTACGGCGAGGAGGCGGATTGGCAGCTGCGCGCCCGGTCCGCGGGCTGGCGCCTGGTTCTCGTCGATGAACCCGGTGTCATGCATAGCGCCAAGGGGACCGTCGCAGGAGATGAGCAGCGCAGCATCCGCTCCGACGATCTGCTGCGTGCGAACATCGCTTTGACACTGGAGCATTCGAGGGGAGTGCGCACCGCCGATCTTTACCTGGCAGGGACTTCCGTGTTGGACCGGGTACAGCCGGGAGCCCGGCGGGCACGCGCGGCGCGGATCGGAGCTGGCTCGGGACGCCCACAGATAATCCTCACCACGAATCGGTTGGTGTACGGGGGAGCCGAACGACAGCATGTATTGCTGGCCACCGAACTGGACAGACGTGGATACTCGGTCACCATCGCATGCATGCAGCGATTCGGCCCGTTGGTGGCCGAGGTCCCGCCGACGGTGCGCGTGGTACGCCAACCCTGGTGGTGCCCCGCCTTTGAGACCGCCGATGGTCCCACGATCCTGGTGTCGGGGGACACCAACACCGAGACCGGGTGTGCAACGCTGTGGCGCGCATCCGGACGGCACCGCAGATGGCTGGTGGCGGCGCATATCCCGCCCGAACTGAATACGGGCACCTATTCGGCACCGCTCGCGAGGGCGATGAGCCGGGCCGACGGGTTCATCGCGCTGTCGCAGCGGCACTGGGACGAGGTGTCGGCACACCAGCGGGTGGGTACCCGTTTCTTCACCGCTCCCAACGGGGTCGTCAGCCGTCGCGAACTTCCCGAGCAAGCACCCGAGCGCAGGGAACCGGACGGCCCGTTACGTTTTGTGATGCTGTCTCGCATAGTCGAACACAAGAACCCGCATCTGCTGGTGGAGGCGCTGAGCGGTTTGACCGAATACGACTGGCAACTCTCGATATTCGGTGACGGGCCCGATCGTCAACGATTGGAAGCCCTCACCCCTGAGTCCGTGCGCGATCGTGTGCACTGGCGGGGCTGGTCGCCAGGACCCGAGCATGCGTTGGCCGATTGCGACGTGCTCTGCGTGCCCAGCCGAAGCGAGGCCTTTCCCCTAGTCATTCTCGAAGCAATGGCGCGGGCCGTGCCGGTCATCGGTTCCGCGGTGTGCTCGGTGCCCGACATGCTCGACCACGGTAGCGGTGTGGTGGTCGACCCTATCGATGTGCCGGCGTGGCGGACCGCCCTCGAGAATGCCCTTACCGCGCCCGGCCACCTGACAGCGTTGGGGCGTAAGGGATTTGACCGGATGCGTGATCTGTACACCATCGAGACAATGGCGGACTCGTACGAGGAGGCCTTCACCGCGGTGTTCAAGGGTTGATGCCGGATGAGAATCCTGTGGTTGTCTCCGTGGATGCGTCCCTTGGCGCGTGTGCATGCCGAGGCGCTGCGAGCCCGGGGCGCCGCGGTGCTGTTGGTGACCTCCGATCAGCATCCGGAATCCGGTCCGGCGCGGGACTGCGAGCTGGTCCTGGAGCCGTCCCTCAAGGAACCGGCCGGCTGGGTGTCATGGGCACGCACGGTGCCGCAAGTCCGGGCCTTTCGGCCAGACGTGGTGATCGATGAGCTGGTCCGCGACCCGCGTTGGCAGGTGTTCGGCGCGGGGCTGCCGCGCGTGCGACTCATCCACGATGATCGGCCGCACGACGCCTCCGAAGAGGTGCCGCGGTGGAGAAGCGCCGCGTTCCGCCGGTGGGACAAGAACACGGCTCACCGGGTGGCGTTCAGTGATTACGTCGCACGGCGGATAAGCGCGCGTGAGTCATCTCCGGTCGGGGTGGTTCCGCTCACGAGTGATCTGGACCCGCAACGGGTCCCGCCCTTCGTTCCCGCGGGCGGGCGCCGGGATTTCGTACTGGTCGGGCGACTCAACGGCTACAAGAACGTCGGCCTCATCCTCGATGCGTGGCAGGCGCATGTCGATGGTCCGGCATGGCAAGGCGATAACCTGGTGCTGATCGGTGACGGCGATATCCGCAGGGCGTTACCCGACTCGGTGCGGTGGATTCGCGGACCGTACAGCTACGATTCTGTGCTGCAACCTCTTTCAGGGGCCAAGGCATCAGTCGTGCACTACCGTCAAGCATCGCAGAGCGGTGTGCAGACGTTGTCGATGCAACTCGGGGTGAACGTCATCGTCTCCACCGAGGGAGCATTGCCGGAATTCCAGCCGCCCGCGGAGGTGGCACTGCACCGCGACGACACCTCCGGACTCACCGCCGCGTTCGACCGTCATGCCGATCCTGCCGTCGCCGCTCGACTCGGCTGGGAGGCTCAAGCGCACTACACGCAAAACTTCACCGCGGATCACGCCGCCGCCAAGTTGTTAGCGATCTGCGAGCGACTTCCACGTCCGCACTAGCTGCGCCTCCCAGCCCGCGATATCGAGACCGCGCACCGTCTCGCGCGCGGCGGCCGCCAGCCGGCGCCGCTCCGTCTGGTCGGTGCTCAGCCGGGTCAGGGCCGCCGCCAACGCGTCGACATCGCCGGGCGCCACCAGTACGCCGTTCTCTCCGTTGCGCACCACCTCGGCAATCGACCCGACCGGTGAGGTGATCACAGCAACGGCGGCGCCCATGGCCTCCAGAAGCGCCATGGGCAGCCCCTCGGCATAGCTGGGCAGCACGAAGATATCTGCACCACTGAGCAATTCGGCACCGGCGGCCGCGTCCAGCCAGCCGTGCACGGTGATCACGTCCGCGACATCGGCTGCCGTGACCGCGGCACGCGCCTCCTCCACCTCGCCATCGCCGGCAAGGTGTATACGCAGTGACGCGCGAACCTCGGGCGCCAGTTCGGATGCGGCCCGGATGATGTCGTAGGTGCCCTTGCGCTGTCCGAGCCTGCCCAGACTCACTGCCGTCACCGTGCTGCCGCGCGAGGACGCAGGCTCGTCGGGGATGCGCACCGGATTCTGCAGCACGGACACTCGTGCGGGATCGAGCTGCAGGCAGGTCGCGTACTCGTCGGCGAGTTCGCGTCCCAGAATGATCCATCGATCAGCGGGTAGTGCTCGCCGCACACCGCATTGCACCGCAATGTGCTGACTCCGGTACCAGCCGCAGAAGTCGAAGCTATGCGCATGGATAAGTGCCGGCACTCCACGGATGCGCGCGGCCCACAGCGGCATTGCCTTGCGGGCGACGCTTCCACCATGGCCCAGGTGCACGTGCAGGACGTCAACGCGCCCGGTGAGGACCAACCACGATGACGCCATCATGCCGCGCACGCCGACCCACAACCAGCGCCACCGCGCGGCATCGACATAGGTGGGCACCACGCGCACGGTCACGGCAGGGTCAGTCAACGCCGCCATATGCGCCATGACGGTTGCCATACCTCCGCGGCTCTCAGGACTCGCGGGGGCAGGCCCGATGGCCAGGACGCGCACCGGCGCCGGCCCGGGGGCGGAGTTGGACACGGGCCAAGTGTAGAGGTCAACAGCTCGGTATCGTTCCCCGTTGTGACCCGTGCGCCCGCGGCCAGACACCGCCGCTCATCGGTGATGTGCGCCGCCGCGCTCGCGGTGTTGGCACTGGTAGCTGCGATGGTTCTGGCACGCGACTCCAGCAAGTTCCAGCACCCGGATGCCTCGGACACGACGGCTCGCCGGCTCGATACCGGCCCGTTGGTGCCGAACTCGCTCGATGTGCAGTGGTGGGTGCGCGATCACCCCAATGATCCGCGCGCCGAGGCAATCCGGGATCGGATCGCACGATACCCAATCGCGATGTGGGCCATCGGCAATGACGAGGACGACAGCCGCAACATCGGCGATATCGTCGAGCGTGCACGAGAGGCCGGCGGCACCGCGCAATTGACGCTGTACAACATTCCGGATCGCGATGACGGCTTCTCCGGGCCTCACCGCGCCGTCACGCCTCAGATCTATCGAGCCTGGATCGACCGAGTGTCCGCACTGGTGGGGGACACCCGGCTGGTGCTGATAGTGGAACCGGACGCGCTGTGGTTCGCCGATCGACAGTCTCTGGAGGGCACTGATTTTGACGATCGGATCCGTTCGTTGCGTTACGCGGTGCAGACCTTCTCGGCCCATAACGTCAACACCCGCGTCTACGTGGACGCGGGAACCTCATCCGGTTCGGTGACACCCGAGCGGATGGCGGCACTGCTGGCGAAGGTGGGCGTCTCCGACCGCGTAGGGTACGCCGTCAATGTGTCGTCCTTCGCGCCGACCGCCGAGATCACCGCCTATGCGCAACGCATCAGGGCGGCGTTGCAGCAGTGGTTCGGTGTCCGCGATCCACGCTATGTCGTCGACACATCGCAGAATGGCAACCCGGACTGGAACTTCGATTGGTGCAATCCTGCCGGCCGCATGCTCGGTGCATCGCCAGTGGTGCTGGGACAACCCGACGGTCTGGACATGAACCTCTGGATCCTCGCGCCGGGTAGCTCCAACGGCCCCTGCGGCATCGCCTCCGACGCACCCGGCGGACAGTTCAGCCCGGCGCTGGCGTCAGTATTGCTGCGCTAGCACAGTCCGGTCATCCAGCGGCCTTCCAGCTCCGGAAAGCGCAGGCGGACTTCCGCATACAAATCTGGCAGGGTGAGCAGCACCCGGTCGGGATCGGCAATCACCAGATCCTCGGGTGACACGATCGGGATATCCGTTCCGGGCATGCGTCGTCCCTGCTTGGCAGGAGATGCATCGGCGACCGCTATCACCGACTCCGTCGTCAGTCCGGCACGATGAAACAGCGCCACCGCCCGTGACGGTGCTCCGTACGCGTACACCCGCTCTCCGCATGCACGTCTTTCATCAAGCCACTGCGTGAGGCGCCGCACCTGCTGGTCCACCTCATGCTGCAGCTCGACGAAGCGATGCGGATCGACAGCTCCACGGGCTTCTTCCCGCGCAACGATCTGCTCTGCGGCAGGCGGCAGGGGATGGTCTCCGTAGCGCGCCGCCACCAACAGAGTGCCGCCGTATAGGTCGAACTCCCATACCGCCACCACGGACATACCAGTATCGGCAAGCATTCGGCGCAGCGCGGTGAGTGAGTAGTAGGCGAAATGTCCATGTCGTAGCGAATTCCACTGACCCAGTTCCAGGATCGTGGCTATCGAGTGGAATTGCAGAAGCAGCACACCCTCGGCAGCGGTCCGGCGGACGCGCGTGTGGATAGCTTCGGCCTGGTCTCTGTCGTGCATCATGCCGAAGCTATCCAGCACCAGGTCCGCGGGGCCGTCAGGGGCGAACTCAAAACCCCTGGAAAAGACGAGATCCAGCCAGCTGCCACCATGAGGGCTGGTGAATTCGTAGACGGTGCGCCCGCTCAGGAGCCCGGCGGCGTCAACTCGGGCAACAGCGTCGGCTGCCTGATCGCGCAGGGCTTGCGGCTCCACGGCACGCGGCTCCTCGGTGTCCGTGTCATCGACATCGAGCTGCGCGAGGCCACAGTCGTTGCACAACACCATCGCCAAGGGATGTACGGCGTCGGACTCGGGTGCGCTGGAAGCGGCGGGGAAGTGATCGGCGGCGGGTACGGCGCCCAGGTCCAGCACCCGGTGCAGTCCCCGGCCTCCGCAATACCGGCACGTGATCACCGTTGGCACCACAACGTTTCCTCAGTACGGCAGGATGGCGGAGTGCGCATCCACACCACCGAGATCGACGGCGTACTGCTGATGGAACCCACGCCGCACCTGGACGACCGTGGGTTCTTCACCCGAACATTCGACGCCGCCACATTCGACGAGTACCAGCTCGCCGCGGGTGCCGCGGTGCGGGCCGCCGATTTTTTGCAGGACTCCCAATCACGTTCGCGCCAAGGGGTATTGCGCGGTTTGCACGGACGCTCGGGCCTCGGCGAAAGCAAGCTGATCCGCTGTGCGCGCGGCGCCGTATTCGACGTGCTGGTCGACGCACGTCCCCAATCACCGACATTCGGACGTTGGCAGAGCTTCACTCTCGACGATTCCACCTTCGCGCACCTATTCGTCCCGTCCGGCATATTGCATGGCCATCAAGCGCTGACAGAGTGGGCCGACCTCTGCTATCGCATCGACCGGCCGCACGATCCCACCGAGGATGTCTCGGTCGCCCATGACGATCCCCAGCTCGGCATCGACTGGCCGCTCCCGGTTACCGTCATCAGCGCCAAGGATGCCGCGGCGGGCAGTTGGGCCGCGTTGACCGGGCGCTGACCGGGTCACCGCGCGACCGGGCGCAGCGTGTCGTCTACTGCTCCGGACTCACGCAGATTCTTCAAATGCGCCAGGCGGGTGAAGGATTGGCGAAACAGTGATTCGGTGAGATTGCCGGCCACGCACTCCTCGTAGAGCTCCTTGGCGCCGGCCGCGATCGACCATTGCGCCCGGTATCCGGGCAATGCGGCACGGATCGCAGAGAAGTCGACGCGGTACGAACGAGGATCCGCACCCGTCTCTCCGGTGATGGCCAACGTGGAGTTGGGCACGGCGGCGACGGCCGCCTCCGCGATCTGTGCAACCGTCTGGTTGTTCTCCTCGGTACCGACATTGAAGGCCGCACAGTGGATTACGTCCTGGGGGGCCGTGAGGCATTCCAGGAATGCCGATCCGATATCGCGGGCGTGTACCAGGGGCCGCCATGGCGTTCCGTCCGAGAGCACCCGGACCTCGCCGGTGAGAACCGCGTTGCCGACGAGGTTGTTCAGCACGATATCGGCGCGGAGGCGGGGCGAGTACCCAAAGGCTGTGGCGTTACGCAAGAACACCGGCGAGAAGGAGGAGTCGGCGATGGCGGCGACATCGTCCTCGACGCGGACCTTGCTCTCCGCGTACGGGGTCAAGGGTTTCAGCGGGGCGCTCTCGGTGACCAGGTCCTCACCCGCCGAGCCGTATACCGAACATGTCGATGCGTACAGGTAACGGCTGACCCCAGCGTCTTTGGCCAGCTGCGCCAGGCGCACGGAGGCGTGGTGGTTGATGTCGTAGGTGAGGTCCGGCGCCAGCGCGCCGAGCGGATCGTTCGAGAGTGCCGCCAGGTGGATCACCGCATCAAAGCCTGCCAGCTGGTCCACCGTCACGTCGCGAAGATCCACCGCGAGCGACGGCGGTTCGACGAGTTCCGGGCCCAGTACACAGTCGGCGAAAAGCCCCGAATCCAAACCAACCACATCGTGACCGGCCGCGGCGACCATCTGCGACATCACGGTGCCGAGATAGCCCTGATGTCCGGTGATGAGAACCTTCACAGCGCTGCTCCTAGTGGGGATGTCGCCGACGGTGCGGCTCCGAGTTCGATCGTTGCCTTTTCCAGTACGAACGCTTCGGCGTACCGGTGGCGGCACTGCACGCCGCGGACGCGCGCCACGGCAAGAAATGTCTCGTGGTCGAACCAGTCATGGGGGCGTTGCGACGGATAATGCGCGTAGATCAGATCTGCCTTGTTGCGGGCGATGTGGTCAGTCAATGGCTGAAATACGGTGGGTGTCGGGGTATCGGTTTCCCACTTGATGATCTCGTAACCGAGGATCAGATGGTCACGGAACTCGGTGGGCGCCAGTGTTGCCAGTAGCCGGTGGTCCTGGTGGGCGTCGCGGCGTTGCGGAGCGAAAACCAGCGAGGCGCCCGACTCACGGCGAAAAGCCGATAGCGCGTCCTTGATTTGATTCCAATGTGCGGGGGCTCGTCCGTCCGGAAAGTCGAGTACGTCGACGGTCACTTCGGCCCCGGGGCACAAGGCCGTCAGCGCGGCCCGCTCCTCAGATTCTCGTTCTGTGCCACCGCCCGTCAGCACGAGTGCCCGGACCCGCAACCCGGGGCGGCGAGTCGCCATCGTGAGCAGGGTGCCACCCATGCCGATCGCGATATCGTCGCAATGTGCTGCCAGCAAGGCGATTTCGTCGACGGTTCCGGTGTTGAGTTCGATCACGTGGTGGCGGGCTCCTGCTCCCAGACCATCCATGGGCGCACGCCCTTGCGGTAACCCTCGTCAAGCTCGGCGCGTTCCTTGAAGGTGTCGGCCGGCTTCCAGAATCCGTTGAACTTGTAGCCGAACATCCTGCCCTCTTTGGCCAGCGACCCGCAGGCATCCTCGACGAGGTCGCCGCCCGCGGGCAGATAGTCGAAGACATCCTGGGAGAGCACGAAATAGCCGCCGTTCTCCCACATGTCGAGCTTGGAGACGGCGGTGATATCGGTGATCGATCCACCGTCATTCACGTCCACGGTGTGGAACGACGATTGCGGCGGAACCAGGAGCATGGACGCGGCGGCTCCGGAATCGTGGAACTTGGCCACCAGATCGTCCAGGGGAGCGTTGGTGAGAACGTCCGCGTAATTGGCCAGGAAGTAGCGATCGTCGCCGAGGTGGTGACGTACTCGCCGCAGCCGCTCTCCGATGGGCGATTCGGCGCCGGTGTCGGCGAACGTGATGGTCCAATCGGCGATATCGGACTTCAACAGCCGCACCTGGCCCTCGGCCAAGACGAAATCGTTGGATTGCGCCTCGTTGTAGCCAAGGAAGAAGTCCTTGATGGCCTCAGCGCCGTAGCCTAAACACAGGATGAATTCCTTATGTCCATGGTACGCATAGTATTTCATCACATGCCAGATGAGGGGGCGCGGTCCGACCATCTGGAGCGGCTTAGGGATCACATCGCCGGCGCCGTTGCGCATGCGCATGCCGAAGCCTCCGCAGAAAAGCACGACCTTCATACCGATGCTCCTTCGGGCTCAATATGGGGTTCGACGACGTGTAGCTGCGGCAGGGGGTAGACGAGCCTTCCACCCCATTCGCCGATATGCCGCAACTGCTGGGTGATCTCGGCTTCCAGGTTCCATGGGAGCACCAGCACCACGCCGGGTTTGTCTTCATCGATTCGCTCGGGGGAGTGCACCGGGATGCGGGTACCGGGACTGAACATGCCTTGCTTATAGGGGTTTCGGTCAACCGTGTAGCTCAGAAGGTCGGAGCGGATGCCGCAGTAGTTCAACAGCGTGTTGCCCTTACCGGGCGCGCCGTAGCCGACGACGGTCTTGCCCTCTGCCTTGCAGGTAAGCAGGAATTGCAAGAGCTCCAGGCGGATTCGTTCGGTTGTCGCACGGAATCGCTCATATCCGGCCAATTCATGCAGACCTGCCCGCCGTTCCAGCTCCAAGACCTCGGCGACCGATGGCGCGATCTCGGGCCGGCATTCGCGAGGGCGCGCCCACACCCGTATCGAACCACCGTGTGTGTCAAGCAGTTCGACGTCGACCACTTCCAGATCGCCTACAGCGAGCGCTCTTTGAGCCGCTAATACGGTGTAGTACTGGAAGTGTTCATGGTAGATGGTGTCGAACTGGCCGAGCTCGATGAGGTTGAGCGCATGATGTACCTCGATGCTCACCCAGCCGTCATCGGCAACGAGCCCCCGCAGGGCTCGCGTGAATCCCCGCAAGTCAGGGATGTGCGCGTACACGTTGTTGGCCGCGACCAGGCGGGCCGGACCGTGTTCCGAACGGACGCGGGCCGCGGTGCCCTCGTCGAGGAAGGCCGTCAGGGTCGGAACGCCCTTGTCGCGCGCCGCCTGTCCGACGTTCACCGAGGGCTCAATGCCCAGGCAGCGGATTCCCTCGGCAACGGCGTGCTGTAGGAGGTAGCCGTCGTTGCTGGCCACCTCGATCATGAAGTCATCCGGGGCGTCGGGAGAAAGTCCCAGGCGCGCAATCGAGTTGGTGACGTATGCGCGGGCGTGATCGACCCAGCTGTCGGAGTACGACGAAAAGTATGCGTACTCGGTGAAGTTGTCCTCAGGGCTAATCAACGCAGGGATTTGCAGCAACATGCAGTCGCGGCAAAGCCGCAGGTGCAGGGGATAAGTGAGTTCCGGCAGATCCAGCTCATCGGCGTGCAGAAACTTCTGGCAGGGTGGGGTGGCACCCAGATCGACGACGCTGAGCAGCTCCGTCGAGTCGCAGAGGCGACAGCGCACCGGTTTCTCCTATGCCAGCTATGTGGAGTACGGATGTCTCCAAACCCGGCGATAGGTTACCCGGTTCTCGGCGCTACTGCGACCAGCGGTTCGCGATCAGGTTGAAGCCGATGTCCTTTGTGTTCTGCATGGCCTCGTAGAGGCGGTAGTACGAGATGTAGCTGATCCGCCACTTCCCATCGGCGTCGCGGCGGTAGCGGTCGGTGTAATACGAGGTCCCGGTGATGAGGACGCTGTGTGCCGGGACGATGACGACGTCGCTCATGGCCCAGCTGCCGGTAGCGGTGTCGCCGTCCACCGCGATCTCTGGATGGCTCATGGTGTGCACGCTGGTGATATCCGTGGTCAACGATGACCGCATGTAATCGACAACACCGGTGCGCGAGGTGAACTCGAGGGGCGCGCCATGCACTGCGGTGCCGTAGGTCGCCTCAACATCCTCGGTGAGTGTGTCGGCGAACTCGTCCCACAACTTGTTGTCGAGGGTGCGGGCGTAGCGGTACTTGAGTTCGGTGATCTCGTGGATGTCGACGAGGGTCTCGGGGGTCATGCTGGCCAGTCTTAGCACGCGGCGAGGCGTCGTGTGCGACATCGGCAGGGGTTAGACATGGTGTGCGGTTCCTACCAAGGTCATCTGCAAAAGCTGTGTGTGGGAGTACATTTGTCCTGTATTCGTCCACCCTTTGAAGAGGTGCCCATGAACTCATTCACCCGTTTTGTCGTGGCGCCCGCGGCCGGCGTCCTGGCAGCTGCGTTCGTCGGATTCGGAGCGGTGGCTTCGGCTGATCCGTCGCCGGCACCTCCGGTTCCGGGCGCACCCAACTCGCCGTCGCATGGATCACTGGTCGATCAGCCGAGCAACGACGGGAACAGCGGCTGGGGCTACCTCCCCGGCGGCGCCGGCGCTCAGTGCGAGAACGCCTGGGTGGTGTGCGGTTCCGACAACAACCCACCCGAGTCCAATATCGCTCCCGGACATGACGATGACGGCGGCTGGGTCAGTGCACCCGGCGAGACCGGCTCCGACTGCGAGAACCCCGGGGTCACCTGTACCGACGTCGGCTAGGCGCGGTCAATACATCTGGCCGTAGGCCATCGATACCCAGCTGTGCTGACCGGCGGCTCCTTGCACCTTGATGGTGTGGGGGGCCGCCGGATTTGCCTTCACGGCAAGAAGCATCACGATCACCCCGGGCTTGCTGGGGTCGTCGCCACATATGCCGCCGCCGGGTATCGGGGTGTTGTCCAGCGCGATGTTCACGGCCGGGCCGCCGGTGCAGAGGGCCGCGATGTAGGCCGCCGGGCCCGACGCTGATGGTTGGGGCGCTACCGGGATGTCATAGCTGCCGGTGCCGTCCTTCGTGGCGGCGATGACGGGGTTCTGCAGGCTCCGGAAGGTATCGCGGATGCGCTTGGCCGGGTCATCCGCGTCGGCCTTGGCAGTCGGCGCGAGGGAGGTGGACCGGGGGATGGTCGAGGCGGCGAAGGTCTTCGTGGTGGCCGTCGACGACGCCGTGTCCGATATGCGGGTAATACCGGGCGATGTTTGGCACGCTGCGACCGCAGAAGCGCACACCATAAGCGTCAGCACACCCACAGTTGCTCGGTTCATGCGGGGAATCAAAGCATGACGGCCGCGATTCGCGGCGCCCTTGGTCGAGTTTGGACTCCATATCGCGGAGCTATGGCGTGGTCTTTCTGGTGCCCTCGGTGAGATTCGAACTCACACTGCACGGGTTTTGAATCCGTTTCCTCTGCCAGTTGGGATACGAGGGCCTGGCGTTACTGCCGTTTTGGTGTCCAGCGGCCAGTCGCGCGATCTCCAACCTTAAGGGATGGGGAACATCACTTTCACCAGGGTATCGCCGTACATACGACCACATGCGTCACAATGGTCGCCATGACCGGCCCTCAGAACACCGAACCGGCGGCGCCCGCCCGCCGTGTGCTCGTCGCCGAAGACGAAGCCCTCATCCGCCTCGACCTGGTCGAGATGCTGCACGAGGAGGGCTATGACGTGGTAGGTCAGGCCGGGGACGGACAAGAAGCCGTCGACCTCGCCCAGGAACTCAAACCCGATCTGGTGATCATGGACGTGAAGATGCCACGTCGCGATGGCATCGATGCCGCCTCGGAGATCGCCGCCAAGCGCATCGCGCCGATTGTGATCCTCACCGCATTCAGCCAGCGCGACCTGGTGGAGAAGGCCCGCGATGCCGGCGCCATGGCCTACCTGGTGAAGCCGTTCTCCAAGACCGATCTGGTACCCGCCATCGAGGTCGCCGTGAGCCGTTTCGGCGAGCTGACCGCGCTGGAGAAGGAAGTTCAGACGCTCGCCGACAGGTTGGAGACCCGCAAGCTGGTCGAGCGCGCCAAGGGCGTTCTGCAGTCGACCCAGGGCCTGTCCGAGCCAGAGGCGTTCAAATGGATCCAGCGCGCCGCGATGGACCGCCGCACCACCATGAAGCGCGTTGCCGAAGTGGTGCTGGAAACACTCGATACCGACGCGCCGAGCTGAAACTCGGGTAAGCACTGCGCGTTGCCCCGCGGTTGGCTATGTTTTCTGATCAGCGATTTTGTTATGACCTGTCAGCCCCAGCCATCCGGAGGTAATCGTGCGTGCACGCGCGAGTGTGATCATGCTGGGCGCGGTGTCCCTCGCCCTGGTCGGTTGTCACGCCGGCACTCAGTCGGACGAGTCCAATCAGACCAACCTGAAGATCTCGCCGTTGGTGCAGATCGCTCAGGATGGGACCGAGGTGCCCGCGTCGAACGTGAAATCAGCGGCCGATCCTGCCGGTGACGGAAAAGCACAGTGCGCCAACGTTTCCCTGGCGATGGCCGGTGCGCTCAACGGTCCCGATGCCGCGCTCGGGATCAATATCCTCGACGGGGCGAAACTCGCCGTCGACAAGCACAACGCCGCAAATCCCGGATGCCAGATCAAACTCCGCGAGTTCGATACCGAGGGCCTGCCGCAGAACGCGAGCAACATTGCCCCGCAAATCATCGGCGACCCCACCATCGTCGGACTGATCGGGCCGGGGTTCTCGGGGGAGACGAAGTCGACGGGCCAGATCTTCAGCGAGGCAGGTCTGGTCTCCACGACCGCCTCGGCCACGAACGTGACGCTCACCCAGCAGGGCTGGAAGACGTTCTTCCGCGGGCTTGCCAATGACGGCGTGCAGGGTCCCGCTGTCGCCAACTACCTCAAGAAAACGCTCGGGTACAAGAAGATCTGCGTCATCGACGACAGCACCGACTACGGATCCGGGCTTGCCAACGCGGTTCGCGGGACGCTCGGGACCGACTGCAATGCCTCGGTGAAGAAGGGGGACAAGGACTTCTCCGCGGCGGTCACGCAGCTCAAGAACGCCGCACCGGACGCGGTGTTCTTCGGTGGCTACTACGCCGAGGCGGCTCCCTTGGTCCAGCAGCTGCGTAATGCCGGAGTGACCGCGACATTTGTGTCCGCGGACGGGGCAAAGGATATGGAGTTCGTCAAACAGGCCGGTGATTCCGCGAAGGACGCACTGCTGTCCTGCCCGTGCGGGCCGGCTTCGGACACCTTCTCCAAGGAGTACACCGCCAAGTTCCAGCAGGAACCGGGCACCTACAGCACCGAGGGATACGACCTGGCCACCATCCTGGTCAAGGGCATCGACGCCGGAAAGACCACCCGAGCGGGGTTGCTTGATTGGGTCAGGAATTACCAGGGGCAGGGTGTGGCGCGTGAATACAAGTGGAACGAGAACGGAGAGCTAACCTCGACACTTATCTGGGTGTATAAGGTCACGTAGGACATACGAGGGGACTAGGCTCAGCCGCAAATGATTTCGGGGTGGATGGCACAAACAGATGTGCAGGCCAGCACAATTTCATTCGATCTGCACGGACTGTGGAACAGCATCGGTCAGCTGACGATCGACGGTTTGGCGTGGGGCGCCATCTATGCGTTGGTCGCGGTGGGTTACACGCTCGTCTTCGGGGTGTTGCGTCTGATCAACTTCGCGCATTCCGAGGTGTTCATGCTGGGCATGTTCGGGGCGTACTTCGCCCTGGATGTCGTGCTCGGGTTCTCGCCCGGCGGCAATGCCTATAACAAGGGCGTCTCGCTGACCGTGCTGTACCTCGGTGTCGCCATGCTCATCGCCATGGCGGTATCGGCCACCACAGCGCTGGGGTTGGAAGCGGTCGCCTACCGCCCGCTGCGTCGCCGTGGCGCACGGCCCTTGACGTTCCTCATCACCGCCATCGGGATGTCTTTCGTTATCCAGGAATTCGTGCATTTCGTGCTGCCGAAGATCCTCAAGGGTTACGGCGGCAGCAACGCGCAACAGCCAATCCGGCTGGTGACGCCCAGGCCGGTATGGACCTTCGGCCCATTTGATGTGGGCGGCCGCCACATTCCGTTCCAGGCCACGATCACCAACGTCACCCTGGTCGTCGTGGCAGCGGCCTTGGTGCTGGCCTTCATCACCGATGTCGCGATCAATCACACCAAGTTTGGGCGCGGTATTCGGGCGGTCGCACAGGACCCCACGACGGCGACGCTGATGGGTGTCTCTCGCGAACGCATCATCATGACGACCTTCATCATCGGTGGTCTGCTGGCCGGGGCCGCCGCACTGCTGTACACGCTCAAAGTTCCGCAGGGCATCATCTACTCCGGCGGATTCCTGTTGGGCATCAAGGCATTCTCTGCCGCGGTGCTCGGCGGTATCGGCAATCTGCGCGGAGCGCTGCTCGGGGGCCTGCTGCTGGGCGTGATGGAGAACTACGGGCAAGCGGTGTTCGGCACCCAGTGGCGCGATGTGGTGGCCTTCGTCCTGCTGGTGCTCGTGCTCATGTTCCGGCCCACCGGCATTCTCGGTGAGAGCTTAGGGCGGGCGAAAGCATGACCACCGCAGCACGCGCCCTGGCGCCGGGAGACTCGATACGCCGATGGTGGTCCGAGCTGGCCCGTCCGGTCCAGTGGGTGTACGGGCTCATCGGATTCGCGCTCATGGCACTGCTTCCGGTGTGGAAGATTCCGTACCTGAACACTCCCAATACCAGCTTCGGCGGGGTAATGGCCCAGTTCGCTATGGTGGCGCTCATCGCGATAGGCCTGAATGTCGTTGTGGGACAAGCTGGATTGCTCGACCTGGGGTACGTCGGTTTCTACGCCATCGGTGCGTACACGGTCGCATTGCTGACCAGTCCCGACAGTCCCTGGAATCGCATGGGGACATCGGCCTTCTTCAGCTCGAGCTGGGCCTGGTTGTCGTGTCTGCCCATCGCGGTCGCGATCGCCGCCTTCTTCGGTCTGGTGCTGGGCACCCCCACGCTGCGCCTTCGGGGTGATTACCTGGCCATTGTCACGTTGGGATTCGGCGAGATCATCCGCCTGCTCGCCGATAACCTGGAGGTCACCAACGGACCCCGCGGCCTGCACAAGATCGCCTATCCGCACGTGGGGGAGCAGTACGTCCGTGGTGGCGTCTTCTCCAGCGGCAATTCAGGTGGTCACCTGAACTATGGGGTGTGGTGGTACTGGCTGGGACTCTGCCTGATCGCGGTGGTGCTGATACTGATGGGCAATCTGGAGCGCAGCCGGGTCGGCCGCTCGTGGGTGGCCATCCGGGAGGACGAGGACGCCGCCGAGATGATGGGGGTTCCCACGTTCCGGTTCAAGCTGTGGGCCTTCGTGATCGGCGCCAGCATCGGCGGACTGTCCGGCGCCCTCTACGCGGGCCAGGTCCAATACGTGGCATCGCCCACCTTCAACATCATCAACTCGATGCTTTTCCTGTGCGCCGTTGTCCTCGGCGGTCAGGGCAACAAGCTCGGCGTGATCTTCGGCGCGTTCATCATCGTTTACCTGCCCAATCGCCTTCTCGGCGTGCAGGTGCAGGGTGTCGACCTCGGCAATCTGAAGTACCTGTTCTTCGGGTTGGCGCTGGTTGTCCTGATGATCTTCCGGCCGCAGGGCCTGTTCCCGGCCCACCAAAAACTGATGGCCTACTGGCGCAAGGCAACTGAGCGGATTGGCGCCAAGAAGCCTGAGGAAGCCGAGGCCACGGCATGACCGAGCACGACGAGACCAGCACCGAAGCCGCGCCGGAAGTCGACGAACTCGGTGACTCCGGGAACGCGGTTGACCTCGCCGAGGAGGCCCCGGACGAGGCCGATTCCGCCGAGGCAGAAGTGCTGCTCGAGGTCAAGGAACTGACGCTCAAATTCGGTGGCCTGCAAGCCCTCGACGGGGTCAGCTTCGATATTCGGCGCGGGGAAATCCTTGGGCTGGTCGGCCCCAACGGTGCGGGCAAGACGACCTGCTTCAATGCCATCACCGGGGTGTACAAGCCGACATCGGGCGCCATCGTGTTCGACGGGAAGCCGCTGCGCCGCCTACGGCGCCACCAGATCACCCGGCGTGGGATCGCCCGGACCTTCCAGAACATCCGGCTGTTCGGCGAGATGACCGCCCTGGAGAACGTCGCGGTGGGCACCGACGCCCGGCACAAGACGTCGGTGCTGGGCGCGCTGCTACGGACCCCGCGGCATCGCCGCGAGGAGCACTACGCCGTCGATGTGGGGCTGGGGCTGCTCGACTTCGTCGGCATCGCCGATGTCGCCGACGTCAAAGCCAAGGAGCTGCCGTATGGCAGCCAGCGCAGGCTCGAGATAGCGCGGGCGCTGGCGACCGAACCCAAACTGCTCTGCCTGGACGAGCCGGCCGCCGGGTTCACCCCCAGCGAGAAGGAATCGCTGATCGAGCTGATCCAGCGCATCCGCGACTACGGGTACACGGTGTTGCTCATCGAACACGATATGAAGCTGGTCATGGGCGTCACGGATCGCATCGTGGTGCTCGAATTCGGCAGGAAGATCGCCGACGGCCTGCCCGCCGAGGTACGAAACGATCCGGCGGTCATCGAGGCGTACCTCGGAGTGGCCGATGAGGAGTTCCACGGACCCGATCCCGGTTGGCTCGATTCGGCCGCACCCGATACCGAAAGCGAGAGGTAGATGCCTCCCGTACAGCTGAAACTCAACAACGTCGGGGTCCACTACGGTCCGATCCAGGCGGTGAGCACGCTGTCCTTCGACGTCCGGGAGGGCGAGCTGGTCACCCTGCTCGGTTCCAACGGCGCCGGCAAATCGACCACCATGCGCGCCATCTCGGGTCTGGTGCCGCTGAGTTCGGGGACGATCTTCTTCGAGGGCCAGGACATCTCGAAGATGAAGGCGCACAAGCGCGTCAAAGCCGGGATCGTGCAGGCCCCCGAGGGGCGCGGAATCTTCCCCGGCATGACCGTCGCCGAGAACCTTGAAATGGGTTGTTACGGAAGAAAATTCAAGTCCCGGGCGGAGCGCCGGGAGCGTCTCGACTGGATCAACGCGTTGTTCCCGCGGCTGGCCGAGCGTCGGCACCAAGAGGGCGGCACGCTCTCCGGCGGCGAGCAGCAGATGCTCTCCATTGGACGTGCCCTGATGGCCAGGCCGAAGATCCTTCTGCTCGACGAGCCTTCCATGGGTCTGGCCCCGCTGCTGATCACGAAGATCTTCAACATCATCGAGGAGATCAACGCCTCGGGGACCACGGTGGTTCTGGTCGAGCAGAACGCACAGCAGGCACTGAGCCGTTCGGACCACGCCTATATTCTGGAGACCGGATCGGTCGTGCGATCCGGTGCCGGGCGAGAATTACTGCAGGACGACAGCATTCGCTCCGCCTATCTCGGCGTGGTCTGACGTTCGCCGGTTTCAGCCGCCGATCGCTGCCACGGCCAGGTCATCAGCGCCCAGACCGTCAGGACCAGTACGGTCGCGGTGACGACATACCACGGCCACGGACCCATCAGGTCGAAAAGACTTGCGGTCGAGGGTTTCTGATTGAGAAATCCATAGTTTGACCCGGCGGCAGCATTGAAGGCCATGGTGAAGACAGCCCAGGACAACGTGACTATGGCGGTCATGCGATAGCTGCGCCAGGTGGGGCGCATGCCCCGTCCCCAGGTGAGATAGATGGCCGCCCACACCACGAGCAGATGTATCGACCAGAACGCCAGGAACCCCCGCCCCGGGAAGTCGGGACCTGTCAGCACGGGGGAGATCAACGCCTGGCTGCTGAGCACCAGGCCCCAGTAGTAGGTCAACGCGTATGCCCAGGTGCGCTGGGACCACAGCGCATAGGCGGCGACAGCGGTCGCCAGGTCGGTCAGCCGCAGAGGCACCGAGGCCTCGATGCGCGGGGGGATACATCCCGCGATCAGTATGGCGGCATAGATGATCGCGGTCACGGCGCCGAGCACCCGCCCCAGAAGGCGGGCTGGGGTATCGGTGAGCCGACGCCCCTGCCACACCAAGAGCCCTGCGCCGAGCACGAATACGGCCAGAATCACCCAGTGCGACGGGCCGTACGCGTGGAACTGTCGCACCATCGCTTGAGGCTAACGCCCCGCGATCGTAGGTAAGCGCTGCTAGCGCGCCACAATCACCGACGAGCCGTTGCCGAACAAGCCCTGGTTTGCGGTAATCCCAACCCGGGCACCCTCGACCTGCCGGTCACCGGCCTGCCCGCGCAGCTGCCAGGTCAGCTCGCACACCTGCGCGATGGCCTGCGCCGGAATGGCCTCGCCAAAACAGGCCAGACCACCGGAGGCATTCACCGGGATCCGGCCGCCGACCGTCGTGGCGCCGCTGCGCAGCAGCTGCTCACCCTCACCCTTGGCGCACAGGCCCAGGTGCTCGTACCAGTCCAGCTCCAGGGCCGTCGAGAGGTCGTACACCTCGGCAAGGCTCACGTCCTCGGGGCCGATACCGGCCTCCGCGTACGCGGCGTCAACGATCTGGTCCTTGAAGACACGATCGGGCGCCGGCACCACCGCGGTGGAATCGGTTGCGATATCGGGGAGTTCGGGAAGATGCTGCGGATACTTGGGGGTGATGGTTGCGACGGCGCGCACCGAGGGCACGCCGTCGACCGAACCGAGATGCTTCTTCACGAAGTCGGCGCTGGCCACAATGAGGGCCGCTGCGCCGTCGCTGGTCGCGCAGATGTCCAGTAGCCGCAGCGGATCCGACACCACCGGGCTGGCCAGCACATCCTCCACCGAGGATTCCTTGCGGAAACGCGCGTTCGGGTTGTTCAGGCCGTGCCGGGAGTTCTTGACCTTCACCTGGGCGAAATCCTCTGCGGTCGCGCCGTAGAGGTCCATCCGCCGCCGGGCCAGCATCGCGAAGTACACCGGGTTGGTGGCTCCGATGAGGTGGAAACGCTGCCAGTCCGGGTCGGCCTTGCGTTCGCCGCCTACTGGTGCGAAGAAGCCCTTGGGGGTGGTGTCGGCCCCGATGACCAGCGCCACATCGCAGAATCCGGCCAGGATCTGAGCGCGCGCACTCTGCAACGCCTGTGAACCACTGGCGCAGGCCGCGTAGGTCGAACTGATGGGCACACCGTTCCATCCCAGCTTCTGGGCGAAGGTCGAACCGGCGATGAAGCCCGGGTAGCCGTTCCGGATGGTGTCCGCTCCGGCGACGAATTGAATTTGGCGCCAATCCAGTTCGGCGTCTTGAAGCGCGGTGCGGGCGGCCGCCACGCCGTACTCGGTGAAGTCGCGTCCCCACTTGCCCCATGGGTGCATGCCCGCGCCGAGGATGTAGACGGGATCCGGGGTGCGGCTCATGCGGAAACCTTCTTCCATGCGTAGACCAGCCGCTCGACACCCTCGTCGTCGGTGTACAGCGGCTCCAGGGCGAGTTCCATTGGCTGGCCCACCTTCAGATCGGCAGCACCGGTACCGGCGACGACCTTGCCCAGCACGATGATGCCCTCGGCCGCCAGCTCGACCGCAGCGATCGCGTACGGCTCGTACGGATCAGAGGGCGGATACGGGGGAGGTGGTGCGTACTGGTTCTCGGTGTAACTCCAGACCGTGCCGCGCGAGGACAGCGGCACCTGATCCAGCACATCGCTGTCACAGGCCGGGTTGGGGCAGTTGTTGGCGCGTGGCGGAAACACAATGGTGGCGCACTGTGTGCACTTGCCGCCAATCAAATGCGGTTGGCCGGATTCGTCGGTATCGAACCAGCCGTCGACGGCAGGGGCTTGATCTGTAGGCACCCGGTCAGATTACCCATGCTCGCGAACGAATTGAAACGTGTGTCAGTTTTGTGTCCCGCGCAGCGGGATCAGGGCCGGAAGGCCGAGTCCCGCGGCACGAAATTCTCGAACGTGCTGCGCACCGTTGACATACCCCACAGGTGCTCAGCCAGCGCCGCCGATTCGACCGTCGGAAACCCGTGGGCGCCCCCGGGTGTTATCGCCGCCATCTCACTGCCGAGAATGAGAGCCCCGATGGTCAGCAGCCCGACGTACACGCCGCGTGGCGCCATCTCAGAATGTAAGCCCTGCAGGTAGTTTCGTGCCGCGGCGGCAGCCGGACCGGGCCCACTCATCTCCGGCATCGCCCTGGCCCCGGTACCGCCGATGGTGGCCAGGATCGTTCCGCGTTTCCGGTCAATCATCCCCGGCAGCGCGGCGCTCACCGTGCGGATCAGCGGCCGCACGAACAGCGCCCAGTAATGGTCGGCCTCGGCGGCGGTGAGATCGCGCGCCGGGGTGAATGCCACCGGCGACGAGGGGCCGTAGTAAATCGCCTCGATTGGCGGCAATGTGGTGTCGACTGCTGTGAGAAGTTCCTCGACGCGGATGTCATCGGTGAGGTCCACGGAAAACGCGGTCGCGCTCACTCCTCCTCCCGCGAGGTCTGCCACCAAAGTATCGAGTGGTTCGCGTCGGCGGCCGACCACCGCAACGTGGAACCCTTCGCGCCCAAACCGCCGCGCCACCGCTGCTCCGGTGCCACTGCCGGCACCCAACACCAGCATTGTTCTGTCCATGACTAACCTCCAGGTCATATCATTTCTTCTGATATGTGCGTAGCACCATCATGGAGATGTTTTAGACCTCTTACAAAAGGCACACACGTGTGCGCCCGCGAACAAGGATGTGCGTGGTGACCGAGCTCGACATGACCTCCGTCGGCCCCGCGTTGCCGAGGATCTGTGCCGGGGTAGGACTCGCCGAAGGTGAATTCATTCGGGAGGTACTCGACCGCGTTGGCGACAAGTGGAGCGTGCTGATCATCGCGACCCTGCACGATGGCCCGCGCCGATACACCGAGCTGCACGAGGCCATTCCGGGCATCTCGCAGCGCATGCTCACCCGCACGTTGATGCTGTTACGCCGCGATGGCCTCGTCACGCGCACCGCGTTCGCCGAAGTGCCACCTCGAGTCGAATACGCGCTGACACCGCTGGGAATCGACCTGCACGGCATCTCCGCCGCGTTGGTGCTCTGGGCACGCACCCATCACGTGCAGATCCGTGGTCACCGAGCTGTGTTCGACGCTGCGCTGGATAAGGCATCGGGGTCATAGGTGCTGTCGCACCCGTTGCTTAGGGTAGGAGGGTGACTGCGCCTGCGACGAAGACCGGAACCAAACAGCCGACCCTCCTGCTGCTCGACGGTAACTCGCTGGCGTTCCGGGCGTTTTATGCACTCCCGGCCGAGAACTTCAAGACGCAGTCCGGGCTGACCACGAACGCGGTCTATGGATTCACCTCGATGTTGATCAACTTGCTGCGCGATGAGGCGCCCACACATGTGGCAGCAGCCTTCGACGTTTCCCGCAAGACGTTCCGCTCGGAGCGGTACCCCGAGTACAAAGCCACCCGCTCGGCCACGCCCGATGAGTTCCGCGGACAGATCGACATCACGAAGGAAGTCCTGCAGGCGCTCGGCATCACCGTGCTCGCCGAGGAGGGCTTCGAGGCAGACGACATCATCGCCACCCTGGCCACACAGGGACAGGCCGAGGGTTTCAAGGTCTATGTGGTCACCGGTGATCGCGACTCGCTGCAGCTGGTCAACGACGACGTGACGGTGCTGTATCCACGCAAGGGCGTCAGCGACCTCACCCGGTTCACGCCGGAGGCGGTGGTCGAGAAATACGGCCTGACGCCAACCCAGTACCCGGATTTCGCGGCACTGCGGGGCGACCCGAGCGATAACCTGCCCGGGATTCCCGGTGTCGGCGAGAAGACCGCGTCCAAGTGGATCCTCGAGTACGGCTCGTTGCAGGAATTGATCGACAAGGCCGACACCGTGCGCGGAAAGGTCGGCGACTCACTGCGCGCAAACCTGGCCTCGGTGGTCCTGAATCGTGAGCTCACCGATCTGGTTCGGACGGTGCCGCTTCCGTATGTCCCTGCCCAGCTGGCGCTGGCCCCCTGGGATCGTGATCAGATCCACCGGCTCTTCGACGATCTCGAGTTCCGGGTACTGCGTGACAGGCTGTTTGAGACCCTGGAGGCTGTCGAGCCTGAGGTAGACGAGGGATTCCAGCTGGTGGGCCAGGCACTCGAGCCGGGAACTGTCACCGACTGGCTGGCCACACACACCTCCGATGGTCGCCGTAGCGGACTAGCCATCGTCGGGGCGTACACGCCCTATGACGGCGACGCCACGGCGGTGGCCGTCGCTTCGGCCGACGGCGATGGTGCGTACATCGACACCACCACGGTCACGCCAGAGGACGAAGCAGCTCTCGCGGCGTGGCTGGCCGACGAAGCTCGCCCCAAGGCGCTACACGAAGCAAAACAGGCCATGCACGCACTGGCCGGGCGTGGGTGGCAGCTCAACGGTGTCACCTCCGATACCGCTCTCGCGGCCTACCTGGTGCGCCCGGGGCAGCGCAGCTTTGCCCTCGACGACCTGTCGTTGCGGTATCTGCGCCGCGAGCTGCGCGCCGAAGACGATGGAGAGCAACAGCTCTCACTACTCGATGACGACGGCGCCGGTGATGCCAAGGCAGCTCAGGCCCAGATGTTGCGTGCCCGTGCCGTCATCGACCTCGCCGATGCACTCGACATCGAGCTCGAACGTATCGAGTCGTCGGGTCTGCTGGCTGACATGGAGCTGCCGGTCCAGCGGGTGCTTGCGGGATTGGAATCCGTCGGTATCGCCGTCGACATCGACCACCTGACCTCTCTGCAGAACCAGTTCGCCACCGGTATCCGCGAGGCAGCCGACGCCGCCTACGCGGTGATCGGTAAGCAGATCAACCTGGGCTCTCCAAAACAGCTGCAGGTTGTGTTGTTCGACGAGCTCGGCATGCCCAAGACCAAGAAGACCAAGACCGGCTACACCACCGACGCAGATGCCCTGCAGACACTTTTCGACAAGACCGGACATCCATTCCTGGAGCATCTGCTCACACATCGCGACGTCACCAGGCTGAAGGTCACCGTCGATGGGCTACTGAAATCCGTTGCGGCCGATGGGCGTATCCACACCACCTTCAACCAGACGATCGCAGCGACGGGCCGGTTGTCATCAACCGAGCCGAACCTGCAGAACATCCCGGTGCGCACCGAGGCCGGTCGTGAGATCCGGGACGGATTTGTGGTCGGCGCGGGTTACGCCGAGTTGATGACGGTTGACTACAGCCAGATCGAGATGCGCATCATGGCGCATCTGTCGGCCGACGAGGGCCTGATCGAAGCGTTCAACACCGGCGAGGACCTGCACTCGTTTGTGGCCGCCCGCGCATTCGGGGTGCCGATCGACGAGGTCACCGGCGAGTTGCGCCGGCGGGTCAAGGCGATGTCCTATGGCCTGGCCTACGGATTGTCCGCCTATGGCCTTGCCACCCAGCTCAAGATCTCTAATGACGAGGCCAAAGAGCAGATGGACCAGTACTTTTCGCGATTCGGTGGCGTTCGCGAATACCTGCACGCCGTGGTGGATCAGGCGCGTAAGGACGGATACACCTCGACAGTGCTCGGCCGGCGCCGCTACCTGCCCGACTTGGACAGCGGCGATCGTCTGCGGCGCGAGGCGGCCGAACGTGCCGCTCTCAACGCACCGATCCAGGGGAGCGCTGCCGACATCATCAAGGTCGCGATGATTACCACCGACAACGCTTTGCGCGACAAGGGCTTACAGTCACGCATGCTCCTTCAGGTGCACGACGAGCTGCTGTTCGAGGTGGCCGACGGCGAGCGGGAGACGCTGGAAGCGCTGGTCCGCGAAACCATGGGTTCGGCATATCCGCTCGATGTGCCACTGGAGGTTTCGGTGGGGTACGGCCGCAGTTGGGATGCCGCGGCCCACTAGTCCGTCAGGCCCCGGCTCGCTAACCAGCCAGGCACCGTCATGGTGCTCGTTACCTCGTCGAGGTCCAGCACCACGCGGGTCTGATCGTTGATCAGCTGCACGGCGCGCTCGCAGACGGCAATGGACTCGCTACGCACAGCGGCATGGATTGCGTCGTTGATGTCCGAAGGCAGAGCCGCCGAATCGTGCGTGAGGCGTCCGGCCGTACGTGCGGCGCGGGCGCTGATTTCGCGCAATGTGCTCCCGGCGTGGCGGCGGATCGTCTCCACGGTGGTGATGGCGCGGGCGAGCGCGAGGTATTTCTCGCGGGTGTCGGCCTCGGGGGCATCAGGCTGGCCAAGTCGATTCGTGGCCTCACGAAGCCTGTCGGAATCGTCGACGGCCTCGAAAGCGAGGTAGAAGCCCGCGACGGCACGACCGATGGGTGTCGAGATATCGACTGCGGGGGAGGACGGCCGTGGTGGGCGCTGACGCGGAGCGGACTCCGATAACGGCGAGTCGACGGGCGACGGCAGGCCGCACCGTGGGACATCCATCTGTCCATACTGCCCGAAAAATAGACGAAGTGTGCAGAAGTTGACGAGGGAAAGATCACTAGCGACGCGGATCTCAGCGTTGCCCGAACCGCTCCCGCAGCTGCGGATCGTTCTCCCACCATAACGTCGAGGAGCCCTCGTCCTGCTCCGCCGCGTCGCCCACATCGGCTATGGCCTGGTCGGCCTGGTCGAGTTCCGCGTCGATCCGGGCTGCCTGCGCTTTGTCGTCGGCCGACAGCGCACGCATGAGCAGCAGGAGAAACGGAAGCCCAAGGACGTCGCCGAGTATCCAGAGAATCCCGGCACCATAGGTCTGATCGGTCCGCATATCCGGTCCCCAAGAGCGGTGCAGCGCCAGGTAATAGGCCGACGCCACAAGCGGCCCCTGCCACAGCACCAAACCCAGTATCCCGTCGCCGATCGTCTCGGCCACGCTGATCAGCAGTGAGATCAGCTGTGGGTACCTGCGGGGTACCTGGTCAACCTGAAGGCGGGCATAGAAGTACGAAAACCCTATGAACACCAACAGTGTTTTTGTCGCCGCACCGAGCACGCCGACTGTGAGGGAGGCCGTGTACCAGGGCGTGAGATAGAGCAACCATGGGGTGACCAGCATCGCCAGAGATGTGGTGAGCGGGTGAGTGACCACGCGCGCGGGCATCGACGACACTGCGCTATCGAATCTGTCCAGCATGCGCGGATGCAGTGCGCTGCGCACAACAGTGACCGGCCGCCCCAGGGCTAAGAAGAACGGGACGACCAGCAGTAGCAAGACAACCTGCAGTGCACGCATCCAGAACAGCGCCTGCGCATAGACACCGATGACGCTCATGCATGCCAGCGCCCAGCAGCCGATTCCAACGAAAAAGCAGCTCGCCGAGGCGGCACTGACCGTCACCTGATGGCGACACGCGCGAACCAGTGCCCAGCTATAGCCCGCGCCGAGCAAGACAGTGCACACGGCCGCGGCCGCATCGAAATGCCAGGCACACCAGAGCATCGTCCAGGTCGGTGGCTCAGCGGGTGCGAACATCTCAGGCCACGGCCCGGGGAGAGTGGGCGGTTGCGTCAGCCCGGTGAAGGACGGCCGCCGCAATGGTCACCACGGCCGTCGCCAACACGACTCCTGCCAAGACATCGACCATCCAATGGTCTCCGAGATAGAGACGACTGCCGGCCACCGACAGCACCGCAGCGATCGTCCCCAATAGCGCCGCATGCCGTCGCCAATCGCGGTACCGGTAAGCGACGACCACGGTCAGTATCCAAGCGAGAGCAGCTGTGCCCGTGACGTGGCCGGAGGGAAAGGACCAGCCGCTTTCGGCAACCAGCTGAGCGTCTCCAGGCGGGCGATGCTCTCCGACAGTCCATTTCGCCACCGCGGCAAGGAGGAATGCGGATCCGACCGCGACTGCGACGGTGGCAGCGGTTCTCACCGAGCGTGTGAAACGCCAGATCACCAGTGCCGCGATGACTGTCGCGATAGACACCGCCGTCGGGCTACCGAGGTGGGTGACGACGACTGCCACCGCGGTGAGCCAACCATGCCGATGAATCTCCAACCAGCCCAACGTGTGGTGATCGACAGCGCTGCCCGAGCCGTAGTGGTGCGCTGTTGCAGCCAATGTCGCGAAGACCACGAACAGCGCTGTTGCCAGAACCGCAGCGATCCGTGTGCTCGTTGTTTCGGGGCGAAGATTTCTCACGCTGAAAGCCATCGCGTCCTTCTCGTTGATTCCGGGACCGACGAATGAGGCTAGATCTCATACCTGAGAATCCGCTGTCAGCATCGGACCGGCCAATCAGGATTCGGGAGAACGCAGGCGCCCTTGGTGTCGCGCAGCCGTGGCTGTGGCGCGGGGCGAGGAGTGACGGGGCAGTAAGGCGAGCAGCCTGGTCACCCGGGACACCCCGGAGGGTATCCCACTCCCAGGTCTGGCGCTGACCAATTCCTTGGCGGCAGCGTTGCGGTGCACCCACTCGCCGTCCTCGGTGATCACGCCAAAGTTGCACTGGGGCTACTTCTTTAGTTGAGCTGTCCCTGTGTGCCTACATCGGATGAATATCAGGCGATCTCGGTCCGCCGGTCAGGTCAGGCCGCCGCCGTTCTTCTCGTCGATGGACTCAGTAATGCAGAGCTCCCTATCGCCGGTTTGGCAGGGCAGCCGTTACGGAGTGGGGCTGGGCGGTGTCGAGGCTTGGTGGCGAGGTGAGTTTCGTCAGTTGAACGCTGAGGTGAAGAACATCGCGACCAGTCTGGTTGACAGTGTGGGGTAATCGTAGTTCGCGCAGCATGACCAGTAGCGCGTGGTTTTCGGCGAGGACGTCTGCGGTGAAGCGCGTGATGCCGTTTCGGAGCGCCAATTCAGCGAGGCGCTTGAGGAGCATGGTGCCAATACCGCGATGTTGATCGGCATGTGCAACCACAAGTGCCACTTCAGCGCTACTTCCACGGGAGATCGCATAGTTCGCGATACCGATCAATCGTTGCCCTTCGAATGCCCCCACTGACAGCTGGTTCTTCGACTGGGTCGTGAGTGAATCGGTGAGATCGCTTAGGGCCGATGAGTGCGTCGTGAAGAACCGCAGGTAGCGCTCTTTTATGGTGAGTTTCGAGTGAACCTCGGCGACAGCGGCGGCATCCTGGGTAGTCAACTGCCTCAAGAGGATTGGCAACCCGTCGAGACTTCGGACAGTTATCGGTGGCGCCATTTCGGGTGACGGCTTGGCGCCGCTCATGATGGGCGCGCGACGACGACGGGAACCCGCGAGGCTTGCGCGACCGCCGAAGCGACCGAGCCGAGCATCATGCCGGTGAATCCGCCCCGCCCGTGACTGCCAACCACGACCAGCTGATTGTGAGCGGACTCCTCGACAAGATAGTGCCTCGCGAGATCGCAGACCACGCGGCGCTCAACGGTTACGTCGGGATACCGCTCCTGCCAACCCGCGAGTCTCTCTGCCAGAGTCTGTTTTTCCTCATTCACTGTGACATCGAGGTCGATCTCCGGCCCGACAACATTCCAGTCGTGCCAGGCATGTACCGCCACGAGAGGGACTTTTCGATGGGATGCCTCGGCGAATGCGATGGCGGTGGCCCGCTCGGAAGCCGGCGATCCATCGATGCCGAGCAACACCGGCAAGCTTTTGTCGGGCACAGCCTCTTGATGAACGACCGCCACCGGGCACGGCGTGTGATGGAGAAGCGCCGTGCTGACTGATCCCAACAAAAGCCTATCCATGGGCCGCAGTCCGCGGCAACCGACCACGAGAATACGTGCGTCTCGCGCCGCCTCCATGAGCACCTGCACTGGGTGTCCAAAGGCAACGTGGCAATGGACCGCGTTGTTGGAGACTGCGTTGACGATTCGCTGCGCCCGCTCCAGCGCCAACTGTGCTTGGCGTTCGCGTGATTGGTAGATCCGTTCACGGCGCTGCTGCTCATGGACGTGGGTTCGCTCGATATCGAACGCGCCCACGAGATGCACGGGTACGCGATACATGGCCGATTCCTGTGCAGCCCAACGTACTGCCGCATCCGAAGAGGGCGACCCGTCGACCCCAACGATAATTGCGGCATTGCTACTTGATGACATTGCCTACCTCCGTCTCGTCAGCTGTGTCACTAATGACGGACTATCAGGATCGTTCGCTCGCCCCGCTCGGGCGATGGACGCATGTGAATGACGTGAGGCACATCGGCGGGTCCGATGACTGCCAGGGATACAGGTTCATCGCATTCGTTCAGGAACCGTCCGATGTCAGCTCGTGTCGCAACCGGATACATCCGTACATCTGGGTGGCGTTCGCGAAGTCCGTCCACCGTGCGATCGAGCTCATCGTGGGGCGAGTCAGCCACATCTTCTTGCCAGGTGCCAACTGCAAGGACCGGGAGATCACGTATGCGTGCCTCATTCATGGCAGCCTCGATGACCTCGTCTGCATCGTGAGGTCCGTTGACTGGCATGGCAATCCACTTCGGGCGCTTATCGACAGACAACTCCGGACGGTGAACGATCGCAACGGGACAATGTGCGCGTATGGCGACGTCAGTTGCTGTTGAGCCAAAGAAGGCGCTTGCCACTCGGCCGATGCCTTCGGAGCCGACGCACATCAGGCTGGCGCCACGTGATTCATCTGCTAGGGCGTCCGAAGCTAAGCCATGACGGATGAAGCATTCGACTTTGACTGCTTTCTCGGTCGCTTGGACTGCGGCAGCGGCCTCGCGCAGCGCGGTCTCCGCGTACTCTTTGTCGATCTGATAGTCATCGACGAAAGATTTGGTGGTGACTGCTATTCGGGTCGCATGGACGAGATGCAACGGGACATCGCGATCGATTGCTTCATCAATCGCCCACGTTGCGGCGTGTACGCCCGCCCGTGAGCCGTCGATGCCGACCACTACTGGGCCGTGCTGATCGATATCAGACATCGCAATCCTCCTTAGGGTGACAGTTCTCGGCGGGGTGTTTCGGCTGACCTGAAGTTAGAACCCGGGCCGGCAGTCCTAACGGAGTCCTAAGTCCCTGATTCCGAGCCAGTTGTATGCGCGTCAGTGAGTCGAAATGCCGACGGAGAACGCGACCAATGACCTGGTGGAATGGAGGCTCCGGGCTCTCGGCCGTAAACGACGGACTTGCCACTATCGGATGGTCCTGATTAATCGTCGGCGTAGGAGTGGGCATGACCGCGTTGATATTTCGGTACTACCGGAACTTGGCGACCCGACTTTTCCGGCGACATCCGTTGATTCGTGGATCCGATCGCCTAGACGCCGCAGTCCAGGTGTTGGGTTGGCTTACGGCAATAGCGATGATCTCAGTAGCGGGCGCCTTCGGAACGGCGATGTACGACGCCGAACGTCGCAACATCTCCGATCAACAGCTTTCACGTCACCAGGTGCAAGCAATAGCGGTCGGTGTGGACAGCGTCGTTGAACACCGCTACAACACCGTCGTGCTGATCCCTGCTGCGTGGGATCACGCGGGAGTGCGGCATCGCGACACCGTGCGGTATGGAAAGGAACTCAACGTTGGAGATCGTTTCTCTATCTGGGTGGACCAATCAGGGCGACATGTGCAGGCACCCATGGCGCCGGAGAGCGCAGTCACGGATGGTGCAGGTTTCGCAACCATGCTCTGGCTGATCTCGGTAGGGCTCATTCTGGGTGTCGTCAGGCAAGTACGGTGGCTCATCGATCGGCATCGATATGCCCGCTGGGATTCAGATTTCGATGCCCTTGTGCATGGCAATGGGTCCAGGAAGAGTGATCATTGATCTCAGAGCATCTCCTGCACGGGAAAGGAAATAGCCGTGGCTCACACGGACATGCTTGCCTGGCAGGTACATCGGCCGGGACCCATCGTCAACGGTCCGCTACGACAAGTGCGTTCCGCGCTTCCCCAGCCGTCACCCGGTGACCTGCTCGTCCGCGTCCTAGCCTGCGGCGTATGTCGCACCGATCTACACGTCGCCGAGGGGGACCTCACCCCACATCGGCCAGATGTTGTGCCGGGACATGAAGTTGTCGCCGAGGTGATTGGAATGGGCGCCGGACTTGGGGACGAATTCTCGATCGGCGACCGCGTCGGTATCGCATGGCTAAGGCATACCTGCGGCGTGTGTCGATACTGCCTGCGAGGCGATGAGAACCTTTGTTCAGAAACGCAATTCACCGGTTGGGACGCTGACGGTGGATATGCCGAATACGCCACCGCGCCGGCCGCGTACGCCTTGGCGCTGCCTCCGGGGTACTCCGATACTGAGCTTGCCCCGCTGCTGTGCGCCGGAATCATCGGATATCGTGCGCTCCTGCGTGCACAACTGCCGCCCGGTGGTCGCCTGGGCATCTACGGATTCGGCGGAAGCGCACACATCACAGCGCAAGTGGCGCTCGCTCAGGGGGCGGAGGTCCACGTCATGACCCGAGGTGTCGGGGCGCGGGCACTCGCTCGCGAGCTCGGGGTCAACTCGGCACAAGGACCGGCCGATAGGCCACCCGTGTCATTGGACGCCGCCATACTGTTCGCGCCGGTGGGTGAACTCGTCATCCCCGCTCTGGAAGCGCTGGATCGCGGCGGTACGTTGGCGATCGCGGGCATACACCTGTCAGATATCCCCGTGCTGAATTATCAGAAACACCTGTTTCAAGAGAAGCAGATCCGATCGGTGACAGCGAACACGCGGGCCGACTCGCGCGCCTTTCTCGATTTCGCCGCATCACATCGCTTACACCTGTCCGGACCTCGTTACGACCTGTGCCATGCCGACCAGGCATTGGCCGATCTCGCCGCTGGCCGGTTCAGCGGCGCCGCCGTGCTCGTCCCATAATTTGGCGGCTACTTGCCGCCGAAATGCAGTACCGCCGATAACGGAAGTCGGGGGGTAGGCGCGGGCACCGGATCCAGCGCGGGCACTGTACCCACCCGAACCACTGCCTGCGGGTAGTCCCGCTGACTTAATTCGCCGACGATTTTCCGGCTTGCCTCCAATTCGGTGACGTGCGTCAGCGTGCAGGTCGCCAGGCCCGCCATGGTCGCCTCCAGTAGTAACGCCGACAGCGCTTCGCCGCAGCGCAGGTAATCGTCAGGAGAGTCCGCGGCGGTCGACAACACGAGAAGAGTCGCCTCATCCTCCTTCACACTGGAGCGCCGCTCGCGGTGTAGCGCCAGAGGAAACGTTCGACCGACATCAACGCGTTCGCTTTCTTCAGCGGATAACAATGAGCTATTGGGGATTCCTTCCGATAACTTGAATGGTGCCGTCCACCAATCAATTTCGGCCCTATATGTCGAATCGTACTGGCGCAGGCCTTCGCTTAACTGAGCGGCTTCGACGACGCGGGGACGGGCGTGAACATCAAGAACATCGAGAAAGGCGCGGTTCCCGACCGCTTGGCGCATCAATTGCTCCGTCACCGCCCAACGTTGCGGTCCTAAAAATGGAAGGCGGTCGGTGTGCCGCCGTTCCAGAGCTCTCAACCGATCGCGATGCGCATCGGTGACATAATGCATCTTCGCGAAATTCATTGTCGCCAAATGTGTTCCGTCGTTGGGGTTGGGAAAATACTCCGGATGCACTATCCACCCTGAAGCTGCAGCGGCCACCCTGAAATGGTCCAGGACCGCGCCACAGCTCATCAACGCTTCTCGCCGCGCAGGATCGATAGTCAGCACACGGGTGAGATCAAGAAAGAGTTTGAGTTCGTCGTCTAACACCCATTTCCACGGTTGGCTGTTGTGGACCGACGGCGCCCGGCACGCCACCTGGACCGCCCTGACCACCACGTCACGATCGAGCAGTACTTGTGCCATCTCGATACCTCCAAGTCTTCGTATGAAGAGGATTCGCCCCAACCGGACACGCAGGTCAGGGCAATTAGTCCCGCGGTTGTGGGCATTCGGACCGCGCCGGAATTACAGGTCCGGGGTCCTGTCCGGAGGGGACTTTCGACCGTAGGGGCATCCGGCCGACCGCAATAGCGTCGTGATCAACAGTTACCGCCACCTACCTCGGAGGACAACATGAACACCACTACACCGCGTCCTTACATCTTGGTAGGGATCGACGGCTCGGCGTCCGCGCTCCATGCGCTCACCTGGGCTGGAGCCGAGGCAGAGCGACGTAACTTACCGCTTCGCCTGGTTCACGTCGTTGACTACGCCAGTTTCGGGTACGGCTTCAACCTTGGTGCGGCGGCAAGTTTTTATGACCATCTGGATTCGGATGGGGCCGCCTTCCTGAGCCAGGCAAAGGACCATGCATATGCCCTGTACCCCAAGCTTGAGGTCTCCACCAGTCAAGTGACAGCGCGGCCCGTACCCACGCTTATCGATCTCTCCGAGGAGGCGCTGCTCACCGTCGTCGGTTCCAGCGGGCTGGGCCGGTTCACGGGAATGCTGGCCGGGTCGGTATCGGTGTCACTGACAGCCAAGGCGCACAGCCCGGTGGTGGTCGTGCGTGAATCAGGCATTCAGGCGGCAGGCCCGATAGTGGTGGGTGTCAGTGAATCAGCATCAAGTGAAGATGCCATCGCCTGGGCCTTTGAGGAGGCATCGATGCGGGGTGCCGAGCTGACGGCGGTGCACGTGTGGAACGAGGTTCCGCCGGGATACGTTTACGCCTACACCGCATGGAGCAAGATGGACTGGATCGCCATCGAGCAGGAACAGGAGCTAATCCTCGCCGAGCGCCTCGCCGGTTGGCAGGAGAAATTCCCCGACGTAACGGTCCACCGCGTACATAGCAAGGGTAATCCAGCAGATGTGCTGCTGCGCTGGGCACAGCACGCCCAATTGATCGTGGTCGGTAGTCGTGGTCGTGGCGATGTAGGGGGCTTCTTCCTCGGCTCAACCAGCCATGCCCTGATCCATCAGTCTGTGTGCCCAGTACTGATCGCACGCGCACATGCATCGGAAGACAAATGATGGTGACTGCGACACGCGGCGCGACCCGCCCTCGGTCGGGTCCGCTATCTGGCGATCAACTCCGGGCAGTCGACGCGCAGTGGCGCGCCGCGAATTACCTCACCGCCGCGCAGATCTATCTGATGGATAACCCGCTGTTGACGCAACCCCTACTGGCAGAACACATCAAGCCCCGACTGCTCGGGCATTGGGGAACTTCACCAGGGCTGAACTTCATCTACGCCCATATGAACCGTGCCATCATCACCCACGACCTGAACGCCATGTATGTCATCGGCCCCGGACACGGCGGCCCGGCACTGTACGCCAACACATGGCTGGAGGGCAGCTACAGCGATGTGCGCCCCGACATCGCCCAGGACGCCGAAGGAATGCGAAAACTTTTCCGGGAGTTCTCGTTTCCCGGCGGCGTGCCCAGCCACGTGGCGCCGCAGATCCCCGGTTCCATCCACGAAGGCGGAGAGCTTGGCTACAGCCTGGCGCATGCCTACGGTGCTGTTCTGGACAACCCAGACCTCATCGCCGTCTGTGTAGTCGGAGACGGCGAAGCCGAAACCGGGCCCTTGGCGACAAGCTGGCATTCCAACAAGTTCCTAAGCCCGGCCACAGACGGCGCGGTTCTGCCAATCCTTCATCTCAACGGCTACAAGATTGCCAACCCGACGGTGCTCGCGAGAATCACCGGTGAAGAACTTGAGGATCTGTTCCGCGGATACGGGTACAGCCCTATCTATGTCAACGGTGACCAACCCGAGGACATGCATCAACAAATGGCTGCTGCCCTGGACAGGGCCGTTATGGAAATCCATGATTTCCAAGTACTTTCGCGCTCCGGCACCTTACATCGGGCGCTCTGGCCGATGATCGTGCTCCGCACTCCCAAGGGCTGGACCGGCCCGGCAATGGTCGACGGTCATCAGGTTGAAGGCACCTGGCGGGCACATCAGGTGCCCCTGCCCAATGTGCGCGAGGACCCGTCACATCTGGAGCAGCTGGACAAGTGGTTGCGGACATACAGGCCAGAAGAGCTCTTCGACAGTCAGGGGCGTCCTTCACGTGTTGTTACCCAAATGATTCCGCAGGGCGACCGCCGCATGGGATCGAATCCGCATGCCAACGGTGGCGCGCTCCTGGCTTCGCTGGCCCTCCCGGATCCAGCGACCTTCGGGGTCGTCACCGGTCAGCCAGGTGCAGTAACCGCATCACCGACTAGGGTACTGGGCCGATACTTGCGCGAACTCATGGTGCGCAACGCCGGCCACAGAAACTTCCGCCTGTTCGGGCCGGACGAAACCGAATCGAACAAACTCGGGGATGTCTATGACGTCACCGACAAGCAGTGGAGCGCGACGATTCTGCCCGGCGATCAGCACCTGGGCCCCGACGGGCGCGTCATGGAAGTACTGTCCGAACATCTGTGCCAAGGCTGGCTGGAAGGCTACTTGCTCACCGGGCGGCACGGTTTGTTCTCCTGCTACGAGGCCTTCACACATATCGTGGATTCGATGGTCAACCAACACGCAAAATGGCTTAAGGTCAGCCGAGAACTGCCGTGGCGCAAACCGATCGCGTCGCTGAACTACTTGCTGACATCGCATGTGTGGCGCCAGGACCATAACGGCTTCTCCCACCAAGACCCAGGTTTCATTGACCATATCGCCAATAAACGCGCCGAGGTGGCCAGGATTTATCTGCCGCCGGATGCCAACACCCTGCTATCGGTTGCCGCCCATTGTCTGGCTAGCCGCGACTACATCAATGTCATCGTGGCCGGCAAGAACTACACGCCGGTATGGCTCAATCCCGAACAGGCAGCCCTGCATTGCGCGCGGGGCGCGGATATCTTCGAGTGGGCGAGCAGTGACGCCGGGGACACACCCGATGTCGTTCTCGCCTGCGCCGGCGATGTCCCGACCATCGAAGTGCTTGCGGCAGTGTCGATATTGCGGAAGCGCCTGTCTGGGTTGAAAATTCGGGTAGTGAATGTTGTTGACCTGTTCCGGCTGCAGTCCGATAGCCAACATCCACACGGCATGAGCGACACCGAATACAACACCCTATTCACCGCGGACCGGCCGGTGATCTTCGCGTTTCATGGATACCCTTCACTGATTCACCGCTTGACGTATCGCCGCGGCGGACATGCGAATCTGCATGTGCGGGGTTACCTGGAAGAAGGCACCACCACGACACCGTTCGACATGTTGGTGCTGAACAAGATGGACCGGTTTCAGTTGGTGATCGATGTCTTGGAGAGGACCCCGGGGCTACTTGAAGATGCAGCTGCCCAACGTCTACGAGACGAAATGGATCAAATCCACGATCGCCATCGTGCGTGGATCCGCACACACGGAGACGACCTCCCCGAAGTGCAGAACTGGCGCTGGGAAGGAGAACGAGAATGATCAGCGTGTTCTTGGTCGATGACCACGAGATCGTGCGATGCGGTGTGGCCGATCTCATCGACGATGAAGAGGACCTGGTTGTGGTGGGGCAGGCCGGAACGGTGGCCGAAGCGATGGTGCGGATTCCTGCCACCAAACCCGATATCGCCGTACTCGACATCCGATTACCGGACGGCAACGGGGTCGAACTATGCCGAGATCTCCGCGCGCTTTGCCCCGAGCTGAACTGTCTGATGCTGACATCATTTACCGACGAGCAGGCGATGCTGGATGCCATCATGGCTGGCGCCGGGGGATACGTCATCAAAGACATCAGAGGCATGGAGCTGCTGTCCGCGATACGCACTGTGGGCTCAGGCCGATCACTTCTCGATAACCGAGCAGCATCAGCCTTGATGGACCGACTACGCGCTGCCGGCGAGGCATCACCGATCGCCGCGCTCACAGAGCAGGAGCAGACGCTGCTGGAACTGATCGGTGAGGGCCTCACCAACCGGCAGATTTCCGGGAGGATGTTCCTTTCGGAAAAGACGATCAAGAATTACGTGTCGAGATTGCTTGCCAAGCTCGGTGTGGAACGACGCACTCAAGCCGCGGTGCTTGCGACCAAACTCGCCGAACGACGCATCTCTGCGGAACGTTTCTCAAGGCATTAAAAATGTGCCGTCGGCTGGTGCGTGTGCACAGGTTCTGTCACAGTTGATACGTGGCCGGCAGGTCGGGTGCCCAGGAATCGGTGACTAAGCAGCTTGCGCATATCCAGCTTAGTGAACTACTGGCCGAGGTGCAGGGGCGCATAGAGCACATCATCACCGAGACCAGGGCTCGTGTCGATGCGCTCCTTGATGCCGTCATGGCAGTCAGCGCCGGTCTGGATCTGGACGTGACTCTTCGCCAGATCGTCAAAGTGGCAACTGAACTCGTGGACGCACAGTATGGCGCACTTGGCGTCCTGGGATCCGAGGGCATGCTCGCTCAGTTCATTTACGAGGGCATCGACGAGCCGACTCGAGAACGTATCGGGCCACTGCCTACCGGACACGGGGTCCTGGGCGTAGTGATTGAAGGAGGTAAGCCGCTGCGGCTCTCTGAGCTTGCCCACCATCCTTCATCGGTGGGATTCCCGCCCAACCACCCACCGATGCACTCGTTTCTTGGCGTACCGGTACAGCTGCGTGGCGAGGTATTCGGCCGCCTGTACCTGACCGAAAAGAACAACGGCGAGGAATTCACAGCTGATGACGAAGTCATCGTGCGGGCCCTGGCCGGCGCTGCGGGGATCGCCATCGAGAATGCCCGCTTGTACGAGGAAGCCCGTCAACGTCAGCAGTGGCTGCAGGCCGTCGGCGAAGTGACCTCTAGGCTGCTCGCGGGGGTCGACCCGGGCCAGGCGCTGCAGCTGATAGCCACACACGCGGCCACCTTGACTGGCGCCGACTACGCGTTGATCGCACTGCCCGCCGGAGCCGGTACCGACGTCGGCGTTGAGGAGCTCGTCGTTGCGGTGTCCGCAGGGGCGGAAGCACAGCACCTCACCGGAATGCGGATTCCTGTCGCCGCGTCGACGTCGGGAGCAGCTTTCCGTGAGCGCGCCCCGCGTACGGTCCCACAGCTTGAATTCGATGTCGCGGCGAGCACCGATATTGAGTTTGGGCCGGCGATGGTGCTCCCGTTGCGGGGGCACGAGTCCACCGCCGGAGTTCTGCTGTTGGTACGTACCGTCAAACGAACGGCATTCGACACCGAGCAGCTCGATATGGCCGCTTCCTTCGCCGACCAGGCAGCGCTGGCGCTGGAGCAGGCCGAGATCCGAACAACCATGAATGAAATGGAGATGCTGTCCGATCGCGACCGCATCGCGCGTGATCTTCATGACCACGTGATCCAACGCCTGTTTGCCATCGGGTTGGCGATGCAGGGCACACACCGCCGGGCGGCTAAGTCGCCCTTAGTGGCCTCGCGCTTGTCGGAGCATATTGATCAGCTGCACAACGTCATCCAGGACATTCGTACGGCAATTTTTGATCTGCATAGTGTTGCCAGAGAAGGTCCGTCACTGCGATCGGCGTTACGCGAGATCATCGCCGAACTGACTGACGAAACCCCATTGAAAGTTGCGGTCCGGTTGACCGGACCGCTCGACGTCATACCTGCCGACATCGCCGAACATGCGTGCGCTGTCGTCCGTGAGGCCGTGAGCAATGCCGTGCGGCATTCGCAAGCGTCAGAGGTTGACGTACTGGTCGCCGTCGGCGACAACGTGACCGTCGACGTGACCGATGATGGAGTCGGCATACCGGCAACCGCTCAGCGGCGGGGATTGCGAAACCTTGAGGCGCGGGCGGCCGCGAGCGGGGGAGCGCTGACCATCAATTCACCGTCTCGCGGCGGCACCAATATCCATTGGTCAGTGCCGTTGCCCTGAGTGCGTGGGCGAATAGGGAACCAGGAGATTCAACCAGTGTGGTGGCAGTGGGTGCCGGCCCAGTGCGCCGTTCAGCCCCATGATGAACGCTGACGCACCATGATCTTCACCATGCGATGGCGGGATTGCGCACCGGGCTTGGCGCAGCTGCAGATCTACCCAAAAAGCTGGCTACGGGGCGATATCCTCGCCGGCATCACGGTTGCGGCCTACCTCATTCCTCAGGTCATGGCGTATGCGACCCTCGCTGGCCTGCAACCGGTCTCGGGTCTCTGGGCTGCGCTGGCCCCCTTGGCCCTCTACGCGGTGATGGGCTCGTCCCGGCAGCTGTCTGTAGGCCCTGAATCCACCACGGCGTTGATGACTGCGGTAGTACTGGCTCCGCTGGCATCCGGAGATATGGCGGCTTACGGTGCCCTGGCGGCCGGGCTCGCATTGCTGGTCGGGGCAGTGTGCTTCCTTGCCGGGATCGCGGGACTCGGTGTACTAGCCAACTTGCTGTCGCATCCAGTCCTGGTCGGATACATGGGTGGAGTCGGAATCACCATGGTAGGCAGCCAGATTGGGATAATCACCGGCACCAGGAACCTTGGTGATCAATTCATCGACCAACTACGATCCTTCGCCGCAGAGATAGGAAAGATCAACTGGCCCACGCTCGTACTCGCCGCCACGGTGCTCATATTGCTCTTTGCGATCGCACGATTAGCACCCCTGGCACCCGGTCCGCTGATCGCAGTGGTGCTGGCGGCAGCTGCCGTAGGGGTCATACCCTCTGCGCGTTCGCACATCGAACTCGTCGGTCAAGTTCCAGCAGGGCTCCCGCATCCGCAGCTACCGCAGATCGGATTCGGCAGCCTGGGCAGTCTCATCATGCCTGCGCTGGCCGTCGCGATCGTCGCCTTCTCCGACAACATCTTGACCGCACGCGCGTTCGGCAACCGTAGGAACGAAGATATCGATGCCAATGCAGAACTACGCGCGCTCGGCCTGTGCAACATCGGATCTGGCTTGACGCAGGGCTTCCCGATTAGTTCCAGCGGGAGTCGCACGGCGTTAGGTGACTCCGCGGGGAGTCGCAGTCAACTGTATTCCTTGGTGACACTCGCGCTTGTGCTGACTGTTCTGCTACTCGCGCACGGCGCATTGGCGCATTTTCCACGCGCAGCACTCGGAGCGCTGATCATTTTTGCTGCCGTCAAACTGATCGACGTATCCGAGTACCGTAGATTCGCCCGCTTTCGGCGCAGCGAGTTGATCATCGCTCTGGCTACAACTCTTGCGGTGCTTGGCGTCGGGGTGCTCTATGGGATTCTGGCGGCGGTGGCGCTCTCGATTCTCGATCTGCTTCGTCGAGTCGCTCATCCACACGACAGCGTGCTCGGGTTCGTCCCGGGCGTGCCCGGAATGCATGATGTCGACGACTATCCGGGTGCACACGCAGTGCCTGGGCTTGTGGTCTACCGATATGACGCGCCACTGTGTTTTGCCAACGCCGAGGACTTTCGCCGGCGTGCGATGGCCGCAGTGGACGCGAACGCGCAACCCGTTGAATGGTTCGTCCTGAACGCGGAAGCGAACGTCGACGTAGACCTCACCGCGTTGGATGCACTGGACCGACTCCGGGAAGACTTGACGAACAAAGGAACGGTATTCGCGATGGCGCGGGTAAAACAGGACCTGCGGGATGCGCTGGCAGCAGCAGGCATGTTGACTCGGATAGGCGAGAACCGAATCTACCTCACGTTGCCTACAGCAATCGAGGCGTTCAACGCGCGCTAGTAAAACTACGAGATTGCTTGTCCTACAATCGTTCCTATGAGGTAGGTGACACCCATAGCAGTTAGGCCGCCGATAGTTACCCGCAGGATTGCACGTGGCCGGCTTGCTTGGCCAATGGTGGCACTGACCCACCCGGTGAGAAGTAGAGCGATGCAGACTGCGACCACTGTCACCGGAATTCGCCAAGCTGGTGACGGCGCAAGGATGGCAATCATGGGAAGAACAGCGCCGGTCAAGAACGATATGGCCGACGACAACGCAGCATGCCAGGGGTTCGTCAGCTCGTGCGGATCGATCCCCAATTCCGCATCGGCGTGTGCAGCGAACGCATCGTGTGCGGTCAGCTCCGCAGCCACCTGTCGGGCGGTGACAGGGGAGAGGCCTTTTGATTCATAGATCGACGCAAGCTCTGTGAGCTCCTGGGCAGGCAGATCCCGTAGTTCTTTTCGTTCCTTGTCGAGAAGTGCCCGCTCGGTATCGCGTTGCGTGCTGACGGATACATATTCGCCTAATGCCATAGAGACGGCACCAGCGGCGACACCCGCCAGGCCGGCGGTCAAGATTGGAGCACGCTCGATGGTCGCGGCGGCGACCCCGACCACCATGCCGGCCGTCGATACGATGCCGTCGTTGGCACCCAAAACACCCGCGCGTAACCAGTTCAGCCGACTCCCTGTGCTCGCCTGATGCGGTTCGCCAGAATGCTCCATCGTCCTGTCAATCACAGCTCACCTAAACAATTCTGAACTTTCTTGTCTAGCAAGCCAGTACACACTTACCTGTGCGCTGGACTCTAGGTTGCTAACTGCTGCTCATTCTCGGAACGGGCTAAGAAGGCCTCATACATCGCACTGCCGGCAAGCAGGCCGTTCGTATAAAGCTCCAGCGCGGGCATGATCATGTCCCGGCCGTAGTCCCGCAGAACGGCTGTCATGTCGTCAGGGGTCTGGTGCATGTGCAGGTACAGGAGAAACCCGCCGCCCCCGTTGAGCGCCAAGAAGCGGGCTCGCGCCTTCGGATCGCGGCTGGGCAGGACGGTGCCCATGTGGACGGCATCTTCGAGATATGCCTCGGCGTTGTCGATCATCTGTTGCATCAAAGTGCGGCCGAGCTGTCCACCCGAGATCATGCTGCGGGCCAGGTAACGCATCATCGGGGCATATGAGTCGATATGGGCGAGTCGCCGGAACCAGTCGTCCGGCGACATGGACTGCAAGGCTTCTGATTTCGATTCCTTGATGGATTCCAAGACGTGGGCGTCGCATGCACTGCGAAGATCTCCGGCCGTGCCTACCAACTCGATTGTTAGCTCTAGACCGACGCCGGCCTCTTGTGCGATCGACACCAAATCGGTGTCGAATCCCTTCCTGCCGAACTGCTCGATGGCTACATCGCGGATTCGCGTGAGTAGGGCCTGTTGATAGTCCGGATCGGCTGGTGTGAGAGTGTCCATGATGCGCTTCCTTTCATATATTGTGTTGTGCGCCAGTGCGTATCGCCGCGATCGCAGCAATCGTCAACTCAGCAAGAATCCCCAATGTCAGCTCCGCGAGTGCCGAGACTCGTGCTGAAAAACTGATGTCGGGATCGCGTCCGCAAACCCGAGCGGCCAGGTACCGATAGAACTCGAGAATCAGCATGTCCACGACGACCTCCAGCTGCTAATGGCCTCTGGTCACGATCACCGGGGCGTGCGATGCGTGTAGAACATTTCGGCTCACAGACCCCAGCAACATACCTGCGAATCCACCGCGTCCGTGACTGCCGACGACAACGAGTTGCGCATTCCGTGAATGCTCGATCAGCCAACGGCCCGGGTGCGCTTTCACCAGCTTGCGAATCACCTTCACGTCCGGATAGCGCTCCTGCCAGCCCGCTAATCGCTCACCCAGTAGCTCGTTTGCTTGCTCGCGCTCCAGACGCCAGTCGAACTCTGGGGCCGTGTCCAAAACGTCCACCCATGCGTGCATCGCCACCAAGGGCACGCCCCGATGCGACGCTTCATCGAACGCTAAGGCAATGGCCGACTCAGAGATTGGCGACCCATCGATACCGACAATGACCGGACCATCCTGATTGCGGTCGGGTTCCTCCTGGACGACCGCTACCGGGCAGTGTGCGTAGCGCGCCAACCCCGAACTCACCGAGCCAGCCATGAGGCGATCGAACGTACCCAGACCGCGTCGGCCGACGACCAATACACGCGAGTCTTTCGAGATATCCGCGATCGCAGGAACGGGCTTGCCGAAGATCAGATCGGTTCGTATCTCCGGCAGTGCAGCGCCCACCGCATCCTCCGCAATAGTCTGAGCACGCCTCAACACCTCCTCGCAGTGATGGCGCTGCCACCGGTAAACGCGGTCTTGGGTGGCGGGGTCACGAATGTACAGATAGTCGCGACTGACAACTGAGACGATCGTCAGATGGTCGCGGCGCAGCGCCGCCTCGTGGGCGGCCCAACGGACCGCCGCCGCAGCCTCTGCAGAGCCATCCACGGCAACGACAACACCAGCTTTTTGCGTGAATTCGTACATGACAAGCACTTCCTTTCACCGGTATCTTCTACGCAGGTTAGGGGTCATTCCGTGCCGAGTACTGGGGTCTGCGGTCCCTCCCACGTCGCCATTGGTCACCCGGTGTGAGCTATGCGTCGCGGACTTTTGTCCTCACGGGAACGGACGCTTGGCACTAATTACTATTTGCGAATCCGTAGATGCTTATTACTAACGCAGCAATGTATTGCGAATTAAGCGCACCGCGGAAGGCTAATGTGATGCGAGACAATGGAACCGCGAACAAGGGTCGACAGCACCCGGTCGATCATGAGGACCATAAACCCGCAGCGGCAGTGGTCGTGGGCGTCGACGGATCGCATCGGGCCATAGCGGCCGCGCTGTGGGCGGTAGACGAAGCAGTAAATCGGGACATCCCTTTGCGTCTCGTATTCGCTATCGAGCCTCGACCCCCGTCAAGCGAGGATATCTACGCGGCCTACGACATCGCGACCGCCGAGATTGCCACCCAGGGCGCGGTACTCGCTGTGCAGTCATGCGACAAGCCTGTCAAGCTGGAAGTGGAGATTCTTCAAGGCACGGCATTAGACGTGCTGATTCGGCAGTCTCATTCTGCAGCCTTGGTATGTGTTGGGGCACTGAGTCGTGAACGCGCGGCAGACCACAGAACAACGTCCACCGCCGCCGCGTTGTCAAGACTGGCGCAGTGTCCCGTTGTGGTTGTGCGAGGACAGGAGTATGCCTCCGGAAGGCAGGGCAGCGTCATCATCGAGTTCGAAGATTCACTGGATTTCGATGATGTGCTGATGCAGGGTCTGAGCGCCGCGACGCTACGAAACGCCGGTGTCCGCGTCATCGCGTGCCGAGCGCGTCAAGGCAACGGTACCTTCCGCGCTGATGCCGACGTCCTGCGGGCACACCTAGAAAAGCTCCTCGAACCATGGCGCAATAAACACCCCGACGCCGCCATCGACGTCGTCATATCGTCAAGTAAAATAACCGAATATATTGCGCACGAGCGTGATTCAGTACAGCTGCTGGTAGTTGGACGTCACCGCAAACAGGGACTGTCCGAGCTGATTGCCCCCTTACCATCTGCCACACACCACAGTGCCTACTCTGTGATGATCGGCGGTCTCCAGCGGGCACTGTAGGCCTCGCACTCGATGCCACATATGTCTGAGTAGGTGGAGACCTCACCTGTGCAAGGTGTGAACCAACCGGTTTCAACTTCTGGGGTTCCAGGAATGCGCAACACTGAAGCGTGTTGCGCGACGCGTGACGTGGTACTGCTCATCCTGCTGTTTAGTTATACGGATCGTAGTTTGTGCGGTGCTGTAGAAGAGCTTCTTTCCTGCCTCGATGAGAACGAGGTAGCAGACGACCATGAGCGCTAATGCCGCGAAGAAGCCAAGCGGCAGTGGGTGAAAACCGAGGCTGTTGGCCAGGGGAGTTGCTGGTATCAGTACCCCGACGGCAACAACCCCGAGCGCCGAAAGTACCAGCGGCATACTGGGGGTGCTGCGAAAGAACGGTATTCGTCTGGTGCGTATTGCGAAGATCACCAGGATCTGAGTAGCGAGAGATTCAATAAACCAGCCGGAGCGGAATTGTGTAGGCCCGGAATGGAATACCCACAGCATGACCCCAAAGGTGACGAAGTCAAACAGCGAGCTGATCGGGCCGAAGTACATCATGAACCGTCGGATGAAACCGATGTTCCATCGCGACGGCCGGGCGAGTTGCTCGATATCCACCTCGTCGGTCGGGATTGCCAACTGACTGGTGTCGTACAGCAAGTTGTTCAACAGAATCTGCGAAGGAAGCATGGGCAGAAAGTTGAGGAACAATGAGGCCCCAGCCGCGCTGAACATATTTCCGAAGTTGCTAGAAGTGCCCATCAGGATGTACTTGATGGTGTTGGCGAAGATTCGCCGGCCTTCGACCACACCGTCTGCGAGGACATCGAGGTTCTTTTCCAGCAAAATGACATCTGCGGCGTCCTTGGCGACATCGCTCGCCGAGTCAACGGAGATTCCAATATCGGCGGCGTGCAACGCGAGCGCGTCGTTGACGCCATCGCCGAGGAACCCGACGTCAACACCAGTCAGGCGCTGCACGCGTACAACACGGGCCTTATCTTCAGGACTGACTCGGGCGAAGATTGTGGTGTTCTGGATGACGTCTCCGAGGTGCTGATCGTCGATGGCTTCCAGATCAGCGCCAGTGAGGGTGCCCGCTACGGGCAGTCCAAGTTCCTGACAGATCTTGAGAGCAACCGCCGGACTATCGCCGGTGACAATCTTGACCGATATGTGTAGGTCTGCCAACCGCTGTAGGGCTGCGGACGCACCGGGTTTCGGTGCATCCAAGAAGACCAATAACCCGGCGAATCGTAAGTCGCGCTCGTCTTGAGGGCTTGGTGTCGCTAGATCCGCACCAGAGCGAGTGGCCACCGCCACGACCCGGTTTCCCGCGGCGAACTCAGCAGCGAGCGCCGCGTGCGCCTGCGGCGGGACATCGTGGCACCTGCCAAGAACCGCTTCGGGTGCGCCCTTGGTTACTAGGGTCCGTCGGCCAGCTGTATCGGCGACCAACACCGAAGTCATCCGACGCTCGTGATCGAAAGGAACTACTGCGAGCACCTGATGACCCGTGACCTCGTCTCGATGCCTGGCTGATTGAGATGACTCCCATAACGCCAGATCCAGCGCGTTTCCGCCGAGCACCGCAGAGCCTTCTAAATGTACCTCGGTACAGATTAGGCCCCATTTCAGTGCCTCATCAGATAGGCCGCCATCGGGGCCAAGCGACCGCATGAAGCTGATCCGCCCCTCGGTCAATGTGCCGGTCTTATCGGTGAACAGGACGCCCACATTGCCCAGATCCTCAATGCACACGAGCCGTTTCACCAGGACCTTGAGTCGAGCCATTCGCCGGGATCCGGCAGCCAAGCACGTGGCGACAATTGCAGGTAGCAGCTGCGGGGTGATCCCGACCGCAATCGCTAATGAGAACAGCAGCGCATCGATTACTGGCCTGTGCAGCGTGAGATTGACACAGAAGGTAAAGGTCGCCAATACACCGGCGACCCGAACCAAAAGCATCGAGAAACTGCGCAGACCCGCCTGGAATTGCGTTTCGGGGTAACGGGTGTCCAATCCCGATGCGATACGGCCAAATTCCGCGCGCCGACCTGTCGAGACCACAACGCCTCGTCCGCTACCCGCATGCACCACGGTGCCCATCAATGCGCAGTTAGACAACTCCGCCAGAGGCAGCTTCGCGCGGCATTGGCCTGCTGCCTTCTCTGCCGGTAAAGATTCACCAGTGAGCACCGACTCGTCGCACTCCAATTCCGTGGCCGACAACAACCTCAGGTCGGCGGGTACAAGGTCGCCTAGACGCAGCTCCAGCACGTCGCCGAGTGCTAGCTCAGTTACATCCACCAAAACTTGATGACCGTCCCGCGCAACCAATGCACGGTGGTGGATCTGCGACTGCAGCGACTCAGCGGTTTTCGCCGCCCGGTACTCATTGCCGAATCCCAGGCCGACCGAGAGCGCCACGATCACCCCGATCACCAACGCGTCGGCACCTTCCCCCAAGAAGAACGACATGGTTGCCGCAGCGATGAGCAGGCCCAACAACGGGGATCGGAGCTGACGCCACAACACCGTCGCTATCCGCGCCCGATGCGAATACACGGCATTTGGCCCGTATGCGAGGATCCGGTGGCGCGCCTCCTCATGCGATAACCCGTGTTCGCTGGACGCTAGACGCGACAGCACCTGATCTGCCGACAACGCACTCGCGAGACGAATATCTAACGGTTCCGTCCCGGTAGTCAGTGGGGCACTAGTCCTGGTGCTCATTCGCACAGATCAAAAGCGAAGCAAGCGATCTCGTCGAAATACACGACGGACAGGGACGATCAAGGACCTTCGGTGTTCTTAGCATCGGCTGCTCCCGTTTAGATGGGTCAACTCGTACTATCACCGCGGCATCACATCAACAGAAGGGGCTTTCGTCCCGAGTCAGGCGACTGGGACCGACAGTTTCATGCCAAGGGGTGCCTCTACTCAGTTCGGCGGAAACAAGCATCAATGAAAGAGTCCCAAGGCCTCGATATCGTAGCCACCGCGGACGATCATGGGAGCTGTGAACGCTAGTCGACCACGCACTGATCAGACTCCCGAAATATTGGCGCCCAGCGACACCGCCGGCGCGCAAATCCATGAAACACACACGGGGATCGTGATCTTAATCGGGGACTTCGCTTACAAGGTGAAAAAGTCGTTGACGACTGATTTCCTTGACTTCAGTACCGTGAAATTACGTGAAAGTGCTTGCAAACGAGAGGTTTTCCTGAATCGCCGGATGGCGCCGGAAAGCTACCTAGGCGTCGCCTACCTGTCCGGCCCGCCGTCCGGTAACAGCGAGCCCGTGATAGTGATGCGTCGCTATCCAGACTCTGCGCGATTAGCCACGATGGTGAGAACGGGAGTAGATGTCGAACTACATCTTGTAGCAATCGCTGAGTTGCTGGCACGCTTTCACGTAACAGCTGAACGTGGTGCCCCAATCAGCGAATCCGGAACAGTTGACGCCATCACGGCCCGCTGGCAAGAGAACCTCACCGTCCTGGCTGACGTCGCCGGATCCATGGTGGCGGATGATGCCCTTGATGAAATGCGCAAATTATCAATAGAATTCATCAATGGTCGACATCTGCTGTTCGACGAGCGCATCGAAAGTGGTCTGATCGTCGATGGCCACGGTGACCTGCTGGCTGAGGACATCTTCTACACATCCACCGGCCCTGTTCCATTGGACTGCCTAGAGTTCGACGACACTCTGCGCTACGTCGATTGTGTCGACGACGCCGCGTTCCTAGCGATGGATCTGGAGTTTCTCGGGCGCACCGATTTAGCCGACTACTTCATCGAACAGTACATGCGCGCCTGCGGAATCGATACTCCACAATCACTGTGGCATTTCTATATCGCTTACCGCGCGACGGTGCGCGCGAAGGTGGACTGTATCCGGTTCACGCAGGGGCGTACCGAGTCGGCGCGGGACGCGACCTCTCACCTGGAGTTGGCACTTGAGCACCTTCGCGCCGGCGCAGTCCGCCTGATCCGAATCGGCGGCGGGCCGGGCACCGGAAAAACAACGCTCGCTAAAGCCCTTTCGCAAGAAAATGGGGCACAGATAATTTCAACTGACACAGTGCGCCGACAGCTACAGGAGCAAGGTGTCATCACCGGTGATCCGGGCACCCTTGATAGCGGCCTGTACTCCGCACAGAACGTTTCAACGGTGTACGAGACGGTGTTGCAGCGTGCGCGGATGCTGCTGATGCGAGGCGAGTCGGTGATCCTCGACGGGACATGGCGCAATCCTTATCAACAGGAGCAAACCCGCCACCTCGCCAGCGAAACACATTCCGTGCTATACGAATTCGAATGCCACCTGCCGGTATCGATTGCCCAGGAGAGAATTGCTCATCGCGGACGCACCATCTCGGACGCCACACCCGCAATCGCTGCGGCCCTTAACGCCGACGAGGAAAGATCGCACATGGCATATCGCATCGACACCAGCCAGCCCATCGGGGAGTCAATAGCTCAGATCGCAGCCGTATGCAATGCCGCCCCCAAAAACCAATAGGGATGCCCAAACATGCGCAACAACACGCATTGGGGATAACGGAGTCAAACAGGTTGCCGGGCAGGCAGATTCATGATATTTTCGTCACTGTGACGTAACGATAGGCCGTACTTACTTCGCCCAGCGGTAGGGTAGGCAACGGCGCATCGGCGGCCCGACCGATCGCGCCCGGCCCATGGAGGAGTTCAGCGGTTAGCGGACGGATCGTTCGAAGGGGTTTCGATCACGAAAAATCTGCGTATGCCATTTCTTGATGGGGCATCCATCCTCTAGCAGCCAAACGGGTTCAAGTGTCCGTTCTCAAATGATCTGTCGCAGATTATTCGACAAAAGCCGCTACTGAACAGGGTTGCGACAGATTAAGCGAGAACTCATTTCACCGTTGATGACCCAGTGGTTCTCATTTGATCTGTCACAAGTCCACTCGAGCGGGCTCGCGTCGCCAACGTCACTGGCTTGATGCCAGAACGGTTCCGCGCAATCCGGTGGTGTTGCGGTGGAGCGCACCTGAGGCGAGGGTGTTGCGTCGGGTGTTTGAAACCAGCGGTGACCTCGGATTGACGTTCAACCAGTCAGTTTCCTGCCAAGGCTACGGCCGAGGCAGGTGCTGTCGGTACTTGACCTGCGGTACCGCAGATCGATTGAAGATATTGGCGCTTGGTTCCTTGATCAGTTTGATCTAAGGCAGCTTGACTTGATCTGTTGTCCGTTTGCCATTCGTGTACGAATAATCTTGCATACTCGATTTTGAACTAATTGTTGTGTCCTGGGCTGTCGTCGGTGGAAAACAAGCAACCGTCCACGCATCGCAGCCCATACAGGCCAGCCGAGACGCACCCGACCGGGTCAGCGGGGCCCTGACCGTAAATTGTCAGCGGCACAAGGTGCAATCCGCAAGTGCTGCCCGAAACTAGTCCGCTGCTTATGTGCTCCTTCCAGAGGAATGGGGGTAGGGTGAGGGTACGGCGAGATATTTGGTGCCCGCTCATCCATGGGTGTGACCGTGCCGACGATTCGGCCCCGTGCGCGGAGCCAAAGCAAGGAGCGTCCGATGACGCGTCAGCTGTTTTCAAAACCACGATGCGGGCCTGCCGTGCGTCTTCGGTTAAAGCCAAAAGCGTCACCTAGTGGATATGTCGACGGCGCCTGGTGGCCTTACTCGAAAGACTTGATGATCGAGCTGCCATCGCTGCTCCGGGTACTTACTGTTCGCTTGGGCACCATTGACCGCGTGGTTTACCGAGTGTCAGAGTGGACATCGAGCTCGCGGCGCATGCTGTTTCGGGATCGCCGCGCACATTTGAACTGGTCACTCATTCAGCCACCTAACACAATCAGTATCCAAGGTGCTCATGGGATCCATCTGAACCTCTTGGTAATAGCCCCAGATGCCCAGGCAAGTGGTGCTCACAGCGCCATGATGGCTGCGGCAGCACCGGGCAGCTGCGCAACTGTCGCTCAGCTGCTACCAGCCCACGACATGCCCGTCTGTACCGACATGTTTGAGGCGCAAGACCGATGGGACACCGAAGGTGGGACGTTAGGCGCTGAACATCGAACCAATCGCTCTGTGAGCACCAGGCGCCGGTAATGCGCGGCAGTCACAACAACCGCACCATCGCGGTACTTGAAACCGTTCCGACTGAACAGGACAAAGGTCATGGACTCTACGATCACGTTCCAGACTCCCTACGAGAAGCGCGTTGAATTGGTGGTCCAGGCGCTGATGGCATCGTCAACGCTTGACAACGATGTTGCCCAGATCGCTGCAGTCCAGGTGTTGCACGCGCTGGACTCGGTTCCGGAGAAGATCCGATGACCCGCGCTGTGATTTGAATCTGTTGAAAGTGTCAACCATTCACCAACCGTGCCGTTAGCGATCCTATCGCGGTGCGGTGCGTTTGAGGTCCGTTGTCTGAGTCCCGTTGAGCGACAGGGAAGTACGTATGACGCAGGCTGAATATGCTGGTTCACCGGTTCGCTTCACGTTAGGGCCGAGCAGGACCGGCAGAATGGACGGGGCTTGGTGGCCCCAGGACGATGGACTGATTGCCCGGGAGTTGTCGCCCCTGATCGACGAGCTATTCGAGCACATTGGCACTGTCAGTCAGGTCTCACTGAACTGGAAGCCGGGCTCGTCGCGTTCCTGCATGAGGTCGGTTGCGATGCCTCAGTACCTCGCAAATCGGCCGTTCCATTGGGTGGTCACGCTCCGGGGCGAGTATCGAACGGTCCGCATGCTCATGGTGCCGGCACGCACCAACAAGCTCCTCGCTCGAAGGATCATGCGTCTGACTGCACAGATGCCCCTACTTGATTCCTCGAGTCAGGACCAGGTGACTGCGGCCCTACGAATAATCTTGGCTGCTTGAGGGATTCAACCCTCGTGACGGTTACTCAATGCCAGAGTCTTAGTTAGTCCCGGACGCAACGACTATCGATAGGTGCCGCCAAGCTCAGATGGGACCAGCTGGCATATGCGTTTGACCACAACGAAGTTCGCCAACTGTGCCAATTTCATGATGGGATTCGCGCGGCGGGGCCGCGCCCAAAGGGTCGCGATCGGGCAACGGTATTAACGATGCTCCGCGATCAAGCTGGCTGCCACTGTCAGGGAGTGATGAACCCGAATCCCTTTCGGCGTTGAACCACTCCACGGTGCCTTGTGCCATGCGATAACTACTCAAAGCCGGGGTCGACTTTCGATCCCGGGTCTGCGATCCAGGCAGCCCGTGAAGGTCATCACCCTGTTCTGCGTGCTGCCGCCAATGGTTCGATTGACAGCAATGCTGTTGGGCTACATGTGCTGCCCGGTTCGGCAGCTCTAGTCATCACGTCGTGGGCATGATGCGGGTCGGTCATCGGAGGGACAACCAGCAGTACTAGTCGACGATGGTCTAGATCGCTGATGTAGATGGTGTCTGGCCTCTGGTAACGGTACCCGTCTAACGACACCATACGACCCCAGTAGCACAGTTGTTTCGGCGCTGTGTCCCATTCGGTGATGCGGTAGATCACGCGCTTGATGGTCCCTAACCGGGAAGCTACAGCATCCAAAACTGCTGGTAAGTCTTGATTTAGGTCCTGTGAGCGCGGCCACCATGCGCCGTCGATATGTCCGCTCCAGTCACCATCGGGCTTTAGTCGAAGACGAATCGAGTCGTCGCAGTCGAGTGTCTCTACCGCCGATGTGACCGCGCTGATCATGATGTTGTCGGTCCGGCTGATTGCGACTTAGGCACCCGGTCGGATCTACCGCCAAAATCGCATTGATCCTCTGCTTCCGAATGCGATTTCCTGGAAGGGGGGACAATCAGCAGGGTCAAATGTGCGCCGTTCGTCCCTCGAACGCTAATAGTGCTGGCGGGCTGCAGAAGTGACCAACCCAGGTGAACCAGACGGTTGAGGAAAAGCACCCTCCGCGAGGAGGGTGCCCATTCCCCAGCTCGATAGGTAATCCGATCAATGGGACCCAAATCGAGGCTAAGTCGCGTAAGCAACGGCAGAACCTCGACCGATAGATCCTTCGATCGTGGGCACCAAGCTCCATCGGCGTATCCAGTTTTCGGATCCAGATGAAGGCACAGAGCCGACTGGAGTGGTTGTGGACAAAATATCTGATGCGCCATGAGACGCTCCTAGCCTCGGCCCGTAATCGGTGCCGAATAGTTCGACGGTGCCGCGCCCATAAGTAGGCAGGTACTAGATATCCGTCTACGTCCAGGATACTCCGGCTTGGACAGCCCAGGTCGGGTAGCGCGGTTTCAGGCGCTCTCACCGTGCACGAATCGCGGCGACAACATCACTTGGGTGATTGAGAGTCCTTGGAACGATTTTGCGCATGCCACGCACTACTGGCGGACCTCCCTAACCGGACACACTCAACAGCGTCAACAGCTACAGAAACAGCCTCACGAGAACCTCAGAAGCATCCCGGCACACTGAAAAGAACCCGATCGATCCCACCGATCTGGCATCAGCGGCGACCCGATGCGGCTCAAATGAGAACGACACGCGGTTGCGACAGATTAGATGAGAATGCGACAGGTCATTTGAGAACGGACACCAAAGTGTGTGAAAAGGATTGTCGTGCTGCGTGATTCGTGAGCAATTCGTCACAGTGACGTAATGTGCATGACTAGCGGGGGAGGGCAAGGCCGGTGGGGTAGCGTTGTTTTGTGACGGTTTAACGCGATCGCGCAGCTTCTGTTTACGAATCGAGACGCAAGTGCGGCGGAGCACTGTTGGCGGTCAACGAGTCGCCGCGGATTTTCGGAGGTGACGGGGATCGCGAATAGGTCGTCTTGATGCCTTTTGTTGATAAGCCATCGTTTCGTGCGTGGTCTGAATCGGATGAGTGTCAGGCGATCTCGGCTGACCGTCGGGGATTCGGGTGCGCGTCCGCAGGTTGAGCCAAGCAGAGCCCCACACCATCATATCGTCACTGTGACGATATGATGGTGTGGGGCTGGATGGCTAGAAGGGGTATCATAGTCGTCAAATATACTGCGCCCGAGCGGTTTTAGATGTTGATGCAGAGCGTGCTTGGCGGATAGCCGACACGGCGTTGCCGTACGTACACGCGCCGAGCGGCGCGGGCATATGTGGGGACGTGAAGGTTGGCAGCCGGGGGTGAGATCGAGCGTCGGCACGGGAGGCGCACGTCGCAAAAGGTGCAGGTGGTGCCGCCCTTCGCATCCGCCCTGCGTATATCAAACGCCGATAAGACACATTATGTCAGATAGAATACTGATTATTGCAACGGATGCATGATCGTGCGCCCTCCCCGGTTGTCCTGTCTCGATATATCTGGCGGCTTTCGCAATAGACCTGGCGGAGTTCGGAGTGTCGCCGGTTTCTCAGTGGAACTGGCGGTTACTGTCAGACCTCAGCGGTTACCGTCCGTAGCAGGTGGTTGAAGGGGGTCTTAGGTGGCAGCTCCACGCCTGCGCTCACTACCGCGGAACGTGACCGAGGTGACGCGGTTGTTGGCCTGCGTCGACGGCGACATCCAAAACCACCCCTTGTCGCCGGACGCGGGATCGGTACTTCTGGAGCGCACGACCCCGATCCGCGAGTTCTTCTCCTGGCCGGGCAAGCGCAACTACGAAGGCATGTACTGGTCCAGCACAAACCGTGCGCACGTAGAGTTCGAGTCGCTCCTCGAGCGCGAGTATCTGCTGGCAGCCGACAACGCGTCCGACATTGTCGCCATAGCAGCGCAGCCGCTGGCATTGCTATGGCCACGAGCCACGCGGGGTAACCGGGACCACGTCCCGGATTTCTTCGTTCGGCTTGCCAGCGGTGCTGGCCGCTTAATCGACGTACGCTGCTCGAAGGCAGCAGAGAAGCACGCCGAGCAGTCCACGTTGACGCGCAAAGTCTGTGATGAAATCGGCTGGGAATACGAGGTCTTCACGGGTCTGCAGCGCGAGCTCGCCCACAACCTGCGCTGGCTTGCCGGATATCGGCAGGACCGCAATGCTCCCCCGGCGGTGGTCCAAGAGTCGATCAAGCACTGTTTCGCGACTCCGGTGCCACTTGGGGTTGGTCTTGGCGTAGCCAGCGCGCGCACAGGCCGGAGCGTCGAACTCACCACCGCAAATGTGCTGCACCTGATATGGCGTAGAAAGCTGTCCGCGGATCTGACCCGACCGCTCTCGATGTCCAGCGAGGTGTGGGCATGAAGGCGGTTCGGCTCTTCGACCTGCTGAGTTACGACGGACAGACATGGCAGGTCGTCGCGCAGAATGGGCCGCAACTGGCGCTGAAAGAACTTGTTTCAGGGCGGATCCGGAAGATCGGCGTGGCGGAACTCCTCGGTGACGAGAGCTTCCTTCCCGACGTCCCCGACCGCCTACCTCGACTTGATTCGGTCGCAGTGCTAGATACGTTGGATTTTGCTGCCCGCGAACGCGTACTGTTCCTTCGCCGCCACATTGTTGAGGTGCTAACCGGTAGGGCCCCCGCGGAGCTCGACGGGCTCGATGAACATTCGTCGATGCCGATACGCCGTGAGTACGACCCAAAACTTCCACTGAAGGACCGCATTGCCGCGAAGGTATCCGAGTTGGCGGCAGCCAAAACCCCTGTCGGACACCGGAGTCTGGAACGGTATATCAGGGCATACCGACAGGACGGTGTGGCCGGGTTGGTCGACGGACGGATGCAACGCCAGTCCTCACCTACCGGACGGATCGACCCGGCAGTGGTTTCCCTGCTCGAAGACGCGGTAAAGGGGCAAACAAATGCCTCGACGGGAACCCGCTCCCGCGTCATAAAGCAGGTCAGCTTGGAAGCCGCCCAGCTCGGCCTCCCGCTGCCCTCACGGTCCACCCTGTATCGCGCGGTGGAGAACCTCGAAAAGTCTCGGCATCCATTCGGAAACGCGACAACTCGGCGCACACAAGCAAACCGTCCGGACCGCACATGGGGTCGTCAAGCTCCGTCACGGCCAGGCGAACTGACCGAAGTCGACAGCACGCCGATGGACCTGATGGTCATATATCCGGACGGGTCGGCGGGACGCGTGGATCTCACGCTGATGCTCGACGTCGCCACCCGGACATTGTGCTCGGCGATTCTGAGGCCGGTGGCCACCAAAAGCGTTGACGCGGCAGTGCTTCTCGCGCGAGCGCTGACTCCCCTCCCGATGCAACCCGGCTGGAGCCGATCGGTGAGTTTCTCGCGTTCAATTCTCCCCGCCGGGATGATCGAAGGCGACGAAGAGATTCGGGCCAGCGTGGCCGCCAAGCCTGTTATCGTCCCCGACTCGATCACCGTCGACCGAGGTAAGGTGTACGTCGGATCGACGTTTCTCAATGCGTGTGAACGCCTGCAGATCAGCGTCACCAAGGCCGCTCCCCGCACTCCCACCGACAAGCCCCACGTGGAGCGAGTTTTCGCCGCTATAAACAGCGGCTTCACCCAATATCTCGCAGGCTACGTCGGACCGAACGTCGTCAAGCGCGGCACGGCTCCCGATTCGGAAGCGATGTGGACACTGGCCGAGCTGCAGAATCTACTTGACCTCTGGATCGTCGCAGTCTGGCAGAACAAGCCACACCCCGGATTACGTCATCCGGCGATGCCGAAGAAGGATCTCACGCCCAACGAGGCCTACTCGGCATTGGCCTCAGTCGCGCCGACCGTCAACGTTGCCCTTGATCGAGACGATTACATCGGCTTGCTGCCCGTGACCTACCGGACGATCCAGGGCTACGGCATCAACTTCGAGAGCTTGCACTACGACCATCCCGCCCTACATCCATACCGTGGGGTGAAGAGCGGTTTACCGCTACCGGCAAACGGCGGATGGGAAGTTCGGTACGACCCGTATCGGCTCCAGTCCATCTTCGTTCGTGACAATTTCCGGGGCGAGTGGATCGAGGCTGAGTGGAGCCTCGCGAAACAGGCGCTGGCGCCGTTCTCCCTCGACGTCCTTCGAGCTGCGCGCAAGGCAGTGCAGAAGCGTGGCGAGAACCCCACCGGTGTTGATGTTCTTGCCGAGATCAGCCGTATCCAAACCGGTGGTGCCCGGACGGTCAAGGAACAACGAGCCGCCAAGCGTGACAGCGTGAACAGACCCGTGGTGCCGCCGCTATCCCCCACGGCCGAGCTGACTGATCCAGACCCGGCGGAAGAAGTGCCCTTAGCGAGCGTCTCCGCGATCAACGCGGCCAGTGACACCCCGCGGCGTCGGGCAGCTCGCCGCATCGACGACGAGGACGAGGATTAGCCGTGGCCGTACCTGATTCCCTGACTGCATGGCGGGAGTTCGTCAACCGCCGAAATGTCGAGCCCGAACACCTCGATATGAAGCAGATCAGCGCCTTCTCCCCTGCCGAGAAAGAGTCCTTCGATCAGCAACGATTTGCCTGGTTAGGGGCAGATGTCGTACTGGAAACCCCTGATACAGAGGCGCTTACACACCAGACTCGCGTACTGATGGCGAGGAACTCCGCGGAGTCGGCCACCGCGCGGCGTGGTCTCGCTATCTCCGGGTCTGCCGGCCGCGGGAAGTCAACCGCAGCTTTGCTGATTGGTCGGCGGCATGAGCGAGTAATGCGTGCGAAGTTGAACCGCTACGACGACGGCTTCGCCCCAGTGGTCTATACCGTCGTCCCGCCCGGGACGACCCCGAAGATGATGATGCTGGCGTTCGCCAACTTCCTCGGCCTATTGGTGCCGAATAAGTCGACCGCGCAAGACCTGACTGAGCAGATCGTGGGAGTGATGCGGAGCCTCTCAGTATCGTTGGTGCTCGTCGACGAGGTCCACAACCTGAAGACCAATCATCAGGCTGGCAGCGAAGCCGCATCAGCATTGAAGGTGTTCTCTGAGAGACTCGACGCGACCTTCATCTACGCCGGCATCGACCTACTTCAGGCCGACCTGTTCGCCGGGCATATGGGTCGCCAACTCAAGGGCCGGATGGCCGTCCACCAGATGCGGAAGTACGAGTACGGGACAAGGGCACAGCGGGACGCGTGGGCAGAACTTGTCCTCGGTGTCGAAGCCCTACTACCACTCGGACGACATGCCACCGGAGCCCTCGAAACTGAGGCGACCTACCTCTACGACCGCACCGGAGGTTCCATCGGATCACTTCGAGCCTTGCTGAACGACGCAGCAATCGCGGCGATTATCAGCGGCGAGGAGCTGGTCAATAGAAAGCTGCTCGATATGACGTCTACCGATTTCGCGGCTGAGGAGGCTGCTGCGCGGACGGTTGCCGAGGAGAGGGCGGCCCCAATGCCATTGAAGAGGGCCGAATGAGAATCGCTCCCCTCCCCGTTCGCACGCGCTTGTATCACGGCGAGAGCCTGGACTCTTACATCCGGCGGCACGCCGAGCGGAACTACTGCATGCCCTCTGATGTCGACCGCGCACTGCGGGAGCGAGGCGTCGTGAAGTCGAAGAATCGGCGCGATCCCGCTCGCCTCCAGGCGTGGCTGGATCTTGCGGACATGCCGGTCGAGCGCTTCACGGCTCCTGAGTACGTCCTCGATCAGGAGGTCACCGAGCGGGGTTTGTGCCTCCGCTGCACCAGAGGTGAGCCCGCCAGAGGGAGACTCACCGGCATCGGGCTCGTGTGCGTCCGGCACAGGCGATGGCTCGGCTCTCCGCAGACCGAGCTGCATGGCTACTTCCCCGCTCTCGCTGCGGAACGGCACTTCCGGCGGCATCTTGCTGCTCGGGATGTTCTGCACGATTCCCTGCCCATGCTGATTGGCCAGGAATGTGCCAGTCCGGCCATCATCGGCGCTAGCGAGATCGACCGCCGCAGAAATGAGTTCGGTATCGAGGCGATTGATGTACTGACATATCCCGAGCAAGTCAAGATCGCTCGACTGCTCTGCTTGCCCGGATTTCTTTGCGCTGCAACCGATCCTGATGCTGACTCGGCTCTGTGCAGCTCGCTGGTCGCCAGAGAAGTGGAGAAGATCATCCCCGCTCGCGACGATGCAGACCCGTGGCGAGCAACCAATCGGGTGTGGACGGCGATCGCGCATGTGACTGCACGCCGGCGAGACGCACGAATCTACGGCGTCCCGATGCGTGATACGTACTACAACATCTTGCGGTTCGTAGAGGAAGTCGGAGAGGTGCAGCCGTGAATGCATTGTTCGGGCGACGGAGCCTTGAGTGGGCTATAGCAAGTGAGCACGCGACACGACGCACGGGTAGCGACCGCCCGCTCGATACTGCCGGTTTGACGATCGGTGCGCCGGGTGCGGCCCTATCGAACCGCGCAAGCAGGGTGCGCCGTGCTTCCTGAGCCCAAACTCCTTTTTCAACGGCTGCAGATCATCGCTGGGACCGAGGGTGGCGCACGCGAGTACTTTCAGCTGCTGATCACGGATTTAGTGAAGCTTGAGCACCCGACTGCAGGCGAAGTCGAGGCACCCGGCGGCCACGACTGGGGCATCGACACCTATTTCGGCAGCTTCGACGATTCGATGGTCGTGTGGCAGTGCAAGTTCTTCCTCGAATGGACGGGCGAAACGCAACGGAAGCAGGTCCGCGATTCGTTCAAACAAATCGTGTCGAAGGCGAAAGACCACGGCATACGCCTTGACGCGTGGATTCTCTGTATCCCGATCAACTTGCCCCCTGAGGAGCAGAAGTGGTTCGACACTTGGAGCGCAAAGCAGCGCCGCGACCACGGCGTGAGTCCAGCTCTCTGGAGCGGATCAGACCTGCGCCACAAATTGCTGCGCCCCGATGCTGATCACGTATACCACCAGTACTTCGAGGCGGCTAAACCCATCGAATCGGTTGAAGATCTTGCCATTGTGGATGATCTGTCAGAGTTCGACGATGCGCTGTTCGTGAGACAGATGCACGAAGCGGGTCATCTGGAGACCGACGCCGCACGAGGACTCTTTTTCGCGGCTGATGCACTTTTTCGAGACATATCTGCGCGCGGTGACGCGGCAGCAAATCAGGGGATGAAAGAGCTTCACCTTGAAGTGCATCACATTTGGGAACAACGATTCAACGGTGCGCTTGCCACAGCCGACACGGAGGGTCGAATGGCTGGATTGATTGACCAAGTAGTTAGGGAGGCTGGCGAAATGACCGATCCTGTCGGTATCCGCCTACGCTCCGCACATCGCCGCGGAGTTGCCCACCGACTAGTAGAGGATGCCCGCGCCGGTTGGGTTACGCATTGGCGCAACGTCGCTGCTGAGCACAAGGCAGGCCGATCGGAAACTTCCGGAGATCCCATCGAGCCCGAGCTTGCCGGCAGCGGAAGTGTCGAGCCGTGAGAAGTGAATACGCCGACGCGCACGATGGTGTGACGGGCTCGCTTGCCGCACCCATCTCGTGGCAACCGGAGGATCATGATGTCTTTCGCCTCGCGCAACTAGTTTTATTGCTATCTGTGGCTGCCGAGCTCGAAAAGCCGATCGCCACTGTTGATCGGTTGGGCTATTACGATTTCTTCTCGGCGAGTCCCTTCGTCGTGGTGGGCGGCCGAACGCAGAGCGATGCCGACGAGCGACTGGCACTGAAGCTTGCCGGATTTGTCGAGCGCCAACTCTCCTATGCGTCAACGGGACAACGATGGGTATCACGACGTAGGCGCCTTCAGCATGACCTTGCGCAACTGATGTCGTACAACCTCATGACACTCCAGAATGGGGCATTCGATCTCACGCCCTCGGGCCAAACTCTCGCGACGCAACTTTCAACCATCTACGCAGACGCGTACCGCGTTTCCGCCAGGGTGATAATTCGCCGTCTCTCCAGGCTGAGCGATCGAGCGCTGCTACAAGCCGTTCAAGGCTGGCTTGGTATCTCTTGGCTGGCACTCGATTTACTCGATGATGTGACGCTTGACGCGGCCATCGTAGGTGGTGACTTCGATGCCTGAATTTGGACTGCGCATTCGTGAACTTCTGTTGGCGGGCGTGCCCGGGAAAACATCTACGTACGGCGTCTCTTTCAAGGACGATGGCGGAGATTGGCGCCCGCTGTCCGTTATCGCAGGCCCAAGTCAAACCGGGAAAACAAGCGTCGCTGACTTCATTCGATACTGCCTTGGAGACGACGAACATCCTCAGCACCCCGAAATAATCGGCGCCGTGCGTTCGGCGCTGCTCGAGATCGAACTAGCTGGAGCTCTCACGACAATCGAACGAGCCGCGGCTGGGCCTCCGTCGAGCTTTGCTTCAGTATGGCGAAGTGCGCTCGGCGACATTGAAGGAAAACACGAACAGCGCATCGCAACTGAGCCGCCATCGGACCCAGAGGGACTCTCCCAGTTCGTATTGAGTGGGCTGTCTCTTGATGGAATCTTGTTGCCCCAAGCGCCAACTAAGGAAGAATCGGCCAGCCATCTTCTTAGCATTCGTGACGTCTTTCGTGTCATGTTCTTGCCGAACGAACGACTCGACAACAAAGACTTGGCGTACGAGCGCTCGAACTTCATGGTGCGACAGAAGTTCAAGCAGCTGATTGATGTCATGTTTGGAGTCCACGACCCCGAAGGCGCGCAACTAGCTGCAAGCATCAGAGCAGCCACTGAAGCCGTCAACGAAGCGCGTCGAGTCGAAGCCGCCCTGATCCAGCTTGCACAGGACGAATATCCAGCCGGGCCTATTGGTCTGCAGGCGGCGCTAGAACAGACGGAGGCAGATATTGAAGTCGCGGAAACAGAGATCCAACGACTCGACGATCAACAGCGCGGGAACGATGGCGCCCTGACCGATCTCCGAGCACGCCTCGGAATCGCACAAGATGCCGCTACGGCGGCGACGGTTAGGCTCCGCGATAGGACTAGTTTGCTCTCGCGGTTGGCCGCTCTGCGGGCGCAGTACGCAGATGATAAGAAGAAACTGACGTTCCTCACGGAAGCTGAGAAGCTCTTCGACCCGCTGAATGTAGTCACTTGCCCGGCCTGTATGTCGGCGCTTGCCAGTCCGCCGTCGGTTGATAACGGCCAGTGCACTTTGTGCGGAACCGACCTGGAGGCGGGCGCGGGTGCGGCAGGAAACGGTGCGGAATCAGAGTCTGAGCGTAGTCCCAGCGACGAGCGTCGCTTGGTCGAGGCGGAACTCCGCGCGGTCACCCGTCGACTTGCCGAGCTCAACGACTATTGGGAGCGGCTTGACACTGACCGAGCACGGCTGGAACGTTCCCGTGCTGACGCGGTTGACGAGGCCGCAAGTGCCGCTGAGGCACTCAATCGGGTTGTAGTAGCACCAGCGCCCTGGTTGGCCGCACGCGACGCGATAAGTGAACGGCAAGCTGAATCACGACTGGTAGCGCAGGATGCACGTGCCGGACTCCGAGTTTGGCAACGGGTATCGGACGCACAGGAGTCCCGCGAAAGACTTGAGATCGCTGCTAGCCGCCTGCGGGAGCAGCGTCGAGCAGCATCTACTCGGCCTGATCGAAGTGCTGTGATCCACTCACTGTCAAGACGTTTCGCCGATATTCTGGCTGACTTTCAGTATCCAAAGCTGACGGGCGCTTTAATCGACGACAACCTCATGCCGCAGGTCCGTGAGCTGAACTATTCCGCCGCGAGCAGTGGCGGACTTGTGCTCATTAGCTTGGCCTACCACCTGGCTATCTGGGAGCTAGCATTCGAACAGGGCGCCGCGGCGCCTGGGGTGTTGGTTATCGACAGCCCGCAGAAGAACCTCGGCCATGCGGCGGACGAGAGCGATCCTGATTTCGCCGACACGCGCCTAGTAGCGAACTTCTATAGGCACGTGCTGAACTGGCTCGCCACGGATGGAGCCGGCGCCCAACTGATCGTGATCGACAACAGCCCGCCGGACTTAGTGAGGGAGCACGTGGTTGTCCACTACACCCGCAACGCGGCGATCCCGCCGTATGGCTTGATCACAGATGCTGTTGACTAAATTGATTCTGCTTCAACCCATCTCAGCTACTCGAGGGCGCCCTCTCGAGACTTCTGACGTTCGGGCTCGATAGAGGCGTCTCAGTGCCGCATCTGGATTCGCACGGAAGGACGGTTACTCCGTTCCGGCATCCAGAAAAGCGGTCAGCTTCTGTGTAGCAATATCAAAGCCGAACATTCCATGGACGGAAGCTTCCTTTTCAGATCGGTCAATTATCTGCCGGAGTGCTTGTCTCAGTTGATCATCGGATACGTCACCGAGGAGTTCGGCTCGCATCGACTCGTCGGTGAGCAGTCTCTCCGCGAAAACGCTGAGCCGCCGACCGTAGTAGAGTGCAAAACTAGGATAGAACTGTCTGATATCACCAGTCTCACTATTGAGGACGGCGAGCAGGCACCAGGAAAAATCGAACTGCAGGATCGAATCGAGAATGGCATCCTCGTTCGGTGGGTCCCCACGGCCCACTCGGCCGCCCAGCGCAGCATCAGGCAAGTCTGGCCTCAAGGCAGGAACGTTGTTGACAAGGTCGTACGCGAAGCTGACAAAGCTCACCGCGACCTTTCGGTCGCCAGCTTGCTGGGTAAGCAGCTGACCCCGAGATGCTTCTGTTACTGCATGGCGCAGCCAGCTCGTGTAGTAGCCATCCCAGCTGGGCTGCAGGATGATTCGACGCGCGGCATCCCATTGTTCGAGGCGAATTGCCAGTGCTCCTACGGCCTCGACGCGCGCGGAAACTGCTAGTAGTAACTCGGCGGTCGGAACGGCAACATTCCCGCGCGGGTAGCCTCCGCGCTCATCACCAAGTTGATAGATTCGCCGCAATATGGACTGCGCGCGGTCGCGCAGAAGTGCGTTGTCGAACGCGATCGCGATGCCCAGAACTGATATCAAGCGGTCGAGCAGGGCGTACAGGTCGCTGCGGTTGCCGACGTTCGATAGTAACGCGTTTGCGGCGCCTACTAGCTGAATCAGCATGGCCTGCAGCATCATTGAGTCGCCGTCCCGAAGCGCCTGGATAACGCCGCCGTCGAACTCTTCCTGAGATAGCCGCCAATTTAGGGCCCCTACCGCGCTTTGGGCTATCTTCGATCCACTCTCAGCTTGTCGGAGACCGCCGACTAGCTGGGTGTATTCAGATTGAGCGTCTCGCTTGATGGCGTCGATGTCGGGGGCGAAGATCCGCGGAATGTCGGTCGCACTGAGTGTGGCGACTTGGGTGCCATGCCGAACGAAAACGTCTCCGCGCTTAAATCGTGAACGCTTGGCGCCGCCCTGGTCGTCATAGTCACCGTTGGCTTCCATTGGGCTCAACCCGAAGGGCGCGCGGGCAACGTAGACCACGGCGATGTCCCGACCGTCTTTGTCGTGGACAGTCGCGGACAAGTCGAAAGCCTTACCTAGGAACTTCTCGACTTTCTGCCGGATCTCGGCTTCGTCAAACTGTGACCGAATGATCGGGTCTTTGGAGTGTGCAGGTTGTCCAGTGTTGTCCACGCCGTAGACGAGGTATCCCCCGCGTGGATTGGACCGCATGGCCGCCAGATCGCGCGCCATTTCGACGACGTCGTATGTCTTGCGGAGATCGATGGTGGCCTTGTAATCCAACGCGGTCTGCTCGGTGCCGATTTCAAGTAGTTCGGCAAGCTTCTCGCGGGTTGTGCGCCCATCGCAGACCGGGATGTCGATCGATTCATACACCGCCGGACCGTCCTGCATCAACATCTCCTGCCTGGCTCCAACTGAGGGTCGCCTTCCGATGCACGAACGCTATCAACGCCGGCAACTACTCTGGGTACCTAACCAGAAGGAGCGGAACCGCCAACTATATTGCAACAGGATGCTGGCCGAATCCGCCACTTATTTTGGCGGTTCCCAGTTCATGACCGCCAGCTAGAGTGAGAACGAACACCGGTTGGTCGGTGGGTGTCCGATGGAATGGGCTGCTGATCTGCACGTACCAGCGGTGACGTATGCGGATCGCGGCGCCGGAGGTGGTGTTCACCTGGTAGACGTCCAATGTTGAACCTGATTGAGCCGCAACGGTATTGCGATCTTGATTGCATCAGATGCAGGATACGTGCAGTTGATGAACGCCTGATTCGGGAGGTTCGGTGGCCGTTGATCGCGCTGGCCGGGTGATCGAGCTTGCGGGTGTCCGGTATCTCAATCCTGCTGATCAGGTCTTTGAGGAGATGCTGGAGGGCTGGCGCAATCAGCAGTTGAGCCGCAACTTGGCCTTCTCCACTATCGAGCAGCGGCTCGCGCTGGTGCGCCGCTTTCAGGCGTCGGTGAACGAGTTTCCCTGGCAGTGGTCCGCGGCGCATGTTGACGAGTTTTTCGGTGACCAGCGCGCTGAACGTGGATCGGCGCATTCGACATTGCGCTGCTATCAGAACGCGTTGCGCATGTTCTGCAGCTATATCTGCCACCCCGACTATGGCTGGGATGGGCTGTGCGAGAAGTTATTTAATGCTTTTCCGGCGCAGGTATGCTTTGAATGGAACACCGCCCGCCATGTCCAGGACAGCGAACGCCGCCCAAAGAAACGGGCCTTCACCCGACGCGAGCTGCAGGACTTCTTCGACCGTGCCGACGATGAGGTGACGCGGATCGCAGAATCGGATCGTAAGGGCTGGGTAGCCGCGATGCGGGATTCGGTGATGTTCAAGACCACCTATGCCTGGGGCTTACGCATGAACGAGACCAGCCACTTGCAGACCGTGGACTTTTCCCGCAACCCCCACGCCCGTGAGTTCGGACGCTTCGGCGTCGCGCACGTACGGTTCGGCAAGGCGATGCGCGGCTCGCCGGCCAAACCGCGCAGTGTCCTGACGGTGTTCGACTGGTCCGGCGACATCGTCGAGGAATGGCTCGACCGCGGTCATGACGCCGGCGGGCTAGATCTGTTCAACGCCTGATTCGGGAGGTTCGGTGGCCGTTGATCGCGCTGGCCGGGTGATCGAGCTTGCGGGTGTCCGGTATCTCAATCCTGCTGATCAGGTCTTTGAGGAGATGCTGGAGGGCTGGCGCAATCAGCAGTTGAGCCGCAACTTGGCCTTCTCCACTATCGAGCAGCGGCTCGCGCTGGTGCGCCGCTTTCAGGCGTCGGTGAACGAGTTTCCCTGGCAGTGGTCCGCGGCGCATGTTGACGAGTTTTTCGGTGACCAGCGCGCTGAACGTGGATCGGCGCATTCGACATTGCGCTGCTATCAGAACGCGTTGCGCATGTTCTGCAGCTATATCTGCCACCCCGACTATGGCTGGGATGGGCTGTGCGAGAAGTTATTTAATGCTTTTCCGGCGCAGGTATGCTTTGAATGGAACACCGCCCGCCATGTCCAGGACAGCGAACGCCGCCCAAAGAAACGGGCCTTCACCCGACGCGAGCTGCAGGACTTCTTCGACCGTGCCGACGATGAGGTGACGCGGATCGCAGAATCGGATCGTAAGGGCTGGGTAGCCGCGATGCGGGATTCGGTGATGTTCAAGACCACCTATGCCTGGGGCTTACGCATGAACGAGACCAGCCACTTGCAGACCGTGGACTTTTCCCGCAACCCCCACGCCCGTGAGTTCGGACGCTTCGGCGTCGCGCACGTACGGTTCGGCAAGGCGATGCGCGGCTCGCCGGCCAAACCGCGCAGTGTCCTGACGGTGTTCGACTGGTCCGGCGACATCGTCGAGGAATGGCTCGACCGCGGTCATGACGCCGGCGGGCTAGATCTGTTCACCACCGAAAGGGGAACACTCGTGTCCGAGCCAACGCTGCTGCGCCGCTTCCGGCGCTATTGCCAAGATCTTTCCCTCTCAGCGGGATTAGACTTGCATTCACTGCGTCGCTCCTATGCGACGCACCTGATCGAGTCCGGTATGGATCCGCTGTTCGTGCAGCACCAACTGGGCCACGAGTACGCCTCCACGACCGCCCTGTACACCTGCGTGTCGAGCGATTTCCGGACCAGCACGCTACGGCGGGCGCTGGACTCGACGCTCCACGAGGCCTTGAACCGCGGTGAATAGCAATGCGACGCGAGATCGACTACCGCTGGCGCCTCCCGGAGCTGATGGCCGTCCGCGGCATGCACAACAGCACTGACTTAATCCCCTACTTACGTGAACGCGATATCGACCTGTCCGCTTCGCAGGTCTATCGGCTGGTGACCAGCAAGCCCGAACGCGTCTCGCTCAAACTCGTCAGCGCCATCTGCGACATATTCGGGTGCGGCCCAGACGATCTGATCACGGTAACAGCCACCGATGCGCAGCGCCGCAAGGCCGCGTCCTCCCCCAACGTTGTCGAGATCAACAAGTCCGCGCGGCCACGCCGCGCCCGAGTGATCAGCGACGATGCCTAGACCGGCGCGGTCGCGGGTGCGGGGACGCCCCAAAGTCACCGACGGTGGGTGCGTTTGCGACCGCTGCGGCCGATCGGCGAGCAAGTATCGCGTGCAATGGCCCGGCGACTGGCTATGCCACAGTTGCTTTTACACCGCGATGCGCACCTATGGCATCTGTCCGCGCTGTGGTCATGACGGGGTGCTGCCGGGGCGTGCCAACCGTACTGACGAGCGGCCCGTCTGTCTGGGTTGCGCCGGCATCCCGGGCAACTACCAATGCCGCACCTGCGGCATTGAAGGCGAGATCATGCGCGGCGGCCAATGCGCCCGCTGCGTACTGCGCGGTGATCTTGACGAACTGCTACGTGGCGGCGACGCAGATCAGGCGTTCATAGCGCAGCTCATCGATATCCTCTGCGGCGTTGATCGACCTGAAAGCATCATGACGTGGAAACGATCAGAGAAGGTCCAAGAACTCTTCGCCGGGCTGCGCTGCGGTGAAATCACATGCAGCCACGAGAGTTTCGATGCGTTAGAGCCCGGACGGCACGTCTCGCACCTGCGCGGCATCTTGGTTCATCACGGCCTGCTCCCCCGCCGCGATGAACGACTCATGGTCTTCGAGGGCTGGATCGAGATGAAACTTGCCGCTATCTGTGCCAAGTCGATACGCGGCCCGGTTGAGCAGTTCGCCCGATGGCATCACCTGTCCAGGATTAGGACCAACTCCACACCCGAAGGCAATTCCGATGCTCCCGTGCGTTCGGCCAAACAAGAAATTACTGAAACCATCAAATTCCTTACCTGGCTGCACAAAACACACAAGCGCACCGCCGCGACCTGTCGACAACAAGACGTCGACGAATACCTGGCATCGGGACCCACCACCCGACACCTGATCCGCACCTTCTTTATCTGGGCTAGGAAGAGCCGCATCAACCGCACCGTTGTCATCGGCCACCGAGTCGCCAAGACAACATCCACATTGACCCAGGAACAACGTCTGCACTGGCTCCAAGAGCTACTGACAGGGGAATCGGAGTCTCTTCCCTACCGCGTCGCCGGGACGCTGCTGCTTCTCTACGGTCAGCTCCCGACGCGGATCGCCGCGCTCACCATGGAATCGATCGTGGTTGCTCCCGAAGAGCTGCGCATCAGTCTCGGTACCGAACCAGCCCCGGTGCCAGAGCCGTTCGCCTCGCTGATCCGTGAACACCTGGCCAATCGACCTAACCTGCGCACCGCCGGCGGCACCGTGGAAACACCGTGGCTGTTCCCCAGTCATCGGGCCGGAAATCACATCGACCCGCAAAGCATCATGCACCGTCTGCGCACTCTTGGCATCAACTTGCACGGTGCCCGAAACTCGGCCCTGCAGAACCTGGTCAAGGAAGCACCACCGCCCATCGTGGCCGAGCTCATCGGCTACAGCTACCAAGTCGCTCACCTACACGCACAAAAGGCAGCGCAAACCTGGTCGCAATACGCTGCAGGAACGGCCAATAGCAAACGAACAATACAGGTCAGGCGATTACCCGAGATCCATTGAGAATGAACAATGTTGGCGCTGCCGGACTGCTGGACCCGCCTCTGATCATCGAGCGGCGACACCGCCATTTAGTCGGCGAGGAACTCGGCGGCGGCGGGGGCGAATTCCTTGTGGTACTGGAAGATTCCGCCGTGACCGGAGTTGGGGTAGATGAGCAGTTGGCTGCCCTGGATGCGGTTGTGCAGGTCCTCTGACAGGACGGTGGGGACCATGCGGTCGTGGTCTCCGTTGGCGATCAGCGTCGGCTGGATGAACGTCGACAGGTCCGAGGGAGCCGAGCGGCCGAACTTCTGGATCGCCTTCAACTGAGTCAGCAGCGCCTTAATACTGATCTCTTGATCCCGGTCGGTGGTGCGTTCCTGGAGCCGCTTGACGAATGCCTTCCCCGCGGCCTTTCCCGCGGCATCGCGGTTGAAGAAGAGGAATTCCTTCGGGTCCGATCTCGTCAATGTCGCGCGCAGGATGTCCCAGTAGGTCACGCCGACGACCTTGTCGATGTCCTTGCCGCCACGTGGTCCGGTCCCGGTCAGGACGAGTTTGCGGACCAGGTCGGGATGTTTGACGATCAGGTCCTGGGCGATCATGCCACCCATCGAGAAGGAGAAGACGTCGATGGTCTCGTATCCGAGTGCCGCGATGAATTCGTAGGCGTGATCGGCGGCTTCTTCGAGGGTGTTGGGCACATGGCCGGTGGAGGCGCCGACGCCGCGCTGGTCGAACGCGATGACGTGTCGATTCTGTGCGATGGGGTCGATGATGCGGGGGTCCCAGTTGTCGAGGGTCGCCGCGAGGTGGACGAAGAAGATAACGGGAATACCTCCCTTGGGGCCTAGTTCGCGGTATGCGTACCTTGTATCGCCGACGGCGATGGTGCGCGTAGGGGCCCGCGCGTACGAGGTGATGACGGCGTCGTTGCTGTTGTTGCTCATGGAGAACTCCTTAGGATGTGGTGGCGCTTGCGAACAATGCATCGGTGACGGCTGTCAGGGTTACTGATACGTCGCTTCAGGTGTCGAGCGGTGAGAGCGTGATGACGGCCTTCACGACCTTTTGGGGATCGCCGGTGCGTTTCGACGCGCGGCGAGAAGCCCGATTCCTCGGCCGGCGCCAGTCACCAGGACGGCCGATCGGCGATCTGCCGAAATCGTCATCGGCTCACCACAATCTTGCCGTTAGCTTTGCCCTGCTCGACGTAGGCCATAGCGTCGAGCATCTCTGCGAACGGGAAGGTCCGGTCCAAGACGGGGCGCAGAGTGCCCGCGTCGTAGAGCGCCGCGAGTATCGCGAGCTGCGGACCGCTAGCCCGCATGAAAAAGAACGAGTAACGCACACCCAGCTTGCGTGCTTGACGCCGGATCTTGCGGCTGAGAACGGCCATAACGGGCCTAAGGAGAGGCTGTCGGAGTTGGACTGCGAAGGCCGGGTCCGGTGGACCGACGACGCTGATCGCAAGACCACCTGGCCGCAGCACGGTCAATGACTTCTCAAGACTCGCCAGACCTAGGGAGTCCAGCACGACGTCATACCCAGACAGGACGCGGGCGAAGTCCCGGGCCCTGAAGTCGATGACCTCGTCCGCACCCAGCCCCCGGACCTTGTCGACGTCCTTGGCGCTCGCAGTAGTCGCGACATACGCGCCGAGGTGCTTGGCGACCTGGATGGCTGTGGAGCCCAGTCCCCCGCCGCCGGCGTGGACCAGTACCTTCTGCGCGGGTTGGACATCGGCTAGCTCGACCAGGGCCTGCCAAGCGGCGAGCGCGACGAGGGGCACTGCGGCCGCTTCCTCGAACGACAGGGAGGCGGGTTTGAGGGCGATGTCGTCAGCGTGGACGGCGATCTGCTCGGCGAAGGCGCCGATGCGCAGGTCTCGCGGTCGGGCGTAGACCTCGTCACCAGCCTTGAAGCCGCGGACCTCCGCGCCGACCTTGGTGATCACGCCGGACAGATCATGGCCGAGGATGAAGGGCCGCTTGTACCTGATGAGCTGCTTGAACTCCCCGTTGCGGACCATCTTGTCGAGCGGATTGATACTGGCCGCCCGGACGTCGATCAGAACGTCGCGAGGTCCGACGCTCGGCGTCGGGACTTCAGCCGCTCGGAGCCCTTCGGGGCCGTAGTGCGTGACGATGAATGCCTTCATTGCGTTTCCTGTCGGATCGTTGGGGGTGCGGGCTTTCGTGAAGCGCCCGCAAGGGTCATGGCATTGCTGAAAGCGGCGGCAAGGATGCGGTCGGACAGCGCGGTATCGGTGACCGCGCGGGCGGCCTGGAGCGAGCCGACGAGCAAGGAGAACAGGCCGATCGCACGTTCGCTCGTCCGCTGCGGATCGCCGTCATCAAGGTGGCGGGCGATCGCCTCGATCATCGAGCTGGCGCCGACGGTGTAGGCCTTCCGGACCACGACGTCGCACCTCCCGATCTCATCCAGCAGTGCTGCGGAGGGGCAGCCACCAGCGAGATCCTCACGGTGTGCCGCAGAGAGGTACTCCCGGAGGAAGGCCTCGACCGACTCAAGCCCGGCGGGCAGCGAGTTCACGACGGCGACCTGGTCCTCGAGCTGTTGGGCAACGACCGTAGCGACTAAGTCGTCCTTCGAGGAGAAGTGGCCGTAGAAGGCGCCGTTGGTCAGACCGGCGTCAGCGACCAGCGTCGCGATGCCCGAGCCGTCGATTCCGTCGCTCTTGAACCGTTGCCCGGCGGTCTCGATCATCCGACGCCTAGTCGCCTCCTTGTGTTCCGGGTGGTATCTCGCCATGACCTGAATCTCCTTCCGAGGCTTGCCAACACCATAGCATTATGGTCATAATATTACAACCGTACTGCAACTCGCGAATAGGAGCACGTCGCGTTCCGCGTGCCGATCCGCGCGATATGCCGACCGGCGCACGCCCCCCCCGCAGCACTCCCACGAAGGAAGAAGTCATGACCACTTGGAAGACCACGCCAACCAAGACGATCGCCGTTGGCGGCACTTCGTTCGCCTACCGCGAGCTGGGTAAACCCGGCGGCGTACCAGTGGTGTTCTTGCACCACCTGACCGCCGTCCTCGACGACTGGGACCCGCGCGTCCTAGACGGCGTCGCCGCCCGTCACCACGTGATCGCCTTCGACAACCGGGGGGTGGGGGCAACCGGTGGACGTGTGCCGGCCGACATCGAGCAGATGGGTGCCGATGCGATCGCGTTCATCCGTGCGCTGGGGCACGAGCGTGTCGACCTGATCGGCTTCTCACTCGGTGGCGGCGTAGCCCAGATGGTCGCCCTCCAAGCTCCCCGCCTGGTACGCCGCATGGTGCTCGCGGGCACTGGCCCGCGCGGTGGTGGCGGCATCTGGAAGATGCCGTTCATCGTCGGTGGCGCCTACGCCAAGGCGTTCTTAGCCCGAAAGGACCCGCGTCACTTCCTGTTCTTCCCTCGAACCCCGAAGGGTAAGAATGCGGCCGACGCCTACTTTGAGCGGCTCGCGGAGCGCACGTCGGATCTGGACAAGCCGATCTCCTTGCAGGCGGGCCTCGCGCAGGTGCGCGCAATCACCAGCGCGGGACTGCATTCCGGCGACGACCTGTCACTGATCAAGATCCCGGTCTTCGTCGCCAACGGTGACAACGACCTGATGGTCGCCAGCGAGCACTCCAAGGACATGGCCGCGCGGCTGCCGGAATCGCGTCTTCGGATCTACCCCGACTCCGGCCACGGTGGTGTCTTCCAGTACCACCACGATTTCGTAACGGAGGTGGTCGACTTCCTGGATTCCTCGCCTGCAACGTCCTGAGGTCGCGGCGATGAATGAACTGGATCTTCCGCGGTCAGCGAAAACTCATCTGCCGCATGGGGTGTCTGATGAGCCGACGGCGGGCTGGCACGCAGCTGCACTGCCGCCGGCTCCCGCACTCGACTATCAGGCCCGAGAACGAACTCACCGATCGCGCACAGCGCAGAGACGGTGTCCTCGGGGCTCAGTCCGAGTTCAGCAGCCAAGTCACTAACGGTTGTTTGCCATGGGCTTCCCCTTCGGCGGAAAGTCAATACTCTGCCACCAATTCTGTCGGGGCAGCGTGACAACACCGGGGTCTACCGAGACGCTCTCAAACCGACGCTGTAGCCCTCACGCCAAATAGTGCGAAATCGAATATGCAGGGTTACCAGTAATATCCTGGTGTTGCAGCGCATGCACGATCTGCCCCTGCCCTTTGTTGGTGGCTGACCGGACCTGTAACGCAATGCTTTTTGTCGTAGCGCCTGATCGGCAAGCATCGTGTCGATACAGGTTGCCCCTTCAACTGGATCCGGGTGTCCGCAATGACGGTCATGGAGTGATTAGGGTGGCGAGCATGACTGTGCACGACCGGCTCGACGAGCTTTCTCAGCGGATCACCGCGCTGACAGGGCAAACCATCAGCCGCGACCAGGTGATGGCATTAGCCGACCAGGCCTTCAAACAGCAGATCGATCTCGATGACGATGGCCAGCTGGGCACGCTGGTGGCAGAACTCTCTGCACCGCTGGCTGCCGGTGGGCCCGCATTGCGGGGCATACAGTCTGGCCAGTCTGCTGAATCGGGGAACGCTGCCTCGACCTTGCCGGCACCCACGCCTTCGGTCGCGGCGTCCGGGAACCGCCGGATGCGACGGGCGGTAGTCGCAGCTGTTGCAGTACTAGTGATTGCGGTGGGCACCACCGCCTACTTCGTGATCCGACGCGCCTCGAACCACTGCGCCACTACGGTCGCCGCCGCCGCGGAGGTTGCCCACCTGAGCTTCGAGTTCACCGGTCTCGCAGATCAGAACCTGCCCGCGCTCAAAGAGCGTCTATCCCCTGAGGTTTACACACAGTCCGAACAGGCATTCCGCTCCGTCAGCACGATTCCGGGCGCAGATCGATACGTCTCGCATATCGCCGAGCTGACCAGCAAGCAGATCGAGTGCTCCGGTACCAACGCCCGCGTTCAGTCAGAGATCGCCTGGTCGGTAACCACACCGAGAAACCCTGCGCCGCAGACCGCGCACGGGACCTGGGCCACCACTCTCGAGTACCAGAAGAGTCGGTGGATCGTTACCAAGGTTGAGTACGCGTCTAAGCACTGATTGTGGGCCGGTCCTAAGCGATTTCGCCGCCGGTAGGCCATTCTGCCCGTGTCCAGGCCGTTGTCCTGGTTTCGGCTTATCCGGTTACGGAAGTGGCTGGCCACCGGAGTTGGTTCGCCGGTTGCCCGCTCTCAATCGCTCCGGCCGCCTCGATAGAAATCCAGGGGACGTCCGCATTTTGCTCAGCGGAAGAAAGGTTCAACCGTGCCACTGAGCTTGACGACCATCGGATTTCCGCGGCGATCCTTCGCGGTCGGGACTTCAACACGCACCCAACCCTCGGCCACGTTGTATTCGTGAACATTGGTTTTCTCGACACCGTTAAAGCGAATACCCACGTCGCGGCGAAGCACCTCTTCGCTATAAAAGGCGCTACGCGGATCGATGGAGAGGTGATTCGGTGGAACGTCTGTGTTCTGATCCTCGGACATGATGGCCTTCGTTGAATGCTGCGTTGGTGCTCGGATTGTTCTCGAAGAATCTACGCGACCCTGCCGTAGTGGGTTGCGCGTAGGTCTAGGAGGGCCGCTCTCCCCTGCCGCTTCTGATGAATTCCGCACGTTCGTATCGGGAGGAACTGAATGCGGCCCGACTGCTCAGTGGGCGCCACTTGGGTGGACACTATGACGTGGCCCTTTCTGCAACAGTCTTCAAAGTCGAACTTGGCGTCTCCGATGTCGATCACGGTTACTACGCCGATCACTCGCTGACCGTGGCCCGTCACCCCAGTGAGACCGACGAGCGGATGGTGGTGCGGTTGTTGGCTTTTGGGCTTCGCGCACACAGACTCAGCGACGTCGACGGGGAGTTGACGTTCGGGCCAGGCCTGTCCACTCCTGCTGTGCCGGACTTGCGGCTCGTCGACTACACCGGCCGGATCCTGGAGTGGATCAACGTCGGCCAGCCCGATGAACGCGCATTGGGCAAGGCGGCCAGCCAGGCCGATCGGGTGCTGCTCTTCCCATTCGCCGCCGGCACGGCCACCTGGTGGCGCACCGTCGGCCCCAAAGTGGCGGGGCTGTCGAACCTGTCGGTAGTGCAGATTCCGCATGCAGCGGTGCAGCAACTGGCCCAGACTGTCGATCGACGGGTCTCGGCGCAGGTGATGGTGATCGAAGGTCAGGTGACGATGACTGTAAGCGGGGTCGACGTCACCTTCACGCCCGAGCCATTGGAGTGAACGTTTGAGCCCGAGGTGCTAGTCGATGGCGTTAGCGTCACCGATGCTGATGTCATCATCATCATCGTCCGGGCCGGGCCGGGCCGGTCGCCGCCTGCGAGCTCGACGCGCGGCGGCAAGACTGCCCGTGTCTGGGCCCTTGTCCTGGATTCGGCTTATCCGATCCTGGAAGTCGTCGGCAGGTCGTGGCCACTTCCCTACTGCCGAGAATGGATTCGACCCGCACGGTCGTTTTGTCACAGTGCCGGGCGCATTCGTGGGAGTTCTGCTAAGCACAAGTTCGCCGGCACAGGCCGTACCCGTGCAAGTCGCCCGTACAGGCGCTCGGTTGCTCGAGTGATCTAGCTAAGCGAAGTCAAGGTTGGGAAGCGGCCGCTTGCAGATCTGACGCGCCTCCTCGGCGGACAATCCGAACAGTCGTAATAGGTCTTCGGCGACCCGATCTGCCGCCACCGCATCATCGCGTTCGGGCTCTTGCTGTAAGAGCTTGCCAAGCCCGAGGAGCGCCCCTGCAGCGACGGCCATGGCCAACTTGGGATCGTCAACGGTGAATCGGCCGCCAGCGACCGCGGCGGCGATGTCCCGCAATGCGCGTGGACCCAGACCCCGGTCTGAACCCATGAGGCTGAGGCCACTGGCGAGCAGGATTTGACTCTCCTGCGGGCGGCGCCGAAATAGTCGGCCGGTGAGCCGAAAGCTGCAGGCAAATGCTTCGGCCGGGTCGTCAATCGACGCGGTGAGTTGATCGAGCAGTGCGCCGTGGCTGTCGAGCACATCGGCCACAGCGGCCTCGAACAGCGCGTCCTTGCTGTCGAAGTGGTTGTAGAACGAACCCATTCCGACGTCTGCCGCCTGCGTGATTTCCAGGACCGGCACGTTGAGCTTGCCCGCGGCGATCAGCGCCTGCGCCGCCTGGATCAGCGCTGCGCGGGTGCGTTGTTTCCGACGTTCCAGGCGGTTAACCGGCTCGTCTAGCGGTGCACTCACCAGCCCAGAATAGCAGCATCAATCAGTTTTGATGATTTCATCAGAACCTCTTGACTGAGCATCACGTCGTATGTGACGATTTCGTCAGTATGAAAGGGGTGCGGATGACCGAGCTGTTCGGCGCACACAATGAGCTCCACAGCGCGCAGGGAGCCCTCAAAGGCGAGCATTGCGGGCGGTCGCGCAACCCCGTGATCAAGGTGGCCGATATCGCCTGGCTCGAATTCGAGAAACCAGACCTTCAGCGGGCCGAGGCCTTCGCCAGCGCGTTCGGTTTCGACACCTCGTTACGAACCAACGAGGAACTCCATCTGCGTGGCAGCGATTCGACGGCGCCGTGCGTGATCGTGCACCGCGGAAACCGGAGCAGGTTCCTCGGGGTCGCGTTCGCCGCTGCCGACAAAGCGGACCTGTCGCGACTGTCCACTGCGGCCGGCGCACGGACCAGGCCACTGCCGACGACCATCGGCGGCAAGGCGGTCGATCTGGTCGACCCAAGCGGTGTGCCGGTGCACGTGGTGGCTGGAATGCACTCCCTCGACGCGTTCCCGTCTCAGCCTCCGCACCGCTACAACATGGGACACGAGGTTCACCGGATCAATGCCGCCCAGCGCCCGCGTCGGGAACCCACCACAGTGCAACGGCTCGGCCACCTCGTCATGCAGTCGACGAAGTACCTCGAGACGCTGAACTGGTATCTCGACACCCTCGGCATGATCGTCAGCGACTTCCTGTACTTCCCGGGACAACGCGGCCGTGGGCCCACCATGAGCTTCATCCGATGCGACAGAGGGTCGATCCCCGCCGATCACCACACCCTGGCGCTGGCCCTCGGACCACAGAACCGCTATGTGCACTCGGCCTATCAGGTATGCGATCTCGATGCGCTGGCCGCCGGCGGCGAATATCTCACGGAGCAAGGCTATTTCCGGTCCTGGGGAATCGGGCGCCACATCCAGGGTAGTCAGCTCTTCGACTACTGGCGCGACCCTGATGGCTTCATGGTCGAGCACTTCACCGATGGGGACCTTTTCGACTCGACCCTGCAACCGGGTTGGGCACCTTTCACCGCCTCGGGCCTGGCCCAATGGGGACCACCGGCCAGCAAGGACTTCCTCGGCACCAATCCGAAATCCCTACCGCACGAAGCACAGTCGATCTTCGCAGCCCTGCGAGGCGACAACGAATTCGATATCAACCGCCTCATCGGCCTGCTGAAAGTAGCGAACTCATGACCATCTCCGTTCTGCGCACCGCCGACGCCTGGTGGGCGCACACCGCCACCGGTGCCGCAAAGATCGCCACCAACGCGACCACGACCGGCGCACTGCTCGCCGACCGCGCCGCCATCGAAGCCGCCGCCTCAGATATCACCACGGTGCCTGTCGACGGCCTCGATCTGCTCTCCCCCGTGACCGCACCCTGCCGGGTGGTCGCCCAGATGACCAACTTCGCCTCGCATGTCAAAGACGCCGGTATGGACCCAAAGACCATCCCGCTGACCTTTTTTCGCAAGTCCTCCGGCTCGATCAGCGGACCTTTCGATGACATCGTCAAACCCGTCCACGTGCAGTTCCTGGACTACGAAGTGGAGATCGGCGTAGTCATCGGACGCGAGCTTCCCGTCGGCACCGAGGTCAGCGAGGAGAACCTCGCGGACTACATCGCGGCCTGGGTGGTAACCAATGATGTGTCGGCCCGCGACGTCCAACTGACGAAAACCCAATTCTACGAAGCCAAGTCGTATCCATCGTTCACACCGGTTGGCCCCTCACTGGTACTGATCGATCCTGCTGAATTGCAACGATTTAAGGAACTCCGGCTCCAGTTAAAGGTCAACGGGCAACTCCGCCAGAACATGCTTGTCGGCGCCGACATGATCTTCTCACCGCTGCAAGCGCTGCAAGCTCTGACCCGATTCCAACGTCTTGATGCTGGAGATCTGCTGTTGACCGGCACACCGATCGGTACCGCACTAAGCGCCCCACCCAAACCGATCGAGAAGATCGGTGCGCTGCTGCCGCCCGCACTCAAATGGCGCCTGTTCTTTGCCTCTCAAGGCAAAAATCTCAAGTACCTGCGGGACGGCGACGTGGTGGAGACCTCGGTGGCCACCGATGACGGCAGCATCTGCCTGGGAACCCAGCGCAACACGGTGAGGTTCTCGTGACGACCGGAACCGAGGACCTGATCATTCGCGGCGGCCACAACATCGATCCAGCCACCACCGAAGATGCGCTGCTATCACATCCGGCGGTCGCCGCGCAGATCCGATGCCCGTCGTGAACGCCTCGGCGCAGCCGTCATTTCCGGTTGTCATCGTCGGCGCGGGCCCAACCGGTGTCACCGCCGCGACGCTGTTGGCTCAGCACGGCGTGCAGTGTCTGCTTCTTGACCGGTGGGCCACGGTGTACCCGCAACCGCGCGCAGTGCATCTGGACGACGAGGTCTACCGCATTCTCGCTCAGCTGGGCGTCGCCGAGCAGTTCGCCGCCATCTCCCGCCCCGGTGCCGGCATGCGGCTGCTCGATCACCGCAGGCAGGTGCTGGCCCAGATCGCGCGCGCCCCCATCGGTGTACATGGATACCCGCAAGCCAACATGTTCGACCAGCCCGAACTAGAGCAGCTGCTGCGCGCCAACCTCACCAACTATCCTCAGGTCACGTTACGCGGCGGCGTGGAAGTCACGGCCATCGCACATATCAGCGCCAGTCAGGTGCAGGTTACGTTCACTGACCGTGACAGCGGCAACGAGCACACGGTCACAGCAACCTACGTGCTCGGCTGCGACGGCGCCAACAGCGTGGTCAGGACCACGATCGGCGCCAGCATGACGGCGCGCCGATTCGCGCAACGATGGCTCGTGGCCGACCTCACCACCGAAGCCGACCTAGGCCACTGGGACGGCGTGCATCACCTGTGCGACCCATACCGACCGACCACATTCATGCGGATCGGGACACGCCGCTACCGCTGGGAATTCAAACTGCACCACGACGAGGCCGTAGCAGATTACGACACCGTCGAGAAACTGCAGCCGCTGATCGCTGCCTGGACGGGCGCGACCTCGACCGGCGAGCTGAACCTGGTTCGGGTCACTGAATACACCTTCCGCGCCCATGTCGCCAACCATTGGCGTGACCGCAACGTGTTCATTCTCGGCGATGCCGCCCACCTGACACCGCCGTTCGTGGGACAAGGCATGGGCGCTGGACTCAGAGACGCGGCGAACCTCACCTGGAAACTGGCCGGAGTACTCACCGGCCAGCTGCCTGCAGACATGTTGGACACCTACCAACAAGAACGAAAACCCCACGCCTGGAAAATGATCGCCCTCGCCCTGACTGTCGGAGCGGCTATGACCGCCCGCGGCACAGCAGCTACCGCGATACGGAACTTGCTTGCTCCGCGCCTGCAGCACATACCGGGGCTACGGTCGCGGATACAGCACTCAGGCACCCCACCCCTCACACGGTCTGCGCTCGTGATCAAGGCTCCCCGCCGACGGCAACTGGCGGGGACACAGATCCCCAATCTCGTTCTCAGCCAGGGCCACCGGATCGACACCGTCCTGGGCAACGGGTTCGCGCTCGCCACCTCCGAAACCGTCGACGCTGATCAGCGAACACAACTGCATCGGCGCGGCGCCATCACCATCATCGAACCTCGCGGATCCGAGCTCGACCGATGGCTGCGCCGCGGCGGCGCCTGCGCAGCCCTGATTCGCCCCGACCGCACCGTCATGAAAACGGCTCGTTACCCCAGCGAAATAGCTTTCACCACAACACTATTTACCCCACACAACCAGCCCACCTCTACTCACCGGGAGACCCCATGAAGCGCCGCACCGACACAGTCTCGACGATGAGCCGACGCAAACAATCAAAAGGCCAAGCCGGCCGAATCCTGGGCGCGTTGTGGATGCCGTTGGTGGCAGTTCTCGTCATCGTGGTCGTCGGTTTTGGGGTGAATCGCATTCGGGAGAAATCACGTGCGATCAGCCACCCACCGACTACCCGTCCGATCCCGGCCACGGTGGTGCAGATCAATCCCAAGAATGTCACCTACGAGGTGTTCGGTGATCTCGGCAATAGCGGAAAAGTGTCCTATGCCAACCTCAACAGCGAACCTGTCGACGTCGTGCTGACCTCGCTGCCGTGGTCGGTTTCGGAAACCACCATGGCCTCGGCGGCCTCGCTGAGCCTGGTCGCGCAGGTGGACGGCAACTCGTTGGGATGCCGGATCCGGGTCAATGGCGAGGTTCGTGAGGAACAGGTCGTCAACCACACCGGTGCCGCGGTCGCATGCACGGTGACGGCAGCATGACGTCGGGTCAGCAGCCGCCGCCGCCTGGTGACGACGCCGACACGGTGCCGACCCAGCGCGCGATGAAGCAAGTGGCGCAGAAGCACCCCGCACCCGCGCGCTGGCTTCGGGTGCTGGCGATTCCGGTGGTGCTGTTCTGGGTCATTGCCGCCGCAGTCCTGAACATCTTTGTGCCCTCCCTCGAAGAAACGACCGCCGCCAACGCCAAGGCGATGATTCCGCGTGATGCACCGTCCTCGGCGGCCGCGATCACCCAGGGCCAGGACTTCCAGGAGTCCGACTACACCAGCGCTGCGGTCATCGTGCTCGAGACCCAGGGCCGCACACTCAGCGACCAGGACCACCAGTACTACAACACATTGGTCCGCGAACTGCGCGAGGACAAGGAGCATGTGCAGTCGCTGATGGATCTATGGGGCGATCCGGTTACCCGGTCGGGTCAGCAGAGCGCGGACGCACAGGCCGCAACCTTGACCGTGCGGCCGGCCGGAGATTTGGCTGACGCCGACTCTAACAGGTCGATCAAGGCCATCCGCGGCATCATCGACAAGCTCGACAAGGACAAACCCGAGGGACTCACGGTCTACGTCAGTGGGCCGGCGCCGCTGGCTTCGGACACCCTCACCGCCGCTGACGAGAGCATGCTCATGCTGACGATCGTCACCATCGTGGTGATCGTCATCATGCTGTTGATCGCCTATCGGTCATTCACCCGGGCGATCATTCCTCTTGTTGGCGTGTTGATTACGTTGGCCACAGCCCGTGGCGTGGTCTCGCTTCTGGTCGAAAATCACATCATCGGAATCTCGTCGTTCGCGATGAACATGGCGGTGTCTCTGGTCCTGGGTGTGGCCACCGATTACGGCATCTTCTATCTCGGCCGATTCCAGGAAGCGCGGCGCGCGGGCGAGGATCGCGAGTCGGCGTACTACACCTCGGTGCGCAGTGTCGCGCACGTCGTCATCGGCTCGGGCGTGGCGATCTCGGGTGCGTGCCTGTGCTTGAGCCTGACCACGCTCGACTACTTCCGTACCCTGGGCCCACCGTGTTTCGCGGCGATGGTGGTAGCCGTTATCTCGGCCCTCACGCTGGGGCCGGCCCTGTTGACACTGGGCAGCAAGGTGCCATGGCTTTCCGAGCCGGCCAAAACCAGCCCGGCCTGGCGCAAGCTGGGCACGGCGATCGCCAAGTGGCCTGCCGCGATGATCGCCGTTGCGGCGCTGGTGATTCCGCTGTGCATCGCAAACCTGGCGAACTACACGGTGAGCTATAACGACCGCGATTACGCGCCCAAGAGCGTCGAATCATCGCAGGGCTACACGGCCGCCGATCGGCATTTCCAGCCGAGTCAGCTCTCCATCGACACCCTATACATCAAGGCAGATCACGACATGCGCAACACCACCGACATGATCAGCCTGGACCGGATTGCCAAGAATATTGTTCGCACGCCGGGTATTTCGATGGTGCAGAGCATCACCCGTCCCAACGGCCGACCGCTAGAACACGCCTCGTTGCCCTATTCCATGGGTTCGATGGGAACCAAGATCGGCCAAAACCTCGGATTCTTGAAAGACCGCGTCGCCGATATCGACACCATCGCCGCCCGCATGGGCGACATGATTGCCTCGACCGAAAAGATGGCGGGCCTCACACGGCAGTTGGCTGAAGGCGCGCAGATCTCCACAGAGGCCGCTAAGGGGCTCAAGGACGTAATGGAGAAGATGCGCGACAACATAGCCAATTTCGATGACTCATTTCGCCCAATACGCAACTATCTGTATTGGGAACCGCACTGTTTCGACATCCCGATGTGTTGGGCCATGCGCTCGCTGAACGAGTCGCTCGACAGTATCGACGAAACGACGCAGTACCTCGGGCCGATGGTCGATGGTCTGACAAAGATCTCCACCGCCACCCCGCAGATGATCACCCAGCTCAACGCGATGGTGCAGAACATGACCATCATGCAACGGCTAACGCTGACCACGCAGAGTCTGGTCCATGCCACCGTCACTCAGATGGAGCCGATGGTCAACCCGATGGTCGACATGGCGCAGGCGTTCGACAACGCCAAGAACGACGACTTCTTCTTCCTGCCACCGGATTCCTTCAAAACAAAGGAATTCCAGTCTGGGTTGAAGTTCATGATGACCCCCGATGGCAAGGGTGCCCGGATCATGATCTACCACCAAGGTGAAGCAATGAGCCCCGAGGGAATCGACCAGATCCGGCGTGCCGATGCCGCAGCTCACGAAGCCATCAAGGGCACCTCTCTGTCGGACGTGGAGCTTCTCATGGCCGGCTCATCCGCCAATTTCCGTGATGTACAGGCGTTTTCCCGCAACGACATTCTGACGATGATGCTGGCCACGTTCGGATTGGTGTTCCTCATCGTCATGGCCATTACCCGAACCCTAGCCGGATCGGTGATCGTATTGATCACCGTGGTGCTGTCCTTCCTCGGCTCGCTGGGACTGGCAGTCTTCATCTGGGAAACCCTGATCGGCATCGAATTACATTGGCTGACACTGCCTATTGCGTTCATCGTGCTTGTAGGGGTGGGTTGCGACTACAACTTGCTGCTGCTCTCTCGATACCGCGAAGAGCTGTCGGCGGGTATCCGCACGGGCCTGATTCGCACTATTGCCGGTTCCGGCAACGTCGCCGTCACCGCCGCATTCGTGCTCGCCGGCACCATGCTCGCCATGCTCTCCAGCGACGTGGTCAACATCGGCCAAGCCGGAGCAACCATCTGCATCGGACTGATCTTCGACATGATGATCGTGCGCCTCTTCCTTGTCATGCCACTGGCCCGCCTGCTCGGCCCGTGGTTCTGGTGGCCGCAGAAACTGCCCGTCCGTCGTAACGCCCAATTCAGCGAGGCGCCGGGCCCCGGACCACAATCCATCAGCGAGGCCGGACCCCACGTGTAGATGCGCGGTCATGAGCAAAGGCACCGGTACCAACCCCGACGGGCAAGCAAGCTAAACCTAAGCGGGAACAGCAATCCACGGATAAATCAAAACCCAGATAAATAGGAAGTGGCTAACCGAACAACGCGGTTGGCAACCGTGAGGAGTCGTGTTCACTCTCCAGTACATCTACAACATCATCCGCCGCCATGAACGCCTGCCACTCAGGCTGATTGCCGATTAGGCGCGCGTAGACGGTCGAAACTCGATGACGACGGAAATCTGCACCACCACTTCGGGGGGCGGGCAGTCCCGACCGGCAGCGAAACTGAGATGTTGTCAATGAGGCGTGATCGTTGTTGACGTCGGAGACTTGTTGCTGTGAGTAGCACGCAGCTTGTTCTTGGTCCGGTACTGGTGTCGGTGTGTGTGGTGATGGTGCTGGCGTCGGCCGTGGTGTACCGGGTGGCCGCTATCGGATCGGTGTGGACGGTGCCGTGGGTGTCGCTGCGGGGTGTGGTGCAGTTGGCGGTCGTCGCTGGAGTTTTGGTGGCGGCGATGGCCCGGCTGTGGTCCTCGGCGCTGGTGCTGGTGGGCATGTTTGTGGTAGCCGGTGTGACTGCCGCCAAACGTATTCGGGCGAGTCGGGGTGCGGCATGGACGGCCGGCGCGCTAGCTGTGGGGTGGGTTTCGGTGCTGCCACTGCTACTGGTGTCGGGCGCGGTGCCGCTGACCGGTGTTGCGGTGGTTCCGATCGCCGCCATTGTGCTGGGCAATGCGATGACCGGTATCTCGGTAGCGGCGCGGCTGGCGCTGGACGCTATCGCGGCGCGTGTGGGCGAGGTAGAGGCCGCGTTGAGTTTGGGCATGAGTGAGCGCGATTCGCGGATGGGGGTGATCGACCGGGTGGCGGCCACTTCCCTGCTGCCGACGGTCGATTCGACCCGCACCGTCGGATTGGTCACCTTACCGGGCGCGTTCGTGGGTGTGCTGCTGAGCACCGGTTCGGCGGCGCAGGCCGCGGCCGTGCAGATTCTGATTCTGATTGCGCTGCTGCTGTCCCAGACATGCGCTGTCGCGGTGACTATCGAGCTGATCGCCCGCGGCATCATCTGCCGCGGGCCCCGCACGGCAAGCTAACAGAGATAGATGTTCGGGAGCAGGGCGCCGAAGCATGGCCAGCAGTGCCACGGCTGTGAGGGACTGTTCACCGGAACTCGTACCGGCCGCAGCATCGTCTACACCCTCTACGACACGCACGTTGCCCAACTGCTCAACGAAGCGATCTACACATCGAGCACTGGTGCCTGGGCGTGCGCGACACCACCGCTTAGCCCGGTTCGTCGGCCGGCATCAGGTCGGCATCCTGGGTCTACGACTGGCTCGCGCTCGCGGCAGCACGTAATGCATGGTTAGCGTCTTCTAGGTCCAGGATGCGGCCAATGCCGGCGATGTTGACCCCGGCAGCGACCAGGATGACGATGCGTTCGATACGCGCTAGATCGTCGGTGCTGTAACGGCGAGTGCCTCCGCCGGTCCGCGCCGGGGCAAGCAGGCCGTGGCGTTCCCACAAGCGCAGTGATTGTGTTGGCGCCCCAGATAATTCGGCAGCCACCGTGATCCCATATACCCCTCGGGCCGGTGCGGGAAGCCCATAGCCGGGGGTTGAGCCTAGCGAGGACGCACCGTCGTCGATCACGTTCAAATTTTTCCCGTTTCCCTACTTGCACTCAACGTGGGTGAGTGCTAAATAGAATCTATACCAACTGGCATAGATAAGCTAGTTGGAAACGCACAGATGGCACAGGAGAAAGGACAGATGGAGGTGGCTACCATGCTGCTGCGTACAGACCCATTCCGGGAGTTGGACCGTCTCACCCAGCAGGTGCCGGGCACGGCGGCCCGGCCAGCGACGATGCTGATGGATGCGTGGCGCGACGGGGACGAGTTCCACGTGGAGTTCGACTTGCCGGGCATCGCGGCAGATTCGCTGGATCTGGATATCGAGAACAATGTCGTGACGGTGCGCGCCAACCGCGCTCCAGTGGATTCGTCCCGTGAAATGCTCGCCGCCGAGCGGCCCCGTGGCGTGTTTTCTCGCCAGCTGGTGCTGGGCAACAACCTGGACACCGGCCGGATCACCGCCGACTACCGTGACGGGGTACTACGGCTGGTAATCCCTGTGGCAGAGAAGGCCAAGCCCCGCAAGATCACCGTCGACCGGCGCGAATCCGCCAGGGCGATCGATGACAACACGGTGATCACCGAGGACGGCGAGCGGGTGCACGGCAACGCTGCCGCCAAAGAACCGGTCAGCGCCTGATCTGGGAGTGGTCGCCCTGAAGGGGTGTCCCGGGGTGACCGGGCAGGTTGCTTCGCTTGCCCGGTCACTCCCCCGGGCGCCGCGCCAACGGCGGCTGTGCGCTCTGGGATCCTCATTGGCCGGTCCGATGCTGACAGCGGAAGGAGATAGCGATGACGCAGTGCACCACGATGGCAGCGCCCAGTTCCATCGAGCCGTACACCCTGGCCACGTCCCTGACCGTGGACGACCCGCCGGTGGTGCTGGCGCTAATCGACGAAATCGATGCCATCTTCGAGTCCGCTGCGCCCGCCCCTGTCAGCCAGCGGCCGGCGCCACCAGCGGTTGGGTGTGCCCTGTGTGGGCCCCGGCGCGCTGGTCGGTCTTACCCACATCGACAGGCCGCGCATAGTGAACCGGTCCAGCGGATCGACCCGACACAACGCAGCCCTCCGCGTCAGCTGAAGCACCCTTGAGACCCGACGACCGTATTGACTGACACGTGAAAGCGAGGTGGTGGCATCACAACCGCGGCGGCCGGCCGCCCGCCATCTGGACCACACCCTCGGCGCCCATGCATCAAGCGCGCCAACGCCTAGCCTAGGCAACACTTCCCATGGCTGGGGCGGCCCCGCCACCACAAACTTGAAGTCCTGCAATCGTCACCGAACGACCGCATTGTTGTCATCCTCCCGACACAGGAGAGGCCGAACCATGCTCAAACACGACGACATACCCACCGGCAACACCCGCGTCCTCATCGTGGAAGCAGACCTGACCGACTGGTCCGAACAACACCACGCCGTGGTGCTACCCGACGACGAATACCCCCATACCGCCCATCGACACATTGCAGCAGTTGACGAGCCGTATGCGAAAGGCTGTTAGACGGCAGCACTCACACCTACGACGGGCCTGGTGAACCGTTACGTCAAGCAGTCGTCCTACCTTCGTACATATCCCGGTGCTCAGTCTCAGGTGAATGTGAGTCCGGTGAGTTCCTCGGAAACTGTCCAGATCTGTCTCTCTCGGGACGAGCGCGACCACCTGTTCCGGCTTGCCGGACACCAACCACCAGTTCGTAACTCGTGCAACGAGCACGTCAGTCCCGGCATCCTGCGTATCTTCGATAGGCTCACTGACACCTCTGCTGAGATCGTTACTGAGCTCGGTGAGACCCTGCGTCAGACGCCACTCAGCGTCGCGCTCCTGGGCGACCTGTGCAGGCACAGCGGAGCGTCGCGAAGCAGTGGGTACCGGTGGTTCACCGACCCGACTGCACGTGACCTCTATCTACGCGAGGATCACGAGTTCTACTCTCGCATGTACGTTTCGGGGCTCAGAGGTGTACTCACTCTACGGGGCTCCGAGTCGAAGGCGGCCCGGTTTGTGGAGTTACTCATGGCCGAGAGCGCGGAGTTCCGCAGCCTGTGGAAGCAGCACGAGGTCGGCGTCACGCCACGAGAGGTCAAGCGCTACCAGCACCCGGAGGTCGGGCTTCTCGAACTCCACTGCCAGATCCTGATGGACCCCTACGAGTCGCACTCGCTCTTGGTCTATACGGCAGTGCCGGGGAGCGAAAGCTACGAGAAGCTCGAACTGCTCTCGTTTATCGGCGCGATCCCCTCCGGCTGACTAACAGCGCCTACTTCGTGATCGATGGGCCGCTGCACTAGATCAACAAGCCGGGCATTAGAGGAGGGTGAGCGGCCTTACCGCGGTGGGCCGATGGCAATGTGTCCTAATCGACGCCCCTGTCGAGGCTGCAATGAACGCATATGGCGCCGTGATCGATCCTGAGTTGGCGCTCTTATTAGATCGACTTGCTCTCGGTGCCGACCCTGCGGTACCGCATCCCGTTGCGGCCAATTTCTTCCGCCAAAGGTTCTAGAATGTCGAGCTGTCGTCTGGGCCGAGCACGAAACCGTGTGGGGCCCTTGAGGTTGACTCGCCAGGTCCCGGGACCGTGTCGACAACGCAGGCGGTCATCGCCTGGTCAACCGCGCACGTACCGGTCCACACCCCGCGGGTGAACACGACCTTGCTACCAGCCGGCAACAGTTTCGCCTGCCCAGGACCGGGCGGAGAGTTGCCGAACTTACCGGCTTCCATATAGCTCGCGGTCACGCTGCTATAGCTACTCCCCGGAATCGGCCCGGTGCACGTCGCGATGTCCCACATTCCTCGAACGTTGATCACCACACTGCAGTTCTGGCCGGCGGGAGTGCTGAACTGCACGCTGCTCACGGCACCGTTGTATCCGCTGGTCGGGATCGCGACCGTGTAGTCGGACGTATTCACCGCGGTGTACCGATCCAGGTCCGGCAATAGCGGTTCAGCGACGGCAGGCGGCGCCCATGACAAGCCGCTAACTGCCAGTGCTCCGATACATCCCAAAGCCCGAGCGGACGCCATTCCGCCAGGTTAACAGCATGCGCCCGCCGTTCGAGCTCGGCGACGATATTGCCACAGCTAAGGAGTGAAGAAGGTTTGGTACGTCGCGCGTGATGCCGAATGCGAAGGCGGCTTCCGGGATGATTGGAACGGCGACTGCTGATGCCTGACAAGCGAACTCAGGGTACGGGGACGCCGTCCTTAAGGAAGTACAGACCCGCGACGGATCCGTCCGGGTGGACGGTCAGCCGGAACTGGCCGGGTGCACGCTCCATCTGGAGAGGCACGTTCACCACGGTCAGCTCGCCGCGCTGGACGTCGTGGGGATCACCGTGTGATTGATACGCACCCAACAGTTCCTGGTAGGTGATCCATGCTTGCCCCAGAGCCGGAGCCGACAACATATCTGCCATCGTCCGGTCGAAATGGGTGGTGGCGGCTGCGTTGTCACCCTGCACGATGTGATCCAGCGTTGCCAGCGCCAGTTGGTCCGGACTGTCGGCAGGGCTTGCTGTTCGAGTCTCCGCCCGGCCACAGGCAACCGCACTTACGGCAACAGCACCCACCGTCGCCAGTGTCACCACAGCGCGAAGCCGGGAGCTTCTGAGCGCTCGTGCGTACCCCATAGGCCTGAAGATACTCCCATCGACTGTCCGTCTCAGCCCTCCCAAGCAACCTTCAGCCACAGAACATCGATTTGGTTGGGACCGAAACCATGGCACTGCACTACCCCACTGTTGCATCGTGCAGACGCAAAGAACGCGGACGGCTGCCTGGACTCCGCATGCTCTAGTGCGAGGAGCAGATATCTGATGCAGATCGATAATGAACTTTCCAACGAGTCAACAGAATCCCTCGAAGACTATGTGGGCAAATACGGCACACTCCGCAAGACAGATACCGTTGTCAGAGTCGAAGAACTCGAACGAAACGCGTCAGACCTGGCCCAAAAATTCCATACCGCTCAACCATTTCCGCATCTGGTGGTCGACGATTTCCTCCGCCTGCCCTCCGAGACCGCCGCCGACTTCCCCGGCATCGATTGGCCCTGGTGGAACAACTGGGAAGACGGATACATTCGGAACAAGCGATTCTGCGCCGAGATAGACCTCATCCCGGAACCGTTCAAAACTGTCATCAGAGAACTTAACGAACCCCGCTTCCTGAGCGCGCTCGAAAAGATCACCGGCATCGGGCAGTTGCTCCCCGATCCCTATCTGTTCGGGGGCGGTATTCACCTCAGCGGCGCGGGCGGCGTCCTGACTCCCCACACCGACTTCCACTATCTTCGCGCGCTAAATCTCTACCGCCGCATCAACGTTATCGTCTACTTGAATGACAGCTGGTCGCTCGATAACGGAGGTTGCCTGTCGCTCTACGACGCGGAGGGCCGGGCCGTTCGGACGGTCATTCCTGTCTGGGGCAGGGCCCTCATCTTTCGCACCGATGACCAGTCGGTGCACGGATTCCCCCATCCCGTCGCCGAAGGCTCATGGCGGCAATCGCTGGCGCTGTTCTACTACACCGCCGCGCCGGCCGACAGCTTCGGTGGCGACGAGACGACGTACTACAGGGAGCACGGAGCGCAGGACGGCATCGCCCGAAAGGCCCGACTACTCGTCTTCAAACGTCTTCTGAACCTCAGCCGCAACATCAGCATGTGCGCGTATGTCGTGAACCCCAATCTCGGCGTCCCCGCAGTCAAAGCGCATTTCGCTTATCTTCGCAAGGCCAAAGCCCGCGACATAGCCAGAAAGTTGCAGCATTAGAAACCGGACCCACATCAGGAGGCAGGAGTGGAAGGCTATAGCGGCAAGGTGGCCGTGGTGACCGGCGCAGGCTCGGGCATCGGGCGCGCTCTAGCGCTCGAGCTGGCTCGCTCGGGCGCCAAAGTTGCCATCAGCGATGTGAACATCGAGGGACTCTCCGAGACCGAACGACAGGTGCAAGCCCTCGGGGCCGAGGTACGCGCCGACCTTCTCAATGTCGTTGAGCGTGAGGCTTTCCTGCTCTACGCCGACTCCATAACAAGGCAGTTCAGCAAGGTCAACCAGATATTCAACAATGCCGGCATCGCCTATGCCGGTGATGTCGGGGTGAGCCCGTTCAAGGACATGGAGCGCATCTTCGATGTCGACTTCTGGGGTGTCGTCAACGGCACCAAAGCATTCCTGCCCCACCTGATCGCCTCCGGCGACGGCCACGTCATCAACGTCTCCAGCCTGTTCGGCTTGTTGTCCCTGCCTGGCCAGAGTGCCTACAACGCCCCGAAGTTCGCAGTGCGCGGCTTCACCGAGTCACTGCGCCAGGAGATGATCATCGGCAAGAAACCGGTCGCCGTCACCTGCGTGCACCCGGGCGGTATCAAGACTGCCATCGCCCGTAACGCCACCGTCGCGGAAGGTATCGATGTGCGGGCGGCGGCCGCCGCGTTCGACAAGTATCTGGCGATCACCAGCCCAGAGGCCGCCGCCCGCATCATCCTTACCGCCGTGCGCAAGAAGAAACCCCGCGTGCTCGTCGGACCCGATGCCAAGCTGCTCGATGTGCTCGTCCGGGTAATGGGAGCGCGCTACCAAGACCTCTTCTCTGTGTTTACCGGTCTCGCAGTGTCCACGCCAAACTAGTTCGCGGCTGCGATCCGCCGCTGGCATGGGCCGTCCAGATTGCAGTGACTCTCAAGGACGTCAACTCGTATGCGACGGCGACCTTGTGCCGAGTATCGCGTACGCCGCGCCAGCGCTGGCCGCGGAGAAAACGCTGTAGCTGAACGGTGCCTCCAGTCCGATAGATACCGCCATGCTGGCCCCAAACATAATGAGCAACAGGCATGTTGCCGCACCGACAAGCGCGGGCCTCCATGCGATGAGAAGCAAGACCGCCAGGATCACTTCGGCGGCAGTGGAAGCCCACACGATGACGGACAGTAACCATCCGGAGGCCAACGGAATCAGCTGATGGGTGTACGCGGTGAAGGCACCCATGCTCCCCCAACTGCCCTGCCCGAGCGGTGCCCACCACCCGAATCGGTCAGCAACTGCGGACAGAAAGGCCGTCGCGAGCGACACGCGCAGCGCTAGCTCGACGACCTTGACTCGGTCAAGCGTGTACACAAATCCTCCTACTGCGTGGTCGCGTCATCGGTAGTCAACGGTCCATCTCCGGTATCGACCAGGAAGACTGCGAGTAACTCGGCTGGCTCTGTGGCGCTGGCATTTTCGCCGATCGTGTGGTGCGCGCCGGGGTCTTCGTACCAGGTTTCGCCGGCGTGATACACCCGTGATGGCTGGCCCTCGACTTGGCTGCGAATCGCACCTAAGATCACGTACGCCATGATGAATGCTGACTTCGCATGACGGTGAGCCATACTTTTTGTGCCCGGCGGATAACTCACGGTCACTGATATCAAGGACTTTCCAGGCACATTGGTCGGCCGATCGAATACTTCTCGGACTACCGGGTTTTCGCCCACATTTTGCGGCGAACGTCCGGCGCAGGCCACGGGCACCAGCATCACGGCGGCGCCCATGGCGACAAGCAGAACTTTCGGAACCATGTGGGCTCATCCCCTTTCGGATTGACGCGACTTGTCGCCTCGAGCGGCGGCGAGCAACTGGATAATCGTCTTGCCGGGAGTCTTATGGTCGGGGTCGAAAGCCCTCACCGCGTTCTCGAGGGGAAGAATGCACCCGATGTCTTGGCGTATTCTGCCGTCGCGCAATCTTTCTTCCAGAAAAGTCAACTGTGCACGGTCTGGTTCGACGACAAAGAAGACCGCACGCGCTCCCCGGGGAATGATCCGTGGGGGCTCGGCAATGGTGACCAGCGTGCCACCGGCACGCACCAATTGCGCTGAACGATCAAGGGTCTCACCGCCAAGGACATCGAACACCACATCAACCGCACCGACATCTTCAATCGAATCGCTACCCAGGTCAACGAATTCATCCGCCTTAAGCCCCAAAATCTGCTCGCGCTGAACCGCGCGTCCGCTGCCGATGACGTAGGCGCCGGCCTCGTGCGCGAGTTGTACGGCGACGGAGCCGACTGCACCTGCCGCACCGTGTATCAGCACGCACTGGCCGGCGGTGATCTGCGCATGGACGAACATCGCCTGCCAGGCTGTCAGGCCAGAGACAGGCAGGGCCGCCGCAGCTGCGTGATCGACATCAGCCGCGAGTGGCGCAAGATTACGCGCTTCCACTGCGACGTACTCTGCCAACGTTCCATTCCGCGCCCAGTCTGTGATGCCAAAGACTCGTTGTCCTACCGTCAGCCCGGTTGTTCCATAGCCCAATTCGGCTATCACACCGGATACTTCGTGCCCCGGAATGCTAGGAGCCCGGTCCCGTCCCGAGCGGTCGGCCCAGGTTCCGGGCCAGTCGAGTTCACCGGGAGTGAATCCGGCGGCATGTACCCGGACGATGACGTCGTTCTCCGCGGCATGCGGGTAAGGCATGTCCATCAACGACAGCCCGACACCCTCGGTGCCTTGCTGCGCGACGATCGCCTTCATCGTCACTGCTGCTTTCGAAGACATATCCATGGCAGGCATCCTCATCCTTTCGTCCGTGTCCCTCTCCATCACAGTCGCCGCAACCCATCTAGTCCAACGCATACTTTTGATAGATTTCATCTACTAAATAGATGAGGTGGCAGATGGAACTTCGACAGTTGGAACATTTTGTTGCCGTTGCCAGTGAGATGAGCTTCTCCCGGGCGGTTCAGCGTGCCCACGTTGTCCAGTCCGCGCTGTCTACTTCGGTGAGCAAGTTAGAGAAGGAACTTGGGGTGGAACTGTTCGACCGTACGCGGCAACAGATCCGTTTGACCCCGGCCGGAGAGTTGTTCCACACGCATGCCATTCGCGTCATCCAGACCGCCCGGCATGCCAAAGATTCCGTCGGAGATTTCCGTGGCGCGCTGACCGGGAGGGTCGATCTCGGCGCACTCATCTCCTGTGGGCCGCTCGACGTACCCGAGGTGCTGGGGCAGTTCCACCGCGACTATCCGCTGGTCCAAATCCGCTTGCGGCAAAGCCAAACCGGATCGAGCGCATACTTGTCGGCCATCGCCAACGGAACCCTCGACCTAGCCCTTGTCTCAGCGCCCGATCGGTTTCCGGCAGATGTTCAGATGCGGCTCCTCTGTGCAGAGCCCATGATGTTTGTCTGCCGACCCGATCACCGACTCGCCGAACGAAGCCACGTCAGCATCACCGAACTTGTCGACGAACACCTCATCGGCTTTCCCAGCCAGTTTGGCTTGCGACGCTTGGTCGACGACGCCTTTGCCGCCGCGGGTGTCACCGCGTTCACGCCGCATGAAGTCGCCCTTGAGTATTCGATCGCTGCGAGCCTCGTCCAGCATGGGCTCGGCACCATCTTCATGCCTGCCAGCGAGGCCACACAGTTCGCGCACTTGCGCGCGCTCGCCGTCCGCCCTGCCATCACGTGGAAGATCTACCTCGCGTCGGCCGAACAATCTCAACTCGGACCGGCGAGCGCACAACTGGCGGAACGTCTCATCGCCTCCGCACACCCTCCACCCACGTGCGATCTTTCTAAACCATCCCGTAAATAGTCCGTAATACGTTTCCAATTTGTTATCGGTTTTCAGCAGATTGACAACTTTCGCGTAGCCTCTATTCAGCAATGGAGAGTAATTTACCCTTTGAAAAATGGTCGGCTTGAGCAAAACAATTTGTTGCCGGCCGTCGGTATCGCACCTAATATCGGCAATATGCCAACATTTGATGTGAATGCCGTGGACTGGGACGAGTTGTACAGGGGCGAAGCGGTTTATGCGCCTGGTGATCCGGGGTGGAATATCGGCGAGATGCAACCCGAAATAGCAGCTCTACACCGGCAAGGTCGATTTGAGAGCCCGATCCTCGATTCTGGGTGCGGGGTGGGGTTGACCTCGCTAAAGCTGGCCGATCATGGGTACCAAGTCGTGGGTCTCGATCTATCTGGCAGTGCGATAGACAAAGCGCAGAGAGCGGCCGCCCAGCTTGGCTTGGATGCTATTTTCAATACAGCTGACCTGACCGCAGACACCGGCTACCACAATTATTTTAATACCGTCATTGATGGCCTTGTATTTCACTGCCTACCCGATGAGCTCAGAGAAAGCTATGTGCGATCACTGGCGCGAGCGCTCAGGCCCGGCGGCAAGTTCTTTGCACTTGTTTTTGCGACCGAGGCCTTTCCGCCAGATGCCGAATTCGGGCCCCGGCCGTTCACCGAACAGCAGCTGCACAGCATCGTGGGGCGGCACTTGGTCATCGACGAGATCCGGCGCGCACGAGCATGGGTGAATGTTCCCAGCCAGTTGCCCGAAGGCTTCGAGTATCGCGGTGTGACGATCGGCTCCGACGGACGCGCCCAGTTACCGGCCTGGTTGGTTTCTGCGCACCGCAGCCTCTAGCTGCATGGAACTTGCCCGTTGAGCACACAGTTCAACGGTGGTGTGTAGGAACCGCTCAGCACGCCCCGTAGACCGCCGGTGGCCGAACCTCCTGGCGCGATGATGCGATTCCAGTTCGCGGGACTCAGAACGTAGTGGGTACCAGATTGCGTCACACTGCTGCTCCACGTGTGCCGGATGGACTCTCCGATCGGCAGGTCGAACTCGAGCCGCCAATCGGAGAGCGGCACCGTGCTCAAGTTGGTGATCGTGAAACTAGCGATGAAACCGGTCTGCCACGTCGATGTCACCGACAACGTCGCCGCGGCCGCGGCCGCGTGAGCTACCGGCACAATGGGGAGTGCGAGGCCAGCAAGTATCGATGCCGACACGGTTACGTGAAGGGCTGTGCGCCAGCGCTTCACGTAACCGACAAGTCCCGCCATAACAGCCAACACTAAAGCCACGCGGCGGAGATAGGCCCCCGCATCGCGGGTAAGACGCAGTACCTTTGCCCAACTGAGACCGTCGCGACATCACTGGATGGGCCAGGCAGTGGGCCGGTAGTAACTGATCCGGGGCACGTCGCGGGTGTCGCTGTAGAAGAAGGGCTGAGTGCCGGGGGCCGGTACGGCCTCGGTATAGCAGTCGATCCGGATCTCCCCTGAGATCCAGTCGATCTCGTCTGCCGTGTCTTCAAGAACGGGGACTACCCAGTCGGCAAGCGTGCCGGTCACGAGGGACTTGTTCGGCACCTGATGGAGCGGACCGGAGTGGAGCGGCTTCCAGCCAGGGTTCCGGTCTTCGCTGTACATCACCTGGTACCAATACGACTGCCAGTAGCGGCTCATCGGCGTCGCTTCTTCCGGTTCAGTTTAAGTCTCGGCGATCAGCGTAGCGTCGAGCTCCGTTCGGCACCTGATGGAGCGAAGGATCGCTCCACTCCCCAATGTTCCGAATCCGGTTGCTGATTCATATGCTGCTGCGCCGAACTACTGTCAGCCATTGGTTATCGGGCTCGACCTCTGGTAAGGTCAAAACGGTTGATTTTCTTAGTGACACGCTCGCGAAGATTTTCCGCGGCGGACACATACCCAATCTCCGTGACTTTTGCCAGTTGCTTTGATTTCGCGTACCTCCGCAAGACCCAGGGTCGAATGTCGGCCCCGCAATTAGACACTCAGGAGAGTAATCGCATGGCTCAAGGCATCGTGAAATGGTTTAACGCCGAAAAGGGATTCGGATTCATCACCCCGGACAACGGCAACAAGGACCTGTTCGTTCACTTCTCGGCCATCATCGACAAGGGCGGATACCGCAGCCTCAACGAGAACGATCGCGTCAGCTTCGAAGAAGAAGCCGGCGATCGCGGCCCTCAGGCTGTCTCAGTGCAGACCGTCTAAAGTTCCTACAGCGCGAGAAAAATGCGCCCGGCTGGCCGTCCAGATACCCTGGCCGGCCAGCCTTTCTACTTGCTGCCCAGGCTATCTCACCTGCCGACTCAACGCTCGTGCGGCGCTCGATGAGATTGTCCCCTTGCGACGGCATCTTCGACCGCCCGCGAGAAGCCTCACGTGAAGGTGCGGCGCCCAAGCTCGGTGAAATCGACCTCGACCTCGTCGCCGTCCCGCTCGACCTCGCAGTAACCCGTACTACGCAGCTCGTGCAACGCCTCCCAAGGCGGCTCTTCGTCAGGCAGATGCCAGCCGATCGCCGTGGGCCACTCACGATCGTGATGGTGATCAACGAGCTGGTCAACCACAGAGGCGGCCTCAGCGCTGAGCTGAACGGGCTCGCGGTCTTCGCTTCGCCTCCGTGAGAACCATTTCATGGCAGCAGTTTACGAGTCGCTTCGGCTAACGCGATACGCCCTTGGCGGATAGCGCCGTCGAGCGGTAGCTCCAATCTGAAAATTACTCGCGGGCCGACGGAGGAACGCACGATTGAGCGAGTTCGCCGGGCCGTGCTGATCCCCGGACAGTGCCACTTCCCCCACCGCGTGAACGCCATTGACTTGGCACTCGCAGGCGGTCGCCGCGCAGCTGTTAGCGTGGCGACCGTGAACTCCTTGCGCGTGTACCCGTCCGTCGCACTTGCCGCCTGCGCCGCCTCATTCGTTGTGACGCTGGCCGCGTGCGGCTCCGACACGGAGGCCAAGTCAGCACCCGCCGACCCGCCCGCCGCCACCACCGGGTGCCCCACGGCGGCGCCACAGAACTCCGGCACACCTGAATGGACGCTGTCGGGAAGCACCGGGAACGTCGCCGTCTCCGGCTCCACGGACACCGCGGCGCCGAGTGTCAACGTGACCGCGCCATTCAGCGTGGCCGAGACCCAGGTGCACACGCTCCAGGCTGGATCCGGACCGATCGTCGGAGATCTGGCCACGGTTTCGGTCTGCTACATGGGCGTTAACGGGCGCGACGGCTCCGTGTTCGATAGCGCCTATACGCGTGGCACGCCTGCCCAATTCCCGCTTAATGGGGTGGTACCGGGATTCAAGAAGGCCATCGCGGGGCAACATGTCGGGTCGACCGTCGCCGTCGCGATGGTCCCCGCTGACGGCTATCCCTCCGGGCAGCCCAGCGCCGGTATCCGGCCGGGAGACACACTCGTCTTCGCGATCAAGATTCTCAACGCATCAAACTGACTTAGCGCGCCGGATCCGGTGCCGTCGACTGCGTGTTCTCGACGGCACCGAACGCGGCCACACTCACCGCCGAGACGACCGCAACCACGAACGCCACGGCCACAAGCCAGCCCAATCCCGGGCGCGCGCCGTCGCCCAACAGCAGTACACCGGTAACACCGGGTACGACCGTCTCCCCCACAACCAATGCCGCGGCCGCGCCGTTCACCGAACCCACTTGCAGCGCAACGGTAAACAGGTAGAAGCCGCCCACCCCCGCGAGAATCACCGCGTAGGCGACGGGATCGGACAACAGGACCTTCACCCGTAGCGGATCGAGCCCGTCAAGCACTCTGACCGCAACAGACATTGCGCCATAAAGAATCCCGGCCAACAACCCCGCAGGAATCGCGGCGCGTGAGCCCAAGACACGAATGAGGCCCAGGCCGGTGAGCAGCACTGCCACCGATGCGATCAACACACCCCAGTGAACCGATGGCGTCGCGAAATCCTCGCCACGAGGACCGGCAGTCAACGCCAGCACACATAGCGACAGCAATACGGCCGAGATGGCCAGCCAGTCCCGTCGTTGTAACCGCACACCGAGTACTGCGATACCGAGCACCGCGGTGACCGCCAGGTTCGCACTCATGATCGTCTGGGAGAGAAACAGTGGAATCAACCGCGCCGACACCAGGGTGCCCGCGAATCCGACGAGATCGAGAACCATCCCGGCGATGAATGCCGGCGTCAGCATCGCGGCGATTGTGGAGCTTAGCGACGGTGCACCATTACCGGAGCGCCCGTGAACATTCGTCGCGGATTGGCGGGCACCGTATCCCTGGAGGACGGACGCGGTTCCGTACCCCAGGCATGCCAGCACGGCCGCCGCGATACCGATCAGCATGAACGAGCGCTGTCACTGCGGGCTGTCGTCGACATCGGTCGATTCTATTGGCAGCAGCCGGGATCCAGGACCGTGCACAACGCGGTCAGCGCATCCGGAACCGGCCGGTGATAGACGTTCATTCCGCGGCGGTCCGATTCCACCAACCCGGCTTTTCGCAACTGATTCATGTGGTGACTGACGGTTGACTCGGTGAGTCTGAGGATGCCCGCGAGGTCACCGCTGATGATCTCTCGCATGGGCGCGCCAAAGAGCTGGGACATGATCTTGACCCGCACCGGGTCCGCGAGCGCCTTGAGCCGCAGCGCGACTTCCAGGGCCTGTTCGTCGCTCATCGGACCGGCCGCCACAGGTTGGCAGCACACGGGAGCGGTGGTATCTACCACGGGAAGAGCCTTGGGCATGCTTCCAGCATCCCGAATGCTTTGACATATGTCAAAGACATGGCACACTGGGCGCATCCGATAAGTTCGATAAATATCTCATTAGTTCCGGAGGTGAACCGGTGTCCCGCGTACAGCTGGCTCTCAATGTCGACGACCTCGATGCGTCAATCGACTTCTATTCAAAGCTTTTTGGCGTACAACCGGCCAAACGTAAGCCCGGATATGCCAACTTTGCGATCGATTCCCCACCGCTGAAGCTGGTGTTGTTGGAGAACCCGGGCCACGGCGGCACGATCAACCATCTCGGGGTACAGGTCGAATCCAGCGAGCAGGTCCACGCCGAGATCGGCCGATTGACCGATGCAGGCATGTTCACCGAAGAAGAGATCGGCACCACGTGTTGTTTCGCAACACAAGACAAGGTGTGGGTCACCGCACCTGATCGGGAAAAGTGGGAAATCTACGCAATTTTGGCGGATTCGGACACATTCGGCACCAGTCCCGAACTCCTCCCCGAAGGCGACGGCTGCACATGCGGGCGTCCTGAGTGAGTACGCCACAGAGATTATCGATGTTGGACCGGTTTCTGCCGGCATGGATCGGACTCGCGATGGCAGCCGGACTGCTGCTGGGTCGCTGGATCCCTGGGCTGAACAGTGTGCTGGAAAGAGTTCAGGTCGAAGGGATCTCGCTGCCGATCGCCGTTGGGCTACTCATCATGATGTACCCGGTATTGGCCAAGGTGCGCTATGACCGCCTCGGTGCCGTCACCGCTGACCGCAAGCTGCTGATCGGCTCGCTGGTCTTGAACTGGGCACTCGGCCCGGCGTTGATGTTCGCGCTGGCCTGGCTGCTGTTACCAGATCTGCCCGAGTATCGCACCGGGCTTATCGTCGTCGGACTGGCACGGTGCATCGCCATGGTGATCATCTGGAACGACCTTGCGTGCGGCGATCGGGATGCGGCGGCCGTCCTTGTCGCCCTGAATTCGATGTTTCAGGTGCTCATGTTCGCGGTCCTGGGTTGGTTCTATCTATCCGTCCTGCCCGGTTGGCTGCATCTGCCGCAAACCGTCATCGCCACGTCGCCGTGGCAGATCGCCAAATCTGTACTCCTGTTCCTGGGGATCCCGCTCGCGGCTGGATATCTCTCCCGCCGTATCGGCGAACAGGTCAAGGGGCGCACGTGGTATGAAACACGATTCCTGCCGATCATCGGCCCCTGGGCACTGTGGGGACTGTTGTTCACCATCGTGATCTTGTTCGCGCTCCAAGGCGATCAGATCTCTTCTCGGCCTTGGGATGTTGCACGTATCGCGGTGCCTTTACTCGCCTACTTCGCGATCATGTGGGGTGGCGGATACCTCCTCGGCGCTGCCCTCAGGCTGGGCTACCCACGCACCACCACGCTCGCATTCACCGCCGCCGGCAACAACTTCGAACTGGCCATCGCTGTCGCGATCGCCACCTGGGGCGCCACCTCCGGCCAAGCCCTAGCCGGTGTCGTCGGCCCGCTGATCGAGGTACCCGTGCTGGTCGCCCTCGTATACGTGTCCTTGGCACTGCGGCGCCGCATTACACGTGCCCCTCAACCGGATTCGATCGACACTGCAGGCCAGAAGGTGACCCAATGACCCAAGACAAGCCCACTGTGCTCTTTCTGTGCACGCACAACGCGGGCCGCTCTCAGATGGCACTTGGGTTCTTCACGCATCTAGCCGGCGACCGGGCGGTTGCCTGGTCGGGCGGCTCAGAGCCCGGAAAGGAAATCAACCCCGCCGCAGTCGCAGTCATGGCCGAACTCGGCATCGATATCACCGGCGAGTACCCGAAACCGTGGACCGAAGAGATCGTGCGAGGAGCCGACGTCGTCGTCACCATGGGCTGCGGTGACACCTGCCCGTACTTCCCCGGGAAACGTTACGAAAACTGGGAGCTGCCCGACCCTGCCGGCCAGCCCCTCGAAGCGGTGCGCCCCATCCGGGACGACATCGAACAACGCGTCCGCCATCTGCTCGCCGAGCTCAACGCCGACCGCTAGGCGGCCATAATGATCCGGAGCGCCGCGGAGACTTCCTCCTCCTTCGGAGAATCAAGTAGAGGCATCTGCGCCGCCAGACGCATGATCAACCGCGCCAGACTCCTGTTCGTACGAGCCGGCACCATAAGAATCCGCACCGTCCGATGCTCACCTCGAAGCGTGACCACCCAATGGAACGGACGATTGGTGAGCGACGGAGGCATAGCCGCCGACCTCATGCTCGACCGAGGCGACCCCGCCTTCCAGTTCAGCGACACCTCGCTGACCCCGCCGATGTGCCCGGACAGCTCTTCCACCAAAGGGGAGAGTTCCCGCGCGATGAATCCGTCGTCTTGCGGCCACCACGCTCCGTTCATCCTGCCGGTCTTGCGTGGGCCTAGCGTGAAGCGAATGGGAGGGCCGGGGTACTCAGCCTGTGTCATGCGTACTTCCTTGTTGCTCAGTGGGACTCAAACAAACGGAATCCGTATGAGCCAAACCAGTCGGCGCTCGGACATGCCACGGCGATAGTTACGTCACGGACACTACTCGCCTTTTCATGGACTCGGAGGAGGTGACTTGTAAATATCTGGTGCTCAACGACTTTCGATCCAACGGGATGGCAATCGATCGCCATCGTCGGCGAATACGCGCCATGGTCGGCCGCACGCGGAGGGACGGTCACGGAATGCTCTCAATTAGACGAGTAATCGCTGTACATGCCTGCGAGGCATCCAGGCATGCTAGATTTCTGTAACTGCTGGATACGGGTACTGCTAGTTGCGGTTTCTGTCTGGCCCCCACTACGAGGAAGTATTCATGCAGAAGGCCTTCACCGACCTGGAGCTGCTCCATGAGCTTGAGCCTGTGGTCGAGGAGAATGTCCATCGCCACCTCGGCGTCACCAAGGACTGGAACCCGCATGACTATGTCCCCTGGTCTGAGGGCAAGAACTACAAGGCTCTAGGTGGTCAGGACTGGGATCCTGAGCAGTCCAAGCTCTCCGAGCTGGCCAAGATCGCCATGATCACGAACCTGCTGACCGAGGACAACCTGCCCTCGTATCACCGCGAGATCGCCATGAACTTCACCATGGATGGGCCGTGGGGCACCTGGGTGAACCGCTGGACCGCCGAGGAAAACCGGCACGGTATCGCCATCCGCGACTACCTGGTGGTGACCCGTTCGGTGGACCCGTTCGAACTCGAGAAGCTGCGCATTGCGCAGATGACCAGCGGGTTCTCCCCCGGCCAGAACCGCCAGAACATACCGTTCTCCGAGAGCCTGTTCGACTCGGTGGTGTACGTGACGTTCCAGGAGCTGGCCACCCGCGTCTCGCACCGCAACACCGGTAAGGCCTGCGCCGAGCCCATCGCCGATGAGCTGCTCAAGCGCATCTCCACCGACGAGAACCTGCACATGATCTTCTACCGCAACATGGTGACAGCCGGCCTGGAAATCGCCCCGAACCAAGCAGTCAAGGCTGTCCACAAGGTGCTCGACAACTTCACGATGCCCGGCTACACAATTCCGGGATTCCGCCGCAACGCGGTCACCATCGCCACCGGCGGCGTCTACGACCCGCAGTCACACCTCGACGAGGTCGTGCTGCCGGTGCTGCGCAAGTGGCGCATCTTCGATCGTGACGACATCAACGGCGAGGCCGAGTGGTACCGCGAGGACCTGGCCCGCATCGTCAGTGACCTCAAGAAGACCTCCGAGGACTTCGAGGAAGTCAAGGCCAAGTACCTGGAGCGCCAGGCCAAACGCGCCGAACGCCAAGCCGCCAAAGTGCTGGTGTAGACGGGCGGATTACGCGTTACAGCTCGGGCGGTTTCACGTACGTCAACGGTGGCACCTTTGTGTCAAGTCGGGTCTAGTAGACGTCTCGCAAATACCGCTTACTGGCGACCAGTTCGCGCTTGTAATCGTGGGCACCCTCGGCCGAGAGCCTGCCATGTTTTTCAATGATTGATGTCAGTGCGGTGTCGACGTCTTTGGCCATCCGGGATGCGTCGCCGCACACATAGAGGTGGGCGCCGTCTTGCAGCCATGCCCAGAGCTCGGCGCCGTTGTCCACCATCTTGTGCTGCACGTAGACCCTGTCCTTCTGGTCGCGAGAGAAGGCGACGTCAAGCTTGGACAGAAAGCCGTCATCGGCCATGGTGGACAGATCGTCTCGATAGTAAAAGTGTTGGGCCGCATGCTGGTCGCCGAAGAAGAGCCAGTTACGGCCGGTGTGGCCGAGCGCGCGGCGCTCGTGCAGGAATCCGCGAAACGGTGCGATCCCGGTTCCCGGGCCAATCATGATCATCGGAGTCCGCGACTCCTCCGGGGGCCGGAAATGCGGGGACTTCTGCAGAAACACGGGAACTGGTGTGTCATCGGCGCGGTCGGCAAGGAACGTCGAGCACACACCCCCTCGTTCGGCGCCGCCAGTCCCCCGGTACCGGACCACGGAGACCGTCAACTGAACCTCATGCGGGCTGACCAGAGGGCTGGACGAAATCGAATAGCAGCGGGGGGTCAACCGCACCAATACGTCCTGCCACTGCTCGGCGGAGGCGCGTACCGGAAATTCTTGCACGGCGTCCACGCCGCTGCGGCCAATCACCCATGATGCAAGGTTCTTTCGTGCTTCATGGAGATCCTTGACCGCTGCCGTGTTGGTGGTGTTGTCGGCGAGGAAGCTCAGCAGATTCGGGGTTATCCGCACGATGTCGTAGGAGTATGTCAGCGCATCGCGCAGGGTCTGTTCTACACCGTCGACCTCGACGATTTCGTCGGCACGCAGCCCTGTGCCGGAGAGCCACGCGTCGACGGCGCCGTCGCAGTTGGTCGGGCAGACCCCGAGTGCGTCGCCAACACTGTAGGCGACGCCATGCTCGGAGATGTCGAACCCGAAATGTCGCACCTCTTTTGAGGAGGAACGCGGTGTCAGCACGGTGTTACGGGTCAAACGGGCCGCGACGGGACTGTTGCGGGTGAACGGTTCGGGGGCGCCAGTGCTCGACGGTCGAGGGCTCGCGGCGGGGACCGCCGCCGGGGTGACCGGCCCCTCCTGGGTCGTGATCATATCCGTCACCTGACGTGCCCATTGCGTTAGAGGCTCGTCATCGTAGATCTCGCAGTCCATCCGGTCCATCAGACGGACCGCGCCCAGACTTGCCAGGCGGTCGTCGATGGATTTGGCGTGCCCGCAGAAGTTCTCGTAAGCACGATCACCAATTCCCAAGACCGCGAAGCGGATCCCAGACAACTGCGCATCCGATGCATGCAGGCGGTCCCAGAAGTCGGCGCCGTTATCAGGAGGGCCGCCGTCTCCGAACGTGCTCGTGACGACCAGGACGTCGGTGGCCGCGGCGAGATCAGCCATCCCACAGTCGTCCATGTTCACGATCCGCGGCGGCGCACCCGTGGAACTAAGCTGCGCGGCAAGGTTGGTGGCATAGTCCTCGGCGTTGCCCGTCTGGGATGCCCACAGCACCAACGGCATGGGCCGTGCGGCAGGTAGCGGTGCGGCGAGCGGGCCAGGCGCCGAGTCGCCGGTACGGGAGTACATTCCCGCCAACGCTCCGTCGACCCAGAGCCGGACCAGATCACTAACGGGCGCCCCCGCGGGCAAGACGGGAACTCCCTCTCCTCCCCGCTCCAGAGTGGTGAAAAACCCAGCCAGGTAGACCTGTTCGCTCTCGACCAGATTGGGCACGGACTGCGGTGCCAGGTCGAGCGCTTCTGCGACGGGGTGCATGGATGTTGCCTCCGGTCGATCGGGTTGCTGGACGACCGCGATGGGCCGCATCCTGACCGCACACACTTTCAGCTCAGGCTGCAGCGAGTCGGGGTCCACGGCATCGCTCGTCAGTGCGTTGATAGCGAGGTACTCGCCATGCTCGTCGTTCCAATGGAAAGGTACGAAGCAATTGCCTGGCCGCACACGGTCGGTGATGAGGGCGGGCAGCACAGCGCGCCCGCGCCGCGAGTGCAATTCGACCGGTTGTCCGTCAGCGATGCCCAGTTCGGCGGCGTCCTCGGGATGGACTTCGACGAAGGGGTCACTGTTGAGCTTATTGAGCTTGGCCACCTGCCCCGTCTTGGTCATGGTGTGCCATTGATGTTGCAGGCGGCCCGTATTCAAGATGAACGGATAGTCGTCATCGGGCAGCTCGCGCGCATCCATGTGCGGGCGTGGGTGAAAGACCGCACGGCGCGACGGGGTCGCGAACGCCAACCGCGGTTGATGTCCGGCAGCGTCGACAAAAAGACTCTGGCTGACACCGTCGTTCAGGTAGCGAATCGGGTGCCGATCGTTCGCATCGTCTGGGGGGCACGGCCATTGCAATGGAGTCTCGCGCAGGCGCTCGTAGCTGGCACCGCGAAGGTCGTAGCCCGTCTTTGGATTCCAGAACCGGCGAATCTCATCGAACACTTCCTCACTGGACGCATAGCTGAACTGCTCTCCGAATCCCATGGCCGTGGCGACTTGGCAGATCAACTGCCAATCGGGTCGGGATTCACCCATCGGGCCGATCGACTGCTGGAGCAAGGTGAGGTTGCGTTCCGAATTGATCATCACCGCGTCGGCTTCTGCCCACAAGGTGGCGGGCAGGACGATATCCGCGTAGCGGTTTGTGGCCGTGGCCGCATAGGTGTCCTGGGTAATGACCAGTTCCGCGGTCTCCAGCCCGGTGATCGTGGTGCCCCGATTTGCCACTGTTGCAACAGGATTAGTGCAGATGATCCAGCACGCCTTGATATTTCCTGCCGCCATGCTGTCGAACATCGCGATGGTTCCCGGGCCCACCTCGGTTCGGATGGTCTGCGGCGCCAGGCTCCACTGCTGTTCCACGAACGCTCGGTCGTCGGCGCTGACCACGGATCGCTGGCCGGGCAGGCCCGGACCCATGTAGCCCATCTCCCGCCCACCCATGGCGTTCGGTTGACCGGTCAGCGACATGGGGCCACTTCCCGGACGGCAAATCGCGCCGGTCGCGAGATGAAGATTGCAGATCGCGTTGGTGTTCCAGGTGCCGTGCGTGCTCTGGTTCAAACCCATGGTCCAGCACGTCATCCACTCGCCGGCCTGCCCGATCATGGCGGCGGCAGCACGGATATCGGCTTCGGGGATACCGGTGATCTCGGCTACCACCCCGGGCGGATAGTCGGCCAGGAACTCGGGCATTGCCGCCCAGCCCTCGGTGTGTTCGGCGATGAACTCCTCATCGATATCGCCGGACTTCACCAGAAGATGAAGCAATCCATTGAGAAGCGCCAGATCAGTACCGGGGTTGATCTGCAGGAACAAGTCGGCTTTGTCGGCGGTCGCGGTGCGCCGCGGGTCCACGACGATCAATTTCGCGCCGGCCTTCAACCGGTCGGCCATCCGAAGAAACAGAATAGGGTGGCAATCAGCCATGTTTGCGCCGATGACGAAAAACACATCAGCGCTGTCGAAGTCGGTGTACGAACCCGGTGGGCCGTCCGCTCCGAGCGACTGTTTGTACCCGGTGCCGGCGCTCGCCATGCAAAGTCGTGAATTGGACTCGATGTGCACGGTACGGATGAATCCCTTGGCCAGCTTGTTGGCCAGGTACTGTGCTTCGATCGACATCTGACCTGATACGTACAGCGCGATCGCATCGGGCCCGTGCTCGTCGAGTATCGAACGCAGCCGCTGACCAGCTTCGGTCACTGCGACATCCACCGGCGTCTCGACAAGCTCCGCACCACGGGAGGGCCGGACCAGCGCGGTCTTCAGACGACCGTCGACCGCCTCCATCAACTCGGCATGGGTAGCCCCCTTGGTGCACAGGCGGCCGAAATTGGTCGGGTGAAGCTTGTCGCCCGACACCCGTGCGATAACCGGGCCCCCAGGACCGGGCTTCGTCTGGACCTCGATACCGCAGCCCACACCGCAGTACGAGCACGCGGTACGCGTCGTACCCATCTCCCCTGGAGTGGCCATGTCACCACAGTGACCCGGATGTGTTTCCCCATCGTTTCCGTGGACATTATGGAAAAGAAAAACCCACCTCACAGTGCGGCCAACGCTCCTGTAAGCCTCGGCCGACCGCTCGGGACCGGACGCGCCCAGTGCGATCGGGCGCCGTCTACGACAGAATCGGGTGGACTGGCCGATGAGAGGACAACGAATGACGGATTGGGATGTGGTCGGCCGGGCGAACTATGTGTCGTTGACGAGCTACCGCAAAGACGGTGCGGCGGTATCCACGCCGGTCTGGATTGCTCCCGCCGATGGCAAGCTCTACTTCTTCTCGGAGGTCGCGGCGTACAAGATCAGACGTATTCGGCGCAACCCAGCGGTGACGTTGCAGCCCTGCGGTATTCGAGGGCAGCTCATCCCCGATGCACCGGTGGTGGCGGGCATCGCGCGCGTCCTGGACTTCGATGACACTCGCAGGGTCCGCAAGATCGTCAATCAGAAGTACTGGCTGTTGGGGCCGTTGAGTGAATTTGGAGTCTGGATTACCCGTCGTCAGCAGGCATCGGTGGCCATCGAGATCTCCCCGGGCCCCGAGGCCCCGTAGCTGAGCTACGCGTTTATCTGAGCTCCGGTTTCTACTCGAGTGGCAGAAGAGCCGTATCCAAAATCCATCTGTCCGCAGCGTACGGATAAGCAATGCAAAGCAGCTTCGCCGAGCAAATCTGTTTCAGGAATAGTTATTGCCACGGGACCCGCACGGAATCACATTCGGTCGCCGCGACGCATCCCTATGCGTCTCAGCCCCTCCGGATACTGCTTTGCAATAGCTCGACAGCAATGAATCAATGCGTACCGCGAGATTCTTGCCGCTTGCCCTCACCGTGGTGAGCCCAAACAGACATATCCGCTGCTATCGGCCATTGTGCACCGCCGCGGACGCAAGCAGGTAAAGCGTGATGGGGAACCAATGGAATTCGCTCGTTCGATCTCAGAGAAGCCGGAACAATTCGCAAACAACTTGAGCACTTGCGGTCTGAAGATTCGTCCCGCGAGGTAAGCCGGGTGCCACCCGGGATTGTGCAGTATGTTCATTCGCAAAAGTAAACACACAGCATCGGCGCCTCGGGGAATTTATGAAGCTTGAGCAGGTATTTGATCGACAACACAATGCGCTGACGCTGTGGCGTCTCATTCTCGCGATCGGCGTGGTCTTCTACCATTCCTGGCCCCTTACCGGCCGCGAGATTGCCTACGAGCCGATCGTGCGGCTGCTCAGTAATATTTTTGCCGACGGATTCTTTGCCATCTCAGGTTTCCTCATCACTGCCGCATGGATGCGTCGCCCGTACCTGAAGGAGTATTGGGCCTCACGCGTTTTGCGTATTTTCCCCGCGCTATGGGTGTGTCTGCTCGTAATCGCCTTCGTGATCGCTCCGATCACGGCCAAGGTCCAGAACACGCCGATTTCGTTGTCGGCAGAGCTCGGATACGTCATCAACAACGCGCTGCTCAACGTGGCGTACATCGGCATCGACGGCACTCCCGCCGATGTGCCGTTTCCGGGGGTCTGGAACGGATCTATCTGGACCCTTTTCTTCGTTCTGCTCTGTGACGTAATGGTCTCCGTCCTTGGCTTCCTGGGACTTCTGAAGCGCCGTTGGGTTATTCCCACTCTGTTCGTCTTGGCGACAGTCTGGGCGGCTTACGTCTCCTACACCCCGCCGATGTTCAGCTGGCCACAGATGTTGGCCCGGTTCTTCGTCGTTTTCCTCGCAGGCGCGATGTTCTACCAGTACCAGGACCGGATACCGGCCCGCTGGTCCTTGGTCGTGCTCAGCGCCGCCATTGTCATGGCGTCCGGATTTACCCAGAACTATCGAGTCATCGGTGCCCTACCCCTGGCGTACGCCATCATCGTTTCGGGTGCGCTGATCCGTAGAGCTCGGCTGCGCAACGATCTTTCGTATGGCGTGTACATCTACGCATTCCCTATCCAACAGATGCTTGCCAGCTTCTGGCTTGTCCGCTTGAACCCTGTTGTGTTCTTCGTCATCGCCACAGCGGCCACCTTGCCGGTAGCCGCATCGAGTTGGTTCGTGGTGGAAAAGCGGGCCACCGAGCTCAAAACCCGGATCTTCCGCAGGTCCCCCACACCGGCCGCGGCGCAACGGCCGGTGACGCCGTAACGGCGCCACCAGTTGCATTGGGGTTCAATGAGGTTGCCAGCCGGATCGAAGTGTTCATGTGAATGGCAGACCACTGCGCGATCTTGGTGCTAGCTTCTGCTCTTGTGTTCCCCTTCGCGCCTCGCCTCATCGTCGAGCCGGACGACGGCCTGGAACCGGTTCGTCAGTTCATTGAGAGCGCAGAAACATCGCTTCTCATCAAACAATTCACCTTCACCGAGGAAGGCTTGATCGACGCCGTCATCGCGCGGCGTCAGGCGGGTGTCGACATTCGAGTGATGCTCAACCCGCAGCGATCCGGGGGCGATCGCGCCAACGACGACACCTTCGGCAGGCTCACCACGGCCGGGGTGAACGTCGCCTGGTCTAGTCCGAAATTCTATGTGACGCACGAGAAATCGATAGTCGTCGATGGCAAGGCCGCACTGGTGGCCACCTTCAACCTATGCGAGAAATACTTCACACGGACACGCGACTACGGCGTCATCACGGTCGTGCCCAGTCATGTCAAACAGATCGTCGAAGTGTTCGAGGCCGACTGGGAACACCGCGACTGGGTACCGTCACTCTTCGACGGCCTGCTGTGGAGCAATGCGAACTCCCGGTATCACATGGCGGAATTCATCGACGCGGCTGAGCAGCGGCTCGACATTCAACATCCGAAGTACGTCGATGCTGTCATCTTGGACCGTGTTGCCGCGGCAGTGGACCGGGGTGTCAGGGTGCGCGTGCTGTGTGGGGGCAGGCACGGCATCAGTGAATGGGACATTCTGGACACGTTCGCATCGCTGCGGACATTGCGTCGCATCGGAGTGAAGGTGCACAAGCAGAAGAACCTGAGGGTGCACGCCAAATTACTCATCATCGACAACACCCGGGCACTGGTGGGCTCGATGAACATCGATCGCAGCGCCTTCGACCTGCGTCGTGAACTTGGGATCACCATCACCGACCCACCCGTGGTTGCCCGGCTAAAAGACGTCTTCGACACCGACTGGAATCTCTCCCATCAGTACGACCCGCCGGATCCGCTGGATTCACGTCAACACTATGAAGACGACTTCCCACACGATCCGGAACTCATGCATGAGTAGCGGTGACAACGATCCCCCGTTGCCACGGGTGTCCATCTTTCGCTTGGCGTGGACGTTCAACCACATAGCGCTGGCCTCGTTCGGAGGTGGTTTGTCGGCGTGGTCGCGCGAGGTGCTCGTCGTCGAGAGGAAGTGGCTGGGCGAGGAAGAATTCCTGTCCGCGATGACGATGTGCCGAATCCTGCCGGGCGCCAACCAGATCAACATGGCCGTATTCGTTGGCACCAAGATGCGCGGTGCACTGGGCGCCATCGCGGCCGTCGTCGGGCTCTGCCTGATACCGCTGGTTCTGGTGTTAACGGTGTCGTACTTCTATTTTCGCTTCAAAGAGGTACCCGCCGTCAAGGGCGTACTGCATGGCGCTTCCGCCGCCGCCGTAGCGCTCACCCTGGCGATGGTGATCAAGACCGGACAGAAGTGCCTCACCAGCCTGATCCCGGTGCTCCTGTTCGCCGCCAGCTTCGCGCTCAACGGACTGATGCGCTGGCCCCTGCTGGCGACACTCGCACTCCTTGCCCCGCTGGCCCTCTTCTGGGCGTGGCCCAGGAAGGCGGCCGCGTGAACACCTACTGGCAGCTGGTGGTGTTGTTCGGATCGCTGTCACTGATGTCCATCGGCGGCGGTAATGCGGTGCTGCCGGAGATGCACCTGCGCTCAGTGCGCGACGAACACTGGCTGACCAATTCGCAATTCGCCGACATCTTTTCGATCTCCCAGACCACACCGGGCCCTAGCATTCTGATCGTGGCGATGGTCGGGTATGCCGCGGGCCTTCCTGTCGGTGGCATCGCGGGAGGCATCCTCGGCGGAGTCATCGCGACGGTCGCCATGGTGTTTCCCGCCGCCTCCCTGGTGTATGCGGTAACGCGATTCTGGCAGCGGGCACAGAAGTCGAAATGGCGCACCGCCGTTGAGAGTGGCTTGGCGCCGCTGACAGTCGGGCTCATCCTGGCGACCTCCCTGGTGATGAGCCGAGCCGCGGATCACGACTGGCGTGCCTACACGGTCACCGGAATCTGCACCCTGATCTTCGTCTTTACGAAGACAAATCCGTTGATCGTGGTCGCCGCGGCCGGAGTGCTCGGCTATCTAGGTCTTGTCTAGTACCAGATCAGCGCCAACCGAAGCCGGGTCCACCAAACCCGACCCCGAATCCGTCGTCGCCCGGCCACATCCACGGCGTCGTGAGCTCATCGTCATCGGTGCTTTGGGTGCAGGCGGCGTCAGGGCCCAGACCTCCCGAGAACTGACACTCGGGCTCACCCCGAGCCGGCGTGGCAAGAATCAGCATCGCCGCCAATGCTGCTGTGGCACATGCGCTGTAACGCATTTCCATCCCCCTCCTTCGTCGCAATAACGTGCGGGGTTGGCATGAGATTAGCACCGCAATCGCGGCGCGGTAGGCCATCGAGTGAGGTATTCGAGTGCCCTGATCTGCGACGCTACCTCCGCTTGCGACAATGGCTGCATGGTTGAGCAGAGCCTCTGGATGCAGAAAGTCGCGGCCAATCCGAACCATTCGCATTGGTACATCGAGCGGTTTCGCGCCATGGCGCGTGAGGGTGCGGATTTGGCGGGCGAAGCTCGCTTTGTGGACGCGATGGTTCCTCGTGGCGCCCGGGTCCTCGACGCCGGGTGTGGCTCCGGCCGGGTGGGCGGGTTTCTGGCGGCCGCCGGTCACTGCGTGGTCGGCGTCGACGTCGACCCGGTGCTCATCGAGGCGGCCGAGCAGGACCATCCCGGTTCACGGTGGATCGTCAGCGATCTCGCCGACCTCGACCTGCCGTCGGCCGGTATCGCCGAGCCATTTGACGTCATCGTGTCAGCGGGCAATGTGATGGCGTTTCTCGCCCCGAGCACACGGGTTCAGGTGTTGAAACGCCTGCGCGGACACCTCGCGGAAGATGGCCGCGCGGTGATCGGCTTCGGCGCCGGCCGTGACTACGAGTTCGCTCGATTCCTCGACGACGCTGCCGAAGCAGGTCTCGCTCCGGACCTCCTGCTGTCCACCTGGGACCTGAGGCCCTTCACCGATGACTCGGACTTTCTTGTCGCACTGTTGCGAAGGGACAACACCCCGCGTGAGCTCTGAAGCCATCGTCCGAAGCAAGTCACAATCGTTGGTGCTCGTGACCATCGCCTATCTCATCGCCGTGGGCGTGGCCGCCGGCTGGCTCATCTGGGGTCCAGCTACCGGCCGCATGTGGCTGGACACGTTGATCGCCGATGTGCTGGCCACGGTGGTGATATTCGTCTTCAGCAGGCTGTACCGCAATTCGAGCTTCTACGACGCCTATTGGAGCGTGATACCCCCGCTGCTGCTGGTCTACTGGTGGAGTCAGTCCGGGGTACATGAGTTGCGTTGTTGGCTCATCGCGATGGTGATCGCGCTGTGGGCAGTGCGCCTCACCGCCAACTGGGTGTATTCGTTCCCTGGGCTGCACCATGAGGATTGGCGCTACCCGATGCTGCGCGCCAGCGCCGGCCGATGGAGCTTCCTGGCCGATCTGGTCGCCATCCATCTCATCCCCACACTGCTGGTCTTTCTCGGGATGGTGCCGGCGTATGTCGCGGTAACGCGCCCCGTCGGCGACCTGGTCTGGCTGACGACGATCGCGTGTCTGGTTGGCCTCGCGGCTGTAGCTCTGGAGCTGGTCGCCGATGTGCAGATGCACCGCTTCACCGGCAACCGTCGTCCCGGTGAGGTGATGGACCGCGGCCTGTGGTCATGGTCTCGGCATCCAAACTATTTCGGAGAGTTCAGCTTCTGGCTCTCCCTAGCACTCTTCGGTATTGCGGTCTCCCCCGCTGATGCGTGGTGGCTATGCCTCGGCGCCGCGGGCATGTTGGGGATGTTCCTGGGCTCGAGCATCCCGATGATGGAGCAGCGCAGCCTGCAGCGGCGGCCCGAGTACCGAGATGTCATCGCACGGGTATCCCGATTTGTGCCCCGCCCTCCACGGAAATCGGCGTGAGCCGCAGACGGGTCCTTATCGCCGGGCTCGGCGACAGCGGCCTGCTCACGGCGATCCGGCTCGCCCGCCACAGCGATGTTGTCGGAATCTCCGCCAAACCCGGGTTGGTCAGTGGCCAAGAGTTAGGGATACGGCTTTCACGCCCCGACGAATGGGCACGGAACTACTGGGTGCCGTTTGACCGGTTCCACAGACTGGACCGTGTCCGTACCGTGCATGCCCGGCTCACCGGCGTCGACTTCAGCGCCCGAACAGTTTTCGCCCACAGCAGTAACGGCGTATCGCTTGCGGAACCATACGACACTTTGGTCATCTCGACCGGTGTCAGTAACGGCTTCTGGCGACAGCCCACACTGCAGTCCAATGTCGAGGTCGCTGCGGAGCTGCGCGCGGCGCACCTGCGACTGGCCGCGGCGGGCACGGTAACCGTCATCGGTGGAGGGGCAGCCGCTGTGAGCAGCGCGGCCAACATCGCGATCACATGGCCCAACCTGCGTGTCGACCTGTATTTCCCTGGTGAGCGTGCGCTCACACAGCACTCGCCGCGAGTATGGCACCGGATTCGGCAGCGGCTCAACGACCTCCGCGTGGGGCTGCACCCCGGACACCGTGCACTCATCCCCGACGGATTCACCGGCAACCGAATCACCGGCGAGCCGGTTGAATGGATTTCCGGGCAGTCTCCGGTCTCCTCCGATGCGGTGCTGTGGGCGATCGGCCGGGTCCAACCCAATACAGAATGGCTGCCCGACGAGGTACTCGACCAACACGGATTTGTCCGTGTGACGCCACAACTGCAGGTTCCCGGCTACCCCGACGTCTTCGCCGTCGGAGACGTCGCGGCCACCGATGCGCTACGCACCTCGGCTCGCAATCGAGCTGACCGGCTGGTGGCTCACAATGTTCGCGCCGGAGTATCCGGGCGGCCTTTACGTACCTACCGCCCACCCAGGTACCGGTGGGGCTCGGTTCTCGGCGTACAGCCCGACGGGCTGGAAGTCTTCGCCCCCTCCGGTCACGCCTTCCGCTTCCCCGCGTGGTCGATCGAGCGCGTACTGCAACCCTGGATCATCAAACGCGGTATCTACCATGGCATCCGCGACAACACGGCGCCGCCGTCGGGCGTCGGCACACTCAAGCCTCTCCGGAAGGATTGACCGCATGAACATCGGCAGCACGATCGTGATGGGCGCATGTGCCGGGCTGGCGACACTCGCCGCGGCGTGCGGGTCATCTACCCCCGTGTCCGAACGTGAGCCGGTGAGCCGCACCGACTTACAGCGCCATGATCTGAGCATCCCGGGCCGCGAGGCACTACAGACACGTGTCGATTTTCAGCCGGGAGCCACGGCTGCCCGCCACAAGCATCCCGGCGAGGAGATCATCTACGTGCTCAAGGGCACGCTGGTCTACGACATCGACGGTCAGGGTTCACAGAGCGTCACCGCCGGAGATGTCCTTTTCGTCCCCGCCGAGACGTTCCATTCCGTTCGCAATATCGGTGATGACGAAGGTTCAGAACTGGCAACCTACATCGTCGACAAGGACAAGCCGCTCTTGGTACTGGCTAAGTAGGCCGGTCAGTGCTTGATCTCGTGACGGATCTGGCCGTCCATCATCGTCATCGTGACCGTCGCCTTGTGGATGTCGTGTGGGTCTCCCTCAAGGATGTTGCGGTCGAGCACGATGAGATCGGCGAGCTTGCCGACCTCCACCGAGCCGACCTTGTTCTCCATCCGGATCTGGTGCGCGGCACCCAGCGTATTAGCCTGCACCGCCTGCGCCGCCAACAACTTCTGGTCGGTGGGGCCGAGCACCGCGGCATTCGGGTCACCGATCAGCTGACGGGTCACACCGATCTGGATTGATTCGAGTGGCTTGTAGGTGGAGAAGTACCCCGCCGCAGGCCAATCCGTTCCCAGTGACACTCTTCCGCCGGCGTGCAGTATGTCCTGGATCCGGTAGAAGTTGTCCTTGCGGGGCGCGCCATACCGGGCAGCCAGATTGACCACGGTGTCGGGGTCGGCGGAGAACCAGTTCGCGGACAACTGGGCTCCAACCCCAAGCTTGGCAAATCGGGCGTTGTCCGCGTCATCGACATAGATCAGGTGCGCGATTGTATGCCGGCGGTCCCGGGCGGGATTCTTGGCGATCGCCGCCTCAAACGCATCCAGTGCCGCCCGCACCGTGCGCTCCCCGCACGCGTGCACATGCATGTCGATACCCGCAGCATCAATCTGGCCGACCAGCTGGCCCCACTGCTGCTCGGTGAACGGTGACGTTCCGATCGAATCGGGTTTGTCCGCATAAGGATCGAGCAACCAGGCGGTGTAGCCGCCTTGGGTGCCGTCGCCCATGATCTTGATCATCCCCACCTGAACGAGGTCGCTCGCGATCTCGTCACGAGTCTGGGTGAACATCGCTACCGCATCATCGAAGGGAGGCGCCTTCACAACATAGGACGCCACCACGCGGAAAGGTAACGCGCCCCTGCGCTCAATGTCGTTGTACAGCCCAAGAAACGCCGCCTGACTCCCGACCGGAGGAACACCGGCATCGAACACCGACGTGATGCCGGCCGCAGCCGCATGGGGCAGCCAGTCCTCAAGTGCTCGCTGCATGCTCTCAGCGGTAACCGGTTCGATGGCATCGATCAGGTCAAGCATCGCGCTGATCTCCAGGATGTAGCCCCTCGGCTCGCCCTTGCCATCTTTTGCGTAGTAGCTGAAGCCTGGGACCGGGTCGGGCGTATCTCGATGTATGCCAGCGACTTCCAGGGCCTTACTGTTGGCCCACATGCTGTGCGCATCGACGGCGAAGAAGAAGCCGGGCCGGTCCGGCAGGACACTGTCCAATTCTTGACGGGTCGGCCCCTCCGGCCCGAACATGTCGATACGCCAGCCAAATCCGCGTATCGGCCCATCCGGATTCTCCTTGGCGTACTTGGCAATAGCCGCCAGTGCCTCTTGTTTGGTCGAAACTTGCAGATTCACGCCGCTGCTGAGGAAGGCACCGAAGAACGGATGAATGTGCCCCTCCACAAACCCGGGCATGAGCAGCTTGCCGTCCAAATCGATGACGCGGGTGCCCAGGCCCACCATCGCCATCGCGCCCGCCTCATCACCAACATGTCTGATGGTATTGCCCTTCACGGCAACCGCTTCGGCCCATTCCTGAGGCCCGGACACTGTGTAGACGCGGCCGTTTCGGAAGACGAAATCCGCCTCGGCATTGTCGGGGTTGGTACTACCTGACGTGGACGACGAATCGGCCCCTGTAGAGCATGCGGCGACGGCGCCCGCCCCGAGCGCCACCGCGGCCGCAGCGCGCAGCGCCGTCCGGCGGGTGGCCTTCGTGCTCAACGACGAGAAATGCGGCGCCCACTCGCATGCGATACACATATCTGCACAATATTGCGGGCTATCCCGGCGCGGGATTGGAATAGACGCGGCCGGGCGCGATGAGAACTGCGGCGCGTCGTTCTTCGGCCATCACCCTGTCGTAGGTGTCCCAGTCGTCATGGGTACCGCCGGCCGCCTGGAAGATGTCGCGCAACAACAGCCTTAGCGTTTCCTCGTCGATACCGGCTTGTTGGTCGTCTGGGCCGATGATCTCGGCGACTCCCTCCACGGTCACCCACTGCCATCCGGCGCGCACCACGATGGTGGCCCGTGGGTCCGCCCGCAGGTGATCGAGCTTCCGGGTGCCCCCGGCCGCCACCAGCGCGACGGCTGGTTCACCAGTTCGGGGGTGGCGCATGACGCCGGCGTTGATCACCGATGACTGGACGCTGCCGTCGCTTCGAATCGTGCTGAGCACGCACAGCCCATGGTCACGATCGACCAGCTCGGCGAATGCGGATATGTCTGTCACGACTGAAATCCCTTCCATGTGCGGCCACGACGGGCGCAATTCCAACTGTAGGCCCCGATCGTCTCGAGGGCGCCAGAGATTTTGAATCTGATTCAGAAAGATCTTGACGCCCCTCTTCTCGATGACTACTTTCTGAATCAGATTCAAATACTGGAGGTGTCATGGTCGGCAACAAACGTGGTGTCGCCTCACGCGCCGCCCTGCTGGAGGCCGGTCGCGTTGCCTTCAGCACGCAGCGGTACGACGAGGTGTCGATCGTGGATCTGGCCCGCGCCCTTGGCGTGGCCGCGGGCTCGATCAGCTACCACTTCGGTGGTAAGCGCGGCTTCTACCTGGCCGTGGTCGAGCAGGCGGCCGACGAATTCTGGGGTGAACTCGTCCAGATGCGCGGTCCCGCGCTGGAGCGATTGTCCGAGGGTGTCGGCAAGTTTCTGGATCGGGCACAGCAGGAGCCCGGCGCCTTCGAGGCGCTCCTGGCCGACGTGTCCGATGCCGAAGTACGGCGTGTTCGTGAACAACATCGCCAACGTCTGGCACACGCCTTGGCCGTGGAGATCACGGGAACCGAATCGACGCCGGTGCTGCGTGCGGCGATCAGTGGCTGCCTCTCATTCATCGAGGGCATCGTGCTGCATTGGATGCATACCGACGAGATCTCCCGCGACACGGTTCGCGATCTGATCATGGCCAACTTCTTCGGCACTGTCCTGAGCGCCGTGCAATCGGACCCTGATATCGAACTCAGCCAACGTGTGGTCGATGCCGTGGTGTCCGATGCGCAACTACGAACTGTGCTCGCCGGCCTGGCCTCCATAAGTCCCTCAACTAACAACACCAAGTAACCGAAAGCACCGAGATGTCAACGATTTTGCCCACTGGGCCTTCCCCCGTCGTACACCATCCGATCGCACGCGCGGCCGCTTATCTGATCGGCCCGCGCGGTTTACGGGACATCGATCGGCTCCGCGGCGAGGTGGCGGGAAAGGTCGTCGTCGTCACCGGTGCCTCGTACGGGCTCGGCGCCGCCACCGCTGAACTCTTCGCGCAGGCCGGTGCGAGGGTGGTGCTGGCCGCACGATCCATGGAACAGCTCCGGATGGTTGCCTCCGGTATCGCCGAAAGGGGCGGCGAGGCAGCGGTTTACCCACTCGACTTGACATCCGAAGCCTCGATCACAGAGTTCGCCGAGGCTATACTCCATGATTTCGGTGCGATCGACTATCTGGTCCACAACGCCGGTAAATCACTGCGCCGGTCGATACACCTCTCCTACGACAGGCCCAAAGACGTCAACGCGACATCGGGCGCCAACTACGTGGGGCCCATGAGGCTCACCCTGGCGCTGCTACCCGGTATGCGTGCCCGGGGAACCGGCCATATCGTCAACGTCTCGACAGTGGGCGTGATGTTCGGGGTGGTACCCAAGTGGGGCTTCTACCTGTCGTCCAAGGCCGCGTTCGACATCTGGATGCGGGCCGTCGGAATGGAAGCCCGCGGCGATGGGGTGACCCTGACAACTTTCTACGCAGGTCTGATGCATACCCGGATGAGCGCACCGAGCCGGTGGATGCGGCTGCTTCCGGGACAGACCCCCCTTGATGCGGCGCGCGTGATCGCCCGCGCCGTCGTGGACAAACCCAGAACGTTGACGCCGGTGTACGGGCATCCCTCCGCGATATTGGCTCCGGTGCTGCGCTTTCCGATGGAACCGATCCTCGGTTTCGTCTATCGGCGATTGGGTGATACCCAGGCCTCCCTGTCAAGGGTGACCGCAGGCCGGCCGGCACCAACTCATGTCCAGACATCGGACCCGGTGGGTGCTCATGCCGAATGAGTTCAGGCAAAGCCTCAGGCAGTGGGCTGCCGCGGTGCCTGCGGCGCTCACCTCAGGCGCGCTCACCCCGATGGGTCCACGGGCCGTCGCCGCACTTGCCCGCGCCCTCTGCCAGTACGGGCCGACACCGGCACTGTTGTTGGCGGCCAGCGCGATTCGATTTCCCAACAGGGCTGCGCTGATCGACGAGGCGGGGCACATCACCTATCGCCAGTTGCATCAGCGCGCGGAGGCTATCGCCGCGGCCGTATACGCGCTGGCGCCTTCTGCCCCTACTTCGGTCGGGATCGTATGCCGCAACCATCGAGGATTCGCCGAGGCCATGCTGACCGGTGCACAGCTCGGGGCCGAACTCATCTTCATCAACACGGAACTGACTCCTCAACAGTTGCAGGCGATCCTGCAACGCCACGAACCGGACGTACTGATCTTCGATGCCGAGTACACCGAAGCGGTCGATGCCGCAAACTACCGTGGCCTGCGGGTCTTGGCGTGGCACGAGACCGCGGCCACAGATGGACTCCTGAGCTTGGATGCACTCGCGACACAAACGCACCCCAAGCCGCCACCGGTGCGCCGTCCGGTGAAACTCACCCTGCTCACTTCGGGCACCACCGGGCTGGCCAAGGGAGTGCCGCGCGCCGTCAAACCCCGACAGTTGGTGCTCATGTGTGTGACCGCGATGGCCACCGTGCGACTGCGATCCCGGGACAGGGTGCTGGTGGCACCACCGTTCTTCCACGGATTCGGATTGGCCGCACTGCTCGGGCCGTTGGCGCTCGGGGGCACCGTAGTCTGCCGACGCCGATTCGACGCCGCGCAAGCCATGAACGATATTGCGCGTCAACATGTCACGGTACTGTTCGCGGTGCCGGTCATGCTGCAGAGGCTGTTGACGGCGCTCCCGGAAATAGGCAGGCAAAACGCCCAAGGGCTGCCCTTGCGGATGATCGTCACTGGGGCGGCGCCGATATCACCGGCCACCGTCTCCGGCGTGCTGACAGCCTTCGGACCGATATTGGTGAACGGTTATGGATCCACCGAAGCCGGAGTGGTCGCGATCGCCTCCCCTGCGGACCTCGTTGCCGCACCGAATACTGCGGGGCGCAAGGCACTTGGAGTGTCCGTGCGCATCCTTGGAGACAACCGCCGAGAGGTTGAGGCCGGTAAAACGGGAATGATCTTCGTCCGTGGTGGCCTGGAGTACGAGGGCTACACGCCCGACAAAGCAGCGCACGCCGCTTCCAAGGAAGTCGTCGACGGGCATGTGAACACTGGCGATATGGGCCATTTCGACGCAGATGGCAGGCTGTACATCGACGGTCGCTCCGACGACATGATTGTCTCGGGTGGCGAGAACATATTCCCCGGGGAAGTCGAGGACCGACTCACGGCGCACCCCGCGATCGCGGATGCTGTCGTCATCGGCGTACCCGATGACGAATTCGGTCAGGTATTGCAGGCTTTCGTGGTTGCGGCGGCGGGGTCCTCAGCGCCCCGGGAGGACATGCTCAAGGCTCATGTTCGGGAGGGTCTCGAGCGCTACAAGGTTCCGAAACGGTTCGTTGTTCTTGACGAGATACCTCGCAATGCCAGTGGCAAAGTACTTCGTGCACAACTACATTCACCCGACGCTTCATAGCCGCACCACCACCGAAGGACAACGATGTCTCATACCCCGGCCACCCGCCGAGCGCGTGATCGGTTCTACGATCCGCCCGCTCTCGACAACACCGGATCTCCCGGCGATCTACTGCGTGCCACGCCCATGGCCGCGCGTGTCTTCCCCGGAGTCAGGATGCGCACCCAGGCCTGGCGCGTGCTGTATCGATCGACGACCGCCACCGGCACCCCTATCGCGGTATCCGGTGTCGTGCTCATCCCCGATGCTCCCGCCCCGATGACTGCACGGCCTTTACTCGGATTCGCCCCGGGCAGCCAGGGTCTGGCGCGCTCTGCCACCGTGTCTCGCCTACTTGCACTCGGCCTGGAGTACGAGGCCCCCTTCCTCACCGCGGCCGTACGGCGCGGTTGGGTAGTGGCCGTCACCGACTATCCGGGGCTCGGCACCCCTGGCGTGCATCCCTATGTCGTCGGAAAAACAAACGGACGCGCGCTTTTGGACATCATGCGCGCCGCAAGACAACTACCACAGGCCGATCTCGAGCCGCAGGGCCCGGCAGGCATATACGGCTACTCCGAGGGCGGCAACACTGCCGGCTGGGCCGCGCAGTTGCAGCCCAGCTACGCACCTGACATGCCGCTGCGTGCTGCGGCCGTCGGCGCGGCTCCGGTAGATTTCCCCGAACTCGCCAGCGAACTGGACGGTGGACTTTTCGCCTTTCTCCTGCTGTACAGCGGGATTGGGCTCGACAGCAGCTATCCCGAACTGCGATTGCATGACTACCTCAACCGAGGCGGGCGGCTGGTCACCGCAGTGTTGCGACGGACCCATATTGTCGCCGCAATTGTTCTGGGCCTGCTGCTACCCAAGAATCGACAGCGCTATCTCGCGGGTGCGGACCCCTTTGTCGAGCCGGGATGGGTCACGCAACTGCACGACAACAGCCTGGGACACCTGGCGCCCGCAGCTCCGGTGTTGGTGGGCACCGGACGGCAAGATCAGGTGATTCCCTACCGTCAGGCCGAGCTGTTGGTGCAGCGGTGGAGCGCTCTCGGTGTCGACGTGCGCGAGCATCCGATTCGTTTCGGTGAGCACCTCACCGCTGCACCACAATTCGCGAAGGCAGGATTCGCATTTCTCTCCGATCATTTCGGTCGCGCCGAAGCAAGCGCACCCACGGTGAGGGAAGCGGGATGATTCGGATACCGCGAGGCGTGGGGCGTTAATCTCGCCTACGCAACCCGGCGCGACATGCGATACCCGGCCGCGAGCAGTAGAAGCCACACCGCACCGACGATGAGCGCAACGCGGGTATCGGCACTGAAGCCCAGCAGGATCATGACGAAGACCAGAAATCCGGTCGCGAACACCTGCAGGTACGGCCAGGCCGGTACCGGGAAGCTCGGACCCGATAGATCGCCAGCGCCCGTTTGTGACCGGAACCTGAAGTGGGACAGAAGGATCATCAGCCAGACGAAGATCGTTGCAAAGGTGGCAACCGAGGCGATGATGACGAAAACACGTTCCTCTATCGCATAGTTCAACACCACGCCGACGAGCAAGGCCGCCGTCATGACGACCACGGTCATCCACGGGACGCCGTTACGCGATACCCGCCGCATGATCGCGGGTGCCTGTCCTCGCTGAGCCATGCCGTAGATCATTCGTCCAGCGGCGAAGACATCACTGTTGATCGCCGACAATGCCGCCGTCACCACAATGACATTCAGGACGGTCGCCGCTGACGTAAGCCCCAACCCCTCGAATATCTGGACAAACGGGCTGCTGTTCGAATCGATGGAGCGCCAGGGATTCAGGGACATGATGACGGCGAGCGTCAAAACATAGAAAAGCATGATGCGTATGGGAACTGTGTTGATGGCCCGGGGAATCGTGTGCGCCGGGTCCTTGGCCTCACCCGCAGTGATTCCGATGATCTCGGTGCCTCCGAACGCGAACATCACGATCATGAAGCTGCCCAAGAAGCCTGCCAACCCGTTGGGAAAGAAGCCGCCGTCATTCCACAGATTGGCGATACCGTGCTGCGCCTCATGCCCGGTAGATGTCCCCCACAGCAAGATCGCGATGCCACCACCGATCATCGCCACAATGGCAAGCACCTTGACGAGGCTGAGCCAGAACTCGACTTCCCCGAACACCTTGACGCTGAGCAGATTTATCGCACCGATGAAGAAGATGATCGAGAGGACCCAGATCCAGCGTGGCACGCCCGGGAACCAGAACCCCATGTACACACCGAACGCGGTGACATCGGCCAGGCAGACGACGACCATCTCCAGGGCGTACGTCCAGCCGGTGAGAAACCCGGCCAGCGGGCCCATGTATTGCGTCGCGTATTCGCCGAATGATCCGGCAACCGGGCTGCGCACCGCCATCTCCCCCAGCGACCGCAACACGATGTAGATGACAGCCCCGCCCAGCAGGTACGCCAGCAGAACCGAGGGGCCCGCCTGCCTGATCGCTTCGGCCGATCCGTAGAACAGACCCGTCCCAATGGCCGAACCCAATGCGATGAAGCGGATGTGGCGCGCGGAGAGCCCTCGCGTCAGCGTCTCCGACGTGCTGTTCACAGGGCGAGCTCCTATCGCGTGGCCTATTCGGGGTTATGAGATAACCGGGAAGTTAGCCGAGTTTAGGTGCTCGGCCGCTGGTCGTAGTCATCGGAGCTGATCGACCTGACGCTGTGACTCCCATGTGGCAGGAGAATCACGCTAACCCGGCTGCCAGCTGGCACGATGGTCATCGTGACCGACGACCCTGTTCCTGGCGCATTCAGCGCGAAGATGGCTGATGCCGCCCGCCGCATGCAACAAGAGCATTCCAGCGTCGAGATGACGCTCCAATCGATCACCACCGCGGCTCTGGAGAATGTGCCCGGTGTTGAGCAGGCCGGCATCACCCTGGTGACCGGTCAGTACACCATCGAATCCCGGGCAGCGACCTCGGAGGTGCCCCGCATTCTCGACGAGATACAACAGAAGCTGCGCGAAGGGCCCTGTGTCCAATCTGCGTGGGAGCATGAAACGGTGTACGCCGAGGACCTGGCCAAGTCCACACGCTGGCCGGAATTCGCGAAGGCCGCAGTCAAGCTCGGTGTGCGATCAATGTTGTCTTTCCAGTTGTTCACGCATGGGGAAAACCTTGGGGCGCTGAATCTCTACTCGCAGAGCGCCCAGGCATTCGGCGCGGATTCGTATGACGCCGGCCTTGCGCTGGCCACCCACGCGGCGATCGTGCTCGTGGCTGCGCAACGCGAATCACAGTGGGTCTCGGCTCTAGCCTCCCGCGACATCATCGGGCAAGCCAAGGGAATGCTGATGGAGCGGTTCGCTATCGATGCCGCCCAGGCCTTCACGCTGATACGGCAGTTATCTCAGGAGTCCAACACCAAGCTGGTGGACGTGGCCCGTGCCATCGTCGATGATCGCCCCTCGCGTTGACGCGCGCCATCGTCAGACTGTCTTGCACTCCTGCCGCTTCTTGTCGATGGGCGCCATGATGTCCTGAAGTTCCCGGTCCTGTTGGGGGTGGGCGCCAAAGTACGCCTTGATATTCGCTGCCCCAACCGATTCGGGCTGCGTGTAGGCCTGCGTGATCACCTCGTTGGCCTGGGGATACTTCGCAAAATAGACACTCAGGGCGTTGTCAGCCGCGCGGATCGTCTGCGTGACGCTCTCCGGGCTGCAGTCTGTCGATGCATGTGCGACCGGTGCGCCGACCAACGCTGATGCCGCCGAGATGACAAGGGCTGCAAGGATAGTCTTGTTACTCACGCCATGACCTCCTCTCTCGGATCGATCAGGGTACGTTCACGCACCCCACATTGGGGATGCATCCGCTTCCACCGCCCGGCCCACCGGAGCCAGTCGGACCGCCGGGGATGCTTCCGGCGCCGCCTTCTGGTCCACCGCCGCCAGTCGGACCGCCGGGGATGCTTCCCGCACCCCCGCCCGGGCCGCCGCCGCCGGTGGGGCCGCCGGGAATGCTCCCGGCGCCACCCTCAGGTCCGCCTCCGCCCGTCGGCCCACCTGGCACGCTGCCGCTGCCGCCGGGCGCCGGGGGTGTTTGAGTGGTGGTGCCGACGCTAGAAGCGGCCGTATCGCTACCGCAGCCAACTAGCGAAGCAATCACCGCCATGGAGCTGATGACGACACTCACTGAATTTCTGGCTTTCGTATGCATACATTGCCTCTACCCGGGTTTCGCCCGGCTCAAACGGGGAACCATCGATAGGTGGACGCCGACCACCCGGAAAACGACCAGCAGTGGGACGCAAGGGCGCGCCACGAGAATGTGACCGAACGGCTTGACCGGAACTGGGCCAGTCTTTTGCAGGAACTGCGGGTCCTGGAAACCGGCGTCCAATTGTTGACCGGCCTGCTGCTCACACTCCCCTTCCAACAGCGCTTCATCGTGCTCGATCACCCGATGCGGTTGGTCTATCTCGCCACGGTGGCTTGCTCGGTTGTGTCCACAGTGCTGTTGGTGGCACCCGTTGGCATGCACCGGGTGCTGTTCCGCCGCCACCGCCTAGCCGTGCTTGTCTCTGCGGCACACCGGTTGGCGTTCGCCGGTCTGCTGGCACTGGGGCTGGCCATGGTCGGGGTCACCGACATCGTCTTCGACACCGTCTCGGGCCGGCGTGTCGGCATCGCTTCGGGTGCCGTCGCACTCGTTGCGTTCGGCTTCTGCTGGCTCGTGTTGCCGCTCATCCTTCGTTCGAGAAGTACCTCCCGAACGCGGCCTGGACCGCGGCTTCCCTTGTAGCAGAACCATTGCGGCCCGGACGACCCTGCGACGTTTGTTCATGCTGCGAGCGGGGTACCCGGCCGCAGTACTTTCGCGCCAAAAGGAGACCACAGTGGACAGCACGCCGAACCCGAAACAGGAACAGCTGGATACAGCTCGAGTGGGCCGTGGCTCCGGGTATCTCACCACACAGCAAGGTGTTCGCATCGATAACACCGATGACGCCCTTGCGGCGGGCGCCCGCGGACCAACACTTTTAGAAGACTTCCATGCCCGGGAGAAGGTCACCCATTTCGATCACGAAAGGATTCCCGAGCGAGTTGTACATGCACGGGGCGCCGGCGCCTACGGCTACTTCGAACCCTATGACGACTGGCTCACGGAGTTCACTGCCGCGAAGTTCCTCACCACACCAGGACAGCGAACACCGCTGTTTGTGCGTTTCTCGACGGTGGCAGGTTCACGTGGCTCCGCTGACACCGTGCGGGACGTGCGCGGGTTCGCGACGAAATTTTATACGCCGCAAGGAAACTACGATTTGGTGGGAAACAACTTCCCGGTCTTCTTCATCCAGGACGGCATCAAATTTCCAGATTTCGTCCATGCGGTGAAACCCGAGCCCGACAACGAGATCCCCCAGGCCGCATCAGCCCACGACACATTGTGGGATTTCGTCTCCCTGCAGCCCGAGACACTGCACGCCATCATGTGGTTGATGTCCGATAGAGCCCTGCCGCGCAGCTACCGCATGATGCAGGGGTTCGGTGTCCACACCTTCCGACTGGTCAATGAGTCAGGCGAAGGCGTCTTCGTCAAGTTCCACTGGCAGCCCACCCTCGGCGTTCATTCCCTGCTGTGGGACGAGTGCCAACAGATCGCGGGTAAGGATCCTGATTACAACCGGCGTGATCTATGGGACGCCATCGAGTCGGGCCAATACCCTGAGTGGGAGCTCGGTGTACAGCTCGTACCGGAATCCGACGAATTCGGATTCCCGTTTGATCTGCTTGACGCAACGAAAATCATTCCCGAAGAGCAGGTTCCGGTACAGCCCGTGGGACGTATGGTCCTCAATCGCAACCCGGACAACTTCTTCGCCGAGACCGAGCAGGTGGCCTTCCATACCGCGAACGTCGTCCCCGGTATCGACTTCACCAACGACCCGCTCTTACAGTTTCGAAACTTCTCGTACTTGGATACTCAGTTGATCCGGCTGGGCGGTCCCAATTTCGCGCAACTGCCGATCAACCGCCCGACTGCTGAAGTCGACAACAATCAGCGGGACGGTTTCGCCCAGCACGATATCCCGCAAGGCAAAACGAGCTACTCCAAGAACAGCCTCGGCGCAGGTTGCCCGGCGCTCGCGCAGGACGGTGTCTTCCGTCACTACACGGAGCGGGTCGACGGCCACAAGATTCGCGAACGCGCTGAGAGTTTCAAGGACTACTACAGCCAGCCGAGAATGTTCTGGCGAAGCATGTCGGTAATCGAAGCCGAACACATTGTTTCCGCATTCGCCTTTGAGCTCGGGAAGGTGAGTCCGCACAACGACATCCGCGCGCGTACGGTCGATCAGCTCAATCTCATTGACAATGAGCTGGCATCCGAAGTGGCATTGCGGCTCGGTTTACCCTGTCCTGCGATGCAATCTGTTGACGACGTTCTTCCGGCTTCGCCGGCCCTGTCGCAGCTCGCCATGTCGCCCGACACCATCGCGACCCGCCGCATCGCGATCTTGGCCGCCGACGGAGTGGACGTGCGCGGTGTCGAGTGGCTGCGGACGGTGCTGCATCAGAACAATGCCGTCGCCGAGGTGCTTGCACCGACCGCGGGAGGCACCTTGACCGGAGAATTCGGCGGTGAGCTGGCCGTGGATCGTGCCATGACGACCATGGCCTCCGTCTTGTACGACGCGGTTGTCGTGCCATCCGGTGTCGGATCGGCGGGGCGGCTCGCACGCAATGGGTATGCCGTGCACTTCGTCTCCGAGGCATACAAACATCTCAAGCCGATTGCGGCGTTCGGCGCGGGCCTAGACGTCCTACGCGCCGCTTCGGTTGTCGAGACGCTCGCCACCACCACCGAAGTCGTCGAGGAGGACGGAGTGGTGACGACAACCGCGGAGGATGACACGCTGCCGACCGAGTTCGCGACAGCCTTCGTAGCCGCGATCAGTCGTCACCGCACGTGGGAACGCGAGACCGAAATGATCCCCGCGTAGTTTCGTACATGCTCGCGCGGGTAGTAGTGCCAGAGAACATCGCTCGCCGACTTGATATCCGCGGTGGGCCCAGCAAGCCACCTGGCGAAAGTGAGGCCGACCGTGCCATGCGCCGGTCGGCCTCACTTCCTTCCCCGCAGTCCCATCTACTTCCAGGCCGCCGGCGCCCGTGGGGCTGCGCGGCGACCGCCTCGTCGACTATCAGGGGCTTGCCGCGACGGTGGCAGACCCGCGCGATCCCGCCGATATCTGCGCATGTGCCGTACGGACTGGGGCTGACGATCAAAGCGCCGGCGGCCTGAGGGTGCTCCCGCCACGTCTGCTCAACCTGTTCTGGTGATGGTGGATGCGAGATGCGCCGCTGTGTATCCCACCGTGGGGTGATCCATCTGCTGCTAACTACTCACCAACGCGTTCCCCAGTAGGAGTTTGACCACGCGCCGTCCGGGAAGTCTGCTCACGCGGGACCCAGGGAAGGGCGCAGATGAACGCTCCGATGTATAGCGACAGAACACGAAAGTCACGGGATAAGAAGGCTTTCGGAAAAGCGGTCTGGTTCAGCGGCGTGGTCGTGGTGGCTGCCGGAATCACCCTGATCACGTCCGTGATGTGGATGGGACAGTATTCGATCAGTCTGGACGTCGATGAGGCGCTTTGCGGACGGCACGGCACGCCAATGATTGCGCTGGCCTCGCCGGCGGTGCTCTTGATTGGCGGGATTGTTGCGTTTGTCCAGACCTACCGAAGCTGGAAGCGGCGGGAGAGCTGGTGGATCTGGCAGGGCGCCGGCTGGTTCCTGCTGTTGCTCATGGTGGTTAACCTCATGCTGGCCGGACGGATGATGACGACCTAACCACACCCCCGAGTTTGATCAACGGGATCGCGGGTATTGCTGAGGCATGACCATTGTCCGGAAGCCATCTCGCACGGTAGCAACGGAATACCGTCATACCCCTGGCCATTAGGAGACCGCATGCACAAGTCAGCTGACGACCCAGTGGATCATGCCCGCACGTTTCGCCCACACGCCGGCGAGGCTTTGACGGACAGAGCGTCCTGGCCAGGATTGGCGCTCATCGCGTTCGGTATCACCGTGGTGGTGCTGGGACTCACTGCGGCCGGCTATCGGTACTACGGCTGGGCATCGATTGCAGGCGTTTCGGCCTTCGTATTCTTCGTTCTTGGGTGGCTCTGGCTCCACATCGAACGCAAACGCGTCCGTGAAATGGAAGACGCTTGGCACCAGGAACATTCGGAACCACGACACGATTGAACAAAGCCGGCCAGTAGGGAATCGCGCTCTCGCGCCTGGCGCCGCCCGACTGTTTAACTAGTTACCGCTTGGGGTAATTCGGGCGAGAAGCAGGAGGAGCGTAGCGATGCGTAGTGGCGCCCACCCGGACGGTCCAGTCGTGTATCCGTCCGAGGTGAACCAGCGGCTTTCCGCATTCGACAAGTTCGCGACGCTGATGTCCGGATATGTCTCGCAACCATGGTTCTTTGTGATGTGCGTGCTGATCGTGGTGCTGTGGGCCCCCACGTTCATCTTGTTCAACATCGACACCTGGCAGCTGATCATCAACACGCTGACCACCATCATTACCTTCCTGCTGGTCGCACTTTTACAGAACACGCAAAGACGATCAGACAATGCGGTACAGCAGAAGCTCAACGGGATCGCCGACGGATTGGCCGACATCGCCGATGCGCTGGGACAGATGAACCCGAACTTGGCGCAGAAATTGAGCCGAGACCGTGCGGATCTGCTGGACGCAGTGGGGCTTGAGGAACACGAGAGCACCGACTCCTCATGAGTCGCGCAATCGATGATTGAGTCCATGGCTCACGGGGTAGGTCACATCTATCATGAAGGTGCAAGCACTGCAGAAGGGCCGCGAATTGCGTTGCCGCAAGGCGGGCTTATCCATTTTTGCCAGTGAGACGCGCCCCTTCTCCACGCGAACGCGATGCAAGCCGCCTCACAAGAACGATCAGCGATCAGCTATCCCGGCCTGTATGGCAGCAGAAGAAGACGTATGCTGACGTTACCTACCTACATCGGCAACGCGGAGAGTTTGGCGTGGATGCCGAACGGCTACGTGCAGGTATTGGTTGTGCGCCGATGATCCGGGTAATCTCGAACGCAGGAAATGTTGGGAGAGATATGACCGAGACTGACTCCACTGAATCCGGCAGTCATGCGGGCGATCGGTCTCTCACGCTCCAAATAGCTGCTCGGCTAGATAATCTGGCGATGATACGTACCGTCGTAGGCGCGGCCGCAACGTTCGACGATGTCGACATGGATACGGCGGCTGACCTGAAACTAGCCACTGACGAAGCGTGCACTCGGCTGATCCGGGCGTCGGTATCCGAGGCCACGCTGACCGTTCGGTTGGATTTTCATTCAGATCGTCTGGGCATCGTGGCGTTTACGCAGTGCCTAACCGGTGACGTGTTTCCGATCGACAGCTTCAGCTGGCATGTCCTCAGATCGCTGGTAGACCACATCGAAGTATTCGAGCGGGACCCCTCGGCTGATGAGGCTGGTCGTATCGTCGGCATAACGATGAGCACGGGACGGCACACCACCGCGACAGTGCACGTGGCCCACGGTTAACTATCTCAGAAACAACACTTTTCGACTACAGCGCCAACTTACTCCAGACCTCAGGTATCGAATCGCTCAGTGGGAAAGTACTACTGTCCCCGCCGATGTCGAGCAGCTTGGCCACCGCACGTCCGGGAATCACCGACCAGTCGATCCCTTCCATCGCACAGTGGCGGCGTATCTCGTCGAGTGCCACCAAGCCGTCGGTTCCGAAGAACCGCAGCCCTTCAAGATCGAGCACCAAAGCGCGGTGCCCGTCCAGATAGCGCGTTGCATACTCCGTCAGGTGACCGGCGTTGACCGCGTCGATCTCACCCGTGACGCGCACGAGGATCGCAGACGGACGGTGCCAGTGAGCCGTGAACGCCGCAGTGTCGTCCGTTGATGAAAACAGGGAAATAACACCGGTTTTGGATCGAGCCGCGAAACGTGATGCATTTTGGTCAATGATAGACATGTATGACTCCATCGATCGAAGTGTGCATTCTTCGGATCGGAGACACCAGGCTACTAGCCCGATATAGAAGCCCGACGCTGCACTGGCATCTACAGATCCTGCGCGGCTGTGGACTCAACCTGATGATGACGCTACGCCGACTCGCGTTCGTGCACAATGCTTCTAGCTGCCGCGATGCCCCAACGCAAACATGGGCGTCCTACCCGGTCAGGTGTTTACGCTGTAAAGCTAATTTTGATGACCATGAGCCTGATCGGGTTCGTTGGCCCGAATGCTCGGCATGAGTGCCACAAGTGGGCAGTACCCGACCCCGGGAGCGTTCAGCGGATAGCCTTGCCGCACGAAGCCTGCGAAGCGTTGTAAAAGTCGCAGTACGTCCACGATTCACCTCCAGCATGTGGCGCTGGACATACACATACCCGGCGATGACGCTATTCAATCCACCGAAACGCTTTTGACCTACTGCAACTGTTCCCGGAGATGCCGCAGGGTGTCACTGAGGATCCGCGACACGTGCATCTGGGATACGCCGATCTGGTCGGCGATCTGACTCTGGGTCATGCCTTTGAAGAATCGAAGTTCGAGGACTGCGCGCTCGCGACGCGGCAACCCCGCCAACAGCGGGCGTACCGCCTCGCGATTGGTGACGTGTTCCAGCGCCGGGTCGATGCCACCGAGCAGGTCACCCACATGCTTGGACTCGTCATCTCCGTGGGTCAGAGGCGCCTCGATCGACTGTGGCTGATAGGCATCAGCAGCGACCAGGCTCTCAACGACGTCCTCCCGGCTGATGTCCAGCTCCGCTGCCAACTCGCTGGCTGTGGGCGCACGCTGCAGCGCCTGGGTCAGTTCCGCGGTAGCCCTGGCAATCTGGACATGCCTGTCCCGGATCGCACGCGGCACATGCATTGACCACCCGTGATCGCGGAAATACCGACGCACCTCCCCCATCATGGTGGGAACAGCGAAACCCAGGAAATTCGCACCCTTTTCGGGGTCAAAGCGGTTGACCGCATTCATTAATCCGACCCGCGCGACTTGAACCAGGTCCTCGAGGTCGACGCCACGGCGATCGAAATGGCGTGCGACATTGTCTGCCAGCGGTAAGCATCTGGTCACAATCTGCTCGCGGCCACGTTGATACGCGGCGCCATCGGACGGCATGCCAACGAGGGCCAGGAACATATCAGGAACATCCGAATAGTCGTCGGCCGCACCGCCCGGTTTCGGTTTAGCCGCCGGGCGCCCGGTATCCGGAACATCCACAGGGCATTCCATATAGTGAACCCTCTCAACGCTGTCCACGACGCAACTCGTTGCGGTTTGGCCGATCACGTCGGCGAGCTGCGCGTGCATTCAATGGCGGGCCGCTGCCAGCGGGCCCCGTCCTCTCATGCGGACCATATGCGCCACATCTGCTTCCCCCACACTAAGCGGATATTCCGATAGGCACCACCCTATGGCGAATCCACGCGTACCGGACCGCGCGCCGATCAGCAGCAGGGTTCGGGCGTCGCTTCGCTGACTTCTTCTCGGGGAGTGGATATTTGGTATGAGAAGCCGCGCTTCTCAGGCTTCGTGGCCGGGGGTGAGCCCCGTGACATCGCTGAACGTTACGTAGCCATGCGACTCGTCGGGCCGCATGAGGGCGACGGGTGAGAGCACGTGGCCGATGTGATCGCCGAGTGTGATGCGCGCCAGGATCTCGCCCACGAACCAGGCCGAGGATTGGTCGAGTATCGCTGCGCCATGCGGACCCAGATGCCAGGCACACCTCGCGAACTTGTCAACGTTGTCCCCGGTCTCTTCGCCAAAAAGGCGTACCAGCTCGCCCTCTGCCGGAGGTATCACGTGGACTGCCAGATGGCTGGCGGCCTGCGAAACCCGCCACGTGTGGTTCTGTTCCGACAGCCCGACAAGAAACAGCGGTGGATTCACGCTGATCTGCGTCGCGAATCCGACCAGGCAACCCGAAGGTCCATCGGTTCCCTGCACAGTCACGACGTACATCGGGTGATCCAGTTGGCCCATGAGGTTGGTGAAATCTGCCTGCACCTCGGAGTCCGACGAAGCTGCACTCTCCATTCCCACCTCCGATCCACGGCTACATCCAATAGTCCTACCCGTTTGGCGCTATGGGAAACGGGTAGGCAAGCGGTGACGTACGACTGGCCACGAGAGACGGAGTAGTTTTGTGCCGAGTGTGATAGCAAGAGCGCCGCTGTCCGACCAGGAGCTCAGTCAGATCGACTCCTACTGGCGAGCAGCCAACTATCTGTCGGTTGGCCAGATATATTTGCTGGATAATCCCCTGCTGCGCGAACCACTCACCGCTAGCCATATCAAGCCCCGCCTGCTGGGCCACTGGGGCACCACCCCCGGGCTCAACATCATCTATGCACACCTCAATCGAATTATCCGCCAAAGGGATACCAACGTTATGCTGATTACCGGGCCGGGGCACGGAGGACCGGGCGTCGTCGCCAATACCTACCTCGATGGCAGCTACAGCCATTTCTATCCGCACATCGATCAGAGCTTCGAGGGTATGCGAAAGCTATTCAGGCAGTTCTCTTTTCCTGGCGGTATTCCCAGTCATACGGCACCTGAGACTCCCGGATCGATCCATGAGGGCGGCGAGCTCGGATACGCGCTCGCCCACGCCTACGGAGCGGCCTTCGACAACCCGGATTTGGTGGTCGCGTGCGTCATTGGGGACGGGGAAGCAGAGACGGGCCCATTGGCGGCCAGTTGGCACTCGAACAAGTTCCTGAACCCGACCACGGATGGTGCGGTCTTGCCCATACTGCATCTGAACGGTTATAAGATCGCGAATCCGACGGTGCTGGAACGAATTCCGCAGGAAGATCTCCATTCGCTGCTGAGCGGGTACGGCCACGATCCCTGCATGGTGAGCGGCGACGACCCCGCCGAGGTTCACCAGCAATTGGCCTCCGCATTCGACTGGGCGTTTGGCCGCATCGCGGACATTCAGGAGGATTTCCGTCGGGAACAGACGGTACGCCTTCCCCGTTGGCCGCTCATTGTCCTGCATACACCCAAGGGGTGGACCGGCCCGAAGATGGTCGAGGACGTGCCCGTGGAAGGGACGTGGCGGTCGCATCAGGTTCCCCTCGCCGAATGCCGTACCAATCCTTCGCAATTGGCTCAGCTTGCGGACTGGATGGAGAGCTATTGTCCGCACGAGCTGTTCGACGACCACGGGGCGCTACGCCCAGGGGTCGCCGAGCTTGCCCCCCCATGGCCCGAAGGCGATCGGGCGTAACTCACATGCCAATGGGGGCTCGTTGGCGCGTGACCTCGACCTTCCGGACGTGGATCGCTACGCCGTGGCCACAGGACGACCCGGGACAGTGAACGCGGAGGCCACGAAGGTTCTGGGCTCGTACCTTCGCGATGTCATCGAACGTAACCCGATGAGTTTCCGTCTGATGGGGCCCGATGAGACCGCTTCCAACCAGTTGTCGGCGGTCTATGAAAGCAGCGACAAAGCATGGCTGGCGCGTACCGAGTCAACAGATGAACACTTGGCGCCCGCGGGCAGGGTCATGGAAGTACTCTCCGAACATCTCTGCCAAGGATGGTTGGAGGGATATCTACTTACCGGAAGACACGGCGTCTTCAACTGTTACGAAGCCTTCGCCCATATCATCGACTCGATGCTCAACCAGCATGTTAAATGGCTGTCGAGCAGCGCTCAGATCCCCTGGCGGCACACCATCCCTTCGCTGAATTACCTACTAACTTCGCATGTCTGGCGTCAGGACCATAACGGCGCGTCCCATCAGGACCCGGGTTTCATCGACCATGTGGCCAACAAGCGGCCCGAAGTGGTGCGCGTCTATCTTCCTCCCGATGCCAACACCCTCCTCGCAGTCGCCGATCACTGTCTGCGCAGCCGCCATTGCGTCAATGTCGTGGTGGCGGGCAAGCAGCCGGCATTGACTTACATGGAAATGGATACCGCGCGGGCGCATTGCGCACGAGGGCTGGGAATCTGGGATTGGGCAGGTAATACCTCGGACGAACCGGATGTCGTACTGGCCTGTGCCGGGGATGTACCCACCTTGGAAACTCTGGCCGCCGCCGACATCCTCCGGCGGCGACTGCCCGAACTTGCATTCCGCGTGATCAATGTCGTGGACATCATGCGACTACAACCTGATTCCGAGCATCCGCATGGCATGTCGCACAGCGACTTCGATGCACTCTTCACGCCGGACAAACCGATCATTTTCGCCTATCACGGCTATCCGTGGTTGATCCATCGGCTCGCCTATCGACACACCAACCATGACCGGATGCACGTCCGCGGGTTCAAGGATCGCGGCACCACTACCACTCCGTTTGACATGGTGATGCTCAACGACCTGGACCGCTTCCACCTGGTCATGGATGTGATCGACAGAGTCGACGGAATGGATGGCCGGGCAGCGAACCTTCGACAGGACATGGTCGATGCCCGTATCGCAGCCCGTCGATACACCCGAGAGCACGGCCGCGATGATCCCGCCATCGCAGACTGGGTATGGGAACACGAACTGGACTTCGTGGCCGAATAGAAACTCACAGCCTGCTAGCGCGGCGGATGAGTTGGTAAGTCGCCTTGTCCAGGATTGCCTCGGCCACTTCGGTTTTCTTGTGCGCTGCGCGCCGGACTGCCGCCCCGATTGTCCGTCCGTGCTCGTAACTCAACACCACACGCGGGTCGACGTACGCATCGCGGGCGACGGCAGCGGTATTACCCAAGGCTGTACCGACATCTTTCATGACAGTCGATGCCACTTTGGCGCGCTGTTTTGGGTCTGCGGCGGACGTCGCCTTTGCAAAACCAACCGTCGCCAGCACCGTCGCATGCCAGGTGCGCAGATCCTTCACGCTGAGTTCGTTGCCCACCAAATCCCTGAAGTGATCGTTCAGATCTCCGGAATGAATCTCTTGGCGCCCAGAACCGTTACGGTACTGCAGAAGACGATGTGATCCGTCGTTGATCCGGAGCAGAGCCCGGACTGACGCCTGCCCGCGGTGTCCTTTCCGACTGCCTGTATGTGTCCATTGGGATGCGGGCTGATCCATACCTGTTTCCACGCAGGTGGAATGACGAGCGACTTGATTCGACGCAGTGTCTGCTCATCGGTTAACAGGTCGCCATTGACGGCGTAGTACGCAAACCCCCCACCCCGCCGTTTTCGCGCGAAGCCGGGTGCGGCCGGCGTGCTCCGGCGTAAACGCATAGCGACCTCCCAATGACCTTGAGTGAGCGCAATACCCGCCGAGCCACTGGTCTACACGCCTGATTACTTACCGGTGCGCTCGCGGTGCTTGCATCCGGGCCAACAACACGGCCGTCGCTTTCCTTCTTCGAGCTCCTCCTGGGTCCGCCGAATCCGGCGTTCCCGCGTCGCGTCCTGCTTGGCATCCTCCACCCAGCAGATGAACTCATTGCGACCCAGCGGGGTGATGTCCCGCCATAAGGCCAGGGCCGTGGGGTTCCCGATCAGTGCGGTGCGTAAGTCTGCGGGCAACGTGTGCACTACCCCACCAGGCACCTGCTTGCTCATGGGGCAGGGCTGCCCTGGCCCGGAGCCGCGGGTTCATAGCCGGGCGGCGCGGGATCCTTCAACGAGGTATATCCGGGTGGTAGCGGCGGCCCCGAGGGTGCCGGTGCATAGGGGTCCCTGATCCTTCCCGGATTCGAAGACTCTGGAGCATTTGTCGAGATGTATCCCGGCGGCAGCTGCGGAGCGGGACCCGCACCATCGGGCCGTCCGGTAACGCCTTCGGGAGTATCGAGTGGACCGTCGTGGGCTTGATGCCACAGGTCGCGGATGGTCCCCAACGGACCGCTCGACCCCGAGCCGTAGGTCGGGTTCGCGATCTCGGGAACCCCCGGTTGAGCCGGTGGCGGAGGTGGAGGCCCCAGGGGGCCGGTGGCAGCTGCTGCCGCATCCGGAGTCGAGGGTCCCGGTGCAGGTCCGGGCACCCCGGGATCCGCGATGGCGGGGACCGACAGGGTTAGCGTGGCACCGGCGACGATTACGCCAGCGACAAACAGCTTGGCTGCGTCCATCGGCTCATCGTCGCATAGTCGTTCTGCAGCCGCTGGTCAGTGATGCCGGATGATTAGGCTCCCCCACATGATCAGCAGACGCGGATTTTCCACAATGGCGCTCGCTGCGGCGGTCGGCGCGACGGCCCTCGGGGCATGCTCGAACGGTGCCCGTGTCGACGCGACGCGACCGCGCACACAGTTCCCTGCGCTCAAACAGATCGACGCGGGCCCGCTCAACGTCGGGTACGTCGATGAGGGCCCACCCGATGGACCACCGGTGATTCTGCTGCACGGTTGGCCCTATGACATTCACAGCTATCTGGACGTGGTGCCGCTTCTGACCGCCAAAGGATTCCGGGTTCTGGTCCCCTATCTGCGCGGATACGGCAGTACCCGCTTCAGGTCCGCCGACACCGTGCGCAACGGTCAACAAGCCGCACTTGCCAGCGATGTCATCGACTTCATGGACGCGCTGAAGATCCCGTCGGCCATCCTCGGCGGATTCGACTGGGGTGCCCGCAACGCCGACATCGTGGCCGCGATCTGGCCCGAGCGTGTCAAGGCACTCGTCGCGGTCAGCGGTTACATCATCGTGAACCTCGAAGCCAACCAGCAGCCGCTGCCGCCACAGGCGGAACTTGGCTGGTGGTACCAGTACTACTTCTCCACCAACCGTGGCCTGCGGGGATATCGGCAGAACACTCGCGACTTCAACAAGCTCATCTGGCACAACGCCTCACCGACATGGAACTTCGACGACACCACCTATGACCGCTCGGCCGGCGCCTTCGACAACCCCGACCATGTCGACATCGTCATACACAACTATCGGTGGCGGCTCGGGCTGGCCAAGGGCGAACCACGCTACGACGCCGTCGAGTCCAAGCTGGCGGCCAAGCCAACCATCGGCGTGCCAACCATCACGATCGGTAGCGATTTCGACGGGCCGGCCAAGGACGGGGCAACCTACCGGAAGATGTTCACGGGCAAGTACTCCCACCGGATCCTGGACGGGATCGGCCACAACGTCCCGCAGGAGGCGCCCAAGGATTTCGCCGCCGCGATCATCGATGCGAACGCCCTTTAGGTTCTCCACGAAGGGCACCCGCCTAGAATCACAAATGGAACAGGCGAACAGGTAGGGAATGAACTCACTCGGAATGTCGATCGGGGCTACACAGCTGGTCGCCACCGACGGCAACCCTGACGGCGTTCCTGTCGTGCGGGCATCGATGCTCACCTTGCATGACGATCGGCCCTCCGAGGTCGGCATCCCGAAGGAGCCTGGCCTGGGTCTGACCGGATTTGTCGATCGCGTCGGAGATCCCGTCGGAATCGTGGGTGCTGACGGATCGGTGCACAGCGCCGATTGGGTCATGGCAGAAGCCATCCGGGTCATGATCGCCGACGCTGCGGTGGTGGCCAGTTTCGAGACTCCCCCGGCGCTCGCGGCCGCCATCCCCGCGCATTGGGGCGCGCAGTCCATCGCCGCGTTGCGCGCCGCCATCGACAAAGTGCCTGCCCTGGCGCCAGGCGGGCGGCCGATGAAGCTGGTGCCGGATGCGCGCGCGGCATTGGTGAGCCTGCGCGATCGCGTCCCCAATCACGGAGTGGTTGTCGTCTGTGATCTGGGCGGAACGGGCACAAGCATCACATTGGCCGACGCCACAAGCAATTTCGAGCCCGTCGGCGAGACTGTTCGTCATCGCGACTTCTCCGGACAACGTATCGACCAGGAACTCCTGGCCCAGGTCCTTACCGGCCTCGACCAGGATCCGGACGGCACCGCATCGTTGGGTGCCTTGACCCGCCTGCGTGAACGGTGTCGCGCGGCCAAGGAGCATCTGTCTACCGATACGACCACCGTGGTTCCCGTCGAGCTTCCCGGCCTCACCGCCGATGTGCGGCTCACCCGCAGCGAGCTGGAAGACCGGATCCGAGGCCCGCTAGCCGCGTTGATCACAACCATCCAAGAAACTCTGGAACGCAACAACATTCCTTCCGCTGGCGTCAGTACCGTCCTCACCATCGGGGGCGGCGCCGGCATTCCTCTTGTGACTCAGCAGCTTTCCGAACGATTGCGATGCCCGATCATCGCCGCACCACAGCCCCAGCTCGCCGCCGCATTCGGGGCCGCCGTCATGGCCGGTCAACCAGACGAGACACCATCGCTCGAAGCGACCATGATGCGGCCGGTGCCGACGGGCGAGGAAACCGCGAAAAGCCCGGCATCCAAGCCCATCGACACCGTCGAGTCCGATAGCTTTGCCTGGTCCCAAGCCGATACTTCCCCGGAACTGCAGGAGTATCAGGACTACTCGACGCCGGTCACCGCCGCTCGCCCCGAGGTGACCTTCAGCCCCGGACCGGGCGACTACCGTGACACCGACCGGATGCGCTGGTTCCAGCGACCGTTCCTGTGGTTTCTTGCCGCCGCAGTGTTCTCGGCGGCCATATTCACCGCACTATTCATCGCGTGGCAGGACCGCGACGACGCACCGTCACCGAGTAACCGCACGTCGACCACGACGACGGCGACCAGCACACCCCATCCCTAGCCGCGAATGTTGGCTTAGGCCAGCCGCTGCGAGCTAGACGATACGAGCGGGAGAGTCATGACCGGCACCAGACGATTCTGGATCGCACTCGTGGTGGGGTTGGCAGCCGGCATCCTGACGTGGACGCTGCTGCAGCGTTGGCAAGTTGCCCTGCTCGCGGTGGTGATCGTCGCCGCGGCCATCAGTGTCGGGTGGGCGCTGATCGTCTTGTGGCCCATGGATCCAGAGCAGACGCGTGCGCGTGCGAGCAGTGAGGACATGGACGACGAGCTCGGCGATGTGGCGATGCTGCTGATACTGGTGGCCAGCCTGTCGGCAATCGGAATACTTCTGATCTCTGCCAATGACGAGGACAAGGGCATCTACGCGGGCCTGTGCATAGGAGCGATACTGACCGTGTGGGCGATGCTGCACACGATCTACGCCGCCCGCTATGCGCGGATCTATTACCAGGACGCCCCCGGTGGAATCGACTTCAATTCCACCGTGCCGCCACGCTACGTCGACTTCTACTACTTCTCCTTCAATCTCGGCATGACATATCAGGTCTCTGACACCGCCGTCACCGAGTCGCACATCCGCGACGTGGTCTTGAAACACTGTCTTTTCAGCTACGTCTACGGCACCGTAATCATCGCGTGCACGATCAATCTGGTGATCAATCTCGTCGGATAGATTTAGCCGCGCGCGTGCTGATACCGCGTCGTGTGGAAATCCCGGTTGCCGAATTCCGACTCAATCACGGTAAGACGCTTGAAGTAATGTCCGATGGCGAGCTCCTCGGTCATACCCATGCCGCCATGCAGCTGAACCGCCTCCTGCCCCACCAGCCTGGCCGCACGCGCGATGGTCGCCTTGGCGGCCGACACCGCCCGGGTACGGCGTGCGCCGTCGAGATTGAGCGAGGCCAGGTACGAGGCCGCGACCGCCTGCTCGACCTCGATATGCATATTCACCATGCGGTGCTGCAGCGCTTGGAAATTAGAGATCGCCACACCAAACTGCTGACGCTGCTTGGTGTATTCGACGGTGTCGGAAAGGACCTTGCGCAGCATCCCCACCGCCTCGGCCACGGTGGCGGCTGTGGCCTCGTCGAGTGCGGCATCGATCAGCGGCCACGCCTCGTCCACCTCCGAGATGCGCGCCGAATCCGGCACGCGCAGGCCGGATATCACCAGATCGCTGGCGTGATGGTCATCGATCGTCCGGTAGTGGTGTACGTCCATCCCCGATGGCGGATCGGCGGGATCGAACGGTATCGCGAATAGTGTGAGACCCGCGGTGTCGGCCGCATCACCGGAGGTCCGCGCGGTGATGATCAGATGGGTCGCGATCGGTGCGTCACTGACCACGATCTTTTCCCCGTCGAGCAACCAGTGCTGTCCATCACGGCGCGCGGTGGTCCGCACGGAATGGAATGCCTGGCCGGAAGTTGGTTCCAGGGCCGCAAATCCGGTGACAACATCGCCGGACGCGATTCCGCCAACGAGTTCTGCGGCAAGGTCAGTGCTCGAGCGCCGCAGCAGCCCGCCACCAAGAACCACGGTGCCGATGAATGGCTCGACCACCAGATGCTGCCCGAGCACCTCGGCGATGACAAGAACTTCCTCCGCGCCGCCACCCAAACCACCGCGCTCCTCAGGCAGTGGCGCGGCGAGGATGCCGAGTTCCTCGGCAAAGGACTTCCACACCTGCGGCTGCCAGCCGACATCCGAGCGCGCCGCACGTCGGCTGGTGTCCAGGGCATAGCGGTTGGACAGGAAGTCCGAGACAGAGTTCTTGAGGAGTTGCTGTTCGTCGGTCAGATTGAAATCCATGGTGATGTTCGCTCTTGTCTGTCAGAGACCCAGCTGGGCCTTGGCGAGGATGTTGCGTTGAATCTCGTTGGAACCGGCATAAATTGATCCAGCCCGATCATTGAAATAGTGCAGCGGTGCCACCGCCTGCCATAGCTCACCGCTGTGGTACCCATCGGCGGGCGGGGTGTACTCGACCACCGGGCCGCCCGGCTTCGTGACATGGGGCTGATACACACGACCGCGCGGACCGGCGGCCTCCAGCGTGAGCGTGGTCAACGCTTGAGAGAGTTCGGTGCCAAGGATTTTCAGCATCGACGAGGCCGTGCCGGGGTTACCGCCACCGGCGACAACCGCGAGCACGCGGTGCTCAAGAACTTCCAACACGTCGACACGAATCGCAAGGTCGGCAAGCTTGGCGCGGAACAAGGGATCTGCTGCCAGGGTGCCGTTCTCGGTGGGTGCTGATTGGGCTGCAGCGGTCAACTGATCGAGACCCACCTGCAGCATGGGTGCCACTGCCCCACCACCGCGCTCGAACTCGAGAAGATACTTCGCGACAGTCCACCCCTCGTCGATCTCACCGAGGACATTCGCTTTGGGCACTCGCACGTTGTCGAAGAAGACAACGTTCTGCACCTCCTCCCCCGAGCTCATCACCAGTGGCTTGACGTCGATTCCGGGCGAGGTGAAGTCGATGAGGATGAAGGTGATACCGAGCTGCTTCTTTGGGCCTTTGGTGGTGCGAACGAGAGCAAACATCCAATTCGCCTCGCGTGCATGGGTTGTCCAGATCTTGGAGCCGTTCAGAATGAAGTCGTCACCATCGGCGACGGCCGACATCTGCAACGACGCCAGGTCCGAGCCGGATTCCGGTTCGCTGTATCCCTGACAGAAGAACACCTCGCCAGTCAGGATGCGGGGCAGGAAGAAGTCTTTCTGCTCCTGGGTGCCGAACTTGACGATAGCGTGCGCAACCATCCGAATACCCATGGGCGACAGAGCCGGCGCCCCGGCAATCATCGACTCGACCGCGAAGATGTAATGCTGCGCAACGGTCCAGGGCTGACCACCGTACTTCACCGGCCAGGCCGGCGCGGCCCACCCCTTCTCATGCAGGATCGCCTGCCATTGCAGGCTCGCCTCATGGTCGCTGTACACACTCGTTTGCAGGCGCCCGGCCGAACGCAGGTCCTCCGTGAGGTTCTCTTCCAGGAACTCCCGAACCTCGGTGCGGAATTGTTCTTCCTCTGCCGAGAAGGCCAGGTCCATGTGCACTCCGTTGCGTCGAGTCGGTGATGTGAAGGCGATGAATCGCATTAATCTGGATGCAAGCGCATTCAGATTAATGCGCGTCGGCTCCCCGGGCAACACCGGCTCCTGCAAGTGCGTTTCACCACAGCGTCGGACAACATGACGACCACACCCACTCCCGTGGCCGTCGTTTTTGTTGACAGAACGACCAGGATCGTCCACACACATCCGGACCGATATGGCGGGAAACGGGGCCAAAGCCCCAAGCGGAACCGACGTCTAGTGGCGGGCCGAAGTGGACGTTGCCCCGTCCTCGATTGACTGGCCACCACTGGATGGATGTGGCCACCTCCGGATAGTGACTGCAATCGCCAAAATCTATCAAATTACTTGTACTGCAACATGTTTCAATCAATTTGCCCGCCGCTTACGTTGCGTCCACGGGTAGAGATTCATTGTTTCTTTCGATGTAGAAGGGTGTCATGAGCGGATATCGCTTTTGTGTGAATGTGGTGACGGCCAGCTTTCTAGCCACAGCCGGAGCTGCTGGGTGGTTGGGTTTGGCTGCGACGGCTGCGGCAGATCCGGGTAGTGGCAACAGTTCGCATGATTCAGGCGGGTCGCACAGCTCTGCTGCTGGGTCGCACGGCCCTGGTAGTTCGCGACCTGGTGGCTCTGGGGCTTCAGGATCAGCTGGGGCCAGGCCCGGCCATGAGTCAAAGACTCCCCGTGCTGCAGGGAATTCGCCAACACAGCACGGTGGCGGCACCCAAGGCGGTCACACCGGCACGAAGTCTTCTGGCGGCACCGATGCGCCTGGACATTCGACGGCGATAAAGCCGAAGGCCCCGCCCAGCCCGCATTCGGCAGATTCGCCGTCCACGGCGACCAAAGATGTCGCCGGCGGCGGCGTTCCGACCAAAGAGAAGCGAGCACTAACAGATCCCAAGCCAGGTACACCCGAGACCGCACGAGTATCCGGCGCCGGAGGCAACGGCGTGGGTCCCGAAGCTGATCACAAACCCGGCGGTAAGCCAGCGAGCACGCAACCGGGGCACGCTGTCAAGACTCGCGAAGACGGTTCAAAAGCGTTACGCCCCCCGCACGTAGAGGGTCACAAAGAAGGTGATCGTGCAGACGCCAAGGGCGAACAGCGCCCTTCGCCCAGTACGAATGGCGAATGGAGGTCCCACAGCAGTGGAGCTTCACTCAACTCTGAGCAGAACACCGCGGCCAACAAGTTTCTGGAACAGGCACGGCGGGCCGAACCCCTTATCACCCAATCCCTCCGAGGCATCGTTGACAATGCGCCGGGCAGTCAGCTCACAGGTCTGGCAAAGCGGCTCAAGACAGAAGAATCATTCAAACGGAAGCTCTACACGTCCATCGTGACGACTCCGAATCTGAGCACTGCCGAGCACCTTGCGGATATGAAGGATTCTGTGAGATACACCGTGCAATCGCCCCATGAGCTTTACACCGCGAACACACAGCGGGCGATTGATCGCCTGGTCGCGGAAGGCTACGAGCCTGTCAAGTTCAAGAACACATGGGACAAGCCGGGTTATCAAGGCATCAATAGCTTCTGGCGCGAACCGACAACGGGGCATACCTTTGAAGTCCAGTTCCACACGCCCGCGAGCTTCGATACCAAGACGCAGGCGCACTCCCTATATGAGGAAGAACGCCTTCCTAGTACCTCACCGCAGCGGGCCAATGAACTGCAGCAGAAACTGAATCACGCGTTCGACGCGGTCCCACGCCCGAGTGGCAGCTCGTCGATATCTCTACCGCCGAACGGAAAACGTAAATGAGTAAGACACCAGTCACCTTCTACGCGCTTTTGGCTGGTGGTCGCACACCAGAAAACCCAGCAGGAATTGTCAGGCGGGTCCACACAGACCCTCCCATCGACGAGGCCTTCGGCCGGGACCTGGAGTGGCACCCCACCGAGTACATACGCCGCTACTACCTCGGACACAACGATGTAGATCACGTCGAAATCGACGAAGGTTCCGCTAAGTCAGTCCTCGACAGATGGCGTATCGAGTGGGCCGAACAGGACGGAGCGGGCGGCGCTCGTTAGCCCGGACTCCAGAAGACGACTCGACAAGCGCACGCCGTACGTGACCGAAGAGTGCCGACAAGGCTCATATCGGTCACGTACGGCATGGCGCCGATTTTGCCGTGACTGGCAGAGCCTGAACCGGCAACACCGGCTCCTGCAAGACTGGTCGGGTGTCATCCCCCGCCGGTCGCTCCTACAGCGGCCTACCTGCCGACGAACGCCTGGCCCGGCGTCGGCAGCAGCTGCTGGAAGCGGGGCTGGACATCCTCGGCGCCCCGGAAGGACCCGGCGACCTCACCCTGCGCGCGGTCTGTCAGCGGTCCGGCCTGGCGCAACGCTATTTCTACGAAAGCTTTGCCGACAAGGACGAATTCGCCGTCGCGATCTTCGATTGGGCAGTTGAGGGGCTTGCCTCGACGGTCGAGGCCGAGGTGGCCGCGGCACCACCGCGCCTGCAGGTCAGAGCAGGTATCACCAGCGTGGTGCGCGTCATCAACGCCGACCGGCGCATCGGACAGCTGCTGTACAGCCCCAGCCAGGTCAACCCGGTACTGGTCCGCAAGAGGTTCGAAGCCACCGCGATGTTCGTCTCGCTGTTCGCCCAGCACCTACGCGACTGGTTCCGTCGCGACGATCAGGGCAACCTGCCCGTGCTGGCCCATTTCATCATCGGGGGCGTGGGCCAGGCCGTCGCGGCGTGGCTGCATCAGGACGTCGCGGTCGGTGAGGACGAGCTGATCGAGCAGCTCGTCGAGATGCTGCTCGCCCACGGTCCCGAACGCTCCGCGCAACTCTGAATAGCTCACGGATCAGACCTATACCCGTACCCGGCGACGGTATTCTGAGTATTAACTGAGCTCACCATGAGAGCTTCCTGATTTCCCCCTGATCGATGTAGACAGTTCCTCTGAAAATGATATATGCATAGATAGCCATGAATTGACACGCCGCGAAACGCGGCGAGACAGATTAGCTGGATTTTCGACGTGCAGAGAGGCATGGATATGAACGTGTTGACGGCAGTGGGTTCGGCAATGACCCTCGGGATCGTGACACTGATCGGGGCGCCGGCCGCTGCGGCTGCACCGGAACCCCCACCGGTGTGTTACGCGAACCAGCCCAGTGTCAGCGCCACCGAGTTTGACCCGTGCCTGGCGCCGGGTGACATCGAGTACCAGCAAGGCGCCCATCAGCCGACCTACGACGGCGCCAATCCGTTGACACCACCCGGTGTGAACCCGTTCGTGCCGGACGGCACCAATAAGAACAACGCCGGCTAGCGGGCAACGCGACGCGCCGGACACACCTGCCAGACACGCGGAAAAGCCCTTGAGAACAGCGGCTCCGCGAGCCAAGGATGTAGGCGTGAATTACGGTGAGGTGCTTGAGAAGTTGGTCGCGTGGGCCGCTGAGACAGACGCCGTCCGGGCGGTCATTGTCACCGGATCCGCGGCCAACGGGGATGATCACGTCCTATCGGATCGGGATATCGAGCTGTACGCGCCCGATCCCGATGACCTAGCGGACGACGATTCCTGGTGGTCGGACTTGGGTGAGGTCCTCGTGGTCGAGCGCCTAGAAGACGAAGACACCGGGTACCCCACCCGGCTGATCTATTACGCGGGCGGCAAGCTCGACTTCACCCTGGTGCCTGCCGAAGATCTGGTCACCGCGCGGCACGACAGACCCTTTCTGGTCCTTCTCGACAAAGACGATCTCGCGCCGGACCCGGAGTCGGTGGGCGCGCCCGAGGGTGCGCTACCGGACGAGGAGGAGTTCGAGGAGTGTCTGCACTGGGGTTACGCCGCGGCGTTGATGTGTGCGAAATCGATAGTGCGCGAGGAACTCTGGTCGGCCAAGCTACGTGACCAGGACCTCAAGGAGGAACTGCTGCGGGTCATCGAGTGGGATCACACCGTGAGACATGGCACCGCTCATGACACCAGATATCTGGGCTCGCGGATGAGCAGCTGGATGGACTCGGACATCCGCGAGGAGCTCAACGGGTGCTGGGGCCATTTCGATGCTGTCGACACCCTCAACGCCTTGCGACGGACCGTTGACCTGTTCGCACGCCTGTCCGTGCGCACGGCCACCGCCCTCGGCTTCCCACCGTTCGATCACGAACGGCTGCAGCGCGAGATCGAGCGGATCCTGTCACTGCGCGTCTAGAAGGTTGTGGAAGTTCGGCACCAGGACACCTCATGATGGAGGGCATGGAATCCTCCCGCGTCGATCGGTGGCTGTGGGCGGTCCGGTTGACAAAAACCAGGCCGGACGCCGCCGCGGCATGCCGAGGCGGACATGTGCGAATCAACGATCGACCGGCGAAGCCGTCGACGACCGTGTCCCCCGGCGACGAGGTTCGCGCTCGGGTCGGTGACACCACGCGAGTCGTGAAGGTGGTGCGGGTAATCCAGAAACGGGTTGGCGCCGTCGATGCGGTGACCTGTTATCTCGACCGAACACCTGCACAGCCCGCTGTCCCACCGGTACTGGTCGCCGCGCGTGATCGTGGTGCCGGGCGGCCGACCAAACGGGACCGGCGAGTGCTCGACAAGTGGCTTGCGGGTCGGGAATGAACCGTCAGTAAACGTCGCGCACGTACCGATGGTTCTTGATGAGATCGTTGACGTACGCATGGGCACCAGCGGCGTCCATCCCCCCGCAGCGAGCAACGATCTCATGCAAGGTGGCGTCTACGTCCTTGGCCATATGGTCGGCGTCGCCACACACATACAGGTACGCACCATCCTGCAACCAGGCGAACAACTCCGCCGCGTTCTCCGACATGCAGTGCTGGACATACCGTTTCGGTTCCCCCTCAGCACCGTCACGGGAGAACGCGAGATCGAGGCGGGTCAGCGCGCCCGAATCCACGAAGCCCTGTAGTTCCTCCCCATAGAGGAAACTAGTGGCGCGGCGCCGGTCTCCGAAGAACAGCCATGAACGCCCCGAGGCGCCCGTGGCCTGCCGCTCCTGCAGGAAACCGCGGAACGGAGCAATACCGGTGCCCGGACCGACCATGATGATGGGTACGTCGGCCGCCGGTAGCCGGAACGTGTGGTTGGGGCGCAGATGCACCCGCATCGTCTGTCCACGATCTGCCAGGAAGGTCGATGCCACTCCGCCATAGGTGCGTTCGGCATCGGTGTACCGGATGGTCGCCACGGTCAAGTGCACGCTGTCGGGATGGATGAGAGGACTCGAGGCGATGGAGTAGTCGCGGAACTGAAGCGGCCGTAAGTTGTCCACTAGCTCGTCAACGGTCAACTCCCCCAACCTGATCAGGTCGAGGACATCTTTCCCGTACAACCAGGAACCCGGCGCGGGCACGACATCGCCGCCCAGGGCCACGACAGCGTCAGTGTCATCTGTTCGGGTAGCCACCAGACCGCGAAGGGTGCGTGAGGGAGTACGGATCTCCAGGTGATCTGAGAGCAGCTCACCAAGGGGCTCGTCGTGACCGGTCACCCGATGATCGGCGTCTACGCCGAGTTCGGCAAGTATCGCCGCGACAAGGGCAGGGTCGTTGCTCGCGTGCACGGCAATCGAATCACCTGCCTCATAGGAGATTCCGGAGCCGGTGAGGTCCACTTCATAGTGGCGCACTTCTTTGTCGGATTCGGTGGTGGTGAGCAGCCGGTTGACGAGCAATCGGGCCTCGACAGGTTCGTTGCGGTCGCGTTTGGGCTGTGTGGGGGTCTCGGTCACGGCTGCCGGCGTGGAGGCATCGCTCTGGCCCGCGGACAGGCGCTTGACGAGGTCGGTGGTCCATTCCTTCGAGGGCTGCAGATACGGCCCATCCACATCGACGCGGTCGGTGAGCTTCACCGCGCCGAGCGCCTCCAAACGTTGATCGAGCAGCAGACCCGCGTTGCAGAAGAACTCGTAACTGCTGTCACCCAGCGCCAGCACCGCGTAACTCAGGTGCTCCAGCCGGCCTGCCGCCTCGGCGCTGATCGCCTCCCAGAACAGCAGTGCGTTGTCGGTGAACTCGCCATCGCCGAATGTCGACACCACCGCGACGAAATGCGATGCCGACTGCAAGTCCGCGACATCAATCTGGTTGAGCTCGATCGCCTCGGATTTGATTCCGGTGGCCTCTTCCAGCGCCTCGGAGAACGACATCGCAGCGTCCTCGGCGTTGCCCATATCGGTGCCATAGCCGACGATCAACGAAAAATCCGGCTGGGCGGTCACAGCACTCCCTCACTCGCGCGCGGGGCTGCTCCCCAGCGCTGGGTGAGGGCGACCTTACTTTGACGCGCAACGCCGTGGGGATCTCCCCCTCTCTTTTCCCGGTACCGCACCTCTGACCGGCTAACATCCGAAGGTGGCCTGGCTGGATACCTGGTGGCAGTACGACGTGGTGGACGGTTACAAAGGTCCCTTGCTGCTCGGCTTCGTGGCGTTCGTGGTGACCTTCGTGGTGACGCGCACCATTACCCGGCTCATCCGTGACGGGCGGGGCCCGTTTCACAACATCTCCGGTGGCGGCGTCCACATCCACCATTCCGTGCCGGGCGTGATCCTGTTGATCGTCGGGGGGTTCACAGCGCTCGGCTCTCCGCCGTTGTCGGTGTGGACATACTTCGCCGGTCTACTGGTGGGGATCGGCGCATCGCTGGTGCTCGACGAGTTCGCGATGATCTTCCATCTGGAGGACGTCTACTGGTCCAACGAAGGTCAGCTTTCGGTCGATATGGTCACGCTTGCCACCGCCTGCATCGGTCTGGCTGCGGTCGGTGTCTCGCCGCTCAATGTGGATGGCCTGACCGGCGTCATCGCCATCGCTCGCGGGGTCGCGGTGATGCTGCTGCTGGTACACCTGGGGCTGGTGGCGCTCACCGCCCTCAAAGGCAAGTACCCCACCGCGATGATCGGCATTTTCATCGCCCCCATCGCCTGGTGGGCGGCGGTTCGCCTGGCCCGCCCGACATCCCCGTGGGCGCGGTGGCGCTACTCGCCGGAGAAGCTCGAACGAGCGCGGCAGCGGGCCCTGGTGTTCGACCGCCGGTGGGGTCCGGTACGCCGGCGATGGCTCGACGCTATCGGTGGGACACCAACCCCCGAGCTCCCTCACGCACCTACAGACTCGCGGACCCGCTGAGCGACCTCGGCAAGTGTTCCTTCCGTGTGCACCGGTGTGCCCCACCGCGGGTTGACCTCGAGCTGCACCCAGCTGGTGCAGCCGACATGCCCGTCGTCACGGGGAATTCTCACAGGCGTGACCAACGGGTACGCACGCACCACCAAGACTGTCAGCCGGTGTTTGGGCCGGAAATCCACGCGGTCCTCACGAATGGATTCGGCTGTCCAGATATGCAGCGACGCAATCTCTTCGAGCGCCTCGGCCCGAGTGACCTCGATTGCGGCGACAACCTCGGCCCCGGCTCGCACCACTACGTCGGTTTCGGTGCTATCGGCGGCGGCACGCTCGAGTACGTCATGGTGTTCCGGTCGCACCCGTTCGGCGTGGCCGTGCACGATCGTCGGGAAGAGCAGGAACCGGGAATCGGCGAGCGTGAAACGCTTCTCGTGAATTCCGCCCTTGCGCAGCAGAATCTGCTGTCGGCCGTCGAGCAGCGCATGCACCGCCGCACTCCATTCCTTCAGCGCGGTGGTCACATATCGAGACTACGGCCGCGGTGTCACCAGCACCGGGCAAGCAGCCTTGTGAATCAGCGCATGGCTGGTGGATCCGAGGAAGAATCCCGCGACGTCACCGCGGCCGCGGCTTCCCGTGACGATCAACTGCGCGCCCTCGGACGCGCGGAGCAGGACGTCGGCGGGATGCCCGATCGCGAGAACGCGCCGGACCGGTACGTCCGGATGCTTCTCCTGCCAGCCGGATAGACGCTCGGCAAGAATCTGTTCCTGGCGCCGTTCCTCTGTGGTCGAATCGACGGCGCTCCACGCGGTGTAGGCGTAGACGTACCCCGGCGGAATGTTGTTCCAGACATGCACCGCCACCAGCTCGGCGTGTCGCATCGAGGCCTCCTCGAACGCCCACGCAAGCGCGCCGTCGCTGGAATCGGAATCGGCGACTCCCACGACAACCGGCCCTGCAGGTCCCGCCGCTTCTCTCACCACGACAACCGGGCTGTGGCCCTTCGCGGTCAGCGATACCGATACCGAGCCGGCCATCATGCCGGTGAATCCGCCGAGCCCGCTGGACCCGAGCACCGTCATGACAGCGTTCCGGGACAACTCCACGAGGATCGCGACGGGCTTACCCGCCGCCTTGACCGTGGACACTTCGACATTCGGGAACAGTGCGTAGACATGGTCCTTGGCCTGACTGAGGAACTCGGCGCCATCGGTGTCCAGGTGATCAAAGAAGCTCGCCGACGCCCCCAGGTTGTAACCCTGCCCGAAGCTGCTGTGATCGACGGCGTGCACCAGCGTCAGCGGCAGATTCCGCTGCTGGGCCTCGGCGCCTGCCCACGTCAGGGCGTGGAGCGCCGATGTCGATCCGTCGATACCGACAAGAATGTGGGGGTTGGGTGTCGTGGCGGTCATGGCTCCTCCGATGCGATAGGGCGGCTCTGCTCCTCCTCCCCGACACTATTGACCGCCCGGCGCGGCAGCCATGGGCCAAAATCCCCACTGCCAGTGACTTTCGGCCATACAAAAGTGGGCTTCATCACGCCATCGACGTGTCATTCGTGTTGGCGGAGCTTCCATTTGGAGCTCACCAGCCGGTAGATAGCATGACTAAGGACTCTCGTGATCCTGCTAGCGTTGTGCGTAACGGAATCTCGCCGACCGTCGATATGGACGTCGGGGGAACTGGTGGAAGGTAGACGAGAATGCCCTTGACGGCGAAGTTGATTGTTGGTTCTGGCGCGATCGCATTGTCGCTGGTTGCAGGCGGTGGAATCGCGTCCGCCGACCCGGATGTGACGGCCATCGTCAACACCACATGCACATACCCGCAGATCATGGCGGCACTGAACGAGCAGTCGCCCGCGGCGGCACAGCAGGTGAACGCGAATCCGATCGCCGGTGCCTGGCTGCAGCAGTTCGTGGCGTCGCCCAAGGTGAAGCGCCAGCAGATGGTCAACGAGGTACGGGGCATGCCGGCCGTTCAGGAGTACACCGTCCTGATCAACCAGGTCGCCAACTCCTGCAATAACTACTGAGCGGCGATTTTTCCGCCGCTGCCCCATAATGGGAAGTGGCGGCCGGTCCATCGAAGCGTCGGCACGCTTGCTAGGCCTGATCCTCGGTGTGACGTATATCCCGCCGACTATCAGACCTCATCGACTTAGGCTAGGCTTGGTTTAACTGACCCCAGGAGGCCGGGGAACCGGCGTCTGCCAGGTCGCGACCATGCCGAGCGCTGGTCAGGGCGGGTTCGCTCAACGAACGAGAAACCCAACGTCACACGCTGGATACGCCGTGCGCGGCGCTGGGTGAGGAGAATCGGCTGAACGGGCTGTATGACCAGAGCCAGGAGAAAAATAGCTGCGGTGTCGGCTTCCTGACCCGTAAAGACGGCATCCAGACACACGATGTCGTGCGCAAGCTCCACGAGGCACTCTGCGCCGTGCCGCACCGAGGAGGAATGTCTTCCGAGGGCGTTGGTGACGGCGCTGGCGTGAACATGGACCTGTCCTTGCGCTTCTTCTCCGAACTGACCGGCGATCCCGACTTGCTGCCGGGCGAGTTCGGGGTGGGCAACTTCTTCTTGCCCACCGATCCGGCATTCCACCCCGAGGCCGAGGCGGTCATCGAACAGGCCCTGCGGGCACAGGGATTCACGATCCTGCTCACACGGGATGTGCCAGTGGACAACGGGGCGATTCGCCCTGCCGCTGTGAAGTACCAGCTGCCGATTCGGCAATGGGTATTCCGTTCCGATTCCGAGCGCAAGACACATGAGGCGCTCATGGCGATCGAGGCCGTGGCCTACACGCGCCCGGAACTGCTTGGGCTCTACCCACTCTCGCTCAGCACGCACACTCAAGTCCTCAAAGGGCGCCTGAACTCCAACGAAGTGGTGCCGTACTTCAGCGACCTGTCCGATCCGCGGATGGAAGTGCACTCGATGTTCTTCCATACCAGGTTCTCCACCAACACCGCACCGAATGCGACCATGGCTCAGCCGTTCCGGCTGATGGCGCACAACGGTGAGCTCAACACGGACAAGAAGAATCGCTTGTCCGAGAATGCGATCGCGCTGGCCCGGAACCGGGCCATTATTCGCCCGGTGGGGCAATCGGACAGTTGCCGACTGGATCAAACCCTGCAAAGCCGGGTGCTTGAGGACGATCTCGACCTCGTCACCGCCGTCGTTGCGATGATGCCGCCCGCATGGGAGAACGACACAACACTCTCGCCCGGTGTGACGGCGATGCTCGAATACTTCAGCCTCTACGAGGAGAAGAACGACGGCCCCGCCGCGCTGATCTTCGGGGACGGCAACATCATCGGTGCGCGCCTGGACCGGCTTGGGCTCAGGCCACTACGCACGGTCGAGACGGCCGAGTACCTCGGAGTGATGTCCGAGGCCGGACAGATCTACTTCGACCCCGACACCGTGATCGAGCGCGGCCGCATCGAGGCCGGCGGCATGCGCTACTACGACCATGCCGAAGGCCGTTCCTACGGAACCATCGAGGCTCTCGAAAAGCTTGCCGCGCGCCATGATTACCCCACCATGCTGGCGCAGGCCCGCGTGAACATCGCGGACTTGCCCCACGTGCCCCCGGCGGGCCAGGGCTCGCCGGCACGATACGACGGCGACCTCGACCGTCACCAGCGGTACGTGGCGTACTCACTCAACCAGGAAAGCTTCAAGTTCCTGATGGATCCGATGCTGGCGACCGGTCAGGAGAAGATTTCCGCGATGGGCTACGGCGCAGCCATCAACGCCCTCTCCAATCAGGAAGGTGGCGTTGCGAAATACTTCTCGCAGCGGTTCGCCCAGGTGACCAACCCACCACTGGATTCCATCCGCGAGGCGGATGGAATGACCTTGCGTGTTGCGCTCGGCGCAAAGCCCAACAGCGGGGCTCAGCCCGCACCGCAGATCGTGGTCCCCTCCCCCATCCTGACCCATCTCGACATGCTCAAGATCCGCGAGCAGCAGGGCACCCCGGTCCGGCGTTTCGGGATGCGCTATCGCATCGAGCTCTCCGACCCGGCATCCAACGCCGAACGGATCGTGCGGGCCATCGATGAACTATGCGATGCGGTAGAGCAATTCGCGCGGGAGTCCGGCGGCATTGCGGTGATCTCCGACCGCCATGTCTCCAGTGATCGCGCGGCAATGCCCCTCATCATCGTCATCTCCGCCATCAATCAGCGGCTGATCGAAGAGGGCCTACGGCTGCGTGTTTCGTTGATCGCCGAGAGCGGACAACTGTGTTCCTCGCACCACGTGGCCGCCGTGCTGGGATTCGGCGCGTCGGCGGTATACCCGCTGGCCGTACAGATGCGGGCCGAGGAGAAGTACGGGGCCGATGCCGACAAGGCGTTCAAACATTTCGCCAAGGCGGCCGAGAAGTCACTGATGAAGACGATGGGCCGCGTGGGCCTATGTACCGTCGAGAGTTACATCGGCGGCGAGTTCTTCGAACCGAATTACCTCGATACCTCTGATCCGGTGTTGCACAGATACTTCCCCAATGTCGTGTCACCGGTCGCCGGTGTCGGTTTCTCCACTCTCGCAACAGCTGTCGCCGACTGGCATGCGCGTGCACTGGCGGTGACCGGCGAGAAAGACGTTCCGCTGCTGGGGCTGTTCAAGGAGCGAGCCGAGGGCGCGGGCCACTCGTACGGCACCACGGCGGTACGCGGATTCGTCGACATGACCGAGGAAGCCATCTCATTCGGGGACGAAGCGCGCCCGGAAAACCCCGACATGGCCGACCCGACCTACCTGAGGCTGCTGCCATTGCACCAACTCGAGGGTGCGTTCGGGCTGGACGACGGCGCGTACCGCAACAACAGCTTTGACGAGCTGCCCACGCGCGCTGTCGATAGTTTCGATATCACCCCGGGCTACCGCAGTTTTGTCCGGGCTATGAACACAGAACGCACCCGGCGCCCGGCGGCGCTTCGGGACGTACTGGCGCTGCCCGCCGATGTGAATTTCGTGCGTACCGCCAACGAGTTCCGCAGGGAAATGGGGCAATTCGCCCGGTTCGGAAACAACGACTTTCAGGTGCGTGGCCTGTCCTGCCGGGAATCCGATGGCAAGTTCGTGCTGCGGCTCTCACACACCCACGAGCGGCTCGCGGCGCTGGCAGCCTCGCTTCGGGTCCGGTTCGGCGCTGACATCACCAGCCAGGAGATCATCGGCGACGAGCTGCATCTGAAGGCGACCGGCCAAGCGGCGAGCTACCTGACGAAGATCAGGACGGCTCCGGATTCGGTTTCCCTGTCCTCAGTGCAACCGGCCAGTGAAATCACCCCCACGCTGACATCGGGTGCCATGAGCCACGGCGCGTTGGTGGCCCCGGCACACGAGGCCGTGGCCCACGGAACCAACTTGGTTGGCGGACTCTCCAACTGCGGCGAGGGCGGCGAACACATCAGCCGTTACGGCACCATCCGCGGCTCCCGCATCAAGCAGTTCGCCTCCGGGCGCTTCGGAGTGTGGGCGGGATACCTTGCCGACCCGATGCTCCAGGAGCTGGAGATCAAGATCGGGCAGGGCGCCAAACCCGGTGAAGGCGGCCAACTTCCAGCGCCGAAAGTAACCGTCCAGATCGCCGCGGCGCGCGGAGGAACCCCGGGTGTCGAACTCGTCTCTCCTCCGCCCCATCACGACACGTACTCGATCGAGGACCTCGCGCAGCTGATCCACGATTGCAAGGCGGCCCGTGTCCGGGTGATCGTGAAACTGGTTTCTTCGGAGGGCATCGGCACGATTGCCGTGGGTGTTGCCAAGGCCGGCGCCGATGTCATCAATGTCGCGGGCAACACCGGTGGCACCGGAGCGGCGGCCGTGACAAGCCTCAAGTATGCGGGCCGCTCGGCGGAAATCGGTGTGGCCGAAGTGCATCAGGCTTTGTGCGCCAATGGAATCCGGCAGAAGGTTGTGCTCCGCTGCTCGGGCGCGCATCAGACCGCCAGCGACGTCATCAAGTCAGCGCTGCTGGGGGCGGACAGTTTCGAGTTCGGGACCACCGCCCTGATGATGCTCAAGTGCGTCATGGCCAAGAACTGCAACATCAAATGTCCGGCCGGGCTGACGACCAACGCCGAGGTCTTCGAGGGTGATCCTCGGGCACTTGCCCAGTATCTGCTGAACATCGCGCACGAAGTGCGGGAGCTGCTGGCGACGCTCGGCCTGCGGACGCTGCGTGAAGCGCGCGGTCGCAGCGACCTCCTGCATCTGCTGGATCACCCGTCGAGCATCGGCACCCTCGATCTGCGCCGCATGCTTGCGGTGGCAGAGGAATTCGTCGTCCAGAATCCGGTGTACATGGAGAAGGACTACTCCGTGGACGACGCGTTCACCGAGCAGCTCGACCTCGACGGCACGGTACTGCCACCCAGACAGCTGACCAACCAGAACAAGAGCGTCGGCGGTCAGCTCGCGATCGATATCGAGCGGATGCTCAACTATCAAGGGGCAGAAGGATCCGCGGTCGCCGTTGACGAACGTGGCCGTCGTTACTTGCTACCCGAGAGTGTCTCGATCACCACAACGGGCTCGGCAGGCCAGAGCTACGGCGTGTTCTGCAACGACGGCATGATGCTGATGCACACGGGCACCTGCAACGATGGAGTCGGTAAGAGCGCCTGCGGCGGCACGATCACCGTGCGCTCACCCGGCGGTGGTTCGGAGGCGCCGGGCGGCAACGTCCTGATCGGAAACTTCGCCCTCTTCGGTGCTTCGGGGGGACGCCTGTTCGTAGAAGGCCAGGCCGGGGACCGCTTCGCGGTTCGGAACTCGGGTGCAACGGCAGTGGTCGAGGGCGTCGGCGAATTCCTTTGTGAATACATGACCAATGGTGCCGTGCTCAACATCGGCGGATTCGGCAAGGGCGTGGCGAACGGGATGAGCGGCGGCTTCCTGTACCAGTACGACCCGCACGGCGAACTGCCCTCGAAGGTCAGCAGCGACTCGGTGCTGGTACTGCCCGTGACCGATGCCCCGTTCCACGAGGCCGCAGCCCGCATCCTGCTGCAATGGCATGTGGCGGCCACCGGGTCAGTCAGAGGCCAAGCCCTGCTTGATGATTGGCAGAGCACCCGGGAGCACCTGGTCTACACGATGTCGCGGGCGCTGTTGCAGTACCAGGATTCCGACGCCATTCTGCAAGGCAAGACACGCAAGGAACTGCTGGACGAATTGGCCGCCGCCCTGGCCGGCTACCAAGTACACAAGTTCAAGCTGTCCTACCGGAGCCAGCGCGATGTCCTCGAAGGATCGGTGCCCGCATAC